>NZ_OU659204.1:0-2400000 GCF_915403165.1 Providencia alcalifaciens
GTGTCACTTTCGCTTTGGCAGCAATGTCTTGCCCGATTGCAGGATGAACTACCTGCCACAGAATTCAGTATGTGGATACGCCCTCTTCAAGCTGAATTAAACGATAATACACTGGCACTGTATGCCCCGAATCGTTTCGTCCTTGATTGGGTGAGAGATAAGTACATCAATAATATCAATGAATTATTGAATGACTTTTGCGGTTCTGATGCCCCTGCTCTACACTTTGAAGTAGGGAATAAACCGTTAACGGTTGCGCCAGTGAGCACTCAAACACGCGTTAGTAATAATAATGCAATGCCGTCGTTCACGGTGCCATCCGCCCCTGTAAAACCAAGTTGGGATAACTCAAACAAAGTACAACCCGATGTAGCTTATCGTTCAAATGTTAACCCTAAGCACACGTTTGATAACTTTGTTGAAGGTAAATCAAACCAACTGGCTCGCGCGGCAGCGAGGCAAGTTGCTGAAAACCCTGGCGGCGCTTATAACCCTCTGTTCCTTTATGGTGGAACAGGCTTAGGTAAAACTCACTTATTACACGCCGTGGGTAACAGCATTATGCAACACAAGGCCAACGCCCGCGTGGTCTATATGCATTCTGAACGATTTGTACAAGATATGGTCAAAGCATTGCAGAACAACGCCATTGAAGAATTCAAGCGTTATTACCGTTCTGTTGATGCATTACTTATTGATGATATTCAATTTTTTGCCAACAAAGAGCGTTCACAAGAAGAGTTTTTCCATACATTCAACGCCCTGCTTGAAGGCAATCAACAAATTATTTTGACCTCTGACCGTTATCCAAAAGAGATCAACGGCGTAGAAGATAGATTAAAGTCCCGTTTCGGCTGGGGTTTGACCGTTGCGATTGAACCACCAGAGTTAGAAACCCGTGTGGCTATTTTGATGAAAAAAGCCGATGAGAACGAAATCCAACTGCCCGGTGAAGTGGCATTTTTCATCGCAAAACGCTTACGTTCTAATGTGCGTGAGTTAGAAGGTGCATTAAACCGCGTTATTGCTAACGCGAATTTTACCGGTCGCGCTATCACTATCGACTTTGTTCGAGAAGCGTTACGTGACCTATTAGCACTGCAAGAAAAGCTGGTAACTATTGATAATATTCAGAAAACTGTTGCTGAGTACTATAAAATCAAAGTCGCTGACTTACTTTCTAAGCGCCGCTCTCGTTCTGTCGCTCGTCCGCGTCAGATGGCAATGGCACTGGCGAAAGAGCTGACAAACCATAGTTTACCTGAAATCGGGGATGCTTTTGGCGGTCGTGACCACACCACGGTGTTGCACGCTTGTCGTAAAATTGAACAATTACGAGAAGAAAGCCATGACATCAAAGAAGATTTTTCAAATCTAATCAGAACATTATCATCTTAATTGCTATGAAATTTATTATAGAACGCGAGCAGTTATTAAAACCGTTACAACAGGTTAGTGGCCCTTTAGGTGGACGTCCAACGTTGCCTATTTTAGGAAACCTTTTACTTCACGTAAAAGAAGGTGCCCTGCAACTAACGGGAACCGACCTAGAAATGGAGATGATGGCCAATGTTCCGCTCACCCGTGAGCATGAAATTGGTGCAACCACGGTGCCTGCGCGCAAGTTTTTTGATATTTGGCGTGGTTTACCGGAAGGTTCTGAAATCCAAGTCGAGCTTAATGATGACCGACTGCTTGTGCGTTCTGGACGCAGCCGTTTCTCATTATCCACCTTACCTGCTGCTGACTTCCCGAACTTAGATGACTGGCAAAGCGAAGTCGAATTCTCTCTGCCTCAATCCATACTGAAACGTTTAATTGAAGCGACCCAGTTTTCAATGGCGCACCAAGACGTTCGTTATTACCTGAACGGCATGCTGTTTGAAACTGAAGGGCAAATGCTGAGAACTGTCTCCACAGACGGTCACCGCCTTGCGGTTTGCTCGATGGATATTGGTCAAGAGTTGCCATCCCATTCTGTGATAGTGCCTCGCAAAGGTGTCATGGAATTAATGCGTCTGCTAGATGGCGGCGATGCGTTATTGCAGCTACAAATTGGTAGCAACAATATTCGTGCTCATGTTGGCGACTTTATCTTTACCTCTAAACTCGTTGACGGCCGTTTCCCTGACTACCGCCGCGTTCTGCCAAAGAATCCAGATAAAACCTTAGAAGCTCGCTGTGATTTGCTCAAACAAGCCTTCTCACGCGCAGCAATTTTGTCTAATGAAAAATTCCGTGGCGTGCGCTTATTCTTCAGTGAAAACCAATTACGCATCACGGCGAATAACCCTGAGCAGGAAGAAGCGGAAGAGATTGTTGATGTTAATTACCAAGGTGGTGAGATGGAAATTGGCTTTAACGTCAGTTACATCCTTGACGTCTTGAACGCGCTGAAAAGCGAAAATGTCACACTGTTTTTAACGGATGCCGTTTCTAGCGTACAAATTGAAGACTCAGCAAGCCGCTCTGCGGTCTATGTTGTTATGCCAATGCGTTTGTAATCAGTCCGTATGATCCTTTCGCGTTTATTGATCCGCGATTTTCGTAATATAGAAGACGCCGATCTCTCCCTTGCAACTGGGTTCAATTTTTTAATTGGGCCTAATGGGAGTGGCAAAACCAGTGTACTGGAAGCAATTTATACACTTGGGCATGGGCGAGCCTTTCGCAGCATTCAGGCGAATAGAGTTATCCGTCATGACCAAGAACAATTTATTTTACATGGTAAACTGGGACACTCAGACACCGAACGTAAAACATTGTCCCTGGGTTTGAGTAAAAACCGCGAAGGCGACAGTAAAGTCCGAATTGACGGCACCGACGGGCATAAAATTGCGGAACTCGCAAAGTTATTGCCAATGCAGCTTATTACCCCTGAAGGGTTTACCTTGCTGAACGGCGGTCCAAAATATCGACGTGCGTTTATCGATTGGGGATGCTTTCATAATGAAGCACTCTTTTTCTCAACGTGGTCGGACTTAAAACGTTTGTTAAAGCAGCGAAATGCGGCTTTACGACAAGTGACTCGTTATGAGCAAATTCGCCATTGGGATCAGCAACTCGCCCCAATTTCAGAACAAATTAGCCAATGGCGCGGCGAGTATATTGCAGGTATCGCAGAAAATATTGAGCAAACCTGCAAACAATTTTTACCCGAATTTTCACTTTCAGTCTCTTTCCAACGTGGCTGGGACAAAGAAATTGATTATTCAGAACAGTTAGAGCGGCAGTTTGAGCGCGATAGAGCGTTAACCTACACCGCATCGGGGCCACATAAAGCTGACCTGCGAATTCGAGCCAACGGCATTCCCGTTGAAGATATGCTCTCTCGCGGCCAACTGAAATTATTAATGTGTGCACTCAGGTTAGCGCAGGGTGAATATTTCACCCAACAGAGCGGGCAACAATGCCTGTATCTACTGGATGATTTTGCTTCAGAACTTGATTCTGGTCGTCGGCAATTATTAGCGGCTCGACTCAAAGCTACGCAAGCACAAGTGTTTGTAAGTGCTATTACGCCGGCGCAAGTCAATGATATGATTGATGCCAACAGTAAGATGTTTAGTGTAGAGCAAGGCAAAATAGAAGTTCAACCTCAGGAATAGAAAGAGCAGGAAACGTTGATGTCGAATACATATGACTCCTCAAGTATCAAGGTATTAAAAGGACTGGATGCGGTGCGTAAGCGCCCGGGCATGTATATCGGTGATACCGACGATGGAACAGGTCTTCATCACATGGTCTTCGAGGTTGTGGATAACGCTATCGATGAAGCCTTAGCCGGTTTCTGTGACGATATCGTCATCACTATCCATGCCGATAACTCCGTCTCTGTCCAAGATGATGGACGTGGTATCCCTACGGGCATCCACGAAGAAGAAGGTGTCTCCGCTGCAGAAGTCATCATGACCGTTCTGCACGCTGGCGGTAAATTTGACGACAACTCCTATAAAGTTTCCGGTGGTCTGCACGGTGTAGGTGTTTCGGTTGTTAACGCCTTATCTGAAAAACTTGAATTAGTGATCCGCCGTGACGGTAAAGTCCACGAACAAGTGTATAAACACGGAGAGCCACAAGGTCCTCTAACTGTGGTTGGTGAAACTGACCAAACAGGGACTCGCGTACGTTTCTGGCCAAGCATGGATACCTTCAAAGGTATCACCGAATTCGAATACGACATTCTGGCAAAACGCTTACGTGAACTCTCATTCCTGAATTCCGGTGTTTCCATCAAACTCATTGATAAACGAGATGGTAGAGAAGACCATTTCCATTATGAAGGTGGGATCAGAGCATTCGTTGAGTACCTGAGCCGTAACAAAACTCCAATTCACCCATCCGTATTCTATTTCTCCACAGAGAAAGACGGCATTGGTGTGGAAGTTTCCATGCAGTGGAACGATGGTTTCCAAGAGAATGTTTACTGCTTCACTAACAACATTCCTCAGCGCGATGGCGGTACCCACTTAGCCGGCTTCCGTGCTGCGATGACCCGTACCCTGAATAACTACATGGAAAAAGAAGGCTACCAGAAGAAAAGCAAGGTCAACGCAACAGGTGACGATGCTCGTGAAGGCTTAATTGCCGTTATTTCTGTGAAAGTGCCAGATCCAAAATTCTCTTCTCAGACCAAAGAAAAACTCGTTTCTTCAGAAGTAAAAACCGCTGTAGAAACCATGATGAATGAGAAGTTAGTTGAATATTTATTAGAAAATCCAAACGACGCCAAAATCGTTGTTGGCAAAATCATTGATGCTGCTCGTGCCCGTGAAGCTGCACGTAAAGCACGTGAAATGACCCGTCGTAAAGGAGCATTAGATTTAGCAGGCTTGCCAGGTAAACTAGCGGACTGCCAAGAGCGTGACCCTGCATTATCTGAACTGTACTTAGTGGAAGGGGACTCTGCGGGCGGATCTGCAAAACAAGGTCGTAACCGTAAGAACCAAGCAATTTTGCCACTGAAAGGTAAAATCCTGAACGTGGAAAAAGCGCGTTTCGATAAAATGCTTTCTTCCCAAGAAGTTGCGACACTGATCACCGCATTAGGCTGTGGTATTGGTCGCGATGAATATAACCCAGATAAACTGCGTTATCACAGCATCATCATCATGACGGATGCTGACGTCGATGGTTCGCACATTCGTACATTACTGTTGACCTTCTTCTACCGTCAAATGCCAGAAATCGTTGAACGTGGCCATATCTTTATTGCTCAGCCGCCACTGTATAAAGTGAAACGCGGTAAACAAGAGCAATACATTAAAGACGACGAAGCGATGGACGACTATCTGATCTCTATCGCGCTGGATGGCGCTGAGCTGCACTTAAGCGCGGAAGCCCCAGCCATGAAAGGCGAACAACTGGAAAAACTGGTTGTTGAATACAATGCAGCACACCGTATTATCCGCCGCCTTGAGCGTCTATACCCACAAGCGCTGCTAAACAGCTTAGTGTATCAATCTACACTGACTGAAGACGCACTGAAAGATAGCGCGCAAGTTGAAGAGTGGGCGAAAACCTTAGTGGCACGTTTAGAAGAAAACGAGCAAGCGGGTAGCTCTTACAGCTATATCATTCATGAAAACCGTGAGCGTCAGCTATTCGAACCAACCATTCGTATCCGTACCCATGGTGTTGATAGCGACTACAACCTCGATTTCGACTTCGTTCATGGTAGCGAATACCGCCGTATCACCGAATTAGGTGACATCATCGGTGGGTTAATTGAAGAAGGCGCTTATATTCAACGCGGTGAACGTCGCCAGAATATCGACAACTTCGAGCAAGCATTAGAGTGGTTAAGCCGTGAATCTCGTCGTGGTTTATCCGTACAGCGTTATAAAGGCCTTGGTGAAATGAACCCAGAACAACTTTGGGAAACTACCATGAACCCTGAAACTCGCCGCATGATGCGTGTAACGGTCAAAGATGCCATTGCGACTGACCAGCTGTTCACCACCCTGATGGGGGATGCGGTTGAACCACGCCGTGCCTTTATCGAAGAGAACGCCTTAAAAGCTGCGAACATCGATATTTAATCGATTTTCCTGCGAAGTCATTGAATAACCCTATACTTCGGTATAGGGTTATTTTTTTATTTAATTTTAATCTTAAGTATCTATTTATTATTAATTCCAATTCAAACTTAATTAAATAAAATGACTAATTGAATTTAATTAATAGAATGAAGAATAAAAATAAAGTTTGTCTTATTTTATTTTCTATTTATAGAAAATAAAAATTACCTCATTAAGATGAAATAGGTTTTATCCTCTCTAAAAATCTATAGGTCTATAATGAACAAAATAACTCCCGCGGTATCGCTCGGTCTATTTGCTCTATTTAACGCCCAAATAACCTTTGCAAACTCAGATTATATTGATGCTAGTAAATCTATCATTGAACAACGAAATCAGCGATTTGACGAACTAAGAAATCAGGTAATCCCACCGTATCCAACCCCACAATCCCAAGCGGCGCAATGGGATAAAGACGTTAGCCAGCAGTCAATGCAATTAACAGCAAAACGCAAAAAGAACGCTGAAAAAGATAAAAAAAGCACGCCAGAATATATTTTTAATATTTACCGAGAATACCTATTTAATCAAAAAGGATTTAATTATAATGATTTTAAAGAAATTAAAGCCTATAACCGTTTAGAAAATTTATTCCATTTAGCTACCTTTGCAGATGACCCAATTCAAAACCGTCCTCGCTCAATGGATTTTATTCTCAAAGACTATTATTTACGTGGTCGCCCAAATCAAGTACTCGATGATAAAGGTGAATATTTTCCAAACTATGTCGTTATTACAGGCTCTTCTTACCCAAGTGGACATACTTGGAATGGATTTAAACAAGCGGCTGTATTTGCCACGATTTTTCCAGAAAAAGGCGCTCAATTTTTTAATCGAGCCATAGGCTATGGCGAAAGCCGCGTAATTGTCGGCGCACATTTCCCAACCGACACCATTGCCTCGCGCTCCGCCAATTATTATCTTCTCGCTCATTTACTCAAAGAGGATAAAACCGCCAATGCACTGATTAGCCAAGCCAAAGCGGTACGCCAAGCGCTCAATAGTCAATGCGCCATCAATGATAAAAAATGCAAACCACCAATAGGCTCGCTCCCCTCTTTTAATGAAAACCTAGGTTATTACGCTAAGCAGAGTGAGCAGCCATCACAGCTACTTCTCGTTGACCAAGTTCCTGCTGACGCCGCATATTTGCTACGCTCTCGCTTTGCCTATCTTAATCAATCTCAGTGGCAGCAAATTATTGCAGGCACCGCTTATCCTACAAACTCTTTAGCGGGCTGGGGCGTTAAGCAGGATCAACCGGAAAGCCATTGGGGGCTGATTAACTTACCCAAAGCCTACAAAGGTCCAACGCATCTTGCTGAAGATTGGGTTGTGAATCAGCGAGTGACGCAAGACGATGTTGCTAACGTCGGCATAGCCGATACTTGGAGCAATAATATTGAGGGTAAAGGGCGCTTAATTAAACAAGGAGAAGGGACTTTAACCTTAACGGGTACTAACCGTTTTGCAGGGCTGGATATACAACAAGGCCGTGTGGTTTTAACCCAAGAAAACCACTTAACAGGCCCCATCAACATCAATGGCGGGGAGCTTAGCGCCAAACATCTCTTGCATGTACCCGTTGACGTCACCAATGGCACATTAGCGCTCACGCACGGCATCAAAAATACAGTGACATTAAACCAAGGAGCTCGATTTATTGGTTCCGGCCAAGTTAATGATTTAGTGGTTAACAACGGCGCTATCTTAACCCTTGGCGATAATACTAAAGACCCAACACGCCGTATAATGGTGGATAATACCGCCACATTCCAACCCGGTAGTGAATTCCATGTGAGTCTTCAAGCAACAGACATACAGAACTTTGATGCCCTACAGTCTAGCGGTACTGTGACAATCAACGGCGGTAAGGTCAAAGTGTTCTTCGCTGAGAAATCACTGCCATTCAATGAACGTATACCAAATGAAGATGAAATTCAGGGGCGATTCCGCTCCGAATATAGAATTATTAGCGCTAAAAAAATCCAAGGGAAATTTGATAGCGTAGAACCAAACTATCTGTTTATCGGCACGACATTAGATTACGGTGAAGACTCTCGCTCACCCACCACGAAACTGGTAACACTCAACGTCGGGCGTAGCGACCTGGCATTCGATACATTTGCAAAAACGCCAAACCAAGCCGCCATTGCTCACGCTCTTGAAGATCTCCCTCTTAGCAACACCCTGTATGAACGCTTAGTGCTCAGCAAAACCACCGCAGGGGTTAACAGCCTTCTTCACACCCTATCCCCACAAATTCATATCGATACCTTAGCGAGCCAGTTGAATAACCATCGCCAATATCACGGCACGCTGCTGCAACAAACACGCTCATCGGAAAATCTCGTCAAAGAGCGTGGAGATAACCGCGGCAATGTGTGGGTCAATATTCCCTACCATTGGGACAGAACCCAAAGCGATGGAAATGCATCCGGCTTTACCAATAGCAATTATGGCGTGTACTTAGGGGCGGATAAGCATTTCTTTAATGATGACTTTATCTTTGGAATGAGCTCCGGTTTTACCAAAAATTCCGTCTCAGGCGGTGTCGGTCATAGCCATAGCAACAACTATTATTTAGCCGCTTACGGCTCATTACGATTAGCGCCAATCACCCTTCGCGCAGGGCTTGGGCATACATGGCACACCATCAAAACGGATAGAACCGTCAATTCACCCATTTATTCCGATCACAATACCGCTGATTATAAAGGCAAAACTAACCACTTATTTATGGAAGCTGCTTACCCGTGGAAATCGGCATTTATCAACGCCGAGCCATTTGCCAACTTTGCCTTTACTAATGCAGAAAGCCATGGATTTAAAGAAAAAGGGGAAAAAGCCTCGCTCACTACAGGTCGCCAATCCCTCGATGCCACAACCACAACGCTGGGATTACGTTTAGATAACCAATGGAAAGTGGGCAATACATCCTCAATCGATGTACATGGGGAATTCGGCTGGCAACATCAATATGACAAGCGGGTACGTGAAATGGCATTTCGATTCGCCCACCGCGACCTGGTTGCACCACCGCTTAACTATCACGGCGTTAATGCACCGCAAGACGGAGTGGCTATCAAACTGGGTTCCAGCCTTCAGCTAACAGATAATTTCAAACTGTCCATGGATTACAGCCAATTTACTGCCAAGGGGTATTTAGAAAATAATCTTGATGCCAAATTGTTAGTGTCGTTTTAATTCGTTGGTTTCTTTGTAATTCATCAACACCACAAACATTAGCATAATAAAAAATGGCACCGGAGCGTTTAATCACTCCGGTGCCATTCTTATTTTTAACCGTTAAAGAAAGCGGAGCTACAGCAGAATTCTCAACATACGGCGCAGAGGCTCCGCAGCCCCCCACAGTAATTGGTCACCCACGGTGAAGGCTGAAAGATACTCAGGGCCCATATTCAACTTACGCAGACGCCCCACTGGCGTGCTTAGTGTGCCCGTCACTGCCGCAGGAGTCAGTTCACGCATGGTGATTTCACGGTCATTCGGCACCACTTTCACCCATTCATTATGGGAAGCCAGCAGTTGCTCCACTTCATTCAGTGGCACATCTTTTTTCAGTTTCAGGGTGAACGCTTGGCTATGGCAGCGTAATGCCCCCACACGGACACATAAACCATCAACCGGAATAATATTGCTACCCGTTGCCAAAATTTTGTTGGTTTCCGCCTGCCCTTTCCACTCTTCACGGCTTTGACCGTTATCTAGCGCTTTATCAATCCACGGAATCAAACTGCCCGCTAGCGGAACGCCGAACGCATCCGTTGGCATGGAGCCACTGCGCGTAAAGTCTGTGACTTTTTTCTCAATTTCTAAGATAGCCGACGCTGGGTTTTGCAGCTCTTTCGCCACTTGCGCGTGTAAAGAACCCATTTGCGACAAAAGCTCACGCATATTACGTGCACCCGCACCGGATGCCGCTTGATAAGTTGCTACTGAAGCCCACTCAACCAAGTTATTCGCAAACAGACCGCCCAACGACATCAGCATTAAACTCACCGTACAGTTACCGCCGACGAAGGTCTTAATGCCTTTATTTAAGCCGTCTTGGATATGCTGCTGGTTAACTGGGTCTAAAATAATAATCGCATCGTCTTTCATACGCAGTGCAGACGCGGCATCAATCCAGTAGCCTTTCCAGCCCGCTTCACGTAATTTTGGATACACTTCATTGGTATAATCGCCGCCTTGGCAGCTAATAATAATATCCAGTGCGCTCAGTGCATCGATATCAAATGCGTCTTGCAACGTGCTGCGATGACCGCCAAAAACTGGTGCCTCAGCTCCGTGTTGGGAGGTGGTAAAAAAAACCGGATGAATAACGTTAAAATCCCCTTCTTCTACCATTCTTTGCATCAATACGGAGCCGACCATTCCACGCCAGCCAATAAACCCTACATTTTTCATTCTCTTCACCCTGTCTGTTTACATACATCACCCAAAAAATTTCTACCCTCGACTTTCACTTTGCCAATCGAAGCTGGAAATTTTTCGGAAAGATAAAATTCAGAAACCATCAACCAACCGTATTAAACGTGACAAAATATGAACCAGTGTGCAAGTGAATTTCATCACTAATAGCAAGAAGATTAGTAATAACGCTAATAATTAGTAACGACGTTAATAATTAGTAAAAAGTTATTGATTTATAATTTCCATTTTGGAAAATACTATTTTCCAATTAATCCATACATTCAATTACTCAACCCAATTAAGATTAACGGGTTAATCCTCATAAAGTAGCGAATCTCATGACTAAATATGTCCTCTTCAGTTTCTGGATTGTCCTTATCTATCCTTTGGGTGTTGATCTCCATTTAACCGGTATTCCTTATATTGCCGCTGATTTAAATGCCAATGAAAGCCAGCTCCATGTGGCGTTTTCCATCTATTTAGCCGGTATGGCATCCACCATGTTAATTGCCGGATGGTGTGCAGATCATATTGGTCGAAAACCTGTTGTTCTCGTTGGTACAATGGTATTTGCCATCGCCTCTGTTATCGCCGGAAATGCCACATCTATTGATACCTTTTTAGTGGCACGATTTTTTCAAGGGATTGGTGCAGGCTTCTGTTATGTCGTGACTTTCGCGATTTTACGTGATGTTCTTAGTCCACAAAGACGAACTAAAGTGCTCGCCGCAATGAATGGTATAACCTGTATTGCGCCAGTGCTCGCGCCTGTCATTGGATTTGCTATTTTGCTGATCCACCACTGGTCTGTGATGTTCTACTTTATGGCCGGTTATGCAGTTATCAGTATGCTATTTTGCCTAATCTCAATTAAAGAGACTAAGCCTTCTTCTACTCCATCAACAGAGCAATCAACCAACCAACCTGCGGCAGAAGAAAAGTTATTTAGCACCTTCTTTGTCACGCGCTTGATTATTTCCTGCTTTGGCATGGGCGTGATCCTGACTTACGTGAACGTCGCCCCAATTATCTTGATGGAAAACCTTGGATTCACAACGGGCCAATACTCTACCGCCATGACCTTGCTGGCGATGGTGAGTATGGGAACCTCATTCTTTATGCCAAAACTGATTTCGACATTTAATAGCCGAACCTTACTGAATACCGCATTAAGCCTATTTTTGGTCAATGGCGTCCTGCTTTCCATCTATCTGCTTGCACTCCCACATTTGGCGCTGCTGTACATCGTCTTCGCCTTCTGTGGTGTTGGTTTCTCCATGCAGTTCGGCATCATCATGAGCCAAGCGTTATCGCCATTTGCAAAAAAAGCGGGTATTGCCAGTTCTGTTTTAGCCATCTCACAATTAAGCTGTGCCTCCGCGTATATTTGGGTGATGGGTGTGATGGGCGTTCCATCAATCAGTATGTTGTTAATTATCTTGCTTGCGGCGGGAATGATTGGCATGGTGTTGCTAAGAGTGCCCACCACGCAAGTCAACCAACAGGTCGCTACATGTGAATAAGCAACTGCATCGATTAGACTTAAATTTACTGGTTATTCTGCAATATCTGGTGGAAGAACGCAGTGTTAGCCTCGCAGCTCAACGCCTTGCAATCACCCCATCATCAGTCAGTAAGTCGTTGTCTAAACTACGCCAATGGTTCGATGACCCTCTATTTATCCGCAGCCCGCAAGGGCTGCTTCCTACCCCACTCATGCTACGCATTGAAAAATCACTGCCTGAGTTTTTAAATCTCTCACACTATATCGCTGAAATTCGTGATACCGAAAAACCACGAGGCATGACTTTCCGCTTAATGATGGAAGCACCGTTAAACTTAATCATGCTTCACGATTTATCCCTGAATATCCTCAATCAATACCCAGAATCGGAGGTCATTGTACGGGATTGGGATTATAACTCGTTGGCAGCACTGATTGCGGGAGATGCCGATATCGGGTTAGTCGGTCGTGAAAGTTTTCATTCGTCCAAAGAGTCGATTAACCACCTGCCAGATATTCTTAATTTCGAAGTATTATTCACCGATAAACCTCTGGCATTTATCCGCAGTGACCACCCCATTTTGCAAGAAGAATGGACGCTGGCAAATTACCTAAAATATCCGCATATCAGCACCGAATTTGGTAACCGTATCCCGTGGGCGCTCGATGATTTACTGGAAACCATGGGATTACATCGCCAAATCCATTTATCCTTTTCGACCTTTGAACAATCCCTCTTAATGGCTTCTCGCCCGGATCATAACCTTATTACTAGCTCCCCCGGCTATTGCCAGCACTATGTTAATGATTTCAATCTTGATTTAGTCTGCCTTCCTCTGCCTGTTGATGACATTCTCTACCAGCAGCTCGAAATTCCTTTTTTGATGCTGTGGCACAAACGTAATTCCTATAACTCAAAAACCTTATGGTTAAGGGAGCAGATCAAAAATAGTACGCTTGAATTTGTGAAACCCTGACTTTGTGAAATTTTAAGCCTGTAAAAACATAAAAAAATGCCATGGCAGGAGTATGAATTGCCACGGCGAAAGCAAGGATGCGAAGAAACGGAGACTAACGGAATACTAACCTTGAACGGCTTTGAAACGAGGATTGGTTTTACAAATCACGTAGATACGGCCACGACGGCGCACAACTTGGCAATCAGGATGGCGCTGCTTAGCGGTTTTTAATGAACTGAGGACTTTCACGGTAACTCCCAATAACTATTTAATGTAAATAAAGCGCAATGTAATGTTATAATATAACATATATGGGATATGACAATAATCGAATTAAAATCATCCCGCAATCATTTTTTGGGAAACTTTTGTATACTTAAGCGATTACTGACTCTCTGTCATTATTTATCAAATAGATACATTTCTATTTAATGAAATAGACCAATTTGAGGAAGATGAAATGTATTATGGCTTTGACATGGGCGGCACCAAAATTGAGCTAGCAGTCTTCGACCAGGCGCTCAATCAAGTGTGGCAAAAACGTGTTCCAACCCCCAAAGATGACTATCTCGCATTGCTCAATGCTTTTCGTGATTTAACAACTGAAGCGGATGCGCAATTTAACTGCCAAGGTAAAATTGGTATTGGTGTTCCGGGGATCGTCAATCACTCAGAAGGCGTGGTATTTACGACCAATGTCCCAAGCGCACAATACAAACCTTTCATTCATGACCTAACCAAGCTGTTAAATCGCCCTGTTAAAGTTGAAAATGATGCCAACTGCTTTGCGTTATCAGAAGCGTGGGATCCTGAATTCAAGCGTTACCCTAGCGTTCTAGGTTTGATTCTTGGCACTGGCGTTGGCGGCGGTTTCGTCATCAACGGTAAGGTTTTATCGGGAAAAAATGGCATTGCAGGGGAAATCGGGCACATGAATATGAGTGTTCGTGCCGCGAAATACCTCGGAGAAACCGTACCTGAAATTGTCTGTGGTTGTGGTCAAACGGCCTGTTTTGAAACCTACCTTTCAGGCCCCGGCTTCGAACGCATTTATGCCGCGTTTACTGGTGAGAAACGTGCTGCTATCGAGATTATTGAACGTTATCACAACGGTGATATCGCCGCTAAACAGCACGTTGAACGCTATATGATGGTGCTGGCGATGTTTATGGGGCAAGTTATCACCGTCTTTGACCCTGACTTAGTAGTGATTGGTGGCGGCCTGTCGCAATTTGATGAAATTTATCGCCAATTACCGGAAATAGTCCCTCAATATCTTTATGGTATTGCGAAAATGCCTGCTATTGAAAAAGCCCGTTATGGTGCTTCTGGCGGCGCTCGCGGCGCTGCATTTTTGAATCTCGTCGACTAATTTTCCGCACGTCTTAATACCCGTACTTCATGTCCACGCACCGTTATTTTCGCGCATGATTCCGCAATCGCATCTCTACTCTTTCGACTTATCGAGAGTAGGGATGACCAATACCTCAAAATCGCCAAAATATAATTGAGAATAGTTATCATCTTTGTTAAGTTTAATTAAATTGGCTAATAATCAATAAGTTGAACCTATTTTTCTTTTTCAGATTAACTACAGAAAATTAACCATAGAAATCAGCAAGATAATCTAGAAACTAGACTTGTCCTATATTGTTCATTTGAAAATCACTTATGATAGATTCAATTCTGCTCATTTTTTGATAGGTGAGTAATAAAAATACAATTAAAGGTCATACTCACAGCCGACAGATACCCGCTAAAGTCACATTCAGCCACTTAACTAAAGAGAAAAATAAATGAATTTGTTTTTAGAAAATTGCTTGGCTTTCCCGACCATTATCTTTAGCGGTTTACTGATTATTGTCCTTTTTTACTGGCTATGTGCCGCTTTTGGACTGTTAGATATCGATTTATTTAATATCGATACTGAATTAGATGCTGACGGCATCGATCTCACTGGCTTTGCTGGCTGGCTGACAAAACTCGGTTTAGCCGGAATTCCCGTCACCATTATCTTGACGCTATTTACTCTCTTCGGCTGGCTGATTAGCTACTTTGCTGTGCATTTATTCCTACGTTTTATTGATATGACCTTGCTGCGTTACGCCGTCGGTGTCACATCGCTGGTGATCACCGCCTTTATCTCCCTACACTTAACCGCCATTTGCCTAAAACCAATCCGTAGCCGATTGGTTAACTTGAATAAACCCAAAACGGTTCATCAGCTAATGGGAAAATTGGCCACTGTGCGCTCTGGAGCAGTCACAGAACAAAATGGGGAAGCCACCTTAGAAGATGGCGGTGCCGGGCTAATTTTGCAGGTTAGAGCGCCTAGCTCTGAAAATATTAAACGCGGGGATCGCGTCGTTATCATCAGTTATGACCCACAATCCCACAGTTACCAAGTTGTCACCGAAAACGAATTCAGGCAGTAAACACAGAAAATAAACGACCTACTTTGCTAATTAATAAAGAATGACGACATCGTCAGAACCCATGGAGAAGAAATATGGATTTGGCTGAATACATGCCTTTTTTAACGGTTGTTGGGGGAGTGATCATCATCATTCTTGGGTTCTTTGGTTTATTTAAAGCCTTCTATATCAAAGTCCCCCAAGGTACCGCTCTGATTGTTAATGATATGTCAGCACAACCAAAAGTGCATTTTACGGGCGCGTTAGTCTATCCCGTTATCTACAAAAAAGAGTTTATGCGCATTTCGCTGCTGACTCTGGAAGTGGATCGCCGTGGTAAAGATGGCTTAATTTGCCAAGATAACTTACGTGCTGATATCACCGTTGCCTTCTATCTACGCGTGAATGAAACCACCGAAGACGTATTAAAAGTGGCTAAAGCTATCGGTGTTGAGCGCGCATCTGACCATCAAGCCGTCAGTGCTCTATTCAGTGCTAAATTCTCAGAAGCCCTAAAAACTGTTGGTAAGCAATTAGAATTAGCCAAGCTGTTTGAAGACCGCCAAAGCTTCCGTGACCGTATTGTCAATGTGATTGGTAAAGACCTTAACGGTTATGCACTAGAAGACGTGGCAATCGACTATTTAGAACAAACGCCGAAATCTGCCCTCGACCCGAATAATATTTTCGACTCCGAAGGTATTCGCAAAATCACCGAAATTACCGCTATCCACAATATTGAAACTAACCAAAAAGAACGCGACCAAGAGTTAGCTATCAAAAAGAAAAACGTGGAAACTCGCGAAGCGAGCTTAGCATTAGAGCGCCAACAAGCCGATGCGGAAGCCCGTCAAAAACGCGAAATTGATAATATTCGTGCACGAGAACAAGCCGAAACGCTGCGTGTTCAAGAAGAAGAGCGCCTCAAGTCAGAACAAGCGCGTATTCAAACTCAGCAAGAAATTGAAATCCGTGAAGAAAACCGTATGCGTGAAGTGGAAGTGGCTCAACAGAACCGCACCCGTGCCGTGGCTATCGAGGAAGAGCGTGTTAGCCGTGCTCGCGAGCTAGAAATTGTCGCCCGTGAGCGTGAAGTTGAACTACAACGCATCGAGAAAGAAAAAGCGTTAGAAGAAGAACGTAAGAATATCTCAAACGTGATCCGCGAGCGCGTCGCCGTTGAAAAAACCGTCGCTCAGGAAGAAGAGCGTATTAAAGAAGTCCGCGAAATTTCCGAAGCTGAGCGTATGAAGCAAGTCACCGTCATCAACGCTCAAGCTGAAGCTGAAGAAGCTTTAGTTCGCCAAGTGAAGCGCGCCGAAGCCGATGAAGCTAGCGCCAAGCACCGAGCAGAAGAAATCAGCACCATGGCACAAGCAGAATTAGAAGCTTCCGCCAAACAAGCGGAAGCCAAAAAACGCCTAGCCGAAGGTATTGAGGCTGAACATGCTGCATTAGGGTTAGCCGAAGCACGCGTTCGTCAAGCCACTGCCGAAGCAGAAGAGAAAGAAGGCCTGGTTCAAGCCAATATCACCGCAGAAAAACTGTTAGCCGAAGCCCGAGGCCTGAAAGAGAAAGGCTTAACCGAAGCCCAAGTCATGGAAGCAAAAGCCCACGCAGAACGCGAACAAGGCCTCGCTGAAGCGAAAATTCTCGAAGAGAAATTGGCTGCTCAGGCTCGCGGTGAAGAGCAACAAGCGAATGCAAAAGAGAAACTGGGCTTGGCAGATGCCAAAATTCTGGAAGAAAAACTGGCCGCTCAAGCGCGTGGTGAAGGCCAATTAGGGGCAGCGCAAGCAGAAGTGATTCGCCAACGTCTGAAAGCAGAAGCTGACGGTCTAACTGATAAGTTCCAATCTATGGATCATCTCAGTGACACGGCCCGTGCACACGAAGAATTCCGTATGCAACTTGAGAAAACGTTCGAGCAATCCATGGCATCCATTGAAGCGAATAAAGAAATTGCTCGCGAACAAGCGGATGTACTGGCTGCTGCACTGAGCAAAACCAACATCGAAATTGTGGGCGGTGATGGCGACTTCTTTAATACCTTCTCCAAAGCACTGAGCTTAGGTAAAGCCGTTGATGGGTTTATGGATAAAAGCAGTTTTGCCAAAGATAACCTTGAAAAGTTAGTCAATCGAGTCACAGAAGAGAAGAAAATTGATATCGCATCCTTACTGCAAAACCCTGAAGTCAAAGATTTAATCAATGGCTTTATGGCTGCAAAAGGCGCGCCACAAACAGCGAAAAACATCGTGAGCAAACCCGTGCCTTACGATGATAACCAAAGCTAATTCATCAATATTCCGGCTTTTCAGGTAAGTTTTATACCTCACCCCGCCAAGTTGCAGCACATAGGTAACTTGGCGTTTTATGAGCGTATCTTTTTTTAAGACCAAGGAAATTCGTTAAACATGTCAGAAACCCAAGATGTGAATCGCGAACAGGAAATTCTCGACAGTGCCGTCGCAGAAGGTGGCGCGTACGAAATATTACGCAAGCGCCTAACCGAACAAGGCCAGCAACTTCACCAAAAAGCGGCGCTACTCAACGACAATCGGTTGACTGAATTTGGTCAAAGCCAGATGGACATCATCGGGCGTATCCGTATTCGTACCGAAAATAACTGCCAAGCGAGGGACATTGTCCGTGTCGGTGACTGGTTGCTATTTGGCTATAACGTTTTTCTGGGTCTGAAAAAAGAAACTCACATTGAAGATGTTTTTTCCCTATATCAACTGACTGAAAATGAAGGTGATTTTGATGTAATCTCTGTCCCCTACGAAGAGACATTTCTCAATGATACGCGCTTTGTTCAGGATTTTACTGAGCTGTATACCTATTACAAAAACACGCAATTACTGCAATTAGTTGAGCGCGATGGCAAGCTGTTAGCCAGTTTTCAAATTGGTGATCGGTTAACTGACGTGCGTGTTTTCCGCTGGTCAATTTCCAGCGATAAATCCCGCATCGAATACATCGATAACCGGGGTGAACGTGATATCGCCCTGCCCCCCACTACCGATTTCGAATGGGTACGCACCACGCGGGAAAATACCGTCAATGGCCGTTACCCGCACATTAATATTCTCGATACCGTCTTTGTGGAAACCATCGGCGGCGACCTAACCATCAAATGTGAAAATAATACCGAAGATGGGTTAGGCATCTACCGCGAAGCGGTACTCGATAAAAATCAATCCCTCGATGACGCCCAAATTGAATATGCCCAGACAGGCAGCCTGATTTTACTCAAGATCTTGCCATACCGCGAAGAGAGCTGGCGCTATCTGGTTTACAATATTCTGAACCAAACTGTTCAACGCATTGATGCCATCGGGCAAGCGTGTGTGCAGCTGCCTGAAGATCACGGCATTATCTTCCCTGGGGGCTACTACCTGCAAAACGGTGAGTACAAAACCTTCGAGCAACCGATGGATGGCATGCGTTTTCGTCGTCTACGCCGTTCGCCTAACGGGGAAGATGTGCTATATGTGTTTTATTCCCCAAACCAAGGTCGTATCGCTCTTTTCAATTATAATTTGATTGAACGTAAGCTTGCCGTACCATTAATTGGTCACGGTTATGCCATGCTCGAAGATGGCAAAATGGTGCTATTCGAAGGAGAAGGCGACGAAGCCACCCGAGTTCATCCAATGCAGGTTTGGCAAACCCCATTCTATTCTGACGAGTTTGCCGATAAGCAGCCGCCACGGAGCGGGTTTCTGGGACGTATCGGTAATGCAGATTTAGTCCGTGGGATCTCTGAAATTATCCACATCGCCAAAGAGATTGAAGGCAACCAAGTTTCCGTTTCCCGCTATGAACAACTCAGCCAGCAGCCCAAAAACTTGCTGGATATTTTCTATTGGTTTAACGACGACCAGTGTTTAAGTATTGGCAAACTCTTAAAAGAAATCGCCCAAACCAGTGAGTTGGTACTCGACGAATACGAGAAAGTCGAAAGTATCCGCCAGCAATCCGTCAAATCCATGAATGAGGCTGTCACTCGCCAACGCGCCTTACTGTCCCTCACACTGCCTGAAGGATGGACGGACATTCAACAATTTGTGGATGGGTTAAATGCCTTAAACGCCCAACAAGGGCACCTGATTTCATTGCGAGAATTCCGCTATATGGATCTCGCCAAACTCAGTGAGATGGAAAATGAAATCACCCAAGCACAGCAGCGCGTCTCCCAAGGCACGGCACAATTTCTTGCCAGCGACAAAGCTCTGCAACCGTTTAAAACTCAACTTTCTACCTTTGAAGAGTTAATTGAAAAGGCACAAACCAGCGCTCAGTTAGATGTTCCAATGAATGACATTGAAAAAATGTCAGCGGATTTGGACATGCTCTCTAACTTAATGGCTTCCCTCCGTTTTGATGATGTCACCTTACAGACCCATATCATCGATGCCATTTCGCACATTTATGCTCAGTTAAACCAGTCCCGCGCCCGCCTACAACAAAAACGTAAATCCCAAACCAGTGTTGAGAGCGTGGCTCAATTTGGGGCGCAGTTCCGCCTCTTTAGCCAAGGGATCACCAACGCGTTATCCCTCGCGACTGACCCTGAACGTTGTGATGATCAGTTATCCCGATTGCTGGTTCAATTAGAAGAACTAGAAAGCCAGTTTAGCCATCATGATGAATTTCTTGATGATATTCTGGCAAAACGCGAAGAATTACTGGAAACGTTTGAATCCCATAAACAAGTCCTGATTGATGACCGCCAGCGCCGTTCTCAGAATTTATTAACCGCCGCCGATCGCTTATTAGAAAGCCTTCAACGCCGTACTGTACGCTTACAAAACCAAGATGAACTGAATGCGTTTTTTGCTACCGACCCACTCGCGCAAAAAACCCGTGAAATCATCGAGAAACTACGAGAAATCAACGATAACGTCAAAGCTGATGATATCGACGCCAGACTCAAAGCCTCTCGCGACCAAGCCATTCGCATTTTGCGAGATAAAACCGATATCTTTGAAGATGGCGGTAATATTATTAAGCTGGGACGCCACCGTTTCAGTGTTAACACCCAAGAGCTAGACCTGACTATCTTGCCAAAAGATAACCAACTGTGGGTGTACCTCACCGGAACGGATTTCCAAGAACCGATTGATAACGCCGAACTTGCACAGTTGCAGCCTTATTGGACTGCCAATCTTGAATCCGAATCTGATACCGTTTATCGCGCAGAATACCTCGCGTATTCCATCATCTATGCCGCGGCAAAACGCCAAGATGGCTTGGATTACGACACACTAAAAAGTGCGCTGTCCGCCCCTGAAAAAATCGATAAACTGGTGCGTGATTTTGCGGCTCCACGCTACAAAGAAGGCTACGAAAAAGGGATCCACGATCACGACGCTATCGCGATATTGAAAAAGCTGATCCCGATTGGTGAAAGCGCGGATTTACTGCGCTTCAACCCAACGGCTCGCGCCATCGCGGCGATTTTTTGGCAGCATATTCAAAACAACGAATACCCAGCCCAATGGCCAGAACGCGCCAGAACTGCGATGAATATCCGCCAGCTATTCAATAACGATGATGCCCTTTTAGATCTTCAAGCGGAGATTGAGGCAGATATCAGCTTATTCCTGCAAGATAACCCAATTAATTGCCAAGCTCATGAGCAAGCACAAGCCGCGGAATACCTCAGTTTTGCATTAGCCAGAACGCCGATTGAATTGGTATACAGCAAATATGCGCGGGACTTAGTGACAGCACTACAGACTCGCTTAGAAGAAGCCCATATGTGGTTGGATTTCAACCATTCACAGCAAAACCTTGGCACTCGCTATGCTCAGCGCTGGGCGCTACTGCAAAATTGGCTGCAAGGGTTATGTTCAATTGACGAATTTGCACACCTACGCCCGTATATTCCCGGTGCCATCGCTATTATTATCTTGGATAAAGTGGCATCGGCGCGTTATAGCGAAGCCGATTTATACTTTAAGGTCACTGGATTACTGGGGGATCACCCGACAATCCACAGCCAAACTCTCTCATTGAGTTTGGATGACTTTTTCAGTCGAATGCGCGAACAACGCAAGCAATTTATTCCGGCCTTCCGCCAATACCAAGCGCTGCGTCAGCGTATTGTGAGTCAAGAGCGTAGCCGCCTAAAACTTCATGAGTTCAAAGCTAAGCCACTGAGCTCATTTGTGCGTAACAAGCTGATCAATGACGTCTATTTGCCGATTATCGGTGATAACATGGCGAAGCAAATTGGTGCTCTAGGTGAAAACAAACGCACCGATTTAATGGGTTTGTTACTGATGATCTCCCCGCCGGGTTACGGTAAAACGACCCTGATGGAGTATGCGGCTGACCGCCTTGGTCTGATCTTTATGAAGATTAATGGCCCTGCACTTGGGCATGATGTGTTGTCCCTCGACCCAGAGCAAGCCCCGAATGCTACCGCCCGACAAGAGCTGGAAAAACTCAACCTTGCCCTCGAAATGGGCAACAATGTGATGCTGTATGTGGATGACATTCAACATACTCACCCTGAATTTTTGCAGAAATTTATCTCCCTGTGTGATGGAACCCGTCGCATCGAAGGAGTGTGGAAAGACAAAACCAAAACTTACGATATGCGCGGTAAAAAATTCTGCGTGGTAATGGCGGGTAACCCATATACCGAATCAGGCGAAGTGTTCCGTATCCCTGATATGCTGGCCAACCGTGCGGATATTTATAACCTCGGTGAAGTGCTCGGTGGGATGGATGATGCCTTTGCGCTGAGCTACATTGAAAACAGTCTGACCTCAAACTCTGTATTGGCACCGCTAGCGCTACGCGATTTAAATGACTTGTATTTGCTGGTGGATAAAGCCATGGGCAAATCAGTCTCCACTAACGCACTCAGCTACCCATATTCCGATGCGGAAGTAAATGAAATTACTGCGGTTATTTCCCGATTACTCAGCTTGCGTGATGTGGTACTGAAGGTAAACCAGCAGTATATTGCCAGTGCCGCGCAGTCAGATAAATACCGAACTGAGCCGGCATTCCGCCTGCAAGGCAGTTACCGAAATATGAATAAACTCAGCGAGAAAGTCTCTTCCGTCATGAATGATGATGAATTGGAGAGATTGCTGGATGATCATTATCTTGGTGAGGCGCAATTATTAACAACGGGTGCTGAAGAGAACTTACTGAAGCTGGCAGAATTACGCGGAAGGCTGAATGAGGAAGATGCGGCACGCTGGCAGCAAATCAAGAAAGATTTCTTGCGTAACAAAGCATTAGGTGGTGATAATGCCGATGTGGGTGACCGCGTTGTGACTCAGCTCGCTCAATTGGTTGAAAGCGTACAATCTCTCGGACATCGATAATGCAAACTTGGCTAAGCCCGCGAATTAAATTACTGATTACCCTTGCGGGTTTGCTGATCACTATCCAAATTGCCAATAGCTTAAGTGGCTACGCGCTTGTAGGGTTTGGCATCCAACCAAGAACGCTGCACGGGCTGGTGGGGATTATCTTCGCCCCACTGATCCACGGAGATTGGGGACATCTTCTGAGTAATCTGCCACCATTATTGGTTTTAAGCGCCCTACTGCTACACGACTCCATTCGAAAATATGCTTATGCCAGCGCATTTATTATCGTGGTTGGCGGGGGATTAGTCTGGCTCATGGGTAGAAATGCGCTGCACATTGGCGCTAGCGGCTGGATTTTTGGGCTGTGGGGTTTATTGATTGCCCAAGGTTTTTTCCGCCGCAAACTATTAGATATTATTATCGCCCTGTTGGTACTGTTTTATTTTGGTGCGATGGCGAGTGGGTTATTGCCGGTTCATCAACAAATATCAACAGAATCCCATATTGCCGGAGCCATCGCCGGAATTGCCTATGCGTGGTTAGCTAATAAAAAACTAAAAGCGGCATCACCGACTACCCTTTCAAAGTAACCCGATACACGCAGTAACTCTATACACACAACGCCCTGCGCCATCAAGCAGGTATTGCTCCCGTTCAACATTCACCTGCTCGCCTAATACTTCGCGAAACAGTGCCAATTCAGAACGGCAAAAATTTTGGCACGCGGTTGCTGCTGCGCAGATAGGGCAATGGTTTTCGATAAATAACCAGCTATCGCCTTCCTGTTCAACCTTCGCCATATAGCCCTCTTCACTACGAACCTCGGCGAGTGCAGCTAAACATTTTTCTAATGGCAACCCTTGGCATCGCTCTAAATATTTACTACGGCTTTCTGCTTCTCGCTGTTCAATCAGCTTTTCTAGCCCCGCATCGCCAAAAATGGTTTTTACTGAGTCAATGAGCTGCAAGGCCAACTGGGCATGGGTATCGGGAAAACGTTGATGCCCCAGTTCCGTTAAGATCCAGTTTTGCCGAGGACGCCCAGCACCCGACTGAGCGGTACATTGGACACCTTCCACCAGCCCCAGTGACGTTAATTTATGGATATGCTGGCGTGCCGCCTCCCCCGTTAAACTCAGGTCATGGGCAATCACAGCTGTGGAAACAGGTCCTTTAGTTTTTATGCAAAACAGCACCTTATCCACGGCTTGAGTGAGATTTAGATTATCAAAGTATTTACTTGCTTTATTCATAGTGTAATTTTATTATCCAAGCCAATACTTGGATAATACCCTTTTCTTTACTCTTTCGTCCAGCAGGTCTGCGTATGAGCAACAAAACAGTCACCGAATCCAATAAAAACGGCACCGAACCCAATGAAACAAGCACTGAATCTCAAGGAAAATGGGCCGATTTACTCAGCGGCACTAATGCATTATTGACGATAGCCCTCACAGGTGGCGTCGCACTTCATGCTATCAATATTTATATTGTCACCACGATTTTACCGAGCGTCGTCAATGATATTGGCGGTCTTGAATATTATGCGTGGAACACCACGCTGTTTGTAGCAACCTCCATTATTGGCTCTGCATTATCCAGTAAAGTGCTGGATAGCCTAGGGCCTAAACTCGCCTATCTTAGCGCTCTATTACTATTTTCCTTGGGTGCTATCTGGTGTGCCTCCTCACCTTCCATGCTCACCTTATTAGGTGGGCGCGCCTTGCAAGGACTTGGCGGTGGAATGTTATTCGCGCTTAGCTATGCGCTGATCCGCATTGTCTTCACGCCAAACTTATGGTCTCGCGCCATGGGGGTAATATCAGGTATGTGGGGGATCGCCACTTTGTGCGGCCCTGCCATTGGCGGTATTTTTGCTCAAGGGGGTCATTGGCGCTGGGCTTTTTGGGCTTTATTGCCCGTGGCGGTTGTGTTGGCAATGATTGTTATCAACCAATTGCCGGGGAAAAAATCTCAGCAAGCGCAAATAACAAAAATCCCAATTTTATCGATTTCACTGCTGGTTATCTCCGTGCTTGCTATCTCAATCGGTAGCTTATCAGAAAGCTTGCTCAGCAATCTTATCGGGTTACTCATTGGTATTGCCTTGCTTATCACCATTGCGTTTATTGATGGAAAAAATGGAAAGCGTTTACTACCCACAGGAGCCTACTCCCTGAAAACTCAACTTGGGGTTATTTTCCTGACTATGGGTTTACTGGTGGGGGGAATGACCACCGAAATTTATGTACCTTACTTCCTACAAACCATTCACCAGTTTTCACCGTTGATGGCGGGTTATTTAACTGCCGTGATGGCCGCTGGGTGGACAGTAGGGGCCTTACTCAGCGCCAATAAAACGGGCGTCATCGTTTTACGTATTCTCAAGATAGGCCCCGTTATCATCTTGGTATCATTGGTAATTCTAGCTATATTGACCCCTAACCTTGCTTTAGTCAGCTCCATTTCTTTATTTATTCTCTATTTAATCGCCATGATGGGCGTTGGATTAGGGATTGGTGTCTGCTGGCCACATTTAGTTCTGAGGGTATTTAATGCGGCACCTAAAGGGGAAGAAAACTTAGCATCCTCTTCAGTGATTACGATCCAATTGTATGCAACCGCGTTATCTGCGGCATTAGTGGGCGTGGTGGTCAATAATAGCGGATTGATTAATCCTGGTGGGTTAGTCGGTGCTCAACAAGCCTCTGTATGGCTATTTGCTTTGTTTGCTATTAGCCCATTCTTGGCTGCAATTTTAATTCGTAACGTAAAATAGTTAGGCCGTTGAAGGATACTCAAATGAGAGTATCCTTTTCCCTTGTTAATTATTTTTAAATAAAAACAATGGGTTAGAAAGCTCTCTCGTGAAGTCCTTATTGGTTTTGAACTCCCGTAGAGATAGACACTCAGGCCCATGGATCATTTTTTGTCGATTAATCGCGTATTGCTTAAATGTGGATTTAAATAGGTCTAACCGCGCATATTTTTCTGTATATTCTGGGTGTTGAGCCTGATATTCAAGAATGGTATCCGCCGCCAATTGCCAGAAATCATTCTCTGTTACACAGTCATGTTTATCTAAAATTACCGCCAAATAACGGAAGAAATAATCAAATATTTCAGTCCAGAAATGTTCAATTTTATGACTCTCTTTTACGATATGCGTACATTGCGCTACGGCCTCAGGTAACGGGCCTTCTGGGCTAAAGAAAATCACCTCTTCCGCAATGTCTTTCATAAACATGCCGGCAGGTTTGTTATCTTCGATAATCAAAATCACATTTTCACCGTGAGGCATAAACGCAATATCATGGGCGTAAAATAGGTGCAATTGCGGTAACAAATAACAATCTAAATACGCTTTTATCCATTCCTGACCAGAAAGACCGGAGAGTTTAATTAACTCCACAATAAAAGATTTTTCGTTTTTATCTACATGTAATAACGCCGCCATGGTCATTACACGCTGATTTTTCTCCATTTTATCGAAAACACTTTCTCTCCATAATGCAGATAACATATTCTTTTGCGGTGAAATCTCTGTAATAACCTTTTCAAATAGCGTATCTCTGTACCCTATCGCAGCAACCTCTTTGAGTAGCTTAAAGTTCTTTTCCACTAAATAGCTATCTTGAGAGCATAAATTATCTAGCCATTCATTAATTCCCGGTGTCACTTTCATGGCATAAGGGGAGAGTCCCCGCATAAACCCACAGTTGAAAATAGAGATAGCGAGCTTGATATAACGCTTGTTGGGATGGCTGACATTAAAGAGTGTTCTAATCGATTGTTGAGCAGAATAAGCGTCTAAGCTCATTCCCAAGAAAATAATATTTTTCTTCGCAATATCCGCTGCGAATCGAATTAAGATTTTCTCACGCCATTGCCATTCGTGCACTGGCATCCAATAGTAATCGTCACTCAATACTGCATGTTGATGGACTATGTCACTAAAATAACTGATTTCTTCTGTGGAGAGCTCTGACTGAATAATATCGTGATAACTCAATGAAGATATGGCGCTAAATGTCGCTTTGTCTTTATGAACAGCAATCCAAACAACCTTTTGCTCCGCCATGCATTCTGGCGAGTACATCAACGAATCAATAAAATCGAATCCATAACAGCCTCTATTCGCAATAATCGCGGGATGCCCTTCATCCATACTCGATTCTATTGATTGATAATCCGCGCATACCAGTTCATCTGAGCTAAGACGCTTCCCATCCCGTTTATACGCCCAACCATTTAACGTCGATATTAATCCATCAACATAGGTTGGTAATATCGCCTTATTAATATGAATAAATTCGAGTAATTCAATAAAAAGATCTAAAGCGTCTAAAGGGATTTCCAACCCATCTTTATATTTTTTTATTGATTCAAGACTGATATCCAAATGTGCTAGTAAATATTCTTTTGCTTTAAAATGGTAACAAACGCATTGACTTTCGATATTCAGTACATAATCGCCGTGGCTAGTATGCTCGGGTGTAATGACCCCCTCATGAGTAAGTTCCGTCAAAATCTTCTTTGTCATCACTTTATTCGCCGCGAGCCAACTGTTTTGAGTCAGGTAATTATCACGGAAAATTAAACTATCACGTTGTTCTAGTTGCATAAATCCCCCTGCACTTTCATTCTCACCAGATTGAAAATGCAGAGTAAGCAAAACGCGCTAGATAAGCCATTTTAAAGGGTGTTAGATATATATACTTATTAGATGATTTTAAAATCAATAAAAAGTGCGCTTTTATTCCGCGCACTTTGTTCTCAATTTTTAGACTCTACTATTTAGGCAATATGATTTAGACAAGATTGCTTAGGCGGTACGCTTTTGGCGAAAGAAAAACGGCAACACAACAATACTCACCACTAGCACGATTACCGTGGCAATCATGACAGACATAAATGCGCTATCAAATGCCATACTCGCCTGATTCACTAAGAGACTTGCACTATCTTGCGGTAACCCTTCCGCCACAATTAACGCTTCATCAAGGCTATCATAGACTTTGTCTGCTACCGTTAAACCTGCCGGTAATACCAGCTTGGCGGTATAAACCGCACTCATCAAGCCCCCCATAAATGTCACACCGAGCACGCTACCTAGCTCGTAAGCCACTTCTTCAATGGATGCTGCCATTCCTGCTTTTTCATCAGGCGCATTTAACATAATGGTGGTTGATGCTGTGGTAAAAATGGCACCTAACCCGAACCCAACACAGAATAAGAATGACAGTAATACCAAGCCAGTTGAGGTTTTGAATACCCACGCAACCCCAACCACGCCCACTAATGTGCAAATAAATCCTAAAATCATCATTAGTTTAGCGCCGACTTTATGCAAATACATGCCCGCTAACGGAGACGCTAACACAGACGCAATCGGGATCGGAATAATGTATAACGCCGCCTCGAATGGGGTATAACCTAATACCAACTGCAAGCGCTGACTTAATAGTAGCTCGACACCAACGATAATCACGATGGATAAAATCGCCATCAGAATGCCCGCAAAAAACCGAGGGTCGCCAAGTAATTTGAAATCAATCATGGGCGATTCTGATGCTAATTGTCGGCGGCTAAAAATAACCAGAAAGGCAATGCCGATCGCCCCAGCAATGAGTAACGTGAGCCAATCAATATTGGCTTTTCCAAGCTCTTTCAAGGCGTAGATTGAACCAATCAGCCCCACCAAGATAAACAAAGAGCCTAAATAATCAATCGGTTGCTGTGAATTCCGCGTACTTTTTGGTATTAAAGAAAGTGCAAATGGGATCACCAATAGCACTACCGGTACGTTGATTAAAAAGACGGAGCCCCACCAGAAATGATTGAGTAATACGCCGCCAACTAATGGTCCAATGGCAGCACCACCCGATGCCACAGCAGCCCAAATACCAATCGCCAGCGCCCGCTCTTTCGGATCTAAAAAGACTTGGCGAACAATGGCTAATGTCGCCGGCATACTAATCGCGGCACCAACAGCTAAAAATCCACGAGATAAAATTAAGCTCAATGCGCTCGGTGAAAATGCCGCGCACAGAGAGGCCAATGCGAATAAGGGCAACCCAAGCACAAACATCCGTTTATGACCCACTTTATCACTTAACATTCCCGCAGCAGGCAATAGCCCCGCCACCACTAGCGGGTAAGCATTCATGATCCATAATTTTTCAGACGCTGTTGCGCCTAGGTCATGAGTGAGCTTAGGCAGTGCGGTGTATAGCACGGTGACATCAATGACGATGAGAAATAAAACACTCGATACTAAGAGTAGGATAATCCAACGTTTATAATCTGCTATCATAAAATCTTCTCAACTTGTTTAATTGATCACCTTTATGGATGATCATGCTATAATATAATTCCATACGTACGTATTGAAAAGAGGTTTTTTTAAATGGGACGTCAACGAACCATCGATCGCGAGAAAGTGCTAGAAGCAGCAGAAGAGATTGTGATTAATCAAGGTGCTACCGCACTAACGATTGATGCAGTCGCCAAATCAATGGGGATTTCTAAAGGGGGAGTCCAATACTGCTTTGGTAATAAAGAGGCCTTAATTGATGCCATGTTTGAGCGTTGGAGCCACTCTTACGATGAAATTTTCAGCCGCATGATTGCTCAAGATAATTCCCCTGAAGGCCATGTGATTGCCCATATGAAAGCTACTGCGGACCACGATAAAACCAGTATCGCCAAAGGTGCCGCATTAATGGCTTCTCTACTTCAAACACCCGAATATTTAGAAAGCACCCGTAAATGGTATCGAGAACGTATTGCTAATTTAGACTTATCAACCGAAAGCGGTAAACGCGCTAGATTGCTATTTTTAGCCACTGAAGGCACTTTTATTTTGCGCCATTTTGGTTTGATGGATATTGACGATGCTGAATGGCAGTCAATATTCAGCGATATCGAAAACACCTTTAAATTTTAGGCTAAAATCCATTTTTGATATCTCTAACACTCTCTTTTTTATATTTTTATCTAAAAAGGAGAGTATTCAATGAATAGAATAAGTAATGGGTGTGCAGGTAAAGTATTTCAGCCACATATTGAACAAAACCAATCCGCTTTGGCGAAACCTAAAAATAAAAAAAATGTGTTTATAGAGAGAGTAAACAGGTTGTTTAATACCTGCTTGTTTCATACATTGTTAAAACACCCCAAGAAAACAAAAAATACCGAAATCATCCCTTCCCATCAAAGCTTCGTAAAACTGGCAATCCCTGAAGTTATCCCTCTAAAGACACTCAAAAATACGAATTTAGCGCCAAACAAAGTACACATTGAACCGATCGTACATATTGAACCTATAATCGAAAAAGCGATACCAAGTGAAATAGACCAATTCACAAAAAAATTACATCATCTCAATATCATCTTTAAAAATGATGCGTTCGGCGCTGATCATCGACCTACCTTTTTAGTCAAAAATCACTCGGCAAATCGCACAATCACCCTCAACAGACATAATTATCTTGGTAAGGGGGAATATGGAACTGCCTATCGAGTAGGTGACTTTGTGATTAAAATTCCTCATCGCGATTTAAACTTTAAATACAATAAATATGCGAAATACGATCGCTGCGTCAGAGTATTAAATGAGGTAAATCAAGATATTAACTTTTCTCGTTCTATTACGCTAGCAAACGGCAACATTATTTTAGTCACTAAGTTTATTGATGGAAAATCGATAAAAGGTAAGGAGGCTTTTGATTTTGTTAAATCAAGAGGAAGAATAATTATGGATTATAATTCTGATGGAAATGTAAAAAGAGACAATAAAAATAACACCTATTTAATTGATGCTGATTTTGTCGCGCAACCCAAAAAATTAAATCGAAAACTATCAATAGGCACAATTGATATTTATAAGCGTTATTAGAATCAATGATAACAAGATAAATAACTAAACTAAAAATCCGGTTAACATTAACCGGATTTTATCTGAAAGTATTAGGCATTAATTTTTCGCAAGTGCTTATATATGGTTGCAGAGCTGATACCTAATTCAACAGAAACAATTTTATGAGCCGCTGGAAACTCAAACATTCCACTATCATGGAGTTCTTTGATGATTTCGTAATTCTTATTTTTACTTGGGATATTTTTGTTGGAATAGACCGTATTCTTGATCGGCTCAAGGTGATCCATAATTAACTTATTAATATCCTGAGAAAAATTTTCATTCTTTGAGTTGTGACTGCTGCTCATCAAATCAACCATGGCATTCATCGGCATGTCCAATGCCCAGTTCATGCACACCATTCCAATAGGTTGATTATCTAAGTTAACAATCAGTGTGGAAGAAGAACGGAAAGGTCGGATACTTTTGGTATTAAAGTAAACATCCCACGATGAATGATTCTTTTTAAATCCTGCCAACTTTTCCAGCGCGATATTGGTCACTGGTGCCCCAAGAGTTCTTCCTGTTAAATGCCCATTCGCAATATGAATCACTGAACTGTGTAAATCTTCAAAACTGTGTAGAACAACTTCACAATATGGCCCCAAAAATTCACCAAGGCACTCAATCATCGGAATATATGATCGCAGTAATTTGCGGTCATCTTCCGTAAACACATGATTAATACTCGTTTCCATATTTGTTAGCCTTCAATAAATTGATTTATTAATTTTAGATAATCAAGTCAACTATTTCAATCCTAAAAACCAAATCACCTCACTGAGTAAACTATTTTTTTACTTAATCAAATTATAGACGCCCATCACGGTGTTGAATTTTTCCATGTGGTTAAATGCTGATCATCAAATAGCGTCATTAAAGGAGTCAATATGATCATCTCAACCACCAATGCCCCAAAAGCCATTGGTCCTTATTCTCAAGCAAGACAAGTGGGTAATACCGTTTATATTTCTGGCTGCTGCCCTTTTCATCATGAAGATGGATCCGTTGTCGGAACAGACATCACGGCACAAACCCATCAGGTAATGAAAAATCTACAAGCTATCGTTGAAGCAGCGGGTTTAACCATGAATGACGTTGTTAAAACCACCTGCTTTATCAGTGATATGAATAACTTTGCGACATTTAATGGAATTTACCAATCCTATTTCTCTGAAGGTATCTACCCTGCCCGTTCATGTGTGGAAGTTTCTCGTCTACCAAAAGATGTATTTATTGAAGTTGAGGCTGTCGTTGTAAAACAATAATAACAAGGCGGATGTATGAATAAGTGGATAAGACTTAGTTTTCTCATTCTTGGTGCTGGAACCATTTTCAAATTATCCAGTATGAAAGATGTTTTCTATGTTCCTATGCAGCAAGATTGGGGACTGACAAATGCTCAAATTGGTTTCGGTTTTACTGTTTACACTATTGTTCAAACCATTGGTCTATTTTCATCGTTATATATTGCGGATAGATTTTCTAAAAAAATTCTTCTACCCGTAGGATTAATTGGTGTTGGGCTTTGTGGAGCATACTTATCCACACTTCCGCCATTTACAGGCTATCTCATCTCATTTGCCGTGATGGCCTTATTCGCCGATGTGATTTATTGGCCTGTATTGCTTAAAGCCGTTCGTTTGCTCGGTGATAAAAAAGAGCAAGGTCGTTTATTTGGTTTCCTAGAAGCTGGCCGCGGCATTGTTGACGTGATCATTGCTTCCGGTGCGCTGTACGTGTTTGTGCTATTTGGTGAAGGCAAAGCAGGTATGCAAGCCGGGTTGATGTTCTATACCATCGTAACGGTATTAATCGGGGTCATCACTTATTTCATCGTGACCGATGATGATAAAAAAGTGGTTGAAAACGCGTCTGATGCAAATAAACAAGTTATTGAAGGGATTAAAAGTGTCATTAAATGCCCTAACCTCTGGTTAGCATCGATGACTATCTTCTTTATCTATGCATCATACTGTGGATTGACTTACTTCATTCCATTCTTGAAAGATATTTATGCACTACCCATCGCATTAGTGGGTGCTTACGGGATTATTAACCAATATGCACTGAAAATGGTCGGTGGCCCAATTGGCGGTTATTTATCTGACAAAGTCTTTAAATCGCCAACCAAATTCTTGCAGTTCACCTGCTTATTAGCCGCAGCCGCGATGGCGCTGTTCATGCTACTGCCTCATGAAACCATGAACGTTTATTTAGGCATGGCTGCGACATTAGGATTTGGTGCAATTATTTTCTGCCAGCGCGCTATCTTCTTCGCTCCAATGGAAGAAATCGGCACTAAGCGTGAATATGCGGGTTCTGCGATGGCATTTGCTTGTATTCTTGGTTACATGCCAGCTATGTTTGCTTACGCTATTTATGGTTCATTCTTAGATAACTACCCTGGCATTACTGGTTATAACTTTGTTTTTGGCATGATGATCATGTTCAGTTTGCTCGGTTTTGTGACAGCTAAAATCTTAACTAAACGCATCAAACAACGCGAAGCTGCCGCTATTACAGCCAATGAATAGAATTGATATTACAGGTGAAAAAATGAATAACATCGAAGCTAAGAAAATTGTTGAACGCATTGACTCCATGCCGCTGTATCTTCACGCTTATGCATTCCATTTAAATATGCGAAAAGAACGTGTATTACCCGATGATTTATTAGAAATCGCGAAAAAGCTCCATCTTACTGGCGCAAAAATCCATGTTGAAGACGGTGAGACTCAATCACTGAAAACCATGAGTGATGAACAACTCGATACCTTCGGGAAAAAAGCCAAAGCGTATAATCTCGACCTGAAAATTGAAACCAGTTCATCCGCAGCAAGCGCTATTGATGAAGCTGTGCATATCGCGCTAAAAACAGGGGCAAGCTCTATTCGTTTTTATCCTCGCTATGAAGGACATTTACAAGATGTATTGCAAAAAGTGAGCGCGGATATTCAATACATCAAAGAGACCTATGAGCATACAGGGCTGAAATTTGTTATTGAACAACATGAAGATTTAAAAAGTCATGAATTAAATCAGTTGGTTGAAGATGCTAATTTCCCTAACTTTTCATTACTGTTTGATTTTGGAAATATGTTTAATGCTAATGAGCTTCCGCTTGAAGCATTCGAAAACATGAAAAACAACATTACCCAAGTGCATATGAAAGATGCGATACGCGTTCCTGAAGGCAAAGGTTTTGGTCATAAAGCCAGTCTTTCTGGTGAAGGGGAAGTTCCCGTCAAAGCATTATTAAAACAATTGATTTGCTTAGGTGATGAACAACCTCAAGTGGTTTCATTCGGTTTAGAAGAGGAAGTGGATTACTATGCGCCAGCATTTCGTTTTGATGATGAAGGCGATAATCCATGGATCCCTTACCGCGGTGCTAGTGAAACCCCGATGCCAGTCGAAGGGCTCGATATGCGGTTAGAAAAAGAGTTGAATGATGCTATGAATCAGCTCACTTTCATTCGAAATATTGCTCAAGAATTAAAGCAAGAAGCACTCAAAGTTCTTAATCAATAGCCCTTCTTTCCATCATAAAAAATCCGATAATATGATGAATGTTATCGGATTTTTTGCGATTAAATTAATGGATTACTTCTTATCATACACACTCGGTACAAACACATTTCTTTCGATCATTTTCTCGATTTGCTTATTTAAAATGGTTTCTCGGTAGTGCTTATGATTGCCTTGTGGCTCATGTAAGTAGGTGTTTTTCGGGTAAATTGGCGTTTCATAAATGAGCTGAGCGCATTCAGTTCGAATGTCTTTTAACCAATTACTTACTGAGGCATTTGCGCGGTGATGGCGCATCGCTTCGATATCAATGACCCCATAAACATAGGTAGAACCGTTAGTATCCTCTTGTTTACCCACAATTTTACCCTTGTAGTCCACAATCAGCGATCGACCACCACCACAGTCAATTGGCGCTTGTGTGGTTGGGAACATATACATTGAGCCAATATTCGGTGCCACTACATAAAAGTTATTTTCTAACGCACGGGCGCGGTTAGAAATTTCAAATAGGTCATTTTCAGTAAATGGTGTCGGTAATGAGGCGCGATACACTACTTCTGCCCCATTTAATGCCAGACCACGGCCGTTTTCAGGGAAGTTTCCTTCCATGGCCATCATTATCCCTAATCGGCCAATTTCAGTATCAACAACTGGCCAGAAAGATTGTAATGAACGCCCATATTTTTTTATCCACTCATCGTACAGATCATGAGGCGATGCCGAACGTTCACACGGCAGCAAAGAGGACATTTTATAGTGCTTCAGGATAATGTTGCCTTTGGGATCAATAATAAACCCAACGTTAAACATAATACCCGGCCAATCTGGGTCACGGGTTTTTGCTTGCGCCATGATGTACACATTTTGAGATTTCGCTAATTCACCCAATCTGTCAGTCTCTGGGCCTGGGATATCAATCGCGCCATCTTTTAAAAATTCAGCAATAGGTAAATCCAATGCTTCATCGTTGAAACCTTGTAAAGCCCCCTCAGGGAGGACAAGTAAACGAACCGGGAGATCCAATGAAGATAGCCACAGCGCACCGTGAGATAGCTCCTCAAGATGGTCGATATTTTTCATAATATCGCTACGCGTTTTTATTCCCCACGTTGTTGGTACTAAACCCACTACACCATATGGCTTTATCATAATAATTCTCCGATTTTATTTTCGATTTACCTGCATTTGGTATTGTTCAAAAATCAAACTCATCGAATATTATTCACATGTTAAATTTATGTCAAATAAATATTAAATTACATTTTTTGGATATTCACACTTAATCTGTTCAATATTTAACACTAATATTTAAAATAAAAAAACAAGCTATAAACATATTAACAATCTAGCGAAAGTCTTATTATCTATAAATATAACCCTGCGTTACTTTATTTAAAATAACAGTAAAATCAATGCAGTGTATCTTTATTGTTATTTTTAATTTCTCCATGGAATCAATATAGGAAAACATTTTCATTCTTAAGAATAGAAACAAAAATAGCGAGCAATCTTAAGTTTTACTAATATTTAATCAAAAAACAAAAACTGCAAAAAATATCCTATTTCTGCATTTATTGTACATTTAATTAACATTTCTATTGTGATTTAACTTAAAAAAGTAAAGTGTAATGTCGGCTTTTCAGATTTAAAAATATACGTACTTGCCATTAAAAAAATATCGGTCGAATAACGATTAGAGAGTGATTTATGACAATACAAACATCTGAAATTACATCTGTCTCCTCAAAACGCACGACCTTTAAAGTCATGCTGGTTTGCTGGCTAAGCATTTTATTTGAAGGTTATGACGTGGGGGTGATGGGTGCGGTTTTACCCACACTCTCTGAATACAAAGAGTGGAATTTAACGCCTATTGAATTAGGTGCCTTAAGCAGTTACACCCTCGTGGGAATGTTCTTTGGTGCTTTTATTATCGGAACGTTAAGCGAGTTATATGGTCGACGACGCATGCTATTAATCTGCGTTACGCTGTTTTCGTCCACCATGTTAGCCACCGCTTTAGCGCCAACACCTTGGTTTTTTGGATTAATGCGTTTTATCGGTGGAGTCGGACTTGGGGGCGTGATCCCCGTTGCCGCCGCTCTCACAATTGAATATTCACCAACAGAAAAACGGTCGTTTAACTATGCCATTATGTACTCAGGTTACTCTCTGGGTATCTTATGTGCCGCATTAGTGGCGATTGCTATTCTTAGCCAATTTGGATGGCGTGGCGTAATGATGGTCGGGTCATTACCTTTATTATTAATTTGGCCAATGTCCCGCCTGTTACCTGAGTCTATTGAATACCTCAATAACCGAGGGCAACACGAAAAGGCGAGAAAACTAGCGGAGAAACTTGAAGTCGCTTATCACGAACCCGTGAAACAAGAAAAACAATCTTCCCGTAGCTTAAAAGAAGTGGTCGCGATTATCTTTTCCAAAGATTACCTGCGAGCAACCTGCTGTTTTTGGGTCGCACTGTTTTGTGGTGGATTTATCGTTTACGGCTTAAATACGTGGCTGCCATCCATTATGCGCAAAGAAGGTTATGATCTCGGCTCCAGCTTAACCTTTTTAGTCGTGTTCAGTTTATCTTCTGCGCTAGGTGGGTTATTCCTCGGGAAAGTCGCCGATAAATGTGGTGCTCGCGGCACAGTTGCCTTCTTCTTTATGCTAGGCGCGATGGGTATTGGATTGATGGTCTTCAAGCAAAATATTTATATGAATTATTTACTTGTGGGTCTCGCGGGGATTGGCTGTATTTCTGCACCATTAATTTTGACGGGCTATGTCGCCCATTTCTATCCATCCAGTGTGCGGGCATCCGCAACAGGTTGGACAATGAGTATCTCCCGTGTAGGTGCCATGTCCGGCCCCATGTTCGGGGCTTATATTGCCAGCCTTGGTGTCGCCAGCAGTTGGAACTTTGCTGCATTCTCTGCAATGACGGTAATAGGCGGTATTGCTGTAATGCTACTTCCAAGTAAACGCTTATAAACCAAAAACAATATCCCCTCGGTGATTTCGAGGGGATATTTATCAATACCAATTACCAGAAACGAGCAATTTGTTCACGCAATGCTTCTGCGGTGGCTTTTCCTTTTTCCCCAACCAATGCACGCCCAGCAATAAAGGCTTTAGCTTTGATGCCTTCGAAAAGGTGAATATCTTCTGGCACAATCCCGCCAGTTATCGACAATTCGAGTCCTAAATCAGAAAGTTGGCGCATTTTGATGAGATCTTCAGGCCCCCAGCCCACTCCAGCTAACTCAGCATCACGAGAACGGTGGTAAATCGCCTGTTTGATTCCTAAATTCACCCAGCGCTGCGCATCGTCTAATGTCCAGTTGCCATACAGTTCAATTTGAATTTCACGACCAAATTCATCCGCCACTTTTTTACACGCAGTGATAGTGGCAATATGTGCTGCTGCCGAAACCGTGATCCAATCCGCGCCTGCTTCGAACGCCATTTTCGATAAAATCGCACCGCCATCCGTGGTTTTCATATCGCACACAATAATGTGTGATGGATGATTTTTACGTAGGGTTGAAACTGCATTCATACCTTCCGCAAAAGCCAAAATAGTGCCAATTTCAATCACATCAACAAAAGACTCCACATTATCAGCAACCGCCAGCGCATCTTTCAGATTGGTTTGGTCTAATGCAATTTGAATTAAAGGTTTAGTCATTTGATTATCCTAGTGTTTTAGATTAAATCGGGTATCTGGTGAATAACGGCTTAAGCCAATGCGGCATCAATCACCTGATAGACCTCATCGGCACTGGTGCAGCGGCGAATTTTATCGAGGTCAATCCCCGTTTCACTCTCTTCATCATCCAGTACTTGAGTCACTTCCATTAAGCCTTCCATATGTTCATCAGAAGAACTACCCGCAAGTGTAATAAGGACATCCACAGGCTCACTTTCCCCATCAAATACAATCGGTTCTTTTAATGTCACCAAGGCAAATGCGGTTTTTAAAACGCCATTTTCTGGGCGAGCATGAGGTAAGGCTAAATTAGGTGCAATACAGATATAAGGGCCTAACTCTTTGACGCTGCTAATAATGGCTTCATGGTAATCCGGCAAAATCGCCCCAGATGCGATGAGCATATCGGTGCCAATCTTAATCGCATCCTGCCAATTATCCGCTGAGGCATGTAATTTAATGGAGTTGTTATCCATTAGAGATTGTTTGAAACCCATGGCATTGCTCTCCTATAGTCATGGATATTCATCACTGAATCCCCATGACAAATTTAGTTATTGGATTTATTTCGACTCACTAAAGTTATTATGAATAATTGCCAGTAATTCATCGCCGAATGAGTTGGGATTTAACATATTCTGCACACCCAGTACGAATTTACCTTCCCCCGCATCCATTTCAGAAGAGAGATGCTTGGAAGAAACAATAATGTCTGTATTCGCTAACTTTGATTTGTAATCAGAAACCGCGCAGGAATCCATCACATGAGGAATACCTTTACCTTCAAGGTACTTAGCAATTTTCATTTTCATCATCATCGATGAACCTTGCCCATTACCACACACGGCGAGAATACTGACAGGTCTAGCACGCGTTAAAATAGGCTGTTCTGTTGCTTCAACTGACGTATTTTCAACACTCAGCTCCACTTGTGGCTCTGCTGCCGCAGCGGCTTGTGCATCTTCTTCCGCACGCAATCTTTTCGATGCAAAATACATGTAAACAAATGACAGTCCAATCAAGACAAAGAAGAAATATTTAGAGAAGGAAAGCCCCTGCATCACTGGTGGGAACACTAACGCCCAATCTGCCATACCCATCCAACCGCTAAAATCCGTTCCTTGCTGGCTAAATAATGAAATCGCCCATGCAGAGCCAACAACTTCAATGATCCCCATAACGAAACAGATTTTCATGACTGCTTTCCAGCCACCGAAATGGTTGGCAAATACCCCAATTGTCGCGTTGGAGAAGAACATCGGGATAAAGCCGGGAATAATCATGATCGGGGAGCTTAATCCCAACATAATCAATACCGCAGTAAACTGCCCCAACGCCCCCCACATAAAGCCGAATACCATGGCATTTGGAGAGAAGGCGTAAATTGCCGCACAGTCAATGGCAAGTACTGCGTTAGGAATAACGCGCTCGGAAATCCCTTTAAACGCTTCAGAAAGCTCGGCAACAAACATCCGCACGCCGGTAACAATAATCTGAATGGCAACCGCGAATTTCAAACCGGTTTCGAGAATATAGATGCTCCAATGGGTTTTCCCTGCCATTTCTTGCAAGTTAGTTAACCCAAAGGAAAGAAGAATGATGCCGAAGAAAACGGTCATTACAATCGCGGTGGCTGCGATACTATCATGGAAAATATGTAGCCATTTCGGTAGTTTAAGATTATCAACGCTATCGTTTTTATCACCGAGTTTATGGGCAATTTTAGTGGCAACCCATGATGCGACTTGCTGCTGGTGACCGATTGAAAACCCAGCTCCCCCCGTGACAGATTCCGTTGGCTTAAACATAATATTGGATGAAATGCTCCAATACAGTGCCATGAGAACGGCTGAGTAAATAATGGTTTCCCACATGCTAGTACCCAGCACAAAATAGAATACCGCGATCAATCCCGCTTGCTGGAACATGATATGCCCCGTCAGCATAATGGTTCGGATCCCCGTGATACGGCGGAAAAGCACCAAAAGAATATTAATCGCCAATGCAATCAACACAGTATACCCAACCCATGAATAGTTATCCCCCATGGTTTCCATGGTGGCCATCATTGAGGTATAAGGGTCAATAACTGAACCGGTAATGTGATGATATTCTGACATTTTTGCAATGACAGGTTTGAAGCTTGAGACTAATGTATCGGCTCCCACTTGCACTAACATAAAGCCGACAATCGTTTTTATGGTTCCTTTCAGGATGGTTGTGCCATCTCTCTTTAGAAGCCAGTAGCCAATCAATGTCACTAAACCCAGTAATAACGGGGCTTTGGTCATCACTTGGCTGTAAAAAATATAGAATGAGTCATACAGAAAATCCATATTTTTACCCCTAAATCAAATTTAGTGTGAATTATTATCTTATTTAAAATTACATTACCCTGATCACAGACAAGCATTCTCACGCTATAATCAAACAGTTCATCAATTCAATCACTCAAATACATTTTGTAATCATAAGTAATCACCAATTGCTCATTAATGATTATTTGAAGTGACACTTTTTGACTAGCAAAAAACCCTACATTTGTTGAGCCGATCACAACAAATATAGTAAAAATCAATATTTACATATAGTTAAAGAATTAAATTGGCTTGGGTAATTTTTGTATTTAGTGAGTTGACAATTTTCACCATGATCATATAGAATCAAATTCAATCATTTTGAGTCAAAAGTAGTCATGATACTGTGATTATAATAATCATCACTAAAGACGAAAAATGATTATACAGAAATAAGGCGCTACACATGAATGAGACACAAAGACATCATGAAATATTGTCTTTATTGAAAGAAAATCAAATCATTAACGTATCTTTTATTACAAAACATTTTGATATCTCGCCCGCAACAGCTCGTCGAGATATCGCCAAACTGGATGAGCAAGGCAAACTCAAAAAAATACGTAATGGTGCAGAGCGCATTGAAGAAAAAAGACTCAGATGGTCACCGCTGAATATCAACTGTACCGACCATTATGAAGAAAAGTCACAAATCGCCATGAAAGCGGCAGAACTTTGCCAACCGGGAGATAGCGCCGTTATCAACTGTGGATCCACTGCATTTTTGCTAGGACAGCAACTGTGTGGAAAAGGGGTTCAGATAGTGACGAACTATTTCCCCCTCGCCAGCTACTTGATTGAAGAAGAGCATGAAGATGTGATTCTAATTGGCGGGCAATATAACCGAACACAAGGTATTTTCCTCAATCCTGCATTAAGCACATTGATGGGATATGCCGGTAACTGGATGTTTACTTCAGGGAAAGGTTTAACCGAAACAGGGCTGTACAAAACAGATATGCTGACTGCGGTCGCAGAGCAACAGATGCTAGATCGTATTGATAAATTGGTTGTCGTTGTGGATAGCTCAAAAGTTGGAAGTCGAACGGGCATGCTATTTTGCCCTGCCGAAAAAATTGACTATCTCATCACTGGTAAGAACGCCGACCCCAAAATTATCAAAACCATCGAAGCTCAAGGCACGCAAGTCATCCTTGTATAATTAGATTAACTATCTAATTCAACGAATTAACAAATTTATTCTGTATTTCGCCTTATTTTCATGAATAAGGCGCTAATCCCTTACATTTGAAATTCTAGATAGGAAAGGTGTTGCTATGAGTAAAGTAAATGAAATTACCCGTGAATCTTGGATTTTAAGCACATTCCCTGAGTGGGGAACCTGGCTCAATGAAGAGATCGAAAAAACCGTTGTAGAACCAAACACATTTTCTATGTGGTGGCTGGGTTGTACAGGTCTTTGGTTGAAAAGCGAAGGTAACACTAACATTTCCATCGACTTTTGGTGTGGCACAGGTAAAAAAACCCAGAAAAATCCACTGATGAATCAGCAGCATCAAATGATGCGTATGGGCGGTGTTGAAGCCCTGCAACCCAACTTACGTACCGCGATTTTTCCGCTCGACCCTTTCGCTATCAAAGATGTCGATGCCATTTTGGCATCCCATGACCACGCTGACCATATTGATGTCAACGTTGCTGCGGCAGTGCTACAAAATTGCGGAGACCACGTTAAATTTATTGGTCCACAAGCCTGTGTAAACCTATGGACAGGTTGGGGCGTACCGGAAGATCGCTGCATTGTGGCCAAAGTGGGTGATGTGATTGAAATCGGTGATATGAAAATTCGCGTTTTGGATTCATTCGACCGTACAGCGTTAGTGACCTTACCAAAAGGCGTTTCTTCCTATGATAAAGCCATTTTGGATGGCATGGACGAGCGTGCCGTGAACTACTTAATTGAAACAACTGGCGGCTCTCTGTATCACTCTGGAGATTCTCACTATTCCAACTACTATGCAGCGCACGGCAACCGCTACAATATCGATGTTGCTCTGCTTTCTTACGGTGAAAACCCGCGCGGTGTTACTGACAAAATGACCTCTTCCGATATTTTGCGTGCCGCAGAATCATTAGATTGCACGACGGTTATCCCATTCCACCACGACATTTGGGCTAACTTCCAAAATGACCCTCGTGAAATTGAAGTGTTATGGAATATGAAAAAAGAGCGCCTACAATATAAATTTGCCCCATTCTTCTGGCAAGTTGGCGGGAAATATACCTACCCAACCGATAAAGGACGCATGCATTATCAGCATTTCAGAGGCTTCCAAGATATCTTTAAAAACGAACCTGAATTGCCGTATAAAGCCTTCTTGTAAGATTTTTTACATCGTTTTATTGCGCTTTTTCGACCTGATAATCAACATTATCAGGTCTTTTTTGATCAAAAACCGTCCTAAAAAATATTTTCAATTCCCTGCATCCAAATTCATGTCCTTGTCGTCTCTCTTATTGAAACCCATACAACAAGGAAATAATAATGAACATTCGCATCGCAGCCACACTGTTAAGCCTGTTTGCCTTCTCGGCAGCAGCCTCCGATATTTCAACTAAACAAACCACGCTAGGTCAGGTTTACACCAATAACCAAGGTATGACACTCTATTACTTTGATAATGATAAACCCGATCAATCCGTTTGCTATGATGATTGCGCCAAACTCTGGCCACCATTATTAGTGAGCGATGAAACGTCATCCCTGCCTGGTTTAAATAAAATCCAACGTAAAGATGGCAAAATGCAGTGGGCAATGAACCACCAGCCTCTCTATTTGTGGAGTAAAGATCAAAAACCCGGTGATATTACTGGTGCAGGCATTAAAAATATTTGGTCAATTGCTCGAGCTGACAGCATACCCATCAATGTATATAGCACCGATAGCGGTAAGGTTTTAACCAATAAAGCGAAGATGTCGCTCTATACCTTCACTAAAGACAGTGATGGACTATCATCATGTAATGGTGATTGCGCGATTAAGTGGCCACCATTAGCGGCACAACAAGGTGATGTATCCAGTGCTCCATTTAGCGTTGTCTCTCGCCAAGATGGTACCTATCAATGGGCTTACCAAGGCAAGCCATTGTATACATGGATAAACGATCAGAAACCGGGCGATATCACTGGCGATAAAGTGGCAAATGCTTGGAACTTGGTTGTTTTGCCATAACGTTATGAGGTGAACGTGAGCGAAGAAAGCAATGAGCTAGAAACGTTATTTTCGCAGATAAAACTGGGAGATCAGCACGCTTTTGAGCGATTTTATGGTCTAACAAATCGTAAATTATATGGGCTGTTGGTCAATATCGTCGCCGATCGTGACATAGCGGCGGATCTTTTGCATGAAGGATATCTCAAGATCTGGTTCTCTGCATCGAGCCATTATGTGATATCGCCTTGGGCATGGAGCTGTCAGTTAATGCGTAATTTAGCGATAGATCATGTTAGAAAACAAGGGCGAATGCCGAAGTTCGAAAATATAGATCTCTCCCCAGAGATTGCTATTGATGACCCTGTACCTGAAGCTTCACAAAAGCTTGACCGTTGTTTTCTCGCGCTCACGACTGAAAAACAGCAAGCCATAAAGCTTGCTTATATTCATGGTTATTCTCATGAAGAAATCGTCAAGCGCCTTGCTCACCCTCTAGGCACTATCAAATCATGGATACGACGAGGCTTAAAGGAGCTAAAACAATGCATAAGCGCCTAACACCACTTCGTTATAGCAACCCAGCCATACGCGAACATTTGGTGAGCCAGTACGTGCTCGGCACATTATCAACCAACGCCAGAAAGCGCTTAGAATCCTTGATGGCTAACGATACCTCTTGGGCTGAATTAGTCGTACAGTGGCATGCATACCTTTATAGGCTAGAACCAATGGCAGTAGATAAGCCACCATCATGGGTATGGAAAGATATCGAATCAGTGATCAGTAAAAAAGAAAAAATGCCTTTTTATCACCATATTTGGCGATATAAATGGTCACTCATCCCATGGGGGTGTTCTCTCTTTTTGTTCGTGTTTTCCAGCATGATGTTACTACAACCAACCCCTCAAGTTGCTACGCCGAGCTATATCGCTACCATGTCATCTCAAGAGAGAAATGACCATTTTGTACTGATGGCATACAAAGGGAATAAACCCGGAAAATCACGCCTTCAATTGGAATGGAACAGCCAATATCCATTACCAGAAAGTCATCTGGAAAATGCGATGATTTGGGCTAAGGACAAGGTAACAGGGGAAATTTCACTACTGGGACGTTTTGATGAATTGCAGTCCACTCGCTTACTCACCCCAACCGAGTGGAAAATGATCAAAAACAGTAGCGAGATTTTGATCACCGAAAATAGTGAGCCTAACAGCACGGTTTTGTTTAAAGGGGCATGCATAGAGTTACTAAGCTCCTCTTAATACTGCCATGCTTCATTGAAAAAGGTCGGCATTGTAAAAAATGCCGACCTTTTTTCACTAAGGGATCACACCCAATAATTTAAACCAGAAATAATCCAGCGGCACCAAGAGGAAAAAGGTCAAAATAAACAAAATCAGACACAGCCTTACGCCATCCATTAAAGGCACTTTGCCCATTCCCATCGCGACAACAATCGGAGACGCTTGATAAGGCAATAAGGGTGTCGAATAACCGATGACTTGTACCATGAGAACCGCAATTAGCGGTAAGCCCGTGGCATTAGAGAGAGATTCCGCTAACGGGGTATACAGTGCTGGAACGCCGTTTGCCGTCACCACAAAGTTTAATCCACTGGTCAGTCCTACTAAGCTACCAAAATCCATGAATGGGCTATTTGGATCAAGTGGCAGCAACTTTTGTAAGTAAGTACCAACCACCATTCCAACATTGGAATAACTCACCAATGTTGCTAGGCTCAAAATCCCTGCGACATAAATACAGGTGCGGATATTCACGGCTTTAACAAACTCGTCATTGGTGACAAAACCGACTTTAGGCAGTAAACAGAAACATGCCGCGACTAATCCCACCCATGCCGGTGAAATGCCGTGAGTGGTATCCGTGATCCAGAAAAGCAACGTAACCGCCAGCACAATACCGAGCTTTTTCTCATCGCGGCTCATCGGCGGTAAGGTTTTTTGCTCAACCACCTGCTGCAATTTGGCAGGAAACAGAAAATAGATACATAGCACCACCATCGTGCCTTTAATCAGCCCTAAGATTGGCATATGCAGAAACAGGTAATTCAAGTAGGAAAGTTTAAGGTGATAAGTGGTTTCTATCGCCCCCGCCATGACGAGGTTGGGAACGTTCGCAGGCAGTACAGTTGCAGAAAGTTGGAAGGTACCGAAACCGACCGCCAGCGCTAACCCGATACGCCCTCGGCTGCCACTTTCTAGCCCAACTTTATCCGCAATTGCCATTACAATCGGCATCAGTAACGCAATTCGCCCCATATTCGACGGCATAATAAATGCCAATCCATAGGCGAGGAGCACTACGCCAATGATCAATGTGAGCCACGATTTGGTGAAACGCCCTGAGATATGCTGAGCAATACGTTCCGCCAGCCCCACTTTATTGATGGCAAACCCAAGGATAAAGCCGCTTAAAACTAACCAAAATGCTTCTGAGGTAAACCCTGAGAAAATCACATTGGTTGGTGCTAAATGTAAGCATGCTGCTGCCGCTAAAAACAGTAATGCGACCAAATACTCCGGTAATTTTCCTGTCGCCCAAAACCCTATCGTGATTGCGATGACAACCGCACTCAACCATTCAATATCTGCCATCCCCGTCGCCTTCTACTGATTTTTATTGTTGTTTATTATTGCTCAATACTGCATCAAGAAAATTAAGTATACGTGAAATCGATAGCGAATAGATGCATGCAAAAGCAACTAATTAGCATCGGATTGTTATAGTTCAGCGAGGAAATTTTAATGGCGAATAAGAATAAAGGGGCAATAAAAAGCCGGTGTACTTTTACAGGACACCGGCTGGATTTTTAAATCAGAGTGCGATTACTCAACAGTCACTGATTTTGCCAAGTTACGCGGCTGATCGACATCAGTCCCTTTGATTAACGCAACATGGTAAGACAGTAACTGCAGTGGCACAGTGTAGAAAATTGGGGCAATCAGCTCTTCCACATGCGGCAGAGAAATAATTTTCATATTTTCACTTGCCACAAAGCCAGCATCTTGGTCAGCGAACACATACAGTAAACCGCCACGAGCGCGAACTTCTTCAATGTTAGATTTCAACTTCTCTAACAGTTCGTTGTTCGGTGCGATGATGATCACTGGCATATCCGCATCAATTAATGCTAATGGGCCATGTTTTAATTCGCCTGCCGCATACGCTTCGGCGTGGATATACGAAATCTCTTTCAGTTTCAGTGCGCCTTCAACAGCGATAGGGAACTGATCACCACGACCTAAGAACAGCGCGTGGTTTTTGTCTGAGAAATCTTCAGCTAACGCTTCAATCACTTTGTCTTGAGACAGCATGCTTTCAATGCGAGCAGGCAGTGCGTGAAGTGCATGAGCAATGCGCTCTTCCAGTTCTGGGTTCGCCCCTTTCAGGCGTCCCATATACGCCACAAGCATCAACAATACCGTTAACTGGGTTGTGAATGCTTTAGTGGAGGCAACGCCAATTTCAGCACCCGCTTTAGTCATCAGCGAAAACTCAGATTCGCGGACTAATGAAGATGCGCCAACGTTACAAATCGCTAGAGACGTTAAGTAACCCAGTTCTTTAGACAAGCGCAGAGCAGCTAAGGTATCCGCCGTTTCCCCTGATTGGGAAATGGTGATCATCAAGCTGCCTTTACGGTGTGCTGGTTTGCGGTAACGGTATTCAGACGCAATTTCCACGTCACAAGGGATACCCGCCAGTGATTCAAACCAGTAACGCGCAACCATACCTGCGTTGTACGAAGTTCCGCAGGCGACGATTTGGATATGGTCAACTTTAGACAGTATTTCGCTGGCTTTCGGACCTAATTCGCTCAGGTCAATACCATTGTCTTGGTTAAAACGCCCTTCAAGAGTGTTTTTAATCGCCATCGGCTGTTCATAGATCTCTTTTTGCATGTAATGGCGGTATGCGCCTTTATCACCTGCATCGTATTGAACATTCGATTCGATTTGCTCACGTTCAACTGGTGCGCCTTGCTTATCAAAAATACGCACAGTGCGACGAGTAACTTCCGCAATATCCCCTTCTTCGAGGTAGATAAAACGACGAGTCACAGGCAATAATGCCAGTTGGTCAGAAGCTAAGAAGTTTTCACCAACACCCAGACCGATAACCAACGGGCTACCAGAGCGTGCTGCGACTAATAATTCTGGGTTGCGGCTATCCATAATCACGGTGCCATAAGCGCCACGTAATTGCGGGATCACGCGCTGAACCACTTCCAGTAATGTGCCGCCTTGCTGCTGTTCATGATGAACAAGGTGCGCAATCACTTCAGTGTCAGTGTCTGAACTAAAGATATAGCCAAGTTTTTTCAGCTCTTCTTTCAGTTCTAAATAGTTCTCGATAATTCCGTTATGAACAACGGCAATGTAGCCCGAGGTATGAGGGTGAGCGTTACGCTCGCTTGGAATACCATGAGTCGCCCAGCGGGTATGCGCGATACCTGTTCCGCCAGAAACAGGATGTTTTTCTGCTTCTTCCGCCAGCATTTGTACTTTGCCGACTTCACGTAAGCGTTGCAGATGACCTTCATGATCAACCACCGCCATACCCGCAGAGTCATAACCACGGTATTCTAAACGGCGAAGACCTTCTAACAGAATTTCCGCGATATCACGTTGTGCGACAGCACCAACAATTCCACACATATTAAGTTATTCCTAAATAAAGGGGATTTCCCTTCTTATTGTCGCAACCTGATTATTGTTCAGCTTTCGCTGTCCCCCAGCCTTGTAGAAACGGGGAATTTTATTGTTTTATTTGTTTGCTACTTTGTAGCGATTTTTATATAAAAAAATACTGACCGACATTGCTTAGACTGCTAATTCTTAGATAACTAATTCGTTCATAGCTAATCATAGGAGAGACTTGAATATCTCTCCTCTCTATTTACTTATGTTTTATTTACTTATTTTTTCTTTACTGGGCGCTGCCAGTTTTTAATGTGAGTCTGTTTCACGCGGCTCACCACCAGCTCACCTTCGTTAACATCACGGGTGACTGTGGTACCAGCGCCAATGGTTGCACCATTTGCAATATTCACTGGTGCGACTAATTGCGTATCTGAACCCACAAATACATCATCACCAATGACTGTTTTAAATTTATTAGCGCCATCATAGTTACAAGTAATGGTACCTGCACCGATGTTCACGTTATCACCAATCTGAGCATCACCCAGATAGCTTAAGTGTCCCGCTTTAGAGCCTAAGCCCAGCGTGGAATTTTTCATTTCAACAAAGTTACCCACATGGGACTTCGCCGCTAATTTAGCACCAGGGCGTAAACGAGCGAAAGGTCCAACAGTACATTCCGTGGATAATTCAGAATTTTCAATCACTGAGTATGGGCTGATAATTGAATTATCGCCAATCACACAGTTTCTCAATACGCAGCCAGTTTGGATCTGAACATTATTACCCAGCGTCACATTACCTTCGATAATCACGTTGGTGTCGATCACCACATCGTGACCATGAGTTAGGGTTCCGCGAATATCAAAACGTGCAGGATCGATAAGCATCACACCCGCTAACAGTAGTTTTTCCGCTTGTTCTTTTTGGTAGATACGCTCTAATGCCGCTAATTGCAGACGGTTATTAACCCCTTCCATTTCACTAAGATGACTTGGGTGAACGGTCGCAATTTTATTACCCTCTTTATGAGCAAGGGCAATGATGTCAGTGATGTAATATTCACCTTGGGCATTGTTATTGTTCAGTTGGCCCAGCCAGCGGTTAAAGTCTTTACCGCTTGCGACCATAATACCGGTGTTGATTTCTTGGATTTTACGCTGTTCTTCACTGGCATCTTTCTGCTCGATGATACCAACAACCTCGCCGTTTTCGCGGATAATACGACCATAACCGGCTGGGTTATCGAGGATAACGGTGAGTAAACCAATGCCACCTTCCGGTTTAGCTTCTACCAGTCGTTGTAATGTGTCTTTGGCGATCAGCGGTACATCGCCATAAAGCATGACAATGTCTTCATCATCTTGGAAGTGTGGAGCGGCTTGCTGCATCGCATGACCGGTACCCAGTTGCTCCGCTTGCAGAACCCAATTGAGGTTTTGTTCACCCAGTTTTTCTTTCAGTAAATCACCGCCATGCCCGTATACCAGATGAATATCCGACGCACCAATTGATTTCGCAGTATCAATCACATGCTGAACCATTGGTTTACCTGCGAGTAAATGCAGAACTTTAGGTAAGTCTGAATACATCCGTGTGCCTTTACCGGCAGCTAAAATCACGACACTTTTTCTTTGCACAGTCATATTTTCCTGAAACTCCAACTTTGGGGTGAAAGTAAACCTATTTCCTGTATAAATTACTACATATTTCGCACAAATAAAAAAGCCAGTTAGTCAAACTAACTGGCTTTTTCTATATTGCTATCATTACATAAGCTTTTTAGTTAACTCGATAACTCGAAGTTTCGCTATTGCTTTTGCAAGTTCTGCTGATGCCTGAGCATAATCAACATCGCCGTGTGCTTTGCGGACATGTTCTTCCGCTTTGCGTTTAGCTTCCACTGCACGAGCTTCGTCTAAATCTTTACCACGGATCGCTGTATCAGCGAGTACGATAACACCTGTTGGTTGAACTTCTAAGATACCACCGGAGAGGTAAATTAGTTCTTCTTCACCAAACTGCTTCGTAATGCGTACCATGCCCGGTTTTATGGCAGTCAGCAGCGGGGTATGCTGCGGATAAATCCCCAACTCACCTTCACTACCTGTCACCTGAATTTTTTGTACTAAGCCTTCAAACATCTGTTTTTCCGCGCTTACTACTTTCAGGTAGTATGTCATTGCAGCTACCATATCAACCTCTCGTCAGATGGATTAAAGCTTTTTCGCTTTTTCCACAGCTTCTTCAATGGTACCAACCATGTAGAACGCTTGTTCTGGCAGGTGGTCGTAATCACCGTTCAGGATGCCGCTGAAGCCACGGATAGTGTCTTTCAGAGAAACGAACTTACCTGGTGAACCGGTAAAGACTTCTGCAACGAAGAATGGTTGAGACAGGAAGCGCTGGATCTTACGAGCACGAGCAACAACCAGTTTGTCTTCTTCAGACAGTTCATCCATACCCAGGATTGCAATGATATCTTTCAGTTCTTGGTAACGTTGCAGAATAGACTGAACGCCACGAGCAACATCATAATGCTCTTGACCAACTACCAGTGGGTCTAATTGACGGCTGGTAGAATCCAGAGGGTCAACCGCAGGGTAGATACCCAGAGATGCGATTTGACGGCTCAGAACTACGGTTGCGTCTAAGTGAGCAAAGGTGGTTGCTGGTGATGGGTCAGTCAAGTCATCCGCAGGAACGTAAACCGCTTGAACGGAAGTGATAGAACCAGTTTGAGTTGAGGTAATACGTTCTTGCAGAACACCCATCTCTTCCGCCAGCGTTGGTTGGTAACCTACCGCTGATGGCATACGACCTAACAGTGCTGATACTTCAGTACCTGCCAGTGTATAACGATAAATGTTGTCAACGAACAGCAGTACGTCACGACCTTCGTCACGGAATTTTTCAGCCATAGTCAGACCAGTCAGCGCAACACGCAGACGGTTTCCTGGTGGCTCGTTCATCTGGCCATAAACCAGTGATACTTTATCCAGAACGTTTGAGTCAGTCATTTCATGATAGAAGTCGTTACCTTCACGGGTACGCTCACCAACACCGGCGAACACTGAGTAACCTGAGTGCTCAATCGCGATGTTACGGATCAGTTCCATCATGTTTACTGTTTTACCAACACCCGCACCACCGAACAGACCTACTTTACCACCTTTCGCGAATGGACAGATTAAGTCCATTACTTTGATACCGGTTTCCAGCAGTTCAGTTGAGTTAGCTAACTCTTCGTAGCTTGGTGCAGAACGGTGAATAGACCAGCGCTCTTCTTCGCCGATATCACCTTTCATGTCGATTGGTTCACCCAGAACGTTCATGATACGTCCCAGAGTTGCTTTACCGACTGGTACTTCGATTGGGTGCTCTAGGTTTACAACTTCTAAACCACGGCTCAGGCCGTCAGATGTACCCATTGCGATACAACGGACAACACCACCACCTAACTGTTGTTGAACTTCCAACACCAGTTTTTCTTTACCGTTAATAACCTCAAGAGCATCGTACACTTTTGGTACGTTATCTTGAGGGAACTCGACGTCCACAACGGCGCCGATTACCTGGATAATCTTTCCAGTAGCCATCTTGAATCCTCTACGTAATTCGTAAACCTAGCTGTTAAACCGCGGCAGCACCAGAAACGATCTCGGTCAGTTCCTGAGTAATGCTGGCCTGACGAGCTTTGTTGTAAACCAACTGCAACTCTTTGATCAGTTCGCCACCGTTATCTGTAGCGGCTTTCATCGCTACCATTCGAGCGGCCTGCTCACTAGCTAGGTTTTCAACGACGCCCTGATAAACCTGCGACTCGATATAACGACGCAACAGGGTATCCAGCAACGCCTTAGGATCGGGTTCATATAAATAATCCCAAGATTTCTTCTTCAGTGTTTCGTCATCGCTTTCAGGCAATGGCAGTAACTGAAGAATGGTTGGCTCTTGAGACATTGTATTGACGAACTTGTTGTTCACCACATACAGTTTATCTAAACGCCCTTCATCATAGGCTTGTAGCATAGAGTTAACTGGGCCAATCAGGTCAGAAAGGGTCGGGTTATCCCCCATTCCGGTTACTTGTGAAACGACATTGCCGCCTACAGAACCGAAGAATGCTACCGCTTTAGAACCGATTAAAGCCAAATCAACCTGAACGTTTTTCTCAGACCATACTTTCATATCTGCCAGCAGTTTTTTGAACAGGTTAACGTTCAAACCACCACACAGACCACGGTCTGTTGAAACAACCAAATACCCGACGCGCTTAACTTCGCGCTCTTCGAGATATGGGTGCTTATATTCCAGATTACCTAATGCAAGGTGACCAATCACACTGCGCATGGTTTCTGCATAAGGACGGCTGGCCGCCATGCGTTCCTGCGTTTTACGCATTTTGGACGCCGCGACCATTTCCATCGCTTTAGTGATCTTCTGCGTGTTTTGCACGCTTCCAATCTTGGAACGTATCTCTTTTGCGCCGGCCATTTCTGCTTCTCCTTATTAACCAAACGGCCCATAAAAATTCACGGGCCGAATAGTATTACCAGGACTGGGTGGCTTTGAATGACTCGAGCAGTTTATTCAACTTAGCTTCGATATCATCGTTATATTTGCCCGCCAGACCAATTTCGTTCATAAGGTCAGCATGCTCGCGCTGTGCAAATGAAACTAACGCAGCTTCGAATGCACAAACTTTCGCTAACTCAACATCGTCCAGATATCCACGTTCTGCAGCGAACAGAGACAGTGCCTGCTCTGCTACTGACATTGGTGCATACTGTTTCTGTTTCAGCAGTTCAGTTACTTTCTGACCGTGGCTCAACTGTTTACGAGTTGCGTCATCGAGGTCGGAAGCAAACTGAGCAAACGCTGCCAGTTCACGGTATTGAGCCAGTGCTGTACGGATACCACCAGACAGTTTCTTAATGATTTTAGTCTGAGCAGCACCACCAACACGAGATACTGAAATACCTGGGTTAACCGCTGGACGAATACCAGAGTTAAACAGGTTAGATTCCAGGAAGATCTGACCATCAGTAATCGAAATTACGTTAGTTGGTACGAATGCAGAAACGTCACCCGCTTGAGTTTCAATGATTGGCAGAGCAGTCAATGAACCAGTTTGGCCTTTCACTTCACCTTTAGTAAATGCTTCTACGTAGTCAGCGTTAACACGAGCAGCACGCTCAAGTAAACGGGAGTGCAGATAGAAAACATCACCTGGGTATGCTTCACGTCCTGGTGGACGACGCAGCAACAGTGAAATCTGACGGTATGCGACAGCCTGTTTAGACAGGTCATCATAAACGATCAGGGCATCTTCACCACGGTCACGGAAATATTCACCCATCGCGCAACCAGAGTATGGTGCTAAGTATTGCAGTGCAGCTGATTCAGATGCAGTTGCAACAACAACGATAGTGTTTTCCAGAGCGCCGTGTTCTTCCAGTTTACGTACTACGTTAGAGATAGTTGATGCTTTCTGTCCGATAGCAACGTAAACACATTTGATGCCAGAATCACGCTGGTTGATGATTGCATCGATCGCCAGAGCTGTTTTACCAGTTTGACGGTCACCGATAACAAGCTCACGCTGGCCACGGCCGATTGGAATCATCGCATCGACTGATTTATAACCAGTCTGTACAGGTTGATCAACTGATTGACGGTCGATAACCCCCGGAGCAATAACTTCTACAGGAGAGAAGCCATCGTGCTCAACAGGACCTTTACCATCAATTGGTTGACCCAGTGTATTCACGACACGTCCTAGCAGGCCACGGCCTACTGGAACTTCAAGAATACGACCAGTACATTTAACTTTCATGCCTTCTGCTAAGTCAGCATAAGGACCCATAACAACCGCACCAACAGAGTCACGCTCTAAGTTCAGTGCAATTGCGTAACGGTTGCCAGGCAGTGCGATCATTTCACCCTGCATGACTTCGGCTAAACCGTGAATACGAATGATACCGTCGTTAACGGAAACAATCGTACCTTCATTGTGAGCTTCACTCACAACATCGAACTGAGCAATACGCTGTTTGATCAGTTCGCTGATTTCGGTGGAATTCAGTTGCATATGCTCCAGTCCCCTTAAGACTGCAAGACGTCAGTTAAACGCTCTAAGCGACCGCGGACACTACCGTCAATGACGAGGTCTCCCGCACGAATGATCACTCCAGCAATAACAGACTTGTCAATTTTGCAATTCAGCTTAACTTTGCGTGACAGACGTTTTTCCATCGCGGCAGAAATTTTAGCTGACTGCTGTTCACTCAGTTCGTTCGCAGAAAGAACATCAACTTCAACAGTTGATTCCAGCGTATCGCGCAATTGGATAAATTGAGCTAATACTTCTGGCATCGTTGTTAAACGACCGTTTTCCGCCATAACACGAATCAGATTTTGAACATGCTCGTCAATTTCATCTCCACAAACAGAGATAAACGTTTTAGCTAATGTTTCTGGTGCAATAGAACCAGAAAGCAGCTCACCAACCTGTTCATTGCGCGTCACCTCAGAGGTGAAGGCCAGCATTTCCTGCCATTTAGCAACAGATTGGTTTTCCACAGCAAAGTCAAAAGCTGCTTTGGCGTAGGGGCGAGCTACAGTAGCGATTTCAGACATGCCCCTCCCTCCTTACAGTTCAGCGACTAGTTTATCAACGATGTCGCTGTTAGCAGCTTCATCCACGGAACGTTCGATGATCTTCTCGGCACCTGCGATAGCAAGCATCGCAACCTGTTTACGTAACTCTTCACGTGCACGTTTACGCTCAGCATCAATTTCAGCTTGCGCTTGTGCTACGATTTTTGCACGTTCTGTTTCTGCTTCCGCTTTAGCTTCATCAATCATTTGAGTGCGTTGTTTATTCGCTTGTTCAATGATGATTTGAGCTTCAGCTTTCGCTTTTTTCAGTCGGTCGGTTGCGTCGGTTTGCGCCAGTTCCAGGTTCTTTTTAGCACGTTCTGCGGAAGATAAACCGTCAGCAATTTCTTTTTGACGTTTTTCTATGGCCGCCATAATCGGTGGCCATACATACTTCATACAGAACAAAACAAACAGGACAAACGCGATAGCCTGGCCGAGGATTGTTGCATTTAGATTCACAGACAATACCTCTTATTTATTAATTAGTTAATGTTCTTAATGTGTGCCGAACGTTAATTAGGCAACAGCGAACATTACATATAAGCCCAGACCAACAGCAATCATCGGAATAGCATCGACCAGACCCATTACGATAAAGAACTGTGTACGCAGCAGAGGAATTAAATCTGGCTGACGAGCAGCGCCTTCTAAAAATTTACCACCTAGGATGCCGATACCGATCGCAGCACCGATCGCCGCTAAACCCATCATAATAGCGGCAGCCATGTACAGCAGATCCATACTCAGGTTTTCCATGACAGTCTCCAGTTTGTTTCAGTTAATACAATTATTGATTAATAAAATTAGTGCTCTTCAGAAGCCATCGACAGATAGACAACAGTCAGAACCATAAAAATAAAGGCTTGTAGCGTAATAATCAGTATGTGGAAGATAGCCCAAGGCAGGCTTAACAACCACTGTGACCACCACGGAAGCAGAGCCGCGATAAGAATAAAGATCAATTCACCTGCATACATGTTACCAAACAGTCGCAGACCGAGTGATACAGGTTTTGACAGCAGGCTAACCCCTTCAAGAATCAAGTTTACAGGGATAAATACCGGATGGTTGAAAGGCTGCATAGTGAGCTCTTTCGTGAATCCGCCAATTCCTTTCATCTTGATGCTGTAAAAGATTATTAGGATAAACACACCAACCGCCATAGATAAAGTCACACTCACGTCTGCTGTTGGTACTGCACGCAGAGCAGGTAACCCTAAATAATGTTCACTTATGTAAGGAAGGAAATCGATTGGGAGTAAATCCATCAGGTTCATTAAAAATACCCAGACGAACACCGTTAATGCCAGAGGGGCAATAACTTTGCTCTTCCCGTGATACATATCACGGACTGAGTTATCAACGAAACCAATGATCAGTTCTATTGCAGTCTGTAACTTACCGGGTACGCCACTAGTCGCATTGGCAGCAACTTTTCTAAATAGCCACAGGAATAAAGCCCCGAGAACTACAGAGAAAAAAAGCGAGTCAATGTTTAACGTCCAAAACGTTGGACTAGCGTGGGGATCGACCAACTCAAAGGTACGTAAGTCCAACTGAAGATTCCTCAGATGGTGACTTATATACTCATTTGTAGTCATCACTTCTCCTGATGCAGACATGATGCCTCTTACCCTTTTGTAGTTTAAAAATACTTACCGTTTTACAACGGCTGGTGCAACAATCTGAACAATCAGCACCGCTAAATAGGTCAAACCCAGTGGTGTTATTGACGCTTTAAACACACCAAAAGCAACAACTAAAACAGTAATAGTTGTCACAACCTTTAACCCTGCTCCTAATGCAAAGAACCAGGCAATGCGGACAGGTTCATCCTCTTCTTTTGCTTTTTCAAAGCGTGATAGCAGCATAAATACGATATTAGGTAACCAGCATGCTAACCCACCAGCAAGAGCAGAGACCCCCCATTCTATACTATTTGCACAGAAAGCCCCACTGAGGATTACAAAAGTTATTAACTGAATAGACAGTTGCTTAGAAGCATTACTGCCATAAAGGGAAACAGACATAACTTTGTGTACTCCCAGCTCTCTCAGCCTAAGAAACGCTAAGGGTTGTAATAAAACTGCCTTTGCTTAAATGTGTCAAGAGACAAAAACGTGCAAATTATACGGGCAGGCGAAATGAATTCAATCAGTAAGTAGCGAAAAGGTGAATAAATATTTAATTTTTTCGAGATAGCGCAGAATTAAGACAGGTGGGATTAATAATTTATTAACGATTCATCGCCTAAAAATAACTTTATGTGATTAAGATCACAACAAATCTTAATCTCTTGATTAATAACCACACTCTTTATCTGGTTAGAACCCTGTTTTTAAGCCATAAATCAAATAATTAAATTTGTTATTTTTTAGGCAAAAAAATGAAAAGATAATTTGGATATTTCATTATTAATGCTAAAACGATTTAGTAATAATATTAGATTAGGAATATTATTACCAATAATGTGATTATTTTTGATATATATTCGTTAATATTCTGTAAATAATAAGTGAATTTAAATTATCTTTATTTTTATTATATATAAAAATAGCCGTAACATTGTAAATGTACGGCTACCGCTCTAAAAGATAAAATAATTTTACTAAAAACTAAGTTATTTTTTGAATAATTTAACCAAGTGACGTTGTTCGTCCAATTCTGGAATTTTTAGCTCTGTAATGGACTCAATCTCAAAGCCTTCAGGCAACTGTGTAAGTTCTTCATCACGAACAACACCTTTTAACGCATAAAAGCGCCCTTCCCTCGCAGGAAGATGGTGGCACCAGCTCAGCATATCGTTGAGTGATGCAAAAGCTCGGCTAATTACCCCATCAAATCCATCTTCAGCTGGGTACTCTTCGACTCGAGATTGAACAGGCTCAATGTTAGATAGCCCTAACTCATGCTGAACCTGTTTTAAGAAGCGTATACGCTTCCCTAAGCTGTCTAACAGGACAAAGTGGGAATCAGGTCGCACAATGGCTAACGGGACGCCAGGAAGCCCTGGGCCCGTTCCTACGTCGATAAACTTGTCACCCTTGAGGTGACCGTTCACCACGATGCTGTCCATGATATGGCGAACTAACATTTGTTCAGGTTCACGTACCGACGTTAAGTTGTACGCTTTATTCCATTTGTGCAATAAACCGACATAATCAACTAACTGCTGTTTTTGTTTGTCAGTCAGCTGGATGTCAGTTTTTGCCAGTAGCTTTGTCAGTTTGCTGAGTAAATCCATATTATGCACTCCGACGCAACATGCCTTGTTTTTTGAGCCACACTAACAGAATTGAGATTGCTGCTGGTGTTATCCCTGAAATACGAGATGCTTGACCAATTGACGTTGGTTTGTGGTCATTCAGTTTCGCGATGACTTCGTTGGATAAGCCTTTCACTTGCTTATAGTCTAAATCAACAGGGAGTAAGGTATTTTCATTACGCAGTTGACGTTCGATCTCTTCTTGCTGACGAGCAATGTAACCTTCGTATTTCACTTGAATTTCAACTTGATCTGCCGCTTGAGGATCTTCAACACCCGGAGCAAACAGATTTAACGAGGTCAGCATTTGATAAGTCATTTCAGGACGACGCAGTAAATCTTCACCATTCGCTTCTTTCGATAATGGAACGGTTAAAATTTGGTCGATCTCTTCATGGTTATCAGATTTAGGGTGAACCCAGATATCTTTTAAGCGTTGACGCTCTTTTTCGATCATTTCGACTTTTCGGTTGAAGTGTTCCCAACGAATATCATCCACTAAACCTAATTCACGCCCTTTTTCAGTTAAACGTAAATCTGCGTTATCTTCACGTAGCATCAAACGGTATTCCGCTCGGGAAGTGAACATACGGTACGGTTCTTTAGTCCCTAATGTGCACAGGTCGTCAACTAATACACCGACATAGGCTTGGTCACGACGAGGGAACCAGCCTTCGAGGTCAAATGCGTGTTGTGCTGCGTTAAGGCCGGCTAATAAACCTTGAGCTGCGGCTTCTTCGTAACCTGTTGTACCGTTGATTTGGCCTGCAAAGAACAAGCCTTCGATAAATTTGCTTTCGAGAGTTTGTTTTAGATCGCGTGGGTCAAAGAAATCGTACTCAATGGCATAACCAGGGCGGACGATCCTTGCATTTTCCATTCCCTTCATGGAATGAACAATTTTCATTTGAACATCAAATGGCAAGCTGGTGGAGATCCCGTTTGGATAAATTTCGTTGCTAGTTAAACCTTCTGGCTCTAAGAAGATCTGGTGAGCATTTTTATCCGCAAAACGCATGACTTTGTCTTCAATTGAAGGGCAGTAACGAGGACCGATCCCTTCGATGATCCCTGCATACATTGGGCTGCGATCTAAGTTATTACGGATCACATCATGGGTTTGCTCATTGGTATAAGTGATGTAGCAAGGCACTTGTTGTGGATGTTGCTCTTGCGAACCTAAAAATGAGAATACCGGCATTGGGTCGTCACCTAGCTGTTGAGCTAGCTGACTTAAATCTATTGTTCTTGCATCAATACGTGGTGGTGTGCCTGTTTTTAAACGGTTTACACGTAATGGCAATTCTCTTAAACGTTGAGATAACGTAATTGCGGGTGGATCACCAGCACGACCACCACTGTAGTTTTCTAAACCGATATGAATTTTTCCATCAAGGAAAGTACCGACGGTTAATACCACCGCTTTGGCTTTAAATTTTAAGCCCATGCGGGTAACAGCGCCTGTTACTCGGTTATTTTCAACTATCAGATCTTCAACAGGTTGTTGGAAGATCATTAAGTTTGGTTGGTTCTCTAATGCAGTTCTAACGGCTTGGCGATATAGCACGCGGTCTGCTTGTGCTCGAGTTGCGCGAACAGCTGGGCCTTTACTTGCATTGAGTGTTCTAAATTGAATACCCGCTTTGTCAGTTGCGGTAGCCATTAAACCACCGAGGGCATCAATTTCTCTTACCAGATGTCCCTTACCGATCCCACCGATGGCTGGGTTGCAAGACATCTGGCCCAATGTATCAATATTGTGAGTCAGTAATAGGGTTTGACGCCCCATACGTGCAGCTGCCATTGCTGCCTCAGTACCGGCATGACCACCACCAATTACGATGACGTCAAATTGCTCTGGATAAAACATGTGTGAACCTTAACGTTAGAAAATGCGGATTCTGCATTCGAGGAATGAATTCTACTCAAGTTTGATGGAGAGACCAAGCCCTGGCCTCTCGCCTATATAATATAAAGATCTTTTTTATTTAAAGATCTCTTTATTAGATCTTTTATTAGGATCGACGGTTTCTGTGGATAAGTGATTTTTCACTTTAAAGATCATCAAAGTGTAAAGGATCATATACTGTGAATGATCCGTGATCCTTTTGCGTATAAGCTGGGATCAAAACAGGGACTTATGCACAGGCCTTGAATGACCTAAAACTTATAATCTGGATAACTACCGGTTAATACCATGATCTTACCGTAGTTATCCACAGTTGTTTGCTGTTATTTTGAACAAATCAGAGTTCGTTTGCCCAATTTTTAACCCAAACACCTGCGGGATCTTCAGGGATTTCGTGTTGCTGCACATCAATTTCGAAGCAATCACCGATCCTTTTTGCACCATGATCCTGTAATAAGGTATCAAGAGTATGGATCGCACCACAAAAAGTATCATATTCCGAACTACCAATACCCACAGCCCCATACTTGATCTTGCTCAGGTCAGGTGACTGAGATTGAATAGCTTCTGCTAAAGGCAGGATATTTTCGGGAAGATCCCCTGCTCCGTGTGTTGAACTCACCACCAGCCATAACCCTTCAAGTGGTAAGTCATCCAGTTCAGGGCCGTGCTGTATATCTGTTTCATAGCCGAGTTCTTCTAAAATCTCCGCCATATGCTCTGCAACATATTCGGCACTGCCCATGGTACTGCCACTAATTAAGGTTACTTTTGTTACGCTCATGGTTACTCTCTTTCACATTAACAGGGCGCTATTGTACGCTGTGAATGAGCTGGGATCTACCTGTGGATAATGTGGTTATATCATTTTTTTTCTACGGGGTGATCGTTCGCATGATCGGGTTTTGTAAGGAGATCAGTGTTTCGGTTGATTGTATTTCATCGATAGTCTGGATTTTGTTGATAAGTACGTCTTGGAGGGAATCTATCGAGCGGCACATTACCTTAATAAAGATACTGTATTGACCCGTCGTATAATAAACCTCTACTACTTCCTCTAAAGCGTCCAACTTTTTAAGGGCGGTATGATAATCCTTGGCACTTTTTAAAATGATCCCTATAAAGCAGCAGACATCAAAACCTAATTGTTTTGCACTGATATCGATACGGGTTCCTTTTATTATCCCAGCCTGCTTCATTTTTTCCACTCGCACATGAATGGTTCCTGGACTTACCGAGAATTTTTTGGCGAGTTCTGCATAAGGTGTACGTGCATTGACCATTAATTCGTGAAGTATGTCACGATCGAGATTATCGATTTGATAATTTTCTGGCATTATTTAGTCCTCATTTTGATGATTATTCATTTTTATACCCATTTTTTTAATCAAAATAAACAGTAAAGGCTTTTTTTAATGATGGATATTGAATTTATACCTCATTTTGTTGCTTAATCTACACATCGGCTAATTACAGCTAACAAATTATGGGTAATATTATGGACAAGTCATTTATCGAACATCAGCAACAAATCAGCTTTGTTAAATCCTATTTCTCACGTTTACTTGAAAAAGAGCTTGGCTTAATTGAAGTTCAAGGCCCTATCCTGAGCCGTTTAGGTGATGGTACACAAGACAACTTATCAGGCTGCGAAAAAGCAGTTCAAGTAAAAGTGAAATCAATTCCTGGTGCAACGTTTGAAGTGGTTCACTCTTTGGCTAAATGGAAACGCAAAACCTTAGGTCGTTTTGGTTTCAGCGAAGGTCAAGGCCTGTACACACACATGAAAGCGTTACGTCCAGACGAGGATCGCTTAACCCCAATCCACTCCGTCTATGTTGATCAGTGGGATTGGGAAAAAGTGATGGCAGATGAGGATCGTACACTTCCTTATCTGAAGCAGACAGTGGGTAAAATCTATAAGGCAATAAAAGAAACAGAAGCTGCCGTAAGTAAAGAATTTGGACTGGCACCGTTCCTGCCAGACCAAATTCACTTTATCCACAGTGAAGAGCTGCTAAAACGTTACCCTGACTTAGACGCAAAAGGCCGTGAGCGTGCGATTGCGAAAGAATTGGGAGCGGTATTCTTAATCGGTATCGGCGGAAAACTGTCAAGCGGTGAATCCCACGATGTGCGTGCACCAGACTACGATGACTGGACAACCGAAAACGAAGATGGCTTCAAAGGCTTAAACGGTGACATCATTGTTTGGAACCCAGTATTGCAAGACGCATTTGAAATCTCTTCAATGGGGATCCGTGTAAGCCCTGAGTGCTTAACCCGCCAGCTCGGATTAACGGGTGATGAAAAACGTATGGAGCTGGAATGGCATCAAGCGTTAGTCAAAGGTGAAATGCCACAATCTATCGGTGGTGGTATTGGCCAATCACGCTTAGTGATGTTACTGCTGCAACGTCAACATATCGGTCAAGTTCAGTGTGGTGTTTGGTCACCAGAAATGGCTGAAACTGTTGAAGATATGCTGTAATTAGCGATTAAAACGGCGCAGTAGTCGGCTTTTTAGCCCTGTATCAAAGCGCCAGATATGATCAAATATCTTCATGATACCGGGCTTCCCATAATTTGAGACGGATACCGCATGGAAGCGGTATTTACCAATCTTCTGAAGGGATTTAATCTTCTGAATTAACTCATCCGGTAAGCGTTGAGCCACAAAGTCCGAAATAACAACCGCATCGGCATCACTCCACTGTTTTGACTCCAATTTTACCGTTGTTTCTCGTAAACATGCCGCCAAGTCGGTTCCACCACGGAATGTTTGATGCAAGAAGCGCATACACTGCTCTAAGCCATCCGCGGAGAGAAGGTCATAATGAACAATTTCGGTGGAAAACAGCATGACATGGCAGGCTCGGTTATCCGCCAGCGCGATTTTCATTAAGGCTAGGCAGAATGCTTTTGCACAGCGTTCATTTATTCCACCCATCGAACCTGAAGTATCGATACATACTACAAATGGCCCTCTGGGCTGGTCTTCATGTTGATGATGGGTCACGGGACGTAAAACTTTGCGTTCTTGCCAGCTTTCCCCTTGTAAGCGATAGGTAATAAGCTGCTTCTCTAATAACTTTCGGTAGAATTCAAATTCAATATCTTCGAGCCCTAACATCGCAAGCTCTGCCGGTAATAGCCGCAGAATATCGTCACTCTGATTTAGGCCATTCACTTGCTCGGGGACAGTTTCAGGGACTTTTTCCATCACCGTCATCGGTTCAAGGATCACATTGTCATCAAGAATAGATTTGGCAGATTGGCTACGCCCCAGTAACTGAGCAATTTTTTCCAGCTCGGGTTGCTGGCGCAAAAAATCACTGTAGCGAGCAATTAATTGATCATTATAAGACGCTGGGTTACTAAACCCTTTACTCAGATCCCATAATCGCCCAGAGGAACGTTCATTTTCCCCTAGAATATCCTCAAGGTTTCCACTCAGAGCTAAACGGCGCTGTAATTCCGCCAGCAGTTGCTCTTTTTCTTGCTCTAAAAGTTCTTTATGTAATGTAGTCACCTGCAAAATCAAACTAATACGCCAACGTTGAACAATCAAAGATTGTCGCGCACTGCGATTTTCAATTTTTCCTTTTTGCAGCTGCACAGCTTCACGGTAAAACGGGGAATCTAATTGCTCGAGCCGTGCTATCACATCAGGTAATTGCGTGAAAAACGTATCCGTGGGGATGCCTAATGACTTCTGATATAGCCCAAACTCCTCTGAAAGTTGCTGAGGAACTAACGCATCTTGCAGCTTCTGTTTAAGGTCTTTTTTCCAACTGGAGAGATCTTTTAATAGCGCCTTTTTCAATCGAGGATGCTTTTCAAAGAAAATCGCTAGCTGTGGGGTGGCGAGAAGAGAAATAATAATCTCTTCAATCAGCTGGCTTTCATTCACTGAAAGCAATAATTCGAGGGACGCTAGGCTCATCATAATGAGTTAGCCACCTTTCCCATAATTTGCTGGCGGAGCTGGGTCAGTTTATCGCTAAGTTTAATAAAGCTCTCTTCAACATCCGCTAGCCAGTGTGCCTCGATAAACAGGTTCGGTTGCTGCTTCTCAAACTGGTATTTCGCCCCTTGGACCTCATTTTGGATGGCATCAAGCTTATCTAGCCACTCTTTATTATTGGTTGTCGGCGCGGTGGCTGCGCTTTTATCTTGTAAATATAAGGTTGATGCTTGATGGCTAACATCCAACAGTTGGATTTGATTTAAATTATTCACTTCAGCCGCTAACTCTTGTGCGAAACCAATTCCATTAAGATGAGCCGATAAGGTGGTTCCTTTATTAAGGAAATTCACCAGTGATTTTTTCTCGGTGGTAATAAAGGTCACTTTCATATTATGCAGCTGTAATGGGCGATGCAAAAATAGAGTTACACGCCCTTCGCTAATATTCTCTGGTAACACATAAGAGGCTTTTCGTGCAAACATCGCATTATTTTTTAAAACTTTAAAAGCATCTTGGTTATTTTGATCTTGGGTGGATGACATCCACTGTTGGTAAACTTGCTCAATTTCTCGCGTGAATTTGCGCTGCTGCCAGCCATCTTCCTGAACTAACGATTTAAGTAATTGTGGCAGTAGGCTCATTGACTGCATATCGTGCCATAGGCAATCTTTGAGCAGCACAATATCCAACGGTGAAACTGAGTTTCGACCATTAAAGAAAGCGCTAGCCTGCAATAAATAAACGGCTTTTTTCCACCGTCTATCAGAGACATACAGATTCTTCTCTGTGGCATCAATTTGTTGGCGTAATTGGTAAATCAATTCAAAACAGTGATCGGGCAGCGAAACCTTGGGAATTTCTTTTTGCCACTCACAATACTCTTCTTCACTGATTTTTAGGTGATCAGGAACCAAATTCTCTTCTTTCTGAGATTTGCCTGTCAGCAGTGCGCGGAAATTTTGTTTCTCTTGAACTTTATCCAGCCAAATCCGTAGCAGCATCCTATCAAATAGCGCCTCAAGGCTATTATCCGCATCGGGTAGCTCGTTGGATGCTGTGACTAACAAGCGCATTGGGATATTTTTCTCTTCATCCCCATTACGGAATTTGCGTTCATTTATCGCCGTCAGTAAGGTATTTAAGATGGCAGGGCCCGCTTTCCAAATCTCATCCAGAAATACCACTTCCGCATCGGGCAGGTATCCTTTGGTTAAACGCTCATAACGCCCTTCATCTTTTAAGGCTTGAATGGAAAGCGGTCCAAAAATCTCTTCAGGGGTAGAAAATCGAGTCATTAAATATTCAAACGCATTCGCTTGGCGGAAGGCATATTTCATGCGGCGGGCAATTAAGCTTTTCGCTATCCCTGGAGGTCCCAGCAAAAACACACTTTCCCCACTGAGCGTGGCGAGCAAACATAAACGAATAGCTTGCTGACGTTCATACAAACCACCTTCAAGGTAGTTGCTTAATTGGGCTATCCGTTCTGCTAATTGCATAAGGTGTTCCTTTTCTCTAAATAACTCGTCTAAGGGTTAGAGGGAGATGGTTATTGACCAAGCTATTGCTAGGTTATCCGTCCTTTTATTCATTGTGCAATCAGTTTTGTGATTTTTCTTTGATGTTATTTAGGATAAAGAGCAACAAATTTAGGTTGTAACAATCAACTGGGCATTAATTAAGCAGGAACGATTCAGCGACAACTTATTCAATAAGTTAGCTTTTTATGCGTAAAAATAGGCTAACGAAACGTTTCGATAGTGATCACAAAACCAAGATAAGAACATTGAGTTGTGACTATTCTTTACTATTATTGTATAAGCGAAACGTTTCGCTCGTAACGAGCAGAAATCAAAAAGTAGAAAAAACAGACTAAAAACGGTGGTAAGAATGAAGAAAGGTATGTTGCTTAACTCAAATGTTGCTTCCGTGATTGCAAAACTCGGTCATACCGACCATATCACGCTGGGTGATGCCGGCCTGCCAATTCCTGCCAGCGCTGAACGTATTGACCTCGCAGTGACGCAAGGACTACCGGATTTTATGTCTGTTTTGCGAGTGGTCACCCAAGAAATGCAGGTAGAAAAAGTGATACTTGCTCAAGAAATCAGCAAAATAAATCCGCAAATGGAAAAAGCCATTTTAGCCCATCTTCATGAATTGGAAGCGGCACAGGGAAACCACATTGAAGTCATCTATTGCAGTCATGAACATTTCAAGCAACACACTCATGAAAGCAAAGCCGTGATCCGAACAGGGGAATGTTCACCATACGCTAATATTATTCTTTGTTCTGGTGTGACTTTCTGAGGTGACCATGCAACCTTTATTAGAACTTATCGGCATTGATAAAGCCTTTCCCGGTGTAAAAGCCCTCTCGGGAGCCGCCTTAAAAGTCTACCCTGGTCGAGTTATGGCGCTGGTGGGGGAAAATGGTGCGGGGAAATCCACCATGATGAAAGTGCTCACGGGGATCTACAACAAAGACGCGGGCGCGATCCGTTACCTTGGTAAAGAAGTGGCGTTTAATGGCCCGAAAAGTTCCCAAGAAGCGGGGATCGGGATCATTCACCAAGAACTGAATTTAATTCCTGAACTTACCATCGCTGAAAACATCTTTTTAGGTCGCGAATTTGTGAACAAATTCGGCAAAATTGACTGGAAAAAAATGTTCAGCGAGTCAGACAAACTGCTTCAGCGATTAAACCTTGATTACGATAGCCACCAAACCATCGCCGAATTATCCATCGGTGAACAACAAATGGTGGAAATTGCCAAAGTTCTCAGCTTTCAGTCTCAAGTCATCATTATGGATGAACCGACGGACGCACTTACCGATACCGAAACCGCCTCACTCTTTCGCGTGATTGAGGATTTAAAATCCCAAGGCTGTGGCATTGTGTATATCTCTCATCGTTTAAAAGAGATCTTCGAAATTTGCGACGATGTGACGGTTTTTCGTGACGGTCAATTTATTGGTGAAAAGCAGGTCAGTAAATTAGAAGAAGAAAAACTGATTGAGATGATGGTAGGACGCAAACTGGAAGATCAGTATCCGCGAGTCGATGTACCTGTTGGCGATATTCGTCTTCAAGTTGAAAATGTTTCTGGCCCCGGTGTCACCAATGCCAGCTTCACGCTAAAAAGCGGTGAGATTTTAGGTGTTTCGGGTTTGATGGGGGCAGGACGTACCGAGCTGATGAAAATCATTTACGGTGCAGCCCCGAAAAAATCCGGCAATATCCAGTTAGAAGGTAAAAACATTACATTAAAAACCCCACAAGATGGTTTGCATAACGGCATCGTTTATATTTCGGAAGACCGTAAGCGCGATGGTTTAGTTCTGGGGATGTCAGTAAAAGAAAATATGTCCTTAACGGCATTAGGTTACTTCAGCCACTTTGGCGGCACATTAAAACATGGTGAAGAGCAAATGACCGTGGGGGATTTTATCCGCTTATTTAATATTAAAACCCCATCCATGGACCAAATTATTGGCAACTTATCTGGTGGTAACCAGCAAAAAGTAGCTATTGCCCGTGGATTAATGACACGACCGAAAGTGCTTATCCTCGATGAGCCAACCCGTGGTGTCGACGTCGGGGCAAAAAAAGAGATCTACCAACTAATCAACCAATTTAAAAAAGAAGGGCTGAGTATCATCCTTGTATCTTCAGAAATGCCTGAAGTGATTGGGATGAGCGATCGCATTTTGGTTATGCATGAAGGGCATATCAGCGGCGAGTTCTCTGCCAAAGAAGCAACGCAGGAAGCCTTAATGGCGGCCGCAGTCGGTAAAAATTACGGCTCAGTTCAGGAGTTAACAGCATGAGTTCAACAACCGCACCATCAAAACGCTACTTCAGCAAAGCATGGCTAATGGAGCAAAAATCATTAATCGCCCTATTAGTATTAATTGCGATTGTTTCAACCTTAAGTCCCAACTTTTTTACGGTCAACAACCTGTTTAATATCCTGCAACAGACTTCTGTGAACGCGATTATGGCGGTGGGAATGACATTAGTGATTCTGACTTCGGGCATTGATTTGTCTGTGGGATCACTGCTGGCATTAACCGGCGCGGTAGCCGCATCGATGGTCGGCGCTGAAGTGAACGCCTTTGTTGCCGTTGCGGGAGCATTAGCGCTCGGTGCTGCAATTGGGGCGTGCACAGGGGTGATTGTCGCAAAAGGTAAAGTCCAAGCTTTCATCGCCACATTGGTCATGATGTTATTACTGCGAGGTATAACTCGTGTTTATACCGATGGTAGCCCAATCAATACGGGTTTTAGTGATAATGCCGATTTATTTGGTTGGTTTGGTATCGGTCGCCCGTTAGGTATACCTACCCCTGTATGGTTAATGGTTATTGTGTTTGCTGCGGCATGGTACATGCTACACCACACTCGCTTAGGTCGTTATATCTATGCATTAGGCGGAAATGAATCAGCGACCCGCTTATCCGGTATTAATGTCGATAAAATTAAAATTATCGTTTACTCCCTGTGTGGTTTATTAGCAGCGCTGGCGAGTGTGATTGAAGTTGCACGCTTATCTTCAGCTCAGCCAATGGCGGGTAACGGTTATGAACTGGATGCGATTGCTGCGGTGGTACTGGGTGGCACAAGCCTTGCTGGTGGTAAAGGGCGCATTGTTGGTACGCTGATTGGTGCGCTGATCCTTGGTTTCTTAAACAATGGTTTGAACTTATTAGGTATTTCCTCGAACTACCAAATGATCGTAAAAGCCGTTGTGATTTTATTAGCTGTACTTGTTGATAACAAAAAATAGTGATTCAGACCCCTACCCGATAACGACAGGAATTTTCTTATGAAACTGAACAAATTAGCGACTTTATTTACCGCTTTTGCACTAACAGCAACCGTCAGTGTGAACGCGATGGCCAAAGAGAGCATCGCGCTGGTTATTTCAACCCTGAACAACCCATTCTTTGTGACCATGAAAGATGCTGCACAAAAAGAAGCGGACAAACTGGGTTATGAATTGATTGTTTTGGATTCTCAAGATAACCCAGCGAAAGAATTAGCGAACGTCCAAGATTTAACGGTACGTGGCACCAAATTAATGCTGATCAACCCAACTGACTCTGATGCTGTGGGGAATTCTATCCTGATGGCAAATAAAGCGAAAATCCCAGTGATTACTTTAGACCGCGCCGCTAACAAAGGTGAAGTGGTGAGCCATGTTGCCTCTGATAACCGCATGGGCGGAAAAATGGCGGCAGACTTTATCGCCAAGAAAACGGGCAATGATGCGAAAGTCATTCAATTAGAAGGAATTTCTGGCACTTCAGCAGCTCGTGAACGTGGTGAAGGTTTCAATACGGGTGCGAAAGAACATAAATTCAACGTATTAGCCAGCCAGCCAGCGGATTTCGACAGAACTAAAGGCTTGAACGTTATGCAAAACTTACTGACAGCGCACCCTGCTGTTCAGGCTGTTTTTGCACAAAATGATGAAATGGCTCTGGGCGCGTTAAGAGCATTACAAACTGCTGGTCGTGATGACGTTTTAGTGGTTGGCTTTGATGGTACAAATGACGGTATCAAAGCGGTTCAAGGTGGAAAACTCGGTGCAACGATTGCTCAGCGCCCAGATCAAATTGGTATTGTTGGGGTACAGATCGCAGATAAAGTATTAAAAGGCGAGAAAGTCGAAGCAACAGTTCCCGTTGAATTAGAACTCGTGGTAAAACAATAAATCTATATAAAGTAATTATCCTTGATAAAACAATAAGATTGATAAATCGCCGTGAGTTTAGCGGCGGTTTATTTAATTGCGTAGCAAAAGGACATAAATGTGATGGCAGCAGCTAAACTGGTTGTTTTAGGTAGTATCAACGTTGACCACATTCTCAATGTGCAACAGTTTCCCCAGCCAGGTGAAACAGTAAGAGGTGATAGTTACCAAGTTGCTTTCGGCGGTAAAGGCGCGAACCAAGCGGTCGCCGCAGGTCGTAGTGGTGCTGATATTACATTTATTGCTTGTGTTGGTGATGATGATGTTGGTGTCAGCATCAAAAAACAACTGCAAAAAGATGCCATAAAGATTGATTGTATTGATTCAGTTGCTGGCGAAACAACGGGTGTTGCACTGATTTATGTGAACGGGCAAGGCGAAAATATTATTGGGATTAATGCTGGGGCAAATGGTCATCTTTCCACAGAGCGACTAGCAGAGTATCAGCAAAAAATTATCGACGCCGATGCACTATTGATGCAGCTTGAATCCCCGATTGAAACAGTCCAAATGGCCGCTGAGATTGCGCGTCAACATCAAACCCAAGTGATCTTAAACCCAGCGCCTGCACAAGCGTTGCCTGATTCACTATTGTCGCTGGTGGATGTGATCACGCCAAACGAAACGGAAGCGGAGCATTTAACAGGTATCGCTGTTAATGATGAAAACGGCGCACAAAAAGCAGCGCAAGCACTGCATCAAAAAGGCATTCATAAAGTGATGATTACATTGGGTGCCAGAGGGGTTTGGTACAGTGAATCTGACAAGCAAGGCAAAATAATTCCGGGCTTTAAAGTGAAAGCGGTGGACACCATTGCAGCAGGTGATACATTCAATGGGGCGTATGTAACTGCGCTACTTGAAGGTCAGCCCGATGAAGATGCTATTATCTTTGCCCATGCGGCTGCCGCAATTGCAGTGACGCGTCCCGGCGCACAACCTTCTGTTCCATGGCGTAATGAAATAGACCAGTTTCTTCTTCAATAGGATTAATTTGTGGCAACAATGAAAGATGTTGCTCGCCTTGCAGGCGTGTCAACATCCACCGTCTCCCATGTTATCAACCAAAATCGCTATGTTAGCGAAAGCGTCACTTCACGGGTAAAAAGTGCCATTGAACAACTCAACTATGCGCCATCGGCCTTAGCGAGAAGTTTGAAAATGAACCGCACCAATACCATCGGAATGTTACTGACCGCCAGTAACAACCCGTTTTATGCGGAAGTCGTGCGTGGTGTAGAACGTAGTTGCTACGAATTGGGTTACAGTTTGATCCTGTGTAACACCGAAGGGGATTTTAAGCGGATGGATCATAGCTTAGAAACCCTTTTGCAAAAACGCGTCGATGGGCTTTTGATTATGTGTACCGAGGTTCAGGGGCCATCCAAAGTCGTATTTTCCCGTTATCCATCAGTTCCTACAGTGATGATGGATTGGTCTCCGTTTGAATCAGCCGGGGATATTATTCAGGATAACTCTTTCCTGGGCGGTGAAATTGCCACGCGTCATTTAATTGATGCGGGTTTTACTCGAATAGCCTGTATTGCAGGTCCTCAAGATAAATCCCCCGCACAAGCGCGTTATCAAGGTTTCCTTCATGCTATGAAGGCGGCATCCCTCAATATCTATGAAGAATATATTATCTTTAGTGATTTTGAGTTTTCAGGTGGTTTTGATTCGATGAATAAACTCTTAGCGCTACCGAATCCCCCTGATGCCATTTTTGCGGGGAATGACGCAATGGCGGTCGGTGCTTACCAAGCGATTTACCAAAAAGGCATGAAAGTGCCTGACGACATTTCCATTATTGGTTATGACGACATTGCACTCTCTTCTTATATGATCCCACCACTTACTACTGTTCATCAGCCAAAAGATGAACTTGGACAGCAAGCGGTTAACCAACTTATTTATCGGATGGATAACCCAGATGCGGAACCATCAATTTTAGTATTAACACCAAAATTAGTGGAACGCCAATCGGTGAAAAAACGCTAATTTTTCGTTTTCTCGGACTTTTTGCCTTTTATTAAATTATCGCCATCGGTTTTACTGAGCAATAGAAATACAAAGGCAGAAATGAACGTGATAGCCCCAATCGCAATAAAGGTGTAATGGAAGTTATCCACGACATTACTATTTGGCTGATTATCAAAAAAGCTCAAAATGGTGGCGCTTACCGCTATCCCAAAGCTAATCGAAAGTTGCTGAGTTACCGCTAACATGCTGTTGCCGGCACTGGCGTTATTATCCGTTAAGTCCGCTAAGCAAATGGTATTCATGGCAGTGAACTGGGTGGACATCACCATACCTAAAACAAACAACGGAACGATAAGCAGGTAAATCGACATATCTGGAGATTGCAGCGAAAATTGCGAGACCATCAACCCAATAATCACCGTGACAGTAAATAGTGTATTACGGTATCCAAATCGCGTTAGAATTTTTGTGACTGCGGATTTTGCCGTAATAGACCCAATAGCCAGCGGAGCCATCATCATTCCCGCCACCACCGCTTCATAGCCAAACCCCACTTGCAGCATCAATGGCATTAAGAATGGAATGCTTCCAGTTCCTAATCGAGTGGCGATGTTGCCGCTAATACCAATGGAAAAGGTTCTCGTCTTAAATAAGTTGAGCGGAATAATGGCGTGCTTAATGCGCCTTGCATGAAGTATATAAAGAAGAAGACAAAGAAAACCGCCCAGAACTATCGCTAACGGTATATAGCTAGATAATGATTTGTCGCCAAACAGATCCAGACTGACTGAGAGCATGACCAAGCCAAACCCAAATAAAATAAATCCAAGGGTATCAAACTTGCGTTTTGGCATTTTAAAATCAGGCATATGCTTTAATGCATACACAATCCCAAGTACACCAATAGGGATATTAATAATGAATATCCAATGCCATGTAGCATAGGTGACGAGAATACCACCTAATAGAGGTCCTAAGATGGGGCCGACTAATCCAGGGATGGTGACAAAATTCAAAATAGGCAGAAGTTCACTGCGCGGATACGCCCGAATTAATGCGAGTCGCGCTACGGGCATCATCATCGCCCCGCCGATTCCTTGGATAACGCGAGAAATAACTAGCACAGTTAATGAAGGGGAAAGCGCGCAGAGCAATGACCCTAAAGAAAATAGAGAAACTGCAATAATAAAGATACGTCGAGTACCAAACCTATCGGCAAACCAGCCACTCACCGGGATTAAAAGTGCAACGGTTAGGGTATAGCTCACCACGGCAGATTGCATCGCTAATGGGGAGTGATGCAAACTTTTGGCGATATCGGGCAGTGCCGTATTCAATATCGTGGCATCTAACGCTTGCATAAAGAAAGCCATCGCGGCAATCCATGGCAAACCCGACATATTTTTAGCAGTTTTAAACATCCGTTACCTATCGATAAATTTGGTGAGCGAATTCGTTCTGTTAGCTTATTTGTTCATTGTCGTTAATAAGGTATAGCAGAGATCGTAAGCTTCACGACTATTGCCATTAATAATAGCATCGGCAAGTTGTTGATGAAGTTCCACTTCAATCGCATCATTCTCTGTTATTGCATCAAAATAAAGCTGGTACACCGACCTAAAGAGATTAGCGAACGAAATTAAAAATGGATTACAGCACGCACGATAGATAGTGAGATGAAAACGAAAATCAACTTTTATCCAGTGAGGCCTATCGAACTCTTTTTCTAAGGTTACCATTTCATTTGATAGTAATTGCAGAGACTGTTTTTGTTCTTCTGTGGCATTCAGTGCAGCGAGATAGCAAGCTTGGGGCTCAATGGCGAGGCGAACAACTTGAAAGTGTTTAATCACCACGGATTTTTCTTCGCTGTTAATCCACCAATTTAATAAGTCTTGGTCGAGAAAGTTCCAATTAGATGCGGGCATGACTCGTGTACCAATTCGAGGACGAGCTAAAACCATGCCTTTTGCAGCTAATGTTTTAATGGCTTCTCTTATAGCGGTTCGACTGGCATTAAATTGCTTTGATAATTCTAATTCGCTGGGAAGAATAGAGTCAGATAAGTAGGTGCCTTTTAATATTAGCTCTCCAAGACTCCGCGCAATAATAAAAGAGAGGTTTTTTTGTGAGGCATTTTGTTGCTTGCTCAATTCCATAATTCATCTCATACAGATACTAATCAATGATATGTTACGTGAGTAAATCAATTATTGCTGCTGAAATAGTCAAAAAACAGTAGTAATTTACGCTATTAAGTCATATTTGGCTAAAAAAAACGCGAACGAAATAAATATGTAAAAAAACACTTGCGAGATTTTGGCAGCTCCCTATAATGCGCATCCGTTGTCACGACAAACCGGTTCGAAGAAAACCTCGAAGCCCCGTGATAACAGAGGTGAAGAAAGAAAATAGTTGAAAATAATCGCTTGACTTTCTAAATAAAAAACGTAGTATACGACACCTCGCGACAACGACCTAAAGTCGAAAATCGAAAGATTAAGTCGCACCGCTCTTTAACAATTTATCAGACAATCTGTGTGGGCACTCACAGGACACTATCAAAAAAATATTTGATTTTAAGTCTTGAAGAGTGACTAACACGTTAATTCATATATATGAACTAATAGGTAATTTGGTTTCTTCGGAAATCAAACGACAGTAACATTCTTTGAGCATCAAGCTTTTTAATTGAAGAGTTTGATCATGGCTCAGATTGAACGCTGGCGGCAGGCCTAACACATGCAAGTCGAGCGGTAACAGGGGAAGCTTGCTTCTCGCTGACGAGCGGCGGACGGGTGAGTAATGTATGGGGATCTGCCCGATAGAGGGGGATAACTACTGGAAACGGTAGCTAATACCGCATAATCTCTCAGGAGCAAAGCAGGGGAACTTCGGTCCTTGCGCTATCGGATGAACCCATATGGGATTAGCTAGTTGGTGAGGTAATGGCTCACCAAGGCGACGATCCCTAGCTGGTCTGAGAGGATGATCAGCCACACTGGGACTGAGACACGGCCCAGACTCCTACGGGAGGCAGCAGTGGGGAATATTGCACAATGGGCGCAAGCCTGATGCAGCCATGCCGCGTGTATGAAGAAGGCCTTAGGGTTGTAAAGTACTTTCAGTTGGGAGGAAGGCGTTGATGCTAATATCATCAACGATTGACGTTACCAACAGAAGAAGCACCGGCTAACTCCGTGCCAGCAGCCGCGGTAATACGGAGGGTGCAAGCGTTAATCGGAATTACTGGGCGTAAAGCGCACGCAGGCGGTTGATTAAGTTAGATGTGAAATCCCCGGGCTTAACCTGGGAATGGCATCTAAAACTGGTCAGCTAGAGTCTTGTAGAGGGGGGTAGAATTCCATGTGTAGCGGTGAAATGCGTAGAGATGTGGAGGAATACCGGTGGCGAAGGCGGCCCCCTGGACAAAGACTGACGCTCAGGTGCGAAAGCGTGGGGAGCAAACAGGATTAGATACCCTGGTAGTCCACGCTGTAAACGATGTCGATTTGGAGGTTGTTCCCTTGAGGAGTGGCTTCCGGAGCTAACGCGTTAAATCGACCGCCTGGGGAGTACGGCCGCAAGGTTAAAACTCAAATGAATTGACGGGGGCCCGCACAAGCGGTGGAGCATGTGGTTTAATTCGATGCAACGCGAAGAACCTTACCTACTCTTGACATCCAGAGAATTTAGCAGAGATGCTTTAGTGCCTTCGGGAACTCTGAGACAGGTGCTGCATGGCTGTCGTCAGCTCGTGTTGTGAAATGTTGGGTTAAGTCCCGCAACGAGCGCAACCCTTATCCTTTGTTGCCAGCACGTAATGGTGGGAACTCAAAGGAGACTGCCGGTGATAAACCGGAGGAAGGTGGGGATGACGTCAAGTCATCATGGCCCTTACGAGTAGGGCTACACACGTGCTACAATGGCGTATACAAAGAGAAGCGACCTCGCGAGAGCAAGCGGAACTCATAAAGTACGTCGTAGTCCGGATTGGAGTCTGCAACTCGACTCCATGAAGTCGGAATCGCTAGTAATCGTAGATCAGAATGCTACGGTGAATACGTTCCCGGGCCTTGTACACACCGCCCGTCACACCATGGGAGTGGGTTGCAAAAGAAGTAGGTAGCTTAACCTTCGGGAGGGCGCTTACCACTTTGTGATTCATGACTGGGGTGAAGTCGTAACAAGGTAACCGTAGGGGAACCTGCGGTTGGATCACCTCCTTACCATTGAAGTGTTTTTGTGAAGTGCTCACACAGATTGTCTGATGAAATAGAGTAACGGTATCGATAGGCTTGTAGCTCAGGTGGTTAGAGCGCACCCCTGATAAGGGTGAGGTCGGTGGTTCAAGTCCACTCAGGCCTACCAAAATCGAATTGATGCTTCGTTATAACTCAGCTCGTTTACCAAATGTAAACGTCGCCAAGTTATGCCTTGCCTAAATTCAATTTAACTCAAAATTCTTTCTTAGTGAGAGAATCGATACTGGAAATACCTTTATGGGGCTATAGCTCAGCTGGGAGAGCGCCTGCCTTGCACGCAGGAGGTCAGCGGTTCGATCCCGCTTAGCTCCACCATAAATTTTTCTGATTATTCAGAATAGATTAGAAATAGTCTATTGCGAATAATTATGCTCTTTAACAATCTGGAACAAGCTGAAAATTGAAAACAACGCACATTGTTTATCGCTTAAACAATGTGAGAGTCTCTCAAAAATCTCAACTTGAAGATGTTCTGTGAACATTCGAGTCGACGAGCGACATGAGTTCAAGGCAGCCCGCGCACAGCAAGCGCAGCATACAATAGTATGTGAGCATTGCGAGCACGGACTAACGCCGAAATCATGAAGCGCAGTCACTCGTTGTAAGAAGACACCTTCGGGTTGTGAGGTTAAGCGACTAAGCGTACACGGTGGATGCCTAGGCAATCAGAGGCGATGAAGGACGTGCTAATCTGCGAAAAGCGTCGGTAAGGTGATATGAACCGTTATAACCGACGATATCCGAATGGGGAAACCCAGTGCAATTCGTTGCACTATCGTTTGATGAATACATAGTCAAACGAGGCGAACCGAGGGAACTGAAACATCTCAGTACCTCGAGGAAAAGAAATCAACCGAGATTCCCCTAGTAGCGGCGAGCGAACGGGGAGCAGCCCAGAGTCTTAATCAGCATTAGCATCAGGAGAACGGTCTGGAAAGGCCGGCAGTAAAGGGTGATAGCCCCGTATCTGAAGATGTTAGTGTTGTGAACTCGACGAGTAGGGCGGGACACGTGTTATCCTGTCTGAATATGGGGGGACCATCCTCCAAGGCTAAATACTCCTGATTGACCGATAGTGAACCAGTACCGTGAGGGAAAGGCGAAAAGAACCCCGGCGAGGGGAGTGAAATAGAACCTGAAACCGTGTACGTACAAGCAGTGGGAGCCTTGATTTATCAGGGTGACTGCGTACCTTTTGTATAATGGGTCAGCGACTTATATTCTGTAGCAAGGTTAACCGTATAGGGGAGCCGTAGGGAAACCGAGTCTTAACTGGGCGAATAAGTTGCAGGGTATAGACCCGAAACCCGGTGATCTAGCCATGGGCAGGTTGAAGGTTGGGTAACACTAACTGGAGGACCGAACCGACTAATGTTGAAAAATTAGCGGATGACTTGTGGCTGGGGGTGAAAGGCCAATCAAACCGGGAGATAGCTGGTTCTCCCCGAAAGCTATTTAGGTAGCGCCTCGTGAACTCATCTTCGGGGGTAGAGCACTGTTTCGACTAGGGGGTCATCCCGACTTACCAACTCGATGCAAACTACGAATACCGAAGAATGTTATCACGGGAGACACACGGCGGGTGCTAACGTTCGTCGTGAAGAGGGAAACAACCCAGACCGCCAGCTAAGGTCCCAAAGTCATAGTTAAGTGGGAAACGAAGTGGGAAGGCTCAGACAGCCAGGATGTTGGCTTAGAAGCAGCCATCATTTAAAGAAAGCGTAATAGCTCACTGGTCGAGTCGGCCTGCGCGGAAGATGTAACGGGGCTAAACTATGCACCGAAGCTGCGGCAGCGATATGTAAATATTGTTGGGTAGGGGAGCGTTCTGTAAGCCTGTGAAGGTGTGCTGTGAGGCATGCTGGAGGTATCAGAAGTGCGAATGCTGACATAAGTAACGATAATGCGGGTGAAAAACCCGCACGCCGGAAGACCAAGGGTTCCTGTCCAACGTTAATCGGGGCAGGGTGAGTCGACCCCTAAGGCGAGGCAGAAATGCGTAGTCGATGGGCAACGGGTTAATATTCCCGTACTGGTGATAATTGCGATGGGGGGACGGAGAAGGTTAGGCTGGCCGGGCGACGGTTGTCCCGGTTTAAGGATGTAGGCAGGTGAATTAGGCAAATCCGGTTCACTATATGCTGAGGTCTGATGACGAGTCACTACGGTGGCGAAGTAGCTTATACCCCGCTTCCAGGAAAAGCCTCTAAGCTCTAGATTATCATTAATCGTACCCCAAACCGACACAGGTGGTCAGGTAGAGAATACTCAGGCGCTTGAGAGAACTCGGGTGAAGGAACTAGGCAAAATGGTGCCGTAACTTCGGGAGAAGGCACGCTGGCATTAGGTGAAATGGTTTACCCATGGAGCTGAAGCCAGTCGCAGATACCAGCTGGCTGCAACTGTTTATTAAAAACACAGCACTGTGCAAACACGAAAGTGGACGTATACGGTGTGACGCCTGCCCGGTGCTGGAAGGTTAATTGATGGGGTTATCCGTAAGGAGAAGCTCTTGATCGAAGCCCCAGTAAACGGCGGCCGTAACTATAACGGTCCTAAGGTAGCGAAATTCCTTGTCGGGTAAGTTCCGACCTGCACGAATGGCGTAATGATGGCCAGGCTGTCTCCACCCGAGACTCAGTGAAATTGAACTCGCTGTGAAGATGCAGTGTACCCGCGGCAAGACGGAAAGACCCCGTGAACCTTTACTATAGCTTGACACTGAACATTGAGCCTTGATGTGTAGGATAGGTGGGAGGCTTTGAAGCGTGGACGCCAGTCTGCGTGGAGCCAACCTTGAAATACCACCCTTTAATGTTTGATGTTCTAACGTCGCCCCGTTATCCGGGGTGCGGACAGTGTCTGGTGGGTAGTTTGACTGGGGCGGTCTCCTCCCAAAGAGTAACGGAGGAGCACGAAGGTTGGCTAAGCATGGTCGGACATCATGCGGTTAGTGCAAAGGCATAAGCCAGCTTGACTGCGAGAGTGACAGCTCGAGCAGGTACGAAAGTAGGTCTTAGTGATCCGGTGGTTCTGAATGGAAGGGCCATCGCTCAACGGATAAAAGGTACTCCGGGGATAACAGGCTGATACCGCCCAAGAGTTCATATCGACGGCGGTGTTTGGCACCTCGATGTCGGCTCATCACATCCTGGGGCTGAAGTAGGTCCCAAGGGTACGGCTGTTCGCCGTTTAAAGTGGTACGCGAGCTGGGTTTAGAACGTCGTGAGACAGTTCGGTCCCTATCTGCCGTGGGCGTTGGAAGATTGAAAGGGGCTGCTCCTAGTACGAGAGGACCGGAGTGGACGCACCACTGGTGTTCGGGTTGTCATGCCAATGGCATTGCCCGGTAGCTAAGTGCGGAAGAGATAACCGCTGAAAGCATCTAAGCGGGAAACTTGCCTTGAGATGAGTCTTCCCTGACTCTTTAAGGGTCCTAAAGGAACGTTTAAGACTAAGACGTTGATAGGTTGGGTGTGTAAGCGTAGCGATACGTTGAGCTAACCAATACTAATGAACCGTGAGGCTTAACCTGACAACACCGAAGGTGTTTTAGAGATTGAGAGATTAAGTTGATTCAATAGCGAGTGAGAAGCCGAAAGGTGAAGGACACAGCAGCTTGTTCAGGATTGATATTCTGGTTTAAGAAAAAACTTAAACGGGAATAAACAGAATTTGTCTGGCGGCAATAGCGCGGTGGTCCCACCTGACCCCATGCCGAACTCAGTAGTGAAACGCCGTAGCGCCGATGGTAGTGTGGGGTCTCCCCATGTGAGAGTAGGGAACTGCCAGACATTAAATTAGCCGAGAAGCCACCCATTGGGTGGCTTTTTTGCGTTTAAAGATCACTGAAATAATACTAATCATTGTTTACCCGCCATAGCTTTTAGTACCCTCCCTAACCTTATAAGCACCACGTTTATAGATAAGAATACGATCAAATGTAAAAACAATAGATTAATTTTGTTAAATTGATGTTTAATTGTATTGATAATATACTATTAAAAATGGTTATTTTTATCTAATCAAGTCATTGTGTAGCTAAAAGGATGGATTTATGTTCATCCAATAGGTGGATAAAATGAAAAATAAGAATAGTGAAATTTTTGAGCAGATTATTTCTGTTAATAAACAGCAAGAAAATGAATTTAATAATGGTCAGGATGGTGCGCTAATCCTTTCCTTGTTAGTGATATTTTTAATTCCGCTTTCTCTGTTTGTGATGATGAAAAATTATTTAGGAATGGATAATAGTCTTATCGCTACGATTGGAGCTGTTGTATTAAGTTTATTAGTTGCTATCGCTTTATATCGATCGTTGAAAATTGGTACGCGATTTATTGAAAAACGTTCTATGTTAGAGAAGCTACTATCTCAATATAGTCCGAATGATAAAAATGAATTTAAAAAATTACAGTTTGAAAGCCAGCGTGAGCCAAGTTTACTTTATAAACTCGTTGATGAGTGGGTACAAACCGAAAAGATGTTGGCTGTTACGGTTAAATGAAGTATTAACTCATTTTTATGATAAAAATCTCCCTATACGACAGGGAGATTTTTTGTATGAGTTATTTGTTGATATGGTAAAGAGTGTAGATCGTCGTTTTAGTCCGTGTTATTACCAGTTTTGACCAAGAAAATAAGCTAACTCAAGTGACTGCATTCTATTTAGTCTAGGATCACACAATGTTTGATACTTATAAGAGATATCGTTGGTATTGATTTCTTGAAGCCCACCTGTACACTCAGTGACATCTTTTCCTGTCATCTCTAAATGTAGCCCACCGGGGTGTATTCCTGCATTTTTTAATACACTGATAAATTGTAAAACTTCATTTTTCATATCTGAAAAATGCCTTGTTTTATATCCGCTATTTGTACCCTTTGTATTCCCATGCATTGGATCAATCATCCAAATTACGGGAGCTCCGTGATTTTTTACGGACGCGATTAAGTTAGGTAATGAATCCAGAATATTATTAACCCCCATTCTGATAATCAAAATTATTTTTCCTAATTCATTGTTAGGGTTTAATTTATTAATCAGTTCTATAAGGGTTTCTGAACTCATTTTAGGGCCACATTTAATACCAATAGGATTCTCTATACCTCTTAAGTATTCAATATGTGCTTGATTGATATCTCTCGTTCTCTCACCCACCCAGACCATATGAGCTGAACAGTTATACCATTTTTGGTCGCTGGAATCCTGCCGTGTCATTGATTCTTCATATGGAAGTAATAATGCTTCATGGCTGATATACATAGATTTTGAGGCATTATCTTTGTTAGAAAGATAGCTAGAGGTTCGATAAAGCTCTTCTAAAAAATGTATATAGTGAGACTGTTCAGTTGACCCAGGATAAATTTTTATATTGCAGCGATATGAGTACTCGGGGGAATCAGATGAGTTCACTGCTCTAATTAAATTCAGCGTTGCAGATGAATGGTAATATGCATTCAACATTCTATGGGGATCAGGTGTTCGACTCGCATCAGTAAAGTCTAGTCCATTAATAATCTCACCTCGGTAGCTAGGTAGGTCGACCCCATCCTGGGTTTCAAATGGGTTACTACGAGGTTTCGCATATTGTCCTGCAATTCGGCCAATATTGATAATAGGTAGTTTAATTGATTGATGTATTAATCCAGACATCTGACCAAAAGTATAAATGAGATCTTTGATTACTGTGGATTTGCAACTATCAAAGGATTCTGCACAATCACCTCCTTGTAATATAAATGCTTTACCTTCTGTGGCGAGGGAAAGTACATTTTTAAAATGTCTAATTTCCGAAGCGAGTACGAGGGGCGGATAGCTTTTTAGACGAGTTTGATAATATTGCAAAGCACACTGATCAGGATATTCTGGGTTTTGCTCAATGGGAAAATCTTTCCATGAAGATGGAGACCATGAAGTTAACGAGTTTTTCTTAAAGAAAGGATAGCCTTCAGTGTTAAAAATATCGTCATGTTTTCCCGTAATGACGTCATAATCGAAAGAATGTAACATATCCACTCCTTAACTATGAAACTAGGCATATCTTGGTATTTCTAGCGTTTCATAGTTACTATTTGAAATAGAGCATTAGGTCAAAAAAGACAATAACATCCTATAAAGATACTAAATGCATCTTTAATGGTTTAATTATCTCAATATATTTAAGGCAAGTAGCTGCCCTATATGGGCAATAATGCTGCTTTAAATTCAGATGAAAAATAATCTTAAGATATTAATACCGCCTAGGAACAGTCAGCTTTCTTCTGGGAAGTGTTAAGGTAGGTTTCAATAGATCCATTTTGTCTTGCCAGATAGTCTTCTCTGATAGGCGTATACACATCGATAACTTCTGATGGCTCAAGTGCTTCAGCATCATGGGTTGCCCAAGAGGGAATGATAAAAGAGTCACCAGCATGTAAATACACAGTTCTTCCATCAACCGTTAAACGTAATGAGCCTTTTAAGATAGTTGTTGCAGTCTCATGTTCATGCACATGTTCAGGAATGATTGCATGTGGTTTAAATGTCCAAAATGCCATGGTAAAGCCAGTGCCATGGATAAACTTTGCTTGTATTTTACTTTCTTCACCTTCACTACGGTTCAGATCCATATCGTAGGAGGTCATTTCATTCGATAAAAATAGACTCATGATGCACCCTTATTTTTGGATGAAAGATATGATTAGTTGATTTTTGTATGAATAGAGAATCCCATAGGTACGGGACCAAAATCATGCAAGATAGTTAAGTGATTACTTTCGGCAGCTTTAAGCGTTGTAATGCAGGCATCCACCGTGCCTTTTGCACACTGTAATGCAGATTCACTATTTGAATTAAATAAAATAGACTCTATGCTGGGATTTAAATGATGTATTTCAGAAATTAAATCTTTAGGTGCAGGATGCGAACCTACGGATTTAATTTTCTTAAAATCATTGAATCGACTAGCAAATAACATATTATGTGTATCCATTACAAAACAATCTGTTAATTTTAATAAATTTAAATTTTTAAAAACAATATTATGTAAATAAGGATAAACAATACAACCGAGTAAAATACAGTCTGTATCTTTTTTTATTTTTTCTACTGCATCTTCCAAAGTTTCATGAAGTATGACATTTCCATGAAGTTTTTTTTGCTCTAACCAATAATGGGCGGCTTTTTCACAATTTGTATCTTTAGGTCCTAATGTATGGATGTTAAACATAATATTATTACCTCTCGCTAATTTATATTCTTCCTGTTTCGTTGATTAACTCTGGCAATCGCTGTCCAGATTTTATTTTTGCTAACATTGTATTTTCAGTACTACTAATTGAAATTGCCTCATTAATTACTTGGTCTATTAAATTAAATGGGATAACGACAGAGCCATTTTCATCGGAAATAATTAAATCTCCAGTATGTATAATGTTATCTTCGATTCTACAGCTAGTGCCTGTTTCACTGACACAGTAAGCCCCCTGTGTATCTGACGGTATGATGTTACTTGCAATGACTGGGATGTCGAGCTCTCTAAGCTCACTGATATCTCTTACTGCTCCTCCTAGGATGATGGCATTAAATCCCAACTTTTGAAAATAGGTACAGCTCATTCCTCCTGCCAGTGCTGCATGCTTGAGTAAATCTCCTGCGCCAGCCACGTATACGAGCCCATCAGCAGAGTTCAGTTCAGGTACAAGAAACTGGCGTACTTGCTCCCAAGTTGAGGGCTGTTCATCCGTGATACTTTTCCCTTTTTTAACAAGCTTCCATTGAACAGTATAAGCCTGTCCTACAGTGTAATAATGAGTAATATTTAAAGATAATAACTGATGAGATAATACATCACCGGATTTAAGCCCATCTAATATATCAATAATGGTTGATGTGCTTATTTTAAGTGACTTTATTTTATCGATTACGGTTGAGTCTATTTTTTTAATCATGATTATCCATTTACCTTTAGTCTTAATGATTGGCAATTTAATTAATAGTTCTAATCCATAAAACTAGCAAGGTTAAAAATGCAATAATTTTTAATAGAATTGTATTAATGGTTATTTTTTTATGGAAAATAAATTTATATTTATATAAAAACAAAGTGTTAGTTATCTAATAATTTCATTGTTATATTTTATTTTTATTTTGATATAAGTAATTATTGTTCATTATGTTTTTATTATATAAGCTTAGTTTCAATTGCCTATCATTATTGTGTTTATTATAAATGAGGTAAATATTTTCTATAATATTAAATTAACTCATTGTTATTTTTTGGAAATAAAAAAACGACTCAAAGAGTCGTTTTTCAGGGGGAAAATATTAATTTAGTGGGATTTGCCTTGCTCTATACCAAGACCAATTTGAGAGCGAATAAACTGTTCTTTAAATCGAGATCTCTCCATCTTACCTTGCTCTGAATTATCCGTAACAGAGAATAGCCATGAAGCAACAAATGCCACAAGCATAGAGAAAATGGCTGGATATTCGTACGGGTAAATTGGTTTTTCATGATGCAGAATAGTCACCCAGATTGTTGGACCTAAGATCATGAGTACGACTGCGGTTATCAAGCCTAACCAACCACCTGCAAGAGCTCCCCGCGTGGTTAACTTGCTCCAATACATTGATAGCAAGATAATTGGGAAGTTACAGCTTGCTGCAATAGAGAAGGCCAAGCCCACCATGAAGGCAATATTTTGTTTCTCGAACAAAATCCCTAAGCCAATCGCTACAAAGCCGAGGATCACAACAGTAATTTTTGATACACGCAATTCATCACGTTCATCGGCTTTACCATTTTTAATCGCCATCGCATACAGGTCGTGGGAAACCGCAGATGCCCCCGCCAACGTTAAACCAGCAACAACCGCAAGAATGGTGGCGAAAGCAACTGCAGAGATAAACCCAAGGAAGAAGTTTCCACCCACGGCATCAGCAAGGTGTACCGCTGCCATGTTGGTACCACCGATTAAGGCACCAGCTGCATCTTTAAAGTCAGGGTTTGAGCTAACCAGAACGATAGCTCCGAAACCGATGATAAATGTCAGAATGTAGAAGTAACCGATAAATCCAGTTGCGTAGAACACACTTTTACGGGCTTCTTTTGCATCACTAACGGTGAAGAAGCGCATGATGATGTGAGGTAAACCTGCTGTACCGAACATCAAGGCTAGCCCAAGAGACAAGGCGGATATTGGGTCAGAAACCAGTCCTCCGGGGCTCATAATAGCGATACCATTCTTATGTACTTCAACGGCTTCTTTAAATAATGTATTGAAGTTGAAGCCGACATGTTTCATGACCATAACAGCCATGAAGGTTGCGCCTGCGAGTAACAAAATGGCTTTGATGATCTGTACCCATGTCGTTGCGAGCATCCCACCGAATAGAACATACAGCACCATCAATATCCCAACAATCACGACGGCAATGTGGTAGTTAAGCCCAAATAACAGCTCAATCAGCTTTCCTGCCCCAACCATCTGAGCGATTAGGTACAGAGCGACTACAACTAAAGAACCTACTGCTGAAAGAATGCGGATAGGTCTTTGTTGTAATCGATATGACGCCACGTCCGCAAAAGTATAGCGACCTAAATTTCGTAAGCGCTCAGCAATTAAGAACAGAATAATTGGCCAGCCAATTAAGAAACCGATGGAGTAGATAAGCCCATCATAGCCCGAAGTATAAACCAGTGCGGAGATCCCTAAGAATGAGGCGGCGGACATAAAGTCACCCGCAATCGCCATTCCATTTTGGAAACCTGTAATTTTTCCGCCGGCAGTATAATAATCAGAGCGAGAGCGAGTTCTCTTTGAAGCCCAGTAAGTGATATAGAGCGTAAAGCCCACAAACAGCAAGAACATCACGATTGCTTGAATATTGATTGGTTGACGCTCAACATTGCCTGTCAGGGCATCAGCGAACGCCATTGACGAGGTAAAAAACAGAATAAGTGAGAGCAAGACTTTCATTTTTCTACCTCTTTTAAGATTTCAGCGGTTAAGCGGTCAAATTCGCTATTAGCTCGAATGACATATAAACCCGTTAAGATAAATGAGATCACAATTAGCCCAACGCCCACAGGAATACCGCGGGTGATGTAGGAACCTTCAGCGATTGGGGTACCTAGCCAACTTGGATCAAACGCGATAAGAAAGATAAAACCAACATACAGAACTAACGTTATTGCAGATAACAACCATGAAAAGCGACTACGTTTTCTCACTAATTCTTGAAAGAGAGGGTTCGCCTCGACCTTTTCGTAAGCAGTAGCATTCATCAGAGTTCTCCTCTGTTATTGTATTATTGGCATACTCTGATAGCTCAAAGGCAGATTTTAGGGCGACACATGGCTACCCAAGGAATTAACTGGGTATTCGGTCAGACTCTATTTTCTGCTGATTGAGTGATGCTGAGTATTGATTTTAGGTCGCCCGTAGGCGACCTGTAGTGCCATGAGCTATCTACACAACTATTTATATAGCTACGAGATACTCATTGACTGTTTTTCTTCGAGCAGTTTTTCGACAACACCTGGATCTGCCAGTGTGGAAGTATCTCCAAAATTACTGGTATCACCTGATGCAATTTTTCGTAGGATACGGCGCATAATCTTACCGGAACGCGTTTTCGGTAAAGAATCAGTCCAATGTAAAACATCTGGCGTGGCAATCGGGCCAATTTCTTTACGAACCCAATTACGCACCTCTGTGTACAACTCTGGGGATGGCTCCTCGCCAGAAATCAAAGTGACATAGGCGTAGATTGCCTGCCCTTTGATGCTATGAGGAATACCCACGACGGCAGCTTCAGCAACTTTCGGATGTGAAACGAGGGCGGATTCAATTTCTGCAGTCCCTAAGCGGTGACCTGAAATATTCAGAACATCATCAACACGACCGGTTATCCAGTAATAGCCATCTTCATCACGACGCGCACCATCACCACTAAAGTACATGCCTTTAAAGGTAGAGAAATAGGTTTGTTCGAAACGTTCATGGTCACCAAATAGGGTACGAGCTTGACCCGGCCAAGAATCCACAATAACTAAATTACCTTCCGTTGCACCATCGATAGGCTCACCAAGGTTATCAACCAATGCAGGACGAACACCAAAGAAAGGTAATGTTGCTGAGCCAGGTTTTAACATTGTCGCACCCGGCAGCGGCGTGATCATGAAGCCACCAGTTTCTGTTTGCCACCATGTATCAACCACTGGGCAGCGGCTATTCCCCATTTTCTTGTAGAACCATTCCCACGCTTCTGGGTTGATTGGCTCACCGACCGACCCCAAAATACGTAGAGAATCGCGCTGGGTACCTTCAATCGCTTTATCACCTTCAGCCATCAGTGCACGAATAGCGGTTGGTGCGGTATACAGGATATTGACTTGGTGCTTATCAACGACTTGAGCCATACGGTTAACCGCTGGGTAGTTTGGCACACCTTCGAACATTAAGGTTTTTGCGCCATTAGATAACGGTCCATAAAGCAGGTAGCTGTGACCCGTTACCCAACCCACATCCGCCGTACACCAGTAGACTTCATTTTCATGATAATCAAAGGTGTATTTGAATGTCAGCGTTGCATAGACCAGATAACCGCCTGTGGTGTGGAGAACCCCTTTAGGTTTACCCGTGGAGCCGGAAGTGTAGAGAATAAACAGCGGATCTTCTGCATTGATCTCTTCCGGTGGGCAATCAGCGCTTACGCCTTGGATAACGTCGTGCCACCAAAGGTCACGGCCTTCAACCCAGCTTGGTGCATTACCTGTACGGCGATAAACAATCACATTCGTGACGGTAGTGACTTGTGGGTTTTGCAGTGCATCGTCCACGTTCTTTTTCAGTGGGATTGCGCGACCTGCTCGCAAGCCTTCATCGGAGGTGACGATAAGCTTGGCTTTACAGTCAATAACGCGCCCAGAGACAGCCTCAGGGGAGAATCCCGCAAAGATAACGGTATGGATAGCGCCGATACGCGCACATGCTAGCATCGCGACAGCGGCTTCAACCACCATTGGCATATAGATAGCGACGACATCCCCTTTGCGGATGCCTTGCTTCTTCAGAACGTTAGCGAACTGGCATACATCATGGTGCAGCTCACGGTAAGTAATATTTTTTGATTGGGTTGGGTCATCACCTTCCCAGATGATAGCGGTTTGGTCGCCACGAGTGGCTAGGTGACGGTCTAAACAGTTAGCGCTCAGGTTTAAGGTGCCATCTTCGAACCAGCGGATATTGACGTGTCCTGGGTCGAATGAGGTGTTCTTAACGCGAGTGTAAGGTTTAATCCAATCAACGATTTTCCCTTTTTCGCCCCAAAATCCTTCGGGGTCTTGAATCGAGCGTTGGTACTCATCGTTATACTGTTGTTCGTTTATCAGGGCATTTTTAGCAATATTAGCAGGAACGGAATGTTTAGTTATTTGTGTCATATTATTATCTCCTTGCAGATGTTAATAGTATGTCAAAAAACAGTTAACTGAAGTATGGATGGTTATTTTGTTTTTCTTTTGAGCGGAAGATCACGTATTAATAGTAATGGGATTTGCAGTATGATCATTTGATGCTAAATCCATGATTGAAATAAAAATTCAAAAATATAACTAACATTAGAATTAAAGAAAAACAAAGATGAACTATAGTGGTATTAGTTACTGAATAATCTATTGATGATAGTTGTTGGAAGAATCCACATAATTCACATGGATATGATAATGATTTTCATTAACACTAAAATAACTATAATGGGAGCGTGGTTAAAAACACGCAGTTACTGAAATCCTAATTCAGTCTGTGAGGTAGAAAGATAAGTCACTGGAGACAAACAATATGAGTTACACATTACCTGCTTTACCTTATGCTTACGATGCGCTGGAACCTCATTTTGATAAACAAACCATGGAAATCCATCACACCAAGCACCACCAAACCTACGTGAATAACACCAATACCGCTTTAGAAAAACTGCCTGAACTGGCGGGTTTAGATATTGATGTGTTAATCCAAAAACTAGACCAAATCCCTGCGGACCAACGTACTTTTGTACGTAACAACGCAGGTGGCCACTCAAACCATAGCCTGTTCTGGAAAGGGTTAAAATTAAATACTGAATTAAAAGGCGAATTGAAATCAGCGATTGAGCGTGATTTCGGTAGCGTTGATGAGTTTAAAGACCTGTTTGAAAAAGCCGCTGCGACACGCTTCGGTTCTGGTTGGGCATGGTTAGTCTTAAAAGATGATGGCAAGCTGGCCGTGGTTTCTACAGCAAACCAAGATAACCCATTAATGGGTGAAGCTATTTCTGGTACTTCAGGTTATCCGATCATTGGTTTAGATGTTTGGGAACACGCTTATTACCTGAAATTCCAAAACCGTCGCCCTGACTATATCAAAGCATTCTGGTCAGTTGTGAATTGGGATGAAGCAGCAAAACGTTTTGCAGAAAAAACCAAGTAATTTTTTTGCTAACTGATTTTTTGATAAGCGCGGTTCTTAGGAGCCGCGTTTTTTTGTTTTTGCCGCTTGTGTAACGTTGTTATCTCTATGGTCATTCTTTATGATGAAAACTCTTTCTGGTGGGGTTATCGGGAGCAAAACGGTGAAAATACATCCTCAAGTTTTTATTGGTACCATTCAAAGCACAGCCCATTGTGGCGTGAGTGCGATTCATAAGCGAGCCGTGGATGGGGTATTAACCTTAAATAGCTTAGGAATTGAAGGGGATGAACAAGCAGAAACGCGTTTTCATGGTGGGCCTGATAGAGCGCTGTGCCATTACCCGCAAGAGCATTATGAATTTTGGCGACAACGATACCCGCAATTAGAGGATTTATTCCTGCCTTCCGCTTTTGGTGAAAACCTGTCAACCCAAGGAATGACTGAAGAAAACGTCTTTATCGGTGATATTTATGCTTGGGGGGATGCACGCATTCAAGTCACTCAACCACGTTCCCCTTGCTATAAACTCAATGGGTTAACGGGGGTGGAAAATTTTGCTCAAGTGATGCAGGACGAAGGTCGCTGTGGTTGGTTATATCGAGTGATTAAAGGTGGTAGTGTCGGTGCGGATACCCCACTTAAACTATTGAGCCGTAATAGTGATATCTCGATGCAAGAGGCGATTATGATAGCCTTCCATGCGCCGTATGATGAAGAGTTGTACCGTCGATTATTGTCTGCGGCGGGGCTATCGGCGAGTTGGAGCCTGACGATGCAAAATCGGTTAGAGCATCATAAAATTGAAGAGTTTAGCCACCGCTTATTTGGTCGACGCGGCTGATGGTTTATCACAGTCATTAGGGTTGAGGAAAACAACATGCAGTACGATTTAAATGACCTCTATTATTTCGTTAAAGTCGTTGAACATGGTGGCTTTTCTCAAGCGGGTGCGGCGCTTGGGATCCCAAAATCAAAACTTAGTCGTCGTATTGCCGACTTAGAACAGAAACTGAATGTTTCATTGATTTATCGGTCAACCCGGCAATTTCATGTCACTGACATTGGGCAAGTTTTTTATCAGCAATGTAAAAATGTCGTGGAAGAAGCAGATATTGCCCATGAACTGATATGTTCAGTACAAACCCACCCCAAAGGCACCATTAAACTCTCTTGCCCTGTGACCTTACTGCAAGTGTATTTGCAGGATTTACTGATTGATTTTATGGAGAAATACCCTGATATCGACGTGCAAATTCTGGCAGTTAATCGCCCTGTCGATGTGATCAGCGAAGGGCTGGATTTGGCATTACGAGTACGTTCATTACCCCTTGATGATTCAGGGATGATGATGAAAGTGTTGGGGTATTCTCGGCGGATCTTAGTTGCAAATCCAAGCGTACTCAGTGAAAAAGGGGAACCATCAACCCCTGAACAGCTGGTGGATTATCCAGTTCTTGCCAATACGGAGCATTCACAGCGTTACACCCTATCTTTAAAAAACAGTGATGAGCTGAGTGTGACGGTGCATGTCACTCCCAAGCTAGCAACCACCGATATTTTAACGTTATACCGTGCTGCGGTTAGGGGGCTAGGAATTGCGCGTTTACCACAGGGAGTCGTTGAAAAAGAGTTAAAAAGTGGGGAGCTGGTGGAGGTGTTGCCACAATGGCAATTTCCAGAAGATATTATTCATGCAGTATACCCTTCGCGTAAAGGGTTGTTACCCGCAGTTCAGTTATTTCTAACTTATTTGGCAGAGAATATGGCGGCTGAGGAAAAATAGAGTCCCCTGAAAAATTCAGAGGACTTTATAGTTAGCTAGCATTCGGGATCCGGCCAAATTTACCGCTATTAAAATCATTCACGGCTTCGTTGATTTCTTGGCTAGTATTCATCACAAATGGGCCATATCCTACTACAGGCTCATCGATAGGATCCCCGCTGAGCAGTAGCGCTAAGGCTTCATCGGTAGTCGCTTCTAACAGCACATTGCTATCAGTAGCATCAAGGATCATCAACTCACCTTCATTCAATGCGGTATGGCCATCCACAAATAAGCTGCCTTTCAACATCACCAGTCCAACATTGCGACCGGTCTTAGTTGGCAATCCCACGACTTTTCCTTTATTCAGACGTAGATCCCAAACATCAAGGGCGGTAAATGTGCGAGCGGCACCTGTATTGCCTAGATAGTCTCCCGCAATGACCCGCAGTGTTCCCGCCTCATTCGGCAAGCTAATGGTTGGGATAGCATCGCGAGTCAGCAATTGGTAACCCGGTGCGGCTAGTTTATCTTTTGCGGGTAAGTTCACCCACAGTTGAACCATATCTAAGGTTCCGCCATTTTTCATAAAGTTATCAGACTGATATTCTTGATGAAGTATTCCTGATGCCGCTGTCATCCACTGTACATCACCGGGTCCGATAACGCCGCCTTCTCCGGTAGAGTCGTGGTGAGCCACTTCGCCGTCATACACGATAGTGACCGTTTCAAAGCCTTTATGTGGATGCTCACCAACTCCACGATTATCCCCTTCTGAAGCAGGGAAACTGTGTGGACCCGCTCTGTCCAACAGTAAGAATGGGTTCAGGTATTTCCCGTGGTTGCTATAACTAAACATCGAGCGAACAGGGAAACCATCACCAACCCAGTGGCTACGTGGGGATTGATAAATACCAATAATCTTTTTCATGGAGAGACTCCAAACTGGTTTTATTTATGAACTAATCATTTCGATAAACCAATAATAGAAGAGTCAAAGCAGGGTGAGTAGAGGCAAAAATAGGTTTGATTGTTCTGAAAATAGAACAATGAAACCATTGTGGAGTGAGTTAAATGTCGGTTTCTAGTATGCTTCGGATTAGCCAAAATCGGAGCGTTCCTCTTCATTTATTCATCTTAAACATGAACGATCAGGGATACTAAATTGGTATGATGTCTCCGAGTGAACCTGTGATTCCGTTAAAAGGATTGTTATGAAAACTATTAATATCGCCATGGTATTTTCTGTTGCCTTCATGTTGGCTGGTTGCCTTTCTCAACCAGTAACTCAGTATGACAACAATGGCATCCAGTTAGAAGAGTTTAAAGAGCTAGAAAGCTTGAGAATGCCAGAGCTGGACATTCCTGAAGGGGCACCGGATGGGGACTATATCGAACGTTATGGAAATGGTGCCATTCAGTTTAAATCGTGGGTGAAAAACAACTGCTTAGATAAGAGTATTACGGTTTATTATAAAAATGGTCAGCCGAAAATGTTTATCCCTATAAAAAATTGCAAAGTGGATGGCATCATTAAGTCTTACCACCCTAATGGGAATTTAGATACCGAGATGGGATATAGCAATGACCGACTCAACGGCGATTATAAATCCTACTACGACACACCAAAGAATAATCTGCATCTTAAAACGAGTTTTGTGAATGGAGTCGCGGAAGGTGTTCTTGAAGAGCGTGGGCAAGATGGCGAGCTATTAAAGCAGGGGCTGATTAAAGACGGTAAGTTGTACACTGCGAAGTAAGTGGACTACAGATAAAATAAAAGCCAATTAACCGTGAGAAAGTTAATTGGCTTTTTGCTATTGAATAGCGATGTAAGATTACAGCTGTGGACGTTTTACAAAGCCGATTGCATCGTAAACCTTGTCTAAGGTTTCTTGTGCGCGGGCTGCTGCTTTAGTTGCGCCTTCATCCATAATTTGGTTCAGCAGTGCTTCATTGTTGCGGAACTCATGGTAACGAGCTTGTAAGTTAGTCAGCATATCAGAAACTGCTTCAGCCACTGCACCTTTCAGATGGCCGTACATTTGGCCTTCAAACTCGGCTTCTAGCGTTTTCACGCTTTTGCCTGTTACGCCAGCAAGGATATCTAACAGGTTAGAAACACCTGCTTTATTTTCAATATCGTAGCAAATACGTGGTGGCTCTTCAGAGTCGGTCATTGCGCGTTTGATTTTCTTCACAACGGATTTCGGATCTTCCAACAGCGCAATCACGTTATTGCGGTTGTCATCAGATTTAGACATTTTCTTGGTTGGCTCTTGTAATGCCATCACGCGTGCGCCGCCATCAGTTGGGATAAATGGCTCTGGTACGGTGAAAATATCCCCGTAAATGGCATTGAAGCGCTGAGCAATATCGCGGCTCAGTTCAAGGTGCTGTTTCTGGTCAATTCCAACAGGAACTTGGTTAGTTTGATAAACCAGAATATCGGCAGCCATCAGAACTGGGTAGTCAAACAGACCCGCGTTGATGTTTTCTGAGTGGCGAGCAGATTTGTCTTTGAACTGGGTCATGCGGCTTAGTTCGCCGAAATAGGTGTAGCAGTTTAATGCCCAGCTCAGTTGTGCATGTTGTGGCACATGTGACTGAACAAAAATGGTGCTTTTCTTCGGATCAATACCGCAGGCTAAGTAGAGCGCTAATGTATCGAGGGTTCTTTTACGCAGTTCGGTTGGGTCTTGGCGAACAGTGATCGCGTGTTGGTCAACGATACAGTAGATGCAATCATAATCATCTTGCATCTTAACCCACTGACGTAACGCACCCATGTAGTTACCGATGGTTAATTCACCGGAAGGCTGTGCGCCGCTGAATACAATAGGTTTCTGGGGTTGTTTAGATTTCTCAGTGGGTGTGCTCATTTCTTTGTATGTCCTTGTAGTATTTTTATACCCTATTAAGTTTCGAGTCACACCGTTGGTGACCCGAATTATTGGGGATTTTATTTTGATAAATCAATAACGGAGAGTAGCTCAGAAAAGTGGCTTAACACGTAGTCAGGCTCGGTAATTGCGATTGATTCACCATAGTTGTAGCCGTAGGTTAACCCTACACTTGGGCAGCCAGCATTGTGGGCTGCGATAATATCATTACGGGAATCACCGACAAAAAGCAATTCTTCTTTGCGTAAACCGAACTGACCCATTGTTAAATAGAGTGGCGCTGGGTGCGGTTTGGTTTTTACTACATCATCGCCACCAAGTACTAATGAAAAGTAGCTATCGATGCCCAGCTTTTCGAGTAATGGCGCTACAAATGGGGTTGGTTTGTTGGTCACAATCGCCATTGGCAAGTTGTGTTTCGCAATGGTTTCTAGGGTCTCTTTGACCTCAGGGAACAGCTGGCTACCGGTATTAACGGTAGTTGCATAATGTTCATCGAAGCGGATGCGAGCTTGTTTTTTCAGCTCAGGCGAGACCGTCATACCCGCCCATTCTAGCGCACGCTCTACAAGCATATCAGCGCCGTTGCCTACCCAGATGGAGACACGCTCTTTGCCTGCTGGTGGTAGATTTAGCTCTTCGAGGGTTTTGTCGATGGCGTCGGCTAAACCGCCGGCGCTGTCAACAAGGGTTCCATCCAAATCAAACGCAATCGCTTTAATACTTTCTAAAACCGCATATGTCATTGAGATACCTTTTTCAATTCTTGGCGCATTTCATCGATGACTTTTTTGTAATCAGGCCTATCAAAAATCGCGGAGCCAGCAACGAAGGTGTCTGCACCTGCTGCAGCAATTTCTGCAATGTTATTGACCTTCACGCCACCATCGACCTCTAAACGAATATCATAACCACTTTCGTCAATCATTTTACGAACTTGGCGCAATTTGTTCAGGGTTTGTGGGATAAACGATTGACCGCCGAATCCTGGGTTAACCGACATCAGCAGGATCATATCGACTTTATCCATCACATAATCTAAATAGCTAAGCGGGGTCGCTGGGTTAAATACCAGGCCTGCGGTACAACCATTCTCTTTGATGAGTTGTAAGGTTCTATCGATATGTTCGCTGGCTTCTGGGTGGAAGCTTATGTGGGTCGCACCCGCTTTAGCGAAATCCGGGATAATGCGATCGACCGGTTTAACCATTAAGTGAACATCAATCGGGGCGGTGATACCGTAATTGCGCAGGGCTTTACAGATTGGTGCCCCGAACGTGAGGTTCGGTACATAGTGGTTGTCCATCACATCGAAATGGACAATGTCTGCACCCGCAGCAAGAACTTTGGCGGTATCTTCGCCTAAACGTGCAAAGTCAGCAGATAAAATAGATGGGGCAATGAGAAAATCTTTCATAATTGTCTCCGATTATTCGTCGTTATCTGATAGCACCTATAGTTTTTTAGATGCTCCCGCATATAAAGCCAAAAGCTCGTTGACTTTGGCGCGGTTCAAAATATTTCTACTAATGGTGCGACGCACTTTTACGGTATGTAACTGTGCTTGATAATACCACTCTCGGGTCACTGGGGTCTCATGATTTGAGATAAGAACTGGGATCTTGCGCTCAGATGACAACTTATGTGCCAAAAAAGCCAGATTCTGTTGCTCTTGCGCACTAAAGGCATTGGTGTGATAGGCCGTAAAGTTAGCCGTATCAGACAGAGGTGCATAAGGCGGATCGCAGTAGATAACTGAGCCATCTTGAGCGTCGAGCAATGTTTTGCTGTAAGACTGCGTGACAAAGGTCGCTTTCTGGGCTTTTTCAGCAAACCACAGTAATTCATCTTTCGGAAAATAGGGTTTCTTATAGCGCCCGAAAGGCACATTGAATTCACCGCTTAAGTTATAGCGGCATAGCCCGTTATAACAGTGGCGGTTAAGATACAAAAAGAGAATGCTACGTTTAGCAGGGTCATCTGATTGGTTAAAGGCTTGGCGCATTAAATAATACTGTTCAGAGGTATTAAATTCAGGTGTGAACAGTTGCTGAGCTTCTTCGATAAAAGCATCAGAGCGATATTTAACCGTGTTGTAGAGGTTGATGAGATCACTGTTAATGTCCGCAAGCACGTACGAATCGTAATTGGTATTTAAAAACACCGATCCTGCACCAACAAAAGGTTCTATTAAGCAATCTCCTTGTGGAAGATATTTTTTGATCTCGTCCACAAGCGGGTATTTACCCCCAGCCCATTTTAAAAAAGCGCGTTTTTTTTTCATGCCGTCTTATTATTACAATCGTTTAAGAGCCGCCACTTGGCGGCTCTTTCAGGACAACATTATGCGCCCGGGGAAAAACGTTGTTATTTTTGATCCTGTTTAACTTGTTTCATATTACGCACCCACGGTTTTTTCGCTTGCACTGCGGCAGGTAAGGCTGCAATTGCATTTTTTGCTTCGCTCACTGAGCTGTAATTTCCGTGGATCAGTACATACCAAGTTTGGCCATTACGAATGGTTTTATACACTTGATAGTTAGCAAGTTTATTCTCTTTTGCGAAAGCTTCCAGTGTATCTGAACGACTTGCGCTACTTAATTGTAATGTATAGCTTCCAGATGGTGCAGCAACGGTACTACCACTTTGGCTTGTGCTAGTTGCAGGCTTAGTGGTTGTTTTTGGCTGAGCAGGTTGTTTTTGTTCAACAGGCTTAGTCGCTTTTGGTTGCGTTTTCTCTGGTGTGACGGGTTTAACTGTTGGCTGTTTTTCCACAGGTTTTACTTGTGGAGGCGTCAACGGTGTCACATTTTGTGGTGGCGTAGTGGTGCTTTCAGATGGCAGGTTTTGGCCTTGGTTGAGAGCATCGGCAACATCACCCGGAATTTCAATACGTTCACCAAGACCATTTTGTTGGGTCTGAGTGTCAGCTTGAGTTGGCATTGGGTTAATTTGCTGACCATTTAACTCTTGCGCTTGGCTCGTTTGCGGTTGCGTTGTGGATTGAGTATCTGAGTTGGTCAGTGATGAAGAACCTGATAAATCGATATTACGCTGATTAGCGCTATCATTTTGTAATTTCTCATGTTCTGTTGGTGCTTTTAATGCGGAACTGATTGCAATGATCAGCAGAAGCAGCACTAAAACGCCGACACCGATCATGATGTGTTGACGTGATAACGCAATTTTTGGCTTAGCTGCCGCAGCAGGACGCGCACGTCCGGTTGGTCTATCTGATGTATCAGGCCTTAAATCATTCTGCACCTGAGGCTGATTGTCTGGTTTAAATTCGTCCATTTTCCTCTCCCGAAATTAGTTCGCCTGTGTAGAGATAAAATGTCTCTTATCATTACGACCTGTTCACGACTAAGCAATTGCTTCTGCTCACTTTTAAAGAATAGATTGTTTAGCAATTTCATTCCAATTTCAATGAGATTGCGACCACCTTACTTCGTTACTCGTTATAGGTGCTAGGCGTGCGTATAATTTAACGGCTTTAGTTGATATCTGCCAGTAACATTTTAAAACCCCTGAAAATATTCAGGAGCCAATTAATGCTTTTTACTTAGTTCAGTAATGATTTATGGCATACAAGCCGAAATAGCGGTAATTACCGTTGAGGCATCCACATCGGAACGCATTTCTGAACTGCCGATAGTGGTTGGAAGGATAAGGTGCAATTTGCCTCCCATGACTTTTTTATCTCGCATCATGTGAGGTAAATAGTCGTCAGGTTGCATTTTTGCAGGCCCAGTAACAGGTAGCTCGGCGCGTTTTAAAAGGGCGATGATGCGTTCTGTTTGTTCAGGGGTAAATTGGCCAATCAGTTCAGCGGTTTTTGCAGCCATGACCATACCAGCAGCGACAGCTTCTCCATGAAGCCATACGCCGTAGCCCATTTCAGCTTCGATAGCATGACCAAAGGTATGCCCTAAATTTAATAGTGCACGTAGCCCGCTGGTTTCTTTTTCATCGGCGGCGACCACTTGCGCTTTCAGCTCGCAACAACGGCGAATGCAGTACGCCATGGCTTGGTTATCTAATGCCATTAAGGCATCGATATTTTTTTCCAACCAGCTAAAAAATTCACCATCAAGAATGATGCCGTATTTAATGACTTCGGCCAGGCCAGAAGAAAGTTCACGTTTAGGTAAGGTTTTTAAACAATCGAGGTCAATCACGACGGATGCCGGTTGATAAAATGCCCCGATCATATTTTTCCCCAAAGGGTGGTTAACGGCGGTTTTTCCACCAACCGAAGAGTCCACTTGGGAGAGTAACGTAGTAGGAACTTGAATGAAGCGTACGCCACGTTGATAGCTGGCTGCTGCGAATCCAGTTAAGTCACCGATTACTCCCCCACCAAGGGCGATGAGGGTCGTGTCACGGTTATGGTGCTTTTCGAGTAATGCCGTAAAAACATCATTCATGATGAATAAAGATTTGTACTGTTCGCCATCAGGTAAGACGATGGAATCGACTTTGACACCTGAGGCTTCAAGAACAGTTTGGATCTTATGTAGGTAAAGCGGAGCGAGAGTTTCGTTAGTCACTATCATTGCTCGCTGACCCGCAGTTAGTGGCCAAAATGCATCCTTTTCTTGGTACAAACCGGGTGCAATATTGATTGGATAACTGCGTTCATCCAGAGTAACAGTGACTTTTTCCATCTTGCTTTACCTTGAATTCATGACTTCTGATGTATAAAAATTAGTTTTTTTCTAACATTTCAATGATTTGGTTGGCAACAACTTTTGCGCTTTGCTCATCAGTATGAATTGTTATATCCGCTATCTCTTCATACATAGGATTGCGTTCATCGGCTAATTTTTCTAAAACTTCACGAGCAGGCTCATCCACTTGTAAAAGCGGACGTTTTTTATCGCGTTGTGTGCGGGATAATTGCTTTTCAATGGTGGTTTCGAGATACACGACAACCCCACGAGCGGACAAGCGGTTACGCGTCTCTTTAGATTTAACGGAGCCACCACCTGTCGCTAAGACAATGCCTTGCTTTTCAGTGAGTTCATTGATGACTTTCTCTTCGCGATCGCGAAAGCCTTCTTCACCTTCTAGGTCGAATACCCAACCTACATCTGCGCCAGTACGTTTTTCAATCTCGTGATCGGAGTCAAAGAACTCCATATTAAGCTGTTGAGCTAACTGACGACCAATAGTGCTTTTTCCGGCTCCCATTGGTCCAACCAGAAAGATATTGCGTTTCTCTGCCATGTTTTTTGGTATTACTACGATTATTCGTTAATGATCACCCGCCCCGCCAATCGAATTAGCGGCGGGACCTAAACTGAAACCTCATAAGTGATGATGTGAGATCAGATAAGAAAATTATCTCAATACATCAACCTGAATTGCAACTATATAAATATGGCACTTAGAAAACAAAGTGCCATATTCTTCGTTGCGGGTTTCTATATATTTGAGCCGTCTACATTACATAATGCACTGTTTAGCGAGCTTATTAACAGGTTGTTTATTCCACTAAATGAATGGAACCTATTAATTATAAAGCAAAATTTCTGTAGCTATTTTATAAGCGGCTGATAGTTTGTTCTTGCATCTACCGATAGTTAGAACACTCAATGGATAACCTTGTATGCTAAAACGTCCTCAGCGTCAAATTTATCCGGTAGGTTTATGGCACAAAAAGTAATAATTTCACGGCACTTTGAGGAATTAAACATTCAACTAATTGAATGTATAGGCGTTATTTTTTACGCTAAATCTTAATAAGTTTTGGTGTAATAAATACCAGTAAAACACGCTTATCAACATGCTGTGTCTTATTGATAAATAAACTTCCTAATAGCGGAATTTGTGAGAGAAACGGGATGCCTGAATCTGTTTTTTCTTGTTTTTGTTGAAAAATACCGCCCAGTATTAAGGTGTTATTATTTTTGATAGTCACTGAGGTCGCAATTTCTTGTTTATTGATGGCGAGATGTTGGTTTGGATTGATAGTGAGCGCGGTATCTGGAGAGTTATGGCTGATTTTTAATACCATTTCGATTCTGTCATCTCGGGCAATGGTAGGTGTGACTTCCATACCTAATACCGCATCTTTAAACTGAACGTGGCTTTTTTTATCGGAGGTGGTGACATAGGGAATTTCGCTGCCTTGTTGGATGCTAGCGGGCTGTTTGTGGGATGCCACCAAACGCGGGCTGGCAATAATTGACAGTAAATTTTCTTTTTCTAGGGCGTTAAGCTTCATTTCAAGTAAGCCTTCTCCGAGCCGTAATACATTCAATGCCATCTGACCTGATTGGCTGCTGTAACGGTTATAGCGGCTGTGGTGCCCATCAGTCGCTGACTCTCCTAGCATTCCCCACTCTAAACCTAATGCTTGTAAAGCTGTGCGTGAACTGCTGATGATGTGGGCCGTGATTTGCACTTGCTGCTGGGGAATATCTTTTTGAACAAGCCATGTTTCAATTAATGCCAAACGTTCCTTGGTGTCAGTGATGATCAAACTGTTGGTGGCAGCATCAAAGTGGGCAATGCCTTTATCGGATAGTAGGCGCATGTTAGGTTCCGTGAGTTGTTGATGAACGGTTTGAGCATCGATAGAGACTAAAGGAAAAATTTTTTCAGTGAGGACTATTTCCGGTGCTTTAGGTGGAATGATGGTTTCTAAGAGCTGGGTATCTTCTTCTGTTGGGGATATGGGTTCAAAAGGGTCTCGGGGTGTTTGGGCATACCCGAAGAAAGAGCTGCATAGCATTAACATTAATAAGGGGACAAAAAAATTAGTGTTACTCATTAGGTTGTTCATCCTTGATAAATGAGAGCGATAAATTGGCGGTCAGTTGCTGATTTTTAGCCGTCAAAATGACATCAGAAAATTGCCAATATTGCTGTGGGAGTGTATGAGTGAGTGATTGCATAAATTCGAGGAGATCCTTAAATTTCCCTTGGATCTCAAGTTGGTACTGAGAATTCAGCGGATCCGATGGCTGAAGCTGATTTAAGACAACATTGTTATTCGCAATGAGCTGCTGTAAGTGAAGAACAAAGAACTGAGGATCTAAGGTAATTTCCTCATTAGAAGGGAATGAAGCGAGTTCCTGTTCTAGCCAAACGCGAGTCGGATTTTGGGCGAAAAACTGGCTACTGGCTTGGTTTTGTAGGTGCAAGGCAGAGCTGTTTTGTTGTAAATATGCCCATTGATTTTGCTTGTCTTGCCAAATGAAGGTATAGCCAGCGGTAATGCTCACCACCAAAACCAACGGTATCATAAGGTATTGTTGCCAAAGGGGGCGATACCAAAAGGCAGCAAAGTGATTATTCATCAACGACACCTCGATAATCGGCAATCAGGTGCAGTTGGTTAATGGCAGCAACCCGCCGTAACGTGCGCAATTGCACGTTATCGACCTGAGGTGTTTGGCTAAATTGAGTTAACAGCAAATTCAGGTCTTGAAAGCGATAACTGAGTGCTTTGATTTCTAAGCGACCTTCACGTAGCTGGAAGGTGGATAGCCAGCTTTTAGGTGGCGTGAGATTGGATAGCGACCTTAATAGGTTGAGTAAGGCATGGTTATGTTGCGCGTAGGATTGACGCTGATTTTGCTGATGTGTGAATTTTGCTAGCTGCTGTTGCTGGGTTTGTAATTGTGTCTTTAGCTGTTCAATATGCTGTTGATGTTGCTGCTGAGCGGTAAGGTATAAGCGGGCTTGTGATATATCCGTTAGAAGCAAACTGACTAAATAGCCAAAGATAATGATGACGGAAATACAGCTGCCCCCCGTCACCATTAAAAAATAGCGTCGCTGGCGAGTGAGCTTATTGGTTCGCCAAGGTAGGAAGTTAACCTGATACATACTAAAGATCCCCATGACGCAGAGCCAGCCCCGCGGCAATGACAAAATCCCCCAATTGACGGGGTAATTTGATGGGGTATTGATGAAAAGCTTGCAGTAAATCCCATTGATACTCTACGCCTTGAATATCGTGGTCACTAATACAGTAAATCGGTAATTTTAAGGCTTCAGGATCGTCAGTTAATAAGGATTGAATTTGGTTAATGTGTACTAATTGACTATTTTGATTCGGGTTATCGCGTTGAATATGACTATAACTTGCAGGTTGGCTGATAGGCCCTGACCAGAACCATTCGTTTTGGCGATAGTAAACAAGCCAGCATTCATTAGGCAACTGAGCATGCCGAGCAAGGTAACGCAGCGCGATGGGGGCGATATCTACAGCAAGCAGGTGATAGCCGCTCTCCAGTAACAAATCTTGCCAGAAGGTAATATCAGATTGGCGTGCGGCATTGAAGTAAACTTGTTGCCCAATGATCCGATAATCTACAGCAAGCTCTTGGGCTTGCATGGGGAAAAGTTGGTCAATTTGCGTCTGTAAATACCAGCTCAGCTCTGGTTGTTGCAGGCTCATTTGGTTGGAAAGTGAGACCTGTTTTTGTAGCGACCTCAGTGAGGGTAACGCAATAGAAACAGAACAATTTTTAGGTAATTTCTGACGCCATTTTTGCAGAATATTGCGTAAAATTACGCGGTGTTCATCAAGGGCATGTAATGCGCTGTCAAAGGGTAGTGCGTGCTGCCAGCATTCACATAACGACCAGAATTTGCGATGTTTTTTTGCGGCAACTAACTGGATGTGGTGCTGTGATAGCTCAATTCCGATGTGCCATTTTGGTGAATACATACATAATATCCTTATCATTAACAATTAAATTACGTTTTCTATTGTGCTGTATAAGCTTTATACTATGCAGCAGTGATATCTAAACCCGCCAGTCAGTTGCATATGGGAATTCTTCGGTGAAGTTCGTAAAATATTTTTTAATTCTGGTTTTCTGTTGCATTTTTTTGGGAAGCGCCTCGATTTATGGCATGTACAAATATGTCGAAGGTGAGCTGCCTGATGTCGCAACAATGAAAGACATTCGTCTGCAAACGCCAATGCAGGTATTCAGTGCAGACAATGAACTGATCGCCCAATATGGTGAAAAACGCCGTATTCCATTGCCATTAACTGACATTCCTCCGATGTTAGTGCATGCCTTTATTGCAACAGAAGATAGCCGCTTCTATGAGCACCACGGTATTGATCCAATTGGTATTTTCCGTGCGGTGACTGTAATGGCTTCATCGGGTCATGCATCGCAAGGGGCGAGTACCATTACTCAGCAGCTGGCGAGAAACTTTTATTTAAGCCCAGAAAAAACCTTGATGCGTAAAGCAAAAGAGGCATTTTTGGCGATTCGTATCGAACAGTTATTTACCAAAGATGAAATTATGGAGCTGTACCTGAATAAAATTTATTTAGGTAACCGTGCTTATGGTGTGGGTGCTGCCGCTTATGTTTATTTCGGTAAAACAGTCAATGAGTTGACGTTAAGTGAAATGGCGATGATTGCCGGTTTACCGAAAGCGCCGTCAACATTCAACCCGCTGTACTCTTATGACCGTGCAGTTAACCGCCGTAACGTCGTATTGATGCGGATGTTAGAAGAAAAATACATCACGCAAGACCAGTACGAGCAAGCGAAAAGTGAAAAAATTGTCGCCTCTTATCACGCTCCCAAAGTGGATTTTTCCGCACCTTATTTAGCGGAAATGGCACGCCAAACGATGTATGAAAAATACGGTGAAGATGCCTATACCGATGGTTATAAGGTGTACACCACGGTTGTGCGTAAAGACCAGTTAGCGGCGACTGAAGCCGTACGTAATAATTTGATAGATTACGATATTCGCCATGGTTATCGCGGCCCTGCGGAAGTGTTATGGAGTGGAAGCCAAGCCGCATGGGATAAAGAGCAAATCCTGGAGAAACTGAAAAAATTACCGAACTACGGTTCGTTGGTGCCGGCTGTTGTCATTTCGGCGAGCAGCAGCGATGCGAAAGTGATGCTGGCGGATGGCTCGGACATCCAAATTACGATGGCGGGTGTGCGCTGGGCGCGTAAATTTATTTCAGATACCCAGCAAGGTGGTACGCCATCTGCCGTGAACAAAGTTGTGCAGCCCGGTGAGCAGATTTGGGTTCGTCAGGTTAAAGATAGCTGGTGGTTAGCCCAAGTCCCTGATGTAAACGCGGCATTTGTTGCATTGAATCCGAATGACGGTGCGGTGATAGCCCTTGTGGGTGGTTTTGATTTTAACATGAGTGAATTTAACCGCGTGACGCAATCATTGCGCCAAGTGGGCTCAAACATTAAGCCATTCTTGTACACGGCGGCGATGGATAAAGGCTTAACGTTATCATCGTTACTCAACGATGTGCCGATTAGCCGTTGGGATGCGGGGGCTGGTTCAGATTGGCGTCCGAAGAACTCACCACCGCGCTATGCGGGTCCTATTCGTCTACGCCAAGGCTTAGGTGAATCGAAAAACGTGGTGATGGTTCGTGCGATGCGCGCTATGGGTGTGGATTATGCCGCAGATTATTTAACGCGTTTTGGTTTCCCGAAAGAGAATATTAACCGTACAGAAGCGTTGGCGCTGGGCGCTCCATCATTTACCCCAATGCAAATGGTGCGTGGTTACGCCGTGATGGTGAACGGGGGATACCTTGTAGATCCTTACTATATTTTGAAGATTGAGAATCACAGCGATGAAGTGATTTTCGAAGCGAAACCAAAAATTGCATGCCCAGAGTGTACAAATATTCCGGTCATTTATGGGGATACGGCACGTACGATTGCGCTGAGTGATTCTGAAGGCGAAGACGCAACAGAGGAAGTGACTCAATCGAATAATAATGTGGTGGAACAAGAGCCAACAATGGCCTTGTCTACGGCAGCAGAACAGCAGAGCCCTGAAGACCAATATGCCCCGCATGTTATTAGCACACCGCTGGCGTTCTTAATCCGCGATGCGATGGTGACAAATATTTATGGCGAGCCAGGTTGGTCAGGTACGGGTTGGCGTGCGGGTCGTGATCTGGGTGGTCGTCGAGACATTGGCGGGAAAACAGGAACCACGAATAGCTCGAAAGATGCGTGGTTCTCCGGTTATGGCCCTGATATTGTTGCTTCCGCATGGATTGGTTTTGATGATAACAAGCGCACATTAGGCCGTACTGGAATAAGCGGTGGTGAAGCGGGTGCGAAGAGTGCTCAGCCGATTTGGGATGACTTTATGAAAGCAGCCCTTGACGGTGTCCCAGTGAAAACGATGCAACCACCAAAAGGAATTATTTCAGTCACTATTGATACTCGTACAGGTAAGCTCTCATCCGGTGGACCTTCTCGTAGTGAGTACTTTATTGAAGGTACTGAGCCGAAAGAGCGCGCGGTACAAGAGGTTGGAACGACCATTTCAACGGAAAATGGAGCCAGCCAAGAGCTATTCTAATGAGCTGTTTTGAGCGTAAATAAACTGCACCCCATCGCCGTTTGGCATGGGGTGTAATTATTTAGGATATTGAAGAAATTGAATATCAATGTGGCGTTATTTCGCGTTATTTTTTAAGTAACGTTCTACATAAAACAACGCGCTAATATTACGGGCTTCATTGAAGTCTGGGTGGTCGAGGAGTTCCATCATACGTGCAATCGGCCATTTGACTTGTTGCAGTGGTTCTGGCTCATCCCCCTCAAGTTTTTCGCTAAATAGGTCGTTAGCTATAAGTATGTTCATCTTGCTGGAAAAGTAAGATGGGGACATGGTGAGTTTTGCCAAAGGGGTAATTTGGCGAGCCCCATAACCGATTTCTTCTTTGAGTTCGCGCTGAGCTGCCTCGAGAGGGACTTCTCCTGGGTCTACAGCCCCTTTAGGGAAGCCTAGCTCATAGTTTTCGATACCAACGGCATATTCACGGATCAGAATCAGGTGATCATCAATGATGGGGACGATAAGAACCGCTTCACGCTTTGCAGGGCGCATTCTTTCATAAACACGTTTTTCGCCATTACTAAATTCGAGGTCAACAGATTGGATACTGAATAGTTTAGATTGAGCAATATCTTGAATATTCAGGATTTTTGGTTTTTTTGACTCTGTCATAACGATTTCCGAATCAGGTGAATGGGATCCATGAGGGCAAGCATACATTGTCTTTAACTATGACGCATATCAAAAAAAAATGATAGAGATTATAGGGTGGAGAAAATGCTGTTAGTATAATCTACTTATGAAAATCGCACTGATTAATAAGTAAAACATTTTATTTACAACATATTGTAAAATAAAACAAAAACTGGAAGAGAATAGGAATTGGCTTATATAGTAAAAAGCATTACGTTGCTATGCTTTTTAGGTAGACAATTCTGTTGAGAAAAAAATGCTAAACACCGTCATTATACTGGCTCTGATCATAGCTAGCCTAATTATAATGGTTTCCGTTCTGTTTTTCCGGCGGGGACGGCGTTCTAGTGTCTATCAAATACCCTCTCTAGCGACACCCGCGTTTAAAAAAATGATTGAGTCTGATTTCCAGACTATCACCCAGTATCTTAATCACAGTGCATCTAAAAACCTTCATTCGCCTTCCCAAGCTGCATGGCAAATACGAAAAAATGCCACTGTTGCCACCATCTGCAATGCCATTACGCGATTTAATTTGCGTCAAGAGCAAGGGCAGGGTTGGCGCTATTTTATTGATACGATTGAAGTTCAGTTACCTTCTCAGCTAGAACCGTTCTTACAACGACAAAATGTCATGGAAATTGTGGAAACGGACCACCTGCCTTTAATTGTTGCTCTCAATAGCCACTCGTTGAAAGAATTTAGCTATGAATGGGAAGTCCCTTCAGAGGAGCCTAGGCCTCAACCTGAGGCTGATATCCATGAAGGTGAACCGAACACCATTCAATTGTTGAAGATGCGTAAGGAAAGTAAAGAGGAGCATCGGCTACATAATTCTTCAGGGTGGTTAGGGGCGATCGTAGTGAGCCTTAGTTTTTTTATCGGCTATCTGACGATTGTTTCTATTCCCATTTTTCAAGGGTGGGGGCTGACATTAGCTGCGGCGGTGTTTATCCTTGGGATGTTTTTATTATTCCGTTTACGCCTTTTTCCTAAACCTTATCAAGATGTGCAATGTATTTATGGGCAAGCCAAACGCTGGGAACTGTATGGAGAGTTAGATAAAAAGTACTCTTCCACCATTTCGATAGGGGGCGTGGATCTACACTACCCCTCCTATTGGCTCCCTTACCTAAAATATGAGCTAAACCACCCTACGAATATTGACCTCTATTCGACGGGAGAGGTGCTGCGGTATGGTCGTTATCTCTCAGTTCATGAAGAGGAACGCTATTACCCCTATAAACGATTTAAAAAGAATGTGCTGATGTTTTTCAGTGCATTGCTTGTTTTGGCGATGGTGTTTTCTTATCAGTCGATCAGCTTGCCAGTGAAATTAGGATTTGCGTGGATTGAAGGTGCGAAAAAAGTCAGTGTTGTTGACCCTTCAGATTTAACAGCGCGTAAAATTAGAGTTGGAGATACATTATCAGCGAAGGGAATAGGGATGTGTTATCGCCCACCTAATTTGAATGATGCCAACCAAGCGTTGTTTGTGCCTTTCGATTGTTCGGGTGTGTATTGGAATAATATTAACCTGATTACTGAGCCGCAGTCTGAAATTGTGAATCGAGCCATTGATTTATTGAATAGCGTAAAGAACCAATTGCATCCAGATAAAGATGCCGCGGGAATTAACCCAAGATTACAGCGTGAAATTATGAAATCAGGGATGAATATTATTTTCGATTTTTCAGAAATAATATTAAAAACCAACGCGTTGTGTGATCAACAAGATCATTGCATTAAACTCAAAAGCGCATTGTCTAACTTGGGTGGAAGTGCGGATGATTGGCCGTCGTTGGTGAATAAAGCGTCTTCAGGAAAATTAAGTGGTGCGCATGTTTTATTACGTGCAGGAAGTGCGGATGCCTTGGAAAACTTAGTTGAAGACACCACATATGATTTCATCAAGAAAGAACTTGAGAAGGAAGTTCGTAAACTCAATAGTCCACCACCGGGTGGGGTATTGTTGATCAGCGATGAAAACCGCCCGTTGGTAGATTTAATGCCAGTAAGCTCACTGAGTGAAATGAACCAGGTTCAGCGATGGTACGAGTTAAAGCGTTTATCCAGCATTCTGATTAATACCCCGTTTGATGTTGAAGGGGTTATCACGAACATTTCGACAGATGCCAATGGCACATTACAAGTGGTGGTTCATGAGCGCTTGGATGAAGATGTGTTATCAGAATATGTCTGCCGTTCAATGTTGGTTTTCTTCTTGATCATTTGTACCTTGATAAATGGAACATTAATTATTATTCGAGTTTTGAATAACAAACGGCGTTTGCGTAAAATCACTGAATATTACGATAAATGCTATGAGGCAGATAATCCTTCCGAGTCTAGATAGTATTATCCTTCCCTGACCATGGAGCCTCATTTTGGTTTGGCATTCAAACTAAGTGTGAGGAGGTACCATGAAGCCGTTATCGACAAATCAATCTTCAACAAAGACATCATCCGCTGAACAAGTTCGCCTTGATAAATGGCTATGGGTTGCACGTTTTTATAAAACACGTTCAATTGCTCGTGAGATGATTGATGGCGGAAAAGTCCATTATAATGGGCAAAGAAGTAAGCCGGGCAAAATTGTTGAGCTAGGCGCAATGATAAAAGTGCGTCAAGGAAATGATGAGCGGATTGTCGAAGTGCTAGAGATCAGCAACCAACGTAAAGGTGCACCAGAAGCTCAGTTACTCTACCGTGAAACCGTAGAAAGCCTTGAACAACGTGAAAAGATGGCGATGGCACGTAAGATGAATGCACTCACGATGCCACATCCTGACAGACGTCCCGATAAAAAAGAGCGTCGGACTCTGCTAAAATTTAAACACACGAATTCCCATGAATCGTCTTAATAGACTGCCTGAGTAATAGAGAGAAATTATGGCTAAACAAGACCAACTCCACCGTTTCCTGTTCGAACAGCATGCGGTACGTGGAGAAATGATTACTGTCGATGAGACTTTTCATCATATTCTAGAAAATCATGATTACCCAGAAGCCGTCAAAATGCTGCTGGGCGAACTGCTGGTTGCAACCAGTCTTCTGACAGCTACTTTAAAATTTGATGGTGATATTACTGTTCAAATCCAAGGTGATGGCCCTGTTAAGTTAGCCGTGATTAACGGTAATAACCTACAACAAATGCGCGGTGTTGCACGTGTTGATGGCCCTGTTGTCGCGGGAAGTACGTTACAGCAAATGATTGGTAACGGATTCATTGTCATCACGATTACACCAAAAAAAGGTGAGCGTTATCAAGGAATTGTGGCGATTGAAGGTAACAGCATTGAAGAGAGCATTGATGCCTATTTCCGCCAATCTGAACAGTTACCAACTCGCTTGTTTATCCGTGTTAGTGAACAAGATGGCAAAGCAATTGCTGGCGGGATGTTGCTGCAAGTTTTACCTGCGGCAGGAGAGACTAGCCATGAGTTTTTTGATCACTTAGTGCAACTGACTGCGACTATCAAAGGCAAAGAGCTAAGCGAATTAGACGTGAAAGAGGTACTTCATCGTCTGTATCATGAAGAGGATGTCACGCTGTATGACCCACAATCTGTTGAGTTCCGTTGCACTTGTTCACGGGAACGTTGTGAAGCGTCTTTAGTGACATTAACCCATGAAGATGTTATGGATATTTTGCACAAAGATGGGAAAATTGATATGGAGTGTGAATATTGTGGCTCACACTATGTATTTATTGAATCCGATATCATCGGGTTAAATAATGAGCGAAATCAGCAACTTCACTGATACGATTTAGCAACCTAATTATGTGACGAGGGTGCAATTTTGCACCCTTTTTTTATAATTTTAAAGGATTATAACGTGCTCTAAGTCTCATTATGAATTAAAAAAAATTATACATTTTCAATTCTTTGATAACTATCGCTGTTAATTAGTCGTAAAGATTTATGATCGTCGGCAGAATAGCTATGTTTACCAGGAGCAATATAATGAGCGCTAAAAGCATTACCCTGAAGGATCTCGAAAAGTACGGCATTCATGACGTCGCTGAAGTTGTTTATAACCCAAGTTATGAGCTGTTATTTCAGGAAGAAACCAAGCCAGGTCTTGAAGGTTATGAACGCGGTACCGTCACTACATTAGGTGCTGTTGCTGTTGATACCGGTATTTTTACAGGACGTTCCCCAAAAGATAAATATATCGTTCGTGACGATGTAACCCGTGATACCGTTTGGTGGGCTGACCAAGGTAAAGGTAAAAACGATAACAAACCAATGACCCAAGAGGTTTGGAGCAGCCTGAAACACTTAGTGACTGAGCAGCTATCAGGCAAACGTTTGTTTGTTGTAGATGCATTCTGTGGTGCGAACGCAGATACTCGTCTGAAAGTCCGTTTTATCACTGAGGTTGCATGGCAAGCTCACTTCGTGAAAAACATGTTCATTCGTCCATCTGATGAAGAGTTAGTTGGTTTTGAACCAGACTTTATCGTGATGAACGGTGCAAAATGCACTAACCCGAATTGGAAAGAGCAAGGTCTGAACTCAGAAAACTTTGTTGCTTTCAACTTAACTGAGCGTATGCAGTTAATCGGCGGTTCTTGGTACGGCGGCGAAATGAAGAAAGGTATGTTCTCTATGATGAACTACCTGCTGCCATTAAAAGGTATCGCATCAATGCACTGCTCTGCAAACGTCGGTGAAGAAGGCGACGTTGCGATTTTCTTCGGCCTGTCTGGTACAGGTAAAACCACACTGTCTACCGATCCAAAACGTAAGTTAATTGGTGATGATGAGCACGGTTGGGATGATGACGGCGTATTCAACTTCGAAGGCGGCTGCTACGCGAAGACTATCAACCTGTCTAAAGAAGCTGAGCCAGACATCTATGGCGCAATCAAACGTGATGCGTTATTAGAAAACGTCATGGTATTGGCTGACGGTTCCGTTGATTTCAATGACGGTTCTAAAACTGAGAACACGCGTGTTTCTTACCCTATCTACCACATCGAAAATATCGTAAAACCAGTTTCTAAAGCGGGCCATGCGACAAAAGTTATCTTCCTGACGGCAGATGCATTCGGTGTGTTACCACCAGTTTCTCGCTTAACACCAGAGCAAACTCAGTACCACTTCCTGTCTGGTTTCACGGCGAAGTTAGCCGGTACAGAGCGTGGTGTGACTGAACCAACTCCAACATTCTCTGCATGTTTCGGCGCAGCGTTCTTATCTCTGCACCCAACGCAATACGCGGAAGTGTTAGTGAAGCGTATGGAAGCAGCAGGCGCGAAAGCATACTTGGTCAATACAGGCTGGAACGGTACGGGCAAACGTATCTCTATTAAAGATACGCGTGCAATCATCGATGCAATCTTAAGTGGCGATATCGAAAAAGCGGATACCATCAAGCTGCCAGTGTTTGATTTAGAAGTCCCAACAGCATTACCGGGTGTGGATACCAATATCCTTGACCCACGTAATACTTATGCTGATAAATCTCAGTGGGATGAAAAATCTAAAGACTTAGCGGATCGCTTCGTGAAGAACTTCGATAAGTACACTGATACTCCTGCAGGTGCGGCACTGGTTAAAGCTGGTCCTAAACTGTAATTTCGGGTAGCTCAGATAAAAAAAGGCTCTACAACCATTGAAGATAACTTCATGGTGTAGAGCCTTTCCCATTGGTGTTAGCGTTTACTTACCTGAAAAGTTATTCCGCAGCAGGCAAGTCAAAAATTAAGATTTCACTCTCTTCATCAGCTTTAATGGTTAACTGATTTTCTTGCCAAATGGCTAAACCATCGCTAGCCGTCGCTTTCTGCCCATTAACTTCAATATTGCCTTTAACGACTTGGATCCAAATAACGCGTTTTTCTGCGATGTCGTAGGTGCTTTGCTCATTAGCCGGCAATGCCCAGCGCCATAAGGTCATGTCTTGGTTAACTTTCAGCGAGCCATCGCGCGCATCCGGTGATAACACCAATTGCTTACCACTTGTCGAATCAAAGCGTTTTTGCTCGTAACGTGGTTCGATGCCATTTTTATCTGGAATGATCCAGATTTGATATAAACGCAGCTCTTTTTCATTGCTTGGGTTGTATTCAGAGTGACGAACACCTGTTCCCGCGCTCATGATTTGGAATTCACCCGCAGGGATCTGTTCCATATTACCCATGCTATCTTTGTGCTCAACAGCACCATCCAGCACGTAGGTCAATATTTCCATGTCTTTATGAGGGTGAGTACCAAACCCTTGTCCCGCAGCGATGTAGTCCTCATTGATGACTCTTAACGCTGAAAAACCCATAAATTTTTCATCATAATAGTTAGCGAACGAGAACGTGTGCCAACTGTCCAGCCAACCGTGGTTTGCGTGTCCACGTTCATTTGCTTGGCGTAAATAGATCATTGAGTCATCTCCTTAAAGCGGATAGCCAATTTTCATTGGGCTCTTGCTTAACTTGTTGATGACAGTTTAACCAAATTGCAGAAAGAGAAAAGTAGGCGGTATTAACCATAGGATCCAAAAAATTTGAATAAGATTTTGGGTGATATCACCAAGATGATTTACGGTATGAAAGAACAAGTTTGGGTGGATGAGAATAAGTGTATCAATGGCAAGGTATAGATAAAAAAATAGCCAGCATAAGCTGGCTAAAGTAAATACTGGAAGCAATGTGAGCAATGTCGTACCTCCTACAAGAGACTGACTAAGTAAGTCGCCTGCGGAAGATGTGATAATGATAATAGTTATCACTATCGTTTGTAAAGGGTTATTTTTAACCAATTTTAGATTTATTTAAACCCACAGCTCAACTGCCTGATTTGGTTGAAATTAAATAATATCCATTATTTTTCAATGGATTAAATAATTTCATAAAAGTGTGCGCGATTAAGCTTGATGGGGTAAGTTTTCCGCGCAAGCAGAAGCGGAACTCCACGCCCATTGGAAATTGTATCCCCCTAACCAACCTGTCACATCCATCACTTCTCCAATAAAATAGAGTCCAGAAGACTTGAGTGATTCCATGGTTTTGGATGAAATGTCATGGGTATCAACGCCGCCAAGGGTCACTTCCGCAGTACGATAGCCTTCTGTGCCATTGGGTTGTACTTGCCAGTTATGCAATAAATCGTCGAGAGCATCAATTTGTGCGTGGGTGAGTTGTTTGAGTGGGCAATCTGGAATCTTTCCAAGTTGTTGTAAAATCTCGATTAAACGTTTAGGTAGCAGTACCGCTAAGGTATTTTTGAGTGATTGGTTAGGGTGTTGCTGTTTCTCATTAGTCAAAAATTCTCCCAATGAAAGCTCTGGAAGTAAGTTAATACTCACATACTCGCCAGGTTGCCAGTAATTCGAAATTTGCAAAATCGCAGGGCCTGATAACCCCCTGTGAGTGAACAGGATATTTTCTTTAAATATCACACCGCTGGCGGATGTGACGGTTGCCGCCACGGAAACTCCGGAAAGGGCTTGCAGTGCTTCAAGTAGAGGCTTGTGTAAGGTAAAGGGAACGAGTGCAGCACGGGTAGGGATGATGCTGTGTCCAAATTGCTCGGCAAGGCGATAGCCAAACGGAGTTGCACCTAAGCCTGGCATTGAAAGCCCGCCAGTCGCGACCACCAGTAAGCGAGTACTTACTTGATCCCCGTTTACAGTGACAACATATCCGTCATCCGTTTTGTCTACTTGGGTGACTTCACTGCGTAGCTTGATAGTGACATTGGGCTGATCGCACTCACTTTTCAGCATATCGACGATATCTTGCGCACTATTATCGCAAAATAACTGTCCTAGGGTCTTTTCGTGGTAAGGAATCTGATATTTGCCAACAAGCTCAATAAAATCCCATTGTGTATAGCGAGCAAGTGCTGACTTACAGAAATGAGGGTTAGTCGAGAGATAGTTATTGTGATCGGCGTACATATTGGTGAAATTACAGCGTCCGCCACCGGACATCAAAATTTTACGCCCTAATTTTTTACCGTTATCCAGCACAAGGGTATTTAAACCGCGCTTACCCGCGAGTGAAGCGCAAAATAATCCAGCCGCGCCTGCACCTAAAATAATAACGTCAATATTTCTCACAATTAGGGTTCTCTATATATATTTGATTTTTATCGTAATTACGATTGTGTATGCCGCTATTTTACGCGATTTAACGTAGGTTGTAATGCGGCGGATCATCGAAGAATTAATGAAAAGTATGGTAGACGTATTATAATTAGGAAGAATCGCGAAAAAAGACTATTTCCCCCAGATTTTCACAAATTATCATAAAAAAAGTTTCAAAAATTCAGAATAACTTTAATTATGGTAACTGAATGATATTAAAGGGATAGTTTGTATTTGATGGTTTTTTGATTAGTATTTAAATCAAAAAAAGGTCAGATTTCGCTTCCACCGCTAGCGTTTGTCACTGATAATGCGCCGCGTTCATGTCCAACCAATAATGGCTTAACGTCTATGCTACATCTTTTTACAGGTTTAGAATTTTACACAGGTCTATTGTTAGTTCTAGCACTGTTATTTGTGCTGTTCTATGAGGCGATTAACGGATTCCATGATACTGCTAACGCGGTCGCAACGGTGATATACACCCGAGCAATGCGTGCTCAGTTCGCGGTTGTCATGGCCGGGGTATTTAACTTTTTCGGTGTCTTGCTGGGAGGGCTGAGCGTGGCGTATGCCATTGTTCATCTTTTACCAACAGACCTTCTCCTTAATGTGAGCTCTGCTCACGGCCTTGCAATGGTCTTTTCATTGCTACTGGCTGCTATCATCTGGAACCTTGGAACCTGGTATTTAGGTATTCCAGCATCAAGTTCTCATACGCTGATCGGTGCAATTATCGGTGTTGGTTTAACCAATGCGATAGTGACTGATACATCGGTGGTTGATGCGCTGAATATTCCTAAAATGATCAGCATTTTCATGTCCTTAATTCTTTCTCCGGCTATCGGTTTTGTGATTGCTGGGCTGATGATTTTCATGTTACGCCGTTATTGGAGCGGAACGAAAAAACGTCGCCGTATTCACTTAACGCCAGCTGAGCGTGAGAAGAAAGATGGTAAGCGTAAACCACCATTTTGGACGCGTACTGCATTGATCCTGTCTGCTGTCGGCGTGAGCTTCTCTCACGGCGCGAACGATGGGCAAAAAGGTATCGGTCTGATTATGCTGGTGTTAATTGGTGTTGCGCCAGCAGGCTTCGTCGTTAACATGAATTCAAACGGTTATGATATCGCGAGAACACATGATGCGGTGGTTCATCTGCAACAATACTATGAAACACATAAACCAGCCTTAAACCACGCAATTGAAAATACGCCTATGATGGCGGAGAACAAGCCAGAAGAAGGCGAGTTCCATTGCGACAGTTCACGTACGCCAATTATCTTAAATCAAGCTCAGAAGATGCTCAGCGGCATTCAGAGCTATGATGAGTTAACACCTGACCAGCGCAACCAAACTCGTCGCCTGTTAATGTGTATCTCCGATACTGCGAATGCAGTGGCGAAGTTACCAGAAACTAGCGCGAAAGATGCGAGCTTACTGAAAAAACTGAGTAATGACCTGCTGTATACTGTTGAGTATGCACCGTTATGGATCATCGTTGCTGTTGCGTTAGCATTGGCACTGGGTACCATGTTCGGTTGGCAACGTGTTGCTGTGACTATCGGTGAGAAAATCGGTAAGAAAGGTATGACTTACGCACAAGGTGTATCGGCTCAGGTGACTGCGGCAGTATCTATCGGTGTGGCAAGTTATACAGGTATGCCTGTTTCAACAACCCAAGTTCTCTCTTCTGCGGTAGCGGGTACGATGGTGGTTGATGGTGGTGGTGTTCAGAGTAAAACCATTAAGAGCATTGCGCTTGCATGGTTACTGACGCTTCCTGTTTCCATCATTCTGTCTGGTGTACTGTACTGGATTGCGCTGAAGATTATCTAATCAGCGGTAGGAAGCCCAATTGGGGCTTCCTACACACTTATCAGTACGCTAAATATAAGCATTCTAAAATAGTGATGATCGGTTTCCGGTCATCACTATTTTTTTGCCTTGAATAAAGGGAATGACAAACGCGAGGTTAATTGGCTATCACCATATAGACCAAACTCACAACAACTAAAATGCTTAACCGGCTGATCAACATAAACTGCTTACGAATACGCTCACAACGGAATATCACATCAGGATCGTAGTGCTCAAGGTACTGTTTGGTATTGATATAGCGGACAAGGCGTAATTGCTTGTTCAGCTGGCCGTGAGTCGTGAAAAAGCCATTACCATCAACGGATTGATAAAGTAGGGGATCCGAATCCCTCAGAATAGATAATAAAACGCGAATGGAAGAAAAATAGCGCATCATATTTAAGATACACAAAATGCAGAGTGCCCAAAATAATGCAATTACACTGAACATAATCCCCTCCTTAGAACGAACCTAAATTGCCCCGTTGTCACTAAAGGAAATACCGCCAAAATATTGCACTAACATCGTTTATTTTCATTGTAGGGCATGTCGTTACTTAAACACAATTCATTGCTTAAAAAAAGTGCAGATAGTTCAAATTTTGACTTCAAAAAAGTGGGCATCATAAGCTGTTAATTTACAGATTGTTGATTACACTTACTGGCATTGCGGTAATTCGAATTTTGAACCGATATATATTAATATTGAATGAATGATGTTATTGTTTTATCAAATGTTCTGTCTTTTAATCCTTAAAAATTAATCTGCTAGATGTGATCAAAACGACACTTAGTTATCGCTTTTAGCAGGTATAGTATATTCATAAGATATTGGTGAACGTCGTTAACCACCAGTTAAATCAGCATTTGGAAGGAGTTTACTTATGGCTTATAAACATATTCTTGTCGCGGTTGATTTATCACCTGAAAGTAAAGTTTTACTGGATAAAGCAGTTTCTATGGCAAAACCGTACGGAGCCAAAGTATCCATGATCCATGTTGATGTTAATTACTCGGATCTGTACACCGGTCTTATCGATGTGAATTTAGGTGATATGCAACAGCGCATCACTGACGAAACTCGTAATTCACTAAAAGATCTTTCCGCAGGTGCGGGCTATGACATCCAAGAAACCCTTAGCGGTAGCGGTGACTTAGGTCAGGTGTTAGTGGATGCTATCAAAAAATACGACATGGACTTAGTTGTTTGCGGACATCACCAAGATTTCTGGAGCAAGCTGATGTCTTCAGCTCGCCAGCTAATCAATACTGTTCATGTGGATATGCTGATTGTTCCACTGAATGACGAAGAAGAATAATTCATTACCGATAAATTGAAATATTATTCACTGAAAACGCCTGCTTATGCAGGCGTTTTTTTTGCAGCAAAATAATCGTCTGAAGGGAGTGATTGGCAGGTCAAGCAATTTTTTTTTCAAATGAGTAAAAAAAAACCTTGAATTGAGAATATAAACTAATGATATATTCAATAGGCAAACACAAATCGACCTCACATTTTCTAAAAAAAAAGATAAGAAATAGTGAGGCTCCTCACAACAATATCCACATTGAAAAAGGAAGACAAAGATGGCGCAAACACTATCTTCATTCTTGGAGTCTGTCCAAAAAAGAGACCCTTCACAACCTGAATTCCTACAAGCAGTGCGTGAAGTATTCACTTCTCTTTGGCCTTTCATTGAACAAAATTCAAAATATCGCGACCAAGCACTTCTCGAACGCTTCGTTGAGCCAGAAAGAGTGATCCAGTTCCGCGTGTGTTGGATGGATGATCAAGGCAAGGTACAAGTTAACCGTGCATGGCGTGTTCAATTTAGCTCTGCGATTGGTCCATTCAAAGGTGGCATGCGTTTCCACCCATCCGTTAACTTATCCATCCTGAAATTCTTAGGTTTCGAACAAACCCTCAAAAATGCACTCACAACCCTACCAATGGGCGGCGCAAAAGGCGGTTCTGACTTTGATCCTAAAGGAAAAAGCCACGGTGAAGTGATGCGTTTCTGCCAAGCGTTAATGACAGAACTTTATCGCCACTTAGGTGCGGATACTGACGTTCCTGCTGGTGACATCGGTGTGGGCGGTCGTGAAGTTGGCTTTATGACTGGGATGATGAAAAAACTGTCTAATGACACCTCTTGCGTTTTCACCGGTAAAGGTCTGTCATTTGGCGGTAGCTTAATTCGTCCAGAAGCAACGGGTTACGGTCTTGTTTACTTCACTGATGCGATGCTCAAACGTCACGGTTTAGGCTTTGAAGGCATGCGAGTGGCCGTTTCAGGTTCGGGTAACGTAGCTCAGTACACCATTGAAAAATGTATGGAGTTAGGTGCGAAGGTTATCACTGCATCTGATTCTAGTGGTACTGTCGTCGATGAAGCAGGTTTCACCCCTGAAAAATTAGCACGCTTAGAAGCTATCAAAAATAACTATGGTCGTGTTGAAGAATACGCGAAAGAGTTTGGTTTGACTTACTTAGCGGGTAAACAACCTTGGGGCGTTCCAGTGGATATCGCACTGCCATGTGCAACACAGAACGAACTGGATGTAGAAGCGGCTAAAGTGCTGATCCAAAACGGTGTTAAAGCTGTCGCGGAAGGCGCAAACATGCCAACCACTATTCCTGCAACTGAGCTGTTCCTTGAAGCAGGTGTTCTGTTTGCTCCTGGTAAAGCAGCTAATGCTGGCGGTGTTGCAACTTCCGGTCTGGAAATGGCACAAAACGCAGCACGCTTAAGCTGGAAAGCAGAAAAAGTGGATACGCGTCTACACCACATCATGTTGGACATTCACCACCACTGTGTTGAATTCGGTGGCGAAGCCAAACAAACCAACTACGTCCAAGGCGCGAACATTGCTGGCTTTGTCAAAGTCGCTGACGCTATGTTTGCACAAGGCGTTGTGTAAGGTTTTACTCAAAACGTAAGCGAAAGGGCGGTCGTACAAGTTTGTCAGCAACGTTATTTGTGATAAACCGTACAAACGCCCTTCGCCGTTACGTTTTAATCGCTGTGTTTAATGCAGGGATAGATATCGAATCGATGGCTTTTGGTTGTGACTGCTGAGGGTGCTTTTTGCCCCGCAAGCGGTTCGGCGTAATCAGGTCGCTTAACCACAACACGGCGTTTTGCCAGCGCAATGGCTGGTGCCAGTAAAGAATCTGCATCATCATCAGCCCCGACCAATGACTGAAACACCCGCATCTCTTTCTTCACTAATGCACTTTTTTGCCGATGTGGGTACATCGGGTCGAGGTAAATCACGTCCGGCGCTTCAGTAATTTCGGCTAATGCTGTAATGCTCGATGCGTGGATCAGAGACATGCGTGATTGTAACCATTCCCCTATTTCAGGGTCTTGATAACCGCGTTGTAAGCCATCATCAAGCAGTGCAGCCACCACCGGATGGCGCTCTAACATCTGTACTTTACAGCCCAAAGCCGCCAGTACAAAAGCATCACGGCCTAAACCCGCAGTCGCATCAATCACATCGGGTAGATACTCTTTTTTGATCCCCACCGCTTTAGCAACCGCTTCACCGCGTCCACCACCAAATTTACGGCGATGGGCCATCGCGCCTGAGACAAAATCCACAAAGATGCCGCCTAATTTTGGCTCATCCATTTTGCGTAATTGCAGGTTTTCGGGGGTTAACACCAACGCCATTAAGGCATCTGGCGTGTGAGTGAGTTGCCATTTTTCAGCAAGTTGATTGAGAGTGCCGATATCGGCACCCTCTTCACAGATTAATTGAATAGCAATCTTCTCAGCCATGAATACCGTAGCTCTTCAACATCGCATCTAATTCTGGTTTACGACCGCGGAAACGCTCGAACAGAACCATAGGCGCTTCAGAACCCCCGCGACTTAAAATATTATCAAGGAAGGACTGGCCAGTTTGGCGATTAAAAATGCCTTCTTCAGAGAAGCGAGAGAACGCATCGGCTGCCAACACATCCGCCCATAAATAGCTGTAATAACCCGCCGCGTAGCCGCCGGCAAAAATGTGGCTAAATGCGTGCGGGAAGCGTCCCCATTTCGGAGATGGTACCACGGCAACTTTTTCTTTGATGGCGTACAGCGTTGGCATCACTTGCGCGCCTTTTGCTGGGTCATATTCTGCGTGTAAGGTGAAATCAAACAGACCAAACTCAAGCTGGCGCAGTACAAACATTGCAGACTGGTAATTTTTCGCAGCTAACATACTTTGTAGCATATCGGCTGGCAAGGGTTCGCCAGTTTCATAGTGACCAGAGATAAACTCAAGGGCTTCAGGTTCCCAGCACCAGTTCTCCATAAATTGGCTTGGTAATTCAACAGCATCCCATGGAACCCCATTGATACCCGCCACATCGGCAACATCAATCTGGGTCAGCATATGGTGCAGACCATGACCAAATTCGTGGAACAGGGTGATAACTTCATCGTGGGTAAATAAAGCAGGCTTATCCCCTAGCGGCTTATTAAAGTTGCAAGTTAAATAGGCCACAGGATTTTGCAGCGCACCATCTTTATGCACCATGCGGCCCACGCAATCATCCATCCATGCACCGCCGCGTTTGTGCTCGCGAGCATATAAATCGAGATAGAAGCTACCGCGCAGGGTATTGGTATCATCATACAGTTCGAAGAAACGGACATCATTGTGCCAAGTTTCAACATCATGGCGTTCTTTAGCCGTTAAACCATAAATACGGTGAACGACTTCAAACAGACCATTTAATACGCGCTGCTCTGGGAAATAAGGGCGTAATTGCTCATCATTAAGTGAGAATTTATGCTGTTTTTGTTTTTCGCTGTAATAGGCTAAATCCCAAGATTCGAGGGTTTCAACGCCATAATTTTCTTTCGCGAATGCGGTAAGCTCGGCGAGTTCCTCTTTACCTTGCTGATGAGCGCGGTTAGCTAAATCATTCAGGAAACCTAAAACTTGCTCAGGGGATTCTGCCATTTTGGTGGCGAGGGATTTTTCGGCAAAGTTTTTAAAACCAAGCAGTTGAGCCAGTTCATGGCGTAGCGCCATTAACTCATCGATAAGTTCGCTGTTATCCCATTTCCCAGCGTTTGGACCTTGGTCTGAGGCGCGAGTGCTATAGGCATAGCTCATTTCGCGGCGCAGCTCTGCATTATCGGCATAGGTCATGACTGGCAGGTAGCTTGGCATATCTAAAGTCAGTAAATAGCCTTCTTCACCTTTAGATTCCGCCATCGCTTTTGCTGCGGCGATAGCGCTTTCTGGCATACCCACAAGTTTGTTTTCATCTTTAATGAGTTTTGACCAACCCATTGTCGAATCCAGTACGTTATTACCAAACTTAGAGGCGATCTCCGACAAACGTGCGACGATTTCGCCATAACGTTGCTGCTTTTCAGCAGGTAGACCGATACCGGATAGCTCAAAATCACGTAGGGTGTTTTCGATAGATTTACGTTTAGCTTGGCTTAATTGATTAAATCCAGCGTCTTCTTTGAGGGATTTATAAGCTTGATACAGTGGCTCATGTTGTCCCATCCATGTACTGAATTCGGACAGTAATGGCAAGCATTGTTCATAAGCTTCACGCAGTTCAGGGCTATTTTTAACAGAATGCAGATGGCTCACTGGGGACCAAACGCGGGAGAGTTTATCGCTCGCTTCTTCTAATGGTTGGCACAGGTTGTCCCAAGTATAGTGGCTGTTGGCCGCCAGAATATTTTCAACGGTTTGGCGATATTCACCTAAAACATGTTCAACTGCTGGGAAAATATGTGCAGGTTCAATATGTTCAAAACGGGGTAATGCGGAATCGGCTAATAATGAGTTTGTCATAAAAAACATCCTTGAATGCAGGCTTGCGCTCGGGAGCCAAGGCTTACTGTGCTGACAATGAAAGTGTTGGCGGGGTGATGTTGAAATCAGCGCGCCGTATGTAGACATGAATAAGTATATGGGGGCAATTGTACAAACCTCAATATCACATTTGTGCTTTTTGTTATCAGTTCTTGAGAATGGTGCGGCATTATTGGCGTGCATCAATAATTTGAATGGTTGTTCTTACAATACCTTGGAAAATAAATAATTCAGTTTATAATCGAACACCTACCAAATAGAGGAAGATCGTCGTCTCCGGTGAGGCGGCTGGATTTCAAATCCAGTTGGGGCTGCCAGCAGTCCCGGGCAGGTTCGACTCCTGTGATCTTCCGCCACTTTTTAGTTTTTCCATCATTTTTAGTCAATTAATTGTACTTTTCATATTGGTTTATGAGTAAAACCGCTTCTTCGGAACCATGAGCTTTTTGCGTATTACAAATGTGTTATCTCAATCCCGCTAATATTCATCAATATCATTTTTTTCTTGTAATTATTTTACTCACACTATAATTTAGTAAAAAATAACTTTTATTTACTAAATTTTTGGGGGTGGTTATGGATAGTGAACATCTGGTTGCTTTAGCACTTAAAACGTTGTCATGGACTCAAAAGGAACTTGCTCAATATCTTGATGTATCTCCAACTCAGATAACAAAATGGAAGAAAGGCGAATATATGTCAGAAGATATGGATCGGCGCATTCGTCAGAAAATTAATTTGGGTGATACATCTCCTGAATTGGTACTAATGGTAGGAAAATATGACGACGCAGTTAAATGGGATCGATTAATTCAAACTCTTGCAGAGCTTGAAAAAGAAAATGCTGAGACAGGATATGTCACAGTTCCACTAGAAGAGGATACGGATTTTCTAAGTTTGCAGATTATGCAAATTTTTAAAGAAATGGGAGTTAGCATTCCGAATCAATTTCCTGCTGAACTTGAAATAAATTATGACGAAGAAGATGATGCTAGTTGTGATGAGTTTTTTTGTATTATTGAGGAAAATAATTATACCAAGCTAATTAAGCATATTTTTTCTTCTTTGAATGATATATATGGTTTCTATTCCGCATATATTGAAGAGCTAATCTTTGATGATGCATTAGATTTATATGATACAGAAGCTATTAACATTGAAAGTTGCTTAATATTTTTGGCTGCGTCAAAAATAGATGTTGATATGGATTTCGCACCAAATTTTAATCAATTCAGATATAAAACCAATCAAGAATATATTCAATGGATTAATATTGTCAAAGAAAGAGCTTTTAGAGAGAGAATCCCATTAAGATCTGAACTATTAAATATTGTGTATAAACATCACAGTGAAATAGGACATGAAGCTGAAGCGCAAAGTTTAGGCTTCAATGACGGAAAATTACATCCAGATATTTATATGAATGAGTTACTTGTTGGGATGAGATTGATACATCAAGTCCTTCCTAAGATTATGGAAAAACTAGAAATTAAAGAATTTGAAATTGATGAGTCAGATTTGCACTTATAAAAGGTGGATCCTTAAATCTATATGCTCTGTAGTGGTCAATTAAATTTGGGCATTTGTTGAGCTTTTTCCAAGATAGTCGCTTCGACTTATTTGGCATTAAACTACCACTAGTGATTGAAAAATCTCGAATAATCAATGGGTATTCGATCTTATACTCAATAGTTTGTATTGAAGTAAGTGGCTAAGAATACTCAATATTATTGATGAGGTGGCTCGTTAATACTTTGTTATTGAGATTGATGCACCATTACCAGCTGAGTGAGTTATCAAGGTTCTTGACCGTTTAAAAACAAAAAGAGGGCTGAAATATATTCGAGTCGATAATGCCCTGAATCTCTTTCTGCTAACTTACCGAGTTATAGCGAAGAAAAGCAAACTGTTCTGTGTCATAGTCAACTGGATAAACCACAACAAAATAGTTTTATTGAATGATTTAATGGCTCGTTCTATTGTTAGTTTTTAAATGCCTATTTATTTAAATTGCTGAGCCAAGTTAGAGAGTTAGTGTAGTTTTGGCTGTAAGATTATAACCAAGATAGAATTTATGAAAGTTTAAATCATCTGTCATTGGAGACATATCGTAAACAGTTAGAAAACTATAAGCTGGTGTGTCTCAATTAAAGAAGAGTGGACGATATGTTCGTAGTATGAAAAACAGCGATTCCAGTCTCTGCTAGTTTAAGGGGGGATAGTTTGGCTATGGGTAAAGCGTGTTTTTTCATCGAGATCTTCTTAGCTAAGATAATGATAATATTCTATTTACTAATACACTGGTTTTTCGAGTATATTACTGTTTAATTTTTTATGCTTAATGACTTTTTAAAAGTATTAGGTGTTTATGTGAAATCCTCTAACCTGAAAAAATATTTTTAATATAATAAAGTTAGAGGGTTTCTATAGTATTAATGATGTGATTTTGAATTAATTAAATAAGTAACTGAAGCTAGTTAATTATATCCATAGCAAAAATTGCTGTTGGAGTATTAGCTTGAGCGCGAATCACAGGCCAATAAAATGGAGCTCCCCTCCAACCTTTTTCAATATTACCATTCTGACGAAGTAAAAATAAAATTGGAGTATTAATCGCATGTTTACTTGCAATTTTTCCTTCTGTTTTTGGGGAATCAGGAGTTTCAATATATGTTGAATGGGAACCTTCTCCAGATAATCGTGCAGAATTACGATCCTGTGCAGCCCATAACAATATTTTTCCTCTTTGTTCCTTATCAGGATGCTGTGCAGATAAATGAGCCATTGCTGAAAATGCAACATCCCAATCAAAAGCTGGCGTTTCATCTGGCTCTTCAAATCGTAATGTAGATTTAATTAATTCTAATAGTTCATATGCTTTATCTACTGAAATTAATACTGGTTCGCCAGAATTAAATTCGATAATTTCTTGAATTAAAATATCTAGCTTATCTATATTTTTCGAAATGCCATTTTTCCCGGAGTTATAACCAGATTGAAAACCAATTGGTAAAATACGTTTAAATTTTTTCAATGTATGAATAGTGGAAACTAAAATTTTATTAGGATTACATGGAATTATAGTTCCATCTTCCGCTTTACGAATAAATTGTACCGATTTATCATTACCGGCTTCAATTGCTTCACGTAGTGATGCATCAAATTCTTCCATTTTTTGCATAGCTAAGCGAATAGCCCTAGAAGTATAAAACCTTGTGATAGCTAAATTTTTACGGCGATAGCCAAACATGCGAGAATGTTGTAAAACGGTATCTTGTTGAAATTTATTTGGTCTTCTACCGTAATAAAATCCTATCAGGTTTGCCAAGGTAATGCCTCTATCAAGTACTTGCCCACCAATAAATATGTTTAAAGGACTCCTTAATTTTAATTGTCCTGTATCATCTAATAAGTTAATGACATTTTCTTCTGAGTTAACTTTAGATATAGTTATATATTCATCATTCAGTGCTACAGTTACTTCAAAAATAACATCTTCAAGTGTAGGAACAATTTCATTATTTAACTCTAATGATTTTGACAAATCATCATATGAAATTTGAATAAGATCTCTAAATAAATTTGGTTGTTTTATTATTGAATTTTTCAGCTGCTCAAATAACTCATTAGTTAAGTTTTCTTGCCAAGAGTGAGAGAATTTTGTTGATTCAGAATGTAAAAGAAAAGAGTAAAGTAATTTTTTGGGATTTTCTCCTTTTTTAATCCCATTAATTCTTTGAATACAACCACCAACTATGAATGTTATTAAAGCGGTACGATAGCCTTGGATTTGTTTGATTTCAAGCAGTTTATTTATATTAACAGATCGCCCATCTAGCTTTTTTAGTTTGCCAAATTCATCATGATCGACAGCATAGTGAATCAGACTTTCAACTGTATCTATTCCAGACCTAGACCTTTCACCGAAATACGTATCACCACCAACATACTCTTTCGGTACGGGTACTAAATTCGTAAAAGCTGGTCTCATGGGCTTAAAATCTACGATATTATCAACCTCAATTTCTGTAGGCTGAAGATAAAGTGAATAAGGTGTTGCTGTTACTTGTAAGAAGCTTACATTGGTAATTCTAGATCGTAGATCACTAATTTTTCCCGCTATTGTTTTGGCGTTTATTATTTCTTTTTCCTTTGAATAGCCTATCGATGCATTATCAGCTTCATCATCAATGATTAACACTTTTTTTTCAGACATTTTAGGATTATTTTCGAAGAGTTCTATTAAGTGTTTTAAATTATCACTTTGTTTTTTAGCTATGAATATTAGCTTTGAATCCAACTCAAAATTTGTGAATTTTTTTGGGGAGCTCATTATATCATAAATTTCAAGCTCATTATCATCAAGAAATATTTCAAAATCTTTACGCAGCCGCTTGTATGTTTGCTGGATTAATGCTTTTGAGTTTTTACTCAATACAATAACAATATCAAATTGATTATCAAATGCTAAAGCTATTACACTAATGAACGTACGAGTTTTACCACTTTGTACTTTACCTAATAACATGCCAGGATGTTCTGATGTTGTCGCTATATGCAATAAATCAGATACTGTTTTTTCTGCACATTCAAATGTTTCTTTAGAAAATGTATTATTTATTTTTTTGAAACTTTTATAAAATTTTTTTTCTAGATTAATATTTTCTTTCATTTTGTCCTCATGATATTTTTAGCTATCTGATTAAATATTTTAAAGTTACTTATTCATTCGTCCTATTATGTCCATATCTCCAAAAATAAGACAGTTATAATTAAATTTTTTATTTAAAATAGCAGCATTCATGATGAATAACGTCTGTTCTACGGAAAATAAGATATTCAAATGCTATTAATTAATGCGTTTATGGGCAAATGGCGCTTGCTAACCATCTTATCTTTATGTGCAACATAGTATATTGTTGGCTTTGGACCTTTCTCAGACGATTCAAACGGAGACAATTTGATGAGCGATAATCTTCCTGACGCACCACTGGGTGAATTTGTTTTATTCCGAAGTGAAGATGGTCAGACTCGCGTCGAATGCCGTTTTGAGTCTGATACGCTGTGGTTATCTCAAGCTTCAGTTTGTGAGCTATACGGGAAAGCAAAAGCCACTATTAGCGAGCATATCAGCAATATCTTTGCTGAAGGAGAACAGGTCGAAAATTCAGTTGTTCGGTTTTACCGAACAACTGCGGATGATGGAAAGCAGTACAATGTAAAATACTTCAACTTTTCAATGATCCTCGCCATCGGTTACCGCGTCTGTTCTGTCCGCGGCACACAATTTCGTCAGCGAGCTGCGCGCTTTCCAAGACAGAAACCGCGCGTGTTTCAATTTAGGCAAAACATCGTTTAAAACAAATTTTCCAACTAAAAATCAGTCTTAGAAAAACCTGTCATAGTTTCCAGCTCCATTTCGCGACCTAATGCTGTCATTGGGTGGACAATAACGAGGCCTCGTACGGATTTCTTCAGCTTACCCATATCCGCTTGCTCTTTCTTGGTGATAGGGCGCTTGAATGGCATATCCACTAATTTTTGTGCTTCTTTGCTTAGCTTTTTGTTACGCGTTTCTTTCAGGCGAGCGATTTCAACTTCCAGCGTCGCTTTTTCTTTTTCAAGTTCAGCGTACTTTTCCGCTTGGGTGGACAGCTGCAGACTTGCCATTTGGTGACGAACAAGGTCTAAGCGGTCGCTAAGCGTTTTAATTTGTGTTTTTTCAGTTTCTTTCATCATTAATTAACCGTGAATAAATTTCCTGCCGGCAAGTATACAACATTCTGGGTTAGAGGGGGAAAGGGGATTGTGCCTATTAAGCTCATCACCAAAATACGGTTATTTGCGATTTATCTATCACTATTTCACGGCCTATTTTTACTCAAAAATCAATTCGAAGCATGACGAGTTTAATTATCAGCGGACAATTATTTCTTTTTCATAATGATTTTGCTCACCGGAATCATCAATGAGGCTAAACAGTATCTTGTTATTGGTATTATTTTGTTTAATTTCAGTCTGTTGCTCCGAAAAAGGATTCAATAACATGGTCGGTAATTGCTCTCCTGTTTTACCCATTTGTAGTTTATTGAACGTAATATAAAAAGGGGTTGGGTTTTTTATAATTAAGCGTTGGCTTCCTTTATCTAACGTAAATTGGATTTGATCACTTATCTCACCAATGGTCGCGTTAAGGTTATCAGGCCGGTAGAAGACTTTAATTTGTAGCCTGACCGCTACATTGATAATGCTGGTATTGTCTTTTTCATTGTCAGGGGTCGGTGTGATTTCATATAAATTTAGCCAATAAAGTGATTCTCTGTCTGTTGAAGATGGCATAAATTTATTCACTAACCGGATGTATTTTAATTCGTTTTCATTAAGGCGAAAAATAGTAGGAATAGAGATGATAGGAGAGTGACTTGCTTTTTCTGGCGTGCCATCGGGAGCCCCGTCATCAACCCAGCTTTGGATAATAACTGGGTATTTACTGGTATTTTTAATGGGCAATGTCGCTTCTCTTTGAGAATGCTTGATGATAACCCGTGAGCCTTCAATCATCATTGCCGCCTGACTATAAGAGCAAAGCAATATCATTAACACGAATAAGGTAGATTTCATTATCATTGAACCTGAATAATCACTTGAACAGTCGCATCAAATTTTCCGGGTTTGACGACTTTACCAGGGATCTTTTCAAGTGAGGCATTGACTGTTTTAGAATACGTCGTCACACCATTGACTACACCGGCAGAAATAGCATCGGTCAGAACAGGGTACCACCCATTAGCCGCTCCTTGGCCGGTGTTTGATAAAGAAGATAGATAATTTAAAGCCGTGCCGTTAAGTTGATACAATCTAACCCCGACGCCGGTTGCAATATTTGGCATGCCATACCCATTTGACAGCAAATGCGTTACACCGGATCCCGAACTGACGGTTAAATTTTCTTGGATGGCAGAGGTAATATTTGCAGGGTTAGGTAAAAAACCCATCGCAGTTTGTGTATTTGCGGTTCCGCTGACAAACCCTGAAAGCCCGCTATTTGCAGGGGGACCGGATTGACATTGAAATCGAATATTAATAGGCGCGGTGACTTTCACATTATTATCGATATCATTCTTAGAGATTAATGGGAAAAAGACATTAGGCGTCACGTTTTCAACCATACAAGTGGCGGCTCGTCTAACAACGATGTTTTGGTGCAAATTAATGGCTCCGGGCCAATATAGATACCAACCATTATAGTAGTATGCGGAATCCGCATTCTCCGTTACGTTTAAAGAGCATTGCTTACATTTAAACGCCGTGTAGGTAGAAGGCTGAGTCCAAGAAACTGTCCCCGTTGTTACACCTGGCACAGGAACTCCAGAACCATAGTCAATTTTAAATAACTCTATGCTTGAGTCGGAAAAGTTTTTTGCTTTAACCAGAATCCAACCTTGGCTATCTCTATCTAGATTTGTTAGTGGGCGAGATTTCCAATAGCGAGAAAAATACTCCCCTGTATTGACATTTTTAACCCTAATTCCGACACCATTAACGATGGTTGTATAGGTCTGATCGAGCCCTAAAGCCGGATTCGCTTGATACATGCCCGCATAGGGTGAGTCACCATTGGTGGCATAGAATTCTTTTAAAAACCCATCTTCATCAGCGGTACAACGAAATAAAATTTGTTCTGGTTCATAACGTGCAGAACCAGAATCTAAAAAAGAAACATATCCTGTGGCGATTAAAGAACCTAAAGGCTGAAAGTTATTATTATTAATATTAATAACTCTTGGCGTTGTTCCCATTGTACCAGACGAGTCCGTAGACCCTCCCCAAGCCCCAGCCGTTCCCTTTCCTGGTTCGGTATAATATACGTCACGAGGGTTCGTATTTATTGATGTGATTCGATAGCATGTTGCGAATGTATAGCTAGTAAAAGAAGAAAGTAGCAGGGCTAGCAATATTTTTGCAAAAGAAGATGTTGTCATTTTAATCGCCTTTACTTACTCGCAAGTTTCATTTAATAAAATGAGACTTAATGCTTTTTTGTCATCAGGAATGTTGTACGTTACGTGGCAATCGCCTAATTGCTGCGCAACGGATAGCGTGCCATTCAATTGTTCAACTCGAGCGTATATCTGATTTCCTTGTCCTACTAACCCAACGACTTGTTTGTTGACATCATAAACGTCTGCACCTAGAGGTAACGATACAGATTGAGGTATAGAGATAAGGATAGGATAACCTACGGATGTATTAAACTTCAGTTTTACGTTGGCACCCGCGTAAGGTGCAATCTTTTGGGAGTTTTCAGTTAATGCAACATGATTATCCTCAATTTCTTTACTGTCTAAGCCAACGTTATTGTATTGATAAGGGATGAGGGACGGGATGATTGCATATCCGAACCTGTCAATTGATGCACCAGAGCCATTAATCACTCTAGCCCCTTTAGCTCCCTGCGCTTCAACTAACGCAAATGTGTCGCTAACATACGGACCCATGGTGACTCCTCCACTATGAGCAACGATGGCTCCCCTAGCAGAAAGGCTGCCTTGAGTATAATTTTCACCTTTAGATACACTGCCGGAAATTGTCGCTTCAGGAAATTGTTTCGTTAAATGAATTCCTGAGCTGACATTTCTATTATTCGCATCATAGTCGGCATTCACGCTGTAACTGAGTGTTTGGTCTTCTCCCATAATTCCAGATAGGTTGGCTTGATAGCTGGAATTACTGTCGCTATTTGTACCACCGAGCATCAGCATAGGAGAATCATAACTTCCACCCAGAGGGACTGAGACCGTGAACATCACGATTTTATCGGTTTTCGAATTATCACGTTGATCGCTGTACGTGTAATTGTCGTTAACATGTCCAACTTTTTGTTGGCTATAAACAATGCTGTATCCAATGTTTTTGTATGTATTTGAATACCCTAATTGAAATTGCGTATCGCGTTCACGGTTACCATAATAATTATTGATTGAACCCGATGTAAAAACTTGTCCCCATTCCCCTAAAGATTGGTTGATGTGTAACACCATTTGGCTTTCTTGTTTATAGGTATTGGAATTCCAGACTTCATTTTCTGATTTCATTCCTCTCACACCTAAAACATCAGCTAACTCACGAAATCCTTCAGTTGAATATTTATAGCCTGCTAATGTAATGATCGTATTTGTTGTCGACAAAGTACGGCTGTAATTTATGCCAACCCGCGCACCTTGGTGAGTTTCACCATTGATATCAGCATTAGAAAAGGCGGATTGTAGTCCAAAGGCACCAAATTGAGTCGCAAGTACTGTTCCAACAGAAGCCGCATAGTATTTATCTGCCGCACGGACACCACTGCTTAGCGTTAGCATGTTAGTTAAACCATGCTGAAAGGATGCATCGACAAACCGATTATTTATTCGGTTGAAATTCTTCAATTCACCCATAGCGATAGCATAGCGAGTATATCCTGGGCGAACAGACTCAGGTACGGCAGAGAAAGGCACAACAAATGATGTTACCTTGTCATTTGCTTCTTGAACTTCGACAAGCAGGTCACCTTCATAGCTGGTTGGATATAAATCTGTGATTTCAAATTGGCCGGGAGATACCGTCGTTTGGTAGATTTCAACGCCATTTTGCTTGACTGAGACGCGAGCGGTTGTTGTGGCGACACCACGGATAACGGGCGCATACCCTTTTTGCGAGTCAGGTAGCATCCGATCATCTGAAATTAACTGAACGCCTCTAAATGAAAGGCTGCCAAAAATTGAACCAGCGGTAGATATTTCACCAACTAACAATTGTGATTTTAGTGAAACAATAGGGCGTTGCAGATAAGTTCTTATCCAATTAAATTTTGTTTTTTTACCACTATTATTTTCTGTCGATGTGTAGTTCATCGATGCTTGTTGGCGAAACTGCCATAAACCTAAATTTATTCCCCCATTGAAACTGGCAAACGCATAATCAGAATTGTATCCTTTGGACTTATTTTTGTAATAGTTAGTATCATAATTAGCGAAAAGCATCGCTGTTCCAGCATTTAAGCTACTTTCGGGGACAAACCCTTTAGCATCTTGTTTGATATAAATCTGTGGAATGAGAAGATTTAATCTTAAATTAGCAGAATCAAAACTCACTTTAGCATCAGGGATAACGTCTTGAATAAACAAGCATTGGGCGGATTTTGTTTCTATGGAAGCATTGGCCTTTTTGAGCAAAATGCCCATAGACTCTAATTCTTCAGGTGAAAAGCATGGCGAGGTGGTCTCTGTCTTATCTAACTTGAACTCAACCTCTTTTTTTTCATAAAAATTACTGTTAACAAAAAGATTGACTAAGTATTGCCCTGTTGGGACATAGTTATTCTCACTAAATTTATTAATATCAATGTTTTTCCCTCCACCTAGCAACATACTTTGGTCAAAGACAAATGATTGCTCGTGATGTTGAGCACTAGCTTTAGAGATAAATAAAACAGAGATAAAGCAATAAGATGCAATCTTGTATTTAAACGATTGGTTTTCTCTCCTTAAATAGGAACAACGTCTGATTGTCATCTTATTTTTATCCACTAATTATATTTATACGTGTATTCGACATTACCACCCAAATCATTGGTAAATGAGAATATGATTTTGTCTTGCTTGGAGTTTATGGTTTTCCCATTTTTAAGAGGCAATTTTTTACTGGCAAATGGCGGGATCATTGTTGGTATTAATTCTATTTTTTCACCTGCTTGACCGAACACTTTTACAGAGTTCAATGATAAAAAATAAGGTGAGTTGTTTTTAACTTCGATACCTGAAGACGTTATGCCTGAAAATGAAATATGTTTCCCTATGTCATCTGCACCTGATGCGAGTGATGCTGGACGGTAGAAAATTTTAATGCGATGGCGAATTAAAAAAGAAAGTTCATTCTCACTTGAAGCAGCATCGCGAGGCGGAATTTGCACTAAATTTAAATAAAATAGGGATTCCTTATCTTGAGGTAAATTTCCTCCGGTATAAATTAAGTTCGCGTCTCTACCTGTATTTGGTTCAATACGAAATACTGTCGGTTGTACAATGAAAGGGCCGTCCGCATCGGCTGGAGTTGAATTTGAATTATCAATATCCGTCCAGATTTGCATGATATAGGGGGTATTGTCGTTATTCTTTAATTTTAATGTTTCTGATTTGGTATCTGACAGATAAACAACACGAGTTTTTAACATCGTGACAGATGCTGACGCGCTTGAAACAAAGGCATAAATAAAAAGAATAAAAAAAATAGATTTTTTCATTATTTGGCTCTTTCTATAAAAACAATCTCTCTTCTTTTTGAGAAGAGAGATTAGGGGCTTAATTATAAGAAATAGAATATTGAACACTTCCTAATACAGTACCCGCTTCAGCTTGACCTTCAGCATAATAACGAACGGCATAGTCATGAGTTGCCGATTTTTCATTTTGTTTTAATACTAATCCAGCATTAGATTTAGTACCTGTTACATCAAGTGCGGCTTTACCAGCAGTTGGTTCAATGAGTTCTAAAGAAACATTGGTTGCCGTACCAGTATTACCAACGCGGTTACTGGATGTAATATTGTTAGCAACAAAAATGGTGTTTATATTTGTATCTGTAGTTGTCGATCCTGTGCAGCCACTTACAGCGATGGTAAATGGTGTTTCACCAGCAGTACTACCTGATGATGCTAGGTCCTTCTTTGATACTGTAGGCAATAAAACAACGGGTAACGCGGTGTTTCCATTAATTGTTACAGTACATGTTTCATCAGCAACTTCGCCTTGAAAACGTATTGTATTATTAGAGGCAGCAATTGCATTAGAAGAAACAATACAAGCAGCGATAACTAAATATTTATTCATGATTACATTCTCTCCATTCAAAAATATGTAATTTTTATTTGCTTACAAAAAAGTATTAAATTGATAAAAGAAAAATTAATACATTATTTATTAAAGGTGCTAGAAGCCATCTCATTAATAAGTTAATGAGAGATATTTAAAGGAGATGTTTAATTTTTCTTTTTTAGGAAAATAAAGTTATGAGAATGAATTTCATTTCTTTATTATCGTTACTACATTTAAAAAACTATCCCTATAAATACAGGGAAATTTAAGTCAAAAAAATATTAACATAACTAATACTCACTTAAAAGGTGTGAGAAATAAACTGAGAAATGTAAATATTTGCACCTTGAAACACTTGAAAACATTTAGATACAAAGTATTAAAGCATAAAAATAATTAATGATAAATAATTGATGCTTATTATTCTGAAAAATCAAAAGACTAATCAAATAAGTAAAAATAACGCACTCTAGGTTAACTTAGTTAGGCTAATTTAAATTTTGGATAAGTAAAAAATCGTATGTAATAATTTTTTTAATAAAAAATGTTTCCACCCCAAAATTAAGAATTATCTTAATATTTGGGTGGGAAAGTAACAGTAAGCAACTTTTTAGGGTGCATTTAATAAGATGTAATACTTTTATTTTCAAGAGTCAGTAAGAGAATTGGAATAGTGACACTGAAGGGTATTAACAACATTTCACTTAATTCAGGCAATTGATTGAAATTGAACACCAATATTTAGTGTCATCTAGTTATATTAAAGTCACTAAATTATATTGGTTAAGCCACCTTTACATTAAAAATAAACTAATTAATTTTGTGATGATAAGATAATATGCTGGTTGGTTGTGTGTTATATGAATGTTTTAATTTGCCATGCATTGTTAATTTTATGATGCAATTTTATTTCACAATATTTGAGTTTTTTTTCAAATAACATTTTTGTGGTGAAGAGATACAAAGGACTTCACAATGAAATATAAAATTATTAACAAAAACCAAATTATTGGGATGAGTGAACTTGGAAAAAGCGACCCGCCAATGGGGTTTGTCTTTGGTGAATTAGAACCAACACCGTTTTATCAAGCCAATATCAGCATTATGAACTACAAACTGTATTGCTGTGAAAACCATGAAGAGATCCTTTGCAAATCTATCATGATTGAAGATCATTCAGACGAGGTTGGCGAGCAATATATCGAGGTGACGGTTTTAGTTGAGTCAGCAGAAGAGTTCGAGAAATTTTTTAAGCATCATCTAGACGCTTATGAAGAACAATTTATCTCAGAAGAATAGCGAAGAATGAACGTAACCATCTCTTTAGGTGCAATTTAAAGAGATGGTTAATTTTTAAAGGGAAGGAAAATAATTTAAATGATGAGCAGCCGCTTTAGTTATTATTTAGAATAATCACTGTTTGACCCGAAAACTCACCTAGGTTATTCCCAATCAATGGTGACGGTGGCAGAAGCGGAGGCTGCACCAATTTTAAAGCCTTGTCCAAGAGCGCAAAGGCTAAAACGGTAAGGTACTTGGTGTGAACCGGCGGTGAGTTTGCCTAAGTCCACAACATTTCCTGGTTCAGGGTCTGTTCCAGAATTAAAATATATACCATTAGAGGAACATGCTGAGTAAATTGATTTAATCGATGCTCGTACGGTTGCAGGGGCAACCTCACCGGTGACATCCATCGTCATTTTTAAGTCATTCGCATAACCTTGAGTGTCTCCCTTAAGTGTTAATTTAGCCGGATTTACAACGTCATTATCACCGGTACAATTTATGGAAAAATTCCCATCCACTACCCCTAAAACATCCTTACGGCTCCCTCCTGGTGTACCGGAGGTATTGCCTTCCCAATCCCAAACATTGACCTTGCCAAAATCAATCTTAGGTGGTGCAGAAATAGAGCAGGATAACTGTTTGTTTTTTATTGTGATATATCCTGCTGAAGAAAGGGGGATCCCTGTTTCCATATATAGGCCAGCATAGAAAGCAGGAATGCTATACCTCCCTGGCTGTGCATTAGGCCCCACATAAATAGCAACTACTCCATTAAAAGATAGACTTCTTCCTGCCCCCATTGGATTTGGAAAACTAGTATAAGATGTCCCTGTCACACAATATGTAAAGGGAGACTTTTGGATCACTGCTCTACCCGTCGCAGTCGTCTTTCCATAAGAATTAAACGTGGCTCCACCATTATCCCCGCCGCCTCCATAAGTATTAGCAGTCGCATCCTTTACAATAAAAAGGATGTCTTCAGCAATTTTTAAGCCTGTATATTTACCATCTGAGGATGTATATGTTGTACTTGCACGATTAAAAACGGAATTATCATCTGTACTGCGAATGTTAAAGGCAAAACAGCTTTGATCCATCAGAGTTTGGTACCCCCAACCAGTTGCTGAACGATATGTATCATTAACAGCATCGCTCCATACTAAACCACCTCCTATATCATATTCACCAGAGGGCCCGCTAAGAGATAAAGCGTGAGGCTGACCTAGCAAGAAAAAACAAATACTTCCAATCAATTTATAAAAATAATATTTCATATTTTTTTAATCCTTTTATTACCCAAAGTTTGTCCATTGTGAAAATGGAGATTTTTCTTCATTCGCTAGGTCATCTAATGTCTGTATCTCTGAAGCAAGGCTAACGGGCTCTTTCGCAGGTAACACCGCTTCTGTTTTACTTTCAGCACCGCAGGTATATGTCACTTGGCGGATTGGCATATCCGCAGAGACGTCCACATGGCGTAAATCAAAACTCACCTGACATTGCTGTGCGGCGGCGTCTCCCCATTTCACCAACAGTTCCCCCGTTTCAGGTAACCCCGTGAGGTACACTTGCCCTGCATCCCCCACAATGCTGCTAATGTTGTCAGCGCTGTTATCGGAAATTAAGGTGGCAATTGCCCCAAATGGCACATATTTAGCACCTTGTTTTAAGGTCATTAACACTTGGTACCCAACACGAGTGCGGAAGTTAGCTTTCACCACCGCGCCTTTTGTTGGGTAAACATTGGTATTGGATTGCGGCAAATCGACGTTTTCAGGCAGCGTGCTGGGGTCTAAGCCAATGCTGTTTTTGTTATAGTCGGAGAGATAAGGTGCCACGGCATAGCCTCGCCAATCGGTCACGGCGGTTCCGCCATTAACACTGACGCCTTCGGCTCCCGGCGCACTAATGAGTGCAACAGAATCCCCCATAGAGCGGCTTAAGGTCAGCCCTTCGGCGTGGAGTAATGCGCCGCCGCTGGCGTTTATATTGATTGACTGGGAATTATTGCTATAGCTATAACCGGTGCTGATACTGCCTTTATCGCCTTGGTAGCCCGCATTTAGGTTGGTGTTGGCGATTTGCCCTTTATTTCCCCAGCTTTGTGACGCGCCATAAGACAGCTTGCCATCCATAAAACTGCCGCTGAGACCACTATTATTTTGCGTGCGCCCATTTTGGTCATGGCTCAGGGAGTAGGTGGCATAAATTGACTGTAAATCACGGTCTTGGGTAAATAGACTAAACGGCACGCTTAAGTTAAAGGAGAGCTGGCGGTTTTCCGGCCAATTATTGCGGCTGTCTTTCACGCGGTCGATATTGTAATTCACACCGTAGCTGACCCCTTTAAAACTGTTGCTGTAGCCCATGGATAAACCGGTTAAGGTTCGGCTGCTGCCCCAGTAATCATCGCGGTTAGCGCGAAAATGCAGTGAGCCATACTGTTGCATCTGTTGGCTGAGCTGGGTTTGGAAGCTGCTACGACGACGCTGCAACGTCCACGGGCTAAGACCATCTTCAAGGCGATAGCCTTGGCTATTAAATTCGCTGAAATTATAGAAATGCTCCGTGGAGTAACGTAATGCGGTTAAATCCACCGAGGTGCCTGTTGCCATTAAACTTTTTGAGTAACGGATACGGTAGGATTGCCCGGTTTTACGCTCATTGGAACTGGCCACTTGGTTAGAGTACGTGAACTTTGACGATGAGTGGGTGACGTCAGTGGAGACAGCGCCGAAGTCACCTAAAGAGACCCCCGTTCCGACACTCAGGGATTGATAATCTTTTGCCAGCAAGGCACCGCCATACAGAGTGACATCGTTATGCAGCCCATAAACAGCGGTACCGAGAATAAAGTCAGAGCGACGCGAGCTGGTGGTTAAATTACCGTTATAGCGGCCAGAGGCCACTTCGTATTTCCAGCCGCCGGGGCGCAGCATTACGGGTAAGGATGAGTAGGGCACCACAAACTGGCGTTCAGCGCCATCGGCTTCGGTGACGGTGACATCATAATCCCCAGATAAGCCGGCTTGCTGGATATCATTGATATAAAAGGGACCCGGAGCCACATAGGCTTCGTACACGATATTGCCATTTTGGCGAATAGTGACGCGGGCGTTGCTGTTGGCAACACCACTGATTGCCGGCGCATAGCCGCGTAATTGGCTTGGCAGCATCTGCTCGTTGGAGGTCAGTTGCACGCCCTTAAAGGGCACACCATCAAATACATCACTGCCCGTGCTGCTTTCACCCACTAACAATGTCGAGCGCAATGCACGAATATCCCGTGATAGGGTGGTATTGGAGAAGTAGGTTTGGGTATTGGTCGTCGCCGATTGGTTCTCGCTTCCGCTGTATTCAAAGCGAGAATGGGTGAGGTTACTGCGCAAGCGCCACGGCCCCGCATTAGCGCCCAATCGTGCAGACGCAAATACGTTGGTATTTTGGTTTTTTTTGCCGTGATCATAGCGGCTCGTGGTGCGGCCTGCGCTGACGTTATAGTTTGCCATTAATGCGGGAATACCATCATCCCATAATGACGGATCGGCATTACGATTGACTTGAGATTGCATCGCCACTTGCGGCACGCTGATGTTTAATCGTAAGCGTGACAAATCTAATCGGGTTGTTGCTTGTGGGATCAGTGCGCCTAAATCTGAAATAAACTCGCCGTTAGGTAAGTCTTTCAGGACCGGAATTTGTGGCACATTGACCCCAAACGTGTCGAGCTGTGCGGGGGTTAATTCCGGTGCGATTTCACCGTGGGCATTTTTGATAAAATTAAGTGTAAATTGCCCCACGTCCTGTTGGTTAACAAAAACGGACACGGTGTATTCCCCTTCAGCAACGCCACCGGCTTGTGAGAAGGCGGATAAATCCACGTCTGTGTTTTCACCCACTACCCCTAAAAAACTGGGATCAAAGTAATCTTCGGCTTGTGTTGGAGCGACCGCCAATAGCAATATACACGCCAGCGGGTGATATCGGAAAAAAGGGATTTTAGGCTGATTTTCAGCAATTTTATGGGCTTTTTTCATGATCTTCCTTTATCTTGCGAATGCAAGAATCCCCCCGTTGCCAATGTGCATCGGGTGAATATGCTTATCTGTCGGTTGTGGTTACATTACTGAGAGTTGGCGTGTTCTCATTTTGTCGGTTCCGCCATCGTCTTTCATGAGCTGCCAATGAATGTCGTTTGCAACATGGCTGGCATCAAGAGGCCATTGCATCTCACCAAAGGGGGGAACCATTCGCGATTGGCTTAAATTAACATCCGTTCTCCCGAGAGAAAGTGATGCCAACGTGACATAAAAAGGCGTTGGGTTTTTCAGGGTTAACGTGTTTTTCGTGCGCTGAAATTGCAGCTGTTCGGCGATGTTATCTAGATTGTGTTCCGGTAATCCCGCAGGGCGATAAAACAGCTTCAGGTTGTTTTGTACGGCCAAGATCATTTGCGCACCTTCAGCCGCCTCTTTTGACTGGGCGGGGATCGCAGTCAGTGATAACTGCGCAATCGACTCTTTATCTTGCGCGAGTAAATGATGTTTTTGAAGAATGCGCAATGTGAGCGTTTCGCCCGGTTCGAAGCGCTGTAACGGCGGTAAGGCAATAAATGCCGTCAGATTATCATTGGCTATTTCTGTATTATCATTCGCTTCTTGGCTTGATGAATGATCTTCCCAAGGTAATAGGCGCGCCTGTAATAAATACGGTATCGCGGTATTATTGGTGAGGGTGTAAGTCACCCCGTTTTTTGCATCTTGAGGGTAAACAATGCGCGTCGAGTGTAGTGTTAGTCCGTTAATTTGATCTTGGATGTTATTCGCCAAAACGGGCATCGCAAAAAGTATCGCCAATAGGGATATTCCGCCAGTGAGGCGACATAACAGAGTATTTTTAACCTTCAAAATGTTAGCGTTTATCATTGCTGGCCTCTCCTGATAGGATTTTTCCCTGATAAGCAGGGCTCATGTCCCCATAATCGGTAATCACTTTCCATTCTGCATGGGTCGCATTTTCTTTTATTGGATAGGTTTGTGTTGAAAATGGTGCAATCATAGGGCCCAGCTCTCGTACATCAACGGGGTGCTGATCCACACTCAATTGCGCCAACGTGATGTAATACGGTGTTGGGTTACTGACTTCGAGCTGTTGACCTTGCTGGCGAAACGTCAGTTGGCTTGAGGCGGTTTCGACGCTCATGGGTAACCCTTTTGGGCGATAAAACAGTTTGATAACGTTGCGGATCCCCACCGAAACTTGCGCGCTGGTCATCTCGCCTTCGGGGGCGTTAGCTTTTGTGGTGGCTGGGATCGCTAATAAACTTAAATAAAACACGGATTCTCGGTCTGTCGGCAGCGCCGAAGCCCCATTACGCACAATGAGCAGCGTGTTTTGGCTCTCTTTTTCTAAACGAAACATCGGCGGTGTCACAATGAACGGCGGTGCGGGTTTGTGTGCATTACCCTCCGGTGTATTGATGACATCCGCTTTGATTAAGTAGACCTGCGAGCTGCTATTTTTGATGGCAATTTTGGCATTTGGGTTCGCTGCATCGAACACGACGCGTGTTTGGGCTAAACGCAGTCCGCCTTCTGCGGCGAAGGAGTGCGTCGAAAAACTGCTGCATATCAATAGAATAATCAGAGCGCGGTAGTCAGAGAAACGATTTAAAAACATACTTATTACCCAATTAGTCATATAAGAAGCTAAACGTGACGGTCGCGATGAGCTCACCGTTTTGTAAATTGTCACTGGCGGTGCAGGTGCCGCAGGCGAGCACGGCAGTAAAATCAAGTGAGCTATTTAATCTCTCTACATCGCTGGTTCCACCCGATGGCCATGTCTTGATGGTAATGACCTCATTGCCGGATTTGGCCGTATTGTCATTGGCATTAAAAAGCGTATTCCCCAGGGTGGATAGCTTAACGCCATAGCCTTTTGTGGTGCTGGATGCATCGGCATACAGCTGTTCATTGTTATCCGCGGTGAAGGTGTTCCCTTTGACCGCAATTTTGGGTGTTAAAAAATAGCCTTGGCACCCTGAGAGGGTTAACGTGAATTGGTGACGTTGCTGATTATTCGGAATTTCATCGTAAGGCAGTGGCGCACCATTGTTATAGGTGACGGTACTTGGCACCGTCACATCGCAGCTACCACCATAAAAAAAAGCGGAAAATGAAAGGGTGGTTGAGGCACTGCCTGCCTGTAATTCACCGGCTGGTAATAGCAACCCTACAATCACGCTAAAGAAAGAAAGTTTTCGTATCATTGTTATTAACAGCCTTGAAAATCAGTTATAGAAAAAATTAAACGTTAATGAGGCGGTTAATTCACCACCTTGTAAGTCATTGGCGGTACAGGTTCCACAACTGACGGTTGCTTTCAGTGGAACTTTTCCATCCAATGTGCTGGCAAAGGTTTTGTCCCACTCTTTGGTGGCGAGTGCCGTGATTTTTTTATCCGTTGCCAGGTTGTCACTACCTTCGAAGTTAGTATTGCCAGCCGTCGACAATAGAATGCCATAGCCTGTACTGGTGCTGCCGGTACTCACAAACAGATCTTCACCGGAGGCACTATCGGTATCCCCTTCGATGGTTATCGAGGGGGTTAACCCGTAACCTTTACAGCCGAGAATGGTGATATCAAAGGTTTCGCTGATATCGCTGGTCGTGGTGATATCTTCAGCCGGAATAAGATCCCCGTTACGAATCGAAACGGTCGGGGGGGCTGTAATCTGGCAGCCCCCGCCGACAATGCTGGCACTGATTTTGGTGGTGGCCGAGGTTGCCGCCATCGCGGATTGCCCCAGACTTACCGCATACAATGCGGTGGGGATGAGCAGGGAATAGAGTGACTGTTTAGTCAGTGTCATGATGATTTCCTATTTTTAGGTCTTACTGAAAAATAAGGTTAAACGTCAATGAGGCTGAGAATTCACCGGGGATAGCTTCCCCATCCACGGGCCCGACTAAACCCACGAGAAAAGTCTCTTCAGTTTGGTGATGGTTCTCTTTGGTCAGTGGGGTTAAGGCAATCTGTTCACCGCGTTTAAACGCTTTGCTTGTGTCATAAAAATCACTCAGGGAGAGCGGCGTGCCATCACTGAGGCGTAACATAAACCCTGTGCTGTTTGGGGTTCCATCTAAGAAAATGGTGCTTTCGTTATAGGGGGTATTTCCCTGTAACGTAATTTTTGGGGTCAAATTTCCCGTTTTATCCACACAAATAAACTGCGCTTTCAAGGGTTTAATTTGATGCGTGGTTATTGCGCCTTGAAAATCGGATGTACGCATCGGGGTAAATTGCAATGAATTGGGAATGCGAATTTCACACCCGACATCATCGGTAATGACGGCTTTAATCTCGGTATTTTCGGCCTGTGCTACGTGCCATCCGTTAAGTAACACGGCGAAAAAAACGACGAGACATTTATTGAATTTGCGCATGAAACTCGTCCTTTGCGCCATAGTCATTAATGGCTTTCCATTCAACCGCGCCTTGTCGTTGAACATGGGAATAGGTGATGCTGCTAAACGGCGCAATCATGTTATTTCCCTTGGCTGCGCTCAACGGAACGGGTTTATTGGCAATTTTTACGCTGTCTAAGGTGATGTAGTACGGGGAAGGATTGGACACTTGAACCCCATTATTCACGCTCGAAAATTTCAGCGATTTCATCGCTTGTGGCTGGGTCATGCCCAAATGATTCGGGCGATAAAACAGCTTGATGATATTTCCCGTTGATACCTGTACTGCACCATCAATATTATTTTGTGGGGCATTCAGCCCTTTTTCGCTGGTCGGCATAGCGACAGTACGAAAATAAAAAACAGATTCTTTATCTTGTGGAAGTGCCACATTTTTTTTCATGATGCGCACTTGATTCGTGGAACCAGACTCTAATCGAAATAACGAAGGCGTCACTACAAAGGGAGTTTCACCATTGTCGCCATAGGGGGTTTGCAAAATCTGTGCTTTGACTAAATAAGGCGTAAGTGATTGGCTAGAGCTGGAGATCCCCACGCTTTTTCCGGTGGTGTTATCACTTTCTGAAAAGATAATTCGAGTGGTGTCGATAGCGATCCCGGCTATCGATGAACCTGATAGCAATAGCAAGCCACCGCAGATCCCTTGCATAAATCGGTTATGTCGCATTTGTCTATCCTCATAGTGTGCGTGGCAGAATGTAGGTAAGACGGTGCCCGCCTTACCTCAGTCAACTGAGTTAATTAAATCGAATTAGTCAACGATATAAGCAACTAAGATGGGTGCACTGTAGGAACCTGCATCAGGTGCATCTGTTGCCGTTGCCATACCGACTTTGAAGGTGTATTGAGCGTCAGTATTTTCTGGCTCAATGTTAAAGGCGATTTTTTCGCCATTAGTCACGGTTGCTTTAGCTTCGTCTTCAATCATAAAACCAACGGTTTTCGAATCGTCAGAAACAAAGAGGTTACGTTCGTTGTTACCCACTGAAGTAATACCTTGAATGATCAGGTTACCCTTTTCACCCTTGGCACAACCGACTAAAGTCACTGGCATATCAACGGTTGTAGAGGACATTGCATTGACAGCGGCAAAGTCTGAATCTGCTTTACCGACAGAGGTTTTTAAAACACCGACGTTTAAGACTGATTTACCACCATTGATGGTGACATTACAGGTTGTGTTGGTCAGGATCCCTTGCAGAGTCACTTCTGCAGAAGGTGCTGCCATTGCATTTAAACTGACACAGGAAGCGCCAGCGAATAATGTTGTTAACGCTAATTTTTTAAAAGCCATATTGAAATTCCTTTATATATAAAAAACAAAATAAAACGTACTTCAAGAAACCCGTGAAAGTGGTGATACCTTTACCCATATTCACAGCAAAACAGTCGCGCTCATTGTGCTAGGGGCAAGCGTGACTACAATGATTTTTCATTGATTTAATTTCCTTAATTAAAAAAGAATAGATAATTTTAAATAAGGCCATGTTTTAATGTTTATTAAAACAAATAGAAAATATCCATGATTAATGGATTTTTTAATTTACTGGTTTTTTTATGGATTAATAGTATGAATATTAATTAATAAATCCGTTTAATTTAAATGAAATTAAATTTAACACTAATTTAGTGTTATTAATCCACTGTGATTTATTTTGAAATTAGAGCACCATGTTGCTCAAATAATAAACTAAACTCACCGTAAAGCTCAGGTTCCTTGGCTTCTATGCGTTCAGAAACAAAGAAGAAGAACGATTCTAAAGATACACCCAAGTAATGAAGTAAAAGACATAAAGTAGATAAAGTTATTTCACAAACACCATTTTCATAGCGTGAAATCTGTTGTTGAGAGACTCCAATGAGTGAACCTAATTGTCTACCTGATAATAATCTTTTCCTTCTTAAGCTTGCAATTTCATCTGCGATAGCTTGAGAAAATGATTTTGTAATTCTCTCTATTTTTTTCAAACTCATCATAAACCTTAAATAAGAATCAATTTCAAAACATATTAAATAAAATAAATGCGTAAGCACGAATCTGTTTTTATTTTTAAACAAAATAGGAGTAAAAAACAATAGGGTAAAATTTGGCAATATTTTTAACCAAAGCATGATTTACACATTACCAACACTGTGAGTTTGTTAAAATAAATAAATTACAAAAGGTTGCGATATCCATACTCGTAATGTGGCTTAAAGCGCCAGTGAAAAAATCTCAATAAATCCTTTATAGTAGTAAATTTTAGATTTATATATCGTTATAAATATATTTTCATAGTTACATTTTAAGAAAATCCAATGGTATGAATGTTTGATAATGCAAAATATAAAAATAACAGTAAAATTCAGTTAGATAGGCTGTGCGTTGTTAAATACATGTTTAGTAACAATTATGAATTCAAAAAAATGAGATATACAAAATATGTCGAAATGTTATTTCAATGACATTTAATGACATTTAATTTCACTTAAGTTGTTGGTGTTTGTGATTCAGATCACATTAAGATGTATTTAAAATGACACATACATTTAAGACGCTGGTTTTATTTGTGGGGTTGAAACAAATTCAGATTATTGTTGGTCACACCGACATTTTTGAGGGGAATTGATGACATCATGTTTCCATCACTCATCGAGCAAGAATCGCAAAACTTACCTTACAAGAGCAAATGCTCCAAGCGGGACTCATCACCAGTAAAAATGGTGAAAGTACAGTGCACAGCGAAGAAATCACGAGTACAGGCTAAAGAAGTCAAAGAAGTCAGAAAAGCGGTAGAAGAGAATAAAAAGCGCAGCTCGAGCGCGATAAGCAACTGAGTGATCAATAAAAGCAAGCGGCATTGACTAAAGAGTATAAAGCTCAGGTGAAGCAGCTGATTGAAATGAACAAAATTGACGTGGTGAAAGGCGATATCAGCTTTAACTTCATATGAAGACTCATTAGCAAAAGAAATTGAAAATACGGTTAATACAGCAAGGCTCGTTAATTTAACTATCTAGAAAATAGACTCGTCACTTGAGAATGGAAAAATTATTCCAGTAACGGATCCCAACGAAATATCATCAACTCCCGCTAATTTGATTTTTCCTGAGCAAGAAAAAGATGTTTTTAAAATTATTTATCAAAGCCTCAAAGCCTCAAAGCCTCAAAGCCTCAAAGCCGATAAATAACGTTATTACCGATTAAATTTGAAAGATGACCCTATTTGGTGAAAGCGATGTTAAAAAGAGTGCAAAATCTGCCTCAGCGATAACTTCAGCGACCATTATCACTATCTTGGTTTTTTACACAAGAATTGAAAAAATTGATTACCTATATGCAAACTCTCAAGTTTCCAATATAGGGGAGTGGGAATGTGTAAATTGATGAGAAATTATATTTTTTATTCAATTATTAATGTCTCAATTTAAAATGGTATTTTTTAAGATAAATTAATTGTATCACTTAATTACAGTGATTAATTATTTATAACAAGGATTTAATTGTAATTTCATGCAGATTCTTACTCGAAAAAAGAGTGCGGCTTAATGGTTTGATTTATTTTGATTTTTTTGTTTTATAGTTTCTTTCTTGATGTTTTCATTACTCTCTATTTGTGTTTTTTTGATGATAATTAAGTTTTTTTGTTACTATTTGCTAGTAATTATTAAAAAACGTTAATTTTAGGTAAAAGTATTGTTTTTATTATTTTTATAGATATAAATATTGGAATGTTAATGTCTAAATCTGATTTATTTAAAAAGAATAAAAACTTTAATATTACGTAATGTGCTGTTATATAAAAAAATAATTGAATTGTAAAAAGTGTAAATATAGCTATTTTTGCAGAGTCTAATATTTCCATAAGTTTGATTTAAAATAATCATTCTTTATAATTGTAAGCACTTAAGGAAACTATTCTTAAAACCAATTAAGTTAAAGGTGTTAATTTTAGGTGCAGTTATTAATTATGAATAAAACTAATTTGGATTTAAAAAAAGACAGTTCATCAGAGAATATATTTTCCCTATGTTGTGGGCTAGTCATAAGGAAAATTCGAAAAGAAAATGGTATTTCTGCATGTGAGTTAGCAAAAAAAGTAAATATTTCTCAGCAGCAGATGTCCCGTTATGAACGTGGAATCAATAAGTTTAGTATTGATATGTTATTTGATATAACAGTTGCTTTAAATATTCCATTTGAAAGATTAATCAAATATGTTGTTTCTGAGGTTCAAAAATTACCTTCAGACAGTGCCGCTATATTAAAAAATAAAATATTAGCTTCTGATATGATTTATTTTTATTAACCGAAATTTATTTATTTATTTATTTATTTATTTATTTATTTATTTATTTATTTATTTATTTATTTATTTATTTATTTAAAACACATGTAATTGGTTATATGTGTATCTATATCTATATCTATATCTATCGTTTGAGGACAGTATGAAAAAAATTATTTTAGCAACTATGATTTCTGGCGTAATGAGTACATCTGCATTAGCTGTTAATGCAGGTAGCGGAACAGTAACATTTTCTGGTTCTATTATTGAAGCGCCGTGTTCTATTGCTCCGGGTGAAGAAAACCAAGAAGTCGCATTGGGCCAAGTATCTAATGTGACTTTAGATAATGGTGGCGAATCATCGGCACAGCCTTTCCAGATTAAGTTAGAAGGTTGTAATCTCAAAGGTGATAATCAAGTGGCTGTCACCTTTAAAGGAACCGAAGTGGGAACCAATACGGGCTATTTACAAATTACGGGCGATGCAACTGGTGCAGCAGTCAAGATCATGAGTGGCTCCGGCTCTCAAATTAAAGTTAACTCTAGTGCTAAACAAAATTATGTTGAAGGAAATAATACATTAAAATTCCAAGCATCATTAATTGGATTAAAATTAGTTGATAAAGATAGCAAAGTTATTCCTGTAACACCCGGTAAATTCCAAGCTGTGACTAACTTTACATTAGCATATAACTAAATAAATCTTTATAAGATGCTCTTTCACCACGAGTTAATGAGACTCGTGGTGTATATCTTAATGGCTATAATATGAGAATAAATAAAAAAGAAGTTATTTTTTTATTACCATTTATATTAATATTTTCCAGATATTCTTTTGCAAAAAACTCAATGGATTTAATAATGCAAGGCAGCATTATCGATACCGCGTGCGCTATTGATACAGGATCTTATGAACAGTCTATTGATATGGGAGTTTTACCTCTCTCATTAATAAAGAATCAAGGTGAGGGACAAGCTCAGGATTTTTTTATTACATTAATTGGTTGCAAGCTAATGTCTTATTCAGGGGAACTGTGGAAAACTTTTGATATTTCATTTGAAGCTCCAGTTAATGGCAATTGGTTTTCCGTGTCAGGTTCTGCTCAAGGCATTGCATTATCATTAACTGATTCAACTGGAGAGAATATCAGCCCTGGGAAAAAATTATCGCCTCAAAATATAAAGGATGGTAATCACCTTTTAAATTACCAATTTAAAATTGTTTCAGATAGAACACCACTACGTGCTGGGAAATATCAAGCATCGATCCGTTTTAAACTTGATTACTACTAAATAATAAATTATTGATAGATTTTAGGAATGTTTTTATGTCTTCGTTACCTATTCATACACTGCAACTAAAATTTTTAAGTATTATTCTTGGATTAATAGTCGGTTTTATTTCATTAACAGCGACTGCGACTAATTATATGGAATTTAATACTGACATTTTAGATTTAGAAGACAAAAATAACATTGACTTAAACCAGTTCTCTCGTGCTGGGTATATTATGCCTGGTGTTTATAATTTTACGTTAAAAGTTAACAATGAACAGATCTCTGATGTCGAGATACCTTACTATATAAGTGAGCATGACCCCGAGAATAGTTTACCTTGTTTATCCCCTGAATTGGTTAATCAATTAGAATTAACTCCAGAGTCATTGAAAAAATTGACATGGTGGCATGAGGGGCTGTGCCTTAATGAGAAAAGCTTACCCGGATTATTATTGAGAGGGGATTTAGCGACATCATCGTTATATGTCAGTATTCCTCAAGCTTATATGGAATATACCTCACCAAATTGGGATCCGCCTTCCCGTTGGGATGATGGAATATCGGCATTACTTTTTGATTATAATGTCAATGCGAATACAACACGCTCCTACATTGGAGGCACAGATTCATCCTCGGTAAACAGCAATGGGGTGACGGGGATTAATTTGGGCGCTTGGCGGTTTAGAGCTGACTGGCAGAGTCGTTATATCTATACCACAGGTCGACAAGGTAGCAACCAAACTGATTTCACTTGGAACCGTTTTTATGCTTATCGGGCATTGTCGGCATTAAAGGCTAAATTAGTGTTGGGTGAAGACTATTTGGCCTCAAATATTTTTGATGGATTCCGATTTCTTGGTGCTAGCCTCCAATCTGAATTGAGTATGATGCCTCCAAATTTACGTGGATATGCACCGGAAATAACAGGGATAGCAAAAAGTAATGCGACGGTAATTGTCATGCAACAAGGGCGAGTATTGCATGAAACCCAAGTTGCTTCAGGACCTTTTCGCATCCAAAATTTAAGTGATGCCATAACGGGAACGTTGGATGTCATTGTTAAAGAACAAGATGGCTCTGTTCAAGAATTTCAGGTTGATACAGCAAATTTGCCCTATCTGACAAGGCCAGGACAAGTTCAATATAAATTAGCGTTAGGACAGCCAACGAATATCAACCGTCAAAGTGAAGGGGAAAATTTTATTACGGGAGAATTCTCTTGGGGTATAAGCAATGGCTGGTCTTTAATTGGCGGCAGTTTAAATAGCCAAAATTATAATGCGTTATCTATTGGTTTTGGCCGTGACCTACTTGCCTTTGGCGCACTTTCATTTGATGTAACACAGTCTATTGTTCGTTTGTCGGGTGAAGATACATTAAGTGGTGGCTCATATCGTATCAACTACTCTAAGCGATTTGAACAATTCGATAGCCAAATACAATTTGCAGGCTATCGTTTTTCGGAGCGTAGCTATATGAGTATGAGTGATTTTCTGAATACCCAAAAAACGGGTGAACGCTATTACGGTAGTAAGGAGTTGTACACGATATCAATGAATAAAAATTTCAACGATATAGGGCTATCATTATATTTAAACTACAACCATCAGACATATTGGGATCGACCGGACAATGATTATTATAGTTTGATGCTATCGAAATATATGGATATCGGTTCGATTAAAAATGTGAGTATCAGTGTATCTGCTAATCGTAGTTTCTATAATGAAGTTAAAGATGATAGCGCTTATGTATCATTATCTTTCCCATTAAGTAATGGGGCCAATATTGGCTATTCGATGAATACAAGCCGTGATGATACCACCAACCGAATTTCTTATTACGATCGATTAGGCGATAGAACAAATTATCAAATCAGTGCTGGAGCTAATCGAAAAGGCGGCACCGCAAGTGCCTTTATTACTCATCAAGGTGATAATGCTCGTTGGTCGGCCAATGCGAGTCATACGAATAATCAATACAGTGCTGTTGGTTTGTCTGCTGCAGGTGGCTTTACCTTGACGACAGAAGGTGCGGTAGCTCACCGCATGAATAATCTAGGTGGAACTCGCCTACTTGTTGATACGGATAGTGTTCCCGATATTGCTATTCGTGGTGTTGGCCCTCCAGTCAAATCGAATCGATTTGGGAAAGCGGTTATTTCCGATGTCAGTAGCTATTATCGTAACAAGGCTCAAATTGATTTAAATAAACTGCCTGAAGATGTTGATGCCCAGCAGTCAGTTGTTCAAGCAACATTAACGGAAGGGGCGGTAGGATATCGTTCATTTTTCGTTATTTCAGGTCAAAAAATAATGACCGTAATTGCATTAAGTGATGGCTCTCACCCCCCATTGGGTGCCCAGGTGACAAATCACAAAAAACAAAATGTTGGGATTGTTGGTGATTTAGGTAATACCTATATTAGTGGTGTTCATTCCTCCGAAGTTATGAATGTCTCATGGGGTAAAAATAGGTCTTGTGAAATTATTTTCCCATCTGAACTAATGAATCAAGAAATCCAAGATAGCTTATTACTTCCTTGCCAGTAAGCAATTAAAAGCTAAAAAACTCAATCATTTTTCATTTTAAACGACGATTGAATTTAACCAGATAAAAGTAATAGATAAAGGTAATAATCGAATGAATATTAAAACGATATTAATCAGTGGTATTTTGGGCTCTTTAGCCCTAATGAATGTATCTGAGGCTGCAGTATCATTAGATAGAACAAGAATTATATTTGATGGGGAAAATAAGTCAGTTTCGCTAAATATTAATAATAATAATAAACAGCTTCCATATCTTGCTCAGGGATGGATTGAAAATGAAGAAAGTAAAAAAATAACATCGCCATTAATTGTACTTCCACCGGTTCAACGATTAGAACCAGGGAAATCAAGCCAAATGAAAATTGAATCTCTACCCAGTATAAAAAATTTACCACAGGATAGAGAATCTTTATTCTATTTTAATATGCGTGAAATTCCGCCTAAAAGTGATAAACCAAATATATTACAGATTGCATTACAAACAAAAATAAAATTATTTTATCGTCCGGCTGTTATTGCACCACAACAAAATAGCGCGCCATGGCAAGAAAAAATGCAGCTTGAAAGAAAAGGGAATCTTGTTATTGCAAAGAACCCAACACCTTATTACATCACAATAATTAATGCTGGTGCTCATGCAAATACGGATGCAAAAGAATTTAATCCCATCATGATCACACCGTTTGGTGAGGAAAACATAGGAATAACAAGTGAACAGTTAGGAAATACGCCAGTCATTACCTATATCAATGATTATGGTGGTCGCCCAAAACTGACGTTTGATTGTAAAAATACAATATGCTCCGTTGTATCAAATTCATTAACTAAATAATAAAGCCAAAATGAAGCTAAATGGAGATATCTTTATGATCTCAAATCTATATCGCTGGTTGCGCCAAGAATATCTCGTCGGTTCACTTTGCTTAGTTGCAGTATTGCCCGCAGTTGCCAATGATAACCGTTATTTATTCAGACCCACAGATGGCTGGGAGGTTGGTGGCCAACATGGTGTCATTCATGTTTCAGGATCTTTAACTGAAAACCCATGCGAATTAGCGATGGAATCCAGTAACCAATCGGTATCGTTGGGCAATATTTCATTCAGTGAGCTGAATCATTCTGAACGAACAATGCAACCTGTACCATTCAAAATTGAATTGCTAAATTGCTTACAAGTCCAAACTGAGTTGCAAAATTTCCAAACGGGGCAATCAGTGTGGAGTAGCACGCAACCCGCTGTTAAAGTTAAATTTTTAGCAGCAAGCGTGCCTGAGAACTCTAACATTATTCGTATTAATGGTGCACATGGTTTTGGATTACAAGTCGCAAATTCAGCTGGAAAAATATTGCCAATAGGAAAAGCGAGTAATCCTACGTTAATCTCATCGGGTCAAAATAGCCTAATATATTATGTCTCTGCAATAAGAACATCCGGCCCACTTATTCCCGGTGCTTTCTCTGCATTGATTGCATTTGAAATGCTATATGATTAATTCCATCGTATTTAAAAATAATGATTGATAAAAGTGAATAGGTAATAGCGTAATGCTAAGAAATAAAAACATCTTCTTTATAAAGTCAATTATACTGACTTTATTATTTTTAATTGATTTTAATGTGAGTGCAAATCCATTAAATCCAAATAGTATTTATGCTAAAAGTATAAAACATCCATCTGTTGATAATGCATACAATACAATTCCAGAAACAGTAGGGCCTTATTTTTTATATATTCCCGATAATATTAGAAATAGTACCAATCCAGAATGTAATATTAAAGTTATTGTAACAGCTAAGACATCAATAGGTACATTTGAAATGATGGCATCTCCATCCTCTTATCTTTTAGATGGCTTTAGTAATATATATAATTTAGGCGTCGTGAAGTCGTATACGGTCACACGAAATTCCTCAAAGCATTGCAATGATACACTTCTTGATTTTGGTGTGAAATATGGACGATTTTCCGTTAGATATATAAACGTATTTGCTACCCAAGTCTCTTCGTCGGGTTATGCAGATATGTGTTTGCGAATATTTGTAAATGAGAAAGAAGTGGGTACAACGTGTTCAAATCATGTTGCAGAAATTCCAGTATTACCTTCTTGCAATGTATTTATGCCATTAACCCTATCTCATGGTGAAGTTAACGCAAATAATGTGAATGGTAATATTGCTAAAGTTAATGGGGATATCTCATGCACTGGGGACATGAGTGCCACATTTCAATTTTTACCTAAAAATGAAGTTGATTTATCACAAGGCGTAAAAAGCCACTTGGATGTATGTGTTTCAGGAAAGTGTATGTCGAATAATGTGGTTCAAGCCGAGATAAAGAAAAATACCCATTTAGCATTCTCCGTTAACTCCACATTATCTGCATTGGGAAATCCTGAGCCTGGTTCGAGGGTTGGGAATGCCATTCTATCGATTGTGATTAATTAAAACGCAGTTTATTGGCTATAACGATTGGAGTATGAATCGCTATGATGATTTTTATTAAAAGAATAAAAAAAAGATTCTTTTTATTATTTACAGTATTTATTAACACGTTGATTATTTTTTTTAGTGGTTTTTGTGTTGCAGCAACGTACTCATTAACGATTAAAGTGGATGTGATTGAAAGTACTTGTGATATTTATGGTAATGACGGGCCTGGTAACCCTATTGAGGTTTCATTTGGTGAAATGAACTTGAATGGTTTCACCAGCGAAAGGTATACAAGAGATATTCATTACGCTATAGACTGCGGTGGTAATACATCGAGTAACCCAAATTTAAAACTCAAGTTTGAGAGTGATATTTCAGATTTTGATGCCACTTTAGTGAAAACATCAAATCCAAAATTAGGTTTAAAAATTCAAGCAGATAATAAGTTATTAGCCCCTAATGAGTACCGTAATTTTACCTATTCTAACAAGCCATTACTGAGCGTATCTCCGGTTTTGAATGAAAAGAAAGAGATCGAGTTTGGGGCATTCACAGCAACAGGAAGGCTCAAGGTGGAATATCAATAATCTCTTTTTTACGTATAAAAATAGCCTATGACGTAATGTCACTTGAAGATTGGCGATATGGGAGCTGTCAGAGCCTTTGCTCCCCATTCCCTAGCACTCTCGCTGAAATAACAGGTATAATCCCTTGAATTTCACTCAACAGGCTTAGATACCAACATGGCAAAACTCACCTTACAAGAGCAAATGCTCCAAGCGGGACTCGTCACCAGTAAAAAAATGGCGAAGGTACAGCGCACAGCGAAGAAATCACGAGTACAGGCTAGAGAAGCCAGAGAAGCGGTAGAAGAGAATAAAAAAGCGCAGCTTGAGCGTGATAAGCAACTGAATGATCAACAAAAACAAGTGGCACTGACGAAAGAGTATAAAGCTCAGGTAAAGCAGCTGATTGAGATGAACAAAATTGACGTGGCGAAAGGCAATATCAGCTTTAACTTCACAGATAATAACGTCATCAAGCAAGTGGCCGTTGATAAAACAACGCAAACCCAACTCATCAGCGGTCGCCTCGCTATTGCACGTTTAGCGACTGACAATCCAGAAGTGAGCTCCTACGCGATTATTCCTGCGAGTGTGGCGGATAAAATCGCTCAGCGTGATGAAAGCAGCATCGTATTAAATAACGCCTTGAGTCAGGAAGAGCAGGATGAAGACGATCCGTACGCAGATTTTAAAATTCCAGACGATTTAATGTGGTAGTTGTTTAAAACGGGCTCTCGCTGCGAGCATGAATGGGTTTTCCAGTTATCGGATGAATTAAATCCAATTCACTGGCGTGCAGCATCAGCCTCGGCGCAGGTTCTATCTCTGCGGGCAGTAAGCCTCCATACAGATCGCACCCCAAAATAGGATGACCGAAAAGTTGGCTGTGAATGCGCAGCTGATGGGTTCGTCCTGTTTCTGGGATAAACTTCACTCTCGTCAGTGGCAACCTACGCCCAACGTCTAGCTCACGATAAAACCGCTCAATCACCTGATAATAGGAACGCGCCGGTTTACCGTGAGTCTCACAAATCGACATTCGGGGAAACAGCGCCGGGTCTTTGGCAATCGGCGCATCTATCACACCATTATCATTTTTCACATGCCCACATAGTAGTGCGCTGTAGGCTTTAGTCACGGTTCGTTGACTAAACTGTCGGCATAACTCTGCATTTATGGCTTTATTACGAGCGATAACCATTACACCAGAAGTGCCAAAATCAAGGCGGTGCACGAGAGTGCATTCAGGGAATAGTTGAACGAGCCGGTAATGTACTGAGTCGAGATTTTGTGGATTCTTGCCCGAGAGACTCAGGAGCCCAGAAGGTTTATTGATAATAATAAGGTGCTCATCCTGCTCAATGATTTCAATGTCATCATGGCAAGGGGGCGCAATAAAGGTATCAATAATCGTCGACATCAGGTTATCTCGATAAAAAGTGGTTATGGATAATACCCAATTTTGCGTTATCTGACGATGACGTTATGAGTCGATAGGTTAGACTAAAACTAAAGGCGTAGTCTGGGCCAGCATTGTGTTTTATACTGCACGCAGTGAAATTGAGTCAATAAAGAAGGTGGCATGGCAATGAACGGAACAATCACAACGTGGTTTGAAGATAAAGGTTTTGGATTTCTCAAAGATGAAAACGGGGATAACCGTTATTTTCATGTGATTAAAGTGTCTAACCCCGATCTGATTAAAAAAGGGGCTGAGGTAACTTTTGAGCCGACCACCAATAATAAAGGCTTATCGGCTTTCGCTGTTAAAGTGATCCCTGAAAGTAAATATATCTATATTGCTGGTGAGCGTATTAAGCTGACGGCTATCAAATCTTTTCGTATCTATTATGAAGATGTTCCGGCAGATACAGGTATTGATAAAGAAAATACCGTGTTATCGATTGGTGCGCTAATGAATAGCATTAAGCCTAAAACAAACATCAAGCCGGGAGCGACTCGTGCGCTGAAAAAACTGATCATTGAAACGCAGCATGGGACAACATTAACGTTCTCTGAAGATGAGATTGACGTGGATGAAACCATGAAGAAGCTTAAAGGCGTTAAATAGTTTTCGACTAAATTAAAAAATCCGCTATTCCATTGCCTCTAATGTAGGGGCAATGCTTTTCCAGTAGTATCTTCTATACCCTTTCCTAAATTTGAATGAAAAATCAACAAACGATATAAAAAGAGAATATTTTTAATAAGCCATCGCTACATATGAAGCAAGATGTATTAATATATGTGTGAACCGCATTCTGATACGTCCAATTTATAGCGCTTTTATGGCATACAATCTGGATTGTAAATATTATGATACGGGTTAGTTGTTGTTAAGTTGATAATCGAAGTGGAAATTATTGCAGGATAGAGAATTAGGCTGTAGAAATATATTTTTATATTGGTATATTACTCATCTCATGAGTTTTTTATTTCGGAAAAAACAATTTAGCTGTTTCAAATTGTAATTTATTGTAATTGAAAATTTATTTTATCTCGTTTTTTTATGTTTTTACTCCTCTCGCGTAAATCTCATTAAAAAAAAACAAAAAATATATTAAATAAATTGAACAGATATTTATTTAATATATATCAGGTAGTTAATTCTACCTATCATATTAAGTGTACTCATGCTTGTTGTATCTTAATAAAGCGCGACGATCAATAAATTGATATTTAATAGGCTGTACCTATCAAAATAATCTCGTTCGATCGGTATAAACGTTTTTACTCTTATTTTAATATATCTATTATTAATGGAAATTAAATAAATTGTTTCTTTATATTGGAGTGTGGTTAATGAAATCTAATATAATTAGTGGCCAGGTGGGAGCTTTTTTAAGAAAATCACGTAAAGAAAAGAATATGACGGGAAAGCAGTTGGCAAAATTAATAGGAATCAGCCAGCAACAAATATCAAGATATGAAATGGGAATTACTTCGATTACCTTAGATCAGCTTGATATTTTTTTAAATATTCTAGATAAACGATGGGTCGATGTCATTAAATATGTCGAAAAACATGCTGACTCTGAAAAAACAATGGGTAATAAAGGAAGTGTGAATAAATATACTTCCTGGGGAAACTACTCAACAAAAACTATAAATAACTGCTAATTTCCCCTCTTAAATTAGAAATAAAATAATCAGTTAATTCTGGTTATTTTATTAAGCATATTCTCTAGGAAATTCGATTGTTTTTTATAAAACACACAATGAATGTGTTTTTTATGCTATGCAATTAAATTTTTTCTTCATGGATATTAAATAGAGAGAACAAAATGTTAAATAAAAAAATGGCATCTGTTTTGCTATCAACAATTATTGCTGCTTCCTTTGCTACAGTTGCTAACGCTGACACTCGTACTGCCCAAGCGACAGCAACGTGGCAAGCAACCGCAATTAAAGATACGACAAGTATGCTGGTTGTTACACCATTAAAAAGCTTAACGTTTAACTATGCAGAAGGTCAGAAAAGCTTTAACCAACAAAATGGCGCATTTGATATCGCTATTCAAGGTCAATCAGGTGCAACAGATTTTAAATTAGCATCAAAAATCATTTCTAACACCTTAGCGAGAACAACAGATGATTCTAAATTAACTGTTGGCGTTAAATGGAATGGTGAAGATCTGAATAAAACAACTGACACCGTATTAATCGATACATCAAAAGGCTTAACATCAGGTTTAGATAACTTAGCTGCGGATGGTATCTACAATGGTTCAGAGCGTGCAACTGACCGTGGTGAGTTCACCTTCGTTATCGCTAGCGCGGAAGCGGCTGGCGCAGCGACAGACTTCAAAGCACTGACCGACGGTTCATGGGATGGTGATGTTAAAGTTCAGTTCACTGCAACTTGGGATGGTACTTTCACACCAGCGCCTTAATTGATTATTTACGCTTAGTGAATAACTAATTTTCACGATAAAGATACTATAGGGAAATATTATCTTTATCGTTATCTTTTTTAAAATTAATAATTATGAAAAAAATAACACTCGCATTAGCTTTATTATCTATTCTTCCACTAAAAATGAGTTTTGCGGTTAATGTAGGAAATATTACTGAAATTATATCGCCAGATGAAGACTCATTAGCAAAAGAAATTGAAAATACGGTTAATACAGCAAGACTTGTTAATTTAACTATCGAGAAAATAGACTCGCCACTTGAGAATGGAAAAGTCATTCCAGTCACGGATCCGAACGAAATATTATCAACCCCTGCTAATTTAATTTTGCCGGGGCAAGCAAAAGATGTTTTTAAAATTATTTATCAAGGCCCTAAGGACGATAAAGAACGTTATTACCGATTAAATTGGAAAGATGACCCTATTGGTGAAAGTGGTGTCACACAAAGTACAAAATCTGCTTCAGCGACAACTTCGGCAACCATTAGCACTATCTTGGTTGTTGCACCAAGAATTGAAAAATTTAATTACCAATATGCAAACTCCCAAGTTTCCAATATAGGGAATAGTTCATTTCGTGTGGTGGCATCAGGACCGTGTTTACCTGAAAAACAAAAATACAGCGTGGATGGTATTTGTCGTGAACGTTATTACCTCATGCCACATTTAGCTGTGAAATTACAGTTTGTCGATCTTAATAATAAAAAATCTAGCGTAGGTATTTGGCACAAAGGAGATTTCATTGTCGTCAAATAATTAATAACGGACTTTAATCATGCGTAAGAGTGTTATTGCTTTATCAATATTAAGCATTTTTTTTTCAAACACCATTCATGCCAGTGAGATGAAGAGTATTAAAATTGGTGGTTATATTATTCCTCCTGCATTTGTGAGTGCATTGGAAGAAGGGATGTCTGTACCTGTTTTTTTACGATTAAGTGATGATGCTAAAAACAACCAAAGTGAAGATAAAATCGCGGATGCAGTTATTGTCATTGACCAAGGTAAAATTAAGTTGTCGAGTATTCACCTCATTGACAGTACGCAAGGTCCGCAACTGAATAATTTGCTGGTTGATAAAATTGAAAATAAACAAAATGCCATTTTTGATGATAACAATGGTATTGTTATCGACAATAATGCGGCGCTGAAATTAAATATTTCGTCATTTAATTTATCTTTAGATGTAGATAAAGCTGCATTTGCACCTAAAACCCACGCAAGGCATTCTGTATTAGGTGATTCATCCGTTAATTCACTCTCAGCAGTGGCAAACTATGATTTAGGTGTATTCCAAAGTCAGATAAAAAATGCCCAAAATAGCTCCAGTAGCTATTTTAATTTAGACGCGTTATTTGCCGCAGCGGAACACCATTTTAATATCAATGCATCGGCTTATAGCATCGGTAAATCCAATGCAAGTGTTGAATTATACCGGGCGATGTATGAGCGTGATTTTAATGGGCTGCGTGTCGCATTGGGTTTAATGAGTACGTGGAATTTACAATCCATTGCGAGCTTAACTGCGTTGAGCAGTAGCAAAATTTATGCGGTCACTATCGGGAATAATTCCGAGAGTGTCGTCAACAATAAGCAGCAGTCACTTACCCCTATTTATGCCTTCTTAAATAGCCCTGGCGAAGTTCGTATTTATCGCCAAGGTAAGCTTCTTAATATTCAAAACTTCCCAATGGGTAATTTTGAAGTCGATACCAGTATGCTGCCTTTTGGTATCTATGATGTCACTATCGAAACGGTTGTCGATGGGAAAGTAGTTACAACTCAAAACCAGACAATTAATAAATCCTTAGGGGCAATCGGAGGGAACTTCGACAAGCTGAACTGGGAAATGTACGGGGGTTATGTTGATTTCGATAAAAGAAATTATGCCCGTGGAGAAGGCCGCCATAGCCAAGCCCCAGAGAAAAGTTATTTAGCGGGAGCGTCCTTTGCCTATAATTTCCCTGTGTTGTCTGGCATACGCTTTCAGATGTCAAACTACGGTTTTGATAAATTCCTAGTTCAAGAAACGAGCATTAACGCGTCTATTAATAACTACATTTCGGTTTCTTGGCAGGGCATGCTGGAAAACCACGGCAGCCATCGCAACATTGGCACGATTTCTGTCAGTATTCCTGAAGGTTATGGTTCCTTTTGGGCATCACGAGAACGAACGGTGATTGAAGGGGATTTACCGCTTTACGATGCAGATAACTACTCCTATGGCGCAACAGTTAACTTCGACAAGATTATAGATAGAACGGGTTCATTCACGATCAGTAATACTAAAGACCGTCGCGTAGGCAGTGATTCAATTAACTACGAATATGCGAATACGCTGTTTTCTGGGCGCTATGGAACAGTTGGGCTCAGAGCGGGTGTGCAGCGTTATCACTATGATAGTCAAAACAGTACCAACGAAAAATATGTGAATCTGGACTTTTCATTACCGCTGTCTACGTGGTTAAGCACGGGTGTTTCTTCCACGAACGGCAACATGAAAGCCAATATTTATGCCAACAAAAGTTTTGAAAACTCGCCGATTACCAATGCGGGAATTTCGGTCTCTAAGTTAGTGCGTGACAAAGATAATGGCGCTTCGGATTTTTCGACGCTGGCCTACGCCTCTTATGACATGAAATATAACTCGGGCACCGTCACGATTAACCGACCGGATAGCGACCGACTCAACGGTAACTTAACCTCTCGCGGATCGGTGGCTTACAGCAATGGCATGATCACACCAAGCGGCAACCAAGGAAAATCAGGGGTAATTATTAATTCTGAGATCCAAGGTGCCGGTAGCATGGTGGCGAAGGTGAATGGGCAAAACTACCCAATCAGCGGAAAAAATACCTTTATTCCATTGTCACCGTATTCAGATTACGACATCCAGCTAATGAATGATGGGAAGTCAAAAGACAGTTTTGACATTGTCTCTGGACGCAATAAATCCGTCACGCTGTATCCGGGCAATATCGCGTTTTATCAACCCGAAGTTCGTCAGTTGGTCACGGTGTTTGGACGGCTTAAATCACCAGATGGTGAATACATCAAATATGCCTCGATTCGTAACCATATTGGGCGAACAAAAACCGATAAGAATGGTGAATTCTCCATGGACGTTGATGTGCGTTATCCCGTGATCTCTCTATTGCAAGAAGATGAGAAGACGATCTGCGAAGCCGATTTAAACCTACAAGGCGCACGCGGTGCTTTATGGGTAGGTGAAGTGACCTGTGAGCCGCAATCTAGTTATGCGAAAAGATAATGAGAATTTAACAATGAAGCGAAATAGATTTCTTATATTCATAATTGCCCCTGTTATTTTGAATTTTTTATTGAGCGCGGCAACGCACGCTGTCACTGTGACTAACAGTTATGTTTTTATTGAAAATAACGTTGATGACGAATATTTCATTACACCGAGAACAACCGACCCGCGTTTTTCGGGTGCCAACAAATATACGCGTTACTCAAAATCGCTACAGCTTAGTTTGGGCTATATGGGGTATGTGAATACGTCCATTCAGGCAAACCAATTTGTTGATATTTGGTTAGAAAATTCTCAGATAGATAGACCATTTACTGGGAATCGGTGTATGCGGGGATATTGTAATGACGACAGTGGTTATTGGCCTGCGCAATACCTTGGGAAAGATGGTGCATACAAGATAGTACAAAGTAATATTAATGGGGAATCTTACTATGCGAGAGGGATCTTCAGCGATTCTGCTTACCAATACTTTCTTAAGTTACCAGTAGGAACTGCCGAAAGTTATAGCTATAGATCTTGCATGACAAAAACAGATTATAACCCAAGCAAAGGCGAGTCTTGCCAAAGTGTCGGTGGGCAGATTATCGCATCCCATGAATTCAATATTACTAAATCTGGGCATATCAAGCTGACTTCAACGGGAGCGTTGCAAGAGATATTTATTGATAGTAATGGCAATCCAACTTTGGGATTAGGCTCTCAATTTTGCAGAGTTGGTATCGTATTAAGTCAAAATGGGATTATCTGCCAAGTTGTCGACCATGAGACAAAGGGGGATATATTCGCCAATATTATGTTGAGTTTAAAAATTAATAATACATTGATTCCATTTGTACCCGCTGCTAACACGATATTGATTGGCCCTGATGACGGGAGTAATAGTTGGTATTATTACAATACAACTTATCCAGCGAGCTATTACTTTAAAAGCAACAATAAGAATGTATCGATATTTTTATCTAATACGTTTTTGAAGCGGTTGGTGTCGTCCAATGTTGATTTTAAAAATAGCCAAGAGTTTTTTACATTTTCATTTACCAACTCAGCGGTACCTCAATCTGGTTATTATGAGTTCACACCATCCAATACTATTATTCTTAAACCGCGGGATTATGGGATCAGCATTATTCCTGCCGACTTTAACCCGAATCAATCGAAAACCGGGAAAGTGGGAAATGAAGAGCCGCCAATTGAATTTAATTATATTGTGACCACCAGTGGGCCAAGGCAGGCAGACTCTATCACCGCCAAAGTGGAAGGCCCAAGCACCACGCTCAAAGGGCAATCGTACTGCTTGTTTAGCTCCAATGATGACAAATTCAAAGTGCCATTTTCGGCGTATTTGTCATTTAAAAATTACACGGGAAGCTTAGAGTCTTACCGAGCCAGCTGCGATAGTAATGAAATCTCCCTCAAAAATGCGTTATGGGAAGAGACGCCGTGGGCAAAACCGAATGAAGATTTAGGCTCGTTTTATCGCACGAATTTAGATCTATCATTTCCAATGAATGAAGCGAATTCATTCTTTACACTCGATGGGATTGATTGGTTAGGAACCGTTTCGGCAAGCGGTAATGTGACGGTAAAAGCCATCTGGACAGGCCCCGATATTCATTAAATATGACCCATTTTTAAGGCGATTTATTCAATCTTAAGTCGCCTTATTCTTCAGCACTAACAGGCTAAACATGAAATTAAATTCTTTGCTGAAATTCTTACTTTTTTTTGTGATGATTTCCTTCAATCATAGTGCTAACGCGCTATACATTAGCTCAGATATTTCTTCGATGGACTCCGACAAAGAATTTTTTTCTAAGCCCTATATTAACGATACGAAAAAGACCAATTTATACAATTTTAGCGCGTATCAAATTGATAAGCCGGGCAGCCATGAGCAAGGGCGAGCTATTTATAACGGGGAAATTATCTTTACCCCACTGAAGAAAATTTTATTACCGGGAGAGCAGGAATTCTTTAAAATTTTTTATCGCGGAACCGCGGACAACCAGGAACGCTATTACAAAATCATCATTAGTGAAACGCCACTTGAAATGCAAAATGATCATGAGCAACGTAAACAGCCGCTGTTTTACCCAACGGTCAGTTTAGAAACTTACTTTGTTGTGAGACCCAAGCAGCCTGATTTTAAATATACACTCGACCAAAATGCAGGCATCTTGAAAAATACGGGGAATACCTATTTTAGAGTGCTTTTGCATAACAATTGTGATGCAGAGGATGATACCCAGCCTTACGTCCTTTACCTATTACCGAATCAAACGTATCAAGATGCGCGTTTAACCAAGAAAAGCCGCAAGTACATTGTGATTTTTGATAAATATTACGCTGTGGGTAATTGCGAGTAATTGTATTGTACTTCTGGGAGCAGAGACTTTTCGATATTTTATATTTAAGATTGATAATTAATATCATTTACAAATAAATTATTTCTACATGAAAACCATTAGCTAAATACAATAAAAATCATTCAGGTATTGATAAAACCTTATCTGTATTATTTGTTTATAATCATTTGAAATGAAGGTCTTATATATTATAAAAACTCTAATTTATATATTCTAATATATAACGGATTTCCAGATTCAACCGCGAATGAAGCGGCATAAACACATTGATGATGTTGATTATCAATGTGTTTATTGATGTAAGACAATCTCTCAAATTCCCCGATTGATATTATTAACTCAATCAAAAATTCTAATTACCTCTAATTATGTGACAGGCAGTTTTATCGCTAATGGCACACAAACTACATTTTTTAATTCCATTGTTTTAACAAAAAAAGTTTAACGAAAAAATTTTAGCGAAAAAACTTCTTATTATTTTAAGCAATTGCAATTTAAGTGAGCGAGTTATATATGGCCAATATAAAAGAGAAAGCGGCTGTTTTTGCTCCTCTTAGCCGTCGCGGTTTTGTGAAAGCAAGCGCCGTGACAGGTTTAGCCGCTGCAGCGGGAGGATTTTCTCTTCCGTTTAGTGCTTCAGCGGAAACAGAGCAAAAAACATCGACACCATCAGGAAATGAAAAAGTTGTTTGGAGTGCGTGTACAGTTAACTGCGGAAGCCGTTGCCCATTGCGCATGCATGTTGTAGATGGCGAAATCAAATACGTTGAAACCGATAATACCGGTAATGACGTGTATGAAGAGCTGCATCAAGTCCGTGCATGTTTACGCGGACGCTCTATGCGCCGCCGCGTCTATAACCCAGACCGCCTGCGCTACCCAATGATGCGGGTAGGCAAACGCGGTGAAGGTAAATTTAAGCGAATTAGTTGGGAAGAAGCCTTCGACGCTATTGCCAACAACATGAAGCGCTTAATTAAAGATTATGGTAATGAATCTATTTACCTCAACTACGGTACAGGCACCCTTGGCGGTACCATGACAAAATCATGGCCACCGGGTGCGACTTTAATTGCTCGTCTCATGAATTGCTGTGGTGGTTATTTAAATCATTATGGTGACTACAGCACCGCACAAATTGCGGCCGGTTTGAATTATACCTTTGGTGGCTGGGCAGACGGTAACAGCCCATCAGATATCGAAAACTCTAAATTAGTCGTAATGTTTGGTAATAACCCCGGCGAAACGCGTATGAGCGGCGGTGGAGTGACTTACTATGTTGAACAAGCACGCGAAAAATCTAACGCGAAAATGATCATCATCGACCCACGCTACACTGATACAGGTGCAGGGCGTGAAGATGAATGGATCCCAATTCGTCCGGGTACTGATGCGGCGCTGGTTAATGCTATTGCGTATGTGATGATCAAAGAAGACTTAGTCGATAAGCCATTCTTAGATAAATATTGCGTGGGCTACGATGAAACCACCATGCCAGCTGGCGCACCAAAAAATGCGCACTACAAAGCTTATATTCTGGGTGATGGCCCTGATGGCCAAGCGAAAACGCCAGAATGGGCAGCATCCATCACGGGTATTCCGGCAGATCGCATTGTGAAATTAGCTCGTGAAATTGGAACTGCAAAACCCGCTTATATCGTGCAAGGTTGGGGTCCTCAGCGTCGTTCGAATGGTGAGCTGACGTCTCGTGCTATCTCAATGCTGGCGATTTTAACCGGTAACATCGGTATTCATGGCGGTAACACGGGGGCTCGTGAGGGCTCTTACAGCATTCCATTCGTGCGTATGCCGACTTTAACTAACCCAGTACAAACCAGCATTTCCATGTTTATGTGGACAGATGCCATCCTGCGTGGCCCTGAAATGACGGCGACTCGCGATGGTGTCCGTGGTAAAGATAAATTGGATGTGCCAATTAAAATGGTGTGGAACTATGCAGGTAACTGTTTAGTTAACCAACATTCAGAAATTAACCGTACCCACGATATCCTTCAAGACGAGTCTAAGTGCGAAATGATTGTGGTGATTGATAACCACATGACCGCCTCTGCAAAATATGCCGATATCTTACTGCCAGATTGTACTGCATCTGAGCAAATGGATTTCTGTATGGATGCTTCCGCAGGGAATATGTCCTACGTTATTTTTGCTGATCAAGCTATCAAACCTCGTTTTGAGAGCCGTAATATCTATGAAATGACCAGCGAAATTGCCAAACGTATGGGTGTCGGTGAGCAGTTCACTGAAAATCGTACCCAAGAAGAGTGGTTGCGCCATTTATACGAACAATCTCGCGCGGCACTACCTGAGCTGCCAACGTTCGAAGAATTCCGTGAGCAAGGAATCTTCAAAAAACGTGACCCTAAAGGTCACCATGTGGCTTACCAAGGGTTCCGTGAAGACCCGATTGCGAATCCATTAACCACGCCATCAGGCAAAATCGAGATCTATTCTGCGCAATTAGCGGAGCTGCAAAATTCATGGGAGCTGGAAGAAGGGGATGTTATCCATCCATTGCCAGTCTATTCCGTTGGGTTTGAGCAGTATGGCGACCCATTAATGGAAAAATTCCCATTACAGTTGACCGGCTTCCACTATAAATCACGTACCCACTCAACCTATGGCAACGTGGATGTACTGAAAGCGGCTTGTCCTCAAGAGTTATGGATCAACCCACAAGATGCGGCGAAACGCTCCCTGAAACATGGGGATTTAGTCCGTGTATACAATGACCGAGGCGAAGTGCGTGTCAAAGTCAAAGTCACCCCACGTATTTTACCGGGTGTGGTTGGTTTGGGTGAGGGGGCATGGTATGACCCAGATGGTAACCGCGTTGACCATGCGGGCAGCATTAACGTGCTGACCACACAGCGTCCATCGCCATTGGCGAAAGGGAATCCATCACACTCGAATCTTGTTGAAGTTGTGAAAGCTTAAGGATGCCAGATATGTCAACGCAATATGGTTTTTATATCGATTCAAGTCGTTGCACTGGCTGCAAAACCTGTGAGCTAGCCTGCAAAGACTTTAAAAATTTATCTCCAGAAGTGAATTTCCGCCGTATTTATGAGTACGCGGGAGGGGATTGGACTGAGCAAGATGGCGTTTATGGGCAGAATGTTTTCGCCTATTACCTGTCTATTTCGTGTAACCACTGTGATGACCCTGCGTGTGCCAAAGTGTGTCCAAGTGGTGCGATGCACAAACGCGAAGATGGGTTTGTGGTGGTGGATGAAGAAGTCTGTATTGGTTGTCGCTATTGCAGTATGGCGTGCCCTTACGGTGCGCCTCAGTTTGACCAAGCCAAAGGCCATATGACCAAGTGTGATGGTTGCTATGAGCGTGTTGCAGAAGGCAAAAAACCAATCTGTGTGGAATCTTGCCCATTACGCGCATTGGATATGGCACCGATTGAAGAGCTACGCGCCAAATATGGCGATTTAGCGGAAATCGCGCCGTTACCATCGGCTGAGTATACTCATCCAAATATCGTTTTAAAATTGAATGCCAATAGCAAACCTGTCGGTGATACCACGGGTCATCTGGCTAACCCGGAGGAAGTTTAATATGGGCGCGGGAATTCATGAATGGCCATTGATGTTTTTCACCGTTATTGGTCAAAGTGTTGCGGGTGCATTTATTGTGATGGCAGCGGTTTTGTTAAGTGGAAAATTATCCCCTGAACTCAACCGTAAAGTGCATTACAGCATGTTCGGCCTGTGGGTATTAATGGGAATTGGTTTCTTATTATCCACAATGCACATGGGTACACCATTGCGTGCATTTAATGCATTCAACCGCTTAGGGGCTTCTTCACTGAGTAATGAAATTGCCAGTGGTGCAATCTTCTTTGCCTTTGGTGGCTTGTATTGGTTGTTGGCAGTGTTAAATAAAATGCCTGCTGCGCTAGGTAAACTGTGGTTAGTGGTGGTGGCTGTTCTTGCGGCTATCTTTGTGGTGGCGACTTCCCGTGTGTACCAAATTCCAACGGTACCAACATGGAATAATAGCTACACCATGATTAACTTTGTGCTAACGGCATTCTTGGGTGGGCCTATCTTAGCCGCACTGCTATTGCGTGTGGCTGGGTTTGACCTGCAATGCATTCGCCGCCTTCCTGCATTGAGTGCGATAGCATTATTAGTGAGTGCCGCTGCGGCAATTTCCCAAGGATTTGACTTGGCGAGTATTGAAACTGCAGTACAAAAAGCAACAGATTTAGTGCCTGACTACGGTTTCTTAATGGATATTAAGATTGTCGCCGTTGCGATGGGGCTGGGCTGCTGGATCATGCCGTTAATCGCGAAACGTAATCCATCCGTCATCAACTTGGGTATCGGTACCCTGTTAGTGTTGGCGGGCGAGATTGTTGGACGCGGTGTGTTCTATGGTCTGCACATGACCGTGGGCATGGCAGTTAACTAATCGTCACCTCAAAGGCTTAGCAACCTTGTGCTAAGCCTGAGGTTGATGACAAAGAGGGATAAAAGCGTGGTTTTTCCCTCTTTGTGTTATCAGGCGAAAATCAATAAATTGATTTTCCTCGTTAATTTTACAACCCAAACGAGCCATTTCCAAACCTGATGGGTTTGGAAATGGTCTGGGGCTTATCAGATGGTTGCTAAACCTTTCGTTTCCAAGAATTTTTATCAATAATAAGCAAAACAGCAAATAACACATGAACAGTGGATTACACACCATGAACGAACTCGCTTTAAATGATGTTTCTGTGACAGCTCGGATCCTTGGTGCGGCATTCTATTATTCCCCTGACCAAGTGCCCGATATTATCGAATTATTGGTATCCGGTGAGTGGGTAGCAGACTGGCATTACGGTTCTGAAGAGCAAAAACAAGGGATTGCCGCAGAGATGGCGACAATGCAACGTGATGATGAAACCCTTGATGAAGCCTATCAATGCCTCTTTATTGGCCCTTACGCGCTCCCTTCTCCACCGTGGGGATCGGTCTGGCTCGATAAAGAAAATGTGCTGTTTGGCGAGTCTACCTTGCAACTTCGCGAGTGGATGCAAGCCAATCAAATTGATATTCACTTAACGCAAAATGAACCCGAAGACCATTTTGGTTTATTGATGATGATGGTGGCTTGGGTAGCGGAACATCAACCTGAAAATCTTTCTGAATTACTCGGTAAACATATTTTGCCGTGGGGCTTGCTGTATTTAGACAAAATGCAGGAAAAAGGCGACTCTCCATTTTATGTGGGGCTGAGTAAGCTAGCTCATTTAACGCTGGTGGCTTGGCAGGATTCGATGAATATTGAGGCGGATAAAAAACTGATTTTTTATCGCTGATGAATCGGTTGGCGATCTTGAGGATCGCCAATTTATCCTAAGGTTTGATTGGCTGTTTTTGTTGGCTCCAAACACGATAAGCAAAAGCAGCGCCTATTAACCCTAAGTAAATAATCGGCTCAGGCGTTAGGGTTTTTAATGACAAAGTATAGTGGCAAAGAGCGAGTAATAGCGTTGGGTAAAGCAGCATGTGAATTCTTTTCCACCATACGCCTAGGCTCATTCGTATACGGTTGAACGAACTCACTGCCATCAAAAATAAGCATAGCCAAGCCGTGGTGCCAATCACTAAGTAGACCCGCGAAAAAACCTCCTCGAAAAAGAGTGATAAATTATTGACGCCAATCTCCAGTAATAAATAGCTACTCAAATGCAGTACAGCCCAGAAAAAACACCATAATCCCAGTAATTTTCGTATCTGAAACAGCGTGGTAAATCGCAATAATTTAGCGATAACAGGGATTAGTGCGATAACGACGAGCAAACGCAAAGTGGCTATTCCCGTAAAATGTTGGATGTCTTTAGCGGGATCAGCACCAAGTCTCTGGGTATCAATTAAAAAAATCAGCCATATCAAAGGAAGCAGAGCAATAAGATGAAAGCCTCCTTTGGTTAATCTCACTACTAGCCTGTTTTCTTGGGGCATTAGAAGTATCTCCGCAAGTCCATCCCCTGATACAAGTTTGCGACTTGGTCACCATATCCATTAAACAGCAAAGTAGGCTGCCGGGTTACCTGACCTAAACCTCCTGCACCAATAAAACGTTCGGTCGCTTGTGACCAACGAGGATGATCAACTTGCGGGTTCACATTGGCAAAAAAACCATATTCACTGGGCGCGGATAGGTTCCATGTAGTATCTGGCATCTGCTCGGTTAGGCGAATTTTGACGATAGACTTAATCCCTTTAAAACCATATTTCCAAGGAACGACCAAGCGGATCGGTGCGCCATTTTGATTGGGTAATGTTTTTCCATATACGCCAGTGGCAAGTAAGGTTAGCGGATTCATAGCCTCATCTAAACGCAGTCCTTCAACATAGGGATAAGGCAAGCCACCGCCGATATAACGGCTTTTTTGTCCCGGCATTTGTTCGGGAGCATAACGAGTTTCAAAGGCGACATATTTGGCTTTGCTGGTAGGTTCCACCAATGCCAATAATTTGGCTAACGGAAAACCCACCCAAGGAATAACCATCGACCAAGCTTCGACGCAGCGCATGCGATAGATACGCTCCTCTAGGGGAAATTTGGTGTTGATATCATCTAAATTAAGGGTCAAAGGACGATTCACTTCCCCCTCAATGGTGACCGTCCATTCGTCGGTAATGAGGGTATGCGCGTTTTCAGCTGGGTCAGATTTCCCTAGCCCAAACTCATAAAAGTTATTATAGCCAGTCACTTTATCTTCAGGTGTCAGGGTTAACGATGACTGAAACTCATCAGGCTGAATAAATGTCAGTGCTTTTCTTGGCGCTGAGGGCGTTGCTGGTGCATCGTCACTTAGCCAAGAAAATAAGCCCGCATTTGCTGTCGCTGCAACGGTTAAACCTGCCGCCCCCAGACCTAAGGCTTTGAGTAGCTGCCGGCGCTTCATAAAAAAAATGGATTCATCCGTGATTTGAGATCCAGGGATTTTAGGTAACTTTTTCATTGTGCGCTCCATGGCAAAAAGAAGAATGAAATCAGTTATACCGAATGCGTGATAAAAGTGGCTGACAGTAAGATGACAAATTTGTCATCTTACTTAATTGTAGGAAATTTTAGACAGTAGGAAACGTTAGAGTCATGGTGCTGGTACCTGACTCGTGTTCAAAACTAACCGAACCGCCATGCAGTTCAATAATCGCTTTGACAATCGCCAGTCCTAACCCAGTTCCCTCTGTGGTTCTGGCATTATCTCCGCGCCAAAAACGAGTGAAAATTTCCGCGCTATTTTGTAGCAGTTCCCCTTGGTTAGTGATGCGGATTTCTCGTTGCTGGGGAAGATCAACGATTTGGGTGACCACGCGAGTGTTTGGGTGAGAGTATTTAATCGCATTAGCGATAACATTCATGAATACACGGCTGAGTAATACCGGGTCAGCATCAAGTGTGAGGGTTGAAGGCTCACAATAAAGCGTAATCTGCTTCTCTTCTGCATAAGCTGAAAATAGCTCATAAACATCATTCACTAATCCTGAGACTGAGAGACTTTCTCGATTTAACGTAATGTTTTTATTTTCAGCACGAGCAATAAATAACGTGCTTTGGATCATCTGTGCCAGCTTATCGAGCTCTTCAATATTGCTAATGATGACCTCTTCATATTCGCTCACATTGCGGGAACGCTGGAGCGTAATTTCATTTTGCACTCGAATGGCATTAATGGGCGTTCTTAGCTCATGCGCTAAGTCATCAGCGAACTGGGTTAGTTTAACAAAGTCATGTTTTAGCCGCTGGCGCATGGTATTCATTGATTCGCCCAGCTCTTTTAACTCTTGTGGAAGCTGATCAATATCGATCGGATCATTTAGCGCATGAACGTTTGTTTTGATCGTGATCTGGCTCAGCGATTGAATATCGGAGAGCCCTTTTTTCAGCAACCACAAACTCAGTAATCCCATTAGCAGTATTGAAAGGGCAGATACCAGCACGCTTTGGGTTAAATATTGGGTTAATACCCCGCTGCGGTCGACGGAGACTTTACCGAGCACCACATGGAGCTGCCCTAATGGTGAGTTCATCGCGAAATAAACGGCGGAGATGGGAATGCTTTGTGCGGTTTGCCAATGGTTGATTGCATGGATATTGAGTTGCTCAAGGTTAACTAGCCGCAGTGGTTGGGTATCCAGAAGTTCGCTGTTAGTCGCGACGAGTATGTGCCCACTCGCATCAGAAATTTGGATCAAATCTTGGCGCATATCCATCATGCTTTGGAAATACATCGGCAGCGTTTTGATATCGATGCCACCCGAAATTAACTTAGCGAGCTGCTCCGCACGGTTCACGAGTAAATTATTGTCTTGTTCAGACAGCTCATTCTTCAGCGAGTGATACAAAACCCATGTCACGACGCCAGCATTAGCGACCATCAGAATGATAAACAGGGAAATAAGTTTAAAGCGTAGCGACTTTTTTTTCATTCTATTGGCCTATTTAAGCGGTACCCCATACCTCGAATGGTTTCGATAAGTTTAACTTCAAACTCATCATCAATTTTCTTTCTCAATCGACGGATGGCAACATCGATGATATTGGTATCACTGTCAAAATCGATACCCCAAACTTCACTGGCAATTAAGGTTCTAGGTAAAATTTCATCGCTATGCAGCACGAAAAACAGCAATAAAGAAAACTCTTGGCGGGTTAAGATGATTTTCTTTCCTCCGCGTTCAACATCATGACGGGTTAGATCGATTTTTAAATCTGCAATAGTCATGATTGTTGAGGTTGGCTGATTCACTTTGAGTTGGTTTTTAACGCGCGCTAATAATTCAGAAAACGAAAATGGTTTCACAAGGTAGTCATTGGCACCGAGCTCTAAACCTTTAATACGATCATCTACGGCATCCCGCGCGGTGAGGCAAATAACGGGAATGCTTTTTGCGGTGCGTAAGATTTTTAAAATATCCCAGCCACTCATACCCGGCAGCATGATATCGAGAATAACCAATTGATAATTGTTTTCTAAAGCAAAGTAGAGTCCATCACGACCATCATTAGCGACATCCACTAGAAAGCCCGCTTCTTCTAAGCCATTTTTAACCCAACCTTGGGTTTTAAGGTGATCTTCAATTAATAGTATTCTCATGGAAACCCAGCAATCGTTTGATTTGACTTAATTCATCTTAAAGAAACTTTTACTGTAAAGAAACAGTCTGGGGTTTAGCAATAAAAATGAGGTAAATGAAGATATTTCAGAGGAGAGAAGCACGGGGTACTCATTGATTACAGACTCAACAAACCCCGTGCTGGGGTAAAACTTAATTCTCGCTATGTGGCTGATAACCGTAACGAATCGTTTCGACATCGTCGAGTTGAATTTGGGTCACGGTTGGCTGCGTAGTGGCAATCACGCGGCCATCACGGATGGAATAGCGCACAGGCACTTGGCGACGTACTGCATCAAAACCATTTTCAGCAGGCAGGATCAGCAGGCTTGCGCGTTTCCCTTCATCGATACCGTAGTTTTGTAAATTCAACGTTTTCGCGCTGTGTTCAGTAATAAGCTTCAGACCATCATTAATCTGACCATAGCCCATCAATTGGCAAACATGCAATCCCATATGCAGCACTTGCAGCATATTTGCGGTACCCAGTGGATACCACGGGTCGAACACATCGTCGTGACCGAAGCAGACATTAATATTGGCGGCGAGCATTTCCTTCACGCGGGTGATCCCACGACGCTTTGGATAAGTATCGAAACGACCTTGTAAGTGAATGTTCACTAACGGGTTGGCGACGAAGTTAATCCCTGACATTTTCAGCAGACGGAATAAACGTGAAGCATAAGCACCGTTGTAAGAATGCATTGCCGTTGTATGGCTGGCGGTAACGCGTGCGCCCATATTTTCACGGTGAGCAAGGGCGGCAACGGTTTCGACAAAGCGTGACTGTTCATCATCAATTTCATCACAGTGAACATCGATTAAACGGTCATATTTTTGTGCCAGTGCAAAGGTCTTGTGCAGGGATTCCACACCATATTCACGGGTGAATTCAAAGTGTGGGATGGCCCCGACCACATCCGCCCCTAAACACAGCGCTTCTTCTAATAGCGCTTCGCCGTTTGGATAGGACATGATCCCCTCTTGTGGGAAAGCAACGATCTGCATATCCACCCAAGGCGCTACTTCTTTTTTCACTTCCAGCATCGCTTTCAGTGCCGTTAAAGTGGCATCGGAAACGTCAACGTGGGTACGAACATGTTGAATGCCATTAGCAATCTGCCACTTTAGCGTTTGCCAAGCGCGCTGCTTCACATCGTCATGGGTCAGTGTCGCTTTACGTTCTGCCCAGCGTTCAATTCCTTCAAACAAAGTGCCAGACTGGTTCCAATTTGGCTGCCCAGCGGTTTGTGTTGTGTCCAAATGAATATGCGGTTCCACAAACGGTGGAATGGCTAAGCCGCCTTCACCATCAAGGCTGTTGGCTAATACTTCACCAGCAGGCTGCGGAACGATAGCTTTAATTTGTTGATTTTCAATATCGATTCGCCACAGACCTTCACGCTCAGGTAAACGGACATTGTGGATATGTTGAATATGTTGATTAAGCACGGGTCATCTCCGAATTAGTGGCGCGTACGCGATTCAATAGTGGATTCAGGATGGCGTAGCAGATAGCGCCACCAAGCACTGCGTTAACAGGGACAATTCCCGGCAGCCAATGTCCTGCGGCAACACCCGCAGCCACGGCGATTAACGCACTGATATTCACATCGCGCATTTTGCTCATGTCAAAAGTGGCATAGCGATGACGATACATTAAGTAATCCGCAATGATAATGCCACCAATCGGTGGAATGGCTGCGGATAAGAAGGTCAGCCAGCTAACAAAGTTGTTGTACAGCCACAGTGCGCAGAGTGTGCCCACTAAGCCGTTGATAATAGATAACGTCTTGCTGGATAAGCCCGTAATGTTGGCGAACCCTAAGCCAGAAGCGTACAGTGCATTGTCGTTGGTTGTCCAAATGTTCAAACCAAGAACGATAATTGCAGGTAAGAGTAATCCTTGCGCGATCATCACGTCGGAGATATCCGCCATGCCCAAGGAAGCTGCGCCCGCCGCACCAAAGATAAACATCAGTGAGTTGCCTAAGAAGAACGCCACAATCGCTACCAGTACCGCGATTTTCGGCTTACGCCCGAAGCGTACAAAGTCAGCGGTTAAGGTTCCTGCGCTGACAAACGAGCCGACGACCATCGCCAGTGCGAGGTTGAAATCGATAGGTTGTTCTGGTTTTACCATTTGCAGTGCGCTTAGACCACCGGCATCAGTGACGGCAAGATACACGGAGTAGCTTCCTAAGATAGCAATGGCAGGGACGGCGACAATGGACAGCACGGTTAACGCGGAGATACCGAAGAACACGGTGACGGTCATCAAAATACCGGAAATACCAATCAGCAAGTTAATATCCCAGCCCGTTGCTTTCCCGACGGGAATGGCGAACATGGCAACGCCGACGCCGAACCAGCCGACTTGTGTACCGCCAAGTAAGAAAGAGGGGAGCCAAGAGCCGCGAATACCGAAAGAATAACGAGCAAGAAGGTGGGTTGTTAAGCCTGTTTTAGAACCGATAAAACCAAGGAAGGCGGTGTAGACACCAAGAATAAGATTACCAATGAGAACTGCGAGGAAGAAATCGTTGAAACTAAGACCGGTACCGAGAGCACCTCCGGTCCACATGCTGGCGGAAAAGAACGTTAAACCCAGCATTACAAAGGTTAATGCGAGCCCGCCTTTTCTTGCGGATATGGGTACTGGCTCATGACTATAATTTTTATCACCGGACACAATTGCCTCCTGTCTCTATTCTCTGGCCAAAAAAATCTGACGAATTCTATAGCCGTAAAAATAAAAAGCAAACGGTTTCGCACATGCTTAAAAAGAATTAATGAATTGTGTTTTTGATCATTTTTTATTCTAGTCTGTCGCGTAACTGGAAAGGACGTGAGACGTTAAAAAGCCTGATAGGGTGAGATAAAATCACGCTGTAAATCAGTGGTCAAAACAGCTAATGATACAAACAAAAAACGTGAAATTAAGATAAAAAACTTCCGAATGTGTGGGTATCAATGGTTCGTTTTTTTTATTTATATTTATTCAATAAAATGTAATGTTTAGACAGTTTTTAATATTTTATTTATTATTACGCATTTAAATTGTTGATTGGAATTTATTGCTAATTTTTTTGAGTAAAACATGATTTCAATCTAAATGAGAATCTATATTTATAAATCTAATTATTTACGTAATTTAATATTTAATCATTTAATAATTAAAGGGTGAAAAAAGAGTTTCAATATTACCAAAATGATAACAACGTTAATTTTATATTCATTTTGACGGAGTTTAATGTTTCTTTATGGTTTATCATGATTATGTTTTTAAAGGATATTTTTAATTTTTAATGATTTGTTTATAGTAAACATCGCACTGATCACAAAATGGCGGTTAATTTCCAGATAGGGAATGAAAATTGATATCCCTCAATTAAATAAAACAATTAAAGTTCACAATGAATTACCAATTAAAAATTCATTCTTTTCTTTATTTGTTCTATCTATTTCTCCAGGGAATAAAAGAGGTCAGTCATGATAATACAAATTATCGCGGCACTAATTATCGTTGCTACAATTTATCTTTTAATTAAAAAATATGAAACTCGGATGGTATTAATTGCTGCGGGGCTAGTACTTTGTATTATTAGTCTTGTACCAATGGATGCCTTAAATGCATTTAGCGAGCGCATGGTTTCGGCTCCGCTGATCCAAGCCATTTGTTCCAGTATGGGTTTTGCTTATGTCATGAAATACACCAAGTGCGATAAACACTTAGTGCTGGTGCTATCTCGTGTTCTGACTCGACTGGGTTTTTTCCTGATCCCCGCGGCAGTCGTGTTGACTTTCTTTATTAATATCGCGATCCCTTCTGCGGCCGGATGTGCCGCTGCGGTTGGTGCGACATTGATTCCGTTACTGATTGCTGCGCGTATTCACCCAGCTATTGCTGGTGGTGCCGTGCTGTGCGGTACGATAGGTTCTATGCTGAGTCCTGGGTTGTCACATAACCCCTTTGTGGCGCAGATGTCGAACATGAGTATTGTTGACTTAATTGCTCGCCACGGGCCATATAGCTTAGCGGTTGGGGGCATTGCTGCAGTTTCCTTAGCAGTAGTGGCTTTAGTGAAAAAAGAGTACAACATGAAAGCGGCTGTTGAAGTGAATGGCACCGCAGGTACAGAACAAAATGTGGCGGCGGAGCAACCAAATTACCTTTATGCAACAGCCCCGTTTATTCCATTGATTCTATTAATTTTGCCATTTATGGATGCGCTGAAAGCGTATCAAATCAGTGTGCCAGCCGCGATGCTCATCGGGGCAATCTATGCGTTAGTCATCACGCGTACTAACCCTTCAACCATTACCAAAGAGTTCTTTAAAGGAATGGGGAATGCCTATGGGGATGTGCTTGGGATCATCATCGCTGCCGCCGTTTTTTCTGCGGGCCTCAAAGCATCTGGTTTAATTGATTCCTTTATTGGTTTTCTGATCCACTCCCCTGAATTTGCACGTTGGGGGGGGACATTGGGCCCATTCTTGATGGGAATTATCACGGGTTCAGGTGATGCGGCCGCGTTTGCTTTCAACGAAACAGTGACCCCATTTGCTCAGCAATTTGGTTATGAAATTCCTGATTTGGGGATGGCTTCTGCAATTTCAGGCGCATTGGGTAGAACCATGTCACCGTTAGCAGGTGCGGCTATCGTCTGTGCAGGTTTAGCTAATGTGAACCCGATGGAAATTGTGAAGCGTACTGCGCCCGGCATGATTGTTGGGGTGATTTTCATTGCGCTCATCATGCTTTAATTTTAAGGAGATAACATGTCAAACATTACATTAGAACAACTGACTCAATGGCGTCGTGAATTCCATCAATATCCTGAAATTGGTTGGTCTGAGTTTTTAACCACAGCAAAAATCGTTGAAGAACTGCGTCGTTTAAACTTGGACGTTAAAGTGGGTCCACAGGTAATCAATCCTGAATATGCCTTTGGACGCCAACAAAAAGTGGTTGATAAAGGTTTAGCGGTAGCGAGAAAGCACCAAGTTGATGAAAATCTGTTGGCCGAAATGCAGGAGCTGACAGGGTGCGTTGCCATTTTTGATAGCGGCAAAGCGGGACCGACAGTCGCACTGCGTTTTGACATTGACTGTGTCGGTGTGACAGAAAGTACCGATGAAACTCATCGACCAAAAAATGATAATTTTAGCTCTTGTCATCCCGGCGAAATGCATGCGTGTGGCCATGATGGGCATATCGCGATTGGTTTAGCAGTCGCGCATTGGCTAGTGGCCAATAAAGAGAGCTTATCTGGCAAAGTGAAATTGTTATTCCAACCTGCGGAAGAAGGCGTTCGTGGCGCGAGAGCGATGGCAGAAAGTGGTATTGTGGATGATGTGGATTATTTCTTAGGGGCGCACTTAGGGTTCATTGCCAATAGTGGTGAAATTGTGATTAACCCAACCCATTTCCTCTGTACAACAAAACTGGATTTTCGTTTCAAAGGCGCACCATCCCACGCGGGAGCGGAGCCTGAATTAGGACGTAATGCGCTAGCAGGCGCTTGTCATGCCACAACGCAAATGTTGGGAATTTCAAGACACGGTAAAGGAATGTCGCGCATTAACGTTGGGGTACTGAATGCAGGTGAAGGGCGAAACGTGACGCCATCCTATGCTCAAATGCAGATAGAAGTCCGCGGTGAAAATGAAGAGATTAACCGCTTTATGAGCGAAAATGCGATTCGCATGGCCGAAGGCTCTGCACACAGCTTCCAGCTAGAAATGGAAAGTGAAGTGATGGGTGAAGCGGTTGATTTAACCAATGACCAAGAGCTGATTGATACCTTGGCAAGTGTGGTAGGGAAACATGCTGAATTAACAGCGATTGCAACTCGCCCATTTGGCGGTAGCGAAGATGCCACTATCTTGGCAAAACGCGTTCAGCGTCATGGGGGGAAATCTTTGTATTTTGTTGTCGGTGCAGATAGAACCGCAGGGCATCACCAAGCTAATTTTGATTTTGATGAAAAACAGATGTTAACAGCCTATCAGCTGTATACCGGATGTTTGGTGTCATTAATGTAATTGTTGGTGATAGGAAAAAGCCGCTGAGAGAGCAATCTCCCAGCGGCTTTTTTCACTTTGCTAAGAATTATTTTGCTAAAGAATGCAGGGTATCTTTCAATAGATTGGCGGCAATAATAATGTCGTCGAAATCAGTAAATTCATCAGGGTGATGGCTAATCCCATTTTTTGATGGTGTGAAAATCATTGCGGTTGGGAACTTTTGTGCGAGATTCATAGAGTCATGACCAGCACCGCTCAACATGGTCATATAACCGATGTTTTGCTCAAGACAATGTTGTTCAATACACTGGCAAATCTCGTTGTCTAATTTCACTGGTGCTTCCGCTGAAATTTCACGAATTTGAATCGAAACATCGTTGTCTTGTTCAGATTTTCTAATGGAATTTCTCAAGTGAGTGGCAACGCGGGCAATACTTTCTGGCTCAATACCACGAATATCGACTAAGAAATTCACTTCACCAGGAATCACGTTCATGGAATTTGGATAGACATTGAGTTTCCCAATAGTGCCGACTGTTCCCCAAACAGATTCACGGCAAGCTGCGCGATTTACATCACTGATAATGGCGGCGCTGGCCACTAATGCATCGTGGCGTTGATACATTGGGGTGGCACCGGAGTGATCTGCATGACCTGTGACCTGAACTTGGAAGCGGGTTGGTGCCGCAATTCCATTCACAATTCCCACTGATTTTCCTTCAAGTTCAAGACGTCGACCTTGTTCGATATGCATTTCGATAAAAGCAGAATAATGGTTATCAGCCAATTGGCACTGTTCAATTTCGTGGCTTGGGTAGCCAAGGCTATCTAGGACATCGAAAAAACTGCGTCCATCATCATCCCGGTTGAGAGACCACTTTTCACGATCAACTTTCCCTAGTAACACTTTGCTGCCAATACAGGAAAAACCAAATCGGCTGGATTCTTCCGCCCTGAAAATGACGAGTTCAAGGGAACGGGACAATTGCTGTGGCTCAAATTGCATCAGCGCATAAAATCCTGCCACGACACCAAGCGTACCATCATAAGCACCGCCATTAGGAACCGTGTCCAAATGAGAGCCAGTGCCAACAGCAGGTAAGTCGGGATTTTTTCCCGGTAATCGGCAAAAAATATTCCCTATCACATCTTGGCTAACAGTAAACCCGGCTTTTTGCATGGTTTCTATCATGTATTGGTGTGCCAATTGGTCAATAGGGGTATAGGCTAAACGTGTCACACCTTTATTTTCAGGATAAACAGTAAAGGATGCTAATTTTTCAAATAATAATTTCATTTCATTTGTAGAAAATAATTCCCTAGTCATGAAAACCTCTTTCATAAGTTGTAATCAGATATATTTAAATTTATTGGAATAAAAAGGATTGAAAATCAAAAACAGAAAAATCTAAAAATTATTATGAGTACCACTATGCAAATAGGAATTGGGGGAGTCAAACAGAATCATGAAAAAGAGAGGGTTGCATGATATTTGTCAAAATATTGATATTAAACGAAAAAATAACAAATTTTACGTTTTTTGTAGATTCTGTTTATCATGGATTAATTTAAAAATCTTTTAAATTAACCCATGATTTTTTTATTATTTATTGATGGTATGTTGTGAATCTATAATTTAAATAAGATATTTATTTTTTATAATCAATTTAGGCCAGTAATTTATTTTATTTTTTTCATAATCTCGTTAATTGTTATTTTTTATATCCAATTGTTAGAGTCTAAATAATGTAAGTAGAGGCGAATGTCATTATATAATTGACATAATTCAGCACTGTTTTTCTGCCTACGTAATAATGTTTGCAGCAGGTGGTGAATTTTTTCAACATCAGGCTGTGGGTGTTGCAAACGTAAAACAAGCCCTTTTAGGGCACGCTTGTGTGATTCAGAGGCAGAAATTTGTTTATAAACTTGCATCAGATTGAGCCAAATAGCGTGGCGGACAGCAAAAAATTGTATTGTTCTATCAAATGGATAATCACTCTTACGCGCCAGTATTAACCCGCTAAATAGGCGATGGCTCATCTGTGATGTTGATGGTTTTTGTCCTGAAATAATCTTATGCAGACCCAGCTTAAATTGTTGTTCACTGAGTAAAATAAGGTTTTGGTAACGTTTCTTCGGATTTGTTGGGTAAATCCAATAAAAAGCTCCCATTGCGACTAGCGGTCCACAAATAATGGCGATGGCATTACTGAGGCTTTCTGGGAAACTTAATGTAAAAGGGTAACTTGGTTGCAGCAAAATCAAAGAGACCATGATGTAATCAAAGGCGATTAAAATCAGTTTTTTGTGGGCAAAAACAAAAATCCCACTGATGATGACGGGCACAATGAATAAGGTCATTTGCCATGATGAGGATGCAAATGGCCATAGACACCAAGTACAAATCAACGCGGCAAGTGCCCCGAAAGATTGTCCCGTGAAGATGTTTCTCATAAACCTAGCGGGGTAATCGAGGGATGCGAACAGTGCGATCATCACAGATAAACCTAGCGTCAGATAGGCCAGAGCTTGCCATTGAGTCACTAACCAGAGTAAGCCAACGGTAGCAATGGCAACGAACGAGCGTGCAAAAGTTTGCCAAGCGGCAATGCGATCATGGTGGAGTTTTAGCTTATCTACACGGTATTGTGCTTTGATGGATAACCCTTTAGATACATAAAACAGCGGGATTAAGAGATTTTTCAATACGCCATTCGGGCATAGAGACAGGATATGTTTCCATTGTGATTCAGTCGGTTGTATTGCTGGAAATGGAAATGCAGCGACGTCTTTAAATTTATCAAGTTGTAGCAAAATCTGGCTTTGAGCGAGTAGTTGTTGGCGGGCTTTTACGACTTGTTTACGGTGATAATGCCACCCAATACGGTTGGCTTCTAACTGCTCATCATAGGTGGCCATTTGCTGCCATAAGGTGTCAATATCCTGTTGTTCAATAGGATCTTTTCTATATAAAGAACGGTGCAAAATAGTGTAAAACTGCTGATCAATTTGTTGCTTTAACGCGATGATGGATGCTTGTTCACGCTTGGGGGTAAATAAAAAGTTAAATAAAACTGCGCATAATACGCCAACTAAAATAGTCCAAAATCGATCCCATGCAACGGCAAAAATATTGTCGGTGGCATGAACGCTAAGCATGCTTACCATCACCGCTGAGTAACCTGCCAAAAAAGTGCCGTAAGCCACAAAACCTTTTTGTAGCTGTCCAATACCGCTACATACACCTAACCATGTGGCTAAACTGATCACAAATAATAATGGACTGCTTAGGTGAATTTGAATGAGTACAATGCCAGCAACTACGCCAGCAACTGTACCAGCAAACCGCCACCAACTTTTCTCTAGCAAGTTTTCACGCCAAGGTTGCGCGGAGGCCCATACAGTCATTGCTGCCCAGTGGGGGTGAGTTAGTCCTGCATATTTAGCAATAAATAGCGCGAGAATAGATGCGCAGGCGGTGATCATTGCAAAGCGTAAACGATCAGAATCAAATCCGAATCGCTGCATTAATGTAGTTGGTTGTGGCATGGTCTTTCGCAGATGGGTGAATAAAACAGTGTATAGGGTAGTGCTTGTGAGAAAAAATCGCAAACAGAGGTGGAAAGCTTCTATATTGGTAAAAAAGAATTGGTAAAACAGAGCTCGAAGTAAAATAAAAAGTAAAAGCCTTAAAATAGGCTTTTACTTTTTATACAGGAGCATCATATATGGACTGTTTTAAATCAAGACTTAGTTGAAGTTAATACGAAACGCTAGATACTCACATTATGCGTAATATTCAACTGATTCTTGGGTTTTATTTTCATATTTAATATCTTGATTGTCTTGAAATACATCACAAAATATATCACTGATATTAACATCTAATATTTTTGTTACTCTAGCTAAGCAATCAATATCAATACGATTAACACCTCTTTCATAACGGAATAGTTGTTGTTCACTGATATTACATTCTCGTGCTAATTGAAACACAGTATAACCTTGAGATTTTCTTAATGACTTGATTTTTTGTCCGACAGCATAAGCGACAGGAAATTTTCTATTCATAAATATTCTCTATTAAATTATATTGTTGAGATAACAATCAATGTGAATTTTCAGATTTTATAAAAGTGATTTAATATAATCTGTGTGTTTTAGTTTTTGGTTAAATATATAGTGACCCTCAAGTGCCACTCACTGAATGATATACTATCCTTATAATTGTTTTCAATTAGTCCCAAAATGACGTATTAAATATCCTGATGTTTGCGATTGTCGATTTTAAATATTTAACGTAATAATTATTTTTTCATTTTCAATGGTTTAAAATTGAATTTATGCAATGTTATAACAAATGTAAATTTTGGTGTATTGTTTTTGATCAATATTATATGCTTTATATTTTTATTAATTAGATATATAAATCTAAAAAAACAGAAAATAAAACATTAACAATATTGGTTTTTTATATTTAATCTCTGTGATTTTGCTTAATTGTTTTGTTTTTTTGATTTATTTCATAAAGGCATCAATCTAGGAAGATCGTTATTTGATCAATTTTTTTATGATTTTTTTAAATATGTAGATTTCAGGCATCTTAATAGAAATGAAAATATTTTGGTTTCTATTTTCTTTTTTTTTGTTTTAAAAGTAATAGTTATTTTAGTATCAAAGATTTGGTGAGTCAGTGAGAGGTTTGTATGATGATTAAGATTAAAACTTTGCATTAATCCTTTTAAGTCAAATTGTACTAAATGGTATGCCACTTTAGTAGTAAAGGATTTCCTATTATAATCTTTGTAGTATAAACATTCGTTATATGGCTATCAATAAAGTAATAAAAATCATATTTTGATTTATGTTTATTTTCAAAAATATCTAAGATAGTACGTGCATTTACTTAGTAATTACAATTTGTTGAGTAAGAAGAAAGAGGGGGGTAATAAAAAACAGGGCGCAAAGCGCCCTGTGGAATAAGTTAAGAACCACTCCAAGAGAAATGGGTTTTAAGTTGAGATTGTTGACCGGCAAATTCTAATATTGTGGTGATGTTTCCGTTACCGCTATGATTAGTATAACATTTCTCTTTTAATACCGAACCGCTAGCTTGCGAGTAATTGTATTCGTATGTATCTAGGCCATGAGTTGGTTTTGTCAGCGTTGGATACGTTATTCTATCTGAGCCAAATGATTCGTTCCCTTGATATTCAGACTGTAATATCTGATGGCTTACCTGAACATTCTCTAGCAACTGTTTTCCTGATAACCCAATATATACTTTAGGGAATATAATCGCTTTACGATGGTAATTGAACAAGGCAGAAGGCGGATTACAACGATTATCATTATCCAATACGTTATCTTTATCGACGTAAACTGAAGTTTTATAGCTAATAGATAGGCTTCCGATATTTTTGGGTTCAGTTATAACAATAGGAACATCAACAGCTTGGATCTTATTTTCAATTCTGTGTTGGGACTTACCTATTGCAACAATTTCAACTTTAACTTTTTGGTTATTTTTCAAATAGCTTTGTTTTGGTGCATAGGTATTTGAACGTGGGCCGCTAGTTACCGATGATGCGACGCTATCTGTCCCGCCATCCGGTTTTGTTACGACGATTTTGACATCGGAAGGCAGATCAAAATCACTAGTTCCTGCAACAGACCAGTTAACCGTTAGGTTATCGTCGGTATAAACAGGTGACCAATAAGTTGCATTAGTTTCTTTGGTACCATTATTACCATAAGAAATTGAATTTATAGTAATCAAAGGCTTCGTGTAAACCTTGACCTTATAATCACCACTACTTTGCTCAAAGTAATCATTGGCTTTTACTGTCATGGTTAAGTTGGCTTCGCCTTTGCCTAAGCTTTGAATCGAGCCATTTTTGGCAATATTGACAACATTATTAGCCCCTGAACCCCATTCAATATCTGCTTTCGGAGGGATAGCAACACTGGTTTTTTGTAGGTTAAAAAGGTTACTCTGATCCGTGATTTCTTGCTCTTTCTGGTTAAAATTAACATTAAAACGTGCTTTTGCGAGGTTATAGGTAATATCTTGGCTTTCAGAAACAAACTGATCGGTCTCTTTGGAACGCACTGTCAGTTTCGCCACCCCTGGCTTGACCTGAGTAATTGCACCAGAAACAGAGTCCATCTGGGCGATATTGGCATTTTGACTAACATATTCGAGAGGAATGGCTGAGGCATCAGCATTACCGAACGAGGTTTTAATATCATGAACTTGGTTATCTGACCAAGTCGCGGAAATAGTGCTCGCACTGGTTAACGCTAAGTTTGGTTTGGCTTTTTCAACGTCCACTTCATAGCTTGCAGCCGCGGATTTATAGACACCATTTCCATCAATACGCGCCCAGATTTTGGTACGACCCGCTTTTTTCAGTTTGACTTTACCTTGTGGGTCAACCGTGGCAATGCTGGTGTTATCACTGGACCAAACGGGTTGAGCACCATTTGGTAACCCCTTAACAACCTGACCGTTATTCACTGCGGAAGAGTAAGTTAGGCGCTGTTGCATGTTGTCAAAACGTAGCGTTGGGTTAATGGCGTCAATTTTGATTTCAATCGGGTTGGCAATGGTTTTATTGTCAACTTTTGCTGTGACTTTAGCGGTGCCTTGCTTCGTCGCGGTGGCTGTTGCACTGTAGCGACCATCTTGGTGATTGGTGACTGAACTGATAGTAAAATCCCGAGTTGGGACGTTACTTGTAATATTAACCTTTTCACTCAGTAAGGCGTTACCAAAATCATCTTGTAATTTAACCGTGAACAAGGTGCTTTCTAGCCCATCAGGACCAATATCAGTTTTACTGGTCGTAAAGGTAGAGTTGGCGATGTTTACCGTGCCTGCTGAGACGTTAACCACACTGGCCTTTTTATCTTCGACAGCGGAAAGTGCTGCTGTCATCACTAATGCACCCACTGTATGGCTAGTGACCGTAATTTTAGTCGTACCGTCAATATCTGTTATTGATGAGTGTGGGAAAAGTTCTGCTTTACCCTGTAAGTGCCATGAGACATTGACCTGCGGCACTGGGTTATTGAACTTATCCACGACCTTGGCGGTATAGACTACGCCTTGGGCATTACCTGCCTGAATGTTATTGGTGCTGGGAACTAAGCTGGCGATGCTGCCGGTGGCTTTGTCACTGGTCACATTCAACGTTAAGGTTTGCGATAATGCACTGCCGTTGAGGTTTGCTGATAATATGGCAACGCCTGTTTTATCACTGCTCACAACCGCGTGATATACCCCAGCCGATGGCATCGTCACCGGGGCAATTTTTACGTCCTTGTTATTGCTACTGATTTTAATCGCAGGTATTTGGTTGGTTAATAAATTACCAAACTGATCCTTTAATATCAGCTCAACCGTTGCGGATTTACCCGCCACAATGGTGGCAGGGGTTAAATTGAATACCGCTTTACTGGTGTCAATCGTGCCTTGTGTAAAGGAGATTGATGGGGCAGCTTTGGTGTTTTGCGATGTTAAGTTAACGGAGACGTTGGCATGACCCACATCATGGCGTTGAATGGTAACTTCGCTGCGTCCATTAGCATCGGTGGTTGTTTGGTTATCCGAAAGCTGGCTACCATCGTTAGCCGTCCAGAATATAGGGATCCCCGCTCCGAGTTGGTTGCCGTTAGCGTCTTCAAACTGGGTGCTGACCGTGACTTTATTTCCTACGGATTCAGTTGTTTTTGAAACCTTGATATCACCACGTACCTGTGCGCTTTGTGCATCAGCAATTACAGTTAGAGGGGCTTTTTGACTCAGAGCCACACTATCAACAAGGACGGTAATGTCTGTTTTACCTGCTTTGGTACTGTTTAACTTCGCACGATAGGTTCCTGCTGGTGTTATCTCTGTGAAAGTCGGTGATTTTGCTAAGCCTAAATCAGTTGAGTAATCCAGCTTGATTTTATTTGCTAAGTTACCCAGTCGGTTGCCAGTATCATCTTTCAGCGTAACAGTAATTTCAGTTTCACCTGTTGCTGCAGTTAATGATGGGGTGCTCAGCGCAACACTTGAGGCGCTGCTAGAAACGTTCCCTGCTAAGAACTCGATATTTTGAACAGTTTGCTTAGTATTTTGACCTAAAATGGCGGTTACACTGCCTTTTCCTGCTTGTGCGCTAGTTAAGGTAATTTGGGCAATACCGTTATTATCTGTATGGCTAACGGGTTGTGATAGCTCACCAACGTCACTACGCCAACCAATCGCAATACCTGCAGGTGCCAGATTATTGGCGGCATCTGTAATGGTGGCTTGTACAGTAATGCGGCTGGTACCATCAGCAGGAACCGCAGCTTGACTAGTGATGTTAATCTCTTTGATGAGTGCAGTGGCGCTGTCCGCAATCAACCCAAGGCTTTTCTGTTTGGAAACAGCACCATTTTTAGCAGTGATATTAATGGTATCAGCAAGGTTACCACTCACTTTAACTTGGTATTCACCAGTGTTCGCTAGCTCTTTTGAACCCGTAAGTGTAATGGCGCTGTTGTTACTATCCCAATCAATTTTTTGCCCTGTAACTGGGTTATTCCATTGATCACGTAAGGTCAGCGTTGCTGTCGCTTGTTCACGATTATTCGCCACAATTGTTTGTGGTTTAATCTCAAAGAAACTATTTAGTGGGTTTGCATCGCCAGCAATAAATTGAATTTTTTGCTGTGCTTCACGGCGGTTAAGCAGTTGTGCGGTAACCGTTGTTTCTCCCGCAATATAACCTGATAATTCAACGGTCACTTGCCCTCTATTATCGGTACGGGTGGTATTTGCACTTAGCGTGTTGCTATCACTGAGCCAAGTGACTGGCGTTTCAACGAGAGGGTTGTTCAGGTTATCGACGACAGTCGCTGTCAGCAACACTTTTTGGGCTTGTGGATGAATTTGCACTTGGTAAACCGATGATCTAATCGTCACTGTTGCTGTCGTATTATCTGCAACTGCTTTTACGGTGCTCGAAAGTGGTTGCTGGTTACCGTTCGCTAATTCTGCCGCAACCATAATATCATTGGCAGCTTGCGAGGTAGACAGGGTGGCGTGAACCAAGCCGTTGATATCTGTTTTAGAGAATGGTGTGACTAGGGTGAGTACGGCACCATTGTTCGTCTGTAATTGAACCTCTACGCCTTCAACTGGATTACCGTGGTTATCTTCTACGAAGACATAAACATCGGCTTTGTCTACGCCATTAGCCACGATAGTTGGTTTTTTGACATTTAACGATGTGATTTGAGCTTGGGCTTTATCGGCAACAAAGTGAATCTCTTTTGCCATCTTCCCATTGCCATTTGTGGATGCCATTACGTTCACGATATTGGCTTTGATACTGGTGATGGTGGTGATCGTTTCCCCTTGGGCATTGGTCTTGGTTTTTTCTTGACTAAATTTCACGTCAGATGTGCTGAAGTTAGACTGCCAGTCGACATCAGCACCAGAAACAGGGTTATTATTCGCATCCACAACTTTTGCCGTATAAGTGACGGTCATTTTGCCATCAGCGAGATACTGATTTTTAACTTCTGGTGTGACTGAGCTGACACTTGCGGTCTGCATATTTGCAATGAATGTGACGGTTTTATCAAACGATTTTCCACCGACAGTCACTGTAATTTTGGCATCTCCTGCTTGCTTGCTGGTGATGGTGGTTTTTGCCACACCTTGGTTATCTGTCATCACTTTCTGATCAGCCAGAGAACCGTTATTGGTTGCAAATTGAACTTCAACATTTGGCACGACGTTGCCATTCGCATCGGTCACGGTGATCGCGATTGGATTATCTGTCACCCCATTGGCAACGGATGTCATTGAGCCAACAGTGATATCTGAAGGTTTAATCGTTGCAGTGGTTGAATCAGGTAAAAATTTAAGGCTAATGTCTTGTGATGTGGCGTTAGGTATTGCCGCCGTAATCACGACGTCACCTGAAACGGTACTGGTGACTTGAGTCGTAGCAAAGCCATTGGCATCAGTGATACTGCTGGTTTCAGAGAAGCTAACTTCATTGCCTTTCTTATTTGATGTCCAATTAACCACTGTATTTGGCAGCGGGTTATTATTGGCATCCACAATTTGTGTTTTTATTTCAAATGGCTTATTGCCATTGGCAATCTGTGAAGCGGTATTGGTTGTTGGTTTCACAACGTGCGGTGTGTTTTTATCCCCAACAAACGAGATAGTCTGTTTAACATCTTTGCCATCCACCGTAATCGTCACAGTAGCATCTCCGGCTTTATCACTGGAAATTGCGGTTTGTGCGACCCCTTGGCTGTTTGTGGTCACTTTGCTATCTGCCAATATTCCTTTATCAGTGGTGAATGTAACTTCGATATTTGGGATTGGGTTGCCTTTTGCATCCGTCACGGTAATAGAAATGGTATTTGCAGAGTTACTACCTGCGACAGTATTTGGCTGGGAAATCTGAATATTATTCGATTGCACCACAGCCGTTGTGGCATCAGGTAAGAAATCCACTTTCACGTCTTGTGGTTTAGCATTCGGCGCTGTGGCTGTAATGACAACTTCCCCGGCCACGGTACTGGTAATCGTGGTTGTCGCTAGGCCATTAGCATCGGTTGTGGTGGTTTGTTGCGCAAACTGAACATCATTCGTGTTTTTATTTGAGCTCCATGTCACGACGGTATTCGGTAGTGGGTTATTATGGACATCGACTAATTTTGTGGTGATTTCAATCGGTTTTTTACCATCGGCGATTTGCGTTGCCTGGTTGACGGTTGGTTTTGCGATTTGCGGTGTTGAGTTATCTCCCACAAATTGAACTTTATGTTGGATGTCTTTGCCATCCACGGTAATCGTCACGTTTGCTTCACCCGCTTGCGTACTGGTAATAGCGGTTTGCGCAACCCCATTAGCATCTGTTTTTACGGTGGTATTGGTGAGGGTTCCTTTGTCGGTAGCAAACTGTACATCGACGTTTGGTAATGGGTTGCCAAATTGGTCGGTAATGGTAATAGACACCAAGTTGGGTTTTTTCCCGTCAGCAATCGATCCATTTTTTACAATATTGATATTTTGCGGTTTCAGCACCGAAGTGGTGGCATCTGGTATAAATGTCAGCGTAACGTCTTGTGGAGACCCATTTGTTGGCGTTGCTGTGATCGTGACATCACCAGCTTGTGTACTGGTGACGAGAGTGGTGGCATAGCCGTTGCTATCCGTTGTCGTGCTCACAGGGGTGAATATCACTTTTTGCGGATCTTTGTTTGAACTCCAAGTGACCACACTATTAATGATAGGGTTGCCATTCGCATCTTTAAGCTGTGTTTTGACTTCAACAGGCGACTTTCCGTTAGCTAACTGAGCCGTTTGCGTATTGAGCGTGGGCTTTGTGACTTGAATTGTTGTCGTGTCTGCAACGACGGTCACTTTGATTTCAGGGAATACAGCATTACGGGCTTTGGGAACCAATACAAAGCTTTCAGGTTTAGTTCCTGCGGTTAATGTCGCTTCATATTGTCCGGCTGCTAAGCGGGTAAATGGACTGATGCTGGTGTATGTTGCTGTAGGAGAAGCTTTTAATCCCTTCGCGGGCATTGCTCTCTTTACTTTTCGAGTTGTGACTCGCTCAAACGTGATTTCTTTGGCCGCGAGGTCAATGACATTTCCTGCGTTATCTTTAATGGATAACGACAGTTTTTTGCTGCTTTTGCCGTCAGCGATTAAATCAATATTGCTGGATGAAATTGTGCTTTTTAAGGTGTGAATGGCAGGTTGAGTAACCAAAACACGTACAATGACTTTGGAAGAGGTATTCCCTTTCTTGTCGATAGCAATGGCGGTGATGGCGTAATTATTCGCATTTTTGGTATTTTTATAGGAAGGCAACACAAGGCTATATTGGCCATGTTCATTGAGAATGTGACCCCCAGCTGCAACCAGTGCTTCTGCATCCCATTTTATGTGACTTAAGCCATATTTGCTGGTCACTGTGAAACTTAAAGGAATTTTTTCCCCTGCGTAGCCTGTGACAGAGTCAGCTATGTTTAAGTGGATGACATCATTCTTTTTATAATCCAGAACGATATGGTTGTTACGACTGACAAAATCGTAACGATTACCCATGAGTGAGCGAAATGCATTGACAGATTCTGGATCCAAATGTTGTTTCAAACTTTTGCCAAATTGGTAGTTTAGCTGTAAACCAATCCGTGAATCTTTTTTGCTGGCTTTCCCTTGGCGATGCTCCGCATTGAATGTGACTAATGGAATCGGCGTATAGTTGAGGCCGAGATTGATGGAGTATGGATCGCGTTGTAAATTTTTGGTGCCGAATAGGGCGACATCGTCACCATAATATTGCTCATAGGTGAGCTTGCCACCAATATGTGGATAGATAGGTAGCCAACCTTCTGCGCGAAGATCCCATCCATTAGACGGTCTTGCTGAGTGATCGACTAATTCACGAGCATTGCGCCAGCTGCTAAGACGATGGTAGCTGTTGCCTGACAATTTTAAGAAGTCACGGCGATATTCAATACCTAATCCTAAACGAGAATGGCCACGAGATATATCGTAGTCAAAGAAGGTATTCCCGCCAAACATTTGATTTTCACCATACCAGCGAGCACCAAAGCCGAGGTTGGTTTCAATGCGCTGATCTTGACGATGAAAACTACCCTGAGTAAAGAATAAACTCTCTTCGTTTTCATAAATAGGCAGTAGTAAATCAATTTGCGAATTTTTTAATGAAAATTTCTTATCCGCAACCAGCTTTATTTGCGAACTACCAAAATGATTAAACCAATCTTGTAGATAGCCGCTTGCTGCGGTCGTGATTATCTCTTGGGCAAATGTTTTGGTTTTTTCATGATTAGGTTGCTTTGTAAAAAATTGGCCAGCTTTAGAAGCAAATTGTGCCAGTTTGATTTCTTCTTCACTCGGTGCTGCTGGTGGAATATATACAGGTTTTTCGTTTTCCCATTCTACAGTGGGTAACGGAGCCAAAGGAATATCCAGCTCATCGCCGACCTTTAGTGCCTCAAAACTTTCTGAAAAAGTTCTAAATTGGTTAAGCTTACGTAATTGCTCCAAACTTATATTATATTTTTTGGCAATACTTTGAGTTGTCTCTCCCACTTGCAGTGTATAGGGTTGAGTTTCTCTTAGAGTCTGCGTATTTTTTTTTGGTAATAAAAACGTACGTTGTTGATGACTTTGTTCTGTAAATGCACTGGCTACGACAGGTGAAAAAATGGATGCCAAAGGAAAACTAATTTGCGTTGCAATATTTATCCACGCGATAAATGTAGCATGATAAGGAATAAAATCCTTAGACTTGCGATTCATTAAGGAACTCCGAGAATATAGGGTTAATTAAATGTCTTTGATGAGTATTTTAAAAATTCCTGCTTCTAACTATCCTTAAGATTCGCACAGTCATTAAAATGAATTGCCAATACTCAACATCATTCGATTTATATGTGAATGAAGTATATTTACTTTTTTTAGATCTATTTTTTGAATAATTTGGAATTTTGCTTAACAAAAAAGGAATTCCAATAAATTCTAGTGATGACTAGTTCTCTGTTGTGTCGATTTATGCATTTAAAAATTTTTCATTATGTATTAAAGTATTTGAATACTACGATTTCTGATGTTCTCTAATAAATTAAAGAGCGTTTACTTTTAAAGATAATCTTTCAGGCTTAGATTGATTTAACGGAGTAACTTGATTACTCATCATCAGTAACTCACCTTTTTTTTCTACTCTCACACTTAATCCAAAATAGTGGCCTTGTGTTAACATCGACTCTGGTAAATTAATGGAAAAATTAATCGTTCTCGCTGATTTTCTGGTTGTCAGGGTATAATCATAATGGCTTTTTTCAGAGTAACTGTTGCCGTTTATTGGGGTAACTGAAACGGTGATTAATGCTTCATTAGGAATATCGATAGATTGGCTATAAATATCACCTTGAATGTTAAATGTATTTCGATTTTGATTTATTGGGTTATTACAAGAAAATAAAAATAAACAACAAGCTAATATGAAAGTAGAATGTAAAATATTTCTTGATATGGCAAATCTAGGCATGGTTTTTCTTCTGTTATATAAATAAGTTATTGAAATGAACGATTAAATACTTTCTGGAAAAAGCAGCGAACATATGCATACATGTTTTTTCGATCATTAACTCTTGATAGTATAGGCATTTCTGATTTTTCACCGGTATATAAAATACCAATGCGCGGCAGTGTCATGATGAGGTTTTCATCTAACTCTACTTTCTTAAATGATTGTCGTAATTGCCTGACTAACTTGTAGTAACTGCTTTCAGTCACGATAGTTCCACGCTTTTCCCAAATTTCATGCATCACTTCTCGCTTGCTATTTGTTTTTAATAACAACAGCTTTAAGAGGCAGGATTCATTTTCTGATAAATTTACCGTTCTTTTTCCTCGAGATAATGTTCTTTTTAAGGGGTCATAAACCACTTGACCACATAAAAGCACCATTGGCTCTATTTTATTGTATTCCATGTTATTCATAATATTTCCCACAGGTATAGTTCAATATAAAAATAATTATCAACATCGTAACCATCAGTAAAATTATGTTCAATATAAAAAACAGTAGGGTAATGAATAGATGAAGAAATTAAGACGTTTTTTTAAATTCGAACAATGTGTTTTGGTGATGTAAATTTAAACTACTATCTGTGAGTGTATATATCAATTTCAAATTTATTTTTTTTATATTTTTTAAAAAGGAGGGGGTTAGATAGCTTAGATTATAAAAAATGCACTCTAAGCTTATAAATATTCGTCGGTGATAAGTAATAAACTAATTTAATAGTACAAAATTATTCAATCGTTGGAGTTATATAATAGAAGAATCATCATCATCATCGCCATCAAGATTGAAGCTAGTCATATTTTTATTCAATTGTTCAGTAAATGGAGTATTCATTAAACTTATCGACATATAACGTTGAATAGCTTTAGTGAAATCTTTATATAAATCAGAGCTAGGGTCAGATTCAGATGAAGATTTTAATGTTTGGACGATTTGAGTAATGAATGACTCTTTATCATTGCGGTTCAAATTCACCATGGTTTTAAACACCAATGCGAATCGTGTTTTATCACTATCCTGGTGTTTAAATTCAGTAATAAAGCTTTGTATTTTGGTGTTCTTATCTTCCGAAATGTGGGGAATGTTTTTTGCCTGATAGTTCTGTATATCTTTCATGTTATTACGGGATTTCCAAAGGGTGCTCATTTTAGTGTGTAGATCGGATATACTCGATGGCGTATTGCCATGAGTACGTGAAGCTGACAACGTATTCAGCAAATTAGGATCAATCTTCATATATTTCTCTCCTTAATTTCTTCTTGTTGGAGAGCGTGTTCTTGTTGAATTAGCAGTTTTTGTTGAATTAATCGTGCATAAGCTTGTTTATGTTGTTGCAAAATTAGACAACGGGTCGAAATCGGAAAAATATGCGGTAATATTTTCTCTGCAGCCAATGTTGGTGTGAATTGTGTAATTTTATTATCCATTTCTAGCGCGATTGAGTTATCAGGGCTAGTGCATATTTTAGCGCCGTTAGCTTGAGAGCTTATCTTGGCTTGCAATGATGCTGGTATATGTAATTGAATATGGCGAGCCTCAGAGTGTAATTGAGCGAAATGTTCTGCCACAATTTCCTGTAGGCGTAAGTCAGTAAATAAACCGATGAGTAATTGAGTTAATTGACTCTCTGTTTGGCTCACCTGATTTTGGTATTGGGCTTCGCTATCATTAATAACGCCAATAAAATCATTCAAAAGCTGCGTTAATCCATCTTGGTAGCCTTGTTGATAGGCGATAGCATGAATACTTTTCTCAGACTGTTGAGCTTGTTGAACATGAGCTTTGGCTTTTTGATGGGCCTGTTTAACAACCGACTGGGCATATCTGTTGGTGTCTAAAACTGGATGTTTAATCAGCACATTTTCAATTAAGGTCTGCTGGATATTAGGTTGTGTGTTCTCTGACATAGCGGCAAGTTTCTTCAATAATATTCCAAGGTAGCAGAGTGGAAACCGTGTTAGGGATCATCTGCTGTGTGCTGCGGCTAAACATATATTTTGCGCGGGTAGCATAGCCGTGACTAAAGGTGTTTAAACACATCAAAAGCTGCTCAGCGCCCAGCGCAAGTAAATGCTGAGGCGTATCGATGGAATGTGTCGGGTCTTGCCATAACGGATGGCTAAATTTCTGATGCAACTGTCGATATTGAGATAGCTCTCCCCACCACGGTAGAGGGTCAGGGTGCTGAATAACCCCTAAACCCCATGCCACAGCAGGTAATAATGACCAATTTTTGGCAAGCATCTCGGGTAATATCAACGTCTTTTCATCGGGTAAACCCAGTTGATATTGTTCAATGAGCTGTAAATTCTGCTGCTGTTGTAGCGGTGCGGGGAGCTGATGATAATGTTCATCAACAAACTCCGAGTGAAAATAATCTCCCGGCGCTAAGAAAATGTTTTTTTGGTCAACAAGTAGCTTACTCAACAGGGGCATGGCTTGATTTCTCCGCCTCTTCTTCGTTTTCATCGCTTTGTTTATTGTTGCGATGGTACAAATACAAGCCAAGCGCAATTAACATGCCGATTAATGCAGTGATTAAAGCGAAGGTAATCACTGGGTTAAATGCCGGTGTTGGGCCATTCCTTGTCTGATAGAGTAAAGGTGGGCGGCTAACTATCACGACAGAAACATTGTCATAAGTGGTTTCAGCAAAGCTATTATTGAGGAATAACTTAATCTTATTCATCATCACTTTCGGGTCTTCATTACCAGAATACGTGACGAGACTTGAGACTTTCTGAGCTTGTTTTACGGGGCCATTACCCGAAATTGGGTAACTCACATGAACGCGTGCATTCACCACGTGTGGAATGGTCAGTAAAGACTGCTCAAGTCGTTGTTCAATCAAGGATAATAATCGCGTTCGTTCGGCTTGCGGTGAGGCAACCAACGAATCTCCAGGAAAGGCATCAATGATTTCCACCGGGTTTTTGGATGGCAGGTTGTATTGGCGTAAAAGATCCACTGCAATCACAAAGTCGTTAGGTGCTACGCGAATCGAGTCCCCATTTTTAGAATCCTGTTTACGTTTAGCGTCAACCCCGTGCTCTTGCAAAATCGCAAGCACTTCGTTGCTTTGGCGTTGGCTTAAATTACTCAGTAATAGCTGGTTATCACAGCCGAGCAGTAAGCCAATAAACCCGATTAATAGGAATTTCTTTAATATATTCATGGTCTATTGTGCTTTTAATACTGTATCGATGGCAGAAACACTTTTATGTGTGAGTGTGCTGACCATATTTAAAGCAAGGCTGTAGTTCCCCACTTGGTTTTGTAATTCCAATAATTTAGCGGGATCGCTTGGGTCAACTGAACTTATTTTCTCCAGAATATCCGCTTTTTCTTGGCTCACAGAGGTTGTGTACTCAGCAAATAACTGTTTCACCTTATCTTCCAAAGGGATAGCCGCTGGTGTGACAGGTGTCATTTCAGCGATATTTGATAATGCTGAGATAGGATTAATTGGTAACATAAATATCTCCTATAAAAATAGAGCATCAGGTTCAGTGATGCTCTGATTTAAATTAATCGTTACGAGCTTACACGTTACGGATAATGGCTTGCGCCGCATCTTTAATGGACTTCATTACGTTACTTTGTAATTGACGTGCCATATTATAGTTACCGCTTAACGCTGTGATTTTACCCAGAACTAGCGGGTTATCGACTTCCAGGTTTGGGTTGTCAATCATAGCCTTTAATTCATCAGCGATAGTTTTAGTTCTTTCACTAATACCTGCGGAGCTGCGATACATCATGCCCCATTTATTATCTGTTGCTGTGGTCGATTCTTTTTCTAATGCTGATGCATCCCAATTACCATTTGTATTATTAATACCCGGGGTTGCCATATCTATTACCTCATTAATTAGGTTTGTTTAAGTTAAATAACCAATGATTATTACCTAACAACGTAATACCGTTGGTATGAGTGATAAACGATTTTCCAGCCAGTTCATTATTGGCAAGGGAGACGGAAAATTGAATTTGCTTGGTTCCCCACTTTTGACTAAATGAATTGGTGAAGCTAATTAAAGAGAGAGTCTGTTTATCATTTAAACTATCTCTTATAACAAAGATAACGTAGTTACCTTTGGTTATTCTTTGCCATTTGACATTACTTTCAGTTAACCCTAATTCTGCTTTCTTGATGAGTTCCTCAAGTGGAACTTGTACAAGTTGGCTTTGGTTATAACAGCTGAAGTAATTAGATAAAGTGCGATTAATGTTTTTATCATCATTATTCGGAAGTGGGTTTTTCACGACTCGAATGATGGGTTGACAAGGGTTGCTAATATCAACCTTTAATAAGTTAGGTATAGTGTCTATTAACTTGCCTTCAATTTCTTTTTCAAGAGAGTTTATTTTCTTGATAGTGTATTTCTCTTGATAATCTGACTTTAATAAAACTTGACGGCTCCAATCTTCATCTCTTTGAGATTTGACTAAAATAAGCATCTCGCCTTTTTTATTCTGTGTGTAGACAATAGGGTAATAGCTTCCTTTTAATATATTATCTATATTTTTAATTTGTTTTTCAGTGTTATTTTTTGGATTAATTTGGAATTCAACGAATAATATAAAAATAACGGCAAATAGTAATAAAAAAACAAAATACCATTTATTATTAAGCTTTGATTTTTGTTTTATGGCAGTGGGGCTCTGTTCTGTAAATGATTGTGATTGAGACGGCAATGGTTTTTGGTCTTTCTCCGGGTAATTCCATTCAGTATTCAATAGCTTAATGGCGATTGGAAAGGTGTCAATGAGCAATATTTCTTGTAGTGTGGCAGTCAGGTGACGACTTTTTCCATCTTGTTTAAGATTAATTGTAAGGTTATTACTCGATTCGTCATGAGAAACAATAGAAAACTCACACTGGATGTGTTCACTAGGAATATAATAGGTTGTAAAGCCGTTTTCATCTATTTCAGTTTTGTATTTAGTATGTTGCCCAACGATAATAAGATTTTTATCGATGTTGATCATTAGTTCTTGACTCTTCATCGAACCACTAATAATTTTCATTATGCAGTTGTGGTGTTTTGTTTCTATCATAAGATAATCTCAATTAATAAAAAATAGCGAATCATATTGACTTCAATGTTCAGTATTTAAATATAAGAACATAATATAGTCAGCTGAATTTATCTTATTCATTCACACCCTGTATTTTCACGGTTAATTCCAAAGTATTCCAGAGTATTCATTTGTTTTTTACTATTTAATAACTGACTCTACACCAAGTAAAAATCAATGAATAAGGTCTATTTATAATGTCGAATAAAGATATTGCTAAATTATTGGAGAATAGAAATAGTTGCTTTTCTTTACAAGACGTATTGGTCTTGTCAATACCAAAAGAAACTAGATCCTCAATAGAAAATATAACCTCAATAGAAAATATAACCTCAATAGAAAATATAACCACAGAAAAAGCGAACGCGACGCTTTGTTATAAATCTCGGTATACAAATTTAAATATTAAAGTACAAGAACCCGCTATCTTTGTTTGCGATCTGAATGAATTAACGATTGAAGATCAATCTTTATGGGATATTTATACCATGGAGTTATCAGAACTCGTTGAAACACTTGCTATTATTGATACGGCAATGGGGCAATCCTTTCTTGCAAAAAAAGCGACTAAAGAGAGTGATGAAAATCAATTAGGTGAATTCATTCTATTTGACGATGAAATATCAGCACCTATTTTAATTAAAAATGTCGTGATTGATTTGATCATTAAAAAGCAGCCGTTATTTGATGATTGGTGTGATGTATTAAGACGTTATGAAGCGTATGGAATGATGCGCTTTTTAATTTCAGCCGCTCAGCAAGACAAAAATGCCAATATTAATCAACTGTGTGCCCGTTACGGCATTTCAGCTTCTTATTTTAGGCAACTCTACCGAGAAAACTTTAATAAAACCGCTAAACGCAAAATTATGGGCGTACGTATGGGTGCGGCTATTTTGCAATTAATTGAAAGTGAAAGTTCTATTTTAGATGTTGGGTTAGAAGCAGGTTACTGCTCCGCCTCTCACTTCACGAATGATTTGAAAAAAGAATTGGGATTAACCCCATCAGAAATAAGGCACCTTGGAGCAACGTTATATGAACAGTAAAAAATTAATGGCGGTTTTTATTTCGCTGTTTTTACTGAGTGTAAATATCAATACCGCCCAATCAGAAATGATGATTGCAGAGCCGGTGACGCAAGAAAGAAGTGCAGACACGTTTGTCGCGAATAATATCGCGGTAGGTAAAGTGTTTGATGCAGTAGCAGAACAAATTAACAAGCCGATTATTTTAAGTAAATTAGCATCCCAGAAAAAAGTGACGGGAAATTTTAATCTCGCGAATGCCGATGAAATGTTTAAAGCTTTAACGCGTCGAATCGCGTTAGTTTGGTATGACGATGGCGCAGGCATTTATGTCTATGATAATAGTGAAATGCGCAGCTTGATTATCCCGACTCACAAAGTCAGTAGCCAACAAGTTATCAGCTATATCCAACGTAATGGCATCTATGATGCACGCTTTCCGGTGCGTTCCCAAGGTGGCGACACCATGTTATTTGTGTCGGGGCCACCGCTCTATGTTGAATTGATTAAAGGTGCCGCACTGTATCTTGGCGAGCAACGCAAACAAGAAGAAAAAACCAGTGGTAATGTGGCGGTGATCCCGCTGAAACATGCCTCTGTAAGCGATCGAAGTTACTCCTTACGTGGTCAATCGATCACGGTTCCCGGCATGTTATCGGTGATCAGTTCCCTGTTTAAAAATGGGGGCAGTAGCGTTGAAGAAACCCTCGAAATTTTACCTGCGAAACTCAATACCGATGGGGATGAAATTGATGCCTTGATGGATGCACCCATTGGTGGCGCTCGTTCTGAGAATCGCCAAGTCACGGTTAAACGTGGTGGCGCATCAAATAGCTCATTTTCTCTGGTTGCCCATCCTGATAGCAACAGCTTAATTGTGAAAGGCAGCCCAGAGCAGATCCGTTACGTTCGTGATTTGATGAAAACATTAGATAACCGCCGCCGCCAAGTGGAGTTGTCTTTATGGATTATCGATATCACACGCTCTGAGTTGGATAACTTAGGGGTGAACTGGGAAGTGGGCTCATTTAACGTGGGTGGCGGCTCCGTTTCTTTCAATCGAAGCACCTTACCCGATAGCAGCAAGTTTTTAGTACAAATTGATGCGCTAAGCAAAAATGGTAATAGCCAAATTGTCTCGCGCCCCGTGTTGCTGACCCAAGAAAACGTTCCTGCCCTGTTTGATAACAACACCAGCTTCTACGCCAAGCTACAAGGTGAACGTACTGCAACCCTCGAATCTGTCACTTACGGCACGATGATCAGCGTCATGCCGCGCATTTCAGCCGGTCAAAGTGTCGAAATGGAAGTGAATATCGAAGATGGAGCAGAAAACCGCGATAGCAGCGGCAAAACGTCCAGCGTTGAAGGGCTTCCGACGGTTAACCGCACCAGCATTAATACCGTGGCACGTATCGCCAAAGATAGCAGCCTGTTAATCGGTGGCTATACTCGCGATCAATATATTGAAAACGAAAGCAAAATCCCACTTCTTGGTGATATTCCTTGGGTGGGTGGCTTATTCCGCCATAACTCGACAAATCAACAAAAAATGGTGCGCATCTTTTTAATCCAGCCGCGTTTATTGGATGAAAACGAATCGTGGGATGGACGACAATTTTCCGAGAAAACCCGTATTACACAAAAAGATAGCCAACTGCATGGAACCGTCCAGTTTCTCCAGCAATACATGAGGGATTCATGGCAATAACTCCGCTGAGCTACAGCAGCCGCATGTTACTGAACGCGCAAGACAAGAGTCGTACAACTACGAAAAGCAGTGATGACTCCGATGAAGCTGCGCGTGGTGCGGGGGTGATTGATAGTTCCAGCGAATACGCTTCGATGGCGATGCTGGCCGCAAGCCATGTTCGTCGAGGCGGCTCGAAAAAAGGGCAAGAAGAAGAGTGGATGCGCTTTGCCGAGCGCATCTTAGAAAATAATGCGGACGAAAAAGTACTGCGAATTGAAGGAATACTCAACCGTCAGCTGATGACGCCTCAGCAGTTACGTGCCTTTTTATTGCAGTTTTTCTCTGACCCTAGCGATTTACTGATGGTGCTTGCCGCGCTTATCAACCGTAAAAAACTCAAGCAGGAGCAGATTGATCATTTGCAAGAGTTGGAGCGGTTACTGCTAACGGAAGACACTAACCGTACGGCGCAGGCAGGGGCAAACATCGCGCTAATCGCCAAAGCCTTTGCCCAAACTCTGCGTGAAAGTGCGGGGAATTTACGCACCTTATACCGCGAATTTATCGGCTATGACGGTCCAGTGGTCTATTTATACGAGCAGTGGGTGGAAGAGATGGAACTGGCTCAGCGCGAAAATATGATGCGTTATCTCGCAAGAGCCTTGGCGTGTGATTTACAAGCACTGCCGCTGGGAGACCTCAATATCAGTGAGTTTGGCAGCTTTTTCACTCGAATTGGTCGCCTGCGTGAGTTGCAGTCACTAGACCGCGTATTTAGTCAGCAATTTCTCCAATCGGGTCTGTTTCGCCAGCAAACGCAGTTATCGCAAAACCACTTGCAGCAGAACCCGTTGGAGAAGGTGCTAAGCCAATTATTTACCAGCGGGATCCGTAACCAAGAAAGCTTCAATGACAAGCTTGTGAATTTCATTCAGGCGCAATTAAGCGCCATGACCACGGATCTACGCGCCCGCTTTGTTCAGCTTCTGATTATTGCGTTTTCAATTATCCCCGTTGCCATTTTTCATTCATTGGAAGCGCGTGATGAATTACTCGACCAATTAAAAACACAGATGGATCAACTGTTGGCGCAAGAGCAGCGATTACGTCGACAACCCTAATTTGATAGGAAATACACGATTTCATGAAAAATTTAACCGGATTTTTACTGCAGATCCGTAATCGCCCTGAACTGATGGTGCTAGTCATCATGGTGATGGTTATTGCGATGCTGATTATTCCGTTACCTACCGTCTTGGTCGATTTATTGATTGCACTGAACATTATGATTTCGGTGCTGATCTTTATGAGCTCGTTTTATATTACGCGAGTCCTTAACTTCCAATCCTTCCCGTCTATTCTGCTGATTAGCACGCTGTTTAGATTGGCGCTCTCTATTAGTACTAGCCGACTTATTCTGCTTGAAGCGGATGCGGGCGATATCATTGATACTTTTGGTCAGTTTGTCATTCAGGACAACTTAGTGGTGGGAATGGTGGTATTCGCCATCGTGACTATCGTGCAATTTATTGTTATCACCAAAGGTTCAGAACGTATTGCTGAAGTGGCTGCTCGCTTCTCCTTGGATGCGATGCCCGGAAAACAGATGAGTATCGATGCGGATTTACGTGCGGGGGTTATCGATGAAGCGACCGTAAAAATTAAACGTAGCGATCTGGAAAAAGAGAGCCAATTATTCGGTTCTTTTGACGGTGCGATGAAGTTTATCAAAGGGGATGCCATTGCCGGTATCGTGATTATTTTCGTCAACTTAATCGGCGGAATATCTGTGGGTACGGCTCAGCAAGGCATGGACGTTTCCACGGCATTAAATACCTTCACGTTATTAACCATCGGTGATGGCTTGGTTGCGCAAATTCCCGCGCTGCTTATCTCTATCAGTGCTGGCTTTATTGTGACCCGTGTGGGAGGCAATGATAAAAACTTAGGCGAAAACATTGTTTCTGAACTTTTTGACAATGATTTTACCATCATGATTACCGCATTTATCGTGCTATTTATGGGCTTTTTACCCGGGTTCCCAACGGCCATTTTCGTGTTCCTTGCGGCATTGCTGATGGGATTATTTGCGACCCGCTATTTTAAAAAACGTAAAGCACAGCGAAAAGAGCAGCAATTAGGTGAAGAAAATCTGCAAACCGAAGCCACTGAAGGGGAAACTCAACGTGCGAATGATGATTTCGACGATGAATATATTCCAGAAACCTTACCCGTCATTATCTCGGTTAATCAGCAATATAAGCAGCATCTAGAAGATAATAATTTTTTATCTCGCATGAAAAAAGATGTGTTTATTCGCTATGGATACCGCATCCCAGATATTGCCATTAACTATTCACCTATCGTGCCAGAAAACAAAATTGTGGTGCTAATAAACGAAGTGAAAGCGGGTGAATACAATGTCTATTTTCATGGTCAGCGCTTACTGACGGCAAATGATGAGCTGGAATACCTTGGTATGGAACTCATCAAATATACCGATGAATATGGTTCAGTCAGCACCTGGTTTGATAACCAATACAGCGAAAATGTAGAGCAACTCGGTTTATTAGCCCGCGACGACGTGACGGAAATGATTGATTGCGTCAGTACGTTGTTATTACGTCACATCAATGAATTCTTCGGGATCCAAGAAACTAAAAATTTACTGGATGATCTTGAAAGAAAGTACCCCGAATTACTGAAAGAATGTTATCGCCACGCCACTGTGCAAAAAGTCACGGAAGTTTTCCAACGCTTATTAATGGAAAAGATTTCAGTGCGCAATATGAAGTTAATTATTGAAACTTTAGTGCAATGGGTACCCAAAGAGAAAGACAGCATGATGCTGGTAGAGCATATTCGCAGCTCCATGGCGCGTTATATCTCATCTCGTTTCTCGGTGGAAGGGCGCTTGAATGTCTTAATGGTGAATGCCGAACTGGAAGACACCATTCGCCAAGGTATCCGTCAATCATCCGGTGGTGTTTACCTGCATTTAGAACCTGAAAAAAGCAATGAACTTATTCAGGCGGCTGAAGTGGCATTAGAAAACAGTTACTTATCTGTTAGGGATGTCAATGTACTGGTACCTGTGGATATCCGCCGGTTTGTGAAAAAAATCTTAGAAGGCCGTTTCCCTGAACTTGAGGTGCTCTCATTCAATGAGGTTTCCGAAATGGTGAAGGTTAACGTTATTAAAACGATATAAGGAACACGTAAATGAAATACCGTTTTGTCGAAAAATTGAATGAATTTTTAAATTCCATGGGGCGCAGTGATTTAGTGAATCCGCAGCTTGATTGCCATTCCAATATTCAACTCGAAATGAATGATGCACCTGCGATTAATATCGATTTGTCATCCGATGATTTAATTATTTGGTGCAACTTAATGGAATGTAATTACAGCCGACTCGATGCATCCAGCGCGTCATTATTAAAAGGCATTTTAGAGTATGTGCCGCGTAATTTTCATGCAGGACAACCTGCCCTGAATATCATGGACAATAACTTGGTGTTGTCCGCAGTATTAAAAGTGACTTCATTGGATAACATGCAATTATTTGCAGATTCTTTTGAAGAGTTTTTTGAGCGCGCTACCGAATTGCGTCTGCAATTATCGTAATTGATGATGAAACTTTTTGACGTTTGCGCACACCCAGTGCGCATTCATGGATGCCTGATAGAAGCCCCGTTGGATGGCGTATTTATTGGCGAGATCTGCTTTATTGAGCAGTCATTGGCACAACCAAAAATTATCGCCAAAGCGCAAGTGATAGGCTTCAAAGAGGAGCTAACGGTGCTGAGCCTAATTGGTCGTGCTCAAGGCCTCACTCGTGAAGTAGTTATTCGCCCAAGTGGTTATCCGTTTGTATTCCAAATGGGGGAGCACCTTGTCGGGAATATTTTTAATGCAGCAGGGGAATTAGAAGGCGCATTAAGCCAGAAAAATAGCGAAATTACCCAGTTAAAAACTAAGCTGCAACGCATTGATAATCCTCCGGTTAGCGTGAATAAACGCCGTCCAGTCAATGAACCGATGGTCACGGGAATTCGTGCTATTGATGGATTGCTGACGTGCGGGTTAGGTCAGCGCATCGGTATTTTTGCCGCGGCGGGTAGCGGTAAAACCTCACTAATGAATATGCTGATCAACCATGCTCACGGGGATATTCATATCGTGGCATTGATTGGTGAGCGTGGGCGAGAAGTCATTGAGTTTATTGAAGAACTCAAGCAGTCCCCTCATGCGGATAAAACCATTTTAGTGTATGCCACCTCCGACAGCCCGCCGATTGAGCGCTGTAATGCTGCCTTATTGGCGACGGCGATGGCGGAATATTTCCGTGATTTAGGAAAACAGGTTTTATTGTATGTCGATTCGATGACCCGTTATGCCAGGGCATTGCGTGATGTGGCGCTCGCGGCAGGGGAACTTCCTGCACGTCGTGGTTATCCCGCCTCTGTTTTCGAGCAACTCCCGTTATTACTCGAACGTCCAGGGCGCGTAAAACAGGGGTCTATCACTGCGTTTTACACCGTGTTATTAGAGAGCGAGGAAGAAGCCGACCCTATTGGCGATGAAATCCGCTCTATTTTGGATGGGCATATTTACCTCAGTCACAAGCTTGCAGGGCGAGGACATTATCCTGCGATTGATATTTTACACAGTATTAGCCGTGTTTTTCAGAAGGTGACAACGCCGGAACATCGCCAATTTGCTGTCGATATTCGTGAAAATTTATCTCGCTTAGAGCAAATCAAGCTGTACCTCGAATTGGGGGAATACCAGCGAGGTGAAAGCCAAGAAAATGACCGTGCGTTAGATAAACAGCAGGATATCAATCATTTCTTACAACAAAACATGGATGAATCAGAGGGCTTTGAGGAGATGTTAGCCCAATTACACCATTTGGCATCCTGATGATTAATCAATTATTAGCGTTGACTGAAAAGCGTCTCGAAAGAGTGCAGTTAGAGCAAAGCAAACTGAAAAACGCCATTTTGCAGTTGCAACAACAGCGTCAAGATATCCATCAACGGATCGCCATATTAACGCTGCAAGTGGGGGTGTATGAAAAATCTGAAGAATTAACTCAAATGGATTTTTGGGAACGTCAACGGCAAAAAGCCGTGGTTTTATCAGAAATCGCCCAATGTGAATTTCAGATAGAAAACATAGACGCTGAATTATCTAAGTATCATTTATTGAAGCAGCAAATGACTGAACGGACGTTCATTTTGCGTAATAAGTGCGAGAAATTCCGAAAATATCTCAAGCAACAACGTAGGGCGCAGTGGTTAAAATTAGAGCGCCAGCAACAAAATGAAATCGAGGAGCTGTTTGTTCATGTCGACAATAAAATCACTGCCTAGTGAAAATAAATTTAATTCCATGATGGAAGGTAAAAGCGCATCGCTAGGTTTTCATCATCCACAATATGATCAGCAAAAACCTGGTTTTCAAAAGCAAGGCGGTCAGCAGCATTCAGTCAAAAAAGCCGCTCAGGATATTGTTCAGAAAAAACTGACTCAAGTGACTGGCAATAATAAAAACCTCAAAAAACCAGTAGAAGAGTTGGCGGTACCCGTTCTGTTGAACTTACCGACTCAAATCCAGCACATGCACTCTGGCGGGAAAGTGGCATTTCTCTCTGCAGAATATGGCTCAGATAAAAAAAATAGCGAAGCGAATCATTCGATAAGTGCACAACCCGATGGTCCATTAGGGCAAACAGTGAGTGAAGACGATATTCCACAGATCTCGTTTAACGCCAATGTTGGGGCGGTATCAAGCGGTCAGTTGCTTGACACAAAAACCGTTAAAACAAAACACATGGAACAAAAAGCGGCTCGATTTTTGTCAGATAATCCGAAAAGCGTCAAGCAAACCCAATGGATGAGCATCCCATTAGCGCAGCAGACAGAATTGGTGGACATCGCAGTATTGAAATCACCTCTGAGTGATGGCCAATCAAATTTAGTGGGTGAAGCTCACTCTGCGACTGAGCTTGCTATACAAACTCAGCATGACTTCGAAGGGCAGAATGTCTCTGTGGGCCACGAAGGTCGAGCTGTGACAAATGAGCGCCCTATACCAAATGAGCGCCCTGTGCCAAATGAGCGTCCTGAACCGCAACATTTTCCTGATATGAAAAGTTTCGATATTGAAAAGTCAGAAGTGATTCAACCGGATGAAATGGATATTACCAAAAATATCTTAACGCAAGTGCGTGCAGAAATGGGTGAGAAATCACTGGCTACGATGCCCCAAGCCTCTACTTCTCAAGCTTCGGCTTCCCAAACATCAGCGCACACACAGCAAGCCTCTTCAAGGGTAAGCAAGGTTGCTGAATTGATGGCAGCTTCTGAGGTTGAAAGCCCCAAAACGGTGCCTTCTCGCACCCTGAGCTACACCTTTAGCCAATGGCAAAATGCACCAACGGTCTCTTTCACTTTAGCGAGCGCCAACAGAGATCAGGTGGTGGCATCAACGCTAAGCCATGAAGTTCAGCAGGTTTTACAAGACAACCAGCATTCATGGACAGGCGAACAAAAAATGGTGATCCGACGTGAAGAGCAGGAAGGCCAACAGCGTCAACGGCAGCAACAGCATCAGCAAGATGAGGAGTCCTAATGCTAAATATCCATCGAATTAGCCACCGAGAAAAGCAGGTGAGAGAGTGGCAACAGCGTTTTCAATGGGACTTAGACATGTATATTCCCAAGGTGGGAGAACGCTATTTTCAAATCACCCTACACAGTAAAAAGCAGAAAACTCAAGTGCTGGTGAATGCTGAAGAATGGTGCCGTCACCGCTGGCCTAAGCTGGCTCACTATGCATGGAATCTCTTAGATACCAAAAGCTTATGCAAAATTTTTACTTATGAAAATACCGGAAAGACGTTTTTCTCCGAGCAATTCCGTTGTCATGGTGTCGAGATTATTGATGATGAACAGCTCCAACAACCAAGGTTCACGGTGAAAGAAAAAAAACTTGGCATTGTGTTGTTAGCTGAGCCAATTGAAGGGCTAACCGAGCGTAAGGCGCAAAACGGGATAGTCGAGCAGCTTAAGCTGCAAGCTGACTGGATTTTAGGTTATAGCCATATAAGCAGTAAAACTTTGCAGTCTATCGCGCTTGGCGATGTGCTGCGTATTCAGCAATTGCAATTAGATATGACTGTTGCAGGGCGTGTATTGGCCCATTTTCAAAAACAACAAGAAGGCATTTTTATGATTGAACAGTTAATAACAGCAGATGACGAACAAATAGCTTCTGCAGTGGAAGAGGAGTTTGTTGATGAAACTGTTCGTCCTTTTAATTTGCACGACCTCACAGTCAAATTGACCTTTGTATTGGGTCACTCAGACATCAGTGTAGAGGAATTGGATTCACTCCAGCCGGGGGCTATTTACTCAATTGGTGAAAATAAAGAACGTGAAGTGAAGGTGTATGCGAACAAACAACTGATCGCGGAAGGTGAGTTGACCTATATTGGCGATAGTGACGAATTAGGTTTAGAAATTAAGCGATTGGTAAGCTTAGGCGATAAAAGGTTATAAGCATGCCAACGGTTCCGAATGAAATACCTTTATTAGTCCTTATCGCCTTTTCCACGCTGCTACCTTTTATTATTGCAGCCGGAACCTGCTATCTAAAAATCTCGATTGTGCTGATTATGGTACGCAATGCGATGGGAGTTCAGCAAGTGCCTTCGACGATGGCACTCAATGGTATCGCCTTGTTACTGTCCATTTTTGTGATGATGCCTGTGCTGCAAGATGTGAACAATTATATGCGCCACGAAAGCGTGGATTTTAGCAATGTGGAATCCATCGACAACTTCGTTGATAACGGGTTAGGACGTTATAAAGATTACTTAGTGAAATATTCCGATCCTCAATTAGTGAATTTCTTCGAGTCTATTCAGCAGGGTAAAACGGAAGCCGAGGTGCAAGAAGAGCAAGCGGTGCCAACGCTATTTTCATTACTGCCAGCTTACGCATTGAGTGAAATTAAATCCGCGTTTGAAATTGGTTTTTATATCTATTTACCGTTTGTGGTTATCGACTTGGTGATCTCAAGCATTCTGTTGGCGCTCGGTATGATGATGATGAGTCCCGTGACTATCTCAGTACCCGTGAAATTGATTTTGTTTGTGGCAATTGATGGATGGTCGCTGATTTCGAAAGGGCTGGTGATGCAGTATTTCGAACTCGCACAGCATTGACGTAAAGGAATAGAAAATGGATTCAATCATTTATGTCAGTAACAAAGCGATGTTGTTGATCGTCATATTGTCAGCGATTCCTGTGATTGTGGCGACGGTCGTGGGGCTGTTAGTCGGGCTTTTGCAAACCGTAACTCAGCTTCAGGAACAGACATTACCTTTTGGTATCAAGTTATTAGCCGTGTTTGGTTCCTTGTTTATGATTTCAGGTTGGCTGGCGGATAAAGTGATGAATTATGCCATTGAAGTCATGACCACCGCCCTGCCAGCGATAGGGTTATTCGGATGAATCAGGAGATGCTCTCATTGGCATCGTCCTTGTATTTTAATTTCCAACAAGGGCTAGTGAAAATCGCGCTTGCATGGTTGCGCATTGCCCCTGTTATGTTTTTTCTGCCTTTTTTGAGCAATAAACTCCTCAACGGCGGGATCATTAAGAACTGTGTCGTCGCGTATTTGGCATTAGGCATGTGGCCTTATCTTACCGCCCGCGAAATAAATTGGGATGAAATCAGTTTCAGTGAGGTTTTTATTTATGAGGTCAGTATTGGCATTGTATTGGCACTGATTTTAGGGCTGCCATTTATGATTGCTAATGTTATCGGGGAGGTGATAGATACCCAGCGAGGTGAAACCATCAGTAGTATTGTAGACCCTGCAAGTGGTACGGAAGCCTCTGAATTGGCTGTATTTATCAGCTATATCGTGTGTATGGTGTTTTTGGCGCAGGGAGGTATGTACCAACTTGCCAATGTATTTGCACAAAGCTACCAATTATTGCCGTTCGCCCACGGATTTACCTCATTTAATAGTTTGCCATTAGGGGAATGGTTGAATAAGGCAGTGGTGAACGGAGTGATATTAACGGCACCGATTATTGTGACATTATTTATTTCGGAAGTCGCATTAGGGTTATATTCCCGTTTTTGTCCACAATTAAACGCATTTTCATTGTCTCTGGCAATTAAGTCGATTATTGCTTTTATTGTGTTTTTACTTTATTTCCAAAATGAAGTCCCGGATATTTTGGTCAATATGATTTCGATATCGCCATTGAATGCGATTTTTCTTTCTCCTTAATTAGCGCAAGGTTATGTGATGAGAGCGAGTTATGGCTGAAAAAACAGAAAAGCCAACCGACAAAAAAATAAAAGACTCTGCCAAAAAAGGACAAAGTTATAAAAGTAAGGACACCATAGCGGCAATTGTTTTAGTCACCGGTGCATTTATTATTGGTGGAATGTCCAGCTTGTATGAGTTAGGTGGGTTAATGAAAAAATTATTCTTAAACCCACATGATATTTATATCGATAATTTACTTTGGAAACTCTCAAAAATATTTTTGAGTATAGTGGTGCCCGTTTTGATTGCTTGTTTTTTATCGGGAACCATTATTTCACTATTACAGAGTCGATTTAGATTAGCGACCGAGGCAATCAAACTCGATTTTACAAAATTAAACCCAATTGCCGGGTTTAAAAAAATATTTTCTTTAAATTCGCTTAAAGAATTGATTAAAGCCATTCTATATTTATTGGTTTTTAGTATTTCTGCGGCCACATTTTTTATTGTGTGGCGGCATGAAATTTTTATGTTATATCGCACCACGATAAATAGCATGACAACGCAATGGGTAAGTCTTTGTATTACATTTGTTTTTGTTTTTCTTGCTGTGGCGATAATTATTGTTTTGGTGGATGCGATTGCTGAGTTTTTCTTATTTATTAAAAACCTAAAAATGGAAAAGCAAGAAGTCAAAAAAGAGTACAAAGATAATGAAGGTGACCCCCATATTAAAAGTGCACGTAAAGGGCTACACCAAGAGATATTATCAGAGGAAGTGAAGTCGAATATTAAAAACTCGACGTTCGTTATGGCGAATCCGACACATATTGCGATGTTGATTTATTATGATTCAAACATCGCACCGTTACCTTTCTTAATGTTAAAAATGCGTGGGGTACAAGCGAAAGCCGTTATTAAATATGCAGAGCAACAGAATATACCTGTAGTAAGGGATATTATTCTGGCTCGCCAAATATGGCGAAATTATAAGAGGAATAGTTTTATTGATGAACATGGTCTGCAAGATGTTATGCAAATAATTACCTGGCTGATCCGTGTGGAATTAGAAAAATTAGGAATAGATGTTGATGATGCATTGGAGAAACTAATTTCTTCCGAATCACATCCATAAATTAATAACTGTGTAAATTAATTATTTACATGCTAAATCGTTTTTTATAAGAAACGAAAATTTTGATTATTTATGATGCATTCATACGGTTTGCATCATATATCCCGTATGACTAACAAGGCGATTATATGAATAAGACTGAAACAGGCAGTATCCAAACTGACAGCTCTCAAACCGAAATGGATGCATTACTTGACGGAATTACCACCGCACTCATGGATGGCGCAACGTATAAAGATATTCATGGTATTCCGCAAACAACGATGGATGGCATTTATGCCTACGCTTATGAATTTTATCAGCAAGGCAAATTAGAAGAAGCGGAAACTTTTTTCCGATTTTTAAGTATTTACGATTTTTATAACACTGACTATGTCATGGGTTTAGCGGCTGTTTATCAATTAACGAAACGTTATGAGAAAGCAACGGAATTATACGCACTCGCCTTTGTTTTGGCGAAAAATGATTACCGACCATTATTCCACGCTGGGCAGTGCAATTTGATGCTGAAGAAAAGCAGTGCAGCAATTCACTGTTTTGAAAGTGTAGTTGAAAACAGTTTTGATGCCGATTTACAGAAAAAATCAGAGGCTTATTTGAGTGCTTTAAAAGCAAACCTCGAAAAAGCAGAGCCATCAGAGTTATCGGACTCTAATACTTAGAGAAGGAAATACCATGAGTCAAATCACCATGCCGGGCGTCAGTCACGCTTCAGGTAATGATCGAATTAATAAGATTCACACGTTCTTGCAAGGGAATAATCCTTTGGAGCTAGGTGAGGCGAGCGCAAAAGCGGTATTAGCCTTAGAAGAGGCATGTGGCGAGCTAATGTCTTCAGAACAAATGAAACATCAGCGTTCAGAGCATCTTCCAAAGCTAGTAAGACCCAAAATGTCGGCAATGAAAATGTCGCCAGAGGCTCAACAAGCTAAAGGGTTCAATGCCAATGCGGTACTGATTGAAACATTCTCAACCATCCGTCAGTTACTACATGAAGGGAATATCGGTGAGTTAAATAACCGCCTGCAGCTATTAAATATTGAATCAGAATCCTTGCGCCAAAAAGGTGCTGAGTTATTGGATTCCTTTGCTGGCTCTACTGAAAGGCTTAAAGATATCCATGACAAAATTACTGAAAAAAAGGCTCAGTTAAAGCCACTGAACCTTAAATCTAACGACCTTGTTAACCAACGTTCGAGAAATGAAGCTTTATTCACCGGTAATGAGCAAAAGCTGACCGAGCTGAGCACTAAGCTAGCAGAAAGCAAAACCGCATTAGCCCAATTAGATTCGCTCCCGAAACCTTATACCGAAGAAGTGTATCAGCAAGAGGTGATGTTGGAAGCGAACATTACGCAACTTTCGAGCGAAATTGAGCAAATTACCCAACAACAAAAAACGTTAGATTCAAACATTACAGTTTTCGATAACGATCTCAGTGCGCTCAAAAATGAGATTAGCCAGTTAAACTCATCATTAGATTCATTGCTGGATGATTCCGTAAAGCTGGCGGCAATTGCCGATCAAAATCGTCAAAAATTAAATCAATTCATAGAGACTGCACCACTTCAAACAAATATTGATGGTGAAAAATGGGAAAACACCATTGCACTGTTAACCATGCTAACGGCTCAACTGAAAAAAGCGATGAATGAAGATTCAATCCGCAATATGAAAGAGCAAGAAGAGGTGATGATGAAAATCAACGAAGCCTCTCGTAAAGATTCAGATAAGAAAGCCAAAGAAGCCGCAGAGGCAGAACGCAAAGCGGCAGATGCCAACAAAGCAGCATCTTGTGCCAGTAAAATTTTCAGCTATGTAATGCTGGCGGTTTCTGTGATTGCCACTGTTGCTACGTTTGGCGCGGCTGCTCCGCTAACATTAGCGGTAGCTGCGATTGGTATCGCAATGTCGATTGCCGATATTGTTTTAGAGGAAACGGGTCAGGGCAGCTTGATGCAAATGTTGGCCACCGAAATTTCCAGTGCTGTGACCGATATGTTGATTACCTTTGGTGTCCCGGAAGAGGAGGCCAAAAAGATTGGTAGCATTGTGGGAATGGTCCTTGCGGCTATCGCATTCTTAGCGATTTCGTTACTTTCCATGTCGTCATTTGTCAAAAATATCGGCAATACAGTCACTAACGTCACAAAAATGCTGGCGAAAAATGTCGGAACATTACTGAAAAGTGCCATTAAATCCATGCCAAAAAGCCTTACTAATGCATTGGGAAATATTGCCACTAAAGGTGCAAAAGCTGGGCAGTCAGTTGCAGATAGTGCAGATGATATGGTTAAGCTGACCAAATTTACCAAACTGGCCGATAAATTTGATGATGTAAAAGATATCGCCAAATCAGTGACTCAAGCGGTTGATAAGGTAGATAAATCATCAGATTTCGTTTCTCTTGGTGGGCAGATGGTGAAAGTCGGTAACACAGCCAAATTAGCCAAAGCGGCTGACAAACTCGATGACGTAAAAGATATTGCAAAAATTGCTGATAAAGCGACTTCTGGCGTGAAAACTCAAGGTGTGGCGATGGCTCGTGTTGAAGTTGGGATGCGAGGAACTGGAGCAGCTTTATCCGTGGCAAATGCGGCGACATCCGGTGGTTTACGTTTAGAGGCTGCTGCACAAATGCGCGATATGAAAGAGATGCTGGCAGGCATGATGCTGAATAATGAAACCATCAATGCCCTCACTGAGTTGATCAATGCGCTGATTAAATCGATGTCAAAAAATCATGAGCAATTTGATGACATGTTTACTGGCATGATGACATCCCTTAAGCAGTCTAATAACAGTAAAGTCGATGCACTGCACATGGCTCGCTTTGCCTAATTTTTTGGAGAAATATCTAATGACAACGATTAATCAACCCCATTATTCACCCGTATTGACTCAGACGAATCACAGTTCAATGGTCAATAACCAAGACGTGAGCTCAAACGCAGCTTCAGGCGTCCGTAAAAATGTTGAATTACCGAATATTCAAAATGTTTTTGTTGAGCCGCATTCAGACAAGCCGACATTAAATGGCACTATGGTTGATATGACGGTTGAAAATCTATCTGAGGCACTGTCTCAGTTGATGACCCCGGAAAAAGCCGCACTTTTGAATGATATTCGCCATTTCTTAGTGATTACACCTGAGCAAATGCAAACCACAGTCTCCAAAGTACTGACTGAAGAAAATAAAACGATCAAACAGGTTGTTGATAATAACCATCAGCTTGATGAGACAGACATTAAACTGATTGCTCAGGCAATCCAAGTGGTTATTGCGAGTTCATTCTCAAGGGATGCTCTGAATAACCAAGCAGTATCGGATAAAGACGTAAAGGTAGTGACATCCACCAAAGACGCCAAAAAAAGCGAATTTGTCGGGATTATCAGCAGTGACATTATGTTGGAGCTGATAAAAATCATTCGTAAAGTGGTTGCTGAGTTGAACATCTCAGATCGCCGTATTAGCGCAGATTTTTTAGTCTTGAACGCAAAAATGGTGGAAGCTGCGGCTGAATCAACCATCAAAGAAGGTAAAGAGATGTTTTCAGGTGCCTTAGCGGGCTTCTTTACCTCTTTAGCCATCAGCACCGCGGGAGCCGCTTTCCAAGGTCGTGCTTTACATAAGCAAAACCAGTCAATTAAAACTAACCTAGTGAAAGCCAACCAAAACGGTGCAGCGGCGGATCGCTTAACGGAACTGAATGCCAACTCCCTGTCATCAGCAAAAGGCAGCGCTTTAACGCTGAAGACAAAAGAAGGTACGGATGTAAAACTTGCCGATCAGGCAACACCGGCTCAACAGGCATTAGCGAATCAGCGTGGTAATGAAGCGGCTCAGCGTACCAACAAATTAGGTTTGGCTGAACGTGATGAGCATGAGCGCATCATGAATAAAACCCGCGTTAAGATGGGAATTGCAGAGCAAGGTGGTCGCTTATCTGACAATGCAGGTCAAATGGTAACATCTGCCAACCAAGTGAATGTGAAAGGGGAAGAAGCCAGCAAAATGACCCAGCAGTCAGTTGCCGATGTCGCACGCACAGTTTCTGCGGATAAAGATAAGCAGGTGGATAAAAACCAAGACTTGGTTAAGCAGATGAATGAGCATTTGCGTGAAATCCGTGAAGGTCAATTACGTACTTTCCAGAGTGTGGTTAGAGGGTAATGATATGGATATTTCTGTCACAACCAATCAGGTGAATAGCTTAGTGACTCGTCCAATGGATAAGTCAGTAGGCTCTCAGTCGAATACAGGACTCCCCTCGGTTAGGGGGGATATTACGACTAATCCTCAAGCCGATTATTATCAACAGGCTACGGATGCCTTACAACAATTGGGTTATCAAGTTCCACTGCCCAAATTTCGCGAACAAGTGATTTCAACTCGGCTTAGTGATATTGCAGACCAAGAGAGAGATTTAGTTCGTGGGTTACGAAGTTCCAGGGATAAACGAAGCCTATTATCCCGCCATGTTGCAACACCAGTGGAAGATGGCCGCGGCCATATATCAGGGGTAAGTGACTTAATTGATAATGTGCATAATGGTTATCAGAAAAAATATGGAGAGTTGGTCAAAGCATCGACAAAATATATGCAGGTGGTTAATTCTGGGCTAGGTAAAATGAGCTCTTCTTTAGAAAGCGCCCCAGAAGGGAAAATTAAGCTTTTTAAACATAGAATGATCAACACCATGAACGATACAATGTCGGGTTATTTTATAAATAACAATATGGTCCCTGCTTATTCTGATGTAAAAACCTCGCCTGATACTAATTCACGAACCATGTCTATTTTAGATGGCATATATAGAAATAATCCTGATGGAGATAAAAATGTTATGCTCGAATTTTTGACTCCATTAATTGTTTTCGATTCCGATGGAAATTCAGGTGAATTTTGGAAAAAGAAACTACAAGGTCAAGGCTTTGTTACCATTGAACACAATGGTAAAACCTATATTTATCCTGATATGGCTCCGTTACATAAAATATACACAGCAATGAATGAGTTAATTGGTAGAGAATTTGGTGAAATTGCAATTTCTGCTCAAATTTTTCAAAGTTTCCAAACTGCTATTGATGCACAGAAAAATGCGATTAATAGCAGTGTTTCCCGACTATTAGAAACTTTCCGTCAGGATAATAGTCATTTTGATACTTTGGTTCAGTTACTCATTCAGTTAATAAAAGATCTCAATCAAAATAATAATAGCCTGATCAATATGTAATTTATTTATCTTATTTAATTTTAATCATAAGCAATTATGAGGAGTTTTTATGCCTATTATTGGAAGCGCTAATTCCGAGATTAGACGTTCGTCAGATATATCATTAAATGTTACATCGCTGTCGGGTAATAACCCTATCAGTTCACAAATTTCAACGGTTAATTCGGTAGGGGAGCAAAGCCGTTTTCCTGGGCATTCTATAACAAATGATCAAGTTTCGATTTCAGGTGATCGTAATGAATTGCATCAACGCAATCATATTGCACAATCTGCCAATATTCATCAGTTATTGAACCAAACTCATCCTGAAATCACTCAGGGAATGGTGCTCTCTGTATTATGTGCGGGCGCAAGTGGGAACTTAGCACAGCAAGAAATTAATTACCGCCCAGAGAATAATTTAATTTTATTAACGTTATTAAAACCGGAAGAATTAAAAACTGAAAAAGGTCTTATAGAGAGCGCTGTAAATCTAATTAAAAAACTGCATGTGATGGGTGAAAAAAACTCACAGGCAAAGCATGTACTGGGGAATGAAGAGAAAATATTCGATAAGAAAATCGAATCGGCAATCTCTACATTAGGCCAAGATAAACTGCAAATATTAGCCCAGCGTTATCAACAACAGTATGTTGACCCTGCAATCAAAGAAACTCTCGGCACTTATTTCAATCAAGACGAAATTGATAGCCGCCCAATCAATGATTTCTTAGTGAGTTCTCTGAATCATGGTTGTGAACAACGAGCGGCGGGGGCGATAAATGAATATCAGCAACATAAAAGCCACGCATTTGTGGATAAAGCCTGCCAAATTCATAATCTATTTTTGGCATTGGAAGAAAAGATTGAAACCATTCGCCCTTTAAAAGTGATTATGGATTTAGGTCAGCCTCCGGCTCAGACTCAATCTCCTACCGAAGAATTACCTTTAAGGGTGAATCGTACGGTAGGTGATGAAATTGACGCTGGAAGACCGCATTTCGGCACCTCTCCATCAATACCTTTAACACCGTCAACACCGTTATTGCCTCGCAGCACTAGCCATAATGAAAATATGTATAATACTTATATTACAAATAATTATTATACCTCTCCTCATGAAACGACGAGCATCAATTCTGTTCAGTCCAATGATGAAGGAAATGAAAAACCATTATTACCGACGTCATTTAAATCTGTTTTGAATATGGAATTAGCCTCACCTGTCGTTCAAACATCGGGGCGTGTGAAAACCACACTTGAAATCCCAAATGTTAACCAATATCAACCGCAAGTTGCCGAAAAGCCATTTTTAGAAAGTAAGCCGCCAGTGAGTGAGAAAACGGTTAAGGAAAAAGCGAAGCCTGTAATTGAACAAGAAACTAAGCCAGTCATTGAGCTAGAAGCCACCGAGCGAGTTGAGCAATCTCAAAAATATGTTGCAGATATTCAATGGCTATTACCGAAAAATTCAGGTGTTCAGAATCGTTATATTCGAACTAAATCAGGCTGGAAATCGAGCAATGGATCAGAAAATGCAGCAAAACCCGTCGTTACGACAGTTGGCGGGTTAAACCGCAGCCAAGCAGATAAAGAAATTTATCAAGGGTTGCGTACGGCACCACAAACGGTACCTGCAGAGCAAATGTTTGCAGATTCTATCGCAAAAGCCGATGAACTTTTTACAGGTACGGAGCGTGGTGCTTTAAGATCAAACCAAGCGGAAGTCGAGCGGTATAACGATAATACCAAACGTTTCTCATAAGGTGATGAGATGACCACACAACAAGATATTGCGCAGCAATGGCTAGAACGCCATCTTCAGCAGATTCGTGAGTATTCTGGAATTAACAAAACTTACGCGATGGATGCGGAGCTGATTGCCGATGTGCATATCGATTCTTTAGAGCTGTTGGAGTTGATTGCGGCGATTGAGGAATATACTGAACAGCCATTGCGGGATGAAGTGTGGATGAAGTGGCGATGCTTACAGGATATTGTGGATTACCTCGTTAGCACCACCACAGACAGTTAAGTTATCTGGCCAGTTTTCATCGATAACAGCTCGGTTTCGTGCTTGTTGGCAGGAAACCGAGTTTTTTATGGCTCGAATGTTGCGATTTCCAACGCTTTTTTGATGGCATCAGGAATGACGCTACCGTGAGTTTTGCCCGCAAATAAGGTGAAATCACAAACCCGTTGAGGGCTGTTTATGGCTTCACACACTTCACGGGGGGAAATCCAACTTTTTCGCGTTTGATAATTCTGCTTCTGCTCATCGGTTAAACGGCTTAAATCTGGCGTCTCTTCTAACTCACCGAGGGTGATATCTAGTGGTGAGGCTTTCGACGGGCGCGTTAACTTATCTAAATTCACCATTTTCCCTTCTCCCCACCATAATGACGGGCTTGCCGCGACAAAATGCTGGAAATCCGCAGGGTGGTCTTGGTACGCCATCAGGGTAAATAAGCCGCCAAAAGAGTGCCCAAATAGCGTTTCGCGTTGGGTATCTATCGGGAATTGCTGCTCAGCCCATGGGCGAATGGTGAAGGTGAGAAACTGGTACAGAGATTGTGCACCGCCACCGTGTTGGAATGCGTCGCCAGCAACTTTCGGTGTGTAGTCGTATGTGCGTTCTTTCTTGGGAAATGCCTCAGGGCTGGGATAGCCGATACCAATAATGATTGGTAATTTATCGGGGGAAAATTGCTGAGCAGCCTGATTGACCGCGAGCGGGTACAGGCCATTCCCATCTAACATAAACAGCACGGGGCGCTTTCCTGAAATATGCTGAGGAACGGCGCTGTAGATGCGTAGCTCGCGCTGGCCATTGCGCATATCATGGTGCTGCACCGTGTATACGTCCGCCACACGGGCATCGAATTCGGGAATATTCGGGTTGGGGCGCGCCCAAGTATTATTTGCGATACACATCAATAGGCTCGCCATAAACAGTTTTTTTATCATTGGGATTGCCATCGAACTAAAAAGAATTAGCGGGTAATCAGCGATAAGCATCATACCCGCAATCGGGGATTAGAATGTCACGTTGACATTCGCCCAGTAACGGCGACCGTCTTCAACATCCCAGTTACCGTATTTTTTTTCAATGCTAGATGCTTTCTCATTACCAATATTCAATACCGCAAGGTTTAATTTGGTGTTTTTGAATAGTTGATAGGTTGCTCCTACGTCCATGGTGGTATAGGCGCTACGGTAACGAGGATATTTTGAACCATTACGTTGGGCAGCCCACACTTGCTCGCCTTCATAATGCGCTCGGGTGTATAAGTTGAGGTCTGGGCTATATTGCCAATCTAACTTCGCATTCGCTAAGTGCTTCGGCGTTTTATCCAGTGGATAGCCTTTGAGGGAAGTTCCGTTACCTAATTTTTCGTCATTACTTTTACGTTCTGAATCGGTATAGGTGTAATTTAAGCTGAGTTTCCAGTCTTGAGCGATAGGGATACCTGTTGCCACTTCTACCCCTTTAATATTGGCTTCACCGACGTTGTCATAAGTATAAAGCGTGAGATTAGAATGAGCAGGGTCAGACTTATTAAGTGAATAGCTAGTAAGTTTGTTTTTAAAGTCGGTATTGAAAAGTGTTAGGCTAGCGTTGAATCCAGATTCATGGTCATAAGCTATCCCAATTTCTTCACTGAGGCTTTTCTCTGGTTTGAGGTCAGGGTTACCATAGATAATACCGTTTCCTCCTTCAGTCGATGTACCATAGCCTTTACTAACTTCACGCAATGTTGGTGCGCGAAATGCTTGTGATACCCCGCCTTTAATAGTGATTTCATCGGTTAGATGGTAAATCGCGTAGCCGCGTGGGTTCCAGTGGTTACCATAAGTTTCATGGTGATCCAGTCGTAGCCCACCAGTCAGAATCAAATTCTCTGTTGCTGTAAATTCATCTTCAATAAAGAGCGCAGATTGATCAACGCTCATCTGTGTTTTCACCATCGTATCTTTTGCGACAAGAGAACTATCCTTTAATTTTGAGTGCTGGAATTGTCCACCAACAGTAAGGATATTATCCGGTAGAAACGCAACGACCTTTCCATCAACGACAGTGTTTGTAATTTCTGGAGTACGAGCTTCGTAATGATATTCATTAAGCTTTGTTGTTGGGTTCTTGATTTCTGTTTTAGTTTTTCTTTTCGTACTTTCTTGATACACACTTAATTCAGTATGGAATAAGTCCCACTCACCTTTATAAGTCAGTGCAGCATGGTTTCGGTTATTATAAATTTCCGTTTTTTTATTGAATTGTTTAGATGACCCACGCATTTCATATTCAGCGAGAGATTTACCTGGATTTTCTTCTCTCTTTTGTGTTGTTCTACCTGCTTCAAGTAAGAAAGTTTGGTTTTCCATCGGCGTAAAAGTTAATTTAGCGGTTAAGCTTTTATTATCTTTTTTGTAATGACCATCTGTAATTTCATCTTCTTTACGGTAATCCCCGCCGCCATACAGTTGCAGACCTAATTTATCTTTGATAAGCGGGCCAGACAGGTAGAAGTTACCGTCCATGGAATCGCCGCTTTCGCTATTTTCTTGAATGATAGCGCCGGTGGTCACGCTGCCGTGCCATTCATTGGTGACTTTTTTGGTGATGATGTTAATCACTCCGCCCATGGCATCAGAGCCATACAGGGAGGACATTGGGCCACGGATCACTTCGATGCGCTCGATAGCTTCAACCGGCGGCATAAAGCCCGCTTCAAAGCCACCGCTACCATTTGGGCGAGATTCACGGCTATTTTGGCGGCGACCATCCACCAGAATTAGGGTGTATTCGCCAGATAGCCCGCGAATATTAATATCTTGTTTATTGGCGCTGCCGACGACGCTGACACCTTCAACATCTTTGACCGCATCGGCTAAGTCACGAACAGGTTTATTTTGTAGCTGCTCGGCGGTGATGACGGTAACACTGGCAGGGGCATCGCGTAATTGCTGGGAATAACCCGATGCCGTAACAATCATTTTGTCTGAATTTTCTTCTGCTGTGGCGCTAAATGAAGCCAACGCTGCGCAAACTCCCGCAGCGATTAAAGAGTAGTGATAGTGCGTTTTCATGTTTTTCCCTAGCAAAACTAAATGATAATGATAATCATAATGTTTGCGAATACTAACACCGATACAGATAGAAAATAAATAATTAGCGAGTTATTTTTTGAGCAAAGTTTGATCACGGTTAACATTTTGTGCGAGGGAACGAGAGTGAGTAAAAAACCGTACAAAAGGTAGGTAATAGGCTGAAAAACGAGAGAGTGACTATTTTGAAATGAAAGAAATAAATGCCAATTGTTATTTAACTATTCGAAACTATCTTATTTAGAATGTTTTTTATTATCTTTTAAATAATCCCATCTTTTTTTGATTGCATTTGATTATTCTAATTTAAAAACAAGATTGAATATTGATTTAAAACAGAAAATAAAAATTAAAATGGATATTTAGTTAATATAAAACAGTTGGCTATTGCATTATCACGGTGAGTTCGTAAAGATAGGTTTATTGCTAAAATAAAGTCTATTTCCCTTGAGAGTTATTATGGAACAACCGATAAATTCAACTGAAGAACATCAAAAAACGAAACAAGAAAATAAAAGAACACTGTGGATGATCATCGCCACGGTTATTATTGTTTTGTTATTTGTCGCCTATGGCGTGTATTGGTTTTTGGTTCTGCGTTTTCAAGAATATACCGATGATGCCTATGTGTCGGGCTTGCAGATTCCTATCGTTGCGCAAACCACCGGAAATGTCACCCAAGTGAATTTTGAAAATACTGACTTGGTTAAAGCCGGTGATGTGCTGGTGGTGTTGGATAAAACCAATGCGCAACTGGCTTATGAACAGGCAAAGCATGATTTAGCGTCTACAGTGCGCAAAACCAAAGAGTTGTATATCAATGGGGATCAGTACCAAGCTCAAATCCAACAAAATCGAGTTTCGCTTGCGCAAGCGCAAAAAGATTATCAACGCCGTGCAGCATTAGGTCGCAGTGGGACGATTTCAAAAGAGGATTTACAGCACTCTCAAGAAGCGGTGCAATTGGCGCAAGCAGCGCTGGATATTTCGATTCAACAATATAATGCCAACCGTGCGTTATTGCGTAATACGGCGTTGAAAAACCAGCCAGCGGTACAACAAGCGGCGGATAGCGTGCGCAGTGCGTGGATCAATCTACAGCGGACAGAAATCAAAAGCCCGATGACGGGGTATGTCTCTCGCCGTAATGTGCAAGTGGGTTCTCAAGTGAGTTCGCAAAGTTCGTTAATGGCGATTGTGCCGGTTCAGCCAGTGTGGGTCGATGCTAACTTTAAAGAGACGCAACTTGAAAATGTGCGTATCGGTCAGCCGGTCACGATTAACAGTGATTTTTATGGTAGCAATGTGAGTTACAAAGGCACCGTGGTGGGGCTGGATATGGGGACGGGAAGTGCGTTCTCATTGCTGCCTGCTCAAAATGCTACGGGGAACTGGATCAAAGTGGTGCAGCGCCTGCCAGTTCGCGTGGAGTTAGACCCAGAGCAAGTCGCGAAATACCCGCTGCGTATCGGTTTATCCATGAATGTGACTATCGATATTAAAGACCAAAATGGCCCTGTGTTGTCGGAAGTTCAACGCACAATTCCCGCGTTTGAAAGTGATGTTTTGGTGCTGAAGTTAAACGATGTGGATCTGGTGATCGACACCATTATCAGCGATAACGCGGATTAGTCCCATGGCTGATATTCAACCGCTAAAAGGGTCAAAACTCGTCTGGGCGACCATCGCCCTGTCTCTGGCGACATTTATGCAGGTGTTGGACTCCACGATTGCCAACGTGGCTATCCCAACGATTGCCGGAAACTTGGGTGTTTCGGTTTCCCAAGGGACGTGGGTAATTACCTCTTTCGGGGTGTCGAACGCTATCTCCATCGCAATTTCAGGCTATCTGGCAAAACGTTTTGGCGAAATAAAAGTCTTCTTGTGGGCGACGGCACTGTTCACGCTTTTTTCATTACTGTGTGGTTTTTCCGACAGTCTTGGCATGTTGATTTTGTTCCGTGTGTTGCAAGGAGCGGTTGCTGGACCTGTTATCCCGCTGTCACAAAGTCTCATCATGCGCTGTTATCCACCGAAAATGCAGAATATGGCGTTGGCATTTTGGTCAATGACCATTATTTTAGCTCCTGTTTTTGGCCCTATTTTCGGCGGCTATATCAGCGATAACTTCCATTGGAGCTGGATCTTCTTTATGAATATCCCGCTGGGGATCTTCGTGATCATTGTTGGTTCGATCATCCTCAAGGGAATGGAATCGACAGTGGTTAAAGTACCATTCAATGTGATCGGTTTAGCGTTGCTATCTGTCGGTGTGGGCTGTTTGCAGGTATTGTTGGATAAAGGGAAAGAGCTCGGTTGGTTAGCGTCCAATGAGATTGTGATCCTTGCCGTGATTTCTGCGATTGCGCTGGTCTTTATGGTTATCTGGGAGCTGACCTCCAAAAACCCGATAGTGGAATTGTCGCTGTTTAAGTCACGGAATTTTACTATCGGGACGATTTCCGTGAGTTTGGCGTATATGGCGTATTTTGGGGCGATCGTTCTCTTGCCGCAGCTACTGCAAGAAGTATACGGCTATACCGCAACATGGGCAGGGTTAGCACTCGCGCCAATAGGCCTTTTACCAGTATTGTTCTCAGCACCTGTCGCGAAGCTCTCTGACTTTTTAGACATTCGCTGGATAGTCACCTTTAGCTTCGTGTTTTATGCCATTTGCTTCTTCTGGCGCGCCTATACTTTTGAGCCATCCATGGGGTTCGATGCAGTTGTCTGGCCGCAGTTAGTGCAGGGGATGGCGGTAGCCTGTTTCTTTATGCCGTTGACCACCTTAACGCTGTCGGGGCTGCCTCCTGAAAAATTAGCCTCGGCTTCCAGTTTGGCGAACTTTTTCCGTACGTTGGCGGGCTCAATTGGGACATCGATTACCACCACGCTGTGGAGCGATCGGGAGGCTGTGCATCATAGCCAATTGACGGAGTTTATTACGGATTACAATCCAGAATCCCTCGATATGTACCAAGGGATGGCGGCGCATGGCATGACCACGGAGCAAACCTCCGGCTTTATTGCTCAGCAGATCACCAGCCAAGGGCTGATTATCGCGGCGAATGAGATTTTCTGGTTATGTGGCTGGGTGTTTATTGCGTTGATTGTGACGGTGTGGTTTGCGAAGCCGCCGTTTGGCAGTAAGGCCAATAAATCATAAATACGGCGAGCCATAGACGGTGATAAGGGCGCGTGAGTCATTGGCACGCGCTTTTTTACGGCTTAATTTTTACGCAATGGTTTTTACAGAATGGCTTTTTACAGCCTAGACTTGGGAATAATATCGTCAAAAGCCAGTTTCGGGCGGTTAGGCTCTTCCTCCGCCAGCGGTGTCACTTCTTGGAATGTATTGAGGCAGCGGGTCACTAAGGTTTGATAATCCAGTGTGCCCTTGCTTTTCCATTCAATCTCTTGCTCTGATAGGCTACGCAGTACTTTGGCAGGTGTTCCGATAATCAAACTGTTATCGGGAAATTGTGCATCCGCTTTGATAAATGCACAAGCGCCGACAATCGAGTTTTCGCCCACTACCGCGCCATCCATCACCACGCTGTTCATGCCTATCAGTGCATTACGTTTAATATGGCAGCCATGCAAAATAGCGCCGTGACCGATATGTCCATCTTCCTCAATAATGGTATCGAATTGCGGAAAACCGTGCATCACGCAGTTATCCTGCACATTCGCCCCATCTTTAATAATGAGTCGCCCAAAATCCCCACGTAAACTGGCATTAGGTCCAATATAAACGCGCTTACCAATCACCACATCGCCAATGATCACGGCGGTAGGGTGAACAAAACTTTCAGGGCTGACGACAGGGGTAATACCGTCAATTTGATAAAATGGCATAAAGGTTCCTTTAGCAAAATGATTATGCGGCTGCTAGTTCCCGAAGAATGCCGCCAAAACGTCGATAATAGGCACTGGAGGGTTGTGGAAGTTCCCCAACGGTGGTTTCGCATAAGTCGGTGACATACTGGGTGGCACCTTGGTCGATACGCTGGTAAATATTGGTGCATAAATGGCGCGCAATATGCCCTTCCCACTGTGCAGGCAGTAGTTCATCGGGGAGTAAAGGGTCTTTTAAGATAACGCGGCGATAAAAATGGATCAGTAATAGGCGCAGCTGGAAGCATAATTCAGGGGAAACGGTCTGTTCACCATGCTCTTTTAGCAATAACGCTACAGGGCGGAATAAATTGATAAATTGATGATAATACTCTGAAATTTCAGGAAGTGACCAAGCATCGAACACCAATTCTTTTAATTTTTTCTCAGAGCGATTAAAGGGATAGTTGGCACGGAAGTAAATCACTTGGTCAGCGGCGTTTAATTCTCCCAGTAAGGCGGGAATATCGCTTTGTGTCCGGCTTGGCGCTGCCATCAAGCCGCTATTAAATTGCCCAAACCCGAGCCAACCAAACTCTTTTTTAAGGCGAATTTTTTCGTCTTTATCCGCGCTTTCCAGCAGCAGTAAATCCCATGTTCCATCCCATTCAGGTTGTTCACTGAGGTAAATTTTGCTTTCCGCTCGGCGAAAGCGGTTTTGCCCACGTTCTGAAATGCGGTAATAGCTGCGGCGGCCCATTTTTTCGACATCCAGCCAGTTTTCTTTTTGCAGACGAAACACGGAGGTGCGCACAAAGCGGTCGGAAAAACCCATTGGCTCAAGCAATTTGGTGAGGCTGCCTAGCCAAACCTCGCCTCCGCGGTGGTGCAGGGCATCTCCATATAGGGAGCTGATAAGCGACGTTCCGCTGATAGGTTGGCTCTCGATGGCGTAGTGTATAAATTGGCTGAGTTTGGTTTCCATTATGCTTTTATCCCTAAAATTTATGTATCAGGTGCTTGGCAAATCTTAGACAAAAACTAGACGATTGTCTTGTTTTCATACCAAAGAGTGTGAGCATTGTGAGGAAACCTACTGAGAGGTGTATTCATCATAAATACACCTCACTCTCGGAGATTAAATGGCAATTCGTGTATCAATCACGCGTTGGGCTTTACCTTGTGAGCGGGGGATATCCCCACAATTGACGATGCTCACTCGGGTGCTTATTCCCACCATGGATTTAATACGGTGTTTGAGGTTGTGGCAGATATTACAGCGTTCATCAAAAGTCAGTTGTTCAGGGTGTTTGAGTTCAACACGAACAGAGAGGTTATCCATGTTGCCTTTGCGCCCGATTTCCAGTTGGTAATGTGGCGATAACTCTTTGAATTGCATGATTTGCTCTTCAATTTGAGACGGAAAAACGTTCACGCCACGGATAATCATCATGTCATCGGAGCGCCCTGTGATTTTGCCGATACTGCGCATCTGGCGGTTTCCACCGGATTTTAGGTGAGTAAGGTCACGGGTTCGATAGCGGATCACTGGCATGGCTTCTTTTGTAAGGGTAGTGAACACTAACTCACCATGCTCCCCATGACCGAGGGTTTTTAGGCTATTTGGGCAGATAATTTCAGGGTAAAAATGGTCTTCCCAGATAGTTGGGCCGCTTTCGTCGGAGTCTGCACACTCCATGGCAACGCCGGGTCCCATCACTTCTGACAAGCCGTAAATATCTAATGCTTTGATCCCTAAGCGAGTTTCAATTTCGGTTCTGAGGGATTCTGTCCACGGTTCTGCCCCAAAGACACCAATTCGTAGTGAGCACTTACTAGCATCTCCGCCCATGATTTTTTCAAGCTCGTCGATGATACTCAGGCAGTAAGATGGTGTCACCATGATGATATCGGGCTTAAAATCGACAATCAGCTGCGCTTGTTTCTCGGTTTGACCGCCGGACATGGGAATCACCGCCGCACCAAGGCGTTCAGCCCCATAGTGCGCCCCGAGTCCGCCAGTAAATAGCCCGTAGCCGTAGGCAACGTGGACTTTGTCCCCACGGGTGGCACCCGCAGAGCGTAGGCTACGAGCGATTAAATCTGCCCAGTTATCAATATCTTGTTGGGTATAACCGACCACAGTAGGGCGTCCTGTCGTACCGGAAGAGGCGTGAATACGGATAATTTGATCCATTGGCACGGCAAAGGTGTCGAATGGGTAGTTTTCACGTAAATCTTGCTTAGTGGTATAGGGAAATTTTTCGATGTCACTAAGCTGTTTAAAATCGTCAGGGTGTACGCCCGCAGCATCGAATTTTTTGCGGTACATTGGCACATTTTCGTATGCGTGAGTGAGTGTCCACTTCATTCGCGAGAATTGCAGTGCCTCGATTTCATCGCGGGAAGCAAACTCGATCGGGTCGATATTATCGTGTTGTGTCATGCTCATAATTGCCAATCCTTATTATTATTGATACTTGCCTGAGCAGGTGTTGGGGAGTCAGGCAGTTTTGTTATTCAGACTCGTTCAATAATCATTGCAATACCTTGACCCACACCGATGCACATGGTGCATAACCCGTAGCGACCTTGCTTGCGGTGCAGTTCATTCATGGCGGAAATCACCAAGCGAGACCCACTCATACCCAGCGGGTGCCCTAAGGAGATAGCCCCACCATTGGGGTTAACCTGCGGGGCGTCATCTGGCAGACCTAAGCCCCGTAATACAGCCAGCGCTTGAGCGGCAAAAGCTTCATTCAGCTCAATCACATCCATTTGTTCGATAGTCAGCCCTGCCATTTTCAATACTTTTTGAGTGGCAGGCAGAGGGCCGATTCCCATTAAACGCGGCTCGACACCACAGGTGGCTGTCGCAATCACTCGCGCTCGTGGGGTTAACCCTTGCTGCTTGGCAACCGCTTCGGAGGCGATAATCAAGGCGGCGGCACCATCATTGACCCCAGAAGCATTGCCTGCGGTGACGCTGCCATTTTCACGAAACGGTGTTTTCAGTTTTTGCAGCTGTTCATGCGTGGTTTCAGGACGCGGGTGCTCATCTTCCGTGACTTGCTGCTGCACTTTGCGCAATTTCACGGTGACGGGCACAATCTCTTCGGCAAAGATGCCCTTAAGGCGAGCAGCCTCGGTGCGTTGTTGGCTACGCAGGGCAAAAGCATCTTGGTCTTCGCGGCTGATATTGTAAGTGTGTGCTACGTTTTCCGCGGTTTCTGGCATGGAGTCCGTGGAGAATTGCTGCTCCATTAATGGGTTGATAAACCGCCAGCCAATGGTGGTATCAAAAATTTGCGCTTGGCGAGAAAACGCAGAGTCTTGTTTTCCCATCACAAACGGTGCGCGGCTCATGGATTCCACACCACCAGCAATCATCAATCCCGATTCCCCTGCTTTGATGCTGCGAGCGGCAAGGGCGATGGCATCTAAGCCAGAGCCACACAGGCGATTGATGGTGGTGCCAGATATTGAAATCGGCAAGCCAGACAGTAGCCCTGCCATTCGCGCGACGTTGCGGTTATCTTCCCCCGCTTGGTTGGCGCAACCGAGGATAATGTCATCGGTCAGCGTCCAGTCCAGTTGCGGGTTGCGTGCCATCAATGCCTTAAGGGTGACCGCAGAAAGGTCATCGGGACGCAGTGAGGATAATGCGCCGCCATAGCGACCAATCGGGGTGCGAATACCATCGCAAATATAGGCGTCATTCATGAGGCTTCTCCAACTAAACGGTGACCTAAACGGTGGGAACGACCTTGAAACAGCGCCAGTGGCTTGCCGTCTTGGTTGATAATCTCGACTTCATACAGCCCGCTGCGTTTACCTTGGTGCTGCATTTTGGCGGTGGCGGTCAGTACATCCCCCTCAAAACCGGGGCGCAGAAAATCGATAGAGCACATAGAGGCGACGGCGGCATAACCTTGGCTGTTGCAGGCATACGCAAACGCGGTATCTGCCAGACTAAACAACTGCCCGCCGTGGCAGGTTTTGTGCCCGTTCAGCATGTTGGGCGTAATCACCATGGTGAGTTGCGCATAGCCTTCGGCCACATCTTCAATCACCATGCCCATGGCTTTGGCGCAAGTGTCATCGCGGTACATGGCATGTGCCGCTTGCTGAGCGAGAGTGATGTTGGGCAGTGAGTCAATATTGGGCTGTGAATTAATGTCGCGCAGTGAATTCATGGCAATGCCTCCAATGAGAGTGATTGAAAACCGGCGGCAAGCTGGCGTAGTAATGGGTTGGGGCGATAACGCGTGTCCCCATAGAAATTGGTTAAATGTTCAAGGGTGTGCAAAATATGTGACCAACCGATTTGAGCGCCCCATGCTAATGGCCCTTTCGGGTAATTCACGCCAAAACGCATCGCCAGATCAGTATCTTGGGCGCTTGCGACACCTTTATTCACCACATCCAACGCTTCATTGCACAGCATGGCAACGGTTCGCAGGGTTAACAGCCCAGGGTAGTCCGGCAGCACAATCACTTGCTTGCCGAGGGATTGAAAAAAGGCAATCGCATCTTGGTTTTGCTGGTGGCTATTTTGTACTGCACAACTGATAGCGATAGTGGTTGCCGCAACGTAGTTGGCGGATAAATCAAATTGCACCACGGGTTGCTCAAGTTTTTGCGCAAGGGTGGATGTCATTTCACCATTTGTTAACATAATAATAACTCCGTTAACAACCAGTGAAGGTGACTGGCGCGTTTTTTGTTCAGCTTCTTCGAGGCAGATCCCGTTTTGCTGTAAGAGTTGCTTAAGTTCAGGAAATATTTGCCAATTTCCATAAGCTTTGATATCGAGCTGGCGAGACTGCTCTACGACAGGCGCGACATCGACCTGAGATGCGAGTTTATTATGATCATTATGATTATCGGTGGCGTAATCATAAAATCCACGACCTGATTTACGTCCTAAGTGTCCCGCTTGCACTAGCGCCAATTGCGCAAATGCGGTTTGGAAACGCGGGTCATAGCCAAATGCTTGAAACATGGATTCTGTCACGGCGTAATTAACGTCATGCCCGATTAAATCCGTCAGTTGCAAAGGCCCCATGGAAAAGCCCCCAGCATCACGCATCACACTGTCTAATGTGGCGGGGTTGCCCACTAGCTCTTCCAGTGCGCGTAAGGTTTCCGCATAGAAAGGCCTTGCTACGCGATTAACAATAAAGCCCGGAGTGGAGCGGCAAATCACCGGAATTTTATTGAATGTCAGTGTTAGCGTTTTTAGGGTTTTAACCACGTTCTCTGCGGTTTCGAGTCCACGGATCACTTCCACCAGTTTCATCACGGGGGCAGGGTTAAAAAAGTGCAATCCGGCCATACGTTCAGGGTGTTTAAGTACGCTAGCAATCGCCGTGATAGATAATGACGAGGTGTTGCTGGCAAAAATCGTGCTTTCGCGACAAATGCCTTCAAGTTCACTGAAAATAGCCTGCTTAATGGCGAGTTTCTCTGCCACCGCTTCAATCACTAAATCGGCGTCAGCAAGGGCGGCTAGGCTGTCGGCGACATGGAGACGAGCAAGGGTTTCTTCCGTACTTTTGGCGTCGGCTTTTCCTTGCTCAACGCGTTTGCGTAAACGGGTGGTGAGCGCCGCTAAAGATTGCTGCAACACTTGGGCGTTCACATCAAAAAGTTGCACTTGTAGACCCGCACTGGCAGCGACTTGCGCAATTCCGATACCCATGGTGCCCGCACCAATAACCGCAACATTTTGTATCGAGAGGCTCAGTGAAGTATTCATAGTTATTTTCCTTGAAACGTCGGTTCGCGTTTATTTAAAAACGCATCGACACCTTCGCGGTAATCGTAGCTGCGGCCCGCTAAACGCTGTAAATCTCGCTCTAAATTGAGCTGCTCATCAAGGGTGTTAATCGCAGCGCTATGAATGGCTTTTTTAATCAGCCCCAACCCATAAGTCGGTTGAGTCGCAAGGTGCTTCGCAAGGTTGTTGACGGTGGTGGCGAGTTGGTCATTTTCTGTGACTTGCCAAATCATGCCCCACTGTAATGCTTGCTCCGCACTGATTTTATCCCCAAGCATCGCCATACCCATGGCACGGGCACGACCGACTAATTGTGGTAAAAACCAGCTTCCACCAGAGTCAGGCACCAGCCCAAGGCGGCAAAATGATTGAATAAAACTGGCGCTTTTAGCCGCGATAACAATATCCCCCGCAAGGGCTATCGCCGCTCCCGCGCCTGCGGCAACACCGTTTACGGCACAAATAATCGGTTTGGGTAAGGCGACTAAACGGCGGATCAGCGGGTTGTAGTAAGTTTCAACAGAAAAGCCCAGATCAGGGGCTTCAGATCCGACAGCGACATTACGATCGTTAAGATCTTGCCCCGCACAGAATCCACGACCTGCACCGGTGATCACTAAGCAGCGGACGGTTTCGTCTTGTTCGGCGATTTTAAGGGCTGCGCTCAGCTGGCGATGCATTTCATCGTTAAAGCTATTTAGGCGGTCAGGGCGGTTTAAGGTAATCGTGAGCACCCCATTTTCCAGTGTTGTAAGGATCATCTCTTCGGTGATCTCGGTGTCATTTATCATGATTAGCGTCCTGTAAATTGGGGGGATCGTTTTTCGAAAAAGGCGGCGATCCCCTCTTGGCGATCGTCAGTACCCGCAAGGCTGACAAAATACTGGCGTTCCAGTTTTAAGCCTTCGGTTAGGTGTGTTTCTTGGGCGCTCACTAGCGCAGCTTTGGCGGCACTCACGGCTAAAGGCGCATGCCCTGCAATACGCTGGGCGATAGCTTGAGCCCGTTCAAGAGTAAGTGCGTCTACGCACACTTCGCTGACTAATCCGGCTTGTTTGGCTTGCTCAGCGCTGATGGTTTCTCCGGTAAGTACCATCTGCATTGCAAGGGATTTACCCACGGCACGAATAAGACGCTGGGTGCCACCTGCGCCGGGGATCAGCCCAAGGGTAATTTCCGGTAGACCAAAGCGAGCGGATTCCCCCGCAATAATGATGTCGCTGGCAAGCAGCAATTCGAACCCCGCGCCTAATGCGTAGCCATTGGCGGCACAAATAATCGGCTTGCTGATTTGCGCAAAGCGACGCCAAACTTGTGGACGTTTATCCGTGATAGCGTTGGCAATGGTTTGCTGCTGAAGCTCTTTAAGATCAGCTCCTGCGGCAAAGAAACGTGGGTTGCCCGTGATAACGATAGCGCCGATATTGTCGTCAGTTTGCGCATGTTCGAGATGCTTAACCAGTAATTCAAGGCACGGCGTACTCAGTGCGTTGCGCACATCGGGGCGATTAAGCGTCAGTGTCAGAACGCGGTGATGTTGTTGAGATAAAATCCAATTATTTTCCATTGCTCATCCCTACACATCAAAGTCCAATACCACGCCATCCCCTTTTGGCCATGCTTGGCAACTGAGGATATAACCGGCGGCAATTTGGTCAGGTTCAAGACTGTAGTTCACGCCCATTTCAACTTCCCCCGAGCGCAACTTACATTTGCAGGTGGCGCAAACACCGCCTTTACAGGCATAAGGTAGGTCAGCACCTTGGCGCAGTGCGGCATCAAGGATGCTGTCATCTTGCCCATCCATATTGATATTTAGGGTGCGCCCATCTAACTGAAGGGTAACTTGGCGGCTTTCGCTGGTGGCAATGGTCGGTTTGAATTTCGCGCCCGAGGTATTAAAGCGCTCGGTGTGTACGCGCTCTTGGGCCATGCCGTGATGAATTAAGGTTTCTTGAACCTCATCCATCATGGATTCTGGACCGCAAATGAAAGCGCGGTCGAATTGGCTAAAATTGAGCAGGGATTTTCCTAATGCGCTAAGTTGCTTGGCATCAATACGCCCACTGAGCAATGCGCTTTCTTGCGGCTCTTGGCTAAACAGATACAGCACTTGAAAACGGGTGGCAAAGCGGTTTTTTAAGTCAGCAATGGCTTCTTTGAACATCACTGAGCGGCTATTGCGATTACCGTAAATCAGCACAAAGCGGCTATTTGGCTCGGTTTGCAACGTGGCTTTAATGATGGATAACAGCGGGGTAATGCCGGAGCCTGCGGCCACAGCTAAATAGTGCCCTTGCTGCTGGCTATCGGGCTGGTAGCCAAATTGCCCTTGGGGGATCATCACTTCTAGGTTATCCCCAACATTCAGTTGTTGGTTGATAAAATTAGAAAATCGCCCTTCGTAGATAGCCTTGACGCCAATTTTTAGGCCGTTTTCATCGGGGGCGCTACAAATGGAGTAGCAGCGACGAAGACTTTCGCCATTAATTGCGGCTTTCAGGGTCAAATGTTGACCCGGACGGTAACGATACTGCGCTTGCAGCGATTCAGGAATATGAAAGGTGACCGCCACGGCATCAGGTGTGTCACGGTCAATCGCGGCAATACTTAAACGGTGAAAGACAGTCATGAGTGTGCCCTTAAATACATTTAAAGTAATCAAACGGTTCTAAGCATTCATTACAGCGATACAGCGCTTTGCAGGCGGTAGATCCAAACTCGCTAATTTTTTCCGTCTGTTCGCTGTCACAACGCGGGCAACAAATTGCCCCAGTATGTTCAGGATGCTCACAGGCGGTGCCTTGCGGGGGCGCAATGCCAAATTCACGTAAGCGCCTTTTGGCATCTTGGTTCATCCAGTCCGTAGTCCATGCGGGGGTTAATACCACTTCCACATCCACAGGCGAAAAACCGGCGCTATCGAGAACTGTTTTGATTTCATTGATTAAAAACTCAGTGGCGGGGCAGCCTGAATAGGTTGGGGTAAACCCAATTTGCCAGCCTTGTTCGGTCGGCTTCACATGGCGCACCATACCGAGATCAGTAATAGACAGAGCCGGCAATTCAGGGTCAGGGATCTGCTGAAGCTGCTGCCAGATCTGATGAATATCGGGGGATTGAAGTTGCATTCTCTGTTCCATCACTATCACCACTGGCTGTTGGGGTAAGCGCGTTGCACAAATTGCAGCTGCGTGAGAATTAAACCGAGGTGCTCAGTGTGGCTGCCTTGTTTGCCGCCTAATCGATAAGCCGCTTGCTCAGGTAGGCTGAGAGTGGCTTCTTCAAAGGTTTCGTTCACGGTTTGCAGCCAAACATCGCGCAGCGTACGCGGGTCAACGGCAATGCCTGCCTCGCTTAACGTAATTTCAATTTCATCGGCATGGAACAATTCACCGGTAAAGCGCCATAAGCGGTTAATAGATTGCTGAAGTTTTTGCTGGCTCAGTGGGTTGCCATCCCCTAAGCGGATCATCCAACCACGGCTGAAACGCAGGTGGTATAAGGCTTCTTTGAGGGATTTTTCGGCAATGGCGGCGAGCTGAGGATCACGGCTTTGAGTCAGTGCACTGTACAGCGGTACATGGTAGGCATCGATAAAAAACTGGCGTACGAGGGTATCGTTGAAGCCATCATTTGGTTGCTCAACAAGCAGCAAATTGCTGAATTCACGCTCATCACGCAGGTAAGCCAGCTTGTCTTCGTTGTAACCCGCGCCTTTGAGTTGTGCGGCGTAGCTGAGGAAATTGCGCGCTTGTCCCAGTAAGTCTAAGCCGATGTTGGACAGCGCAAGGTCAATTTCGATTTCAGGGGCGTGACCACACCACTCACACAGGCGCTGTGCCAGGATTAGTGGGGTGTCTCCGAGGCGTAAAACATAATGTTGGAGCTGCTGTTTTTCGGTCATTTTAAGCCCCTTACATGTTTTTGATGCCATCAGGGATGGTGTAAAAGGTCGGGTGGCGGTAAACCTTGCTATCCGCAGGGTCAAAAAATTGATCTTTTTCATCCGGTTGAGACGCGACCAAATGGGCGGCTTTGACGACCCAAATAGAGCAACCCTCGCTACGGCGAGTGTAGGCATCGCGAGCATTTTCCAGCGCCATTTGGTCATCGGCGGCGTGCAAACTTCCCACATGGCGATGCGCTAAACCTTGTTTACTGCGAACAAACACTTCATACAGTGGCCAATCTTGATTATTCATCGTCTTTTCCTTCTTGATGGCTAAGCCGCGGATTTAATGGCTTTTTGTTTTTGACTGTGAGCCATTGCACCTTCGCGCACCCAAGCTCCTTCTTCCCAACCTTTACGTTTCGCATCAAGGCGTTCTTGGTTGCAGATCCCTTGCCCTTTAATCACTTGGTAGAACTCTTCCCAGTCAATCTCTCCAAAGCGGTAGTGACCTAGCGCATCATCCCAGTACAGGTCAGGGTCGGGGATGGTCATGCCGAGGGCTTCCACCTGCGGCACGGTGTTATCCACAAATTTCTGGCGCAGCTCGTCATTACTGAAGCGCTTGATTTTCCACGCCATGCTTTGAGCGCTATGGGGGGAGTCAGAATCATTCGGGCCAAACATCATTAATACTGGCCACCAAAAGCGGTTGATAGAGTCTTGCAGCATGGCTTTTTGTTCGTTAGTGCCTTCAGCCAGTACCATGACGGCTTCATAGCCTTGGCGTTGGTGAAAACTCTCCTCTTTGCAGATTTTCACCATCGCACGGGCGTAAGGCCCATAAGAGGCGCGGCACAGCGCCACTTGGTTGACAATCGCAGCGCCATCAACCAGCCAGCCAATCACGCCCACATCTGCCCAATTGAGCGTCGGATAGTTGAAAATGGAGGAGTATTTCATCTTTTCGTCGAGCATCTTTTGGTAGATGTCTTGGCGAGTGCACCCCAAGGTTTCTGCGGCGCTGTAGAGGTATAAACCGTGTCCTGCTTCATCTTGAATTTTTGCCAGCAGAACAGCTTTACGGCGTAGGGTTGGGGCGCGAGTGAGCCAGTTGGCTTCCGGCAGCATTCCAATCACTTCTGAATGGGCGTGTTGCCCAATCTGGCGAATGAGATTTTGTCTGTAGGCATCGGGCATCCAATCTTTGGGCTCGATGGCGATGTCGGCTTCGATTTTGGCATCGAAGTGGATTTGATTTTGCTCGCTCATTGTTATTTCCCATTAAAGTGATTCATAAAAATTAAGTTAATGTAAAAACATGGAACACATTTATTTAACATTAATGCTAGGAATAGTTAACAATAAGATCAATGCTGTTTGTAGGGTTTTTGCGATTCACTTCACAAGTAATTAAATTATTATGATAAAAATCAATATGATAAAAACATCATTTTTTGTATGGTTCTTGCCTTAAATACTCAAATCAACCCTGTTTGTGTTTTGTTTGTTAAATTTTGATTGGCATCTATGATTGTTTATGTGATACATATTTAACATCTAAAGCTGGTTTATTGTCGTTTTTCTGGAGATGGAACATGCAATATTTAACAAGTTACATTATGGGGAAGTGGGCAACGGGAGCAGGGGAAGGTCGTCCGATTTTTCATGCGCTAACCAATGAAGCACTCTATGCCGTGACCTCTGAAGGACTGCCGTTAGCGCAAAGCTTGCAGTATGGGCGTGATGTAGGTGGTAATGCGCTAGGGAAATTAACGTTTCAACAGCGTGGAGAGATGCTCAAAGCGGTTGCGAGATATTTGCTTGCCCATAAAGAGGCGTTATATGCCATTTCTGCCCAGACAGGCGGCACTAAATCAGACAGTTGGGTAGATATCGAAGGGGGAATCGGCACCCTATTTTCCTATGCGGGGCTGGCAAGCCGTGAGCTGCCGGATGATACCGTGTGGTCAGAAGACGAGATGATCCCGCTATCAAAACAGGGGCAGTTTGTGGCCCGCCATATTTTAACGTCTCGCCGTGGCGTGGCTTTGCATATCAATGCGTTCAACTTTCCGTGCTGGGGCATGCTAGAAAAACTAGCGCCAACGTGGCTTGCGGGGATGCCTGCCATCATCAAACCCGCCACCGCATCTGCGCAACTGACTCACGCAATGGTGAAGTTGATGATGGAGAGCGGGTTAGTTCCCGAAGGGGCGATTCAATTAATTTGTGGCGGTGTTGGGGATATGTTCGACCACTTAGATTTCGAAGATGTGGTGACCTTTACAGGCTCAGCAGGAACCGGACAAAAACTCAAATCTCACCCGCGTATCAATCAAAAATCCGTGCCTTTTACCATGGAAGCAGACTCATTGAACTGCGCCATTTTAGGTTCAGACGTTCAGCCTGAACAACCTGAATTTGCGCTGTTTATCAAAGAAGTGGTTAATGAAATGACGACGAAGGCAGGGCAAAAATGTACTGCAATCCGCCGGATTATCGTCCCTAAAACTCAGTTGGAAAATGTGAAAAATGCCCTACTAAAACGCATCTCGAATGTCATGGTGGGCGACCCAGCCGCGGAAGGGGTTCGAATGGGCGCATTGATTAACCTTGAACAGCGCCAAGACGTGCAGGACAAAGTGAATTATCTGCTCGCCAATGGCTGTGAACGTCTGTGCGGTGGTAGTTTTACCAATATGCAGGTGGTGGGTGGCGATAGCGAAAAAGGGGCATTTTTCCCGCCGACATTGCTGTACTGTGCCGAGCCATTTGAGCATCAAGCGGTACATGAAACCGAAGCGTTTGGTCCCGTGGCGACATTAATGAGCTATGACGGGCTAGAGCAAGCGGTGCAATTGGCGGCGCTGGGGGGCGGAAGTTTAGTTGGCTCGCTGGTGACCGCCGATAGCCAAGTGGCGCAGACGGTGATCCGCGCAACAGCTCGGGCGCATGGGCGGATGTTTATTCTGGATGAAGCGGCATCGAAAGAGTCCACAGGGCACGGTTCACCTTTGCCAATGTTGGTACATGGTGGACCGGGGCGTGCTGGGGGCGGTGAAGAGCTGGGCGGCTTGCGAGCCGTAAAACATTATATGCAGCGCACGGCACTTCAAGGCAGCCCATCCATGTTGACTGCGATTAGTAAACAGTGGATGCGCGGCGCTGAGGCTATTGCCGATGTGGTGCACCCGTTCCGTAAATATTTCGAAGAGTTAGTGATTGGCGATACGTTACTGACCGCGAGGCGCACGGTGACTGAAGCAGATATTGTGAATTTTGCCTGTCTCAGCGGGGATAATTTCTATGTGCATGTGGATAAACTCGGCGCTGAGCAATCCATGTTTGGTGAGCGCATCGCCCACGGTTATTTTGTGGTATCGGCAGCAGCAGGGCTGTTTGTGGATGCGGGAGTCGGGCCTGTTATTGCTAACTATGGGATGGAAAACTTAAGGTTTATCGAGCCAGTAAAAATTGGCGATACCATCCAAGTGCGCTTAACGTGCAAGAAAAAAATCAAAAAAGCCCAGAAAAAAGCCGAAGATAAGCCAAATGGGGTTATCGAGTGGGATGTCCAAGTGTTTAATCAGCACAATGATATCGTGGCGCTGTACAGTATTTTAACGCTGGTGGAGCGTCGCCACGGGGATTTTTGATGTAGTGTTAGAGGGCGAGAGGGAAAATGCCCTCTCAGTTTTCGCTGGCTGGAAGCAATAGAAATTCATTGCTATAGTTGTATGACTGAGTAATACAATTCGATGGTAGGTGAGTTTATGGCGAGAGTAACAAGTGTGACATTGGGGGAGCACTTCAACCGTTTTATTGGCGATATGATCCAGTCTGGCCGTTATGGCAATACATCAGAAGTGATAAGGGACGCATTGCGCATGATGGAAGAGAGAGAACAACGGCTTGAATATGTGAGAAAAATGGTATTGGATGGACTGAATTCACCTGAGAGTGAAAGCAGTATGGATGACATTTTTGCCAGAGCGGAAAAGGATTTAAATGTATAAAATTTCTCGCGTTATTCATCAATCTGTGGATGTCGATGAATTGGATTTCACTGAGTAAATTTTAACAGGATAAGAGAAGGCAAAAATGCCCTCTCCATTAAAACTATTTTTGAATAAATTGAGCTTGGTTAAGCTGGCTGAGTGCGGTATTTACACTAAAAATTTGCCCGCTCACTTCAGGTACACCAAAGGATTTGAGTCGCGCACTGTGCATTTCGAGATACGCTTGTGCATCGGCTTGGTTAGCAAATAAATAAATGCCGCCCGCCCGTTGGGTTTGTTGGTTTTCAGTCCAAATCTTCCAAATAAACCCCGGTTCTTGGTTAATGGATTGTGCTAATCCTTCCATTGCCGCCGCCATCTCTTCACCCCATGGGCCTTGGTATGGGAAATCAACCTGTAAAATCACCTGCATTATTGCCTCCTATTGTTGTTTAACTATCATACCCAGTAAATAGTTTTAAACCGTGATCAATTTGGGGGAATGTAATAGAAAAACCGGCCTTGATGGGCCGGTTTTTCTATGAATAAAGTAATCAGCGATTACCAGTGATATGAATAGCTCAAACCTACATTGGCAGCATCATGCTGGTAGTCAGTTTGTTGCCAACCGACGTTTGCGCGTACCGTTGAGTTTTTGGTGACATTAACATTAATGCCAGCGGACACAAACGGACGGACAGTTCGCTCATCACCCGCGTCATAAGCATAGGCACCGATATACGGAATATAGCCAACAAACGCATCTCGCTCACTGTGCAGTTTTACGTTTGCTCCAATATTTCCGTCTAACTGAATGGTATTATTCAGCTGGTGAACTGTATTCACACCCACTTGCAGGTCTGTACGGGTATTGCCCATTTTCTCATAAGTTCCTGCAAATTCGGCATGGCGTGTTTCGGTGTAGCCGTCACGGGTTACTTTATGATGCGTTAATACCACTTCTGGGCTCACTAAAGTGCTCGGAGTAACATCAAAACCGTATCGTGCACTCAGGTTCGCTTGGTAACCTTTAATACGAGAGTCACCTTGCCCCGCTTCAGTGTTTACTAACTGGTCACGGGTAATAGTTAAACCTTGCTGTAAGAATGCACCGGATAATTCTGCATTAAACCCTGTATTATTGCGGTTTTGCTGATACCGGATAAACATTCCTACGCCCGGTTGATTGCTACCGCGGGTATCGTAGTTATCTATTAGGTCAGTGCTCGTCGCAAAGTTCATCGCTCCCCCAACAATCCAGTTTTCAGCTGGCAAGCGTAATGCTCCGAATAACCCCGCCGCAGTGCGGTGATTACTGCTGACAGAATCATACTGAGTGAATACACCGACGCAGTAGTCGCTCTCACCCAACTGGCAGCGGCTTTGGCTTAAGCTGTTTAAACTACTTTGATACAGGTCTAACACTTTAAAACCACGGCGACCGGTATCGCTCATCGCTTTACTTGAGTTAGTTGCATCAACAATAGTGATGGAGGACGGATCTTTGATTTTCCAAACGGTGGCGTGTTCTCTTCCGCTGTCAGTCATAGATGAACCCACTACGACGGTACCATCTGCAGAGACGCCATGAGCGTAAGAAGAGCCGCTATTATTACTGGTGAGGGTGCCTAACCCCGTCATGGCATTATCGTCTTCACGCCAGATAAAGGCATTGTGCATGCCGCTGTCGGTGCTAGCGCTACCGACCACGACCTTACCATCCGCTGATACCCCTTTGGCATAAGAGTCACCGCTGTTATTGCTTGCTAGGGTACCTAGTCCGGTCATTCCTTCACCATCACGCCAGATAAACGCATTTTGCTCACCATGGTTTGTGTTGGCTTGGCCGACGATAACTTTACCGTCTGCGGACACAGCATGGGCGGATGAAAATCCTTGGTTATTATCTTCTAGGGTACCTAATGAGGTCATTCCTTTATCTTCGCGCCAAATAAAGGCATTTTGCTTACCGTTGTCAGTGTCAGAAACGCCAACTACGACTGTACCGTCTGCAGATACCGCCTTAGCAGATGAATAGCCTTGGTCACCCGTTACCAGTGTGCCCAGTCCAGTCATACCCGTATTTTCACGCCAGATAAAAGCATTAACTTGACGATTATCATTGATAGAGGCATTACCAACCACAGTTGTGCCATCGGCTGATACGCCAATGGCCGATGATGTGCCGCTGTTGTTCGCCATCAGGGTACCTAATCCGATCATTCCTTGCCCTTCACGCCAAATAAAAGCTTGCTGGTGACTGAAGTCAGAGGTGGCATGACCAACGACCACTTTACCATCCGCTGACACACTATGGGCAGATGAAAATCCCTCATCATCTGCTGCCAGTGTGCCTAATGAGACCATGCCTTTACCATCACGCCAGATAAAAGCATGCTGATTTCCGTTTTCATTATTAGCTTGCCCAACGATGGTTTTACCATCTGTGGATATTCCATAGGTGACGGATGTATAGATACTACCCGTTTGCAGCCCACCGAGATCCACGATATCGATGATGGGTGCTTGTGTTGCATTAGCGTAACCACTCAGAGCCAAGCTTAAGGCTAGGGCGATATGGCTTTTTCTTAACGTACTCACTATTTCCTCCAAAATAGAACAACAAAAAATAGCGTTCCGCTGTGCTTATCATGGTGGCACAACGGAGAAATTGTTTTTGTATTGAGGAGGATTAGCCACATCTCGTCAGCATTTCCGTCCAGACAGTCGCTGACGGGGATTCAGAATAGCTATCACGGAATATGGATCATCAACCCCAAAACAACGTAATAAGCGTTTTGGTGGTATTTTATCGATATTTTTAAGGGAAAAAAAGATTATTGCGTTAAAAATACAACTTATATCACATTGATAATATTGAATATTATTGCTTTAATTATAGTAACTCTGAGTTATTTTTCGGAATGAGCGATATAAGCCTTTTATTATCAGAAAGGTTTATATCGGTGATGAAATCTGCAGGTGAGGAGTTATTGACGTAGGTGAAGGAAGCCAAAGATAAGTATCTGATTATATTTAAATTAACATCATTATCGTATGGTCATACTATTCCGCTTTCCTGCCTCAAATACCTCCAGCGTCATCAGCCGTGCCTGCTTATGGTCGATGATGGGAGTTGGATAGTTCAGAGAGACTTGGTGAGATTCAGCCCATGTATGCGGTTCGTGAATAAATTTCTCGGGAACATCGCGAAGTTCGGGAAGCCACTCGCGGATAAACGTCCCCTGTGGGTCGAATTTTTTCCCCTGAGTGGTTGGGTTAAAAATACGGAACCACGGCGAAGCATCTACGCCCGTTGAAGCCGACCATTGCCAGCCGCCATTATTCGCCGCCAAAGTGCCATCGATTAACTGGTTCATAAAGTAGTGTTCCCCTCTGCGCCAATCGACCAGCAAATCTTTGACTAAAAAACTCGCTACAATCATCCGTAGCCGGTTATGCATCCAGCCCGTTTGATTGAGTTGGCGCATGGCAGCATCCACTATCGGGTAGCCCGTTTGCCCATTTTCCCATGCGGTTAAGGCTGTTTCATCAGGGTTCCATTGAATATGCTGCGTCCATTCAATAAACGGTTGGTGACGACAAAGGCGTGGAAAAGCGACCAATAGATGACTGTAAAATTCTCGCCAAATTAATTCATTCAGCCAGCTAAAACCGCCACTTTCTTGTGAGTCAAAAACTTGCGGGTTCTCTGCCAATAAGCGATTCACACATTGGCGAGGCGAAAGCACCCCAAGGGCTAAATAGGGGGATAATTGGCTAGTACCATCAATGGCGGGGATATCTCGGACGCGTTGGTAATCTTGTACGCGCTCGCTGCAAAACTGCCGTAACTTCGCTAATGCAACTTGTTCTCCGGCAATAAATTGCGGTGAAATTTCAACGGATTGGTGAGCAAAAAGTGGATGTGTATTTTCAACGGCTAATGCGGTTCCCCGTGGTTTGGGGGCAGGAAATGAGCGAAAATCACTCATCATCAATTGGCTCAAAAAGGCGCGGCGAAACGGGGTATAGACTTGGTACATATCCCCTTTTTGCGTCGTCACTGAACCTGGCGGAAGTAATAGCGCATCATCATAGGTGAAAATATTCAGATGTTGCACCTGCTGGCGTAACTGTTCATCCCGCAAGCGCTCATTTAACTCGTACTGGTGATTGAAATATAACCCTGTGGCATTTTGCTGTTGGGCAAAATCCAGCAACCATTTAACGGAATCCGCAAAGGTCGCCGTGGTATGGCAAATGAGGGGAATGCCCCGTTTCGCTAAAGCGTGTTGTAGCGCCACTAGGTTTTGATGCAAAAAGGCAATTTGTCGTGGTGATACGTTGTGAGTTACCCACTGTTCTGGCGTCGCAATATAGACGCCAATGACAGTGGCAGTAGGATCCTCACAAGCAAAGGTAAGCGCTTTGTTATCGGTGACTCGTAGATCGTTACGAAACCAAACTAACTGACAAGCCGACATCGCTTTCCTCGCTGTTTTTTAAGGATTAATCTAATTTTGGATGCTGATTTATCAGCGATTGACGCTGTTTTTCCAGCTCAGCAATTTGTTGTTCGATATCTTCAACTTTCTGTTCGATATTGTCAAAATGCTCGCTCAAAATTTCTTTTGCTTCCGCTTTATCTGAGGCCGCAGGTGTTGCACCACGTAGTGGTTTATTAGCCGTTTCTGGCATTTTAATACCGGTATACAGACCAATTAATGCAATGACTATCAGATAATATGCAGGCATATACAAGTCATTAGTGGTTTCCACTAACCATGCCGCCGCTGTTGGTGTTGCACCCGCGATTAATACCGAAATATTAAAGGCGATGGCTAATGCACTATAACGAATATGGGTAGGGAAAATAGCGGGTAAAATTGATGCCATCACCCCTGTAAAGCAGTTGAGCAATACCGCAAGAATCAACAATCCGACAAAAATTAAGCCAACAGAGCCGCTATTAATCATCATAAATGCGGGGTAAGCCAACACAATTAACCCCACGCTGCCCATGATCACGAAAGGTCGGCGACCAATTTTGTCACTGGCTAAACCAATGATTGGCTGAACAAACAGCATACCAATCATAATGGCGATAATAATCAATACACCGTGGTCGGTTGAGTAGTTCAAATTATGGGACAAATAGCTCGGCATATAGGTCAGCAGCATATAGTACGTCACGTTAGTGGCGATAACTAAGCCGACACAAATCATCAAGCTTTTCCAATATTTAGATGCAACTTCACGGAAAGAGACTTTCGGTGGATTCTGGATATTGGCTTTGTCTTGCTGCTCTAAGCTTTCAATATGTTGCTGGAATGCAGGGGTCTCTTCTAATGAATGACGTAAATAGAGACCGATAATACCTAGCGGTAAGGCTAAGAAGAACGGAATTCTCCATCCCCAATCGTGGAAGTTAGCTTCACCCACAAGGCTTGAAATCAGCACGACGACACCCGCACCCATCACAAAACCTGCGATAGAACCGAAATCTAACCAACTGCCCATAAAGCCCCGTTTACGGTCTGGGGAATACTCAGCAACAAAGATAGCTGCACCGGAATATTCACCACCAACGGAGAAACCTTGAGCCAGTTTAGCAAGCAGTAATAAGATAGGTGCCCAAATACCAATTCTCTCGTATGATGGGATCAAACCGATACAGAAGGTACTGATTGCCATAATAATAATGGTCATGGACAACACTTTTTGTCGGCCGTATTTATCCCCGAGAACACCGAAGACAACGCCCCCAAGGGGTCTAACCAAGAAAGGCACGGAGAAGGTGGCCAACGCCGCAATCATCTGAACGCTCGGTGATGCGCCCGGAAAGAAGACTTGACCCAGTACATAGGCTAAGAAGCCGTAAACACCGAAATCAAACCATTCCATCGCATTACCCAGCGAAGCCGCTGTGATTGCTTTTTTCAATTTCCCATCATCAATGATTGTAATGTCATTGATATTTAATGGTTTTTCTTTTTTCTTTCTGATCTTCATGGAACCATCCTCTTATTTGAATTTTAAGATGTGGGTTTCCCAATCCGATTTGCTCGGACAATCTGCAAATAATGAAAATTAGTATGGATAATTAAATGCAGTATCTAAACTAATTGAATGGAGAGTAACGAATAAGCTATTTGAAGTTACAGTAAAATAGCTATATCAATAATGCTGGGGTAGATTGAGAATGCTGCTCTTTAATATTTAATGCCAAGTTCTGAAAATATATCAAAAATATCACCTTTAAATTGTCATTTATTGAATAATAATACCGCAAAAATGGTAATTTGTAAAATCGAGGGAAATATTAATACTTTTTTAACTGAAACTTTCCGGTGATTTTCTAATGGTATTTATTTGTTTTCATTGAAATTTACAGAGTCTGTTGTTCGGCAGTTTATAAAACGATTGATGGGTATGAAAAGTGAGCGCATAACGAAAAATAATTCCCACATTCAGAGGTCATTTCATATTGAAACGATACCCTCTTTTTGTGACTTTATATTTGTCCTGATATTGTTGTCTTCTTTCGATATTCGCGGATGAATATCTTGTTCTGTTTTTGAATGTACTGCATTGGTAGGAATGGGGAATCGATTTAGTTAGAATCGAATACATATTATTAAGCGTATTTGAAAACCAGCACTGCTTGTTAAATATGTCATTGTTAACAAGAATACATTGAATTTAATCCGACTTAAAAAGAGTGCCATTATGAAAAAACAGAGTATTGCATCCTATATTGCGAAAGTACTGGATAACGCAGGTGTTAAGCGCATCTGGGGAGTCACTGGGGACTCATTAAACGGTTTAACGGATAGTTTACGTAAACAAGGGGCTATTGAGTGGTTAGGTACCCGTCATGAAGAAGTGGCTGCATTTGCCGCGGGCGCAGAAGCGCAACTAACGGGTGAGTTAGCGGTGTGCGCGGGTTCTTGTGGGCCTGGAAACATGCACTTAATCAACGGATTGTATGATTGCCATCGTAACCGTGTACCTGTATTAGCCATTGCTGCGCATATCCCATCGAGTGAAATTGGTAGTAATTATTTCCAAGAAACCCACCCAACAGAGCTGTTCCGTGAATGTAGTCACTATTGTGAAATGGTGACTAACCCTGAGCAAATTCAACAAGTTCTGGGTATTGCGATGCGTAAAGCGATCCTGAATAAAGGCGTTTCCGTTGTCGTTATTCCGGGTGATATCGCCCTGAAAGATGCACCAGAATCGGCGAAAGAAGAGTGGTATCAGCCACAAGCACCTTTGATCATGCCTCAGCGTTCTGAAATTGAAAAATTAGCAGAAGCACTGAATCAGTCAGAAAATATTACATTGTTCTGTGGTAATGGTTGTGCTGGCGCTCATGATGAAGTGGTGAAACTGGCAGAAACCTTGAATGCGCCAGTGGTACATGCGCTGCGTGGTAAAGAGCATATTGAGTGGGATAACCCAAATAGCGTGGGAATGACGGGGTTAATCGGTTTTTCATCTGGCTACCACGCGATGATGAATGCGGATACCGTTGTGTTGCTAGGCACCCAATTCCCGTATCGTCCGTTCTATCCAACGGATGCGAAAATTATTCAGATTGACCTGAATGCCGGAAGCTTAGGCTCCCATTGCCATATTGATATGGGGCTTATCGGGGATATTAAAGCAACATTGACCGCTTTACAGCCACATTTAACGGCGAAACAGAATCGCAAACATTTGGATGGCGCACTGAAGCACTATGCTGAGGCACGTAAAGGGCTGGATGATTTGGCTAAGCCGGGTCATGAAGGGCTGATCCATCCACAATATTTAGCCACCAAGCTGAGCGAGCTGGCGAACGACGACACTATCTTTACCTGCGATGTAGGCACACCAACGGTGTGGGCTGCGCGTTACTTAAAAATGAACGGTAAACGTCGCCTGATCGGTTCGTTCAACCACGGTTCGATGGCAAACGCAATGCCACAAGCGATTGGTGCGCAAGCGGTTGATAAAAATCGCCAAGTGGTTGCAATGTGTGGCGATGGCGGTTTCAGTATGTTGATGGGTGACTTTATTTCACTGTCACAGATGAAATTACCAGTAAAAATTATCATTCATAACAACGGCGTGCTGGGCTTTGTGGCGATGGAAATGAAGGTTGCAGGCTTCATGACTGCGGGCACTGATTTACAAAATCCAAACTTTGCGGCAATTGCCAACGCGGCGGGCATCAAAGGTATTCGCGTTGAGAAAAGTGAAGATCTAGACGGTGCGCTGAAAGAAGCTTTTGCCCATGATGGTCCAGTTGTTGTGGATGTCTTGACGGCGAAACAAGAACTTTCAATGCCTCCAGAAATTGAAGCTCAAGAAGCCAAAGGCTTTAGCTTATATATGCTGAAGGCAATTATGAGCGGTCGTGGTGATGAAGTGGTGCAATTGGTGAAAACTAACTGGCTACGTTAATCACTATCTAATCGAGTACATGACTAGCTCTGATCTCGGTTGACTTTTGTCATACATAAAATGCCCGATGAATGTCATCGGGCATTTTATAATTAAAATCGGGATTATTTCTATTCTATATCTGGCCGAACAATAACATCCCATTGAATATATGGAATTAAATCCAAAGAGCTTGCCAGCATTAAGGATGCTTTATTGTCTAGCTGACAACGATATTGTGGCTGATATCCTTTTTCCCAAGCTATTTGGCAAATAGCTGATACGAGCTCACGAGCATAGCCTTTCCCTCGGTGTTCAGACAAAGTTAAAACGCCTAAATCCGCGATGGACAGCTGACTATCATCCCAAGGATACATACTCGCAACGGCTACTAGCTGCTCATTTGAGAATAAACCATAGATTAACCAATGGTTAAGTTCTACAGAAGCGCCATCTAAATCTTCTTCACTGCAAGCTTCACAGAAAGATTGAAATACGGCTGCATCATTGCTATTTAATGCACGAATATGACTGGAAATTTTTTGTTGCTGTAATTTAGATAATGCCTCTTGGCTAAAATAAAAAAACTGGTCGGCTCCATGCCATTGAGTGGCGAGGTTTTTGCACAGTGATTTTACAGTTTCGCGGGTTAATTCGGGGCGAATAGAGAGTTTTTCGCATAACTGCGGGTGTAATGAGAGCCAATATTTATTTTTTTCTTGAATCGCGATCGCTAAATAATCTTCATCCATATTAGGGTCTATATACACAGCAAAGTCACTTTGATTTAAATAACATTCACCTGCGGTTTTCTGTTTCAGCCAGTATCCAGTGATTTCATTATTAATCATGGTGGTCATGAAGTTCCTTAGAGTGAGCCAACATTATATCGGTAATATCATAAGCCATTTTCTGCGTGTCTAAATCTTCAGTATTTCCCAAAACAGCAACCGTTAAGCCTAAATCAGGGATACGCAAAAAATAGGTGGTACACCCAGCCCATCCACCCGAATGCTCAAAATGTGTGATACCGAAATGTTGTGAAATAATAACGCCGTAAGCATATGATTCGTGGTGTTCAATGGCATCACCCGCTATATTTTTAGGGGGCAGAGCTTGAAGCATCTTGGTGATGAGTGTTTTGCCCCCAACTTTACCGGTAGTGTAATTTTCACCCCATTTCATTAAATCGAGGACATTCGAATGAATGGCTCCATCCCCTGTTTGGGTCCACAAACTTTCGCTTAATTGATAGCCGCATTCAGGATTTGAGCGATAACCTCGAGCAATCACGGTATGTACAGGATATGAATCCACGATGAAGGTGCTATTCATTTGTAAGGGCTCAAAAATATATTGTTGAGCAAATTCACGATAACTTTGTCCACTGATGCGCTCAATCATAATGGAGAGTAAAAAATACCCCGTATTACAATAATCAAATTGTGTTCCGATAGGGTAAATGGGGTTAGGAAAAGCAATTAAATCTGCCAAACTCTCCTCTGGCCCCAGTGCGTCAAAATAACCTCTACCCTTATCTAGAGCCAGTTCAATATAATCCACCATTCCACTGATGTGATAAATCAAATCTTGGATCGTAATTCCATTCGTGTATTCAGGTAACTCAGGGATATATTTCGTAATTGGGTCATTCAAAGAAAGCTTGCCATTTTGCTCTAATAGTAGAATAGAAAACGCAGTGAATTGCTTCGATACCGAAGCTAAATTAAAAATAGTATCGACTGTTAGTGCTTCTTTTTTTTCAAGATCAGCGAATCCAAGGCTACCGGAATAAGATTTACCCTGATCAAATTTTGCCATGTAAGTAAAGCCAGGGCCATCCGTATTAAATTGCTGTTCCCATGCTAAAAGTTTTTGTTTCGTATTATTAAATATTATGTTCTCTCGGCTTGCAGAAATACCCACTTTTTACCTTCTTACTCGTTAGCTAAAAATATTAGACTCAGTACATGAAATTAAATGGCTGCCATGTATAGCAGTTACACGGCAGCTTAAGTTTTAAAGAATTTATTTATTCTCTTAGATAAATCGAAATAGTAATGCTACATCTTCAAGCTAACTTTAAGTCAACCTTAATTTTTGATATCTAAGGTAGGTGAAAACATGATTATTTGTTTAATAACCCGCAGCGGATTGGCTGCGCCAAAGATGAGCGGCAACCAGTGCTCGCCACGGTGCAAATTGGGCTAACCATTGTTGGGTTTCTTTCGCGGACGGTTGCGCATCTTGGGCTAATAAGGTTTGTAGATTGCGCCGCACGGCAACATCCCCATGTAGGGAGCCATCTAAGTAATTAAATCCGCGCAGCAATCCATAACTTACTGTCCAAGGTCCAATACCTTTGATAGCTAGCAATTTTTCGGTGACATCATGGACGTTTTCAGGGGTAACGGCGTTGTCTAGGTCTAATTCACCCGCTTGAATAGCGTCACAAAGCCCGCGTAAGGCGATGATTTTTCCAAGAGAAAAACCCGCTTGTCGTAAAATTTCATCGTTCACATTGATGACTGAGGCGACGGTGGGAAAGCACCAAATTCCTGATGAATGCTGCTGCCCGACAGCTTGAATAAAACGTCGGCGGATGGCAATGGCGGCAAGAACACTAATCTGCTGGCCGATAATTGCCCATACGAGCGCTTCAAAAGTAGTGGCTGATTGATACACTCGCACACCTCGCTGTGGTGTAATCAGTTTACCGAGTATTGGGTGGGTAAGGTATTTTTCTTCAAATTGCTCAACGGGTTGATTCAATCCGAGTAAATGAATCGCAAGCGTGTGTAGCTCATTTAAGGAAGGCGAGGTTTCTGTATTATCAACATCAAGCTGCAATATTGCTTGTTTATTGTCAGTGGCTTGGTCGTTAATGGATAGGCGAATTTGCGCAGCACGTTCCTGCCAGATAACCCCTTTGCGCAAGGTGTTTTTTTCAACAATCTCGGCGATATTTTGCGGATCCCGCAAGTGAAAGGCAAAAAAATCATCAATACGGTAATGAAGTGGCAGTGATATAGAAACGGATTGCGTTGATGCCATAGTTCGTCTTCTTCTGATTTATACTCATTTTTGGTTAAATTTTGACAAAAAACGTCAAGCGCTACATTTTTAGCCGTTAGAGTATGTTAGCTTAGCAAAAAGGTGATTCAGATAATCATGTGCTAATTTAACTTGCTCATACCTATTCAGCAAATTCTTGCGCAAGTCGGTGAGCAGATTAACTGCATAAATTAAATCAAGGATGTGAAGATGAGCGCAGAAAATAATGAAATGCACCCTGTACCAAAGCCTAAGCCTGAATTAAATGGCATCGGTGGATGGTTAATTCTTCCCTTACTTGGGGTGATTTTCTCGGCACTATTTATGCCGTTTAGACTTTGGCATCATAATCAAGAAGTGATTGAATACTGGAGCGAATTGACGTCACCGGGTTCAGACTATTTCGTACCGCTATTCAAAGAATTGATATATTTTGAAGTGGTTGGTAACGCGATTATTTACGGTACAATTCTGTATCTTTGTTATCTTTTTTTCACTAAGAAAAAATTAATTATTAAGGTGTATGCCTTTTTTCAAATTTTTTCATTGGCTGTGATGATTTTTGATTTGGTGCTCGCCAATCAATTGTTAGACCTCGAAATAGATTCCAATGATATTCGTGAATTGATACGAGGATTATTTGGTTGCTTCGTCTGGGTGCCTTACTTTTTTGTCTCTGTGCGTGTTCGCAATACGTTTATTAATTAGTGAACCCCAATGATCGTGGAGCCTGCTGATGATTTACTGTAAACGAGTCTATGACCCTTGTAGCCCTCAGGATGGTTATCGCATTTTGGTGGATAGGCTGTGGCCTCGAGGGATCAAAAAGGTGGATCTGCAGTGTGATGAATGGAATAAAGCGGTCGCGCCCTCCAATGAATTGCGCAAATGGTTTCACCAACATACTGACCAGTTTGAGCAGTTTGTGACGCAATATCAGCAAGAACTTCAGCAAAGTGATGAATGGCACGCCGTATTTGCGAAAGCGCAGCAAGGTGATATCACATTGTTATACAGCGCCAAAGATACGCAACATAATCAGGCATTGGTATTGAAAGCATTTATTGACGAAAAACTCAAAGAACATAAAGAATAAAAAAGGTTATCACTATGGATGTAAATTTATCATCTAACCCCGAATCATTACCCGCGGCTCAAATACCTGTGCAGAGTCATAGTAAACCTCAAAAATCCCTCCAAGGGATTGGTGGCTGGCTTATTTTACCTCTGCTAGGTCAGCTGTATATGCTGGGGAATTTGATCAAAATGATGGTGAATGATATTGCTGAGGTTCAAGGTGCTTGGTCATTGGCAACGAACCCAGCATCGGACTTTTATATGTCAGGATTTGCCTCTGGTTTTTATGCTGTGCAGCTCAGCCTTGGGGTAATTATCGCATTAATGGTGGGGTCATTTATTGCGGTATTTAAAAAGAAATCCATGGTTAAGTGGCTATTTATCATTACGATGATGCTCTATGTTGCGGTGATTGGTGCCTCACGCATCGCTTTTCCCGTCGCGTTTCACCTCGAAATCGACTATAGCTACATTACTAGCTTTTTTAATGGCAGCTTTTATTGCTTGATTTGGGTTCCCTATTTTCTGGTTTCTGCCCGCATTAAAAATACCTTTGTGAATTAAGAAAGGGCTGCGAAACACAGCCCGTACAGTTTATTTAATCTTTATTAACTGCCTAGTTGTAAATCATGGGTAATATTGCACTGCTCCACAAATGCTTCATCATGAGAAACCAGTAGCAGCGTCCCTTGGTAATCCCGTAATAGCCCTTCTAATAGCTGTTTTGAATCTAAATCTAAGTGATTGTCTGGCTCATCGAGCAGTAAAACGGCGGGAGGATGAGGGCTATGCGTCAGAGCTAGCAGCGTCGCTTTGAGTTGCTCACCACCGCTGAGCTGGCCCAACGGCAGTAACGATTTATCCCCTCGAATACGTAACATACCCAACTGAGTGCGCCACTGCTCTACGGAAATCGCTGGCTGATATTGATAGAGAGCCTCGGCAACCGGTAACGATTTATCCAAAAGATTCAGATGTTGATCTAAATAGCAAAAAGCACCGCTGATGCGAGATTCCCCAGAAAGTGCCTGCAACTTATTTGCCAACACTTTCAATAGGGTGGATTTCCCAGAGCCATTGCGTCCTTGAATATGCCAATGTTCACCGCTATAAGCGGTAAATGAGAGTGGCGCAGTTTGCCCATAAGGGAGTTTCAGTTGGGAGACAAAAATGCGCATTTTTCCGCCTTCGCTTTGGTAATTGAGTACCATTTTTTGAGGCTGAATATGGCTGACTTTGTCTTGATTCTGCTGATGTTGATGTTGTAATTCGCCTAATACTCGCTGATGACGCTCTGCCACATTGGATTGCCTTTTTTCGGCTCGGTTTTTCTGCATATCGAGCAACAGTAAGGATTGAGAACCACCATAGCGAATATTTTCACCTTGCTTGCGTCGTTGAGCGGCTTTTTGTAGGGTGGCTTGCTGCTGTTTTTTCTCTTGGCGGATCTGTTTTTCAAGTTGTTCGCCTTCGGCTTCAATAGCATTGATAGCAAAGGTTTTTTGCTCATCATACAGGGTGTAATTTCCGCCGTATTCCACTAAGCCTTTGTCGGTTAATTCAAAAATAGCATCCATTTTTTCAAGAAGATGCCGGTTATGGCTGATGACTAAACAGCCGGCTTTGTGCTGACTGAGTTTTTCACTTAGCCATTGGCGTCCTTGTTGGTCAAGGTGGTTGTCGGGTTCGTCGAGCAAAAGAAAATGGTCAGGATGTAAAAATGCACGACATAGCGCTAAGCGAGTGCGTTCACCGCCACTCAGTTGTTCAATAGGGATATCCATTGATGCCGTTAGCTGTGCAGACGCTAACAGCATTTCCCATGTTGCGGGCAGATGCCAATTATCTTCCGTTAGCTCGAAATCGGTCATGGTGCCGTGACCTTGTTCAATGCGCGAAAAGGCTTGCCAAAGTACATCAATACCTAGCGCTTGAGCAATAGTGTCGCCCGTTAAGCGGTTGAGTTGATCCACATGAATTATTGGCAAATGCCAATCAACTTTGCCGTGAGTGGGAGTGAGTTGCTGGGCAAGTAATCGCATTAACACGGATTTTCCACGACCATTGTGACCAATCAGCGCATTTTTTTGGCTAAATAAGCTACCACCCAATGGCGGAAAGAGTGCGGTTTGGTCGAACTCGATAGTTAATTGTGAAAAATGGCACGCGAGAGCTGGATTAGCTATTGTCATAGAGACCTCCAAATAGAGAGGGCAGACAACGTTACGCTATCTTTCGCACGATCATTTTTCGAAGCATGTTTTTTTCAAAAAAGCATATTTCAAAAAAGAAGCGATGAAAACTGTGTCTGCCAAGAACAGAAAAATAATGACCTTCAATAAGGCATTGTGGATATTTTCTGGCAGTACTTAGTTCATCGTCGGAAAGGCTCACTTTAGAAGGGGCAAAATTGCGGGTGAATTATAAACAGAATTGAGAGGTGGAAGCAAGGTAGATAAATTGAAAAGGGTCTGAAGGTAAAAGCGCCAGTCTGTGGGCACAGATAGGCGCTTTTGGTACAACAACGAGTTTTTTACGATTCTATCTTACTGCGTATCTCTTGCGAGATTATGCTGTCACAGCCACTTTAGTATGCTCTGCAAGCCATTGTGCAATGTGCTGTTTCTCAGCGTCGTTCAGCCACATGCCCAATTTGGTACGACGCCAAATCGCATCGTCTAATTCTACAACCCACTCATTTTCGACTAAGTAGCGTAATTCGGCTTCATAGACGTTTGCGCCGAATGCTTCACCTAAATCAGACAGTGAGTTTGCGCCTGCTAAAATCAACTTACTGTTGCTGCCGTAAGTTCTTGCGTAACGCAGTGCTAAGCCTTCTGGGAGCCATGGGTAATGCTGGGTTAATACGCGTGCGTAACCATCGCGGTCACAACCTTCGATGTCGCCACCAGGTAATTGACCATTTTTAGTCCAAGGTCCGCTAGCGTGAGGGTAGTATGCCGCTAATTTACCCACAGCAGCTTCAGCCAGTTTACGGTAAGTGGTTAATTTACCACCGAATACTGACAGTAATGGCGCTTTACCCTCTTCATCGTGAATATCTAAAGTGTAGTCACGAGTGATAGCTTGCGGAGAGTCAGATTCGTCATCACACAGAGGGCGAACACCTGAGTAATCCCACACAACATCTTGCTTAGTAAGCTGTTTTTTGAAGTGGTCGTTATACACTTTTAGCAGATAATTGACTTCGTTTTCGTCAATTTTCACATCTTTAGGGTCCCCTTTGTACTCAACATCGGTGGTACCGATAATTGAGAATTCATCCATCCAAGGGATCACAAAGACAATTCGGTTATCTTCGTTTTGCAGGATATACGCTTGTGGTTCATTGTGAGCGCGTGGAACCACGATATGGCTGCCTTTGATCAGACGAATGCCATAAGGAGATTTCAGTTTTAAGCCGTCATCGAAGAACTCTTTAACCCAAGGCCCCGTAGCGTTGACCAGACCTTTGGCTTTCCAAGTATGAGTTTCGCCAGTACGTAAGTCTTGAGCTTCAACCACCCAAAGACCATCTTCACGGTATGCGCGAGTTACTTTTGTACGAGTGCGCACTTCACCGTTTTTACGTACCACTTCTTGAGCGTTCAATACCACTAAACGCGCATCATCAACCCAACAATCTGAGTATTCGAAACCTTTGGTTAGTTCAGGTTTTAACACAGAGTTTTGGTTGAATTTTAAGCTCTTGCTGCTTGGCAGACTAACGCGTTTACCTAAATGATCGTACAGGAACAGACCGATACGGATCATCCAAGCTGGGCGTAAGTGAGGCTGATGAGGTAGACGGAAGCGCATTGGGAATGCAATGTGCGGAGCCAGTCGTAATAAGACTTCACGCTCTGCAAGTGCTTCACTCACCAGTCTAAATTCATAATGTTCGAGGTAGCGTAAACCACCGTGGATTAGTTTCGAACTGGCAGATGAAGTTGCACTCGCTAAGTCTTGAGATTCAAGCAGCAGTACAGATAATCCACGCCCAGCAGCATCAGCCGCAATACCAGCGCCGTTGATTCCGCCGCCAATTACAATCAAGTCTTTCGTTTCCATGCATCCCCCTGAGATGTTCGAACCATTTTCTATAATGTTCGTTTTCGCTCATTTGATTGTAATCAAATTTTGTACGTCTGCCAACCTGTAATCCATAAAAATAACAAGCGCGTGATGCTAATAACATTTTGTGTATAAATTTAATCTGTTTAATAAATTGGCAATATGACAAAGGGATGACAACAGAATGAAAAGAAAGGAAAAAATAAGAATTGATGGTAGGCAAGCTACCATCATTGGGAAAGTTAAAGCTGGGGGCTAGCAGAGCTCTAATTGAACGTTATGCTGTTCGATAACCTTTAGGATACTGGCTGGAGGTGCTTGGGTGGTAAACAACGTATTGATTAGGTTCATATTACCTAAATTAACCATCGCATTTCGACCAAATTTGGAGTGGTCGGTAACCAACATGACATGGCGAGAGTTTTCAATAATTGCGCGCTTGGTGCGGACTTCATGATAATCAAACTCAAGCAATGAGCCGTCCATATCAATCCCGCTGATCCCCAGGATGCCGTAATCGAGTCTAAATTGAGAGATAAAGTCGAGGGTGGCTTCACCGACAATCCCGCCATCACGAGAACGAACTTCACCGCCTGCGAGGATCAAACGAAAATCTTCTTTTCCCATGAGCAATGTGGCGACGTTCAGGTTGTTGGTCACGACGCGCAGGTTTTTATGATTAACCAATGCGTGAGCGACAGCCTCAGGGGTTGTGCCAATATCAATAAATAGGGTTGCGCCGTCAGGAATTTGGCTTGCCACACGTTGAGCAATACGCGCTTTTTCCTCAGACCACATGGTTTTGCGGTCATTGTAGGCGGTATTGACGGAACTCGAAGGCAAGGCTGCGCCACCATGGTGTCGTAGGATTTTATTTTGTTCAGCAAGATCATTGAGGTCTCGGCGAATGGTCTGAGGGCTAACCTCAAACTGTTCGACAAGTTCTTCAGTACTGACATATCCCTGAAGACGCACAAGTTCAACAATTGCATCATGTCTCTGGGTTTGTTTCACAGCATTAGCCTCTAATTATAAAATGTTCTATTTGGAACCTTGGTGTTTAAAACTGAGCCTATTATCCCATATTCCCATCAATAATCCGATAATTAACCCTGAAGTATGTGCGGCATTAGCAATGTCCATACCAAGCAGGTCAAAGTAACCGAAGAATAACCAGATAATCGAGAATACCATGAGTCCGCGAGGGATACCGATACCGATTTCTGGGCGACGTTCGCCAGTGATCCAAACATAGCTAACCAGTGCATAAACGACACCCGATAAACCGCCAAAATTGTTTTCACTGAATAGGGATTGACCCCAGTTACTGAATAATGCGGAGACTAATAAAATGGTGAACAGTTTTCCTGTGCCCATTTTTTTCTCAACTTGCCCGGCAAGGAACCACCAGAGCGCAAGGTTGAAACCGATGTGCGAAATAGAAAAGTGAACGAACGCCGGGCTTATCCAACGCCACAATTCGCTTTGCTGATCACCAATAGGCCAGCCTAGATAGTATAGAACGATACGGGGATCTGTCAGTGTGACCCAAAGATAAACCGCGATAGACAGCAAAATAACGGCGATAGTTAATGGGCCTGATTGCTGTTTTAAATAGCTGAATGTCAGATAATTTCGATACTGAAATTGGGCATCTGTGCGGCCCGTTTGCCAGCTAGCTTCGAGATAACGGGGATCATTAGGGTTACGCAAAAAGGTTTCTAACTCTTGGCGTACTTGCTCAGTGTGCTGCTCATCGGCGAGCCAAAGTTCATAATGTTGTTGGTCGTTGGAAGGATGGAGTTGTAGTTGGATATTTTGTCCTGCCATATAATCGACAAACGCTTGAGCCATCCGTGGGTTTTCAAAAGAGATAATGTGGATCATAAATACGTTGTCTCGTTTAGAGCGCCGTAATGGCTTGTGGGTATTCTCGTGACCATGCCTCAAATCCGCCATTAATGCTATATACAGATTCAAAACCAATATTAATTAAGTATTGCGCCGCGCCTTGGCTGCTGTGACCGTGGTAGCACATCACCATAATCGTTTGTTCATAATCAGTTTTTTCGACAAACGGGTGTAGGGACTCATTGGTTAAGTGATAAGCGCCTGTCGCGTGACCAGCACGAAAACTTTGGGGATCGCGAACATCGACAAGGATAGCAGTGCCATCTAACCAGTGCTGATAGGCTTGTTCAGGTGTTAGTGTCTCAAAATGGTCCATAAAATACCGGGAAGTTAGGGGAAATATCATGAAAGAGCATCCGCAGGTGCGCTGAGGATGCTCCGATACTCAGTAGAAAATGCGTGTGAGCAGAATCTATTAGTAGAAAGAGTGCTCGCCGCGTTGGTGTTCAGTCAGGTCTTTAACACCTTTTAATTCACCTTCGAACATTTTCAGTAATTCTTTTTCGATACCTTCTTTCAGCGTCACATCGACCATGGAACAACCGTTACAGCCGCCGCCGAATTGCAGGATAGCAAAACCATCTTCGGTGATTTCCATTAAGGAAACACGACCGCCATGGCTCGCTAATTGCGGGTTAATTTGTGATTGTAAAACGTATTCAACACGCTCAATTAATGACGCATCTTCAGACACTTTGCGCATTTTCGCGTTCGGTGCTTTTAACGTTAATTGAGAGCCTAATTGGTCAGTGACGAAATCAATCTCAGCATCTTCTAAGAATGGTGCGCTAATTTCATCAACATAAGCAGAGAGTTTTTCAAACTTCAGCTCTTTATCGGTGGCCTCTACGGCACCAGGAGGGCAATAAGAAACACCACACTCAGCGGTTGGTGTGCCTGGGTTAATGACAAATACTCGAATTTGGGTTCCTGACTCTTGGCTTTCCAATAACTTGGAGAAGTGAGTCTGTGCTGCTTCTGTAATATTAATCATAATCTCTTGCTCAATAATAGTTGACTGCTTTAGTTGGTTATAATACGCCCATTTACACCCATCCTACAAGGTGCGACAGAGTGACCACGCGTCAACAGTATGCGCGCCCGCACAAATCAACAATTGAGCGGCTGCATGCATGGTTGAGCCAGTTGTAATCACATCATCAATAATAGCTATGTGTAGACCTGAAACCGAAGTTTCAAGGGTAAATGCCTCTTTTAGGTTATTGCGGCGCTGTTTACGTGTTAATGAAACTTGCGTCAGTGTATCACGAGAGCGCAATAATGAATTTTGCGAATAGGCAATATTTAACCATGTGGTTAAATTACCACCAATTAATGCCATGTGGTCAAATCCCCGACGCCAACATCGCCGAGGATGGGGAGGAATGGTTATCAATAAGTCGGGTTTTTTCCATTGCTGTTGACGATATCCATTCAACCAATAATGTAAAAATACTCGCGTCAGGGGAATGGCTAACTGAGGTTGATAACGAAATTTATATTGATGGATAAGCTGGCGTAATGGCGCTTGATACGGCGTTACGGTAATTAGCCTCTGCCAAGGTGGTGGCTGCACAAGGCAGCGTCCGCAAGGAAATTGGTGATATTCACACGGGAGAGCGCATTGTAGACAAACTTTCGGCATTGGCGGTAAGCTTTTGATACAAAAGCTGCATATTCCTTGCTGAGGAATTTTTAATAACTGCCGGCATAGCCAACAGACCCCTTCCATTGCTAGCATAGGTGAGTCCTAGATTGAAAAATCAGAATGAAAATAACATTGAAGAGAGTGTAATCATGGCGACGTTATATTGGCAGACAGTGGGTGAAGGAAAACAAGATATTGTGTTACTGCACGGATGGGGATTGAATGCCGAAGTCTGGCAAACAATTATTCCTCGAGTGGCTTCGCAATTTCGCATCCATTTAGTTGATTTACCGGGTTATGGGCGTAGTCACGATTTCACTCCGATGACCATTCAATCAATGGCCAATGTTGTGTGGGAGCAAGCGCCTAAAAATGCGATTTGGCTGGGATGGTCTTTAGGTGGGCTAGTGGCAAGCCGCATCGTGCTTGATCACCCAAATGAGGTAAAAGCCTTAATCACCGTGGCATCCTCCCCTTGCTTTGGGGCTCATGATGAGTGGCAAGGTATCAAGCCTGAAGTCTTACTTAATTTTGAGCAGATGCTGGCTGAAAATTTCCAGCGTACCGTCGAGCGTTTTCTGGCACTGCAAACATTGGGAACTGAAAGCGCCCGCGAAGATGCGCGTACATTGAAATCTGTGGTATTGGCGCTGCCAATGCCATCGGTTGAAGCCTTGAATATGGGGCTGGAATCTTTACGTACTGAAGATTTACGTGAGGAACTCACCCATTTACAGGTTCCTTTCTTACGTATTTATGGTTATTTAGATGGCTTAGTCCCGCGTAAAATTGCAGGTAAATTAGACGAGTTGTATCCCAATTCATTATCCGTTGTGATGCGCAATAGTGCCCATGCGCCGTTTATTTCTCATCCCGATGAGTTTTGTGAAACATTGGTTCAGTTTGCGAAATCATTGAACTAAATCAGTGCATTAGAAGCTAATTCGCTGAAATGGAAACAACTATTTAATCTTATAGACAAAATGTGAGCAATCGTGACTCTCGGGGCATCCCTTACAACTGGTACCCGTAAGGCACGCGCTCACATCGACTTTCTCAATTTTCTCCATGCTGACCAGCTTTTCAGCCATCGCGTTCACCAGTGCAGCAGGGGCGTTTAATTGAGAACTCAGAAGCGCAATGTCAGCTTGCCCATATAATGCAATCAAATCTCGGACTTGCAGCAAGCTGACCATCGTATTTTCCTTAGTGGCAACTGTTGTTTGAACAACCAGAACACTGTTGCGCTGTTTTGGATTTAATATTGAACGTCACACGACTGCGCATACGGCGTAGGAAGGTGATGAGTGCAATATTAAACAGCAGCACAGCACCAATAGTGATCAAGCTGCTTTGTGGATGTTCGCTAAATGTGGCTGTTTGATAGAACAGCGCTGCAAGGCTATAAGCAACGTTTAATCCCCACAGAATAGAGAATGTCATCCAGCTTTTGTTGGTTTCACGGGCGATTGCTCCCATCACTGACACACAAGGCACATACAGCAGCACAAAGATTAAGTAACTATAAGCTGCGATATCTGAACCAAATTTCGCCGCCATGGTACCCATGGAACCTGTTGCCATCTCAGCATCACCCATACTCGCTTCGATTGGGTTAGATAATGCACTGATGGAGAATGTCTGTTTTAAGCTATCCCATGTATCTGTGACTGCCGCGCCTAACTCATCGAGCAGGTCAAAAGAGTCGGCATCGAAAGGTTCGCTGGTGATCGCCTCGGCGGTGTACAGGGTATTTAATGTCCCAACTACCACTTCTTTAGCCATCGCACCCGTGATCAAACCGACAGTCGCTTGCCAGTTATCATTGTGCACGCCGATAGGCTGTAATACTGGGGTGATCACTTTACTGACGGAGGCCAGCGCAGAGTCATTGATGTTGTCCACAGGTTTGCCGGAGAACGAAAAGCTGTTTAGCGCGCCGATAAAAATACTCGCGACAACAATCACTTTACCAGCACGGATCACGAAGCCTTTTAAACGCTGCCAAGTTTGGATGAGCAATGTTTTTGCATGAGGTACATGGTAGACCGGCAGTTCCATCACAAACGGAGAAGCTTCACCACGCATCAAGGTATGTTTCAGTAGCAGGCCTGTTAGGATTGCCACGACAATACCGAGAATGTAGAGAGAGAATACGACGCTTGCGCCATTTTTACCAAAAAACGCTGCTGCGAATACTGCGAAGATAGCTAAGCGAGCACCGCAGGACATAAACGGTGCCATAAGCACTGTGATCAAGCGCTCACGAGGTGCATCTAAGGTGCGTGCGCCCATGATGGAAGGCACGTTACAACCGAAGCCAACAATCAAAGGAACAAAGGATTTACCCGGTAAACCAAGCGCTTGCATGAGTCTATCCATAACGAAAGCCGCTCGAGCCATATAGCCAGAGTCTTCCAAGATAGATAAAAACAGGTACATCATACCGATTTGTGGCACCAGCGGTAGGACAGTATTGATACCGCCACCGACACCTTGAGCAAGGAAAACGGTCAACCAATCAGGGAAGTTTGCAGTTGCGCCAATCCATTGAATACCATGAATAAAGATAGCCTCAGACGCCCCTTCAAAGAACGGTTGTAAAGCACCACCGATATTGATAGCAAGGACGAACATTAGATACATCACGAACAAGAAAATTGGCACGCCAAGCCAGCGGTTCAAGATAAATTTATCCAGCGCTTGAGTGAGTTTATTCGGCTCAGCGGCACTGTTATTAATCGCGGCGTCACAAATTGAGGCAATGGATTGATAGCGAGCATCTGCAATGAGCAACTCAGGTTCTTCTTGCAAGGTCTCTTTGAGTTTAAGGCGAGTTTCAGCAAATACTTGCTCAGAGATATCAGCCCGCTGGCGGCTATAAATATCGCCTTCTAAAATTTGGAGAGCTAACCAACGGCGCTGCTGCTGACTAAATTGCTGAGCAGAAATTTGTTCTGAAAGCATATCCACGGTTTGTAACAGTTGTGGCGGATATTGCACTAGGGCTTGTTGGTTGTTTTGAGGATGGCTATCAATCGCTTGCTTGAGCTGTTCAAGGCCTGTTGCTCGGGTAGAGACCATTGGAATAACAGGGCAGCCGAGCTGCTTTTCGAGCTGTTTAACATCGATATCGATATGTTGGCTTTTGGCAATATCCAACATGTTCAGTGCGACGATGCAGGGAACACCTAGCTCAACAAGCTGCAATGTCAGATATAAATTGCGCTCGAGGTTTGAAGCATCCACCACGTTGATCAACATGTCGGCTTCACCACTTAAAATAAAGTAGCAGGCGATTTGCTCATCGAGGGAGGTTTGCTCTGAGATAGTCGTAAGGGAATAAGTACCTGGTAAATCAACAAGTTCAATCTTGTGTTCAGGTGTGTGGAAGCGCCCAACTTTACGTTCGACGGTCACTCCTGCCCAGTTACCGACGCGCTGACGTGACCCTGTTAACTGGTTAAACAAGGTTGTTTTACCTGCGTTAGGGTTGCCAATAAGGCCGATAGTTAATGGTTTCATAGTGTATGCCAGTCGTGAAAATGAAAATCTTTATTGGAATTAATCCAAAAATAATTAGTTCGCTTGAGCTTCATCTAAGTTAATGAGAGCTAAATCTTTTTTGCGTAATACTAAGCTGACGCGATGAGTTTCAATTTGCACGGGATCACCAAACGGCGCTACGCGCACAACTTTGAACACTGAGCCTGGAAGCAGACCAAGGGAAAGCAGTTTTTGGCGATAGGCCGGGCTTATCTCTGGTGAAAAGCCAAGTATTTTATAACTGCATTGAGGAAGTATGGACATAGTACCTTCCAATCATGGTTTATTCTGTTGATTTAACATGAAAATAACGATGTTAAATTACAGAGAGTGTTATTAAGAATAATATTGATAATTATTATTATAAAAGTGGTTATCTTTAAAAGAAATAGGATGGCAGATAAAATTAAATCTAATTAACAATGAGAATCATAATCATCTACCATGGTTATATTTAGCCTCTTTTTCGGGCAATATTAAATGATGTGGATCAAAAAGGGATTTAGTTGGTGGAGTTTTTTAAAACTAAAATGCAGATGTTAGTATTGTTAATTAATATAATTAAATAAGACAATATGCGGATAATAAATTGAATTAGTTATTTAATTTATTTTTATAAGAAAAATGGAAGATGTTTAAATTAAATACTGAGAGATGATTAAATGCATTTTAATAAATGCCCTTACCGATGAAACGGCAAGGGCATCATGTCTTAGCGCTTTTTACCAAAAGCAGCAGCCAGTGCATCACTCATCGCACTGTTGCTAGATGCCGCAGAGTTAGATGATGAATTACCTCGCGCATTCCCTCGTGAAGCAGGGGCTTTGCGGGTATTTCTATCTTGCGCTGGAGCCGCACTGCGAGGTGCGCTGCTACCTTCACCCGCTTGTTCATCTAAACGCATAGTGAGCGCAATACGCTTACGAGCAATATCCACATCCAGCACTTTGACTTTCACAATGTCGCCAGTTTTGACGACTTTGTGAGGATCTTCAACGTAGCTGTTTGAAAGGGAAGAAATATGCACCAAACCATCTTGATGAACACCGATATCCACAAATGCCCCGAAGTTAGTGACGTTAGTCACTGCACCTTCTAAGATCATGCCGGTCGTTAAGTCATTCATCGTTTCAATACCGTCAGCAAAGGTTGCCGTTTTAAACTCAGGGCGTGGGTCACGACCCGGTTTTTCCAGCTCTTTGATGATGTCTGTGACGGTAGGAACCCCAAACTGTTCGGTGGTAAATTCACGCGGACTCAAACCGTTCAATATCTGTGAATTGCCCATAATTTCTTTGAGTGGCTGGCGCACGGCTTCAAGGATTTTTTCAACAATTGGGTAGGCTTCTGGGTGAACCGTTGAGGCATCCAGTGGGTTATCCCCATTGGTGATACGCAAGAAACCCGCGCACTGTTCAAAGGCTTTTGGTCCTAAGCGAGCGACTTTAAGTAACTGTTTTCTGTCATTGAATTGACCATTCGAATCACGCCAATCGACAACGTTCTGCGCGATCATTTTGCTCAACCCTGCAACACGGGTGAGTAGCGCAACAGAGGCAGTGTTCAAGTCTACGCCGACGGAGTTTACGCAATCTTCAACGACCGCATCTAACTTACGGGCTAGCTGAGTTTGGCTGACATCATGTTGATACTGGCCAACACCGATAGATTTCGGGTCGATTTTCACCAGTTCAGCCAGCGGGTCTTGTAAGCGGCGAGCAATAGAAACTGCACCACGCAAAGAGACGTCTAAGTCAGGAAATTCTAATGCTGCCAGCTCAGAAGCAGAATAAACAGAGGCACCAGCTTCACTGACAATCACTTTCTGTGCTGTGACTGCTGGGAACTGTTTTTGCACTTCAGCAAAGAAGCGCTCCGTTTCTCGTGATGCGGTTCCATTACCAATCGCGACCAGCTCGACGTGGTATTTTTGACATAATGCGGCAACGATAGTGGCAGCTTTGGCTGCCTGACCTGTGTGTGGGTAAATAGTATCTGTTGCCATTACTTTACCCGTCGCATCAACGACCGCTACTTTTACTCCAGTACGTAAACCTGGGTCGAGGCCCATAGTGGTACGCATACCCGCAGGAGCCGCCATCAATAAATCACTGAGATTACGGGCGAATACGTTAATCGCTTCTTCTTCCGCTTTCTCGCGCAGGGCGCTCATGATTTCGGTTTCTAAGTGCAGTAACACTTTGACTCGCCAAGTCCAGCTGATGACGGCTTTACGCCATTGGTCAGCGGGAGCATTGTTTAAACGCACATCTAAATGGCGAGTAATAATTTCTTCGCAATAGCTCTCTTTTGGCGGCTCTTCAAACTGAGGGTCACAGTTGAGGGATAACTGCAAAATACCTTCATTGCGACCACGAAACATGGCCAAAGCGCGGTGCGAAGGAACTTGAGCAACCGGTTCATGGTGATCAAAATAGTCGCTAAATTTTACGCCTTCAGTCTGTTTACCATCAGCAACAACAGAAACAATGTGCGCATTCTTCCAAATATAGTCGCGAACTTTCGCTAATAAGGAAGCATCTTCGGCGAAACGCTCCATTAAAATGTAGCGAGCACCATCTAAAGCAGCTTTGGTATCGGCTACACCTTTATCCGCGTCAACATAGCGTTGTGCAAGTGTATCCGGTGATTGGCTTGGATCGTTCCACAGCGTATCAGCTAAGGGTTCTAAGCCCGCTTCGATTGCAATTTGCCCACGAGTACGGCGCTTTGGTTTGTAGGGGAGGTAAAGGTCTTCGAGTTCGGTTTTATTCAGCGTTGTATTGATGGCAGAAGCGAGTTCTGGAGTAAGCTTACCTTGTTCGTCAATGGATTTTAGAATGGTTTGCTTACGGTCGTTTAACTCTCTCAAATACCCTAAACGGCTCTCTAGCTGACGCAGCTGAGTGTCATCCAATCCCCCCGTAACCTCTTTACGGTAGCGGGCGATAAATGGGACGGTATTGCCTTCATCCAATAATGTAATGGCTGAAAACACCTGTTTCGGTTGGGCTTGTAGTTCGGCCGCAATAATTTGGCTTAGAGTTTCATTCATGTCGTGTTTAAATACCTACTCAAAGAACAGTGAAAATAGACTGCACAGTTATACTTGCTGGTAGACAGAATTGCCAGACAGAATTTTTGCCTAGTGGTAGGCAAGTCGCAGATTATATTTTATAAAATATTATAATTATCCGATTTATATACCTTTAATGAGATGAATAAGAGCCTTTTAATTACCCGTGAAGGATGGGACGCTTTAGACAAAGAACTTAAATATCTTTGGAGAGAAGAGCGCCCACGAGTGACACAGTCCGTCTCTGAAGCCGCAGCCCAGGGGGATCGTTCCGAAAACGCAGAATATATCTACGGTAAAAAACGGCTACGGGAAATAGACCGCCGTATTCGTTTTTTATCCAAAAGGTTGGATCAGCTTAGAATTGTTGAACCCGACCCTCGACAAGAGGGGCGTGTGTTTTTTGGCGCATGGGTTAAGCTTGAAGATGATAATGAAAATATCAGAATTTTCCGGTTAGTGGGGGCGGATGAATTTGATCCTGCTAAGCAGTGGATTTCTATCGATTCACCAGTGGCTCGCGCATTAATTGGCAAGCAGGTTGATGATGAAGTGGTCGTCACAACGCCGGGCGGAAAAGTCACGTACGTTGTGCTAGAAATTAGCTATAAGCCATTAATCAGTTAACGAGTAAAATGATTCATTAAAGTTAGTGTTAATGGTAAATTACTGGCATGAATATTATTTTTGTTACTTTCATCAGCAGAATAATTCTAAAATTCCACACTTTGGGGGCTATAAATGCAGGAAAGTTATAAAGTTCTTGTCGTCGATGATGATATGCGTTTACGTGCTCTGCTTGAACGTTACCTCACCGAGCAGGGTTTTCAGGTAAGAAGTGCAGCGAATGCTGAACAGATGGACAGGATCCTAACGCGGGAATCTATTCATTTAATCGTATTGGACTTAATGCTTCCTGGGGAAGATGGCTTATCCATTTGCCGTCGTTTACGTAGTCAAAACAACCCAATTCCAATCATTATGGTCACCGCGAAAGGCGAAGAAGTTGACCGTATTGTGGGCTTAGAAATTGGTGCGGATGACTATATCCCTAAACCGTTTAACCCTCGTGAACTGTTAGCGCGTATTCGTGCGGTGCTGCGTCGCCAAGCGAATGAGTTACCAGGTGCACCATCGCAAGATGATGCCGTCATCACTTTTGGTAAATTTAAACTTAACCTCGGAACCCGTGAAATGTTCCAAGGCGAAGAAAATATGCCATTAACCAGTGGTGAGTTTGCGGTGTTGAAAGTATTAGTTTCTTATCCACGCGAACCATTATCTCGTGACAAGCTGATGAGTTTGGCTCGAGGTCGTGAATACAGTGCGATGGAACGTTCTATCGACGTTCAAATCTCACGCTTACGCCGTATGATTGAAGAAGATCCTGCGCACCCACGTTACATTCAAACCGTTTGGGGCTTAGGTTACGTATTTGTTCCAGATGGAAGCAAAGCATGAAGCGACTGAGGTTCTCACGACGTAGTACATTTTCTCGCTCGTTATTTTTGTTTGTCGCGCTCCTGTTCGCAAGCCTTGTGACCAGCTACATGGTTGTATTGAATTTTGTTGTGATGCCAAGCTTACAGCAGTTCAATAAAGTGCTTGCCTATGAAGTGCGTACATTGATGACAGAGAAAATGGTTCTACAAGATGGAACCTCAGTGCGAGTCTCTCCCGCATTACGTAAAAAAATCTACAATGAGCTCGGTATTACCTTTTACGCCCATTCAGCGGCGATGGAAGAGGGATTAAACTGGGCAAAAGAGTATGATTTTCTAAGTGAAAACATGTCGGAATACTTAGGTGGCAAGGCCAGCGTGCATCTGGAACTTGGGCGTGAGTATCCGATATTGTGGTTAACATCCTACCTAGCACCAGATATTTGGGTGCGCGTTCCACTCACCGAAATCGGTCAAAATCAGTTTTCTCAAGTTTTCCGCTATACACTCACGGTCTTCCTCACTATCTTTGCGGGGGTTTGGCTCTATATTCGCTATCAAAACAAGCCATTATTAGAGCTGGAATATCACGCGGGTGAGGTCGGTAAGGGGCATGTTATGCCACCGATGCAAGAGAAAGGTGCCACAGAGGTTCGCGCGGCTATTCGCTCGTTCAACCATATGGCGGCAGGGATAAAATCCCTCGAAAATGACCGTACAGTATTAATGGCAGGGGTCAGTCATGACCTTCGAACGCCACTAACCCGCATTCGTCTCGCGACGGAAATGATGGGGCCTGAAGATGGCTATCTCGCTGAATCTATCAACAAAGATATTGAAGAGTGCGACGCAATCATCGGTCAATTCATGTCTTACCTGAAAACAGGGCAAGAGATGGATATGGAGTTCTGCGACCTTAACGCTATTCTCAACGAAGCTGTTGTTGCTGAAACCAACGTCGTGGGTGAAATTGAAACCAATTTAGTCCCAGGGCCGGTGATGTTCAACGGTAACCATCTTGCTATCAAACGCGCAATTACCAACATGATAGTCAACGCTTATCGCTACGGAAATGGCTGGATCAAAGTCAGCAGTGGTAAAAACGAAGATTACGTTTGGTTTCAAGTTGAGGATGACGGCGCAGGGATCAAAGAAGAAGACATTCAACGCCTATTCCAGCCATTCGTACAGGGTGAAAAAGCCCGTAGCAACAAAGGTACAGGGCTGGGACTCGCGATAATTCGCAGAATTATTGATGCCCATGAAGGGAACATTGAGATCCATAAAAGCGAGCGCGGCGGGTTTGCTATACGGGCTCTTCTCCCCCTAAAAGAACGTGAAGACTGATATCTCGTCGTATTTCAACTTGTAGGGGTGTTGACTACGCTCAGCTACTCAGGTCACATACTTGTGTATGCTCCCTGAGATATCTTCTCTTGTCGCCTACCTACAAGCTGAAATACTTAGAGATATACTGTGTAGATAGAAAGATAGAAAGATAGAAAGATAGAAAGATAGAAAGATAGAAAGATAGAAAGATAGAAAGATAGAAAGATAGAAAGATAGAAAGAATAAAAGAGAAAGAAATTTTTTCATTTATGACAACATGTCATATTCCAAACGCTAAGCTGTCATATTCATTAATCTTATTTAGTTGATTGAAAAATAAGAAAATAATCATTTTTGTACCCTTCTGCTACACTTAATCATGTCGATAAAATCCGCAAATGTCATAAAACTGTCATAAAGATGACATATTGCCGTAACTCAATTGTCCTATTTTCCCTACCGTGACATACACCCAATAATTTAATACTTGATTATTTCTTACATCCCCGGAGGGATTATGAAAATGATGCGTACCACACTAGCAAGCGTAATGGCAGCAACCTTATCTCTGACTGCAATGTCTTCTTTTGCTGCTACCAGCCTGACCGGAGCTGGCGCGACATTCCCTGCTCCTGTTTATGCGAAGTGGGCAGATACTTATCAGAAAGAAACAGGTAATAAAATTAACTATCAGGGGATCGGTTCTTCTGGTGGTGTAAAACAAATTAATGCGAAAACAGTTGATTTCGGTGCGTCTGATGCGCCATTGACTGATGAAAAACTCAAAGAAGACGGCTTATTCCAATTCCCAACCGTGATTGGTGGCGTGGTTTTAGCGGTAAACGTTAAAGGCATCGAGTCTAATCAACTGGTTCTTGATGGTAAAACTCTGGGCGACATCTACTTAGGCAAAATTGCTAAATGGAATGACCCAGCCATCGCAAAACTGAATCCAAACGTAAAATTACCTGACCAAAACATCGCTGTGGTTCGCCGCTCTGATGGTTCTGGTACCACATTCGTCTTCACAAGCTACTTAGCAAAAGTTAGCTCAAACTGGAAAGATGAAGTGGGTGCAGGTTCAACGGTTAACTGGCCGAAAAACAGCGTAGGTGGTAAAGGTAATGATGGCGTTGCAGCCTTTGTTCAACGTCTGCCAGGCTCTATCGGCTATGTAGAATATGCTTACGCAAAACAGAATAATCTTGCGTATACTAAGCTGATTTCTGCAGATGGTCAGCCAGTTTCACCAACAGGTGAAAGCTTCAGCGCAGCAGCGAAAAAAGTGGATTGGTCCAAATCATTTGCACAAGACCTGACTAACCGTGAAGGCGCTAACGCATGGCCAATTACCTCCACCACATTCATCTTAGTTCACAAGCAACAAGCGGATGCTGAGAAAGGTAAAGCGGTTCTTGATTTCTTCAACTGGGCTTACGACAAAGGCGGTAAACAAGCAGAAGCATTAGATTATGCTGTATTACCTCAAGAAGTTGTGACCGCAGTACGTGCAGCATGGAAAACAGAAGTAAAAGATAGCCAAGGTAAAGCACTGTTCTAAGTGCCCCTCGGGTTGGAAAAGGGTAAGCGGGTGCTGAGGAATAGCTCCCGCTTATTCACCGTAGTAACGTAAGTCCTACTGAAAAGTAGGCATGGAATGAGAACAAAGCGCATGGCCGAAAAAATAACGGCATTCAAAGCCCCTAGTAAATCGGGCGACGTGATTTTTAGTGCATTAGTCAAAATAGCAGCGCTAATCACTCTCCTCATGCTTGGTGGCATTATTATTTCCCTGATTTTCGCATCTTGGCCAAGTATGCAGAAATTCGGGTTTTCGTTTTTGTGGAATAAAGAATGGGATGCGCCAGCAGAACAGTTTGGTGCATTAGTGCCTATCTACGGCACCATCGTCACATCATTAATCGCTCTGATTATCGCCGTACCTGTGAGTTTTGGTATCGCATTATTCTTAACAGAGCTAGCGCCTAACTGGTTAAAACGCCCATTAGGTATTGCGATTGAGCTTCTCGCTGCGATCCCAAGTATTGTTTATGGTATGTGGGGACTGTTTGTCTTCGCACCGTTATTTGCAGAATACTTCCAAGAACCAGTTGGTAATGTCATGTCGAGCATTCCAATTGTTGGCGAGTTATTCACCGGTCCTGCGTTTGGTATCGGTATTCTTGCGGCGGGTATTATCCTCGCCATTATGATCATTCCTTACATCGCCTCAGTAATGCGCGATGTATTTGAACAAACTCCTGTGATGATGAAAGAGTCAGCCTATGGAATTGGCTGTACTACATGGGAAGTAATTTGGAATATCGTTCTGCCTTATACCCGTAATGGGGTGATTGGTGGAGTGATGCTGGGGCTAGGTCGTGCACTGGGAGAAACCATGGCGGTCACCTTCGTCATCGGTAACACATACCAACTCGATAGCCCTTCACTGTTTATGCCGGGTAACAGTATTACCTCCGCGCTGGCGAACGAATTTGCTGAAGCGGAAAGTGGTTTACACACGGCGGCATTGATGGAACTTGGTTTAATTCTGTTTGTGATTACCTTCATCGTTCTGGCGATTTCCAAGCTGATGGTAATGCGCCTTGCTAAGAATGAGGGACGCTAATATGTCGACTTATGAGCCTGTTGTAGTGAATCAAAAAGAGCGCGCACGCCGTCAAGCATGGCGTCGTCAAGTCAACAGAATGGCATTATTAGTCTCCATGCTGACGATGGCATTTGGTCTGTTTTGGTTAGTGTGGATTTTATTCTCCACGGTAACGAAAGGGATTGATGGTATGTCCCTCAATCTGTTTACCGAAATGACACCGCCGCCAAATACAGAAGGCGGTGGTTTGGCGAACGCCATTGTGGGAAGTGGATTGCTTATCTTGTGGGCGACCGTTATCGGAACACCATTAGGGATTTTAGCGGGCATCTACTTAGCGGAATATGGTCGCAAATCGTGGTTAGCTTCGGTGACGCGTTTTATTAACGACATTCTGTTATCTGCGCCTTCAATTGTCGTTGGTCTGTTTGTTTACACCATTGTGGTGGCTCAAGTACAGCATTTCTCAGGTTGGGCTGGCGTGATTGCACTTGCATTACTGCAAATCCCAATTGTTATCCGTACCACTGAGAATATGTTGAAGCTCGTGCCAGATAGCCTGCGTGAAGCGGCATATGCACTGGGCACCCCAAAATGGAAAATGATTTTATCCATTACATTAAAAGCATCTGTATCTGGGATTATTACCGGTATTTTGCTGGCTATCGCGCGTATTGCGGGGGAAACCGCACCGCTGCTGTTCACGTCACTGTCGAACCAATTCTGGAGTACCGACATGAATGAGCCAATTGCTAACTTACCAGTGACTATCTTCAAATTTGCAATGAGTCCGTTCTCTGAATGGCAGCAATTAGCATGGGCAGGGGTTCTCCTTATCACCTTATGTGTCCTGTTAATCAATATCATTGCCCGTGTTGTGTTTGCACAGAAAAAACACTAATCCCAGACGAATAAAAGAATTGATAGAGAGAAGTCACCATGATTAATGCAAACGATATTGCAAACAGTAAAATTAAAGTTCGCGACCTTAACTTCTACTATGGAAAATTCCACGCGCTGAAGAATATCTCTTTAGACATTGAAAAGAACAAAGTGACTGCGTTTATCGGCCCATCAGGTTGTGGTAAATCTACGCTGCTGCGTACATTCAACAAAATGTACGAACTGTATGGTGAGCAACGCGCTGAGGGCGAAATTTTACTTGATGGTCAAAACATTCTGACGGACAAACAAGACATCGCGTTATTACGTGCGAAAGTCGGTATGGTGTTCCAAAAACCAACGCCATTCCCGATGTCTATCTACGACAATATCGCGTTCGGTGTGCGTTTGTTTGAAAAGCTGTCCCGCGTCGAAATGGACGAGCGTGTACAGTGGGCACTGACAAAAGCGGCACTGTGGAATGAAACCAAAGATAAACTTCACCAAAGTGGCTACAGCCTCTCTGGTGGACAGCAACAGCGTCTGTGTATTGCGCGAGGTATCGCCATTCGCCCAGAAGTTCTGTTACTCGATGAGCCATGTTCTGCTCTGGACCCAATCTCAACGGGGCGTATTGAAGAGCTGATCACGGAATTGAAATCAGAATATACCGTAGTGATAGTGACCCACAACATGCAACAAGCGGCACGCTGTTCTGATTACACGGCATTTATGTACTTGGGTGAGTTAGTGGAATTTAACAACACTGACAAGATGTTCACCACCCCAGAAATGAAACAAACTGAAGATTATATTACTGGCCGCTACGGTTGATATGGAGCCGACGATGGATACGCTGAACCACAACAAACATATATCAGGGCAGTTCAATGCTGAACTGGAACATATCCATACTGAGTTGATGACCATGGGAGGGCTAGTTGAAGAACAGCTCACCAAGGCTATCACTGCGATGCATAATCAGGATGAAGCCCTAGCGCGAGAAGTGATTGCCAACGACCACAAAGTTAACATGATGGAAGTGGCAATCGATGAAGAGTGCGTCAAAATCATCGCCAAGCGCCAGCCAACAGCAAGCGACTTGCGTTTGATTATGGCAATCTCAAAAACCATCGCTGAACTGGAAAGAATCGGTGACGTCGCGGATAAAATCTGCCAAACCGCACTGGAAAAATTCTCTCAGCAGCACCAGCCATTATTGGTGAGCTTGGAGTCATTAGGTCGCCATACCGTGCAAATGCTGCATGACGTGCTGGATGCTTTTGCGCGCATGGACTTGGAAGAAGCTATCCGTATTTATCGTGAAGACGAAAAGGTAGACCAAGAGTACGAAGGGATTGTTCGTCAGTTAATGACGTACATGATGGAAGACCCGCGTACCATTCCAAGCGTCTTAACTGCGCTGTTCTGTGCTCGCTCCATTGAGCGTATCGGTGACCGTTGCCAGAATATTTGTGAATTTATTTTCTACTATGTTAAAGGGCAAGATTTCCGCCATGTAGGTGGAGATAGCCTTGAAAAAATGCTGACTAGCTCGAAAGACAGCAACAAAGAGTAATCGCTAAACCACTGAGGTGTTCGCACCTCAGTGTTCATCTTCTTCATTTTCTTCTTGCTCGATAAGAGTCTTAATCTGCAACATTTTAGGGGTCGCTCCGATGGATTTTCACCCCTTTTTTTATGTCTACCCATATTCCAAATTGATATAAATATATTATTTAATATTATTTCAAGTGCTAAGAAATAGTTGATAGCTTGTGATGGTCAATTTACGCAAATTTACCGTTAGGGGCATTCAATGAAAGCACGTTTTCTTACTTCCGCACTTTTAGTTGCAGGTCTGGCGCTAACAGCGAATGTCGCTAGCGCAGATAAATTAGATGATATTAAACAAGCGGGAGTGATCCGCATTTCTGTTTTTGACAGTAATCCCCCATTCGGATTTATTGATCCTAAAACCAAAAAACTTGCTGGCTATGATATCGATATCGCCCAAGCGATTGCTGATGATCTTGGCGTGAAATTAGAGCTGCGTCCAACCAACCCAGCTAACCGCATTCCATTGCTCACATCCGGTAAAGTTGACCTGATTGGTGCCAACTTCACAATTACAGACGAGCGTGCAAAACAGGTGGATTTCTCCATTCCTGATTTTGCGACCGGGCAGAAGTTCATTGCTCGTAAAGGTGTCTTGAAAACCCCTGAAGATATCGCGCCGCTGCGTATTGGTGCAGATAAAGGCACGGTGCAGGAAGTGACTCTGCGTGAACGTTTCCCAAATACCAAAGTGATTTCTTATGATGACACTCCCCAAGCCTTTGCCGCGCTGCGTAATGGCAACGTTCAAGCGATTACCCAAGATGATGCGAAGCTGGTGGGCTTGCTAGGTAATTTGCCAGAAAAAGTGAAAGCAGACTTTGAAATCTCACCGTTTAGCTTAACTAAAGAATATCAAGCGTTAGGCGCGAGCAAAGGGGAAACGCGTTTAATTGAGAACGTGAATGCCACCTTGCTGAAACTGGAGAAAGAAGGCAAAGCGAACGAGATTTATAACCGTTGGTTTGGTCCAGACACCAAAGCGGCACAACCTCGTGGTGAATTCAAATTTGCCCCATTGAGCGAACAGCCTAAATCTTAAGTTAGTCATGTAGTTTAGTGAGAATAAACGCCCCTGCCATGTTGCAGGGGTTGTCAGTTATAGCGAGGCGAAATATGTTCGACAAATTTTTCAGCGGTGACTTCTGGTCTGCGCATTTACTAGCACCACAATACCTTGAGTGGTTTGGCTATGGTTTTTTGCTCACAGTCTGGATCTCGATTTGTACGATCATCGCTGCCACGCTATTAGGGTTTATTGCCGCCTCGGCAAGAGACAGCCAAATCGCGCCGCTACGCTGGTTTGTGACCGTTTATATTTCGATTTTCCGTAATACACCGCTACTAGTGCAACTGTTTTTTTGGTACTTCGCCTCGGGAGAAATTCTCCCTCAATCAGCCATGGAATGGCTGAATACTCCCCATGAAATTGAAATTTTAGGGGTTACATTGGGTTGGCCGTCCTTTGAATTTTTAGCCGGATTTGTCGGTTTAACGTTATACACCGTGCCTTTCATTGCGGAAGAAGTGCGCTCGGGTATCCGAGGAGTGCGGCAAGGACAGAAACAAGCGGCTCTCGCTTTGGGGCTTACCTCATGGCAGTCCATGCGCTTAGTGATTTTACCGCAAGCCGTAAAAATCGCGTTACCGCCGCTGTTAGGGCAATACATGAACGTCGTCAAAAACTCGTCATTAACGATGGCGATCGGGGTGGCAGAGCTCTCTTATGTATCACGTCAAGTAGATAGCCAATCATTACAAACATTTGCTGCATTTGGTTTAGCAACGGTACTGTACATCGCAATCATCGCCTTTATGGAAGGCTGGGGTCAATGGCGACAACAGCGTCAGTTGGCTCAGGGGGTATAAGATGGATTTTTCAGTCATTACAGATAACTGGCAATATTTGCTATTTGGGGCTTACCCTGATGGACCACTGGAAGGAGCCGCTCTAACGCTAATTATGAGCATATTGGCTGGTGCCGCGTCTATTGTCCTCGGCACATTGGGCGGTATTGCGCTGGCGATGCTACGTGGCTTCTGGGTGAATCTATTTGCCGCCGTTTTAGGCTTTTTCCGCGCGATTCCCGTTATCATGTTGATTTTTTGGACTTACTTTCTATTGCCTATTGTCTTCGGAACGGAAATTCCGGGCGTGACGGCAGTGGTGTGTGCATTAGCGCTGATCACCTCAGCCTATTTAGCCCACGGCGTGAAAGCAGGAATTTTAGCTATCAGCCAAGGGCAATGGAACGCCGGGCTTTCTCTCGGATTTAACCGCTGGCAAGTGCTGTGGAATGTGGTGTTACCTCAAGCTTTACGCATGATGGTACCTTCCTTTATTAACCAATGGGTTGCGTTAATTAAAGATACCTCCCTGGCGTATATTGTAGGGGTGGCGGAGCTGTCATTCCTAGCAACACAGGTGAATAACCGTGAAATGATCTACCCGCTGGAAGTATTCCTGTTTGTGGCATTTATCTACTTTGTGATGTGCCTGTCAGTCGAAATTATTGCCAATCAAGTGGCGAAAAAACTCAGTGATAAAAGTGCAGCGCGCAGCCGTTCAGCAAAACGCGGTTGGCTGTTTTGGCGACGTCAAAAGCTGATTGCGCTTTCTTAATCGCACAAAGGCGGCGAAAGCCCCAATGGCGGTGTGACAACCGCCATGTCTCCCTCGATATTCATTTACAGTATCAGTCAGTTAGGAAATGCGACTTATTTAAAATGACGCAATCGTTTTCTTTTGCATCGTTTAGTTGTACCATGAGCCGAAAAAAACTTTTTTTCGTGCCCACCACGCATCCATTGGCAATCTAGGGCATGACATTTCGACAAGGCGCATTTTAATGACTAATCAATCATCTGGCTCCTCGCAATCGCAGGGTCTGTTTCAGCGTGTGTTTAAATTACAAGAACACGGTACCACCGCAAGAACAGAGGTCGTTGCAGGGTTCACCACCTTCCTGACGATGGTATATATCGTTTTTGTTAACCCACAAATTTTGTCTGTAGCTGGTATGGATATCAAAGCGGTATTCGTAACCACCTGTTTAATCGCCGCCCTCGGCAGTATTTTAATGGGCTTACTGGCTAACTTACCTATTGCCGTTGCACCTGCGATGGGGCTAAACGCCTTCTTTGCCTTTGTGGTTGTTGGGGCGATGGGCTATTCATGGCAAGTCGCTATGGGCGCTGTATTCTGGGGCGCAGTTGGATTATTTATTCTGACGTTATTCCGTATTCGTTACTGGATCATCGCCAATATTCCCCTGAGTTTACGAGTGGGGATCACCAGCGGTATCGGTCTGTTTATCGCCATGATGGGACTGAAAAACTCCGGTATTATCGTTGCAAACCCAGATACCTTAGTGTCGATTGGTAACCTAACTCACCATAATGTGTGGCTAGGGGCATTAGGCTTTTTCATTATTGCCATTTTAGCGGCGCGTAATATCCATGCGGCAGTATTGGTGTCTATCGCCGTGACTACGCTGATTGGCTTAGCACTGGGTGATGTGAAATATACGGGCATTTTCTCAATGCCACCAAGCATTAGCAGTGTTGTTGGACAAGTGGACTTTGCTGGTTCACTGGATCTCGCACTTTCTGGGGTTATCTTTGCCTTTATGTTGGTGAACCTGTTTGACTCCTCAGGCACCATGATTGGGGTAACAGACAAAGCAGGTATTACCAACGAGCGCGGGACTTTCCCTCGCATGAAGCAAGCGCTGTATGTAGATAGCTTAAGTTCGGTAGCCGGTTCTGCAATGGGGACTTCGTCCGTAACAGCGTATATCGAAAGTTCTTCAGGGGTATCCGTAGGCGGCCGTACGGGCTTAACCGCGATTGTCGTCGGTGTGTTATTCCTGCTGACTATGTTTATCTCTCCGCTGGCAGGAATGGTTCCAGCCTATGCAACCGCAGGTGCGCTGATTTATGTTGGCGTTCTGATGACTTCAAGCTTAACGCGTGTGAAATGGGATGACTTAACGGAATCCGTTCCAGCGTTTATAACTGCGGTAATGATGCCATTTAGTTTCTCGATTACAGAAGGTATTGCGCTAGGCTTTATCGCGTACTGTGCGATGAAGATTGGTACAGGGCGCTGGCGTGATCTGGGTCTGTGTGTGATCCTTGTAGCAGCGATGTTCTTGTTAAAAATGGTTCTCGTCGACGCCTAATATGCTCGAATGCTCGTCATATTTTGCACTGTAGCAGCGTTGGCTTCGGTTGCTAACCCTAGTCACATACTTATGTATGCTCCTAGGGATTAGCAACTCTTGCCGCCTTGCTACAGCACAAACTATTTAGAGCATTGGAATGCTTAGGCAACTTGAATTATTTAGAATATTACTCAAGATGGTTTTCTGTTTTCTGGCGATACAGCTATTTAGAGCATTGGACAACATAAGCAACTTGAATTATTTAGAATATTGCTCAAGGTGACTCTCTATTTTTAGTACAAGACCCTTCAACGAGCTTCCCTTTTGTTGCTTGCATGCAACTCAAATTATTTAAGGTATAATCATTAAAGTATTGCTGCGAATGCAAAGTGAGATAAAATTCACCTACAATTGCAAAGTAGTGCTTTCACCGCTAAAAGGATCCTGCTAGATTCCGCAGCAGAAACTGATTTTATCAAGGTAGCAAACCATGAATTCACCAAAAAAACCGACCAGCAATCCAAAGAAAAAATACCGTAAGACGAAAGAAGAAATTAACGCGGAAGGTCGTGAGCGTAAGCGCGAGAAAAAACATCGCGGGCATAAGTCTGGTAGCCGTAATCAAGACGAGTCTTCAAATGGTCAAAAAAATGGACAAAATGTTCAGGCTGACCCACGTATTGGCAGTAAAAAACCCATTCCATTAATTGTGGAAGATAACAAGCCAACAGCACGTCCAGTTGTGAAAGAGAAGCCAGTTGCTAAAGAAAAACTGACCCCAGAAAAAGAACTGGAAATGTTGGAAAGTGACGATCGTTTAGATGCGTTATTAGCGCGCTTGGAAGAAGGTGAAACGATTACGGCGCAAGAGCAAAAATATGTTGAAACATGCTTAGACCGTATTGATGAGCTGATGAACACTCTTGGCATTGAATATGCTGAAGAAGAGGGTGATGAAGAGGAAGAAGAGAAATTTGATGACATTATGCGCATCTTAAAAAGTAAATAATTGCCTCTCTATTTGTTCCTCCCGCGGCAGGCGGGAGGAATGCTGCTTAATTTCTCGCCTACCTTCCTTTTCTTTGATGTTGCATCAGATCTGTTTTTCCTAACATCGCTATAATCTTTGCGGTATAGACTCTTTACATAAATAGCTAAAAAATAATCTAAAGAGATATAATTAACAGTGATGCTTTCGAGCTTGTGGTCAATTAAGGAATATCAATGTCAGAGCAAAATATTGTTTGGGATCTCTCTCTCATCCAGAAATATAACTATTCAGGCCCACGTTATACCTCTTATCCAACAGCCTTAGAGTTCAATCAAGACTACAACGAACAGGCTTTTGTTGAGGCAACCCAACGTTATCCTGACCGCCCTTTGTCTCTGTACGTCCATATCCCGTTTTGCCATAAACTGTGCTATTTCTGCGGCTGCAATAAGCTGGTCACTCGCCAAAAACATAAAGCGGATGAGTATTTACAAGTCATTGAAAAAGAAATTATCCAGCGTGCTGCGTTACTTAAAAACCGCACAGTGACTCAAATGCACTGGGGCGGCGGTACACCAACGTATCTAGACAAGGCACAAGTGAGCCATTTAGTTGGCTTGCTGAAAAAACATTTTCATTTTGCACCAGATGCCGAGATGTCCATCGAGGTAGATCCCCGTGAAATAGAACTCGACATGATTGACCATCTGCGCAGCGAAGGCTTTAACCGTCTAAGCATGGGTGTTCAAGATTTTAATAAAGAAGTGCAAGTTCTGGTTAACCGCGAGCAAGATGAAGAGTTTATTTTTGCGCTCATTAAACGTGCCAAAGAGACTGGCTTCACTTCAACCAGTATCGACCTAATTTACGGTTTGCCAAAACAGACCCCCGAAAGCTTCGCGTTTACGTTGAAAAAAGTGGCGGAGCTAGCACCTGATCGTCTAAGCGTTTTCAACTACGCTCATTTGCCGAATTTATTTGCAGCGCAGCGTAAAATCAAAGATGAAGACCTACCAACGGCGGAGCAAAAGCTGGATATCCTGCAAGATACTATCGCAACGCTAACATCCGGCGGTTATCAATTTATTGGTATGGATCATTTTGCTCGCCCAGAAGATGAACTGGCAGTGGCGCAGCGAGAAGGGATTTTACATCGTAATTTCCAAGGCTATACCACCCAAGGGGATTGTGATTTATTAGGATTAGGGGTATCGGCGATTAGCATGCTCGGCGATAACTATGCCCAAAATCAGAAAGATTTAAAAACCTACTACGCGCAAGTGGAAGAAAAAGGCCATGCTCTATGGCGTGGATTAGTGCTAACAGATGACGACTGCCTACGCCGCGATGTAATCAAAACGTTGATCTGTAACTTCCAATTGAGCTTTGCCCAAATTGAAGCGCTCTACCCAATCGATTTCAAAAGCTACTTCAAAGAAGACCTAGAACTGCTCAAACCAATGGCAGAAGATGGGCTGGTGGAAGTCAGTGAGAAGGGAATTAAAGTGACGCCTCAAGGGCGTTTGCTGATCCGCAATGTGTGTATGTGTTTTGATGTTTATCTTAGAAGTCAGATGAGGCAGCGCCAATTCTCCCGCGTCATCTGAATACTCTTCATATTTCGTGCTGTAGCGTTGTTGGCTACGTTCGCTAACCCTAGTCACATACTTGTGTATGCTCCTAGGGCTTAGCTTCTCTTGCCGCCTAGCTACAACACGAACTATTTTGAGTATTAAATTTTCTTTATATTTCGTGCGATAGCTGCGTTGGCTTTATTCGGCTACTCGGGTCACATACTTTTGTATGCTCCCCGAGATATCCGAATTTTGCCGCCTTGCTCTAGCGCGAACTATTTAGAACATTGGATGTTTATTAGATAGTTATCTAAAACACTCCACATCCCACATCCCACACTCTGCATATTCCGCAGGGCTAGTGCTTCACTTTTTCGATCAGCTGGTAGGCGGTGTTGATGCGCTCCGGGATTGGGTACCATTGGTTGGAGAGCAGAACGACGGCGATTTTTTCTTCGGGAATAAATACCGCGTAAGTGGCGAATCCGCCGGTGGAGCCAGTTTTGTTATACAGTGCGCGGGATTCTGGTGGCATTGGTGGCTGAATGGCATCCACTTTTTGCGGTTTAAGCGCCATATCATCACGGTTACCTTGTTGTAACTGGGCGAGTGAAACCGGCCACGGGTAACTTTCCCACATCAAATCTTGCACAAACGAATCCGTCATATATACGCCAGCATGTGTATCTTCCACCGCCTCTTGCCACGGTTTTGCCACGTCGGCCACTTGCAGATTAATATCTAAAAAGTGGATCAAATCCTTCGCATTAGACTTCAAACCATACGCTTCATTATCTAAAATTTGCGGCGTCACACGCACAGGCTGATGCTGCTTGTTATACCCTTGAGCATAATTTTTTTGCTGATTGTGCGGTACCTGTAAATAGGTATGCTTCATGCCCAAAGCCGGTAACATCATCTTTTCCATCGCATCTGGGAATGACTGATTAAGCTGCTTAGCCGTGACCATGCCTAATAAACCTACACCAAGATTGGAGTAAGAACGGTATTCACCGATAGGTTTTACAGGGGACCACTGCTGATAATAATGGATGAGCTCCGCACGGTTAGTCACTGCATCCGGCACAAATAGGGATAAGCCAGAAGTGTGAGTGGCTAAATTCATCACGGTCACTTTATCAAATACGCTGTTTTTTAATTCAGGTAAATAATGGCTGACGGTTTGCGCAAAATCTAACTTACCTTGCCCTTGAGCATAGGCGGCAAGCGTAGCCGTAAAAGTTTTTGATAAAGAACCAATTTCATACAGCGTATTGTTGCTTACTGGCACCTGAGTTTGTTTGGACTGTACGCCATAATGATAAATGAAGTGTTCGCCATCCACTGAAATGGCAACGGACATTCCCGGAATTTGTTGCTGCTTCATCAACGGCTTAATAATGCTGTCCACATCCGATTGCGTTAATGCTGCGCTAGATAATGAGGTAAATGCCAAACTCAGGGCGACAAGCAGCCGTCCGCGACGAAAAAGATTTTTCATACAGATGTCCATTTAAATAAAAGTTTTAGTTATGATGAGTGACAAGTAAAATTGGTCACATACCAAAGGGTGAATGATTCTGGTATCGGAGTATGCGGCTTTTTGGGCATGAGTTAAAACGATATAAAATTCGATGAGGTAAAAGAAAATCTTATGGCTGAAAATGCTCGCTACCGTTTACCCCTCAATGCACTCAGAGCTTTTGAGGCATCTGCGCGCCATCTAAGCTTTACTCGAGCAGGTATGGAGTTAAACGTCACTCAGGCAGCGGTAAGCCAGCAAGTTCGCGCGCTGGAAGAACAATTAGGCTTAGAGCTATTTATTCGTTTGCCAAGAGGATTGGCGCTAACCGATGAAGGGCTGGCATTATTGCCTGTCGTTAGCCGATCTTTCGACCAAATTGAATCATTATTGCAGCAATTCGAAGATGGTCATTATCATGAAGTCCTGAATGTTTCCGTGGTAGGAACCTTTGCAGCGGGCTGGCTATTACCGCGTTTATCGCGTTTTTCCGATCTCTACCCCTATATTGATTTGCGTATTATGACCCACAATAACGTGGTGAACTTAGCTGGGGAAGGGGTTGATTTTGCGATCCGTTTTGGGGAAGGGCTTTGGCCATTAGTGGAAAATACCCCGCTGTTTTCTGCACCGCATACAGTGCTTTGTGCCGAAAAGGTAGCCCATAAAGTTAAGCATCCAAATGATCTACAAAGATTTCCTTTGATGCGTTCTTATCGAAAGGATGAATGGGAAAAATGGTTTTTAGCAGCGAATGTGGAACCGTGGCGTGTGAAAGGACCTGTTTTTGACTCTTCTCGTTTAATGGTGGAAGCCGCTTTACTCATGAACGGTGTCGCCATTGCTCCAAGTTGTATGTTTGAACGGGAGTTAAGTGCAGGGGATTTGGTGCAGCCGTTTGATATTTCCGTGACCCTCGGCGGTTATTGGCTAAGCCGTTTGAAATCCAAGCCGATGACGCCAGCTATGGCGATTTTCCAGCAATGGTTACTTGAAGAGTCTAAAAGTAGAGGGCATTTATAGAGCGATAAATCGGTGCTTAAATCCTGAAGCACCGATTGTGAAATTGGATAAAATATGTGTAATCGGTAATTAGAAAACTATTGATTCGGCGGCATAGTAACTTTTCTTGCCGTCTTGTCTATCTTGCTTATCATTAGTCTTGTTAAATTCAGTAAAAAAATAAATTGGGTCTACTGAGAAAATCAATGAGAATTGGTAAAGTGTATCTACATGTATATTGACTTCACCATTTTCATAGCGTGATAAGTGCTGCTGACTGATCCCCATTAGCTCACTGAGCTTTTTACCACTCATTCCATGAATATCTCTCAGCGCTCTTATTTTTAGACCGACAGATTTTGATATTATTTTCTCCATATCTTTAACTCCTAGATATATTTATTATGAGAGTTACTTATAGGTTATATTTAGATATATAAAATGTATCGAAAGAATTATTTATGATTGATGTCTAATAAGGATTGAATATCAATATTAAAATAATTCGCATATTGGCCTAATCTATCTAAATTAATTCTATTTATCCCCCTTTCGTAGCGTGATTGTTGTTGTTCACTAACACCTATAGTGTTAGCAAGTTCCTTTAATGTAACTCCGTTCATTTTTCGATAATAAATAATTTTACTACCAACCATTGTAGATATGGGATAGTTTTTATTCATATTGAGCCTTCTGGTGAGTAAATTTATAAACTAAAATAAATAAACCTTAATTTAAATGGTTGAAAAAATAGGATAATATCAATGTAGATAACAACCTAGCACTAATTCGTACATGAAACTAGAGTATTAGACTAATAAATAAAGTCTATTTTTCTAAATATTTTGTGGTTTACTGATATTTTGGTTATCATTATTTGATTATTTAAATAGGGTCTTTTTTCATGTTGTTTATTTCCTGCTCACTAATATTAAAAAAATCGATTAAATCGACTCTAAATATTTCAGCATACTGATTAAGGCGATCCAAATTAATGCGATTAATTCCACGTTCATAGCGAGATTGTTGCTGTTCACTAACATTGATTATTTTGGCTATATCATAGAGTGACATACCACTCATTTTTCTATAATAGGTAATTTTCCCACCAATAATTCGGGAGATAGTATAATATTTAGGCATTGTTAACTCCTTTTTTCATCCCCTAATTCGAATCTCACTTTATAGATATATTAATGTAAATTCTAAATGACTTTGAAAATCTCCTGGTGTAAACATTGTTTGAAGAGTAACCATTCTCGCAGATAATGGAATTTCGGCACTTTTTGTGGCGCTATTGATAATAATATCTACAGTACTGCCATTTTTTAGAGTGGCTTTATTGTTTTTTTGTGCCAAATGAAGCAGGCTGCCAGTAGAACTGCCTGTATTCACAAAATAGTTATTATCAGTACTATCTGGCGTTCCACTAACACTGAATTTGGCACTTTTAGTTGATACGGGACAATCAATGAGTTTGATAGAGAAATCGACCCATGGGCTTTGGGCTGGGTTACGATAATTCCAGCGATTTATCTTACCTAATGCCACGTTATAACTGGTATTCTCAATTTTGCAGGGCATAACTACCACATTGCCATGCACGTAGATATTGACGCTTTGAGCCATCACTGGTAGAGCCAATAATCCCAGAAAAATGAATAAAATTTTTTTCATAATCAGTCTCTTATAAATAAGTGATAGTGGCTGTAATATTGGCTGATAAGGTGCCTGCTGTACCATTACCGAGGGAAGAAAATGCCCGTGTGCGTAGGGGTACACTCACTAAGGGCTTCCCGTTGGTGGGAACCGTTAGCACCTTGGCATTACCCAGCGGTGTTGCTCCATCGCCGCTTTGCAATTGAATGGCAATATTGGTCGCTGTGCCACTATTTTTATACAGGCTTGCGACATCGGCATTATCGGCGGTACCAGTAAAAGAGAGCTTTACGTTATTAATAAATGAGGAGCAATCTTTTAATTCAATGGTAAAAGGTTTCCAATCCGAGGCTTTCGTCCCACTATAAAAGGTATCTAGCGGAATTGTGGTCAAATCGACATCTAAATTATTACCCGTTGATAAATTACAGGTTGCTGCTTTTATATTTCCCGTAAATTTTAAATACACAGTATCTGCCGCATAAGCCGTTATCGAGATATTTAAGAATAGTAAGGTAAGCAGTAATTTTTTCATTTTAAACCTCTATTCATAGCGAATATTAACAGTAGCATTGGCATTGGCTGTACCCGGTGTAATTGCTGCTGCAGTTTTAATATAACGGGCTTTCCAACCAAAAATATAATCTGTTTGGGTCACACCACCTTGCTGAGTAAATTCTTGATTTAACACAATAGGCGTTCCGGCATTATTTAATAATTGAATTGCAACTCCAGTCGCCTTATTTGCACCAGTTAAACCTAATCGGCCATTTGCCGCATTATCGATCGTATCTGAGGTTACGGTAACTTTAATATTGGAGCCAGAGAGGCAACTTAAAGCAATAGGAATATTAACCATACCTTGTGTATCATTAATATTTTTAAATTGAGTGTCATACCAATCTCCCATATTAATATTGTATGTGTTTTGATTATTTTTTAATGAACAGCTAAGAACATTAATTTTTATTGTGTTAGCTGGCATATTTAATGTTGTTAAATACCAAGTGCCACTTGGTGTTGTATTAGTTTGAGTTAATTGTGCAATCGCACCAGAGCGTATGGAGCCTGTTGATGTGACTTGGCCTGTTTTCTTTATAGTTATAAACCATACCGTATCAAATATTTGCCAAGGCATTTTGCCAGGAGTACCTGGACCAAAAGTCGCATTAAAATTACCAATTGCGGCGGTGGTAACCACAAGACCTATTCCTGAAATATTGCTAGGCGCTATTTGGGCTGAGTTTGGTGCCCAACCATTCATATAATTACCTTTTAGGTATGAAGTACCACATTCACCATCTTGGTTGGCATATGTATTAGCGCCATTTAAATATCTAATGGATATTGTTTCAAGATCTCGTTGCCCTAAGTCATCATATTGTATGTTGTAGGTTCTTGGAGGAACACCGATTTGAATATTGCTAAAGCTTGAATTTTGAATACATGCGGCACTCAGATATCCTGAATATAAATATCCTAGTATTAATATGGATTTAATTATTAATTTTTTCATTTTACTTCCTTTATTATTGGCAAACGGCAGTCGCTTTATATAAGCCAATATAATTCGGTAAGCCTGCCAAGTTATAACTCACTTGGCACTGCTGTTTATCGTTATATTGAATGGTAAATGAACCACTTTCAGGCATTCCCGACAGGTAAATTTCACCGTCATTGCCTACCAAGGCATTGAGCTGATTATTATTGGGGAAAATTGCCTGTGCCCCAAATGGCACCGGTTTGCCATCTTTGAAATGCAAAATCATGATGGCGCGATAGCCCACATTGGCATTAAAGCTGGCTTTGGCAATCGCTCCACGGCTGGGTGCCACATTTTGGGTGGTTAACTCCATTTCGGTATCACTTGGTAGTTTGCTGGTATCAATTTGAATCCCATTACTGCGATACGCGGTGACGTAAGGCACTAATGCATAGCCTTGCCCGTTGGTTTGGATACCCGTTTGGTTCAGTATCGGGACATTAGGCGCATCGGGAATTTCCACCAAAGCGGCTGTTTCACCCAGTTGCTGACCGAGAACTATCCCTTTGGAATGGGCGACTACACTACCGCTGGCACCGTAATACAGGTTGTAATTGTTGGTGCTGTAACCCGTACCACCTGAAACTTCCCCATACTGCCCACGGTAGCTGGCATTTAAGTTACCGGAAGTTCCTGAATTTCGTGTTGAAAAATTCTGCTGAACACTCCAATTTAAGCGGTTATCCAATTGCGTTGCCGAAATTCCCATGCTGCCCGAAGACCCATTGCTACTACTGTTTGTAGCGTTGAGGTTGTAATAGAAGGTGCTATCAAACACACTAAATGGCACGCTCACGGTAAAGGCAAATTGGTGATCATCATCCTTATTGCGCCCGCTGTTGTTCTGGCTCGGGTTGGTGTTTTTATTGTAGTTATAGTTCAGCCCATAACTGATATTGTTCCAGCTATTGTTATAGCCAATGGTCGTAGATTGCGTTTTACGATCGCTGTTCCAATAATCTTCACTCACAAAGCCCACTGACAACGAACCCCATCGGTCACCTAAACTTTGGCTGAGCGTAATTTCACCACGATTACGGCGGCGCTCATACAGTGGGTCAATTCCATTTTTACGGTATCCATCAAAGACTTCCGATAAGCTGTAGAAGCCTTGCGTAGAGTAGCGATATCCTGCGAGGGCGATGTTGGTACCAATATCATTCAGGTTTTTGTTATAGCGAAAACGGTAGGATTGCCCACTTTCGGTGGTGCCATTATTTAAGGTGGAATTGGCGTGGGTGACATCCACAGACAATGCCCCAAAGCGCCCTAAGTTTTGCCCCGCTCCCACAGAATAGGCTTGGTATTTATCACTCAGTTGGCTACCTCCAAAGGCGGTGAGCCCCCATGGCAAGCCATAGATCAAGGTGAATTGGGTGAATGGTTTTTTATCTACGCTGCTGTCATAACTGCGGTATTGCCCACCTGTTACACTATAGGAAACATAGCCTTCACGTTGTAAAACCGGTAAAGAGGCATACGGAATAATTTGATATTGCTCGCTACCATTGGCTTCTTTGATGGTGACGTGCAGATCCCCGCTACCGCCAGTGGGGTAGAGGTCGTTAATTTCAAACGGGCCTGCTGCCACATCTGTTTGGTAAATGGTGTAACCGTTTTGGCGAATGGTGATCTGTGCATTACTGCGGGCGATACCGCGTACCACTGGCGCATATCCACGTAAGCTCTCTGGGTTCATATCATCATCGGTCGCCAGTTGCACCCCACGAAATGGCACACTATCAAAAATATCCGATGGCGAAGTGCTATCCCCAAGGAATAACTGGCTTTTTATCGAATTGATATTGCGGCTTAAATAGGTATAGACCGTATCCCATTTATTACGCTGTCCGTCACTGCTTTGCCACGTGGTGTAGTTACGCAGACGCCAAGGACCGATATTGAGCCCCGGACGTAAGTTCACGTAGTTGGCATTGCTGCTGTTTTTATCGTTTTTACGGTCAGTATTACGAGAGCCGTTATAACTGTAATTAAGTAACAGGGCATTCACACCATTATCGATTGCAGCCAGATCCACATAACCACGCGGGTTCATGTTTAACGCAATCTGCGGAATGCTTAAATAGAGGCGCTGAGAGCCAAATTCAAACTCACTTTTCGCGTCAGGGATCGCAGATAAGTTAATACATTGGCTCGTTGACATATGTAATTCAGGGTAGTCACCCACTTTGACCCCCACATCTTTTAGATCTGAGAGGGTTAAGCAAGGTTCTAGTTCATTACTTTTATTGGTAGAAAAGCTGACACTTTTTGCGCCAATCAAGCTCTTATTAATGTAGATATCCACATAATATTGCCCCGGTAATTGTTCATTACGCTCAAACTGCTCTAAGTTCACCGATTCTTTATTGGGAAGCTCAAGGAACTCCGGGTCAAAATAGATTTCTGGTTCCGCTGGGGTCGTTGCAATATAGCCTAAGGCGACAAATAGGCTAAGGCATATTTTATTTATTTTCATAGATAAACCTAATTGTCATTAAGATTATATTTTTGCTTCAGCTGAATCATTGGCTGAGCCATAATCATTAATCACTTCCCAATTAATAGTACCGTGTAATTCAGGGCTATTAATGGTGAAGGACTTGCTTGAAAATGGGGCGACATACGAAATGTCATCTACTTTCTTGCCATTAAAGCTGACACTTTGAAAATTCATATAGTAGGGTGTCGGGTTTTTAACGGTGATAGATTTACTATCTTTTGACCATGTTAATTTTTTTTGCTCTTCCGCAAAGTCTACTTTGCTTATTAATTTAGGACGATAAATTAATTTCATCTGTGTTTTAAAAGCAATTTTTAATGAATTTTCAGATTTCTTTTCTGTTGCAGGAATTGTTTTTATATTTAGCCAAAATAGGGATTCCCTATCTTTAGGTAATGTGTTTTGAGTTAAAAAAATACGTAGAGTATTGGTTTTTTCTTGGTTTAAGCGAAAAAGTGGTGGCGTAATAGTAAAGTCCGTTTGCTTGCCTTCATTGGCATTTTCAATCCATGACTGAATTAGATAAGGAACATTATCTGGATTTTCCACACTAATGCTCACGTCTTTTTTCCCTTCAGGATAAATTACGCGGGTACCACCAATAATAACACCTGCATTGGCGGTATTGATAAGTGTGAAAAAGAAGATAAAAAAAACGGTTATTGATTTCATATAGCCACCACTGAGTTATAGCAAAAATAAATCACTAAGGCTTATATCCGTATAAACCTTAAATTGAAATTAGTTATAATTAATTGTGAATGTTGCCGTTGAGTTTGCTAAACCAGCACCGACAGCATCAGTCATTGCAATATAACGTGCAGTAAAATCTAAATTATTTACAACCGTTTCTTTAAGTGCATATTGGTTGGATGCCGTATATAAAGGAACGGTAATTCCTTTTGCGTCTTGAATTTGGATACCAACGCCCTCTGCTATGCCCGATGTACCTGCATTGGTTAATTGCAGAACACTGCTATTACCCGCATAAGAGACACCATCGAATTTTACCGTTGCCGAGGTAACTGCAGCTGGGCATTTTTCTAATTGAATAGAAAATTTGGTTGCTGCTGTTGTACTTCCTGTATTTGATAATGAATTCTTAGATACTTTACCTAAATTAACTTGAATAGCATCAGAGCCTGTCGCTAATTGGCATGCGTTATCTGTAATTTCACCGGTAAAATTAATATCGCCATCTTTTGCAAAACTATGGGCAGAAATTAATAAGGTGCTGGTTGCAATTAAAGATGCAATAACCTGATTTTTCATTTTTACTCTCCGAACCTAAATTCGATATTATTGGGGAAATATATTGATTTGCATGCTTACACAAATCGAGAGTATTTTGTGACTATTTTTACAAATAAACAAGGTGGGGTGAATTTAGATAAATATAATTAAATTATAAATTTAAAGTAAGTAATTGTTAAATTAACTCAATATGCGTTAATTTAAAGATTAAATGTTTTGAAATTTTATATTTTGTTGTTTTGGGTGGTGAGGTCATAAGGTAAAATAACGATATAAAACTAAAAATAATTATTCTGCAATTTTAAACTATAAGTCATCTCTCATATGGAGATTATTTAAATTTAAAGTTCGAAATAGGTTTTGTTTTTTTAAAATCATATCAAATACGTACCATCTAAAAAAGAGAGTAAATCTATTCATTCTTAAATTAATAGTCGAAATAAGTGCATGTGAGGATTTTTTACTCTAAAAATATAATGGTATAAGTCTGTCATTAATTATTTTTTTGCTAATTTTGGCCGGAGAGAAATCTTGGGAGGATACCTGCCAGTATCAATGATAAAAAAGATACCGGTAGGTAAATTAAGCATTATTTAAACAGTGAAAAATCTTGCTCTGGTGAAATCAACGATTCGGCCTGATAGCGAAGGCTGCGATCAGCCTTACAGAAATAATTAAAACCATCTTCTTGTTCAGTACCATCACAGACTAATTCTTTAATATCGACGTCTAAAATTTCAGCGATGGAATATAAGGTATCAACGTGAATACGCATATCGCCCAGTTCATGGCGGGAATGGTGTTGTTGGCTAATGCCCAATAATTTGCTTAACTGTTGAATGCTCATATTTCGCTCTTTTCTGAATGAGCGAATGCGAGCTCCAACAATTTTGGAGGTGTTCTTTTTCATTATAATGACCAATATTGATTAAGTAGAAATACTATATATTTTGAGATGTTTTAAGACTTTGCTTTATTTTTTCCCTTTCATTCTCATTAAATAAAAAGAAGTCATTAATACTCGTATTGAAATAAATAGCATATTGTTTGAGCCGATCAATCGATATTCGATTATTCCCACGCTCATAACGTAGCTGTTGCTGTTCACTAATTCCAATCGACTGAGCTACAGTGAGTAGGGATAGCCCTTTTTCTTTACGTAATTTTCGTATTTTATATCCAATAACAGCGGAGACTGGATAGCTATTTTCCATCAATTCACCTCTTTTTATTATTTGCGATATGTTAAATAAACTAACAGATAGCAAATGAATTTTATTACCTCAAAGATATGTTTATCAGTTATTTATATTGATATCTTGACTTAAATCACATCAATTAAAGTTATCCATTTTATATGGAGGTTAATAATTAAAATTTCAATTAGAGAATGCTATTTTTATCCTATTAATAATGCTTTTCATAATAAGAGCATTGTATTCAGATTATCTTTAACGGATAACCATATGAATATCATATTCCTTTATTAAGGATATATAACTGAAAACTCTAAATGGCTTTTAAAATCTCCAGCAGTAAACATAGGCTGTAAACTTACCATTCTTGCAGATAGTGGAATTTCTGCACTTTTAGTGGTGCTATTGATTGTAATATCTACCGTGCTGCCATTTTTAATCGTGGCTTTATTACTCGTTTTCGCGAGATGCAGCAAGCTGCCAGTGGAGCTCCCTGTATTCACAAAATAGTTATTGTCGATGGTATCGGGTGTTCCATTAATGCTGAATTTGGCATTTTTTGTTGTCACAGGGCAATCAACCAGTTTAATAGAAAAATCCACCCACGGGCTTTGGGCTGGGTTACGATAATTCCAACGATTTATCTTACCGAGCTCCACGTTATAACTGGCATTTTCTACTTTGCAGGGCATGGTAATCACATTGCCATGCACCTTAATATTGACGGTTTCTGCCATTACAGGTAGCGCTAATAATCCCAATACACTGAATAAAAATATTTTCATTATTCGCTCCTATAGATAAGTAATGGTGGCAGTAATATTGGCGGATAAGGTGCCTGCGGTACCATTACCGAGTGAGGATAATGCCCGTGTACGTAGAGGAACACTCACCAAAGATTGCCCATTGGTGGGAACGGTTAATTCTTTAGTATTACCGAGCGGCGTTGTGCCATCGCCACTTTGCAGTTGAATGGCAATATTGGTGGCGGTGCCGCTATTTTTATACAGACTGTTGATATCCGCGTTATCCCCTGAACCTGTGAAGGTTAATTTCACATTATTGATATATGCGGAGCAATCTTTTAATTCAATATTAAACGTTTTCCAAGGTGAGGCACCTTGTGCATGAATAAAGGAATCTAAACCTATATTCGTAAGGTCAACATCAATATTATTTCCAGCAGATAAATTACAGGTTGCTGATTTAATATTACCGGTAAAGTTTAGTTTAACTACGCTTGCGGAATAAGATAATAAAGGCATTCCTGTGGAGCTTAGGAATAAAAATAGCAAAATATTTTTTCTCATTATATGACCTTTATTCATAACGAATATTGACGGTTGCACTGGCATTTGCTGTGCCGGGAGTGACTGTATTTGATGTCTTAATATAACGGGCTTTCCAGCCAAAAATATAATCTCCTTCAGGTACATTATCTTGCTGTGTCCACTGGGTATTTAAGGCTATAGGGTTACTGGCATTATTTAATAATTGTACAGCAATGCCTGTGGCTTTATTGGAGCCAGTTAAACTTAGCTTACCTGTCGATGCATTATCGATAGCATCGGATGTGACATTGACTTTAATATTCGTCCCTGCAGCGCAGGATAAAGTAATTGGTATATCTATATTGCTACTCGTATCTCCAATATTTTTAAATTGGGTATCATACCAATCACCTAATTTAATATCGTAGGTGTCTTGTTTTAAAGAGCAATTCAGTACATTGATATAAATAGAGTTTGGTCTAATTGATAAAGTTGCATTCCGATAGAAGGTAGCACCTGCAGCTGCATTACGATTAGATTTTGTCGCGATCATGCCACTATTAATATATCCAGACTTAGTTACAGGGCCTGTTTTTACAAGAGTAAGCGTAAATTTAGCAGGACTTCCATGCTCAATGCCAAACGCACTTGAATCAGCAATCCAGGCTACATATGGAAAATATTTGGAGGATTCGCAAGTAGGGCAAGCAATTGATGGAAATCTAACATACTGAGAAATCCCTAAGATGTTAGTTGCAAAAGGAGCTTGAGATGCATACCCATTAGCATAAGCAGTTTGCATATAGAGTGTCCCAATATTGGGGTTTCTAGACGCTAAACCTTTACACTGGGCATTAAAATCTTGACCTCCATTATTTACGAAGAAACTTAATGGAACATTAGAGTTTGAACTAATTGTTTCTAGATTCCCTGTAAAGGTACTATCAAATGGGATAGTAATAATATGGTTACCCTCTATAAAAGCTTCTCTAATAGGCTGGCCTGAATAACAGTTATAAGCAGCATTAGCTTTGCCTATGCCGAAAAGTAAAATAATAGTCGAGGTTAATAATGTGATGATTTTCATTACTGGCATACCGCCTCCATTTTATATAAACCAATATAATTCGGTAATCCCGCCAAGTTATAATTCACTTGGCATTGTTGCTTATCGTTATATTGAATCGTAAATGAACCACTTTCCGGCATTCCTGACAGATAAATTTCTCCGTCATTACCTACCATCGCATTGAGCTGATTATTGCTTGGGAAAATTGCCTGCGCCCCGAATGGTACCGGTTTGCCATCTTTAAAATGCAAGGTCATGATGGCACGATAGCCTACATTGGCATTAAAGCTAGCTTTGGCAATTGCCCCACGGCTTGGTGCCACATTCTGAGTGGTTAACTCCATTTCGGTATCATCCGGCAATTTACTGGTATCAATTTGGATACCATTGCTGCGATATGCAGTGACATACGGCACCAACGCATAGCCTTGCCCGTTGGTTTGGATACCTGTTTGGTTCAGAATCGGGACATTAGCGGCATCGGGGATTTCCACCAATGCTGCGGTTTCACCCAGTTGCTGACCGAGAACTACCCCTCCAGAATGAGCGACCACACTGCCGCTGGCACCGTAATACAGGTTGTAATTATTGGTGCTGTAACCCGTGCCACCGGAAACTTCCCCATATTGCCCACGGTAGCTGGCATTTAAGTTACCGGAAGCCCCAGAATCGCGGGTTGGGAAGTTTTGCTGAGCACCCCAGTTCAAGCGATTATCCAGTTACGTTGCCGAAACCCCCATGCTGCCCGAGGAGCCATTGCTACTGCTGTTCGTGCCATTAAGGTTGTAATAAAAAGTGCTATCAAACAGGCTAAATGGCACGCTAACCGTAAAGGCAAACTGGTGGTCATCGTCTTTATTGCGGCCATCGTAGTTATTTGGGTTGGTGTTTTTGTTATAGCTATAATTCACACCATAGCTAATGTCGTTCCAGCTATTGTTATAGCCAATGGTTGTAGACTGGGTTTTGCGATCGCTATTCCAGTAATCTTCGCTCACAAAACCTACCGACAAGGAGCCCCAGCCGTCACCTAAACTTTGGCTAAGGGTAATTTCTCCGCGGTTACGGCGGCGCTCATGCAAGGCGGTAAATGCTTCTTTTCGATAGCCATCAAACACTTCCGACAAGCTATAAAACCCTTTAGTGGAATAACGATAGCCCGCTAAAGCGATGTTAGTGCCGATATCATTCAGGTTTTTGTTATAGCGAAAGCGGTAGGATTGTCCGCTCTCTTTTTCACTGTTACTGAGGGTCGAACTGGCGTGGGTGACATCGATAGATAATGCACCAAATCGCCCTAAGTTTTGCCCTGAGCCGATGGAGTAAGCCTGATATTTGTCACTGACTTGGCTTCCGCCAAACAGAGTCACCCCCCAAGGTAGTCCGTAAGTTAGTGCAAATTGCGCAAAGGTTTTTTTATCTACGCTGCTGTCATAACTGCGGTATTGCCCGCCCGTCACGCTATAGGAGAGATAGCCTTCCCGTTGCAAAACAGGCAAAGAAGCAAAGGGGATAATTTGGTACTGTTCACTACCGTTGGCTTCTTTAATCGTGACGTGTAAATCACCACTACCCCCTGTAGGGTAGAGATCGTTGATTTCAAACGGACCCGCTGCCACATCGGTTTGGTAAATGGTGTAACCGTTTTGACGAATGGTGATCTGCGCATTACTGCGCGCAATACCCCGTACCACTGGCGCATATCCACGCAAGCTTTCTGGGTTCATATCATCGTCAGTGGAAAGCTGCACCCCACGAAACGGTACACTGTCAAAAATATCGGACGGTGATGAGCTGTCCCCAAGGATCAGCTGACTTTTTATCGCATTGATATTACGGCTTAAATAGGTATATACCGTGTCCCATTTATTGCGTTGCCCATCACTACTTTGCCACGTCGTGTAGTTGCGCAGACGCCACGGACCGATATTCAGTCCCGGGCGCAAGTTCACATAGTTGGAATTGCTGCTGTTTTTATCGTTTTTACGATCGGTATTGCGCGAGCCGTTATAACTGTAATTGAGTAACAGCGCGGTGATCCCATCGTCGATCGCCGCGAGATCCACATAACCGCGCGGGTTCATGTTCAATGCAATCTGCGGAATGCTCAAATACAGGCGCTGAGAACCAAACTCAAACTCACTTTTGGCATCAGGGATAGCAGATAAATTAATGCATTGGTTACCCGCGATTTGCAGCTCAGGGTATTCCCCGATTTTAACCCCAACATCTTTCAGGTCAGAGAGCGTTAAGCAAGGCTCCAGTTCATTATTTTTATTGGTGGAAAAGCTAACACTTTTTGAGCCAATCAAGCTCTTATTAATGTAGATATCCACATAGTATTGCCCCGGTAATTGTTCATTACGCTCAAACTGTTCTAAGTCCACGGATTCTTTATTCGGTAGCTCAAGAAATTCAGGATCAAAATAGGTATCCGTTTCTGCCGAAGACGTCGCAATATAGCCTAGAGATAAAAATAGGCTAAGGCATATTTTATTTATTTTCATAGATAAACCTAATTATCCTTAAGGCTATATTTTTATTTCTACTGGATTATTAGCGGAACCATAATCATTAATGACTTCCCATTTAATGGTTCCGTGTAATTCAGGATTATTTATATTGAAATTTTTCTCTGAAAATGGGGCAACATAAGAAATATTCTCTGCGCTCTTTCCGTTAAATTTAATACTCTGGAAGTTCATGTAATAAGGGGTTGGGTTATTAACAGTAATGACTTTACTATTTTTCGACCACTTAAGTTTATTTTGTTCTTCATTAAAATCGACATTCGCTAGTGAATCAGGGCGATAAATTAATTTCATCTGAGTTTTGAATGCGATCTTTAGTGAGTTTTCTGATTTCTTCTCTGTTGCAGGAATTGTTTTTACATTTAACCAAAATAAAGATTCTCTATCTTTAGGTAGAGTATCTTGAGTTAGAAATATACGTAGCGCATTTGTCTTTTCTTGATTTAAACGAAAAAGTGGTGGCGTAATGGTAAAGTCCGTTTGCTTACCTTCATTGGCATTTTCAATCCATGATTGAATTAAATAAGGAACTTTATCCGGATTTTCCACGCTAATGCTCACGTCTTTCTTCCCTTCAGGATAAATGACGCGGGTACCGCCAATAATGACACCGGCATTGGCTGTACTGATGAGTGTGAAAAAAAAGATAAAAATAGTAATTATTGATTTCATATAGCCACCACTGAGTTATAGCAAAAATAAATCACTAAGGCTTATATCCCTATAAACCTTAAATTGAAGTTAGTTATAATTAATTGTGAATGTTGCCGTTGAGTTTGCTAAACCAGCACTGACAGCATCAGACATCGCAATATAACGTGCGGTGAAATCTAAATTATTCACAACTGTTTCTTTTAGGGCATATTCACTGGATGTTGTATATAAAGGAACTGTGATCCCTTTAACGTCTTGAATTTGAATACCAACATCTTTAGCAATTCCAGATGTTCCCGCGTTGGTTAACTGCAGAACGCTGCTATCACCAGCATAAGAAACACCATCAAATTTTACCGTTGCAGTGGTCACTGCTGCAGGGCAATTTTCTAATTGAATGGAAAACTTAGTGGCAGCGGCAGTACTACCAGTACTGGCTAATGATGTTTTAGAAACTTTACCTAAGTTCACTTGAATAGCATCAGAACCGGATGCTAACTGACAGGCGTTATCGGTAATTTCGCCTGTGAAATTAATATCACCATCTTTGGCAAAGCCATTAGCAGAAATTAATAAAGTTCCTGTTGCAATTAACGATGCAATAATCTGTTTTTTCATTTTAACTCTCCGAACTGAGTTCGATATAAAATATAATTTCGTGAATGTTTTTCGCTTGTGAATTAAAGCTTAAGTATTTTGTGTTTGTTTTTATAAATAAACAAGTTTGTGTTTTTTTAGAGTTTAAATTTCATATTTTGTCACGGTTGTTTATTTTTGATTTGAATTCACTATAGGGGTTGGGTTTTTATTTTGGTTAATTTGAAAAAATAAAATATTAATAATTTCAATTTAAATGCGATTGGAAAATAAAGATTAAATAGTAGTATTTGTTTTTAAATGTGAGATTGTGCAAAAGCACGCGTTATGAGTTGGAATGGTGAAATTTTATCTTAAATGTAAAATTTTGATGGCAGGTTTTGACGTAAAGTAATGTTCTTATTTATACATTGGATTATTTTATATGCAGATAAATTATCCTATTCCAATCATGAAATAAGACTAGTCTCTTTGCGTGTATCTTATAGTGATTATTTTTTATTAAGATAATGCAAAATAAATTTTTTCTCCGCTTCACTAAATATAAAAAAGCTTAATAAACTAATCTCAAAATAATTGGCGTATTGTTTTAGTTTATCGACGGGAATTCGATCTTTTCCTTTTTCATATTTCAATTGTTGAAATTCGCAAACACCAATCTCATCAGCTAATTCTTTTAATGATAAATGATGATGTTCACGAATCAGTTTTATTTTATGTCCAATAATTTCGGATATTGTATGATTTTCATTCATAAACAAACCTTTGTGGTATGTGATTAGTTATAGGTCATAATAAACTCGACATGGCTGCGAAAAGTTCCCGCAACCATGGCACTATTCAAGCTAGTGACACGTGCAGAAAAAGGAATTTCAGCTTGGCGAGTTTGTAAGTTAATTGGGGTTGTAATTTGGGTTCCGTTTTTTACACGGCTTAAACGGGTTCCCGTGACTAAATCTAATGCCACATTTTTTGCTGTGCCACTGTTGATAAAATAATCTGCATTAGTGGGCGCGGCTGTTCCTGTTAACGTCATAACAGATTCGCGGGTATTACTAGGGCAATCTTTTAATTTAATACTAAAACTTACCCATGGAGCTTGTTGACCATTGCGAAGGTTTGCAATGTTAGTTGTTTTCAAATCAATCACATAATTAGTTTGTTCTATCTGGCAAGGAGCCGCTTTTATATTGCCTTTAAAATTTAAAGTGATGCTATCTCCTGCTACACAGTAGAAGCTTAATAATGGTCCAAAAAAAATGAAAGAAATCCAGTTACTTTTCATCGTCGCTCCTATTCATAGAGAATATTAACAACAGCGGTGGAGTTAGCTACTCCTGGGGTAATCGTCGGAGCTGTTTGTATGTAGCGTGCTTTCCAGTTAAATAGGTAATCCCCATTGGGGACATTATCTTGTAAGTTATTTTTGTAATTTAAACGAATGGGATTACTATTTTTATCTAAAAGTTGAATGGCAATGCCCGTTGCTGAGTTATTACCGAATAATTTTAGTTTTCCTGTTGTTTCATCTACATATCCCGCATTACTGGTGATTGTTGCTTTTATATTGGTACCAGCCATACAAGTAAGGACGACAGGAATTGCAACGGGGGTACTTGTGTCGTTAATGTTCTTAAATTGGTTTTCATTCCAATCCCCCATATCAATGTTGTACGTTTTGCTTTTTGTTGAGCAGCTTAATACGTTAATACGAATAGCGTTTGATGACATATTGAGGGTAGTTAAATACCACGTTGAATTGGTTGGTCTGGTATTTGTTTGGTACAGCTGGGCGACGCGTCCAGAAGTTAACGTACCCGCTTGTGTTATTCTTCCTGTTTTTCTGATCACGATACGCCACTGAGTGTCAGTAATATTCCAGTTTGGAGGGTTTCTACCCGGAATAAAAAAATTGAACCAAGTATTTGCTCCTGTTAGTACTGCCATACTGATGCCAGGAATATTTGTTGGGGCAAAATTGTTTACAGGTGTCCAACCATTAACAAACCGACCATGCAAGTCAGTGGTACCGCAATCCCTACCGTTACTGGCATTAGTATCCATTGGTCCTGTGCCGTAAGGTATTACGATGGTATCTAAATCTTTAACCGTTATATCATCATACATAATGCTGAATGTTCGATTTGGTACAGTGAACTGTAAATTCATAAATCTAGGATTTTGAATACATGCAGCAGCTGCATGTTGCGAATACAGAAATAAACTCATCAACATAAATATCAGTTTTAGTGAAACAGAACGGTACATATAAGCCTCTTTTAATGGCAAATCGCGGTTGTTTTATATAAACCAAGGTAATTGGGTTGATTAACTAAACTGTATTTCACTTGGCAAAGAGGTTGATTATTAAATTGAATATCAAAACTCCCTTGTTCACTTAATCCAGATAAGAAAATTTTACCGTGAGCATCGACCATACCTATCGCAACACTGCTATCTGCGGATATTGCTTGTGCCCCAAATGGAACAGATTGCCCATTATTCATAGTCAATGTAATAAATGCACGATAGCCAAGGTTTGCTTGGAAACGCGTTTTGACGAGAGCACCCCGGCTAGGCACAACGGTCTGGCTTGTTATTTCCATCTCGGTATTGTCTGGTATATCGGAGACATCAATCCCAATCATATTTTTACGGTAAGGGCTAATATTAGGTACTAATGCATAACCTTGAGCATTTGTGCTCACGCCAGCGTTATTGGTAATTGGGATATTGGGTGCTTGAGGAATTTCAACTAAAGCCGCGGTTTCACCGAGTTGTTGACCTAAAACAATCCCCTCGGTATGAATGACTGCGCTGCCAGTTGCACCATAGTAGAGGTTATAGTTATCGCGAGTATATCCACTTCCTCCATTGATTGAGCCAAGTTGACCTTTATAACTCGCGTTGAAATTGCCAGTATTCTGTCGGTTATCATTGGTATAGCCTTGCTGCATGCTCCAACTGAAACGATTATTTAGCTGAGAAGCGGAAATACCGAGGATGCTTGAGTTACTGTTTTTATTGCTAAAGTTCGTATTGAAATTGAGGTAGGCAGTATCGTCAAAAAAATCAAAAGGAATGCTGATGGAAAAAGCAAATAAGTGATTAGCATTATGATTGAATGCTGGGTTAACAAGTGTTTGATAAGAATAAGTATTTCTATCGTAGGTATAGTTAAAACTATAGCTAATTGATTCCCAACTATTGTTATAGCTAATATTGGATGATTCTGTTTTGCGATGGCTATTCCAATAATCTTCATTAATATAACTAACAGAAACTGAACCATAATTATCCGATAAACTTTGGCTAATGGATGTTTCTATTCGATTACGGCGTCGTTCAATTTGTGGAATAGAATCAGTGTTTTGATAGCCATCAAAAACTTCAGATAAGCTGTAGTAGCCGCTAGTTGAGTAGCGATAACCCGCTAAGGTGATATTTGTACCCACTTGGTTGAGATTTTTATTGTAGCGAAATCGATAGGATTGCCCTTGGGTAGCAGCGCTATTCTTGGGAGTGGAATTAGCATATGTGATATCAACAGAAAGTGCGCCAAAATCCCCTAAGTTTTTACCCATACCCAATGATTGGGCTTGATAGTTATCACTATATTGAAAGCCCCCATATGCGGTCATACTATTCGGTAATCCATAGACTAGAGACAATTGTGTAAAATCTTGTTGATCGACATGGTTGTTATAAGAGCGATACTGTCCCCCCGTCACACTGTAAAATAGATAGCCTTCTCGCTGTAAGATGGGTAACGATGCGAAGGGAACAATTTGATATTGTTCAGAGCCATTCGATTCCTTAATCGTCACATGTAAGTCACCACTGCTACCAGTAGGATATAGGTCATTGATTTCGAAAGGACCTGCAGCAACGTTGGTCTGATAAATAATATAGCTATTTTGTCGAATAGTAATTTGTGCGTTACTGCGTGCAATGCCCCTTACTGTTGGTGCATATCCCCGTAAACTTTCTGGGTACATTTCATTGTCAGTGGCTAATTGAATTCCTCTGAAGGGAACGCTGTCAAAAACCATCGAAGGCGAGACGCCATCACCTACGGTTAGCTGGCTTTTGATTGGGTTAATATTACGGGTGCCATACGTGTAAACATTATTCCATTGACTGGGCTGGTTGTTATTGTTCGACCATGTGGAGTAGTTGCGAAAACGCCATGACCCCCAATTAATGTTCGGGCGTAAGTTAATATAGTTTGTTGTCGTGGTGCCGTTGTTCTTTCGGCTGTGATCTTTTGACCCACTGTAGCTGTAGTTCAGCATTGCAGCATTGATGCCATTATCCACTTTAGATAAATCGATGTAGCCTCTAGGGTCATTGTTCAAGGCGATTTGCGGAATGCTGAGATATAAGCGTTGGGTATTAAAATCAAACTCACTTGTTGCATCTGGAATCGCTGATAAATTTGCACAAGTGGATTGGTCGTTTTGTAGGGCGGGAAAAAGCTCTGTATTGATACCAAATTGCTTTAAATCAGTTAAAGATAGGCATGGTGTTAATTTATTCTGGTTGCCTTGATTGAATAATATTTTTTGAGCATCAATGTAATTTTTATTTACATAGATATAGACAAAATAGCTACCAACTAACTGATTTTGATTCTCAAATAGAGATAAGTCGATATTCTCTTTATTTCTACCTTCTAAAAAATCGGGTTCAAAATAGTCGATATCATTATCAGTTATATTTCTATCATCTTTCTGTGTTTTAGTGGTGGCATGAGAAAATGTTATATTTAAAAAACACAAAAAAATAAAAATATATATTTTCATTTCCACCTCACAGTACGAAAATTTAGATGCTCTTTTCTGTAACCTTGGTTGAAGCACCATAATCATTAATCAATTCCCATTTAATTGTTCCATGAAGGCTGGGATCGCTGATGCTGAAGGAGGATGAAGAGAAAGGGGCAACGTAAGTAACATTTTTCAAGTTAGTTCCATTAAAGGAAATTCGTTGGAAGTTGATATAATAAGGTGTTGGGTTTTTTACTGTTAATGTGTTTTTTGTTTTAGACCATATCATCTTTTTCTGTTCATTATTAAAATTAACATCTTTTAATGATGATGGTCGATAAATGAGTTTCATTTGAGATCTAAAAGCAATTTGTAATGAATTTTCTTTAAATTTCACTGCGGGAATGTTTTTAATATTTAGCCAGAATAGCGATTCTCGATTGTTGGGTAATGTATTCTCGGTTAAAAAAATACGTAGTGTATTTGTGTTTTCTGCTGGAAGTTTAAACAGCGGTGGCGTAATAGAAAAAATTGACTGAGGATTATTTTCACCATCATCAATCCATGATTGAATTAAATAATCGATTTCATCAGGGTTTTCAATGATTATACTCGCATCTTTGACGCCTTCATTATAAATAACACGAGTTCCTCCAATAATGACGCCACCATATGCAGTTGTTGCGAGAGTAAAAAATAATATAAAAAAATAGAAATAGCTCTTCATATTTACACCATCAGTATTGGATCAATTTTATTGATATTAATTATTAAGGTTAACCTAGTTATAAATAATCAAAAAAGTTGCAGAAGCGTTGGCTGAGCCTGGCGTAACTGGTATCGCTTTGGCAATATAATTGGCAGTGAAATTAAGGTCATTTTCAACATTCGATAATAAAGGGTATTCACTGGATGGTGACAATAAGGTGATGACTGTATTTCTGTAATCGGTAAGTTGAACGCCTACGCCTGTTGCATTTGACGTGGGCTTTAAGGCGATAACGGTATTGTCATTTGTGTAAGGTGTTGCATCAAATGAAACCTTCGCGCTTGTGATAGCGATAGGACAATTAATTAATTTTATTGTAAATGGGACTGATGTTGATTTACTTCCTACACTAGGTAAATTAGCTTTCGGAATTTGACCTAGATTGACTTGGATGTTTTTTGATTCAGTTTTTACTTCACAGGCTTGGTCAATAATATCGCCTATAAACTCAATGTTTCCATCAGCAGCAAATCCAGAATTAATAAATAAAAATCCTATGCCAATAGTTAGGGTTTTAAATGAAAGTGCTTTCATTTGATTATCTCCAAAAAACAATTATTGCATTATTATAATGCTCTCCTTATTATTTTAGATGATTTAATTGATATTCGCTTCTATTTTGGTGTGATTTTTTATTTGAATGTGTTTTTATCAATATTATATATTCAACATAAGATTGGTTTTGTTAATTTGACCTTTATTATTAACTATTTTTGTTATTAGTGATGTTTTTTGATGATCTTGATTTGATTGATTGCTGTTAAATGATTTCATTATTGGTTTTGAATATGAAACCAATAATGAAATAAGAGTGATAAAATGGAATAATTTTAATTTGTTAATCTTCTATTCCAAGTTCTTTTAATTTACGTGTTAAGGTATTCCTTCCCCAGCCTAATAAGCGAGCCGCCTCTTGCTTATGTCCATGAGTATATTTTAGGGCACAATTGAGCATTGTTTTTTCGAGTAATGGCATGGCATCATTAAATAAATCTTGCTTGCCTTCGTTTAAAGCAGACTCAGTCCATTTTTCTAATAGATCAAACCAAGTAAGGTCAGGATCATAAGGATGGATGGAGGATGACGCAGGATCTTTCGCTAACTTGTTGGATTCTTGCTTATTAAACAGATCGCTCGGTAAATCTTGTGGAAGTACCTCTTGGCTGGCTGCCATCACGGTTAACCAACGGCAGACGTTCTCCAATTGACGTACATTTCCCGACCAAGAATAGCGTTGAAGAATTTTAATGCTGTCAGGATGCAGAACTTTGCTTTCTACCCCTAACTCTTTGGCGGTATTTTGCAAAAAGTAATGGGCGAGGCGAGGAATATCTTCAACGCGTTCACGTAATGGCGGAAGCTGCACGCGGATTACGTTCAGTCGATGGAATAAGTCTTCGCGGAATAATCCGTCTTCCACACGCTTTTCTAAGTTTTGATGCGTTGCGGCGATAATCCGCACATCGACCTTAACAGGGGTATAGCCACCAATTCGGTAAAATTGCCCTTCAGCCAGTACCCGCAATAAGCGCGTTTGCACATCCAGAGGCATGTCGCCGATTTCATCAAGAAATAAGGAACCTCGATTTGCTTGCTCAAAACGTCCTTGGCGAACTTGGGATGCACCGGTAAAAGCGCCTTTTTCGTGACCAAATAGCTCGGATTCAATTAAATCTTTTGGAATAGCCGCCATATTTAAGGCGATAAACGGTTCATTCGCGCGTGGGCTGTGTTGATGCAACGCGTGGGCAACTAGCTCTTTACCTGTACCGGATTCCCCGTTGATAAGCACACTAATCGAGGAGCGGGAAAGACGCCCAATAATTCGATACAGCTCCTGCATGGCAGGGGCTTCACCGATCATCGTAGACGAAATGACGGGAGCCTGTAGTTTATCACTTGCTGCACTATTTTGTTCACGGATATGGTTTTGCTCACGACTGTGGTTCAGCGCTCGCTCAACTAAAGCGACGGTTTCGTCGATATCAAAAGGCTTAGGGAGATAGTCAAAGGCACCAGATTGATAAGCATTTACGGCGGCATCTAAATCTGAGTGTGCGGTCATGATGATAATCGGCAGTAATGGGTGAGACTGTTTTAGTTGGCTAAGCAAAGCAAGCCCGTCCATGCCCGGCATACGAATATCACAGAGCAATACGTCAGGGACGTCATTGTTGAGGGCGGCAAGTACCGCATCGGCGCTGTCAAAACAGGTGCAATTAAGTTCGGCACTGTTGAGCGCTCGCTCCAGTACCCAGCGGATTGAACTGTCATCATCAACAACCCAGATTTTTCCCTTCTGCATGGTTATCTCCTATTTTTTGATGGGTAGATAAATAGAAAACTCGGTATGACCCGGCCAACTGGTAAACTCAATTTTTCCCGCATGTTGATCCACTAAACTGCGTGCGATAGATAAGCCTAAACCGGTGCCATCAGGGCGACCGCTGACCATCGGGTAAAATAGCGTATCTTGAATAGCGAGTGGAATACCGGGGCCGTTATCTTCAATATCAATCCGTGCGGCGAGCCTATAGCGCTCTCCTTGCAGCATCACTTGAAATGCGGTGCGGGTGCGTAAAGTGATGGTGCCACCCGTCTCGCCAAGAGCTTGCAAGGCATTGCGGGTGATATTGAGCAGCACTTGCTCCACTTGGTCTGGATAGTATTCCAAATCAGGAAGGCTTGGGTCGTAATCACGAACCAGCGTGACATTGCCCGGTTTTTCTAATCCGACTAAACGCATCACATTTTCCACACTATGATGGATACTTTGCTCAGTTTTTGGTCCCGGATATTGAGGACCTAATAACCTATCGACTAAGGCTCGGAGGCGGTCGGCTTGCTCAATAATCACTTGGGTATATTCATTTAGCTGCGGGTCGGGCAGCGCCTTAGACAATAATTGCGCCGCGCCACGTAATCCCCCCAATGGGTTTTTGATTTCATGGGCAAGCCCACGGATCAATTCACGGGCAGCAAGCTGCTGAGCATTTTGCGCCAACTCTTGGCTAAGGCGTCGCTGGCTATCCAATTGGGACAGTTCGACAAGAATAAATTGGTCGGATAAAGGCTGAGCACTCAAAGACATCATGTGAGAATGGTTATTGAGCACCAGCGTCACTTCGTTTTCGGTAAAACTGTGACCGGTTTTGAGGCTATTAAGCATCTGCTCATCATTTAATGAACAATAGTTGAATAGCAAAGGAAGCGGGGTGCCATAGAGCTTACGTGGGCTTTGTGCCAAAATTTGTAAGGCCGCATGATTGGCATAATGGATGATTAAATCGTAATCCAGCACTAATACGCTGTTAATTAAGGAATCGAGGAGATGTTCGGGGACAGGTAAATGCTCGGCTTTCATGTAATATTGCTCCTGCACTATTTTGGTGCATTATACGTTATTTACTGATTAACCGATACGTCGAAGCCAATATTTGCTGTTTATCACTCGGTGCAGAGAAAAGGCCCCATCCAAAGATGGGGCAAGTGCTTCACGGCAACAAAGACTATCAGTGGAACGGCGTGTTACGCACTGTAGTACATTTCAAATTCGAGTGGGTGTGGTGCCATACGAACGCGTTGGATATCAGCACGCAGTAATTCGATGTAAGCGTCGATAGCGTCGTCAGTAAATACACCACCACGAGTTAAGAACTCACGGTTTTTATCCAGTTCAGCCAGTGCTTCTTCTAAAGAGCCCGCAACTGTTGGGATCTCTTTTGCTTCTTCTGGCGGTAAGTCGTACAGGTTTTTGTCCATTGCATCGCCTGGGTGGATCTTGTTGATGATGCCATCAAGACCTGCCATTAACTGAGCAGCAAACGCTAAGTATGGGTTAGCAGCAGGGTCTGGGAAGCGAACTTCGATACGACGCGCTTTGGTGCTTGCGACCACTGGGATACGGATAGAGGCAGAGCGGTTACGTGCAGAGTAAGCCAGCATTACAGGTGCTTCAAAACCTGGGACTAAACGCTTGTAGGAGTTAGTTGTTGGGTTAGTGAATGCGTTCAGTGCACGAGCGTGTTTGATGATACCACCGATGTAGTACAGCGCCATCTCAGATAACCCGCCGTATTTATCGCCAGCAAATAGGTTCACACCACCTTTAGATAAAGACATGTGGCAGTGCATACCGGAACCGTTATCACCAACTAATGGTTTTGGCATAAAGGTCGCAGTCTTGCCGTATGCGTGTGCAACGTTGTGGACAACGTATTTGTAAATTTGAGTCTCATCCGCTTTTTTGGTCATGGTATTAAAGCGAGTTGCAATTTCGTTTTGACCTGCAGTTGCCACTTCGTGGTGGTGAGCTTCAACCACTAAGCCCATCTCTTCCATCGTGGTACACATAGCTGAACGTAAATCTTGTGATGAGTCTACTGGTGGTACTGGGAAGTAACCGCCTTTTACTGCTGGACGGTGACCTTTGTTACCGCCTTCGTATTTAGTGCCAGTATTCCATGCGGCTTCGATATCATCGATGTGATAGTAGCTGCTGTGCATGCTGTTGCCGAAGCGAATGTCATCGAACACGAAAAATTCTGGTTCAGGCCCAAATAACACTATATCCGCAATGCCGCTAGAGCGCAGGAAATCTTCAGCGCGTTTAGAGATAGAGCGAGGGTCGCGATCGTAACCTTGCATAGTGCCTGGCTCTAAAATGTCGCAACGAATGATTAAGGTATTATCGGCGTAGAATGGGTCTAACATTGCGGTAGATGCATCTGGCATTAATACCATGTCAGACTCGTTAATGCCTTTCCAGCCACCGATGGATGAGCCATCAAACATTTGACCTTCTTCAAAGAAGTCTTCGTCAACTTGATGAGCAGGGATAGTGATGTGTTGCTCTTTACCTTTGGTATCAGTAAAACGCAGATCAATAAATCTTACATTGTGCTCTTCGATTAACGATAAAACATGTTTAGCGGACATTCTCGGCTCTCCTGGTCGGGTCTAATCAACTTACGCAGCAATTAAGGTGTGCATAAGTTGGTTTATCTGGCTTCGCAAGATTAATGATTATTTCATTAACAATATTGCAAGCTCTCTAGGGTTATATAAGCGAAAAGCGTGCCAACTTTTAAAATCATCGTAAATGGGGGTGATGACAAGAAGATGGCAATGATTAGGCTAAAAAACAGTCTATCACTGCGCTGTATTGGTGCAAGCAAAAGATTTATCGCACTAATATGGTGCAATTAAGGGCGGGAGAAACAAAAACGGCGCAGTGCCATTGATTGGCTCCACACCGTTGGTATGTTTAGAGATATAAAAAAGGTTTATTCGTCATTACTGTCAGTTAATAACGTATTCACTTCTTCAATTTGTTTGACCGCATCATTGATGATCGCCGCAATTTGATGAGTTTGCTCTTCATTTAATTGCTTGAGCACCATTTTATGGCGAAGCAGGGCTTTAAAACGGCTTACGGCCATTTCGATATCTTCCGATAAGTTGCTGCCTTGCTGTAACTCACGGGCTTTCGCTAATTTACGGGTGATAACGGCTTCAGTTTCTTTATTCTGTGCGAGGTGTTCAGCCCCTTCAGGAGTAATAGAGAAGCTTTTGCGATTACGCTCTACAATTTGGGATTCCAAAAAGCCTTGTTCTTCTAATAGCGTTAAGGTTGGATAGATGACACCGGGACTTGGTACATATAAGCCATTAGACGCTTCTTGGATATCTTTGATGATTTCATAGCCATAGCTTGGTTTTTTTGCCACTAAAGAGAGCACCATAATGTGCAGATCTCCATGGTCAAATAGGCGACGTAGGCCTTTGCCGCGCCCGCGACGACCCTCGCCGTGACAGCCTTCACCGCGTCCACGACCATGACGACCCTCGCCGTGGCAGCCTTCACCGCGTCCACGACCATGACGACCTTCGCCGTGACAGCCTTCACCATGTTCACGACCATGACGACCTTCGCCGTGGCAGCCTTCACCATGTTCACGACCATGACGACCTTCGCCGTGACAGCCTTCACCGTGTTCATGACCATGACGTTGTTCTTGGTGTTCGCCATTATGGCAGCAGCCACCGTGCCCTCGTTGATGTTCGTCATGATGTGAGGAGTAAACATGACGGCATTGATGTATTCTCATAGGAACCTCTGTTATTATTTCGATATATCTAAATTTCGTTTATAGGTTCACTTTATTCCGATATATCTAAACTGTCAAATTAGATATATCTAAATAATAAAAAATGCATTGAAATGAGTGATAGGCGAAGAAAGTTTATTTTTTATTCTTTTTTTCGGCTGCTAATATTTCCTTTTTAGCGTATTATCCTGCCACTTTGTGATTTTCTAGTGCTGATAATTGCTATTTTTTTGAGCATCTTTGCACGACGACGCAACTGAATGTTTTTTAGCTAAAAACTTTTTTAATAGTGATGGCTTTCACATTTATTCCACTTGTGTGGAAAAACGTGTAAAATAACAGCAAATTAACGTAGAAAGTATGCTTTGGGCATTACAACAACTCATAAAGCATATTCCTTTCCTGTCAATTAAACGGTAAAAATCCTTGTCAATTCAAAACTTAAGAAACATCGCCATCATCGCTCACGTTGACCATGGCAAGACAACACTGGTTGGTAAATTACTGCAACAGTCCGGTACTTTCGGTGAACGCGAAACTGTTGATGAGCGTGTTATGGACTCCAATGACCTGGAGAAAGAGCGTGGGATTACAATCCTTGCTAAAAACACCGCTATCCAATGGAATGGTTATCACATCAATATCGTAGACACCCCAGGCCACGCCGACTTTGGTGGTGAAGTTGAACGTGTTATGTCCATGGTTGACTGCGTTCTGCTGGTTGTTGATGCGATGGACGGCCCAATGCCACAAACTCGCTTCGTAACGCAAAAAGCGTTCGATCACGGTTTACGTCCAATTGTTGTTATCAACAAAGTTGACCGCCCAGGCGCGCGCCCGGATTGGGTTGTTGACCAAGTATTCGACTTATTCGTGAACTTAGGTGCAACGGATGAGCAATTAGATTTCCCAATCGTTTATGCTTCTGCATTAAACGGTATCGCAGGTCTTGAGCATACCGATATGGCTGAAGACATGACTCCACTGTACGAAGCTATCGTGGAACACGTTGAGCCACCAGCAGTTGATCTGGATGGTCCATTCCAGATGCAAGTTTCGCAGTTAGATTACAACAGCTACTTAGGTGTTATCGGTATCGGTCGCATCAAGCGTGGTATTGTTAAACCTAACCAACAAGTGACTGTTATCGACAGCGAAGGTAAGACTCGCAACGGTAAAATCGGTAAAGTTCTGACTCACTTAGGTTTAGAGCGTATTGATTCACAACAAGCTGAAGCAGGCGACATTGTTGCACTGACTGGTTTAGGTGAACTGAATATTTCTGACACTATCTGCCAAGTGGGTAACGTTGAAGCACTGCCTGCACTGGCGGTTGATGAGCCTACAGTTAGCATGTTCTACTGTGTTAACACCTCTCCATTCTGTGGTAAAGAAGGTAAGTTCGTTACTTCACGTCAAATCCTTGATCGTCTGAATAAAGAACTGGTTCACAACGTTGCACTGCGTGTTGAAGAAACTCAAGATCCAGATGCATTCCGCGTTTCTGGTCGTGGTGAGCTGCACTTATCTGTTCTGATCGAAAACATGCGTCGTGAAGGCTTCGAATTAGCCGTTTCTCGTCCAAAAGTTATCATTCGTGAAATCGATGGCCGTAAACAAGAGCCATTCGAACAAGTGACTTTGGATGTTGAAGAACAAAACCAAGGCGATGTGATGAAAGCGTTAGGTGAGCGTAAAGGTGACCTGCGTGACATGATGCCAGACGGTAAAGGTCGTGTACGTTTAGACTACATCATTCCTAGCCGTGGTCTGATTGGCTTCCGTACTGAGTTCATGACGATGACTTCAGGTACTGGCTTACTGTACTCTACATTCAGCCATTACGACGATGTTCGCCCAGGCGAAATCGGCGGCCGTCAAAACGGTGTTCTGATCTCTAACGGTCAAGGTAAAGCAGTTGCATACGCACTGTACAGCCTGCAAGATCGCGGTAAGTTATTCTTAGGTCATGGTGCTGAAGTGTATGAAGGCCAAATCATCGGTATTCACTCACGTTCTAATGACCTGACTGTTAACTGCTTAACCGGTAAAAAACTGACTAACATGCGTGCATCAGGTACTGATGAAGCAACAACGCTGTCACCACCTATCAAAATGACTCTGGAACAAGCTCTTGAGTTTATCGATGATGATGAATTAGTTGAAGTAACTCCACTGTCAATTCGTCTGCGTAAGCGTCACTTGACAGAGAACGATCGCCGTCGTGCAGGTCGTTCTAAAGAAGATTAATCGTTAGTCTTTGAAATAGGCATTGAGTTTTGAATGCCCTATAAAATGCAAAAGCCAAGTTAATTATTTAGCTTGGCTTTTATTTTAGCGATTCTCTGAGAGCCTTTTTAATATATCGAATGATATTGGCACCAGAGCCAATCTAAATTTGAATGGCTTAGTTATGGCGTTGAGCGTTTCGACAGAGAGATTCCCTCGGTTGTTTTCAATATCAGAGATAGTTTTTCGTGAAACTCCAACCAATTTGGCAAACTGCTCTTGGTTTAAACTAAGGAATTTCTTTCTTAGTTGTTGAATGCCCTCCCCAATAGTGATTTCTCCATGAAGTAATTTTGTGGATATTTCTAGATAATAGCTTTCCCTGCTTTCCGGTATTGGTTTGCGTTCGTTCTGAATATGGCTTTTTAATTTTAATTGTTCGGTTGAATTACCCCGATTAATGTGTAAATCGTGCAGTTCTTCTCTTCGCTCCTGTTTTTTGATCCGCTCGATTTCTGTGATCATTTCTAGTTTTTTATCGGTCATACTAACCCCCATCGTGTTAATTTTTCAGGGATAAAATCAAATCCAAAAGTTGGCATGTTGAGAATACTGTCGGGAACACCGCGTTTCTGTAGCCTTTCTTTTAAGCCGACTAATTGAGTTGCAGTTCTTTTTATCTCTTTGATAATAATGTTTACATCAGCTAAATCAGAGAATGATTTTGCAATACCAATATAATCAAACTCACCAGCTTGCTCATATTGTGTAGACCATTTTGCCGTACGTGAAATACCTTCAGGGTCGGCTTTCATTGGTGCAAAATCATAAATTGGGGCAAATTTTATTTGGTTATCAAACAGAATAAAGGACGTATTTCGGCCATGATTATCACTATTACCAAAAATAACGTTTAGCAAGTCTCGGTTTATCCATTCCGCTATATATTCTTCTCGGGTAAATGCTGATTTTATATTGTTATTTTCAATAAGTTGCAGTAAATCTCTGATCATTTTTTCATTATGCAAAGATGCTCCTGGCCCCATATTTAAAATAGAATATACAGATTGTATTGAGGGCTTGCTGATGACATCTCCAGAGCGTTGGATATCAAAGCGAGGTAGCCATAAGGAAGGGATATTACTTTCAAGGAGCTTCATGGTCGCTGTTTCTATGGTATTAAAACCCAGAGCAGCCAATTCATGGTAGTAATGAAATTCGGTACGTAGAATATCGCAATCTATTGGACTTCGACTTCCCCTCGGATATTTCACTAGATAAGCAAGGTCGTCTGGGCGATATGAATAGTCTTGATGATAATCTATCCAGATATGGTCATCGTCAGTATAGCGAAGCAATAGCTTTGGTGCTTCACCTCCTGCCCCCGTAGCGCCTCCCGCAATTCCTCCTTTTTCATGAGCATAATCTAAAAAGTCAGAAGACCTTTCGGTGACATCGCTGAGTGTAAAAAATAGCTCTTTTTTCTCTAATTGGTCATCGATTGATTCTTTTGATCTTAAATTACCAATAGGGGCAGCAGTGGCATATTTTAGCAGGATGTAATCTTGAGCCTTTGTACTGAGGTTTTTAATATCAAGCTTTTGAACCCAAAAACGTCGACTAGCGCCGCTAGGGAGTAGATCATCTAAAAAATGGTTTTCTTTATTAAAATCATAAGGAAATAATTGTGTTGGGTAATTTATTGACACGGAGTGATTATCACATAAATTTAAATTCTCTAATGCGTAATCAAAACTGTAATTAACCCGAGACACCTTAAAATCACTTGAAAATTCAATAGATGCAACATCTATCCATTTCTGCTCAATGTATGCTTCAAGAGTGATATTTTTTAAGTCATCCACATCGTTGCTCCTCAAAAGATTTATTGCAGTCTATTGAGTAGTATAGTGCTCATTTTTTATGAGTCAAAGGCTATTATGAGTAATATATTACTCTTTATGTTTATTGGTTTTGACTAAGTGAGATGGGAACCAAGAGAGATGATTGAAAAATAGATAAAGTAGGATGTTTTTATGATCAATTTGCTTAATCGATAAATTGAAAAATAACCTTAATAATCCTTAATTAGGGCTGTTCAGTTGCCTCAATAATGATTAAAGTAAATTTAATGAATAACTAAGAGGACAATTTATGCTGTATATCTTCGATATGGGTAATGTGATTATTGATATCGACTTCAATCGTGTGTTTGATAAGTGGTCTGAACTGAGCGGTACCCCAAGTTCAGAAATCAAAAAGCGATTCACTTTTGGCAATATCTTCCAACTCCATGAATGTGGCAAAATTTCAGATATCGAATTTGCTGAACTGCTCTGTGAAGAGATGGATATCACCCTAAGCTTTGAAGATTTTGCGGAAGGCTGGCACTCAATTTTCATCTCACTAAGACCAGAAGTCATTGATATTATGGAACGTCTGCGTGAGCAAGGTCACCGCGTTGTTGTGTTATCTAACACCAACCGCCTGCACCTTGATTATTGGCCAGAACACTACCCCGAAATTGCAGCGTCCTCTGACTTCCTGTATCTATCCCAAGATTTAGGAATGCGTAAGCCAGACCCGGAAATTTTCAAATATGTTCTGGAATCTGAAGAATTTGAAGCAGCTGATGCGGTGTTCTTTGATGATGTAGAAGAAAACGTAAAAGCAGCTGAAGCACTTGGTATCAAAGGTGTTCATGTCTTGAATAAAGACACCGTTCCTGAATATTTTCGGACTTACGACTTTAGTGCCGAAGTCGAATAATCCAGTTCTTAATAAGGAGTAACGGCGACGTTACTCCTTTTTTATCGAGTACCCATGATTGCATTAATTCAAAGAGTCACTCACGCGAGTGTGGTTGTTGATGAAAAAACAGTAGGGCAAATTGGTTCTGGTCTTTTAGTTCTGCTTGGTGTTGAAAAAGACGATGATGAGCAGAAAGCAAAACGCCTTTGTGAGAAAGTCCTTGGATATCGTATTTTTAGCGATGAACAAGGCAAAATGAATCTCAACGTTCAACAAGCTGGCGGAAGCTTATTAGTGGTTTCGCAGTTTACGTTAGCCGCTGATACCAAGAAAGGGATGCGCCCAAGTTTCTCCGGCGGAGCGGAGCCGGCGAAAGCGGATCAGCTGTATCAATACTTTGTTGAGCAAAGCCGTGCACAAGGCATCGTGACAGAAACGGGCGAATTTGCGGCGGACATGCAGGTTAGCTTAACCAATGATGGTCCCGTTACTTTTTGGCTGCAAGTGTAGAAAAATCGTTTAAAGGAGGGGGGAGAGATGTACCATCTACGGACACCAAAAGATGAACTTGAATTCGCCGCATACTACCAATTTCGCTGGTCGATGCTGCGAGAACCATTCAAACAACCCCTTGGCTCGGAAAAAGACGGTTATGATTTAACCGCTCACCACCAAATGGTAGTCGACGAAAAAAATCGTATTTTGGCCATTGGGCGCTTATATATTAATGCCGATAACGAAGGCGCTATTCGCTTTCTCGCCGTTAATCCTGTCATGCAAGGCAAGGGTTTAGGCAAACTGATTATTATGGCGCTTGAAACCATTGCAAGGCGCGAAGGCGTTAAACGCATCGTGTCCAGTGTTCGAGAAGAAGCCGTACCTTTCTTCGCCAAAATGGGTTTTGAACGTCGTGGCGAAGTCACTGGGGAGCTGAAGACCCCTGTTCGACACTATTTGATGATCAAACCGATTGAAACCCTTGACCAAATTCTCCATCGTCCTGATTGGTGCGGTGAGCTTCAGCAAGCTTGGCACAAGCATATTCCATTGAGTGAAAAAATGGGTGTACGTATTGAACAGTACACAGGAAAGCGCTTTGTAACGACAATGCCAGAAGCAGGGAACCAAAACCCTCATAATACTATTTTTGCTGGAAGCCAGTTTTCTCTCGCCACTTTAACTGGCTGGGGAATGATTTGGTTGCTGCTACAAGAGCATCAATTAGGCGGAGAAATTGTTCTGGTAGATGCCAATATTCGCTACGCAAAGCCCGTTAGTGGACGCCCAACCGCAGTGGCTGATCTCTCACATCTTAGTGGAGATTTAGACCGTCTCGCCCGAGGAAGTAAAGCGCGGGTAAAACTGGAAGTGCATGTGAGCAATGCAGAAAACCAAGTGGGTGCGATATTTAGCGGTGTATATATGGTGTTACCAGAAACGAAGAAAGAGAAAAGCGAATAATGTCTTTAGGTGACTGACTGTTTTTGGTGAAGAATAGTTTTCAAGTGAATAATCGAAAAAGCAGGCTAGTCCCTTCGGATAGCCTGCTTTTTATTGCTTATTAACTCACTGCTTTATTGAGTAACAATATCAGGAACATGCCTATCAACAGGGTAGGTATTTTCTGCTGGTGCAGTTTGTGATAATGGTGCTTGTTCTACAGTGGCGACGCTAGACGCCACATGGCCATCAACTACCGTACGCAGTTGAGCGCTTCCTTGAAGTGGCTTAGCGGTTAATTTTCCGTTAAGGCTTGATGCTAGAGGTGAGGCGAGTAAATCCCCTTGCAATGATGCCTCGAAATCTCCCCACATTTGAGGTGAAAAGCCTGACCAACCCCATTGGTTTAAATCACTTAAATCAATGTTGGTGCCTGATGCTCGTAATTCAAAAGGGGCTTTATTCGGCTCTTGCTGTGCCAGTAAACCGATTTTTGCGATACCACGGTCAACGCTGCCGCTGAGACTGGCGGCGGTACGCCCATTACTTCCTGCGATTTCTAAAAGTGGACGGCGGATCATCACCTGGTTGATGGTACCTGCATCAGCATTGAAAGTAGCTTGTCCCTTCCAAATTCCCCACTGTTTTTGTTTGATCAGGTCAACATAGCGAATGTTGCCGCTCAACGCGGTAAATTCGAAAGGAAACTCAGGTTGAATATTCATCAGCAAAGACTGCGTGACAGTGAAATTATCAATGGCGAATGTGGATAACCACGCGGGTGCAGGTTGAGCAAAGAACGACAGCCAATTATCTGGCAAGGTATACAGAACCCCAGCGAGTGTCCCTTCAGTGATGGTCAGTGATTTATCGTTACGTTGCCAAACCGCACTGAGGTTAAAAATACCTTTATTGTAGTAGCCCGAGAGCTTATCAACATTGAGGTTATCACCGTCAATGTTCAGCTCACCGATGAGCGTATCAATTTGCTGGTCTTGAATAACCAATTGATCGACATTGAAATTAATATGGCTTTTCGGGCTGCTCCAACTTCCTCTCACTAAGGCAATTTGGTCGACTTCGGTACTCAGACCCGAAAGCGCCCAATCACGCCCTTGAATATCCACATTGGTCAGCTGTAATTGGTTGATTTGCAAAGTTCGGTCACTGTTTATTGCATCAAATAGCGCATCAAAGGTTAAGTCATTCTGCCAGCCCACTTTATTCATCGACAGGTCATCAATGGTGATAGAGCCGTCAGCAAACCATTTTCCTTTGCCCGTGATCGCACCATTATTCAGGTAGCCGCTGATTTGGCTAAAGTCCGTCACCTTTTCTTGTAATTTACCTGTGATCGCGACATTTCTAAAAGGGAGGGAATTCAAGGTTAATTGACCGGTAGTAAAGCGAAAATCACCATAACCAAATGGATTTTCAGTTGTCGGTTTCCATGGGGTTATACCCCCTGTAAATCCTGCGACTTGAACGGTGTTTTTACCTTGAGTTAATTGAATTTGGCTATTTTCAAATTGCAGGACTTTCGTAGAAAGCGGTAGCGGCGATGTGTTATCGGTAAAGTTTGCAGATAAGTCGCCTTGAGTGATGGTTAAGCGTTGAATGGCTTCACCACTGAAAATATGTCGCCAATTGATATCCACCACAATTTGCCGAGCATCTAATTCTAGCTGCTTGTTGCTTGATTCAATCTTAATGTCTTGGAAAATAAATTTACCCGGCTCGGAGAACTGATGTCCCATAATGCCGACGTTAATGTCGTAAGGCGTAAATTTACTCAGAAGTTGGCTGGCGTAACCTGCTCCCCATCGGGTTTGTAAGGCAATATAACAGGCAAGAAATACAATCAAAAGAAGCAGAAAAATATAGCTGAAAAACCTCAGTAACCCTTTCACGTTTGTCTGCTCCCTTATTAATCAGATAAAAATAGAAATTGCCGACATGTTTAATATATCGGCAACTCAAGGATAGCATACAGAAGAACCGCCGGCGTGTTCAACTCTTGCGGCGGTGAAGGGAACTATTTTTCGTGAGGGAAAATCAAGTTCAGTACAATTGCAGTTAAACCACCGGCCGCAATACCGGATGAAAACAAGGTTTTCAGCCAATCAGGCGCAAATTGCAGGATCAGTGGTTGTTGAGAAACCCCCATTCCTACTGCTAGAGACAACGCAATGATCATAATTGCACGGCGGTTGAGTGGTTCACGAGAAACGATACGCACACCGGACGCCGCAATTGTGCCGAACATCACAATGGTTGCACCACCCAGAACAGGTTCAGGAATTTGTTGCACAAAACCTGCAACCGCAGGGAAAAGACCCAGTAGCACCAACATCAACGCCACTAAGTAACCCACGTAGCGGCTAGCAACACCGGTTAATTGAATGACGCCATTGTTCTGACCAAAACAGGAGTTAGGGAAGGTATTAAACACCGCAGACACCATGGAGTTTAGTCCATTCGCTAATACGCCGCCTTTGATACGTTTCATATACAGAGGCCCACGTACTGGCTGCTCGGAGACATCTGACGTTGCCGTGATATCACCAATGGTCTCTAGCGACGTCACCATAAAAATTAGGATCAGTGGAATGAGTAAATTCCAATCAAACGAAAGTCCATAATAAAAAGGCTCAGGAACTGTAATCAGAGATTGATTGGCATCACTCGGTTGCACGGTTGGTAACATGTCCATCCACCAAGCTGCAAGGTAGCCTACCGCCATTGCAATCACTAACGATGCGACGCGCAAATACGGGTTTTTCTGGCGCGTTAGCAGGATAATGACGGCTAAAACAATACCTGCAAGAATGAGGTTATCAGGGGAACCAAATGTGTTATCGGCAAGCGCACTGTAGCCCCCACCGATTGAGGTTAAACCGACTTGAATCAGTGATAAACCAATGATCATGACCACCACACCAGAAACCAGCGGCGTGATAACTCGACGAGCTAAATGTAAGAAGCGAGACAAGATAACTTCGGTTAGCGCAGCGACCATTAACGTACCGAATAATGCAGCCATCATGGATGGAATATCGGCTCCACCTTGCTTGAGTGCAACGCCACCCATAATCAGCGGTGCAACAAAGTTGAAACTGGTGCCTTGAATGGAAAGCAATCCTGAACCAACAGGCCCCCATGCACGGATCTGAATTAGGGAGGCGATTCCTGAAGCAAACAATGACATGCTGATGATCCGCTGGGTGTCATGAGCGGGTAGCCCAAGAGCTTGGCAGATAAGCATTGCGGGGGTAATCACCGCGACAAACATCGCTAATAGATGCTGTCCAGCAGCAAACAGCGCCTGGGGTAAAGGCGGTCTATCTTCAAGGCGATAGATCAGTTCGCTTTGATTTTGTACTGTTTTTTCAACACTTTGTTCTTCAGATGCCGTTGCGTTCATTATTCCAATTCCACTAGCAAAAAGCGCATTTTAAAGAGAATAATACAAAAAGCAATCGTTTGCGCTAAATAAAAGAAAGTATCATTTAAAATTATGAGTGTCACATTTTTATATGTTTTAACTTGTATTTATCGCAATTTTTTTTTCTAATCCCTGCACCTGCTTTTGGCGTTTTAAGGAAAAAAATAACGTCTAATTAGTTTTAAATAATATTAACAACAGACGAGGTACGTAAATGTATCATCTCGATGTCTACGGCACTCTGGTGGCAGCCACGCTCGTGCTATTACTCGGACGCAAACTGGTAAAGTCAGTTTCATTTCTTGAAAAATATACTATCCCCGAACCCGTTGCAGGGGGATTATTAGTTGCTTTTACCCTGTTAGTGGTTAAGCAAGTATTTGATTGGAGCCTTTCCTTCGACTTATCACTGCAAGAACCGATGATGCTCGCGTTCTTTGCAACCATTGGTTTGAATGCGAACTTAGCGAGCTTAAAAGCTGGCGGTAAAGCATTGTTAATCTTCATTTTTGTCGTTGTCGGATTATTGCTGGTTCAAAATACAGTCGGTATCGCACTTGCGAAATTATTAGGTTTAGACCCTCTGATGGGACTATTAGCCGGCTCAATCACTTTATCAGGTGGACATGGTACAGGTGCCGCTTGGGGTAAAATCTTTACTGAAGACTATGGCTTCAAGAGTGCAACTGAAGTTGCAATGGCTTGTGCAACCTTTGGTTTAGTACTTGGGGGACTTATTGGTGGTCCTGTTGCACGTTTCTTAATTCGCAATATCCCAACCCCTGGTACCGCGGATGAGGACAAAGATGTTCCAACCGCATTTGAAAAGCCACAATCCAACCGCATGATCAACTCGATGGTGTTGATTGAAACTATTGCGTTGATTGCTATCTGTTTGCTAGCGGGAAGCTGGATTGCTGGGCTACTATCAGGCACCGCATTTGCACTGCCTAAATTTGTCTGCGTATTGTTTGTCGGTGTTATTTTAAGTAACAGCCTATCTTTACTTGGTTTTTATCGAGTATTTGACCGCGCAGTTTCTGTCATGGGTAACGTCAGCCTATCCTTATTCTTAGCCATGGCATTAATGAGTTTAAAACTGTGGGAATTGGCGTCTTTAGCCATCCCAATGTTAGTCATCCTCGGTGTTCAAGCTTGCGTTATGGCAGGATATGCGATTTTTGTTACCTTCCGTGTGATGGGCAAAAACTATGATGCTGCCATTTTAGCTGCGGGTCACTGTGGCTTCGGTTTAGGGGCAACACCAACCGCTATCGCTAACATGCAAGCGGTAACCGATAAATTTGGTCCATCTCACCTAGCATTCTTAGTAGTGCCAATGGTAGGGGCATTCTTTATCGATATTGTGAATGCGTTAGTGATTAAGTTCTACTTATGGTTACCCGTTTTCCCAACGATTGGCGGCTAGTACAGAACAAGTATTAAAGTAAATACAAACATATATAACTAAATGTATAAATAAAGCAGGTATTGCCGTGGACATGGATGTGTTCACGGCAATTTTCATTTTAGGGTAGGAAAAAGTTAGGACAGGAAAAAGTTTAAGCGTGGCTATATTGTTCGCGCTCAGGGAGCCAGCGTTCAATAATCTTTTGAGCATGCTCAGGGTAGTTTTGCTGGATGTGTCGAGCTAGCCGTTGTACTTCTGGCAACATATATTGATCTCGTAATAAATCGGCAACTTTAAAATCCGCATTGCCTGTCTGCCTTGTACCTAGCAGCTCTCCGGGACCTCGAATTTCTAAATCTTTTTGGGCAATCACAAAGCCATCGTTACTGTCTCGTAAAACTTGCAAGCGTTGCTTGGCAGTGTGAGTGAGAGGCGTTTTATAAAGTAGCACACAGTGAGAGGCGATAGAGCCACGACCGACTCGCCCCCGTAGTTGGTGCAATTGCGCTAGTCCAAGCCGCTCAGGGTTATCAATAATCATCAGGCTTGCGTTCGGAACATCCACCCCGACTTCGATGACGGTGGTAGCAACAAGTAACTGGATTTCGTTATTCTTAAATGCCGCCATGATGCTCTGTTTTTCTGCGGGTTTCATGCGACCATGTACCAACCCTACTTTGAGTTCAGGTAGTGCCAGCGCCAGCTCTTCGCTGGTAACTTGAGCGGCTTGCGCTTCAAGCACCTCTGAGTCATCAATCAATGTACACACCCAGTAAGCTTGCCGTCCTTCCTCTAAACAGGCTTGTCGAACGCGCTCGACAATATCACTACGTCGGGTATCTGGAATTGCCACTGTCGTGACTGGGGTTCTTCCTGGAGGAAGCTCGTCAATCACGGAGGTATCGAGATCGGCGTAAGCGGTCATCGCCAGCGTGCGTGGGATTGGCGTAGCGGTCATGATTAACTGATGTGGATGGAAACCTTGCTGTTCACCTTTCTCACGCAGAGCGAGCCGCTGGTGAACGCCAAAGCGATGCTGTTCATCAATGATGACTAACCCTAAAGAGTGAAAGCTCACTTGCTCTTGGAAGATGGCATGGGTACCGACGACCATCGAGACTTCGCCGCTAGCGATGGCATCTTGTTGTTGCTGGCGCGCTTTACCTTTTTGCTTACCCGCTAACCAGCCTACTTTGATACCTAGAGGTTCAAACCACTGCTTAAAGGTGTTCGCGTGCTGTTCTGCAAGAATTTCAGTCGGTGCCATTAAGGCAACTTGTTTACCATTTTCAATGGCGCACAGTGCGGCTAATGCAGCCACAAGTGTTTTACCGGAACCGACATCTCCTTGGATCAAACGCATCATTGGGGCATTTTTCTGTAAATCAGTTTCGATTTCTGCCACGACGCGTTTTTGCGCGTTAGTGGGTGAGAACGGTAAATTTGCCAGTAAAGGCGTTTTAAACTTTCCCGATGAAACCAATGGTTCAGCATAGAGCCGTTCATTACCAGCCCGAATGGCGAGCATACTTAAATGGTGAGCCAGTAACTCTTCGAGGATCAAACGCTTTTGAGCTGGGTGATGCCCTTTTTCCAACTCTTCTAACGAGACATCCGGTGGCGGAGTATGTAGCAGTCGAATGGCATCAGGGAGGCTAATTAGGCTACGGCTGAACTCTTCAGGCAGTAATTCTTGAATATTGCCACTTTCTAGCATGCTTAGCGCTTGTTCCATCACTTTACGCAATGTGGCTTGGCGGACGCCTTCGGTTGTCGGATAAACGGGTGTTAGGTTCTCTTGAAGGGCGATATTATCCGTTTCTTGAGAAACTTTATATTCAGGGTGAATGATTTCAGGCCCTGTATTACCACGACGCACTTCTCCATAAGCAGTCACTTGACGACCTTCGGCCAAACTGTTTTTCATTGCAGCAGAGAAGTTGAAAAAACGCAGTGTGAGGTTGCCTGTACCATCACTGATCAGGCAGGTCATCATTCTTTTACGTCCAAAGACGACTTTGGTTTGTAGAACGTGACCGGTGATAGTGGCCGTTGTGCCGGGCATCAAGTCTTTAATCTGATAAAGACGCGTATGATCTTCATAACGCAGTGGAAAATGCAGAAGCAAGTCCTGAACTGTGTTCAACCCGATTTTACTCATTTTTTCTGACTGGCTGGCACCGATGCCATGAAGTGAAGTCAGTGAAATGGTATTAAGCAGACCACGGTTCATATCGATTCCTTAACTGAGTTGTTTTCTCTTCATTTTTTCAGAAAGCTGCATTTGTGCCCACCAAGCATCATCGGCTTCTATCTGACCTTGCTGATTGATAAATGGGCGAGGAAGTCCTTTGCGTTTAGCAACTTCAGCCAATACAGGATAGCCGCCTTCAAATAGCCATTCTTGTTGTTCTTGCTCAGATAATAGACTATTTTCTCGGTCATACATGCCCGCGAGTTGGCGCTGACGCTGGGCTTCATACAAAATAAGCGCAGAGGCAACAGAGACATTGAGTGACTGCACCATACCAACCATTGGGATGATAATATGTTGATCTGCAAGGGCTAATGCCTTATCTGAGATACCTGTTTTCTCTTGTCCCACCATAATACAGGTTGGGCGGGTATAATCAATTTCTCGAAAATCGACAGCCGTATCTGACAGATTCGTCACTAAAATCTGCATACCTTGGGATTTTATCTGAGTAATGGCACTTTCTGTGGATTGGTGCGAGATGACTTTTACCCAACTATTACTTCCCGCCGCAGAAGAGACAGAGAGTTTAACCTGTTGGTCTGGCCAAATGGCATGAATTTTGTGGATCCCGACAGCATCAGCACTGCGGACAATCGCAGAAACATTATGAGGCTTATGAATTTCTTCAAGACAAAGTGTTAGGTCGGGCTGCCGCATCGCCATCATTTGGCAAATGCGGCGATAGCGGCGTTCATTCATAGTGAGAGTTCGTGTTTTTAATGATATCGACTAATTACGGTTACGGCTGACGCGTAGAACGTCTGGCATGATACGAATTTTACGCATCACGTTAGCCAATTGAATACGGTTTTTAATCGACAAGCGAATAAAGGCACAGTAAACACGACCATCTTTCTCTTCGGTGTTCATGCTTTGAATACTTGAATTCGCATCATTGATAGCGGCGGTCAAGTTAGCAAGGGCACCTTGATGGTTTATCATATCGACTTTAATTTCAGCGATAAAATCCGTGTCTGTTTCGGTATCCCACTCAACAGCCATAAATTTATCCGGTTCTTTCTGATAACCACGGATATTACGGCAAGATTCATGGTGAATAACCAATCCTTTACCTGGGCTAATATGCGCAATAATCGGGTCGCCCGGGATAGGTCGGCAGCATTTTGCAAAGGTGATTAAGACACCATCAGCTCCCTTGATGGACAGTTTATTACGGCTTTCCGTAATCACTGGTTCTTCAACGGCACTTGGCTGAGCACTTTGAGGGTTACTTTGCAAGTTGCGAGCGACCACAACACTCATGGCATTACCTAAACCAATTTCGGCAAGTAAATCATCAATAGAGTGAAGCTTCATGCGAGCTAATTCGGCATCAATACTTTCACGAGGTATATCCGTGATTTTGGTGCCTGTGCCTAGCGCATGATTGAGTAGGCGACGACCTAAATTAACGGAGTCTTCGCGTTTTAAATTCTTCAGTAACTGGCGAATTTTTGCACGTGCTTTTGAGCTAACGACAAAGTTTAGCCATGCTGCATTTGGTCGAGCGCCCGGTGCAGTAATAATTTCTACCGTTTGACCGCTAGAAAGTGACTGGGAGAGTGGGTAAGGTTGGCGATCAACTCGCGCACCCACACAGGCATGACCGATGTCAGTATGCACGGCATATGCGAAGTCCACCGGAGTCGCGCCCGTCGGTAATTCGACAATACGACCTTCAGGGGTGAAAACGTAAATCTCATCAGGAAAGAGGTCTGATTTTACGCTTTCAATAAATTCAAATGAGCTTCCCGCACTCTGTTGGAGTTCGAGCAAGCTTTGCATCCAACGCTGGGCTTTCACCTGCGCAGTGGTTCCCAATTCGCCTTGTTCTTTATATGCCCAGTGAGCAGCAACACCCATTTCGGCCATTTGGTCCATATCTTCAGTACGAATTTGTACTTCGACAGGTACCCCATGAGGCCCAATTAATGAGGTGTGGAGGGATTGGTAGCCGTTAGCCTTAGGAATAGCAATATAGTCTTTGATTCGCCCCGGGCGAGGTTTATAAAGACTGTGCATTTGCCCTAAAACACGGTAGCAGGTATCAACGTCTTCAACGATGACCCTAAAAGCATAGATATCCATAATGGAATGGAATCGCTGCTCTTTTTGATGCATTTTTCGATAGATAGAATACAGATGTTTTTCGCGACCACTGACTGTACAGGGTACACCCGCTTCTGTTAATCGACCGTCAATTTCAGAAAGGATTTTTTGGATCATTTCTTTACGGTTACCACGAGCGGATTTCACCACTTCCTTGATAACACGATAACGGTTTGGATACAGTGCTTCGAAACCTAACTCTTCGAGTTCGGTTTTAATATGGTGGATACCTAAACGGTGCGCGAGGGGGCTGTAAATTTCCAGTGTTTCACGCGCTATGCGGCGACGCTTATCGGGTCGTAATGACCCAAGCGTGCGCATATTGTGAGTGCGGTCTGCCAGTTTGATCAAAATGACACGGATATCCTTCACCATTGCCATGATCATTTTACGGAAGTTTTCTGCTTGAGCTTCTTTCTTGTCGCGGAAATTCAGCTTATCCAGTTTGGAAACCCCTTCGACTAAGCCGGCGACGGTGGTTCCAAACAGCTGCTCTATGTCTTGAAATGTCGCTGGAGTATCTTCAATCACATCATGAAGTAGCGCGGCCATCAGTGTTTCATGATCCAAACGCATTTCAGCCAGAATACAAGCAACAGCAACAGGGTGAGTAATATAAGGCTCACCACTGGAACGGGTCTGCCCTTCATGAGCATCCCGTGCGACAACATAGGCTTTTTTCAGTAATTCAACTTGCTCTTTTGGGAGGTATTGTTGAATTATGAGATTTAGGCTTTCAAACAGATACAAGGCAGACCCACCTTAGTAATTAGCGACGACCTTCAGCGATCGCAGAAACTGCCTGCATTTCAGCGGCTTCTTGCTCTTGCTGTTCTTGGCGTTCACGCACATCCAAAATGTGACCGTTAATTAAACCTTCTTCTACTTCACGTAGCGCGATAACAGTGTGCTTATCGTTTTCTTCTGGAACTAAAGGATCTTTACCGCCAGTTTGTAACTGACGAGCTCTACGTGCTGCGACCAGTACGAGGTCAAAACGGTTACCAATTTTTTCTACTGCGTCTTGAACAGTTACGCGTGCCATAAGTGTGCTACTCCAAAGAAATAAAAAAATGACCTGATATGATACTGAAACTATTCTCAGTCTGCTAGTAATTTGCTGATTAAAGCATCATGTCGCTGGACTTGGCGACCTAATCTCAAACGCTCAGCACGCATGATAGATTGTAAATCGCTCAGTGCGGTGTTGAAATCGTCGTTTACAATGACGTAATCGTATTCATTGTAATGCTCAATTTCGCCAACTGCTTGTGACATGCGCTTTTCAATGACGTCATCACTATCTTGACCACGACCACGCAGACGGCGATATAGCTCATCTTTTGATGGCGGTAGGATAAAAATACTACGTGCTTCTGGCATTTTCGCGCGAATTTGCTGAGCACCTTGCCAGTCAATATCAAGAAACACATCCACGCCACTATTTAAGACTTCCTCAATAATAGGTTTTGAGGTGCCGTAGTAGTTACCGAAAACACAGGCATGCTCTAAAAAGTCATTGTTCTCAACCATCTGAAGAAATTCAGTTTCAGAAACAAAGAAGTAATGCTCGCCATGAACTTCGCCTGGGCGTGCAGATCGAGTTGTATGAGAAACAGAAACTTGAGTGTCATACAACGGTTGTGTCTTCAATAATGCTTGGATAAGACTGGACTTACCTGCGCCACTAGGAGCAGAGAGAATATATAACGTGCCTTGTATCATGATGATTTCTTGAATATTTGTGGGTTAGACATAAAAGATAGTGATAAACCCTACATAGTATACACGTACTTAAGGCAACATGCAGCGATATCAATTAACCATGAAATAAGAGTAAAAAATTTTGGTTATTGGAAAATTGCGAACGCCTTCCAGAAAATAAATGTAACGCGATGAAAATAGTATTTGTTTTACGAGTCGCTATGCAATTGGCAAAAGTACCTACTGTATCTCTTTATTGATTGGCCCAGAATGCAATGGCAACGCAGCGCTTTATCATTCAATTCATTAACGTCAATATAATAGGGATATTATGCATTATTTTTCAGTCAGGAAACTCTGGAAATTTGGTTGGTTCTGCCTATTACTTCAATCTGTTATTTCAATAGGCTACGGTGCGGAAACGGTAGGCTCTCAAAAAACATGCCGCTCATTAGACAATGAATTAATAAGAATGGAACAGCAACGTCTGGGGGAGCAGCTACAAGAGTGGGATAGGCAATATCAAATCGACGGTGTGAGCGGCGTAAGTGACGAAGTTTATGATCAACTTTTGGTGAAGTGGCAGCAGGGGCAGCGCTGTCAAAACTTGCCTGACACGCTAGCACAACCATTACAGCCTAAAACTGAACGATTAACAAAGCATCCCATACCCCATACGGGATTGAAAAAATTGAAATCAGAAGAAATAGACGCATGGATAGCGGCTCGTCATGAAGTTTGGTTGCAACCTAAAGTCGATGGTGTCGCAGTGACTCTGCACTATGAAAATGGACGTTTAGTGTCAATGATTAGTCGGGGCAATGGGAGTGAAGGACTGAATTGGCGAGATAAAGCCGATTTTATTCAAGCTATCCCCAAAATTATTTCAACGAAGCAATCTCTTGTTTTACAGGGTGAATTATTCTGGAAGCTCAATGGGCATGTACAAAATGAGGGTGGTGGAAAAAATGTACGGAGTAAAATTGCGGGTTGGTTGATGCGCAAGGAGCTACCTACACAGATCACGAATGATATCGGTATTTTTATCTGGGCATGGCCTGATAACTCCGTCGCTATGAATCGTCAATTGAGTGAATTAACGACGCTAGGGTTTGACTGGGTACAACGATATAGCCATCCAATCGCTGACTATCAATCAGCAGCCGAGTGGCGTGACCACTATTATTCAGCGTCGATGCCATTTGCAACCGATGGTATTGTTTTGAAAAGCTTTCCAGCACCGCCCTCATCGGCTTGGCGAGCAAACCAAAACAGTTGGAGTGTGGCATGGAAATACCCGTTAAAAAGCGTAGTTTCAGAGGTTGTTGACTTAACTTTTCGGGTAGGCAAATCAGGTGTGGTGAATGTGATTGCTAACATTCAGCCAGTCACGATCGACGATAAAACCGTGAGTAAAATCCGCATTGGCTCGCTCAATTCCTGGAAGCAAAAAGATGTGTTAATTGGGGATAAGATCCAACTAACGTTATCAGGACATGGGACGCCATTTATGGAGCAAGTCATTTGGCGGCGAGAGGCTCGGTTGTATCCGAGCACATCATCTCTCGAAAACTTTCATTCATTGAGCTGTTTAGCATATACACAGGATTGCGCCCCCCAATTTATTGCTCGCTTGGCTTGGCTAAGTAAGCAGTTAAAGATTCGCGGGGTGGGCGAAAAAACATGGAAAATATGGGTAGAGCAATATGGGCTCTCAACGTTACTTGGCTGGCTTTCTCCTCAATGGCAAGATTCATTACCTAAGAATAAGAAAACGACAAATGCGCTTAGCCAGCTACAAAAATCATCTATGCAGCCAATAGTAAATTGGTTGAAAGGGCTTGGAATTCCTTTAGAAATCGGCCATTTAAACAAAATAACTACGATAGAAAAATTGAATGAACGAGAGAGTGTGGAGGCGCTGGGCTTATCTGAAAAACGGAAACAGGCATTAAAGTACTGGTTGGCAGAGCCTGAAATTCAGAAGGCACTATACACTTTGCAGGAACTGTATACTTTGCAGAGGCTAGATATCAGCCATTAGCGGTTAAACGAATGGCTGATAGGAAGATCAGTTTTGGTTAATCTTGGCTTTCGTAATTAAAAATAGGTAATCCCAAACGGTAGCGGATGGCAAGTAACCTAGCACTCAAACCTGCGACTAACGTGATAATGACCACGATATCTTTAGGGAGCGGAGTATACAGCAAACCGATATATAACCATGCGGCAGCAAAAGAGACGCCTGCGTATACTTCTTTTTGGAAAACCAGAGGGATGGTGTTACACAGCATGTCACGAAGTACACCACCAAATACACCTGTAACCACCGCCGCAATGGCGGCAATGATAGGGCTATAATTCATATCGAGGGCGATTTGAGCACCAAGAATAGAAAAGACGATTAGACCAATCGCATCAAGTATTAAGAAGAGCCGGCGAAGGTGTTTCATCATCGGGGCTATCCAGATGGTGACAATGGCAGCACCTGCCACTGTCATGATGTATTCGGGGTGGGCAACCCAACCTAGAGGATAGTGACCGAGTAGAATATCACGAACAGAGCCACCGCCGATGGCTGTCGCAGAAGCAATAATAATCACGCCAAAGACATCCATTTTACGGCGTCCAGCAGCTAAAGCGCCTGTCATGGCTTCGGCAGTAATACCAATAATATAGAGAACACTTAATAACATGATGGTTTTATTCAATACTATAGTGATTGTCTAAGGGTAATATTACTTGCGTAACTTCTCGACTGAGATTTTTTATTCTCTTAAAGAATTGATTAGTTAAAGTAATCCGATAGCCCGTGTTAAATGATGTCAAAGGATAACAGATTGAACAATAAAATACCTTATAAAGAAATGCGTATTACTGATGATTCAAGAAGTCATCAGCTTACAAATATTAATGTTTGGACACCAGATAGTCAGTGGTTAGCTTATGATGTTCGACCAAGTGGCAGTTCATTTACCGGGCAAACCATAGAAAAAATTCATGTTACGACACGACAAAAAGTGGAAATATATCGCGGGCAGCATGGCGCTCATGTTGGTGTGGTGACGGTAAGTGCGGAAAATCCACCTCGTTATGCCTTTATTCAGGGACCAGAATATCCCGATGAGTCTTGGCAGTATGATTTCCATCATCGTCGGGGTGTTTACGTTGATGACAACCAACTTGGTATCGCTCATCCGATTGATGCGATGTGTATTACACCGCCTTATATGGCAGGTGCGCTCAGAGGTGGAACACATGTTCATGTTTTCAGCCCCGACGGGAAGTGGCTGAGCTTTACCTACAATGACCATGTTTTGCATGAGCTCGATATTCAATTAGACCAACGGAATGTGGCTGTTGCTGTACCTGCAGGCGCTGTGACCGTTGAGCCTATCTGTCATGAAAGAGAATATAACGGCGACTTTTTCTGTAGCGTTGTCACGAAGACGACTTTGACACCAACACCGAATAGCGACGAGATTAGCCGAGCTTATGAAGAGGGATGGGTTGGTCAACGTGGTTATATGAATCAACAAGGTCAGTGGCAATTACGTGCACTAGCGTTTATCGGAGATACACATCATCAAAATGGTGACGTGATCCCTGAAGTTTATTTAGTTGATCTGCCCGAAGATCCAAATGAATTCAAAATTCAAGGTGATGAACCTCTGCAAGGTACCGAAAAAAACATGCCAGCACCGCCTAAGGGCGTGAAACAAAGGCGTTTAACGTATACACATCATCGGAAATATCCAGGGTTAGCGAAACAGCCAAGACACTGGCTGCGTTCTTCTCCAAATGGCGAATCAATCGCCTGTTTGATGCATGATGACCATGGCACTGTGCAGCTATGGTTAGTGACAACGGCAACAAGGGCGCTTACCCAAGTGACATTTGGCGAGTCTTCAATTCAGTCTGCATTTAGTTGGAATAAGACCGGTGAGTATCTCTGCTTTGTGTATGACAATAGCGTTATACGTTGCCATGTGGCGACCGGAAATTTAGAACGGTTAACCCAGAGAACAGAAATAGCCCCTGTTGCAGATGCCGTTGTCTTTTCTCCAAATGATAAATTTATAGCATTTATGCGAGATATTGATGGGTTTAGGCAGATTTATATTGTTGAGACAGGGTTGTCTAATTAAATTTTATCTGGAATAACACTTATGAAGAATAAAAAGGTGAAAATTTATCTCTTTATTCTTCAAAAAAAGAGAACTTAAGTAATCATTAAAATAAATGCTCAATATTCGATTCAAGTATATTGATTTGAAATTAATAAGCGCTGGGTTAATAGAATAGATTAAAAAAGATGGAAATTTGGTCAGTAAGATAAAGGCGCTGTTAACCTAAATTAAGCTAATAATATTAATTGTATTTTAAGTATTATATTCCTGATTAGAGCATCAATACGCTACTTTAATATAGGGCAATCATTGAGATTTCTTTGGCTGTTGTTTATCAGATGATGGCTTATCAGATGACTGTTTATCAAGTCGCTGTTTATCAAGCTGTTCTACACGTTTTTTTGGTGAGTCAGACTCTTGTGAACTGCTTGAATGCATATAATCCATCGGAATTAATAATGTATCCATAAGTGCGGTAAATGGTAAATCAATAACCAGTAATGGTTTAACTACCCAGCCCGTATCTTCATGCTGCAGCATATCAACACTATTTTTTGTTCCAGGATAATAGCTATCAGTAGGGCCAGCATGAGTCATAATACTGGAGCAGCCACTTAATGTAAGAGTCAATAATGTGGAAAATGCTAACGACCTAAGAAAAATCAAGCTTGGCATATATGTTGACCTGCATTGAAATGGATTTTGTCTAATCAGAGATCATAATAACTAAAAACTAAAAATTCACAATCGAGCAACCCTATTATTATTTAAGATACCCTCTGAATAATAGCTCTTTTTTGTATTATTTTATGTCGACGATGTTAATAATTAGCAATTAAATTGTTTTTAACTAAAGTATAAAATTGCACAATTGAATTGCTGCGAACTGTGCTCTATCACACAACTTCCTCTGTGTTTATTTGGCACAATCGATTCAGTTGTAAATGTAATAACTCCGTATGTCCCGTATTTTGGTTCATTGTCGTCAAAAGGATAGCGGTCTATGAGTGAATTAGCGCTTACAGTCAGTTTATTAGCATTAGCTGCCGCACTAGGCTTATGGATAGGTAATTGGAAAATCCGCAATGTGGGCTTAGGGATTGGCGGGGTTCTTTTTGGTGGAATTATTGTTGGGCATTTTGCGCGAAGTTACGGGTTGTCTCTCAATAATGACATGCTGCATTTTATTCAAGAATTTGGTTTGATCCTCTTCGTTTATACCATCGGGATACAAGTTGGACCCGGTTTTTTCTCTTCTTTGCGTGTTTCAGGTTTAAAACTCAATGGATTTGCCTTGATGGTGGTTATTTTAGGGGCAGTCGTTACCGCTATTATCTATAAAATAGCAGACATTCCTCTACCGATTATTTTGGGTATTTTCTCGGGCGCAGTCACGAATACGCCATCGTTAGGGGCAGGGCAGCAAATTCTATCTGATTTAGGGTCTGATCCGAGTTTGGTAGGGCAAATGGGAATGGGGTATGCGATGGCTTACCCAATGGGAATTTGCGGTATTTTACTGGTGATGTGGCTCGTTCGTATTATCTTTCGTATCTCAGTAGATAAAGAAGCCGCAGAGTTTAACAGTGCGAACGTTCAGCATCGTGACTTACTGCAAACGATGAACATTGCGGTGCGCAATACCAATCTTGATGGCTTGATGATGCAAGATATTCCCATTTTAGGCAGTGAAGACATTGTTTGCTCGCGGTTAAAACGAGGGGAAATGATGGTGGTGCCTCAGCCGACGACAGAAATATATCTTGGAGATCTACTGCATGTTGTTGGGCAAAGAGAGGACTTAAATAAAGTTCGCCTAATTCTTGGTGAGGAGGTTGAGGCTTCATTATCAACCTCAAGTTCTGTATTGCACTCTGTCCGAGTGGTAGTGACTAATGACGCTGTACTAAGTAAACGTTTAAAAGAACTGAATCTCAAGCAGAAGTATGATGTGGTGGTAACTCGTTTGAACCGAACCGGGATTGACCTGATGGCCAACAACAATTCCGTGCTGCAATTTGGTGATATTCTCAATATTGTTGGTCGTCCTGAATCAATCGAAGCAGTCACTGCAATACTTGGAAACGCGAAACAAAAATTACAGCAAGTCCAGATGCTGCCTGTATTTATTGGGATAGGTTTGGGAGTCGTTTTAGGCTCGTTACCGATATTTGTACCGGGCTTTCCGGCCGCATTGAAGTTAGGTTTAGCGGGCGGGCCGTTAGTTGTTGCTTTGATCCTTGGGCGAATAGGTACCATTGGCCGGCTGTATTGGTTTATGCCACCAAGCGCAAACTTAGCACTGCGGGAGCTTGGGATCGTGATGTTCCTTGCGGTTGTAGGGTTGAATTCGGGAGGGAGTTTTATTGAAACTCTTATTCAAGGGGATGGGCTCACATGGATTGGTTATGGGCTATTAATTACCTTTATCCCTCTGTTTATCACCGGCCTAGTCGCACGCATTTTCGGCAAAATGAATTATTTAAGCCTATGCGGTGTGTTGGCTGGCTCTATGACAGATCCACCAGCATTAGCTTTTGCAAATAATATCCATCCAACCAGTGGAGCTCCGGCACTTTCTTACGCCACGGTATACCCTTTAGCGATGTTTTTACGCATTATTTCGCCGCAGTTATTAGCCATCTTATTTTGGGCATTATGATTGTAAGTAAAGGAAGAAATAAGATGTGGAGAAAAAGTATCCGTCTATATAAGGGCGTAATTGGTCTTTGTTCTAGCCATAACTGATATTGAAAAAGTGGTTTAATAACCGCGAATAAGATTTGTCATGTACAAATCTATTCGATTTCAATTATGGAGTTCTCGCTAATTTTGGCCCTTTCCTTGATGGAAAGGGCTTTTTTTAACCCTACAGCTAGATTTAGCGTTCAGATTCTTGATAGGCTTTTTCTAATTCTTGAGCAAGGATTTGAATCCCTTGCTCAATCTTTTCTGGCTCAGGAACATAGTTCATTCGCATACATTCATGGGCATGTTGCCAATCTTCTTCAAGTCCTGGGAAAAAGTAGTGCCCCGGAACCATCAACACACCACGCGCTTTTAAGCGGCGATAAAGTTCTAAACAACTAATTGGTAGGTCTTTAAACCACAACCACAAGAAAATGGCACCCTCAGGTTTATGAATCAGGCATTTATCTTCAGGGATATAGCGGCGAATGATCTTAATGACCTCTTCAACGCGCTGTTTATAGAATGGTCCTATAACATTTTGAGATAATTCAAATAAATCGTCACGTTGCAGCATTTCAAGTGCGATGCTTGGACCGATACCACCCGGAGCAAGACTAATAATTCCATTCATATTGCTGATGGCATCAATTAACTCTTCGCTGCCAATAATAATACCGCAGCGAGTTCCCGGTAGGCCGAGTTTTGACAAACTCATGCAGAGAATGACATTTTCATTCCAAAATGGTGTGGCATCGCTAAAGATAATGCCGGGGAAGGGAACGCCATACGCATTATCAATCAATAATGGAATATTGTGTTGCTTAGCTAATTGGTCAAGATGAAGAACTTCCTCATCGGTGATCACGTTCCCTGTTGGATTGGTTGGGCGTGACACGCAAATAACGCCAATATCTTCAGTGATTTCAAGGGTGTTGAAATCAACGTGATATTTAAACTGACCATCAGGTAAAAATTCGATTTGTGGCTTATTTGCCACAAAAAGGTCGTCATCAAGTCCAGAATCCGCATAACCCACATATTCAGGGGCAATTGGGAAAAGAACTTTACGAGAGATACCATCTTCAAAGCGACCAGCAAGTAGGTTAAATAGATAGAAAAACGCACTTTGGCTGCCGTTTGTTAGCGCAATATTTTTCGCGCTGATATCCCAGCCTAGTTTCGCTTTTAAAGTTGCTGCTAGCGCTTTCAACATGGCATCTTTGCCTTGAGGACCGTCATAGTTACACAAGGTATCGGTCAATTGCCCATTGGCACACATTTCTGCAAGGAGACCTTGGAAATATTTATCCATCTCAGGTATATGAGCCGGGTTCCCACCGCCAAGCATAATAGAGCCGGGGGTTCTGATGCCTTCATTCAGGTCTTTCATTAATTCTGAAATGCCTGAATTCTTAGCAAATTTATTACCAAATTTAGAAAAATTCATTGTATTTATTCACATTTGTTTATTAGGTTGTTAATGGAATTTCCAACATACCGCGCTCCCATCTAGAGTTCAATAGCTTAATTACAGTTATTATTCATATAAAATATCAACCATAGTTAATAAATTGGTTTTTTGAGTTAGTGTATTCGAAAAATGTGGCTGATTTCTCTTGTTACCATTTGTTTTCTTATCAAAAAGCTCTGATTTATTGATATTGGCAGCAATTTACAAGGTGGTCATTGACCATCCCTGTGGCTTGCATAAAGGCGTAGCAAGTAACAGAGCCTACAAATTTGAAGCCGTGTTTTTTCAGCATTTTAGACAAAGTCTTCGAAAGCTCTGTTTCTGCAGGAACTTGGGCAGATTCCATCCATTTATTGACAATGGGTTGGTGGTTCACAAAGCCCCAAATGAAAGTAGAAAAATCTATTCCTTGATTTTTCATCGCTAAATAGGCCTTGGCGTTAGCAATAATCGCGTTGATTTTTAATCTATTACGAATGATTCTAGAGTCTTGCATAAGCCGCTCTACGTCTTTTTCATCCATCGTGGCAATCTTTTCAGGATCAAATTGATGGAAGAGTTCTCGATACCCTTGGCGCTTTTTCAAAATGGTATACCAAGAGAGCCCGGCTTGCTGGCCTTCGAGGCAGATCATTTCGAATAATTCTTGGTTATCTTTGGTGGGTTTTCCCCATTCATTATCGTGGTAGGCAATATATTCTGGATCTTGATTGACCCAATGACAGCGGGTGAGTGATGTTTCCATTTTTCATCCTTTTTCTAATAATGCTCAGCTTGTGGGCAAGAATAGAATCTTTATACTGTATAAAAATACAGTTTTAAAGAGATGAAATTAATTTTTTTTCTTTTTAGAATGATTACAGATGTATTCATTGCTGTATATCTGGCGGTCAAAGGGTATACTGGTCACTTTCTTAAATTTCACGTATCGCGTGCGGATCTAACATGCAAAAGTTTGATACCAAAACCTTTCAAGGTCTTATCCTGACATTACAGGATTACTGGGCGCGCCAAGGCTGTACCATTGTTCAACCATTGGACATGGAAGTTGGCGCAGGTACTTCACACCCAATGACGTGTTTGCGCGCTTTAGGTCCAGAACCTATCGCGGCAGCTTATGTTCAGCCATCTCGCCGACCAACTGATGGTCGCTATGGTGAAAACCCGAACCGTCTACAGCACTATTACCAATTTCAGGTGATCATTAAGCCTTCGCCTGACAATATCCAAGAGTTGTACTTAGGTTCATTAAAAGAACTCGGTATTGATCCAACTGTCCATGATATCCGCTTCGTTGAAGATAACTGGGAAAACCCAACACTGGGTGCTTGGGGTCTAGGTTGGGAAGTTTGGTTAAATGGTATGGAAGTGACTCAGTTCACTTACTTCCAGCAAGTGGGTGGTTTGGAGTGTAAGCCTGTAACAGGTGAAATCACTTACGGTCTTGAGCGTCTTGCTATGTATATTCAAGGCGTTGATAGCGTGTACGATCTAGTTTGGTGTGATGGCCCTCTGGGTAAAACTACGTATGGCGATATTTATCACCAAAACGAAGTTGAGCAATCCACGTATAACTTTGAACATGCCAATGTTGAATTCTTATTCAAATGCTTTGAAGAGTATGAAAAAGAAGCTCAATATCTGCTTGCTTTAGAAACGCCTCTGCCACTTCCGGCTTATGAGCGTATTTTAAAAGCGGCTCATACCTTTAACTTACTGGATGCCCGTAAGGCAATTTCAGTCACAGAACGCCAGCGCTATATTTTACGCATCCGTACCCTGACGAAAGGGGTGGCAGAAGCTTATTATGCTTCTCGTGAAGCGCTGGGTTTCCCTATGTGTCATAAGAACTAAGAGGCTGTCATGACTCAACAGACTTTCCTTGTGGAAATCGGTACAGAAGAGTTACCGCCGAAGGCTCTTCGTTCTCTAGCAGAATCATTCGCAGCTAACTTTACTGCGGAATTAGATGGTGCAGATATCGCTCATGGAGCAGTGAACTGGTTTGCTGCACCTCGTCGTTTAGCGCTGAAAGTGGAAAACTTATCCGCGGCTCAGCCAGATCGCGAAGTTGAAAAACGCGGTCCTGCAATTTCCCAAGCATATGATGCTGAAGGTAAACCAACAAAAGCAGCTGAAGGTTGGGCGCGTGGTTGTGGGATCACCGTTGATCAAGCAGAACGCTTAACCACAGATAAAGGCGAATGGTTACTGTATCGCGCACAAATGAAAGGGCAGCCAGTCAGTGAATTATTGATTGATATGGTTAGCCGTTCTCTAGCGAAATTACCAATCCCTAAATTAATGCGCTGGGCAGATAAAGAGACTCAGTTTGTACGTCCTGTACATACTGTGACATTACTGCTGGGTAGCGATGTTGTGAAGGGCGAAATTCTTGGTATTAAGAGCGACCGTATTATTCGTGGTCACCGTTTTATGGGTGAAGCTGAATTCACAATTGATAACGCGGAACAATACCCAGAAATTTTACGCACTCGCGGTAAAGTAATCGCAGATTACGCTGAGCGTAAAGCGACAATTATTGCTGATGCAGAAAAAGCCGCTCAAGCATTGGGTGGTAAAGCAGACTTAACTGACAGCCTAGTTGAAGAAGTGGCTTCTTTGGTTGAATGGCCAGTGGTATTAACAGCAAAATTCGAAGAGAAATTCTTAGATGTTCCTGCTGAAGCACTGGTATACACCATGAAAGGTGACCAAAAATATTTCCCTGTTTATGATAATGCTGGCAAGTTAATGCCGAACTTTATCTTCGTGGCGAATATCGAATCTTCAGATCCGCAGCAAATTATCTCCGGTAATGAAAAAGTTGTTCGCCCGCGTTTAGCGGATGCGGAATTCTTCTTCAAAACTGACCGTAAACAACGCTTAGAAGATAACTTACCACGTTTAGAAACCGTTCTGTTCCAGCAACAGCTGGGTACTCTGCGTGATAAAACTGACCGCTTAGAAGCGTTAGCGGGTTGGATTGCAAGCAAGATTGGCGCGGATGTGAATCACGCAACCCGTGCAGGCTTACTGGCTAAATGTGATTTGATGACCAACATGGTCTTTGAATTCACAGATACCCAAGGTGTTATGGGGATGCACTATGCCCGCCATGACGGTGAGTCAGAAGATGTTGCTCTTGCGCTGAAAGAACAATACCAACCACGTTTCGCGGGTGATGAATTGCCATCTACCGATGTTTCTGCGGCATTAGCACTAGCAGAAAAAATGGATACCCTCGCAGGTATTTTCGGTATCGGCCAGCACCCGAAAGGGGATAAAGATCCATTTGCTCTGCGCCGTGCGGCATTAGGTGTGTTACGTATTATCGTTGAAAAAGGCTATCAGCTTGATCTTGTGGAAATGACTCAAGAAGCTGTGCGTCTGTATGGCGACAAACTGACTAACAAAAATGTGGTGGAAGATGTCGTTGAGTTTATGCTGGGTCGCTTCCGTTCTTGGTACCAAGAACTGGGCTACAGCATCGACACTATCCAAGCGGTATTAGCACGTCGCCCAACTCAGCCAGCTGACTTCGACGCGCGCGTTAAAGCAGTGACTCACTTCCGCTCTTTAGAAGAAGCACAAGCGCTGGCAGCTGCTAATAAACGTGTCTCTAATATTCTGAGTAAGTCAGAAGAGAAACTCGCTGATAGCGTGTTAGCGTCTGTACTGAAAATGCCAGAAGAAGTGAAATTAGCGACTCACGTTGTGGTACTGCAAGATAAGCTAGCACCAATGTTTGCGGAACGTAACTACCAAGAAGCACTCGTTGAGTTAGCTTCTTTACGTGAAGTGGTTGATGAATTCTTTGCGAACGTCATGGTGATGGATGAAGATCCTGCTGTGCGGAATAACCGTTTAACACTGTTAAGCCAGCTTCGTGAGTTATTCTTAAAAGTTGCAGATATTTCACTGCTTCAATAGGTTGATTTTTAATCGGTTATTTTTGATTTAGAAAATGATTGAATAAATATTACCTTCTCAGTGACTGGGATAAATAAGCGCTAAAATATTTTTAGCGCTTATTTTTTACCCAAAAATAGACGTAAAAATAAGAAACCATACCATTTTGATGGTTTTATCAGCAGACGAACGGTTTTAGCGAAAAATAGGGTTGACGATCCCCATTCTTGGCAGTATTATTCACACCGTTTTCGGCGAGTAGCGCAGCTTGGTAGCGCAACTGGTTTGGGACCAGTGGGTCGGAGGTTCGAATCCTCTCTCGCCGACCAAATTCCAAAACCCACCTCATTGAGGTGGGTTTTTTCGTTTCTATCCCCCTCATTTTTCCAACTCATTTTAGTTACCATTATTATGCTCATTTAATGCACATTACGTATTAATAAGCTTTTCATTGCTTTTAGGCTAAGCGCTCAGAACAAAACAAGTCTACTTATCAAAACAAGCCTTCATAATATGATTGGTATTTTCCCCCGTGATTTCCTGAAAATGGTAAGAGGATATATAAATCTGCCAATAATTTTTTTTAGTATAAAAAACATGCAAAACAATCAGCTAACAAATAGTTTCATATAAATTCTATTTAGCGTTTTATGTTGCAATTTTTTGTATTGCCCACTATTTCCGCTCAGTAATTCAGCACTTAATCACAAATATACAAATAATTAACGTCCTTATAAAAATCTATCCAGTAATGTTTCTGTGGTTATAATCGCTAGAAAATAAACATTTTTATAACATATAAGGCTATGTTTACACCAAAATGATTCGAAAAATGTTATTTAAGCGAAATTGTTACAGTGAATAATGCTATTGACGAAATGTATTCCAGTTGATTAATTGCACAGTGAATAACAAAAAATACAGATACGGCATCTGTCTTATTCAAGATGGATTTCAGTATTCGATAAAACAACATACACCACAGGAGCATTACCAATGACGCTCTCGATGAAAAAGACAGGTTTATTGACGGTAGGCTTAACATTAGCTGCTTTAGCGGTATCTGCCTCAGTACAGGCTAAAACACTGGTTTATTGTTCTGAAGGTTCACCTGAAGGGTTTAACCCGCAGTTATTCACCTCTGGAACAACTTATGATGCGAGTTCAATCCCTCTGTATAACCGTTTGGTTGAATTTAAGTTGGGTACGACTGAAATTGAGCCGGGCTTAGCAGAAAGCTGGGAAGTCAGTGACGATGGTAAAGTGTACACATTCCACTTGCGTAAAGGCGTGAAATGGCACTCTAATAAAGATTTCAAACCAAGCCGCGACCTCAATGCGGATGACGTGATCTATACGTTCATGCGCCAAAAAGATCCAAACCACCCATACCACAAAGTTTCTGGCGGTAGCTATGAATACTTTATGGGAATGGACATGGACAAAATCATCGACAAAGTTGAAAAAGTCGATGACAACACAGTTCGTATCACATTAACACGCCCAGAAGCGCCATTCTTAGCGGATATGGCAATGGACTTCGCTTCAATTTTATCAGCGGAATATGCTGACCAAATGATGAAGGCGAAAACCCCAGAGAAAGTTGACCTGAACCCAATCGGGACAGGACCTTTTGAACTGCAACAGTATCAGAAAGATTCTCGTATTCTGTACAAAGCAAACAAGGATTACTGGGGCGCAGTACCGAAGATTGACCGTTTAGTCTTCTCTATCACCCCTGACGCGTCAGTGCGTTATGCAAAACTGCAAAAAAATGAGTGCCAAGTGATGCCGTATCCAAACCCGGCTGACTTAGAGCGCATGAGAGCAGATAAAGACATTACCTTGTTGGAGCAGCCAGGTCTGAACGTAGGCTACCTGTCTTACAACGTTGAGAAGAAACCACTGGATAACCAAAAAGTCCGTCAAGCGCTGTCGATGGCAGTGAACAAAGACGCCATTATCCAAGCGGTCTATCAAGGTGCGGGTCAAAAAGCGAAAAACTTAATTCCACCAACAATGTGGGGTTACAACGACGCGATTAAAGATACCGAATATAACCCAGAAAAAGCCAAGAAATTGCTGGCGGAAGCGGGCTTCCCAGAAGGTTTTGAAATTGACCTGTGGGCAATGCCAGTTCAACGCCCGTATAACCCGAATGCACGCCGAATGGCGGAAATGATCCAAGCTGACTGGGCGAAAATTGGGGTTAAATCGAAAGTGGTTAGCTACGAGTGGGGTGAATACCTGAAACGAGCTAAGAGCGGCGAGCCTCAAACTGTGATGATGGGTTGGACTGGGGACAATGGTGACCCTGATAACTTCTTCGCAACCTTATTCAGCTGCGCAGCGAAAAAACAGGGTTCTAACTACTCTAAATGGTGTAATCAAAGCTTTGAAGATGTGATCCAGCCTGCGCGTATGACTGCGGATCACAACAAACGTGTAGAACTGTACAAACAAGCTCAAGTGATAATGAACGAACAAGCGCCTGCGCTGATCGTCGCTCACTCCACCGTGTTTGAGCCTGTGCGTAAAGAAGTAAAAGGCTACGTGGTTGATCCGTTAGGTAAACACCACTTCGAAAACGTAGACATTGATAAGTAATTGTTTTTAATCTGTAAATGCCCTTCGTTGCCTCTTTGCAGCGGAGGGCGTTTTCTCCTCTGACGTTCAGACGATGCAGATAAATTTAGTTATTTGTGAGCAGATGAAAACGTTGTTTTTCTGACCAGCCAAGCGGACTCAGAGCCGTCGACGGCATTATTAAAGAGACTCAGGATATGCTGCAATTTATCCTCCGACGATTCGGGCTCGTGATCCCCACCTTTATCGGTATCACGCTACTTACTTTTGCTTTCGTTCACATGATCCCAGGCGACCCAGTCATGATTATGGCGGGTGAACGCGGATTATCCCCAGAAAGACACGCTTATTTAATGGCTGAATTAGGACTCGACCAGCCACTTTGGAAACAATATCTTCATTACCTGAACGGCATAATGCATGGTGACTTAGGGATCTCCTTAAAAAGCCGCATTGGCGTTTGGGAAGAATTCCTACCTCGCTTTTTAGCCACCGTAGAGTTGGCCACTTGCGCCATGATTTTTGCGGTTTCTGTTGGGATCCCTGTGGGGGTTTTAGCGGCAGTGAAACGCGGTTCGATTTTTGATCACACTGCGATCGGCGTTTCATTAACCGGCTACTCTATGCCAATCTTCTGGTGGGGGATCATGTTGATCATGCTGGTTTCTGTCCAGTGGGATCTGACCCCTGTCGCAGGAAGGGTAAGTGATACCGTTTTCCTTGATGACTCTTATCCGCTCACGGGCTTTATGCTGATTGACACCCTAATTTGGGGGGAAGCGGGAGACTTCAAAGATGCAGTGGAACACTTAATTTTGCCATCCATTGTACTCGGAACTATTCCACTGGCTGTGATTGTGCGTATGACTCGCTCGGCGATGCTGGAAGTATTAGGGGAAGATTATATTCGTACGGCGAGAGCCAAAGGCGTTAGCCGTGCTCGTGTGATTTTAATTCATGCCCTACGCAACGCATTATTACCTGTTGTGACGGTAATTGGTTTGCAGGTCGGCGTGATGCTCGCCGGTGCAATTTTGACGGAAACCATTTTCTCATGGCCGGGATTAGGTCGTTGGTTAATTGAAGGATTACAACGTCGAGATTACCCAGTGGTTCAAGGTGGCGTCTTACTTGTCGCAACGTTGATTATCTTTGTTAACTTAGTGGTTGATGTGCTGTATGGCATTGTTAACCCACGCATTCGTCATAAGAAATAAGGAGCGCAAATATGTCTCAAACAACTGAGTCGAAAGCAGTCAGCGCCCCGAAGCCGATGACGCCGCTACAAGAATTCTGGCATTACTTTAAGCGCAACAAAGGCGCTGTTGTTGGTATGTTCTACATCATCTTGATGGTGTTAATCGCTATTCTTGCGGGTGTATTAGCGCCTCATGCTCCTGATGAGCAATTCCGTCAGGCGTTATTGACGCCACCAGTCTGGGAAGAGGGTGGTTCATGGGAGTTTATTCTTGGCACGGATGATGTCGGGCGCGATTTATTATCTCGCCTAATGTACGGAGCAAGGCTTTCGTTATTAGTGGGCTGCCTCGTGGTGGTGTTATCCCTGATTATGGGGGTGACTATTGGGGTAATTGCGGGTTATTTTGGCGGCGTAGTGGATGCGCTGATTATGCGTGTCGTCGACATTATGTTGGCCCTGCCAAGCTTATTACTCGCATTGGTCTTGGTGGCAATTTTCGGTCCCTCGATTGTCAATGCTTCGATAGCGTTAACCTTTGTGGCATTACCACACTACATCCGTTTGACGCGAGCAGCGGTTCTCGTGGAAGTGAATCGTGACTATGTGACTGCCTCGAGAGTGGCGGGAGCAGGAGCATTACGTCAAATGTTCGTTAATATTTTACCTAACTGTCTGGCACCACTGATTGTTCAGGCATCTTTAGGCTTCTCGAATGCCATCTTAGATATGGCTGCACTGGGTTTTCTGGGAATGGGGGCACAGCCACCAACACCAGAATGGGGGACTATGTTGTCTGATGTGTTGCAGTTTGCACAAAGCGCATGGTGGGTCGTAACGTTCCCAGGATTAGCAATTTTATTAACGGTATTAGCGTTTAACCTGATGGGTGATGGTTTACGTGACGCCTTTGATCCAAAACTCAAGCAGTGATGAGGTAATCTAATGGCATTGTTAAATGTACAAGAACTCTCCGTTCACTTTGGTGACGAAGAGACTCCGTTTCGCGCCGTTGACCGCATCAGCTACCAAGTTGAGAAAGGGCAAGTGGTGGGGATCGTAGGTGAATCAGGTTCAGGTAAATCAGTTAGCTCACTGGCGATTATGGGGTTAATTGATTACCCCGGCAAAGTGATGGCGAAATCGTTGCAGTTTGATGGACGCGATTTATTGTCGATCCCGGAAAAAGAGCGTCGCCAAATTGTTGGTGCAGATGTGGCAATGATTTTCCAAGACCCGATGACCAGTTTAAACCCATGCTTTACGGTCGGTTATCAGATCATGGAAGCGTTAAAAGTACACCAAGGGGGCAATAGAAGCACCCGTAAACAGCGGGCAATTGACCTGCTAAACATGGTGGGAATTCCTGATCCGCAGTCGCGCCTTGACGTATATCCTCATCAGTTATCTGGCGGGATGAGTCAGCGAATTATGATTGCGATGGCGATTGCTTGTCGTCCAAAGCTGTTGATTGCCGATGAACCAACAACGGCACTTGATGTGACGATTCAAGCGCAAATCATCGAATTATTGTTGGAATTACAACAACAAGAAAATATGGCGCTAGTACTGATTACCCATGATTTAGCGTTAGTGTCGGAAGCCGCACACCATATTATCGTGATGTATGCAGGGCAAGTGGTCGAGTCTGCGAAAGCGAAGGATATTTTTAAACATCCAAGACATCCATATACCCAAGCATTGCTGCGTGCACTGCCTGAATTTGCTAGTAATAAGTCGCGTTTAGCCTCTTTGCCGGGTGTTGTACCTGGTAAATATGATCGCCCTGAAGGGTGCTTGCTCAACCCGCGTTGCCCGTATGCAACGGATCGTTGTCGCCAAGAAGAGCCTGCGTTACAAACCATTGGTGACCGTCAGGTGAAATGTCACATGCCACTGGATGATATGGGGAGACCAACGCTATGAGTGAGCAACAAGTTAAAGGAATGCCGCTCTTAAAAGCGGTGGACTTGAAAAAATACTATTCCGTAAAAGGCGGGGTCTTCTCGAAGGAGAAAACACTCAAAGCGCTTGATGGTGTCTCTTTTGAGCTAGAAAAAGGGAAAACATTGGCAGTGGTTGGGGAGTCGGGTTGTGGGAAATCCACACTTGGGCGCTTGTTAACTATGATTGAGCAACCATCGGACGGTGAGCTGTATTATCGTGATCAAAACTTACTGATTAAAGATAAAGCGGCAGAGAAACTACGTCGTCAAAAAATCCAAATTGTCTTCCAAAACCCGTATGGTTCGCTGAACCCGCGTAAAAAAGTAGGGCAAATTTTGGAAGAGCCTTTATCGATTAACACCTCGCTGTCGAAAGAGCAGCGTAAAGAAAAAGTGTTATCCATGATGGCAAAAGTGGGTTTGAAAACGGAACATTATAGCCGTTACCCGCACATGTTTTCTGGTGGACAACGTCAACGTATCGCTATCGCTCGTGGATTGATGTTAGATCCTGATGTGGTCGTGGCGGATGAGCCAGTATCGGCGTTGGATGTATCCGTACGTGCTCAGGTATTGAACCTGATGATGGATTTACAGCAAGAGTTGGGGCTCTCCTATGTGTTCATCTCTCATGATTTATCGGTGGTAGAGCATATCGCGGATGAAGTGATGGTGATGTATTTGGGGCGTTGTGTGGAAAAGGGGACTAAAGAGCAGATTTTTAACAATCCTCAGCACCCATACACTCAAGCGCTACTTTCTGCGACGCCACGTTTGAATCCTGACCAACGCCGTGAGCGCATCAAATTAACGGGAGAATTACCGAGCCCAATGAATCCGCCTCCGGGGTGTGCGTTTGCAGCACGTTGTCGACGCGCTTTTGGTCCATGCACGCAATCTCAGCCTGCATTGAAAAACTACCGTGAGCAGTTAGTCGCTTGTTTTGCCGTTGATGAAGACGAAAAGCAGGCAATAGTCGCAAATTAATCACTTTAGACGGCAGAAAAGCAGACTTTCTGCCGTTTCTTTATGCTGTATCTACTCACTTTAGCGGTTAATTTGGAGCTTATCCTAAATAAGTGATCTTTCTTTTTTAAAGCTGCACCTTTATACGGAAAATCAAGTATACTGTTTGTCCGATTTTTTTCTTTAAAAAGCAGCTTGATTAGGAAGGTTGTGGGAAATGAACACTCGTGTCCAACGTTCACTCACGTTTAAGAGCATGATCGTATTCTTTGTGATTACGTTGCTTTTTCTTGCACTTTTTTTGTCCATTCAATTTACTTACCTCTTAGAACAGCGCAAACAAGATTATTTAAATCAACTGAGCAATGCCGTAGTTCAAGTCCAAAAACCTTTGACGGATTCGCTACTTAGCTCTGATTTAAACGAAGCCAAAAGGCTGCTGGTGAGCTTGAAAACCTCGGGGATTATGGGAAAAGCCATTGTTACGGTGGATAATGCGACGGTAATGAATTTAAGCTTTGCTACGCCGAAACCAATCCCTGAATGGTCTTTACCGCTGATTGGTATTCCGGTGGAGATGACTGTCCCACTGTATGCCTATGGCACGATGGCACCACAAGCGAAACCTCAAGGTTATTTGACGTTACAAGTGGATTCTAACCGGGTTTACCGTTTTGCACTCAACACATTTGCGTTGTTAATGACAACGTATTTGCTGCTAGCGCTGATTATCTCCATTGCGATGACGTGGTGTGTGAGTCGCATGATTGTACGTCCATTGCGTAAAATTGCGGGCGAGTTGCAAGCAAATCAAGCAATCAGTCATTTGGATGTTTCTCAATATCATCAAGATGATGAGATAGGGTTATTGGCGAAAGGTTATAATCGTCAAATAAAACAACAAAATTCAGATTAAGCCATGAACATGTTATAAGGTTTGTGGTCTAATATCATTACACATACCTATCATATTGTTAGCAACAAGATTCGGGCGACTTACTCATTATCAGTCGTATCCAAAATGCGAAATATCAGCAGAGAAATGGTGATGTTTAATATGCATTTTAGTGATCAACCTAGCGACTTAGCGTATTGAGCGCCGCCCAATTATCTCAATAACATGCAACGATGTTTTTTTCGGGTATAGTGATAATCAAATTTTTGATGAAGCCAAACTATATCGCTTAACCGAGTCAATTAGCGTTTTTCGTTAATTTTTCTGTTGCTGTTTACGGTTAAATACAAGGATATAAAGAACATAGGGGTCTACATGCAGGGTTTGAAAGTGCGATATATCATCGGCGTGGTACTTTTATCAGTCACTGGTTTTGCCAGTGCTGAACCTTTACAACCCGATCCAGCATGGCAGCAAGGAAAGCTCGAGAATGGCTTTAACTGGCAGTTATTACAAACACCACAGCGTCCAAATGACCGAATTCAACTTCGGTTAGCGATTAAAACAGGTTCGTTATCTGAAAAAGCCAGCGAAAAAGGATACAGTTATCTGATCCCTAGAATGGCGCTATTCCATCAATCTGAAGCTTTTCCTGCCGCTACATTACAAAATTTTTGGCGTCAGGCGACTGACCCTGATATGCCGTTGCCTCCAGCCGTGGTTTCTTACGACTACACAATTTATAGTCTAAGTCTGCCTAACAACCGCCCTGATTTGGTGAAACAAGCATTAAGTTGGTTGGCAACTTCTGTCGCTGGGGCGCAATATACAGAGAATTCATTGCAGAGTGGGTTAACGATTCCCAATATTCCAGTGGCTACCTTACCTGTAAATGCCAACGACCCTGTTTGGCGTGCTCGCCTCAATGGATCGGCGATGCTAGGTTATGATCCGGGGCAGAAGCCAAACGGTAAAGTCGATTTAGCCAGTGTGAATTCGTTCTATCAAAAATGGTATACACCTGATGTCATGACGTTATACGTCGCGGGGCATGTGGATTCTCGCATGTTATCTGACAGTATCACCCAAGCGTTTTCATCATTAGAAGGCAAACGTTCTGAGCCTGTTTCGGTAGCTGTTTTATCGTCAGTTAAGCCTCAGTCAATTGATATTCTTCAGGATAAATCAACGCAAGATACACTTTCTCTAATTTGGGATATCGATTGGTTACCAATTAAAGATTCCAATGTATTGCTGCGTTATTGGGGAAGTGACCTCGCTCGCGAAGCCATTTACCGCTCATTGCAGAAAACCTTTAAACAAAAGTTTGCTGAAGATGGTGTGACACCAGGCTTAGATTGTCGTGTTCAGTATCAAAAAGCGAGCTGTACGTTAGCCATTTCCGCGCCACCAGAAAAAATGGCTGCGGTGGCAGATGTGGCGTTGAATGAGCTGGCTGCAATCAGCCAAAATGGCATTGATCCAGAGTTGTTCAATAGCATGATGAAAGAGAAGCAAGTTCAATTATCACAACTGTTTGCGGCGTATGCTCGTACCAGTACCGATGTGTTAATTAGCCAGCGTTTGATTTCACAACAAAATGGCGTCGTGGATATCGCACCTGAGCAGTACCAATTACTCAGACAAGCGTTCTTAGGGACTCAAAATCTTGAACAAGTGAACATGGAAGCACGTCGTTTACTGTCTCAAGAAGCGGCGATTGTCTTAGCGCAGCCGAAAGAAAAACAGACCATGGACGCGGAGCAAATTCGTCAGAAATTTACGCAAGTGTTATGGCCTAAATTGCCAGCGGTTGTGGAGGCTGCACCAGAATCTCCAGCAGTAGCAGAGCCTCAAGAAGGTGAACCTGCACCAGCGTTACCGATCCCTGCTCCATTGACTCGATAGTGGTCAACTGAATAAAATAGCCCTCACTAGTGAGGGCTATTTTTTTGTGTTGATGGCGCTTTATTTAGACGTCAACAATGCTTCAATCGCGTTAATCAGTACGTTCCGTGAATCTCGGTTATCCACAAAACCCGCAGCGCTGGTTTGAGTTGCTGGTGAATAGTACGCAACGGAACCCCAAAAGCCCAAATGGGAATAGAGTGTCATGCCGTTGATCTCACTGACCATGATCCCTTGTCGATAGCCTTGAGCCCCTTCATGGGAACCTGCACTTAACATGGTGTCTAAGGTTTCTGATTTGGTAAAAATCTTACCGCTAAATAGCGCTTCAAAGAACTGCGCCATTTGTTTCGAGGACATCACTAAGCCACCACCGCCATACACATCCATTGAAGGATCCATGTCGGTGCAATCGAGTTTTCCGAGGTACTGTTTTGCACGAGGTTCCGTTGTGGTAGGGAATTCAAATGTTTCCCAGTAGGCGCTCAGCAAGCCAATTTCATTAAACTTCAAGAGTTCTCGGACGGCTTCTCCCAATGCTTGCCCCGTCATTCGCTCAATAATATTCCCAAGCAAAATATAGCCCGTATCAGAATAGATAAAAGCTTCGGAAGGACGGAAAAAGGAGTGATCTTGCTGAACATATAGCTCAATTTGCTCTGAACGTGTCCATTGATAATCAGGGCGTTTTAAGACGTCTTTGAGGTATTCCTCGTTGGCATGATCCAATAGCCCGCTACTGTGGTTGAGTAGGTGGCGGATCGTAATTGCATCAGTGTCGTATTTTGATGAGAGTAATTGATTGTATTTTGGTGAAATATAATGAGAAATACTGTCATCTACAAACAGCTTACCCATTTCAGCCAAGCGTAAAATCGCCGCAGCAGTAAAGGGTTTGGTGTTACTCGCAATGCGTAAAGGCGTATCGACAGTTAATGGTTTCCCCGCAAGATCGCTACCTCGCGCGCAGAATGTTCCAACGCAGTTTTGTGGCTGGTTATGGTAATAAACGACGACACCACAAGATAGATTTTCCAATTGAGAGATTAGCATTGTCGACTTCCTTAGGCAGGGGCTCACAGTATCTTAGCCAGTTTGTTGTTATAACATACACGCTTAAAATACGTTTAGTTTGCTAATTTTATGATAGTAATGAGAAATGCGGTCGCTATCACATTCCGAAAAACAGTTAGGTTCATTAGGAAAAGATTGGGATAGAATGATAAAGATACATATTATATGCAATTTATTAACATGCTATTCATCTATCGCGTAAGCATAAAAAGGTAAGGAAAGTATGAGCCATTCCAATGTATTAATGCATCGCCTCAACCTACGTTATCCTATTATTCAAGCACCTATGGCGGTGGTTTCAACACCTGCGTTGGTAGCCGCCGTTTGTGAGGCGGGCGGATTGGGCTCCTTAGCACTGGGTGCGAGCTCGGTAGACCAAGCAAGGTCAATGATTGCAGCCACTCAAGCACTGACGGACAAGCCGTTTAATGTGAATGTGTTTTGCCATACCACGCCACAACGTAATAGCCAGAACGAGCAGGCTTGGTTAGCGCATTTGCAGCCTAAATTTCAGCAATTTAACCGTCAAGCTCCAGAGCAATTGGATGAAATTTATCTCTCATTTTTAGATAATCCAGCCATGTTGGCGCTTTTCTTAGAAATGAAACCCGCTGTCGTGAGTTTTCACTTCAATGTGCCGTCTCGTGAAGTTATCAATGCTTTGAAAGAAAAAGGTATTTTTACGATGGCGACGGCGACAAACTTACATGAAGCCCAATTAATTGAACAAGCCGGCATTGATGCGATTGTGGCACAAGGAATAGAAGCTGGTGGACATCGTGGTATGTTTGATGTGCAATCCAAAGATGAAGAATTGACGACAAATCAGTTGGTTGCGCTACTTGCTAAACACACTCAATTACCGATTATTGCGACAGGGGGGATCATGGATGGTGCGGATATCAAGCAAGCCCTTGCTCATGGTGCCTCTGTCGCACAATTAGGAACCGCCTTTCTGTTATGCCCTGAATCTGCGGCAAATGAAGGATATCGTCGTAAGCTGAAAAGCCAAACGATGGACAATACTTATTTAACTGCTGCTATCTCAGGGCGGCCTGCTCGAGGTATTTTCAACCAGTTTATGCAAGCGGGGCAGCAGTATGATGAAAGTAAATTACCAGATTATCCCATCGCTTATGATGTAGGTAAGCAACTGAATGCCGCGGCAACTCACTCCGGCAATGATGAATTTGCCGCCCATTGGGCGGGACAAAATGTGGCAAAAGTCCGTGAAATGAGCGCAAAAGATTTGATGGCGGCATTAGTGAAAGAGATGGAATAAATGCATGAGGGGAATGATAAATCCGTCATTCCCCTATGATTGAGATTAAGAAGTGAGAACGTCTTGTGAACCACCTTTCGGCTCATCCGTGGCAATCCACGCGGCGCAAAAGAGTGTGAGTCGGGCAAAGAAATAGAAAAATGCCATTAACCCCAATACTGAACCGAAAGCTGCCCCCGATGGCGAAGAGGCTAAGGTTGGTAAAATCCATGTCATGATAGATTTGATGATTTCAAACCCAATCGCAGCGAGCAAGGTGCCTTTCAACAGTGAGCGGCGACGGTGCTGCATGCGTGGTAAAATCCAGAAAATCCACAAAAATAATAAGAAGTTAGCGGTAATGGAAATCGCTAAACCAATCAAGGTCCAAACAGGCTTAAGCCACTCAATGCTGTCTAAGCCAAGAGTGCTGACAATGGTCGCTTGTGCAGAACCTGCTACAGAGGTCAGTGTAATGGTGACAATTAACGCAATTAGCAAGCCAATTAGCGCGAAAAAGTCCCGAACATAGCGAAAAACGATATTCTCCTGCTCTGCTTCATTCCGTTCCCAAGTGGTGCGAGATTGCGCCAAAATCGCTAAGCGCAAGTTATTCACCCAGTTAACCCCAGAATAAACGGCTAATGCTAAACCCGTTAACCCCACGGTAGTACGCTGGCGGATGGCGGTATCAATGGTCTGCTCAAGGGTATTCGCGAGTGTGGGATCTGTAATGTTGGCAGAAATGCCACGAATGAGTTTTTCAAGTAATTCAGGATTGCTGGCTAACACGAAACCCGCCGCCGCGAAGCTAAACATCAGTACGGGGATCAGGGATAAAAATGAGAAATAGGTAATTGCGGCACCAAATTGGTTACCCATTCTATCGGTAAAACGCTGAGCAGTGCGGATTAAATGCGCGATAAATGGAATTGCACAAACAAAATCAACCACCCTCATTGAGAGCGTTAGGGCTTTTTTACTGCCATCTAGGCTTTTGTTCAGAGTGGATTTTAATTTGTTGGTCTCTTTTTGTTGCTCATCTTGCATGCCTGACATGCGTTCCCCTTTTCACTGCTTAATCAAAATGTTCTTATAATTCACCATTCTATATTCTTTTATACTATAGCCTAAGTTTGTTGATAATTTCACCCCATGCCTTTATTTATCCAAAATTAGGCATGGGGTGAGATAAAGAATGAAGGTTAACTATTTGATTAAAGCTGAGTTTTCACTAAAGGGTGTCTTTGTAGATATCTGAGAGGTCTTGGGCTTCTTGAAGCTCAGCCTTTGCTTCGGCAACTTTACGCTTATGTTTAGCGATTTTTTCAGGATCACCTTTTTGAATGGATTCTTGCAATTCAGCTTCGCGCTCAGCGACTTTTTTCTGCTTTTCGGCAATTTTCTGCTGGCTATCGCGATACAGTGAATCAGAGGTACAGTAGCGGTTAACGTTCTCGAGAGCGCGCTCTAAGCCATTTACGCGGTAAGTATTACCGTGTTCTTTGGCATATTTGAGCTGAGTTTCAATTTTCTGCTTTTTAATTTCACACCCTTGAGATGAATTTTTAGCCATTGCAGAATTATTCACTAAAAACAACGCTAATATTGAAGATATTATAAATACTCGTTTCATTGGTTTCCCCTGTTATGGTTTTTAATTTCGCTTAGGATAGCGTTTCGGTAAGGAAAGGTCATGTGCAATTTTGTCATGTTTTGTCACTATGACAATCCCATCAAATTTTAGCTATAATGGCGCGAAAGAAATTATTCGGTCTATTTTTCATTCAACAGACCTTCTGTACAGATTCTATTAACAGCGTTCACAAATGTGACTGCTGAATTCCTCAGGAAATAAACGCGACATGTTAAGTTATCGTCATAGCTTTCACGCAGGCAACCATGCGGATGTTCTCAAACATACGGTGCAAAGTCTGATCATTGAATCTCTTAAAGAAAAAGAGAAACCATTTCTGTATCTGGATACCCATTCCGGCGCGGGTCGTTATCAATTAACCAGCGAGCATTCAGAAAAAACGGGTGAATATCTCGAAGGGATTGCGCGTATTTGGGATCAGCCAGACCTGCCAGAAGAACTGCAACCTTATATGAATATCGTGCGCCGTTTAAATGAAAACGGACGTTTACGCTATTATCCGGGTTCCCCATTATTGGCGAAACATTTACTGCGTGAGCACGATAAACTGATTTTAACGGAATTGCATTCCAGCGATTATCCATTATTACGTGGTGAATTTTTAAAAGATCACCGCGCGCAAGTCTCCCGTGAAGATGGTTATCAACAATTAAAATCAAAACTACCACCACAAAGCCGTCGAGGCTTTATGTTGATGGACCCATCTTATGAAATGAAATCTGATTATGAAACGGTGGTTAAAGGGGTTGTAGAAGGTTATAAACGCTTTGCCACGGGTACATACGCTATTTGGTATCCTGTTGTTTTACGCCAACAAATCAAGCGTATGGTGAATCAGTTAGAAGCAACGGGTATCCGCAGAATTCTGCAAATTGAATTAGCGGTGCGTCCAGACAGCGACCAACGTGGCATGACTGCATCCGGTATGATTGTCATTAACCCGCCTTGGAAACTTGAGCAGCAGATGAAAAATGTCCTGCCATGGTTACATAAAACACTGGTGCCAGAAGGCACTGGTCATACATTAGTTGAGTGGATTGTACCTGAGTAAATTGTACCTGAGTCATTTATACCGGAATAACAATAGACTCTGGCTATTGCAGTAACAGGCAATAGCTATCTTAAATGTTTATGTTTACATAGCATAATAAGAGAATATTAACGTATTCGTAATTCAACAAATGGGAATCACCAAGTTATGAGCAAACATTACGACTATATTGCAATTGGCGGCGGTAGCGGCGGTATTGCGTCAATGAACCGTGCGGCCATGTACGGACAAAAGTGTGCCCTGATTGAAGCTAAAGAGTTAGGCGGCACTTGTGTTAATGTCGGTTGTGTACCGAAAAAAGTGATGTGGCATGCAGCACAAATTTCTGAAGCAATTCGCGCCTATGGTCCAGACTATGGTTTCGATACCACTATCAATGATTTCAACTGGAAGAAATTAATTGAGAGCCGTACTGCTTATATCGACCGTATCCACCAATCTTACGATCGCGTACTTGGCAATAACAAAGTCGATGTGATCAAAGGTTTTGCTCGTTTTGTTGATGCTCATACAGTTGAAGTGAATGGCGAAATTTACACCGCGGATCATATTCTGATTGCAACCGGTGGTCGTCCGGTGATCCCTGAGATCCCAGGTGCAGAATATGGCATGACCTCTGACGGTTTCTTTGAACTGGAAGCGTTACCTAAACGTGTTGCAGTCGTCGGTGCCGGCTATATTGCTGTTGAACTGGCGGGTGTTTTAAATGGTTTAGGTAGCGAAGCGCACCTGTTTGTGCGCAAACATGCTCCACTGCGTGCATTTGACCCGCTTATCGTTGAAACATTAGTAGAAGTGATGAACGCAGAAGGCCCAACGCTGCACACGGAATCCATTCCGAAAGAAGTGGTCAAAAATGCAGACGGTTCACTGACACTGAAATTAGAAAATGGTCACACGCAAACTGTCGATGCTCTGATTTGGGCAATCGGCCGTGAGCCAATGACGGATAACCTGAATATTGCAGCGGCAGGCGTTGAGCTAAACGCGAAAGGCTATATTAAAGTCGATAAATATCAGAATACTAATGTCTCTGGTGTTTACGCGGTGGGCGATAACACTGGTGCGGTAGAGCTAACACCAGTAGCGGTTGCTGCGGGCCGCCGTTTGTCTGAGCGCTTGTTTAACAACAAACCCGATGAGCATTTAGATTACACCAACGTGCCAACGGTTGTATTCAGCCATCCGCCAATTGGCACCGTGGGTTTAACTGAGCCAGAAGCCATTGAAAAATATGGCGCTGATGCAGTGAAATGCTATAAATCTTCATTTACTGCGATGTATACCGCGGTGACTTCTCATCGCCAACCATGCCGCATGAAGCTGGTGTGTGTGGGTAAAGAAGAGAAAATTGTCGGCATCCACGGTATCGGTTTTGGTATGGATGAAATGTTGCAAGGCTTCGCGGTCGCTCTCAAAATGGGCGCAACCAAGAAAGATTTCGACAACACTGTCGCAATCCACCCGACTGCAGCAGAAGAGTTTGTGACAATGCGTTAAGCATCGTTTAACTCTCTTTAGCAAGAAATTAAAAAGGCGCAGGTTAACTCTGCGCCTTTTTGTATTTTACGGATGGATAATATGTATTACATCGCCAGCAGCGCAGCAATCTCTGGGTGCGTTGCTAAGTTATCCATATACGTTTGCATTGCTGGTGTTGCGGTATGCCCGCAATACTTGATTAAAAACATCACAAAGCTGCCTACATACACATCTACTGCGGTTATGTTAGCACCACAAATAAACGGTTTGGCATCTTCTAAACCGATATTTAATGCAGCCATAGCGCGTTCATAGGTTCCGAAACCGAATGATTTTTGTTGTTCTTCGTTGAGTTCCACACCTAAATCACGAACAGTAAACGCAGATTCAATTGGACCTGCGGTGAACAAAAACCAGCGGTAATAAGCACCACGGTCAGGGCTATTGAGTGCAGGGGCAAATCCCTTTTCAATAAATTTGTCAGCAAGATATAGGCAAATCGCTGCACATTCAGTCACCACAACATCACCATCAACTAAAGCTGGCACTTTTGCCATCGGATTAATGGCTAGGTATTCTTTGGTGTGCATCTCTGCACCGTAGGCTACTTCGATTCGCTTATAGGGAACACCCATCATTTTTAACAATAAATCGACAGTGTTGCCACGGGACATTGAATTAGTAAATAGAACGAGCTCGCTCATCTTGGTTTTCCTTAAATGAAGTAGAAAACCTACTATAAGGGAGTGGAGTGTCAGAAATTGTCAGGAGTGTCGCAGAGAATTTCTTGCCTCCAACGATTGAACAAATAGCTTTTAGGATAGGGTAGTGAATCACTTAAAACCACATAAGATTGAATTCTATCTAAGCGGAAATGGCGATAGCTTTGGCGTAGCTCGCACCACGCCGCTAACACTTGTGTCTCTTTCATATAGCCAACCGCAATCGGCCAAATAATGCGTTCACTGGATTGTCCTTTAATATCCACATACGCCATTTTGGCTTTGCGCTCTTCTCGTAAACTCAGGCGCAAATCTTTCGCGACATTATCGTCAATTTGATTAAGTTGGGTGGTAGGAGCGAATAGGGTATTGCTGTTTAGGATGATCTGCGCATCTTTGGCAACTACAGCATTAATTTTATTGAGTGTGCGTAACGCAGAATTTTTGAGTTCTTCATCGGCATTACTTTGTACCCAGCGTAAACCTAAAATCAGCGCTTCCAGTTCATTCTCATCAAACATCAATGGCGGCAGTAATAATCCGCTTTTTAATTGATAACCGATGCCGGCTTCCCCGGTAATTTCAGCTCCCTGATCTCGCAGTGATTCAATATCACGATAAATGGAACGAACACTCACCTCTAACTGACAGGCGAGGGCATCTGCGGTGACCGGATAGCGATTCTCTTTTAGGATCTGGATCAGCGTGAGTAAACGTTGGGTGCGAGTCATTCGGCTCTCAGTTAGGATGTTATGCAAAGAATTGCCAATCATACTAAAGAAAGCCGCTATTGAATTCCAATCGTCTTTGCCATTCTGAATAAAACCTTCACTTCATCTTCATCTAACTGTCATCTTCCAGCCGTAGCCTGCCATGGCAATTTGAACGCGCGTGCAAAAACGACTCAACCGAAAATTCATACAAAAAACAAGAGACATCCACTAGGAGAAGCAAATGATTAAGCGCACATTATTGGCATCCGCTCTGATAGCCTCAACACTTGGCGCTAGCGCCTCAGAATTAATTATTGCCGGACGAGACAGCAGCTACGGTGATGCGATGCAGTTTGTTGTCGACGAATATAAAAAAAATAATCCCAAGGCAGACATCACGTTAGTTAAGCGCCCGAGTAAAGGGCTGTATGAAAGCGTCGTGCTCTCCATGCGCGAAAAAACCGGTAACTATGATGTGATTTTAATGGATGACACCTGGGCACCTGAATTCCTCGCTAACAAGTGGTTATCCCCACTTCCTGATTCACTCCAAGATAAAGACTTTATTCAGTCCACCGTGGATATTGGTCGCCAAGATGGTAAAGGTGCGAGCTATGCATTGCCAATGGTGGGCAACGTGGCGATGTTTGCGTGGAATAAAGATCTGTTCGACCAGTACAAGCTTCAACAGCCGAAAACATGGACGGATGTGTTGAACTCTGCGAAAACCATTAGCCAAGATGGCAAAGCCAATGGCGTGGTATATCGCGGAGTGAAAGGTAACCCGATCGTGACGGGATTTTTACCCATTCTGTGGGGATATGGTGGCGATGTTGTCGATAAAAACGGAAAACCGACCTTAAATACCCCGCAAGCCAAACAAGCGTTAGAAACCTTCTTAGCCATGAAGCAATATGCGCCGAAAGGGGTGGATGTGTTTAATGCGGATGAAGTTCGTGATGCATTACAAAAAGGTACCGCAGCGATGGCAATCGAAGTGTGGCCAGCTTGGGTGCCTGATCTTGATAACGCCAAAGTCTCAAATGTGGTCGGCAAAATGGAAATGATGGCTCCACCAGCAGAAACCGGACAGCCAGCACCGATGCTGGGGATCTGGCAGCTAGCCATTCCGGCAGATGCGAAAAACAAAGTGGAAGCGGAGCAATTCCTCGCATTTGCGAGCAGTGCTGAAATGCAAAAAGCATTAGCACTAAACTTCGGTACACCGCCAACGCGCCATAGCGTGTATGCCGACCCGCAAGTTGTTAGTCAATACCGTTGGTATCCGCAACAAGCTGCCGCATTAGAAGCCGGTAAAGCACGCCCACGCATTCAAAATTGGGCAGAAGTAGAAAGTATTCTTGGGGACTTTTTACAAATGGCGATGATGGGGCAAATGACCGCGGATCAAGCTTTGGAACAAGCGCAAAAACGTATTGAGCGTAGTACCAAAAAATAGCACCCAAAAAATAGTGATGTTTTTCATGGCGCTAGTTTCTAGCGCCTTTATGGAATGCTGAGTATGTTATTTGAAAACCGTAAACAGTTGTTTTGGTTACTCCTCCCAGCGTTGATTATGCTGGGGTTATTGACGTTGTATCCCATCGTATCTGTGCTGTATCACGCATTTGGGCAAGTGGATTATATCGATGACAGCTATCACTTTATTGGCTGGTCGAATTTCTCGGAATTGTTCGACGACTTTTTCTTTCTGGCTGCAATTAAAAATACCTTCGTGTTTACCCTCGTGGCCTCCATCGCCCAAGTTCTCTTAGGGCTGTGGCTTGCACTGTTGTTTAACCGTCAATTTGCTGGGCGCAAATTTGCGTTACCCATCATTATTTACCCGATGATGCTCTCCACGCTGGTGTGCTCCTCGATTTGGCGCTCTTGGTACAACTATGATTTTGGATTCTTAAATAGCCTGCTAATGGCAGTGGGGCTACCCGCCCAAGAGTGGCTGTTTAACCCGAATTTAGCACTGTATGCCATTGCATTGGTGGATACATGGCAATGGACGCCAATGGCATTTTTGATCATTTTGGCGGGCTTGCAGTCCATTCCTAAAGATATTGGTGAAGCGGCGATGGTGGATGGGGCAAAAGGTTGGAAATCCTTTGTCTACATCACGCTTCCACTGATCAAGAAGCAACTGATGCTGGCATTTTTATTGCGATCTATCGATACCTTTAAGTTATTCGACAAAGTGTATGTGATGACGGGGGGCGGCCCAGGAAATTCAACCGAGACATTATCTATGTTTGTCTATAAATACGGTTTCCGCTTCTTTGACTTGGGTATGGCGAGTGCGGCGGCGCTAGTGATGTTGGCGATTTCCTTGCTGATGACATTGATTTATGCCCGCAACGTAATGAAAGGACGCTGATCATGAAAGCCAAAATACACACATTGTTGGTCTGGTTGGCGGTGTTTTTCATGACGCTGCCGATTATTTGGATGTTCGGCACGGCGTTTAAATCCCCGTCAGAAATTATGCAATCGGGGGCAAAGTTACTGCCGAGCCAATTGAGCTTATCGTCGTTTGAAAAGCTATTTGAAGGGGATTTGCTGCGCTTAGTGGGCAACACGGTTTTAGTCTCGGTGGGGGCAACCGCGGTTTCGGTGGTGCTCGCGTTCCTTTGTGCTTACGCTTTAGTGCGTTATCGCTTCCCCGCTAAGCTCGATAACGTGTTTTTGCTCGGTGTATTGATTATCAAGATGATGCCGCCGATTGTGATTGCCATTCCACTCTATTCCTTAATGAACCAAGTCGGGTTACTGAATACGCGCATTGGGCTGATTTTGTCTTATCAGGTGTATACCTTGCCGTTTTGTATCTGGATGCTGCTCGGTTTTATTCGCGATATTCCATTAGAAATTGAAGAGGCTGGGGCGATGGATGGGGCGAACTTACTGCGCCGCTTAGCTTATATCGTATTTCCTCTGTGCGCGCCGGGGTTAGTCGCGACGGCGATTTTCTCCATGATCCTCGGTTGGAATGAATTTTTATTTTCGCTGTTATTTATTCACACACCAGACAAATTCACCATCCCATTATTTATCTCTAACTTTATGACTGAAGACGGTACCGCGTGGGGAGAAATGATGGCGATAGGGATTGTTTCTTCGTTGCCGATGTTGGCACTGGCAGGCTATATGCAGCGTTATTTATTACGTGGTTTCTCGATGGGATTGAAATAGTAGGCACTTATCATGAAAAAACTCGAATTGATTAACATTGGTAAAAGCTACGCAGGGCACTGCGTGATCCCGCAAGTGGATTTAACCATCGACAATGGCGAATTTGTGGTGTTTGTCGGGCCTTCTGGCTGTGGGAAATCCACATTGCTACGCATGATTGCAGGGCTTGAATCCATCACCGAGGGAGAGCTGAAACTTAATGGCCAACCTCTAAATGATGTGCATCCCTCACTGCGACAAGTGGCAATGGTGTTCCAATCCTACGCCCTGTATCCCCATATGAGTGTGGAAAAAAATATGGGATTCCCGCTGAAGATGGCGGGAATGAGAGCGAGAGAAATTACCCAAAAAGTACGGGAAACCGCAGAGAATTTACAATTAACCCATTTGCTTGACCGCCTACCTTCGGCGTTGTCTGGCGGGCAGCGTCAGCGGGTGGCGATTGGGCGCGCGATAGTGCGTGACCCGGAGTTATTTTTGTTTGATGAGCCGCTGTCTAACCTTGATGCCAAATTACGCGGGGAGATGCGCATTTACTTGAAGCAACTTCATCAAAACTTGAAAGCCACCATGATTTACGTGACTCACGACCAAGTTGAAGCGATGACCTTGGCTGACCGCATTGTGGTCTTAAATCAAGGACGCATTGAGCAAGTAGGCACGCCTGAAACCCTGTACCAGCAGCCAGCCAATAAATTTGTAGCGTCATTTATTGGGTCACCGGTGATGAATTTTCTCCCACCGCAAATGTTCGATTCAATCGATATTTCGCTACCTGCTGGGGCGGAGTGTATAGGCGTTCGCCCTAATCAAGTGGTGGTGGATAGCCAAAACCCAGATGCCTTTATGCCAATCACGGTGGTGGAACCTCTTGGGCATTCACGACTCTACTATGGCCTATTACAAGACAAGGGTTCTCTCCAAGGGCAGCATTTTGTGGTGGAAAGTGACCAAGTTTATGGTTTGGGAGATAAGCTACCCATAAGCTTAGCGCGTTCGACGTTGCACTTTTTTGATGGGCAAGAACAACGGATTGAAATGGCTAAAACAAGGACAAACCATGCAGCCTAGCTTTCAAATTACGGTAGTGGGAACGGGGGATGCTTATGATAGTGAACGCACCAATGCCAGTATTCTTGTGGAAGAGTCAGACTACCAATTGCTGGTGGATTGTGGCCCGACGGTGCCTCAAGCGCTGTTTGGGCAAATGCATGTGGAAGAATTGGATGCTATCTATTTGACCCACACTCATCCAGATCACTGTCTTGGGTTAACCACGTTACTCAATTGGATGGATTCGTACCGACGCCAGCGCCCACTCACAATTATTGCTCAGGGGGAACAACGGGCGCTATTAGCGCCGCTTCTTGCCTTTGCTCATTGGCCAAAAGCGCAATTAGGTTTTGAGGTCATCCAACAAAATAGTGAAGAAATTCAATTTATTGGTGATTGGAAAGTGACGACGGCATTAACCCAACACTCGGTAAGTAACCGTAGTTTGCACCTGACGGCGAATTCGGGGCGCAGTCTGTTCTACTCCGGTGATGGTGAGATTTCACCTCAAGGGGAACAACTGGCACTGCAAAGTGATTGGGTATTTTTGGAGTGTGAAACCCTCGATATTCACCCGAGTCATGGCTCTTGGGCGTCGCTACACCAGCGGTTGCAAAAGTTATCCCCCAAACCTAATAGCCAATGGCGGCTTTATCATATTGAACCTCGTTACCGAGATAGCCTGCGTGAACATATAGCCGAATATCTGTTTCTTCAGTTGGCTCAGCAGGGGGAATGCTTATCATGATGCAAAATCGAAAAGTGACGGCATCGGATGTGGCGGAAGTGGCAGGCGTTTCCCGCTCGTCGGTATCCCGGGCATTTACCGAAGGCGCGAGTATCCACCCGAAAAAACAGCAAAAGATTTTAGATGCGGCGAAGCAGTTGGGTTATCAACCTAATTTTTTTGCTCGTACACTGAGTACGCCTAACCAGAAAAAACGTTCCAATATCGTGGCGATCCTTGTCAGTGATTTATCGAACCCGTATGAATCCTATTTGTTTGAAGCCTTATCCAGCGCATTACAAGGGCACGGAAAACAGCCGATGTTGTTGAATGTGAAGCAGGCGGGCGACCTTGATGCGGCGATTTTGCAATTATCGGGATACCAAATTGATGGAGTGGTCGCTGTGGTGGGGTCACTGCCAGCGGAGCATTTTCATCAATGTTTAAAGCTCTCTTTACCGCTAATTACACTGGGGCGCAGTGATGCTGCGGGATTGATCCCTTCAGTACAAACAGATAACCAATTAGCCGGTGAAATGGCAGCAAAATATCTATTAAGTTTAGGCTTAACTAAGTTAGGATTTTTGGCAGGGCGTGGAGATGGGCAGGCATCAAATGAACGCTATCAAGGCTTTAAAAACCATTTAATGGCAGCGAACTATCCTGAGCCAGCGCGTCTATCAGCGGGGAGTTATCGTTATCAAGCGGGCTTTGGGGCGGCGTTACAACATCAGCAGCAACTTCAAATGCTGGATGGTTTATTTTGTGCCGCAGATTCTTTGGCGCTGGGGGTAATGGATTGTTGCCAGCAAGCGCTGAATATTGCGGTTCCTGAGCAACTTAGGATCGTGGGGTGTGATGATATTCCGATGGCGGGGTGGGAAGGGTATCAACTCACGACATTGGCGCAGCCTGTGGATCGCATTGCTCAGCAAGTGATTACCTTGCTTGAAGGCATTTGGGCGCAGTCAGAGAATCAACCGAATCTTATCAAGCTTGAACCTGAGCTGATGGTGCGCAAAAGTGCATAAAAAATGCCTCGAATGAGGCATTTAGAGCGGCAATTACTGGCTTTTCTGCCACCAGGAAACAATATAGTCCGCCACTTGTTCAGGGTTATTGATATCCAATTGAGGGACGTCGGTATCAATAATTTCATCGCTGGCAACCGCCACCACATACTCGTCGATTAAGCCGTTTAGCGGTTTACCCACATCGGATCGAAACAGCGCGATTTTATCGATGGACTCACTTTTGAATCCTTCCACTAAGATCAGATCTAACGAAGCAGGATCAAAGCGGCTAGCCAGATAGCTCAGATCCATTTCATTGCATTCAGGGGTTTCGGTCATTAATGCCCAGCGCTGATTGCTTGCCACTAACGTTTGGTCTGCTCCTGCTTTGCGTAATTCATAACTGTCTTTGCCCGGCGTATCAATTTCCATATCGTGATGAGTGTGCTTGATTAGGCCCACACGAACATGACGCTGTCTCAGTAAAGGGATAACTTTCTTGAGCAAAGTTGTTTTCCCGGTGCCACTGTAGGCGGTGATCCCGAGTAGAGGTAACGTGTTCTGGTTCATGATTTTTTTTGTTGTAACTCCCAGTTACGGCTATCTTCCGGCGTATTTAAATTAGCAAATGTGCCAGTTTCAGAGGTAAACATGACGCCTTTTGCATCGATTTCACGCATAAATAGCATCAGTTTGCGATCTCCTCTTGCGAGGTAATCATCCAACGATTTCTGGAGAGACCGATGGAGTAGGGTAAATGTCGGGTGCTCCCGTTCGTTATCGCAGGCGTAGCAGGCAAGGTGCTCGCCTTTTTCGCGAAACATTTTTTCGGCTAAATCAGTTGGAAATTCGGGAACATCGCAAGGTACAAATAATAGCCAATCGGTGGTGACTTGATGGAGTGCGGCTTGCATACCGGCTAAGGGGCCCGAAAAATCCGCAGTTAAATCCGTGAAAACAGGCAGCTGGCTTTGTGCATATTCTGCATGATGGCGATTAGCATTGATCATCAATTGACCGACTTGCGGTTGCAAACGTTCAATAATGTAGCGGTATAAAGGTTTGTCCAATAAAGGTATTAAACCCTTATCTTGGCCGCCCATGCGGGTGCCTTTGCCCCCTGCGAGGATAACGCCTGTAATCGACTGACGAAATGACATGTTCAATATCTCTGAAAATCTTAGCGAAAATGTTTTAACGAACTTAAGTAGTTTTTTGAGTATAGTAACAGCTAAAATCTATTCTATTTTCCTATAAAATCAATGAATATTAATACAAGAAACGGTTAAACTTTACTTAGATTGACAACTGTTCCCTTTTTCTCTTGTAGGATTATTGGTAACTTGTATCGAATATTCGTGATAAGGAATAAACATGAAATGCCATCGTTTAAATGAAGTCATCGAACTTCTGCATCCAGTATGGAAGGACAATTCAGATTTAAATTTAGTGCAATTACTGCAAAAACTGGCAGATGAAGCGGGTTTTAAAGGCAGTTTATCTGAACTGACAGACGACGTATTAATTTATCATCTAAAAATGCGTGGCACCGACAGTAATACGGTGATCCCCGGTATTCAAAAAGATTACGAAGATGATTTTAAAACGGCCATCCTACGTGCTCGTGGCATCATAAAAGATTAAATGAACATGGATTTAACAGAACAATCGAGCTTCCATTTTAGTGGGATCTCCCCTGATTTAATTCTTGATGCGCTGATGGAAGCGGGGATTTACCCTGAATCAGGGCTGACAGAGCTTAACAGCTATGAAAATCGCGTTTACCAATTTCAGGATGAAAACCGCCAACGCTATGTGGTGAAATTTTACCGTCCTGAGCGCTGGAACCGTTCTCAAATTCAAGAAGAGCATGATTTTACCCTTGAGCTACAAGATGAAGGTTTATCGGTGGCTGCGCCTTTAGAATTTGCCGGACAAACGGTATTAGAGTTTGGTGGGTTTATGTTTGCACTCTTTCCGAGTATCGGAGGGCGTCAATATGAAACGGATAACTTATTCCAGCTTGAGGGTGTCGGTCACTTATTAGGGCGTGTGCATCAAATTGGTAAACAGCGAAACTTTGCATTTCGTCCGACTCTTGGTGTGGAAGAGTACCTTGAGCAACCGAGAAATATTATCGCCGCCAGTTCATTAATTACTGAACGTGATAAAGCACCATTGATAGATTCACTGGATAAGTTGATTACCCAAGTTAAAGCCCTGTGGCCTGCTCCGCAATCTTTTATTCGCCTACAAGGGGATTGCCATCCCGGCAATATTTTGTGGCGTGATGAAGCTTGGCTGGTGGATTTTGACGATGCACGCAATGGTCCTGCGGTGCAAGATTTATGGATGTTGCTTAATGGTTCGCGCCAAGAGCAAATTGTCCAACTGGATACGTTATTAGAAGCGTATAACGAGTTTTGTGATTTTGATGTACGTGAGTTAAAGCTGATTGAACCGCTACGTGCGATGCGAATGGTGCATTATTTAGGATGGATCCTTCGTCGCTGGCAAGATCCCGCTTTCCCGAAAGCATTTTCTTGGATCCAATCTGCTGATTTTTGGCAAAAACAATCTATCGAGTTTGCACAGCAAACTGAGCGGTTGTTAGATGCTCCTTTGCAATTGAACCCGCAATATTAATATTTAAGACTGTGTTTTTGGAGAAAGTTTTCTATGAAAAAAATCATGTTGGCTTTGATTGGTATCGCCATGTCTTTTGGTGCTGCAGCAGCAAATTATTCAGAAGGTAAAGAGTACACGGATGTTAAGCCTCCGGTACAAGACTTACCGCAAGTTTTGGAGTTTTTCTCATTCTACTGCCCACACTGTTATCAGTTTGAAAGTATCTACAAAGTGCCACAAACGGTTGAGAAAAATCTGCCGGAAGGTGTCACTAAAGCGCGTTATCACGTTGATTTCTTAGGCCCTCTAGGGGCTCAAATGACTCAGGCGTGGGCTGTGGCGATGGTGCTGAAAGTTGAAGATAAAGTGACGCCAATTCTGTTTGAAGGCATTCAGAAAACCCAAACTATCAATACCCCTGCGGATATCCGTAATGCGTTTATTAAAGCGGGCGTAACGGGTGAAGAATACGATGCAGCGCTAAATAGTTTTGTCGTGAAATCGTTAGTTGCTAAGCAACAAAATGCCGCACAAGATTTAAAACTGCGTGGCGTGCCAGCGTTATTCGTCGATGGTAAATATCAAATCCGCAATAACGGAATTTCTGTCGATAATGCAGACGATTATGCTAAAGAATACTCAAAAGTTGTGAACTTCTTAGTCAGTAAAAAATAATCAGTGAAGATAGCGGCAATTTGCCGCTATCTTTTTATTTGCTGATTGTCCGTTATCAATATCCACAATTCGACCATCCCCCCTGATTTGCGACAAATCAAAGCTTTGTTAGCTAACTTATTGATTTTATTTTGTTGTTTTCTTCTTGCGATTTTCTTACTCATTGAATCCGTTAGATAAGTGAATTTTACTCACAAAGTTATCCACAGGATGTTATCGCGTAAAAAATGGGATAACTCGGCGGGAAATTGAATCTCAAGGTGTATCTAAAGCCACAATGTGGCATCCTATCCCCCATTCATTCCCGATAAAAAAGATGATGACAGATTATGGCTCAGATTGCTGAAAATCCCCTTATTTTGGTAGATGGCTCTTCCTACCTGTACCGTGCTTATCATGCATTCCCTCCATTGACCAACAGCGCCGGTGAACCTACCGGAGCGATGTATGGCGTGTTGAATATGCTGCGTAGCCTAATCATGCAATATACCCCGAGTCATGTGGCGGTTGTCTTTGATGCCAAGGGAAAAACGTTCCGTGATGAACTGTTTGAAAGCTACAAATCCCATCGCCCGCCAATGCCGGACGATCTGCGTGCTCAAATCGCACCATTGCATGAGATGGTAGAAGCCATGGGGCTGCCGCTGCTAGTGGTACCTGGTGTGGAAGCGGATGACGTCATCGGTACGTTGGCGCGTGAAGCCAGCAGCAAAGGGATGTCAGTGCTGATCAGTACAGGTGATAAAGATATGGCGCAGTTGGTGGAGCCGAATATCACCCTGATCAACACGATGACCAACACCATTCTAGGCCCTGAAGAAGTGGAAGCGAAGTATGGGGTTCCACCAAGTCTCATTATCGACTTTTTAGCCTTAATGGGTGACTCATCGGATAATATTCCAGGGGTGCCGGGTGTCGGTGAAAAAACGGCATTAGCGTTATTGCAAGGTATTGGTAGCTTAGATGACATCTATAAAAACTTAGATGCGATTGCCCCACTCGGTTTCCGTGGCTCTAAGACCCTAGCGCCAAAAATGGAAGAGAACCGCGAACTCGCACTTTTATCTTACCAATTAGCGACGATTAAGACAGATGTTGAGCTAGAAAAACCGTGTGAAGAACTCAAAGTGACGGAACTGGATGCGGATAAACTTCATTCGCTGTTTAGCCGTTATGAATTTAAACGCTGGTTGGCCGATGTGGAAAATGGTAGCTGGATGGACGGCAAAGGGGTTAAACCTGCCAAAGCCGCAGAAAGTTACCGCGCACCAGAAAGCCAACCTGCGGCAAAATCTAAGCCAGCAGTCCCAACGCTATGTGCTGAAAATTACCAAACAATTCTCGATAAAGAACAGTTAGATAGCTGGGTGAAAAAACTCAGCGAAGCCACGCTGTTTGCCTTTGATACAGAAACTGACAGCCTTGATACTCAAGAAGCGCGTTTAGTGGGTATGTCTTTTGCCATCGAAGCTGGCCATGCTGCGTATTTACCTATTGGACATGACTATCTTGATGCGCCAGACCAGTTGCCTTTAAAAGATGTTTTGGCAGCCATGAAGCCTATCTTAGAAAATGAGAAAATCGGTAAAATTGGTCAGAACCTAAAATACGATGCGGAAGTGTTATTAAATTACGATATTTCGCTAAAAGGCATCGCGTTTGACACTATGTTGGAATCTTATGTGTTGAACAGTGTGGCAGGTATGGGGCGTCATGATATGGACAGCCTTGCAGATCGCCATCTCAACCATAAAACTGTGAGTTTTGAAGAGATAGCGGGTAAAGGTAAAAAGCAGTTAACCTTTAACCAAATTGCATTGGAACAAGCGGCAAACTATGCGGCGGAAGATGCGGATGTGACATTGTTACTGCATCAAGCGCTGTATCCGCAACTGGAAGCAGAGCCAAAATTAGCTCACGTTTTCCAAAATATCGAAATGCCGTTGGTACCAGTGTTGGTGCGTATGGAGCGCAAAGGGGTGCTGATTGATGCGGCGGCATTAGGGGCGCAGTCTCAGGTGATCACCGCACGTTTAGCGGAGCTGGAAAAACAGGCGTTTGAGTTAGCGGGTGAAGAGTTCAATTTGGCATCTCCGAAACAGTTGCAGACGATTTTATTCGAAAAGCTGCAATTACCAGTTATCAAGAAAACGCCAAGTGGCGCAGCTTCAACCAACGAAGAAGTGCTTGAAGAGTTGGCATTAAACCATGCATTACCAAAGTTACTGTTAGAGCATCGTAGCTTAGCGAAGCTAAAATCCACCTATACAGATAAGCTGCCGCTGATGATTAATCCAAAAACTCATCGTGTGCATACCTCTTATCACCAAGCAGTAACAGCGACGGGGCGTTTGTCTTCCCGTGACCCTAACTTGCAAAATATTCCGGTGCGTACTGAAGAAGGTCGCCGTATCCGCCAAGCGTTCGTGGCGCGCGATGGCTACAAAGTGATGGCGGCGGACTATTCGCAAATTGAATTGCGTATTATGGCGCACCTTTCCCAAGATAAAGGCTTATTGACGGCGTTTGCGGAAGGGAAAGATATCCATAGAGCCACCGCAGCCGAAGTGTTTGGGGTTCCATTAGAGGAAGTCACCAGCGACCAACGCCGTAGTGCAAAAGCGATTAACTTCGGTTTGATTTATGGCATGAGTGCATTTGGTTTGGCTCGCCAGTTAGGGATCCCACGCGGGGAAGCGCAGCGTTATATGGATCTCTACTTTGAGCGTTATCCAGGTGTATTGCGTTATATGGAAAATACCCGTCTGCAAGCGTCTGAACAAGGTTATGTTGAGACATTAGAAGGCCGTAGATTGTATCTTGCAGATATTAAATCCAGCAATGGTATGCGCCGTAAAGCGGCTGAACGCGAAGCGATCAACGCCCCAATGCAAGGTACTGCTGCCGACATCATCAAAAAAGCGATGATAGCGGTAGATAACTGGCTCGAAACCGAAAAACCAGATGCAGATATGCTTATGCAGGTGCACGATGAACTGGTGTTTGAAGTCAAAGAGTCCGAGCTAGAGAAGGTGCAAGCGAAGGTTCAGACGCTGATGGAGCAGAGTATGACGCTGGATGTTCCCCTAAAGGTGGAAGTCGGTGTTGGCTCGAACTGGGACGAAGCCCACTAATACTCGTCTACTCGTCATATTTCGGGCTGTAGGGGTGTTGGCTGCACTCGGCCACCCTAGTCACATACTTGTGTATGCTCCTAGGGATATCCTCATTTGCCGCCTACCTACAGCCGCGAACTATTTAGAGTATTGGATGGGTAAGAGATAAAGAGAAAAACTCTTAGTAAAACCTAAAAGAAAAAGACAAGAGCAAAAGCTAAGAGTTAAGCAGAAGATAATGTAAGGCACCCCAAAGGTTGGCAACAATGTTTGGGGTGTTTTTTTATGTTTAGAATATTTTTTATAGTGGTATTTACGCAGCTAATTGGAGGCGTGTTATTCCCTTTAAATTGCACATAATTCATGGGTAAAACACTGAATTTTAAATATATCGTTGGGATGGGGAATGGCGTTATTATGCGACTTAGATCTCATAAATATGTAGTAAAAATACGTTTTTAACGAATTATTAGGCAATAAATAGGGCTGAATCGTAGTAAGCTTTGAAAAAAAACTACAAAAATCCTTTTTTTCGGGCGGAAAATAAAGTACATTATTAGGCGTAGGGTACAGAGGTAAGATGTTCTATCTTTCAGACCTTTTACTTCACGTAATCGGATTTAGCTGAATATTAGCTGCTCCAGTCAAGTTTTTGACTGGAGCATTTTTTTTGCATAAATTCTGATGCGCTAACGGCATAGACCGTTGTACGCCACATGGGCGCACAAGGAATGAAAAGATTATTCTGCGGCGTTATTGTACCAACTGTCGAGTTTGATACGTAATTTATCGATACCCATTTTTTTCAGAGCAGAGAAATATTCCACTTCAATATCGCCTTCCGCTGATAATGGCGCTAATGCTTGGCGAACTTCCATTAACTGTTTCTTTCTTGCGCCTGACGCGAGCTTATCCGCTTTGGTCAGTAGAACAAGAACAGGAATACTCATGGCGACTGACCATTCGATCATCTGCATATCGAGGTCTTTTAATGGATGACGGATATCCATCAAAATCACTAACCCTTTGATACATTCTCTTTTCTGTAAATATTCACCGAGAGCTTGCTGCCATTTGCGCTTCATCTCTTCAGGTACTTCGGCATAACCGTAGCCTGGAAGGTCAACTAGGCGAATGCCCTCTTCAACTTCAAATAGGTTGATAAGCTGAGTTCTTCCCGGTGTTTTACTGGTTCGCGCTAAGCTTTTTTGCTGTGTTAATGCATTTAATGCACTGGATTTGCCCGCGTTAGATCGGCCAGCAAACGCCACCTCAATGCCCGTATCTTTTGGTAGATGACGGATATCGGGGGCACTGATGACAAATTTTGTCATGTGGTAGTTGTGGTTTTTAATTGCCATTGGTGGTTCTCCCTGAGTAGCCTCAAAAGGCTGGGGGATTATAGCGACTCAATAGCATACAAACAACAAAAGGGGGATATTTGGTGTGATATCTATTTGAGAATGGCATTATGTGAAGGCTTTTTCATTAAATTACTCTACAATTGATTTAATTCAGCAAAATTTAACTATTTGGCGTAAATATAGGTAAATCTTTAGTAATTACTCCCGCTTCGCTCTAGAATTGGGCATTAATATGTTTTTGGGTATTAACAAAAGGGATCTTGAATGTTGAAACGAATTTTTGTGCCATTATTGGCAATCTGTGCAATGAGCACAACTTCTCTTGCATTAGCCGCGGGTGAAACTTACGTTAAATTAGTCACCTCCGCAGGTAATATTGAATTAGAACTCAATAGTAAAAAAGCCCCTGTTAGTACTGAAAACTTCCTGCAATATGTTAATGAAGGTTATTACAATGGTACAACCTTCCACCGTGTTATTCCTGGATTTATGATCCAAGGTGGCGGTTTTAATAAAGAATTGCAGCAAAAACAAACTCGTGCACCAATCGCTAATGAAGCTGATAATGGATTACGTAATTTACGTGGCACTATTTCAATGGCTCGTAGCGCAAATAAAGACAGTGCAACTAGCCAATTCTTTATTAATGTCGCTGATAATGCGTTTTTAGATCACGGTCAACGTGATTTCGGCTATGCGGTATTTGGTAAAGTCGTTAAAGGAATGGATGTTGCAGACAAAATTTCTAAAGTGAAAACAGAGAACGTAGGCCCATATCAAAATGTTCCTGTTGAACCTATTACGATTATTTCCGCGGAAGTGATTAAAAAGCCTTAATATCATTTCTAATGAAGAGGGTGGTTTATTGCAATCATCCTCTTATCTACAAAGCCTTTCTTTGCATTTTTTCTTACACTCTTTCCATTATAAGTCATCCCAACTCACTTCTATTTCATCATCATCCATGCGTGCGATTGCTTTTTCTAATAGGAGTTGATCGCCAAGTTTTTCTACCATTAGCTCGAATAAATCGGTAGGTACGCAGTAAAAGATCGCTTTGTTGTGGCTCAAAATGGCAACAGGCTCTCCATTTGATTCATTCATTGCGGCGGAGGGATTCTTTTTAAATTCGCTAATTGATGATGTTTTTTTAGCAAGAAGCGTTTTGGTATACATAGCAACCTCTAAAATTAGCACTAAATATGGAGCTTATTTTAGAGTAAAAAAACATATTGTCCATGAAATACACAATATGAAGGGCAATCTAATTTAGTCTGGCTGCTGCTATTTTATTCCATTGTATTTAAAGCAATTATTATCAAATTTTGAATGTTGTTATATTCTTGTAAACATAATCCCATGATTTTTATATGGAAATTTTGTACTGAAAGTGGGTTACTTGACGTAAATAGGCTATTTTCCTGTCTTGGCTGTGCTATGATAGCCGCCCTTTGTGATAATTTATGGTTTTTGGGACGCGTTCTAATTGCTAACCGCCACAAATTATGCATAAACAAAAAAACTTATAATGATAAAAATCAGTCGGATAGGCTACTATGCTTTTACTTATTGATAATTACGATTCATTTACATACAACTTATACCAATATTTCTGCGAACTAGGGGCGGAAGTGCTGGTGAAACGTAATGACGAAATTACCATTGAAGAAATTGAACAATTGGCTCCAACCCATTTGGTCATTTCACCGGGTCCTTGCACGCCTGATGAGGCGGGGATTTCTCTGGAAGCGATAAAACATTTTGCCGGAAAGGTCCCCATCTTGGGGATATGCTTAGGTCATCAAGCCATTGGGCAAGCTTTTGGTGCCTCTGTCGTGAAAGCGAGAGAGGTGATGCACGGCAAAACGTCATCTATCCACCATAATCATCAAGGGGTATTTAAAGGACTCAATCGGCCTTTAACTGTAACTCGCTATCACTCTTTAGTGATTGCGGCGGAAACGCTACCAGCCTCTTTTGATGTCTCCGCGTGGTCATTGAATAATGGGGATATCGATGAAATTATGGGGATCCGCCATAAAACCCTGCCAATTGAAGGGGTTCAATTCCATCCTGAAAGTATTCTCAGTGAGCAAGGCCATGAGCTGCTGAGTAATTTTCTCAAATATTAGTGGTTAATTTTTGCGAATAGCAAAATTAATTATGCATATTTTACCCTTTCCTATTGCTCTTTATTGATTTTTTATTCATATTTGATGCTTATATTTTCACTTAAGCATTCGATAAAGAGCAGGTGAGGGGTATGTCAGAACAACACGCAGTCAATCGGCAAACTTTTGATCAGGTTATGTTACCTATTTTTTCGCCAGCTGAATTTATTCCAGTTAAAGGCGAAGGTAGCCGCGTTTGGGATCAGCAAGGTAAAGAATATATTGATTTCGCAGGCGGGATCGCGGTTTTAGCTCTGGGTCATTGCCATCCAAGTCTAGTTGCTGCTGTTCGTGAACAAAGCGAAAAACTTTGGCATGTGAGCAATGTTTTTACCAATGAACAGGCGTTAAAACTGGCCCAAAAATTAACGAAAGCAACGTTTGCAGATCGCGCATTTTTTGTGAACTCAGGTTCTGAAGCGAATGAAGCCGCATTCAAGTTAGCGCGTCGTTATGCCATCACCAAATATAGCCCATATAAAACGAAGATCATTGCATTCAAGCAAGCGTTCCACGGCAGAACATTATTTACTGTCTCAGTCGGTGGGCAAGCGAAATATGCAGATGGTTTTGGTCCAAAGCCTGCGGATATTATTCACGTGCCTTTTAATGACCTTGATGCCGTTAAAGCCGTGATTGATGAAAATACTTGCGCGGTGGTATTGGAGCCTGTTCAAGGGGAGGGCGGAGTAACCCCGGCGACATCAGAATTTCTGCAAGGAGTACGTAAACTTTGCGATGAAAATAATGCATTACTTATTTTTGATGAAGTGCAAAGTGGTATGGGGCGTACGGGGAAATTATTCTCTTATATGCATTATGGTGTGACTCCCGATATTTTAACCACGGCAAAAGCCCTCGGTGGCGGTTTCCCTATCAGTGCGATGATAACAACTGCGGAAATTGCGAAAACAATGGAAGTAGGTTCACACGGAACAACTTATGGCGGTAATCCGCTGGCGTGTGCGGTCGGTAATGCTGCTTTTGATATTATCAATACCGATGAAGTACTTGATGGGGTTGCTAAACGTCGTGAGTTATTTGTCGCCCATTTAAACAAACTTAATGACCAATATGGAATTTTTGCTGAAATTCGCGGTATGGGCTTATTAATTGGCGCAGAACTAAATGGCAAATTACTGAATCGCTCAAAAGATATTTTGCAAGCTTGTGCGGCAGAAGGGCTGATGATGCTGAATGCGGGCACGAATGTATTGCGCTTTACACCATCGCTGATTATTTCTGAAGATGAAATCAATAGCGGTATGGCGAAGTTAGAAACAGCAATTAGTAAACTGTTGGGTTAATTGTTTTTTTATAGTAACAGAGGCATATTTGCCTCTGTTACTGAACTATTATTCAAGTTGTTACTTGTTATTAAGCTTAGCTAATTTTATTTTAATCTTCGCAGAATGTACTTCTTCTTTGGCTATTTGCTCGCTTAGACTATTTAGACCATGAAGGGTTTCTTGCGTTTTTTCCAACAGCGCATCTAATTTTTTAGTATCGGGTTTTCCTTGATTTGATGCTATGTCTGGTGAGTTTTCATTTAGTGAAAACTGATATTTTTCACTATTATGTTTAGCTCTTAGCATTGATGTTTTAGTTTGGTATATTTTCCCATCAAATTGATATGTTTTTTTCTTTGGCTTCACGAAAAAATATGTTTTTTTCTGCGGTGTCTCTGTATTTTCTGCTTTTTTGCTTTTTAACTCATTATTTTTTTGAGTGGTAATATGATCATTTTTTATATGCATCTTTGTTGTTTCTTCTGAACTATATCCTGATTCCCCCGTTGTTTCTGAAAAATAGCCAGATGAGTTGGAATTTAAGCTTTCATTGCTAGAAAATAGTTTACTTTCTCGTTCGTTCAGTGAATCCATATCTTTAAGAAGTCGATTTATTGACTTCATGTCTGTTTTATCGACAAGTAATTTATCGAGCTGATGAGTTGATGGAATTGCTAATTTAACGAGGCGCTCGGTAATTTTTTTTTGTAAATTATCTTGCAAGTCACTAGTGTCATTATCCCAATCAAGCTCATCATTGAACTCAAATTCGGTATCACTGCTCTTTGTTTTATTCTCATTTTTTATTTTTGAAATAGAATTTTTCTGTATCATGCTTGATTCAGCTTCTTTTTTTATTCTCTCTTCATCTGCTTTTATTGCATTTTCTTTGTCTGTCTCTATTTTTTTTAATTGCTCATCCAGATTGGATTTTAATGATTTTAGCGTGTTAAGGTTATTTTCAATCTTTTGAGTCGAAGCGGTGTTTTGATAAGTTATTACATTGTTTTCTATTGTTTCTTCATGTTTTTTTTGGGTTTCAATTATGTTTTTAAAGGTAACAAAAAATTTTTCATTATTATTTTTTTTAAAGATATTTTTTAAATATCGAATACCTTTTTCATGTGTTGATTTTATTTCTAAAATAAAATTTGAGAATCGGTTTGATGAACGTTTTAAATTAAACTCTTTAAAAGCGTTGGTTTCTGGAGTGCTTTTTTTATCAATTATCATTAGCTCGGCATCCTGTTTTTCATTAATAAATGGTTCGTTTTTTATTGAGACGAAATGGTTAAAAATACGTGGGGATTTAAGAATTAAAAAATGGTCATTAACTTCAATAGCTTCATGGTATTTATAGGGAAGTTTTATTTTCTCTACTGGAGGGGAGTATTTAATTAGGTTAATTTCTTTTTGTTCACTTGGTTCAAAATGGCAAGTCGATACGGCAAAATGTTTTTTTTGATAATTTAAATTAGGTAGGTGGTTATTTTCAGATACGCATAAACTAATATTATTTGTTTTTTTTATTTCATTAGATAATGATGAAGTGGTTATCATTTTATTATCATTGATATTAATGATGCTTTCGTTTCTTGGATTGATATTTTTAATCATCGTGTCGTCAACTCTTAATAATGGTTTAGTTACCACTATCTTAGTTTGATAATTAACTATAATTATATAAAGAAACGATACTCATCAATGAACATATATAAATGAGGGGGGAATATAAAGGATCTTAATTGAGAGAAAAATAGCTTTGTACGTGAAGTATAAAGCTATTTCAATATAGAAGCCTCACCAAGAAGGGTGAGGCTAACAAGGGGATCAGCGAGTACCGTAAACAACAATCGTTTTGCCGTGTGCGGAGATTAAGTTTTGATCTTCCAGCATCTTTAAAATACGACCGACAGTTTCGCGAGAACAACCTACGATTTGACCGATTTCCTGACGAGTAATTTTGATTTGCATACCGTCTGGGTGAGTCATCGCATCAGGCTGCTTAGCTAAATTCAATAATGTTTGAGCAATACGACCAGTAACATCTAAGAATGCAAGGTTACCCACTTTTTCGGACGTGGTTTGTAAACGACTCGCCATTTGCGCAGAAAGGCGCATCAGAATATCTGGATTGACTTGAATCAGCTGACGGAATTTTTTGTAAGAAATTTCCGCGACTTCGCAAGCAACTTTCGCGCGAACCCACGCAGTTCGTTCTTGCCCTTCTTCAAATAACCCAAGTTCGCCAATGAAATCTCCCTGATTTAAGTAAGAGAGAATCATTTCCTTGCCTTCTTCATCTTTGATTAAAACAGCCACTGAGCCTTTAACAATGTAGTAAAGGGTTTCTGCTTTTTCACCCTGATGTATCAGAGTGCTCTTGGATGGATACTTATGAATATGGCAGTGTGACAAAAACCATTCAAGAGTAGGGTCTGTTTGTGGCTTGCCGAGAACCATTAGCGTTATCCTCTGTATGTTATTGCAACCTTTCGAAAAGTAGGGAAAGGCTGACTTCAAAGTGTCTAGCTTAGCATATTAAGTCACATTGATACCCATTATTAATATCGCCCTAGGTCAATGCAAATTAATATCAATTGTATAATATAATCAATTAAATCGTTGAGTATTGATCTTAATCCTATCAACTAACCATTGTTTGTATCATATCCAATGCGGAAAGTCTCCCCTGTATCGCTTCAGCTTAATAATGCTGATATAACATTATCTAGATATATGGAACAATGTGGCGATAAATATCACTATTTTCGAGAGGAATAAAAATGGAAGCACGCGTAAAGTGGGTTGAAGGGCTCTCTTTTCTAGGTGAGTCAGCATCAGGTCATCAAATTATGATGGATGGCAATGCAGGCGACAAAGCACCAAGTCCGATGGAAATGGTTCTAATGGCGGCAGGCGGATGCAGTGCGATTGATGTGGTTTCTATTTTACAAAAAGGTCGTCAGGATATTGTTGATTGTGAAGTGAAGTTAACTTCACAACGTCGTGAAGAAGCCCCGCGTTATTTTACGGATATCAACCTGCATTTTATTGTGACGGGACGTGAATTAACGGACAAAGTGGTGGAGCGTGCGGTTCAACTTTCAGCAGAAAAATATTGTTCCGTTGCTATCATGTTAGAAAAAACGGTAAATGTGACTCATAGTTTCGAAATTAAAATGCCGTAATTGTTTTCTTGATAATAAGATGCTTATCGATAATTAAGATAAACATCTTATTATTTATCTATTTAATTAGAATCTCAAACTATCCATTTCGTTGTTTCATTAGTTTTTCTACTAATGGCATCATAATAAGCTCCATCGCGAGTCCTAATTTCCCACCGGGTACTACAATGGTATTTATCGCTGAAATAAACGAGCCATTTAACATGGATAATAAATAAGGAAAATCGATCTGTTCTAATCCTCTAAAGCGAATAACGATAAAACTTTCGTCCTGTGAAGGAATTGCTTTGGCAGAAAAAGGGTTAGAGGTGTCAACGGTAGGAACCCGTTGGAAGTTAATATGAGTACGAGAAAACTGTGGCGTAATATAGTTAATATAATCACCCATCGAACGTACCACGGAATCCATGACTGCTTCACGAGAATGCCCTCGCTCGGTGGTATCGCGGATCAATTTCTGAATCCATTCAAGGTTAACAATCGGCACTACACCTACAAGTAAATCAACATGTTGTGCAACATCGTGCTCAGGGGTAACAACACCGCCATGTAATCCTTCATAAAACAGCACATCGGTATTGGCGGGTAGCGATTCCCACGGGGTAAATGTGCCGGGTTGCAGACCGTAAGGCACCGCTTCATCGTAAGTATGTAAATATTTCCGAGATTGGCCACCACCCGTTTGGGCATAATCAATTAGGGTTTGTTCAAGTAGAGAAAAATCATTGGCTTCTGGGCCGAAATAACTGATATGGCGTCCTTGTTCGCGGGCTTTACGAATGGCCATATCCATTTCAGGGCGGGTATAACGATGAAAACTATCGCCTTCAAGGGTGGCAGGGCGGATATTTAATTGATGGAAAATTTTACGAAAAGCTTGGCTCGTTGAGGTTGTTCCTGCGCCACTCGAACCCGTCACTGCAATAATCGGATGCTTCTTCGACATAGTGGACTCCCTGTTTTACGCCATGACCACTATTTTTGAGAAACAGCGCTACGGGCGAAACTGGTTATTAGGCATGAAATTTACCGACTCATGTAACTCAGACCAGACTAGCACAATTTCGCCAGAAACTAACTGCCGTTTCACATCATTGACTTTGTCCTGCAAGCTTTTTTCGTGAACTCCGTAATCGGTTCCTTCGCGTAAAACATAACTCTCGATAAGGTTTTCAAGCGTTTCAGGGGCAAGATCTTTCCACGGAATAATCATGGTTTTTGCTCATTCAAATATGCAGTTAGCCACAGAGGAATACGAGTTTCTAACCACATTTGTGGCTTCCTAAAACTACCGCCGACAAAGCCTACGTGTCCACCATGCTCCGTCATTTGGTATTCAATATTTTCGGGTAAATGGCTCAAATCAGGAACAACCTCTGGTGCCATAAACGGATCGTCTTTCGCGTGAATAATCAGGGTTGGCTTAGTAATTTGAGATAATTTAGGCAGCGCACTGCATTTTTGATAATAATCCGCAGCATCATCAAAACCATGAATACGTGCGGTGATCACATCATCGAATTCACGAATGCGTTTTAACTGTTTAAGCTGCAACAAATTAAGAGGAAGTGAACCTGGATAACGTACCAACTTACGGGTGGCGTTACGTTTCAATCCATTTAATAGGTAGCGCTGATAGAGCTGAGAAATTCCTTTCTCCATTTTCATGGAGCAGGCTTCGAGCATTAATGGAGCCGAGACAACAACGCCGGCATCTAATTCAGCGTTCTCACCATTTTCAGCTAAATAACAGGCGAGCATATTACCGCCAAGGGAATAACCTACGGCGGCGGTGGGGGCATCACCCCATGTCTGTTTTAACCAATGTAAGAAATAGCGCGCATCACTGGTTTCACCTGAATGATAAATACGTTTTTGGCGATTAGGTTCACCGCTGCATCCTCTAAAATGCATGATCACGCCGAGCCACCCTTGTTTTTGGGCGCTTTCTAACATCCCGTGGGCATAGGGGCTTTTAAAATTTCCTTCCAACCCATGAAAAATCACTAAGCGAGGCTTTTTACTCGCTTGCTCTGGGTTTTCACTCCAAGCAAGATCGATAAAATCACCGTCAGGCAATTCTAATCGCTGCCATGTTGGGATAATTTTCGGGGTACGACGAAAGATCCTTGGCAATAAGGTTTGGAGGTGTGGGTTCTTTGCCCAGCTCATAGGGCGGAAATTTTCTGACATGGCCTTATTTTTTATTTAGTGGAACGCTTGTGAGTCACATAACATACTGTTATTTTTCTGTGATGCAAGTAAACAAATTTAGAAACAAATTTAGGTTGAGGAACATAGTATAAATGACTCTGGGGCTAATTTTTTCGCTTTTTACGTTTTTATTCATTGCAGCAGTCACTCCCGGCCCTAACAATATGTTGTTGACCTCTTGTGCAGCTAACTACGGTTTTCGTCGCAGTATCGGATTATTATTAGGAATAATGCTGGGGATGCAGTCAATTTTATATTTGTCTGCCTTCGGTGTTGCCGCGTTATTACTATTATATCCTGCAATTCACATTGTGCTGAAGATCATTGGTAGCGTTTATTTATTATGGCTAGCATGGAAAACAGCCACTGCCAGCTACGAACCACTCAAAACAGACAGCAAAGCCTCTAAAAGCGTCACTTGGTTTCAAGGTGGATTATTACAGTTCTTAAACCCAAAAGCATGGATGATGGGGTTAGGTGCAGTAGGGAGCTTTAGCCTTCCTGGGGAGTTATTTACCCAATCTATTATCGTGATGAGCATCGCTTTTGTGATTGTGAATTCTGTAGCGGGCTTAATTTGGATGGGATTTGGTTCCTTGATTGGTGTTTTCTTACGTAGCCGCCGCGCATGGTTTATTTTCAATCTTGTGATGGGTATTTTGACTGCCGCGTGTGTGCCGCTAATTTGGTTAGAGTAAGTTTTTCTCGTAGAAAAAAGGCACCTTAGGTGCCTTTGTTGCTTTTCAATCCACACTATTTTTTAGTCTAAATCGACATTTTTGCTACCGAACAGATAAGTAAAAATAAATCCGCACAGATAAGAGACTAAGACACCGCCAGCATATACCGCCATTGCAGGAAGCACGCCTTGGCCTGATGTCATCAGTGGAATAGCGATTAACCCTGAAGGTCCGAACACCGTATTAAGCCCAACAGGCAGACCCATCCACGCGACTGCCCCGATAAAGAAACCACCGGCAGCGCCCCCTAAACAGGCGGTTACAAACGGTTTCACGCGCGGTAGCGTCACCCCGTAAATTAATGGTTCACCAATGCCTAAGAAACCCGGGAATAGAGCACCACCAATTTGACTACGGGTAACAGAGCCTTTCTTCGCCTTCACATACAGTGCCAGTGCCGCACCTACTTGACCCGCACCCGCCATCGCTAAGATTGGGAATAACGAGTTAAACCCTTGGGCTTCAACTAACGCGACATACACCGGAATAAAGCCTTGGTGGACACCGAACATTACCGCAATCAGGAATAGACCCGCTAAGACGGCGGTACCGATAGGGTTTCCGTTTAAGTGCATGAATAACCAAGACATCCCTTCGAACAGCCACACACCAATAGGCATGATGAAGACAAAGGTCGCAGCACCGACGATTAACAGCGTAATCGTTGAGGTTAAAATAATATCTAAACTAGCCGGAATGATTTTGCGTACTTGTTTTTCAACCCAAGCACCAAAAATACAGGCAATTAGGATCCCGATAATGTTGCCTCTCGGGTCGATATACCAACCAAAGAAGTCTGTCATTCCAGAATAGAAGCCTTTAGTGGCCGCCGGGTCGTAACCTAAAATAAACAACGCAGCGATAATGGCACCGTTAACGCCACTTCCCCCAAACGCTTTTTGGGCGTTATAACCAATCAACAATCCCATAAAAGTGAATAACCCTTTACCGAATACACTCATATAGGCAATTAAGCTTTTGAGATGGCCAAGTTGAGTTGAATCTGCAGGGAATAGGTTTTGGTTCGCCGATAATAATGTAAGTAATGAGGCCAAGCCCATTAAGAGACCTGCGCCGATAAAGCCCGGAATTAATGGGGTAAAAATAGTCGCAAATTTAGATAAAAAGCGATGAACGGCGCTGGTTTGTTTCTTCTTCAGCTGCTGTTTATTGGCTGAAGCAATCTCTTTCAGATCTTGGGTCGCGGCAGAATCATGAGCTTCATCCGCTTCGCCATTTTCTAGCATTTGTTTCATTAAATCTGCGGCTGCTTGGGCTTTTCCTGGGCCTAAAACAATTTGCAGCTGGTCGTCACTTTCAAGCACACCCAGTACACCGGGGATTTTTTTGATTTCGGTTTTATCAACAAACTGGTCATCATGTAAGGTGAGTCGTAAACGCGTCATGCAGTTACCACACTGCTTGATATTGCGACCGCCACCTATGTGTTGCAGGATCTGCTGTATCATTTCATTTGTTATTTTAGCCATACTGTTTCTCTCATAGAGATCCGCCGGTTAGACGGATTTTGCGATGTTGAGGGCAGTGCGAATAAAGCCATGATTTTGAGCGAGTAATTGACGAGCATCATCAGCATTTAAGCCAGATAAAATCATCAAAATCGCTGTCTTACAGTGTCTATCACATTGTTGTAATGCAGATTCTGCGCTTTGGCGGTCACATTCGGTTGCTTCCATCACAATTTTAGTCTGGCGCTCAATGAGCTTGGCGTTGGTCGCCTCTACATCTACCATTAAATTGCCAAAGACTTTACCGATGCGGATCATCGCCCCTGTAGTGATCATATTTAAAATCAGCTTTTGTGCGGTTCCCGCTTTCATGCGCGAAGAGCCGGTGACAACTTCAGCGCCCACAATCGGGGTGATGGCAATGTCAGCGGCTTGAGAGACAGGGCTATCAGGGTTACAGCTAATCGAGGCAACGGTTGCACCTAAGGAGCGTGCATATTTCATGGCACCCAGAACATAAGGCGTGCGGCCACTGGCGGCGATCCCAACTAGAATATCTTTTTGATTAAAATCGATATTCTTCAAGTCTTGCTCCCCTAATTCGGGTTTATCTTCCGCATTTTCAACCGCACGGAAGATAGCTTGGTGACCACCAGCAATCAGCCCAATAACTTGCTCATGAGGGGTTCCATAGGTCGGTGGGCACTCACTGGCATCGAGGATCCCTAAACGTCCCGAAGTACCCGCGCCGGAATAAATCAGACGACCACCTTGTTGGAAAGCTGCCGCAACTTTATCGACCAATTGTGCAATTTGCGGTAAGGTTTTTTCGACAGCCAAAGGGACTTTTTTATCTTCATTGTTGATTACTTGAAGCATTTCAATGGTAGATAATTGGTCAATGTGGGTACTGGCTTCGTTACGGCTTTCCGTGACCATCTTGCTTAAATCAATCGACATAGTAATAACTCCTTAAACGTATCATGAGGGTATGCTATGGAATTATTTATTCCCTTGATGTGATGGTTATCACGGTGTTATCTATTCTCTCTTGCCAATATAAGCGAATAAATTTGGTTGTTTATCACTCGGTGAAATAGTAGTTGTTTGAATTTAAATGATTAATTATCAAGCATTGAGTTTTTATTAAAGGAATAATTTATTTGTAAATTTATTCTGTTGATGAGGATTTATCTACTTGAGGGTTACTATGACGTTACTCGATACCATCACGTACCTATTACCGCGATTAGCGGAAAATCAACGTAAAATTGCACAATTTATCTTAGAAAGTCCAGAAAATGTGCTTAAACTGTCATCTTCACAATTAGCAGAGCAGTTGGGGATCAGCCAATCCGCTATTGTGAAGTTCAGTCAAAAGTTAGGTGTAAAGGGGTATCCCGCGCTGAAATTGGCGCTGAGTGAAATCATTGGTCGCCAACAACAAGAGTTGGGGGAGCCTCACAGTGCATTACATAACCGTATTACTCAAACGGATAGCTTGATGGTGGTCGCGCAGAAGTTGGCATTAGAGAAAAATTATTCCATCACGGAAACAACTAAACGCCTTGATTTTAAACAATTTGAAAAAATCATTCAGCGCATAGATAGCGCACAACGCGTGCAGATTGTTGGGATTGGCGGCTCAGGACTCACTGCGAAAGATTTAAGCTATAAACTCCAGAAGATAGGCATTACCACTCTTGTGGAGCCAGATCATCACGTTCAAATTGCTGCGGCCTTAACCTTGACGCCGAAAGATGTGCAAATCGTCATTTCCTTCTCTGGAAAGCGCAAAGATATGCTTACTGCCGCGAATATTGGGCATCAAAATGGTGCTTGCGTTATCGCTATCACGCGCTCGAAAGATTCACCCCTCGCTCAAATGTCAGACTATATGTTGGAAAGTGTGGCGGAAGAGAACGAATGGCGCAGCTCATCAATTTCGTCAAGAACGGCACAAAATACCCTTACCGATTTGCTGTTCATGGCGTTGTTACAAAAACGGGAAGATAAAGCGAAAGCATTGGTGATGAATGCCAAAGTGATGATTAATAAACTTGACGAATAACTATTAATACCCCGATAACTTTGCAAAATAATCTTATCTGCGTTAAGACTAAAGGAGGAATTATTTCGCTTAAAACAATTCATTGAGGGAGAGTCCATGAGGGCATTGATCGTTTATACCGAGCTAACAGACGAAGATTCTGTGATCAGTCATGCGGTTGCACGGCTGGCAAGCGAACTGAATGACGAACACGTCGAAACGGTGATTATCCGTGATTTTGAAGACGGTCTTGCCTATATTCGCTCAAATACCAGCATTGACTGCTTGCTTTACGGGCGAGATATGTCCGATAAGGAAGAACAAGCTCAAGCCCATCGCCTAATCACTCAGCTTCATCGCCGTCAAGAAGACGTGCCCGTTTTTCTCCTGAGTGATCGTGAAGAAGCCTTAGTGGCATTTGATAGAAAAATGATGGAGCAAGTGGATGAGTTTGCATGGATTTTAGAGGATTCTGCGGACTTTATTGCTGGACGCGTTCTTGCAGCCATCATTCGTTACCGTGCGCAATTGCTCCCACCATTAATGAAAAGTTTAATTAAATACAGCGATGTACACGAACACTCATGGGCAGCTCCGGGGCACCAAGGGGGTGTCGGCTTTACCAAAACGCCAGCAGGGCGTATTTATCACGACTTTTTTGGCGAAAATTTATTCCGTACAGATATCGGCATCGAGCGAGTTGCCGTTGGTTCGTTACTCGATCACACTGGGGCATTTGGCGAGTGTGAGAAAAACGCGGCACGGATTTTTGGTGCTGACCAATCCTATTCCGTTGTGGTTGGGACTTCGGGTTCGAATCGTACCATTATGCAAGCTTGCATGACGGATGACGACGTGGTGGTTATTGACCGGAACTGCCATAAATCCATTGAGCAAGGTTTGATTTTAACGGGAGCAAAACCTGTTTATATGGTCCCGAGTCGTAACCGCTATGGGATTATTGGACCGATTTACCCCACAGAAATGTCCCCTGAAGCCATTCAGAAAAAGATCGCTGATAATCCATTTACTGCCGATAAAACGGATAAAAAGCCAGCGTATAGTGTGGTAACAAACTGTACTTATGACGGTGTTTGCTACAACGCGCGTAAAGTGCAAAATTTATTGGATAAATCCCTCGATCGAATTCATTTTGATGAAGCATGGTACGGTTACGCGCGATTCAATCCTATTTATCGTGACCATTTTGCGATGCGCGATGAAGAGCGCAAAGAGAATGACCCTACCATTTTTGCTACTCACTCAACCCATAAATTATTGAATGCGCTGTCCCAAGCCTCGTTTATTCATGTTCGAAATGGACGCAATGCTATTGATTTTAATCGCTTTAATCAAGCCTATCACATGCATGCAACCACCTCGCCGCTGTATGCCATTTGCGCCTCAAACGACATTGCTGCGGATATGATGGATGGAAATAGTGGGCGCTCATTAACCGATGAAGTGATCCGTGAAGCCATCGACTTTCGTCAATCTCTCGGCTACTTGTACAAAGAGTTCCAAAATGATGGTGAATGGTTTTTCAAACCATGGAACCAGGAAACGGTGAAGGATCCTGCAACCGGCGAGCGCTACGATTTTGAGTTTGCTCCTGTTGAATTGCTGATGAAAGAGCAAAGCTGCTGGGTAATGAATCCTGAAGATACGTGGCATGGCTTCAAAAATATTCCCGCTGACTGGGCTATGTTAGATCCAATTAAAGTGAGTATTTTGGCTCCGGGGATGGGGGATGATGGCAAGCTACTCGATTCCGGTGTCCCAGCGGCGCTCGTGACCGCATGGCTAAATCATTATGGTATTGTGCCGACTCGTACCACTGATTTCCAAATTATGTTCCTGTTTTCTATGGGGATCACCAAAGGAAAATGGGGCACATTAGTTAATGCATTGCTCTCCTTTAAACGCCACTATGATACCAATACTCAACTGAAAAAAGTGTTACCGGAAGTAGTGGAAGTGGCACCTGATATTTATGGCGAGATGGGGCTGCGGGACTTGGGGGATAAGATGTTTGCTTATTTGCAGCGCAATAACCCAGGAAGTCAGCTGAATCAAGCCTATTCAGAGTTACCAAATGTCATGATGAGCCCGCGTGATGCCTATCAACAGATCGTTGCGAATCGCGTTGAAGCTGTGCCATTAGATAAGCTGTCTGGGCGTATTGCGGCGAACTCGATTATTCCTTATCCACCGGGGATCCCAATGTTGTTATCTGGCGAAAGCTTTGGAGAAACCAACAGCCCACATATTGGTTATCTGCGTAGTTTACAAGCGTGGGATAGCGAGTTTCCGGGCTTTGAACATGAAACGGAAGGCACAGAAAAAATTGATGGCGAATATCATGTAATGTGTGTGAAGGTGTGAAGCGGTACCCTATAACAATTGCATGAAATGCGTCTAATATTTTTTATTCTTGTATTACCTAGCCAAGTTTCACTAGTCTGTTTTTTGCCATACATTTGAAAGCTGCCTTCGCTATTTTTTTATAGCGTTTGGCAGGCTTTTTTTATTATCGACGTATTGCTTGAGAAAACTGGTTATCAATAAACTGTATAATAGGAATCTGCTGTTTATTAAAATAGTCTTTATCTTCAATAAAGCCTAATTGATGACAATATTGTGAAGCGTAGCCACTGACTAACAGCTTCCAGTTAAATTTAAAGTCAGGGTAGGTTTTCTTTGCGATTTTATAAATACTGGTTGTACAGTTATTCCACATAGAATGATATTTTTCGTTGGTCACTTTGAGCTGATTAAGTTTACTCATATAATTGAGAAATAGTTCGGTAATAAGTGGCTTATCTAAATTTAAGGGATAAATATAGACTTGTTCATTGCGTAAATTAACGCGAGTACCAATTAAATCCTGCTCATCAGCGACCACATAGATAATATCGTAGTTATAGAAAAACCCCTTCCAAACCGAAAATTGTTGATGTGATTTTCGCCTTGTTTCGATAGAAAAAGAGACATAATCCCCATTGGTAAAACCGAAGCTCAGAAAAACATGGGCGATCATTTTGCCAGACCAGTGGGATTGTACTAGATCTACGCTTTGCAAGTTAGATAGGTTGTAATGCTTAGTATCCCAAGTGTATTCATTCTTATCGGCAAATAGAAAAGAGCGAAAATTATGAATGGCGACGTCCGAAGTTTCGTGATTAAAATCCATATGGGATTTATAACGATACTCTGTTCTCCACTCATTTTGAGGCAATAGATTGCTCATCTGCACGCTACATTTTTAATAGAACAGACATGGCGCGGGAATAATCTAAAACAATGCCCGGTGTCCACGTCATAATGCTTGCATGTTTTCTGAGTTGGGACATGACCCAAAGTTCAGGGCTAAAGAGCAATTTAAGCAGCAGCATGAAGCCGCCTTTTTTCTCAGTAAAATATCCCTCGGTACTTTTTATTAGCGCCAAAGAAACGACGGTTGAGCAATTGCGATTCGTTAAATTGTAGGTCGTGTCTTTACTATATTCTTGCCAAAATGCATCTAGCTTTTCTTTACTGATCCCTTCAATGGTCAATTTGAAATTTGATGGCGGCGCGATTTTCATTTCATCAACATAACTTATTTGAAAAACCCCCGTGTCATTGTTTTCTTCGGTGGATTTTAATATCTGCAAAAATTGTGCTGTATCGCGGTCGATATCTTTCTCTGGGTAGTGGCTGATATATATTTCATCCAGTTCGAAAGCAACATGCCCTGTACTAATTACGCCTAATGAATTACGGGAAACAATATAGCGTTGGATAATTTTAAAAAATAGAGGCAGTTGCCCGGTAGTTGTCCATACGTGTAAGGTGGCGCGTTCTCTGCTTGAAGAGTCATCATTGCGTGTAAATACCATCTGGTTAACATTTGAAATCTGGCTGCTCACAACAAAGTAGTAAACAAAGAATGAATCTAGGGAGAAAATCATAATCAGCGTGCCAACATCCCAATAAACTTGGCGAGATGAATAGTCAAAAGACCAAGGAATGAAATTCCATAAACCTAATGAAAATTCAATAATGGAGACGGTGAACATTAACTTCCAGCGTTCAAATTTTAAAACCACACTATTGGACATTTTCCAGATAGCACTGACCATCAGATATAAGCCAGTAATAAACCCAGAGAGAACCGTTTCCCACGCATGTATTTTAGAAAATAAGACAATGTAGACCATTAAAAGTAGTACTAATCCACGGCTGATCCGCAGCCCTCGGGTAGCACCTTGGCAATACATCGCGCAGACAAATGAGCGAATGGCTTCCAATAAAATTGGAATACAGAGGAAAATCATAAACTCATGGGGATCGGCAAAAAAAGGTAGTAGAAAAAAGCAGGCACCAATCAGGACACCAAATAATGTGAGTGCCAGAATAAACCAGAAATATTTTTTTGCTGTGTCTCTGCCATAGAGCATTGTAATGATATAAATCATGCTGCACCAACCATAGAATCGTGATAAGTGCTAATGCCTTATCTTTATAGGTTTTTATTTTTAATTTGTAGGATTGGCTTCATTATAATAGGGATATTTCAGCGACAAAATAGATGGCAATTTGTGCGTTGTATGGTGATTTTAATTCATTGAAGAATAAGTGTTATTTTTAGTGTTACACTTTGATTGTGTGGCTTTAACTGCTTTAGGTTAACGATATGTTAATATTTAATTCTATTAATAACTCGTCAATACTTCGGATTATGTTTTAAAGAAACCATAAATAAGATTTTTATGTGTAATTAAATTCTTAAACTTAAAACTCCAATTATGATTATCTTTTTTGGTTATTTATTGAAATAACCCCTTATTAGTCTGATCTTAATAAAGGGTTATTATTGAAGAACGATTACGAATTAACCCACTTCAAACTCATTGGTCATGGTTTCTAACTGCTCTTGCAGATCCATCCATTCCATTTCAACGTCTTCAAGGGCTGACTTATGTTCAGTCTGCTTTTTCAAACAGTCAGTCAGCTCCGCTTTTTTATCTTGCTCATAAATGGCGGCATCGGATAACTTCGCCTCTAACTCGGCTAATGATGCAGAATGTTTTTCCATTTTCTTTTCCAATTCCGTAATTTTTTTACGGATAGGCTGGGTCAGTTGACGGAATTCGGCATCGCGGCGTTTTTGGTCTTTTCTATCTTGCGCCGTCACGGTTGAGGCGCTGGCTGGTTTATCTTTTTCTAGCAGATCACGAGTCTGTTGTAACTCGAGTTTATTTTGCTCCGCTAGCCATTGTTGATAATCATCTAAATCGCCATCAAATTGAGCCACCATACCGCCATGAACCAGATAAAATTCATCCGTTGTTGAGCGCAATAAATGCCTATCATGGGAGACCACAACTAAAGCGCCTTCAAAGTCCATTAGCGCATCAGTAAGTGCTTGACGCATATCTAAATCAAGGTGGTTAGTCGGTTCATCGAGTAACAGTAGGTTAGGGCGCTGCCATACCACTAAAGCTAAAACTAAGCGCGCTTTTTCACCCCCAGAAAAACGCCCCGTTGGATCTGTGACTTGGTCGCCTTTAAAGCCAAAACCGCCTAAATAATCACGCAGTTGTTGTTCGGTTTGGTCAGGAGCAAGGCGGGCGATATGCTGTAATGGTGATTCATCCGCATGCAAATATTCTAATTGATGTTGAGCAAAGTACCCAAGTTTGATGCCTTTTGAGAGCGAGATTTCCCCATGTAATGGAGGTAAATCACCCGCAAGCATCTTGATCAAGGTTGATTTACCTGCTCCGTTACGGCCTAATAAGCCGATACGTGAACCGGGGACTAAGTTCAATTTAATGGACTCTAAAATCACTTTCTCGGCGTAACCTGCGCTGACTTTTTCCATTTTCAATAATGGATTTGGTAAGCTTTCGGGTTTACGGAATGAAAAATGGAAGGGATTATCCACATGTGCAGGAGAAACCATTTCCATTTTTTCGAGCATTTTAATCCGGCTTTGAGCTTGTTTTGCTTTAGTGGCTTGCGCTCTAAAACGATCAATATAACTTTGTAAGTGTGCGGCTCTAACTTGTTGGCTCTCATATAAAGCTTGTTGCTGTGAAAGCTTCATCGCGCGTTGCCCTTCGAACGATGAATAGTTACCGGTATATTCGAACATGGATTCTTGTTCAATATGCAGCACTTTGTCGATGATTGGGTCGAGGAAGTCCCTATCATGGGAAATCAAAATCAGGGTGCCAGAATAGCTTTTAAGCCATTTTTCTAGCCAAATCACCGCATCTAAATCTAAGTGGTTAGTTGGTTCATCGAGAAGTAATAAGTCGGAACGGCACAGTAGGGCTTGCGCAAGGTTCAGGCGCATACGCCATCCACCGGAAAACGATTTTACCGGAGACTGTAGCTGTGCTTGGCTAAAGCCAAGGCCATGTAGCAAGCTCGCAGCACGGGATTGAATTGTCCACGCATCAATGGCATCTAACTGCCCATGAATGACGGCAATAGCGTGGCCGTCATTTTTTTCGTTCGCTTGTTGGAGTTTATGTTCTAAGGCGCGAAACTCACGATCGCCATCAATCACATACTCAATACAAGGTACATCAAGGGCTGGGGTTTCTTGGTTCACCCATGCCATAGACCAATTGCTTGGAAAGGTTGCTGATCCTGCTTCCGCTTGCAATTCACCCTTTAACAGTGCCAGCAATGTGGATTTTCCGCAGCCGTTTTTACCCACTAATCCGACTTTTTGCCCCGGATTGATAGTCGCAGTTGCATTGTCCAGCAGAACACGTACACCTCGGCGAATTTGTAATGAAGAGAAAACAATCATAGAAACCGTCTATTGAAAATATGTTAAATTGTTGAGTTAGATATATTCGAATAATAAAGTTATTACTGAAATATATTAAGCTTAAAGTACATTTAGCAGGCTGCATGGTAACGGAAAATTATCCGCCTGACACGCCTTTGAGGAGGGAAAGATGTCAAATACGCCAAAAGTGCTCGTGGTCTACGCTCACCCAGACCCCCATGAATCTGTTGCTAATCGTTTATTGTTAAATGCAGTGCGCGATTTTGACAATGTCACTATCCACGATTTATACGCAACATATCCCGATTACTTTATTGATGTCACTGCAGAACAAAAGCTACTTTGTCAGCATGATATCATCGTATTTCAGCATCCGCTGTACACTTATAGTTGTCCCGCGCTATTAAAAGAGTGGTTTGACCAAGTTCTGACTCGCCGATTTGCCACAGACCAAGGATACCAAAAACTGAAAGGCAAATATTGGCACTCGATTATTACTACCGGAGAGCCAGAAGAGGCATACCAGTATGGCGGCTATAATCGTTATCCATTATCTGAAATTCTTCGTCCATTTGAGTTGACCTCATTGATGTGTGATATGCACTGGATTGAACCGAACATTATCTATTCTGCCCGTCGGCAGAGCCCACAACAGTTACAGCAAATGGTTGATGAGTATAAGCGATGGATGAGACAACCCCTCAAGACGGGAGACATTTCAAATGGATGAATTAAATCTATTTGAGTCGGTGATCATATTTTTATGCGCCGGTGTGGTGATGGTGCCGATTGCCCAAAAAATCCGTTTGGGTGCGGTGTTAGGCTATTTATTAGCGGGGATTGTGATTGGCCCATTTGTATTGGGTTTTATTCGCAATGTTGATGACATCCTGCATTTCTCGGAGCTGGGTGTCGTCTTCTTAATGTTTTTGATTGGGTTGGAATTGAAGCCCTCAAAATTGTGGGAGCTGCGCCGGTCAATTTTTGGTGTCGGTACCATTCAAGTGGTTGTAACCGCGGCTTTGATGGCTGGGATCTTGATTCTAGCTCAGTTTTCATGGCAGGCAGCGGTCGTTGGCGGGCTGGGCATGGCGATGTCCTCAACAGCAATGGCGCTGCAATTAATGAATGAAAAAGGGATGTCCAACCAAGAAAGTGGGCAGCTCGGCTTTTCTGTTTTATTGTTCCAAGATATGGCGGTCATTCCGATTATGGCGCTGATCCCGTTATTGGCAGGGGATACGGGAAGCAGCGATTGGTACAAAATTGGATTGAAAGTGGTAGCGTTTGCGGGGTTATGGATTGTCGGTCGTTATTTATTACGCCCACTATTTAGGCTTGCAGCGAAATCGGGCGTTCATGAAATTTTTACGGCAGCGGCGTTGTTAGTCGTACTGGGTTCCGCGTTAATTATGGAAAGCCTTGGCTTTTCAATGGCATTGGGTACGTTTATGGCGGGGGTGATGCTCGCTGAGACGGAATTTCGTCATGAACTTGAGATTAATATCGAGCCGTTTAAAGGCTTGCTGCTGGGGCTGTTTTTCATCTCCGTCGGTATGTCATTAAATTTACAAGTGTTATGGGCTTATCTCCCTCAAGTTTTATTGGCGGTTTTGGTGCTGGTCACCGTGAAAGCGCTCATATTATATGTGCTGGGATTTGTGGCGCGTTTACGCACAGGCGCTCGAGCGCAATTTTCAGGGGTACTTAGCCAAGGTGGTGAGTTCGCTTTTGTGATTTATGCCACGGCATTCGGTGCTAGCGTGATTGATGAAAGGCAAATGGATTTATTGTTGGTGGTGGTGACGCTATCGATGATGACAACGCCACTTGTGATGCAGTTGATAGATGCGTATCTCAATCGCCGCTACAATCAGCAACCGATATCGACAGAAAAGCCATTTGTAGAGGATACCAATCCCCACGTTATTTTAGTGGGATTTGGGCGAATGGGGCAGGTGGTTGGTCGTTTACTGATGGCGAACAAAGTGAATATTACGGTGCTTGAACAAGACGTTACCGCGATTAGTACCATGCGTCGCTATGGTTACACTGTCTATTATGGGGATGCGCGCGAGCTGCAACTTCTGCGCTCAGCGGGAGCGGATAAAGCCAAAGCGATTGTGATCACCAGCAACGTTCCCGAAGAAGTGATGGAAATTGTGCGTATTTGCCAAGAAAATTTCCCGAATTTGCATATTATTGCCCGTGCAAAAGGGCGTTTAGAAGCTCACGAATTGCTGCATAGCGGCGTGACGGACTTTAGCCGTGAAACCTTTTCAAGCGCGTTAGAAATGGGAAGCAAGGCGCTGATTAGTACAGGAATGCATCCTCATAAAGCCTATCGTGCAAAACAGCATTTCCGTCGGCTTGATATGCGTATGTTAAGGGATATTATTCCTGAAAGTGAGAACAGCGATAGCGGGCAAATTTCGCGTATTAAAGAGGCTCGGCGTGAACTCAATGAACTCTTCGAAAAAGAGATGCAAAGAGAAAATCGCCAACCGCACAGCTGGAATAACGAACAGTAAGGTAGAAAAATGGCAGCAACACGTAAGCGTTTTATTGCTGGGGCAACCTGTCCTAAATGTAAGTCTCAAGATACCTTAATGATGTGGCGAGAAGATAAAATTGATGTGGTTGAATGTGTGAATTGCGGGGATCAACAGCGTCAAGCTGAAGGCGATGCTACTGAGCATGTGAGACAGCAAGAACAAGTTATTGGAATTTTTACCCCAGAGTAAGAGAATTTTGTCAATTCTCAATACAGCACAATTGTTTTCCGGTACAATTGGCAAAAATTTTTCCCTTACGGGTCGTAGGAGATGTCATGAAAGTAGCAAAAGACTTGGTTGTAAGCTTAGCTTACCAAGTAAGAACAGAAGACGGTGTTTTAGTTGATGAGTCCCCAGCAAATGCGCCAATGGACTATCTGCATGGCCGTGGTTCTTTAATTTCTGGTCTGGAAAAAGCATTAGAAGGTCGTGAAGTTGGCGAACATTTCGATGTTGAAGTCGCTTCAGACGATGCATATGGTCAATATGATGACAACCTAGTTCAACGCGTACCGAAAGATGTATTCATGGGCGTTGACGAGCTGGAAGTGGGTATGCGTTTCTTAGCGGATACTGACATGGGCCCAGTTCCAGTTGAAATCACTGGCATTGAAGGCGATGAAGTTATCGTTGACGGTAACCATATGTTAGCAGGTCAAAACCTGAAATTTAATGTTGAAGTCATGGCTATCCGTGAAGCAACTGAAGAAGAAATCGCTCATGGCCACGTCCATGGTGCAGATGGTCACGACCACGACCATGACCACGAAGGTGGTTGTTGTGGCGGTGGCGGTCATAGCCACGGTTCAGAAGGCGGTTGCTGTGGCGGTGGTGAAGGCGAAGGCCACGGTCACAAGCATGGCGGTTGTGGTTGCCACTAATCTCTAGCGCCAATGAGTAAAAAAAAGGAAAGCATCTGCTTTCCTTTTTTCGTTGATAGTTTCAGTAATGTGGTGGTGGCGTTTCTTCTTCTGGGCGAGCCAAGTGAGATGACTGCGATGCTTTTAATCTCTCAGCCACAATACGTAAATGTTCCTGCATTTTTGACAGCTGCATTTGTTGTTCTGTAATCACTTGGTTAAGCTGCTCAATAGTCAATTCTTGGAAAGCAACTTTGCTTTCTAAAAGTTCTAAACGCTGTTCAAAAGTGTCTGATGAATCCATTTTAGACTCTCCTTATGGGTTCCCATCATAAAAAAACATCATAATAACCGAACATTACAAATCAACAGATAAGTTTTATTTAAAGGTGTAGGCGTTGAAACCTCTTTTTGTTAATGTGGTCTAAGATATTCTTATATTTTTTGTGTTAACTGACAGCTTGTTTTTTAAGATAAGGAACAGCTATCAATAAAAATGAGCCGTATGGCTCGAATAATAGCTATCGGAGATTAGGATGAAATCACTGTTTAAGGCAAGTCTATTAGCAACAACATTAGCATTCGCTTTTACTGCCCCACAAGTTATGGCAGAAGAAGCAAAAACACAAGCGAGCGCTTTCAAAAATGCAGAAGAGCGTAACGCATACGCATTAGGTGCCTCTTTAGGCCGCTATATGCAAAATTCTTTAGAAGAGCAAAAATCGATCGGTATTAATCTGGACAAAGCCCAATTACTGGCGGGTGTTCAAGATGCATTCAACGGCAAAAGCAAAATGACTGATGCGCAAGTTGAAGAAACATTACGTCAATTCGAAGGCCAAGTGAAGAAAGCAGCTGAAGACAAAATCAAAGCTGAATCTGCCGCTAACGTGAAGAAAGGCGAAGAATACCGCGAGAAATTTGCGAAAGAAAAGGGCGTAGTGAAAACTAAGTCTGGCCTACTGTACAAGATTGAAAAAGATGGTACTGGCGCAAAACCTAAAGAAGACGAAACCGTTGTTGTTCACTATAAAGGCTCTTTAGTTGATGGCACAGAATTCGATAGTTCTTATTCTCGTAACGAGCCACTGACTATCCCATTAAATTCAGTGATCAAAGGCTGGACTGAAGGTTTATCTAACCTGAAGAAAGGTGGCAAGATGACATTAGTTATCCCACCAGAATTAGCTTACGGTGAAAACGGCGTTCCTGGTATCCCTGCAAACTCAACGCTGATCTTTGATGTTGAATTATTAGACATCAAACCTGCTGCAAAATAAGATTTCACTCATTAAAAATGAAAAAGCTCAGATTTGTTCTGGGCTTTTTTTATTGCGTTAGCAATTCAAGGCTAAAAAAGCCCAGTTGTGTCATTCTCAATTAAAAATTTGCATTTAAAAATCTTATATTCATTAAAACTTGTGATAAAACATACTCTCTTGCATTCATTCGCTTGACGGCAACGCCTCGGAGTTTTAACTTCAATAGATTCGTTTTTATTTTTAATCATCACATCCGTTGACTATGTACGATAAAATGAAGGCAAATGAGTCGAATAATGAATGCCTCATTGGTTGACGTGATGAATTTTATACACTTTAGAAGGATGCCGTTGAAATGTCTGATGCATTACAATCCCAAGACCTCAGTGATATTAATATTCTTGATAACCAGCCATTTACTGAGACTGACCACGAAATTTTAAAATCATATGAAGCTGCGGTTGACGGGCTCGCTATGCTAATTGGTGAGCATTGTGAAATTGTTCTTCACTCTTTAGAAGACCTCAAATGTTCAGCAGTGAGAATAGCGAATGGTCAGCATACAGGGCGTAAAATTGGCTCACCTATCACTGACTTAGCATTAAGAATGCTTCATGACATGGCGGATGCAGAATCCAATGTCTCTAAAGCCTATTTTACGAAAGCGAAAAGCGGCGACTTAATGAAGTCTGTGACGATTGCGATTCGTAATCGTAAGCAACGAGTTATCGGCTTACTGTGTATCAACATGAACTTGGATGTGCCATTCTCTGAAATCATCAAATCTTTTGTACCGGAAGAAAAGCAAGAAGTGACTTCTGATGTTAACTTTGCGTCTTCAGTTGATGATTTAGTTGCACAAACATTAGAATACACCATCGAAGAAGTTAGCAATGACCGTAATGTTTCTAACAACGCGAAAAATAAACAAGTGGTTCTGAACTTGTACGAAAAAGGGATCTTTGATATCAAAGATGCCATCAACCAAGTGGCTGATCGTCTGAATATTTCGAAACACACTGTCTATTTATATATCCGCCAATTTAAGAGTGGTGAATGAGTAAAACAACCCCGCTAACCTATTGTTTGTTAGTGACAGGCCCCGCATACGGCACTTCACAATCAGCAAGTGCCTATCAATTTGCCAAGGCCCTTCTTAAAGAGGGGCATCTATTGAAGACGGTGTTTTTCTATCAAGATGGCGTTCTTAATGGCAGTGTTTTAACTTCCCCTGCAAATGATGAATTTGACCTAGTTAAAGCGTGGTGCCAGCTGGCACAAGAGTCGGGCTGTGAAATGAATATCTGTGTTGCGGCAGGGTTACGTCGTGGTATTACAGATGAAGAGCAAGCTAACGCGCTATCGCTATCTGCTTATAACTTATCTGAAAGTTTTACCATGAGCGGTTTAGGAAGTCTGGCTGAAGCCATGTTGACTACTGACCGCACAATCCAGTTTTAAGCCTGAACATCATTAACCACGTCACTCTATAAGATAAGGTCTCTTGTGAAGAAAATAGCCTTTGTTTTTACGACTATGCCACATGGTAGTGCTAGTGGGCGTGAAGGACTGGATGCGTTATTAGCGACATCAGCACTGACAGAAGAAATCAGCGTATTCTTTCTCTCTGATGGCGTATTCCAATTACTCGCTCACCAGCAGCCTAAAGAAATTTTAGCTCGGGATTACATTGCTACATTTAAGATCTTACCTCTTTATGATATTGAAAATATTTACCTATGTTCAGAGTCATTAAAGGAAAGAGGCCTTAGTCAGCAAAATGAGTGGATTGTGACGCCTGAATTTTTAACACCCCAGCAGATCCAAGAGCAGTTATCTGCCTGTGATGTTGTGTTGAAATTTTGATCTTGCGTTCAAATTTTGATCTGTAGTAGGATCCCGCCTATGCTATACACCCTAGCCACCTCTCCATTTAAATGTGATTTTTCCGCGCTACTGCGTTTAATCACCAATGAAGACGCTATATTGCTTTTCCAAGATGGTGTGATTGCCGCTGTTTCACAATCCAAATATCTTGCGGAATTACAAAATAGCGGCGCAAAAATCTATGCCTTAAATGCAGATATTCACGCCCGAGGGCTACAAGATCAAGTAGCTGATAGCGTTTCTATCATCTCATATCAAGGTTTTGTAAAGCTAACTGAAGCTCATAAGCAACATTTTGCCTTATAAAGTCACTAAAAGTTGTATATTTCTTGACACCTGAGCCAGTCGGCAATAAAATTTCGCGTCCTCGTGTATCGTCATGTTGGCGAACGAGGTCAAAATCCGTGTTTACGAAGCAAAAAAACCAGGAGCTTTTTTAATAATGGCAACTATTAATCAGCTGGTACGCAAATCTCGTAGCTCGAAAGTTGTGAAAAGCAACGTTCCAGCACTGGAAGCTTGCCCGCAAAAACGTGGCGTATGTACTCGTGTATATACTACCACTCCTAAAAAACCAAACTCAGCATTACGTAAAGTATGCCGTGTTCGTTTAACTAACGGTTTCGAAGTATCTTCCTACATCGGTGGTGAAGGCCACAACTTGCAGGAACACTCCGTAATCCTGATCCGTGGCGGTCGTGTTAAAGACTTGCCAGGTGTGCGTTATCACACCGTTCGCGGCGCACTGGACTGTTCTGGTGTTAAAGACCGTAAGCAAGCTCGTTCTAAATACGGCGCGAAGAAACCTAAGGCTTAATGGATTTCCGTTAAGTAAGGCCAAACATTTTTAATCTTAATGTCAAAATACTCTCGTAGAGTTTTGGACAAACCTGAATTAACAACGGAGTCATATCCATGCCACGTCGTCGCGTAATTGGTCAACGTAAAATTCTTCCAGATCCTAAGTTCGGATCAGAATTACTGGCCAAATTTGTAAATATCCTGATGGTAGACGGGAAAAAATCTACTGCTGAAGCAATCGTATACAACGCACTTGAAACCCTTGCTCAGCGTTCTGGTAAAACTGAACTTGATGCATTCGAATTAGCACTTGATAACGTGCGTCCGACTGTGGAAGTTAAATCCCGCCGTGTTGGTGGTTCAACTTACCAAGTTCCAGTTGAAGTTCGCCCGGTTCGTCGTAATGCCCTGGCAATGCGTTGGATCGTTGATGCTGCTCGTAAACGCGGTGATAAATCTATGGCGCTTCGCCTGGCAAACGAATTATCAGACGCTGCTGAGAATAAAGGTTCATCTGTTAAGAAACGTGAAGACGTTCACCGTATGGCAGAAGCTAACAAGGCGTTCGCACACTACCGTTGGTAATCTCTTACCAATCTTAGTGATGTATCTCAGGGTAGCTTTTGCTGCCCTTTATATAAAGAATTGAACGCCCACGAGAGAGGAAAAAATGGCCCGTCAAACGCCCATAGCACGCTACCGTAATATCGGTATCAGTGCACACATCGACGCTGGTAAAACCACAACTTCTGAACGTATTCTGTTCTATACTGGTGTAAACCATAAAATCGGTGAAACCCACGAAGGTTCTGCAACTATGGACTGGATGGAGCAGGAGCAAGAGCGTGGTATTACTATCACTTCAGCTGCGACTACTGCATTCTGGTCTGGTATGGCTAAACAGTATGAGCCACACCGTATCAACATCATCGACACCCCAGGACACGTTGACTTCACAATCGAAGTAGAACGTTCTATGCGTGTTCTTGATGGCGCGGTAATGGTTTACTGTGCGGTTGGTGGTGTTCAGCCACAGTCTGAAACTGTATGGCGTCAGGCTAACAAATATAAAGTTCCACGTATCGCGTTCGTTAACAAAATGGACCGTATGGGTGCGAACTTCTTACGCGTTGTTGAGCAATTAAAAACTCGTTTAGCAGCTACTGCAGTTCCACTGCAATTACCAGTTGGCGCAGAAGAGTCGTTCACTGGTGTTGTTGACTTGCTGAAAATGAAAGCAATCAAATGGAGCGATGAAGACCAAGGCGTTACCTTCGAATACGAAGATATCCCTGCGGACATGCAAGAGCTGGCTGAAGAGTGGCACAACAACCTGATCGAATCCGCTGCAGAAGCATCAGAAGAACTGATGGAAAAATATCTGGGCGGTGAAGAACTGACTGAAGCAGAAATTAAAGGTGCTTTACGTCAACGTGTTCTTGCTAGCGAAATTATCCTGGTTACCTGTGGTTCTGCATTTAAGAACAAAGGTGTTCAGGCGATGCTGGATGCGGTCGTGGATTACTTACCAGCTCCTACAGATGTACCGGCAATTAACGGTATTCTGGACGATGGTAAAGATACTCCAGCTGAACGTCATGCGAGTGACGAAGAGCCGTTCTCATCTTTAGCATTTAAAATTGCAACTGACCCATTCGTTGGTAACCTGACATTCTTCCGTGTTTACTCCGGTGTTGTTAACTCAGGTGACACCGTTCTGAACGCTGTTAAATCGAAGAAAGAGCGTTTTGGTCGTATCGTTCAGATGCACGCTAACAAGCGTGAAGAGATTAAAGAAGTTCGCGCTGGTGACATCGCGGCTGCTATCGGTCTGAAAGACGTAACTACAGGTGATACTTTATGTGCAGTTGATGCACCAATCATCCTGGAGCGTATGGAATTCCCAGAGCCAGTAATCTCTGTTGCAATCGAACCAAAAACTAAAGCTGACCAAGAAAAAATGGGTATCGCATTAGGCCGTCTGGCTCAAGAAGACCCATCATTCCGCGTATCAAGTGATGAAGAGACTAATCAGACTATCATCGCTGGTATGGGTGAATTGCACTTGGACGTTCTGGTTGACCGTATGCGTCGTGAATTCAAAGTTGAAGCGAACGTTGGTAAACCACAAGTAGCTTACCGCGAAGCAATCACTATGAAAGTGACTGATATCGAAGGTAAACACGCGAAACAGTCTGGTGGTCGTGGTCAGTACGGTCATGTCGTTATCGATATGTTCCCACTGAACAAAAACGATAAAGATGGTCTGCCAATGGACTACGAATTTGCCAACGACATTAAAGGTGGTGTAATTCCTACGGAATACATCCCTGCCGTTGATAAAGGTCTGCAAGAGCAGCTGAAATCTGGTCCATTAGCGGGTTATCCAGTAGTTAACATGGGTGTTCGTCTGCATTTCGGTTCTTACCATGATGTTGACTCCTCTGAATTGGCGTTTAAACTTGCGGCATCAATCGCATTTAAAGACGGCTTCAAAAAAGCGAAACCAGTTCTGCTTGAGCCAATCATGAAAGTTGAAGTGGAAACTCCAGAAGACTACATGGGCGATGTAATTGGTGACCTGAACCGTCGTCGTGGTATGATTGAAGGTATGGATGACTTACCTACTGGTAAAGTTGTTCGTGCACAAGTACCATTATCCGAAATGTTCGGTTATGCTACTGACCTGCGTTCTCAGACACAAGGTCGTGCTTCATACTCTATGGAGTTCCTGAAGTACAATGAAGCGCCAAACAACGTTGCACAAGCTGTAATCGAAGCTCGTAACGCTAGATAATCGATTTTTATCGATTTAACTACTTTAATTTAAGTTCCTTCTTTATCGTGAAGAGGGGACTCCATAAGGAATAGAGTCGTGTCTAAAGAAAAATTTGAACGTTCAAAACCGCACGTTAACGTTGGTACAATCGGCCACGTTGACCATGGTAAAACTACCCTGACAGCAGCAATCACTACTGTTCTGGCTAAAACTTACGGCGGTAACGCTCGTGCATTCGACCAAATCGATAACGCACCAGAAGAAAAAGCGCGTGGTATCACCATTTCTACTTCTCACGTAGAATACGATACTCCAACTCGCCACTACGCACACGTAGACTGCCCAGGACACGCCGATTATGTTAAAAACATGATCACTGGTGCTGCTCAGATGGATGGTGCAATCCTGGTTGTTGCTGCGACTGATGGCCCAATGCCACAAACTCGTGAGCACATCCTGTTAGGTCGCCAAGTAGGTGTTCCTTACATCATCGTTTTCCTGAACAAATGTGACATGGTAGACGACGAAGAACTGTTAGAATTAGTTGAAATGGAAGTTCGTGAACTTCTGTCTCAGTACGATTTCCCAGGCGACGACACTCCAGTTGTTCGTGGTTCAGCACTGAAAGCGCTGGAAGGCAACCCAGAGTGGGAAGCGAAAATTGTTGAATTAGCAGGCTACTTGGATTCTTACATCCCAGAACCAGAGCGTGCAATTGACAAGCCATTCCTGCTGCCAATCGAAGACGTATTCTCAATCTCTGGTCGTGGTACAGTAGTAACAGGCCGTGTTGAGCGTGGTATCGTTAAAGTTGGTGAAGAAGTTGAAATCGTTGGTATCCAAGCAACGGCTAAAACAACTTGTACTGGCGTTGAAATGTTCCGTAAACTGCTGGACGAAGGTCGTGCGGGTGAGAACGTTGGTGTTCTGCTGCGTGGTACTAAGCGTGAAGAAATTCAACGTGGTCAAGTACTGGCTAAACCAGGTTCAATCAAGCCACACACCCAATTCGAATCAGAAGTTTATATTCTGAGCAAAGATGAAGGTGGTCGTCATACTCCATTCTTCAAAGGCTACCGTCCACAGTTCTACTTCCGTACAACTGACGTAACCGGTACTATCGAACTGCCAGAAGGCGTAGAGATGGTAATGCCAGGCGATAACATCAACATGATCGTGACACTGATTCACCCAATCGCGATGGATGATGGTTTACGTTTCGCAATCCGTGAAGGTGGTCGTACTGTAGGTGCGGGTGTTGTTGCAAGAATCATTGCATAATACCGCTCTTTCTGAATAAGAAAGAACCACTTTAGTAAAAAGGGCATCGACTGATGCCCTTTTTATACTCAAGTTTTTAAAATGTTAGCGTTTAAACCTAAGAACCTATCTCATCAATCGTTTTCATAATTATTGGTGAGATAGGCTCTGAAACAACGATTTACTGACTGTATTGAGAGTCCGATACAGTTATATGAGATTTATTAAGGTTTTGCCCAGAAGTTATGGTATATTTTACCGCTGCCACGAAAAGATATTTATTTTCGAAATAGGGTGGTCATTAAATTTACTGGGTATGCTGGCATATTCTATTGGTGTGCTCTGATTGCCATACTGCATAGGTAAGGCAAGCGAGCTTTATACATACTTCATGGTAACAGGTTGAATTATGAGTGCGAATAGCGAAGCTCAAGGAAGTGGACGCAGTGTAGACATCTTTAAATGGATAGTTGTCTGTGCCTTATTATTAGTTGCTATCGTGGGCAACTATTACTTCCGTCAATATAATCTCGCACTGCGTGCTTTTGCAGTTGTGGCTGTAGTAGCTATTGCTGGTGCTGTTGCTTTGTGGACCACAAAAGGTAAAGCAACTCTGGCGTTTGCGCGCGAAGCTCGCATCGAGGTGAAAAAAGTCATTTGGCCTACTCGCCAGGAAGCATTACAAACGACTTTGATTGTTGCTGCTGTAACGGCTGTAATGTCACTAATCCTGTGGGGATTAGATGGTATCCTAGTGCGTTTAGTTTCATTTATTACAAGCCTGAGGTTATTCTAAATGTCAGATTTACCTAAAAAACGCTGGTATGTCATTCAGGCATTCTCTGGTTTTGAAGGTCGCGTAGCACAGTCTCTGCGTGAACATATCAAATTACATAATATGGAAGAGTCGTTTGGTGATGTTATGGTCCCAACTGAAGAAGTTGTTGAGATCCGTAGCGGCCAGCGCCGTAAAAGTGAGCGCAAATTCTTCCCTGGTTACGTATTAGTTCAAATGGTCATGAATGATGACTCTTGGCACTTAGTACGCAGTGTTCCGCGTGTAATGGGCTTTATCGGTGGGACTTCAGATCGTCCAGCACCAATTAGTGATAAAGAAGTTGATGCGATTATGAATCGCTTACAACAAGTTGGTGATAAGCCACGTCCTAAAACACTATTTGAACCAGGTGAAATGGTTCGTGTTAGCGAAGGTCCATTCGCTGACTTCAACGGTGTTGTTGAAGAAATCGACTATGAAAAGAGCCGCTTAAAAGTCTCTGTTTCTATTTTTGGTCGTGCAACCCCAGTTGAGTTAGACTTCGGACAGGTAGAAAAAGCCTAACTAATCCGAATAGCAGACTTGCAAAAGGCGCGAAATTTTCATACAATTTCGCGCCTTTTGTTTTTTATGCTTGGCATGATACTGTGTAAACGGTATTTTGCGGGGCGTTAATGTAACGGGGAGCCTTAATCCTTTAAGGCGTTATTACCCAATTTGAGGAAATATTCATGGCTAAGAAAGTACAAGCCTACGTTAAGCTGCAAGTAGCAGCTGGTATGGCAAACCCAAGTCCACCGGTTGGTCCAGCACTGGGTCAGCAAGGTGTGAACATCATGGAATTCTGTAAAGCGTTCAACGCAAAAACAGACAGCCTGGAAAAAGGTTTACCAATTCCTGTTGTTATTACTGTTTATGCAGACCGTTCATTCACTTTCGTAACTAAAACTCCACCGGCAGCAGTTCTGCTGAAAAAAGCGGCTGGCGTTAAGTCTGGTTCTGGTAAGCCGAACAAAGACAAAGTTGGTAAAGTGACTTCTGCACAGGTTCGCGAAATCGCAGAAACTAAAGCTGCGGATATGACTGGTGCTGACGTTGACGCGATGATGCGTTCAATCGCTGGTACTGCTCGTTCCATGGGCCTGGTAGTGGAGGACTAATAGAATGGCTAAACTGACTAAGCGCATGCGCAATATCCGTGAAAAAGTTGATGTAACTAAACAGTATGACATCAATGAAGCTGTTGCTCTGCTGAAAGAATTAGCGACTGCTAAATTCGTTGAAAGCGTTGACGTAGCTATCAATCTTGGTATCGATGCTCGTAAATCTGACCAGAACGTTCGCGGTGCAACTGTACTGCCACACGGTACTGGCCGTTCAGTTCGCGTTGCTGTGTTCGCACAAGGCGCAAACGCTGAAGCTGCGAAAGCTGCTGGCGCTGAACTGGTTGGTATGGAAGATCTGGCTGATAAAATCAAAGCTGGTGAAATGAACTTTGACGTTGTTATTGCTTCTCCAGATGCAATGCGCGTTGTTGGCCAATTAGGTCAAGTTCTGGGCCCACGTGGTCTGATGCCAAACCCGAAAGTTGGTACTGTAACTCCTAACGTTGCTGAAGCAGTTAATAACGCTAAAGCTGGTCAGGTTCGTTACCGTAACGACAAAAACGGAATCATCCATACCACTATCGGTAAAGCTGATTTCGACGCTGATAAACTGAAAGAAAACCTTGAGTCTCTGCTGATCGCGCTGAAAAAAGCAAAACCAGCTTCTGCTAAAGGTATTTTCATCAAGAAAATCAGCCTGTCCACTACAATGGGCGCAGGTGTTGCTATCGACCAATCTGGTCTGTCAGCAGCAGTTTAATTCCATTAGCATTTGCTAATCGGCAATTAGGCTTTACCTTTGCGTTAAATTTGTATAAAATTTGACGCCTTGAGTTTGTTGGGTATAGAAATGTGCCCAACAAACCACAAATTTCGGTATGGAGTCTGGCCTTTCCAGACCCCGTCCAAGACCGCAGGTGTAGTTTATGAATTACTAGTAGCTACTTAATTTACCTGCGTAGACGGTGACAGAGATACCTAGAATTTAATTCTGGATTTCTATTCTGCTCACCGTGTTTTAGCGCTCTTACATAATGTTGTGTTTGAGTGATGTGAGTCCCGGGTTTTCCCGGTTAATCCAGGAGCAAGAAGCTAATGGCACTAAATCTTCAAGACAAACAAGCGATTGTTGCTGAAGTCAGCGAAGTAGCCAAAGGCGCGCTTTCTGCAGTTGTTGCTGATTCACGCGGCGTAACTGTAGCAAAAATGACTGAACTGCGTAAAGCAGGTCGCGAAGCTGGCGTTTATATCCGTGTTGTTCGTAACACACTGATTCGTCGTGCTGTTGAAGGTACTGCTTATGATGTACTGAAAGACGCGTTTGTTGGTCCAACCTTAATTGCTTTCTCTAACGAACATCCGGGCGCTGGCGCTCGTCTGTTCAAAGAGTTCGCGAAAGCGAATCCAGCATTTGAGATTAAAGCTGCGGCCTTTGAAGGTGAGTTAATCCTAGCGAAAGATATCGATCGTCTGGCAACTCTCCCAACTTACGATGAAGCAATCGCACGCCTGATGGCAACCATGAAAGAAGCCGCTGCCGGCAAATTGGTTCGTACACTGGCTGCTCTGCGCGATCAGAAAGAAGCTGCATAAGCCCTTTCCTTCGTTGCTTTTTAACGTATAAACTATTTCTGAATTTTAGGAACACTTGTTATGTCTATCACTAAAGACCAAATCCTTGATGCAGTTGCAGAAATGTCTGTAATGGACGTTGTTGAACTGATTACTATGATGGAAGAAAAATTCGGCGTTTCTGCTGCTGCAGCTGTTGCTGTTGCTGCGGGCCCTGCTGAAGCTGCTGAAGAAAAAACTGAATTTGACGTTGTTCTGGCATCTGTTGGTGCGAACAAAGTTGCAGTTATCAAAGCAGTACGTGGCGCAACCGGTCTTGGCCTGAAAGAAGCTAAAGACATGGTAGAATCAGCTCCTGCAGTTATCAAAGAAGCTGCAAGCAAAGACGAAGCTGAAACTCTGAAAAAATCTCTTGAAGAAGCAGGCGCTTCTGTTGAACTTAAATAAGTTCAATTTCAAGAACGCAGCTTAAGTAATTAGGCTGATGGCTGGTGATTTTTTAATCACCAGCCTTTTTGCGCTGTAAAGCGTGATGGGTGTTAACAGCTTTTCACGCAGTTTTAATGTTAACAAACAACCCTCCAATACTTCTTTCTATTTGACTACTTAATATACTGTGTTCTGCGCTACGACCCGCTCGGGTAGCTCGGTAGCAATTGCAACGCAATGAAATGATTTAAGAGTAATAGCAATGAGTATTCAGGAAAGTATTCATTTTCCATTTCTTCAAAAAACGCGTTCCTGTTCTGCCCTTAATCTAAAGGCGAACGATTTGGGTCACTGATCAACGAGCTGAGGAAACCTATGGTTTACTCCTATACCGAGAAAAAACGTATTCGTAAGGATTTTGGTAAACGTCCACAAGTTTTGGATATACCTTATCTCCTTTCCATCCAACTTGACTCGTTCCAGAAGTTTATCGAGCAAGATCCTAATGGCCAGAATGGTCTGGAAGCAGCTTTCCGTTCTGTATTCCCAATTCAGAGCTACAGCGGTAATGCTGAACTGCAATATGTCAGCTATCGTTTAGGCGAGCCTGTTTTTGATGTTAAAGAATGTCAAATTCGCGGTGTGACCTATTCTGCACCATTGCGTGTAAAACTGCGCCTGATCGTGTATGAGCGAGAAGCTCCAGAAGGCACCGTTAAAGACATCAAAGAACAAGAAGTCTACATGGGTGAAATTCCACTCATGACTGAAAACGGAACTTTTGTTATCAACGGTACTGAGCGTGTTATCGTTTCCCAGTTACACCGTAGTCCTGGTGTATTCTTCGATAGCGATAAAGGTAAAACTCACTCTTCAGGTAAAGTGCTGTATAACGCACGTATTATTCCTTACCGTGGTTCATGGCTTGATTTCGAATTCGATCCGAAAGATAACCTGTTTGTACGTATTGACCGTCGCCGTAAATTACCTGCGACCATTATTCTGCGTGCAATGGATTACAACACCGAAGAAATCTTAAATCTGTTCTTCGATAAAACTGTATTCCAAATCCGTGATAACAAACTGATGATGACGCTGGTTCCTGAGCGTCTGCGTGGTGAAACTGCTTCTTTCGATATCGAAGCAAACGGCAAAGTCTATGTTGAAAAAGGCCGTCGTATCACTGCTCGTCATATTCGTCAGTTAGAAAAAGAAGAAGTTAGCAACATCGAAGTACCTGTTGAATACATCGCAGGCAAAGTTGTTGCAAGAGATTACATCGATGAGAGCACCGGTGAGCTGATTTGTGCAGCAAACATGGAACTGTCATTAGATATGTTGGCACGTCTGAGCCAGTCTGGTCACAAAACAATCGAAACATTGTTTACCAATGACCTAGACCACGGTGCTTACATGTCTGAAACCGTTCGCGTCGACCCAACTAACGATCGCTTAAGCGCTCTGGTAGAAATCTACCGTATGATGCGCCCTGGTGAGCCACCAACACGCGAAGCTGCAGAAAACCTGTTCGAAAACTTATTCTTCTCTGAAGATCGTTACGACTTGTCTGCTGTAGGCCGCATGAAATTCAACCGTTCACTAAACCGTGAAGAGATTGAAGGTTCAGGCATCCTGAGCAAAGAAGATATCATTGAGGTAATGAAAAAACTCATTGAGATCCGTAACGGTAGAGGTGAAGTGGATGATATCGACCACTTAGGTAACCGTCGTATTCGTTCCGTTGGCGAAATGGCTGAGAACCAATTCCGTGTAGGTCTGGTTCGTGTTGAGCGTGCAGTGAAAGAGCGTCTTTCTCTGGGCGACCTTGATGCATTAATGCCACAGGATATGATCAACGCTAAGCCAATTTCAGCCGCAGTTAAAGAGTTCTTTGGTTCCAGCCAGCTGTCTCAATTTATGGACCAGAACAACCCACTGTCTGAAATTACGCATAAACGTCGTATCTCTGCATTAGGCCCTGGTGGTCTGACTCGTGAACGTGCAGGCTTCGAAGTACGTGACGTACACCCAACTCACTATGGTCGTGTTTGTCCAATCGAAACCCCTGAAGGTCCGAACATCGGTCTGATCAACTCATTATCTGTTTATGCACAGACCAATGAGTACGGTTTCTTAGAAACCCCATACCGTTTAGTTCGTGATGGCATCGTAACAGATGAAATCCATTACCTGTCTGCAATCGAAGAAGGTAACTTCATCATTGCTCAGGCGAACACCGTATTAAGCGACGATGGCCGTTTCATCGAAGAACTGATTACTTGTCGTAACCGTGGTGAATCAAGCTTATTCAGCCGTGAACAAGTTGAATATATGGACGTTTCGACTCAACAGGTTGTTTCTGTTGGTGCGTCACTGATCCCATTCCTTGAACACGATGATGCTAACCGTGCATTGATGGGTGCGAACATGCAACGTCAAGCGGTTCCTACTTTACGTGCTGACAAACCATTAGTTGGTACAGGTATGGAACGTGCGGTAGCGGTTGACTCCGGTGTTACTGCTGTTGCAAGACGTGGTGGTTCAGTTCAATACGTTGATGCTTCTCGTATCGTTATCAAAGTTAACGAAGATGAGATGTATCCGGGCGAAGCTGGAATCGATATCTATAACCTGACTAAATACACTCGTTCTAACCAGAACACCTGTATTAACCAGATGCCTTGCGTATCTTTAGGTGAACCAGTTGAACGTGGTGATGTGTTAGCTGACGGTCCTTCAACAGACCTCGGCGAATTAGCACTGGGTCAAAACATGCGCGTGGCATTCATGCCATGGAATGGTTATAACTTCGAAGACTCCATCTTAGTTTCAGAGCGTGTTGTTCAAGAAGACCGTTTCACAACCATTCACATTCAGGAACTCTCTTGTGTGTCTCGTGACACCAAATTAGGGCCTGAAGAGATCACTGCGGATATTCCAAACGTTGGTGAAGCAGCTCTGTCTAAACTTGATGAATCCGGTATCGTTTATATTGGTGCAGAAGTGAAAGGCGGCGATATTCTGGTTGGTAAAGTAACCCCTAAAGGTGAAACCCAATTAACACCAGAAGAAAAACTGCTGCGTGCTATCTTCGGTGAAAAAGCTTCAGACGTTAAAGACTCTTCTTTACGTATCCCTAACGGCGTATCAGGTACGGTTATCGACGTACAAGTATTTACTCGTGATGGTGTAGAGAAAGACAAACGTGCTTTGGAAATCGAAGAAACTCAGTTACGTGATGCGAAGAAAGACTTAACAGAAGAGCTGCGTATTTTTGAATCCGCACTGTTCTCTCGTATCCGTTCTGTACTGATCAGCGGTGGTATTGAAGCTGATAAACTGGACAAACTACCTCGTGACCGTTGGTTAGAATTAGCATTAGCTGATGAAGAGAAACAGAACCAGTTAGAGCAATTAGCTGAACAGTACGATGAACTGAAATCTGATTTCGCTAAGAAACTGGAAGCAAAACGTCGCAAGATCACTCAAGGTGATGACCTTGCACCGGGCGTACTGAAAATTGTTAAGGTTTATCTGGCTGTTAAACGTCAGATTCAACCGGGTGATAAAATGGCGGGTCGCCATGGTAACAAAGGTGTTATCTCAAAAATCAACCCAGTTGAAGACATGCCTTACGATGAAAACGGTAACCCAGTTGACATCGTTCTGAACCCGCTGGGCGTACCATCACGTATGAACATCGGTCAGATTCTGGAAACGCACTTAGGTATGGCTGCTAAAGGTATTGGTGAAAAAATCAATGCTATGCTTAAACAGCAGCAAGAAGTTGCCAAACTGCGTGAATTCATCCAGAAAGCGTATGATTTAGGTGATGATCCGCGTCAGAAAGTTGACTTAACTACTTTCTCTGATGAAGAAGTTATGCGTTTGGCTGAGAACTTGAAAAAAGGTATGCCAATTGCAACACCAGTATTTGATGGTGCAAAAGAGAAAGAAATTAAAGAACTGCTGAAACTGGCTGGTTTACCAACGTCAGGTCAGATTACATTGTTTGATGGCCGTACTGGCGAGAAATTTGAGCGTCAAGTAACCGTAGGTTACATGTACATGCTGAAACTGAACCACTTGGTTGACGATAAGATGCACGCCCGTTCAACTGGTTCTTACAGCTTGGTTACTCAGCAACCGCTGGGTGGTAAAGCGCAGTTCGGTGGTCAGCGTTTCGGGGAGATGGAAGTGTGGGCACTGGAAGCATACGGTGCAGCCTATACGCTTCAAGAAATGCTTACAGTTAAATCGGATGACGTTAACGGCCGTACGAAGATGTATAAAAACATCGTCGATGGCAGCCATCAGATGGAACCTGGTATGCCGGAATCTTTCAACGTATTGCTGAAAGAAATCCGTTCACTGGGTATCAACATCGAACTGGAAGACGAGTAATTCGTTTTGCGCCGGAAGGTCTGATTTTCAGTCTTCCGGCCGATGTAAGTACTGGGATTTGGCGAGAGTGACTTGACCTCTCGCCCAATAGGTCTAACTCCGACAGGAGCATTTTGTGAAAGACTTAATAAAATTTCTGAAAGCGCAAACCAAGACCGAAGAGTTTGATGCGATCAAAATTGCTCTGGCATCACCTGACATGATCCGTTCATGGTCATTCGGTGAAGTTAAAAAGCCAGAAACCATTAACTACCGTACGTTCAAACCTGAGCGTGACGGACTTTTCTGTGCGCGTATTTTTGGGCCAGTAAAAGACTACGAATGTCTGTGCGGTAAGTACAAGCGTTTAAAACACCGTGGTGTGATTTGTGAGAAGTGTGGCGTTGAAGTTACACAAACTAAAGTGCGTCGTGAGCGTATGGGTCATATTGAACTCGCGTCTCCAACTGCGCATATTTGGTTCTTAAAATCACTGCCATCCCGTATCGGTTTGCTGCTCGATATGCCACTGCGCGATATCGAACGCGTTCTGTATTTTGAATCTTATGTTGTTGTTGAAGGGGGTATGACCAGCCTTGAACGTGCACAGATTCTGACAGAAGAGCAATACTTAGATGCGCTGGAAGAATTCGGTGACGAATTTGACGCGAAAATGGGTGCGGAAGCAATCCAAGGTCTGCTGAAAAACCTCGATCTTGAGAACGAGTGCCAAACGCTGCGTGAAGAGTTAAACGAAACTAACTCAGAAACCAAGCGTAAAAAGCTGACTAAGCGTATCAAACTGTTAGAAGCGTTTATTCAATCTGGTAACAAACCAGAGTGGATGATCCTGAACGTTCTGCCAGTTCTGCCACCTGATCTGCGTCCATTAGTACCACTGGATGGTGGTCGTTTCGCTACATCGGATCTGAACGATCTGTATCGTCGCGTAATCAACCGTAACAACCGTCTGAAACGTCTTCTGGATCTGGCTGCGCCAGACATCATCGTACGTAACGAAAAACGTATGCTGCAAGAAGCGGTTGATGCACTGTTAGATAACGGTCGTCGTGGTCGCGCAATCACAGGTTCTAACAAACGTCCTCTGAAATCTTTGGCTGATATGATCAAAGGTAAACAAGGTCGTTTCCGTCAGAACTTACTTGGTAAGCGTGTTGACTACTCAGGTCGTTCTGTAATCACCGTAGGTCCATACCTGCGTCTGCATCAGTGCGGTCTGCCTAAGAAAATGGCGCTTGAGTTATTCAAACCATTTATCTACGGCAAATTAGAATTACGTGGTCTGGCAACAACCATTAAAGCTGCGAAGAAAATGGTTGAGCGCGAAGAAGCGGTTGTTTGGGATATCTTGGATGAAGTTATCCGCGAACACCCAGTTATGCTGAACCGTGCACCAACACTTCACCGTCTGGGTATCCAAGCGTTCGAACCAATTCTGATCGAAGGTAAAGCTATCCAATTGCACCCACTCGTTTGTGCGGCATATAACGCCGACTTCGATGGTGACCAAATGGCGGTACACGTTCCTCTGACTCTGGAAGCTCAGTTAGAAGCGCGTGCGTTGATGATGTCAACCAACAACATCCTGTCTCCGGCAAGTGGTGAGCCTATCATCGTTCCTTCTCAGGACGTTGTATTAGGTATCTACTACATGACGCGCGACTGCGTAAACGCGAAAGGCGAGGGCATGGTTTTAGCCGGTCCTAAAGAAGCTGAGCGTGTTTACCGTTCTGGCCATGCTTCACTGCATGCCCGCGTTAAAGTTCGTATCACTGAAGAAGTGAAAGACAGCGAAGGTAACATTACGATTAACACTGGTTTAGTTGATACCACTGTTGGCCGTGCAATTTTATGGATGATCGTACCGAAAGGTCTGCCTTACTCGCTGGTTAACCAAGCGTTAGGTAAGAAAGCTATCTCCAAAATGCTGAACACCTGTTACCGCGTACTGGGTCTGAAACCTACTGTTATTTTTGCTGACCAAATCATGTATACCGGTTTTGCCTATGCGGCACGTTCTGGTGCATCGGTTGGTATCGACGATATGGTTATTCCAGAGAAAAAAGCTGGGATCATCGCCGAAGCAGAAGCAGAAGTTGCAGAAATTCAGGAACAGTTCCAGTCTGGTCTGGTTACAGCAGGCGAACGTTACAACAAAGTTATCGATATCTGGGCAGCGGCAAACGAACGTGTTGCTAAAGCGATGATGGAAAACTTGTCTACTGAAGCAGTCATTAACCGTGATGGCGAAGAAGAACAACAAGTTTCCTTCAACAGTATCTTTATGATGGCCGACTCCGGTGCTCGTGGTTCTGCAGCGCAGATTCGTCAGCTGGCCGGTATGCGTGGTCTGATGGCTAAGCCAGATGGCTCCATCATCGAAACGCCAATCACGGCAAACTTCCGTGAAGGTCTGAACGTTCTCCAGTACTTTATTTCTACCCACGGTGCTCGTAAAGGTCTTGCGGATACCGCATTGAAAACTGCGAACTCCGGTTATCTGACTCGTCGTTTAGTTGACGTTGCTCAGGACTTGGTTGTCACTGAAGATGACTGTGGTACTCACGAAGGTATCCTGATGACTCCGGTTATCGAGGGTGGCGACGTTAAAGAACCACTGCGTGAACGTGTACTTGGACGTGTAACTGCAGAAGATATCCTGATCCCAGGTACTGCAGATATTCTGGTTCCACGTAATACACTGTTACACGAAAAACTGTGTGACCTGTTAGAAGCTAACTCTGTTGACAGCGTGAAAGTACGTTCCGTAGTAAGTTGTGAAACTGACTTCGGTGTGTGTGCTCACTGTTATGGTCGTGACCTTGCTCGTGGTCATATCATCAACAAAGGTGAAGCTATCGGTGTTATCGCGGCACAGTCAATCGGTGAGCCGGGTACACAGCTGACGATGCGTACGTTCCACATCGGTGGTGCGGCATCTCGTGCGGCAGCAGAATCTAGCATCCAAGTTCGTAACACAGGTACGTTGAAACTGTTCAACGCGAAATATGTTACTAACTCAGAAGGCAAGCTGGTAATTACTTCTCGTAATACAGAACTGCGTCTGATCGACGAATTCGGTCGTACTAAAGAGAGCTATAAAGTTCCTTACGGTGCGCACTTAACGAAAGGTGATGGTGCAGCAGTGATCGGCGGTGAAACCGTTGCAAACTGGGATCCACACACCATGCCAGTTGTCAGTGAAGTATCTGGTATCATCAGCTTCTCCGACATGCTTGAAGGTCTGTCAATGACTCGTCAAACTGATGAGTTAACGGGTCTATCTTCAATCGTTGTTATGGATACTGCTGAGCGTACCAGTGCTGGTAAAGACTTACGTCCTGCACTGCGTGTCATTGATGCGAATGGTAAAGATGTTCTGATCCCTAACACAGACATGCCTGCTCAGTATTTCTTACCGGGTAACGCAATTGTTCAGTTAGATGATGGCATCGCAATCAACGCCGGTGATACTTTAGCGCGTATTCCACAAGAATCCGTGGGTACTAAAGATATCACGGGTGGTCTGCCACGCGTTGCTGACCTGTTCGAAGCTCGTCGTCCGAAAGAGCCTGCGATCCTGGCTGAAATCAGCGGTATTATCTCATTTGGTAAAGAAACCAAAGGGAAACGCCGTCTGGTTATCACTCCATTAGATGGAAGTGAGCCATACGAAGAGATGATCCCTAAATGGCGTCAGCTCAACGTATTCGAAGGTGAAATCGTTGAACGCGGTGACGTCGTTTCTGATGGTCCTGAGTCTCCACATGATATCCTGCGTCTGCGTGGTGTTCATGCTGTGACTCGTTACATCACTAACGAAGTTCAGGAAGTTTACCGCTTACAAGGCGTTAAGATTAACGATAAACACATCGAAGTTATCGTTCGTCAGATGCTGCGTAAAGTTACCATCGAAGATGCAGGAAGCTCTGAATTCCTCGAAGGTGAGCAGGTTGAGTACTCTCGCGTTAAAGTATCGAATCGTAAACTGGAAAATGAAGGTAAAATTCCAGCTAACTTTGGTCGTGACCTACTGGGTATTACTAAGGCATCTCTGGCAACAGAATCCTTCATCTCAGCAGCATCGTTCCAAGAAACGACTCGCGTACTGACAGAAGCTGCGGTAGCAGGTAAACGTGATGAACTGCGCGGTCTGAAAGAGAACGTTATTGTTGGACGTCTGATCCCAGCGGGTACCGGTTTCGCGTATCACCAAGATCGTATCCGTCGTCGTCATCTGAGCGAAGCTGTGGAAGCTCCACAAGTCAGCGCAGATGAAGCAACAGCGAACTTAGCTGAACTGTTAAATGCAGGTTTTAGCAGTGACAACAATTAAGATCCATTAAATTTTAATTGTTTGAAACAAAAACCGATGCCGTAATAAGCATCGGTTTTTTTATAACTAAAAATCACAACAAAGAGATTATTTTTTAATGGTTGTCAGAATATCGACGTGAGGATAAGAAATATAATTTTGTAAATGGTCCAAATGCTTTAATGGTGGCGGAATCAATATTTCTTTTTTGGCTTCATCCAATCCAGCACTTCTAAATATTTTATTCAAAGTCTCAGTAAACCAGTAACAGATAGGAAAGCTTTTCTCTTCTGGAAAATGTCCTAACTGAATTCGGGTTATACTGCCATCCTTTCTTGGTGATTCATCGAATAGGTTGAAACCATAAGGTTGATAAAAATTAGGCGTATTATTCAATTCTGTATTTAAAACCAATGTAATTAATTTTCCTCCGCACTTAAGTAAACTTGAAATATGAAAGATCATTGATTCTAATTCGTAACGATCTTTCATACATACCATTGGATAAATAGCAATCACAACATCAAAATATTGCTGATAACATAAAGGAATATAAGAAAGATATTCAATGTCTAAAGGGGCATTTTTCTCCTGTTGACGCGCATAGTTAAGCATTCCCTTTGATATATCATAGCCCATCACTTCTTTGGCTCCCATCGCCTTGAATTCTCTAGATAAACTACCTGGCCCACAACCGAAATCAAGTACGGTACGCCCCGTTAAATTACCAAGTAAATTCTTTATTGTTGGGATTTCTAAATATTGACGATATGGCCAATGTAATGATTGATGATAGAACTCTGGTAAATCATCAAAAGGGGAATCAGGTAGCGTATTTAAGTTTTCTATTGATTCTTTTTCATTGAGTAATTGATATTTTCTAAGCATAAAAACCTCTTTCTTATCGAATGAAATAATGATTTTTTTAGTGTAACAGTCATTTTTGATCTATTTTTAATCTTTAAAATAAGGTCTTAATAAAAAAGATTTGTAATATAAATTAATTTATCGTGACTGAGTTTATTTCTATATTTTTGAAAATCATGGGGTTAATTAGAGTGATTTTTAGGTGTGATAATTATTAAGTGTTATGTTTGTGATATTTATTATTGTGTCAATCTGAATGTAAATAAAGGAATAATGGCGTCCATGATATAAATTATATTTAGGATGGGAGCTGCAATATTATTTATTAAAAGATGAAAATAAACGAATTAAATTCATTCAGTTAATAGGAATATACACATGAAAAAAAATACAGAAAATAATGAAGTTGAAAATAATAACACTGAAAATGATAATAATAAGACATCTAGCAGTACGATGCAGAATATGACTTCACTTGGGGTGCCAAGTATTATGGTTAACCAAACCTCTCAGCTGGTGACTGGTACGGGAGATATCGCTTTAGACTTAGTTGTGGTGATTGACACTAGCGGCTCCATGTCTGATGAGTCCACTGATTTAAGCCAACAAATAGATGCGGCTATTGAAAAAGCGGCAGCAAATTGCCCATCCCATTTAAGGGCGACATTTTTAGGTATCCAAGGCGTTTGGACGGGAACTAAGTTTGATCAATCAGTGAGTGATTATTTAATCTTAAAAGGGGTAAACGAAAGCAACCTACAAGCGCGGCCACCTTTTAAAGAGGCTGATGGTATTGACCATGCAGGTAATAAAGAAGATCTCTGTCGTGCCGTCATTGATGTGAGTAAATACTTTGATTGGCGTGACGGTGCTCGTCGCGCCATTTTTGTCTTAGGTGATGAAGGCATGGAGGGGGGCGGTGGTCGACTTACCAGTGCAGCAATAGCTAAAAACAATGAAGCAATTGAGGTTGCTCAACATGCCCATGTCAAAGTGTATACCTACCAAGGTACACCTGATGATACGCCAACCAACCTCGACCGTTTCCCAAGCTTAGCGGATAGAGACAGAGTAACAAAAGAATATGCTCGTTTAGCGGAACAAACTGGGGGGCGTGCGTATATTTACACCACGGGAATTGCGAATTTCAGCTTAGTGTTAGAAGAAATTCTCTGTGACAGTCTTATCCCTCCTACTATCCCAAACCCAGAGCGTTCAGACTGTGCGAATGTCTGTGACCAACTGCCGACTATCTTAGGAACGGTGAATACGCTAGCTGAAATTATCAATAAGGCGATAGATGCTTGTTGTGGTAACGAGAGTCATCATAGTCACCATCCGCACCACCATTCAGGCTGTCAGTGTCAAAAATAATAATCAAAAGGCCTGCAATTGCAGGCCTAATACTACGATGAGTCAAATGAATATTTGTGAGAAAGCTTTTATAAATTGGGATTACTGACTGGTATCTATGATAAAAAATGAATAAAGTACCTCGCTAATATACCGCTCATAACGTTAGTCATAGGTAACAGAGGATAATATTTTGGCTCCTATCACCGAAGAAAAACATGATGGACAAACTCTGCTAGTCAGTAGCTCACGGCTAAATGATGGAACATCTATTATGTTTTATCGAATCGGAACAGATAAGCCTGAGTATGAAATTGAAATATATAGCCATGCTAGTCGTTCCAGCTCAGAAGATATTATATGGCTAGATTATGATGCAGAGTATGGCTGTGGTGATGTCCACTCAGACACTTTTCTCAAAATAGATGATGAGGCAGAAGAAGAATTATCTTGTCACTGCTATTACAGCGGAGATAGCATCATTTTGCATGCTCAGCTCCCGATTAATACTCTTCGGCTTATCCAGGCATCGAATAGATTGCAATTACGGCTATCTATTGCAGGATTGGTCATCAATCACGGAAATCACACAATACTACTCTCCGACAGGATAATAAGTGAGTGGAAACAGATTATTGTTCTTCAATAGGATAAGGCCCTCAATGAATTCCATTGGGGCCTTATTTGTGGTGTACAGATTAAACGCTATGGATATATATCAGAGTACGATTTAGTAGAAGATACCGATAATCGCACAGTGGGCAACAAACCCAACCATCAACGGTATGGCGGTTCGTTTCACCACATCGAACGGCTGAAGTTTCGCGCCACTGGAGACGGCAATTATCACCCCCGAAACCGGAGACATACCACGCCCCATATGAGAAGCCTGCTGCATTGGTAGGATCATGGCAATTGGGTTAACACCCATACTGTGTGCAATTTGTGGGATTAACTCCACGAATGCTAAGAATGGTGCGTTACCTGAACCCATAATGATTGCGGCGGCTAAGGTGACTAATGCAAACACAATCGCCATCGCAAATGGTGGTAAACCGACGGATTCTGCACCAAGGATTAATTGGTCGATGGCACCACTGACTTTGATCCCGTGAGCAAACACACCCGCAGCGACTAACAGCCCGACTACGTTACTAAACGCATGCCCCATCCCATTTAAGAAGGTTTGGAACCCATTGCACACTTGCTTGAAGTTACGCACTCGCACGGTTTCCAGCACCATACAAATCGCCATAGCAATCAGTACGATGGTCACAACGTCGAGGTGAATTCCCTCAAAAAACAGGTTGGAAGAGCCGACCGCCATAATGATGGGCAGCATCGGTAAAATCGCATAATAACCCGGAACCGATTTAGCGACTTTTTCCTTATCATGAGATTGAACGGCTTTACCGATTTCAGGTACGAAACCCTGTTTACGGTCACAATGACGTTGCCAGAAAATATGGGTGATACCGACCACCAGCACAGTGGCTAATGCCGCAGGCCCTTGGTAGTAAAGCACGTATTCAACCACGGACATATCAACGGCTTTCGCACCACGGATAGCATCAATCGCGGTTGGTGTATAAGCAACCCCAAGGGATGTTGCGATAACCCCAGCAGCAGACGCAGGGGAGAGCCCTAAACCAATCATAATTGGGAACATCGTACCCATTAACAGCACCGCTAAGCCTGTCGCTGACGGAATAGCTAACTGTAAGATGCTCGCTAACAAGAATGAGAAAAATAGCAGCACATAAGGTGAGCGCATATTTTTCAGCGGTTTAGTGGCAACACGAACAACGGCTTCGTTCGCACCAATATGATCCATGTAGTGTGCAAATCCCATCAGCGCCATAATCATCAGACCAAGATCTGCGGCACGGCTACTAAATAGGTCACGCATCACTTCGAATGGGTCAAGCCAAGTGATACCGGTGGTTGCTACGCTTTTTGGTAGAATTGGACCCCAGCCAAGAGCGAGGGTACAGATCATCAAGACTAAACCTGCAATTAACAAGACAGGTTCAGCTTTGTAGCCTTTCAAAATAAAGCGAGCAACCAAAACAACGACAATCAGAACCGTTAGAATTGGGATCATGCATTAGCTCCTGGCTTGAAACGCTCTGCGGTGATTTGCACTACTTGCTTCAGAACATCACTTGCGGCATACAGGGATTTCACAGGTAGATATTCATAAATCGAGTGGAAGTTATGAGCACCCGTGAAAATGTTCGGGCAAGGAAGTCCGTTTTGTGAAAGAGCCGCACCATCATAGCCTCCACGCATTGGGATAACTTTTGGTGTGATCCCACAAGCTTCATAAGCTGCGTGAGCAATATCGATTGGATAACGGTTTTCACCTTGTAGGCTGTTGTACACGTTTGAGTAACGGTCAGCTAAGGTACAGGTTACGCTTTCTGGTCCCCACAGGTCTTCACAGTGACCCGCTAATTTTTTCAGGAATGCCATACGAGTGCGGTAGCCCTCTTCGGTAAAGTCACGCACATCCATTTTCAGGACAGTGCGAGCACTGTTACCGGACATCTGCTTAACCCAGTAATAACCTTCACGGTTTTCGGTATATTCAGGCGCTTCGCCGCCCGGCAGCATCGCGATAAATTTCTGTGCCATTAGCAGGGAGTTTACCAGTTTGCCTTTCGCGGACATTGGGTGAGCTGATTTACCTGTAAAGACGATTTCCACATCCCCCGCGTTCCAGTTTTCATACACCAACTCGCCAATACCGCAGCAGTCTAAGGTGTAGGCAAAATCAGCACCAAACTCTTTCACATCAAATACTTTTGCACCGCGCAGACCTTGTTCTTCATCAGGAACGAAGCCCACTTTGATGTCCCCGTGTTTGATATCTGGGTTTTGTTTAAAGTACTGCAACATATCCATAATCGAGGCGATAGCTGCTTTATCATCGGCACCTAATAGGCTGGTACCGTCGGTGACAATGATGTCATCACCAAGGTAGTTTTCTAATTCTGGGAACTCACTTTTACGTAGGTAAATGTTGAGTTCTTTATTCATGCAAATATCTTCGCCGTTATAAGGCAAAATTTGTGCTTTGGTGTCGTTAGTCTGCTCTGCGCTAGTATCTAAGTGACCAAAGAATGCCACCGTTGGCACTTGATAATCGAGGTTAGAAGGCAGCGTTGCGGTAACGATGGCCGTATCACGCAGTTTGATGTCCTGTAAGCCTAAGCCTTCTAACTCTTGAACTAATTGTTTGGCAAGAACGCGCTGGCCTTCTGATGATGGCATGATGCCCGCTGCGCCTTTTTCCCTATTCGTGGTGGTGTTAATTTTTGTATAAGAAATAAAACGGTCAACAATATTCATTATTCTCATTCTCCAGCATCATGGTGATGCATTATTTTTATACTTTCATTATTGCAATGAAGATAAACGCTACTTCGTTGCAATATTCTTTTATCATGAATAACGATAAAATAAATATCTGACCAGTTATTTTTTTGACTAAAGACACAGAGTGATTAAAAAAGAAGAATAGAAGTAGCAATATTTAATTATTGAATTAGAATGTTTATCACAAAATACTCAGCGGTAAAGTATATCAATCTTATTGATAAGTAATGGCTATTTTTATTTCCATGCCATCTATTATATTTAATTCTAGATATTCATCTTTCCTAACTTAAATTGTTATTTAACGAAGATAATAAAAATTTAAAATTCAGTTATATTATGGTCATAATTTCATTGTAGTTTAAAAAACCATTAAAATAATTTTTAAATATTATTAATATTTTAATTTAATCGGATTAATGAATCATTGTTTCAGTTTTTGTGATCTGACTAATATAATTATTTAAAAATTAAACGTCGTATTTTCCAAGTTCCATTTAATGGGAAATATTCTCTTCAATATTTCCCATTGAAAAATGAACCATTAACGTCCTAAGTAGCCATCCCAATCTTTCCAAACAGGTTGTAACCCGGCTTGTACTAAAGCATGGGCGACTTGCGCTGCACTGCGGTTATCGTGGGGCGAGAATTGCTCTAACTCGGTTTTCGAATCCGCATAGCCTCCTGGCTGAGTTTTAGAGCCAGCACTGACGCTGTTAATCGCCAGTGGTACCACATGATCCCGAAAATAAGGGGATTCTCGGGTGGACAGCGACAATTCCACTGTAGGAGCAAGCAAGCGAAAGGCACAAATTAGCTGAACAAGCTCCGCATCCCCCATCAGCGAGGCGGGTTCGATTCCTCCCGCGCAAGGACGTAAGCGTGGAAATGAAATAGAATAGCGGCTCTGCCAATAGTGTTGCTGCATATACAGAAGATGCTCTGCCACCATGTAACAATCCGTTCGCCAGCTACTGGAAAGCCCAATTAATGCCCCCAATCCAATTTTATCAACACCTGCTTGACCAAGGCGCTCTGGCGTTGCTAATCGCCAATGAAAATCCTGTTTTTTGCCTTTTAAATGATGAAGTTGATAAGTTGGCTCATGGTAGGTTTCTTGGTATACCATCACGCCATCTAATCCTAAGGTTTTCAGCTCGCGGTACTCTTCGGTTGATAAAGGCTGAACCTCCATCATAAGAGAACTGAAATAGGAGCGGATCACTGGGATATGGCGGCGAAAATAGTCCATTCCGACTTTGGTTTGATGTTCACCCGTTACCAAGAGCAAACTGTCAAAACCAATTTGGCGGATGGTTTCACATTCACGGACAATCTCTGCATCGTCGAGGGTTTTTCGCTTAATACGGTTGCTCATCGAAAATCCGCAATAGGTACAGTCATTGGCACATAAGTTGGAAAGGTACAGAGGAACATAAAACCCAACAGTATGACCAAAGCGCTGACGTGTTAAGCGCTGTGCCTTTTGCGCCATTGGCTCGATATAATGCCGCGCAGCAGGGGAAAGCAGCGCCATAAAATCATCGAGAGTCAACGTGTCACTCTGTAATGCTTGCTCCACATCTGCGGCGGTTTTGCTGTTGATCTGTAATGTAAGGTTGTCCCAATCTAACTGTTCCCAACGTTCCCGAAAGCTTTCAATCATTGCAGCGCCTCCAAAAATTGAGTCAGAGGGCTAGATGCCTCTGCTCGCTGTTTGGGTGCCGCAAGGCCGCTTTGACGAGCGAGTTGTGCCGCTTCAACCGCCATTTTAAAGGCTTGCGCCATTAATACGGGCTGTTTAGCGACGGCAATGGCGGTATTGACTAGCACCGCATCGGCACCCATCTCAATGGCTTCGGCGGCGTGGCTAGGCGCACCAATTCCAGCATCTACCACCACCGGCACATTGGCTTGTTCGATGATGATTTGCAGCATCTCCTTGGTGACTAAACCTTTATTGGTACCGATAGGTGCGCCCAGAGGCATCACCGCCGCGCAGCCCACTTCTTCTAGTCGCTTACACAAAACAGGATCTGCGCTGCAATAAGGCAATACCACAAATCCTTCTTTGACGAGTTGCTCTGCCGCGAGTAACGTTTCGATAGGGTCTGGTAATAAGTAACGGACATCAGGATGAATTTCGAGTTTTACCCAATGAGTGCCGAGGGCTTCACGAGCGAGACGTGCGGCGAAAATAGCTTCTTGGGCATTCTTAGCCCCGGAAGTGTTGGGAAGCAATTTCACCCCCAGCTCTTGAAGTGGCTGCAAAATACCATCATCTTGCCCACGTAAATTAACGCGCTTCATCGCCATGGTCACCAGCTGGCTGCCCGAGGCTTGGATGGCTTGCTGCATTAATGTTGGATTGGCAAACTTGCCTGTTCCTGTAAATAAACGTGACTGAAAAGTGACATCAGCAATTTTTAACATTATTAACCCCCTGCGATAGCTTGAAACAGCAGAATGTTGTCTTGTTCATTCAGAAAATGGCTCTCCCACTGGCTTTTGGGAATGATCACCTGATTGATAGCCAGTGCTGAGCCGGATGTACTTTGCCCGAGTTGCGTTAATAGCTGGTGGACGGTAATGGGCGGTTCAAGCTCCATCGGCTGGTCATTGATTATGATATGCATGTGGCCTCTCGGCAGACGGGGCACTGTTTTGACCGGGTCAGCTGCAAGGTATTCCATTGCTGCTGCTTTCCATCAAACAGGCGTAGTTTTCCACTTAACGGGGAGGGTAATCCCACCAGCAATTTGATGGCTTCTAATGCTTGTAAAGTACCAATCACACCCACCACAGGGCCTAAAACCCCCGCCGTACGGCAGTTACGTTGAGGCTCTTCTTGGTCGGGATACAAACAGGCGTAGCAGCCCGATTGAAAAGGCGGCTCCAGAACCATCAGTTGCCCGCCAAAGCCAACGGCACTGCCGCTGATGAGCGGGGTATTGCTAAGGACGCATGCGGCATTGACTGCATGGCGAGTGGCCATGTTGTCACAGCAATCAAGCACCAAATCCACCTGTTCCACTAAGGGAAGCAAACTGTCAGCATCAAGCTTTTGTTGGAAAATGCGCGTCTGAGTATGGGGATTAAGCTGCTTTAAACGCGCTGCGGCTAGCTGCGCTTTTGACTGGTTAATATCCTGCGTGTCATACAGTACTTGGCGCTGCAAGTTAGACACATGCAGGTCATCATGATCCGCTATCCATAATTCACCGACACCCGCCCCTGCTAGATACAAACTTGCAGGGGAGCCCAGCCCACCTAAACCGACAATCAGTACCTTGCTCTGTTTGAGTTTTTGTTGCCCTTCAGGGCTGACATCCTCAAGCAGCAATTGGCGGCTATAACGCATAAATTCGAGATCATTGAGCATGGTCGTTTTCCTTTAAGCGAGAGGCCGATTCAACCAGATCCAGCAATGTTTGTGTTGCACTTTGCCAGTCATCGGCTTGGGTGATAGCACTGACAACTGCCACACTGCCGACACCAGTGGCGAGCACGGCAGGGGCTCGTTCAATGGAGATGCCGCCAATTGCGACTGTCGGATAGTCTGGAGTCTCTTCTACCATCTGCTGTAACGCCTCTAAACCTTGCGGCGAGGAGGGCATCTGCTTGGTTTGGGTCGGAAAAATATGCCCAAGGGCGATATAAGATGGACGCACTGTTTTGGCAATCGCGACTTCATCAGGATCGTGGGTGGAGATCCCCAGCCGTAGCCCAGCTTGGTGAATCGCCACCAGATCGGTGGTTTCCAGATCTTCTTGCCCTAAGTGGACGCCATAGGCGTCTAACTCTATGGCTAAACGCCAATAATCATTGATAAATAATCGGGCGTTATGCTGCTTACCAAGGGCTATTGCTTGTTGGATCTGTTCACGGACTTGGTGGTCTTGCTTATCTTTGATGCGCAATTGCAAGGTGGAAACACCTGCATTTAGCAGGCGTTCAATCCATTCAACAGAATCCACAACCGGATACAGACCGAGGCAGTGCTCGGTCGGTGGAAATGGACTATTTGGGAGATTAAGCGTTTTGTTCATCACTCACGACCTCAGCAATCTCAGCCCCATGATAGAGTTCGCTACCGTGAGCACGGAACGCTTCCGACATCTGCTCCATGCCCGCTTCTTTTTGTGCTGCCTCTTTTTGTGCTGCATAGTCACGAACTTCTTGGGAAATCTTCATGGAGCAGAATTTTGGTCCACACATAGAGCAGAAGTGGGCAATTTTCCCTGACGCTTGCGGTAAGGTTTCATCGTGATATTTACGCGCGGTTTCTGGATCGAGGGCAAGGTTAAACTGGTCTTCCCAACGGAACTCAAAACGCGCTTTGGACATGGCGTTATCACGGATTTGCGCCCCCGGATGACCTTTCGCGAGGTCAGCGGCGTGGGCAGCAATCTTGTAGGTGATAAGCCCCTGTTTGACGTCTTCTTTATTTGGCAAACCAAGGTGCTCTTTTGGCGTCACGTAGCACAGCATTGCACAGCCAAACCAGCCAATCATTGCCGCGCCAATGCCGGAAGTGAAGTGGTCATAGCCCGGTGCGATATCGGTGGTTAGAGGGCCTAACGTATAGAATGGGGCTTCGTGGCAGTGCTCTAGCTCTTCGGTCATATTGCGGCGGATCATCTGCATCGGCACATGTCCCGGTCCTTCAATCATCACCTGCACATCGTATTCCCACGCAATTTTGGTCAGCTCGCCTAAAGTATGTAACTCTGAGAATTGCGCTTCATCGTTAGCATCTTGTACGGAGCCTGGGCGTAACCCATCTCCAAGAGACAAGGAAACATCATAAGCGGCACAAATTTCGCAGATTTCACGAAAATGCTCATACAGGAAGTTTTCTTGGTGGTGGGATAAACACCATTTCGCCATGATAGAGCCACCACGAGAGACAATACCGGTTAGTCGTTTAGCGGTCATTGGCACATAGCGCAGTAAAACACCGGCATGGATAGTGAAGTAATCCACCCCTTGCTCGGCTTGCTCTAGCAGAGTATCGCGGAACATTTCCCAAGTGAGGTTTTCAGCAACACCGTTCACTTTTTCGAGGGCTTGGTAGATAGGCACGGTACCAATTGGCACTGGGCTATTACGTAAAATCCATTCGCGGGTTTCGTGAATATAGCGACCCGTGGATAAATCCATCACCGTATCTGCGCCCCAGCGGGTAGACCAAATCAGTTTTTCCACCTCTTCTTCAATGGATGAAGTCACGGAAGAGTTACCAATATTGGCATTCACTTTCACTAAGAAATTGCGTCCGATAATCATCGGCTCAGATTCTGGGTGGTTAATATTGGCAGGGATGATAGCGCGACCCGCCGCCACTTCTTGGCGTACAAATTCCGGCGTAATATTTTCTGGCAAAATAGCGCCGAAGCTTTGCCCTGGATGCTGCTGTCTTAAAACTTCACTGCGAATGCGTTCACGCCCCATATTTTCACGAATGGCGATAAATTCCATTTCAGGGGTCACAATACCTTGGCGAGCATAATGCAACTGAGTGACGCATTTGCCTATTTGCGCTTTCAGTGGTGCAGGGCGGTGATTAAAACGTAAGTGATCTAAGCCTGCATCCGCGAGGCGCTGCTGGGTAAAATTGGAGCTGAGATCCTCGACGGCAACAGTATCAGCACGTTCACTGATCCACGGTGCGCGAATTTTTTTCAATCCTTTGTGAACATTGAGTTCAGAGACAGGGTCGCCGTAAGGGCCTGAAGTGTCATAAACAGGAACGGCTTCGTTATCTTCAAATTTAGGATTATCTTTGTCGCCGCCGATAAGTGTCGGGGAGAGCTGGATTTCACGCATCGGAACTTGGATGTCGTCGCGCGAGCCTTGTAGGTAGATACGTTCAGAGTTAGGGAATGAAACACCGGAAATGGTATTAATAAAGTCTTCTGCGGCGTCACGTTGCTCTTTTCGCGTGCGTGCTGGCGCAGCTTTAGGGGAAATATCGGTACTCGGTATAACTGAATTATTAGCATTATTGGACATAGCAATTTCCTGACATCGTCACAGGCTATACGGCGTAAATCGCCAATAGCGGGTTTATCGAAAGAAAGTTGCTTGTCTGGAGTTCGGAGGAGTAATGGTGTGGCGTTGCGGCTAGTTTTTCGCCAAGAAATGAGCGAAAATTGCGCTGAAGATTACTCTTGTTCCCTTCGCGGGTATTAACCCGATCAGGTTCCGCGGATCCCGAATTAACGGTCTCAGCCTGATGCAAATGCATACTAGGCACTCCGACAAGAGCATTCAGTATAAAGTTTCCCCGTCATTCTTCAAGCGATAAGTGCGTTGGCTTCTCTCGGCCACCCTAGTCACATACTTGTGTATGCTCCTAGGGATATCCTCGCTTGCCGCCTTCTTCTCACTCGAATAATTTAGGGGAAATCAGTGTATTGGGTAAAAATTTAAAAAATAGGAATTAATAATTAAAAATGGGGTTTTACAAACTCCACGAATATTGCGGCCAGTGATTTTCGTTGGCGGCTTGGAGAAGACGCGGGTCGCCGTTGACGATAAATGTCTCATCGGCGAAATGGCACATTGGTAGGTCATTGGCGGAATCGGTGTAGAAATAAATATACGCATCAGTGATTGGCTGGTGGGCGATCCACTGGGTTAAACGCTTAACTTTACCTTCTTTAAAGGTCGGGATACCGTCAATTTCGGTGGTGTAGCAGCCATTTGAATGCTTAATATCAATGCCCATCGTGACATCAGCACCGAGGCGATCCGCTACCTTCTTCACAATAAAAGAGACCGTTGCTGAGATCACAATGATCGGGATCCCTTGCGATCGATATGAGGCAACGGTACTTAATGCGTTAGGGTAAATGCGTGGAATGATAATGGTATCCACAAAATCATCTAACCACTCATCGACTTGCTCAGTTTTAAAGCCGTCAAGGGTCTGCAAACTAAACTTTAAGTAAGTCACCATATCCAAATTGCCCGCATTGTATTGCGCCATCATCTCTTTATCGGCTTCGACAAAACGCGGGTCGGTAATGATCTTTTTATCCCACAGATATTGCGTCCAAAGTACGCTGCTATCGCCACGGATCAGGGTGTCATCGAGATCAAAAATCGCTAATTTGGTTTGTGTAGATAGGTTTTGCATGGGGTTCCTTTCGCTGGCTAGCTTATCGTTGGCTAGCTTAGAGCACGAATTTCATTTTTATTAAACATTAACTCAAGGCGTGTGCCCGGCTCAAATAAACGTTCGGATGAGCGGTTGAGCAAGTCTACGGTCATATCCCCCGCAGGCGTGTTTACGCTATAGCGAATGATATTCCCTAAAAGCTGGTGGTCAAGGATCACGGCATCCACTGGCGCTGAAATATGGTTGCCATACTGGCGTCCCATCTCACGAACATAAATAGATTCTGGGCGAATGGCGAGGGTGCCTTGTAAATTGACGCCTAGCATCCCATTGGCTTTTTCAGCGTCCACCAGATTGTAATGCCCCATAAATCGAGCCACAAATTCAGTGGCAGGCTGAGTATAGATATTTTCCGCGGTATCACTTTGGATAATCGAGCCTTTGTTCATTAAGAAGATGCGGTCAGACATAATCATCGCTTCGTCTTGGTCGTGGGTGACGAAAATGGTGGTGAGCTTCAGCTCTCGCTGGATTTCACGAATTTGCTGGCGTAAGTGCTTACGAATACGGGCATCAAGGGCGGATAACGGCTCATCGAGAAGTAAAATTTGCGGCTTCATCACCAATGCACGGGCAAGGGCGACACGCTGGCGCTGACCACCCGAAAGCTGGTGCGGGTATTGGTGCTCTTTGCCTTGTAATTCCACCATCTCAATGACTTCTGCCACAGCTTTATCACACTCAGCGGCGGGCATCTTGCGCATTTTCAACCCAAACGCGATGTTTTCAGCCACGGTCATATTTGGGAATAAGGCGTAGCTTTGAAATACCATGCCCACGCCGCGCTGTTGAGCTGGTTGTTGGGTGATATTCTGGCGGTTGATATACAGCTCCCCGCTGTCAGGTTGCTCAAGCCCAGCGATACAGCGCAGTAAAGTGGATTTCCCACAGCCGCTTGGCCCCAGTAGAGTAATAAATTCCCCTTGCTCAATCGTAAACTGGATATCGGAGAATACTTGGTTCGGACCAAAGGATTTTGTTAGGTTTTCAGCAATAACGTAGCTCATCGTTCATTTCCCTCACGATTCAAGCGCGTTGCTAACCAAGTCAGCAGCAACGTAAATAGGAAGTAAGACATCACTAGCGCAGAGGTAAAGTGTCCGCTAGTTTGACGCATATTAAATAGATAGATCTGCAAGGTTTCGAAGCGGGTTCCCACTAAGATATTGGCGAATACGAATTCTCCCATTAAGAATGAGAAGGAAATTAGTAAGGAGACCAACAATCCTTTACGGATATTTGGCAGCACTATCATTAAAAAAGCTTTAAAGGTGCTGGCACCGAGTAAGTGAGCGGCATCCATTAAGTCATGCAGATTGATCCCTTGAAAGCTGTTCGCCAGTGCGCGGTACATAAACGGCAATGTGATAGTGAAGTAGGTGCCAATTAAGATCCACGGAGTACCGACCAGCATAAATGGCTCATCCGCAAAGATTTGCAGTAAACCGACTGAAGAAACCACAGGTGGGATCGCAAAGGGGAGAATAATCAATAAATCCATCAACCCTTTGAGCTTTGGAAAGCGGTAAAAAACGGCAAAAGTCATTGGCAAAATGACCAGTACGCTGATCAGTAATGTGCCAAAGCAGATCAATAATGATCGTCCAAATGCCATCAAAAAGCGCGGATCTTGCCACAGTTGCAGATACCATTTGATGGATAGGGCATCAGGCATAATCGTCGCGCCCCATGAGCTCGAAATGGAGTAAATAAAGGTGGCGATAATTGGCAGTGCAAGGATAGCGGCAACGGTGCCGAGAACTATTTTATGAAACAGTAAACTCGGGGCTTTTGAGCGACGAATATTAGGATTTAGCATGGTAGCTCCGCTTTAATAGCCAGTGGTGGATGGCGGTGATAAACCCGAGGATCGCAATCAGCGCCACGGACAGCGCGGCTGCCATATTTGGCTCTAAGAACAGGTCGCCAGAGACAAGGCTGGCAATGCGGATCGTCACTAAGTTGTAGTTTCCACTGGTGAGCGCATAAGTACTGGCATAAGCGCCAACAGCATTGGCAACCAAGATAATAAATGTGCCTAACAGTGCAGGGGAAATGACTGGAATGCCCACTTTCAGCCAATAAGTTAATTTGCTGGCACCCATGGTTTTTGCCGCATCTTCCCATTCAGGTTTGAGCGCATCGAATGCAGGATAAAGCAGTAAAATACCGAGTGGGATTTGGAAGTAGATATAGAGCAGCATCAAGCCACTGGCGCTATAAATATTAAAATCATCAATCCACCCCCACGCTTTAAGTTGTAGGGTAATTGCCCCGTTAAAACCTAAGATAATAATAAAGGCGAAAGCTAATGGCACGCCGCTGAAGTTGCTTGCCATGGTGGTAAACGAAATCATGAAATTGCGTACTTTGCCTTGCATCTTATAAATAGAGAATGCCGTTACGCAGGCGATCAGCAAACCAACCACGCTACAAATGAGCGATAGCCATAGGGTGTTTTGAAACGCTTGCAGATAGAAATCGTTGGTGAAGATCTCGACGTAATTCTCAAAAGACCACGCTTCTTCGTAGACAAAACTGTTGAAGAGCACCCATATCATCGGGGCGATTTGAAACAGGCAAAACAGCACAATAAACGGCACGATTAACAGTGCGGCGCGCCAGTGAAAACGCACAAATGGTTTTTTAGTCATTATGGTGCCCTCCGTTTTTGGATGGGGCTGTGCGCAGTCGGCGGGAATGTCAGCCATGAGTAACCTCGGCGAGTAAGTCATCACAAACAGTTTTGTTTGGATGGGGAACATCAAGTAGCTGGCAAACGGTGCCACAAATCGCCGTTTGTTCCATCGGAACGTCTGGGCGATGAGAGAATGCGCTCCCGATAGTAAACAGCGGAACCGTACACTCCTCCGGTAAAATTCCGCCGTGGCTACGGTCGTTATTCATGCCGTGATCGCTGGTGATGATGATTTGGTAGCCTTGTTCTATCCACATTGGTAGATAGTTGGATAAATAAATGTCGGCTTTACGGGTCGCATTGCGATACTGGGGAGAATCAAAACCAAACTTATGCCCCGTATCATCGATATTCATGGGGTGGATCAGCAAAAAATCGGGATCGTGCTGGGTGCGTAGATATTCCGCATCCATAAACAAGTGGTCATCAGGGTAGTGGTCTGCTTGGTAAAAGCAGCCATGCTGAATAGGTAACTGTTTATCATGGGTAAATCGGTCACGGTTCGCCTCGAATGGCGCGCGGTTATACAGCTCACTGACCCAATAGTATGCTGCCGCTGCTGTCGTTTTTCCGGCTTGGTGAGCCAGTGAAAAGAGGCTCTCGAAGTGAGAAAGTCGCACCACATCGTTATTGACGATGCCACTTTGAACCGGAGGAATGCCCGTCAAAATGCATTCGTACAGTGGGCGAGACATGGATGGGAGCTCACACTCCATTTTATAAAGTGTTGCTCTATCGGCTTTGATAAGACCATTGAGATAGCCCATACATTGATGGGCTACTGAATAACTTAAACCGTCAAGAACAACAAGTATGACTTTTTCAGACATCAGACTGTTGATTCCTAATTGCGATTATTGCTGGTGAATTAATACTTGCTGCTGCCACATTTTTGGTAAGTTGCGTGATGACTTTTCCCAGCCTTGCGCATCTTTAATCGGGTGGACATTTTTGTATTGGTCATCTGGCAGTAATTTGGCTTGGATATCCGCAGGCAGTGTCAGGTATTGAGCACGAATCGGGCGCGCATAACCTTCTGCAAGGTTAATTTGACCTTTATCACTGAAGATAAACTCACGGGCTAATTTCGCAGCATTTGGGTTCTTGGCGAATTTATTGATGATGGTGGTGTAACCGGAGATAACGCTGCCATCGGATGGGATAACCACGATAAAGCGGTCACGGTTGATTTGGTCACGGTAGTTCAGTGCGTTGAAGTCCCACAAAATGCCCACTTCCACTTCACCTTTTTCGATGTTGGCAACAGTTGGGTCATTGACGGATAAACGTTTCTGTTTCGCTAATTCACCAAAGAATTCAATGGCAGGCGTTAGGTTATTTTCATCACCACCACGGGCAAAGGCGGCAGCCAGTACGGCGTTGTTGGCTTGTGCGGCAATACCGACATCCCCAACGGTGACTTTGTATTTTCCTTTAAGTAAATCATCCCAGCTTTTTGGTGTGTCTTTGACTAAGTCTTTATTGATCATAAACGCGATAGTACCGGTGTAAGCCAACGCCCAGTGACCGTCTTTATCTTTTGCCCAATCAGGCACTTGTGACCAAGTGGTCGGTTTGTACGGCTGAGTCACGCCTTTTTGCACAGCAACAGGGCCAAATGACGCGCCGACATCACCGATATCTGCGGTGGCGTTATTTTTTTCAGCAGCAAATTTTGCAATTTCCTGTGCAGAGCTCATGTCTGTATCTTGATGCTTTAAACCGTATTCTGTCGATAAATCCTGCCATGTGCCTTTCCAGTTCGCCCATGTGTCAGGCATCCCGACGCTATAAACTTGGCCTTCTTTCTTTGCAGCTTCGATAAGTTGGGTTAAATCGCTGTCAGCCGCAAATGCCATTTGAGAAGCGCTGAGTGACAGTAAAATTGCAGGTACGATAGCTTTCATCTTGTTTCTCTCTATAAGAGTCGCCGTATTGGTTAGTTGGCATGCTAATTATTCGAGATGACAATGAATTGACAGTTGTGTGACACTTTTTAGATGCTGTGACTTTTAAATGTCTAAAAAGTGTCAAAATCGTGAAAGGGTAGTGACGAATCAAACGGTTGTATGACAATCTATAAAACAAGCGTATCTTTAACCGCAACTCAGCATGCTGAAATAGAGAAACAGAATGAATAAACACACATTAGCAGGAACCGAAAGCGGCTGGTGGTTTGTCTGCTTTGCGGGGCGGTTGTGGTTGCCCCAAGGTGATGTACCTAAAGGTGCTGCACAGCAGTTTGGATTAACGGGAAAACTAGCAACTCCGATCGGTGAGTGGCAAGGGGAAATTGTCTGGCTGATTGCTGAAAAAATGCCATCAGATATGGCTTCGCCTCGCGTGGTCGCTTCTCAAGATGAAGGCCTCTTTCGTTTAGCAGGACGGGGCGTTCAACTCGCGGAATTTTATCGCTCGCACCGCTACTGTGGCTATTGTGGAACGGCGATGCGCCACAGTTCAACGGAATGGGCATGTCTGTGCGACCACTGCCATGAGCGTTATTATCCACAAATTGCCCCTTGCATTATCGTTGGTATTCGCCGCGATGATCATATTTTGCTAGCACAGCATCGTCGCCATTCACAAAATCCGCTGTTCACGGTGCTGGCAGGGTTTGTGGAAGTGGGGGAAACCTTAGAAGAGGCAGTGGCTCGCGAAGTGATGGAAGAGAGCCATATAAAAGTGCGTAATATTCGTTATGTCTCTTCCCAGCCTTGGCCATTTCCGCACTCGCTGATGATGGGCTTTTTAGCTGATTATGATAGTGGGGATATTCAAGTGGATCCTAAAGAGTTAGTGAGCGCTAACTGGTATCACTATAATTCCCTGCCGCTGATCCCGCCGGGAGACACGATTGCTCGGCGATTAATTGAAGATAGTGTGGTGCTATGTCGTCAATTTGATGAAGATAACCACTAATTGCGCTGGCGCTGATATTGTTTCCCTTTGCTGGTATAATATTGCGCCTTAGCCATTTGCGGCGGCCACAATAATAATGGAGTAAATAATGACTGAGTTAAAAAATGACCGCTATCTACGTGCGTTGCTACGTCAGCCTGTAGATGTAACCCCAGTATGGATGATGCGTCAAGCCGGGCGTTATCTACCAGAATACAAAGCAACCCGTGCAGAAGCTGGTGATTTTATTGCTTTGTGCAAAAATACTGAGTTAGCGTGTGAAGTCACGTTACAGCCACTTCGTCGTTTTCCATTAGACGCCGCAATTTTATTCTCTGATATTCTGACTATCCCTGATGCAATGGGACTTGGGCTTTATTTTGAAACTGGAGAAGGTCCACGTTTTGAAAAGCCAATCAAGAACGCTGCGGATGTTAAAAATATCCCTATTCCCGATCCAGAAATGGAACTGGGCTACGTGATGGATGCCGTTCGTGCCATTCGTAAAGCCTTAAATGGTGATGTACCACTGATTGGTTTCTCGGGTAGCCCGTGGACATTAGCGACCTATATGATAGAAGGCGGCAGTAGCAAAGCGTTCACTAAAATCAAAAAAATGATGTATGAAGATCCAAATACGCTGCATTTGCTGCTGGATAAGCTGGCAGATAGCGTGATTTTGTACCTGAATGCTCAAGTGCGTGCGGGTGCGCAATCTCTGATGATTTTCGATACGTGGGGCGGCGTGCTGACTAAGCGTGATTATCTGGAATTCTCCCTGCGTTACATGCACAAAATCGTCGATGGCTTAATTCGTGAAAATGACGGTCGCCGTGTACCCGTGACGTTATTCACTAAAGGTGGCGGTCAATGGTTAGAAGAGATGGCGGCAACAGGTTGTGATGCGCTAGGTTTGGATTGGACGACCGAAATTGCGGATGCGCGTCGCCGTGTTGGTGACAAAGTAGCGCTGCAAGGCAATATGGATCCTTCTATGTTATATGCACCACCTGCGCGTATTGAGCAAGAAGTGCAGCATATTTTAGCGGGCTTTGGTCAAGGTGAAGGGCATGTCTTCAATTTAGGTCATGGTATCCATCAAGATGTAGCGCCCGAACATGCGGGTGCATTTGTGGACGCTGTTCACCGTTTTTCTCGCCAATATCATCAGTAGCCGCCAGGGCATAATCGAGGTAGAACCCAGTGTTTTATCTCGATTTGAACCTCTCAATGTGTGGTGTATTTACAGGATCTTGTAAGTACATCATTATCATCTATGATTAATCCTTATTAATAATGGTTCCGTGATGGCAATTGATACTCAGCAGTTGCGACAACAGCAGGTAGAGTTAGCTCAACAAGTCATTTTGCAAGACGAGTTTGTCCCGCCGCGTTTTATTGGTGGTGCGGATGTCGGTTTTGAGCAAGATGGCACCGTGACTCGTGCGGTGATTGTGGTGCTGTCATGGCCTGAGCTGCAATTGGTGGAGTATCAAATAGCACGGATCCCAACTCAGTTACCCTATATGCCCGGGTTGCTCTCGTTTCGTGAAGTCCCAGGGTTAATAGCTGCATGGGAAAAAATCCAACAAAAGCCTGACTTAGTGCTGGTGGATGGTCAAGGCATTGCTCACCCACGACGTTTTGGAGTGGCTTGCCATTTTGGATTGTTGGCCGATGTCGCGACGATAGGGGTAGCAAAAAGTCGTTTATGTGGTGATGTTGTCGAACTCAATGCTGAACCTGAAAGTGTCGAAATGTTGAAAGCGGCTCAAGAGCAATTAGGATGGGTTTATCGCAGTAAGAAACGCTGTAATCCTTTATATCTTTCTCCGGGTCACAAAGTCAGTTTTATTTCCTCGCTAGAGTGGGTAAAACGGTGTATTCAGGGGTATAGATTGCCAGAACCGACCCGTTTTGCTGATGGAATCGCTTCGAATCGCACATTTTTTAAGCGAATGAATGAGAAAATTGGCTAATTATCAGCAAAATATGTGGCATTGGCAGATTTTCAGGTAAACTGCGAAGTATTGAGATTGATGAGTCAGAAATTATGTTAAGAAATCCTATTCATTTGAGGTTAGAGAAACTAGAAAGCTGGCAGCATATGACCTTCATGGCATCCCTGTGCGAGAGAATGTATCCTAATTATCAAATGTTTTGCCAGCAAACTGAATTTGCTGATGTGAAGGTTTATCGTGCCATCCTTGATTTAGTTTGGGAAACCTTGGTTATCAAAGATAGCAAAGTCAATTTCGACAATCAGTTAGAGAAGTTAGAAGAAATTATTCCAGTCGCCGATGACTTCGATATATACGGTGTTTATCCCGCTATCGACGCTTGTATCGCTTTAGGTGAGCTCATTCATGCAAAACTGAGTGGTGAAACCCTTGAGCACGCAATCTTAGTCAGTGAAGCATCGATTCGTACTGTTGCTATGCTTGAAATGACTCAAGCAGGGCGTGAAATGACCGATGAAGAGCTAAAAGTGGTGCCTGCTGTGGAAGAAGAGTGGGACATTCAATGGGACATTTTCCGCTTATTAGCCGCTTGCGAAGAACGAGACTTAGAGTTAATTAAAGGATTAAAATCTGACCTCCGCGAGGCGGGTGTCAGCAATATCGGTATTACTGTCGACTAAATTTTATGCTTTTAAGCATGAAAACGTGACGTAAAGCAGTAATGCTGTGTACTAAGACTTCACATTTACCCCTACTCTGTTCTACATTTAGGGGCGAGAAGAAGTGGCTATCGGGGGCGTGTATCAGGGGCTGTCTATTTGGCATATCCGACGCACTCGATGCTTTGCAAACGATAAACACACTGTGTAAGGATAATTTATGAACAAGACTGAATTAGTTGATGCTATCGCAGAATCAGCAGATCTGACTAAAACTCAAGCTAAAGCAGCTTTAGAAGCAACTCTGAGCGCAATTTCAGATTCTCTGAAAAGCGGCGAAGCAGTACAACTGGTCGGTTTCGGTACTTTTAAAGTTAGCCACCGTGCAGCTCGTACCGGTCGTAACCCACAAACTAAAGCAGAAATCCAAATTCCTGCAACAACTGTACCAGCATTCTCTGCCGGTAAAGCACTGAAAGACGCTGTAAAATAAGTACATTGTCTAAGAGAATTATCAGAGGGGGTATGAAGTTACCCCTTTTGTTTATTCGCCAAAGGTTGCTGGTGTTGGGAGCAGTCTCAATACTAAGCGCCTGTTCTTCTAATTCGCCTCGACTCCCTGAGTTTAGTGCCAGCGGATTTATTGCCGATGAAGGCGTAATCCGAATGTGGAGACTGAATGATGCGAAGAGTCAGCCGTTGGTCTTAATGGTGGTGTATAGCCCCTATAAAAGAACCGACACCTCTGTCAATTTCTTCGAATATCGTGATGGTAAATTGTGGCAGATCCGCAGCCAAGTCCTCAATCAAGGGGATAACAACATCACTGAACAACTGCGCTTTAGTAAAGATAATGAAATTGTATTCATGCAGCGCGCGCAAAATAATATCAAAACCCCGCTTTCCTCCGATGAAATTAATCGCTGGCGCTTTGAAGCTGACCGCATCTTGAATATCAATACCGCATTGATTGTGGGTGGTGTAGAGCTACATCAAGGGTATTGGAAGCAAGGTAAAATCACGACTTGTAATGGTGAAAAGCGCGATGTTACTTTCGAACCGTATGCACAGAAATGGCTAGATGATAGAGCCAAAGTCTGGACGAAAGAGCTGAATTTGGCGTGGTTGGAGTCACCAGAGGGTACTCAGCTTTTGATGGTGGCGGATACCAACTTTTGCAGCTGGCAACCTTCTAAAGATTCGCTTTAATCTCACCGCTCGTCGTCTTTCAAATCCTAGCGTTGTTGGCTTCGGTGACTTAACCCAGTCACATAGTTATCTATGCTCCTGGGCATAAGTAACCTCGCCGCCTAGCTATGCTTCGAAATACTTAGAGCCATTGGCTGGGTGAAGGTCAAAGGCTAAAAGCAAACAGCAAAAACTCAAAAGCAAAAAGCTGATAAAAGTTTCCTCTTATCAGCTTGTGGGTTATTTGTTTCTATTATTTGTTCTATTACTTAATGCGGGCGATAGCGCGGTAGCCGATATCGTTGCGATAGAAACTGTCTGACCAATTGATGGTTTTGGCAACTTCGTATGCTTTAGCTTGGGCTTTTGCGATGTCATTACCTAATGCAGTGACACACAGAACGCGTCCACCGGCAGTAATGACTTCACCTGCTTGATTTAGCTTGGTACCTGCGTGGAACACTTTGCTATCAGCCGCTTCTGACGTTGGTAGACCAGAAATCACATCGCCATTGCGATAATCCCCCGGATATCCACCTGCAGCAACCACGATGCCGAGTGCAGGGCGTTCATCCCACAGGGAATCTTTACCTGCGAGTTCACCTTTAGCTCCCGCTAAACACAGAGCAACTAAATCAGATTGTAAGCGCATCATAATTGGCTGAGTTTCTGGGTCACCAAAACGGCAGTTAAATTCGATGACTTTCGGATTGCCTGCTTTATCAATCATCAAACCGGCATATAAGAAACCTTGATAACGGTTCCCTTCTTGATCCATCCCTTTAACGGTCGGGTAAATCACTTGCTCCATCACACGCTGATGAACTTCATCAGTCACGACAGGCGCAGGAGAATAGGCACCCATACCGCCAGTGTTTAACCCAGTGTCACCATCGCCAACACGTTTATGATCTTGGCTAGTTGCCATTGGAATGACATTTTCACCATCCACCATGACGATGAAACTCGCTTCTTCGCCATCGAGAAACTCTTCGATAACGATACGATGACCTGCGTCGCCAAAGGCATTTCCAGCCAGCATATCATGGACGGCATCTTTAGCTTCTTGCAGCGTCATTGCAACAATCACGCCTTTACCAGCAGCCAGACCATCAGCCTTGATAACGATTGGGGCACCAACTTTATCTAAATAAGCCAAAGCAGGCTCAATTTCAGTAAAGTTTTCATAAGCGGCCGTTGGAATATGATGACGCGCTAAGAAATCTTTGGTGAACGCTTTAGAACCTTCTAACTGAGCAGCACCTTGTGTTGGTCCAAAAATGGTTAAACCAGCCTGTTTGAATGTGTCGACCACACCAATCACTAACGGTGCTTCAGGGCCTACGATGGTTAAACCGATTTGCTTGTCTTTGGCAAATTGCAGTAAACCATCAATGTCAGTTGCTGAGATTTCAACATTTTCTAGTGCAGGTTCCAGCGCAGTACCTGCGTTACCCGGCGCAACATACACTTTATCTGCTAATGGGGACTGTGCGGCTTTCCATGCTAAAGCGTGCTCGCGACCGCCACCACCAATAATCAGTATATTCATAGAAACCCCTAGCAATTAGTGACGGAAGTGACGCATGTTAGTGAAGATCATTGCAATGCCATGCTCATTCGCAGCGGCAATGACTTCATCATCGCGAATAGAGCCACCTGGTTGGATAACACAGGTAACGCCTACAGAGGCAGCTGCATCGATGCCATCGCGGAATGGGAAGAATGCATCGGATGCCATTGCACAGCCTGCGACTTCTAAACCTTCATCGGCAGCTTTAATCCCTGCAATCTTAGCAGAGTACACACGGCTCATTTGGCCCGCACCAATTCCGATAGTCATGTCATTCTTCGAGTAAACAATTGCATTTGATTTCACGAATTTTGCCACTTTCCAGCAGAACAGCGCATCTTTTAATTCACGCTCAGTTGGCTGGCGTGTGGTCACGACGCGTAAATCTTCCGCTTCGACCATACCTAAGTCACGGTCTTGAACCAGTAAACCGCCATTCACACGTTTGAAATCTAAACCAGCAACAGGTTTGCTCCACTCACCACACACCAGAACGCGCACGTTTTGCTTAGTAGATAAAGAAGGTAATGCATCTTCAGCAATAGAAGGGGCAATAATCACTTCAACAAATTGGCGTTCAATGATGGCTTCTGCGGTGGCTTTATCTAATTGACGGTTAAAAGCAATGATGCCACCGAATGCAGAGGTTGGGTCAGTCTTGAATGCCTTATCATAAGCAGCATGGATATTGTCGCCAATGGCTACGCCACAAGGGTTAGCATGCTTAACAATAACGCACGCAGGCTCATCGAAAGATTTAACACACTCAAGAGCGGCATCAGTGTCTGCGATATTATTATAAGAAAGCGCTTTACCTTGAATTTGGTTCGCAGTGGCAATCGACGCTTCTTTTGGATTTTCTTCTATATAGAAAGCCGCGTCTTGATGGCTATTTTCGCCATAGCGCATATCTTGCTTCTTAATGAAGTTTAAATTTAGAGTACGAGGGAAGCGACCTGAAGGCTGAGTGGTATCGCCATGATATGGCGCAACCAGTTCACCAAAGTAGTTAGCAATCATGCTGTCATAAGCTGCAGTGTGCTCGAATGCTTTAATGGCTAAGTCAAAGCGTGTTGACCAGTTCAGGGAGTTTTCGTGGTTATCCATCTCTTCGATGATTTTGTCATAGTCATTATTGTTAACCACGATAGCCACGTCTTTATGGTTCTTCGCTGCGGAGCGAACCATGGTTGGGCCACCAATATCGATATTCTCAACGGCATCTTCTAATGTGCAATTTGGTTTTGCGACGGTTTGAGCAAATGGATAAAGGTTTACAACCACCATATCAATAGGTGCAATGTCATGCTGCTGCATGATGGCATCATCTTTACCGCGACGACCTAAGATCCCGCCGTGAACTTTCGGGTGCAGAGTCTTAACGCGACCATCCATCATTTCAGGAAAACCTGTGTAATCTGAAACTTCAGTGACCTTAAGGCCTTGCTCTGCTAGTAATTTAGCGGTTCCACCGGTAGAAAGCAGTTCAACACCACGGTGAGAAAGCGCCTTAGCGAATTCAACAACCCCTGTTTTATCAGACACACTAAGCAGGGCACGGCGAATAGGACGAAGCTGTTGCATGAGAGAGATCCCTTGGATTTGGATAAAGAAGCAATATCTATATATAAGTCACTAACAATTTCAGAGCATCAAAATAAAATTAATGCCGAATTTTCGCGCTAATTGTAGCGCAAACGTTTGCGTAATGCGCGAACTATTTTCACTATTTTTTCAGTCTGTGGATAAATCTGTGTGTAAGTGGGTATAAATAGGGGTTTTGCTGTGGAATGCAGCAGTTGAACTAAAAACCGTAAAAAATCTTAAAAAAAGGGTTGCAGGATTTCTGTGACTCCCTATAATGCGCATCCACTGACCGGGAACAAGCCAACGCAAAGCGCGATGGACACTGAATCGGCAGCGAGAGAATCTGAAAAGATTAAGTAAAAAAATACTTGACTCTCACTGAGGAAAGCGTAATATACGCCACCTCGCGACAACGACCTAAGTTGATAAAAACTGAGTCGAATTTCTAAAGAAATGTCGCAACGCTCTTTAACAATTTATCAGACAATCTGTGTGGGCACTCACAGGACACTATCAAAAAAATATTTGATTTTAAGTCTTGAAGAGTGACTAACACGTTAATTCATATATATGAACTAATAGGTAATTTGGTTTCTTCGGAAATCAAACGACAGTAACATTCTTTGAGCATCAAGCTTTTTAATTGAAGAGTTTGATCATGGCTCAGATTGAACGCTGGCGGCAGGCCTAACACATGCAAGTCGAGCGGTAACAGGGGAAGCTTGCTTCTCGCTGACGAGCGGCGGACGGGTGAGTAATGTATGGGGATCTGCCCGATAGAGGGGGATAACTACTGGAAACGGTAGCTAATACCGCATAATCTCTCAGGAGCAAAGCAGGGGAACTTCGGTCCTTGCGCTATCGGATGAACCCATATGGGATTAGCTAGTTGGTGAGGTAATGGCTCACCAAGGCGACGATCCCTAGCTGGTCTGAGAGGATGATCAGCCACACTGGGACTGAGACACGGCCCAGACTCCTACGGGAGGCAGCAGTGGGGAATATTGCACAATGGGCGCAAGCCTGATGCAGCCATGCCGCGTGTATGAAGAAGGCCTTAGGGTTGTAAAGTACTTTCAGTTGGGAGGAAGGCGTTGATGCTAATATCATCAACGATTGACGTTACCAACAGAAGAAGCACCGGCTAACTCCGTGCCAGCAGCCGCGGTAATACGGAGGGTGCAAGCGTTAATCGGAATTACTGGGCGTAAAGCGCACGCAGGCGGTTGATTAAGTTAGATGTGAAATCCCCGGGCTTAACCTGGGAATGGCATCTAAAACTGGTCAGCTAGAGTCTTGTAGAGGGGGGTAGAATTCCATGTGTAGCGGTGAAATGCGTAGAGATGTGGAGGAATACCGGTGGCGAAGGCGGCCCCCTGGACAAAGACTGACGCTCAGGTGCGAAAGCGTGGGGAGCAAACAGGATTAGATACCCTGGTAGTCCACGCTGTAAACGATGTCGATTTGGAGGTTGTTCCCTTGAGGAGTGGCTTCCGGAGCTAACGCGTTAAATCGACCGCCTGGGGAGTACGGCCGCAAGGTTAAAACTCAAATGAATTGACGGGGGCCCGCACAAGCGGTGGAGCATGTGGTTTAATTCGATGCAACGCGAAGAACCTTACCTACTCTTGACATCCAGAGAATTTAGCAGAGATGCTTTAGTGCCTTCGGGAACTCTGAGACAGGTGCTGCATGGCTGTCGTCAGCTCGTGTTGTGAAATGTTGGGTTAAGTCCCGCAACGAGCGCAACCCTTATCCTTTGTTGCCAGCACGTAATGGTGGGAACTCAAAGGAGACTGCCGGTGATAAACCGGAGGAAGGTGGGGATGACGTCAAGTCATCATGGCCCTTACGAGTAGGGCTACACACGTGCTACAATGGCGTATACAAAGAGAAGCGACCTCGCGAGAGCAAGCGGAACTCATAAAGTACGTCGTAGTCCGGATTGGAGTCTGCAACTCGACTCCATGAAGTCGGAATCGCTAGTAATCGTAGATCAGAATGCTACGGTGAATACGTTCCCGGGCCTTGTACACACCGCCCGTCACACCATGGGAGTGGGTTGCAAAAGAAGTAGGTAGCTTAACCTTCGGGAGGGCGCTTACCACTTTGTGATTCATGACTGGGGTGAAGTCGTAACAAGGTAACCGTAGGGGAACCTGCGGTTGGATCACCTCCTTACCATTGAAGTGTTTTTGTGAAGTGCTCACACAGATTGTCTGATAGAAAGTAGAGCAATAGGCTATACGTGGGAGAGCTATTCGAAAGAATGGGTCTTACACGAGATATGCAACAAAGTAATTTGTGCAGTATTTCGTGTCCCCTTCGTCTAGAGGCCTAGGACACCGCCCTTTCACGGCGGTAACAGGGGTTCGAATCCCCTAGGGGACGCCAATTGCGCCGATATCGAGTGAAAGACGATGTCCCCAATAATGATTAAGCCAATTACCTTGTAGTTGGTTTAACAATTATGCTCTTTAACAATCTGGAACAAGCTGAAAATTGAAAACAACGCACATTGTTTATCGCTTAAACAATGTGAGAGTCTCTCAAAAATCTCAACTTGAAGATGTTCTCTGTTACGATGGCAAATCGTAATGAGCGAGCAGTCAGCCATTCAAGGCGGACAGCGCACAGCAAGCGCAGCATACATGAGTATGTGAGCATTGCGAGCACTGCCCAACACAGAATGGATGCACGCGCAGCCATTACTTGTCAGAATGACACGAAAAGACACCTTCGGGTTGTGAGGTTAAGCGACTAAGCGTACACGGTGGATGCCTAGGCAATCAGAGGCGATGAAGGACGTGCTAATCTGCGAAAAGCGTCGGTAAGGTGATATGAACCGTTATAACCGACGATATCCGAATGGGGAAACCCAGTGCAATTCGTTGCACTATCGTTTGATGAATACATAGTCAAACGAGGCGAACCGAGGGAACTGAAACATCTCAGTACCTCGAGGAAAAGAAATCAACCGAGATTCCCCTAGTAGCGGCGAGCGAACGGGGAGCAGCCCAGAGTCTTAATCAGCATTAGCATCAGGAGAACGGTCTGGAAAGGCCGGCAGTAAAGGGTGATAGCCCCGTATCTGAAGATGTTAGTGTTGTGAACTCGACGAGTAGGGCGGGACACGTGTTATCCTGTCTGAATATGGGGGGACCATCCTCCAAGGCTAAATACTCCTGATTGACCGATAGTGAACCAGTACCGTGAGGGAAAGGCGAAAAGAACCCCGGCGAGGGGAGTGAAATAGAACCTGAAACCGTGTACGTACAAGCAGTGGGAGCCTTGATTTATCAGGGTGACTGCGTACCTTTTGTATAATGGGTCAGCGACTTATATTCTGTAGCAAGGTTAACCGTATAGGGGAGCCGTAGGGAAACCGAGTCTTAACTGGGCGAATAAGTTGCAGGGTATAGACCCGAAACCCGGTGATCTAGCCATGGGCAGGTTGAAGGTTGGGTAACACTAACTGGAGGACCGAACCGACTAATGTTGAAAAATTAGCGGATGACTTGTGGCTGGGGGTGAAAGGCCAATCAAACCGGGAGATAGCTGGTTCTCCCCGAAAGCTATTTAGGTAGCGCCTCGTGAACTCATCTTCGGGGGTAGAGCACTGTTTCGACTAGGGGGTCATCCCGACTTACCAACTCGATGCAAACTACGAATACCGAAGAATGTTATCACGGGAGACACACGGCGGGTGCTAACGTTCGTCGTGAAGAGGGAAACAACCCAGACCGCCAGCTAAGGTCCCAAAGTCATAGTTAAGTGGGAAACGAAGTGGGAAGGCTCAGACAGCCAGGATGTTGGCTTAGAAGCAGCCATCATTTAAAGAAAGCGTAATAGCTCACTGGTCGAGTCGGCCTGCGCGGAAGATGTAACGGGGCTAAACTATGCACCGAAGCTGCGGCAGCGATATGTAAATATTGTTGGGTAGGGGAGCGTTCTGTAAGCCTGTGAAGGTGTGCTGTGAGGCATGCTGGAGGTATCAGAAGTGCGAATGCTGACATAAGTAACGATAATGCGGGTGAAAAACCCGCACGCCGGAAGACCAAGGGTTCCTGTCCAACGTTAATCGGGGCAGGGTGAGTCGACCCCTAAGGCGAGGCAGAAATGCGTAGTCGATGGGCAACGGGTTAATATTCCCGTACTGGTGATAATTGCGATGGGGGGACGGAGAAGGTTAGGCTGGCCGGGCGACGGTTGTCCCGGTTTAAGGATGTAGGCAGGTGAATTAGGCAAATCCGGTTCACTATATGCTGAGGTCTGATGACGAGTCACTACGGTGGCGAAGTAGCTTATACCCCGCTTCCAGGAAAAGCCTCTAAGCTCTAGATTATCATTAATCGTACCCCAAACCGACACAGGTGGTCAGGTAGAGAATACTCAGGCGCTTGAGAGAACTCGGGTGAAGGAACTAGGCAAAATGGTGCCGTAACTTCGGGAGAAGGCACGCTGGCATTAGGTGAAATGGTTTACCCATGGAGCTGAAGCCAGTCGCAGATACCAGCTGGCTGCAACTGTTTATTAAAAACACAGCACTGTGCAAACACGAAAGTGGACGTATACGGTGTGACGCCTGCCCGGTGCTGGAAGGTTAATTGATGGGGTTATCCGTAAGGAGAAGCTCTTGATCGAAGCCCCAGTAAACGGCGGCCGTAACTATAACGGTCCTAAGGTAGCGAAATTCCTTGTCGGGTAAGTTCCGACCTGCACGAATGGCGTAATGATGGCCAGGCTGTCTCCACCCGAGACTCAGTGAAATTGAACTCGCTGTGAAGATGCAGTGTACCCGCGGCAAGACGGAAAGACCCCGTGAACCTTTACTATAGCTTGACACTGAACATTGAGCCTTGATGTGTAGGATAGGTGGGAGGCTTTGAAGCGTGGACGCCAGTCTGCGTGGAGCCAACCTTGAAATACCACCCTTTAATGTTTGATGTTCTAACGTCGCCCCGTTATCCGGGGTGCGGACAGTGTCTGGTGGGTAGTTTGACTGGGGCGGTCTCCTCCCAAAGAGTAACGGAGGAGCACGAAGGTTGGCTAAGCATGGTCGGACATCATGCGGTTAGTGCAAAGGCATAAGCCAGCTTGACTGCGAGAGTGACAGCTCGAGCAGGTACGAAAGTAGGTCTTAGTGATCCGGTGGTTCTGAATGGAAGGGCCATCGCTCAACGGATAAAAGGTACTCCGGGGATAACAGGCTGATACCGCCCAAGAGTTCATATCGACGGCGGTGTTTGGCACCTCGATGTCGGCTCATCACATCCTGGGGCTGAAGTAGGTCCCAAGGGTACGGCTGTTCGCCGTTTAAAGTGGTACGCGAGCTGGGTTTAGAACGTCGTGAGACAGTTCGGTCCCTATCTGCCGTGGGCGTTGGAAGATTGAAAGGGGCTGCTCCTAGTACGAGAGGACCGGAGTGGACGCACCACTGGTGTTCGGGTTGTCATGCCAATGGCATTGCCCGGTAGCTAAGTGCGGAAGAGATAACCGCTGAAAGCATCTAAGCGGGAAACTTGCCTTGAGATGAGTCTTCCCTGACTCTTTAAGGGTCCTAAAGGAACGTTTAAGACTAAGACGTTGATAGGTTGGGTGTGTAAGCGTAGCGATACGTTGAGCTAACCAATACTAATGAACCGTGAGGCTTAACCTGACAACACCGAAGGTGTTTTAGAGATTGAGAGATTAAGTTGATTCAATAGCGAGTGAGAAGCCGAAAGGTGAAGGACACAGCAGCTTGTTCAGGATTGATATTCTGGTTTAAGAAAAAACTTAAACGGGAATAAACAGAATTTGTCTGGCGGCAATAGCGCGGTGGTCCCACCTGACCCCATGCCGAACTCAGTAGTGAAACGCCGTAGCGCCGATGGTAGTGTGGGGTCTCCCCATGTGAGAGTAGGGAACTGCCAGACATTAAATTAGCCGAGAAGCCACCCATTGGGTGGCTTTTTTGCGTTTGGGAAATTGAAATCGCCGAAAGGTGTATGACAAATGGTCTTCTCGTTAGCAAAATCTGGGGCGGCACTCACCAACGGCCTAAAAGCGCCGAATATCCCTGTGCTTCCCGCCTTATTTTACTGTCAATCGAGGTAGTCCCCGTGAGATCTGGTGAATAAAAGCACTTTAACGGTGAATAGCTGATCCAACACAATCTCAACTGTGTTGTTATTACTCTCTGAATGCCTTTATTTAAAAGCTATCATGCAAAATCTACCATCTGAAAATCATTATTCAAGAAACTATAAGTCTTAAAATCCTCTCTAATTCAGATCAAAAAAGTCTAAGCCATTTTAGCTATTATGTTGTAATAAAAAGTCTGGATATCATCGAGTTACCAGTTTGCTAGACTCTCAATATTGCTATAACACTGTCCATCGCTTGAAATTATTTCAACTTGCGTTGAAACGCTCGACAAGTAGAGTCACATTGGTTAGATTGTTTAGCATTCTAGAAGTCTAAACGTACAAAGTATATTTAAGGGGATGAACCATGCCAATTCGCCTGCCTGATGAGCTACCAGCAGTTAATTTCTTGCGTGAAGAAAATGTTTTTGTCATGACCACGACAAGAGCCAGCCTTCAGGAGATCCGTCCCTTGAAAGTACTGATACTGAACTTAATGCCTAAAAAAATTGAAACTGAAAACCAATTTTTACGGTTGCTATCAAACACGCCATTGCAAGTCGACATCCAGCTTCTACGCATTGATCAGCGAGAATCTAAAAACACGCCAACGGAGCACTTGAACAATTTTTACTGTGATTTTGAAGAGATTAAACACCAAAATTTTGATGGCTTAATTGTCACAGGAGCTCCGCTCGGCTTAGTAGAATTTGCTGACGTGTGTTATTGGGAACAAATAGAGCGAGTGATTGCATGGGCAAAAGAGCATGTGACTTCAACATTGTTTGTTTGCTGGGCTGTTCAAGCTGCACTTAACGTATTATATGATTTACCTAAATTAACCCGTAAAGAGAAACTTTCTGGCGTATATTCACACGAAACATTAGAGCCTTACTCGTTATTAACTCGCGGGTTTGATGCTTCTTTTTATGCACCGCATTCCCGTTATGCCGATTTCCCTGAAGACTATATTCGTCAGAACACAGACCTTGATATTTTAGCTAGCTCACCGGAAGCAGGAGCATACTTATTTGCATCAAAAGATAAGCGTTTGGCATTTGTCACAGGGCATCCTGAGTACGATGCAGAAACATTATCTCAAGAATATTGGCGTGATGTGGATGCGGGGGTCACCCCTGAACTACCGTGCAATTATTTCAAAAATGATGATCCGAATAACTCACCGGAAGTTCGTTGGCGTAGTCATGGCCACTTGTTATTCTCCAATTGGCTCAACTATTATGTGTATCAGATCACACCATTCGATCTTACTCATATGGAACCGACATTAGATTAAAAAACTCACTTAATACCAGTTAACTGGTCATGTCTCAGAATATAAGGCTGAGTAATAAAAATTATTTAGCCTTTAAATTTGAATTCCCGCCTTTTTTTAGATAAATAGATGAATAATTTCTGTCTATTTACCCATTCTCTATTTTTCAAAAGTAAACTTCTACTCATATATAACTTTATGATTTAACTTATATTTAACATTGATTTTTTTATGATAGAAATTAAAAGCAAAATAATAAATCTATTTAATTTCTTTGTAATCAATACAATGCAGTGATTTAAAATTAAAATGGAAATCGTTTTTGATTTATTTGTTTTTTGGGTTTACTCTTAATTCATAGCTAGCCATGAGTGAGGAGAAAACAATGGATCAGCAGTTATCTATTTCAAATTTAACATTCAAAAAAGCATTTTCTCAGCAAGCGAAACAGATATTAGATACTGATTCTATTGGGTTTATATCTTTTCTTGTCGAGAGCTTCTTACCAAGAAGAGAGCAGTTACTTGAAGATAGAGTACATCGTCAAAAAGGGATTGATGCAGGTGATTTACCTAATTTCATTATGGAATCGAATTCCATTAAAAATGCAAATTGGAAGATTCAAAATATTCCTGATGATTTACAAGATCGTCGCATAGAAATTACTGGGCCAGTTGATCGGAAAATGGTGATCAATGCATTGAATGCTAACGTAAAAGTATTTATGGCCGACTTTGAAGACTCTCTATCGCCATCATGGGAAAGATTGATCGATGGGCAAATCAACTTACGGGATGCGATCACCGGCGAAATCTCTTACACCAATGAAAATGGCAAAGTTTATCAGCTGAAATCTAATCCAGCTGTATTGATAGCGCGAGTACGTGGACTGCACTTAGATGAGAAACATGTGCTGGTTGATAACCAACCGATCCCCGGTGGACTGTTTGATTTCGCACTCTACTTTTTCAATAACTATCAGGCATTACTGGCAAAGGGGAGCGGCCCTTATTTCTATATTCCGAAACTGGAATCTTGGCAGGAGGCTCAGTGGTGGAGCGATGTATTTAGCGCCGCAGAAGATTATGTGGGCTTACCACGTGGCACTATCAAAGCCACTGTATTAATTGAAACACTCCCTGCGGTTTTCCAGATGGATGAAATTTTGTACTACATGCGCCACCACATTGTTGGGCTTAACTGTGGGCGTTGGGACTATATTTTCAGCTATATCAAAACATTGAAAGAGCACGATGACCGAGTTTTACCGGATAGACAGTCAATGACAATGACTCAGGAATTTTTAAGCGCCTATTCTCGTTTGCTGATCAAAACTTGTCATCATCGCGGCGCGTTTGCAATGGGGGGAATGTCCGCCTTTATTCCAAGTAAAGATGAACAGGAAAACCAAGCCATTCTCGCCAAAGTGAAAGCGGATAAAGAGTTGGAAGCGCGCAATGGTCATGATGGTTCATGGATTGCGCACCCAGGTTTGGCAGATACCGTCATGACGGTTTTCAATGACGCATTAGGTGAGCGAAAAAACCAATTAAACATACGACGTGAAAATGATGATGAAATCACCGCACAGCAGCTATTAAAGCCTTGCGAGGGCGAAAGAACCGAAACCGGTATGCGCGCCAATATTCGCGTGGCGGTGCAATACATTGAAGCATGGATTTCAGGAAATGGCTGTGTGCCTATCTATGGTTTGATGGAGGATGCAGCTACCGCTGAAATTTCGCGGACATCAATTTGGCAGTGGATCCGTCATGGCAAATCATTATCAAACGGCATGAAAGTTACGAAAGCATTATTTGAAGAGATGTTGGATGAAGAGTTGCAAGTCATCCAGAAAGAGCTTGGTGACCATCGTTTTCAAAGTGGGCGATTCAAAGAAGCTAGCGAGCTGATGCGCCGAATCACAACCCAAGATGAATTGATCGAGTTCTTAACGATACCGGGCTACCAATTACTAGATTAGCCAAGCTGAAGAATGCAGGTAGCACTCAATTACCCTACAAAGACAGATAACAAGAAAGGATGTAAATCATGACAACATCGCGCTTAGAACAGATTGCTCAATTGGAAAATGAGTGGAAAAAACCACGCTGGAAAGGCATCACTCGCCCATATGCGGCCGAAGAAGTGATCAAATTACGTGGCTCGGTCAATCCTGAGCATACATTAGCTCGTAAAGGTGCAGAACGCTTTTGGGCACAGCTGAATGGCGGCGCGAAGAAAGGCTACGTAAATGCATTAGGTGCATTAACTGGTGGGCAAGCATTGCAACAAGCAAAAGCGGGGATTGAAGCTGTTTATCTATCTGGTTGGCAGGTTGCGGCAGATGCGAACTCGGCATCTAGCATGTATCCAGACCAATCACTCTATCCTGTGGACTCAGTACCTAACGTGGTTCAGCGGATCAACAACACATTCCGTCGTGCTGATCAAATTCAATGGGCGAATGGGATTGGTCCCGATAATAAAGAATACATTGATTTCTTTTTACCTATTGTCGCGGATGCGGAAGCTGGCTTTGGTGGGGTACTGAATGCGTTTGAACTGATGAAGCATATGATTGAAGCGGGCGCAGCGGCGGTACACTTTGAGGATCAATTGGCGGCGGTGAAAAAATGTGGCCATATGGGTGGGAAAGTTTTAGTTCCAACCCAAGAAGCAGTCCAAAAATTAGTTGCAGCGCGCTTAGCGGCGGATGTTTCGGGTGTTCCTACTATTTTGGTTGCCAGAACGGATGCGGACGCTGCTGATTTATTAACGTCAGATTGTGACCCTTATGATGAGCCATTTATCACTGGTGAGCGTACGGCCGAAGGTTTCTTCCGTACCACTGCAGGGATAGAGCAAGCGATTAGCCGAGGCTTAGCCTATGCCCCTTATGCAGATTTAGTCTGGTGTGAAACTTCCAAGCCAGATCTGGAAGCTGCGCGCCAATTTGCTGAGGCAATTCACGCTAAATTCCCGGGTAAATTATTGGCTTATAACTGTTCGCCTTCATTTAACTGGAAGAAAAATTTGGACGACAGCACCATTGCTCGTTTCCAACAAGAGTTGTCAGATATGGGCTATCGCTTCCAGTTTATTACCTTGGCAGGAATTCACAGCATGTGGTTCAACATGTTCGACCTTGCCCACGCTTATGCGCAAGGCGAGGGAATGAAACACTATGTTGATAAAGTTCAGGAATGTGAATTTGCCGCTATCAATAAAGGCTATACCTTCTCTTCTCATCAGCAAGAAGTGGGAACTGGTTATTTTGATAAGGTGACGACGGTGATTCAAGGGGGGAGCTCTTCAGTCACGGCATTAACGGGTTCGACTGAAGAAGAGCAATTCTAATCGGGGAGAAATATACGGTTCCTATTGCTCGGTGTATGTGTGTTGACATAAGTGTATCTTTTGAGTTTTCAGGCACGCAAGTGCCTGTTTTTTATTGGGAGAGTGAAGATGACCCTCGAAACTGAACAGATCATCGCTCAAACCATTTTGCAGGGCTTTGATGCGCAATATGGGCGATTTCTTGAAATCACCTCGGGTGCTCAAGAACGCTTTGAACGTGGGGATTGGCATGCGGTTCAACACGCGATGAAGCAAAGGATCAAGCTGTATGACCATCATGTGGGGCTCGTCGTTGCTCAGCTGCAATGTATGGGGCTAGTGCAATCACTCAGTCCCTACAATTTGGCTAGGATCAAACAGGTCTATGTGACATTACTACCGGATTACCCGCGTTTTGAAATTGCTGAAAGCTTTTTTAATTCAGTATATTGCCGACTGTTTCAGCATCGAGAGTTGACCCAAGAAAATCTATTTATCTTTACTTCGCAGCCTGCACGGCGCTTTTGTACCTTACCAAGACCATTAGCTCGCGAATATAAGCTTAATGGGAACATGGAAACGGTATTTAATGGGATCTTAAGTGGGTTGCCGATTCGCTTGGTATGGCGCGATTTAGCCTTTGATATTGAATGTATTGTGGCAACGCTAAGGCGGTGTTTCCCAGAAATTGTTGAGCAGGGTGCTCAATTGCATGTGGCGAATGAGTTGTTTTACCGGAATAAAGCTGCATGGTTAGTTGGGAAGCTATATATCAATCACCAAGTTTATCCATTCTTATTGCCTATTCACCATGATGAAGACGGCAAAATGTATGTAGATGCGTGTTTAACTGGGTTTGATGACGCGAGTATTGTGTTTGGCTTCGCTCGCTCTTATTTTATGGTGTATGCGCCATTTCCGGCTGGGTTAGTTTTCTGGTTACGCGAAATATTACCGAGTAAATCAATCGCTGAGTTGTATATGGCGATTGGTTGCCAAAAGCACGGCAAAACAGAATATTACCGAGAATATTTGGCGTATTTAAATTTTTCACGAGAGCAATTTACGCTAGCTCCCGGCGTGAAAGGGATGGTGATGTTAGTGTTTACTGCCCCATCATTTGACCGAGTTTTTAAGATTATTAAAGATAAATTTGCACCGCAAAAAGAGGTGACGAAAGCACGAGTCTTGGAATGCTATACGCTAGTCAAAGAGCATGATCGTGTGGGGCGCATGGCGGATACGCAAGAGTTTGAGAATTTTATCATCGAAAAGCGTTTTGTCAGTGATGAGCTGATGACGGAATTACTGGTGGAGGCCCCGTCTCAGGTTGAAGACTTGGGGGATAAAATATTAATTCGTCATCTCTATATGGAACGTAAGATGATCCCGCTGAATATCTTTATGGATGAAGCGTCAGATGAGCAGCTTTATCACGCAATAGAAGAATATGGCTGCGCCATCAAACAGCTGGCTGCCGCCAATATTTTCCCGGGAGATATGCTATTTAAAAACTTTGGAGTAACACGCCATGGGCGGGTGATATTTTATGATTATGATGAAATTTGCTATATGACCGAAGTGAATTTCCGCCATATCCCTGAGCCGCTTTACCCTGAGCAAGAACTCTCAGGTGAACCATGGTACAGCGTGCGAGAGCAAGATGTTTTCCCCGAAGAATTTGCACAATTCTTATGCCAAGATCCGAAAGTCAGGGACTATTTGCAGCAGCATCATCAGGACTTATTTAGCGCAGATTATTGGCAAAAATTGCAAAAACGTATTTTGGATGGGTATGTAGAAGATGTGTTTGCTTACTCGGAGGATCAGCGTTTTTGTCGTCGATTTCTTCAAACTATCTCTGCGGTTTAGTTGATTGAAAGTGGGTCAATGACCCACTTGATGACTTCACAATTACAGAGCGTTTTGCACCGCTTGCTGTGCTAATTCGGTGATTTTATCATAGTTGCCATTTTCCAAAGCATCTTCCGGTACCAACCATGAGCCGCCAATACATAGCACGCTATCTAGTGCGAGGTAATCACGGTAATTTGCGAGGGAGATCCCGCCTGTTGGGCAGAAGCGAACTTGAGAGAAAGGTCCTGCAATCGCTTTGAGTGCTTTTACACCACCATTGGCTTCGGCTGGGAAGAATTTGAACTCTTTAAGTCCGTAGTTCATACCCGCCATTAATTCTGATACGGTGGAAATTCCGGGAATTAATGGAATGCTGCCTTGATTCGCCGCCGCTAATAACTCGTCTGTTAAGCCTGGGCTGATAGCAAATTGTGCGCCAGCTTGGGTCACTTCAGCCAGCTGTTTTGCATTGATGACAGTACCGGCACCTACAATCGCTTCAGGAACTTCTTCTGCAATGAGTCGGATGGCTTCGATAGCGCATTCCGTTCTCAATGTGACTTCCAATACTTTGATACCGCCTTTGAGTAAGGCTTTTGCTAAAGGAACGGCTTGCTCGAGTTTTTTGATAACAATGACAGGAACAACAGGACCTTGTTTTAGAACATCTTCAGCGGTCATTTTCCAATTATTCATAATAAATCCTATTAAGCGGTATAAACTAAAAATTAATACAGTCAGTCAGTAATACTACAAGCGCCTTCTTCGGCACCGGATAAATGTTGTCTTAATGCACCAAATAACTCTCTACCACAGCCAACTCGTTCTGCACTTAGGTCGATTTGATAAGGCTGACGAGCAGATAAAATTTGTTCGTCCACAAGAAGCTCAATTTCTCCTGTTAATGCATTAACGCGAATTAAATCACCATCTTGGACTTTAGCGAGTAAGCCGCCATTGTATGCCTCTGGGGTGACATGAATAGCGGAAGGCACTTTACCAGATGCTCCTGACAACCGCCCATCAGTGACTAATGCGACTTTATAGCCTTTGTCCAATAGTACCCCGAGTGGCGGCATTAATTTATGTAATTCTGGCATGCCATTCGCAGATGGTCCTTGGAAACGAACTACAATCACGCAGTCTCTGTCTAATTCGCCTGCTGCAAAACGCGGAGCAATATCATTTTGATTATTGAATACGATAGCAGGGGCTTCAATCACTTGGTTTTCAACGGGGACGGCTGACGTTTTCATCACGGCGCGGCCGAGATTTCCAGACAGTAGTTTAGTTCCACCATGATGGGAGAAAGGATGATCAATATCAGCAATTACTTCAAGATCATAAGAATTTTTTGCCCCTTCGCGCCAAGATAGTTGACCGTCGTCCAACCAAGGTTCGAGGGTATAGCGTGATAGCCCAAATCCGGCTACGGTGTGAACGTCGTCATGGAGTAAACCTTTGACAAGGAGCTGGCGGATCAATAACTGAACGCCACCAGCCGCTTGGAATTGGTTAATATCGGCTTGACCATTTGGATAAATTCGGCAAATCAGCGGAACAACAGCTGAAAGATCAGAGAAATCATCCCAATTGATAATGATCCCGGCGGCGCGTGCAATCGCCACCAGATGCATGGTGAGGTTGGTGGATCCTCCCGTTGCCAGAAGTGCCACAATACCATTCACAATCACTTTTTCATCAACCAATTTACCAATCGGTAAATAATTGCCTGATTGCTCAGTAAGGCGTGTAATTTGGCGAGCCGCAGCGCGAGTGAGCTCATCACGTAATGGGGAATCTGGTGGAACAAAGGAAGAGCCGGGTAAGTGTAACCCCATCACTTCCATTACCATTTGGTTAGAATTTGCGGTGCCGTAAAATGTGCAGGTGCCAATGCTGTGATAGGACGCGGCTTCAGCATCAAGTAATGCATTGCGGTCAACTTTCCCTTCAACATATAACTGACGAATTCTCACTTTTTCTTTGTTGGGTAAGCCTGTGCTCATGGGACCTGCGGGGACAAAAACCGCGGGTAGGTGCCCAAAAGAGAGTGCGCCAATCATCAGCCCGGGAACAATTTTATCGCAGATCCCTAAATAGAGCGCACCATCGAACATATTGTGGGAAAGCCCAATGGCAGTGGACATCGCGATAACATCGCGGCTCAGTAATGAGAGCTCCATACCATCTTGTCCTTGGGTAACGCCATCGCACATGGCAGGAACACCAGCGGCTACTTGCCCAATCGCGCCATTTTCTAGTAGGGCTTGTTTCAACTGGTCAGGGTAGCGGTCATAGGGGCGATGGGCGGAAAGCATGTCGTTATAGGAGTTAATGATAGCGATATCGGAACGGGTCATGCTTTTAAGAATACTTTTTTCTTCACTTTGGCAGGCAGCAAAACCATGAGCCAGATTCCCACACGCTAGTTCAGCGCGATGTACAGTATTGCTACGAGCCTGTTCAATTTTTTCGAGATAGGCTTTTCGAGTCTCTTTAGAGCGCGCGATGATACGTTGGGTGATCTGTAAAATGTGGTCATTGACCTTCGTTGAAGTCGTGACGTCAGAAATATTTTTGCTCATGATAATGGCTCCATTATACAAACAGTACTCTTTATGTTACCGGTAACATTGTTCAATGAAAAAACAATTGTTGCAATGATAAAAATGAAGATTTCGACATATCTGTGATCTGAATCAAGAAGAGGATCAGAGAATAATTTGGGAGTAATCGTGACCATTTCAGCCTAACAGAATGATAAATAATAACTATAATGAGTTGGTCAATGGCATTGAGATAAAAATCAAGTAGGGAAATATGGCTGGGTTGAAAAAACGTAATTCGCTTGGGTGGCTGTTAGGTGTTTTTTGGTTGTACTCAAGCAGCATTCAAGCGACAGAAGTGCCTGATGTAGTCTTAACCACCGGGTCTTACGGCGTATTAGAGAAGGCGATTTCAGCCAGCCAAGGTAGTCATGCTGAGCAAAAAATGGCGAATGCAACTGCCATTTTGTTGGGCACTCCTTACAATAATCGCACTTTAAATATGGATGCATTCTCAACGGAACGGTTAGTCATTGACTTAAAAGCCGTTGATTGCATGACATTCATTGAGTATAGCGAAGCCTTTAAATATGCGGATGATGCTGAACAATTTGCCTCATATTTAGAGAAAGTACGCTATGTCGATGCAAAAGTCGCATTTAATCAACGTCGTCATTTCTTTTCGGATTGGGCAGAAGGGGATCATAAAGTTGTCTCTGATATAACGGCTCAATTGAGCCCCCACACTGTTTTTGTTAATAAACAACTGAATAAAAAAAGTAACGGTGATCCTATTATTGCTACGGTTAAAATAACACCAAGAGTGATTAGTTATATTCCAACTCGGTTTATTGATAGAAAATTACTGAAGCAGTTAAAAACAGGGGATTACATTGGTATTTATTCCCCAGCATCAGGATTGGATGTCACTCATGTAGGTATTGTTATTCGAGAAGGGGATAAAGTGATTTTTCGCCATGCTTCTTCACAACGAAAAAATTTACGGGTAATGGATGTCGAACTATTTTCTTATCTTCAAGGAAAAAGCGGAATTATGGTATTTAGATAAAGTCAGTTTGAAAGTTAAGCCAGCTAATTACCTGTATTTTTAATATTGATTACGCATGGTATTATTTTAAATAAATTTTAATTTTTAAAAAAAATTTAAAGCGTAAGTACAAGTGATTTTTAGTTACCAATTATTTCTATAACTGTTTAAATTGTAAAATATTATTAAATTAGAGATGTTTTAATAATGGTTTCACATGGTTAAAACAACTAATGATATTAAAAAAATATTTTATAAAGCAATGAATTACAACCCACAGTAGTAAAGTTTAAAAATTTAAATCATAATGTCACCTTAAATTCCTATCAATAATAGATAATTCAATTGCTTTTATCTATTTTAAAAAAAATATATTGTTTTTATAATGCCCGTTAATGTTTGATTAGATTCTTTATATTGGGGTGAGTATGTACATATCAGAAAAACAAAATATTTATGCTTTGCTTGGCAACCATCTTCGTAAAGCTAGAGTGCGTAAAGGGTTATCAGGGCAGGAGTTAGCTTCTATTATTCAGCTTAGCCAGCAGCAGGTATCTCGATATGAACTTGGTGTTAATAAGCTGAGTTTAGATAAATTAATCGAGATTGCTATTTTACTTGAAATGGATATTCATGAAATTACTACTATGATTGCGCGTCAATTTGAAAAAGAGAAAGTTAATTCTAGTGAGGTTGCACTGGCTAGTTTTTAATTTCCTCCCACTTTCATTAAAATCTTATAGATTAAAAAAATTATAATGATTAAATGATTTTAATTATTAATGATATCTTCAACGCAATAATTAAAAATCATGAATCTGATGATTCTGCTTTTAAATGATAAAAGCAGATAACGATTAAATTCGATAAGCTTTTTTTATAAAATTATTCATATGCTGTTTTTTTTGATTCATTTAATTTACTCTTTTTTTAAGGTTTGTTCATATTTAAAACGATAATTTGCAAAAAGTTCTCATGGTTTTATCGAGGACGGTGTGCTTAAATGTGCGACAATTCAACATGGAAAAAGGGCAGTTTTAAATGGCTAGGGCAATATGGATATTTGTCATATTCCTACTTGTCGGTTGTTCAACGACACCTTCAAAAACGGGTTACTATCTCGATCAGAGTTACCCGTCACAGAATACCAGCGAGCGTATTCAATTTATTGTTCTGCATTACACTGTTTCTGATGATGCCCACTCAATTAAAATATTAACGAAAGGAAAGGTGAGCTCCCACTACCTCATTCCTAGCCAACCTGCACAAAAAAATGGTCAGCCTGTTATCTTACAACTCGTTCCTGAGCGTTTGAAAGCGTGGCATGCAGGGGATAGCCGCTGGCAATACCATCATGGACTCAATGATAGCTCGATTGGTATTGAAATCGTTAATGAAGGTTTGGTGAGAAAAAATGGTCAAGATATCTGGCCGCCTTTTAATGACACACAGATAGATGCGTTGATCCCTCTATTGAAAGACATCATGCAACGTTATGACATTCCGCCTGAAAATGTCATTGGCCATAGTGATATCGCACCGCTGCGTAAGCAAGATCCAGGACGTGCATTTCCGTGGCAATCATTAGCGCTGCATGGAATAGGCGCTTGGCCTGACCCTCAAACTGTTAATAAGTATTTAGCAGGGCGACAAATTAATGCACCTGTCAGTGTATTAAACCTACAAAAAGCTTTGAAATTTTATGGCTATGCAGGGATCCCACTGACAGGAAAATTAGATAAAGAAACTAAGCAGACGCTGCGCGCATTCCAAATGCATTATCGTCCGCGGGATATTGATGGGCGGGCAGATGCGGAAACGGAAGCTATCACTTTAGCCTTGATTGAAAAATATCGTAATATGCCGAAATTCAAACAATCTTTGAAATCGAATAAATCGGAAAGTGCATCCAGTCAACAGGGTGATTAACCCCGCCAGCAACATGATTAATTGAAGAAGTGCGGGGAGATCCCGCACTTTTGCTTACTAGCGATTAGCGCCATATTCATGGCTGATTTCTTTAGCGGCTTTGATCACCATTGCTCCCAGCTCTGTTACCCGATCATCGGTGATCCGCGAAAGTGGTCCAGAAATTGAGATCGCGGCAAATGCCTCTTTATGCTCATCATAAATACAGGCACCAATACATCTTAACCCCAGCGCATGCTCTTCATCGTCATAAGAAAATCCTTGTTTTTTAGCTTGTTGCAGATTTTCTTTCAATGCTGATGGGTTAGTTAATGTATGCGGTGTATAGGCATGTAAGCCTTTTTTACCAAGTAATGGAATTAGCTGCTCTTCAGGCAAATTGGCAATAAACGCTTTTCCTGCACCCGAGGCATGTAACGGCAGTTTTCCGCCAATCGGGGCAGACATACGCATTAACGCATTACATTGCACTTGGTCAACAATCACAGCGTCATATTCCGTGTGATCCAAAATTGCTAAATTGACGGTTTCGCCAGATTCATCCATCAAACGGCGCAATATCGGATGGACAAGGGCTAATAAATTACGACTTTCAAGGAAGCTACTGCCAATAATAAAGGCATGAGAAGCGATGACCCACAGCCCGAGATCCCCTGTCTGGCGTACAAAGCCGTGCTGTTCGAGGGTCATTAATAAGCGGTGAGTCGTAGAATTAGGTAAACCGGCTTGAAGGGCTAAATCAGTGAGGGCGATCCCGCCTGTCGATTCAGAAATGTATTCCAAAAGCGTCAGTCCGCGGCTTAAGGATTGAACTTGTCCCGCCGCCGTAGCGCCACTCGCAGGTCCTTTTGCCTTCTTTATTTTTTTAGTAATGGGTGTAGCCGCCATCAAGTGTCTCCTGACAGGAATGAATATTCGTTTCTATTATGAATGATTTCCTTCAAAAATACTCATCGGATCAGCAAAAAGTCGATCTTTGGCAACCTGAAAAACTCTCATCATAACCAAGAATTTTCTCTTCTGAAGTTATGATAGGATGTGATTCATACAAATTTAGTTTAGTTTCAATTCATTGACGATTTAGCTGTGCGAAGTCATAGCATGGGGCCGATTAAGCCGAGGGATTATCATTTTCAGGAGGACAGTGCAGTGTCCAGCAAAAAAAACCAATTAGAACAACAATTAAAAAATAGAATTCTCGTCCTAGATGGTGCGATGGGAACGATGATCCAACGCCATAAGCTCTCTGAAGAGCAGTTTCGAGGTGCGCGTTTTGCGGATTGGCCAAGTGATTTGAAAGGTAACAATGACTTACTTGTGCTCACCCAGCCTGAGATTATTTGCGATATCCATAGACAATATTTTGCAGCAGGGGCGGATATTGTTGAAACCAATACGTTTAACTCCACCACCATTGCGATGGCGGATTATAAAATGGAAGCCCTTTCTGCACAAATTAACGAAACCGCAGCTCGCCTTGCGCGTGAATGTGCCGATGAGTGGACACGTAAAACCCCGGAAAAACCGCGTTATGTGGCTGGGGTTTTGGGACCAACAAACCGTACGGCATCGATCTCCCCTGATGTGAATGATCCAGCCTATCGCAACGTGACATTTGATCTGCTGGTGGACGCATATCGCGAATCCACACGATCGCTGATTAAAGGTGGTGTCGATCTGATCATGATCGAAACTATCTTTGACACATTAAATGCAAAAGCGGCGATTTTTGCCGTAGAAACTGAATTTGAAGCCCTTGGGATCCATTTGCCAGTGATGATCTCAGGGACTATCACCGATGCCTCGGGGCGTACTTTATCGGGGCAAACCACGGAAGCATTTTATAACTCATTGCGTCACTCTCAGCCGCTATCATTTGGGCTTAACTGCGCACTGGGGCCTGATGAACTTCGTCAATATATCGCTGAATTATCTCGTATTTCAGAGTGCTATGTTAGCGCCCACCCCAATGCAGGATTACCGAATGCATTCGGTGAATACGATCTTGATGCCCAAAATATGGCGCAGCAGATCCGCGAATGGGCGGAAGCCGGCTTTTTAAATATTGTCGGTGGATGCTGTGGTACCACACCACTTCATATCCAAAAAATGGCGCAAGCCGTTGAGGGTCTTAAACCTCGACAGTTACCAAAATTGCCAGTGGAATGTCGGTTATCCGGTTTAGAGCCGCTGAATATTGGCGCGCAGTCTCTGTTTGTGAACGTGGGTGAGCGAACTAACGTCACAGGCTCGGCAAAATTTAAGCGTTTAATTAAAGAAGAAAATTACCAAGAAGCTCTTGATATCGCTCGTCAACAAGTGGAAAACGGCGCGCAGATCATCGACATCAATATGGATGAGGGAATGCTAGATTCCCACGCGGCGATGGTACGTTTTCTGAATTTGATCGCGGGGGAGCCTGATATTGCACGGGTGCCTATTATGATCGACTCCTCGAAATGGGACGTGATCGAAAAAGGGCTGAAGTGCATCCAAGGCAAAGGGATCGTGAACTCCATCTCAATGAAAGAGGGAGTTGATGCCTTTATTGAACACGCCAAATTAGTCCGTAAATATGGTGCAGCGATGGTGGTTATGGCGTTCGATGAAGTGGGGCAAGCAGATACCCGCGAGCGTAAAATCGAAATTTGCCGCCGCGCATACCAAATATTGACAGAAACAGTCGGTTTTCCGCCTGAAGATATTATTTTTGACCCGAACATTTTTGCGGTTGCTACGGGGATTGAAGAGCATAATAACTATGCTGTTGATTTTATTGAAGTCTGTAAAGATATTAAAGATCAACTGCCCCATGCATTGATCTCCGGTGGGGTGTCTAACGTCTCTTTCTCATTCCGAGGGAATGATCCGGTACGTGAAGCTATTCACGCTGTTTTCCTGTATCACGCGATCCGCAATGGGATGGATATGGGGATCGTCAATGCGGGGCAACTGGCCATTTATGACGATCTTCCCGCCGAGCTCAAAAACGCGGTAGAAGATGTGATCCTCAATCGCCGAGAAGACGGCACTGAAAAGCTGCTGGAATTGGCTGAAAAATACCGTGGAACAGGGGGACAAGAGCAGCAAGTTCAACAAGCGGAATGGCGCAGCTGGGAAGTGGAAAAACGGCTTGAATACTCGCTAGTGAAAGGGATCACGGAATTTATTATCCAAGATACACAAGAGACTCGCCAACGTGCATCAAGCCCTATCGAAGTGATCGAAGGCCCCTTAATGAATGGTATGAACGTGGTGGGTGACCTATTTGGTGAAGGGAAAATGTTTCTGCCCCAAGTGGTGAAATCTGCCCGCGTGATGAAGCAAGCCGTGGCGTACTTAGAGCCGTATATTCAGGAGCTAAAACAGTCGGGAAGCAGCGCAGGTAAAATATTATTAGCGACGGTAAAAGGGGATGTACACGACATTGGTAAAAATATCGTGGGCGTCGTTTTGCAGTGTAATAACTATGAAATCATTGACTTAGGCGTCATGGTGCCATGTGAAACGATCCTGAAAACTGCCCGAGAACAGAAGGTCGATATTATCGGTTTATCGGGGCTGATTACACCGTCGTTGGATGAAATGGTGCATGTGGCAAAAGAGATGGAGCGACAAGGGTTTACCTTACCGCTATTGATTGGCGGGGCAACCACCTCGAAAGCCCACACCGCCGTAAAAATCGAGCAAAACTATTCAGGACCCACTGTCTATGTGCAGAATGCATCCCGTACGGTGGGTGTTGTCTCCGCATTACTTTCAGCAACCCAAAAAGCCGAGTTTGTTGCCCGAACACGCCGTGAATATGACACAGTTCGCCTGCAACATGGGCGTAAAAAACCAAGAACGCCACCCGTCACATTAGAAGCCGCTCGAGCTAATGGGGTGAATATTGACTGGCAACAGTACCAGCCACCAGTTCCTAAATTCCTAGGCGTTCAAGAAGTAACGGCATCCATTAAAACATTGCGTGACTATATCGACTGGACGCCATTCTTTATGACATGGTCATTGGCAGGTAAATATCCGCGAATTCTGGAAGATGAAGTGGTTGGGGAAGAGGCGCGCAAATTGTTGGCTGATGCGAATGCGATGCTCGACACACTGGATAGCCAAAAATTACTGACGCCAAAAGGGATCTTTGGAATTTTCCCTGCAAACCGCGTAGTGGATGATGTGGAAATCTATCGTTCCTCTGCTCGAAATGAAGTCCAAGCAGTTTCACTGAATTTACGCCAACAAACGTTGAAAACAGATTTTCCTAACTACTGTTTATCCGATTTTGTGGCACCGAAAGAGAGTGGTAAAGCGGACTATATCGGTGCATTTGCGGTTACTGGCGGATTAGAAGAGGATGCATTGGCCCAGCAGTATGAAAATGCCCACGATGATTATAATAAAATCATGGTGAAAGCCTTGGCTGATCGCTTAGCAGAAGCCTTCGCAGAATATTTGCATCAACAAGTCAGAACCCAGTATTGGGGCTATGCGTCAGAGGAAGCGCTGAGCAACGAAGAGTTGATCCGTGAAAATTATCAAGGAATTCGCCCTGCGCCGGGTTATGCCGCTTGTCCTGAACACACAGAAAAGGAAAAAATCTGGCAACTCCTGAATGTGGAAGACAAAATTGGGATGAAATTGACCAGCTCTTATGCAATGTGGCCGGGTGCCTCAGTATCGGGTTGGTACTTTAGTCACCCGGATAGTAAATACTTTGCGGTGGCACAGGTGCAAAAAGATCAAATTGAAGATTATGCCAAACGCAAAGGAATGACTGTCGCAGAATTAGAACGCTGGCTAGCGCCAAATTTAGGCTATGACCCAGAAGATTGATTTGATTCATAAGATTGATTTTTCAGTTATTCGCCTCCATCTTATAGGTAGGAAATCTATTGGGAGCAAATGATGAGCTATGAATTTATAATTGAAGGAAAACTGCCATCTTCGGTAGTCTATCCTTATCAGATCCAAAATAGCGCCGCACCAGAAACATTTATGATGAGCGAAGATGCGGTGAGTGCCATGATGAGCATTTTGCAAATCATGGATAAGCTGGATACTGAAGATTCATTGACGGAACATTGCTTTAACCAAATTTGGTTAAGAAGCGAGTTAACGCCAGCAAGAGCAGAAGAAATTTACCTGTTCTTGGAAAACCAAGAGCGGGTTGAGCCGATCCCTTCACAAGAGGAAATCGACGCATTTTATCAAGCCCAACAAGCAGAAGATAAGTTACTCTCTAAAGAAAGTACCAAAGACGGTATGGTTCCGGTTCATAAATTTGCGACCAATGATGGCTGGTTAATTACAGCGAAAGAGAGTGGATTAATTGCCGAGGTATTTTCAGAAGAATTAGTGGGTGAAAACCATTTTGTGGTTTCCCAAATATCGACGCTATGCAAAATTAGCCATCAAAAATTGGAATTGATTTTAATTGAGTGGGGTAAGTTTAATTTATTTGCCAGTAAGCATGGTGGATATCGCGTTAATTAATTTTCCGCATTAAGACAATTTAATTATTAATTAGAGGGTGATTAGCTCGTTTTATAACCAATTACGATAATCACCCAAATTATTTTCTTAAAAATTCACATCATTTGGTTATTTTCTGCTTATAGTCCTTATGATTTTTGTATGGGAATGATATCTTATATAGCAGTGGTCAATGCCAAGCTGTGAGTAAATGTCATGAAATTACCCTCTCTCTTATTTAGTTTCTGCATTATCTGTGCCCCTTATGTGCAAGCAGAGCCAATAGAGTCGGGTTCGTTTCATAACCAACCAACCAAAGCGACTGCTAATCAATCTTCTACCCCAATGATCACCCCTGTGGTTTTAACACCTCAGGCGGATTCTGCTTTAGTTGAACCTTTACCTAAAGCCCTTGAAGTGACTGAGCCAAGCAACCTTCCAACCGATTTCCAAAGTAGCATTAAAGAGGCCAATGCGGGCAAAGTTGATGCCATGATTGACGTGGGTGTCGCTTATTTGGATGGCACAGATTTTCTCGATGTCGATGAAAATAAAGCCTATTACTGGTTTAAGAAAGCTTCAGATTTAAATAGTAATGATGGTGATTATTACATTGGTATGCTGGCGCAGCGCAAAAAGGATTATGAGCAAGCGGGTAATTGGTACCGTAAATGCGCCGAAAAAGGTGATGCATACTGCCAATATGCGATGGGCTATTTATTTGAGCGTGGTTTAGGTGTCGAAAAAGACTATAAACAAGCACGCGCTTGGTATTATGAAGCCGCAGAGCAAGAGCAAGAATATGCACAGTTTGCCATTGGGTTGTTCTACCATGATGGGCTTGGTGGTGATATTGACTACAATAAAGCTTTTACATGGTATGAGCGCAGTGCACGTAATGGTGTAGCCTCTGCCGTGAACAACTTAGCCGTGATGTATGAAAATGGCGAAGGCATGGAAAAAGATGAGGACACGGCGATTTACCTGTATCGCCAAGCCGCGAATATGGGCTCCCCAGTTGCACAAAAAAACATGGGGGACTTTTACAGCAAGGGCCACCCGCTTGTTGAGCAAAATAACTACCAAGCCGTTTACTGGTATAAACGCGCGGCAAACCAAGGTGAATTTTCGGCTCAATATGCGCTAGCACAAGCATATGAGACAGGCGATGGCGTTGGACAAGACCTGAGCGAAGCCTTTAAGTGGTACCAAATGGCAGCGGATAATGAGTCTGCTGAAGCCGCCATGAAAGTGGCTGAGTATTATGAAAAAGGCCTCGGCGGCGTTAAACCTGATATGGCCAAAGCGACCCAGTGGTATATCGAATTAGCCGATTCAGATATTGTCGATGCACAATTAAAGTTGGCGAATTTATATCTGGCGGGTCAGTTGAAAGATGTTGAGATCCAGCAGATTGTGAAGTGGCTGGAAGCCACTAAAGAAGACAATATGGAAGCCAAAAGCCAGTTGGCAATTTTCTACCTGACTGGAACTGGGGTTCAGCAAGATAGCCAAAAAGCACGAGAGCTTTTGGAGTCCGCTGCATTCAAAGAAAACAGTGATGCGCAAAATAACCTCGGCGTGATGTATGCCCGAGGAGAAGGCGGCAGTAAAAATATTTTCCGCGCCATTATGTGGTTTGAGCGTGCGGATAAACTGGGTAATGTGACCGCAAAAAATAACTTAGCATTATTGCAAAAAGACCATAATGCGAAAGCGAATATGCTGCAATATACAGAAAGTGTAAAAAATTCATTGCCTTCTAAAAAATGAATCAATAAAAGAATCCATTCTATTTCATTTAAAAGCCAATAACCTTATTAATGCTATTGGCTTTTAATCATCTTTATCTATTTTGCTTTTTTATCGTAATGACAAATATCATTTTGATATTCTTGAAAATTACTCTCTTACTCTTTCTTTTTTAAAAAATACGTATTTCTACACCATAAAATTTATCAATCTTTGTGAATTAGGAAGCTATTTTTATTTAGCTAAATAATGAAGTATAGTTTTATTAACTGGTTCTTTGTTGAGTCTTTGTTGTAAATCTCTCCATTAGATTAGAACGAGTCTAGTTGTTTTTTGAGTATGAAAAAATGAGGTGTCAAATGAGCACTTATTGTTTTTTTATTAAATCTGACGAAGTTGTTGCGTTAGAGATGACTGAAATCCAGAAAGCTACCGAGTTAGTGAATACGGGTTACCAAAAGCAGTTTGAAGAGATAGAGGCGAATAGCGAAGAATTGGCGTTAGCGCGCTTTGCAGATATTCGCGGAGAAGAGCTAAAAAGCACTTATGCTTTTGCGGGTGAGTCGACGTTTAGTGGGCTGATTACCTCTTTCCTAAGTCGTTAAATTGATTTTCCTTGTTAATTTTACAACCCAAAAGAGCCATTTCCAAACCTGATGGGTTTATCAATAGTCAAACGGGCAATCAAAAGATTGCCCGTTATCGTTTATGGATAGCTATTCGCCATCACTCAAAAAGATTATTGTGCAGCGTGCGAACAATCTCTTCCGCGTCGTTACCCGGCACAAGCAGACAAATATTATGGCTGCTAGCACCGTAGCTGATCATACGGATATTAAAGGATTCCAGCGCGCCGAAAATCTGTTTGCCGAGCCCGTTCACTTGTGAAAGTTGGTTACCAATAATAGCCACCAGAGCAAGGTTTTCTTCCACTTCTACGCGGCACAGCGCGGATAATTCTGTCATTAAGGCATTGGTCAGCAAGCTACCATTAGTGCCTGTTGAGCCCGTTGTATCTAATGTCAGTGCGACACTCACTTCCGACGTGGTGATCAAATCCACGGAAATATTATGGCGCAGCAAGATAGTAAAAATCTCTGCCAGGAAACCACGGGCATGTAGCATTTTCAAACTGTGCAGCGTCAGTAACGTTTGCTTGCGGCGTAATGCGAGTGCTCTAAATTGCGGTGGGTTTTCCGTTTGGTCGCTGACAATCGTCCCACCTGCTTCTGGGGCTTTACTCGAGCCGACGAATACAGGGATCCCTGCACGCACTGCGGGTAATAACGTGGCTGGATGCAGGATTTTTGCGCCGAAAGTCGCCATTTCAGCTGCTTCATCAAAGGCGATTTCATCGATTTTTTGGGCATTCGGCACCACGCGAGGATCGGTGGTGTAAATGCCAGGCACATCCGTCCAAATATCCACGCGGGCTAGGTTCAATACTTCAGCCAGTAAGGCAGCGGTATAGTCACTGCCTCCGCGCCCTAGGGTGGTGGTGCGCCCTTTGGCATCTCGACCAATAAACCCTTGAGTGATAATAATCGACTCGGCTAAGCGTGGAAGTAACTGCTGCTGTGCGAGCACTTGTAGCTGTTCAAGATCCGGCTCAGCGCGACCAAAGCTTTCATTGGTTCTCATCACTTTGCGGACATCAAACCATTGTGAGGATGCCCCACGTTGGCGCAACACTTCCACAAACAGTAATGTGGACATAATCTCGCCGTGGCTGACCATTTCATCCGTTAAAGCATCGGAAGTGGCCAGAGAGGCGGAATCGGCTAAATGGGCGATATTCTCAAGTAGACGATCGATTTCTTCGCGAATAACGTTCGCAGTTTGCAGGTGTTCAATAATGTCATATTGAGTTTGTTTGACTCTTTGCAGTAGCTCGTTGCGTTTATCAGTGTCACAGCCTTCAGCGAGTTCAATGAGTAAGTTGGTGATCCCTGCACTTGCGGAAAGCACAACCACACGAACTTGATCATTTGCCAGTACGATATCCGCACTTTTATTCATGGCGTCGAAGTTAGCGACGCTTGTGCCGCCGAATTTTGCGATAACAAACTGATTACTGCCAGCTACTGTATTCATTTTTCCAATCCCTTTAATTAAACCGCCTATCTTTAAATAATGCATGAACCCAAAATAATTCCTGCGGCGCTGGTCGAATACGGCACGACATCAACAGCTTGAAATACGTTGGAGTAATAGATTTATCGACTTTGGCACGTATCGTCAATAATGAATCGAGGTAAATCAGTAATTCTAATGATGGGCAAATGATTATCGGTTTTCCCAATACCTTCCTTTTTCAAAACCATTTTGGGGATGAGATGACAGTTGGCGTTAGGTTTGGGAGAATAGACCTAACAACAGCAGATTATGAGAACGCAGAAAACCGATAAGCTTCGTGTCCTCGGCGAGTTACAATCTATTATTATTTGAAATTGTTTTGGAGGTGTTATCCATGAAAAGTATCAATCCAAGCCAGACAGCGGCATGGCGAGCGCTAGAGCAGCATTATGCAGACATGAAAAATGTGCATATGCGTGACTTATTTGCACAAGATGAGCAGCGCTTTACGAGGTTTTCAGCCACTTTTGATGACCAAATCTTAGTGGATTTCTCCAAAAACCGTATTAAACAAGAGACATTGAACAAACTTTTGGCATTAGCCAAAGAAACGCAACTGGAAGATGCAATCAAAAGTCTGTTCAGTGGTGAGAAAATCAATCGCACTGAAGATCGTGCCGTGCTGCATACCGCATTACGTAACCGCGACAATACCCCAGTGCTGGTGGATGGCAAAGATGTGATGCCAGAAGTGAACGCAGTGCTGGAAAAAATGCAGCAGTTCAGCGTACGCATTATCAGTGGCGAGTGGAAAGGGTACACCGGTAAAGCCATTACGGATGTGGTGAACATTGGGATTGGTGGCTCAGATCTGGGACCATTTATGGTGACTGAGGCGCTACGTCCTTATAAAAACCATTTAAATATGCATTTTGTCTCTAACGTTGATGGCACTCAAATTGCAGAAACATTGAAGGATCTCAATCCTGAAACGACGTTATTCCTGATCGCATCGAAAACCTTTACAACGCAAGAAACCATGACTAATGCGCATTCCGCGCGTGAGTGGTTATTGACGTTTGCCAACGATGAAAAACATATCGCGAAGCATTTTGTGGCGCTCTCAACGAACAGCGAGCAAGTCGCAAAATTTGGTATTGATACCAATAACATGTTCGAATTCTGGGATTGGGTTGGCGGTCGTTACTCTCTGTGGTCAGCGATTGGTTTGTCTATCATTTTATCCATCGGTTATGAGAATTTCGTTCAATTACTGAGCGGTGCTCATGCAATGGATAAGCACTTCACGCAAACGCCTCTAGAAAGCAATATCCCCGTTTTATTAGCGCTGATCGGCATCTGGTACAACAACTTTTTTGGTTCAGAAACTGAAGCGATTCTTCCATACGATCAATATATGCATCGCTTTGCGGCCTACTTCCAACAAGGCAATATGGAATCAAACGGAAAATATATCGACCGTAATGGCAATGCAGTCACTTACCAAACAGGCCCGATTATTTGGGGTGAACCGGGAACTAACGGGCAACATGCGTTTTACCAGTTGATTCACCAAGGGACAAAAATGATCCCATGTGACTTTATTGCGCCGGCCGTGACACATAATCCACTGGGGGACCACCATGCTAAGCTGCTTTCTAACTTCTTCGCACAAACGGAAGCGTTAGCCTTCGGTAAAACCCGTGAAGTGGTGGATGCAGAATTTGCCGCGCAAGGTAAAACCGTCGAAGAGATGGAATATGTGGCACCTTACAAAGTGTTTGAAGGCAATCGCCCAACTAACTCTATTTTACTTAAAGAGATCACGCCGTATTCATTAGGGGCGCTGATCGCTATGTATGAGCATAAAATCTTCACCCAAGGTGCAATTTTGAATATTTTCACCTTTGACCAATGGGGCGTAGAGTTAGGTAAGCAACTGGCGAGCCGTATCCTACCTGAATTGGAAAATAGCCAAGGGGTAGAGAGCCATGATAGCTCTACCAACGGGCTGATTAATCGCTATAAAAACTGGCGTTAATGGCGTTTTTTTAAGCGACTAATAGCCTGTGATTGGCAGGCTATTAGTATCCTAATAAAATACGATTTTTAAGCTAACTCATTATAAATCAAATAATTTTCACAAAATTTTTACAATTTGTGTTGAATTAGCGACTTTTTATATAAATTGTTATCTATCTTTAACCTTGCACTATAACAACGTGCTATTCTATCGCCCAATAATTTAGATGAACGATGCTGGTTGTGGCTTTAATACGCTAGACGTTAACAAGCTGGAGTAGCAATCAGGGGATAACCATAATTACTATGGTGGAATTTGATTGAATGTCTGAAACGATTTTTACCTCTCACCCGATAAACTGGTTAGAAGAGGGCGACGAGAGTGTTCCTGAAAGTGTATTAGATTGGTTGCAAGAGCAGGGCTCGATGACCAAGCGGTTTGAGCAGCATAGTCAGAAAGTGACGGTAATACCTTATTTAGAACGCTATATCTCACTGGATATGCTCACAGCCGACGAACAAAAATGCTTACCAATGAGTGAGCGTTATTGGCTACGGGAAGTGATTATGTATGGGGATAATATCCCTTGGTTGATTGGCAGAACGCTGATCCCAGAAGAGACGCTCACCGATACTGACAAGCAATTAGTGGACATTGGGCGAGTCCCATTAGGGCGCTACCTCTTTAGTCATGAAAATCTAACCCGAGATTATATTGAAATGGGATCCAGCGCTGATCGCTGGGTACGCCGCTCCCTACTTAGATTGTCCCAAAAACCATTATTATTAACCGAAATATTTTTACCTGAATCACCTGCATATAGATAACTATCTAACATAATTCAAATGACGTTTATGGGTAAAATAGAATCATAAAGGAGCACGATAACGTGGAGGGAAGTATGGCGCTAAGTAAATGGCATGCATACAGCCGTTTAATGCGTATTGATAGACCTATTGGCTCACTGTTATTACTGTGGCCAACCTATTGGGCGCTGTGGATTGCCGCCCAAGGCACGCCAAGCTTGCATTTTCTGATTGTCTTCACGGCAGGTGTATTTTTAATGCGTGCTGCAGGCTGTGTTATCAATGACTTTGCTGATCGTAATTTCGATGGGCACGTAGAAAGAACCAAACACCGACCACTGCCTAGCGGTGATGTCACGGAAAAAGAAGCAAAAATTCTATTTGCTGCGCTGGTGGGGCTCTCTTTCTTATTGGTATTGAGTTTGAATACCATGACTATCTGGTTATCAGTCGCAGGCTTAGCGCTAGCGTGGGTCTACCCGTTTGTGAAGCGTGTGAGCCATTTACCTCAAGTGGTATTGGGTGCTGCATTTGGTTGGTCAATCCCAATGGGATTCTCAGCCGTTAGTGAGTCCTTACCACTAGTTTGTTGGTTACTATTTTTAGTGAATATCATCTGGTCAGTGATTTATGACACTCAATATGCCATGGTTGACCGCAACGATGATTTAAAAATTGGCGTGAAATCGACGGCGATTTTGTTTGGTCAATATGACAAGCTGATTATTGGTTTGCTGCAAATTGTCATGGTTGGCTTGCTGGTGGTGATTGGCTCATTGGCTAACTTAGGTATGGTTTATTATGGTTCGTTAGTGCTAGCCGCTGCGCTGTTTGTTTATCAACAGCAATTGATGGTGAACCGAGAACGAGCGCCGTGTTTCAAAGCGTTTATGAATAATAACTATGTTGGCTTTATTCTGTTTATCGGTATGGTGATTAGCTATTTTTAACCGCTAAAATTGTTTGAGGGTTGTGAAATAAATAAGGAAAATCAATTAATTGATTTTTGCCTGATAACACAAAGAGGGAAAAACCAGGTTTTATCCCTCTTTGTTAGCAACCTAAGGGTAATGCATTGGCATTACCCTTTTTTGTTGGTGCGTATCATTGACTTGTGAGATTACTCTTGCGGAGCTTCTGAGTCTGTATCAGCACTTTCCGGCGTATTTTTCGGTGCCGGCTTTGGTGCAGAAAGTTCTTCAGTTTGGCTAACGCTCTCAATGGTCAGACGGATTTCCGGTGACATCAAGCGTGCAAGCACGGCATACAGATTCTTCGCATTCGTTGAGAAAATATCGTTCTCATTATTATCGATATAGCCTTCTTCTTTGAGGGTATCGACCAGTGTTGAGAACACGGCTTTATCAAAGAATTCAGGGGCGTTAATACCGTGCAGAACGGACAGACGCTGCGCGAGCATACGACTCTCTTTCTCCAACGTATTGCGGCTGACTTCTGGGCTTGCATTGAGCAATGACAGCGTGATGGCGTAGCGTTGCAGTGTCTCACGAACACCCGCGGCCAGTAGCTGTAAAGGACGGATACGGCGAGGATTTAGCACCACCATATTCTCATCTTTCACGCAGATCAGTTGTTGGCTGTTCAGCTCATCAATCAATGTATCCACCGTTTCCGTGAGCGCGTTTGCGTCATAACGCATAAACAGTTCAGCTTTCAGGAATGGATAAATCAGCGCAACTTGCTGGTGGATAGCGTCACGGCTAATGCGCTCATGGTGCAGCACAATGCTAGCGATAAGCGAAGGCAGAACCAGTAAGTGATGAATATTGTTACGGTAATAGGTCATCAAGACGGCATTTTCGCGTGGCAGAATAATAATATCCCCCATACTGTCTTTTTCGACTTCAAACTTATTCATCTGCAAAGCGTGTTCAAGAAGCTCTTCAGCTGTTTTGTTCGGCGTGGTTGCATCGGCAGTGTAAGGCACATTGCGCAGTAGCTGCAGATAGCACTCTATTTGCTCAAGCAGTTGTTCACGGGTGAGCGAGCGCTGACGTGACGCCAACAGTGCCGTTGAACATAAGTTAATCGCGTTGGCGGCTGCCGCATTATTGATATTCACCATAATGTTATCGGCTAAGCTGCTGACGGTTGGGTTTAACCAGCTTGGGCGCTGTGGCTCAATTGGGTCAATAGATTCACGCCAATTTGGCACGCGGTTATTTAAGTATTGGGTCAGTGAAATTGGCTGCCCAAAGTTCACATAGCCTTGACCTAAATTACGCAGTTTACGCAGACCACGCACCATGGAGAAGAAGCCTTCTTTCTCTTTTTCCGCTCCACGCAGCTCTTTCGCGTAAGTTCCCACTTCCATCACATGTTCGTAACCAATATAGATAGGGACAATAGTGATAGGGCGAGAGTCTCCGCGTAGCATCGCTTGTAGGGTCATCGACAAGGTACCCGTTTTCGGCTCCAGTAAGCGACCTGTACGTGAACGACCACCTTCCACAAAGTATTCAATCGAATAGCCGCGAGCAAATAGCTCACTGAGGTATTCGCGAAATATAGTGGAATAGAGTTTATTGCCTTTGAACGTACGGCGAATAAAGAATGCGCCTAAACGGCGGAAAATCGGGCCGGCTGGCCAAAAATTGAGGTTAATACCCGCCGCAATGTGTGGTGGCACCAGACCTTGGTGATACAGCACATAAGAGAGCAGCAGGTAGTCCATATGGCTACGGTGAGAGGGTACATACACAATTTCGTGACCATCTTGTGCCAGCTGGCGAACGCGCTCAGCATGTTGAACGTTGATCCCTTGGTATAAGCGGTTCCATGTCCAGCCCAGTACGCGGTCAGTCAGTCGCACAGCTTCATAAGAGAAGTTGGCGGCAATTTCTTCCATCATCGCCACGGCATTTTGCTGGGCTTTTTGTAATGGAATTTTTTTACTGCGAGCTTCGTCTTCAACCGCTTTTTCAATGGCTTTAGAGGATAGCAGCTTATTAAATAGCTCATAACGTGCAGGCAGTTTTGGCCCGACTGCAGCTAAACGCTGACGAGAGTAATGGATACGTGCTACGCGAGCGAGTTTATTGGCAATGATGGTATCAGTGCCATGCTCCTGTGCCATCTGGCCAAGAGAAATGCTCGGAGAAAAACGCACAAAGCTATCGCGCCCTAACCACAGGACTGCAAAGAATTTTTGCACTCCGTTTAAGAGTTTTAACGGGGCTGGCTTATGCCCTTCGCGACCCGGCGCACGTCCAAACATGACGGATGCAGGTAGCATTTGAATATCAAGATTTGGATTGTTTTTATGCAAATCCAGATACGCATGGAATATTTTTACTGACTCTTTACGTGGATCTGGGGAGTAGTAACGGAACACGCGTGGGCCATCATCAATAAACACATAGGCAGGGAGCTTGGTGCCATTGATATCGTTATCCACGAGAGGATCAGGTAAACCAATCGCTAAGCATTGTTGGCGAAGCGTGAGAAGGTCGGACTTTGAGTGATATGGCAAGACGTACAGCGTTGGCTTGTTTGGGTCAAGCTGCAACTCTGTTATCGGGTCCGTTGGGATTAGTTTACTTTTTACCAATAATTTCAGTGGTAAATTCAACGTGTTGTAATATATTTTACGCCATAGTGACATAAATGATTATAGCCTCTTGTTAGTAATGCTGCGCAATCATATCAGAAAGCAACGTTTAGATCTGTTATCGATAATTCACTTTGACTGCAAAAGTTGATTATTGTTTAAAAATTAAGGAAAAAATATGGCAAGTCAAACTAAGGGTCTCACTCGGGTCATCAAAGCGGCTGGATACTCCCTTAAAGGTTTAAAAGCAGCATGGGTCAATGAAGCTGCATTCCGTCAAGAAGCGGTTGCTGCTATCATTGCGATAATTATAGCTTTTTACTTGGATATTAGCCAAATTGACAGAATTTTATTAATTGGTTCAGTCGTGTTAGTCGCAATCGTTGAGTTAATTAACAGTGCAATTGAGGCGGTTGTTGACCGTATTGGCAGTGAATACCATGAATTATCTGGGCGAGCGAAAGATATTGGCTCCGCAGCTGTGTTCGTCACGATAGGATTGGCACTGTTTATCTGGGGAACGGTTTTATGGGCGCGTTATTTTACGGTTTAATCGGCTAAAAATAGTAAAAGAGATAAAAAGCCAGAAATTCATCAACAAATGCAGATTTTGGCTAATTTAACAGTTCCCAATACCCATTTACCTGTATATACTCACAGTCTGACTGTATAAACAAACAGGGGAACGGGATGAAAGCACTGACAGCTCGACAACAGCAAGTTTACGATCTGGTGCGTGACCATATTTCGCAAACTGGCATGCCACCAACACGCGCTGAGATAGCAGCAAGTTTGGGTTTTCGTTCGCCTAATGCGGCAGAAGAACATTTAAAAGCCTTAGCTCGTAAAGGGGTAATTGAAATTGTTTCTGGAGCTTCCAGAGGCATTCGTCTGTTGTTAGAAGAGGAACCTGAAGATTTAGGACTTCCTCTGATTGGACGTGTTGCTGCCGGCGAACCATTGCTTGCACAAGAACATATTGAAAGCCATTACCAAGTCGACCCAGAGTTATTTAAACCACACGCTGACTTTTTATTACGCGTAAATGGTATGTCGATGAAAGATATCGGTATTATGGATGGTGATTTACTTGCGGTACATAAAACACAGAATGTCCATAATGGGCAAATTGTTGTGGCACGTATCGAAGATGAAGTCACTGTTAAACGTTTTAAGCAACAAGGCAATCGTGTTGAGCTTATTGCTGAAAACTCTGATTTTGCACCAATCGTGGTTGATTTACGCGAACAGAATTTTACCATCGAAGGTCTGGCTGTTGGGGTTATCCGTAACAGTGACTGGCATTGATGATGAGCGATTGAGTCTGGCAGCAGACTCAATATCTCTATTTTTTGAATAGTCTTTCTTTATATAGCTATATATAACTATGTTCATATTGCACTTCTTTATATATAGCCATCTTCCATATTGCTATATAGCTTCCTTTCTTTTACTTCCTGTATACCATTTCTTCTATATCACTTCTTTTTTGAACTGACTGTGTTTTTTGCACTGACTGTAGTGTGATGGTCATGCTCACAGTGTTCATGATCTTGGCAATTGGAAATCTCAAAACATTTCTGACATAAGCCATGGTTTTCTACCACCGTATGCCTGAGATGAAAATGATTTTCTTCTGCTAGTGTGCTAATCGCTTGCTCGATAGTCGTGCAGTCACTTTCGGTCACATTGCCACAATTATCACAAATCAACATCACTGAAATATGGCTTGGATTATCGACATGGTGACAAACCACATAGCTGTTCGTGGATTCAATTTTATGAATGAATCCTTGTTCCATGAGGAATTCTAAACCGCGATAAACGGTAGGTGGCTTAGCCTGCGGCTCTATTTCACGCAGTAAATCTAGCAAATCATAAGCACTGATCGCACCGTGTTGCTGCGCAATTAACCGCAAAACAGTCTCTCTTTGTGGGGTCAAACGCACGCCTCGAGACTGGCAAATACGTTCGGCCGTCGTAAGCAGCTTATCTTCACTGATTGTTTTCATCTTGTTTGGCCCCACCTAGATAGCTTCAAGTTTTTATTACTGTTTAGTTTACCATAACTTCCATTTCTGTTGTGTTTGAAATGGTGGTGATGAAATGAACAGTTTTTTTACTAAATTGAATACGCAATTTTAACTTTAATAAAGGTAACGTTAATAAAGAATGAATATCTTATTTAAAAGGTGGTTTTTTTTATTTTAAATAAATCATTAATTGCTGCATTTTAGTTAATCATTGAGTGTTAATTTTAACCAAATAAAAACAATTATTGAAATTCATTGTTACTATTTGACGTTAATTTTAATTAAGACTTATCTTACGCCTCGTTTGTTATGTAGCGATTACGGGTAAAAAAAATACGATTTTCAGAATTTAAATTCAATAAATTTGCATCAGTCTGGATTATTAAGTTGTATTTAAATATAAATATAGGTTTTTATATTTATAGGTTTTTTGCAATATTTAGACATTTTTATAAATGTAAAATGAAGTCTTCATATAAATCTTTCTAAGTAATTTATCATTTCTTCAGATTTAAGTACTCACTCAGTGGATAAAAGTTGTTTGTATGCACTTTGTCGATATAAAAAACCAAGTCAACGCTTTATTTGGGTGATTTTTGACAACATATGTCACGTATGTAGAATTGACATCAGAAAATATCACAAGGTAGTTATCAGAATTCATTTAGTGTTCTATATCAATTTTAATTAATTAATGAATGACTCAGTAATTAATTTAGAAGTGAGAATGTTGGCTTAATGAGTTTTGTTTTTTAAATCACATAAATGAGATGGAGCTCGTTTATATAAAAAAATCTCTAACCTGAATGAAATTCATCAAGTAGGAAAGCTAGAGGAATTTTCAAGGGTGCACTACTTAAGTAAATAGACTTAATTTTGCGTCAATGAAAGCAGGAAAGAGAAAAAAGAGAAATAGCAGTTCCTACTCATTTAAAGGAAAACTTTTATGAAACTGAATAAATTAGCATTAACTCTAGCTTTAGGTTTAGGTGTTGGCGTTTCTGGTGTTGCTTTAGCTGCTGATCCAGCAACTCCTCCTGCACCAGTAGAAAGCTCACAAGGTGAAATCCGTTTTACTGGTTTCATTAATGACGTTCCATGTTCAATCGATGCTGACAACCTGAAGCAATTAGTTGAATTCGGCGAAATCGCGTTACACGAACTGACTTCTAACCAATTCCGTTCAGACAGCAAAGCGTTCGATATCGTTCTGAAAAACTGCTCTACTGAAACTTACAAAAACGCAAAAATCACATTTACTGGTTCTACAGTAAATGGTTTCCAAGGCTTCACTGGTGACTTACTGGGCTTAGGCGGTAAAGTTAAAAACGCTGGTATCATCATCACTAACGGCGCTGATAAAGTTGTTGAATTCGGTAAAGCATTCCCAGGTACTGGTGACGGCTATGCGTTAAACAATGGTGACGGTTCACAAACTACTCTGCACTTCGCTGCATACGTTAAAGGTAACGAAGATCCAACTAAGAAAGCTACAACAGGTCGTTTTGACACTGTAGCTAACTTCAAAATTGTTTACCAATAATAGTCAGTTTCTATAGAGAATAATATGGCGTAGTCATACGCCATATTTCTCATACCGTCTTCATTGTGTTTGTTTGTATAGGCGCATAGTTAATGAAAAGCATGAAGCTAAATCTAATTACAAAATTAATGCTTTTAATGTTAACGCCAATGGTTGCATTCTCTGAAGAGGCCGTTGATTTTAACACCGACTTCATTGATTCTGAAGGTAAAGAAAACGTCGACTTCAGTAAATTCTCTCACGCCAACTATGTCCCCCCTGGGGATTACTCTTTAGCGATTGAAGTTAACCGCGCTAAAGTTTCTATGGAACAACCTATCACCTTTTTTAATCCTAATTACGACGACAAAGTTTCGTTGGCATGTATTACGCCTGAAATTTATGCATTATTGGGATTAAAAAAGGAGTGGAATAGCCAAGTCAAATGGCTAGATGATGGAAAATGTTTGGATATTCGCTCAGTTCCAGATATGACCATTCAAGGCGATTTGGCAAAGAACGTTGTACAGTTCAATATTCCTCAGGCCTACATGGAGTACTCAGACCCTGATTGGGACCCACCATCTCGTTGGGATGACGGGATCATGGGTGCATTTATTGACTATAACGCGACAGGACGCGTTGTTAATAAACAAACCGGCGATAAAGGAACGAAATCAGGTCTGACGGCCACAGGGACAATGGGTGCAAACTTCGGTGCATGGCGTTTGCGTGCCGATTGGCAAACTCAAAATGGTGAGCTGAATAAAGGCAGCAAATCATGGTCTTGGAACCAATTATACGCCTATAGAGCGATTCGTTCACTGAGTGCGCGTTTAACACTCGGGGAGCAATATTTAGCATCAAACTTGTTTGACAGTATTCGTTACGTTGGTGCGAGTTTAGAAACCAACGAATCCATGTTGCCGCCTCGCTTACAAGGCTATGCGCCTGAAATTGCGGGTGTTGCAAAAACAAATGCGACAGTCATGGTAAAACAAGATGGCCGTATTATTTATCAAACAGAAGTTAGCCCTGGTCCATTCCGTATTCAGGATGTGAACTCATTCGGTGGTGGTACGCTGGATGTAGTGATCCAAGAACAAGATGGCACAACAAGCAGCTATCGGGTGGAAACTTCTCGACTGGGTACGTTGACACGCCCTGGACAGCTGATTTATCAATTTGTGATGGGTAAACCGACTAAAGATGACCATGATACTCAAGGCCCTGCATTTAGCATGGGGTCACTCTCTTGGGGGGCGACAAACAATATCACGGTTTATGGTGGTTTACAGGCATCATCTGAATATCAAAACGTTGCATTTGGTTTAGGTCGTGACTTTGCGCCATTTGGTGTGTTATCAGGAAACATCAACATTTCTCGCGCACAAATGGGTCGACTGGATGACAATGAAACGTTAACCGGTAACTCTTATAACCTAACGTATTCTAAGCAGTTTGACGAAATTAACAGTCAGATTACGTTTGCGGGTTATCGATTCTCTGAACGAAATTATATGACCATGAGCCAGTTTATTGATCGTCGCTATAAAGGCGATACGGTCGATAGCGGTAAAGAACTGTATACCATTATCTTTGGTACGGCGTTCCCTGATTATAACGCCAACATGTATTTGAACTATTCGCACCAAACCTATTGGAATAGAGCATCAACGAATCAGTATAACTTTACGCTTTCAAACTATTTTGATATTGGCAAAGTTAAAAATATCAGCCTGAGCTTAACGGCATATAAAACGAAATCACGCGAAAGTGATGATGATGGTATTTATTTAAACCTCATGATCCCATTAGATAAAAATGAGTCGAGCATAAGCTATTCTGGTTCTTATTCTGGGGGGAATAACTCCAATAACGTTAACTATTATAGCCGAATTGATAATCGCTCTTCTTACTCTGTGTCTGCAGGTAACTGGGATAAAGATAAAGTCACGACTGCGGGTACATACAGTTATGATGGCGATAGAAGCCAGCTGAATTTGAGTGGTACCTATATTCAGGATAACCAAACTGCCGTTTCTATGCAGTTAAAAGGCGGTATGACGATGACACCTGAAGGTGGCGCGATACACCGTAATAACTCAATTAGTGGCGGATCCCGAATATTAGTCGATACTAATGGTGTTGCAGATGTACCCATCTTAAATGGAGTAACACCAATAAAAACTAACCGTTACGGTAAAGCGGTGGTCACCAGTGTGATGGACTACAACCGTAATAACTTAAATATTGATCTGAAAAACGTACCGGACAATGCAGAAGCATTGCAATCCACACAGTATGCAACCCTGACAGAAGGTGCCATTGGTTACCGTAAATTTAATGTCATCACGGGTGAGAAATTAATGGGAATTATCAGCTTAGCTGATGGAAGCTATCCACCATTTGGGGCTTCAGTAAAAAATGCGAAGAAAGTAGAAGTTGGAATTATTTCAGATAAAGGTTTTGTTTACTTAGCGGGTGTTAACCCATCAGAGTCGCTTGATGTGGTGTGGGGTGATGATACTTCATGTCATATTCAACTGCCTGAAAAATTAGATAGCAACATGGAGCATGATGTTTTACTGCCATGTAAATAATTAAAAAAAAATTTTTAACGTCAACGGTGAAAATATGAATTTATTAACTAAACGCAATGCGGTCGCAATTTTAAGCGCCTCATTACTGGCTCAGTCAGCTTATGCAGCCATTGCTATTGATAGAACTCGTGTGATTTACAACGAGGGCGATAAATCAGTGAGCGTAGGTTTAAGTAATGAACACAAAATCAGCCCTTATTTAGCGCAAGCATGGATAGAAAACGATAAAGATGAAAAAGTAAATTCTCCCTTTATTGTGACGCCACCCGTACACAGGCTTGAGGCAGATTCAAAAAGCCAAATTAAAATTCAGTCTGTGCCTGCTATCTCTAAATTACCGAAAGATCAGGAAAGTGTTTATTACCTAAACGTGAGAGAAATACCACCGCGCAGTGAAAAAGCCAACGTATTACAAATTGCGTTACAAACAAAAATAAAACTGTTCTATCGTCCTGCTGCGATTGCTACGAAAGAAAGAATGGAAACTATTCCTCAAGAGAATGACATTAAACTGATAAAACAGGGCAGTGGATATATCGTCAAAAACCCAACCCCTTACTTCTTATCAGTCACTAAATTCAGCAAAGGTAAGACGGAAGTTGCCGATTTTGAACCTATTATGGTTCCACCACGCGGTGAAACTAGCTTAGGAAAAAATACAGGGGATATCGGGACATCACCAACCTTAGTATATCTCAACGATTTTGGCGGTACGATTGACTTGAAATTTAACTGCAGCGCGGTTGAGTGTTCTGTCGTACCTAGAAAATAAGGTCTACCGCTATGATGTCTATTAAAAATTTAGCCAAGGTATTATTGATATCATCGACTCTTTTTACGTCAGGTGCCTTTGGATTTTCAGGCTATCTGTATGTAGAAATTAAGGGGGTCGTCTTATCCAAACCCTGCCAGATTAATAATGGACAAGCCATAGAAGTCGATTTTGGCGATGTCATGACTACGCGTATTGAAGGTGAAGTGTATAAACAGCCAATGGATTACACCATTACCTGCAAAGATGGCGTTCAACCAAAATTGAATATGTATATTGACGGCACACCCGCTGTGTTTGACCAGCGGGTGCTTAAAACGAGTGTCGATAATCTCGGTGTCCTTTTTAAGGCGGATGCTAGTGATTTTCCATTAAAAAGTAGGCGCGGTTTTAACTTTGCATCACCAACTAAATTATTTGCAGTATTGGTGAAGAAAAGTGGCGCTGATTTACCAGCGAAAGCTTTTACGGCCAATGCGACACTCAAAGTCGAGTATCAATAAGGGTGATAAACATGCGAGACATTTATAAGCTTATTGGGGTGTTTTTACTGTTTATCTTATTCCCTTTCGCTTCAACGGCGAGAGATAACGAAACGGACATTCTGATTAAAGGTAATTTAATCACCCCGCCGCCGTGCCATATTGATAATGGTAAAGATATTGAAGTGGAGTTTGGTAACGTTTCCATTAAATCCATTCAAGGTAATGCTCAAAAGAGACAAGTGAATTACCAAATCCAGTGTGAAGAAAACAAGAACAACTGGGCCATGTATTTAACATTAAATGGCGCAAAAAGTGCATTTGATACCAATGGATTGAATACTGGCGTTACTAACCTTGCGGTTAAATTTCAACTGGGTGATCAAACTTTAGATTTAGGCAAAAAATATTTAATTAACCCAAGTAACCCTGGGGTACTTTGGGCTGTATTGGTTCGTGATGGCAATAAAGAGCTGAAAACGGGCGACTTTCTTGCAAACGGAACCATGCTAGTGGAGTACCAATAATGAATAAGAAAATACGTTTTGGAATTTTATTTGCATTACTGGGAAACCTCGCTGCAGTAGCAACGATGCCTGCGCAAGCTGCGCAGAATAATATGAAAATCAAAGGAACGCTGGTAAATGCACCTTGTGTGGTGTTACCAGAAAACTCAAAGGTTGAAGTCGATTTTGGTGATATCCGACTGTTGGATATCTATGAGCCGGGATTTCAATTTCCTAATGAATCCTTCACGTTAGTGCTGTCAGATTGCGATTTGACCATTGCCCAAAAGTTGAAAGTGAAATTCTCAGGAACTGAAAACTTACTGTTGCCGGGTTCCCTTGCGTTGGCGGGCAGTGATTTAAACCCAGGACTCGGTATTTTTATTGAGTTGGCGGATGGGACTCCGATGAAAATTAACCAATTTTCATCGCTAATGCCAATCAGCAAAGCGGGTAAGAATGAATTACAGTTTAATTCATTTATCAAAGCGACATCGGATGTTGTGAATAATAAACAAGTGAAAGTCGGTAGAATATCAGCCACTGCAACATTTATATTTGAGTACGAGTAATTTTATTATCAAAGTCTATTGCTTTGATTTAACTAAGCTTTACTAAGTATATAAAGAGAACTGAAATGGGAAAACGAATTCAAAGGTTATTTTTAATACCGTTGCTTTTTATAAGCTCTCTTGGTTATGGGTCGACGTATTTCTCGTATGTTGAAGATATTGTCTCTTCAGGTAGTAGCCATACCTATTATTACCAATTTGATTATTGGAAAGCGAACTCTCCTACGGAACCAAACCCATGTGTTGCTGTTCTAGGTTCTGGTGGTGCTAGGAACTGCTATTTTACGATTAACCATTTACATACAGCTCCAAATATTGGGGGGGCTGGGTCTCGTAAAGACTGGGAGTGTTCCATAAATTTCGCGACTTACAAGACGATGCAATCAATTATCGATGCAGCGCAAAACCAATGTGGTTTGAGTTTTCCTAAAAAAGGGGATAGTCGTCACTCTGGAGCTATTACAGCAGATGAATGTGTCGGTATCTTTTTAGACACGAACCGCACTAGTGGTTCTGCGAAAATGCTACCCGGTGGAATTTGTGGTATTGCACCTCCACCTGCAGGTAAGTGTTATTTCAATTATGTTGCAAATAACCGAATGGAATTAGATCACGGTACATTGAATACTGGGGAGCTGAATGGAAATACGCAACGCGGATTCTTCTCTATTGTTTGTAACCAAAACATGCGAGTAAAAGTTTCTTCAAACATGTTGCAAGAGTACGTGAATTTGCGTCCGAATGGTGAACTGGCGTCACGAGTGACATTGAACGGTCAACCTGCTTGGTTTGGTACTGTTATCAATGCAAGAGCAAATACGAATGAGCTTGTGACAGTAGAATCTGTATTGAAAACGAATGGTACGGTTGCACCGGGTAACTTTAGTGGTGTAATTACACTGGTAATGACCATTCCATGATGTAAAGAAGCAAGAATTTTGTATTCGTCATTTTCCCATGTTGACGGTTTTGCCTACTTAAACGTAAATGTTGGTAGGCTTTTTTTTATCTTTTTTATTTATTCTAAAGTACGTATTTTTAATATAGAACTTATTAAGCTTTATGCTTATTCAACATAGCAAGTGAAGGCAGAATAGGCCTCATCCTTCAAAATATAAACATTATCTTCCATTTTAGTAACATTCACATAATATTTTATTTTATCTTTTTCCAATTGAATGAAATTAGAAAATACTTCATTGGGGGTGCTATCAGAGTTTGTGACTGATGAAGAATTCATTACGATTGCATAATTTCCCTTTTTATCTACTGGCGTATAGGAAAAGTAAATAGCACGATCTAATCGATAAATTGTTTCTTGGTTTTTTATATAACCATAAAAATTCATTCTTCCATTATGATTATCTGAAACCTGCAATGACATTTTAGATTTAAGGATAACACCATCCGGTGTGCCATTTTCTTTTATCCAAACAATTTCAGAATGACAAAGTTTTACATCATCTTTATCTTTTGCAAAGGTCGCATAGGTAATGGGGATAATAACTGCAGCTAGAGCTGCAGTAATAAGATACTTTTTCATTTAAATTCTCTGATCGTTAATGGAAACACAGTCAAACTTATTATTTTTTTCTTTGCAAACACTAATTGCAGCATTTTTATCGAATGAGTAAGAGGCATTGACATCAGAAAGAACAATAATTCGTTTTGGCTCTTCGCAGGCAATATTATATTTATCTAGTTTTTTATTAATAAAATCGAGATTGATTTTTTTTGCCTGTTCATTCATTTTTACCGGTGATTGGAATACGCAATTATCTCGGCTTCCAAACGTTGTATAGCTATTCCTTTCATCACCGGCTGAATTTAGTGAATTGATAAATAAGTAAAATAATCCAATCGAGATGAATGAAATGATAGCGAATAAAAGCATTCTACCTTTTCGATTACCATTTTTAGTGGCGATTTCCTCTGAAATTATAATGGGTTTCGTCTTTAAATCGTCGGTACTTTTACTTATTGGAGTATTAAGTTCTGCGGTTTCATTTTCACCATTTGAAATAGATACTTTTGTAAGTTCGGTATTTTGGGGTATTAGTAAGTTCTTCGATGGGGTGACAAGTGTTTCTGTTATCCCATAATTATCTGAAGTGATAATTTCACTGGATACAGTTTTCTTGTTGTCATTATCCATTGCAATACTGGATAGATGACTATCGATTCTAAATCCTTTTTTGGGAACCGTAACAATTGTTTTTGGATCAATACCAACCAGCTCAAGTTTTTTTCTTATTTCGCTGATATAGGTGTTTAAATTATTATTTGAGCCAACCAGACCATATTCCTCCCAAACATTTGTAAGAAGTTCGTCTCGGGTAGCAATTCCTTTCTTTAAATTTAATAAAAGGATTTCACCAAATAATCGAGCGGCAGGTTTAGATAATTCAATATGTTGATCTGGATCATCTTTTAGAAAAATACGACTTGTCCTGTGCTCAAAAATAAACTTGTTATCGATTGTATAATCATGTTTTTCAATCATAGTTACCGTCAGCTCTCTGAAATTCAAATAATTCAATAGCTAAGCCACTATTAATTAGTGGCTTAGTGTAATTTAAGTTAAATTTATTCTGGGGATTTATATATTTTTATTAATTTAATTATGAGTATAGTCTAAATAGGGATTGGAATAACTTCAAGTATTCGGAGATGAGCTTTTTTGCTATAAATTAGCAAAAATATTGATTTGAATATCATATTGGAGTAATAAACTATATAAAATATTATTGCCAGTTTATTATTATAAATATATTCGTTTTTGTTGTTATATCGGTAGATAAAACTAAATTTCAAGGGCGTTAAGTAGGGTTATTTATAGGAATTATCCTAAGGGATTTCGCTTAATTCTATTTATAGGTCAAATTAACTGATAAGACAATTTATTTCTCAATTTATAAGGCAAGAAAGTAATTTCTTGCCTTATATAATTACGTATTAGTATTTATATTCAATTCCTAGCCAATAGTTGCGACCTTCTTCTATATAGCCATCAGTATATTCATAGGACTTGTCGAACAGGTTGTTGACTGAGCTGTTCACGGATAGCCCATGCCCTAAGTCATAGTCCACGCGGAGATCGGTTTTGGCGAAGCCGCGTACCTTATCTTCGCTGTCCACATAGTTAAATGCCCAGCTTCTAGCTTCTTCTGTAATCGTAATGCTCATCGGCTGATATGGCGTGAATTTCACCCAAGCAAATGCTTTGTGAGTTGGCAGTTCTGAAACATGGCGTACGCTGTAATGTTTCGGGTCAGCGTGGATATAGCTGTAGTTCACACCCGCTTCCATCCAGTCAGTGATCTGCCCTGTGGTACCTAAATCCGCACCGATATAATCCACTTTGCCGCTGTTACGGTTTTGCAGTAATGCGCCACCTTTTTTATTCTCGCCAACATGGTGCGCCATAATGGCATCAGAAACGTGGTTATAGTAAGTGCTTGCGGTGTAGCTCCACTCTGGAGTGAAATGCCCTTTGTAAGTTAAATCAAAGGTCAGTGCGCGCTCAGCATCTAAATGCGGGTTAATGAGGAATGAATCATCATTCTTCATTTTGTTTTCGGTGTAGCGCTCTTTCTGTGTTGGGAAACGTGTTCTTTCAGAAACCGAGAATTGAACGGTATCTTCATTTTCTAAATGGTAACGCGCCATCATCTCCCAGTTAAAGGCATGTTGGTTGTTATTGTCATAATGTTGAACGCCTTCCATTGCGCCCGTTTTTTTATTGTATATATAGCGTTTTCCATCATCACTATCACGCCAGTCATAGCCAATCCCGCCGATGATATCGAGCTTATCAGTCGCAACCCATTGGTATTCCGTGGAGACAGACCAGGTTTGATCTTTATAACGGTCAAATGGATTGGTTTTATTACTGCGAGAGCGATGAACGTCTTCTTTCCAGTGTGCAGCAAATGACAGCATGTCTAATTCACGTACAGTAAAGTCTGCGCGTAGGTCTGCACCGTTACTGTAGTCGTCATAGCGGCTGTAGTTATAATTACCTTTTTGATAATCTTTGACGGATTTGTACTGGTGCAGCGTGTTTTTGAATGAATCGTGGTAAACACGACTTTGCAGGGCAATACCGTCAGTAACTTGGGTGGTGCCATTAAAATAGATGCTTTCTTTATCATAAGCAGGCCACTGCCAGATCTGCTGCTTATCGGAGTTGGCATTCGGTGCACTATTTTTGTCACCATCTTGCTTAATGTAAGTTACCACATACTCATCGGCTTCTCGTGGCGTCCAGCCCATTTTCAACATTAAACGTTTATCATCGGTGGCTGAGTTAGTGCGGCGTCCGTGAGTCCCCGCATAAGGGTTATTATCATCAGAGCTAGGCAGGCCCATAAAGCGCTGCTTATATTGGCTGCCACTGACTTGAATAAAACCTAAATCATTGCGACCACCAAGGCGGGCGCTAACGTTATGGGCATTGTCTGCGCCACGCGCAAAGCCTTGGTTCAGGCTGATATTAGCTTCGAACGGTTTTTTCGGGGTTGCGGTAGTTAAGTTGATGGCACCGCCCATTAAGTTCGGGCCTTGTAACAGGGAAGTATAGCCCGTAGAAAGCTCGACACTCGCCAGTTCACTGGTCATAAAGCGCCCAAGGTCAAGGGTGCCATCATAAGGAACATAGGTCGGGATACCGTCGAAGAAAACAGGTACTTGGCGACTGTCAAAGCCACGCACATTCACTTGAGTTTCGTTTCGGTTACCGGATTTTTGAATCGCTACGCCGGGTAGGGTGCTGAGGGCTTGAGCCACGTTGGTTTTATTGAGTTGCTTCATTTGCGACTCAGTGATCACGTTAGCGTCAGCGGCGAGTGGGGTACTCCAAACTGACATCACATCACGGCTAGCGTCAGCTTGCGCCTGATTTTTCTCTGGAGTGGCGGTTGCTGCTTGCCCGTGTGTTGCGAATAACGCCATTCCTATCAAATAGGTAATTTGTTTTATTTTCATTATTAATAATTTCCAGTTAGTTTTTACTGCGACTGATATCGATATATTTATTTTTATATAACGATAAGCGTCACTTTTGCCATAAAACACCATCCCGCGGCTAGCCGCAGGATAAGGTTTTAAATCTATGTTCTTGGGGGGTTAAGATTTAAATATCTGTACTTTGATGTCTCTCGGGTTTGCGTAATAGGGCGCGGAGGTCACCAATAATGGGACGCCCGTTTGAGCGAAACTTTCGATGGTTTGCAGGTTAACGCCCCCTGCAATGGATAAGCGGCAGCGAGACTTTTTCTCATTCACCAAACGTTGTAATTGCTGAATCTGTTCCACAGGAAGTTTATCCAGCTGAACAATATCGGCGTTGGCATCAATGGCAAGCAGGGCCTGCTGATAGTCATCGGCTTCAACGATGATCTGTTTCTCAGGGGCTGCCGCTCGTAACGTATCAACATGAGACTGCCAATCATTGGGATTTGTAAGGCAGTTGCGATGGTTAGTGAATAATAAGATAGTTTCTGCGCTGCCAGCACGGTGGATAATGCCACCGCCAGCGAGGATCGCGGTTAACGCAAGGGGCTTGGTCACGGGAATGGTTTTTCGTGTGCAAGCAAGCTGCCCATTAGGGCGATATTTTTTTAATATCGTGACCATTTGATGGGTGTAGTGGCTGACACCACTGCACCATTCCAAGACATTCTGGACTGCCTTCCACCCTTGATGTAGTGCTTCAACCGAGCCGGACGCGTGAATTAAGCGGCTTTGTGGATCCACAATATCCCCATCACGAAATAGGCACTCGCTGTGTATGCCCAGCTTTGTGAGCATACGTTGGGCGATATCCAACCCACTGATACAGCCGCCAAGTTTCGAGGTAAAGGTCATGGTGCCTTGCTGGGTATGTAAGCCAAGGGCGCGGCTGGTGAGATCCCCATACTGGATATCGTCAAGAAGCAGCTGGTCAATCAGGGTATCAGGCAAGTAGATCATAATGTCAGTTCCGCTTCATCCACCACATCCCACGACACCATAGCCCAATCGCGAGATGGGAACGGCAGAGTTTTGCCGTCTGCGGTTTGTTTCTCGTAGTAAGCGCGAAGTTTTTCAATTTCTTCTTCGGTGAGATCTTTGAGAGACCAATTTACGCTATCGATAAACGCATCCACGTTATCGAATCCACCTCGATTTGGACTTTTAATAAAGTCGACACGGGCGTGGATCCCCATTTGATGCAGGACATTCACAGCATAGATATAGGTTGGCAGGCTAACCACTTCGCGCCCAATTTCACGGATAATTTTTTCATCGATAAATGTCGGGTTAACGGTGTGGGTGGTATACACGCGTAAGTTAGTTTGGCGGTTGAGCTTTAACATTGCGGTTTTTAAGTCATCTACGAGGGTAGAGCGGGAGGCCACCGAAATATCGGCTTTTGGTAAATCGTCCCAGCTATCTTCCCATGCAAGGGTTTTAAATTGTGCATTGGTGACGTTCATCTCTTTGGCACGAATATTGGCCATTTCGAGCATACCTGCGCTGTAGTCAATGCCGGTGACAGATTGAAATTGGTTAGCGAGATAAAGGCTAATGGAGCCGGGGCCGCATCCCACATCCAGCAAGGTTTTTGCACCCGTAAAATCCATTAATTGGCGAAAGCGAATTAAGTATGGATCGTTCGGATTGGCACAATTTTGCGCCATTTGCTGGGCTTTTTTATCCCAATGCTCCGGCTCTTTGCGTGTGCGTTGGGCTTGTTGCATATGCTGCTGATACATCGCGGCAAAATCGAGTTGGTGAATAAGCATGACGCTTTCCCTTAACAAGTAAAATTGATTGGAAGCTGAAAATGCGCCGTAATACTCGGTGCATCGATATTATAAAGTTCTGCCAAGTTAGTAAGCGTTAACATACTTTGAGTCGAGCCTTGCCGTGCCTGCTGTTGTTTGTTTAATAAAATGACATGGTCGGCAATGGCGGCAGCATGTTGGGGGTGATGGGTGGACATCAACACCGTGATCCCATGTTGCTTTAACGCTTCGATATGCTGTAACAGTCGAATTTGGTTGCCAAAATCGAGGCTAGCTGCGGGTTCATCCATAATCAATAACTTAGGTTTTTGGACTAAGGCTCTGGCAATTAAAACCAGCTGTTTTTCTCCTCCGCTGAGGGTGCTATACAAGCGCTCTGCAAGGTGAGCAATACCAAATTGGGTCAATTGCTCCATGGCACTGGCTTTTTCTTTTCCCCCCGGTACGCTGAACGCAGAGAGATAGGGGGTGAGTCCCATCATCACCATATCTACCACTGAAAACGTAAAGGGCGTGTCGTGAGCTTGGGGTACGTAAGCAATCACTTTCGCGATATCTCGCTGTTTCAGTCGGTTGATGGATTGCCCTTGCAAGTATATATCCCCATCAATGGCAGGAAGTAACCCTAATAAGGTTTTCATTAAGGTGGTTTTTCCACACCCATTAGCGCCCAGCAAGCAGGTCATCTCACCTTCAGGTAAATGCAGGTTAATGCCTTCGATAATGGCTTGGCGGTGGTAGCCAATCGCCACATTGTCTAAGGTTAAAATACTCATTTAACCCGCCTTGTTTGCAGCAAAATGGCTAAGAAAAAGGGCGCACCCACGGCAGAGGTTAAGATCCCTAGCGGTAACTCAATGGCAGCAATGGTGCGAGCTAGCGTATCGGTGATCAGCAGTAAAATAGCGCCGATGGCCATTGCCGCAGGGAGTTGATAGCGAAAGTTAGCACCCACTATCATTCGCGTAATATGGGGAACAATTAGCCCCACCCAGCCAATAATACCGGCAATCGACACGGTGCTGGCGGTAATCAGTGTTGCGCTAATAATCAAAATGGTGCGATTGAGCGTGACATTTACGCCTAAACTTTTGGCTTCTTCATCGGATAAACTCAGCAAATTCATGCGCCAACGCAGCATCAATAAGGGGATAAAACCCACTATCATGATGGGCAGGACTGACCATAAATCTTGCTGAGTAATAGAGGACAAACCACCGAGCAGCCAGAACGTGATAGAAGGGAGTTGAGTGTAAGGGTCGGCTAAAATTTTCATTAACGAGATGGCAGAACCGCAAATCGCACTGACTGCAACTCCAACCAGCACAAGGGACAGAATGGGGTCGTGCTGGCGGGCTAGACGAGCAATCAGATACATCACTGCCACGGTGATAAGTCCACCCACAAAAGCAAACAGTTGGATAGAAACCAGAGACTGTCCGAGAAATATCCCCAAAACCGCCCCCACGCCTGCTCCTGCCGAAACACCAAGAATATCGGGGGATACTAGCGGGTTACGAAACATCCCTTGATAAGCTGCGCCAGCAATCGCCAGCCCGCCACCAATTAAGATGGCAGCTAAGACACGCGGAAAGCGAATTTGCCAAAATACCGTATTACTACGAGGGTCATCGACGGGCGCTTGGATAAACAAGCGATATAGCTCTTCCAAGGTTAGTGAGTATTTACCACTGGTTAATGCCATCAGAAAACAGAGCAGCAAAATAGCCATCAATAATAATGGCTTGGTTTTGGTGTTGAGCCAGCTCGCCGTCATGACCTTTCCATTAGCAAGTCGACCTGCTCTTGAGTGAGCGATGAGTGGTAGAACAGCACAAAAAATTGTCTGAGATCGTGAGTCATCGTCTCTTCAATCGCTTTATCAAAGTGACTCTGTAAGCGTCTCATGCCCAGTAAACGGTTGATCCCCGGCGGGCCATCTAGCCAACCGAATGGCATACCACTGAATACAAAAAGGTTATTCGATGTGATGGCTTTGAGTCCTGCCCATAATGGCGAGTGAGTGATTAATTCAACGGATTCATCATATTGGGTGATGATGATATCGGGCTCCCACTGGTACAGTTGTTCCATCGAAACATCGGTCAAACCGTGGAAATTGTTGATGTCCACCACATTGCGAAAACCGAGCATTTCGATGGCTTCTGTGTGAATAGAGCCTTTTGTGCCGGTTTGTAGCCCTTTTGCACCTCTGGCGAGGTAAAAACTGAGGGGCTTTTGTTGTTGAGTCAGTGCAAATTGCTGCGCATTGCTAAGATAGCGTTCTGCTACCATACTCAGTTTTTCAGCCTGCTGGTTGACATTCAATAGGCGACCGAGCTGGCGAAGCTGTTGCGGGGCATCAATCAGCTTGCCGTCCATCAGCAAATACGGGATCCCCGTCTGTTTGGCGACTTTTTCTGCTTGGGAACGGTAGGTTTCATCGATATTGCCAGTATCGAGGATCAAATCAGGATGGTAAGCCAATAATTGTTCAAGGGATAACGTGCTACCGCGTCCCGCAAGACGACCATAAACAGGCAAATTCACCCATTGTGGCGCAAACAGTTCACTGTTCCCTTTTTTCAAGTTAATAGAGGCAAAACCCACCATTTTTTCTGGGGCGAGGGCAAACATCAGCAAGTCTGCGGGCGGGCCCGCCGTGATCACTTTTTGAATGTTACTGCTTACAGGTAAAGTACCGAATAATGCCTCTGCGACAGGGCTGCGACTAAATGCAGGTAAACTGTAGAATGCTGCAAGGACAGCGCAGGATTGGATAAAATGTCTTCTGTTCATTGCCATAATCAATATCGTTATACTTATATTTATATAGCGCGAAAATTAGCGAAGTCAGGCAACAGAGTCAACAGTAAAAATGAGATAGTACTGAAAAGTCGATGATTCTGTGATTTAAAGCAATATCAAGGATTGATATCCACAGGCAGATCGCAGAACATAGCGAAATATAACGGCGTATTATAGATAATCTGGGATATATGAAGAATAAAAGACCTTCTTTGCAAGATGTAGCCGACCAAGTCGGTATCACAAAAATGACGGTGAGCCGTTTTCTGCGTAATCCTGAGCAAGTTTCAGAATCCTTGCGCGGGAAAATTGCCAGTGCAGTGGAGAAATTAGGCTATATCCCAAACAAAGCGCCCGATATTTTGTCTAATGCGACAAGCCACGCCATCGGCGTTCTATTGCCATCATTAACCAACCAAGTTTTTGCAGAAGTGATCCGCGGTATTGAAGCCGTCACCGACAAACACGGTTATCAAACTATGTTGGCGCACTATGGTTATCGCGCAGAAAAAGAGGAGGAGCGCCTAACCTCGCTACTTTCTTATAATATTGATGGCGTGATTTTAGCGGAACGTACCCATACTGAGCGCACTCTGCGCATGTTAAAAACGGCGGGGATCCCCGTTGTTGAGATTATGGACAGCATTTCGCCTTGTTTTGATGCCGCGGTAGGCATTGATAACTTTGAAGCGTCTCGCCAAATGACGCAGGCGATGATCGACCGTGGCTGCAAAAAAGTGGTCTATTTAGGGGCGAGGCAGGATGAGCGGACAATCATCCGCTTGGAAGGTTATGAAAAAGCCATGCTCGATGCCAAACTGACTCCGCGTAATTTAATGACTCAAGAGAGCTCCTCTTATTCTCTAGGCGCACAATTACTTCAAGAATGCCGCGTAAAATACCCCGATACTGATGGGTTATTTTGTACCAACGATGACTTAGCCATCGGCGCTATTTTTGAATGTCAGCGTTTAGGGATCAATGTCCCCAACGATTTGGCCATTTCTGGCTTCCACGGACATGACGTAGGGCAGGTCATGACGCCAAAACTCGCCAGTATCTTAACCCCCCGTGACCTTATGGGACGCAAGGCGGCAGAAGTGCTGCTGGCAAGGATGCGCGGTGAGAAATTATCGCAGAAAAAATTCGATGTTGGTTTTAAGTTACTAACTGGTGAAAGTATCTAGCAAGGTTGCATCGAGTCAGCAAAAGATTATTGCGATTACCATCACAATTCCGCTGTTTTCTTCACCTATCTAATTGCTAAATAAATATCCACTAGCAATAATGTTACCCGTAACCTGTTACCGGTAACATGCAATCAGGGCACCGGAATAACAACCTAAATTAAATTTCAAATCTAGAATTAAATAACCTCTTTTCAACACCCGAGGAGTTTCCTATGAGTGATACCCAAAATCAAAACTACACATTTGTCTTAATGGGGGTATCGGGTAGCGGCAAATCCGCAGTGGCGAGTGGCGTTGCTCAGCAGTTACAAGCTGCTTTTTTAGACGGGGACTTTTTGCACCCGAAATCCAATATTATGAAAATGGCTTCTGGACATGCGCTGAATGACGACGACCGTCGTCCATGGTTAGAAGCGCTGAACGGTGCCATTTTTGCAATGCAAAGAACCAATCAAGTTTCTCTGGTTGTGTGCTCTGCATTGAAAAAGAGCTATCGCGATATTCTTCGTGAAGATAATAAAAATCTTTATTTTATCTATCTGAAAGGCGATGCCGCAGTGATTGAAGAGCGTTTAAGAGCGCGTCGTGGTCACTTCTTTAAACCAGAAATGTTGAAATCACAGTTCGATACACTGCAAGAACCAGATACCCAAGAAGCCGACGCTTATGCGGTTGATATCCGTCCTGCACTTAATGAGGTTATCGACAATACCTGTGCCACCATTCGTCAAATCATGACGGGAGATAAAGCATGAACGCACCAGTAGAAACATTAAGTACCTTAACATTGGTACTGACCGCCGTTGGCTCGGTGGTGTTATTGCTATTTTTAGTGATGTACGCGCGTTTACACGCTTTTGTGGCATTAATGATTGTGTCGATTGGCGCGGGTCTATTTTCTGGTATGCCAGTCCAAGATATTACCGCAACCATGCAAAAAGGGATGGCAGGAACTCTAGGATTCCTCGCTATCGTCGTGGCCTTAGGTGCCATGTTCGGTAAAATCCTGCATGAAACGGGCGCATTGGATCAGGTCGCTCATAAGCTATTAGACCTTTTTGGTGAAAAGCGTGCGCATTATGCAGTTGGTGTCGCGGGTCTTATCTGTGCATTACCGCTGTTTTTTGACGTCGCAATTGTTTTACTCATCGGCGTGGTCTTTGCGGTAGCAAATCGCACTGGTCACAACGTGGTTCGCTTAGCTATTCCTCTGTTTGCCGGTGTGGCAGCCGCGGCAGCCTTCCTGCTACCAGGGCCAACACCAATGCTGGTGGCCTCACAAATGGGAGCAGATTATGGCTGGATGATCTTAATTGGTCTGTGTGCGGCTATTCCAAGCATGATTTTAGCAGGACCACTGTTTGGTAGCTTTATCAGTAAATTTGTTAGCATTGAAATTCCTGCTGACTACCAAGCACCACAAAGCTCTAACGGCAAAATGCCAAGCTTTGGTTTCAGTTTGAGCCTCGTATTGTTCCCATTATTGCTGGTCGGTTTAAAAACCATCGGGACTCACTTTGTGGAAAAAGGCTCGAATCTAGAGAACTGGTTAGAGTTTATTGGCCATCCATTTACTGCATTATTACTGGCATGTTTGCTGGCAATTTATGGCTTAGGCTTCCGTTACGGTATGGACAAAGAGCGCGTGATGGCGGTCTGTTCTGCGGCAATTCAACCGGCGGGTATCATCCTGTTAGTGACTGGTGCAGGTGGGGTATTCAAACAAGTGCTGGTGGACTCAGGTGTAGGCCCAGCATTAGGTGACTCACTGATTGGCGCAGGTTTACCGATTGCTGTCGCGTGTTTTGTCTTAGCGGGTGCAGTACGTGTTATCCAAGGTTCTGCGACTGTGGCATGTTTAACGACAGTTGGCTTAGTCCTACCTGTTATCGGTGAGCTAGGTTACTCTGGCGCACAACTGGCGGCATTAGCGATTTGTATCTCTGGTGGTTCATTAATTCTGAGCCATGTGAATGACTCCGGTTTCTGGTTATTCGGTAAATTTACAGGGGCAACTGAAGCTCAAACCTTAAAAACGTGGACCATCATGGAAACGATTTTAGGAACGACGGGTGCGATTGTCGGGATGATTTTCTTTATGTTCCTGTAATTCCAATATTTTTAATATCGCTAATAATAGAAACCAGCTTATAGAAATAAGCTGGTTTTTTTATTTAGTTTAATGAAATTTTAGGGATTACAATTTCATTTGTGCTAACGATTGATTTGGAGTGTGTTGTTTGATTCGATAAAGCAATATGTTGGGTAAATAAAGATGCGAGTCCTAAATCATGAGTCGCAAAGAAAATAATGGTATTTTCTAATTCTAATTGCTGGCGAATGGTCGTCAAAAAAGTCAATGCATCGTGGGAAGCCATGAAAGATGTGGATTCATCAAGGAAGATAATCTCCGGTTTTTTTAATAAGCTTATTGCTAGCATTAATTTTTGCTTTTCTCCGGTAGAGGCTTGAACATCCCAAACTAATACATCATCTAAACTCTCTTTGCTCAGTACCAGTTTAGGGCAGCATAATTTTGTGATTCGAATAATCAACGCATTATCAAATACACCATGTAAATTGAAATTATCGCGAATACTGCCGTTTAAGAAAACAGATGACCCTGAATGATAGGCGACTTTTTCTTGGAAAAATCGACCTGAGATTTCACTGAGATTAACATCGTTAATCGTAATTTCACCTGAATAATGATTGGATGTCCCATTCAACACATTAATTAATGATGTTTTTCCTGAACCTGAAGCCCCTGAAATTCCAACGATATCACCCGGCTTCGCTTCAAAGTCTAAGTCTCTAATTACCTTTTTTCCATTAAAGTTAAGTGTGACTTTTTTGACTTTAAAGCTCTCTAACTCCTCAATGACAATGCCATTTTCTTTTGAATGGAAAAAGGTGTTTTTTGTCAGTTGGGAAACACTGGATTGAATATGAAATAAATGGGTTTTTACCATGAATAAGCGATTAATTGCGCCAGTAATTGCACCAGAAAGTCGCCCATTAATGATCAGAACAGCAATAATAGAAGCTAGGCTTAAACTCCCACTGCCAATGGCTAAGTAGGAGGCTAGATACATCACAACCATGGACAAAAAACTATTGGTTTTAATTACTTCCATCCAGTGATGATTTGCATCATTGAGTTTGAGTTTAACCTTTTCATCTTCATCAATTTTTAAGTCAATATACTGTTTAAAATGTGTATCGTTAATAAACGCAAGCTCCTGCTTTTTTTGCTCTAGTGAATAATACATAGCGGACTTTTCATAGTTGCAGCTATTCGCCCGTAACATATTTTTATAAGAACGAAATCGGATATGTAAACAGAGAAAAATGAGCCCAGCATAATAAAGTAGGAGCAAAATAGAATAGAATCCTAGCATACCGATAATGCATAAAGTAAATAATACTGCTAATCCTATATCATAGATAATCTGCGGTTTAAGTTCCCATACCTGCATAATTGACGCTTCAGCGGTTCGTATTTTTATTGATGCATTTTTACAATTCGCGTGTTTGAGCATACTGACAAAGTAACGATTAAATAACCCGATATTCTTTTTGATTTTTTTGAGATTATATTCATGAATAATATGCTTAATAAAAAACTCTAAACCAACCACAAAGATAAAAATGGTACTAATGTATAGCAAGGAAGCGATAGATTCGCTATAGACTAAACGAGAATTAAATAGGTTTGAATACAATGGAAGTAAAAGTGCAAACAAAACCAGTGGCAATGAGAATAGGGTTGATTTAGGGGTTAAACGGATTAGAGAATGAAAAATTTTTTCATCATTAAGCTCTTTGGCTACAGAGCGAAAGAAAAATAGATTTTTACTGTCTAAAAGTAGTTCTGTGATTTTGGTCTGGGTAGTTAAATTGGTAAACTTTCCGCCTTGATTTTTGATCAGAATGTACTTCCCGTCATGGATTTCCATGATAAAAATCATCGGTAAAATGCTATTTTCTGAATATATTATGGGTGAAAAATTAAAAGTAAAAAACTCATTATCGATAAACTCATTAATATGATTAAGAATATATTTTGAATCATAGGAAGGAGCTGGTGAATTAAAAGATTCCCCTAAAATACCGAAATAATTATTAATAACTTCATGGAAATTATTTGCTTTCATGCTTGGTACTCTTTAAAAAACAGGTGTTTTCGTTCTCTGTATCGTTGATCGGCTTTTCTGCCAAAATAGTGATACCGGGAAGATTTTTTTTAATTAAAACCGTATTGTAAATGGTATAAGTCATTGAAGAATTAAAAGATAAATTGTAACCATAACTACAATACACATTAATAGTCTTTATTTTGGGATCTTTCATCACCTTTAAGGAATCTTGGCTAAAGACGAGGGATTGCACGATATCGCTTTGCCCAGCCTGAGTTGATTGCTTTTCGCTAACACCCTCTAACAAAGCTTTATTTTTATTTTTTTCCATTTCCATGGTTGTGGAGAGTACGTTAGCTAGTAGCACGGACATAAGTAGCACCATGACGGCTACCGAAGCAGATAATGCAGAAACGAAACCCAGCATAAAATCACCAAACGTTAAAAGAGATATTGTCCCCAAGCAAAGCTGTCAAGTAGTTGAATACCGATATTTTTTTACTCGATATATAAACCATGACAGGCAAACCATCATTCTCAGATGAAATGACGGTATTTTGCTCAGGGGTAACTTGAATAGAATAAAAGCGTTCTTGGCTGGATCTATCCTTATCAGCAAAGGAGTCAGCGCTAATTTTTGTGACGGTACCGTGAAGAATTCGTTTAAAACCAGGAGAATTCACGATGATTTTCACTGGCAACTCAGGCGCAATAAATGGGCGATATTTTGCTGCTATCTTGGCATCTATTATTCGAGTTTCCTGATGCTTTTTCAGTACCATAACTAAGTTAGATGCTTCAACATAGGAGCCTTGTTCTAAGTCTTTTTCAATACTTAAGACTACGCCATCAGAGGGAGCCAATACGCTATTCGCACGAATTTTATTTCTCAGTAATTCCATTTGACCGTTGTTTTCCAGCTTTTCTTTTTTTAATCGATTAAGCTGGTCTTCGTTATCTTGTACTTCACCAATTAGATTTGTTGTGTATTTTTTATCCGATAACGCTATCTCTCGAATTAGCGCTTGGGCACTTAATTCACCAGTTGTGATAAGCACGGTAGTTCGACTGATATCGGCATTATTATTGAGTTTTTCTATTTCAGGGGCACCTGCTTTGATTAATAGAGCGCCTTTACGCTTCAAGATGGTAATTTGGTTATTAAGCTCAGTTAGCTCTTTCTCTTGCGCTGAATATTTTGCTTGTAAATTACTCGTTTCCATCTGCAATAATAGATATTCAGATAACTTTTTATAGGCACTTAAACCTTTACTTTTATCTGTTTTTATCTGTGATAAAAATTCAGATTCACTGGTAATATCCCCGTTTAAAATCGCGTTTAGTAGAATTCTATTTTCTTCAAGTTCATCAATGCGATCACTCGCAAATTCGACTAGGTGGGTTAAGGTTTTTTCCTGATGAAATGCTTCAATATTGGTATAGGAAAAAAGTACCTGATTTTTTTTAACGTTATCTCCAGTTTTAATATTAAAAACATTAATAAAACCAGATGCTGGGCTGACAATTTCTAAACGATTGGATATACCTGAAATTACGCCTTCACCGGGGGATGAAACATCAATCTCGGCAAAGGTAATATAAGCAATAAAAAGACATGAAACAGCGAGTAAAATTTTCACCTTTTTTGGAAGTAGGCGAAGTTTATTCAAATTATGCAGTTTTAGACTAGGTAGTTTATTAAGATAGTGTTTCACTTTCAATCAAGTCTCCAGTGATCTGCATATACTCCATTTTATTTTTCATGTCGTTGATCATCAGCTCAGCAATACGTCGTTGGATTGTTACCATATCAAAAAGCGTATTGACCATTTCATAAAATGAGGACTGAGAGATATCGTACTCTTTTTTCTGGCTTTGAATGATAGAGCGCATAGTGGTTAATTGTGCTTGTAAACTCGCCAATTCAATTTCATTCGAGGTGGAAATTTGCTTTAAATTTTTGATTCGAGCCGTAATCTCTCTATATTTATAATCAGCTTTTCCTTTTGTTGCTTCATATAATTTAAGTTGAGATAATTTTGAAAGTTTTCTGTCTAAATCGAATACGTTGACCTTTAATTCAACACCAAAGTAAGACTCATTACGTACTTTTTTTCGGTCAATATAACGTTCTTCAGCGATTAAGTTAACGTTAAATAAAGCATCTTGTTGCTTCGCATTTTCCTTCAATGCATCAGCTTGCATCTGTAACATTGAGTACTCGGTATTTTTTTCTGTACTATCACTATTAATCTGTATCGATTTTATTTTTTTAATTAAAGCATTAGGTAATTTAACACCTAACTTTGGAAAATCGATCCCTGAAGCTAATTCAATATTAGACTTGTATTGTTCAATTTCCATCTTGATATTTTTTTGTTCAGTTTCAATTCGTTGCATTAATAATTTTGCTTGTTCAACATCACTGAGTTTTGCAACCCCACTTTGATAGCGGCGATCGATCAACTTAAAAATATCTTGAGCTTGACTATTTAATTGATTAGTTTTACCCGTTAACTCGCTGAGGTAATGTATGCCAATTAAATTATTAGTTACTGAAGAGTATAATTGCTCTTTCTCTTTGGTTAATGTCAATTCAGAGGCTTTCAAACGAGCATTTTTTTCATTAAAACGGTTATTTAGGGCACTGTCATAGATCATCGATGTTGCCGTTAACTGTGTCGTATTTCCACCTTTATCTTTTATCTTTCCTGATGCGCTTAATTTTGGCAAATAAAAATAGCTGGTTTGCTTAGCTCTATATTCTTCTGCTTCATGTTCCAATTTTTTGATCTGTATTGGACTGGAATTATCTAATACTTTTTTCATAAATGAATCGAAGTTTTCTGCGGATTGATTCGCAAAACTCATATTTCCGAACATTAATGAGAATGATAAACTGATGACTGTTAGTGAAAGACGCATGGTTACTCCATTGATAAATAGGCTAATAATTTTTTTCGGTTTTCTATGGATTGAATTTTTAGCCATTGCGTTGTTTGAGCAACCTCTAAAAGACCTTCTGCTATTTTTTTATTGTCATCTGAACGTATCTTTTGATCTTCTAAGAAAAGCTCAGAAAATTTTATATTCCAATGATTATTTTCATTTTTTATAGAATTTAGTATCTCAGCATTTTGTTGTGAGGTATTTACCAGCATAGATAAGCTTTCAGAAAGTTCTTTGGCGATTACACCATTTTCGGGAATAGAAACTAACTTTTTAGCTATCTCGATATTGATATCTTGTAATGAATTCAATGTCAGATGGAGGCTATTGAATTCTTTAGTATAATTATCTTGTTTATTTTTATGAGTTTCCTTTTTCTCTTTTTGATAAGAGAAGTGAAAAAAGTTTAAACTCACCAATAATAATACGGAGATAGAAACCCCTAAAATGGATGTTAAGAATGCGAAAGACATGGAGTCTAGCGCCATTGAGATCGATGAAATCATCGCTTCCATTTTAGCTGCTACATCACCATCGCCGGATAATGATGAAGAAATTGCTCCAATCATGCCGGTTAAACCGATAAAAGTACCAATTAATCCCAATGAAACTGTTACTGATGCAGAAAGTTTGGTTTGATTTGAAAGAAATACATAGTGTCGATATGTATTGTGTTTAAATATTTTTTGGCATAAGAAAATAACTAATGGATAGATATAAATACCTATCATGGCATAGCTAATTTCTGGGGCTAATAACAAACATTGTTGCAGCATTTCTTTAATTGAAGAAACAAAAAATGAGGCAATAAACGTGATTACGTAGAAAAAAAAGTCCGATATAATACATATTATTTGTAGTCCCAATAAATACATGAATTCCAATCTAAACATGGTTCGGAAGTTCCTTCTTTTAAGGTAACTTTTTTATCAATATTTAGCTTTTTGGTGAGTGATAACATATAGAGAAGATTATAAGTATTCTTTTCTTTTGCATTAGTTATCTTATTGTTGATATAACCGTGAAAAATAATGTTTCTAGTCGAATTGCTATTTAATTCATTTTCTAATAGTTTTGTATCTCTCTCAGATAGCTGAATTCCACCTTTGAAATAGATAACTCTTTTAGTCAAATCAACCTTTACATTTTCAAACCTAAGCTGTCCAAAATTAATATACGTAGATGCGGTTTTTAGACCGCTAAATATAAAAATCATGGAAACTAAGATGATAATACATAAGGTTCCACTTAGCCCATCAACCATGGGTGCAAGTTCTTCATCAGAACTATTTTCTTCTTCTGTCATTTAAATATAATCCCCTAGAGGTTTTTTCCTAGGGTTTATTATATTCAGTATTTTATTATCAGTATCGGATTATGAGCTCAAAAATAGTGATATTGAGCTCATTCGATAATTTGGTGGGTCTAATTTTTAAATGGTTATATATAATGAGGAAAACATCCCTTATTAATAAAGGTTAATATTGTATTAATCTTTCAAATAACGAAGCCAAGAAAACAAATGACTAATTCAAACGAAGTAAATAATATCATCATTAAATCCTTTAAAGTTCAAGGATTAGATTTAATTATAACCATGCCAGATGGTAAAGTTGAAAGAATTGAGAATGGTTTATCTGAAATCATTCTTGGTAATTTAATTTTATCAACGGAAAAAGGTGTTCCTTTATCTCAAGATGAAATTCTATCCTCTATACATATGAGTGTTGGCGCAGATGCCGTTTATATTAAAGAGCAATTCACTAGCGACATTATTGATGTTGCAGATAATCAGAAGATTGATATTGATGATGAAAAGCAACTTGACCATAACCTGATTGAATTAGAAAAAGAAAATCAAGCTTTATCAGAAGCGCTTCGAGAATTAACAGAGATAAATGAGCAGAAAGATGAACAACTAAATTCATCAGTGACTAAGCTTAATCAAGTTAAGCAGCAAATGAACCAAGTTAAATCGGAGAAAGGTGCTGAAGAAAAAAACAATGAAATGCCCCCACTTCCTGCACTCGTGGTTCCTCCTGTCACTTCAGTATCTTCATCGTCATCGAGTGCCTCAGCAGAACAGCCAAAAGAAAAACTAAATGAATTACCGGTTATTGCGATAACTAAAAGCCAGCTATTTATTCAAGGTGGGTTGAGTGCAAAAAGTGACTCCTCAAAAGTAGGGGATAATATTACACAGGTTAGTACACCGATATTTACTGGGGTTATCTCGCTTGATGCGGTTGGCTACTTACTTTTAGATGGGCAAAAATACCCCATCACACCCGATCTTAAAGGTAATTGGTCTTTAGACATTAAAACGCCATTGAAAGAGGGTAAACACCAATATGAGTTAGTTGCTTCTCGTGATGCAACAGACACAACCACGGTGTCTGGTGAACTCATCATTGATACTCAGTTAGATAATCTTAATTCAGGGATAGATTTAAATTCCGACAGTGGCGTAGCTGGGGATGGTATCACCAATAACCCATTACCGACGTTAACGGGACTTGCTGAAGCAGGAAGCCAAGTCACATTGACATTAGGGCAGCAGACACTATCAACGGTTGTGGATCAGCAAGGAATATGGCGCATTGGCGTTAAAGATGCGTTACCGGAAGGTACTTCAGCCTATCAGGTGACGGCAGTGGATGCGGCGGGGAACACGAAAACAGAAACGGGCAGCGTGACAGTAAAAACGAGGTCGCCGAATCTGACTTTACTGTTAGAAGGGAAAGCAGATTTTAAAACTAATCATGCCACGCCAACATTCTCAGGTAAAACAGAGAGCGATGTTGATGTCCGTGTGAAAATTGACAACCAAGATTATGCGGTTAAAGCCGATAAAGACGGCAATTGGTCGCTGCCAATGGTCGACAAGCTTGCCGATGGTATGCATGTTATTGGTCTCAGTGTGACGGATATTGCGGGGAATATATCGACGGTGACGCAGTCCGTGTTGATTGATACGGTAATACCGTCAAGTCATGCGCAGTTAGCATTGGAAAGTGACTCTGGTATTGAAGGTGATAGCCTTACTCAGAAAAAAGCAGTGACATTGGTGGGTGTGACGAAGCCGGATGCGAAAATCAACGTGACCTTCGATGGAAAAACCTATCCAGCCACGGCCAATCCGATGGGTGAATGGCAAGTTCCATTGCCAGCGGTTTCTAGCGATGGGGCGTTTGACTACCACGTAAACGTGGTTGACCATGTGGGTAACATCGGGACTTCGTCAGGGCAATTTACCGTCGATACCAGCATGCATCTGGATGCCGGGCTAGATAGTGCAAGCCAAAGTCCATTAAAAACAGACGGTAAAACCACCCACTTACTGCGTCCACAAATCAGTGGTACCGCTGATCCACAGAGTATTATCACTGCTACGTTTAAAGGCACGGTAAAGAAAGTCAATGCGGATGCGCAAGGGAAATGGTCATTGGCATTCGATACTAATGCTTCGGTAGGAAAAGACAACCAATACGTGATCACTGCCGAAGATGCGGCGGGGAACACGAAAACCCTTAACCAAGTATTTACGTTTATACTTCAGTCAGAGGGGAAAGAGGATCTCACTGCGCCAAAACTATCGGTTATGTTAGATGCGGATAGTGATAGCGGGAAGATTAACGATGGTATCACTAATGTTAAAAAGCCTAAATTTATTGGTGTTGCGACAGAAAATTCAGATATTTCTTTGGTTATTGCAGGTAACACTTATACCGCAAAAGCAGATGCATCTACGGGGAAATGGTCATTAACGACAGATACGTTACAGGAAGGGACTAACTCGTATACCGTGACAGCAACTCGCCCTGATAATGGAATGTCTTCGAGTGTACAAGGTAATCTTTTCATTGATACCACTGCGGCAGTATCGACAGTTGCATTAACGGAAGACACTGACTCAGGTATTAAAGGTAATTTTATTACTAATCACAGAACGCCTGTATTTACGGGGCAAAGTGACCCCAATATTGAAATTAAATTAACACTCAATAATGAAGCGGTATCGACAACGACCGACAAAGACGGTAAGTGGTCATTAAAATTAACAAAACAATTACCTGAAAATTTCACGGGTGAGTACGTCATTTCGACAACGGATACGGCAGATAATAAATTTGAAAAGAAAGGGTCGTTGGTTGTTGATAATTTAAAACCTGAATTGTCAGAAATAAAATTAGTCTCACCGTGGAAGAAAGGTAAATTCCATGGTGATCAGTCGACTAATGATCTGACTCCAGATTTTGAGGGAAAAGCCTCTGTGGGGGCAAATTTAGTTTTTTCATTTACATTAACTGATTATGCGGGCTCTAAAAAATTCAGTTATCCCATCACAGATATTGACCAAAATGGAAACTGGTCTTTTAGCCCACCAAAGGGTTTGTTGGTAAAAGACCACCGATATTCAATGAATGAAATTTTTGTGAAAGCAGTTTCGCCTGCGGGAAATGAATCAATAAAGGATTTTTATAAGCCCGGAGTACAGATTAAAGAAAGTGTCTTAACCGTGAAGGGCGAAGTTGCTGCTGAGTCGAGCTCGACAGGAATAAATGATCAATATCTTAGCGCTTCGCGTTCGCCGAAATTACAAGGAACTATTGATGGTAGCTCGGATAGAGATGAGCTACAAGGTTACATTGATATATCAGGGAATCGCTATCCTTTATCTTTTGCAAATAGTCGCAAAAATTGGAGCGTGGAATTACCTCAAGATGTTCAATTGCCATTAGGTGAAAATAATTACACTCTCACACTAAATGATGTTTATGGTTCAGAGTATAAGTTTTCATCCTATATTGTGGTTTCCGATTTTAAATTCTCGCTTACGCCTGAAACGGATACAAATAGGTTGGGTGACAACATCACTAGCCATAAAAAACCAGTTTACAAAGGAAAAGCTGCTATAGGTGCAAATGTTTCAGCGAAAATTAACGGTGAGATTTATCCAATTAAAGTTAATAGTAAAGGTGAGTGGCAATTTGAAGTGCCGAGTAAAGGTGAAGGGATTTACGATATTACGTTTGTTCACGACCTTGATCGTATGATTTCGGGTAAAATTACGCTAAATATAGATACCACACCTCCTGAGTATGAAAATAATTGGATTCATTGGGATGACGTCCATCCGAAAACCAATATCTCGAAAACTAACGACCTAAGATTTTATAGTGTATATAAAGGGATGATTGATTCAACGATCGTTTCGGTGAATGGTCAGACATATACTTTTAATACAGATTTCGATAGTAATCGTTCTGATATAAGCCAGTTTGGTGGCAAAATTTATTTACCCAATGGTGAATATCTAGCCCAAATAACGGCAATAGACATTGCTGGAAATAAGACTGAGCATGAAATTACGATGAATGTTCTGGGAGGGGATCAGGGTAAAAATCCACCTCAGATAGCTGCTGGATTCCATGAGCAGCTTCTCGTCTCGACTAAAGATAGCAAAATAGAATTTAATGAAAGCATGCTCAAGCTGATGGGGACTACAACCCCTGCAAGCTGGGTAGAAATTAAGGATGCTCAAGGTAAATTACTTGGAAAAGAGAAAGCAAATAACAACGGAAAATGGGAAGTTTTGCTACCGATAGATGATATTCCTGTCGGGATTAAACAAGATGATAGTATAAAATTAATGATTAGCGCTAAAGATATGTTAGATCGTGAAAGCCATCTAGACGTTAATCTTGTTTACTCCAATACCCCGCCAGAGCTTACCGGTGGTTTAGACAATGTATTGATTGTGGATAAGCAGCAAGTAAATATTAAAACACCAAGTTTTAGTGGTACTACAGAGGCTTATGCAAAAGTGACTTTAGCGATTAACAGCAAGTCATATGCAGTCACCGCAGATAAAAATGGAAAATGGTTATTTAAATTATCTGATTCTGACGCCCTTAATGATGGGAATTACTCGTATCGTATCGAAGCAAAAAGTGTAATTGGTCTAGAAAGCACTCAACACATTGAAAATAATCTCATTGTTAAAACGACACCTAAATTAGCAGGCGGCTTAGATTTTAGTTCAGATTCCGGTGTTCTCGATGATGAGATAACGAAAGTGTCAACGCCAAAACTGAGTGGTGTAACGGAAGCTAATGCAACCGTGCGTGTGACCTTTGATAATAAAATGGCAGACGCGTATGAAATAAAAGCAGATAATCAAGGTGTTTGGCAAATTGAAGTTTCTAAGGCATTAGCGGAAGGAAAACATGATTATGTCATCTCAGTGGATGATAAGAACCAAGATATTCGCGGCAATATAACTGGGCAATTAATCATCGATACAATAGCCCCAGATACCCTGACTGCTGGAGTTACGGATACCCCCAATTCTACCATTCAAAATAATCTGTTAACCAAAATAAATACGCCAACCTTTAGCGGTCGTAGCGAACCTTTGGCGCAAATTTTATTAACAATCGATGCGAGTACACACGTAGCCAGTATTCAGAAAAAGATAGTTGCAGATGACCAGGGGCGCTGGACATTTACATTACCTTCGTCAAATGCGCTCAGTGATGGACAATATGTTTATCGGGCAATGGTTGAAGATACAGCGGGGAATCCAAGTGGTATTGAGCTGATAGGTTTTATCACGGTAGACACCACAGCGCCGATACTAAAAGGCGAGTTGGATGCTGCTTCAGACACTGGAATTGCGGGAGATAACCTCACCAATATCAACACGCCAACCTTTAGTGGAGGGGCGGAAGCTAAGTCTACAGTGTTCTTGAGCATCAATGGCAAGGCGTATTCAGCCATAGCAGATGAAGCGGGGCACTGGAGCGTCAGTATACCAGCGTCAGATAAACTGGCAGACGGGCAACATGCTTATACCATTGATGTGATGGATGCTGCGGGTAATCAGACCCAACAAGCGGGCAGTATCACCGTCGACACCTCCGCGCCAGCATTACACGGGGCGTTAGATGCCGCCTCAGACACTGGGATTGTCGGTGACCACCTTACCAATATCAACACGCCAACCTTTAGTGGAGGGGCGGAAGCTAAGTCTACAGTGTTCTTGAGCATCAATGGCAAGGCGTATTCAGCCATAGCAGATGAAGCGGGGCACTGGAGAGTCAGCATACCAACGTCAGATAAACTGTCGGACGGGCAACATGCTTATACCATTGATGTGATGGATGCTGCTGGAAATCAGACCCAACAAGCGGGCAGTATCACCGTCGACACCTCCGCGCCAGCATTACACGGGGCGTTAGATGCCGCCTCAGACACTGGGATTGTCGGTGACCACCTTACCAATATCAACACGCCAACCTTTAGTGGAGGGGCGGAAGCTAAGTCCACAGTGTTCTTGAGCATCAATGGCAAGGCGTATTCAGCCATAGCAGATGAAGCGGGGCACTGGAGCGTCAGCATACCAGCGTCAGATAAACTGTCGGACGGGCAACATGCTTATACCATTGATGTGATGGATGCTGCGGGTAATCAGACCCAACAAGCGGGCAGTATCACCGTCGACACCTCCGCGCCAGCATTACACGGGGCGTTAGATGCCGCCTCAGACACTGGGATTGTCGGTGACCACCTTACCAATATCAACACGCCAACCTTTAGTGGAGGGGCGGAAGCTAAATCCACAGTGTTCTTGAGCATCAATGGCAAGGCGTATTCAGCCATAGCAGATGAAGCGGGGCACTGGAGCGTCAGCATACCAACGTCAGATAAACTGGCAGACGGGCAACATGCTTATACCATTGATGTGATGGATGCCGCGGGTAATCAGACCCAACAAGCGGGCAATATCACCATCGATACGCAGCAGCCACATTTGGATGGCCAATTGGATGACGCGAGCAATAGCGGCGAGCTATCCGATACCCTGACCAATGTAGCGACGCCAACATTCAGCGGAACGGTGAAGGTGGGTTCAGTGGTCACCTTGACCATCAATAACGTCACGTATCCGGCACAGGTCGATAATGCAGGAAAATGGGCGCTGGCCTTGCCAGCAGGGGATGCATTACCGGATGGCTCTTATCTGTATACAGTTGAAGCGACGGACATCGCGGGGAACACTCAGCAATTCAGCAATAGCATAACGGTGGACACTCTTGCGCCAAGTGCCGCAGGGGAGTTGAGCACAGGCAGTGATTCGGGGATCCCCAACGATAATATTACGAATATCGCTACCCCGACGTTTAGCGGGAAAACAGAATCGAAAGCAAAAGTGACCTTAAACATCAATGGTAAAGATTATAACGATGTTGCGGATGCTTCAGGGGAGTGGCGTATCAGCATACCAACGTCAGATAAACTGTCGGACGGGCAACATGCTTATACCATCGAGGTGATGGATGCCGCGGGTAATCAGGCACAAGAAGCGGGCAGTATCACCATTGATACCCAAGCCCCTACATATATTGAAGCACATCTTAATGCAGAATTGAGAGTCGATATGGGATCATTGAATACCACCGTGACGTTTGGTGGTAAAGCTGAGCCGGAATCAACAATTACTGTCTTTATAGAAAATAAACCTTATGGTCATACTCAAGTGGATAAGAACGGTAGCTGGGAGCTCAAACTTGAAAATTTCGCAGATGAAGGTGACTTTCAATACACAGTAGAATCTAAAGATATTGCAGGAAATACCCATAAAATAGAAGGCGTGATGTCGGTGTCTAATCCTGTTGTTCCGGTTGATGGGAGTATATCGACAACGCTTATTATACATACACCCGACGCTAGTCATTTCGATTTAGATAATGACTATCACTTTTAATAGATAGAACTAGACGCCACCTAAAAACTCAATATAAGGTGGCGTTTATAAAATCGCCGCTATTATAAAAAAGATGAGATCTGGGTACGGTAGTATTTTTTGAAGGTAGACATAAAGAATGGAATATCATCGTAGCCCACTTCCTGCGCGATGCGGGTCATTGGTATGTTATTGGTTTTAGATAACATCATTGCTTTATTCATTCGTGACATTAAACTCACTTGAGAAAAGCTCGTTCCTTCACTAGTCAAACGGCGCTTTAACGTTGCTGGACTCATGTATAACTGTTTAGCAATAGAGCCTAAATTAGAATTTTGCTTTCCAACGTTATTAAACACCAAGTTATATACTTTCTCTTTGATAGAAACATTGATTGATAAATGCAGTGCAGGAATGAATTCGTTCACATTTAAGAAAAAAGCCAAAATAAAATTGAGATAAATACTAATTTTATTCTTTTTAATGATGTCATTTTCACTATAAGAACATTGCTGTAGTTCATTAATATCTTGATATGCGTAATGGAAAATATCTTTAATGATTGGCACCATCTCAAAATTTGCAACACAAAGCTGATTTTTTTTGCCTATTTTTTCTTTCTGAATACAAACAGGTAAATACTGTTGATTAAATACATTTAAGATATTGGCAGGTAAAGGAATAATGCTCAAAATGACAGTATCACTAGGGGCATTTTTTTTCATTTCTATGATTTGATCTTTTGGTAGAAAACAAACATCTTTGGAAGTTAGTGTACGCCATTCACCCGTTTTCAAACGGATCATGACTTCACCTAAACTTACGGTTAATAACAACGTTTCGGATAAATAAAATGCGCTTTCCGTTTCACTGGAAAGATCTTCTATATATGAATGAAAGGTTTTTTCACAAAAGTTTAGTGACATAACGATCCTAATTATAAAGTTAACAAAAAAGATAAGTTTCTATTTTGAAATGTGCTTTAGTGATAGGTCGTAATTTTAATTTGCCAATAGGTATGGATATTTAATGGTTAGTCGGGATTTTTTATTTTTCTATAAGAGTCAGAATTAATAAAAGAGAGGCAGGAATTTTCCTGCCTCTTACTCAATGTGACGTAACATGAAGATGTTAGTTTATAGCCTGATTAAACTGGCTATACAGTGCCTGTGCGCTTTTCTTATAACCATCCGCAGAGAAATGCACATTATCAGGACGGGCTAAACCTTGTGATGCCCATGCGCGGATAGAACAAGGCCCGCCCATGTTAGCTTGCCAATCCCAAAACAGCGTATGTTCCTGAGCGGCAATGTTTTTCTGAATGCGAATAACATCCATCAAATTCACTGGCATTTGTGCACTACAACCCGCCGCATTACTGAATTTAATTGAGTCACTTGGGCCCACTAACATAATCACCGCATTTGGCGATTGCTGGCGAATTTGACGAATTTTATCCCGTAGGTTTTGCTCGTAAGCTGCCAAATTCAGGGTGTCATTAAACGCTTCGTTGGTGCCGAAGGCTAAAATCACCATATCCGGCGACATTTGAGCCAGCGTGGCGCTCCACTGTGGTTGCCACTTATCTAGCATGTTGATAGTCGCACCGTTCAAACCGATGGCAGATAACATCACACCGGGTTTATTCGAACGGACTAACCAGCCACCCACTTTGAGATTACTTGCCGCACCAACTGACACGGTTGATGGCAATTGCGTGCTCACTGGCGCAGAGAATTGCCAGCTATTTCCCGTGGCAGGTAAGGCAACCGTCGAAGACGAGGATGGCGAAACCTGCATCTGGGCACCATTTGAGCTTTGGTACAGTGCTTGTAAGCGATAACTATTTTGAACAGGCTGCAACGGTTTTAATAACACATTGCTCTTGCTACCTTGTGGCTCAGCTATCAAACCACCTAACGGGTAGTCAAAACGCTCATCTTTGCGGCTACTGGAAAGTGACCAATCCGACTTATCACTGACGCGATTAATGGTGGCGGTGCGTTGACCCGGTACCGAAATTGGCGGTACAAAACCAGGGCCTGCATCGCCATAGCGTTGTTGGAACAATGCTCTTAATTCACCCGTGAAAAAATCGGCGGCCGTGTGTGAATCCCCTATCTGGACGATATGGATTTGTTGACCACCTTGGCGCAGCTTAGATGCCAATTGGCTTAGGTTTGGTTCGCCATTATTGACTAACTGCCCTTGCTCTGTAGGTGCTTGCCACTGAGTTTGCGACGTTTTGCCGCGTTTAGTATCAGGGGTTTGACAAGAGACTAAGCCTAATGACAGCAGTGTAATGACACTAGCTGTGAGTAGCTTGCTCTTGACCTGATTCTGGTTGTTCAGTTTCATGAGGTTCCTTGTCTTCCTCTTCGAAATGGATCAGTGAAAATACGCTTTCGGCAATCATTTGTTGCCCTTTACCACTGAAATGGATCCCATCACCACTGCGCAATTTTATAGCATTGCTACCATCCCCAATATAGTCGGAATAGTCGTCATTTTTATATTTAAAGACGTCATTGGCAGAAATGTACATTTCGCCATATTTCGCGACTTCAGTCTGGTAAAGACCACGAAGGAATTTCATACCATCGGAAAGGGTGTTTTTACGCATATTCGGTGGACCCACCCAAATCACATCGACATGATGTTGGCGTGCGGTGGAGAGAATTTCACTGATACGCGAGCGATAGGTTTGTTCCCACTCTTCACTCTTGAATTTCACATACTTATAGCCTGACTGTGGTGGCATATCCCATGGATCATTAGGCCCTAAAAATACCACTAAGACTTTAATGTTCGGGTTATCGTTCAATGCTTTGGCAATGGTATCTGGCCAGTTAAAGAATTTAGGGTACGCAAGACCCGTACTCTGCTTACTTAAGTTAATACTCTCAATATTATACTTTTTCAACAGCATGTTTTTAACATGGGGAGCGACGCCCTGCATCATGGAGTCCCCTGCAAACAAGACTTGATCCCCTGCGGCAATATTGGCTATTTGTTTTTGAACAACAGGCCCTTCAGGTTGTGCAATAGTCACGCCCGCAAAGGTTCGACCCGGAATTTTAGCGCGAGCTTGAGGGCGTTTTAATAACTCAGGGAACGTAACCGATAAGCTCTCTGCTGGATGAATATAACCATTAACAAAGTGTAGTCCCACACGGAAATCTTGTGGGAAAACTAACGTTTTGTGGTTAGCGGCCATTTGGGCCGCAAGTTTATCTTCAGCGGCCTTTTGTCCCGATGCGTGATAGGCAAAAGTTGCCCCCGCTTCTTGGACACCATCATGTAACGCACTCCCGTAATCCCAGACAGGGTTTCCGCCGATTTTCGCCCATGGGGTATCTTGGTGATACTTTTGCTGCCAGAATCGCTCTAAGGAGCTTTGGTTTAACCAAATCAGTAGCAAGCCCGTGATGATGACAATCAGCACAACTTGCCCAGTTTTTTTCAGGTTATTTTTAAACTCAGAAGTTAGCATAGATAAATCCTGGCATTCCCGAAGGTGATAGCATAAACATAATCGTCAACACAATGGCTAATGGGATTGGGTAATAGTACCAAGCGATATCTTGATATTTTTTGGCAACATACTGATAGCCTTGAACAAAATAAGGGTAGGCAAAGAACAGTAACCAGAATGCAATCAGCAAGCCGAGATTCGCGCTAATTGAGGCGATAAATCCAGGTTCAATAAATTGATTGAGCATCACCAGCGCATCATCAAACGATGGGCTACGGAAAAAGATCCATGCAAAGCAGACAAAATGGAAAGTCAGAATTCGTGCAAGTAATTTTGAAACGTGGGCATTGGGAATTAAGTGGGTTCTTCCCAGTTTTTTCATTAGCTCAGTTTTAATATTAAAAATCACCGTCCCTAAGCCATGGATCGCCCCCCAAATAACAAACGTCATTGCGGCACCATGCCACAGACCTGAAATTAACATGGCGGTTAATACGTTGATATTTTTGCGCACAAATCCTTTGCGACTGCCCCCCAATGGAATATAGATATAGTCCATGATGAAGGTCGATAAACTGATATGCCAGCGTTTCCAGAAATCTTGCAAGTTAGTCGCTAAATATGGGGCATTAAAGTTAAGAGGTACTCTAAAGCCTAATAGCAATGCAATCCCCGTGACTAAGTTGGTATAACCGGAGAAGTTAAAATAGATATTCCATGCGTAAGCGTAGGTGGCAATTAATATTTCCCCTGCACTAAAGCCTGCGGGAGCATCAAATACCGGATTAACGTAGTTTTCAGCAAGGTAAGAGCTGAATAGAAACAGTTTTACCAGTGCTAAGCTAATTAACAAAATGGCGCGGCGAGAGTCGAGAATAACGCGGCTTTCAGCTTGGATTTGCGGTAAAAAGTTTTTCGCACGGTTAATTGGACCTGCCACGATACTTGGGAAAAAAGCCAAATATAATACAACGTCAAAAAAGTCGGCTTTTTCAATTTCTTTGCGACACACCGAAACGGTATAGCTGACGGAATGGAAGGCGTAGAAAGAGAGCCCCAATGGTGCCAGCAGCTCCAGCACAGGCAGTCCAACGCTAAATCCAAACTTGTCGAGGGTTTGCTGAATAGTTTCTTGGAAGAAAGAATAATATTTAAATGCGGTAAAGCAGCCAATGATCCCGACAGCTAATAACGAATATACCCATCGGTTAGATAACCAAACCGTTGCCCAGTTGGTGAGCAAATAGATAAATAACGTGTAGCCAAACAGAATATAGGCAAAGTCAGGGCTAAATGAGTAGACAAAGAAATAACTTGCTGTGATGAGCAACCCATTCTGCAATTTAGAGCTGGGTTGGCAGCCCCAATAAATAAGAAAAAAAACTAAAAAAGAGCCAAGAAACTCAAATGAGAAGAAATTCATATTAGACTCAGGTGTTATTTGTTATGGGTGACCATGATATTTATTCTTTTCCGGCATGCAATCGGAATTTCGTCATATTTCAATTTACTCGTCATACTTCGAATTTTAGGGGTGTTGGCTGCGCTCAACTACCCTAGTCACATACTTATGTATGCTCCTAGGGATATCTTCTCTTGCCGCCTACCTAAAACCCGAATTATTTAGAGTAAATCGGGGATAGGGAAAATAAGTTATGTAAGATTCAAAGTTCAAAGTTCAAGAAGTATAGCTGGGGCGGGGTGGGTTGTCATATTTCGAGTGGGTGGGACAAAGTGCAAAAAAAAATCCACTTTCGAAAAAGTGGATTTTTATACTGTGTACCTGGTGTGTAGATACTAAAATTAGCTGCGAGTCGCTGCTCTTTGTTGAGCTTGTGTAATCAATTCTTCGTTGCTCGCGTACATCTCTTTCAAATAGCGGTTATATGATGAACCTAACTCTGAGTACCCTTTCATATCGTTAATCAGCTTGACGGAGTCTAACTCATCTTGTGATTGACGCTGTTTAGCACGCGAGTGACGTAAGGATTCATACGCGTTATGGGTATTCATGTTCTTCATATAGGCAGTCACTGTTGCTTCAACAGAAGCGTAAGCTGAGTAGCCTTTGATCTTTCCTTTGCTAACTTGGCAACCGCTACCACAGCGCATACCAAATAAATTTCCGTTTTGTAGAGCAAGCTGAGAAGTACCCCAACCAGACTCTGTAGCCGCTTGTGTCGCAACTAAATGTGTTGGCATGATGTCTACACGACTTAACAGCTTATCCCAATTAATACGTTTTGGGTTGCTGCAACTGATGCCATAACTATCGCAGATCTGGGTTAGGCGACGTAGCTCTTGGGCGCTCCATTTGGTGTTTGCGCGCACGGAAAGCAGCCAGTTACGCTCTTCCATAATCTGTTGATTGACTTTTTCAATCACCGGGACAATCGTTTTCAAAAACGCTTTCTTACGTGGAGTACCAGACGGGTATTTACGCATATCAGGCAGTGGTGTTTCTGCTTGATTTGAGTTTTGTGCCGACTTCAGCGTGAAGTCTTTTTTAAGCATCGTACTGGTACTGGTGGAGCCAAAACTGAGGCCCGAAAACAAAAGTAAAAATAAGAAAGCGAAGACGGCGTTTGTCCTCATCGTTCGAGAGGGCATTTGCTTCTCCTATGTTTCTCTGAACAAAAATCGAGCGAATGGTAGCAGAATAATTTTTCATGAGCTACCTTTATCCGACTCACATTAGGTAAATTTCTGTATTGGTATGTCATTAAGTGTTGATTTCTTTTAACTCAATGATTTTAGATTATATATAATTCCGTTATTTATATTTTTAATGCTTTATTTATCAATTTTTGTTTTTGATTCCATGCTGCAACAATCTGATTTAAGCTAAATTGGATTGATTTTCAAACAATTAACAGGTGTATTGTAGGGTTATTATGTTTGATAAATGACCAATCAGTGGTCTGATTTTTAAACAAAACGAGGTGTTTCGCATTTTTTGAGTGGTATTGGTTGTTAAAAATACAGAATCAAAATCGACTTTCAATGTGTGAAAAGGCCAAAAAAAAGGCCGTTTTTTGACCTTTTACCTTAGCCAATTATCAACGTTGGCCGACGACTTTTTTAGTCGTTGAATGGCACGGTTTGCTGTTTTTGATCTTCAATTTTTGCATTCTCAGCGAGCCGTTTGAAATCATCAACTGTCCAATATGTTTCTGGAATGGGGAGCTGTGCCATATGATCGGTGGGGACTAAGCGAAACTGTGCGAGAGATGATAACGTAAATCCTGCATATTCCGACGGTAAACTGAGTTTTAGCCCTAAAGTCGCTACAGTTTGGGTAGGTAAAAAAGGGTAGCGGCTATCGGTGGTGTCATAATCTCGCTTAAGCACTAAAAATTTATCTGGAACACGCTTCGAACTATTCCACCAAAGCCCATCAATTTTGTTAAATGCATGGCGAGTTAAGGATTTTTCTTGGGCCCCAAGTTGATGTAATGCAATGGGAAGCAGTGCTTCGAGTGATTGTGAGAATATGGCAAGTGACTCAGCATGACCTTGTAAAATCAGCGAACTTGCTAGCCTTGCACCTACTAAGTTGGAATATAAGTCTTCGGGAGAGAAGGCGGATATCCCCTCAGAAAAACCGGGAACCGATTGATAACCATACCATTGTGCAATTTCATGCCAAGCGGCTAACTGAAACGCGAGTTTGGCCGCTAGATAGGTACTTAACGTGTAGCGCTCTGCGGGGGAAGTAGGAGGCGTAAAGGCGGAAAAATGGATTTGTCTGCTCGCGAGTTCATCGCTGAGGGTTAATGTCCACTCTTCACCAAGCTTTGGGTAAATCTGGCTAAAGAGATATAACGTATAGTCGGCGGTATCTCGAACATGGGCAATATCAATAAACCCGCCATCAGTGGTGTAGATAAGCCCCACTTTTTCGTGACTGACTCCCATTAGACCTGCAGTGGCACCCAAGTAGCTATCATTATAATGGTGCTCACCGAGATTATCGGCTTCAACAATGTTGTCGATGGTATAGAAAGGAACGGGAATACCAGCTACTTCTGCTTGCAGATCATAGCCAAAAGCGCAGCAGGCTCGAAGCCCTTGAGGGGCTTTGAGATCGTGCAGAATAGGCCACGCTTGGGATGCTTCTTCGTAGGAAACAGTATCTAGATTAAGGTTCGCCGCAGGTAAGTTCAGTTCTTCGCGAGTTTGGCAGGCGACGAGCATAAATAAAAAACATGAAGTTATTAGCAGCTTAAACATTAGAAAGATTCACCAACTTGGAAATAGACGCCCGTACTGTTACGACCAACACCAAAATCCAGTCTTACATTCATCCGAGGCTTAAATTCAAAACGATAACCCACTCCGGCACTTGGGAGCCAGTGTCCAGCACCTAACTCTGAGGGAGAGTCGCTCATGGTTCCTGTACCTAGCCAACCAACAACTCCGTGCCGCCAGTCTAATTTATGGCGTAACTCAATTTGGCTAGTAAAAATATTGTTATCCCGATAGCGCCCTTCATAGTAACCCCGCATGCGGTTACTGTTACCTAATAAAGAAAGCTGGTTCCATGGCACATCTCCCGTAGTAAAACGGGCATAGTTATCAATAGCTACGACAGTTTTCTCTGTGAGCTCATGGTAATAAGCATACTGCAACTGGGTCGCTTGAAAACGGGTATCACTACCAAGGTTAGGTGAAAAATAGGTGTAGATGACCTCGAGTGTTTGCCCATGATGCGCGTTGGGTAAAAAGTCTCGGGTGTCATAGCTATAATAGGCGCTGACGCCTGAACTGATAACCGAGCGCCCACCAACTGACTGAGAGAAATAAGTTTTTGCGCCTTCATCGGGGTCACTGGCATTGATCGATGAAAAATTCCAGCCTAGCCCCACATAGGTGGCCTCGGTTAGCTTATATAAAGCTCTTGGGGTAATTTTGAACTCTTGGGAATGGTATTTTTCTTTATTGCTCTCTTTTTTACCCGCTGCGTATCCTTTGCCCCAATAATAAGTCGGTACATTATTGATGGTGCCAGATACAAACAGTCGCCATTGGTCACTATCCACAAAGTTGTAGTTAGTGAAGTTGAGCCCAAAAGCACCTGTGGATGAGGCAAAACCACTTAACCCAATCGAAGAGGGCTGGGTTTTGGTGTCTTGCTTGTCGAGACGATACAAGCCCACTAAAGCGGTTCCGACACCTAACCCCATTTCAGGGGTATAAAAAGGGCCCGGTAAGACGCCCCAGTCGATAGTTTTGGATTCATCAAAGCTGTTTTCGCCCCCAAGCTCGCTGAGCCAACCATCAATTTGTTCCCGTTCAGGAAGGATTTGGGCTTGCGAGGAGAAGGTAGCGATAAGGCTGAGCAATGTCAGCCTACGCAGGTATTTCTGTTGCAACATTAAAAACGGAACTCGCCTGAAATAAAGAAGCTGTTACGGTTATTAAAACCAATTTCGGTAAGGACGTTAAAGTTCCGAGTTAACTCAACGCGAGCACCGACGGTATTGTTCCATTTATGGGCTAGGTGTTGTTCAACATCGAACTTAGTATCAGCGGGCGCTAAAGCCATCATACCTTGGAGTTCTGGAGGTAAATCCAAATTACTGATATTCCCTTTAAAACGTTGGGTAATATCTTGGTACATAGCTCCTGTCCAAACTTGAATTTTGGTATTACCTTGACCTGAAATTAGAGGCTCAAAAACAAATTCATATCCAATGCGTGGGGTAATGACTAATGCTTTAATATCCCCATCAATAATGTCTAAATTGGTTTTTGTATAGTTAAGATCCAAAGTTGAGAAAAATTGGTTATAAGCCCCGGCGAAAGTCACCCCTCCACCGTATGATTTTCCGTCATATTTGAGTTCGAAAGGAAGATTACTACCAATATGCATCTTCTTGTATTTACCCAATATTTTCACATTGGCATCAATGTTGGTTAAGTTCGTGTTGGAGGTACCTTTTGTTTTTCCGTATACCCCGTAGACGTTCATAAAAGGGAAAACCCACGTATCTAATTTCAACATTTGGGATTCATTCTTACTGCGAGTGTGGCCTGTTTGAATCTCTAAGTCTTTGTTGATATCAAACTCAACTAATCTACCGATCTTAATAAGTGAATCTGATTTGAAACCAATCTTATCCACTACAACATCCTGACGCAGGTTCATATAGCCATAACTGACCCCAAAAGGCTGCGGTAAGTCATAGCCTTGAGCGCGTGCTTCATCTCCCCAAAAAGGCAAAATACGGGATTCGGTTGTGGATGAACGAGTTACTCCGCCTTCGTCATTTGCTTTAGGGACTCCAGATTCGCTCATGCTTAATGAAAATAGTGGGGTGTCACTATCGGCAAAACTGGCAGGGATAGCCAGACAAGAGGAAAGTAGCAGCGCTGCGCTGTATTGAATGCGTGTCATAATGGACTCAATGATTAGTAGAATAGAATGAAGGAAACAATAAATTATCTTAATTTAATTAACTTACAGTTATCGTCAAAAGTTTAGCATAGATGACAATTGATAATATGGCTCATGGTGCTATTTTAATGATATCTCGCTACCGATAAATGCGTATTATTATCAATGTGATGGATGTGACTAAAATATTAGGAAGATGCTATTGAGGTGCTAAAGAACGTGCTGAAACTTTGGGTATTTCAGCACTGATATGTATTAGACGAGTAAGAAAGGTATTATTTGCTGTTTTTCTGATGAAACTGAACTCGCTCATGGAAGTAATCTTTTAAATGCGCTTCCATGCTGTGAATTTTTTGTTCCAGTGCATTAATTAAGACATCATCATTGTTCATATCAAAAACGCGCTTCATTGCGAGGTCATCAATATATTCTTTTTGTTTCTCAGATAAATCAGCCATGTTGTAAAGCCTCTATTTTCAAAACCTATATATAAGAAAGGATTATTTCACCAACCAACAATATTGGTGATGCTGGTTCTCATTGTGCCCTAGTGAATACGGGATGAAAAGTGGAATTACGTTGCATCAAATAATGATGATTGGTGCTCCTAGTTTAAATATGAGAGATTAAACGCCTATCTGATTGGGTTAAGAATAATCACAATATTCTTACCGAATATAAGCTGATATCCTCCGGTAAGATAATAAATAACAGGGCAAAATAGTGAACAATAAACAACAATACCTTGATATTGCTGCTGGAAACGGGGAAAAAGAAGCCTCGATGATGGTGGCAATCCCTGCATCAGAGCTGGCCTCCCTACAACTTGAACAGCGTCTGGAAGAGCAAACCTACTTTACCGAAGGGGAAATAGATTACCTGCCAGATGAAGAAGGCGGCGGTTTCTTCTTTACCTGTAAACGTGGCGAAGAAGAGTTACGTTTTTACATTTCGCTTGTGGAAAGCGACCCGGAATACACCATCAACCCGTATTTCGCGACAGATCCTATTAGCCAAGAACTCTACACGCAGGCAAGTAATGCGCCACAAGCCGTGGTGGTTGAATGCCTATTCCAAGAAAAGCCTCTAGTGAGCTACTTACAGCAGCTTAAAATTATCCAAATTTTAGTGCCTGATTTATTACTGGGCTTGGATATTTCTGCCGCAGGTAAAGTCTTTACCCGTGAATGGCTTAACTTCCAACTGATCGACGATTTAATGCCAAGCATTGATTCCCTGTATGTGGTACATGCCATTTACGATCATGATGAAAACTCAGAAGATTCAGCGCCAACCAAATATTGGTTCCATACCCATGGGTTAGCCCGTTGTGGTTTATCGGAAGCGGAAATTATCATTCCACACCCGATTGCGTCTTATTATGGGATCCCTGAGTTGTTCTGGAGCTTTGTGAACAACAGCATTACCAACGGAAAAATCGACTTTAATGAGCCAATTTTTATTGGGCAAACACAAACTGGCTATGAGTATTTAGTGGCGGTGCCTTTTGAAGAAGGTTTACTTCATGTAGGTACCTCCACACCGATCGATAACTTAAAACCGCTGGAAGAAATGAACTTCGAGTTTGGCGATATGAGTTCTGAGCGCTTTATGGGGGATTGGCACGACCGTGATGAATCTCACCAGCATCCGTCCGTAATGTTATTCCGTGTCACGCAAGAAAACCCAACATTGGAAAGTTTCTTCGAAGGGTTTGAAGACCAAAATGCGATGATGTTTATGCGCACTGATGAAGAAACGGCGGATATGTCCAGCAAAGCCAGACTGCGTTGGGAATATTTCATCCATATGTTAGATAACTATGGTCCAAAACCGGTCGCACCGAAAAAAGGGTTATTTGCGAAGCTGCTCGGAAAATCGGAAGAAGAGGAAGAATCAGAGTGGCGCTTCCTAGTCAAATGCGGCATTAGTTATCAAGATGAAGATGGCGACGAGGGGCACGAACATATGTGGTTTGAGCCGTTGACATGGAACGGCGACCAATTTGAAGGCCGTTTAATTAATCACCCATTCTATGTGGAAACTATGGAAGAGGGTGGTGTTTATCCGCTAACGCGTGACCATATCACGGATTGGACTATTTATTATCAGGACGGTAGCTATACTCCTGATACAATTTATAAACTTCTTAGTGGTGCTCAAGTTCATTAGTCTATCCTGACTGACTAATGCGAATAGGGCACTGAATTCAGTGCCCTGAGGTTGATGACAAAGAGGGATAAAAGCGTGGTTTTTCCCTCTTTGTGTTATCAGGCGAAAATCAATAAATTGATTTTCCTTGTTAATTTTACAACCCAAACGAGCCATTTCCAAACCTGATGGGTTTGTCAATGGTCTGCGGGCACTTCATTCAGTGCCCTTTTTAATGAGCTAAATGTGACAATGACCCAACCTGAACTGTACCAATACGCCCTATTTTTACTTTCCAGACGAGATTATGGCAAAGCGGAGTTATTTGCCCGTATGAAGCGTCGTATGTATGAGAAAAATGAGGGTATTATCGATGAGCAGTTGATTGAAGGGGTGTTAGACAAACTGAGTGAGCAGCATTTTCTCGACGATGACCGCGTTGTGTCGCTGTTATTGCAAGGGTATGCACGTAAAGGATATGGGCCTTTGCGGATCAAACAAGAAATGCGGCAAAAAGGATTTGCCGAGACATTAGTCGAACACCATTTTGCCGAGCTTGATGTGGATTGGTTTGAAAAGGCAGCGGAAGTGCGCAGTAAAAAGTTTGGCGATGAAATCCCAACTGACTTTAAAGAGAAAGGTAGGCAAATTCGTTATCTGCAATACCGAGGTTTTTTTGGCGATATGATATTTGAATTATTTTCACGCTAATTTTTGCAGTTAATCCTACATTATTTATGATTGTCATTATGTGGATAATCACGCCATTTAATATCGCTCAAATGACTATTATTTGACTTTAGTTTAAATAATTAACGCACCTGAGTTTCATTTCTTTTGCTTAGTCAAAAAATAATATTTTTTTGACTTGTGTTTTTATCTATTTCTAGATTAAAAATATTGTCCACTATGATCATTATCAGTGTATTTCGCTTTTTTTTTAGGCAGAGTACCACCAATAATTACAAAATGAGACGGGCAGGAGAAACACATGATTGAGCTCTTAATAGGCGTATTAGTCGCCGTTGGAGTCGGGCGCTATATAATAAAGGGTTACTCTGCAACAGGGGTATTAATGACGGGGGGTATTTTACTCCTGATTATTACTGCGTTAATGGGTAAAAGCATTTTACCAGAATCAGTGAAAGCAACGGGATGGCGCGTTACTGATATTCTGGAATACATCAAGTTCTTATTAATGAGCCGAGGCGGTGATCTCGGTATGATGATCATGGTGCTGTGTGGGTTTGCGTCTTATATGACTCACATCGGTGCGAATGACGTGGTGGTTAAAATTGCCTCCAAGCCATTAAAAATGATCAACTCTCCATACTTATTGATGGTTGCGGCGTATATTGTTGCTTGCTTGATGTCGCTGGCAGTTTCATCGGCAACAGGTTTAGGGGTGTTATTAATGGCAACCCTGTTCCCTGTGATGGTTAACGTCGGGATCAGCCGTGGTGCAGCGGCGGCTATCTGTGCGTCACCAGCCGCTATCATTCTGGCACCAACGTCTGGAGACGTTATCTTAGCGGCAAAAGCAGCCGAAATGCCATTAATTGATTTCGCATTCAAAACTACACTGCCTATCTCCATCGCTGCAATTGTTGCGATGTCAGTGGCTCACTTCTTCTGGCAGCGTTTTCTGGATAGAAAAGAGCATGTTAAAACCGAAATGCTGGATGTGAATGAAATTAAAACCCACGCACCAGGTTTCTACGCGATTTTACCGTTTACTCCAATCATCGGCGTATTAGTGTTTGATGGTAAATGGGCACCTGAGCTGCATATCGTCACCATTATTGTTGGCTGTATTATTATGGCAGCAATTATTGAATTTATTCGTAGCTTCAGTGCAAAACACGTCTATGGCGGCTTAGAAGTTTGCTATAGAGGCATGGCGGATGCATTTGCAACCGTAGTGATGTTGTTAGTCGCAGCGGGCGTCTTCGCGCAAGGTCTAAGCACCATTGGCTTTATTAAAGGCTTAATCGACTTAGCACAATCCTTTGGTTCAGGTGCGATTGTGATGATGATTGCGCTGGTGGTGATCACCATGTTAGCGGCGATGACGACAGGTTCTGGTAACGCACCATTCTACGCATTCGTTGAACTGATCCCTCACTTAGCGAAGCAAATGGGCGTCAACCCAGCTTACCTTGTCATCCCAATGTTACAGGCATCTAACTTAGGTCGTACATTATCACCGGTTTCTGGGGTGGTGGTGGCGGTATCGGGGATGGCGAAGATTTCACCGTTTGAAGTGGTGAAAAGAACCTCGGTTCCCGTATTAGTTGGGCTTATCGTTGTTGTGATTGCTACCGAGATTTTAGTGCCTGTTTATTTGTAACAAAATAGGTATTTCTCCCTCTAAAATGGCTAGAAATTATTCTAGCCATTTTTTTATCGATATTTATTTCGGTTAACACTTAGGTTAAAAAGAAAAAAATTCTACGCTTTTTTGATGTGGTGTTTTGGTGTTTTCAATCAAATGATAAAGATTTATTTGCGATTATTAACAAATTGTCATTTTTTTAAACTCAGATATGAGATCTACACCAAAAAGCCAGAAAGATTAATCAAAATAAGCTAGTTGCTCTAACGCATTTAATGCAAAATTCGCGCATCTTTTTTTATCCATTTTAAAACGATGAAGTGACGGTATGAGCACAATAAAAACCGCAGTAAACACGACAGACAAACCAGCCAGTAAGTGGACGTATAAAGACTTCACTTGGGTATTATCTCTTTTTGGAACAGCCGTTGGTGCGGGTGTTCTTTTTCTGCCAATCAAAGCTGGCGCAGGTGGTTTCTGGCCATTAGTTGTATTAGCGTTAATTGCAACACCAATGATTTGGTTAGCCCATAAAGGGTTAGCGCGTTTTGTTTTGTCTGCCAAGAAACAAGATGCTGATATCACCGATACCGTGGAAGAGCATTTCGGTAAAACTGGTGCGAATATCATCACATTTGCATATTTCTTTGCTATCTACCCAATCGTATTAATTTACGGCGTGGGCATCACCAACACTGTAGACTCATTCTTAGTGAACCAAATTGGTATGGACCCATTACCACGTTGGTTATTGTCTGGAGTGTTGATTGCCGCGATGACTGCGGGTGTCGTTTTCGGCCGTGATTTAATGCTGAAACTCACTTCTATGATGGTTTATCCATTAGTCCTCATCTTATTAGCACTGTCTCTGTACCTGATCCCTGAGTGGAACACGTCGATGTTAGACGTCGCACCAGATTGGAGCACAATGCCGATTGTTGTCTGGATGGCTATCCCTATCATCGTATTCTCCTTTAACCACAGCCCAATTATCAGCCAGTTTGCGAAAGACCAACGCCAACAATTTGGTGACAAAGCGGTAATTAAAACAGACATGATTACTGGCGGCGCAGCATTCATGCTGACTGGCTTTGTGATGTTCTTCGTCTTCTCAGTGGTACTGTCACTGAGCCCAGCAGAATTAGAAATCGCGAAGAAAGAAAACATCAGCGTGTTATCCCATATTGCGAACATTAACCCATCACCGATCCTGTCTTATTTAGGTCCTATTGTGGCATTCGCAGCTATCGTTTCTAGCTACTTTGGTCACTTCTTAGGTGCGCATGAAGGTTTGGTGGGGTTAGTGAAATCACGCTCTTCAGTTTCTGTGAAGAAAATTGAGTTAATCTCTTTACTGTTCATCGTGATCACGACTTGGATCGTCGCAATTATCAACCCAAGTATCTTAGGTATGATTGAAACCATGGGTGCCCCAATGATTGCGGCAATCCTGTTTATTCTGCCTGTAGTGGCAATGCGCATCATACCTGCGATGAAACCGTTAAGTACTTCTAAACCAGCCCAAATTTTCACATTGATCTGTGGTTTAGCATCCATTACCTCTGTGATTTACGGCGCATTCGCGTAATTAAATTCAGTTGTACCGGAGCCCATATTGCCAAAAGCAATATGGGTAGGTTGATGACAAAGCGGGATAAAAGCGTGGTTTTTCCCGCTTTGTGTTATCAGGCGAAAATCAATAAATTGATTTTCCTTGTTAATTTTACAACCTAAAAGAACCATTTCCAAACCTGATAGTTTTGTCAATGGTCTGACCCATATTGCTTCGGCAATATGGGTTTTTTATTTTTAATCACTGACATATTTATTTATCGAATAACGTTAGATGAAATTATTTCAAGTCTAGGTGGTTGTGTGAGGAATTTACTTGGGGGATATTGAAGAGGACTGCCATGAAACAATAAGTACCGTGAAATAAAAACAATAACCCATTCAATTGGCAGTGCGGGTATAACAAGGATAACGCAATGAAATTAGAAACATTATCAATCCACGCAGGCTATTCTCCAGACCCTACAACCAAGTCTGTCGCGGTGCCTATTTATCAAACCACTTCTTATGCATTTGACGATACACAGCACGGCGCGGATCTGTTCGACTTAAAAGTTGCAGGTAATATCTATACCCGCATTATGAACCCGACCAACGATGTGCTAGAAAAGCGCGTTGCTGCTCTTGAAGGGGGTATTGCCGGGCTGGCTGTGGCTTCGGGTATGGCTGCTATCACCTATGCAATTCAAACTATTGCCCAAGTCGGCGATAACATTGTTTCGGTGGCAAAACTGTATGGCGGTACGTACAACTTACTGGCGCATACTCTGCCGCGCCTTGGTATCGAAACACGTTTTGCTGAGCATGACGATTTAGCTGCACTAGAAGCCCTGATTGACGAGAAAACAAAAGCCGTTTTCTGCGAATCTATCTCTAACCCTGCAGGTTTTATTGTTGACCTTGCGGCGCTGGCGGAGGTCGCTCATCGCCATGGTGTACCTCTGATTGTCGACAATACTGTTGCGACCCCATATTTATGCCGCCCATTTGAACACGGTGCGGACATCGTGGTGCACTCGTTAACTAAATATATCGGTGGTCATGGCACCTCAATCGGTGGAATGGTGATTGATTCAGGTAAATTCCCATGGGCGGAGCACGCAGAGCGTTTTTCTCTGCTGGTTGAGCCAGATATCGCCTATCACGGCGTCAGTTATACTGAGCACTTCGGTGCTGCGGCGTTTATTGCGCGTTGCCGCGTGGCACCGCTTCGTGGAACAGGAGCGGCATTATCGCCATTCAACGCCTTCTTGATTTTACAAGGTCTGGAAACGCTAGCGTTAAGAATGGAGCGCCATACTGAAAATGCATTAAAAGTGGCACAATTCCTCGAAAACCATCCTCAAGTGGCATGGGTAAAATATGCGGGTCTACCAAGCAACCCTGAGCACGCACTGGCGCAAAAATATATGCAAGGCAAACCTGCCAGTATCATGTCTTTTGGGATCAAAGGTGGGCAGGAAGCCGGTGCGCGTTTTATTGATGCACTGAACCTGATTGTTCGCTTGGTCAATATTGGAGATGCAAAATCATTAGCTTGCCATCCAGCATCCACCACCCATCGTCAATTAAATGATGCGGAGCTAGCTCGTGCAGGGGTGTCGCGCGATATGATCCGTTTATCCATTGGTATTGAGCATATTGATGACATTCTTGCTGACTTAATCCAAGCTTTGGATGCAGCCAAGTAAATCTTGTTAAGCAGCTACCGATAAATAAAGGCGGTTATTGTGAAGAATATATTGCAATAACTGCCTTTATTGTTATCTGCGTGATTAACTATTGGGTTTTATTCTTCTTTTTAGAATTAATAACTATTCGCAAGCTGCACCGTTTTTTAATTTATTTTTCATTCTGTTAAAAATAAATTAAAATCGCTGAACTATTGTTTTTTAATCGAGTCTTAACAAGCAGCTCATCCTGTTATCTTAATGTTGAAATAAAAGATTCATTTATTGATTGTTTATCTCATATGGGCATATGTGATACGAAAACGTTTATTGGTTTATACTGGGTTTAGTCGAACTAATGATAATAGAACCCTGATTTGATTAATCAAAAGTGCCTGAAGCTTCGGCGCAAATAATAATTATTAAATATTTATGACAATAATGGTTGAGATTAAATGATGATGGCAAATAATAAAGTTGCCTACTTTAAGTGGTGCCTATTATTCGGTTTTGTACTCATAACCTATTTCCTTCCTCTCAATGGGCGCATGCTATGGCAGCCTGATGAGCTACGCTATGCAGAAATCAGCCGTGAGCTGATATTAAGTCACCATTGGAGCGTACCTGAGCTGCTTGGTATCCGCTATTTTGAAAAACCGATTTTGGGTTATTGGGTCGGTTCTTTCTTCCAAATGTTATTTGGTGAAAACAATGTCTCAGTTCGATTGGGTGTGGTTTTTAGCACCCTGATCAGCGGGCTATTTGTTTACCTCAGCGCAAAGATGGCATGGAAAAATAAAGACCTCGCGTTTAATGCGGTGCTTATTTATCTTTCCATGTTTATGATTTTGACCATTGGGACATACAATATCCTTGACCCAATTGTGACCGCTTTTATTACGATGATTATCTTCTTTTTCCAATGGGGGATAACCACGACACAACGCACTCATAAACTGTATGCATATATTCTGATTGGTGTGGCATGTGGCTTAGGGGTCATGACAAAAGGCTTTTTAGTCTTAGTGCTTCCCGTTTTAGTGTGTTCCGTTAGCGCAATTTACTTCAAAAAACTCAAAGACGTCTGCCTGTACGCATTAATTTCTATTATTGTCGCGGTGTTAGTTTGCTTACCGTGGGCGCTGACTATTGCCAGCCTAGAGCCAGATTTTTGGAGCTACTTTTTCTGGGTTGAGCATATTCAGCGTTTTATGGCTGATAACGCACAAAACAAATCTCCGTTCTGGTTCTATATGCCGATTTTATTGGCGGCGGTGCTTCCGTGGCTAGGTTACCTCTTTTCATCCATTGCACACGCAGTTCGCGCTAGAGGCATGAATCTTTATTTCTTATTCTGGGCAGCGCTGCCTTTCCTATTTTTTAGTGTGACGAAAGGGAAGCTACTCACCTATATTCTGCCATGCATCGCACCTATCGCGATTTTGATGGCATCCTATTTGCAGCAGGTTTTAACCCAGAATAAAGTGGCTACCATTCGCCTGAATGCGCTGATAAACATCACGTTGGGTGTCGCGGCAGCTGGGGCATTTATTGCATCACCTTACTTCCCTAAAATGAATTTATATCAAGGGGATGAAAGCTACAAAATGTGGATTGCCGCAGGGACGTTTCTGTTTTGGGCAGCGATGGGTGTGGTGTCATTTAACCGCAAATTCTGGTCATTGGCAGCCGCTTGTACGTTAGTACTCAGCCTCAGTATTGGGCATGTGATCCCTAAATACATAGAGAGCAATAACACACCGCAAGGCGTGTTAACTAAATACCAAGATCAGCTACAAAACCGCGCGATACTCTTAACCAATAACGTGGGATTAGGCACTGCGTTGGCTTGGGTATTAAAACGCGATGACATTACCATGCTGTATCAAACGGGTGAGCTAGGCTACGGGCTGAATTACCCTGATGCAGAAAACCGTTTTTACCGTTTAGAGCAGTTACCAAGCTTGCTGGCGAGCCAAAATAACCGCAACGTCGCGGTGGTGGTTGATGCTTCACAAAATGAAGTTATTGATGCTCTACCGGGTACGCCAATCATTATTAAAGAAGGTAAATTAGTGATGGCTTTCTATGAAGGTCAGTAAATTAATAGCTTGATGCTCTATTCTTGAGAGCCTATTGAAGAAGAGCCGCACTACGAAAGTATGCGGCTCTTTTGTATTGGGAACTAAGAGACTATTTACGCCATCGGTTCGTGACGTCGGAGTGCGTGTTCCTTGATGGATAAGGATGATAAATCATCATCATTGCCACACTGTTGCTCATAGGATTAGTCACAGAATCCGCTGATTTGCTGTCATGAACTGATCGCTTTTCCTTGCGAGTGGGAACAAGCGAAAGATGGTTTAACGATGATAAATTCATGGTGCCGTCTCCTCAGAGTGTTTAATTAAACGGTTAGCTTCAGCCAGCTCATAACGTCTTGGGGTTAACGCTGTCGCACTGTGATTACGTGCAAGCACAGAATAGATAGTTGGCAACACAAACAGAGTAAATAGCGTACCCACCAGCATGCCTGTGACAATCACCAAGCCCAGTCCAAAACGGCTATTTGCTCCTGCGCCAGTCGCGAACAGAAGGGGAACTAAACCGATAACCATCGCCGCTGTCGTCATCAAAATCGGGCGTAAACGGATTTGTGCTGCTTTTAAAATGGCATGGCGTTTATCTAACCCTTCGTTAGCTTGCAGTTCATTGGCAAATTCCACCATTAAGATCCCGTGTTTACTGATTAGCCCGATCAAGGTGACTAAGCCAATTTGGGTATAAATATTGAGGGTGGCATAACCCAATGCCAGCGGGATCAAGGCACCACAGATAGACAGCGGAACGGTAATTAAAATAATCAACGGATCCACTAAACTTTCATACTGAGCCGCGAGCACTAAATAGATAATGATCAGCGCCGCCATAAACGCGAAGGCGAGGGTGTTTCCTTCTTGTTTATATTGGCGCGAATCGGATTGCCAATCATGGCTAAAACCGGCTGGTAGTTCGCTGGCTATCTCATCGAGATAAGCCACCGCTTGCCCTAAGGTGACGCCCGGTGCAGGGATCGCTTGGAAAATAGCGGCATTTTGCTGATTAAACTGAGACAGTTTATTCGGCTCTACTTGTGTTGAAATATCCACCACCGTTGAAAGCGGGATCATGCTACCATCTTCAGACTTAACATAATGGCGGGATAACGCTTCTGGGGTCAGCCGTTGACTGCGCAAGCTTTGCGGGATCACATCATAGGAACGTCCATCCATGCCAAAACGGTTGATATAATTCTCACCCACTAACAGCGTTAGGGACTCACCAATATCCTGCATGCGAATGCCTAAACTGTTGGCTTTTGAACGATTAATACGCACCTCAACTACGGGGTTGTTATAGTCGAGGTCGCTATCGACCACCATAAACAGGCCACTTTCACGAGCTTGTTGTTTGATCTCTTCCATGGTGCGATACAGCACCGGATAATCTTGCGGGCTTTTTAGCACCATCTGAATAGGTAAGCCGCCTGTAGAGCCGGGTAATGCCGGTAACTGGAACACAAAGATACTGTTACCTTCCACATCGCCAACGCGATTTTGTAAATCCGATTGGATAGCCGACGCAGGACGCTCCCGTTGTTCCCAAGACGTTAAGTTTGTGCCCCCGAAGCTGGCGGAAGGGCCATCGGTACCGTTAATAATCCACGTACTCTCAGTTTCGGGTAGCTCCATAAACACATCGTGTAATTTACGGGAGAAACGCTCCACATACTCAAGGTTGGCATGTTGCGGGGACTTAATCGCCGTTAAGACGCTCGACTGATCTTCAACAGGAGCCAGCTCTCTCGGTGCTGCTTGATACAACATCGGCAGGCTGATCACGACGCCGATAGCCAAAATTCCGGTGATCCAGCGGTTTTTCAATGAGAAATTCAGTACCGCAGTATAGTAATGGGCAAGGGTCTCGAAGAAGGTTTCCGCCATTCGTGCCATGCGCCCTTCATTCTGTTTCGAGTTCAACATAAACGAACTCATCACCGGAGAAAGGGTTAACGCCACTATTCCTGATACAATCACCGCCCCCGCCAACGTGAGCGCAAACTCTTTAAATAATGCCCCTGTTAATCCAGACATTAAGCCAATCGGTGCATACACCGCAGCGAGGGTAATGGTCATCGCGAGAACGGGACCTGCCACCTCACGTGCACCGATCAATGCTGCCAGAACAGGGGATTTTCCCTCTTCAATATGGCGATGAACGTTTTCCACCACCACGATGGCATCATCCACTACCAACCCAATCGCCAGCACCATTGCCAGTAAGGTCAGCAAGTTAATACTAAAGCCGAACGCCATCATCAATGCCGCCGCACCCAGCATGGACAGCGGAATGGCAAGAATAGGAATAATCACGCTGCGAATCGAACCAAGGCATAGATAAATCACGGCGATAACAATCAGCAGGGCTTCAACGAGGGTGTGGATCACTTGGTCGATGGAGGCTTTAATAAACCGTGAAGTTTCAAAGGCCATTTCCACTTTTACCCCCGGCGGCAGGGTTTTGATGATATCTGGCATTAACGTGTTCATGCCATCTACAATCACTAACGGGTTACCGGTTGGCGTGGCAAACAAACCTAAGTAAATAGCAGGTTCCCCGTTCATTAAACCGCTGGTTTCTGTAGATGCCGCCCCCAGTTCAATGGTGCCCACATCTTTTAAGCGCACCAATCCGTTACCGTCATTGCGGATCACCAAATCGCGAAATTCATCCACATTGGTTAAATCGGTGTTTACATACACGTTAGAAATGACAAACTCCCCCTTCACTTTACCGGGAGCCGCTTGATAGTTATTTTGACGCACTGCTTGGGCGACTTCAGCCGCAGAAATGCCGCGACCCGCGAGCTTATCCACATCCAACCATAAACGCATCGCCAGTTGTTGCCCGCCAAATACTTGCACTTTCGCTACGCCATCAATGGCGGAATACATTGGTTCCACCACGCGGGAAAGGTAATCGGTTAGTGCGGGAATCGAAAGTTCGGTACTGGAAAAACCAATATAAGCGACAGCGGTAGACTCCCCAGAAGAAAGCTCAACCACAGGGTCATAGGCCTCTTTCGGCAGCTTATAACGCACTTGGTTTACCTTCGCCATCACTTGGGTGAGGGCTTGGGTTGAATCGCGATTTAGCTCCATACGCACCGTCACAAGACTACTGCCTTGAACTGACGATGAGGATAGGTAATCAACCCCTTCAACGGAAGAGACCGCTTGGGCAATCGGCTGAGTCACAAACCCCTGCATCAATTTTGCCGATGCGCCCGGATATTGCGTGGTAATGGTGATGGTTGAACTTTCTAATTGAGGATATTGGCGAATGGGTAATTTACTCAGCGCAAACAGCCCCATCAACACAATCAAGGCACTGACGACTAAAGCTAATACTGGTCGGCGCACAAACAAGTCCGTAAATTTCATAGCACCGTCCTTAGGAACCTTGCGGGGTTTCAGATAATGTATTTTGAGCGACAGGGGTAATGGCAGAGCCATTATTCAGACGTAGCTGACCAGAGCTGACCACTTGGTCGCCTTCTGCAAGCCCGTGCTCAATTTCGATATTGCCATCAAAACGCTGCCCCGTTTTCACGGAAACGCGCTTGACCGTCATGGCGTCCCCAGAACCTTCGGCGATAAATACCGTATCCCCATAAGCGGTGTAAGTGACTGCTGTTTCAGGGATTGTCAGCACTGCATTGTTGGCTTGTCGCACCACGGTGACATTGGCGTACATACCTGCCTTTAGCTTGCCATTGCTGTTATCCAATGTGGCTTGCAGAGCAATTGTTCGGGACTTACCAATCAACGGATCAATGGCTGTCACTTTGGCGGGGAATGGTGTTTCGGGGTAAGCATCTACAGTGATGTCCACCACTTGCCCTTGATGCAACTCAGGGGATGCCTGTTCATCCAGAGAAAAATTCAGTTTTAAGGTTTGGGTATCCACAAGGCTGGCTATCGCTTCACCAGGGCTAAGGTATTGCCCTTCATGGACTTGGCGAATACCAATGGTGCCATCGAATGGGGCATGAATGGCTTTTTGCGCAATCAATGCTTGGGTTTGCTGAATCAGCCCCTGCGCCATATCTCGCTCTGCACGGGTGCTATCCACCTGCGCTTCCGCTACTAAATGTTGTGCAGACAAAGAACGAGTTCTGTCATATAGGCGGGCAGCATTGCGGTATTGTGCTTGATAGCGGGCTAAATCTGCGCGTTCCACTGCATCATTGAGCTGCACCAGTAATTGCCCTTTTTTTACCTGTTGACCGGATTCAAAACCAATTTTGGTGATACGCCCACTAGTTTCTCCGGCCACAAACACCTGACTACCCGCTTCTAATTCCCCCACGCCGTAAAAAGTACGTGGGGCATTAGCCAAGGTGACGGGGGCAAGTGCCACTTTCACTGGAGGATACTGATAAGCCGCTTGTGGCTTGTCGTCTGAGCTGGCGTAAGTCGAGTAAATGGCTGCTCCCCCACCTACGGAGAGAAGCCCTGCACATAGCAAAGTTAGCGTTTTTTTATTCATTATCATTGGCATCTTAAATTGACAATTAAAGAGGCTGGCACTATAAAACCTTAAGTTAAGTTGAGGTCAATAGGGAGTGAGCAAAAATGGTGGGCAAAACCATGAATACGATAAAAACGCGGGAAATTGCCGCAGAAAAGGCAGATTTTTCACGGGCACTGACGGTAGGAGAAGTGGCAAAACGCGCAGGCGTTCCGGTTTCTACCGTACATTTTTATGAATCGAAAGGGTTGATTCAAAGTACTCGAACACAAGGGAATCAGCGGCGTTTTCCACCCGTGGTTTTACGCTACATTGCCATTATCAAAGTGGCACAAAGTACCGGCATTCCCCTCAAAGAGATCCAAAATGCACTTGGCCAGTTTCCGGCAAACAGCAAATTGACGGCGGAAGAGTGGAAAGGGATGTCAACGGAATGGAAAAGCACATTAGATAGAAGAATCAAGCAATTAACTCGATTACGCAATGAGTTGGATCACTGTATTGGTTGTGGTTGTTTGTCTCTCAAAGATTGCCCATTGCGCAACCCTGAAGATATCTTAGGCAACCAAGGCCCCGGTGCCCAAATCCTCGAACGTCCCTAAATCACACTTTTCACTATCTGGATAGCCACTGCAAAATGTGGCTATTTATCCATTATTATCATCATGTTATTAACCAAATAGCCGCGCTGTGTGGATAATCTTTGCGCATATGGGCTACCGATTTTTGCCTTTTTTGCGTAATGATTCGTCATGTTAATTTTTTGTGAACGAATAAGAGCAAAGAGGGCACAGTGATGAAAGGTCTGAATAACAAAATTGCCATCGTGACGGGTGGTGCAACCAAAATCGGCGCAACCGTGGCAAAAATCTTATGTTCCTATGGGGTTAAAGTCACCATTTTTGATATCGATAAAACCAATGGGGAACGTGTGGCGCAATCGGAGCCCAATATTGACTTTCTGCCTGTGGATATCACCGATGACCAACAGTTAAAGCAAGGCATTGACCGTGTTGCGCAAAAATATGGTCAACTCGATTTTTTGGTTAATTTGGCCGCAACCTATCTGGATGACGGCCAAGCCTCTTCACGTCAAGACTGGCTAGCGGCATTAAATATCAACTTGGTGAGCGCCGTGATGGCAGCGCAATTTGCCAAGCCCCATTTAGCCAAAGCGGGTAAAGGGGCAATTGTTAACTTCACCAGTATTTCCTCTTCGGTGGCGCAAACAGGTCGCTGGCTCTATCCCGCATCGAAAGCCGCTATGTTGGAAGTGACGCGTAGCCAAGCGATGGATTATGCCCCCGACGGTATTCGCGTTAATTCCGTTTCCCCTGGTTGGACATGGTCTCGGGTGATGGACGAATTGACTGGCGGCGACCGTCAAAAAACTGACCGCATCGCGGCGGATTATCATCTTTTACAACGTGTTGGCGACCCTGAAGAGGTGGCTCAAGTTGTAGCATTCCTACTGTCTGAGCTGGCGAGTTTTGTCACTGGCGCAGATTACGCGGTCGATGGTGGATATTCCGCCATGGGGCCTGAACAGGCGAAACCCGCCATTCCCCGTCTTGCTGAATAAGACACCCTGATTTTAATTTTATCGAGGAATTCACTATGCGTCGTATTGCAATCGTAGGTGGTGGTCAGGCGGGTATGCCATTGGCATTAGGGCTGCTGGACAAAGGTTATGACGTGACGGTTGTGACCAACCGTACCCCAGATGATGTGAAAAATGGTCGCGTGATGTCCAGCCAATGTATGTTTGATATCTCACTGCAATTTGAGCGCGATTTAGGGATCAATTTCTGGGAAGACAAATGCCCACCAGTTGAAGGCATTGGTTTTACCGTTCCGCATCCTGAAAAAGCGGGTGAAAAAGCCATTAGCTGGCGCTCACGTATCGATAACTACGCTCAAGCCGTTGACCAGCGCATCAAAATGCCTTACTGGTTGGAGTTGTTTGCTGCTCGCGGCGGTAACTTGATGATTGAAGATGTGGGCGTCGCAGAGTTAGAGCGCCTCGCCGAAACTCACGATTTAGTGATTTTAGCAGGGGGTAAAGGGGAAATCGTTAAGCTGTTAGAGCGTGACCCGACTCGATCACCGTACGATAAACCTCAGCGTGCGCTAGCGCTCACGTATGTTCACGGCATGCTGCCAACCCCTGAATTTTCACAAGTTTCCTTCAACTTGATACCGGGTGTTGGGGAGTACTTTGTGTTCCCATCTCTAACCAACAGTGGTGACTGCCACATCATGGTTTTTGAAGGCGTTCCGGGTGGCCCTATGGATCAATGGGGAGAAGCTCGTACTCCACAAGAACACTTGGCCTACAGCAAAAAAATCATTGATACCTATTTACCGTGGGAAGCAGAGCGCTGCCGCCATGTGGAGTTAACTGACGAAAACGGCATTCTGGCAGGGCGCTTTGCCCCAACAGTCCGTAAGCCTGTTCTCACGCTGCCATCAGGGAAAATTGTCTTTGGCTTAGGGGATGCATTAGTCACCAACGATCCACTAACCGGACAAGGATCGAATAACGCCACGAAAGCCAGTAAAGTCTACTACGACGCCATTTTAGCCCATGGTGACAAACCGTATACCGCACAGTGGATGAACGATACGTTTGAACAATTCTGGAAATACGGTCGCCATGTGGTGGAGTGGACTAACGCCCTGTTAGCGCCGCCACAGCCACATATTCTTAATGCATTAGGCGCAGCGCAACAACTGCCAACCTTAGCGCACACCATCGCGAATGCCTTTAACTATCCACCAGTTCTTGCGCCATGGTGGCATGATGCCCATGCCTGCGATGCGTATATTCAATCGCTGATGCAAGAAGAAGTTCGCGCTTCGTAGGAGAAATCAGTATGTCGATGATTGCAGAGGACACGCTTATGTGCGAAAGCGAATGGGGTCATACCGAGTTTGAATCGAAAACCTTACGCAACTTACTAGGCTGCTACCCCACAGGGGTAGCGGTTGTGACCACCCGCACCCCTGATGGACGTGACGTTGGGTTGACCATCAACTCATTCGCATCACTGTCGTTAGATCCACCTTTGGTGTTGTGGAGCTTAGTGAATCATTCACCCAATCTCGCGGTATTTCGTGATTGCCAACATTTCACGATCAATATCTTAGGCAAAGATCACCAAGAGTTGGCAATGCGTTTTGCTAACCCTCGAGTCGAAAATAAATTTGAAGATATCGCCGTGCACATCACGCCAGAAGGGATCCCCGCCTTACACGGCGCGATCGTGACCTTAGTGTGTGAAAACCACAAGCAAGATCATATTGGCGATCACTTATTGATGGTGGGGCATGTGCGCCGTATCGGTAGTGAAACGGGTAAGCCTTTAGTTTTCCACGGCGGCACATTTACCGCCCTACATGAAGCGCAATAGGCGCAGGAGATAGTATGGAACAGCAAACTTTGATGTCATTCGCTAGCGAGTTACAAAAAGGCAATATTCAGATTATCGACCTGACACAAACTTTATCGCCTTCATTTCCGGCATTGCAATTACCTGCCGAATTTGGGCAAGTATGGTCATTCAAAATGGAGCAAATCTCCCGTTATGATGAGAATGGTCCCGCTTGGTATTGGAACAATTTTAGCTGCGGTGAACACACGGGCACCCACTTTGATGCTCCAATCCATTGGATAAGTGGTAAAGATCAGCCAAAAAACACCGTTGATACTATCCCGCTCCACCACTTTATTGCCCCTGCGGTCGTCGTTGATGCCAGCAAAGAAGTGGCACAAAACCCCGATTGGGTCTTAACTGTGGATTTCCTACAAAAGTGGGAAGATAAACACGGCAAGATCCCTAAAGCAGCATGGGTTTTACTGCGTACGGATTGGTCGAAAAAATCCGATAACCCAGAAGCGTATGTGAACATGCGTGAAGATGGGGCGCATACGCCGGGGCCTTCTCAGGAAGCGGTTGAATGGCTTATCCATCAGCGTGATGTCAAAGGTTTTGGGGTTGAAACTATCAATACGGATGCAGGGCAATCTTACAGCTGGCCTGTGCCGTACCCGTGCCACACGTTAATGCACGGTAACAATAAATACGGTCTGCAATGTTTGAAAAACCTCGACCAATTACCCGCTACTGGGGTGGTGATCGTCGCAGCGCCTCTAAAAATTGAAGGCGGCTCTGGCAGCCCGTTACGCGTGCTTGCGCTGGTGGGGTGAGGTATGGCGACCTTATCCAATCCCCAAGTGATCGTGGTCGGTAGCGGAATGAACTCGCTAATGTGCGCTGCCTTATTGGCGGTGCGCGGAAAATCGGTCTTGGTTCTGGAACGTAATGACCGCCTTGGCGGCTGTATTCGTACCGAAGCGCTATTTGAAGGCTACACCCACGACCTGCTTTCTTGCTGGTATTCACTGTTTGTCGGTAGCCCCGGCTACCAAGAATTAGCGCCATTACTTCAACAGCAGGGTTTGGAGTTCGCTCAATGCGATTACTCCACTGGATTGGTGCAGCCTGATGGCAAATCAGTGGCATTAAAGCGGGATATTGCTGAGGCCGCCAAACAGTTGGATGCTCTCGCCCCCGGAGACGGTTCAGCGTTTCGCCAAATGGCAGAAAAACTGTTTAGCGAAGATGCCGCACTGACATTTGGTTTATTGGGGCAAAACCCCTACAGCGGCGGTATGTTCAAGCTGCTGTTCTCCGAGTGGCGCACACGCGGCGTTGATGGCTTGCTGGATTTTGCTAAATCCGGCGTGGAAAGCTTTCGTCGCTGGTCTGAGCGGGAATTACAGCATGATTTCAGCCGTGCGTTGATGGCACCGTGGGTGTTGCATACCGGGTTAGGGCCTGATGAAGCCAGCTCGGCGCTGATTGGTAAACTGACGTTTGCCGCGGTTGTGGCAGGCGGTATGCCCGTTGTCAAAGGCGGCAGCTACCGGATTGTCGAAGCGTTTACCAAAGTGATTGAGCAACATGGTGGTGAGTTACGTATCAACGCCCATGTCGAGAAAATTATCACACAGGGCGGCGGTAAAAATAGCCGTGCCACAGGGGTTCGTGTGAATGGGCAGTTTATCCCCGCGAGTGAAAGTGTGGTGTGCAACGTAACGCCAACCCAGCTATATGGTGGCTTGCTCGATGAGGTTTCGCCACAAGTGAAACAACGGGCGAAGGGCTACCGTTATGGTCGCGGTGGGATGCAAATCCATTTTGCGCTAAGCGCTCCGCCACCTTGGTGTAACCCTGAATTATTGAATGTGCCATTGGTTCATTTCACGGAAAGCATGGAACAAGTATGCCTATCCGTTACGCAAGCCAATAATGGCTATCTGCCTGATCGCCCAACGTTTGGGATCGGTCAACCCACCACATTAGATCCAAGCCGCGCCCCTGAAGGTGGGTGGATCTTGTGGATCCAAATGCAGGAATTACCTCGCCATCTGAAAGGGGATGCGGCAGGAGAAATTGCGATCCCTGAGGATGGCCGTTGGAATGACGCGGTACGTGAAGCGGTAGCGGATCGCATTCAACAGCGTTTGGAAATGGTGATGCCCGGTGTATCTGATTTGATAGTCGGGCGTAAAGCGATTTCCCCCACTGATCTTGAACGTTATAACTGCAATCTGGTGGGTGGGGATCCTTACTCAGGAACTTGTTCGCCAGATCAATTCTTTTGGTTGCGACCGTTTGCCGCTTCAGGGCAGACCAAAGCGCATCAAACGGCAGTTAAAAATCTGTTCCATATTGGGGCATCAACCCATCCGGGTCCCGGTCTTGGCGGGGGCTCTGGGTATTTAGTTGCTGAGAAATTAGCAGCGAAGAAAAAGCGGTAATAGAGAATGGGCTTGAGTCAATTCTAGGCAAGACAAACACAGCGATCATAAAAGTAAACATATAAAAAATATCATAAAACCACTACAGCGGCAGGTAAATGATGAATAAAGAAATGGTGAATAAGCTGCTCGTCGGCTCGTGCTTGGGTGCACTGTCATTTGGTGCTGTCGCAACAGAAGGGGGCGGTCTTGGGATCTACCCTGATGGGCTAGAAAACTTTATGTCTGGCGCACTGCCACCGCAAGGTGTCCATGTGCTGGTCTATGGTGGAAATGCCCACTATGACAGTGTTCGTGACAACAAAGGCGATAAAATTCCAATCCCCGGTTTTAGTGTGAATGTGAACGTACTCGCACCACGTTTTATCTGGGTGACTGACCAAAAAGTGTTTGGTGGCGATTTAGCGTTTCATACCATCCTTCCTTTGTTGGATGTGACGGCGAAGGCGGCGGGGAATAAAGAAACCAGTCGTGGGCTCGGGGATATTACTTTTGGTCCCGCACTCGGTTTCCATCCTTCCGCTGACTTACATTATGTCTTAGGGCTGGATGCTTACGCGCCGACCGGAAAATACAGTAAAACCGACCCATCAAGTTTAGGGAAAAATTACTGGGTATTACAGCCGGTGTGGGCAATCAGCTACATTCCACCTGTCGGGGTGAATGCGGATTTAAAAATGATGTATGATTTTAACTTCCGCAACAATGATACGGACACGCGTTCAGGGCAAGCATTCCACGCCGATTATGCATTAGGCTGGGGCTTTGGTAATGGCTGGGTCGCGGGTGTTGGGGGCTATGGATTTATGCAAACCACCAATGACAGTGGTCCAAACTCAGCGCAAGGTAAGGCTCAAGCCTTCGCGGTAGGGCCTTCAATCCGTTATGCAAACCCACAAGGTTGGCTATTTACGGCGAAGTGGGAAAAAGATTTCTCTGTGAAAAATCGCCCAGAAGGTTCGCAAATTTACCTCAAAGCGTCTATTCCGTTTTAGTCCCCTCTCCTCAATATTGGCAGCCGAAAGGCTGCTGATATGTTTGTTTTTCTAGAGAAAGTTAGGTGGTAGTAGGATTAAATCTAACTCATCAGCAAGTAGAGTTAGTTCATTATTCACATCGACTGAGTTCAATGCAGGCTCTGAATCAATATTAACATTAAGATTGCTGTGATTAACTCTGTCACCAAATAACATAATGGCGTGATCACCATGCTGTTTTGAAGCCCATTGTATCCCTTGCGCTTCAGGGTTATCTCCATGCACTTTCTCTGCCCACTTTTGTGTCGAAGAGTAATTGGCTGATGGTGAATTGAGAAGATGGTTTTGTGTTATCCCATGCTTTCTCATGAAACGCGGGTTTAAATCGATTAAGCGAATATCTTCTTTAGGTAGAATTTGGCTGCGCACAAGTAAACTTAATAACGAAAGTTCGACGGGAGTATTTTTACAAGGTGTTGGAAGGTCGTGTAACAGAGTTTCCATTAGGGCAACCGAGATGTTTATCCCGCCATAGAGTGTGGGTATATTATTACCAGACTGACTAAAAATAGGGCTAAAACGGCTGTATCCCTTCCCAGGATTAAACTGTACAGCATGAAATAATACGGAATGAATGCGTTCTATTTTCTTACCTTTTGGCCAAGTAATCAGTTTATTGGAAAGGTTATCCATTTCATCAGGCTCCTTGATTTTTTCATCCATGTATAGGGCCTTCTTTTGCTCTTTGCGCCGCTTCCAATACGCGCTCTGGGTTTGAGGTGAGTAAATCTTTTGGTTTTGCATTATTTAGCCAGCTATTAGGACTACCAAACCAAGCGGCTAGTGCCCAAGGTGTTTTGGTTTCACCAAATAACTCGATGATTTTCTTTATCAAAGGCAGTGGCTGTCCACCAATATCAAGCGCATAAGCGGGGTAAAGATCTTTGCCATCAATGGTCACCGCAAAGATTTTTTTAGTGCGTTTCCAGCGGTTTGCCAAACCACTCGGGTTTTTAACTTCGGCTCCAGACCCTCCTCGACGAGATACGACATTTGCAGGAAGCCATTTGCTATCGTTCAGCATATCCTTTTTTAATTGTTCTAAACGATCGGTATTAATAGGAAGTACAGTTTGATGCTTAATATCAGTGCTTTGTGTTGATGGTGCGGTTGTCTGATTAGACGGCAAATTGTTCAGTTTTGCTAAGATGCAAAACGCAGCTTCTAATGCGATTTGAAAGGCATCATCATCAATAGAGTTTGGTCGTTTCAATACATAGTATTGGCTTGGCTGAGGCTCCTGTGCTTCATAAAAATCAGGGACAGAGAGAGTGATATTGGCACCATGTTCTGTCTTTTTATATGAAACTTTATGGGCAGGAACTGCAATAACGCCGAAATTAGAGTCTTTGTTTGAGGCTATCATGAGGGACTCCTTGGTAAATTGAGATATCTAATATCTACAATATAGCCCATATATCTTTTTGTGGCTATTTATTGTTCAGAGCATGATGAGCAGGCACTTTTGAAGAATACAATCTCTCATGACTTCATTTTTCTTCGTTTATAATTTGACACATAAGCTATAGCTTATTATTCTCATGCATAAGCTATAACTTATGTGAGGTGTATTGTGTGGACAGTCATATTAACGGATTATTTTGACTGCTGGTTATCGGAACAAGATGAAGATATGCAGGAAAAGGTTTTTGCATCGCTTGGTAACTTAGAAGTGTATGGACCCAAACTATCAAGACCCTATGCGGATACTATAAAAGGATCTCAATATCCTAATATGAAAGAGTTACGGGTTCAGCATATGGGAAAACCAATACGTGCATTCTTTGCTTTTGATCCTAAAAGACAAGCGATTGTTTTATGTGCAGGAGACAAAAGTAATGACAAAAAATTTTATTCAAAGATGATTCGTATCGCTGATGATGAATTCAGTAAATACCTTGCTTCAATAGAGGATAAGCAATGAAAACGTTAAAACAAGCTATTGCTGAGCGTTCTCTCGAAAGTCAGGAAAGGATAAAAAACCTTACTGATGAATTAGTTCTAGAAACAGGCTTACAGCTTTTAAGAGAAGAGTTAAACATTTCACAAAAGACACTCGCAAACAATCTTGGCATCTCTCAACCCGCTATCACACAGATAGAGCAAAGAGGAAATGATATCAAGCTTTCAACATTGAAGCGCTATATTGAAGCGATGGGCGGAAAGTTGAGTTTAACAATTGAGTTCCCTACAGGTGACGGACGAGTATTTCACCTCTAAAAAATATCGCGCTGTGAGATATTGAGCAGCGCGATACATTTTATCAGTGGGGGCAAAAATTAAGGGGCTAAGCAGTTATGCCTTTTTCATACTTTGGCTTGGGCTCTCTCCGTAACGTTGCTTATATTCTGCGCTAAACCGTCCCATGTGGGCGAATCCCCAACGTAATGCTACGCCAGTCACGCTGGTGGCTTCTCCTGACATCAATTCGGCTCTAACTCGCTCCATACGCAAATCACGTAAATATTGCATTGGGCTAATATCTAAAAACTCTTTAAAACCAGCATATAAGCTGCGCAAACTGACGCCAGCAATATGGGCGAGTTGTTCAACAGTAATCGGTTCATGGGCATGTGCTTCGAGATACTCTTGCACGCGGCGCACATGACGCGGGCGAATGGTGGCACGACGCATACCGGAATCTTCTAAATAATTATGTTGGTGGGTGGAAAGTAGAGTGACAGAAACCAATTGTTCTACTTGGGTGGTTATCAGCTTATGTTGCAGTAAATCAGGCGTGCGTGTAGCGCATTCAACCAAATAATTCATCAACGTACGCCATGCAATACAAGACTGCCAAGCGAACCCCAATTCAAAAACTAACGGTTTTTCTAAGGTATGCCCAAGCTGTCCAACCAACGTACGCTCTAATAAAGAGCGAGAGATTCGCAGCATAAATTGGTCATTGTCACCATTCCATCGCATCACCGTGGACTCTTCTGGGCTAAGCAAAGAAGCCATCTGCGGTGTGGATTCTAAGGTTTTTCCGCCACTTTCGATAATTGCACTACCTGATAATGGCATTTGTACCAGAAAAAAATCTTCCAGTTGTCCGGGAGTGATAGCCACATCTGCCCCATAGCGTAGGCGGCTTAGGGAAATATCCCCCATTGGAATGTAGTGCATGCGAGCATCAAGACGCTGATGCGGGTTAAGTAACTGAAATTGATGGGGCTTCATCACGCGACCCACCATGGATTTGATCTCTTCAGGATCAGCAGAACTGAATAATAATCGCTCAGAAGAACAGAGTTGGTTCTCTATCTGAGGTGCAGGTGCGTAAGGCCATGAATTGCTCAACATAAGGAGGTGCCTCCAAAGTAAACACTGTGCCCTTGATAGGTTGCCTAGCGAGTGTCGCGATAAGCAAGAATCCTTGAGGGTCTCTATGGGATATTTCAATATCTCATTGTTATTTTTTTATTATCTTCGACTTATCACGCAGGTCGATTTTGTTAACATTTTATTAAACAATTTTTAACCGATTGTGCTTCGAACATAGCATAAAGGAATTTGCTTACCTAGCCATATTTGTGCAAAAACTATCCAAATACTGCAAAAAAATAGAGATAATTCACTGATTGTGATTTCTGTAACAAACTAAAAAATAAAGTTATTTTTATTAACCTACAGTTATAAATATATGATTATTCATGTTGTTTTGTATATTTAGCTACCTATTAGTTAAGCAAAAAGTTATCAATGGTGGTATTTCATTTTTTATTAGAGGAATACTCTAATGCCCTTCTATTTGTAAGGGTTAATTAGGATTATTAGTTGATTCATTAGGTAAATTAGCTACGACTTTCTTTGGCAGTGATTCTTATCAATTGCCCCTTTCTATGACATTTTTTCATTGTTTTACAATGATTTTGTCCGCTCTATGCACCTCTTATCCACTCTCTGCAAAAATCTAATATACATGATTAATCATGGATTGACCGTTTATTAACAAATGAGATACAAGAAAGAAACACAAAAAAGATAACAACGTGCTGACGTTGACTGGTGAGGTTAAAATGGCTGAGCGCTCGTTTGTTCAAGAAGTTCAAAAATTACGGCAGGGTGAAGGCGAAGTCTTCAGCGGTGAAGGGATCCTTGCCGTCACTAAAGCATTACTCGAATCAGGGGTTTCGTATGTGGCTGGCTATCAAGGCGCTCCCATCTCCCACCTGATGGATGTACTGGCAGATGCGCAGGATATCCTATCGGATTACGGTATTCGCTTCGAAAATAGCGCCAGTGAAGCCACTGCGGCCGCAACACTGGCCGCATCGGTTAACTACCCTTTGCGTGGCGCAGTGACATTCAAAGCAACCGTTGGTACTAACGTTGCTTCAGATGCATTAGCAAACTTAGCCTCTGGCGGTGTACTGGGTGGTGCGCTGATCATCGTCGGTGAAGATTACGGCGAAGGTTCCTCCATCATGCAGGAACGCAGCCACGCATTTGCTATGAAATCCCAAATGTGGCTCCTCGACCCACGCCCTAATTTACCTTGCATTGTTCAGGCAGTTAAAGATGGTTTTGATCTTTCCGAAGCCAGTAACACGCCTGTTATGTTGCAAATGCGCATTCGCTCTTGTCATGTGCACGGGCAGTTCACATGCTCTGATAACCAACACCCTAAATTTACAGTCAAAGATGCACTAGAAAACCCAACTCGTGACGTGAGCCGCATTGTGTTACCGCCAGCCAGTTTTTTACATGAAAAAGAGAAAATTGAGGCTCGCTGGCCTGCTGCCATCAAATTTATTCAGCAACGTGAACTTAACGAATTTTTTGCGGAAGATGCTGAAGATGTGGGGATCGCCTTACAAGGTGGCAACTACAATACGCTGATCCGCGCATTAAACCAGATTGGTCTAGCCGACGTTTTTGGTAATAGCAAAATTCCGCTGTATGTCATGAATGTGGCATACCCGTTGATTGATGATGAATTTGAACGTTTTTGCCGCAATAAAAAAGCCATTTTAGTTTTAGAAGAAGGGCAACCGAACTTTGTTGAGCAAAATGTGGCGAATATTTTACGTCAACGCAATATTGATGTGGCACTGCATGGTAAAGATATGCTGCCGATGGCGGGGGAATATAACACCGCAACAGTATTAGCAGGGCTGCGCTCATTCTTCGAACGCTATGGCAAAATCGAGCCACAAGTGAAAGCAGCAGCAAATCAAATTCGTATTCCAACCATTAATGTCGCGGCCGTCAAAGTCGATGATGACTTACCTGAATATGTGAATGCTGCACAACCTACTCTGAATGAAACGGTACATGCGCGCCCACCAGGGTTCTGTACGGGCTGCCCTGAGCGCCCCATTTTTACTGCAATGAAGCTAATTGAGCGTGAACTGGGCGAACACCATGTGAGTGCGGATATTGGCTGCCATTTATTCTCTATTCTGCCGCCATTTAACCTCGGTAACACAACGATGGGTTACGGGCTGGGTGGCGCGGGTGCGGCTGCGCTCAACGCGAAGGCGGGTAAACGGGCGATTTCAGTGATGGGAGATGGTGGTTTTTGGCACAACGGGTTAACCAGCGGTATTGCTAACAGTGTATTTAACCGTAGCGATAACTTAACCATTGTTGTTGATAACAGTTATACCTCCGCAACAGGTGGGCAAGATATTTTGTCGTCAACGGCGCTAAATTCTACCCGCAGCACAGGGCATGAGATTGAAAAAGCAGTTAAAGGCGTTGGGGTTAATTGGGTAAAAACCATCAAACGTACCTACGATTTAAAAGCCATGACGAATACGCTGCGTGAGGCACTGACGACGACAGAAAGTGGTCCGAAAGTGTTAATTGCGCAAAGCGAATGTATGTTGAACAAACAGCGCCGTGAGAAGAAAAAAGTCCGCGAAGATGTTTCAGCGGGCAAGCGAGTTGTCCGTGAACGTTTTGGTGTTGATTCAGACACTTGCACGGGCGACCACTCCTGTATTCGTTTATCGGGTTGTCCATCGTTATCAATCAAGCCTAACCCAGATCCTTTACGGACAGACCCAGTCGCAACCGTGATGGATAGTTGCGTAGGTTGTGGGCTGTGCGGTGAAGTCTCCCATGCCGCAGTGCTGTGTCCTTCATTCTTTAAAGCTCAGATTATTACCAATCCAAATGGTTGGGACAAATTGCGCCACCGTGTTCGCGGCTGGTTTATTGGCTTCTTGCAGCGCCGTGATGCACGCCGCCGTGAACAACTGAGTTTCTAGGGGGGCACATGGCTCAATCTTTAATGACTTCTCAACCGCTAATGGCTTTGCAGCCGATCAAAATCGCCATCCTCGCGATGGGCGGTGAAGGCGGTGGCGTTCTCGCTGATTGGATTGTCAATCTTGGCGAAGATAACGGTTATTTTGCGCAAACGACTTCTGTGCCAGGCGTGGCGCAGCGTACTGGGGCGACAATTTATTATGTTGAATTATTCCCCGGCGCTGATAACCCTCAGACCCCTTCACCTGTTTTAGCGTTAATGCCAATGCCCGGTGATGTAGATGTGGTGCTGGCTTCAGAGCTGATGGAAGCTGGGCGAGCCGTACAGCGTGGCTTTGTGACCACGGAGCGTACCACGCTGATTAGTTCGACCCATCGGGTTTATTCCATCGCAGAAAAATCGGCAATGGGGGATGGACGAGTGGATAGCCAAGCGTTGATCCGCCATGCGGGGCAAGCCGCCCGCCAGTTTGTGCATTTTGATATGGCGCAAGCCGCGCAAGAAAGTGGCAGCGTGATCAGCGCCGTGTTGTTCGGTGCGCTGTTTGGTTCGGGGGTTTTGCCCTTTAGCCGTGAACAATTTGAAGAAACCATCGTTCGTGGTGGCGTGGGTGTAAAGCCGAGCTTGCGGGCATTTGCATTGGGCGCTGAAAAAGCGGCTCAGCCTGAAGAGGCTTATCAAGCAGAATCTGCAAAGTCGGTAGAAAAAACACCAAAAAACAAACATGTAGCTGCTCTCCTTTCTCGGATTGAAAGCCAGTTTCCTGACCATGTTCACTACCTTGCGACCGAAGGTGTTCGTCGGCTGGTTGATTATCAAGACCCTGCGTATGCCGAAACGTATCTCAACCGATTACAAGGGCTGTTTGCGCAAAAAGGCGGTGATGACCCACGCTTGCAACGTGCATTAGTACGCCACTTAGCGCTATGGATGTCCTATGAAGACACTATTCGCGTTGCGGACTTAAAAATTCGCGATAGTCGTTTTGCCCGAGTACGCAATGAAGTCCAAGCGAAAGATAACCAATTGCTCGACATCAATGAATTTATGCACCCAAGAATCGAAGAGATTTGCGAAACGCTTCCCAAAAATTTAGGCAACTGGTTGATGAAACCACATTGGGTACACAAAGCAGTTCGCAAATTGACGCAAAGGGGACGAACAATCACTACCAGTTCCTTGTGGGGATTTTTACAGTTATACGTGCTAGCCGCATGGCGCAGAGGGCGTCGCTCAACGCTACGTTATCAGCTTGAAAATAACCGTATTGAAAAATGGCTAGCCACCGTTGTGCAAGCTGCAAAAAGTAACCCTGCTTTAGCAACCGAAATTGCGCAATGTCAGAGAGTGGTGAAAGGGTATAGCGACACCCATGCCCGTGGATTGCGCAATTTCCAAGTTTTGATGGAGATTGTTGAGCGTCATGGTAGCCAGCTAGCACCGATTAATTTACGTGAATTACGTGAAGCGGCGCTGGCGGATGAACATGGTAATGAGTTGAAAAAATGCCGTCAGCGTTTGGCGATGGAATAAGGATAGCACCATGAGTTTACTGACATTTTCTCGAAACCATCGAATTAATTTTTCAGAGTGTGATCCCGCAGGGATCGTGTTTTACCCGCAATATTTCGTGATGTTTAACAACCTCATTGAGCGTTGGTTTGATGAATTACTCCCTGAAGGATTTGCAGGGTACATCCTCGATCAACGCTTTGGTTTGCCAACTGTGCATTTAGAGGCTGATTTTAAAGCGATTAGCCGTATGGGGGATGACGTTCAGCTTGAGCTGCATGTCGAACGCATTGGCGGTAAATCACTGACTTTACGTCAACGCTGTATCAGCCTTGATGGCGAATTGCGCATGGAAGTGACGCAGACCTATGTCACTACATCACTGATTACGCATCAGGCTATTCCAATCCCTGAAGCACTGTATAGCGCCTTAACCCAGCAGCAACCTGTGTAATGGCACAACGTAATTAAAGGAGAAACTCCATGAATATCGTTTGTATCGGCGGCGGTCCCGCTGGGCTTTATTTCGGGTTACTGATGAAACTGCAAAACCCAAGTAACCGTGTAGTGGTGGTTGAACGTAACCGTCCTTATGACACCTTTGGTTGGGGCGTGGTTTTTTCGGATGCCACATTAAGTAATTTGCGCAAAGCAGATCCCGTTTCTGCGGAAACTATTAGCGCTGAATTTAGCCATTGGGATGATATCGACATTCATTTTAAAGGCAGCTGTAACCGCAGTGGCGGGCATGGCTTTATTGGTATTGGGCGTAAAAAATTACTCAATATTTTGCAAGATCGTTGTCTTGAAGTGGGTGTAGAACTGGTGTTCGAAACCCAAGTGACTGATGACCAAGAAATTGCTCGCCAATATAACGCGGATTTAGTCATTGCCTCCGATGGGATCAACAGTGCGGTGCGTACGCGTTATGAAAATATCTTTAAACCGGATATCGATCAGCGCCGCTGCCGTTTCGTTTGGTTAGGAACTAAAAAGATTTTCGACGCATTTACCTTTATTTTTGCCGAAAATGAACATGGTTGGTTCCAAGTTCACGCTTATCAATTCCAAGAAGGTTTATCCACATTTATTGTAGAAACCACAGAAGAGACCTGGTTAAAAGCAGGTATCGACCAAATGTCTCAGGAAGATGGGATTGCTTACTGTGAAAAACTATTCGCCCCATGGCTGGATGGTGAAAAACTGATTGCCAATGCAGCCCACTTACGTGGTGCAGCGATTTGGATCCGCTTCCCTCGCGTGATTTGTGATAACTGGGTGCACTGGACACAGCCAACAAGCAGCAAGGAAGTCCCTGTGGTGCTGATGGGGGATGCAGCTCATACCGCTCACTTCTCTATTGGTTCAGGCACAAAACTGGCTCTGGAAGATGCAATTGAGCTGTGCGAAAGCTTGAAATCGACCCAAGGGGGTTTGCGCAAGGGACTGGAGCACTACCAAAAAGTTCGCAGTGTCGAAGTGCTGAAAATTCAGAATGCGGCGCGTAACTCGACCGAGTGGTTTGAAAACGTGCAGCGCTATGAAAACCTCGATCCCGAGCAGTTTGCTTACTCTTTATTAACCCGTTCTCAACGTATCTCTCATGAAAACTTACGTGTGCGTGATGGTAACTGGTTAACCCATTATGAAAACTGGTTCGCCGAAAAATCGGGTTTACCAACGCAGGTGGCTAACCAAAAAGTTGCCCCGATGTTGACGCCATTTCGCTTGCGTAATGTGGAACTGAAAAACCGCGTGATAGCGTCTCCAACGCTACTGTATTGCGCAACTGATGGGTTAGTCAGTGATTTCCATCTAGTACATATCGGTAGCCGTGCATTGGGTGGAGCTAGCCTGATTATGACGGAAATGACGGCGATTTCTCCTGAGGCGCGAGTCACGACAGGCTGCCCGGGAATTTGGAATGATGAGCAAGTGGCGGCATGGAAAAATGTGACGCAATTTGTACATCAAAAAACGGATGCGAAAATTGGCATCCAACTGGGGCATGCAGGGCGTCGTGGCTCAACACAGCGCGGCTGGGAGCAAGAAAATCATCCAATGAAACACGATAATTGGTCATTAGTTTCTGCGTCACCATTGCCTTATTTACCTTCAATTTCACAGACACCCACTGAACTAACAGAAGCCCAAATGGCGACGATCATCGACCAGTTTGTGGCGGCAGCAAAACGCGCGGATCAAGCCGGTTTTGATTGGTTAGAGTTGCAAGCTGGGCATGGTTATCTGTTATCGAGCTTTATTTCTCCGTTAACTAACCAGCGTATCGATGCATTTGGTGGGTCGCTAGAAAATCGCCTGCGTTTCCCATTAGCGGTAGTGAGTGCAGTTAGAAAAGTATGGTCTGACGATAAGCCACTGTCTGTGCGCATTTCAGCAACAGATTGGGTTGAAGGCGGTACAACGGTGGATGAAGCAGTATTAATTGGGCGGGCGCTTCATCAAGCCGGAGCCGACATTATCGATTGTTCATCCGGTGAAGTCTCCCCACTACAGCAGCCTGTTTATGGGCGTATGTACCAAACCCCAATGGCGGATCGTATTCGCAATGAAGGATCGGTACCGGTCATTGCGGTTGGCGCTATTACCGATGCGGATCAAGTGAATAGCATTATTGCGTCAGGGCGTGCTGATCTTTGTGCACTCTCACGACCACTCCTTGCCGACCCTGCTTGGTTACTCCATGAATGCGCTCGCTTTGGGTGGAATTCAGTAACGTGGCCAGCGCCTTATGAATATGGTCGCCAACAATTAATCCAACAATCGAAAAGCCGTTAATGGCGCAAATGCGAGAGGAGGAAACATCATGACGACTCAGTCCCATGACCAATACAGAGAAAATGTCGCAGGACGCGCAGATGTGGAAGATACACCAGAATTGTTGGCGTATTACAAACAGTTAGATGAACTAAAAACGGGCGCATTGTGGACGGTAGCCAACAAAATTGAGCCGTGGCAGCCAAAATCTCAATCTGTGCCTGTGTTATGGCGCTACAAAGATTTACGGGAGCATGTTTTGCGTTCAGTGGATTTGGTGACCCCGGAAAAAGCGGGTCGCCGTGTGATCTACTTAAACAACCCTGGTCGTCAAGATGTGGCAGCCGCGGTGGGTTGGTTGTATTCCGGTTTACAGGTGATGCATCCGGGAGAAGCGGCTTCGGCTCACGCACATTCATCATCAGCATTGCGTTTCATTATGGAAGGGCGCGGAGCCTACACCATTGTGGAAGGGCAAAAAATGATTTTAGAAGCTAATGACTTTGTACTGACGCCTAACGGTACTTGGCATGAACATGGTGTGGAAGAAGGTGGGCTGCCGTGTATTTGGCAGGATGGTCTGGATATTCCATTAGTCAATGCGATGGAAGCGGGTTTCTACAAAGTTCACCCTGATTTGCATCAAGCGCAAACTCGCCCAATTGATTATCCCGTTGGTATGTGGGGAGCGACAGCATTGCGCCCGCATCATGTGGGATGGGATAAACCGTATTCGCCATTATTCAAATATCAGTGGGGGCCAACGTATGAGGCATTGCAACGCGCCGCAAAAGTGACGGATGGCTCGGTATTTGATGATGTTTTAATGAACTACACCAACCCATTAACTGGCGGGCCAGTGATGCCAACGATTGGGGCTAGTATGCAGTTATTACGCCCTGGGTTTGTTGGTAAAGCTCATCGTCACACGGGTAGCTTTATCTACCAAGTAGCGAAAGGAAAAGGGTATTCGATTATTAATGGGCAGCGCTTTGACTGGCAAGAGCGAGATATTTTTTGCGTGCCATCGTGGATGTTCCACGAACATGTGAATACATCCCAGAGTGAAGGTGCGTGTCTGTTCTGTTTTAACGACCTGCCAGTGATGCACTCCCTTGGTCTCTATTACGAAGAGGCGCTTGTGGACAATGACGGGCACCAAAAAGTTATTAGCTAAGTTTTTATTCTAACTATTTATTCCGATTACTTATTTTAATTATTTACGTGAAGATTTTAGTTAGGTCTGAGACCTGACTCAAGGAGAAAAATTATGCGTCTTATTACTTACCGTTCAGATGTTACCGCAGCAGCACGTTTAGGGGCGATTGTTAACGAGCAAGTCGTGGATTTGGCGAGACTAGCGGAAGAGAATGGCCAATATCTCCCTGATAATATGTTGGAATTTATTGATTTAGGCCCTCAAGGGATCCGTGCAGGTACTGAATTATTAAACGCACATAAAGGGCAGTTTCCTGCGGGAACTGCATGGCCAGTACAAAACGTAAAAATTTTAGCGCCAATTCCGCGCCCAAGAAAAAACATTTTTGGGATTGGTCTGAACTATGTTGAGCACGTTGCTGAGTCAAGCCGTACTTTGGATACCTCGAAAGAATTACCAAAAGAGCCAGTTATCTTTTCTAAACCACCAACAACGGTGATTGGACCGGGTGATGCGATTGAACATAACAGCCAAATTACTCAGCAATTAGATTGGGAAGTGGAGTTGGCAGTGATTATGGGGACGCGTGCTAAAGGGGTTTCTGAAGCAGACGCACTGAATTATGTGTTCGGTTATAGCTTAATGATCGATATGAGTGCGCGTGATTGCCGCCGTGCGGGTCAATGGATCTACTCAAAAGGGCAGGATACCTACGCACCATTCGGCCCTTGTATTGTGACTGCCGATGAAATTCCTGATCCTCACTCACTAAACTTAAGTTTGAAAGTTAACGGCGTAATCAAGCAAGACTCCAATACGCGCCACATGCTGTTCAATGTGAATGCGTTGATTGCTGATATCAGCAAAGGCATTACGTTGGAGCCGGGGGATATTATCGCGACGGGCACACCTGAAGGGGTTGGTGCGGGTCGTTCTCCACAAGAGTGGGTATGGCCGGGTGATGTAATTGAAGCTTATGTCGAAAAAATCGGTGAGTTACGTCATCCAGTGGTTGCGGTATAACCCAAGGGAGATAGCAGCATGTTGAATCTACCTCAATTTAAGGCGGCGGCAGTACAGGCCGCCCCTGTATTCCTCGATACCGATGCGACTGTTGATAAAGTGTGTCGGTTGATTGAAGAAGCGGCTGATAATGGTGCCAAATTAGTGGCATTTCCTGAAGTGTTTGTTTCTGGCTATCCATATTGGAGCTGGGTGATGAATCCGATTGATGGCAGCCCTTGGTTTGAAAAACTGTGCAAATCTGCCATTGAAGTTCCGGGGCCTGAAATTAAACGAATCGCCCAAGCCGCTGCTCGCCACCATATCAACGTAGTTGTGGGTGTGAATGAGCGTAATCCGAATGGCATCGCTACGCTGTACAACACCTTAGTGACGATTTCTGATGAAGGTAAAATTTTAGGGCGTCACCGTAAATTAGTCCCAACGTGGGCTGAAAAATTGACGTGGGCAAATGGGGATGCCTCCTCGCTGAAAGTTCACCAAACCAGTATTGGTCCATTAGGGGCATTGGCATGCGGCGAAAATACCAATACGCTGGCGCGTTTCTCGTTATTGGCTCAAGGTGAATTGGTCCATATTGCCAGTTATATTGCACTGCCAGTGGCACCAAAAGACTATGACATGGCGGATGCGATTCGTTTACGTGCTTCAGCCCACTGTTTTGAAGGCAAAGTATTTACCATCATTTCATGTTCAACAGTCTCTGAAGAAATCGTTGAGGCTATGGCTGCGTCGCATCCCGAATCCCGTGAGTTGCTAGCGCGTCCAAATAGCGCGTTTTCCGGCATTATCGGCCCCGATGGTCGAGTGATTGGGGAACCATTGATTGATAAAGAAGGCATTGTTTATGGTGAAATCGACTTGAATCGCTGTATTCAACCTCGCCAGATGCACGACATTACAGGGCATTATAATCGCTTTGATATCTTTGATTTACAGGTTAATCGTCGCCCATTAACGGCAGCTCGTTTCCATCATGGTGGACAAGATGTCGATGAACTTAATCAGTTTGCTGAATCGGATGACCCTTCAGTGGAGAAAGGACTATGAGCTTAGCGCGTACTTTTCGTATTGGGCAGATTGTGCCTTCATCAAATACCACGATGGAAACTGAAATTCCGGCCATATTACGTGCCCGAGAAGCGATGTTTGCAGAACGTTTTACATTTCATTCTAGCCGTATGCGTATGCAGAAAGTGACTAAGGATGAGCTTGCTAAAATGGACTCAGACAGTGACCGCTGCGCGATTGAACTGTCAGACGCCGACGTCGATGTATTAGGATATGCTTGCTTGGTTGCCATTATGAGCATGGGGAAGGGCTATCACCGTGTTTCGCAAAAGCGCCTTCATCAATGCACCATCGATAATGGGCATCCAGCACCGGTTGTCACCAGTGCAGGAGCGTTAGTCGAAGGGTTACATGCCATTGGCGCGAAAAAAGTGTCGATTTTGACGCCGTATATGAAGCCATTAACGCAAATGGTTATCGACTATATTGAACATGAAGGCATTGAAGTGGTGGATAGCATTTCATTGGAGATCCCCGATAACCTCGAAGTGGGGAGACAAAACCCATTAGCACCAGTGGAAATCACCAAAAAGCTAAATACCAATGTGGATGCGATTGTGGCATCGGCTTGTGTGCAAATGCCGTCATTACCGTCGATTCAACTTATCGAAGATAGAGTGGGCTTGCCAGTATTGTCTTCGTCTGTGGCAACAACTTACATGATGCTAAAAAAATTGGGGCTAGATACGCGAGTGGATGGTTTTGGCTCACTACTTAGCGGAAGATTTTAGTTAAATTATGTTAAGAGTTCGGTTTCCTTCTGCTACTCTGCTAGCTTCTAATGTTATAAAACCAGAAGCGAGAAAAGAGGAATTGATGCCTGAATCGAAAGTCTTCGTTGATAATTACCTGCCTGCTCTTTTGGGGCAGGCATGGATGATAGTTTCATCTGAATTTCATGCGGTTGTGGAAGCCAATGGGCTATCGGTTTTGGAGTGGCGAGTGCTTTCTACATTAGCCAATAATGGTTCGATGGGGATCACCGAGCTGTCGCAAAAAACAGTTAGCAAGCAACCGACAATCACGCGGGTATTACAACGATTGGAACAACAAGGGCATGTGGTCCGTCACAATAACCATACAGGAAGTGACCGCCGCGTGACACTCGTGAGTGTGACTTCTAGCGGCGTCGAGCTAGTCGAAGGTTTATTGATTGCAGCGGAAGAACACGAAAGGCAGGTTTTAGCGCCCCTCGGTGTTCGTAAAAGCAAAATGCTCAAGCAAGTTTTACAAGAGTTGATTGATAGACATAGCCCTGAAATCAAATAGATAAGTTGCATTGAAATACTCAGAATTATCTGTTTTTGATGAGTGATAAGGATTTATAGCAGAAGAACAGATTAAATCCTTATAAAACACGAACATATTGAACGAGAATGTAATGTATTGGAAGTTAAGTAATATCCTGTAACACAATGATTGATATCGTAGTTTTTGATTTATTTTATTTTTTTATTCAGTAATAAATTGATGCTTTACATTGATTTGATTTATCTATTTACTGCAAGGTAGATAACTAAGATAAACCATTATGGAGCACTCAATGTCAGTAGTGACACTTGTACTCGTTTTTTTACTTGCAGTCGTCGTGAGCGTATTTGTTTCTCGACTACTTAAAGACATCATTCCATTGCCAATTATCCAGATAGCGTTAGGGGCAGCCTTATCTTTCTACGGATTTACAGTGGAATTCGAACCGCATCTTTTTCTATTTTTATTTATACCTCCATTGCTATTTCTTGATGGATGGCGAATTCCCAAAGAGGCATTATTCCAAGAAATTAAGCCAATTATGTCATTGGCGATTGGCTTGGTGGTCGTCACCGTTATTGGGATGGGCTTCTTTATCCATTGGCTGATCCCAACGATTTCACTGGCGGTTGCCTTTGCACTGGCGGCTATCCTTTCTCCAACTGATCCTGTGTCGGTATCCGCAATGACAGTGAATTCGCCACTGCCATCGCGTATGGCGCACATTCTTGAAGGGGAATCTCTACTCAATGATGCGACGGGCTTAGTGTGCTTTAGCTTTGCGGTTGTGGCTGCGCTGACAGGGGAGTTCTCTCTGACATCTGCTGCGGGGCAATTTGTGCTGGTGGCATTTGGTGGGATAGTGATTGGTTTATTAGTCGCATGGGCAATCGGCTGGTTAAACCAATTCTTGGTCAAGCGTACGGGTGAAGAGCCTGCTATCCAAATTATGATCAGCCTGTTAATGCCTTTTACGGCGTATCTGCTGGCTGAGCATTTACATGTTTCTGGGATCCTTGCTGCCGTTGTTGCGGGTATTGCGATGCACTATGAAAAAATCGCAGGGCGTATGCAAGCGGCGACTCGAATGCAAAGTAAGGCAGTTTGGGACACGGTACAGACAGGTTTGAACGGCATGATCTTTATCCTACTGGGTGAGCAGCTCCCCGGCATGTGGACAAATCTTCCTCAGGTAGCCGAAGCCGCAGGCGCTAGCCATCCTTGGATGTTGTTTGTGTATGTTGCAGTTATCACCACGGCATTAGGTGCACTGCGTTTTGCTTGGGTATGGATATCAATGACCCTGACAGTTTTCCACAATCGTCGCCGTGGAAAGCAAGCGGATGAAGTGCGCATTCGCATGATGGCGGTGATGGCAACGGCAGGCGTTCGCGGGGCAATTACGTTAGCAGGTATTTTAACGTTGCCATTCTTAATGCCAGATGGGTCATTATTCCCTAACCGTGATGTAGCTATCTTCCTCTCGATGGGGGTTATCTTGTGTTCGCTGTTAATTGCCAGCATCGCATTGCCGATATTAACCAAAGGTTTGGTGCAAGATTTACCTTACGATAACGATGAAATTCGAGCTCGTCTGGCACTAAATGAAGCCGCAATGGCACATATTCGAGAGCTGATGAATCACCCTTCTGATGATATGGATGAAATTGCGATGCGTACCGAAGTGGGGGCTCAGCTGTTAGAAATCTATGGTCGTCGTTTAGATAATACGGATGAAACAGAGTCGGATGTGTTTGATTTACATCGGATGATCGAAATGGAACGTTCGATGTCGGATTCAGCTCTGAAGGCGAAACGTGAAGCGCTATACCAAATGCGTAAAGGGAAAAACATCAATGAGCGTGTGTATCATCGCTTACGTGATGAGCTTGATTTAAAAGAAGAAACATTAAATCATCATAAGAGTTCAAAACACTAGTTTTTGTGATTTTTGTATATCAAATCATGCTCTGGTATTTTTCGAGTGCTTTGACTGTCATCGGCAATCCTTGGCGTAACAAGGCGGCAAAGTACTCGTTAATATTTATTTCTGGCTTTGTTAAGCTGAGTCGTTGTCGGCGCACAGCGGATAAAGCCAGAGCATGGTTTAAATCAAATAAGTCTGAAATAAACTCATCTGGATGCAAGGCTTCTATTTCTAATTGATCCATAGATTCTTTTGGAAAATCTTTTAGATTGAGCGTCACAATGATTTTTGCATGGCATTTTATGGCTGCAGCAACAACATGCCGGTCATTAAGGTCGGGCAATTCAATACCTTCAATTAATGGTTCATATTGACTGACTCTAGCGTCTGGTAGCGCATTATTCATTAGTGAGGCCGTTCGGATTAACTGTTTTTGGGCTAAATCAGGACGGTTACTGAGTAGATTCCGCTGCCATTCGTCTTGAATAGTATCGGTCCATTTTGCTTGATACAGGCCTGTAATGGCTAGATGCATGAGTAAATCCCGTAAAAGGGATGGATATAAAACACATGCATCTAGTACAACAGGAAAAGGGGAATGGATCATCAGTAAAGACCAAGCTCCTGACTTTGGTCTACCAGCGCTTGCATTGCCTGTAAGCTCTCTTTCTCTCGTTGAGCTTTGAATTGCATTAAATCTGCAAAAAGAATACGGCGATGACGACCTGTTTTATGAAAAGGAAGTCTACCTTCTTCTAGCAGTTTCACCATATGTGGGCGAGAAACATTAAGAATATTAGCCGCTTCCTGCGTTGTTAGCTCTGCATGTACGGGAACAACTTGTACTGCATTACCTGCTGCTAGCTCACCCAAAATAGCCATTAACAATGTGAGTGCTGATGTTGGTAACTCAATTTGATGAATATTGTCATCAGCATCTTTAATGGATATTTGCTGGGTTTCTAACTTAGTGGAGAGATAAGTTGCAAGCTCTCTTTGTCCGCGTACTGCCGCCTCAATCTCCTTTGGAGCCGGGAGGCTCATACTATTAAGAATTGAGTGTGTCATTGCTATTCCTACTTATAAGGTTAATTGCTATCAATTGCTTAGAAAAAATGTTTAAAAACCGATCAGAGCATAATCGAAATAAACGAAAATCGCAATAAACGAAATGATGCTGGAGGTGAATAAATTATGAGCATCCTGACTTGACTGTAGATAGATAGCTGATAATGTAATCTCTAATTATATTCAGGAAAAAATTATGTCACAGCATGTAGCTCACCTCATTATTATGATGACCATCACTTAACTGGTGGGAGTTTGCTGCATCCTCAACCCGCCAGATAAGGCGGGTTTTTTGTCCTTGTCTGGTTAGCCTTCAACAAGGAGCCCTCTATGAATCTTTTCGTTAATACTCAAAAGCACACGCAAGAACTTGAAGCTCTAATTGCCAGCGCAGATAGAGCCATCACGGAAGAGAATTTCAGCTATTTAATGGATTTTTATTCTGAGAATGGCTCGTTAGTGGTGAAAGACGGTTTACATGTCCATGGAAAAGAGAACCTAAAGAAAGCGTTTTCTGCCATCGCTGAATTTTTTAATCACAGCCTGCAAGTATCTCAAGGTACGGTGAAAGTTATTTTTGGCGAAGATTGTGCCTTAGTCTTAGCTGAAACAATTCTGAGTGCGCAAATGCAGGACGGTACGCCGTTTAACACGGTGCGAGATGCCACCTACGTTTTTAAACTGATCGACGGTAAGTGGCTATGTGTGATTGATAATTCTTATGGAACTTCACTGCTGAAATCCTAAGGAAAGCTTTTGCTCATTCACCTGCTGGTGTCATGAAAAAACAGCAAAATTCAGTTTACGTAATAAATGGTTTTTTATTGTAATTATTAAGCTTTACTGTTGTCTTTGGAGTTAAGTCTAAGGTTTATACTCGGGACAAGAATAACAGTGGAGGATATTTATTATGTCAATTTTCAGCTGGTTATTTAACCTCGGCAGAAATCGTTATGACTCGAAACGCGATAGCCAATATCGAGGTTATTCAGGACATGGCAGCAATTCTAAACATGGCTCTCGAGGTAAACATGGCTCACGAGATAAACAGGGTTATGGCTCGAAGTATGGCGGGGATTATCAATGTAATGATGGTCAGGGCGAAGACAATTATTTTTCACAGGGACAAAACATCCAAAAGATAAGATGCCGACAATGCCAAAGAGCCGTAGACCCGAATGCAAATTTTTGCGGTGAATGTGGAGCATCAACTTAAGGAAATAGAAAAGGTATTTCTGATTCAGGAGGAAGCATGGCGGAATCATTTTTTTCTCATAAGAACCATTACCAGCTCTACGTTAAGAATTTCATTGCATCACCAGCCTCGATGGGAACGGTATTCCCATCCTCTCGCTGGCTATGTAATACCATGATTGACAATATTGATTGGGCTCAATGTCATCAAATTGCAGAGATTGGTGCAGGTAATGGCGTCATGACTCGCTATATTGTGAACAAAATTACAGCGCAAACACGTTTAGATCTCTATGAAATTAATCATGATTTTATCGATATTTTAAATCAGATTGATGACCCGAGAGTGGCTGTTAACCCACGCTCTGCAGAATATTTATTGGGTGATTATGATTTGATTATTTCAGGAATTCCGTTTCTTTCCCTGAATAAAAAAACCAGCATGCGAATATTAAAGCAGGTACGTCAGAGCCTAATAAAGCATCAGGGTAAATTGGTGTTATTTCAGTATACCCAAAGTTGTGAGCCGCTATTTTCACGTTATTTTTCATTCACGAAAGAACGTGTGTATCGCAATTTCCCACCCGCTTGGGTGTATACCTGTATACCCAAATAACCCATCTTAGGCCAGCGTGATAGAAACTGGCCTAAGACTTTTTACGTTATTTAGGGCGATACATTTCGAGCTTTTGTTGCTCTTCAATCCAGTAATAATCCGCAGGTCCACCCGCCCGCATCAGGGGTTTTTGACGGGCACTGTTATATAAGCCTTGCTCTAAAGTGGCTTCATCGATATGCACCATCACCACTTCCCCCATGACCATCCACGTATCCAGTAGGCTGCCATCTGCACGCTTTAATTGCTGATATTCAGTGACCACACACTCCATGGAAACAGGTGTTTGGGCGATGCGTGGAGGCGTAATTAATGTGGACGGTAAGGTGGAAAGCCCAGTAAGGTCAAACTCACTTTCTCCACGAGGTAACATTGCACTGCTTGAATTGACCTGCTGCCCAAGTTCAAGAGTCGCAAGGTTATAAACGAACTCACCCGTTTCGATAGCATTGGTGACGGAATCTTTTTTTCCAACACTTGAAAAGACCAAAATAGGGGGGGAGTAGTTAAAAATATTGAAGAAGCTATAAGGTGCAAGATTGGTGTTGCCTTGCTTATCGCATGTGGAGATCCAACCAATAGGGCGCGGACCAATTAATGAGGGGATCGGATCATGGGGAAGCCCATGACCTTGTTGTGGTTGGTAACTATAAAATTGAGTTTTCATTATTGGCTCCTTTTTCGTTATCCTAACGGATTAATTTATTCTAGTTAATATTAGAAAATGAAAAGTGCACGATATGCATAGTTTAAGCATGATATGGATAATGGTGAAGATTCTATGGTTAATATGACTTATTTTGATAAATTTAAATTATATTTGAAATTTTATGGATTGAATTCACAAAACACAAAATATGAGTTATTTAAGTGTATTTTTGTTTTTTATTAAAATATTAAGTTTTTATGTTTGATATTGTTTGTTTATAACCACGAATAAATTTAATTAAGTTATTATTTGAAATATTTATAATTGGATAATTTTATTTTATTTAATTTTAAATGATATTTTTTTAATGACTTATCACGCTTAAAATAATCTAATATTTAAATGTTAAGCTAATTATACCATATGATATTTGTTATGTAATATATTGATATTTAATCTTATATAAATAAAACCTCGACGTTAAAACGATCGATAAATTTAATTTGATAGGTATTAACTATTGAATGATATAATTTCGATCGATATAAACGTATTTACAGACTTATTTACTGTATCTATATTTTAATAAATTAAATTTCCTGCACTTTGGATATATCCATTTTTTATTGCACTATTTTCTCAATGAATTAGCTACCTTTGAGTAAATAAAATTAAAGCTATTTAAATTGGTTTTAATATGATGAAAAACAAATATAGATTGCGTGAAGAGGTTGGTTTATTTATTCGAGAAGCACGGCTTAATTGCTCATTAACAGGTGAGGAATTAGGGCGAATGCTTCATATTAGTCAACAACAAATATCTCGCTATGAACGTGGTATTACGAGCATAAATATAGAAACGCTTGATGCCATATTAAATGAATTAGGCAAGGATTGGTCTGAGTTTTTTTTCAAAGTTATTGCTAATTATTCAGATGAAATAGCAGAGATAAAATTACAAGATAATTTTTTATTTCAAGATAAAAAATCAAAAAATTCCTATTACGATAAATTAAAGTTCAAAGCTTTACATGATCTTTAATAACGAATAATCAAATTTAAATATTCTTCAGTAAGTATGTAGTTAATTGTTATTTAATGTTTTTTGTTCCATTGATTATTTAATGGTGTATTGCGTTTTTCTTATTTTTAAACGAAAGGAAAGTCATTATATGAAACTTAATCAATTAGCAATCATTACACTTCTGGCTACATCTGCAACTTCTTTTAGTGTAATGGCAGAGAACACAGGCACGGTGAATTTTATCGGCTCAGTGGTGACTTCACCCTGTAATATTGCACAACCATCGCTAAAACAAACTATTGATTTTGGGCAGCTTTCTCGCCGTGGTTTGGAGAATGGTCGAACAGCTGAAGTGAGTTTTAATATTGAATTAACAGGATGTGATTTTTCAGATTACACCAAAGATGGTACAGGGGTGCCAGCAGCGGTGAAAAGTATGGAGTTAATCTTTACCGGGCAAAACTACGCTGATGCGGGTAATACTTTGCTCTCAACCTCTCCGGGCAATGCAAACAACGTGGGTATTGGTATTGATGGCTTTGAATTTGGCAAAGCCAAGGATATTTTATCGAGCATTATCAATAAGAAGGGAGATAACACCTTAACCTTCAAAGCATTAGCTAAGGCTATTGATGCTACAAAGGATGTCGCTGAAGGTAAGTTTAGCGCCGTAACTAACTTCCGAATTACGTATCAGTAGGCATTGGAGCCTGCCGCCAGTGAACAGCTGGCGGTATCAAAACTGGGTTGAAGGAGAAAGTTGAGGGAGACAATTGTGATTTTTTATCAATGGGTAACTTGCCAATTAGCTCAACTGATGGCTGTGGCCATTTTGATATGCCCGATGATTTCAGGGGCTGCAGTGAATAAAAAAATAGAGCTTAATGGCAGCACAACGCTGAAAGGTATTGTCATCGCGACACCGTGTTCGGTTGTAATGGAAAATAGATTTCAAACGATTGATTTTTCAACTTTAGCAATCCCCCTGCTTGGTACGAAGTTACAGCGTGAGCGACATAATCAACCTTTTATTATTGAGTTACGAGACTGTGGAAGCCTTTATTCTTCACTCGATAGTAAAACATGGTCTATTCGATTTGCAGGGGAAACAGCGGAACACATTGATGCATTTGTACTACGGGGCGCATCACAAGGTCTCGGGGTTTCTGTCCTTGATAGCCGTTTCAATACATTGATTCCAGGTCAATATTATCCTTTATCTGACAATGTGTTGCGACAAGATAAATCAGGCAAAGCACTCTATCTACAGTACTTTTTACGTCTAGAGCTAACTGGGCGGCCTATTCAAGCGGGTAACTATCAAGGGTTAATCCGCTTTTTTATCGATTATCAATAACACCGATTATCAATAAATTGCAGATAAACATTTTCTCGAAGTCATTTTCGAGAGGGGCACACTCGTCGCATTTGGGATGGTATAGAGCATGATGTTCAAACATAGCAAACTAAGACAGACGATTTTATTGGCGCTAAGTATGGGGATCAGCAATAGCTATGCTGCTGAATTTAATACCGATGTGTTAGATGCCGAAGATATGAATAACATTGATATGAGCCAATTCTCTGTCGCCGGATATGTTCCACCTGGAGACTATATTTTGACGGTTTTTGTCAATGGACAGCGTTTAGGTGAACCGCGAGATATCGCTGTTTTTGATGATAAAAGTGCAAAAAGTGCTGGGTCTCAGCAAGTGTGCCTGGCACCTCAGTTGCTGGATTTTATGGGGCTAAAAAAATCCGCGGAGGAAAAAGTCACATTATTTCATGATGAAAAATGTTTGAATTTCTCGGCTTTGGCTGGGGTACAAACCAAAGTGGATTTGTCTTCGATGTCCTTAAAAATGACCATTCCCCAAATGTGGATGGAATATCGTGATCCTTACTGGGTTCCCCCAAAATTATGGGAAGAGGGGATCACTGGGATGTTTGTGGACTACAGTGCGAATATTTCTGCCACAAAAGAAACCGATGGCGACAAGCGCGTTTACTTATCCGGTAATGGTACATCGGGTATTAACATTGGAGCTTGGCGGTTGCGCGGTGACTTCAATGGAACTTATCAAAAGCAGCATGGGGGCAGTTATTCGCAAGAAAAACATAACTTTGATTTCAGTCGGTTATATGCGTTTCGCTCATTGAAGGAAACCGCAGCTCTGCTCACGCTCGGGGAAAATAACTTTTACTCGGACGTGTTTGACTCTTGGCAATACACCGGTATTTCGATTGAAAGTGATGATCGCATGTTGCCGCCAAAATTGGTGGGATATGCCCCTGAAATTATCGGTGTGGCGAAAACCAACGCCATTGTGATCGTCCGCAGTCAAGATCGGATCATTTCAGAAACCTCTGTGCCACCAGGGCCTTTTCGTATTCAAACATTGGATAGTGGGATCCGTGGTGTACTTGATGTGACGGTGCGCGAAGAAAATGGAGAAGAGAACAAATTTAGCCTCAGTACCGCATCGTTGCCCTACTTAACCCGCCCCGGCCGGATAAATTATAAAGCGGCGGTGGGGAAAACACGTTATGACAATCGACATTTAACGGGGGATCCCGTCATTAGTGGTGAATTGTCATACGGTGTATCAAATGCGTGGTCGCTGTATGGAGGAACTCAGCTTAATGCCTATTACCAAAGTGCCGCTTTAGGGATTGGGCGTGACCTGTTCTCTTTCGGGGCAGTGGCGGTGGACATCACCCAATCTTTTGCTGATTATTCTGATGACGATAAAGGCCGCTTACAGGGGCGTTCTTACCGTTTTAATTATGCGAAGTCATTCGAGGATCTCCGTACCGATATTACTTTTGCGGGCTATCGTTTTGCCGATAAAGAGTATCGAACGCTAATGCAATATATGGATGAGAACAGAACTGGGCACTCACCGCGAGCCACTAAGGAAAACTACCAGGTCTATTTAAATAAATACTTTGATGATTTTAACCTCTCGTTAAATTACCAGTACAGCACCTATTGGCAGGATGATCCGCAAACCCAGTACGGTTTATACGCCAATACGAGCCTGAATTTTCCTTCTCTTTCTCAATATAGCGGCAATATTGCGATCTCTGCAACGCGAACAGAGCGGAGTAACGGCTATGAAGATGATGCCATTAACCTCTATTTAACGATCCCACTGTACAGCGGGCATAGCTTGACGTTTTCTGAGCTGTACTCTCGTTCCAATAAAAAGAATCAATATAACCATAATGTGGGATATAGCGGTTATGGGGAGCAGGATAATTACAGCCTAACGATGGGGTATAACTACGGGCAAGATGTGGATAGCCAAACAAGCTTGAGCGGTTTTTATTCTCGAGATCTTTCGGATGGCAGTGTGTCCATTAATGGCAGCTATGTTCCTCATCAATACCGCAGTATTGGGGCATCGATTAATAGCGGGATCACGATAACAGGCAAGGGAGCAGCGCTGCATCGCTCCGCGCATGGTGACACTCGCTTGATGGTGGAAACCTCGGATATTGGCGGCGTTCCGCTGAATAATGGCATCACAAAAACCAACCGCTTTGGTTTGGCGGTGATCCCAAATGTGAATAGCTACCGCAAATCCTCGGCTTCCATTAATACCAGCAAATTACCTGAAAACATTGAAGCGCTCAGTGCCACCAGCGATATCACGCTCACAAAAGGCGCTATTGGCTATCGAAGTTTCCCTGTGATGAAAGGGGAAAAACTCTTCTCGGTGATCGCCTTACCGGATGGCAAAAAACCACCGTTTGGCGCTAGCGTGCGTAATGAGGCGAATCAAGAGCTTGGGATAGTTGGAGAAGATGGGGTGACCTGGTTGGTGGGTGTCCAGAAAAATGCTGCGTTATGGGTTTATTGGCGCAACCAAAAACAGTGCCAGTTAACTTTGCCTGACTCATTAAGTAGCCCTTCTTCAATGCTGTTACTGCCATGTCAAAAATAACGGAATTTTTATTATCTTTAATCTATGAGGTTGATTATGCTGAATTTTAAACTTATTTCCGCAGCATTGATAAGCATGCTTATTGGAATTCCACAAGTCTCTTATAGCGCGGTGACTCTGGATAGAACGCGAATTGTTTTTCCGGGCAATGAGAATTCCATTAATGTGCGTATCGCTAATGATAATCCTGAAGAAGCCTATTTAGCCCAGAGTTGGATTGAAGATCTTCAAGGTAAAAAACTGACTCAAGGCGCGATCCTTGCCACGCCGCCGTTACAGCGGGTAGAAGCCAATAGCCACAGTTTAGTGCGTTTGAGCAAAACGCCGTTATTAAGCCAATTACCCGATGATAGAGAGTCCGTTTTCTATTTCAATTTGCGTGAAGTTCCGCCGAAATCTACGGAAGAAAATACACTGCAAATCGCACTACAATCCCGGGTAAAACTGTTCTATCGCCCTGAAAAAATCCTCGAAGCCTCTCAAACTAAATGGGCGCATAACATTACGTTGCAAAAAACGGCCAAAGGCTACCGTTTGAATAACACCACGCCGTTTAATTTAACGGTGATTGGGGTGGGGAACAGTAAAAAACAGTCGGAAGAGAGCAGCTTTGAGGTCGTGATGGTTGCCCCAAAATCCACATTCGAGATTAATACTCATACACTAACCACCCCTTATCTCACTTACATCAATGATTATGGTGGCAAGCCAACACTGGTATTTCGTTGCCAAGGAGACACCTGCACGGTCTCAGGGGAACAGTAATGGAACCAAGGCATAAAAGGGGAATATGTGGATGAATATTATCCGGTTAGTTATCGGGATTATCACAATGACCGTAAGTGCTTGGGGGCAAGGCGAGGAATTCCTAGGCAGCGTGCCACCCACTGAATCCCATTATGAATCTTCACAGGCGGGCTGGTTTTTGGTGAATGCCACGTTATTCAATGCGCCATGCAGTTTAGAGGTGGGGAAAATGTTGAAATTGACCCATTGCGGTGCGGGTTTAGCATTCAGTGAAAATAAGAATGGAGCAAAAACGCCCGCAATTTTGCGGGTGGTGGATGCCTTAACGGGGGAAGAAACGGTGCGCTACCCCGTGGCACTTATTGATGGAAATAACCCCGTTCAGCTCCCTTCTGTGATTGATAAAGCCCACCCACTGCGGCTGGAGGTGAGTTATGAGTAAGTTAACTCTGTTCTGGTGGCTGCTAGCGCCACTTTTTTGGAGCTTTTCGACTCAAGGTAATGCGCAATTTCTTGATGTGGAGTTTAGCGGGGAGTTAGTGCATTTATCCTGCAAAGTGAGTGCAGGTTCCGTTAAAAAAGAGATCCAACTAGAAGATTTACGCATGGAGTCTCTTAATCTGGGGGAGATTAGCGCTATCACGCCATTTTTTATTGAAATTGACCATTGCCAGCGTGCAGAGCTGGGAAAACTAATCAAGGTAACGTGGCATGGTACGCAGTTAGTGGATATTGATGGGCATAACTATCTTATCACTCAGGGCGACAGCGGTGTGGTACTGGGGATCGTGGACAGTGAAGATAAACCCATTGCTTGGGATGAACCTATTGATGTAGGCAGTGTTGTGGTTGTGAATGATTCGCAGTCTTTATCCTTTGGGGTGGTGGCGCGTAAGCCACCTTATGGCTACGTCAGCACAGGGCAGTTCTCCGGTTGGGCTACGTTTTCCGTGGAGTATAAATAGTGAAGCAAATCAATAAAGTCAGAAAGTATTGGTGGGGTTTACTGTTATTTATCTCACCGGTGGTTAATGGGGATGTGTTTGTGGATGTTGTGGCGACAATGGTCGACCCTGCTTGCCACGTACGCAGTGAAAATAACGATTCACCACTGCAAATTAATTTTGGGGTGGTTGAAATTAATGGTGCGCCAGGGGTTTCGTTGACCAAAGATTTTCCGGTGTATATCAGTGGGTGCTCAGGAAGAAAAACGTTGTCGGTGCTACTCAACCCAAAAGGCTATGGAACGGAAGAGTACCAAGGTCGACAAATATTATCCACCAGCGCAAAAGGGTTGGGAATCGATTTTTCTGATATCACGGATGGGTTAATATTTCCTTTAGAGCTCAATCAATTACAACCTATCACACCACAGCCTATCAGTGCGACGGAGCACCGTATTAATCTTCAAGCAAAGTTGGTGAATACACGGCCACTCAGCCAATTACCTGCAGGAAGATTCACGTCGGCAATGATGCTCTCAGTCACTTATCACTAATGGGAACACTAATATGTTGAAAATTAAATCCATAGCGCGGGCAGGTTGTTTGGTGGGTGGAATACTGTCGGCGATGATGGCTCATGCGGATTATGCGGCGCAAATTATCGATCCTAATACGGGCTATACCATACGCGTGAATAACAGCAGCACGCTGGCGGATCACCCTGATCGGGGGTCGGACGGTCAAAATTACTATCAAGTTGGGGAGCCTTTTGTGGTGGATAGTAACCTTGCGGAACCGACTGGTATGGTGAAGTGTATCGGGCGGCGCTGGGGGAGTACGAGTACGCAAATTTTGCCAGCAAATGCGTTTCATCGATTATTTATGTATGTGCCTGAAACGGGATTTTCAATCAGCGGGCTTAAAGCGTATCGGCTGAATGCCAACCTTGTGATGACAGTGCAAGCCGACATGATGGAATGGACGAACCGTAGCTCCGGTGTGTGCTCAATGTCTGATGCGGATACGAAATTTGATGTTCCTCGATTTAATAACCATTTTCCTATCACCATGACGTTTTATATCAAAGAGCAAATTATCGATGGGCAGTTGGTTATTAGTGAAATGCCGTTAGCAGGCTACGTGCGCGCATTTACCAACCCGAAAGTGGCACCACCTTATGATAGCTGGCCGCTTCACGAATCTTCTGTGCCATTACGCTTGGCGGCTTCGCAAATTAATATCGGTGCAAAATGCACATCCAGTACCAGCAGTGGGGAGCAAGGGATTTTGAACTTGCGTCATGGGCAGTTAAATAGCTTGTACTATGACAACCGTGCTAGCGGTCAAGTCACCTATAGTTGCCTCTTCCAATCGGCGACCAAAGTGCGTTTGCGCTTAGATTACACGCAGGATAATGATCCTCAAAAGCGCTTACCGATGAAAAATGAGGCGAATGATACCATCTACAGCTCACTGGTGATTACGGATCTTGAAACCGGGCAATCTGGCAAAGAGATCAACGCGGAAATCCACAGCCTGAAAGAGTTTGAGATCAGTAGTCACCTGAAAGGGGAAAATGCCCAAGCGGGTGACTATCGCGGATCCGCATGGCTGATTGCCACCTTAGATTAAGGCTAGGACTCAATACGCTGAATAAAACTCGATGGGGTTTGTCCGAGCCATTTTTTAAACATGGTTGAGAACGAACCTACATTGCTGTAACCAAGATCAAATGCCACCTCAGTGATCGACTTGCCTGCTGAAATCTGGCTAATGGCACTCAGTAAGCAGGCTTGTTGTCGCCAATCTGAAAATGACAAACCCGTTTGGGCTCCAAAAAAACGGCTAAATGATCGGTCACTTTTGTGCAATTTTGCTGCCCACTCTTGGGGTAGCGAGGTAATTTGTGGTGATTTTAAAAATTCACGGCACAGGGCTGCGAGGCTTTCATCTCGAGGGATCGGGGCAAAAAATGGTAGCGGCTCGGCTCGCGCCACTTCATGGAGGATCAATTGCATCAATGAGCCATCGCGTCCGCTAAGATCATATTCCAGTGGCGCACCAACCGCGTCTAATAACAATTGGCGAAGTAAAGGCGAGACACGCAAAACTTCACATCGATTGCCTTGGCGGGGCGATGCCGCAGGTTCGATATATAAACTGCGGGTGCTGACATTCAGCATCCGCGTTTCGTGCGCCGTATTTTCAGGGATCCACACGCCGCTATCGGGAGGAATAACCCACTCACCATCTTCAGTGCTCACCTCAATTAACCCCGTTGCACCATATAAAAATTGAGCGCGGCGGTGCTTGTGAGAATCCAACAGCACGTTGGGTAAGTAATCCGTCGCGAGTGCGATAACATCCCGGGCGACACTATCAATGGTACTCAGTGGAATATTTCTCATCGTAATTTTGGTTACCGTCGTTCAGTGGCTCAAATTCAAACATAACGAATTATTTTCTGAATATAGGCAAAATTTATTGATATAACCACCTGTTTTAGGCGGTTGGCTGAAATTCCAATGCCTTTGGCGGTTTTTCAAAAGTTGGCTCAGTGGGAAATGTTTACGCTATCGCGGCAACCTAATGTATGCCAGAGGTAGAGTTATCATGAAAAATTATAATGATCAGAGTGAACATCTGATTGAACCATTGACCCGTCGTCGGTTTATTCAAGGCAGCTCTGCACTCATGGCTGTCCCTTTTATTACCACGAACACGGTCGCTTCAACACCAGAAAACCCCAATATTATCCCTACGACCACTTTACCGAATGACGGTGAGCGAGTGGTTTCCACATGCAGCAGTTTTGACTGCGGCGGAAAATGTGATATTCGCGCCCACGTTAAACAGGGTGTTGTTACGCGCATCAGCACACGTCCTGACGGGGATCTTGATGAAGAGATGCCGATTATGCGTGCTTGTGTGCGCGGACGCAGCTACCGCAAATTTGTCTACCATCCGAATCGCTTAAAATACCCAATGAAGCGGGTGGGCAAACGTGGCGAAGGGCATTTTGAGCGAATTAGCTGGGAAGAAGCGACCGCGCTTATCGCTGAAAATATGCAGCGAATTAACCAGCAATATGGTCCTGCATCTCGATTTGTCAGCCTAAGTACTGGGGTGACGGGCGGCATTTTTTCAGGGGCGAATATGCTGCGCCGCTTGTTTAATCTGACAGGGGGATTTCTGGAAAATTACCACTCTGTCAGTAACGGCAACACCATGGCAGTGACGCCGTACACTTACGGCACCTCGGCGAGCGGCAGTACATTAGATACATTGGAAGAGACTCCATTAGTCATTCTATGGGGACATAACCCGAATGAGACTATTTTCGGGCATACCAACCATTACTTCCAAAAAATGAAGAAAAATGGCACCAAGTTTATTGTGGTGGATCCGCGCTACTCCGATACCGCGTCTTCGTTAGCGGATCAGTGGATCCCGATTTTACCGACCACCGATAACGCCATGATGGATGCCATGATGTATGTGATCATCAGCGAAGGTCTGCATGATCAGGCATTTATCGATACCTACACCGTTGGCTTTGATGAGCACCAAATGCCTGACGGAGTACCGGAGAATGAATCTTTAGTGGCCTATTTGATGGGGAAAAAAGATGGCGTGGTGAAAACCCCTGAGTGGGCGGAACCGATTACCAAAGTGCCTGCGCAAACCATTCGCCAGCTTGCCCGTGAATATGCCACAACCAAACCTGCCGCCTTGATGCAAGGGTGGGGACCGCAGCGTCATATTTGCGGGGAACGCTCTGCGCGTGGCGCGACATTGCTAGCAACCATTACGGGAAACGTCGGCGTGAAAGGGGGCTGGGCTGCCGGTTATGGCATGGCAGTGACGCCTGATCTTCGTAAAACACTGGCGGGCCCTAGCCTGTTTGAAAACCCAGTTAAAGCGAAAATTAATATTACCAACTGGGTACAAGCCTGTGAGAATGCCAGCTTAGTCACGCCAGACAACGGCTTAAAAAATGCTGAAAAACTGGATACCGAAATCAAAATGATTTTTTCCCTTGCGGGAAATTACATGACGAACCAGAACCCCGATATTCGCCATGCTGCCAAAGTGCTGGAGGATGAAAACAAGGTTGAGTTTATCGTCTACAGTGACCTGTATATGACGCCAAGCGCCAAATATGCCGACATCTTACTGCCTGAAACCAGCTTTTTAGAACGTTGGAATGTCGGCGGGACATGGGGGACGGGAAACTACATTATTCTGTCTGAAAAGGTCGCGGAGCCTGAGTTTGAACGCCGCAGTGATTATGAGTGGCTCTGTGATGTGGCGAACAAATTGGGTGTCGGTGAAAAATTCAGTGAAGGGCGTACCGAAAAGCAGTGGATTGAACATCTGGTGAATGATGCTCATGAAAAACGCCCTGAAGATGGTATTCCAACTTTTAATGAATTGTTAGTTAAACGTCGCCATCTTTTGAAACATAAACCCCATACGGGGCATGTGGCATTTGAGAAAAATATTAAAGACTTAGCCAATAACCCGTTTGAAACTCCATCGGGCAAAATCGAGATTTTTTCGAAACGTCTGTATGACCGTAATAACCGCGATATTCCCGCACTCTCTCATTATGTGCCTGCGATTGAAGGCCCTGAAGACACGTTGACGCAGCAGTACCCGCTGCAATTGATTACGTGGAAAGGGCGCAACCGCGCGAATTCTACCCAATTTGCGAACCCGTGGTTACAAGAGGTGCAGCGCCAAGAGTTATGGATCAACCCGATCGATGCGAAACGCCGCCACATTACTGAAGACGATTCCGTGAAAGTGCATAACGACCGAGGCATCACGATGGTGCCCGTCAAAATTACCTCACGGATCATGCCGGGGGTGGTAGCACTACAAGCGGGAGCCTGGTGGCAGCCAGATGAAAATGATGTTGATCAAGGGGGCTGTGCGAACGTTTTAACGTCAGCACGCAGTACTGCAATGGCACACGGTAATGCCCATCAAACCTTATTGGTGGAGGTAGCAAAAGTATGAGTAAATTCCACGTTTACCCCGCAGTGAGTGACAAACAACTCGGGTTTTATATTGACTCGGCACGCTGCTCAGGGTGCAAAGCGTGTCAGGTATCCTGCAAAGATAAAAACAATCTCGAAGTCGGACGTAAATTTCGTCGGGTTTATGAAATCACGGGCGGGGAGTTCATCGAAAATGGCTGCGGCAGCTGGGAGAACAATGTGTTCGCCTACACTCTGTCTATTTCGTGCAACCACTGTGCTGACCCAATGTGTGTGAAAAACTGCCCAACCACGGCAATGCATAAACGTGAAGGGGATGGCATTGTGATGGTCAATACAGATAAATGCGTGGGTTGCGGAACCTGCGCGTGGTCATGTCCATATGGTGCGCCGCAGATGAACCCCGAAACTAAGCAAATGTCGAAGTGCGATTTTTGCATTGATTTGCAACTGCAAGGGCAGGCTCCCGTATGTGTGGCGACGTGTCCACTCGGCGCGATCCAGTTTGGTCCTATTGATGAGCTGCGTGAACGCTTTGGCTCGCAAGCGGATGTGAAAGGGCTGCCAGACTCATCCATAACTCACCCTAATTTAGTGATCCATCCGCACCAAGGGGCTGGGCGTAATACGGTTATCCAAGGAGCGAAAAAATGAATGAATGGCCACTATTGATATTTACCTTGTTAATGCAAGCCTCTATCGGGTTAAGCGTGATGCTGGGCATTTGTGCAAAAAGATTGGCGACAACTCTTGGTGGAAATATTCCTTCGAGCTTTCTGCTGCGTTATTTATTCATCGCATGTGTGCTGGCGGGTGTGGGTTTACTCTCTTCCATTACACACTTGGGGGTGCCGCTCAATGCGCCTAATTCGTTGTTAAACATTTTCTCCTCTTGGCTCAGCCGTGAAGTGGTTTTTACGGCAACTTACTTTACGTTCTTGGGCCTCACTTTTTTGTGGATGTGGTTTAAAAAACGACTGTCTTACGGGTTATTGGGGATGGCGATTATCGCGGGGCTTTGTGATGTGTATGCGATGGGGTCAATTTACCGTTATACCTCCATGTTAGTGTGGATGAATGACAATACCTATCTGATGTTTTATGGGGCGATGTTGACCTTAGGGGCGGCAGGGTACTATTTACTGGTTAGCCTCCTCCTGAAAGATAAAGGCCAAAATAGGGCGCTCGCATTATTGATGGTCGTGGGCGTGAGCTTAGTGGTTCGTTTGATTTATCAACCATTCTACGAAAACTATTTGCTGGAAACTGCTTACACCAATGAATCCGTCACTTTTCCCATTGATTCAATTAATGCTTATCAACAAATTTGGTCACTGCGTTTAGCCAGTTGGGTGGTTGGGTTTATTGCTATTGTTGCTATCGGTATGGGGGCATTTTATCGAATTAAAGGCGAAGCTCAGGGCGTGTTGGTTGGACGTAGCCAATATATTCTTGCGATGGGCTGTGTTTGTGCGCTGGTTGCGGAATTTATGCTGCGTTACTGTTTTTATACGATCCATATTTAAAAATGAATAACCGAGCCTGATAGGTTCGGTTATCTAATTTACGCTTAAAGTATGGGTGACTAAGCTGCCTTGATCATTGATATACACCGCAATAAGTTTGCCATTTTGCCGCTGGCTCCCTTCTAACTTTTCGGTTGAATAGGGTGGGATCATAACGCTTTTTGCGATGGGGGTATTTTGGCTATTTTCATAATAGAGCTGTGAAATATTCAAAAAATAAGGGGTGGGGTTTTTAATCGAAAGCTGATTCTCGGAATGTAAAGCACTCACGTTATTGATAAATGACTCTACGCCACTGGCAAGCGCAGCGGGTCGATAAAAAACTTTGATACGAATTTGTAGCGCTAACTGAATAATATTCATCCCTTCTTTATTTTGAGGTTTTGGCGAGATATCAAGTACATTCAAATAAAAAACAGATTCTCTATCTTGCGGTAAATCCCCGCCAATAAATCGAATCCGCAATTGCGCGCCATCATGAGCGGCGATTTTGGTCACAGGAGGCGTCACAATAAACGGTGCTTCTGTTGTTTCTGGGGTGGAATGGATATTGCCCTCATCAACCCAACTCTGTACTAAGCTTGCTTGTTCACTGTCATTAATGGTTTGAATATTGGCAGATTTTTGGTCGCTTAAGTAAATCAAACGCGTTTTTTTGAGTATTAAGCTCGCGTGCGTCTGTGAGCTGAGAAGGAGCAATATTAAACCGTAAAGAATTCCTTGAATATACCGCATTTTTTCATCCTTCTAATTATAAGACATGACCACAGTTGCGGTGCTGGATACAGGGCCTTGCGTCACAATTGCCGGGGTATAAGGGTAATAGTAAGCCCCCATATTGAGAGTAAATGATGGGGATATCGGATTCCCTTTTGTTACCGTGAAAATAGAGGTTGCGGTATTTTGTGCTGATACGCTATTGGATAGAGTGATAGGGGTATTAGGAGCACTTGCCATAACGAGTCTAAAACCGACACCGGCGGCACCTTGGCTGGCCGTATTATTCATGGTGGTTTTGTCTGTCGCGAGTAAGCTGCTGCTGGATAAAAAGATATTGATATCCCTTGATGCGTTGCCTCCTGCAAGAAAATCACTGCAAGTGAAGTTGAGGTTAAAGGGAGTATAACCTGCGCGTGTTGCTGATTTGACGGTGCTGATACTGACGGGCGGCAAAGTCACCACTAAACCTTGATTTGCAAAGTTACAGGTGGTGGTAATAGGGCTATAAGTCACTTGAACGGGTTGCAAATAGATATCATCAGGCTGAGTTGTCCATACAAATCCCAGTAAAAATGCTAAAAGTCTAGCCACCACATCAAGAAGCCATTGTACAAGACCTAAAGTGGATGCATCCGAAGCAAAAACAACGGGGTTAATGGTTGCGGTGCTTCCTGCAATTTCAATATAGTTCGAGCTCGGTTTGACGGTCACCAGGGTAAATTGCATAGTGAAATTTACATTGAGTTCATTGGCATTGTGGGTACCGGGGGACAAGTTTGACACATTATTTTTTTCTAATTGGGTGACGGTGACTTCGACTAATTGCTTGCCCCCATTAAATCCCACGGTCGCTTTTCGACCTTGAAATGGTGAGGCAATACCTACGACATTAGGGAGTAATCCATTATTGGTACAAGTAAATGTACCGGAAAATATGGTTCGAGAGTCTTTGGTCACGACAGTTGATGAGCTGGTTAAGTCGTTTGATAAGTCAAAAGCAATAGGGGATGCCGTGACTGTTGACGCTTGTCGACAGTTAGCAGAGGCATACTGGCTGACGGCAAGTAAACTTGAAAATAATAGTGCCAATGTGGTTTTTTTCATTGGAGTTTCCTTTATTGACAGCGGTTTTTACCTTTATCCATCGTGTTAACTGGTTGATGGATCACGCACTCTTTTTCCCCTTTCAGCTTGATGTGTAAGGCTGAAGGTAGCTGTTCACTCTTAAGGTACAACACGCCAGATTGCCCTACATAGCCAATATTTTGCTGCTGTGGATCGACGACTTCAGTACCGAATGGCAGGCTGTGACCATCGGCTAACTCACCGCGTAAAATAAAGGTTTGTCGAGTGTCGGTTTCTAACTGAATGTAGTTAACTGCGCCTTTATATGGACTAATATTTGCCATATTGCCGAGTACTTCAGCGCCTTCTGTTTTTTCAGTATCAGAAAGGGTATATGAGTTAGCGCGATAAGGGGTGCTGTTGGTTACTAGCACCACACCGCGTTGATTAGTTAGTGTGGTTTTATCGTCATTGACCATCATATTATTGGCCATTGGGGCATCAATGATGGTGTAGGTATCTCCGGTATCACCCGATAAGGCGATATGGTTAGGGATAGCGACCAAGGTACCTCGGGCACCTAACCCTGCCTGACGATAATCATTCGCTTCGGTATAAGAGCCGGATAATGTGGTGTAAGGGTGCTTATAGGTAATATTTCCACCAAGGACATTGTTGCCCCCAGACTGATTTGTGCCCGTCACGGTGTAATTAACTTGGTTATCTTTCCCCGCGATACCACTGACACTCAAAGCTGTTTGTTCATAGTGAGAGTCAGTAAAATAGCTACCTAAGCTTACGTTAGCGCGTTTTTCAAATAGGTTAATGGGAACGCTAATATTCATATAAACGCGGGTTTCTTCTTTATTATCATAATTACGCATCCGTGATACGGATACGCTGTAGGAAATGTCGTTGTAGTTGTTGGCATAACCGACTTGATACTCTCGGCTACTGCCGTGGGTATTCCAGTAATCACGATGAGTTCCAGAAACAAAAACAGAGCCATAATCGTCGCCAAGTTGCTGATTCAAGTTAACGGTGAAAGTATTTTTCGCCCGTGATCCTCGTAGGGCATCGAAGTTACTTAACGAGAGAGCTGAATTGTTATTATTATTGCCAATTTGGTTGGCATTTTCGTCTTGATATCGCTGCCATGCTTTGTAGTTATCATGAGAGTAAATTGAATCAACAAAGCTGTAGTAGCCACTGGTGGAATAACGGTACGTGGCGAGAGTTAAACTGGTCGAGGTGGCATCAATAAATTTACTGTAGGTTAAACGATAGCTTTGGCCACTCTTATCTCCGCTATCCAATTTAGTTTTGGCATGAGTGATGTCTGCGGAGATAGCACCAAAGCGAAAGTTCCAACCACTCCCAATGACGGCGGAGTAATATTTCTCACTGAGTAGAGCGCCGGAATAGAGCGTCACTAAGTTATTCAAACCGTAATGATATTCACCTTGAATAAATTTAGGTTGGTATGAGGTATTGTCGATTTTTGCTTGCCCAGCAAGAACGTTATAGTTGGAAACTCCCTCTTTAAGCATGTCTGGCACGGCGGAGTAGGGAACTGAAAATGACTCTTTTCGACCATCAGCCTCTTGTATTACCACCAATAAATCACCACTTCCTGCACTAGGCTGAATATCGTTAAATGCGAACTCTCCCGGTGGAACGTTTTCTTGATAGACCAAATACCCATTTTGATAAACGGTGACTAAGGCATTGGTTTGTGCGACGCCTCGAATAATCGGCACAAAGTTTTGACTTGAGTTCGGCAACATACCGACTTCCGTTGCGAGCATTACACCTCGTATACGGATGCTATTAAATAGTGCCGTTGGTGTATAAAAATCGCCAGCCTTCAACCCTGAATTAATTTGGCTGATTGGGCGGTATACATAGCGGGTATTATTGCGCCATTTTTGCGAGCCATGGGATGAATAGCGATAACTTGATTCATCACGAAATTGCCATGCACCTAAATTGACACCTGAGTTGAGGGTGGCATAGAAATTTTCATTATTTCTCTTCTCGCGTTTTTTCTCTTTATAACTGTAATAATTTGTATTGTAAGCAAAAATAATGGCTGGGACTCCATGTTGCCACAAGCTAGGATCGACATAACCAGATTCAGATTGTTTAATCGATACTTGTGGAACGGTAATATTCAGCTGCAATTCGCTGATTTTAAATTGGTAATGTAGGTTGGGTGCCTGTGAGCTGAGTTGAACATATGCGTTATCCTCAGGCTGATCTGTTTGGTTAGGCGTGGCCTTTAAACCGAGCTTAGGGACATCACTTTGTGCAATGCTGATCTGCTTACCATTATCCTCAACATTGATGTCAAATTGTCCTTTCCAAACCTGATTAACATAGAGATCCACAAGCTGTTTGCCCGCTGGAATTTGCCCATCAGAATAGAAACGAGAAATATCTCCTTTTGCAGATTCACCCACCAAAAGGGAGGTATCAAATTCATCTGCAAATGCATTTTTTAGATAAGTCTGTAGCCCTATTAAAATAAGGATGTAGAGATAATTTTCTTTTTTCATGATGGTTTCTTCTGTTAAAGCTGAAGGTTTTTAGATTTGAAAACACCATAATCATCAACATAAGTCAGAATAAGATTGTTACCTTTTAACTGCTTTTTTAACGGTAGCGTTTTGGATGTGTGTGGTGGAACCATCTCTGAATCAATAAGCGCTGTTTTTTTATCTTCAGGCGTTGTAATAGCAGCAATAGTAAAGTGGTATTGGGAGTTATTATTCACGACAATGCCGTTATTATTTAGCTTGTAACTAATATTGTCTGTGATATTTTCAGGTGATTCAGTTAATCCCGTAGGTCGATAAAATAATTTTATTCTTGAACGTGCTGCTAATTGAATTCCATTTTTCCCTTTCATTGAGTCCGGTGCTTTAGGAATATCTAAGACATTTAAATAAAAAACACTTTCAACATTATCTGGAAGTTTTCTATCTGTTTTTTTGATTTTTAATTGTTGACCTTGTAAACCTTCTATTTTGATAATAGGAGGGTAAAGATAAAAAGGTGCATCTGAATTTTCAGGTGTTGAGTTTATATTTCCATCATCAATCCAAGATTGAACTAATGACGGCGTGTTACTGTTATTAGTTAATTGAATGGACATGCTTTGTGCAGCTTCAGGATATATAATTCGTGTTCCTGTAATAATAACGTTTGAAAAGGTTTCTTTAGAGAATAATAAAATAAGTAAGAATAATAATTTTATTTTCATAATAAATTCTCACTAAAAGCTAGGCTCATAGGAACCTAGCTTGAGTTTATTGTTATAGATATGAAACGGTATAAATAACGTTTGATTGCAGCGCACCGACAGATGCGGCAGTCGCATTTGTTTTGTAGTAGCTAGCAATTAAGTTTAATGTCGCACCTGCAGCTGAAGTGGTATTGGCTGCAGTTAGCTGAGTATCAAAGGTCGTATTTAATGGAATAGCAACGGTTGGTGATCCTGTCTGTGACAAGCTAAAGCCCACGTTACGTGCAACGGTCGGATCATTTTCGTTCACTGTTGTATTCATTAAATACAGGCCTGAAGGCGAAATATTACTTGAAGAGAAGTGAAGTTTTAATGTTCCTGCTGGTGTACCCCCACCAACAATTGCACAGTTTGAAAAGGTAAGCGCAAAGGCTTTTTGGTTTTTTGTAATAACTGTACTTGCCGTTGTTCCTGCATCAGAAGATATAATCGGATCTAAAGCAATCGACATATCAGCGCTGTTATTACCATTAATCGTACAGGTAGTATCACTAATTGCACCGGAGAAAGAAATAATACCTCCAGGGCTATTTGTGGCAGCAATTACTGAGCCAGATAACACGGATAAGGACAGTATTGATAGAGAAAGTATATGTCTAGGCATAATTAACCCCATCGAGGTTCTCGATTAATTAAAATAAGTGATTTTTTTTCGCGAGTCAGAATTGACTAGCTTTTTAAGCTTAGACAAGGTTTAAAGATCTTCAAGATATGTAAAGTGGAATTCTTAGGTTTATAAAACCAATGATTTTAAATTCTCAGATTAAAAGTCTGCATTTTTTATTTTTGATTATCATATATTCTATTTTATTGCTTGTAATGAGTGATGTTACTTAGTTAAGTATAGATAATATAAGGAAGATTCTATTTTGTTATTTTATTTCTATTCTGGAATTTTTTATTTTTATTTATCTTCAATATTTAAACAAGTAAAAAGAGTATTATGCTTTTTTAATATTTTGTTTAATTAATTAAAAATTTATTGAGTGATTAGTCTTGTTAATTATGTGGTTAATTTTTGATGGGGTGTTTTTCAATTTAACTGCACATTGAGTTGTGGGGTTCAAAAAATTAGTTCAAAAAAAGAGAGCATAAACGTTATTTTTGAATAAGAAATAGTGTATTAGAAATAACTAAAATTACCTTGATTTAGATAAATAAAATGAAAATTAAAACAATTCTCATTTCTGATTTTTGAACCATAATGATAAGTAACATAACGTAGAGAGATGGGGTGCAAAATGGTCGGACTTTTCAATCGTTGTTTGTCACATGAAGACGCAGGAAAATTGCTGTTGCGCTTAGCAGTGGGTGGGTTAATGCTATTTCACGGAATGAGCAAGTTGCTAACAGGGGCGAGTGGCATCAAAGGGTTGTTAGCCTCGTATGGTTTACCTGAATTTATTGCTTACGGCACACTTTTGGGTGAAGTGGTTGCACCTATTTTCATCGTGTTGGGTATTTTAACCCGACCATCCGCATTGTTAGTGGCGTTCACGATGGTTGTTGCATGGTTAATGGTGGGGTTAGATAAAACGTTCTTACTGGATAAAACAGGGGCATGGGCGATTGAGAGTATCGTTTATTTCTTTGTGAGTGCGCTGGCGATTGCGTTGCTGGGGGCCGGGAAATATTCCGTGGTGAAAAGCGAAAATTGGCGATAAATAGTGTGGCATAGTGAAAAGGGCATCGAAATCGATGCCCTTTGTTTGATCACGAAAAACGCTATTTAGCACTAAATTCTAAGATGGTTTTCTGTAAGAACGCATCTAGCAGGCGACTATCTCTACAGGATGGCTCTGGAAATTGGCCGCGTTCCATGCTGTCTATGGTTTCTTGGATTAATGCATCAATAGCGGGTCTGCGCGCACCATAAAGGCTTTCTTTGCCTCGACCTTTTATCTCTAGCAGCGTATTAATTTCCGCTAATACATCCTTTTGGCTAACACATGCCGCGACTAAATCACTAAAAGCCATCGGTGGCATATTTCTATGGTTCTCTATCCATCGCAAGGCTAATACTGATCGTAAGATATAAAAGTATTTTTTTAATCTCACTTCTTCGCCTTTGAAATCAGTGTGTAAGTTCCTTTTACTGATAGAAAGATAGTGATAACGCGCTTTTAACGGTGAGTAAAATTGTTCAGCCAATGATTCTAACTGAGCAAAAAAATCCTCATCTTTATGATAAACAATTGGTGATTGTAACCATTCAATTAATGCGGGGTTGGAATTACGCATCAGTTTTAAGGCTTTTGATAATTCCCAACCCGACACATCCAGTTCATCGTCAATCGGCTTCTCTATCACATCACGCTTTCTATCGAGTGTGAGATACCAATCGAGTGAATGAACATAAATAAAGCGCACATCATAATCGCTGTCTTGTGAGGCGAACCCCCAACCACGACTACCGGATTCACAGGCAAATAATATTTTGACTTGGTGAGTGCGCTCTATTTCGCTTAATGTTTCACGTATCCTTTCTCGCATCGGCATGGATACGCCATCACTTATATTTTCCATGCTGCTATTTTCCATTTGAACTCCTAATTGGGGAGAATTACCCCTTCACACACACCACTTGGCGTAGAGTATGCACAATTTCTACCAGCGATGATTGGGCTGCCATAACCGCATCAATGTCTTTATAAGCCATTGGAATTTCATCAATTACATCACTATCTTTTCGACATTCAACGTGGGCGGTCGCTATCTTTTGGTCGCTCACTGAAAAACGTTTTTTGGCTTCTGTTCGGCTCATTACGCGTCCTGCGCCATGACTACAGGAACAAAAACTCTCTTCGTCTCCAAGACCTCGAACAATAAAGCTTTTGGCTCCCATTGAACCAGGAATGATCCCCATTTGCCCTTTTTGGGCAGATACGGCCCCTTTTCGGGTAACTAGGATCTCTTCACCAAAATGCTGCTCTTTCTGCACATAGTTATGGTGGCAGTTTACGGCTTCTTGTTGCGTCATAAACGGTTTGGTGATTTCTTTCGACAGCGCTTCCAGTACGCGGTGCATCATCACTTCACGGTTATGGCGGGCAAAATCTTGTGCCCAACCTACGGCTTCCATATAGTCGTTGAAGTATTGGCTACCCTCTTGGAAATACGCTAAATCACGGTCGGGTAAGTTGGCGATATGTTGCTGCATATCTTTTTGCGCTAAGGTAATAAACAAGTTACCAATCGCATTTCCCACACCGCGAGACCCGCTATGTAGCATTACCCAAACGCGGTCTTGCTCATCCAGACACAGCTCAATAAAGTGGTTCCCCGTTCCCAAGGTTCCTAAATGGTTGTAATGGTTTGTCCCACGTAACTTCGGGTACTTATCGCAGATACGTTTGAACTCTTCATCCAGTTGCGCCCAATGGGTATCCACAATATCAGGAGCACGATGCCAAGCGCCTTTATCTCGACCATGTCGATGGGTGGTTCGTCCGTGAGGTACCGCGGCTTCAATGGCAAAACGAATATTTTGCAGGCTATCTGGCAAATCCGATGCAGTTAATGATGTACGTACCGCAATCATCCCACATCCGATATCCACGCCAACCGCCGCAGGGATAATCGCCCCTTTAGTTGGGATCACGCTCCCAATGGTGGAACCTTTACCCACATGCACATCTGGCATCACTGCGAGGTGTTTAAAGATAAACGGCATTTTGGCTGTGTTTTGCAATTGGGTCACTGCCGCAGGATCGACAGGAACTCCGTGAGTCCACATTTTTACAGGGGCACTATTTGGCTGCATGATTTGGTTAAAGTTATTGTTATTCATTGTTATTCCTTAATTTTTACCAATCCGTTTAATACTTGATCCAATCCACCGTAAACGGAAATTTGGTCGATTCGATGTGCAATATTTTCTAAGGTTTCGAGTTCTTTTAAACGCAAGGCAATGGGGTTGTTTTCCATTACTTTGGCGGTATTTAACAGTGAGCGCGTGGCGGCGGTTTCTTCGCGGCGACGGATCACGTTGGCTTGCGCCGATTTTTCGGCTTCGACTACTTGAGACAAGATGGTGCGCATGTCTCCGGGCAAAATAATATCTTTCACGCCAATGCTATCGATTTCTAAACCGAAAGTGAGGGCGGTTTGTACCACCTGATCCATCATCAGTTGGTCGATTAACTGCTTGTTTTCCAAAAGCTCATCTAAGGTACGTGTGCCGATAATTTCACGCAGGGCAAATTGCAGCTCGCGATATAAATAGTCTACCGGTTGGCTCAATTTGGATAACGCCAATAAAATGTCGGCATAGCGCCAGTTTGCCGATAAGTTAACACGTAAAGTCACTTTATCTTTGGTCAAGATCTCCTGACCGCTGACTTCCAATGCCTGTAATCGCGTATCAATCACGTCCACTTCAGGCTTGCGACAAATCTTCCAGTAGCCGTAAGTGCCGGGTTGTAAAACTGACTGGATCTCGCCATCCAACTTAAAGATGCCCACATGCCATGCAGGGACTTGGCTGATTAAGGCCAGATCGGTACCTTTGATGCGTTTTTTACCCGCCAAGCGCGCCAGTAATGTTGGGTTGATAACCACATCGTCTGTTGATTGGGTCTTGATGCATAACGTATTGCCTGTTTTCCAGTACAGCCGGCGCGTCGCGGGCGCTAAAATTTCAGTCAGGCTGTTATGCAAATAAACCAAGCCCATTTCATCATCTGCGAGGGTGATATCCACGCAGTATTCTTCAACCCAATCAGGATGAAACTGGCGTAAATGTTCAGCGAGTTTTTCTTCAATTGGGTCATTATTCAGTTCAAACAGTGAAACCGTTAGTTTATTAAACCAATCATTGAGGCGATGTTCACCAGCGGTGAACAGTTGCTTGAAATCGCCTTTGTTTGAAGTCAGTGCAATGTATCCCTGTGCCACGTTAATTTTTGTCATTGTTATTTTCCTTTTTATTTATTGAGGTGTTATCGAAATTATCGACGAAGCGAAGAGGGAAACAGCTGAGTGCCATAGGGCTGTCTACTGTTCTGCTCAATGCCCGGTGCGATGACTCGGATAACACTGTGTGGCGAAACGGCAACCACGTTTTATTCATTTGGTTTTGAATGTCGGGACTCGAACCCGATAGCGCATGCTATTACCAGATAGGTCTTACCAACGGCGGAATACAGACCATGAAGTGGGGCTAGCCACCATGTCTGCACCGGTAGAACTGAAGTTCTGACAAATTCCGGTAGTGGACAGCTAGACTATTGCCAGATGCGTGCCAACTTTTTATGAATGCCATTAAATATTTTTAAATGATTGATATTTAATGGTTAATTATTTTAATGATTTTTTTGGTGCCATTGTTAGGCAGAATGACTTATTCTTATTTATATATTTTTATATCGCCTTTTATAAATTTTTATAAATATGAATCAGAAAAGAAAAGTGGTTATTGGCGTATTGGGTACTGTGCTCGACCGCCGAGGTAAAAAAGCCAATCGCTGGAACAAATGGCGGCCTACCGTGGGACTGTGCCAACAAGCAGATTTAGATATTCACCGTTTTGAGCTAATTCATCAGGTGAATGACTACTCGCTCGCGTGCCGCGTGAAAGAGGATATTGAGCAGGCATCGCCGAAAACTGAGGTGGTGCTACGTGAAGTGGATATTGCGGATCCGTGGGATTTTGAAGAGGTCTACACTTCACTGCTGGATTTTTCCGCAGACTACCCTTTCGATACACAAAACGAAGAGTATTTGGTGCACATCACGACAGGCACCCACGTAGTACAAATCTGTTGGTTCTTGCTGACTGAAGCCCATTATCTGCCCGCAAAATTGATCCAGACTTCACCGACTCGTGGGGAACGGGAAACCGATCCTGCGGGTATGTATGCGGAGATTGATCTCGATTTAAGTCGTTATACACAAATCACCAGCCGTTTTGACAGCCAACAGCAAACTCAATTGGCATTCTTAAAAGCGGGTATCGCCACCCGTAATCGGGCGTTTAACACTATGATTGAGCAAATCGAGCGCGTGGCACTGCGCTCTAAAGCGCCTATTTTGCTCAATGGCCCTACGGGAGCAGGAAAATCATTCCTCGCTCGGCGAATTTATCAGTTACGCCAAGGACGCCACCAAGTCAAAGGGCGTTTTGTGGAGATCAACTGTGCGACCTTGCGCGGCGATAATGCGATGTCCACGTTATTTGGGCATGTGAAGGGCGCATTTACAGGGGCACTTAATCCGCGCCAAGGGCTACTGAAAGAGGCCGATGGGGGCATTTTATTTTTGGATGAAATTGCCGAGTTGGGGCTTGATGAGCAAGCCATGCTCTTAAAAGCCATTGAAGAGAAAAGTTTTTTCCCGTTCGGTTCAGACAGTGAAATTCAAAGTGATTTCCAGTTGATAGCAGGAACCCATCGCAACCTTGCCGAGTGGGTGGAAGAGGGGAAATTCCGCGAAGATTTATTCGCCCGTATTAATATGTGGACGTTTGCGTTGCCAGGGCTGGCGGATCGCCGTGAGGATATTGAGCCGAATATCGATTATGAGCTGGCAAAATTCTGCCAAGCGGAGCAATGCCAAATCCGTTTTGACCGAGAAGCTCGCAAGCACTATGTTCAGTTTGCTTGCTCCTCTCAAGCCGCATGGCGTGGTAACTTCCGTGAGCTAGGCGCTTCAATTTCCCGAATGGCAACCTTTGCGGAACGTGGGCGCATTTCGCAATCAGTGGTGGAGGAAGAAATTCAGCGCCTGAGTCAGCAGTGGCAGCCTAAATCTAAACTACAGCTGCCCGAACAAGTGGGGGAAATCGACCTGTTTGAGCAGCAGCAGCTCGCCACTGTACTGGATGTGTGCCGAAAATCTTCATCATTATCAGAAGCCGGTCGCACATTGTTTGCGGTGTCTCGCCAACAGAAAAAACAACCGAATGATGCCGACCGGCTACGTAAATATTTAGCTAAGTTTGGGTTGGATTGGGATCAGATCAGATAGATTTAAATAATAATAACGATAAAACAAGGAATTATGATGGAACTGACTTTCTTGGGTACTAGCGCAGGTGTGCCAACAAAAGAGCGCAATGTCACCAGTATGATATTAAATTTAGTCGGTATCCGTAAAAGCTACTGGCTCTTTGACTGTGGCGAAGGTACCCAGCACCGAATTTTAAATAGCCCCTTTAAAACACCTAAAATCGAGAAGATTTTTATTACCCATTTACACGGTGACCATATTTTTGGTTTACCGGGATTGCTGTGTAGTCGTTCTATGGGGGGAACGACGGATCCCTTGAGACTATATGGACCAAAAGGGTTGAAGCAGTATGTGGAAACCGTTTTATCAGTGAGCGACTCCTATATGACTTATCCTCTTGAAATTGTAGAAATTGAGGCAGGTAAGTTATTTGATGATGGGGAGCTAATTGTCACAGCGTATCGGTTGGATCACCGCGTAGAATGTTATGGCTATCGTATTGAAGAGCATCCAAAACCGGGGGCGCTAAATGTGCAAAAACTGGAGCAAGATGGGATCCCTCGCGGGCCTTGGATGCAGGCGCTGAAAAAGGGTGAAGTTATTGAGCTAGAAGATGGCCGTATCGTGAATGGGGCTGACTACCTTGGTGAGCCAGTTGCAGGTAAAGTGGTCGCGATTTTTGGGGATACTATTCCAACACCAGACGCGTTGTTATTGGCAAAAAATGCCGATGTGATGGTGCATGAAACGACGTTAGAAGTGGCGCTAGAGGCGAAAGCCAATGAACATGGGCACTCTTCTACCCGCCAAGCGGCGCAGCTAGCCAAACAAGCGGGGGTAAAACGGTTTATTGCGACGCATATCAGTGGGCGTTATGGACCTGATGAAATTCCACGTTTACTGGCGGAGTGCCAAGCTGAGTTTCCTGAGACGCAAATAGCGGAAGATTATTTGACGGTGAGAGTTTAGTTTTGAAGCAATCGACACGCATAAGGAAAACGTGTCGAAAAACTGACAGAAAATGTACATATAGGAAAATCGTGTCGATTCAATCGACACATAGATATGAAATGTCGATTTTTATTGTAAAAATCGACATATAAAGATGAAGGGATATATCGTACTAGTAAATCACTTTCACAAACCCATTGCGGCAGTAAGTTTCGTACTCATCACTCAGCTGTCGGTTTGTCACTATCACATCAAACTGGGACAGTTCGCCCATATTGGCGGTCGCCACTTCATCAAACAGATTGTAAGGCGCTAATAAAATCTTACGGATAGATTTTTCCATACCTTTCTTTTTCATCGGTAAATCATCGAGATTATAGCAAGTCACCCCGTAGGTGCTGTGAACCCCAGTGGCAGACATAAATGCTTTTTTGGGGTTAATGGAATCGAGTAAAGAGGGCAGCGTAGGGCTGTAAAAAGAATCACTTTTTGGGCGATATTCTCCACCACACAGTAGCGCTGTGGCATTTTTTTTCTGGCTCAATGCGAGAAAAACGTTATGAGAATAACAAATTCCGGTAAAGCTAATTTCTTCTGGAATTAAGGCTATCAAGGTCGCCATTTCGATGCCATTGTCGAAAAAGATCACATCGTCTTCACTGACCATACTGGCGGCTAAATTTGGGATATACAGGTCTTCAGTTTGATCTGGCGTGAAAATATCGGCATGAGGTTCGTGAGGGGCTAAGGTGGTAGGTTGAGTGACAGAAACAATATAGCCACCAAGCAGTGACATCGGGATAGGGCCTTCGGTATCCGCATTAAGATCTCGACGAATGGTCATTTCAGAGACTTCGAGTATTCTCGCGGCTTCTTTAAGATGAATGCGTCCTGAACGTTTAATACATTCACTTAATCGGCGAAGGCGTTCTTTTTGTTTAGTTTCTATCACCCTGCAATCCTTTTTATGATGGCGCGGACGAACCGCGCCCCGTTGTTTAGTAGTCACTTGGAGTGATATTTTCTCCAGTCACAATTGAGACACTTGCGCTTGCGCCAACACGGTTAGCACCCGCTTCAATCATTTTAATTGCGGTTTCGCGAGTACGAACGCCGCCAGATGCTTTAACGCCAATTTCATTACCAACGACTTTGCGCATCAAGGCAACATGATGCTCGGTGGCACCCATTGTACTGAATCCTGTTGAAGTTTTCACAAAACCAACTTTCATTGTGCGGCAAATTTCACAAACTTGTGTGATTTCTTCATCAGTTAACAGGCAGTTCTCTAAAATAACTTTCAAAGTGGCATCACCACAAGCGGAAAATACCGCTTCGATATCACGACGAACGAACTCTAAATCACCGCTTTTTAGCATGCCAACGTTGATAACCATATCCACTTCATCAGCACCACGGCGTACCGCTTCTGCTGCTTCAAATGCTTTAGTTTCTGTTAAACCAGCACCTAATGGGAATCCTACCACACAGCAAACTTTTACATCGCTATCTTTTAAGCATTCATTTGCAAGTGGAACATAACCGGTATTAACACACACAGAGGCAAAGTGGTATTGCGCAGCTTCTGCACATAACTTTTTGATATCACTGACAGTTGCGTCTGCGGCTAATAATGTGTGATCAATATATTTCGCTAAATCTTGCATTTTATACCTTCCTATATAATGAAAATTAGGATAAACGTGGGTTAGATAACAATGAATGAGGAAATGTGGCAGATGTAACACTTGATCATTCGTTATTCGAGATCCTAATCACAAATGATATTTTTGCAACATGATAATGTTAGAATCATATCATTATGTGATTTATTTAACACGAGGGACGTCATGGATATAGCAGTTATCGGTTCAAATATGGTCGATTTGATCACTTACATCGACCAAATGCCAAAAGAGGGTGAAACCCTCGAAGCGCCAGCATTCAAAATTGGTTGTGGCGGTAAAGGCGCAAACCAAGCGGTTGCAGCGGCAAAATTGAACTCAAAAGTGATTATGTTAACCAAAGTCGGTGACGATATTTTTGCGGATAATACCATTCGTAATCTTGAGTCCTACGGCATCAATACCCGTTATGTAGAAAAGGTACCTTGTACATCGAGCGGTGTTGCCCCGATTTTTGTCAACCAAAATTCGTCTAACAGTATTTTGATTGTCAAAGGAGCGAATAAATTCTTATCTCCAGAAGATATCGACCGCGCTGCGGAAGATCTGAAAAAATGCAAATTGATCGTATTGCAGCTGGAAGTACAGCTGGAAACGGTTTACCACGCGATTGCTTTCGGGAATAAGCACAACATTCCTGTGTTACTTAACCCTGCGCCAGCACAACGCGCACTGGATTTAGATTACGCATGCCGTTGTGATTTCTTTGTACCGAATGAAACCGAGTTAGAGATTCTGACCAATATGCCTGTGGACACCATGGATGACGTGCGTCGTGCTGCACAATCCCTGTTAGACAAAGGCTTGAAAAACCTGATTGTCACTTTAGGTGATAAAGGTGCGCTATGGATGACTCGCGATAGTGAGCTGTTCATTCCGGCTATCAAAGTTAACGCGATTGATACCAGTGGTGCTGGCGATGCGTTTATCGGCTGCTTCTCTCATTATTATGTCCACACTGGAAATATCGAGGAAGCGATGAAAAAAGCGGTTCTATTCTCGGCTTTTAGTGTAACCGGAAAAGGTACGCAATCTTCTTACCCAAGTATCGAGCAGTTCAGTGAGTTTGTGCAGTTGAATAATTAGTATTAACCATCTTTCAAGCGCCAGAAGCATTACCTGTACCCACAATATTTGCTCTGAATTTGAATGATGTTGAGCATGACCGGTTGAAATAAAGGTTGCCGTTAGAGCACTAAAGCCTGTTTAACCGGTTAAAAATATAATAAAAACGATTAAGGGTTAATATGAACATCAAAAATATTACTCAGTTACCAGATGGTTACCTGAGCAGAACACCTATATTCCAATTTATCCTACTTTCCTGCTTATTTCCGCTCTGGGGATGCGCAGCAGCACTGAATGATATTTTAATCACACAGTTTAAAAGCGTTTTTGAACTCAGTAACTTTGCCTCTGCATTAGTGCAAAGTGCGTTTTATGGCGGTTACTTTTTGATTGCTATCCCTGCCTCACTGGTTATCAAGAAAACCAGCTATAAATACGCGATTATGATCGGGCTTATTTTGTATATCGCGGGTTGTTCCATGTTCTTCCCTGCGTCTCATATGGCGACTTACACCATGTTCTTAGCCGCGATTTTTGCTATCGCGATTGGATTAAGTTTCCTTGAAACCGCTGCGAACACTTACAGTTCGATGATTGGTCCAAAGCAGTATGCGACTCTGCGTCTGAATATTAGCCAAACTTTCTACCCAATCGGTGCCGCGGGCGGGATCTTACTGGGTAAATATTTAGTGTTCTCAGAAGGTGAAAGCTTACAAAATCAAATGGCGGGAATGGACGCAACACAGCTTCATGAATTCCGTCTGGCTATGTTAGAAAATACCCTCGAACCATACCGCTATATGATCATGGTTTTGGTCGTGGTCATGATTCTGTTTTTACTGACTAAATTCCCGAAATGTAAAGTGGCAGAAACGGTGGATCATAAACGTCCTTCTGCACTGGATACCTTAAAATATTTAGCCAAAAACAGCCGCTTTAGAAAAGGGATCATCGCCCAGTTCTTATATGTGGGCATGCAAGTTGCAGTGTGGTCGTTCACCATCCGCTTAGCGCTGGAAATGGGGGATATCAACGAGCGAGATGCCTCTAACTTTATGGTGTACAGCTTCGCCTGTTTCTTCATTGGTAAGTTTATTGCCAACATCTTAATGACTCGCTTTAACGCCGATAAAGTACTGATTATCTATTCGATTATTGGTGTGCTGTTCCTGGTGTATGTGGCCTTTATGCCAAGCTTCACCGCAGTGTATGCGGCAGTATTAGTGAGTATTCTGTTTGGACCATGCTGGGCAACTATCTATGCCGGCACTTTGGAAACCGTCGACAACGAGCATACTGAAATGGCGGGTGCGGTGATTGTAATGGCGATTGTGGGTGCGGCAGTTGTGCCTGCTATTCAAGGTTATGTCGCGGATATCACCCACTCTCTGCAACTCTCTTTCTTAGTTTCAATGTTGTGCTTCGTCTACGTGGGCATTTACTTCGTTGGCGAACGTCGCTTTAAAGCTAAACAACAAGCCAAATAATTAACTGTTACTCAGGGTAGGCGTTACGCCTACCCATCTTTACCTCAAACCGTGAGTATGACAATGAACACAATTATCCCGTTACATAAACGCTTATTTACGGAAAAACCGACCTTAGTTTTGAAAAATAGCCAGTTTTCCGTTTCCGCATTTGTCTATCAATCTGGCGTGCAAGGGCTGCGTGTTGAAAACTCGCAGGGGCACTTAACCATTTTGCCATTTTTAGGGCAGATGATTTGGGATGCTGAGTTTTGCGGGCAAAATCTGAAAATGGAAAATATGTTTTCAGAACCCAAGCCTGTTCCAACCGTGATTGAAACCTATGGCTGCTTCGCCTTCCATTCTGGAATAATCAGTAATGGTTGCCCATCACCAGAAGATAATCACCCACTACACGGGGAAATGCCCTGCGCACCGATGGATAGCGCATGGCTTGAATTGACAGAAAACAGCCTTAAAGTGTGTGGCGAATATGAGTATGTGATGGGCTTTGGCCATCATTATTGTGCGTCGCCATTTGTGCAATTACATACCGATAGTGCGCTGTTTGATATTCATATGTCCGTCACTAACTTGGCATCAGTGCCAATGCCGCTCCAATATATGTGCCATATGAACTATGCCTATGTGGACGACGCCACTTTAACGCAGAATATTCCTGAGCAGGCGATTAAGCTGCGTGAGTCTATTCCGGGGCATGTGCATCCAACCCAAAAGTGGCTCGATTTTAACCAAGCTCTTAAGTGTGGCGAAGTGAAGCTAAATCAACTGAATCAGCCGCAAATGTGTGACCCTGAAATTGTCTTCTTTATGGATAATTTGAGCCAATACACTGCAAATCCTGAATTTAAGATGACTTCGCCAGCAGGCAATACGTTTGTGACCCGGTTTAAAGCCAATGAACTAAATTATGCGACTCGCTGGATTTTATATAATGGCGATCAAAAAGTGGGGGCATTTGTGTTGCCAGCAACCTGTCGCCCAGAAGGGTTTATTGCTGCGAAAAATAACCAAACGTTGATTTGGTTGGCGGCGGGAGAAAACCGTCAATTTACCGTGACGACGGGCGTCGAACAGTAAATTTTGTTTTTGAGTTTTTTATGAGGCTGCCAATATGCAGCCTTTTTATTCATATTGCTGACACTCTTCTTGTAAGTCATCGAGTACGCTTTGAGCATTAAATGTAGGGGTACCCTTGCCATTGGGTAGCATCATAATTGCCGTTTTTATATTAGCGCTCGCCATGTCAGGTAATACTTCCATCATTACATGTTCCAACGTCATAGGAAGCGGGTAACATCCGCTCCATTCATCGGTTAAGCATAATTCGGCATACTCTTTTGCGACCCACAACGGTAAAAATAAACACTGGCTATCATCTTGTGCCGTGACTAAGCCATCATGGTTACCCAATGTCCATACTTGCTCCCAGTCCGCAACCTTGCCGATAAAATAGTCATATCGTTGATGAGGATTCAGCAGTAGAACATTTTGGATTTCTTGTTTTTTAGGTGAAAAATAGATGCTGTTCATTATTAGACTACCTGAAAAGTAATTGATAATTATTGAGAAAATTAAATGAATAATTGATATCTTAGCAGTTATTCACTCACTATTTAGAGTGTTATATTTTACACAGCAAATTGGTTTTCAATGTCAGTTTAGGGCAATAGACATGATAGAAGCACTACTTGAAAAATATGCCATTGGCATGACCATCATTGCCGTCTGTTTAGCGTTGTATTTGCTTTTTGAAGTTTTACACAAGCGGCACAAACATAAGCGAAAAAGCATTTTGGTGCATGTGATCCAAACCATGGTGCTATGCGTGATGGTGTTGGTGGCGGCTCAATCTGTGGATATGGCAGCCAGTGATTTTGATTTAACCTTTATTTCAACACCACTGATTAATTTAGTCGCCATATCGGTGATAGCATTGATTATCACGCGAAAATTCTTTCAGTTGGTTAACCGCTTAGAGAAAAAACAGATTAAAAAAGGCAGTGACCCAACTTCTGCTAGGATTATTGCGCGAGTATTTAAGACGGCGGTCATCGTCGTCATTATGCTGCTATTTGGCGAACATTTTGGCATGAGTTTGTCAGGATTGATGGCATTTGGGGGCATTGGCGGTATCGCCATCGGTATGGCGGGTAAAGATATTCTGAGTAACTTTTTCTCAGGGATCATGCTCTATTTCGACCGCCCGTTTAATATTGGGGATTGGGTCAGCTCACCGGATAGAAATATTGAAGGGACAGTCGTTGAAATTGGCTGGCGGATCACTAAGATTGTCACGTTTGACCATCGCCCGCTCTATATTCCTAACTCGCTGTTTTCTTCCATTAGCGTTGAAAACCCGGGGCGCATGACTAATCGACGGATTAAAACGGAAATCGGTTTACGTTATGAAGATTCTGACAAAGTCAGCGCGATTGTGGACGATATTCGCACCATGCTGAAGCAAGATGAAAATATCGATACAGGGCAAACCTTGTTGGTCTATTTCGATGCGTTTGCTGATTCTTCCCTGAATATTATGGTGTACTGCTTTACGAAAACCACCGTTTGGGCAGAATGGCTGGATGCACAGCAAGCAGTCTATTTGAAAATTATTGAGATAGTTAAGCGTCACAATGCGGACTTTGCGTATCCATCTCAAACTCTGTACGTGGAAAGAAACAAGTAACCTCGTCATCCTAAAAAATTAACCGACTGATCCACTGTCATGAGTGTCTGTTTTGGTCGGTTAATCTGCAAATAATTTATTTTTTATAGTTTATGACTAAAAAGCCTGTGAGGTTGTCTGGAAATTTTTATACTATTAACCAGTAAGTTATAAAAAATATTTACCCTAGGCAAAACTGAATAGTTTTGCATTAATTCTGACTATTTCAATCTCAGTATCTATCAAGTATATTGAGCCCCTCTTTACCTCGCTAACCAAGAGCCAGACTGCTATGAAGAAAATCAATGTGGCATGTAGCCAGGGGGTCGCTATCTATTTTACGGGTCAATTCCAGTGGGTAGATATTCGCGATGCACAGTTAAATAATATTGCTGCGGTTGTGCTCTCTGAACAAGATGCCAACCAAGGGCTGTGGAAGAGAGTTGCAGACAGTAAACTCAGTATTCCGCTGTTTGTCATTAGTGACAAGCAGCTACCAGACAATGCACCAACACCTGACTATTTGACGGCATTATTACCGCCAGCGCCTGCTGCGCGCGAAGAGAATAGCCGCCAATTACGGGATGCTGCAAACCAATACCTTGAACAGTTATTGCCGCCATTCTTTGCGCGAATGATGGATTATGCTGCGGGCCACAATGTGACATTTGCCTGCCCTGGGCACCAAGGTGGACAATTTTTCCGTCGGCACCCAACGGGTGAACAGTTCTACCAATTCTACGGTGAAAACCTTTTTCGCACCGACTTGTGCAACGCTGATGTGGCGATGGGGGATTTGCTTATTCACGAAGGTGCAGCAAAAGAAGCGCAAAAATTTGCGGCGAAAGTATTCAATGCTGATAAAACCTACTTTGTGCTTAATGGCACGTCGTCATCCAATAAAGTGGTTTTAAACGCCTTATTAACACCGGGTGATTTAGTGCTGTTTGACCGCAATAACCATAAATCTAACCATCACGGTGCCTTGATCCAAGCGGGGGCAACACCGGTTTATTTAGAAACGGCACGTAACCCATTTGGATTTATTGGTGGAATTGATGCCCACTGTTTTACCGAAGATTATCTGAGAAATGCGGTGAGCGAAGTGATGCCGGAAAAAGCACAGGCAGAAAAACCGTTCCGCCTTGCGGTGATCCAACTCGGGACTTATGACGGCACGGTCTACAACGCGAGACAAGTGGTGGATAAGATTGGGCATCTTTGCGAATACATTCTGTTTGATTCCGCGTGGGTGGGTTACGAACAATTTATTCCGATGATGCGCCAATGCTCGCCGTTACTGCTGGAATTGAATGAAAATGACCCCGGTATTATGGTGACGCAATCTGTTCACAAACAGTTAGCTGGCTTTTCCCAAGCTTCACAGATCCATAAGAAAGATAACCATATCAAAGGGCAAGAGCGTTTTGTTTCCCATAAGAAACTGAATAATGCGTTTATGATGCACGCCTCTACCAGCCCGTTTTACCCACTGTTTGCTTCACTGGATGTGAATGCGCGTATGCATCAAGGGGAAGCGGGGGAAATGATGTGGATGGAGTGTGTGAGACAAGGAATTGAGGTACGAAAATCCATTATTCAACACTGCCGTCACTTTAGACCGTTTGTGCCTGAGCTGGTGGATGGCAAGCCGTGGCATGAATACCCAACAGAACAAATTGCGTCAGAAAAGCGTTTCTTTAATTTCATTCCGAAAGCGCGCTGGCATGCGTTTGATGGTTACGCGCAGGATCAATATTTCGTTGACCCTTGCAAGCTGATGCTGACCACGCCGGGGATTGATGTAGAAAGCGGGGAATATGAATCTTTCGGGGTTCCAGCCACGATTTTGGCGCATTTTCTGCGTGAACATGGCGTGATCCCGGAAAAATGTGATTTGAACTCCATTTTGTTCTTGTTAACCCCTGCAGAGTCGCGGGAAAAACTGGAGCTGCTAGTTTCTCACTTAGTCCGTTTCGAACAGCTTTTGGATGAAGATGCGTTATTTGAAGACGTATTGCCGTCAGTGTATCAGCGTTATCAGGAACAGTACCAAGGTTATACTTTGCGTCGATTGTGCCAAGAAATGCATCAATTAAGCGTAGATTTTAATATTAAACAGCTGCAAAAAGAGATGTTCCGTAAGGCGCATTTCCCTGTGGTGAAAATGAATCCACAACAGGCACATCTGGAGTTTATTCGTGGCAATGTGGAGTTACTGCCGCTGGATGAGCTAGAGGGGCGAATTGCTGCAGAAGGCGCGTTACCTTATCCGCCGGGCGTGCTGTGTGTGGTTCCGGGGGAAGTGTGGTCAGGCCCTGTTCTTCAGTATTTTAAAGCGTTGGAAGCGGGAATTAATGCGCTACCAGGTTTTGCGCCGGAGCTGCAAGGGGTCTATATTTCGAAAAATGAAAATGGACCAAAACGCGTGTATGCGCATGTTTTGAAATAAATCTCTTGGTATTCAGACATCAAGCATAGATTTTGCCCCATGAGATAGCTAAATTGGGATCTGCGAAATGTGGATCCCGATTGACGATAAGGCAACCCTATGACGAAAAAGATTATTTTAGACTGTGACCCAGGGCATGACGATGCCATTGCTATGCTGTTGGCTTACGGTAATCCAGACATCGATTTACTCGCCGTCACCACGGTTGCAGGCAACCAAACTCTCGAAAAAGTCACCCGTAATGCTCGTGCGATTGCTGAAATGGCCAATATTCGCGGCATTCCTTTTGCTGCGGGTTCAGCGCGGCCATTAGTACGTGAAGTGGAAGTAGCGCCCGATATTCATGGGGATTCCGGGTTGGATGGCCCAGAGCTTCCAACGCCGACGTTAGCGTTGGATGAACGCCATGGGGTGAATCTGATCATCGATACCATCATGTCCCACCCGCCAAAAACCATCACTTTAGTGCCTACGGGGGCGCTGACCAATATCGCGTTAGCAGCAAGGTTAGAACCACGGATTGTCGAACGTGTAAAAGAAGTGGTATTGATGGGCGGCGGCTACCATGTGGGAAATTGGAGCCCGGTAGCGGAATTTAATATCAAGATTGACCCAGAAGCGGCGCACATTGTTTTCAATGAAAAGTGGCCGTTAACCATGGTCGGTTTGGATCTAACCCACCAAGCGCTGGCAACGCCAGAGGTAGTGGCGAAAATTGCCGAAATAGACACGATATGCTCGCAGTTTGTCGTCGAATTGCTGGATTTCTTCGGGAAAATGTATAAACAGGCTCAGGGCTTTGATGCGCCGCCAGTGCATGATCCTTGCGCAGTCGCTTATGTGATTGACCCGTCAGTGATGACCACCCAAAAAGTCCCTGTGAACATCGAATTAACGGGAACGTTAACTCTTGGCATGACGGTGGCTGATTTTCGTCATCCCGCTCCAGCCAATTGCCATACGCAGGTTGCTGTGAAACTAGATAGCGACAAGTTTTGGCAGATGGTTATCGAGGCACTGAAAAATATTGGTTAATGGAATCGTATTTAACATGAAGAGTGAATTAGAACAGATGCCTTATGAGGCATTAATTGAACGCAGTATGAATTCCCTGCAATTGAAAAATCAGTTCCATTGCGATAATTGGAAACTGGATGAAGCCAGTTGGTCGGTAGACCAAGATGAAGGCACCATTATTTTTCATGCGCCGGACGATATAATGGTGACGGCACCTGTGCAAATTATTGGGACTTATGACCAAAATATGGGTAGCTGGATGTGGGGCTGGGCAAATAGCTCCATTGAAGAGCCATTAATGCAGGATGCGATCACGGTTAAAGCTTACGGTGAGCGCCAAGATAATAGTTTGCTGACTTCCCGTGTGAGCGATATCGAAGAGAATGATGCATGGCAACTCGCCGCATTGGCATGTGAGCTAAATGAGCAACAAGGTGTTTATCGCGGCGTTGCAGGCAGTACACTGATTTTTATGACATTCGGTCAAGTATCCCTCCAAAAAATGTAAGCCAAAAACGCCTTTTTTATCGTTGCTAAGAAGGGCGTCACCAATTTCTCGAAAACGACCCACCCAGTTTATTATGACAACAGTTTATTATGACAAAAGAAAGCCAGCTGTTAAAATGCGGCTTTCTTTTGCTATTTCACAACAGCATAAGCCTTAAATTCGATATCAACGCCAAAAGACCAACATGCAACAAAATCAAACGATAGAACAAAATACACCATCAACAACAGGTGGTTACAAAAATCTTAACCGCTTCTCGGTTGCGCCGATGCTCGATTGGACTGACCGTCATTGCCGTTATTTCCATCGCTTATTAACGAAAAATACGTTGCTGTACACCGAAATGGTGACGACCGGTGCGATTATTTATGGTAAAGGCGATTATCTTGCTTATAGCGAAGAAGAGCATCCCGTTTCCTTGCAATTGGGCGGTAGTGACCCTGCGGCTTTAGCGCAATGCGCAAAATTAGCGCAAGAACGTGGTTACGATGAAATCAACCTGAACGTCGGTTGCCCATCAGACCGCGTACAGAACGGGCGTTTTGGGGCATGTTTGATGGCGGATGCTCAGCTGGTCGCAGATTGTGTCAAAGCGATGCGTGATGTGGTGTCTATCCCTGTGACGGTGAAAACGCGAATTGGGATTGATGAGCAAGATAGCTACGAATTTTTATGTGAATTCATTGATACTGTCTCCACAAAAGGGGACTGCGACATGTTTATTATCCATGCTCGCAAAGCGTGGTTATCAGGATTAAGTCCAAAAGAAAACCGTGAAATCCCCCCGCTGGATTACCCTCGCGTATACCAATTAAAGCGTGATTTTCCGCATCTAACTATGGCTATCAATGGGGGCGTTAAAACTCTTGAAGAAGCTAAAGAGCATTTAAAACATTTAGATGGCGTGATGGTGGGTCGTGAAGCGTATCAAAATCCGTCAATTTTAACCGCGGTAGATAATCAATTGTTTGATGAAACAATGCCAATTGTCGATAGCGTGGCCGCTGTACGTAGTATGTATCCATACATCGAAAAAGAGCTGTCTAACGGGGCTTATTTAGGGCATATGACTCGCCATATGTTAGGGATTTTCCAAGGGATTCCGGGGGCTCGTCAATGGCGTCGCCACTTAAGCGAAAACGCTCATAAACAAGGTGCTGACTTATCTGTGGTCGAACAAGCGCTCGCGTTTGTCACTCGTGGCGAGTAAACAATGCTTAAATAAAATTTCGATTTTGGTTGATGCGGGCTGAATAGGATTATCTGCATGCTATGATAAAACTCATTAATGAATGAGGAATAAGCAGATGAAAATATTAATCGCAACCTCTTTGCTGCTGTTAGTTGCTGGGTGTTCGGGGTCAGGTGGGCAGATGCGAGAACCACCAAAGCAAGATCCTTATGAGGGAACGGTGTTAAACACCATCAAAGAGAACCAGCAGATCTACAAAGAGCAGCAAGCACGCAAAGGGCACTATTAATTATTAGTGCAACTGAAGTGAGTAAAATTGCAGTGGTTAGAATTTTAAAAGCGCCAGTTATTGATAGCTGGCGCTTTTTTATAACGGAATAATTTTAAGGAACTAGCAGGCTAGAACCTTGAGTCTTACGTTGTTCCAACGTTTGGTGCGCTTTTTGGGCATCTTTCAGTGCAAAAACTTGGGATGCCGGTACATCCACATTCACTTTGCCACTTAAAATCATGTCAAACAGGGCTTTGCTGGCTTGGTCTAACTCTTCTCTGTTAGTAACATAGCCACCTAGTGATGGGCGGGTCACATACAGAGAGCCTTTTTGATTTAAGATCCCTAAGTTAACCCCAGTTACGGCACCAGAAGCGTTACCAAAGCTCACCATTAAGCCGCGACGCTTCAGTGAATCTAAAGAAGCTAGCCACGTCGCTTGACCTACGGAGTCATACACGACATTCACTTTTTCGCCGTGAGTGATTTCTTTCACTCGCTCAGCAATATTTTCAGTTTGGTAGTTGATGACTTCCCACGCGCCTGCGGCTTTCGCACGCTGCGCTTTTTCTTGCGAGCCAACGGTACCAATCATTTTCGCGCCTAACGCTTTTGCCCATTGGCAAGCAATGAGGCCAACACCGCCCGCTGCTGCGTGGAACAAGAAAATTTCATCTTTTTGAACTTGATAGGTTTGATTGAGCAGGTAGTAAACCGTCATTCCTTTAAGCGAACAGGCTGCCGCTTGCTCGAAGGTGATGCCGTCGGGTAAGTGTGCCACGGCATTGACGGGCACATTATGAACTTCACTGTATGCGCCGAGAGGGCCTTGTGCGTAAACCACGCGATCACCTGGTTTGAAACCTGTGACTTGGGAGCCAGTTTTAACCACCACACCCGCCGCTTCTGTGCCAAGTCCACATGGCAAATTTGCAACTGGATACAGCCCACTGCGTACATAGGTATCAATAAAGTTAATACCAATTGCACGGTTTTCGATTTGGATTTCATTTTCAGCCGGCGCATTCGGGGAATAGTCGACAAAATTGAGAACTTCAGGACCACCATGTTGCGAAAATTCAATACGTTTTGCCATGATCATCTCCAATGAGTGAGTTTGTTTTTATTAACAGTATCAATTGCTCCATCATAACGCGATGCTTTAATGAGAAGAATTATCGGTTTGTGCGCTGCGTTAAGATTGCGCCTGCAATAATATCTTGTGCAGATAACAATAAAGACGCCACAAGACACCTAAGATTGGCGTATACTAACTGTTGGTTAATTATAGACGTGGATATTTCAAGTATGGCTAAAAAACCCTCCTCAGATTACAAGACAAACCCACCGCGCGATCAGCAAATGGAAGGCTTAAAACTTCCTCCGCACTCTATCGAAGCGGAACAGTCTGTATTGGGGGGACTGATGTTAGACAACGAACGCTGGGACACAGTCTCTGAGCGTGTCACGTCAGCGGACTTTTTTAGTCGTCCTCACCGCACTATCTTTGCTCAAATGCAGATCCTGCTTGAGCAGGGCAAACCCATTGACTTGATCACTCTATCAGAATCTCTTGAACAACAAGGGGAACTGGACAGCGTTGGGGGCTTTGCTTACTTAGCTGAATTATCAAAAAATACCCCAAGTGCGGCGAACATCAACGCTTATGCGGACATCGTCCGTGAACGTGCCATTGTGCGCGATATGATTTCCGTTGCCAATGATATTGCTGATGCTGGGTATGACCCACAAGGCCGTAGCAGTGAAGATTTACTCGATTTCGCGGAAACTAAAGTTTTCCAAATTGCAGAATCTCGCGCGAATAAAGATGAAGGCCCGAAAGGGATTGAAGCGATTTTGTCGGAAACCGTTGAGAAAATCGAACAGCTTTATCAGCAGCCTCATGATGGTGTCACCGGGGTTTCCACGGGCTATCAAGATTTAGATAAGAAAACCGCAGGGTTACAAGGCTCAGATTTAATTATTGTTGCCGCACGTCCATCCATGGGTAAAACCACTTTCGCGATGAACTTGTGTGAAAATGCGGCGATGACAGAAGAGAAACCGGTACTTATCTTCAGTTTGGAGATGCCCGGCAACCAGATCATGATGCGTATGCTTGCGTCACTGTCTCGCGTAGACCAAACCCGTATTCGTACGGGGCAGCTTGATGATGAGGATTGGGCGCGAATTTCGAGCACCATGGGCATATTGATGGAAAAACGCAATATGTACATCGATGACTCATCGGGGTTAACACCAACAGAGGTTCGTTCCCGTGCACGCCGAATTTACCGCGAACACGGCGGGCTAAGCCTGATTATGATCGACTACCTTCAGTTAATGCGCGTGCCAGCGTTGTCCGATAACCGTACATTGGAAATCGCCGAAATTTCTCGTTCTCTCAAAGCGTTAGCGAAAGAATTAAACGTGCCAGTGGTGGCGCTTTCCCAGTTAAACCGTAGCTTGGAGCAACGAGCAGACAAACGTCCAGTCAACTCCGACTTACGTGAATCAGGCTCCATCGAGCAAGATGCTGACTTAATTATGTTTATCTACCGTGATGAGGTCTACCACGAAAACAGCGACCTCAAAGGGATCGCCGAAATTATTCTGGGTAAGCAGCGTAACGGCCCGATAGGTTCTGTGAGATTGACGTTTAATGGGCAGTGGTCGCGGTTTGATAATTATGCGGGGCCAGCCTACGATGACGAATAACCTAATCTCGTCATATTTTGAGCTGTAGCTGTGTTGGTTGCTCTCAGCCACCCTAGTCACATACTTGTGTATGCTCCTAGGGATAGCTTCGTTTACCGCCTTGCTACAGTTCAAACTATTTAGAGATTGGTAAGCCTCGTCATACTTTACACTGTGGCGTTGTTGGCTGCGCTCGCTAACCTGAGTCACATACTTATGTATGCTCCTAAGGATTAGCTTTTCTTGCCGCCTAGCCCCAGTGCGAATTATTTAGAGGCTGGTATGGTTAGAGATTGGTAAGCTCGTCATATTTTGAGCTGTAGCTGTGTTGGTTGCTCTCAGCCACCCTAGTCACATACTTATGTATGCTCCTAGGGATAGCTTCGTTTACCGCCTTGCTACAGTTCAAACTATTTAGAGCTTATAGAAAATTGAAGACTAAATAAGTTAAATTTTAAAATGAATAATTAAGAGGACGAAATGAAAGCGGCAACCGCATTAATAAACCGCCGCGCTCTGCGACACAACCTGCAACGCGTGAGAGAATTGGCACCGAATAGCCGTCTGATTGCAGTTGTTAAAGCAAACGCTTATGGTCATGGATTAATTGGAGTGGGCACAGAAGTTCAAGAGTTTGTGGACGGGTTTGGCGTTGCGCGTTTAAATGAAGCTTTGCTGCTTCGACATCAAGGTGTGACAAAACCGATTGTTTTATTAGAAGGCTTTTTCGAAAAATCCGATTTGCAGTTGATGGTGGAATACAACATCGATACAGTGATCCACTGCATTGAACAACTGGAAATGCTGGAAAATGCCCAGCTCGCCAAAAAAATCAAAGTGTGGATGAAACTCGATACTGGCATGCATCGCCTTGGCGTACTTCCTCAGCATGCGGAAAGTTTTTACCAACGTCTTCAAAGCTGTAGCAACGTGGATTTACCTATCAATATTGTTAGCCACTTCTGTCAGGCAGATGCGCCTGAACTCCCAACCACCAAAAAACAAATTGAATGCTTCCAACAGTTTGTGTCTGATAAACCGGGTGAAAAATCCATCGCGGCATCCGCAGGGATCCTCTTATGGCCAGAAGCTCATTATGACTGGGTTCGCCCCGGTATTATGATGTATGGAGCCTCACCGCAAGAAGGCAAAAGCGCTGCAAGCTTCGGTTTATTACCCGTCATGACCTTAAAGTCCAGCCTGATTGCGGTGAGAGAGCATTCGGCAGGGCAGTGTGTTGGCTACGGTGAAACATGGTGCAGTGAACGCAATACTCGTCTTGGGGTGGTAGCGATTGGTTATGGAGATGGTTATCCGCGTAACGTTCCATCAGGAACGCCGGTTTTAGTAAATGGACGAAAAGTGCCGATTATTGGTCGAATTTCTATGGATATGACTGTCGTGGATTTAGGGCCAGATGCCACCGATAAAGTGGGTGATGACGTCATTCTATGGGGAAATGCTCTGCCAGTGGAAGAAATTGCCGCACAAACAGGCATTATTAACTATGAGCTTTTGACGAAATTGACCTCTCGAGTTGCAATGGAATATGTAGACGAATAGGTTTTAAAGGGTTATTTTCAAAAGACAAAAGTAATAAAAGAAAACCTACAAGTAGGAGATATCCTGTGTACCAACATGTTGATGCTTATCCGGGCGACCCGATTTTATCGTTGATGGATGAATTTAATAAAGATACTCGTGAAGGCAAAATTAACCTGAGTATTGGTCTTTATTATGATGCAGAGGGGAAAACTCCTGAGCTGGAAACCGTCGGTACAGCGAAAGCTGCACTGAGAAAACTTCCAGCAAGTGCATCGCTTTATCTGCCAATGGAAGGTTTGAAAGATTACCGTACTGAATTACAAAAATTGGTGTTCGGTGAAGATTGCCCGCTAATTGCCCAAGAGCGTATTGCTACCGTACAAACCATCGGTGGTTCTGGCGCACTGAAAATCGGGGCTGATTTTTTACACCATTATTTTCCGAATTCAGAAGTCTGGTGCAGTAACCCAACATGGGAAAACCACGCTTCTATTTTCTCTGGTGCTGGCACAAAAGTGCATTACTACCCTTATTTCGATGAAAAAACCAAAGGGGTTAAATTTGATGAAATGCTGGAAACTTTCAAAAAGTTACCAGAAAACAGCATCATCTTAATGCACCCTTGCTGTCATAACCCAACAGGCTCAGATTTAACACCAGCTCAGTGGGATGAAGTGACGAAAGTGGCACTTGAACACAAATTGATCCCATTCTTAGATATCGCGTACCAAGGTTTTGCGGAAGGTATCGATGAAGATGCTTATGCGATCCGCGCGATGGTGAAAGTGGGCCTACCAGTATTTGTCAGCAATTCATTCTCGAAAATCTTTGGTATTTACGGTGAACGTGCGGGGGGGTTATCTGTTATCTGTAAAGATAAAGATGAGCGCGACCGCGTGCTGGGGCAATTGAAGGCGGGCGTTCGTCGTCTCTATTCAAGCCCACCGTCTAATGGTGCAAAAATTGTTGCGGCAGTACTGACTGATAGCCAACAAAAAGCCAAATGGCTGGAAGAAGTGGAAGAGATGCGTCTGCGTATTTTAGATATGCGTACCGTCTTAGTGGATGAGCTGAAAAAAGCGCTACCAAACAAAAACTTCGACCACCTGTTAAAACAGCGCGGTATGTTTAGCTACACTGGTTTTTCTCAACAACAAGTTGACCGTCTGAAAGATGAGTTTGCTGTTTATTTAGTTGGAACAGGTCGCGTATGTATGGCTGGTGTAAACCGTCATAATGTGAAGCGCATTGTGGAAGCATTCACTGCCGTTAGCCAGTAATAGACTGTTATATAAGCATTAAAAAAGGGGAACTGAGTTCCCCTTTTTCTATTTTGATTGACGGTTTCTGTTAACTATTTTTACTCAAGCTAACCATTTTTGTTTCAGTTAACTCAGTAGCCACGAGCTAAGATAGGCTTCAAGAAACGCGCTGTATGGGATTTTTCACATTCAGCCACCTGCTCAGGGGTACCTGAAATTAAAATCTCACCGCCACCGCTACCACCTTCTGGACCTAAATCGACAATCCAGTCTGCTGTTTTGATCACATCCAAGTTATGCTCGATGACGACGATGGTGTTGCCTTGATCGCGTAGCTGGTGCAAGACCACAAGCAGTTGTTGGATATCGGCAAAGTGCAATCCGGTGGTTGGTTCATCCAATATATAGATGGTTTGCCCCGTTCCTCGTTTAGACAACTCGCGAGCCAACTTCACGCGCTGGGCTTCACCGCCTGACAAGGTTGTCGCAGATTGGCCTAAGCGAATGTAGGAGAGACCCACATCCATCAGCGTTTGCAGCTTACGCGCTAGCGCAGGTACGGCATCAAAGAATTCACGAGACTCTTCGATGGTCATATCCAACACTTCATGAATGCTTTTGCCTTTGTATTTGATCTCTAAGGTTTCACGGTTATAGCGCTTGCCTTTACATTGGTCACACGGCACATAGACATCGGGCAGGAAGTGCATTTCGACTTTAATTACCCCGTCCCCTTGGCAGGCTTCACAACGACCGCCTTTCACATTAAAGCTGAAACGCCCTGGGTTATAGCCACGAGTTCGTGATTCAGGTACACCCGCGAACAGCTCACGAATTGGTGTAAATATGCCGGTGTAAGTGGCTGGGTTCGAACGTGGTGTACGTCCAATAGGGCTTTGGTCGATATCGATCACTTTATCGAAATGCTCTAAACCTTCGACATTGGTATACGGCGCAGGGTTAATCACTGTAGCCCCATTTAACTGGCGCTGAGCAATTGGAAATAGCGTATCGTTGATGAGCGTGGATTTACCGGAACCAGAAACCCCTGTAATGCACGTAAATAAGCCAACAGGAATATTCAGGGTGACATTCTTCAGGTTGTTGCCCGTTGCGCCAGAGACAGTCAGCACTTTATCTTTATTAAATGGAACACGCGTTTGCGGGATATCAATCTTGCGTTCGCCACTTAAGAATTTACCCGTTAACGATTCTGGGTTAGCGACAATATCTTCCAATGTGCCTTGCGCCACAATTTGCCCACCGTGAACACCGGCTCCTGGGCCAATATCAATCACATGGTCGGCAGCGCGGATGGCATCTTCATCATGCTCAACCACAATTACGGTGTTCCCTAAGTTACGTAGGTGAATCAGGGTTTCCAGTAATCGGTCATTATCACGCTGGTGGAGCCCGATAGACGGTTCATCCAGCACGTACATCACACCAACCAGACCTGCACCGATTTGGCTTGCTAGACGGATACGCTGGGCCTCACCGCCGGATAATGTTTCTGCGGAACGTGAAAGGCTTAAGTAATTCAATCCCACGTTCACTAAGAATTTCAGACGGTCGCCGATCTCTTTTAGAATTTTTTCAGCAATTTGAGCTCGTTGCCCACTGAGTTTTAAGTTTTGGAAAAACTCCATCGCATGGCCGATGCTGTAATCTGCAATTTCAGGCAGCGTGGTATTTTCCACAAACACAAAGCGAGCTTCTTTACGCAAACGGGTGCCGGAGCAAGTCACACAAGGGCGGTTGCTAATGTACTTTGCTAACTCTTCGCGCACCGCGGTGGATTCCGTTTCTTTATAACGGCGTTCCATATTGTTAAGCACACCTTCGAACGGGTGGTGGCGTACGGTAATATCTCCGCGATCATTGCGGTACTTGAATTCAATAGTTTCTTTGCCAGAACCATACAAAATCACTTTTTGAATGGCAGGGCTGAGTGAGTCATAAGGGGCTTCAACATCAAATTTATAGTGTTCGCCCAATGACATTAACATCTGAAAATAATAGAAATTACGACGATCCCATCCGCGGATTGCTCCGCCCGCAAGGGAAATTTCGGGGTTTTGAATCACGCGCTCAGGGTCAAAAAACTGCTGAACCCCTAAGCCATCGCAGCTTGGGCAAGCCCCTGCTGGGTTGTTGAATGAGAACAATCGTGGCTCTAACTCCATCATGCTATAGCCACAAACGGGGCATGCAAAGTTAGCAGAGAACACTAATTCTTCGGCTTTTGGGTCATCCATATCTGCGACAACAGCGGTACCACCAGATAGCTCCAGTGCAGTTTCAAAGGATTCTGCAAGACGCTGGGCGATATCATCACGCACTTTGAAACGGTCAACCACCACTTCAATGGTATGTTTTTTCTGTAATTCGAGTTTTGGTGGATCGGATAAATCACAAACTTCACCATCAATACGGGCGCGAATATAGCCTTGGCTCGCTAAGTTATCGAGTAACTTAACGTGTTCACCTTTACGCTCTTTCACGACTGGAGCCAGCAGCATCATACGGCGATCTGTCGGCTGCGCGAGGACGTTATCCACCATCTGGCTGACGGTTTGTGCAGCAAGCGGAATATCATGATCAGGGCAACGAGGCTCACCCACACGGGCAAACAGTAGACGCAGATAATCATGGATTTCGGTGATGGTCCCGACCGTTGAACGCGGGTTATGGGAAGTGGATTTCTGTTCAATGGAGATAGCAGGCGATAGCCCTTCGATATGGTCAACATCCGGCTTTTCCATTAAAGAAAGGAATTGACGAGCATACGCGGATAGTGACTCAACATAACGGCGCTGGCCTTCTGCATAGAGGGTATCAAAGGCGAGGGAAGATTTCCCTGAGCCAGATAGCCCTGTAATAACTATCAGCTTGTCTCGGGGGATGATGAGATTGATATTTTTTAGGTTATGCGTGCGTGCGCCGCGGACTTCGATATTCTCCATTTACCACTTCCCGAATGAATTGATAGTGAACAAAAATGAACTTGGTAGTCTTAATTAACGAGCCAGTATTAATAAACGATTTAGTATTGCACAAAATTTGCTGAATGGATATACAGTATATGTGCTCTTTATATTTCATTCCATAGGGGGCTGATGGCAACTTATCTGTGGCGACAATAATTAGTGTCTATACTAAAAATCAGTAATGCAGATTTCACTTAAATTTGGAAAGCGCTTCGCAACTTCTTATCGAGCAATCTCAATTTATGGTGCAATACAGATAGGTCGTGGTAAACTTCACGGTCAGTCCAGAGATTAAAAATTCAATGCATCAGGAGTAATAAATGGCCACCAGAGGCGTAAATAAAGTAATTCTTATCGGTAACTTAGGACAAGATCCAGAAATCCGTTATATGCCTAACGGCGGAGCTGTCGCTAACCTGACTCTGGCAACTTCTGAAAGTTGGCGTGACAAGCAAACCGGTGAAATGAAGGAAAAAACAGAGTGGCACCGTGTGGTTATTTTCGGAAAATTAGCGGAAATCGCTGGTGAATATCTGAAAAAAGGTTCACAAGTTTATATCGAAGGTTCGTTGCAAACCCGTAAATGGCAAGACCAAAGCGGTCAAGATCGCTACAGCACCGAAGTCGTGGTGAATATCGGCGGTTCAATGCAAATGTTGGGTGGTCGTGGTGGCGATGCCCCATCACAAGGCCAAAGCGGCGGACAAGGCGGTTGGGGTCAACCACAACAGCCACAAGCAGCACAACAATTCAGTGGCGGCGGCGCAGCTCCAGCGCGTTCACCAGCACCAGCATCACAAGCCAATGAACCACCAATGGATTTTGATGACGATATCCCGTTCTAATTTCTAAATTAGAAAATCAAAATCATCGATTAAAGCCCTTAATATTAAGGGCTTTAATTTTTGGGAGATTAGTTAGCCATGAAATTATTATGAAATTAATTTTATGTGCATGTAACAATTTGATTATATAAAAATAAAATGCAGTTTGAGCTGATTATCTAGCATTTGACATTTACGAAATTTTTCGTAAATTAAGGGTGTTCTATGGGATTTAAGCAAGCTAAAAAGGATATTTTAGCAGCACTACGTCATGGTTATTATCAACATGAAGTTCGTAATAATTATATCGATAAAAATAAACTACAAACGGGTGAAATTGACGCAGAGACGGTTATAGAAATCATTCATCGTAGTACAGGAAATGATTATTCAAAAAGTTCACATCACCAAGCTAACGAAATAGACGTACATATAATAAAAATTGAAGGTTGGTATATTAAATATTATTTAATAGATGATGGCGACATAGGGGTATTTATTAGTGTTCATCAGTAAATGATAAGGGAAAATATGAAACTATATATTCAAGGCGATAAAAGCAAGGCGATTTGTCAAGATTGTGGCTTAGTAACTACAACATTCGATTATAGAAATCTTGAAATTAAAGAAAGCAGTAAAATTGTTAAAAATATCCTTGTTGGGGTTTGTGACTGCTGTGGAAGAACAGTCAGTACGCCAGCACAATCAACGCCAGAGATAAAAAAAGAAAAAGAAAAGGACGTTATATCCATTGAGGCCATTCTTCCGTCTATATATATCGAAATACTTAATTTAGCTTGTTTAAGAATAGATCCGAATACCAGTCAAGAGATGAATAAGCGACTATTGTTTTTGTATGTTCACAATAATAAAAATGATAAATCAATAAAGGATTATATTGATAATTATGATGCGTTATTAAAGATAATACCAATAATGGCATCAATGCCTAAAAAAAGGTTATCAATGAAAGTATCATCAAAATTTGCAAATGAATTTAATGAATTAACGCAATCGCTAGATAAAAATAAAACAGAAACAATTAAAATCATTATCGCTTCAATAAAAAAAGATCTTATTGATAACGAAAATTCTTTTATGGTTGATGAGTTTAGAAAAACTCATTCTCTGAGCGTGTGCTAATTTGGATGGGAGCATCACAACACAACAATATTTCGTGACTGACCTCACATTTGAAATCCACAACCAAGAAAAACGAAAAAAAGGGTTGTGAAGGTTAGGATTTTATGGTTTCTTAAATGCAGCAAACACAAAAATGAAAAATCAGACAGACTTTAGCTAAACAGGAAATTCATTAAACATGGATTTTAGCTAAACCAGACAGAATTAAATTACAGGAAACTCCCGTGAAAATGACCGCTAACCGTTCAAACCTACTACTTACCGCGCCACTAGCCGCGGTAGTCGTGCGTGTGGTGGTGGTCGTGGGCTTAGCGCCGTAACGGGAACAAATCACGCGATTTAGAAACCCCGCCGGCGCAAACCGAGCGGGGTTTTTTTATGACCTAAAACTCGGATCCGCAGGCTAGTGAAGGAATAAAAAATTATGAGCGAGTCGGGCACAACATCACCACAAAAAACCTGTTTTACAGGCGCAGAATTGATTGTCCATTTATTGGAAAAACATGGTATTACCATCGTTTCTGGTATTCCGGGCGGGGCTGCATTGCCATTCTATGATGCGCTGGGGCAGAGCAAAAAAATTCGCCACATACTGGCGCGTCACGAGCAAGGTGCGGGTTTTATTGCGCAGGGAATTGCGCGTAGCACAGGTAAAGCGGCGGTATGTATTTCCTCAAGTGGCCCCGGAGCCACTAACTTAGTGACTGCCATTGCAGATGCTAAGTTGGATTCAATTCCACTAGTATGCATCACTGCGCAAGTGCCATCTTCGATGATTGGTACCGATGCGTTTCAGGAAGTGGATACTTACGGTATCTCGATTCCGATTACGAAACACAACTATTTGGTGCGCAGTATTGAAGACCTACCTCAGGTTATTTGCGAAGCATTCCGTATCGCTGAGTCTGGGCGTCCAGGGCCTGTTTGGATTGATATTCCAAAAGATGTTCAGACCGCAACCATTGAATTAGATGCACTGCCAGAGGTTTTACCGAAAGACAAAACCCCAAGTTTCGATATGGAAAAAGTGATCCACGCGGCGGAAATGATCAACCGTGCGAAGCGCCCAGTTCTCTATTTAGGTGGTGGAGTGATTAGCTCGGATTCAACGGCGACAGCTATCGCTTTTGCGGAAAAAGCCTCTTTACCAACAACAATGACCTTGATGGCGTTGGGCACTATCCCGATACGTCATCCGTTGTATTTGGGCATGTTGGGCATGCATGCGGCACGTAGCACGAACATGATCATGGAAGAGTCTGATTTACTGATTGTTATTGGCGCTCGCTTTGATGATCGTGCAATTGGTAACGCAGAAAAATTCTGTCCGAATGCCAAAATTATTCACGTTGATATCGATAAAGCGGAAATCAGTAAAATCAAACGCCCTGATATTGCTATTCATGCCGATGCGGGACAGATTCTGGAATTGTTGCTGCCATTAGTTGAGCGAAACGATCGCCGAGAGTGGGTTCAACAAGTCAATGATCTGAAAAATAATTATCCGCTGAATTTAACCAATGCGAATGATCCGTTAGATCATTACGGTTTGGTATTAGCCACTGCACGAGCCGCAGGGGAAGAGGCGATTGTCACGACGGATGTTGGGCAACACCAAATGTGGGCAGCGCAAGCTTATCCATTATCACGCCCTCGCCAGTGGTTAACATCCGGCGGTTTGGGCACAATGGGCTTTGGTTTACCGGCCGCAATTGGCGCAGCGTTGGCTCACCCAGATAAAACCATCGTTTGTTTCTCAGGTGATGGCAGCTTGATGATGAATATTCAGGAATTGGCGACAGCCGCTGAGCATCAGTTAAACGTTAAAATTATTTTAATGAACAACCAAGCATTGGGAATGGTGCATCAGCAGCAAGATCTGTTTTTTGAGAATCGTATCTTTGCAGCGGCTTATCCGTATCAGACGGATTTTATTAAAATTGCCTCTGGGTTTGGTTTCCAAACGTGTGATTTAAATAATGAAGCCGACCCTGAAATGGCACTTGAAGCGATTATGAACACCAAAGGTCCTTGTTTAATTCATGCCTTGATTGATGTAAATCAGAAGGTATATCCAATGGTTCCTCCTGGTGCCGCTAATATTGATATGATCGGAGCGTAATTATGGTATTTGAACATCACCCTATCGCCTTAGAATTAATTGTTCGCAACCATCCGGGCGTCATGTCACATATTTGCGGGCTGTTTGCTCGTCGTGCATTTAACGTGGATGGCATCTTATGTTTGCCAATTAAAGATAGAGATGAAAGCCGAATTTGGTTATTAGTACAAAAAGATGAGCGTTTATCGCAGATGATTAACCAAGTTGAAAAACTGGAAGACGTCCGTGAAGTTCGCTTTAGCGATGATCTGCGCGTGTTTGAAATCATGCAGGATTATTTGCAGTAAATCTTAACGGATGTTGTCAGCCTACAAGGATGGTAAGCTGACACATTAAACGCCATCACTTAAATGTGAATAGGTCATCACGACGGTGGCGTGCACATCCCCTTCAATAGATAAGTAAGCGTGAGGAAAGTCTCCGCTGAAAGCGTAAAAATCCCCGGCCTCAAGAACGACATTTTGCTCATTTTCTAAGCGTAGCATAAGGGAACCCGCGTGTACCATAATGTGTTCATGGGTGCCGACCATATGAGCGGGGCTGTTAATAATTGCGCCTCTTTTCATACTGAGTTGCCAAATTTCAGAGACGTTTCCCATGCTGATACGAAATTTAAATTGCTCTAAATAATCGCCTTCGAGTGGTGTGGCCTTCACCAAATAAGGATAAGATTCATTTTGGCGTGTAAATAAGTCACTGAGCGGAAAACGCAGTGCCGCTGCAATGGACTCTAAGGTGTCGATGCGTGGGTTTGAATCCCCTGATTCCAGTTTAGAAAGAGCAGCTTTAGAGATCCCTGATAAGAGGGAAAGCTGACTCAGAGAAAGGTTTCTCGCTTGACGTAACAGACGCACTTTCTGACCAATTTTTATATTTATTTTATTTTCCACGACACTGTCTTCCACAATATTGCTTTTATAAATTCTCATTTCTGCTGTCAATTCTAACATCTTAAATATGAAATGTCAGAAACCCGATATTATGAAAATAATATTTTGCTGAATGCGAATAAATGAAGAAATAATCTAAAAATTATTTTTTAAATAAACAATTATAAAAATAAGATTTGTTGTTTTTCAGTGTGTTATTTTGTTGAATAAATTCATGATATAATTTACTTTGTATTATTCTAATGACTGAATATGTCACAGTGTTTTATTTCAAATAAATAATATTTTTTCGGAGTTTATATCTGACAATTAATCCTAATTGAGCAGATTAATACAAAAATGAACCCTGCTAATTCGAGTTTTCAACATTTTCGACGTTCTGCTTCTTTTGCTATTTTTACGATTACAACCAGCATTGCCGTTATCGGCATCGTGATTGGTCTCAGTATCCCGATGGTGGCGCTGCGGCTGAATAATTTTGGTGTGGGTGAGCTGTACATTGGCATTATCTCTGCGGCTCCAGCCTTGGGGATGTTTTTGATTGCCCCTGTGGTACAGCGCATTGTGAAGTGGTGTGGAAAGCGCAAAGCGATGTTAATTGCGACGATGATCTCCGCCATTAGCTTACTGCCACTATTAAGTTCGCTACCTTTATGGTTGCTTTTCCCTTTGCGATTGATTACGGGACTTGCGAGCGGAGTGATGATTTGTTTGGGGGAAACGTGGATCAACGAATTATCCCCTGAAAACAAGCGCGGGCGGATATTAGCGATTTACACGACGGTATTTACCGTGAGCCAATTATTAGGTCCGTCATTTATTGCCTATTATGGTGTGGAAGATAAATCGCCTCTGTTTATCTGTACCTTGATCCACTTAATTTCTGTGGCTTTATTCCTACTGATGGATCAAAAAGTAGGGGATAGGCTTGCAGAAACGGCGTCAGAATCTAACTTTTCAATTGTACAATTCGTGAAAGTTGCTCCTGGAATTTGTGCCGGAATCCTATTTTTTGCTTTTTTCGATGGCACTATCCTGTCGATGTTCCCGATTTATGGGATGGGCATGGGGCATACCGAGGCGGTTGCTGCGATGATGATCAGCGCAATTTTGGCGGGGGATGCGATTATGCAGATGCCGTTTGGTTGGTTAGCTGACCACATGAATCGCGAAAAATTGTACCGTATTTGTGGTGTGGTCACGCTAGGGGCGAGTATGCTGTTGCCGTTCTTAATCACGCACACTTACTTTATTTGGGTTTTACTGTTTGTGTTAGGGGCGACGGCTGGGGCTATTTACACCATTGCTTTAGTGCAGATAGGCCAATACTTCAAAGGGAATGAGCTGATTATAGCCAACGCCGCAGCGGCAATGTTATGGGGCGTGGGTAATCTTTCAGGTCCATTATTGGCTGGAGCCGCAACGGCGATTTCACCGTCTGGCTTGCCAATGCTATTGATTGGAATTGCGGGGCTATTTTTATGGTTTACCCGTGAAAAATATGGCGCTCAAGCCATTGAACAACAAGCTCAGTAACGTTTTTATTATCAATGTCCTAAAAAAATCCCCGAGTTTTTGGCTCAGGGATTTTTTATTGGCTACCCACTATTCTATCACTCGATAAACGACTAAATTCTCACGGAATTCATCAGGGCGATGATTTGACCAAAACAGTTCCATGCCTTCAGGAGCGGGTTGAACTTCTTTGGATAACACAATCAGCCAGCGGCACTGCTGTGGTTTTTCAATTTCCATCTGTCTCTGATGCAAAATACCGGTGTAGTAATAGAGCATCGGCGCTTCTGATTCCCCAAGGTTTTCGGAAGCCATACAGTCATTCTGGGTAAATTGCCCTTCTAAATGATGACGAAGATCCACAAAAACCCCTTCGTAGCCTTTTGAATAATCAATCCAGCCAACAAACAACGTGAGAATAATGCTCCACACACTTACCATCCCCAGTGACCAGTTTCTTGTCGCTTGGAAAGCGCTGTTTGATGAGGAAATAAGACGATTGCGGAAGAACCAAAAACAGGTAATAAAAATGCCCGCTATCAACGCAAATACAGAAAAATGCATTTGGTAATCAAGAGGTAACCAACGACCAAAAACAGGCAACCATTGGGCGTGATGACCAACAAGTACGATAGCGTAGCAAACCCACAGAAAGAGAATTATCCCAGACCAGAAGAGGGCGGCGAAGCGTGCAAATGCGTTCAATACTTTCTCTGAAACCAGCCAAGAGCCTGCACACCGAGGATCGCCATCGGAGCAATAAAGGGCAGTAAATAGAGTGCTCGCCCACTGGCAGACATTTGTAAGAATACCACGCCAAGGACGGGAAATATGGCAATCAAATATTCATTATGATCACGCAGGCGTTTGAGTGGATGACGTAAAAAATAGGCAGTTGCCAGTAGCCCTGCAGGGAGCGCAAAGAATGCGACTGCAGAAGGAATGCGCGTGAAATTGGCTTTAGCCCCTAACTTTTCAACGGAGAATCCAAGGAAGCGACCAATGTTATTTTCCCAGAACCAAGTCACGAACAGCTCGGGATGCTGCACATACAGAATAATTGGCCAAGGTAGGATAGCAATGAGAGCGACCAAGCCTGCGAATAGCGCGGGTAACCAAAACTGTTTAGACCGGCACTGAGCGAGAAACACAGGTGCCAAAAATAGACTGATCCACAGAACGCCGGGAATAAATACACCTTTAGATAAGGTGGTGATAATGGTTCCAAGGCAGAGCCAGAAGGCGGACGCAGCAATTTTCTGTTGCTGAATTAACCCTAATAAGCCATATAAACCGATGGTAGCCCCTGTAATTAGCGATACATCCGTGAACATTTCATGGGTGTGTCGCAATATTCCGGGCGCACAAATATACAGAGCAACAGCTATCCAAATACGGATATCAGAAAAACTGTCGGATTTAAAAAAGCGACGAGCTAATAAAATAAAAAATGAAAAATTAATAATAGAAAAAAATAAGCTCGCGCTGCGGGCTGCATCGTATAGAGGCATCACTCCCGATAGTAAATGAGAAAAAAACGTCGCCGTCCAATAATAGAGTGGCGGCTTTTCCATAAAAGGCTCGCCCGCATTGGTAGGAACCAGCCAATTACCCGTCTCATACATCGTTTGAATAATACCAAAACTGTAGTTTTCATCCTGCTTCCATGGGCTATGTCCATAAATCCCGGGAAGGAGATAAATCAGTAAAAATACAGCAAAAAGTATTAAGGCACTTTTTGGCATTGTTTTAATTGAGGTTGTAATGGTTGACATAATATTTATAGCGAGTGTTAAGTATTATTAAAAAATATATTTATAAAAATAATCACCAGAGAAATGAGTTATTTAATTAGTATTAGAGAATAAATACTTTCATAAACAGATTATTTATTAAAAACTCAATATTAGTGGGGGATTTTAGCAACACTCTCACACATGTATTTAAACAAAGGATATATAGAACGAAATATGACTAACTTTCATGGAGGATTGTAAAAATACGACGCAGTTTTTATGGTTAGCGGCTAAAAAGTAGCCAGTTATAAAACACTTGATCAATTCCCCCCTTTCGAACGATAATTACGCTCTTCACAATTCGCCTCACTTTGTTCTGAAAGCCAAACGTTTGCGCACTGTCCCTAGAGAGTCACTCTGTTTACCAGTTATCTCGGTTCAGTGAACATTTATCAAAAGGTAATCGTTTACGTGAGTTTCAGTTTGAGGCGATATTCGCTAAGTCACCAAGCAAAAAATGAATAAATGCTTAGGAAAATATTAGCAAAAATAGTGACATAGAATTTTCTAAAATTAATAGCAGAGGTATACCATGGCAGGCCAACAGGCTTCATCCAATTGCAAATTGGATTCATATTTTAAGATCACAGCGCGTGGCTCATCAGTGCGCCGCGAAATCATTGCGGGATTAACGACATTCTTAGCGATGGTTTATTCTGTCATCGTCGTGCCGGGTATGTTAGGACAAGCAGGCTTTCCACCTACTGCTGTGTTTATCGCAACCTGTTTAGTGGCAGGTTTTGGTTCTTTATTAATGGGGTTATGGGCGAATCTGCCAATGGCGATTGGCTGTGCAATCTCATTGACCGCATTTACCGCCTTTAGCTTGGTGTTAGGGCAACATATTAGTATTCCAGTTGCATTGGGTGCCGTGTTCTTAATGGGGTGTTTATTCACCATTATCTCTGTGACAGGTATTCGTAGTTGGATTTTACGTAACATGCCAATGGGCGTGGCTCACGGTACGGGTATTGGTATCGGTCTGTTTTTACTGTTGATTGCAGCGACGGGCGTTGGCTTAGTGGTTAAAAACCCAAATGCAGGTTTACCTGTTGCGTTGGGTGAGTTCACTTCATTCCCTGTTTTAATGTCTCTGATTGGCTTAGCGGTAATTTTTGGTTTAGAAAAACGCCGCGTGCCGGGTGGGGTGTTATTAGTCATTATCGCGATTTCGATTATTGGTTTGATTTTCGACCCTGCTGTTAAATACCAAGGTTTCTTTAAACTGCCTTCATTCGGTGAAGATGGTTTAGCGTTGATGTTTAGCATGGATATTATGGGTGCTCTTCAAGCAGCGGTTCTGCCAAGCGTTCTGGCATTAGTAATGACAGCCGTTTTTGATGCAACGGGGACTATCCGCGCGGTTGCGGGTCAAGCGAACTTGCTGGATAAAGACGGTCAGATTATTGATGGTGGAAAAGCATTAACCGCTGACTCTGTAAGCAGCATTTTTGCAGGGGCTATCGGTGCATCACCAGCTGCCGTATATATTGAATCTGCAGCAGGAACCGCAGCAGGCGGTCGTACAGGTTTAACCGCCGTAGTTGTTGGTGTTTTATTCTTATTTATTTTGTTCTTATCGCCATTGTCTTATCTGGTACCTGCCTATGCAACGGCACCAGCGTTGATGTATGTGGGTCTGTTGATGCTGAGCAATGTCTCGAAATTAGATTTCGATGATTTTGTGGATTCAATGTCAGGTTTATTGTGTGCGGTATTCATCGTATTAACCTGCAATATCGTTACCGGTATTATGTTAGGTTTCGCCTCACTGGTTATCGGGCGTATTTGTGCGGGTGAGTGGCGTAAACTGAATATAGGTAGTGTGATTATCGCGGTTCTATTGGTAGCGTTTTATGCTGCCGGCCTTGCTATCTAAAGGTAATTCTCATGATAGGGCGGCACCTGCTGTCGCCCTTTAACGGATTGTTGCGATTCGTTCTAAAGTCCAAATTATTTTCCCGTCAGATAGCCTGTTAAGGATAGAATAGTGCTAAGGCGGTAAATGAAGTGAAATGCCTATTTTCAACCAATGGCTGCCTTGACTGAAAATCTCATGGTCTGGACGGTGCTATCTCTTACTATGCGGCGGCAGGCAAATTTTGGGTTCTCCCGTTATACTTTAAGCTGCGATATTTAGGGTATGCATTAGTTAATAAGTAAGGGCAACATGGAAATTTTCTTTACTATTCTTATTTTGATCTTGGCTGTCTCTGTTTCTGGTGTGGTGACGAAAGTCATTCCCATCCGTATTCCCCTTCCTCTTATTCAAATCGCTATCGGTGCATTATTAGCGTGGCCTCAGTTTGGGTTACACGTCTCTTTTGACCCTGAACTTTTTATGGTTCTGTTGATTCCACCGCTGTTATTCGTCGATGGGTGGAAAACCCCTACCCGTGAATTTTTCCAGAATGGGCGAGAAATTTTCATTCTGGTATTAGTGCTAGTGTTGGTAACCGTTATCGGAATTGGTTATCTGATTTACTGGCTGATGCCCGGTATTCCGCTTATTGCCGCCTTTGCGCTGGCAGCGGTACTTTCCCCAACAGATGCGGTGGCATTGTCCTCTATCGTCGGGAAAGGGCGAATTCCCAAACGCATGATGAGCGTACTCGAAGGGGAAGCATTGATGAACGATGCTTCCGGTCTGGTGGCGTTGAAGTTCGCCGTGGCGATTGCCATGGGAACGATGGTTTTCAGCGTATCGGGTGTCACAATCGAATTCTTTAAAGTCGCAGTTGGTGGCCTGTTGGCGGGCGTTGCTGTGACTTGGTTATACAGTAAATCTCTGCGCTTAATGAGCCGCTGGAGTGGGGATGACCCCGCAACACAAATTGTCTTTATGCTGCTGTTACCATTCGCCTCCTACATGATTGCGGAACATATCGGTTTCTCGGGTATTTTGGCGGCGGTTGCTGCGGGTATGACTATCACCAAATCTGGCGTTATACGTAATGCCCCTTTGGCGATGCGTTTACGTGCTGATAGCGTCTGGTCGATGTTAGAGTTTGTCTTTAATGGCTTAGTGTTCATTATGCTTGGTCTGCAATTACCGGGGATTTGGGAAACATCGGTTATTCAAGCGGAACTCGACCCAAGCGTTGAAACGTGGATGTTATTCACCGCCGTGGTGATTATCTATTTTGCGCTGCTGTTATTACGTTTTTGCTGGCTATGGTTGATGAAGAGATTCAGTCGCTTGTTCCTGAAAAAACGCCCATTACAGTTTGCGAACTATACAGTCCGTGAACTGTGGCTAGCGTCGTTTGCTGGGGTTCGTGGGGCGATTACTTTAGCCGGTGTGCTCTCGGTACCTCTGTTTTTAACTGATGGTTCTCCGTTCCCTGCAAGGTACCAGCTGGTGTTTATCGCCGCTGGGGTCATTTTATTCTCTATTTTTGCGGGCGTTGTGGCGTTACCACTCCTGCTACGTAATTTTAAAGTGGGGGATAAAGAGGCGGATATTAACGAAATCCGTATGGCGAAAGCAGCAATGGCAGAAGTGGCGATTGTCAGCTTGAACAAGATGCAAGAGCGTTTATCTGCGGATGTGGAAGAGCAATTAGACTCGGAAGACATCAACGAGGTTGCGACAAGGGTGATTGGTCATTTACGTCGTCGGACGGCAGACCAAGACGAAATGGAGCATAACTTGCAAATTGAAGACCTTGAACGACGTTTTCGCTTAACGGCGCTACGCGCAGAACGTGGAGAGCTCTATCACTTACGTGCAACCCGGAAAATCAGTAATGAAACCTTACAAAGCTTGCTGGTGGATCTGGATTTATTAGAAGCCGTGCTGATCGAAAAAGAGCATTAAAACGAAAAAACGAGTATTCTACGGGCATCTTGTTTGTTAAATCATTGTGCTTGAGAGTGAACAACAATGTGGTTACTCGTCTTCACGACGCTGCTCTGGGCAGCGTCTTTTAGTTTAATGGGGGAATACCTCGCGGGGCAGGTGGATAGCTGGTTGTCTGTGCTTATCCGCGTGAGTTTAGCCTCTCTGGTATTCCTACCTTTCCTGCGTTGGCGTAACTTCAGCGCCAAAGTGATCTCTCTGTATATGCTGGTGGGGGCTTGCCAGCTGGGGATCATGTATTACTTTGTTTTCCAAGCCTATAAATACCTGAGCGTGGCAGAATTTTTGCTATTTACGGTATTAACTCCGCTATATGTCACGTTGATTTACGATCTCTTAGAGCGCCAGCGCCTACGTAAAGGCTACCTGTTTAGCTCGATATTAGCCGTGATTGGTGCTGCCATTATTCGTTATGATCACCTTAGCGAATCATTCTGGACTGGATTGATGTTTGTTCAGCTTGCCAACATCTTCTTTGCACTTGGGCAAGTGGGCTATAAGCGCTTAATGGAAGTGCACCCGATCCCCCAGCATCAAGCCTTTTCGTGGTTCTATCTCGGGGCGACGTTGATTGCCTTGATAGGATGGCTACTGTTTGGGAATAAGGCGATGGTGCCGACAAGCCAAGCTCAATGGATAGTTTTACTATGGTTGGGTGTGGTTGCGTCGGGAATAGGCTATTTTCTGTGGAACTATGGTGCCACAAAAGTGGATGCCGGAACCCTCGCGATAATGAATAACATGATGGTTCCAGCAGGCTTATTAGTGAATTTTGCCATTTGGCAGCAACATCCTAATTGGCTCAGTTTTACCATGGGGTCGAGCCTGATAATTGCGTCTCTGTGGGTGCATAAGCGCTGGATCCTCGCACCGGCTTCACGTAAGACAAATTCTCCACCGCGTGATCAGTAGCGGTATTGGTAAATGTTTCAATGGCTGGCTGGCGCTGTTCCCCTTCACGACATGCAGCGTACAGTCGGCTCCATAATCCACTTCCTAATGTTTTCGTTGTAATCAAACCTTGTTTTTCAAAGGAATCCACCGCCCAGTGTGGCAGTGCCGCAATCCCCATTTTAGCCGCCACCATCTGAATTAAAATCAGTGTATTGTCGACAGTTTTGATATTGGGTGAAACACCGGCTGGCTGTAAGAAATGACGCCAGATATCAAAACGTTGACGCTGAACTGGATAAATCAGCAATGTCTCTTTGGCAAGATCATGAGGCTCAATCAACGGTTTTTTAGCTAATGGATGGTCATTCGCTACTACCAGTTTTACTTCATAATCAAACATCGGCGTGTAGTGTAAATCTTGATCCGCAAGAATATCTGAGGTCATCACGATATCTAATTCCCGCGAAAGTAATTCGGGTTGCGGGTCAAAGGTCACGCCAGATTTAAAATCAACGGTCACTTGTGGCCATGCTTGCCTAAACTGTTGCAACGCAGGGGTCAGCCACTGAATACAGCTGTGGCACTCAATAGCGATACGTAGCGTACTGATAGTCGGTTCATTGCAGACACGAATCGCATCTTTCACCATTGGTAAAATACGTTGCGCTAATTGCAGCAGAACTTCCCCTTGTGGCGTGAAATGGACGGGCTGAGTTTTACGAACAAACAGTTTGTAGCCTAAGCGATGCTCTAAATCACTAAATTGGTGAGATAGCGCAGACTGAGTCTGGTGCAGGTGCGTCGCAGTGGCAGCTAATGATCCGTATTGGTTGAGCGCCTGCAACGTTTTTAAATGTTTTAATTCGATCATGAGAAACCTTCAAGTAGACGATGAATAATTTGCGCTTGTGCTTTATACAGTACCTGTTGATTATGGATGTGTAAACATCTAGACGGCTAAATATTTTAAGGGGTCAATATGTCTGTTATAAATCATACACTTGGTTTTCCACGGGTCGGTCTGAAAAGAGAGCTCAAACGTGCACAAGAAGATTATTGGGCAGGCAAAATTGACCAATCTGCACTTCTTGAAACGGGTTACCAATTACGTGTTCGTCACTGGGAACAACAAAAAAATGCAGGTGTAGACCTGCTACCCGTCGGTGATTTTGCGTGGTATGACCAAGTTTTAACCACCAGTTTATTACTCGGAAACGTTCCGCCGCGCCATCAAAATGAAGATGGCACTGTCGATTTAGATACCTTATTCCGTGTGGCTCGTGGTCGTGCGCCAACAGGCAAGCCAGCGGCGGCGGGAGAAATGACGAAATGGTTTAATACTAACTATCACTATATCGTGCCGGAATTCCAGCAAGGACAACAATTTAAACTATCGTGGAATCAACTGTTTGACGAAGTCGATGAGGCATTAAAACTTGGTCACAACGTTAAGCCAGTTGTCATTGGCCCGATTACCTACCTGTGGTTAGGAAAAGTGAAGGGACCTGCCTTTGACCGCTTATCTTTGCTGAAGGATCTGCTGCCTGCTTACCAAGAAATTCTTGCTCGACTGGCTGAAAAAGGTGTGGAATGGGTGCAAATTGACGAGCCAGCACTGGTACTCGATTTACCTATTGAATGGCAGAACGCTTACCAACAAGCGTATCAATCTCTAGCAGGTAAAACTAACTTACTATTAACCACCTATTTTGACGGTATTAGCCATCACTTGGATGTAATTAAACAACTGCCAGTGCAAGGGCTGCATGTGGATGTGGTTGCGGGCAAGGATGATATTGCAGCATTGCATCAAGCGCTTCCTAAGGACTGGGTGCTTTCACTAGGGTTAATTAATGGGCGCAACGTGTGGAAAGGGGATTTAGGCGAGAAATTCCAACGGGTGAAACCGCTGCTAGGAGAGCGCACTCTGTGGGTAGGTTCATCTTGCTCATTACTGCATAGCCCGATTGATTTAAATGATGAGACGCGTCTGGATGCCGAAGTGAAAAGCTGGTTTGCTTTTGCTCTGCAAAAATGTGAAGAACTGGCGCTATTGACGAAAACATTCAACCAACCAACGGCAGAAAATATTGCAGCGCTAGAAACCTATAGTGCGCCAATTCGTGCTCGCCGCACCTCTTCTCGAGTTAATAATGTGGAGGTCGCCCAGCGTTTAGCGGCAATTAACGCGAAAGACATCGAGCGTACGCGCCCTTATGTAGAGCGTGCTGAACTTCAGCGCCAGCGCTTTAATCTGCCGTTGTGGCCAACCACGACAATAGGCTCTTTCCCGCAGACCAGTGAAATTCGTTCTTTGCGCCTGGATTTCAAAAAAGGGAATGTAGACCAACTGAATTACCGCACCAGTATCAGTGAGCACATCAAACAAGCTATCAAAGAGCAGGAGCTATTGGATATTGACGTCCTCGTGCATGGTGAAGCTGAGCGAAATGACATGGTGGAATACTTCGGTGAACACTTTGATGGCTATGTCTTTACGCAAAATGGTTGGGTACAAAGTTACGGTTCTCGCTGCGTGAAGCCACCAGTGATTATTGGTGACATTAGCCGCCCAGAAGCCATTACCGTGGAGTGGGCCAAGTATGCGCAATCGTTGACAGATAAACCCGTTAAAGGAATGCTGACAGGCCCGGTGACCATCCTGTGTTGGTCATTCCCTCGGGAAGATGTCAGTCGTGAAACGATAGCCAAGCAAATTGCGCTGGCATTGCGTGATGAAGTGGATGACTTACAAAAAGCGGGTATTGGTATTATTCAGATTGATGAGCCTGCATTACGTGAAGGGCTGCCGCTGCGTCGCGATGAGTGGAATGACTATCTGACTTGGGCGGTGGATGCCTTTAAACTAAGTGCCGCTATCGCTGATGATGAAACGCAAATTCACACCCATATGTGTTATTGCGAATTCAATGACATTATGGATTCGATTGCTGCGCTGGATGCCGATGTGATCACCATTGAAACCTCACGCTCGGATATGGATCTGTTAGATGCATTCGAAGATTTTGATTACCCAAATGAAATTGGACCGGGGGTTTATGATATTCACTCGCCTAACGTCCCAAATGTGGAGTGGATTGTGGCGCTATTGCGTAAGGCTGCACAGCGAGTGCCGGTGGAGCGTTTATGGGTGAACCCTGACTGCGGTTTAAAAACCCGCGGATGGACGGAGACTCGCCAAGCATTGGCTAACATGGTGGAAGCGGCGAAAAAACTGCGAAATGAGTATCAAAGCTAGTAACGAGTTAGTTTAGTAAAAAGCCCACTTTTGAAGTGGGCTTTTATTTGTGCCAAAGACTGGGCTTAACCGAACAGTTTTTGTTTCAGTAAGTTCATGCCAATTGACGCTAAATCGATATTTTCTGGCAGCACACCATTCGGGCTCGCGCTATCCACGATAGTCGGTAAATATTTAGCGACCATATCTGTTGCTTGTTGTGGATCTAAACCAACGCGTTGAGCGAGTTCTTGGATCCCTGAATCACCGAAAACTTGCATTAGCTGGCTAGCATTAACTGGCAAATTTTCACCTTCAGCAATCCATGATGAAACGATCCCGCCTAAGCCTTCAGTGTTAAATTTATCGACGACACCGGAGAGCCCGCCTTGCTTTTCAACCCAATCAATAACAGATTGAAACTGTTGCATTTTATCACCTGCAACCATGCTTAACACTTGATCAAACAGACCCATTTTGACTCCTCGATAACGTAATTGATGCGTTCAATACCAAGTATGGAACATTTTACAAAAAATAATAGGCGGCTATTTTGGGGAATTTACTCAACAGGTCAATGAAAATCAGAGACAAAGAGGAAATTTAATAGGTATAAAAATCAATAGACTAAAAAACAACCAAATTACTCACAATTTTTATCACACTTTCTTGTGAAGGGCTGCATCAGTCTACTAAATATAAAAATACTTAAATATCATAATGATAATTATTTTTTGTTCAAAATTTATATTATCTTTAGTGTGATGGTAGTCATGTGTTTGTGAATTTGGTTGTGTGAAAATTCACAACATTCACCAGAATTCACAGTATTTACCAAAACTAACCGTATTAACCAGAATTTATCATTTGTTGGAACTGACAACATCAGGGGGCTAGATGAAAAATACCGTTAACCATGTTGGCGTTATTGGCCTAGGTTCGATGGGAATAGGGATCGCGCAATCACTAATAAGAAATAAGATCCCAACCTATGGGTTTGATTTAAATCCACAAGCCTGTGAGATGCTACTCGAATATGGGGCGCAAGCCACAGGGCAAGATGCCGCGCAGTATGCGCAACAGCTAGATGCGCTACTTATGGTCGTCGTCAATGGGCGACAAGTTGAGACGATTTTATTTGGTGGTGAGAAGCCGCTGGTAGAGCAGCTTCGTCCAAATACAGTCATTGTGTTGCACAGCACACTGGCTGCTGAGCAGACAAAACAGATAGCTCAGCGCCTTGCCGAATACCAGCTTCCATTAGTCGATGCGCCTATATCTGGTGGAGCGATTAAAGCGGCAGAAGGCAAACTGACCGTCATGGCATCAGGTTCCCCTGAGCTATTCGCTCAGCTTTCTACAGTGTTTGAGGCAATTTCAGAGCGTCTCTATCGTGTGGGGAATGAAATTGGCCTAGGCTCAACCGTGAAAACTATCCACCAGCTATTGGCGGGGGTACATATTGCGGTTGCGGCGGAAAGTATGGCGCTGGCGGCAAAAGCTGGCATCAATTTAGATGTGATGTATGACATCGTCACCCATGCAGCCGGCAACTCATGGATGTTTGAGAACCGTATGCAGCATGTGCTTGACGGAGACTATACCCCTAAATCGTCAGTCGATATTTTTGTGAAAGATCTCGGTTTGGTGATGCAAACCGGAAAAGCGCTGAATTTCCCACTGCCACTGGCAGCAACGGCGCATCAAATGTTTATCTCAGCCAGTAATGAAGGTTTTGGCTTACAGGATGATAGTGCCGTTATCAAAACCTTTAAGGGAATCACTTTACCGGAGAAAAAGGCATGACAGTGAAATTAGGCGTGATTGCTGATGATTTTACCGGCGCGACAGATATTGCAGGCTTTATGGTACAAAACGGCTGGAAAGTGGTGCAGCTACTGAATGAGCCGAATGAAAATACACCAATCCCTCAAGATGTGGATGCCATTGTGGTGAGCTTGAAAAGTCGTTCTTGTCCAGTGGATGAAGCCATAAGCGCCTCGGTGAATGCATGCCGCTGGCTGAAAGGATCAGCGCAGTGCCAGCAGATTTTCTTTAAATATTGCTCAACCTTTGATTCAACAGAGAAAGGCAACATTGGCCCAGTGACCGATGCATTGATGAAGCAGCTGGGTACGTCATTATCATTAGTGTGCCCTGCATTGCCCGTTAACGGTCGAACCGTGGTACATGGGCACCTGTTTGTTAACGGTCAATTGCTCAATGAAAGTGGAATGCAGCACCATCCGGTGACACCAATGACCGATGCCAACCTGATGCGCGTCATGGAGAAACAGTCAGCAGGTAAAGCTGGGCTGATTAATCTTGGGACAGTGCAAAAGGGCAGTGCCGCTATCACTGAACAGTTAGAGCAGCTACGCCAGCAGGGCGTCAGTTATGCGATTGTGGATAGCTTCACGATGGATGATTTACTGCCTATTGCTCAGGCGTCGCAATCACTGCCTTTACTAACGGGCGGGTCAGGATTGGGGGCAGCCCTTGCGAATATTGATAGCCAAGTGGCTTGGGGACAAGGGGAAAGCCGCGGCAGTAAGCCCACGGGGAAAGACAGAAAAACGGTCATTCTATCAGGAAGCTGCTCGCTAATGACCAACAAACAAGTACAAAACTATCAGCAAGTCGCGCCTAGCAAAGCGCTAGATGTGGGTGAATGCATCAATAATCCAGACTATGCAACCGTATTAGCACAATGGGTTAAAGAGCAGAAAATCACAGGGCTAGCGCCTCTGTTATATGCCACTCAACCGCCAGAATTATTGAAGCAAACGCAGGAAAAATACGGAGCCGCATTATCGAGTGCCGCGGTAGAGAATGTATTTGGACAGGTGGTGATGTTACTTCAGCCGCAAGGCTATAACACCTTTATTATCGCGGGCGGCGAAACATCAGGAAAAGTGGTGCAAAGCCTCGGAACTGAACAATTAAGTATTGGCTCACCTATCGCGCCGGGTGTGCCTTGGGTACAAGACTTAGCGAGCGGTAACTGGTTAGCACTGAAATCAGGCAATTTTGGTCAAGAGAATTTCTTCCAGTTAGCACAGGAGATGGCTAATGAGTAATGAAAAGGCGCTACGCCAAGAGTTAGTGGATTGGGCGAAGTCAATGTTTAATCGCGGTTACAGCAGCGGTGGTGCAGGCAATATCAGCGCACGCTTGCCGGATGGCTGCATTATTGTCACCCCGACTAACTCTAGCTTTGGCGATTTAGATCCTGAGCGCCTGAGCAAGCTCGATGCGCAAGGTCACTGGATTGACGGTGATAAGCCTACAAAAGAAGTATCCATGCATATGGCAATGTATTTGCAGCGCCCAGATTGCCAAGCGGTTGTTCATCTACATTCTCCTTGGCTAACGGCACTGTCCTGTTTGCCGAATTTAGATACCGCAAACTGCTTACCGCCGATCACGCCTTATTACGTGATGCGTGTGGGCAAATTACCGTTGATTGAATATTTACCACCGGGTGATGACCGTATTGGTGAAGAAATCGCAAAATTAGCGCCTAATCATAATGCGATTTTACTCTCTAATCACGGCCCCGTTGTTGGCGGAAAAACCTTAAGACAGGCGTTTTTCAATGCGGAAGAATTAGAAGATACCGCGCGCCTATACATTACATTGCGCCCACACGGCTTCACAACGTTAACGCAAGAGCAGGTTCGTGAGCTCGAAAGCCGTTATCCACAGAAATGAGGCGATAGACATGGCTAAATTTGCAGCAAATCTCAGTATGATGTTTAACGAAGTTCCGTTTATTCAACGCTTTGAACGTGCCGCTCAAGCTGGTTTTAAGGGCGTTGAGTATCTTTTCCCTTATGAAGAAGATGCGGATGTTATTGCGGGTGAATTGAAAAAACATCAGCTTACTCAAGCACTATTTAATATGCCTGCGGGAAATTGGGGCGCTGGCGAGCGTGGCATGGCATCTATTCCCGGCCGTGAAGCCGAGTTCGCTCAAGGGGTACAAACTGCCCTGAAGTACGCTTTAGCATTAGGTTGTAAGCAAGTGCATGCCATGGCAGGAAAAGTGGATGAAAAATTCACACCTGAAGAACAAAAAGCGTGTTTTATTAAGAATATACAGCAGGCTGCGGATGTGATGGCTGAGCACGGAATTCGTGTGCTTATCGAGCCGATTAATACCCGTGATATGCCGGGGTATTTCTTAACGACCCAAAAGCAGGCTGAAGCGCTGTTACCTGAAATCAATCGAGAAAACGTGTTTATTCAATTGGATTTGTATCACTGCCAGATTATGGAAGGTGACTTATTGAAAACAATTGAGCGTCTTTGGGGTAAATTTAGTCATATTCAGATAGCATCAGTACCTTTTCGCCATGAACCTGATAGCGGTGAAGTCAATTATCCATGGATTTTTAATCAACTCGATGAAATGGGATATGAAGGCTGGCTGGGATGTGAATACCACCCAGCAGGACGCACCGAAGACGGTTTAGGCTGGCTAAAGCAAGCTAATTCCTAGGAGAACCGAATGATCCCTTCCGAACGTCGTGATTTTATTTATCGCTATGTCTATGAGCACCAAACTGTGTCTATCAATGACTTAGTTGGCTTAATGAATGTCTCTCATATGACGGTTCGACGTGATATTCGCATGTTGGAAGAGGAAGGGAAGGTTGTCGGAATTAGCGGCGGTGTTCGATTAAATGATGCGTTACGCCAAGAGCTACCGTGGAGCGAAAAGGCAAGGCTTCATCATCAAACGAAACGCGAAATCGGTCAATTTGCCAGTTCATTGGTTGAAGATGGTCAGGTGGTTTACCTCGATGCAGGCACCACCACTTTTGAAATTGCCCGTGTATTAGGTGAGCGTTTTAATCTCACTATCGTGACCAATGATTTTTCCATCATGCAGTACTTGATGAATAAATCGCAACTGAACTTGTATCACACCGGCGGGCAGGTTGATAAACGCAATCACTCCTGTGTTGGCAATACGGCGGCCGCTATGTTGCAAACACTGAATGTGGATATCGCGTTTATTAGTACCAGCTCATGGGATCTGCAACATGGGGTTTCCACACCGCATGAGGAAAAAGTCCAAATAAAACAAACTTTATTGGATGTCGCTCGTCGGTGTGTACTGGTTTCAGATAGCAGTAAATTCGGTAAATACGGCATGTTCCGTGTCTGCCCATTAGATCAATTGCACGACATCATTTGTGACCAACATTTACCGTCTGATGTGGTGCAACGGATACTCGAAAAAAACATAAAACTTCATTTAATAAATACATAAAAAACATCTTACCTACTGATGCATAGCCCGGCAGGGTTATAGCAAGGAGAATGACAATGAAAGTTATTATTACTGGTGGCGCAGGTTTTCTGGGCCAGCAGCTAGCCGCTGCTTTGCTTAAAAACAACCAAGGATTAAAATTTAACCAGCTCGTTTTAGCGGATATTCAATGCCCTACATCGCCTATTGAAGATCCTCGCGTGAGTTGCGTTGCATTAGACTTAACCCAGCCAGAAGCCGCAGATAAACTGATTGACGCGCAAACTGACGTGGTATTCCACCTTGCTGCGATTGTCAGTAGCCATGCTGAAAGTGATTTTAACTTAGGCATGAAAGTGAATTTTGATGCGACTCGCCAATTGCTTGAAGTCGCTCGCGCTAAAAACCCTGCCATCAAGTTTTTATTCACCAGCTCCCTTGCGGTATTCGGCGGTGAATTACCGGATGTGATCACTGACCTGTGTGTTGTTAACCCGCAATCTTCTTATGGTGCTCAAAAAGCCATGTGTGAATTGATGGTGAACGACTATTCCCGTAAAGGCTATGTGGATGGACGCGTGATGCGCTTACCTACTATCAGTATTCGTCCAGGAGTCCCGAATAAAGCAGCATCTTCTTTTGCTAGCGGTATTATTCGCGAGCCTCTAAATGGGATTGAGAGTGTTTGCCCTGTGTCTCCAGAGTTGGCGCTATGGTTATCTAGCCCAGAAACGGTAATCAACAACTTCATCCATGCGGTTTCAATTCCAGCTGAAAAATTTGGTCTTTCACGTACCGTGAACCTGCCAGGGATCACCGTAACAGTGCAAGAGATGATTGATGCTCTGCGTGATGTCGCAGGTCAACAAGCGGTTGATTTAATTCGCTTTGAACCGGATGAAGCCATCAACCGCATTGTGGCAAGCTGGCCGGGTAAATTCGATATTCGCCGTGCACTGGGTTTAGGCTTTAAAGCTGATGGGTCATTTAGCGATGCGATCCGTTCCTTCATAAAGCACCACGGCTGCGCAAAATAGGAGATTAAACAATGTCCTATATTCCTATTATTGGCCTCGCGGTGGCCATATTTGTCCTTATCTTTTTAGTATTACGAACGCGGGTTCACGCCTTGTTAGCGATGTTGATTGCGGCTGCAATCGCAGGGTTATCAGGTGGATTAACCGCAGCGGAAACCGTCACGGTTATTACAAAGGGCTTTGGTTCGACCCTCGGTAGCATTGGTATTGTTATCGGTCTCGGGGTAATGATGGGAAGGGTGCTGGAAGTGTCCGGTGCTGCTGAGCAGATAGCCTATAGCTTTATCAAATGGTTAGGTAAAAAACGCGAAGAGTGGGCGCTGGCAATTACCGGTTATATTGTCAGTATTCCTATCTTTGTAGACTCTGCATTCGTTATTTTGTATCCGCTGGCAAAAGCGTTAGCGAAGAATGGAAAACGCAGTATTTTAACCCTTGGTGTCGCATTGGCGGGGGGATTAGTTGTTACCCACCATACTGTACCGCCAACTCCGGGCCCTCTCGGTGTTGCAGGGATCTTCGGGGTCGATGTTGGTGCCATGATTTTAGCGGGTATGACGCTGGCGGTGCCGTGTGTCATCGGGATTGTGTTCTACGCCAAATGGTTGGGAACTAAATACCCTGAATTTATGCCAGATGAGACGGGCAGCGAAGATTTAAAAGAAGTGCATGCGCGTTACATGGAAGAAAAAGCCAATAAACCATTACCAAGCTTATTCTTATCATTGTTACCAATCATCACACCAATTCTGTTGATTTTTATTAATGCTATCAACGGATTATTACTGAAAACAGCCGCATTCCAAGGCATGGATGATAATTGGTATTTCCAATCATTCCAATTCTTGGGAGCACCGATTATCGCCTTATCCATTAGCGTCCTGATTTCGGTCTATACGTTAATGCCAAAAGCGTCGAAAGAAGAAGTTATCGACCGTATGGAAGAAGGCTTACAGGCGGCGGGTATCATCCTGCTTGTAACCGGTGCTGGTGGAGCATTAGGTGCGGTATTGCGTGACAGCGGAACGGGAACAATTCTTGCGGAGCATGTCGCGAATTTACCGATTACACCTGTATTAATTCCGTTTATTATCGCGACATTAGTGCGTTTAATTCAGGGGTCTGGAACGGTAGCAATGATCACCGCAGCTTCGATTTCTGCGCCAATCATTAGCCAAATTCCAGATATCAACTTATTAGTTGCGGCCCAAGCGGCAACGATGGGATCTCTGTTCTTCGGTTACTTTAACGACAGCCTTTACTGGGTGGTGAACAGAATGATGGGGATCAAAGACGTTAAACAGCAAATGATTGTTTGGTCTATTCCAACAACAATAGCTTGGGCTATCGGGTTGGTTGGGGTCTTGATCCTTGATGCGGTGTTGTAACGTGATGTAGTACTGTAAATCTAGTATATTGATATTATAGTATTTTTTCTTCTGCCTAATAAAAGCGCCCATTTGGGCGCTTTTTTTCGATAATCACAAACATTCATCTATACTGGGTGTATCTCATTATTCACATTCATCTTAAGAAGACTTATTTGTGATCATGATCTCGTTTTAATGAAATTCAAGTGAACCTGTTTCCATTAAAGTAGATATTGGTCACTAAATTAATCAAAGCTAAGCGCTATATTGACAATAATGTACTAATTCAATGATGCCATTGTGTAAAGGAGTTTGATATGTCTGACGTTTTCCACTTAGGTTTAAAAAAGAGTGACTTACAGGGTGCAACCGTTGCTATTGTTCCTGGGGATCCTAACCGTGTTGAAAAAATTGCACGTCTGATGGACAACCCTGTACATCTGGCTTCATTACGCGAATTCACCTCATGGCGTGGCGAGCTCGATGGCAAAGCTGTGATTGTCTGCTCAACTGGTATTGGTGGTCCATCAACCTCTATTGCAGTTGAAGAGCTGGCTCAGTTAGGTATCCGTACTTTCTTACGTATTGGTACAACGGGTGCAATCCAAGAAAACATTAATGTGGGTGATGTACTTGTCACTACAGGTGCGGTTCGTTTAGATGGCGCAAGCCAGCACTTTGCACCACTGGAATTCCCAGCAGTCGCTGACTTCACTTGTACTAATGCGCTGTATGCTGCGGCGACAGAAGCGGGCGCAACCGTACACGTCGGCATTACCGCATCTTCCGATACCTTCTATCCAGGTCAAGAGCGTTACGATACCTACACCGGTCGCGTAATGCGCCACTTCAGAGGTTCAATGAAAGAGTGGCAAGACATGGGCGTGATGAACTATGAAATGGAATCTGCAACGCTGTTAACCATGTGTGCAAGCCAAGGTCTGCGTGCGGGTATGGTGGCAGGGGTTATCGTAAACCGTACTCAGCAAGAAATTCCAAATGAAGCGCTACTGAAAAAAACAGAAGGCAATGTTCTGAGCATCGTTGTAGAAGCTGCTCGTCGCTTGCTGTAACCCTATTTAGCTGACCCGTTTACTGACTTCACTCGGTTGTGGATTTTTGGTAAACGGGTTCAGTTATCATCGTTTTACCCATGCCTCTTAAATATTCTTGTATTTCTAATTGATCAGCGCAAAATTTATTTTCTCACGTTTTTCTTATTCCCTTCATCGATGAATCTGTTATTGTCATTTAAAACAATTAATAGAAGCCTCTTAAGTTACTCAAATTACAAGTAATTGATGATTTCGTTTATTTTTAGTTTGAGCAATGACAGAGCTAAAAGGGAAAACGTATGTCAACCAAACCTTACCTTCACCCCTCTGTACTGCCTTTAACGGGTGGAATTAACTTTCGTGATTTAGGGGGAAAAAAGCTTTCCAATGGCGGAAAAATAAAGCCCGGTGTTTTATTTCGTTCTGGGGCGCTTGACCGCTTAACCCAAGATGATGAAAAAGTCTTACAGTCACAAAACCTTTTCCAAATCATCGACTATCGTGATGAAGCTGAAATTTTGGATAAACCGGATGTGGTGTGGAGTGGCGCTCATTATGTACATGCCCCTGCGAACCCGCTGGCAAAAGAGGTGAGCGCGAATCTTGATAAACTCACCCCAGAAGTGCTGGAACAGTTTGATCCTCAAGCCTTTATGTTCCGCCTCTATGAGTTGCTTCCATTGAATAATACCGCTTATCACCAATTAGTGAGCATGTTGAAGCAGCCAGAAAAAGGTGGGCTTGTGCAACACTGTGCCGTTGGTAAGGACCGCACCGGGGTTGGCTCGGCGCTTGTGTTGTTTGCGCTGGGTGCAGATGTGAATACCGTGATGGAAGATTACCTTTTAACGAACGAGACGTTAGCACCATTTCGTAACCATTTACTCGATGAATTCTCCAAGACCATGAGTGAACATGTGGTGAAAAAATTCGAATATGTATTTTCTGTTCGTGAAGAATTTTTGCAGACTGCATTGAAAAGCATAGAAAATAATTATGGCGGTGTGGATAGTTGGCTAGAAAAAGACTTTGGTTTAGATAACGCTCAGCGCAGCGTATTACAAAGTTACTTCCTCGAATAAACCTCTGTGGAATTGAAGTTGCAATGCGTCAGTTTTGTTGCAACTTTATTTACTTCCAAGAACTATAATATAGTTACTTAGTCGACTTATAGTTAATAAATCAATCTTAAACTGTAGGAATTCGCCCTTGAGCATTAATGAAATTGTCACGGTCATTACAGAATTCACTCGCGCTCATGAGGTGTGGGCGATCCCTATTGTTTTCATTCTTGCGTTTGGTGAGTCCCTCGCGTTTTTATCATTATTACTCCCTGCGACCGTTATTTTGCTTGGGCTTGGAGCATTGATTGGTGAAAGCGAGATTGCCTTTTTCCCGATTTGGTTAGCCGCCGCATTAGGTGCATTTTTTGGGGATTGGGTCTCTTATTGGTTTGGTTTTCACTATAAAGAAAAAGTTCGCGAAATGTGGCCAATTTCCCGCAATCCTGAAATGATCGACAAAGGACATCGTTTCTTTGAAAAATGGGGTGTTTGGGGAATTTTCTTCGGTCGATTTTTTGGGCCATTACGTGCGGTAGTTCCGCTTGTTGCAGGGATTTGTGAAATGCGACAACGACATTTCCAAGTCGCCAATCTAGCCTCTGCGATGATTTGGGCGTTTGGTATTTTAGCTCCCGGCGCGCTTGGTTTACGTTGGTTTGCGAGCTGGATGGGATAAGCTGCGAAGCCGCTCGCAAAAAGTAGCCGTTGGGAGATTTACCTCTGGACACTTATACAGTATCCCATTACCTTACTCTAGATTTTAAAAAGTAAGGATTGAGTCGTGGATACCTCTCTTTTATATGCAATTATTGGTGCTTTAAGTGGCGTTTTGGTCGGCGGTTTAGCGGTCTGGTTTTCTATTGTCCAAAAAATAGCGGGAAAAGAGCGAGAGCTACAAGAGGTATATCGCCAACTGGCGGCGAGCGATGAAAAAAATGTGCATTTAGCACAGTGGAAAGATGAATGTGACAGGCTCGATCAGGAGCTACGCACACAGCGGGATATTAACCGCGAACAAGAAGCTGAGTTGCGGGAAGTGATGACCCGTTTCGAACAGACGCAACTCGCCAATGAAGAAAAACAACGGATTTTACAAAATAGCGAGCAGCGCCTTACCGCGCAGTTTGAAAATTTAGCCAATCGTATTTTTGAGCAGAACGAACGTCGAGCATCCGAACAACATCAGAAAAATTTAATGGCGATGCTGTCACCGTTTCGTGAGCAACTCGAAGGATTTCGTCAACAAGTACAGCAAAGTTATGGTGAAGAAGCCAAAGAGCGCCATACACTCACTTATGAAATTCGCCAATTACAGCAGTTAAATAACCAAATGACCAAAGAAGCGGTCAACTTAACCCGAGCCCTAAAAGGAGATAACAAAATCCAAGGGAATTGGGGGGAAACTATCTTAACGCGGATTTTAGAAGTTTCAGGGCTGCGAAAAGGCAGTGAATTTGAAACTCAGGTGAGCATCAATACTGGTTTCAATAGCCGATACCAACCTGATGTGATTATCCATCTTCCTGAAGGCAAAGATGTGGTGGTCGATGCGAAAATGTCGCTGGTGGCTTACGAGCACTATTTTAATAGTGATGATCCAGAACAGCAGCAGCAAGGCATCAAGGAACATGTAGCTTCCATTCGTAACCATATGAAAATGCTCAGTCGCAAAGACTACCATCAATTACCGGGAGTTCGCTCTTTAGATTATGTGCTCATGTTTATTCCGATTGAGCCTGCGTATTTATTAGCATTAAAAGAAGCACCTGAACTACTTGATGAAGGATTAAAACTGAATATCATGTTGGTTTGTCCATCGACCTTGCTGGTGGCAGTACGTACCATTAATAATTTGTGGCGCTATGAACGGCAAGAGCAAAATGCTCAAGAAATCGCAGATAGAGCCGCTAAAATGTACGATAAACTGCGTTTATTTATCGATGATATGCAGGTATTGGGCTCGAGTTTAGAGAAAGCAAATCACACTTATTCTTCAGCCATGAAGCGCCTCGCTGAAGGCCGAGGTAATTTGCTTGCTCAAGCGGAAAGTTTTAAAGAGTTAGGTGTGGAAGTTAAGCAATCTATAGACCCTCAGCTAGCTGAGCGGGCTGGCAAGTCTAATTGTGCGGAATCTTAGAGTTATAATAGGGTTTTCACTCAAAGGCTGGTACACTTCACTAAAAAGTTTGAACGATTAACAGGCATAATAGAAATGACCGAACCAACAAAAGAAACCATCGATTTTGGTTTCCGTACTGTAGAGAAAGAAGAAAAAGCTGGCCTAGTAGCAAATGTTTTTCACTCTGTAGCCTCTAAATATGACCTGATGAATGACTTAATGTCTTTTGGTATTCATCGTATCTGGAAACGTTTCACAATCGAAGCGAGTGGTGTGCGTCGTAATCAACGTGTACTTGATCTTGCTGGTGGAACCGGTGACCTCACTGCAAAATTCTCTCGCCTTGTAGGTGAAAAAGGTGAAGTGGTTCTCGCAGATATTAACGATTCAATGTTAAAAATGGGTCGCGAGAAACTGCGCGATTTAGGCATTGTTGGTAATGTTAATTACGTACAAGCTAACGCAGAAGAGTTGCCATTCCCTGATAACTATTTTGACTGTATTACCATCTCTTTTGGTTTACGTAACGTCACTGATAAAGATAAAGCATTACGCTCCATGTTCCGCGTATTGAAGCCAGGTGGACGCCTGTTAGTGCTTGAGTTCTCTAAACCAATTCTTGAACCACTGAACAAAGCTTACGATGCTTACTCATTCCATATTTTACCGCGTATCGGTCAAGTGATTGTGAATGATCCTGAAAGCTATCGTTACCTCGCTGAATCTATCCGTATGCACCCAAATCAAGAAACCTTGAAAGGGATGATGGAAAACGCAGGTTTCGAGCAAGTCTCTTATGACAATATGACCGGTGGTATTGTTGCATTACATAAAGGGTTTAAATTCTAAGATGGAAGCACCATCAGCGCATATTGAAAATCCTAATACTGTTTTATATTCCTTAATGACGGCATTAATGGAAACTTCCTTAAACCACATGTTGTTCAAGGAAAAAGTTCTACAACCTGCAAGAATGCGTTTAGCAGGTAAAGTGATGGGGATTGAGCTTAAAGAGCTGAATAAAACTCTGACACTTGTTTTTGCTGAAAATCATGTTGATGTATTAAGTGAATGGCAGGAACCTGCAGATTGCATTATCAAAACGTCACTGTTTACGTTGATTAAGTTGAAAGATAAGCAGCAGCTTTCACAACTCATCAATAATGGCGATATAGTGATTGAAGGCGATATGCAAATTGTTCAACATTGGTCTTCATTACTGGATTTAGCTATCTGGAACCCGGCTCATTATTTATCGCCCTACATTGGTGATATTGCGGCAGAAGGTATCAGTAAAGTGCTGGGTAAAGGGGCTTGCCTCGCTTCTCGATTAGTCAGTCGCCAAAAAACATACGTTAAAGACATTATTCTGGAAGAGTGGAAAATGACGCCAAGCCAGCTGGAATTAGTGCACTTTAGCGATGAAGTTGAGCAGGTTTCAAATTCAATGAGTCAGTTAGAACAACGACTCAATCAGTTGGAGGAGAAGAATGACTCCCGGTGAAATAAAACGCCTTTACTTCATTATTCGGGTATTTCTCTCTTATGGACTAGATGAGCTGATCCCTAAAATTAAGCTGACATTGCCTTTAAGAATCGGGCGGTTAGGTTTTTTCTGGATCAAAAACACACACAAAGATAAAGATCTTGGTGAGCGACTACGCTTAGCATTGCAAGAATTAGGACCTGTTTGGATCAAATTCGGTCAAATGCTTTCGACTCGTCGAGATTTATTCCCTCCTACAATTGCTGACCAACTGTCATTGTTACAAGACAAAGTGGCGAGTTTCGATGGTAAATTAGCTCGTCATTATATTGAAGAGTCGCTCGGTGGCCCATTAGAGCAGTGGTTTGATAACTTTGATGAGCAAGCTCTTGCCTCAGCGTCGATTGCCCAAGTTCATACTGCAACATTGAAAGAAAATGGCAAAAATGTTGTTTTAAAAGTTATTCGTCCTGATATTTTGCCTGTCATCAAAGCTGATATTAAGCTGATGTACCGTATTGCCAATTGGGTTCCTCTTCTTCCTGATGGGCGGCGCTTACGTCCTAAAGAAGTCGTGCGTGAGTACGAAAAAACCTTAATTGATGAGCTAAATCTTCTTCGCGAATCTGCCAACGCTATCCAGTTACGACGCAACTTTGAAAACAGTTCTATGCTGTATATTCCTGAAGTTTATCCTGATTATTGCCGTGAAAACGTGATGGTCATGGAGCGTATCTACGGCATTCCTGTTTCTGATATTGCGGCATTAGAGGCGCAAGGCACGAACATGAAGTTGCTGGCAGAGCGGGGTGTAAAAGTCTTCTTTACTCAGGTATTTCGTGATAGTTTCTTCCACGCGGATATGCATCCGGGCAACATTTTTGTTAGCTACGACCATCCAGAAGATCCTCTCTATATTGGTATCGACTGTGGGATCGTGGGCTCGCTTAACAAAGAAGATAAGCGCTATTTAGCTGAAAACTTTATTGCCTTCTTTAATCGTGACTATCGTAAAGTTGCTGAATTGCATGTGGATTCTGGCTGGGTTCCACCAGATACCAATGTTGAAGATTTTGAGTTTGCTATTCGCACCGTTTGTGAACCTATCTTTGAAAAGCCACTAGCTGAGATTTCATTTGGGCATGTATTATTAAATCTGTTCAATACCGCTCGCCGCTTTAATATGGAAGTTCAGCCGCAATTGGTGTTATTGCAAAAAACCTTATTGTACGTTGAAGGCCTAGGCCGTCAGTTATATCCTCAGTTGGATTTATGGAAAACAGCAAAACCATTCTTAGAGGATTGGATCCATAGCCAAGTGGGTATTCCTGCTATCACGAAAGCGTTAAAAGAAAAAGCGCCGTATTGGGCGGAGAAAATGCCAGAAATTCCTGATTTAATTTATGGGGCATTAAAGCAGCACCGTTTCTTGCAGTCCAATATTGAACAGCTTACACAAGAATTAAAGCACCAACGCACTAAACAACGTAAATCACAGTACCTATTAGGAATTGGGGCAACCTTTATTCTATGTGGTAGCTTATTCTTTATTTCTGACTTAACCCGAATTGCAGCAGCATTTATGGCTGTAGGTGCATTGTCGTGGCTTGTAGGTTGGTGTAAAGGAGAGGATAATTAAGTAGACTTTGTTTTGCGACAAGTTTATAAGGCTGTGAACATTTCCGTATTTAGCGTTGGTTGTATATAATAGAGTTAGTTACAATTGATCCCAAAACTATAGAGGTATTAACAATGGAATCAACTTTTGCAATGGCTGCTTTCGGTAGTCCTTGGCAATTAATTATCATTGCTTTGCTTATCATTTTAATTTTCGGCACCAAGAAATTACGTTCTTTAGGTTCTGATTTGGGCGAATCACTTAAAGGCTTCAAAAAAGCAATGAGTGATGATGAAGCTGCAAAAGCGAAAGCAGAGCAAGAAAAGCAAGACGCGGACTTTGCACCGAAAAATATCACTGAACAACAGGCTCCTGAGAAAAAAGACAGCCCAGTTGAGAGCAAAAATAAAGAGCAGGGATAAACCGTGTTTGACATAGGTTTTAGTGAACTACTGCTAGTTGCGATCATCGGTCTTGTGGTATTAGGCCCTCAACGTCTACCAGTGGCAGTGAGAACTGTTGCTGGTTGGATTCGTGCTATGCGCTCAATGGCTGCCAATGTCCAAAATGAGCTATCACAAGAACTGAAATTGCAAGAACTGCAAGAGACTCTTAAAAAAGTTGAAGAGAAAGCGGGTTTGGAAACTCTTTCTCCTGAACTTAAAAAGTCGATGGATGACCTGCGTCATGCTGCTTTGTCTTTACAAAGTGGTTATCAGGCAACAACCAATGATGTCCAATCTGAGTTGAACAAAGCAAAAGAGATCACAGAAAACTACGATGCTGCGGTAAAGGAATCCCATTCTAGTTCTTCGCAAACTCAAGAGTCAGATCCTGATCCTGAGTATGCTGCTAAGATGGCTGCAGTTGTTGAAGAAAAACCTGCTTCAGCAACACCTACAGACTCTAAGCCACTCGATGCTAAAGTAACAAACTCCAATCAAACAGAAAGTGAAAAATAACACATGGCTGTCAATGATGCTCAACCACTTATTAGCCACCTGATTGAACTAAGAAAGCGGCTACTAAACTGTTTGATTACCGTATTAATCGTCTTTGCGGCGCTCGCTTATTTTTCAAATGATATTTATCGCCTTGTTGCTGCGCCTTTGATTGATAAGCTGCCTGTTGGTTCTCAAATGAGTGCGACAGACGTAGCATCGACGTTTTTTACCCCGATTAAACTGACCATGATGGTATCTATATTTGTTTCGATACCTGTCATTTTGTACCAGGTCTGGGCATTTATCGCGCCTGCGCTGTATAAGCATGAACGTCGATTAATGCTACCGTTACTGGTATCAAGTAGCTTCCTATTCTATCTAGGAATGGCATTTGCTTACTTTGTGGTATTCCCGTTAGCTTTTGGCTTCTTTGTAAAAACAACGCCAGAAAGCGTTAACTTCATACCTGATATCAGCAAATACCTCAGTTTTGTCATGACACTGTTTATGGCATTCGGGGCGGCGTTTGAAGTGCCAATCGCGATTATTTTACTCTGCTGGACTGGCGTAACGACTCCAGAATCACTCAGACGTAAACGTCCATATATCTTAGTCGGTGCGTTTATCGTCGGGATGTTCCTGACTCCGCCAGATGTTTTATCGCAAACTCTACTCGCAGTACCGATGTACTTGCTGTTTGAGCTTGGGGTATTACTGTCTAATTTCTATGTTGGCAAAGGTCGACGTAGAGGTGATGACGAAGAAGAAGAGCCAGAAGAATAGTCACGGTGACAACGTTATTGTGAATTAAAAAGCCCACTCAATCGATGGGCTTTTTTTATGCCAGTTTGAAGCGAATATATCGCGAAAAACTTATTCAGACTCTTTTCTAAATTGCGTATTATCAATGACTTTTGCGACAGTGGTATTTAAAATGTTAAGCAAGAGGATTGAGCGTGACTCACCATTTGGTTCATTGAAGATGGCTTTAACGCCGGCAAAAATACCTTCAGTAATGACAACATTATCTCCCTGAGAAGGAAGATCCGGTGATTGAGTATGACTGACGGGCGTCTGCTGTATAAGTTCAATTATCTCTTCAGGAACTTCAGCTGGTAATGTGCCAAAGCGAATAAAGTGGCTGACACCGCGTGTAGATTGGATAGTGGTTGTATGAATTTGCTCATGGTCGAATTTTACAAACAGGTAATTGGGGAACAGTGCTTCAGTGACAACTGTGCGTTTGCCTCGAACGACTTTTTCCATTTCAGTCATTGGAGTCATACAAGTCACATGTTGTCGAGTTAAGTGCTCAACTGCTCTATCCAGCTGCCCTCGTTTGCAATACAGCAAATACCATTTTTCCATTTTTTGATCCCATCCAACAAATTTATGCTCATGATAACAAATTAAGACATAAGAATGTGACTAATGATGAGTAGCACAATATTATTCATCTACACAAGTATAGATTAATTCGATAGTTACGAAATTAGATACACAATAAACACAGCAGTTAATACACTTTTTGTAGGAGACACCATGGATATCTTTTTACTGAGTAATGGCAAACTTTCCGGCAACCCTGTATGGCTAAGTTATGCATTACCAAGAATTAGCGAAATGATTGAACGCAAGCAGATTAAGTCAGCAGTATTAGTGCCTTATGCTGTTTTACGTGGTTCTCACGATGAGCGTGCGGAGCAGTTAAGTGATGCTTTAGGCATTAAAGTTACTTCGATTGAACATTTTGAAAGCCCAGTAGAAGCCATCGAACAAGCAGAATGTATTCTTGTGAGTGGCGGTAATACATGGTGGTTAAATAAATGCTTGCATGAGAATGGCTTAATTGTTGCTATCCAACGTGCAGTGCGTGAACGCGGTGTACCTTACATTGGTTGGAGTGCGGGTTGTAATGTGGCGACCCCAAGTATTCGTACAACGAATGATATGCCTGTAAGCAATGCGGTTATCATGCCATCTTTGGGACTGTTCCCAATGCAAATTAACCCACACTATATCGATGCGCACATTTCTGGGCATATGGGTGAAACACGCGATGAGCGTTTACAAGAATTCTGTGTTATCAACCCTCATGAGGTCGTTGTTGCGTTACGTGAAGGTAGTGGATTACAGATCAAAGGTAATGAATTAAGCTACTTCAGTGGCAAAGATGAAGGTTTCAAGCTGTTTCAGCACAACAAAACATTCCCTGAGCAATTTGATACCGTATCATTAAAGGATTATGTTCCGTTTGATTGCAAGTAAAGTGATATACTTAATCTGAACATATTGATTATTAAGTATGTTTAACAGCAACTTGTAACCTTGGCTGGGAACCTTATAATGAGGCTCCCCCTGTAATAGTAAAAGAAGATAATGAAATACCGTGACCTTAGAGATTTCATCGCGCAGCTTGAAAAGCAAGGCGAACTAAAACGCATTACGATGGAAGTTGATCCTTACTTGGAAATGACTGAAATCGCAGATCGTACACTAAGAGCAGGGGGGCCAGCCTTACTATTCGAAAACCCTAAAGGCTATAACATGCCCGTTCTGTGTAACTTGTTTGGTACAACCAAGCGTGTTGCTATGGGAATGGGGCAAGAAGATATCAAAGCCTTACATGATGTGGGCAAGTTGCTCGCTTTCTTGAAAGAACCTGATCCTCCGAAGGGTTTTCGTGACCTAATGGACAAGTTGCCGAAATTCAAACAAGTGCTGAATATGCCAGCTAAACGCTTAAGCTCAGCGCCTTGTCAGGAAGAAATTTGGGCAGGTGATGATGTTGACCTTACTAAGATCCCCGTTATGCATTGCTGGCCGGAAGATGCTGCGCCATTGATTACTTGGGGATTAACGGTCACTAAAGGCCCTTATAAAGAACGCCAAAATTTAGGTATCTATCGCCAACAAGTCCTTGGCAAAAATAAAGTTATTATGCGTTGGTTATCTCATCGCGGTGGTGCGCTGGATTTCCAAGAGTGGTGTCAGGCACATCCTGGAGAACGATTCCCAGTTGCGGTGGCACTAGGTGCTGATCCCGCAACGATTTTAGGCGCTGTGACGCCAGTTCCTGATACGTTATCTGAATATGCTTTTGCTGGGTTACTCCGGGGCAATAAAACGGAAGTCGTAAAGTGTATTTCTAATGACTTAGAAGTTCCTGCAGGGGCTGAAATTATCCTTGAAGGGTATATTGAACCTGGCGAAATGGCACCAGAAGGCCCTTACGGTGACCACACTGGTTATTATAATGAGATTGATGATTTCCCAGTATTTACTGTGACTCATGTGACTCAACGTCGCGATGCGATTTATCACTCTACCTATACAGGTCGTCCACCGGATGAACCTGCAGTATTAGGGGAAGCCCTGAACGAAGTTTTAGTGCCTATTTTGCAAAAGCAGTTCCCTGAAATTGTGGATTTCTATTTACCACCAGAAGGTTGTTCCTATCGTCTGGCGGTTGTTACCATGAAAAAACAGTATGCAGGACACGCAAAAAGAGTAATGATGGGCGTCTGGTCTTACCTGCGCCAATTTATGTACACGAAGTTCGTGATTGTTTGTGATGATGATATCAATGCTCGTGATTGGAAAGATGTTATTTGGGCCATCACAACACGTATGGATCCAGCTCGTGATACTGTCATGATGGAAAACACACCGATTGATTATCTTGATTTTGCATCACCGATTTCTGGACTTGGTTCCAAAATGGGAATGGATGCGACCAATAAATGGCCGGGAGAAACCAACCGTGAGTGGGGACGCCCAATTGTCATGACGCAGAGTGTTAAATCCCGCGTAGATGATATCTGGGAACAGTTAAATATTATTGAAAAATAAGAGGAAAATCATGGCAACTTTGAGCTGTAAAGTCACATCTGTTGAATCTATCACGGATACAGTTTATCGGGTTATTTTGTTGCCAGACGGACCTTTTCATTTTAAAGCTGGTCAATATCTTATGGTCGTTATGGATGAAAGAGACAAGCGACCATTCTCTATGGCTTCTACTCCCGAAAATAATCAATCCATCGAATTGCATATTGGAGCGTCGGAATTTAATTTATACGCTATGGCGGTGATGGATCGCATTTTAGAACAGCAACGTATTGATATTGATATCCCTCACGGTAAAGCGTGGTTTCGCGAAAATAGCCAAAACCCGATGATCTTGATCGCAGGCGGTACCGGCTTTTCTTATACCCATTCTATTTTGTTGGCTGCACTGGCTGAAAACCCTCAACGAGATATTACTTTCTATTGGGGTGGTCGCCAGTTAGAGCATTTGTATGATCTCGGTGAATTACAGGCTATTAGTGAGCGTTATCCTAACCTGAAAGTAATCCCTGTTGTTGAGCAACCGGATGATAATTGGCGTGGAAGAACGGGGACTGTTTTGAGTACCGTGCTAGAAGATTTCGGTGATTTATCTGGGCATGATATTTATATTGCGGGACGTTTTGAGATGGCGAAGATTGCGCGGGATAGGTTTTGTAATGAGAGGAATGCAAAAGCGGCTCAATTGTTCGGCGATGCTTTCGATTTTCTATAACTCGTCATATTTCAAGCTGTAGGGGTGTTGGCTTCATAGGTTACCCCATCACATACTTATAGTTTGCATATCCCCGTCATATTTCAAGCCACAGGGGTGTTGGCTTCATAAAGCTACCCTATCACATACTTCAGTATGCTCAAGGGATAGCTTTACTTGCCGCCTACCTGTGACCTGAACTATTTAGGGGATGGACTGAGTTGTATTCCATATTCTGGTTGATTGAATTGATTGATTGGTTGATTTCATTGAGCTGGTTTGTGGATAAAAAAATCCCGCCCCTGACTAGGCGGGAACATTGCAAGATACGACAATGTAACGGCAAAATGAATTAGACTCTTTCGATAATTGTGGCGATGCCTTGCCCAAATCCAATACACATTGTAGCTAAACCAAACTGCTTATCATGTTGCTCTAACTGATTAAGTAACGCGGTTGTGATCCTTGCGCCAGAGCAACCGAGAGGGTGCCCTAACGCAATTGCGCCGCCACTCAGATTTACCTTCTGGTCCACTTGGCTTTCTGAAATTTGCAGTCCTTTTAGGCAAGCAATAGACTGAGCCGCGAAAGCCTCATTAAGTTCAATAATATCAATATCATTCAACGTAAGCCCCGCACGCTTTAACGCTAACTCAGTGGCTGGAACTGGTCCAAACCCCATAATAGATGGATCGCAACCAACCACGGCCATGGATCGAACTTTTGCACGAGGTTTCAATCCATGCTGTTTGGCATAAGATTCACTGGCAAGTAGCATGGCTGAAGCACCATCGGACAGTGCTGACGAATTACCTGCGGTCACGGTGCCACTGATAGGATCGAAAGCGGGTCTTAATGCAGCAAGTCCTTCCAAGTTGGCATCAAAACGGATGACTTCGTCATAGTTGATTGAAATAAGATTGCCATCGGCGTCATGTCCTGAGATCGGAACAATTTCACGGCTAAATTTACCATTCTTGGTTGCCGCTGCCGCGCGTTGGTGAGATCGCAATGCAAAAGCATCTTGCTCTTCGCGACTGATTTTATACATTTTGGCGAGCATCTCGGCAGTTAAACCCATGGCTCCTGAGGCTTTAGCTACGCGTAATGTAAGCTTTGGATTGAAATCAATACCATGAGTCATTGGAACATGTCCCATATGCTCAACACCACCAATCAAAACAGAATGTGCATCTCCCGTCATAATGAAACGGCTTGCATCATGAATGGCTTGCATCGAAGAACCACACAGGCGATTGACCGTGACCGCAGGAACCGTATGAGGAATATCAGTCAATAAAGCAGCATTTTTTGCGATGTTAAAACCTTGCTCTAAGGTTTGCTGAACACATCCCCAAATAATGTCATCCAACTCTTTCTTTTTCGCATTGGGATTGCGTTCAAAAATTGCATTCATCAGGTGTGCAGAGAGGTCTTCTGCTCTTACATGACGAAATACACCTCCTTTGGAACGGCCCATTGGTGTGCGTATACCATCAATAATGAAGACATTTTCCATAGGATTAACCTCTCGCAACTTTTTTAACATCAATAGCCACAACCGGTGGCTGCGGATAGTATCTGGCGTTAGTGGCCGCTTTTTCTTTCAATCCATTTGGAACCTGATAAAGCGGGCTTAAATGGGAGTAGGACTCCGCAGTTTTGACGTAAGACAGACTACCGAGTGTATCAAGATAGCAGAAAACACCTCCGCGGAATGGTGGGAAACCAAGGCCATAAACTAGCGCAATATCGGCATCTGAAGGGCTTTGAATAATACCTTCTTCAAGGCAGCGAACAACTTCGTTCACCATTGGTGCCATCATTCGAGCAATAATTTCATCTTTAGTAAATGAACGCTTACTTTGGCGAATTGAACTTAATAATTCATCGGTTTTGGGGTCATCAATTTTCTTTGGCTTTCCTTTTTTATCTTTTTCATATTGATAAAAGCCTTTGCCATTTTTCTGACCAAAACGTTGTTGTTCAAACATAATATCAATGGCGTTCTTACCCACTTTTTGCATTCTTTGCGGGAAGCCTTGAGCCATGACTTGCTCTGCATGAAATGCGGTATCAATCCCAACAACATCAAGTAGATAAGCAGGTCCCATTGGCCAACCAAACTCTTTTTCCATGACTTTATCGATTTCTCTAAAATCCGCGCCATCTTGAAGCAATAAGTTAAACGCGGCGAAATAAGGGAAAAGAACGCGGTTAACGAAAAAACCAGGGCAGTCATTTACAACAATAGGGGTTTTCCCCATTTTATTCGCATAAGCAACCACTTTAGTGATGGTGGCATTACTGGTTTTTTCACCTCGAATAATTTCGACTAAAGGCATGCGATGAACAGGATTGAAAAAATGCATACCACAGAAGTTTTCTGGACGTTTAAGGGAATTTGCTAACTCGGTAATTGGGATAGTTGAAGTATTCGAAGCCAGTATAGTTTCTGATGTGATTAATGATTCCACTTCGGATAACACGGCTGCTTTTATTTTAGGATTTTCAACGACAGCTTCAACGACCACCTGAGAATTCTCAATGCCAGCATAAGATAAAGACGGGTGGATAGAGGCTAAGGTTGTTGCCATCTTATCTGCGGTTATTTTTCCGCGTTCAAATTGGCCATTAAGGAGCTTTCTCGCTTCATCAATACCTAAATCTAAGGATTTCTCATTGATATCCTTCATTAGAACGGGAACGCCCTTGCTCGCGGATTGATAAGCAATACCGCCACCCATAATGCCAGCACCAAGCACCGTGGCGTGTGCTGGTGCAGTAGAGGAGCCTGCGATTTTTTTACTGTTAGATTTAACCTGTTGATCATTCAGAAAAACGCTAACTAATGCGCGAGCAACATCACTGTGAGCGAGCGGTACAAACGCAGCAGTTTCATGTTTCAGTGCTTCATTACGAGTGCAGTTCGCGGCTTTTTCAATTGCATTAATCGCGCTCATTGGTGCCGGATAGTGTTTTCCTGCAACTTGATAGACCATGCCTTTCGCAACGTTAAAGCTCATTGCTTGCTCAAGTGCGCTAAGTTTTAGCGGCTCAAGTTTTGGCTGTCGTGTTTGACGCCAATTTAGTGCACCAGAAATAGCTTGCTCGATGATTTTCAAGGCTGCTTGTGGTAATTTTTCAGTTTCGACAATCGCATCCACTAAACCGAGTTTAAGTGCTTGAGGACCACTAACATCTTTACCAGCAGTAATAATTTCCAGAGCACTATCAAGACCAATGAGTCGAGGTAAACGTACTGACCCGCCAAAGCCAGGCATAATCCCTAACTTTGTTTCTGGTAAGCCAATTCTGGCATCGGGCGACGCAATTCTAAAATCGGTAGCGAGTACACACTCACATCCACCGCCTAGGGCATAGCCATTAATGGCGCTAATAGTTGGAACAGGGAGATCTTCAAGGCGATTAAATATACTATTCGCGTAACCAAGCCAGTCACTGAGGGTTTCTTTGGATGCCTCGAATAGAGATAAAAATTCTTTGATGTCTGCGCCAACAATAAAAGCGGGTTTATCTGAGCGCAAAATAACGCCTTGTAAATCGCTTTGTTGTTCGAGTACTGCAACTGCTTCATCAAGTGAAGCGACGGTATGAGTATCCAATTTATTGATTGGTCCTGATGAGTTAAACACCAGTTCTGCAATACCTTTTTTCAACCATTGAATAGAGATTGTCTCACTTTGATAAAGCATGCTGTTCTCCTTTATGTGGCGGTTTCATCTGGTATGACCAGATAAAAATCAGTGTGACGATAATGTTAATTAAATGCAAATGATTAATAACAAAACTGGAAGGCTGCTCACAGGAATTAAGGTAAATAACGCAAGGTGAAAATGATATTTTAATTAATAATCAATGTATTAATCTTATCTTGTTATTGAGTGCATACACGTTATTAGCAGAACGTGATAAGCTTAATTTTTCTAACTAATACTGAAAGGTTGAATGAAATGGAAAAACTGGCTGGACTCTACGCAGAACATATTAAAACGCTACAAAAAACGACTCAGCAAGTTTTACAACGCAGTAAATTAGATGCCATCTTGATTCATTCAGGAGAGCCAATTCGCATTTTCCTCGATGATAGTGACTACCCATTTAAAGTGAACCCACATTTTAAAGCTTGGGTTCCAGTGACGGATGTCCCTCATTCCTGGTTATTAGTCGACGGTGTGAATAAACCTAAGTTATGGTTTTACTCGCCAGTTGATTATTGGCATAGCGTTGAACCTTTACCAACTAGCTTCTGGACAAAAGAAGTTGAGCTTATTCATCTGAAAAATGCGGATGAAATTAAAGGCTTTTTAGCTAATTTACCGAAAGAGCATTTAGCTTATATTGGCTCCTCTGCAAACAAAGCTGAATCTCTGGGTATTTCTACTCACAATATTAACCCAAAGCCTGTACTCGATTATTATCACTATCATCGTTCATATAAGACAGACTATGAGCTGTACTGCATGCGAGAAGCCCAAAAAATGGCGGTGAATGGTCACTTATCAGCTTTCGAAGCTTTCCAGGCTGGAGCAAGTGAGTTTGATATTAATATTAGTTATTTAGGAGCGACAGGGCATCGTGATACGAATGTACCTTACGGTAACATTGTAGCTTTAAATGAAAATGCAGCCGTGCTTCACTACACTAAATTACAGCAAACAGTTCCAAGTGAATTACGTAGCTTCTTGATTGATGCTGGTGCTGAGTACAATGGTTATGCTGCTGATATTACTCGTACTTATGCAGCTAAAAACAAAAGTGAATTTGCAGAATTAGTTGCGGACTTGAATACAGAACAACTCGCGCTGATCGCGTCTATTAAAGCTGGCGTGCGTTATACCGATTACCATGTCGATATGCATCACCGTATTGCGAAATTACTTGCTAAGCATGGAATTGTGAAAGGGATTAGCGAAGATGCTATGGTTGAAAATGGTCTAACAACACCATTTTTACCACACGGATTAGGCCACCCATTAGGTTTACAAGTGCATGATGTAGCAGGTTTTATGCAGGATGAAGATGGTACTCATTTAGCTGCACCTAAAATGTATCCATTCTTACGCTGTACTCGTATTTTGGAACCAAGAATGGTTTTAACTATCGAGCCGGGCCTTTACTTTATTGAGTCCCTGCTTTCTGCGTGGCGTACAGGGGAGTTCAGTCAACACTTTAATTGGGATAAAATCGAGCACTTCAAACCTTATGGTGGTATTCGAATTGAAGATAATATTGTTATCCATCATAACCATATTGAAAATATGACTCGAGATTTGCATTTACCGTAATGAAAGCGTACTCAATTCCGGCAGAAACGATCTCTTTTTCGGAAGAGATCAAAAAAAGCCGTTTTATTACTTATATCGCTCACACCGAGGGTATTGCCGCTGCGAAAGATTATATTCAATCGATTAAAGCGCAATACCCCGATGCCCGGCACCATTGCTGGGCATTTGTGGCGGGGCGGCCTGATGATTCCCAACAGTTAGGTTTTTCTGATGATGGAGAGCCTACGGGTACGGCAGGTAAACCCATTATGGCGCAGCTGTTAGGTAGCAACTTAGGTGAGATCACTTGCGTTGTTGTGCGTTATTTTGGTGGAATAAAGCTAGGTACGGGTGGGCTAGTCCGTGCTTATGGTAGTGGGGTTCAGCAGGCACTGAAGTTGCTCCCAACACAAACGAAAGTCCCTCAAAAAATCTTCAATGTGGTATGTGATTACTCACTTATCAATGGAGTTGATCAATTATTAGCTCAGGTAAATGGTACTATATTGCTCAGTGATTATAATGAGTCTGTATCTTTGCAAATTTCTATTCCTGCTACTTGTGAGCAGGAGGTCAATGATAAATTACGTGATATCAGTCGTGGGGAAGTTACTCTCTTAGAACCGTCACAAGAGCAAACAGCATAGCAAGGAACCGGCCGAATGCATTTTCGCGCAATAACTCGTATTGTCGGGTTACTCGTCATTATCTTCTCTTTTACTATGGTCATACCAGGTATTGTCGCACTGATATATCGCGATGGTGCGGGACGAGCATTCAGTCAGACTTTTATAACGGCGTTACTAATCGGGCTTTTTTTATGGCTACCTACGCGAAATAGCCGACATGAACTAAAAGCGAAAGAAGGTTTTTTAATTGTAGTTCTGTTTTGGACGGTGCTAGGGAGCGTCGGGGCACTGCCGTTTATCTTCTCTGAAAAACCCAACTTATCTGTTACAGATGCCTTCTTTGAATCCTTTTCTGGGCTAACAACTACCGGTGCAACAACTCTGACGGGATTAGACTCTCTTCCGAAAGCGATTTTGTTCTATCGGCAGATGCTGCAATGGCTTGGTGGGATGGGGATCATTGTACTCGCTGTAGCGATTTTGCCTCTCTTAGGTGTCGGTGGCATGCAGCTCTATCGTGCTGAGATGCCTGGGCCATTAAAAGATAACAAAATGCGTCCGCGAATTGCGGAAACGGCAAAAACGCTTTGGCTTATTTATGTATTGCTAACTATTGCGTGTGCGATTGCATTATGGATCGCAGGTATGGATGTGTTCGATGCGATATCTCACAGTTTTTCAACCATCGCGATCGGTGGGTTTTCTACCCATGATGCCAGCATAGGCTACTTTAATAGTCCTGCCATTAATACCATTATTGGCGTCTTCCTAATTATCTCAGGTTGTAACTTTGGTTTGCACTTTGCCGTTCTAACGGGAAGAAGCCTCGGAATTTATTGGCGCGACCCTGAATTTAGAATGTTCATCAGCTTCCAGTTTGTTCTAGTCGTGATCTGTACCGCGGTGCTGATGTATCACTCCGTATATGCTGGCTTTGGACAAACGCTGGATCAAGCCTTTTTCCAAGTGGTCTCGATGGCGACTACAGCAGGCTTCACCACTGACAGTTTTTCTGGCTGGCCGCTGTTCTTACCCATGCTTCTATTATGTGCGGCGTTTGTTGGTGGATGTGCAGGGTCAACAGGTGGGGGATTAAAAGTGATTCGTATCCTTTTACTGTTCCTGCAAGGTTCCCGAGAATTAAAACGATTAGTGCATCCTAATGCGGTCTATACCATTAAATTAGGACAAAGGGCATTGCCAGAAAGGATCATTGAAGCTGTCTGGGGATTCTTCTCTGCTTATGCTTTAGTTTTCGTGGTTAGCTTGCTGCTTTTAATCGCCACTGGGGTGGATGAGTTTTCTGCATTTTCAGCGATTGCGACAACGTTGAATAACTTAGGTCCAGGCTTAGGTACTGTTGCTGATAACTTCACGACAATGAATCCTGCAGGTAAATGGATTTTAGTTGTCACGATGCTGTTTGGTCGTTTGGAAGTGTTTACTTTATTAGTGTTACTGACCCCAACTTTCTGGCGTGAGTAATATAGCTGCGCCGCTAACGTATATAGATAGTAACGATTAGGAAGAAAAATGAGTTATCTACTTTTGCACTCAAGCACCGATGGGCAAACTAAAAAAATTATACTTAAAATGGCAGATCAATTACGTCGCGCTGGGCGTGAGTGTGATATTCGTGATTTGAATTCAGATAAAAGTTTTAACTTATCTGCTTATGAAAAGGTGCTAGTAGGGGCTTCTATTCGTTATGGGCATTTTAATAAGAAGTTAGTGCGTTTTGCCACAATCCATCAAACTCAACTTAATTCAATGAAGACGGGATTCTTTGCCGTTAACCTTACAGCAAGAAAGGAAGGTAAGAATACTGTTGATACGAATGCCTATACTCGTAAGTTCTTAGAGAAGTGTCCATGGCAGCCGACCATAAAGTCTGTTTTTGCGGGCGCGCTGTTTTACCCTCGTTATAAATGGTTTGATAGAGTGATGATCAGGCTGATTATGAAAATGACAGACGGACCAACCGACCCAAATACAGAAATAGAATATACCAATTGGGATAATGTTGCTGAGTTTGCAACGAAATTTGATAATATCTAGCCTTATATTTAAACAAATCGTGGTTGTTTTATACGATTTGTTTAAAAAGAAAACGGTCGAATAAAAATATTTAAAAAACACTTGCAGGATTTCTGTGACTCCCTATAATGCGCATCCACTGACCGGGAACAAGCCAACGCAAAGCGCGATGGACACTGAACCGGCAGCGAGAGAATCTGAAAAGATTAAGTAAAAAAATACTTGACTCTCACTGAGGAAAGCGTAATATACGCCACCTCGCGACAACGACCTAAGTTGATAAAAACTGAGTCGAATTTCTAAAGAAATGTCGCAACGCTCTTTAACAATTTATCAGACAATCTGTGTGGGCACTCACAGGACACTATCAAAAAAATATTTGATTTTAAGTCTTGAAGAGTGACTAACACGTTAATTCATATATATGAACTAATAGGTAATTTGGTTTCTTCGGAAATCAAACGACAGTAACATTCTTTGAGCATCAAGCTTTTTAATTGAAGAGTTTGATCATGGCTCAGATTGAACGCTGGCGGCAGGCCTAACACATGCAAGTCGAGCGGTAACAGGGGAAGCTTGCTTCTCGCTGACGAGCGGCGGACGGGTGAGTAATGTATGGGGATCTGCCCGATAGAGGGGGATAACTACTGGAAACGGTAGCTAATACCGCATAATCTCTCAGGAGCAAAGCAGGGGAACTTCGGTCCTTGCGCTATCGGATGAACCCATATGGGATTAGCTAGTTGGTGAGGTAATGGCTCACCAAGGCGACGATCCCTAGCTGGTCTGAGAGGATGATCAGCCACACTGGGACTGAGACACGGCCCAGACTCCTACGGGAGGCAGCAGTGGGGAATATTGCACAATGGGCGCAAGCCTGATGCAGCCATGCCGCGTGTATGAAGAAGGCCTTAGGGTTGTAAAGTACTTTCAGTTGGGAGGAAGGCGTTGATGCTAATATCATCAACGATTGACGTTACCAACAGAAGAAGCACCGGCTAACTCCGTGCCAGCAGCCGCGGTAATACGGAGGGTGCAAGCGTTAATCGGAATTACTGGGCGTAAAGCGCACGCAGGCGGTTGATTAAGTTAGATGTGAAATCCCCGGGCTTAACCTGGGAATGGCATCTAAAACTGGTCAGCTAGAGTCTTGTAGAGGGGGGTAGAATTCCATGTGTAGCGGTGAAATGCGTAGAGATGTGGAGGAATACCGGTGGCGAAGGCGGCCCCCTGGACAAAGACTGACGCTCAGGTGCGAAAGCGTGGGGAGCAAACAGGATTAGATACCCTGGTAGTCCACGCTGTAAACGATGTCGATTTGGAGGTTGTTCCCTTGAGGAGTGGCTTCCGGAGCTAACGCGTTAAATCGACCGCCTGGGGAGTACGGCCGCAAGGTTAAAACTCAAATGAATTGACGGGGGCCCGCACAAGCGGTGGAGCATGTGGTTTAATTCGATGCAACGCGAAGAACCTTACCTACTCTTGACATCCAGAGAATTTAGCAGAGATGCTTTAGTGCCTTCGGGAACTCTGAGACAGGTGCTGCATGGCTGTCGTCAGCTCGTGTTGTGAAATGTTGGGTTAAGTCCCGCAACGAGCGCAACCCTTATCCTTTGTTGCCAGCACGTAATGGTGGGAACTCAAAGGAGACTGCCGGTGATAAACCGGAGGAAGGTGGGGATGACGTCAAGTCATCATGGCCCTTACGAGTAGGGCTACACACGTGCTACAATGGCGTATACAAAGAGAAGCGACCTCGCGAGAGCAAGCGGAACTCATAAAGTACGTCGTAGTCCGGATTGGAGTCTGCAACTCGACTCCATGAAGTCGGAATCGCTAGTAATCGTAGATCAGAATGCTACGGTGAATACGTTCCCGGGCCTTGTACACACCGCCCGTCACACCATGGGAGTGGGTTGCAAAAGAAGTAGGTAGCTTAACCTTCGGGAGGGCGCTTACCACTTTGTGATTCATGACTGGGGTGAAGTCGTAACAAGGTAACCGTAGGGGAACCTGCGGTTGGATCACCTCCTTACCATTGAAGTGTTTTTGTGAAGTGCTCACACAGATTGTCTGATAGAAAGTAGAGCAATAGGCTATACGTGGGAGAGCTATTCGAAAGAATGGGTCTTACACGAGATATGCAACAAAGTAATTTGTGCAGTATTTCGTGTCCCCTTCGTCTAGAGGCCTAGGACACCGCCCTTTCACGGCGGTAACAGGGGTTCGAATCCCCTAGGGGACGCCAATTGCGCCGATATCGAGTGAAAGACGATGTCCCCAATAATGATTAAGCCAATTACCTTGTAGTTGGTTTAACAATTATGCTCTTTAACAATCTGGAACAAGCTGAAAATTGAAAACAACGCACATTGTTTATCGCTTAAACAATGTGAGAGTCTCTCAAAAATCTCAACTTGAAGATGTTCTCTGTTACGATGGCAAATCGTAATGAGCGAGCAGTCAGCCATTCAAGGCGGACAGCGCACAGCAAGCGCAGCATACATGAGTATGTGAGCATTGCGAGCACTGCCCAACACAGAATGGATGCACGCGCAGCCATTACTTGTCAGAATGACACGAAAAGACACCTTCGGGTTGTGAGGTTAAGCGACTAAGCGTACACGGTGGATGCCTAGGCAATCAGAGGCGATGAAGGACGTGCTAATCTGCGAAAAGCGTCGGTAAGGTGATATGAACCGTTATAACCGACGATATCCGAATGGGGAAACCCAGTGCAATTCGTTGCACTATCGTTTGATGAATACATAGTCAAACGAGGCGAACCGAGGGAACTGAAACATCTCAGTACCTCGAGGAAAAGAAATCAACCGAGATTCCCCTAGTAGCGGCGAGCGAACGGGGAGCAGCCCAGAGTCTTAATCAGCATTAGCATCAGGAGAACGGTCTGGAAAGGCCGGCAGTAAAGGGTGATAGCCCCGTATCTGAAGATGTTAGTGTTGTGAACTCGACGAGTAGGGCGGGACACGTGTTATCCTGTCTGAATATGGGGGGACCATCCTCCAAGGCTAAATACTCCTGATTGACCGATAGTGAACCAGTACCGTGAGGGAAAGGCGAAAAGAACCCCGGCGAGGGGAGTGAAATAGAACCTGAAACCGTGTACGTACAAGCAGTGGGAGCCTTGATTTATCAGGGTGACTGCGTACCTTTTGTATAATGGGTCAGCGACTTATATTCTGTAGCAAGGTTAACCGTATAGGGGAGCCGTAGGGAAACCGAGTCTTAACTGGGCGAATAAGTTGCAGGGTATAGACCCGAAACCCGGTGATCTAGCCATGGGCAGGTTGAAGGTTGGGTAACACTAACTGGAGGACCGAACCGACTAATGTTGAAAAATTAGCGGATGACTTGTGGCTGGGGGTGAAAGGCCAATCAAACCGGGAGATAGCTGGTTCTCCCCGAAAGCTATTTAGGTAGCGCCTCGTGAACTCATCTTCGGGGGTAGAGCACTGTTTCGACTAGGGGGTCATCCCGACTTACCAACTCGATGCAAACTACGAATACCGAAGAATGTTATCACGGGAGACACACGGCGGGTGCTAACGTTCGTCGTGAAGAGGGAAACAACCCAGACCGCCAGCTAAGGTCCCAAAGTCATAGTTAAGTGGGAAACGAAGTGGGAAGGCTCAGACAGCCAGGATGTTGGCTTAGAAGCAGCCATCATTTAAAGAAAGCGTAATAGCTCACTGGTCGAGTCGGCCTGCGCGGAAGATGTAACGGGGCTAAACTATGCACCGAAGCTGCGGCAGCGATATGTAAATATTGTTGGGTAGGGGAGCGTTCTGTAAGCCTGTGAAGGTGTGCTGTGAGGCATGCTGGAGGTATCAGAAGTGCGAATGCTGACATAAGTAACGATAATGCGGGTGAAAAACCCGCACGCCGGAAGACCAAGGGTTCCTGTCCAACGTTAATCGGGGCAGGGTGAGTCGACCCCTAAGGCGAGGCAGAAATGCGTAGTCGATGGGCAACGGGTTAATATTCCCGTACTGGTGATAATTGCGATGGGGGGACGGAGAAGGTTAGGCTGGCCGGGCGACGGTTGTCCCGGTTTAAGGATGTAGGCAGGTGAATTAGGCAAATCCGGTTCACTATATGCTGAGGTCTGATGACGAGTCACTACGGTGGCGAAGTAGCTTATACCCCGCTTCCAGGAAAAGCCTCTAAGCTCTAGATTATCATTAATCGTACCCCAAACCGACACAGGTGGTCAGGTAGAGAATACTCAGGCGCTTGAGAGAACTCGGGTGAAGGAACTAGGCAAAATGGTGCCGTAACTTCGGGAGAAGGCACGCTGGCATTAGGTGAAATGGTTTACCCATGGAGCTGAAGCCAGTCGCAGATACCAGCTGGCTGCAACTGTTTATTAAAAACACAGCACTGTGCAAACACGAAAGTGGACGTATACGGTGTGACGCCTGCCCGGTGCTGGAAGGTTAATTGATGGGGTTATCCGTAAGGAGAAGCTCTTGATCGAAGCCCCAGTAAACGGCGGCCGTAACTATAACGGTCCTAAGGTAGCGAAATTCCTTGTCGGGTAAGTTCCGACCTGCACGAATGGCGTAATGATGGCCAGGCTGTCTCCACCCGAGACTCAGTGAAATTGAACTCGCTGTGAAGATGCAGTGTACCCGCGGCAAGACGGAAAGACCCCGTGAACCTTTACTATAGCTTGACACTGAACATTGAGCCTTGATGTGTAGGATAGGTGGGAGGCTTTGAAGCGTGGACGCCAGTCTGCGTGGAGCCAACCTTGAAATACCACCCTTTAATGTTTGATGTTCTAACGTCGCCCCGTTATCCGGGGTGCGGACAGTGTCTGGTGGGTAGTTTGACTGGGGCGGTCTCCTCCCAAAGAGTAACGGAGGAGCACGAAGGTTGGCTAAGCATGGTCGGACATCATGCGGTTAGTGCAAAGGCATAAGCCAGCTTGACTGCGAGAGTGACAGCTCGAGCAGGTACGAAAGTAGGTCTTAGTGATCCGGTGGTTCTGAATGGAAGGGCCATCGCTCAACGGATAAAAGGTACTCCGGGGATAACAGGCTGATACCGCCCAAGAGTTCATATCGACGGCGGTGTTTGGCACCTCGATGTCGGCTCATCACATCCTGGGGCTGAAGTAGGTCCCAAGGGTACGGCTGTTCGCCGTTTAAAGTGGTACGCGAGCTGGGTTTAGAACGTCGTGAGACAGTTCGGTCCCTATCTGCCGTGGGCGTTGGAAGATTGAAAGGGGCTGCTCCTAGTACGAGAGGACCGGAGTGGACGCACCACTGGTGTTCGGGTTGTCATGCCAATGGCATTGCCCGGTAGCTAAGTGCGGAAGAGATAACCGCTGAAAGCATCTAAGCGGGAAACTTGCCTTGAGATGAGTCTTCCCTGACTCTTTAAGGGTCCTAAAGGAACGTTTAAGACTAAGACGTTGATAGGTTGGGTGTGTAAGCGTAGCGATACGTTGAGCTAACCAATACTAATGAACCGTGAGGCTTAACCTGACAACACCGAAGGTGTTTTAGAGATTGAGAGATTAAGTTGATTCAATAGCGAGTGAGAAGCCGAAAGGTGAAGGACACAGCAGCTTGTTCAGGATTGATATTCTGGTTTAAGAAAAAACTTAAACGGGAATAAACAGAATTTGTCTGGCGGCAATAGCGCGGTGGTCCCACCTGACCCCATGCCGAACTCAGTAGTGAAACGCCGTAGCGCCGATGGTAGTGTGGGGTCTCCCCATGTGAGAGTAGGGAACTGCCAGACATTAAATTAGCCGAGAAGCCACCCATTGGGTGGCTTTTTTGCGTTTGGGAAATTGAAATCGCCGAAAGGTGTATGACAAATGGTCTTCTCGTTAGCAAAATCTGGGGCGGCACTCACCAACGGCCTAAAAGCGCCGAATATCCCTGTGCTTCCCGCCTTATTTCACTGTCAATCGAGGTAGTCCCCGTGAGATCTGGTGAATAAAAGCACTTTAATGGTGAATACCTGATCTGGCATAATCTCAAATCTCAAATCTCAAATCTCAAATCTCAAATCTCAAATCTCAAATCTCAAATCTCAAATTTCAAACCGAATCTAAGCTCCAAATTTCTCAGTAAATTTTCAGTATCACTTTTAGCTCAGGCTCGAAAATTTAAGCCATTCTAGAAATAAAATTCTTATATATTAATTGATTATGCTATCTGGTGCTTATGAAAAGACAATCTGGTAACAGATAAAAAATGAATACGCTGTGGTTGACGTAATATAGAAGAAGGATTAGGAAGAAAAATTCAACAGTGGGTATTTTTCCCAGATTTTTTTGAACCACGGAGTGAATTTTTCAGGATGAGTACTAATTTCTTGGGCTAAAGTTTCAAGGCTAACCCAGCGGGTAGCACTGACTTCTTCAGGATTAGGAACGACTTGCTTGTCATAGTAGCCCACAAATAGGTGGTCATACTCGTGCTCAATTAGTCCGCCATTAACATCTGCTTTATAAATAAACTCACCAACATGTGTTAATGAAGTTGAAAAACCAAGTTCTTCCGTTAAGCGACGTAAAGCTGCAGCATGGGTATCTTCTTGTGGTCTTGGATGGCTACAGCAGGAATTGGCCCACTGCCCAGCGGAATGATATTTATGAAATGCGCGTTGTTGAATGAGCAATTCGTTCTTACGATTAAAAATGAAGATAGAAAATGCACGATGCAGGCAGCCTTGCTGATGAGCTAGCAGTTTTGGCATGCTACCAATCGGTGTATCTTGTTCATTAACTAAAATAAGTAGTTCTTCTATCATTGGGGTCATCTGTATCAGCTAGAGTCAAAAACAAGCTTATTATAACTGGAAAAAAATGACTTGTAGATTAGAGCTATTAATAGCCTTAGCTAATTTGTGATGGGAGATTGATAAAGTACATTCATAGCTAGATGAATCGATCATTTAGCTATGAATGAAGACGGAATGATGAAGAAATATTATTTCTGTTGGAGCACCCAGACAGCAGCTTCGACTCTAGATTTTAGGTTTAGTTTTTTAAGTAAGTGTTTTACATGTACTTTTACTGTGCTCTCTGCAATATCTAAATTTCGAGCGATCATTTTATTTGATAATCCTTGAGCTATAAGCTCTAAAATATCGGATTCTCGTGGAGTTAGCGCGATAGCATCGCTTTCATTTTGTGATTGATTTTCTCTTAATGATTCGGCAAGGACAGAGGTTAATGTCGGGCTCACTACCATTTTTCCACTTGCGGCTTCTTTGAGGGCGATAATCAATTCTTCAGGTTCCATATCTTTTAACAAATAACCATCAGCACCTCGCTTAAGTGCACTGATCAAATCGTCACTATAATTCGATACGGTAAAGAGAATAATTCTGCCTGAAAGTTCGCGTTTTCTAAGCTCATCCAGAGTTTCAAAACCGTTCATTCCTGGCATATTGAGATCTAAAAGGATCAGGTCAGGATCTTGTTCTTCAGCTATCTGAATGCCCGTTTTGCCATCTCCAGCTTCACCAATAACTTGAAGTGAAGGTTCTAAGCTAATCAATTGTTTTACACCATTTCGGAGCATTGGGTGATCATCAATAAGTAGAATTGTTGATTTTTCGGTCATTATATTTTTAGTCTCCATGAATGATTTGATCCGGTGTTCTAAATGTTAGATGCTTTAAATGTCAGATAAAGGGAATGTGACTTTCACTTCAGTTCCCCCTTCGGCACGTTGAGTGATATAACACTCGCCATTCAGGCTAAGTGCTCTTTCTCTCATAATAATGAGGCCATAATGATTAAGTTTATTTGGATTGTCATCGATACCATTGCCATTATCATCAATTGTAACAGTGACGGTGCCTCTATTTTGGCTTAATGAAACTTTAGCCCAAGTTGCATTGGCATGCTTCAGAATATTACTTAGCGCTTCACGAATAATTTGTATTATGTGGATAGATTGGTGTGGCGAGATACTTTTCGCTGGAATTTCATAATTAAGTTGAATATTAAAGCCAATACGCCCACTAAATTCACCTAAAGTGCTTTTGAGTGAAGGTAATAGTCCTGATTCAGTAAGTTTCAAGCGGAAAGTCGTCAATAATTCCCGTAACTGGCTGTATGCAGTATTAATTTCTGTCCGCATCTCATTGAGCAAGTGTAGAGTTGTTTCTGGTAATGGCTCTGGTTGCATTTGCAGATAGCTAATTTGCATTTTTAAACATGAGAGTGATTGTGCTATAGAGTCATGAAGCTCTCTAGCAATCGCGGCACGTTCATCCATGATCAGTAACTGCTGCTGCTGCTCTATCTGTTGCTCCATAGTGAGCATACCTGAAATCTGTTTCGCGAGCATAAGAACCAATCTATTTTTTTCATCAGAAAATGGTTTTTTTTGCTCAATTTCACCGATAATTACACCATATCGGTGCATATTGTCAGAGAGATCCCACTGTAATGTTTGATATTCTTTTACTGAATCATTGTTTAATGGATGCTGATTAGCGGAAGATAGCTTTGCTTTATCTATTTCGAGGTTGGTCGTGTCATAAGAGATTTCATGGAAGTATTGTTCATTACTATCTTCATATAATTTGAGACGCAAGTTTTCTAGCTGTGTGATGTTTTTCAGCTCCGCGAGAACTTTTTGTAATCTTGAATAAAGCGTTTCCGAAGAGTGTAATATTTGATTTGATTGATAAAGATATGACAAAACACGATTTTTAGCGAGTAAGTCTGCGGTTTTTTCTGCCACACGTTCTTCGAGTTGGTGGTAACTTTGCGCCAGCTCATCAGACATATGATTGAGAGTTTCACCTAGGGCATTGAGCTCATCTTGCTTATTATTCTTCATGGGATAGCGCTGAGTAAAATCTTTACGCCCAATGGCATTAACCATAGAAAGCAGCTTCATCCATGGGTAATAAATTTTTCGTCTTAAATGCCAGATTGTTCCCATCAATAGTAAAAAGACTAAGCTAATAAAAATAAGCTGAGTCATCGCTACATAAGCGATTTTTTTCTCAGTTTTATCATCAATGTTATGAACTAACTCATTGAGCATATTAACAAAAGTAATGACTTCATAGCGGGCATCATCAGGCGAAGATGCTTTAGTAAGTGCGGGCCTTAAAGTGTTTAGCCAAAATTCATGTATTTTATTAAATTCAGGTGTGAGGTTTTCAATTTTAACCACTTGAGTTAGCTCGGGGCTGAGTAAATCTTTCTCTAATTCATCAAGGTAATTTTGGTTATGCGGGTTTATGGGAGTTAAAGAAAGTAGGCGGTAGCTTTGCATGCGCAAGGAACCAGATGTGTTAATGGCATGAGCGTTGCCTTGTACACTGATGATCATGCGGTTGGAAATTGTCATGCCGATAATGCCTAAAACAGCAATAAGCAGCATTAACCCAATAACCTGATTGATGATCGAAAATCGTCGGTAAAGTGTCGGCATTCTCTCTTCTTCCTGATACAAAATAAACTGACTATTACCATAATGTATTTAAGGATATTAGTCAGTTTTTAGCTTTATTTTGTTTTTTTAAATCGAGCAAAAAAGTGAATAATTAAAACAATAAATAAACCGATAACTAGGCCAAAAATTAAATTAAGAATGGAAGGTGTCAAAAATTGTAGTGTATTACCAACAATACTGATGCTACCTGTTTTCTCTGCTATTTTTTCGATACATAAATGCAGATAGGTAATTCCGTGAGTGAGTATCCCCCCTCCGACCATAAACATCGCGGCAGTCCCTACAACAGATAATGTTTTCATTAAATAAGGGGTTACATAGATTAACCCATTACCGCATTTACGCAGTAAAGTAGACGTTTTTTTCTGTAAATAGAAGCCTAAGTCATCTAGTTTGACTATACCAGCAACTAATCCATACACCCCGACAGTCATGACAATGGCAATAATTGATAAAACTGCAAATTGGTTCAGGAGAGTTGTTGAAGACACAATACCTAAAGTAATAGCGATAATTTCCGCAGATAAAACAAAATCAGTGCGGATTGCACCTTTAATTTTTTGTTTTTCAAATGCTGCTATTTCTTGTTCTGAAAGCTGGGCCTCTCGTGCAGCTTCTGATGGTGAAGTCTCATGTTTGTGTAGATACTTATGGGCAAGTTTTTCAGCGCCTTCAAAGCAGAGATATGCGCCTCCAATCATTAATAATGGTGTGACTGCCCATGGAATGAAAGCGCTAATCAATAATGCGAGTGGGACTAAAATGAGTTTGTTGATGAAGGAGCCCTTTGCGACAGCCCAAACGACAGGGATCTCTCTTTCAGCACGAACGCCAGTGACTTGTTGAGCATTTAAAGCGAGGTCATCACCCAGAACACCGGACGTTTTTTTTGCTGCCATTTTTGTCATCACTGACACATCATCTAGAACTGCTGCGATATCATCTAATAAGGCAAGTAAGCTACTTCCAGCCACAGGAGGATCCTTTTGTTAAGGTAAGGTATAATTGACATTTCTTAGGTAAGATAAGTCAAAATTAGTTCACAGGGATTTGATAATTTGAGTAATAACAGGGATAGGTAAATTTTTCCCTATCATAATTATTTGATTTAATTATCAGTTCCTTATGGAAGACTAGAGTATATTTTGTCATTATCATTATTTTTAATGAGTGTAAGGTTAATCCATGTCCCTTCAGCCTGTATTGAGTATCGTTGTTGCGGTTTATAACGGCGAAAAATTTTTACCCCATTTTTTTGATAGCCTAATTGCCCAAAAACTCGAAAACTGGGAACTGATCGTTGTGAATGATGGTTCAAAAGATGATAGCGAATCGGTCATTCGTCAATACGAAGATAAGTTTGAGAATATCAAAGTACTCAGTCAGGAAAATGGCGGAGTTTCCGTTGCGCGTAATACCGGAATGGCTGTCGCAACAGGGGAATATATCACTTTCCCTGATATTGATGATGAAATTGATGCAAGAATGTATGGTCGCTTATTAGAGATTGCCTTAGCGGGAGATCTGGACGTAGCAACTTGCAATGGTACCTACGTTTACACTAATGGGGATGCTTCAAAGGCTATTTTCCCACCCAATAAAGTGCCTTCTACTGGCGTGATCACGGGTCCTCAATGGCTACAAATTGGCTTGAGCTCCCGTAAGTTTCTCCATGTAACTTGGTTGAATCTGTATCGCTTGTCATTAATTAGAGAGCACAATTTTACCTTTGAGCCTAGATTGCACCATCAAGACATTCCTTGGACTACCGAAATGCTGCTCGTTGCTAAACGAGTGCAGTTTATCAATGAACAATATTATGAATATCTGATCCACAACCAATCCGTTTCACACTCTTTAACCGGAGATGAACGCTCAGTACGTAAGATCAATACCTACCTGAAGATCTTAGATATGTTGATGGATATCTATAAGCGTCATCCTGAGGAAGTGAAACAAGCGCCTGCCTGTTTATGGCAAGTGGGAAAAGAAGGCTTAGGGGTTGTTTTAGCGCTATTAGCCATTAAGTCACCGGAAACGCAAAAGCAGATGGTTCAGCTGTTTTTTGATAAAGGTTACTGGGATATTGTTTGGAAGCATGCCACAACGCTGAAATTAAAATGGCGTTTGATCCGTCGTTACAGCAAATTGAAGGCCATTATCAATAAATAGTTTTCTAGCAGCCTTTCGGGGCTGCTCTCTTTTACCCTTCCTGTACTCCCTTAGAACTCGCCTTCAACTTATTAAATAATTGATAAAATATTATTAATATCCATAGCATATATTGTGATTTAATTAACATATTAATAACAAAAAAATTGAGCTTCCTCTCAGAATGTGGTCTTTATAGGGTCATAGTTCGCCTGAATATACACGGTGATAAATTATTAATAAGTTAATGAGTGAGGGCTGAATGGATCATTATCTGCGTAAATTACCTGACCTTATTGACTCCGTGGCAACCAACCAGTTTTACCCCAATTTGTTGTCATGGCTGTCCTCTTTTGTGGCTTTTGATAACGCCATTATCTATGCCTTCGAAAAAGAAGGCGCGCCGCGTTTTCTGTCGAAAGTTGAGAAGCGCAATAGCGACAGCATCAATCGCATTTATCAGCGTGGCGCTTATCTGATGGATCCTTTTTATCAAGAACTACAAAAAGGCGGAAGTTCGAAGGTACTAACATTGAAAGAAGTTGCACCGAAAGGGTTTTATCATACTGATTATTATCTTAATTTTTATCGTAAGACAGGTTGGTGTGATGAGGCGGGTTTATTGTTGGAGCTATCAGCCGATAAACAATTAGGTATTTTCTTTGGTAATGAAGACCAGCCTTTTCTTTCAGATGAAAGTAAGCAGAAATCATTAAAAGAAGCCTTTGATATTATTCGAAGTATTGCTCGATTACATAAGGAAGTGGTGCCGAATTCAGTCTCTAGCCATTATCGTAATACGGACTTACAGACTTGCTTTGGTTTGACGCCAAGAGAGTGTGAGGTCGTTGAATTAATTTTGGAAGGTAAAGGTTCCCCACAAATTGCTGAGTCACTGTTTATTAGTTTAGGCACTGTCAAAAATCATCGTAAGAATATCTATCAAAAATTAGAGATCAACTCTCAAGTTGAGTTATTTAATTTATTAATGACTCCAATAAAACAGTAATTTAGGGGTCTTAGTTTATTTCTTGTATACATTAGATGGTTAAACTGAGCCGTTAAGATAAAGCTTTATTTTTCAATAAATTAAATTTCTCTCTTAGCAATAAAACACTCCTCGCCTTCATCCTTTATCAAAATATGTAATAATTTCTATTAATATAATAATAAATATTTATCTTTTTGAATTTAAACAGAAAAAATTTAAATTGATTTAATTTTGTTTATAAGTAAATATTGTATCCACGTCACAAATGTTAACTTTATGTTTCGAATGTCCCTAAAGGGCTATGTAACTGTTAATGATTGGTTAAGATAATCAAGGTTATTGCAAGATACTAGATAGGGTATCCATTATGAATAACCAAGTAGAATCATTAACTTATTACTCAGCAACCAAAAAATATGACCTGCGTTTCCCAACCTTGAAAGAAGACATTGATGTGGATGTCGTGATCATTGGTGGTGGATTTTCAGGGATTAATACGGCATTGGAATTGTGTGAAAAGGGAATTACCAATATTGCTATCTTGGAAGGTCGCCATCTTGGGTATGGCGGTACAGGACGTAATGGTGGGCAAGTGATGGCCGGTATTGGTCATGACCTCGATGCGATTAAAAAGCACGTTGGCTCAGAAGGTTTAGAAACGATTTTTAAACTGAGCAACATGGGTGCAGGGATCATGCGTGACCGTATCGCCAAATATAATATTGATGCGGATTTCTGCCATGGTTATGCCTATTTAGGTAGCAACAAGCGCCAAGAAAAAACATTGCGTAGTTGGCTTGCAGATTTTAAAGCCGTCGCGCCAGATGAAGAAATTGAATTTTATACAGGTTCAGATTTAAAGCAGATTATCGGCTCTGACGCTTATACATGTGGAATCAAACACATGGGAGGCGGACATGTTCATTCACTTAACCTGTTATTGGGGGAAGCGAAAGCGGTGAGTGAATATGGCGCAAAAATTTTTGAAAACAGCCAAGTTTTGAATGTTGAGTACGGCGATACAGTAACGGTTCGTACCGCGATGGGCTCCGTAAAAGCGAAAAAAATGTTGTGGGCGTGTGATGGCTTCTTGAATGGTCTTGAGCCGACGTTATACCCAAAAACAATTAACACCTATGCCTATCAGTTAATGACGGAAGAGCTTTCTGATGAATTGATTGAACGCATTAGCCCAATTCGCGGGGCATATAGCGATATTCGCCCGGTCATCGATTACTACCGTGTGACAAACGAAAATCGCCTGCTATTTGGTAGCTCGACGTACTTTTTAGAATACATTCCATCCGACTTGAAAGCGTGGAACCGTAAATTGATGCTGAATGTTTTCCCATACCTGAAAGACGTCAAAATCGAGCTGGCATGGGGTGGTCCAATGGCGTGTAGTGCCAACCTGTTCCCGCAAATTGGCACAATCCCTGGTCATAAAAACGTGTTCTACGTACAAGGTTATTCAGGTTTTGGTGTTACGCCGAGCCAGATCGTGTGCAAGGTGCTTGCTGAAGGGATAGTTGAAGGCTCCAGCCGCTATGACCTGATGAGTTCGATTCCTCATGCTGACATTATGGGGAAAGACAGCATGCGTAATGCCATTGTGTCACTTGCCAAGTGTTGGCATCAGTTATCAGGATATTGGCAAGGTCGCCGCTAAGTTTTCCTAAATTTAATGTCCATTTTTGATTTTATTACATAAGAGAAGGTAAGAAAGATGATCAGCCCATTACTGTTAAACAAAGCACTTCCTGAATTACTGAACATTGGTAGCGTGAGCAATTTAGGTTCTGTGGTTGTTGAAGGGGACCCTCAAGCAAGCGTGGCGATGATCCACGGCGAGCCAACAGATAATCTGACTTGCGGTATTTTTGCTTGTACAACAGGCAAATTTAAGATGGTTTACCCATTTGATGAAATGGCAACTGTTCATGAAGGTTCGGTGAAATTAACCGACGTGAAAACAGGCGTCACCGTGGAATACCACAAAGGCGACACTTGGTTTGCAGCCAAAGGCACTGAAGTGCTATGGGAAATTAGCGCAGCGCGTTTTGTAAAACACTATTTAGCCTGCGTGAATGCGTAATTCGATAAATTAACGAGGTGGAGATAACGATGAGTGAGTTAACCCTGTTACCAGAAGTTAGAGAATTCTTGAACCGTCAACACGGTCATTTTATTAATGGATTGCCTGTTTCTGGCAAGGGAGATGCTTATTTTGAAGTCGTGAATCCAGCCACCGAGCAAGTGATTGCGAAAGTGAAAGAAGGGACGCGCGAAGAAGTTGATGCAGCGATGAATGCGGCATATGCCGCATTTAAAGGCTCATGGGCAAATACGACGCCGATGGAACGAGGCAATTGTTTGAATCGTTTAGCGGATTTGCTCGAAAAACACTTAGAAGAATTAGCGCAATTAGAAACCTTAAGTTCTGGGAAAACCATTCAGTTATCACGTTTTCTGGAAGTGGGGTCATCGGCGCAGTTTCTACGTTATTTTGCGGGCTGGGCAACCAAAATTAGTGGTGAAACCCTGAATGTTTCTTTGCCATCATTTAATGGCGAAAAATACTCAGCATTTACGCAGCGTGAGCCTGTAGGTGTGGTTGCAGGAATTATTCCATGGAACTTCTCTATTATGATTTCCATTTGGAAATTAGCAGCGGCATTGACATGTGGCTGCACGATTGTACTGAAACCAAGTGAATTTACCCCTCTGACCATGTTACGCGTGGCTGAACTAGCCAAAGAAGCGGGCATTCCTGATGGCGTGATTAACATTGTGAATGGCGGTGGGCGCGAAGTGGGACCTGCTTTAATTAGCCATGAACTTTGTTCGAAAGTGACCTTTACTGGTTCAGTGCCGACTGGGTTAGCCGTAGGGCGCTCGGCAATGGAAGGCAAACTGGCTCGCGTCACATTAGAATTGGGCGGTAAAAATGGTGCTGCATTCTTAGCGGATTTATCGGTAGATAAGATTGTGAGCGGTATTATTGAAGCGGGTTATTTAAACCAAGGGCAAATTTGTGCCGCAGCGGAGCGTTTCTATATTCCATCTAAATTGATGAATGCGGTTCTAGAAGAGCTAAAATCGCGTTTATCGGCGATGAAAATTGGTTCTCCATTAGATGAAACCACCGAAATGGGCCCATTAGCCAACAAAGCCCACTACGATAAAATTTTAAGTTTATTTGAAAAAGCACGCCAAGATGGTAGTGAAATTATCTATGGCGGGCAGCCAATTGCAGGAGCCGGTTACTTTGTTCCCCCTACGATTATTCGCGCAAATGGCCCAGATGATGTGTTAATGAAAGAAGAGACATTTGGTCCTATCGGTACGTTCTTAGCTTATGATGATGAAGAAGAGCTGGTTACGATGATGAATAGCACGCCATTTGGTTTAGCGGCGAGCGTGTGGACGAATGATCTTAGTAAAGCAATGCGCATGGTTTCACAAATTGAAGCAGGAACCGTTTGGGTGAATATGCACACTTTCCTCGACCCAGCAGTGCCTTTCGGTGGCATTAAGTCGTCTGGAATTGGTCGTGAATTTGGTAGTGCATTTATCGAACACTACACTGAATTAAAGTCCGTCATGGTGCGTTATTAGAGCGTTAGTGGTTTTGTTTTTTCTGTAAAGCAACAGTTTTCCCGGCCAATGTGCCGGGATTTTTTATAGAATTTTATCTTGGCGGATAATAAACCCGGAGGAAACTAATTCTGTCCGGTTGCTTACATTGGCTTTGGTAAAAATATTACGAAGGTGGGTTTTCACAGTAGAAAGCGAAACGCCTAATAGTAGCGCAATACGCTTATTATTGGCTCCTTCTCGCACTAAATGAATGATTTCTTGCTCTTTCGGGGTATAGGAAACCAGTGAATCGGGTCGCACATCGAACGTCATAAGCTCCGCAATCGGTAAGATTGCATTGAGCCTAATTACCTCCTGAGGCGTAAACGGCGTATCTCGCAGCACTGAAATTCCTGCCACAATCTTATTTTTACGACGAATAAAAATCTCTGCCATATCCGCGATATGATTCGGCTGCATAAAATCATGGAAGAAGGTTTGATCGTGTTGACGCATTTCCACAGGCATCTTCACTAAACGGAGATCCTCACCGCGAAAATGGTCTGGATGTAGAGGGTCATGCTGGGAAAATGCAGAGAGATACTCTTCATGCATACGTGCGGAAATCCCATACAGTACATGGTTTTCTGGCTGCCAGTGCTCATTCACCAGATAATAAACCGCTGCAGAAATAGGAATGATATGGGCAATCGTATTTAGGCAGCAGTCGATTAAGCCCTGTTGACTCTCACTAAATAGCGGTTGAACCATCATCATACCTCATCAAAATAGTCAGCTTACTATCATGCAATTTAATTCAGTTAACATAAAGTAAACATGTTAATAACGTGAGCTTGATTACACTATTCAAAACTTGTTTTTTATTGCTTAGAGGGCGTTGGCTGCCTTTGGGTATCTTTCGTAGTGTATTTGTTAATATATTAATGAGGTGGTTTTTCGCTAGTTATTGATATTTCAATGATTATTGTGTTTCTCGTGCATAAAAATAGTACTTTTCGTCTTAGTTTCTGTGTGTTCCCCTCTCTCTGGGTATCGTTCTAAAGGACGATGGCGACATGTTTATGCTTATTTCTATAGTGAGAATGCAGCCACTTCATTTTTACAAAAAATTCACAATTTGGGCTGTGATCAGAGAGAGGGAAGCAAAATGAATTTATCCTCAAAATTAACATCACATATTGAAAAAGGTAAGGTTGGCTTTCCAACGACGCTCGCCAGTTCGGTTGGCGTGATTATGGCAAGCCCTGTGATCCTCACAGTAACCAGTGGTTTCGGGATCGGCGGTGATACTTTCGCCTTAGCCGTTTTACTGAGCTTTATCATGATGCAGGCTCAATTAACCACATTCTCTGAAGCGGCGGCAATTTTACCGACCTCTGGTTCCGTTTACGACTATATCTCCTGTGGTATGGGCCGTTTTTGGGCGATTACAGGGGCGCTGTCTGCCTATCTGATTGTTCACGTTTTTGCTGGTACTGCAGAGACCATTTTATCCGGCATTATGGCGTTAGTGAACTTTGAAAGCCTCAATACAGTGCTGGAAACCAATAACTCCTCTTGGATGGTGGGGGTTGGTTTAGTCGTGGCATTTGGCTTACTAAATGCATTTGGTATCGAAGCTTTTGGCAAGGTAGAAGTGGTGCTCACTTTTGCAATGTGGAGCACGTTGGTGATTTTCAGCATTTGTGGATTGATGATGCCATTTCACGTTTCCTCAGAAGGCTGGTTTGGCCAAGGATTGAATATTTCTGACCCAACCATTGTTCTTAGTTTTGTGGGAATGGCGATGTTTATGTTTGTCGGCTGTGAGTTAGTGACACCGATGGCACCTGAAATTAAAAACTCAGCCAAAGTGATCCCGCGTGCGATGACGATTGGCTTATGCGGCGTCGCATTTTGTATGTTTTTGTTTGGTGCGGCACTGACTAACCAAGTCGAAAACGTGATTGTCGATCCACAAAATGGTGTGAGTCTATTAGAAACACCGATGGCAATTCCTGCGTTTGCTGGGCAAATTATGGGTGACTTTGGCAAATACTGGATTGGGATTGCATTATTGCTGGCGGGTGGGGCGACCATCAACACCTTAATGGCAGCGGTTCCGCGCATTCTTTACGGTATGGCGTTAGATGGTGCATTACCAAAGGTATTCGCCTATTTGCATCCTCGCTTTAAAACGCCAGTATTCGGTATTTTAGTGGCGGTGATGATCCCTTGTTTACACGCATTTGCTATCCAAGGGGATTTAGACAGAATTATCCCGTTGGTGCTGGCGGCTGTGTGTTCGTGGGGAACGGCATACTTATTAGTGACGATTTCTGTGGTGTTATTGCGTATCCGTCGCCCTGATTTACACCGCGCTTATCGCTCGCCATTCTTCCCTATCCCACAAATTATTTCGAGTGTGGGGATCATCCTAGCGATTGTTTACATCACGCCTCCGGGCATGAATAAAGCAGATGTGTATATTCCATTTGCCATAATGTTGGGATTAACAGCGAGTTATGCATTAGGTTGGACCGTGTTAGTGCAGAAAGTGAATCCATTTAAGCCCGTTCCGGTTGAACAAGTATTGTCCAATTCATTTGAAGATGAGAATGCAGAGGAGGTGGAACTTGAGCCTTTACGTAACCTTGCCTAAGTCACCATGGTGGAAAAAGTTAACCCAAAAGCGCCTCCCTACAGGGTATCAAGCGGGGTTAACTTTAAATCGGATTGAGAAAGATATCGCCCCTTATGTTTGTGAGTGGGGGACGCCAGGAGTGCTCCTCATCCAATTGCCTCAAGGCATTAAAGTGGAAGTCACTGAGCGTGTGAAAACCTTGTTTATGGCGTTTATTGTGCATAGCCGTTTTGCGGTTTCGGGAAAATGTGACAACGCGCTGGTGGCACAGATCGATGTGAAAACAGCAGGATCTGCACGGAAAAAACACATTCAGTTCACGACTCAACAAGCGGATGGGAAACTTTTAGTCGAAAGCTTAGATCTATACCCCGTGATCCGCCAAACTTTCGAAGAGCTAGACTTCACTCACTGTCATATTGCTGTCAAAAATGGCGTTTGGCGTTGTGAAATTGAGCCTTATACCGCTTCGGAAATGGTCAGCCGGATCCCCGCTGCTCGGCGTTATTTACGTTTGACTGACCAGCAGCGCCATCGCTTATTAAGTGCATTACAGCTGATTTCTCAGCTCATGAACCAACAGGTTTCTCATCAATAATTTCTTCTCATCGATAACGCCCAGATTGGGCGTTTCGCTTTTATGATTGTTATGTTTATGGCTGCCATGTTTATGACAATCATCTTTATATCGACATAAAACCGTCATTCAACTGTCATCTAGCTGCTCTAGCATGCTGGTCAACTATTCGAAGCATACTTATTTACTCTTCTTATTGATTGGCAAGGATAAAACTTATGACAGGTAATTTTATGAAATCGATGTTAGCCGTCGCTGTAAGTACGTTCATTTTAGGAACTGCAATCCCAGCTTATGCCGCGGATAAAAATGAAGCAGTTTCAGAAAGTCGCGCTGCAAAAGGGGATATCACTAAGTTTGGTGGTGCTCGCCGTTTATCGACTGAACAGACGGATATCATGAAAGCAGCACTGCATAATGGTCAAGCGAAGAACGTCATTTTATTTATCGGCGATGGTATGGGGGATTCTGAAATTACCGTCGCACGTAACTATGCAGAAGGCGCAGGCGGTTTTTTTAAAGGAATCGATGCACTGCCAATCACTGGGCAATACACCCATTACGCATTAGATAAGAAAACACAAAAACCAGACTATGTAACTGATTCTGCTGCATCTGCAACAGCATGGTCATCCGGTGTGAAAACCTATAACGGCGCTTTAGGGATTGATGTGTTTGGTAAAGACCATGACACATTGATTGAAATTGCGAAACGTAATGGCAAAGCAACGGGCAACGTGACAACATCTGAAATTCAAGATGCAACGCCAGCGGCTCAGTTTGCTCATGTGACGGGACGTAAATGTTACGGCCCTGAAGAAACCAGCGAAAAGTGTGCGACGAATGCACTGGAAAATGGCGGTCGTGGTTCTATTTCAGAACAGTTAATGATTACTCGCGCGGATGTCACATTAGGTGGCGGTGCGAAAAGCTTTAAGCAGGAAGCTAAAGCGGGTGATTACAAAGGGAAAACCTTGGAACAACAAGCGGCAGATCGTGGATTCACTATTGTCCGTGATGCTAAGTCACTCGATGCAATCAAAGAAGCTAACCAAGATAAGCCGGTGTTAGGCCTGTTCCATGACGGCAACATGACCGTGGCGTGGGAAGGTCCAAAAGCCACTTATCACGGCAACTTAAATAACGCAGCATTAGAGTGTAAACCGAATTCTAAGTTAGACCCGAATGCGCCGACATTAGCCCAAATGACTGAAAAAGCGATTGATTTACTGAAGGTAAATCCAAATGGCTTCTTCTTGCAGGTTGAAAGCGCTTCTATCGATAAGCAGGATCACAAAGCGAATCCATGTGGTCAAATTGGCGAGACTGTCTCGCTGGATCAAGCGGTACAAGTTGGCTTAGATTTCGCTAAGAAGCACGGTGATACACTGGTTATCGTGACGGCTGACCACTCGCATTCTAGTCAAATTATTCCAGACGGAACTAAGTCATCAGGCTTAACTCAAGCACTGATCACAAAAGACGGTACCGTGATGACCGTGAACTACGGTAATTCTGAAGAAGAAGATTCACAGGAGCATACAGGTGCTCAGCTACGTATCGCAGCCTATGGTCCACATGCTGCGAACGTGATGGGTCTGACTGACCAAACCGATTTGTTCTTTACCATGCGTGATGCGATGGGATTGAAGCAATAAACCAACCCCTGTAGTTAAAAGTTCTCTGTGGTAGGATGCCGCAGAGAACTTTTTTGTTTATAAAGTCCAATAAATCCTCGTCGAAATTTTCTCCTTCAGACCCTCACATCACACTAAAATTTGATTGATTTTTATAGAAACGCAGATATGATTGATAATCATTATCATCTTTAACGAAATTATAGGCTCATTATGAGTTGGCTAAAGACTCATTAGCTATAAATGGGAGGCGTTATGGGAACTAGCGTATCAAAAGCAACAGGGTTGCGGCGTATTGGCGCTGGTTTGTGGGGCGTCTTCGCGGTGGTGTTACTGAGTATTATGTATTTGCTGAGCAATATGGGGTTTGATCCACTGAAAGTGGCGATGATCACCTTGATGATTGCGACAGCAGGCATGCTGTTTAATCGTGGTTCACGGCGCTTATTAATTATTCCTGCAGTAATGTCTTTAGGCTGTTTTTTGCTGATTTTTATTATGCGAAGCTAAGATTGTCTAAGCGATATCTAGGTTAGGAATATTGCGCGAATGGCTATTGAGAATTGAATATCTGAAGATTGAATTCTTGAAGATTAAGGCTACGAATCATTAACAGTGGTGCGAAAGGGGGGACTTGAACCCCCACGTCCATAGGACACTAACACCTGAAGCTAGCGCGTCTACCAATTCCGCCACCCTCGCAAATACTGTCAAAATTCTTTCTATTGATACTGACTTCTATAATGAGCTGCTAAGAGCAGTCAACACATAGATAATTGAAATTATGATATGAGCTTTCTTACTCAAAAGAATTCCAATTAGATAAAGGCGACAAACGCCGCTATTCCGTTGAGCATAGATAACTATGTAATACGGATAGCGAAGAGCAGTCAACGCATAGATAATTGAAATTATGAAGAGTAAGTGGTGCGAAAGGGGGGACTTGAACCCCCACGTCCATAGGACACTAACACCTGAAGCTAGCGCGTCTACCAATTCCGCCACCCTCGCAATACTAACTCTTTTGCATAATTGCTCATGCATCAATAGTACGGTGCGGATTTTAGGCTAATTTGCGCAGACGTCAATAAATTTTTATCGGCACTATCTTGTTTGATGAAAAAACGGCCAACGTTATAAGTTGACCGTTAGAAACCAAACCGATAATGAGATAATGTCGTCGTTTTAGCGCTTAATGGCTTCGTAAACTTTGAATTTACCCGTTTTAGCCAGAACCACATGACCGCCAAACGTTTTATCTAGTAGGTCAGGATATGGTAAAAACGCATTTGCGACGATACGTAAGCGGCCGCCTTTTTTCAGGTGCTTAGGTGCTTGGAGAATAAGCGTTTCTACCGCGTTATAACTGGTGTTGATCCCATCATGGAACGGTGGATTAGAAATGATCCAATCAAATTTATCATCAACATTGGAATAGACGTCACTTGGGATCACTTTTCCGGTGAGATTGTTGGCCGCGAGCGTTGCAGTGGCGGAATCAATCGCAGATGCGCTGACATCACTCAGGGTTAAGGTGACATTCGGATTTTGTGAGCCGATAACCGCAGCGAGTACGCCGTTACCGCAAGCCAGATCAAGCACATTACCACTCATTGGCTCAGTCAATGTGGAAAGCAGCAAATCACTGCCGATGTCTAACTCGTTATGGCTAAATACACCTGGAAGCGCGTGAATTTTCACACTATCAACCTGATAGTTACGCCACCAGCGTTTAATATCAAATTCAGTTGGTTGCTCAAGCTCACCATAATAGAGCCCGCAGCGGCGTGCGGAGTCAATTTTTTGCAGTGTTGCAATTCCTTCCATCATCGCTTCGGCACTTTTTACACCGCTGCGATTTTCGCCGACGATAAAAATTTGGCTTCCAGCAGCAAGATGGGTACATAAGTCATCAAGTTGGAACGCTGCTTCTTGTTTGTTCTTAGACCAAAAGTAAATTAAGGTATCGCAAGGTTGAACGAATTCCGCGGTTGCTGTTGAAGCAAACAGAACATTTTCACCCAATGCCGGCTGTAAGTTTTTCCAGCGATGGTACTGGTTAGTGAGAACACGCACGCTGGCGGCTTCTAAAATTGTGCCCAGCTCATCCTGAATATCGCCTGCCAAAAGAACATGACGATCAATAAAGTGCTCTAAATGGCGTTGAATAACTTCGCTGGCGGGTGTCAGTAATGACATATTCTGTCTATCTCCTAAAATGAATATAACCACGCGGACTACCTTACCAGAAAAAAGATAAATAGCATTGCTCTGTTGGCGCTATTAATCCCCTTTGATAAGATGTGGTTGTTAACTAACGACTGGGTAAAGCAATGACACGACGTGACAGACTTTTAGAACAAATGGGGATCACTCAATGGATGGTGAGAAATCCGACTGTGTTACGTGGTGAACGTGGTGTACGCATTCCTGAGTCGACTAAGCTTATTATTATCACTGATGAGAACCTTGATTTAAACAGCCAGCTGCTAAAAGATATTTTTCTCACAATGAAGGTCGATGAGATTGACGTTGTGTGCATTACTTCCGATCAGCTCAAACTCATTCCAACACCAATAACAATACCTTGTTGGGTGATAGGGGATGGCATTCATCCCGAAGGTTCAAAAATCACATTTATTTCTCCTGTTTTGTCTGAACTGATAGCAAGCAGCAATGCTAAACAGGCACTATGGAAACAAATTTATCAATATGATGAAAATTTCAACACTCAAGCAATCTGATCTCGCCACCGCCTTCTTAATTGAAAAGTTAAGCCATGACTTTCCGTGGACTGAGCGAGTTTTTTATGGAAATCAAGGTGAAAAATACCATAATCTAAAAATATCAGTTAATAATCAAATTGTTGGGTATGCTATTACGCAATATGTTTTAGATGAGGCAACGTTATTTAACATTGCCATTCATCCTGATTTTCAAGGGCATGGATATGGGCGAATGTTATTGGAAAATTTGATTAATAACCTAGTCAATCGTGGAATATCGACGCTGTGGTTGGAAGTGCGGGAATCGAACGCCTCTGCCATTCATCTGTATGATAAACTCGGCTTTCAACAGGCGACTGTACGTAAAGACTACTATCCGACGAAAACAGGTCGAGAAGATGCATTAGTGCTGGCATTAACCTTGTTTAGTGAAGATATGTTTAGCCAAAAAGCATAATAAACTTACCGTAAAAATAGATTAAAAAAAGAAGCCACGAGGTAGCAATTTATTGTGATTCGTGGTTTTTTGTATTGGAGCATATAAACCGAAAATAAAATAATAAGAGGCGTTGAAAATGGCACAATTCAATATAGCGGTCATTCCGGGGGATGGAATTGGAACGGAAGTGATCCCCGAAGGATTACGTGTTTTAGAGGCAGCCGCGCAAAAGCACGGTGTAAAGCTTAACTTTACACACTTTGATTGGTCGTGTGAAACCTATCACTGTACCGGTCGTATGATGCCGGAAGATGGTTTAGAACAACTGAAAAAATTTGATGCTATTTTCTTAGGTGCCGTTGGATTCCCGGGGGTTCCAGACCATATTTCCCTGTGGGGCTTGTTATTGCCTATTCGTCGTGCATTCAATCAATATGTGAATCTGCGCCCAGTACGTTTATTTGAAGGGATTAAATGCCCGCTGGCGGATAAAAAGCCGGGTGATATTGATTTTTATGTGGTTCGGGAAAACGTAGAAGGGGAATATTCTGCAATTGGCGGAATTCAGTATGAAGGGACGGAAGACGAAATGGTGTCCCAGCAAAGTATTTTTACCCGCAAAGGGACTGACCGAATTTTAAAATATGCGTTTGAACTTGCCCGCTCTCGCGATAAAAAACATTTAAGTTCAGCCACGAAATCGAATGGATTATTCCACTCCATGCCGTATTGGGATAGCCGTGTGGCTGAAATGGCAAAACAGTATCCTGATGTAAAAGTTGACCAATTCCACATTGATATTTTTGCGGCTAACTTAGTGAGAATGCCGGAATTTTATGACGTGATTGTGGGGTCAAACTTATTTGGGGATATTTTGTCAGACCTTGGTCCTGCATGTACGGGGACGATTGCGATTGCACCATCGGCGAATATCAATCCAGAGAAAAAATTCCCATCGATGTTTGAACCTGTGCACGGCTCTGCGCCGGATATTGCAGGGCTAAATATCGCTAACCCAATCGGTACCATTTGGGCGGCAGCGATGATGATGCAGCATCTCGGTTGCCAAGAAATGCATGACACGATTATGTCAGCGGTTGAAACGGCTATTCGTGAGCGTCATCATTTGACTCGCGATATGGGCGGAAATGCCAGTACACAAGAGTTAGGGCTGGAAATTGCTCAGTTAGTGGCTGCGACAGCATAAGTTTATTGGCTCCATCCAGTGGGTGGAGCGCTTAACATTTCAGGCTCTGATTGTTTATAACCCCAAGATCTGCGAAAATAACCGCCAATTACGATTAACAATACGGATTTGCTGCGCTTAGAGCCACCTAGAGCCTCTTCCTGATGCCCATACAAATCTGGATATAGACGAAAAGAACGATTAAATGACAGATCAGAATTTTCTCCATGAAGTTAGCACCCGTAGAACGTTTGCTATCATTTCTCACCCCGATGCCGGTAAAACCACGATCACTGAAAAAGTATTACTTTTCGGACACGCAATCCAACGTGCAGGTACGGTAAAAGGTCGTGGCTCTAATCAACATGCCAAATCAGACTGGATGGAAATGGAAAAGCAGCGTGGGATTTCAATCACCACCTCTGTAATGCAATTTCCCTATAATGATTGCTTAGTAAATCTACTTGATACCCCAGGGCACGAAGACTTCTCGGAAGATACTTATCGTACATTAACCGCCGTTGACTGCTGCTTAATGGTCATCGATTCTAGTAAAGGGGTTGAGGATCGTACACGTAAGCTGATGGAAGTTACCCGTCTACGCGATACGCCAATTCTGACCTTTATGAACAAATTGGACCGTGATATTCGTGACCCAATGGAGCTGCTCGATGAAGTGGAAAACGAGCTGAAAATTGCGTGTTGCCCAATCACATGGCCGATTGGCTGCGGTAAATTATTCAAAGGTGTTTACCACTTACTGCGTGACGAAACCATTTTGTACCAAACGGGCCAAGGTCACACTATTCAAGATGTTCGCATCGTAAAAGGGTTAAATAATCCTGAATTAGATACCGCCGTTGGCGGTGAGCTGGCGGCTCAGTTGCGCGAAGAGCTAGAGCTAGTTCAAGGAGCTTCCCATGAATTTGATCACGATGCATTCTTAGCAGGTGAACTGACCCCTGTATTCTTTGGTACCGCATTAGGTAACTTTGGTGTGGATCATATGCTTGATGGTCTCGTCGAGTGGGCACCTGCACCGCAAGCACGTAAAACGGATGTGCGTGAAGTGGAAGCCACTGAAGAGAAATTCACTGGGTTTGTATTCAAAATTCAGGCGAATATGGATCCTAAACACCGTGACCGTGTTGCCTTTATGCGTATCGTCTCGGGTACCTATGAAAAAGGTATGAAACTGCGCCAAGTTCGCATTAAGAAAGACGTGGTGATTTCAGATGCGCTGACCTTTATGGCGGGTGATCGTTCTCAAGTTGAGCATGCTTATGCAGGGGATATCATCGGTTTGCATAACCACGGTACCATCCAAATTGGGGATACTTTCACACAAGGCGAAGAACTGAAATTTACAGGGATCCCGAACTTTGCACCTGAATTATTCCGTCGTATTCGTTTGCGTGATCCTCTGAAGCAGAAGCAGCTACTGAAAGGTTTGGTGCAGCTATCCGAAGAAGGTGCTGTGCAGGTTTTCCGTCCATTAAGCAATAATGACTTGATTGTGGGTGCGGTAGGAGTGCTCCAGTTTGACGTGGTAGTTTCTCGCTTGAAGAGCGAATATAACGTTGAAGCAATTTATGAAGCGGTTAACGTTTCTACCGCTCGCTGGGTTGAGTGCGATGATGTGAAGAAATTCGAAGAATTTAAGCGCAAAAATGAGCTGAACTTAGCCTTAGATGGCGGTGATAACTTATCTTATATTGCGCCGACAATGGTTAATTTGAACTTAACCAGCGAACGTTATCCTGAAGTGAGATTCCGCAAAACGCGCGAACATTAATCATTATCGCTAATTAGTGTATTTATATCGAAATGGTCAACTGAGTTGGCCATTTTTGTTATTTATTCCGCTAATCATTAATGTTTTCAACGTCATAACTAATTGAATCGATATTTTTTCGCGATGAGCATACTGCTATGATGGCGGTGGGTGCTTGGATCATTTTGGTTCAAGCAGATAATTGATTTAAATAAACAATTGGTTTAAGTGAACAATAAGTTGTGAGACCAAAAAGACGAAAGCCCCGAGTTCCATTAACAGTAACTCGAGGCAGTCTCCAACACGACAATTGGATTCTGTCTCCTTTTTGTACAGGAGTCAAGAGGAATGACCAAGTTTGCTCTTATCGGGCTAATGACCGTGTGCGCCACGGTATTGTGCCTTTCACTGCTGCTGCGCGATCGGCTCTGTTCGGTCAATGTAGTGAGTGGAAGCACAATGGTTCAAGCTACTCTGTTATGCGTTGAGTAGTCTGGTGGGGGAGGAATCCCCCACATTTCTCTCTGATTGTGGGTTGAGTGGTACAGGCACCCTTTTTCAAGTCAGATAACCCTTCTACAATCCAATTATCTATTTATTATCATAATCAATAGCTATTAATGATAGTAATCATTAAAAATGAATTTAATATCATGTGGTTAATTAATCGAATCGATATTTTTTCGCGATGAGCATACTGCTATGATGGCGGTGGGTGCTTGGATCATTTTGGTTCAAGCAGACATTAAGTTGTGAGACCAAAAAGACGAAAGCCCCGAGTTCCATTAACAGTAACTCGAGGCAGTCTCCAACCCAACAATTGGATTCTGTCTCCTTTTTGTACAGGAGTCAAGAGGAATGACCAAGTTTGCTCTTATCGGGCTAATGACCGTGTGCGCCACGGTGTTGTGCCTTTCACTGCTGCTGCGAGACCGACTCTGTTCGGTTAACGTAGTGAGTGGAAACACAATGGTTCAAGCTACTCTGTTATGCGTTGAGTAGTCTGGTGGGGGAGCAATCCCCCACATTTCTCTCTGATTGTGGGTTAGGTGGTACAGGCACCCTTTTTTCTGTTTTTTCATCAACAGATATTAGATACTTATTTTTAAATTTCGTATTTAAATCATCTAATTAAGATTATTTTTCTCGAAACTGAAAATTATCTTTAGCCATACTCTGGAAGATGAGTTATTTGACTTTATTTTTACCTGCTTTTTACTTAGGCTATGACATTGCTAGTTTATTAATCATACCAAGAGGAAGGTTCCAATGAAAAAGATCGCCGTTTTACGTTCTTTAGGTGTCATTGGGTTGAGCTGGGCACTTTTTGCTTGTAGTTCATCATCTGATAGCGCCTTAAAAAAACAAGCTTCAGAAACTTGGGACAGCGCAGCTAAAACTGTTGAAATGGCAGGAAAAGATACGGGTAATGCCATCTCGGGTGGCGTGAAAAGCACCGATACCTATATTGATGATTCATCCATTACTGCGGATATTAAAAGCAAACTCTTAGGTACCAGCGGGCTACCAAGTAACAGCGTGTCGGTGAAAACTGTTCAGGGTGTGGTTTACCTCTCTGGTTTTCTCAAATCTAGCGAGCAGATAAATCAAGTTGTGCAGATTGCATCGACCGCGAAAGGGGTAAAATCAGTACAGAATGGTTTAGTTCTGACGAATAAGTAATTTCTTTTAAATGGGCTTTCAGCCGAAAGCTCATTTTGCTATTTGCTCTTTCTAAGAAAAACAGTTTAATGTGAATCATTTAATTTGATTTAATCATATTTATAATGGGATTGATTAAAAACACGTCAATATAGAGAAAGGGTTACTATGGGAAAGCATGTTCCAGTCACTTTAGGCACGATTGAGCCACTCGCGTTTTCTGATGAAATTAACGGAAGAAAAACTGCCCTTATCTGCGAAGGTGGCGGTCAGCGTGGTATTTTTACGGCCGGTGTATTGGATGAATTTCTGATAGAAAACTTTAACCCTTTTGATTTGATGATAGGGACGTCCGCAGGAGCCCAAAATTTATCCGCTTATATTTGTGGTCAAGCCGGATATGCCCGCCGAGTTATTACTCGCTATACCACGAATCTTAATTTCTTTAACCCACTGCGATTTATTCGTGGCGGGAACTTAATTGACCTTGATTGGTTGATTGAAACGACGGCGAAAGAGTTTCCACTTAATATGGATGCAGGGCTTGAATTGTTAGATTCTGGCCGTGAATTCTATATGGGAGCCAGTCGTAGCGATGATTTTTCCGCCGCATTTTTACAGCCTGATGCGGATTCTTGGTTGGATATCATTCGTGCTTCCAGCGCAATCCCAGGATTTTATCGAACTGGCGTAGAATTTAGCGGCGTGCGATACCACGATGGAGGGATAAGCGCAGCGATTCCTGTCGAGGAAGCTTATCGTCGTGGGGCGGATACGATAGTTGTGATCCGCACCGTACCTTCTCAAATGTACTTTACGCCTGAATGGGTAAAGCGCATGACCCGCTGGCTTGAAGGGGATAGTTCGGCGTTGCAACGCATGGCAGCAATGTTAAAAGTTCACTTGAAGAGTTATCGAAAAACGCAGGAATTTATCGAAAATCCACCCGATGGCGTGCAGATTTTTGAAATATATCCACCGACACCACTGAAAAGCAGTGCTTTAGGCAGTAAAATTAGTGCCTTAAACCAAGATTATCATGTCGGACGACGCTGTGGACGTTACTTTATTGCGGCATTAGCTCAACAGTTTGCGAGTAATGATGCTGATTTCAGTCGATTTTCTAAGAACACCAATTCATTAGAATTGATGCACATGGAAGACCAGCGAGAGTCTTTATTAGCAGGAAAGACGGCCGAGGCAGTAGGTGCTAGCGCCCTGCAAGGCAATCCTGCTCATGAGTGATAATATTCGATTTATCGACACTCACTGTCATTTTGATTTTCCCCCGTTCAGCGAGGCACTTATTGAAAGCCTAGAAGCCGCGAAGCAAGGTGGAATTACGGATATTATTATTCCTGCGGTTAGTCAGGATAACTTTCAGCGCGTCTGGAATTTAGCGCATCAGCATTCTCAACTCCACGCAGCAATGGGATTTCACCCTCTATATTTAAGCCAGTTTCAAGAATCACATTTTGAAAAACTGACGGATTTTCTGATGTGTAAAAGCCAGAAATGCGTGGCGGTAGGAGAGATTGGGCTTGATCTCTATATGGAAGATCCTCAATTTGAAAGGCAGCAAATATTACTACAGCGCCAGTTGAAGCTAGCGAAGCAGTTTGACTTACCTGTTATTTTGCATTCAAGAAAAACCCATGATCAATTGGTTGCTATGTTACGTCGCTATGAAGTCCCAGCTCGAGGTGTAGTGCATGGTTTTGCTGGCAGCCTTTCTCAAGCAGAAAGTTTTGTGAAACTGGGGTATTACATTGGCGTAGGCGGGACAATTACTTATGAGCGAGCGAGTAAAACCCGTCAAGTGATGGCTCAACTCCCGCTAAGCTGTCTTGTGTTTGAAACAGATGCACCGGATATGCCTGTATCCGGTTTTCAAGGTGAGCCTAATCGACCAGAGCGTATTCAGTGGGTATTTCAGTCTTTGTGTGAGCTGCGCCACGAATCTCCAGATGAAATAGCACAACAACTTTACAACAATAGCCGGACGTTATTTAATCTAATTTAGATTATAATTATCCGATTAATAATTATTTCTTAAGTATTTTATGTATTTATCCGAGTAAATCCATTCAGCTTTTTATCTCTTCGACTATCGCATTAGTGCCTTTCCAGACGAAACCGATCCTCTATTGTGAGTTTCGTCACAATATTTGAATTTATGTTACTTATTGCACTTTGGATTTGTGATGAATGTTGGGGGTTATTAATGATGACTGGTTATAATCATCGAACTAAGATTCGTGGAATCTTGCGAGTTTCTTTATACATTAACCTAGAATTAAGTGAACAGGGATACTTCCATGCAACTCATTTTGAGTATTGTTGGGATGGCGGTGCTTATTGCGATAGCCGTTCTCTTCTCCAGCAATCGTCGCGCAATTAGACTTCGTACAGTCGGCGGTGCTTTTTTAATCCAAGTCGCTATCGGCGCATTCGTTCTTTACTCCCCTGCGGGACGTAGCGTTTTACAAGGCATGTCCGACGGTGTTTCTAAAGTTATCGGTTACGGTCAAGACGGGATGAGCTTCATCTTCGGTGGTCTAGTTTCCGACAAAATGTTTGAATTATTTGGCGGTGGCGGTTTTATCTTTGCTTTCCGTGTATTGCCTATCATCGTCTTCTTCTCATCTCTGATTGCAGTCCTGTATTATCTCGGCATCATGCAACTGGTCATCAAAATTCTAGGTGGTGGTCTGCAAAAAGTACTGGGAACTTCAAGAACTGAATCACTGTCTGCAACCGCGAATATTTTCGTTGGTCAAACTGAAGCACCTCTGGTTGTTCGCCCTTATATTTCTACCATGACTAACTCTGAACTGTTTGCCATCATGTGTGGTGGTTTAGCGTCTGTAGCGGGTTCAGTATTAGCGGGTTATGCGCAAATGGGTGTTCCAATGGAATATCTGATTGCGGCATCCTTCATGGCGGCACCGGGTGGATTACTGTTTGCTAAGTTAATGGTTCCTGAAACTGAAGTTGTTAAAGATGATGTGGATGCTAAAGATTTAGTAGCTGAAGCAGATCGTCCAACCAACATCATCGATGCAGCAGCATCGGGTGCAGCATCCGGTATGCAACTGGCTCTGAACGTGGGGGCAATGTTACTGGCATTCATCGCATTAATCGCCTTAATTAACGGTATCTTAGGTGGTGTGGGTGGCTGGTTTAACTATCCACAATTATCCCTCGAATTATTACTAGGTTGGGTATTTGCTCCAATTGCATACTTAATTGGTGTGCCATGGAGCGAAGCAACAATTGCCGGTTCTTTCATTGGGCAAAAAGTGGTTGTGAACGAATTCGTTGCTTTCATGAACTTCGGTGAATATATGAAAGCAGATGCGGATGTGATTGCGGCTGGCAAGCAAGTTCTGTCTGCTCACACTAAAGCGATTATTTCGTTCGCTCTGTGTGGTTTTGCAAACTTATCTTCTGTAGCAATTTTGCTGGGTGGCTTAGGTGGAATGGCACCAAACCGCCGTAGTGATGTCGCTCGTTTAGGTATGAAAGCCGTGATGGCAGGTACACTCTCTAACTTAATGAGTGCGACTATCGCAGGCTTCTTCTTAACATTGACTGCAATGACCGCAATGTAATCTCCCTGTTTGCAGCGGAAAGGCGATTTGTCTTTCCGCTGTCATTTTCTTTTGCGATATTCTTTTCCTGGTTTTTATCGTAACTCTTACTTTTTCAACTATTCTTAACGTAATCAATTTAAGACGAGAAGGCAGCAGCCTGTATAATGGCTGATAAAGAGTGAGTAATTACCTGTTAAATTGTGATATCGTTCACGAATATATATTTAATAATGTAACGTTCAGTCGATAAATGTGATTTGTAGCGCATAAAATACCCCGGTTACGTGGTCAAATAGGTAACAGTAAGTTGCCACGGAACTGATAGTTCATAGAGTCAACTGGCTCTAGGGCATCGTGCGGTGAGATGGATCTCAGCTGCTGAGTTTGGATAACCTAACTAGCATCTTTATGGAACAAGCCCGCTCGCCAACAAAGAACGTATCGTTCTGAAAGAATTAACATCGTTGGAGAGTTATATGACTGATTTAAAAGCAGCAGCGCAACGCGCACTGACCCTGATGGATTTAACCACGTTAAATGACGACGACACTGACGCAAAAGTGATCGCCTTATGTCATCAGGCAAAAAGCCCAGCAGGCCACACCGCTGCTATCTGTATTTATCCTCGTTTTATTCCTATTGCACGTAAAACCTTGCGTGAACAAGGAACACCAGATATCCGCATTGCGACCGTCACCAACTTCCCACATGGTAATGATGATATTGAGATTGCTTTAGCCGAAACTAAAGCTGCCATTGCTTATGGTGCAGATGAAGTTGACGTTGTATTCCCATACCGTGCACTGATGGCTGGCAATGAAAAAATCGGTTTCGATTTAGTGAAAGCATGTAAAGATGCTTGCGCAGCCTCAAATGTATTACTGAAAGTGATCATTGAAACTGGCGAGCTAAAAGATGCTGCACTAATCCGTAAAGCGTCTGAAATTTCAATCAATGCAGGTGCTGATTTTATTAAGACATCCACGGGTAAAGTACCTGTGAATGCCACTTTAGAAAGCGCAGAAATCATGATGCAAGTCATCCATGATATGGGCGTTGCGAAAAGTGTTGGTTTCAAACCTGCTGGCGGCGTTCGTACCGCTGAAGAAGCAGCACAATATTTAGCCTTAGCAAGCAAAATCTTAGGCGATAACTGGGCTGATGCTCGCCATTTCCGTTTTGGTGCATCTAGCTTATTAGCGAATTTATTAAATACTCTGGGATTTGACGTTAAAAAATCCTCCAGCAGCTATTAATAATCGCAATTATTAGTGACATCAGACTGTTGCCTAATCTGACTTGGGCAACAGCCGTGACTATTTAGCCGAAGAATTCGATGTGAATTAAGGAGCCTATTGTGTTTCTCGCTCAAGAAATTATTCGTAAAAAACGTGATGGCAAACCATTAAGCGAAGAAGAGATCCGCTTCTTCATCAATGGTGTGCGTGATAACACTGTTTCTGAAGGTCAGATTGCAGCCCTTGCAATGACCATCTATTTCAATGATATGACAACCCCTGAGCGTGTCGCGCTAACGCTAGCGATGCGTGATTCAGGTACCGTATTAAATTGGAAATCGCTGAATCTTAATGGCCCACTCGTGGATAAACACTCCACGGGCGGTGTGGGGGATGTGACTTCACTCATGTTGGGACCTATGGTTGCTGCATGTGGTGGTTATGTTCCGATGATTTCCGGTCGCGGATTAGGTCATACCGGTGGAACCCTTGATAAGCTCGAAGCTATCCCTGGATTTGATATTTTCCCTGACGATGAGCGTTTCCGTGACATCATCAAAAATGTGGGCGTGGCGATTATTGGTCAAACCAACTCACTAGCCCCTGCTGACAAGCGTTTCTATGCGACTCGTGATATCACGGCGACCGTGGATTCTATTCCTCTTATCACCGCTTCTATCTTAGGTAAAAAATTAGCCGAAGGGTTAGATGCGTTAGTGATGGACGTTAAAGTGGGTTCTGGTGCATTTATGCCAACCTACGAAAAATCAGAGCAACTGGCTGAGTCTATCGTGCAAGTCGCCAATGGTGCAGGTTGTAATACCACTGCGCTGTTAACTGATATGAACGAAGTACTGGCATCTAGCGCAGGTAATGCCGTTGAAGTCCGTGAAGCTGTACAGTTCCTGACGGGTGAATACCGTAACCCACGTTTGTTTGAAGTCACCATGGCGCTGTGTGTGGAAATGCTAGTGTCTGGTAAGTTGGCGTCAGATCGTGACGATGCACGTCAGAAATTACAAGCGGTGCTGGATAACGGCAAAGCGGCGGAAGTGTTTGGTCGTATGGTTGCGGCACAAAAAGGGCCGAAAGATTTTGTTGAAAATTACAGCAAATATCTACCAACTGCCGTTCTTAGCAAAGCAGTTTACGCACCTCAAGCGGGCATTATCACACAAATGGACACACGAGCACTGGGTATGTCTGTGGTAACGTTAGGGGGTGGTCGTCGTAAAGCTTCTGATCCTATCGATTACAGTGTTGGTTTAAGTGATATCGCAGCATTAGGTAGCAAAGTTGATACCCAAACTCCACTTGCGATCATTCATGCCAATAGCGAAAAATCATGGGAAGAGGCGGCGAAAGAAGTTCGCGCTGCTATGATTATTGGGGATAAAGCCCCAGAAGCGACACCAATGGTCTATCGTCAAATTAGTGAATAAACCGATATCCGCATCTTTCACAGAAGGGTGCGGGTTAGATGACGCGATGAACAGATAAGCTGTATCGCAGGAGAATAAATATGAAACGCACATTTATCATGGTACTGGATTCTTTCGGGATCGGCGCTGCAGGTGATGCCCACAAATTCGGCGACGAAGGTTCGAACACTCTAGGTCACATCGCAGACGCTTGTGCTCGCGGGGAAGCAGACAAAGGCCGTAAAGGTCCATTACACCTGCCTAACTTAACGAAATTAGGTTTAGGAAAAGCAGGGGAAGAATCAAGCGGAAAATTCCCTGCGGGTCTGGATCCAAATTCAGAAATTATCGGTGCATATGGTTATGCGAGCGAGTTATCCTCAGGTAAAGACACACCGTCTGGACACTGGGAGATTGCGGGTGTTCCTGTTCTGTTTGATTGGGGCTATTTCGAAAAACATGAAAACAGTTTCCCGCAAGAATTGCTGGATACGCTGGTAGAAAAAGCCAATTTACCGGGTTACCTCGGTAACTGCCATTCATCCGGTACAGTCATTCTTGACCAACTGGGTGAAGAGCACATGAAAACTGGCAAGCCAATTTTCTATACCTCTGCGGACTCTGTATTCCAAATCGCGTGTCATGAAGAGACTTACGGCTTAGACAAACTGTATGAGTTGTGTGAAATTGCTCGTGAAGAGTTAACCAAAGGTGGTTACAACATCGGTCGTGTGATTGCACGTCCATTTATTGGTGATAAAGCGGGTCACTTTGAGCGTACGGGTAACCGCCATGATTTAGCGGTTGAGCCACCAGCGCCAACCGTACTGCAAAAATTAGTGGAAGAAAAACAAGGTGAAGTGGTGTCTATCGGTAAGATTGCCGATATCTACGCTCACGTTGGTATCACCAAAAAAATCAAAGCAACAGGTATTAATGCTCTGTTTGACGCAACCTTAGAAGAAATGAAAATCGCGGGTGACGATACCATCGTTTTCACTAACTTCGTGGATTTTGACTCTGCATATGGTCACCGTCGTGATGTTGCCGGTTATGCCGCTGCATTAGAGCTATTCGATAGCCGCTTACCTGAAATGCTGAAACTGGTTAAAGAAGATGACATTCTGATCTTAACCGCTGACCACGGTTGCGACCCAACTTGGCCGGGCACAGACCACACTCGTGAACACATCCCTGTGCTGGTGTACGGACCAAAAGTTAAACCTGGTTCTTTAGGTCACCGTGAAACGTTCGCGGATATTGGCCAGACAGTCGCGAATTATTTTGATTTATCACCAATGGATTATGGTAAGCCGATGTTTTAAGCTTGCGACAAGGTGATTTAAAAATAAGGCAGGAAACTGCCTTATTTATTGTGCACAATTTTAATGATTAAAAGGGAATACGAATGGCTACTCCACATATTAATGCAGAAATGGGTGATTTCGCAGACGTCGTACTGATGCCGGGTGATCCACTGCGCGCGAAGTACATTGCAGAAACTTTCCTTCAAGATGTTCGCCAAGTGAATAACGTACGCGGTATGTTAGGTTTCACCGGGACTTATAAAGGTCGTAAAATTTCCGTTATGGGTCATGGGATGGGTATTCCTTCATGCTCCATCTATGCAAAAGAGCTGATCACTGATTTTGGCGTTAAAACGCTGATCCGTGTTGGTTCATGTGGCGCAGTAATGGATGATGTTAAACTGCGTGACGTGGTTATCGGTATGGGCGCATGTACTGATTCTAAAGTGAACCGTCAGCGTTTTAAAGACCATGACTTTGCAGCAATTGCAGATTATGACTTAGTGCATAACGCGGTTGAAGCGGCAAAAGCACGTAACGTAAACGTTCGTGTTGGTAACCTGTTCTCTGCGGATCTGTTCTATTCTCCAGACCCGGACATGTTTAAAGTGATGGAAAAATACGGCATCCTCGGCGTGGAAATGGAAGCCGCAGGTATCTACGGTGTTGCTGCTGAGTTTGGTGCTCGTGCACTGACTATTTGTACCGTTTCGGATCACATCAAAACTGGCGAACAAACTACGGCAGAAGAGCGTCAAACCACGTTCAATGAAATGATTGAAATCGCGCTGGATTCAGTTCTGTTAGGCGATAAATAATCGTTGATTAGCGCTCTAATTTGAATACAACAATGCCACTTTCGAGTGGCATTTTTGATTTATAAATCTGCTTAAATTTTCGACTTAATTCGACTCATCACAATAGCATCCACATACTCACCGTCACGAAAAGCATAATCGCGCAAAATCCCCTCTTGCTTGAAGCCAAATTTTTCATATAGACCCAAGCCATTACCATTAGAGGCAAAGACTTCTAATTCAATGCGGTGAATATTCAGCCAGTTGTCGCAGTAATCCACCATAACTTGCATTAATTTTGAGCCAATTCCTTTACCTTGATAAGCCTGACTGACGGTAATACCGAAGCTCGCCACATGTCGGCGGCGTATTTGTGCCGGTTGATGCACGACAAGTAACCCAACCACGGCATTATCAAGTGTGGCGACAAATTGAGTTACTAGCGGGTCATTGGTTCCCAGTCGGGCTTCCCATGTTTTCTCTGTGGGATAAGGCAGTTGCAAAGTGTTGGCATAAGCGGAGTAATCAGCATGCATTTGTGTGATAGCGTGGACATCGTCCAAAGTGGCTCTACGTATTATTACGTTATTCACAAATTTTTCCTTTTATTATCGTTTTTTAGAAGAATATTAATCACACTAAAAGCAATGTATGTCAACGAAGTAAATAGCTTATCTCCATGGATTAATATTGGAAATATATAAATAGCGATATTTGATATCATAGATAAATTGAAGGATATATTATTATTTTTATTTTATTTAAATTAAGGAAGCAATTATGTCTATTATTAAAACTGGTTCAGTTGAGAAGGACAGTAATATATTCTTAAAGAATGACTTGAATTATAATGTTCAGCAAAAATATGGATTCAAGAATACCTTGAATTCAACGATTGGATGCTTTATTTCATCGGTTAAAAATAAGCTTGATTCAATCAATGAAATGGTATGTCGCAAAAAAATCATTAGAAGCTACCATTCAGTTGTTGAAGCTATTGAGCTTAAATCAGCGAATAATGATATTTCAAAAAAATCACTAAAAAAAATAGAACGTAAAATTTTAGAAATTAACAAAAGTAACTCTTTCCTAGATAGTATAAATATCAAAAAAGCAATTAAATCTAAAATAAAAGGTGCTAATGAACCTGTACGTGAGAAAATTAGTACGATGCTTGGACGTAAATTCGGTATCGATATTTATCATAGTGCAGAGAAACCATCTTCAATGCTAACACCCAAAAACGATTTTACTGATGTTCAAGTTTCAAATAGGACTGTAAATTCAGATATGAACGATACTGAATTTTTGAATTCAGTAAAAAATCATCAAATGATAGCGGTGGATAAAAAAGAGAATCGAATTAGTAAAGGTAGCTTCATCCTTTCAAAGATAGAGGAAGTTGATGTGGCAGACGATAATGGAAATAACTTGTTAAGTTTAAAAAAGGATACAGAGGAAACAACTGAAGCACTTTCTAAGTTAAAAATGGAATTTAAAACGAGAGAAAATCAATTAAGTTTGCGCGATGCTTATAAAGTTAATAAAAATTCATTCAAATAAAATACGGGTAAAATAATTTAACTATTTTCAACAGGGCTTATTCTTAATTAACATCAAGAATAAGCTCTTTTTTTAAAACTAAACGAGTTTATACAAATAGGAATGTATATGAAACTTTTTCAAAATCAATCTCAAACTGCTGCATTAATTGATTATTCATTGAATGACATGGTAATGGCAATAACCAAAAACCCAAAGGTTTTCGAAGGGAAAAGCGATATTATCATCGATAAAATTAAAGTAGCCAAAAACAATGGCGGGGAAGGCTGGACAGAAATAAATAATGCATGGGGCATTATGGCGAGCGGGAAAGCGAAAGAAAAAATTGATAAGTATTTTAAGAAAGGCTTGAGGGACGTAAGTAGCGCGGAAAATGAATATTTAAAAGTGAGTGTGAAATCGGAACCGAAAGGCGAAAGTGTATCGGATAAATTTCCCGAAGCCTCTTCTGCTGGTGAAAAAAAAACAAAGCCGCATCGTATGATGGAAAAAATTGAAAGCAGGCTTACTCAGTTTAAATCAGATGTGAAATCAGAAATAAAAAGTAAATTGGACTTAATTAAGATAAAAGAAACACATAAAAGTGAGGAGAGTTTAGAGGTAAAAAACACGTATTACAGTAGTTTTGAAGAGTTAATGGATAACTTGAAAAGCGGAGCGAGCTTATCCGAACACGATTTGAGCTATATAAAGGTTTTAATTAGCTATATTAGAACGAAAAAAGCCATTGATGGAAATGATCAGGTAAGAACGGAGTTGGAGCATTTTTTCATGGACATTGTTGGCGAATTGCACAATGATTTTGATAAAAAAACGGTTCTTAACCTTTTTCAAGAACAACGATTTTTATCAATATATAAATCCTATTATCGGACAATGTCTTACTCTATCTTGTCTCTGTTGAAAAAACATCATTACCCAAAGGAAATTACAGCAGAACTCAAAAAGCATATTATGGCCTATTCAAATGAAAATTTGGACAAGCTTAAATCAAATAAGGCCGATTACATGGAGTCTGTGAGAAATATCAAAGATATAAAAAGTGGTGCTGGTTTTGATGCCTTTAACTCGATTGATAGTGTAAAAAAAATTACGCTGATTAAAAAAATTCTTTCTGATAATGAATTTACAGGTGAAAAAGGCGAGTGTTTAGCCACGTTGAGTCATGATGTAAAAGATGGGCGCATTATTGAGTTTATCAAAGAGAAAATGAATTCAGATATTGAATCATTACAATCTGAATATGATGCCAAACGCGACGAAGAAAAAAGCGTATATGATAAGTACATTAAAGAGAAAAATGAGGCTATAGATACTGGGATTAATAGAATTAAATCAATGTTAGTCATGAAATCAATACGTAAAAACATTGTAGACTCTGTGCTTGAAATTATTAATGAAAAAAGAATCAGCACAAGGATCGACGATTTTTCCTCTAAAATTGACTTAATTATCAACATTCTTCAGTGTAAAAGAATTAAAAACAATAAAATCGCTAACGATATTGAACACTATCTGAATATTTCAACGGATAAATTAATATCAGAGATCGAAATAGCGAAATCTAAAAAATCATCATTTAAAGAACGCGTATTTTCATTATTTAATGGCTTCAATAATCGAGTGTTAAACTTTATTTATAACGTAAGATATTCATTTAAATAAGGGTTCGCTTAATGTGGCTCTGGAAACCAACAGCTTGATAAATGAAGCTGTTGGTTTCTGACTATATTATGGTGGCTATGGCGTCATCATAAATACTTTTTGATTTTGCCCTAAGTATTTACCAGCCAATTGATTTATCTGCGGGCGTGTTAAGGACTCAATCACCGCTCGTTCTTGCGTTAAGCGCTGATATTGCCCATCATCCGTCGCAACTTGCGCGAGGGCTTCAGTCCAATAGCTTGAGCTATCGGTGACTTGCGCATTTTCGGTGAGCCAAATGTTTTTTGCTTCCGTTAACTCTTTTTCCGTCACTCCCGTTTGGCGCAGCTGCGCAACAGTATTGTGCGCTAAAGTCACCATTTCTGATGCACGTTCTGGTGCAGTGGTGAAATTTAAACGTCCGGTGTAATACGGCTGTGGTTTTTTCGCTAACATTTGCGAGAAACTCAGGGCATAAATGCCGCTGGCTTTTTCACGTAATTCGCTACGCAGGCGTTGGCTAACAATGGTATCAATTAGTTGCAGAGCCAGCTGATCTTGCTGAGACCACTGCGCTGGTGCAGCGAACTGAATGCTTACCATGCTCTTATCGCTGCTACTGATCGGATATTGCTGATTAAAGCTTGCCATCTTCGGCATGATCCCTTGGTTGCGCCATGCCAGTTTGCCATCATGGGCAGGTAGCGTCGCGACCCATTGCTCCAGTAGTGGTTTCAGCTCGCGGGCATTCATCGCACCGGTGATCACCAATGTCATATCTGAAGTTGAGGTGAGTAACTGACGATTCGCTTGCTGAAGTTGCTGAGCGGTAAAGGTTTTCCAAGCCCCTTCAGGGGAGATCACGAGAAGCTCGCCATGCTGGTAACTCTGTTGATTAATATGGTCGAGGAATGTGCGCTCTACGGGCATTTTCGATAAATTCAGTGCGAAAGCCTGTTTTTGTTGCTCGAGTTTCTCTCCGCTAAACTGTGGTGCGGTCAGCTTTAAATTCAGTAACTGCAACGCGGTTTCGAGATTATCAACGGGGGTTTTACCGCGATAACCGTGGTTAAGCAGCTCGCTATAAGGGCGAACGCTGACCTGATTTTGCTTGGCTAATAACGCCAAATCACGAGCGCTGTAATTGCCATAACCGCTGCTTTCTGGCAGCTTCATTGCCCAGTCGGTTAAGCCTGCGGTTTGCAGTGTTTCAAGGGAACGTCCACCCGGTAGCTGTAAGTTAAACTGAATATCATCTTTAAGATTTTTATCCGTTTTAACAATCACTTTAATGCCATTGCTGAGTGTCCACTGTTCCGTTTTTTCGATAGGAAGTGACGCTTGTTCAGTAATTGTGCCTTTTGCTACAACGGGTAATTTCAGGCTAATGGCTTGAGAACGCAGCGTGAATGGCCCCGGTTGTGTTTGGCGAATACGTTGCCACTGTTCACTGAAGGTTTGTTTGTTCACTGCCTTTTCATCGGTATCAGGGCCAATCAGCGCTAAGCGTGGAGATGCGACCTGTAAAAGGCTAGCCACATGGCGCTGTAAATCTTGAGGTTGGATATTTTTGGTTAATTGGTAGCTATTATCCAACTGCTGACGTTTGTTCCACATCGGCATCTCATATTCGAGTGCGGTGGTCAGCTGCCCTGCTAAGTATTCATTACTATAACGCTGCTCGGAACCTGCTTGTTGGCTAAGTTTTTTCAACATGCCTTGTTTAGCGCTATCCAGTTCTTGCTGAGTCACAGGCTCAGTCGCTAAGCGTTGCAGTTCAGTAAACAGAATTTCGGTAGCGCCCGCGTAATCATTGCCTTTTGGATGGATGATCATTAGCTGCTGAAGGCGTTGGTTATCCAGCATTGCCCCTTGTTCATTAATACTAATGGACGGCAAAACACCATTATCCACCATCACGGAAAAACGTTGATTCAAGATGGTTAACCATAAATTATCCATCAGGTCGTCGGTTTGACCTTGGCGAGTATTCAGCGGTGCGGAGACATTTTTTTGCAGTGAAAACTGAACGTAGCGCGCGCCTTGTTCCTTATCAAATACCCCTTGAACGAGCATATTGTTGGAATCGGCAAAGCGCTTCCATTCTGGGGAATCTTGGGAAATTTTTTCAGGCTTCGGTAATGCAAATAAGGTTTTTACTTCATCACGTACTGTCGATGCGCTGAAATCCCCAATAATCAATAAGCTCATGCGCTGAGGCTGATACCACGTTTTGTAGTAGGCCTTGGCTTGCTCAATAGGGGCTTGGCGAACCACATCAAGGGAGCCAATAGGGTTACGCTCTACGTAGCGGCTACCGTGGTAACGTAATTTTTCGAGGCTATCATTAATGCGATAGCCCATACCTTGACGTAAGCGCCACTCTTCAATAATGACTGGGCGCTCTTTTTCAAATGCCTCGGTATCGAAGGTCATATTTGCAGCCCAATCTGCCATCACTTGTAACCCAGTACTGACTTGCGCTGGCGTGGCATTTGGCAGTGACAATTTATATAAGGTGCTGTTGATGCTGGTGATCGCATTAACGTGGCTACCGAGTTTAAGCCCTTGTTGTTCTAATTGCTTAAAGCCTGTGGTACCCGGAAAGTGTTGGGTGCCTTTAAACGCCATATGCTCAGTAAAATGGGCTAAACCGAGTTGCTGTTCGGTTTCCTGCAATGAACCTGCATTGACCAATAAACGCAGCTCGACCCCGGGTTGGTTGCGTTGAAGCAGATAAACTTGCAGCCCATTATCGAGTTGATAATGTTGCAAATCTTGACGTACTGGCAGCAATGTTTGTTCGCCAGATTGTCGAGGTGCGCCGTTAACACAACCGCCTAAAAGTGCCGCAACAACGGCGACCAAGGTAATTTTACGAAGCATATTCTGGGGCTCCTGTCATAAATGGGGTATTTTGCGTTGTTTCAGATAAACGCAGATGCTTATCAGCTAATTGGTCAATAAAGCCTTGGTGGCTAACCAAAATGATGCTGCTGGCGGGAAGCTGAGCTTTCAGCATATTCAGTAAAGCGAGTGCACTCGGCTCATCAAGAGCGGAGGTCATTTCATCCAATAGCATTAACTTCGGTCGATTCAGAAGCAGTCGCGCAAACATAATGCGCTGCTGTTCACCGCCAGAAAGTCGGTTGTTCCAATCGGTTTCCAAAGACAGTTGTGAATGAAGTTTTTCCAACCCAACAAGGGTCAGCGCATATTTCAGATCCGCAGCCGCAAATTGGCTGGCATCTTGTGGGTAAGCCAATAAATTATCTAAACGGCTTATTGGTAAATAAAGCCGTTGTGGGATCCACATTAAGTTATCCGTACGTGTAATTTTGCCGTCAAAAAATGGCCAATGACCGCTTAATGTGCGCAGTAACGTGGATTTACCAATACCAGAACGACCGGAGATCAACATCAGCTCACCGCTGTTGATGCTAAGATCAATGGCGCTCAGTAGTAGGCGATGATCTGCCGTAAATAGGCTCAAGTTTGCCGTTAACGGTACGCTATCTTCGTTGATCGTGGCTTCTGGGGTTTTATCGTTTTCCAATAACACCACGAAGTTATACAGACGCGCGACGGTGGCTTGCCATGCCGCAATCTCTTTATAGGCAAAAATAAACCAACCCAATGAAGTCGCTACACTGGTGAACGCTTGACGTAGCTGCATTAATCCACCCAGCATAATTTCACCCGCTAAAAACTTAGGTAATGCGAGCAAAACAGGGGCGAGGGCGGTGACTTGCTGATAGCCAACGGTATAAAACGATAAATTACGTTCGCAGCGAATGAGCTGATTCCAGTTACGAATAATTTCACTGAAACGTGCCATTAGCTCTTTACGATCTTGGCTTTCACCCCTTTGCCCTGCGATAGCATCCCCATGTTGGCGGCAATTAATCAGTGAACTACGGTAATCGGCTTCACGACGCTGTTTATCCATATGCAGGCGGCGCAGTGGGAAACCGATGAGTTGGGTAAATGCGATCCCGATAATGGTGTAAATAATACAGGCCCAGAACATATAGCCCGGAATGGTCCAATCACTGTCGGCGAAACTCAATGAGAGGCTTCCTGAAAGCGTCCACAAAATCGCAGCAAAGGAGATTAATGTCAGCATTGAGTGCAGGAAGGTGACTAACAGATTTAATGTGGATTCAATCAGTAAGCGAATATCTTCCGCGATACGTTGGTCTGGGTTATCGGGCTCTTGGGATGCGAGCCTCAGCATATAGTGCTTACTGTTACTGGAAAGCCAACGACCGAGCACTTGCTCAGTCATGCCTTTACGCCAACGGATAATCAGCATCTGCTTGAGGTAGGTGCCCATCACCACCACAAAAATCAGTCCGCTGACTAAAATCACAAAGTATTGCAGCAGCCCATACAGTGCTTGTCCGTCCAGCTTTTGCAGGGCGTTATAGAAATCCCCGTTCCACATGTTCATTTTGACATTGAACCAGACGGAAGAAAGAGTAAGCCCTAACGAGGCAAACAGCAGCACCCAGCACAAAAGGGCAGCACGCTGCCCCCAAAAAGGTTTAACTAAATAGAAAAATTGTTTAATGGTCTTCATGACACTATTTCTTCGTTATGGAGTTTGACATTGCTCACGGCTATCACTTAGAGATCGTAATTCACTTGCAGCCAGAACTGGCGACCCGGATCATAAGATTTGATCGTGCGGTCATCGAACATAAAGCGGTCTGCAATATTTTTATTATTCAGTACGTTATTCACTTCAACAGAGAATCCAAAGCCGTAAGCAAAGTCGGGTTTCCAGCCTAGGCGGGTATCCCATGTGTATTTGCTAGCAAAGTTTTGCTTGGTGTATTTGCGTAACTGACCATATTCAGGATCGGTGTAGTAGGCGTTGTCATAGCGAACGGCTTGATCACGAGAACCCCACCATTGCAGGCGGTTGTACCATGTAACGTCATACTCATCCCAAACACTGGTCATCTCTAGGTTAAGCTTAATCGGCGAGTTAAAGCTGGTGGATGGCAGTTTTGATGAATCAATCACTTTACCGTCGTACCACACTTTGTTGAGGTTAACTTTATTACCCGGATCGAATGAGTTATAGCCAGAGTCTTTTGGTGTATTACTTTCGCTTTGCTGCCATGTGAACGAGGCGGTCATAACGTGGGATGCCTCTGCCCATTCCCATGGTTGGCTATTGTTGACAGATAATGTCACGGTATCGTGAGAGCTGCGTCCACCGTTGTCGTACATACGGATGCTGCGTTTATTTTCATCGCGGCTGTTGTACTTAGTACGGGTACGCACTTCGTCGTAGCCTTCACGGTGAACATACTGTAAGCGCCAAGTGGTCGATAAGATTTCTTGTTGCAGCGCGAGGGTGAGCTCATCGTTATAAGGGGTTTTAAGGGAGTCGATCCCTTCGTAGTCTTTTTTGTTGTCCCATTTATTATTTTCGGGGATCAGTGAGCATGGGTCGAAATATCCTGCACATGTTTGCATGCCACCATTTTGTGCCCCATACAGAGCATAAGTTAGCATTGAGCGACCGTAATAGCGGTTCGCACCAGCAATTAACAGCGTTTTCTTATCGCCAAATAAGTCATAGGTACCTGAAAGACGAGGGGCAACGTTGGTGCGATTAACAAAGTCATCGCGATCAAGACGAACCCCAGGGCGTAAGGTTAATTTTCCGTATTGAATATTGTCATCAAGGAAGATGGCGTAATTGGTATAATCTGCGGAGTAGCTGCCTTTTTTAAAGCGGCTGATATTCGTTAAGCTCCCAGAGTAGTCATCACCCATAAGATTTCCAGAATAAGTATATTGGAAATAATCATGGTCACGGACATAAGTCCCTTTGGTGTAATTGATTTCAGCCCCTGCGGTTGGCTGGTGAGTTAACCCTAAGTTATCTTCTTGCGGATTAAAACGCATAACCGTTTTCAGACTATGGGTATTTTGTTTCGACTCTAAATCCCCCAGTCCTCCACTATTGCGTTCTGTGGTGCCAAGGTAGTTGTAGTCATCATCGAATTTGATTGCTCGCACCATCAATGAATATTTTTGATCGTTTTTACGATCATCTTTCAAGCTTTGAGTATTGGCGGTCGCTTCAAATTGACCTAAATCGAATTGATGTTTGAATACAGCGGTCAAGCCTAACCCATCATGGGTTGAGTCATAGCCAGAATTACTGATTGATGAAGAAAATAAACGACTATCATAAGAGGCGTAATTGGCTGATAAGTCTAATGAGCTCTTCTCTGATAAATTCATCGAATACTTCAAGAAGTAGTTATCGGAGGTACGACGCTGATTTTTTTTACCCGAGTCTGAGTAGATAGGCTCAATTGTATTATTTTCTAAAACATAGGCTTCGCCACCCGTCACCGTCATCGGAATGTTTGAACTACGGCGAGATGCTGAGAATACCACACCTGAATTTTCCGTTACGCCCAATTCAAACCAGCCACCAAAATCATTTTTATCGTAGCGATTCTGGAAACGAGCTGGGTTGGCGGTATCGTTTTTGGTGGTATCGATAGACTGGTTAGAATCGTGGAACAGATTATTCCAGCCAGAACGGGTTAAGCGGTAGTATGCGTGAGCGCTATTTTCCCCTTGCCAACGGCGGCTATTTACCTCAACGGTTCCTCCCGTAAAGCCACCGAATTCCACTGGGATGTTGTTATCATAAACAGCCATGCTATCAATCAAGCGGCTGTCGATGTAAATCCCTTGGTCGCTGCTGCTGAGTTTGGTGGCGGTTTCCCCTAAACCATTATCGGCAGGGTCAAAGTCATTGTTGAAGCTGACACCGTCAAGGCGATAGGCGTTCTGGTAGCTACTGGAACCATGAATAGAAATACGTGAAGGCTTAATTTCCCCTTGGTTCATGGAGTTGCTATCGTTATTGGCAAACTGCACCGCAGGGTTGGTTTTCATCAAATCGGTAATATTGCCGTCACCAGTATTTTTTTGGCTGATCTCTTCTGAGGTGACATATTGCGGCGCAGACATGACGTCCATGGCAGGGTGATTTTGCACCACGCCAGACACTTGAGTTTCAGGTAAAACTAACGTGCCTTGGTTTAAATTTTGAGGACGAATAACCAGCATGCCGTTTTCGTTAACCAGCTCTAACCCGCTACCAATAAGAATTTTTTGTAATGCGGTTTGTGGGGTATAGCTGCCAGAAAGCGCAGGAGCGCGCAGCCCGTTGAGCTGGCTTTTGTCATACAGAAGTGAAACCTGACCTTGGCGACTGATTTGATCAATCGCACTTGCCAATCCTTGTTCTGGTAATGAGAAAGTAATTTCTTGGGCGATAGCAGATTGGCTGACTAAAGCACTGGTGACCGCCAGTGACAGCGCAATCGGCTTGAATCGACCGAGTGTGAATTGAATTGCCATGGATATCCCTTATTCTTAAGCTGCACGAAAAATGTGCTAAAAAGTCGTCAATAAAAATGAAGCTACTTAAGAAGAGGGTGAAATGAGAATTATCCTCACCTGCAAATGAAAATATTTTTTATTTATTTTTTTTGTTTTGGATAATCAAAAGGTTATTTTTATCCTGATACACGACTTGCACAGGAAGGAGGGAGGGAAGAGCCTGAAAAAAGGTATCTGGCTGTTGAAGGTTGATGCGTCCAGATATTTTCCGGTTAGCTAAATTGCTCGGGGAGAGTTCAACCTGAAAGTCGGAATAGGTTTTTAATTCAGACAGGACTTCACCAAGGGGTTTATCCACAAAGCTGAGTTCACCAAAACGCCATCTTGCCACCTCTTGTGGGATGACTGAATTGAGCGCGATTTTGCCATTGATATTTGGGCTTAGCGCACTTTGCCCAGCAAGCAGTAATACGGGTTTTTGATGGTTGAGGCTTTGAAAGCTTACAATCCCTTGGCTGACATTGACCGCTACCTGCTCGCCTTTTTTATTCACTTCAAATTCCGTACCCACCACTTGAATTCGTCTCTGATCGACGTTGATAACAAACGGGCGATAAGGATTGGACTTCACTTTAAAGTAAGCGGAACCTTGGTCTAAATAGAGCTGGCGGATCGGTGTTTCATAAGCGACTCGAATGCGGGTATCGCGATTGAGAAAAAGCTGAGAGCCATCCGACAACGTCACCTCTTTGGTGGAGTCAGTGGAAACCAGCGTCATGTTATTGAGCAACATGGAGGGAAGCTGGCTGTAAGGTAAAAACAGGACCGCGGCGATAAAACAGGCGGCAACGAGATGGCCGAGAGGCTTCCAAAACGATGAAAAGCCGAATTTTGAAGTCGTCTGTTTAACAGGCTCAGGGCGTGGAACTTTTTCAATATCTTGCCAAATTCCCGCGATTGCCTCATAGGCATCCTCATGGGTTTTTGAAGCACGTAACCAGGTTTTAAATTCTTGAGATTGTTGGTCACTGAGCCGTTGGCTATGGACACGGGTAAACCACAGCGCCGCATCTTCGTCGATACGTTGTTGCTCGACTGACGAGGTATTTTCTGGCTGCTGGGTTTGGTTATTTGCCATTACGGATGATTGCTCTGATCGTCTAGATATTTTTTACAATGCACTAATGCCGCTGCAATATGTTTTTCCACCATACTGATAGAAATTTCCATACGCTCTGCAATTTCACTTTGAGATAACCCATCAAAGCGATACAGCAAAAAGGCTTCTTTACGTCGTGGAGGCAAAAGATCAATCGCCTCGCCAAGTCGCGCAATCCGCTGTTGGTGCTCTAAAATTTCGCTAGGATCGGCAGTGGTTTGCTCAAAACTTTGTTCGTGCACCACTTCATCAATTGAGGTATGAGACTGGCTCTGTTGATGATTCCGTCGCCAATGGTCAATTAACACATTGCTAGCGATTTTAAACAGATAAGCACGGTTCTCCTTCACAGGATCCTGTGCTTTACGGTTTAGCCATAGTGTAAACACATCCTGTGATAAATCATCCGCATCGTTACTATTACCTAGTCGACTGCGGAAAAATCGCACAAGCTGACCGTAGGTTGATTGATATGCGCCGCTTATTTTGCGGGCAAGGGATTTATCGATAGTCATTTTCTGGTGTCAAAAGTGAAAATAGTTTAATAATTAGCTCAAATTGACTTTATAAATTAAATCAATGCCTTGTAGTTACTATTGTTATTTTATTAATAATAATGAATATCATTTTGATTTGTATTATGCCTATAATCAGCGAAAAATAAAGATGTGAGGCAAAATATGAACAGCAGTGTGGGGCAGCTGGGAAGCCCAATTTTTCGTCCTCTGGGCGGTTTATGTGGAAGTCTTGTTTTCCATGGAATACTGGCAATGCTTTTTATTGGGTGGTTTACAGCAAACCTACCCAAAACTGGGGTTTTACCACCCGCAATCTCTTTACAATTAGGGCTTTATCAACTGGAGCAGCAGCGGGAGCCAGAGGTTAATAATGCGCCTAAACAGCAGATGGCAACACGAGAAGAAATTGAGCCTGAAGTCGTTGAAAAAGCAGAAAAGTTACCCCAAACACCACTGGTTGATAACGGAACATTGACGCGCGTCACCGAGAAAAAACGCCCGCCAAAGAAAAAGCCAGTTCAAGAGAAAAAAGTGGTGGAAGAAGCCCCCGTTTCGACTCAAGAATCCGAAGTGACTTCGGTGCCAACTTCTGGCAGCGCTTCTAATAGCAGTGCGAATTTTGCGAGCAGTGCCGCTGCACCTGTCAGTGGTGATAATGGGTGGGAAAGTGAAGTTCATCAACGGTTAGCGAAAGTAAAGCGATACCCACGCGCTGCATTGCGTTTTCGTTCAACGGGCGTTTCTCAAGTCAAAATTATTGTGGATAACCAAGGCAAGTTAGTGAGTGCCAGCTTGATTAACTCGTCAGGCACCAAAATCCTTGATAAAGAAGCGCTAGCCACTATAGAACGAGCAGCACCGTTTCCAATGCCACCCGAAACTTTGTTAGCTAACGGAAAAGTGGAGATTATTGCACCGATCTCGTTTGATACGACGTCAATCTAGACGGAATTGGCCGTTACTGCTTTTCTGATAATTTGCGTGCCACCCGTCTTGGTCGATGTGGGCTTGGATCTTTTCGGCGTTTGGCGCGTGGTGATTTTAAGGGGTTACGTGTATTTTTAGCCCCTTTTGTCCCATTACTCTGCACTTCGGGCTTATCTTCATTCTCTTCCGTGTTTTCATCAGGTTCGATAATCAATTGCTGCTGACCTTTCTTTTTCTTCAGGCGCATTAGGGTGTTCGCCAAAATAAAGCCAATACATAAAGATAATAAAATAAATACGCGCATGATATTAACGGTGTTATCGGCTTGCTGAAGATCGGTGGTCAGTGATTCCGTATCGATGGTTAGGCGTAAATACCCTTTGGGTTCTTGTGCGCCCTGTACGGGTACCACTAATTGATAATGAAAATTTTGTAGCTCTGACTTTCCATCAAGGGAAAGCCGTTCTTTAACGCTTGCAGGCTCTCCGACTTGGGTGATTAGTGCGCCAGCCGCCGTGTACAAACTTGCATCCAAAATATAGTGATCTTTAGCTAGATGATTTAAATTGGCATTAATTCGTTCTAAATTAAAATCTTTGCTGCCGGGAACCATATAATCGGATAAGCTGAATGCCACTTGCTCAGCTAATACTTGAGTTAATTGCTTAAATTGCTCCAGCCGGCTTTGACTTTGGCTATATCCTAAGTATGAAACCCCATGCATTAAGAAGGTTATCAGCGCAACGCAAACAATGATAATAACGGTTTTGTGCAGCCTAAATGGGAGTTTCATAGGAATAATCGTGCTCTTTGTCTGTTTTATCGCAATTAGCAAAGTCATGAAGCGTTAACTTGCTGGAAAATTTAAGTATAGTAATTTTATGCAGGGTATACATTATAAAAAAGTTGTATCCACAACAGGAGCTAATTTTCATGCCAACGAGTTTGACCTACTGTTATCTGCCTGATGAAATTCAAAAATGGCCGGGTTTACCCTTATCGCTAAGTGGTGAAGAAGTGATGCCATTGGATTATCGTGCAGGGGACACTGGGTGGTTGTTATATGGTCGCGGTTTAGATAAAGCGCGTATCAGTGATTTCCAGCAGCGTTTAGGGATAGCGATTGTGATTGTCTCCTCTTGGCGCATTGATGATTACCAAGTTGTCCGTATCGCAGGCAGCATTACCCCTCGCATCAAAAAACTGGCGGATGAAAGCCAGCTGGATGTAGTACCACTCGGTAAAATTCCACGCCTGCGATCCCCTGGGATCTTACTCATGGACATGGACTCTACCGCGATCCAAATAGAATGTATCGATGAAATTGCTCGTCTGGCAGGGGTCGGCGATCAAGTTTCTGAAGTCACTGAGCGCGCCATGCAAGGGGAGCTCGATTTTACGGAAAGTCTACGTGCTCGTGTGGCGCTACTCGAAGGTGCTGATGCCGCTATTCTCGACCAAGTCCTTGAAACCCTGCCGTTAATGCCGGGGTTAACCAGCTTAGTTCGTAAACTACAAGCGATGGATTGGCATATTGCTATTGCTTCCGGCGGATTCACGTTCTTTGCCGATAACCTACGCCAGCGATTAAAACTGGTCGCGGCAGTTGCCAACCACCTCGAAGTCAAAAATGGCAAACTGACAGGCAAAGTCAAAGGGGCAATTGTCGATGCAAAATACAAAGCGCAAACCCTCGTTAAACTAGCAGAAAAACTGAACATCCCAATGGAGCAAACCGTCGCCATCGGTGACGGAGCAAACGACCTGAAAATGCTCAGAAAAGCAGGGTTGGGGATAGCGTACCACGCGAAACCAAAAGTGTTTGCAAGGGCGAAAGTGGGGATTAAGCATGCAGACCTCATGGGAGTCTTATGCGTCCTAAGTGGTGGCCTCAAGCACGAGGAGCGCTAAAATTTTCGTCATATTTCGGGTTGTAGGGGTGTTGGCTTCTTTCGGCTATCCTAGTCACATACTTGTGTATGCTCCTAGGAGTATCCTAAATTGCCGCCTGCCTACAACGCCGAACTATTTAGAAAATTGGTGGAAGTTGAAGGTCAAAGAATTAAAGATTTAAAAATAAAGCGTTAAACATTTTTATTGGGTGATTAAGGAGTGGCTGTGGCGAAAGGTGCGAAAAGGGCATTTGTGTGTAATGAGTGTGGGGCGGATTATCCGCGCTGGCAGGGGCAGTGTAGTGCCTGTAATGCATGGAATACCATTACGGAAGTGCGTTTGGCATCGACGACTGCGGCGCGTACGGATAGGCTGACGGGGTATGCGGGAAATGCGGCGGGCGTTAGCAAAGTCCAAAAACTCTCTGAGATTAGCCTCGAAGAACTGCCGCGCTTTACCACTGGGTTTAAAGAATTTGACCGCGTGCTGGGTGGTGGGGTTGTGCCGGGCAGTGCCATCCTGATCGGGGGAAACCCTGGAGCGGGGAAAAGTACCTTGTTGCTGCAAACCATGTGCTTACTCTCGCGGGAGATGAAAACCTTGTATGTGACGGGGGAAGAATCCCTACAACAAGTCGCTATGCGCGCCCACCGATTAGGGCTACCGACTGACTCACTCAATATGCTGTCGGAAACCAGTATCGAACAAATCTGCCTGACCGCAGAGCAAGAGCAACCTAAGCTGATGGTCATCGACTCCATCCAAGTGATGCACATGGCGGATATTCAATCCTCGCCGGGCAGTGTGGCGCAAGTGCGTGAAACCGCTGCCTATCTGACTCGCTTCGCAAAAACTCGCGGCGTGGCGATTATTATGGTGGGCCACGTCACTAAAGATGGTTCACTGGCTGGACCAAAAGTCCTTGAACACTGTATCGACTGCTCCATTATGCTCGATGGTGATGCCGACAACCGTTTTCGTACCTTACGCAGCCACAAAAACCGCTTTGGTGCCGTCAATGAGCTGGGCGTATTTGCCATGACGGAACAAGGCTTAAAAGAAGTCAGCAACCCATCTGCTATCTTTTTAAGTCGTGGGGATGAAGTTACGTCTGGTAGCTCTGTGATGGTGGTGTGGGAAGGTACGCGACCATTGCTGGTGGAGATCCAAGCCCTTGTCGACCACTCCATGATGTCCAACCCGCGTCGTGTGGCGGTGGGGCTGGAACAAAACCGTTTAGCAATTTTGCTGGCGGTACTGCACCGTCACGGTGGATTACAAATGTCTGACCAAGACGTGTTTGTGAACGTAGTGGGCGGAGTGAAAGTGACGGAAACCAGCGCCGACCTCGCGCTATTACTCTCTTTGGTTTCCAGTTTTCGTGATCGTCCATTACCTCGCGACCTCGTGGTATTCGGCGAAGTGGGTCTGGCAGGGGAAATTCGCCCAGTCCCAAGCGGGCAAGAGCGTATTTCCGAAGCCGCAAAACATGGTTTCAAGCGCGCCATCGTGCCTCACGCCAATATGCCGAAAAAGTTGCCGGCCGATATGAAGGTTTATGGGGTGAAGAAGTTGGCGGATGCGCTCAGTATTCTCGATGAGTTCTAAATTATCGTCATGCTCCGCGCTGTCGCGTTGTTGCTTGCGCCTAGCGACAGCACGGATCATTTAGATAATGATGAGATAGCGAGAGAAAAGATTCTCTGTTAAAAAGGGAATAAAAGCGAAAGGACAAATAATATGGCTGAATTTGACTATCTAAAAAGCGCCATCAAAGGTGCGGGTTACACATTGCAGCAAGTAGCTGACGCGACCGAGATGACCAAAGGCTATCTCAGCCAGTTAATTAACGACAAAATTAAAAGCCCCAGCGCGCACAAAATCGCGGCGCTTCATCGCTTTTTAGGCTTAGAATATCCGCTTCAACAAAAAACCATTGGCGTTGTTTTCGGTAAATTTTATCCGCTCCATACGGGGCATATCTATCTGATTCAACGAGCTTGTAGCCAAGTGGATGAGCTACACGTAATCCTCTGTCACGATGAGCCTCGTGATAAAGAGCTGTTTGTGAATAGCTCTATGTCACAACAACCAACCGTCAGTGACCGCCTGCGCTGGTTATTACAAACCTTTAAATATCAGAAAAATATCCATATTCACTCCTTTGATGAGCAAGGGATTGAACCGTACCCTCACGGTTGGGAAGTGTGGAGCGATGGGATGAAAGGCTTTATGAAAAAGCACAACATCAACCCTAGCTTTATCTATTCCGGCGAGCCTCACGATGTGCATCGCTATAAAAAATACCTTGGGATCGAAACCATTCTTATCGATCCTGAACGCACATTTATGAATATTAGCGGCAACCAAATTCGCCAAGCGCCATTCCGCTATTGGGAATATATTCCAACCGAAGTGAAGCCATTCTTTGTGCGTAAAGTGGCGGTGTTAGGCGGCGAATCAAGCGGTAAATCCACCCTCGTCAATAAATTGGCAAACATCTTCAATACCACCAGTGCGTGGGAGTATGGGCGTGATTATGTGTTTAGCCACCTTGGCGGTGACGAGATGGCGCTGCAATATTCTGATTACGATAAAATCGCGTTAGGTCATGCTCAATATATTGATTTTGCTATTAAATATGCAAATAAAGTGGCGTTTATTGATACGGATTTTGTCACCACGCAAGCATTCTGTCTGCGTTATGAAGGGAAAGAACACCCATTTGTGCAGGCGCTTATCGATGAATACCGTTTTGACCTTGTTATCTTGCTGGAAAATAATACCCCGTGGGTAGCGGATGGCTTGCGTAGCTTAGGCAGTGATAAAGACAGAATGGAATTTCAAACATTACTGATTGAAATGCTGAAGAAAAATAATATTGAGTTTGTGCATGTGGAGTCGTCAGATTATGATTCGCGCTTTTTAGAGTGTGTTTCGTTAGTTCAACAATTACTCATGCTAGATAATTCAATGTAATTAAGAAAAACGGCCCCTAAGGGGCCGTTAGACCATATCCAAATCTATCTGGTTTGGATATGGTTCTTTTGGGTTGTAAAATTAACAAGGAAAATCAATTTATTGATTTTCGCCTGATAACACAAAGAGGGAAAAAACACGCTTTTATCCCTCTTTGTCACCAACCTTACGGCACCCAAAAGTGCCGTTTTTTGATCATAAAAAGGGACTATTTAGTCATCTTTTTGTACTTGATGCGGTGTGGTTGCAGCGCATCCGCACCTAAAGTGCGTTTCTTATAATCTTCGTACTCAGAGAAGTTACCTTCGAAGAAAGTGATATTGCCTTCATCTTGGTAGTCGATGATGTGCGTTGCGATACGGTCAAGGAACCAACGGTCATGGGAAATAACCATTGCGCAGCCCGGGAATTCTAACAGGGCGTTTTCCAGTGCGCGTAAAGTTTCAACGTCGAGGTCGTTGGTTGGTTCATCGAGCAGAAGTACGTTGCCGCCAACTTGCAGCAGTTTTGCCAGATGTAAACGACCACGCTCACCACCAGACAGTTCGCCCACGCGTTTACCTTGGTCAATGCCTTTAAAGTTAAAGCGACCAACGTAAGCACGGCTTGGGATCTCAAAGTTACCAATGCGCATGATGTCTTGACCGTTGGAAATCTCTTCCCACACAGTTTTGCTGTCATCCATTGCATCACGGAACTGATCCACAGAAGCAATTTTCACGGTATCACCCAAGGTGATTGAACCAGAATCTGGCTGCTCTTGACCGGAAATCATACGGAACAGGGTAGATTTACCCGCACCGTTTGGACCGATGATCCCGACAATCGCCCCTTTAGGGATCGAGAAATTCAGGTTGTCGATCAGAACGCGATCACCGTAAGACTTGCTCAGGTTTTCCACTTCGATAACTTTGTCACCTAAACGTGGTCCCGGTGGGATAAACAGCTCGCTGGTTTCGTTACGTTTTTGGTATTCAACACTGTTGAGCTCATCAAAGCGAGCCAAACGCGCTTTACCTTTAGACTGGCGACCTTTCGGGTTTTGACGGATCCACTCAAGTTCTTTCTCGATGGATTTACGACGAGCGGCTTCTGTTGACGCTTCTTGCGCCAGACGCTCATCTTTTTGTTCCAACCAAGAAGAGTAGTTACCTTCCCATGGAATACCTTCACCACGGTCAAGCTCAAGGATCCAACCGGCAACGTTATCGAGGAAGTAACGGTCATGGGTGATCGCCACAACGGTGCCTTCGTAGTCGTGCAGGAAGCGCTCTAACCAAGCAACGGATTCGGCATCCAAGTGGTTGGTTGGTTCGTCGAGCAGCAGCATGTCTGGTTTTTCCAGTAGCAGGCGGCAGATAGCCACACGGCGGCGCTCACCCCCAGACAAGTTTCCGATAACCGCATCCCAAGCTGGCAGGCGCAGTGCGTCAGCAGCACGTTCCAGTTGGTTATCTAAATTATGACCGTCTTGTGCGGCAATAATCGCTTCTAACTCGCCTTGGATTTTCGCAAGTTTGTCAAAATCAGCGTCTGGATCGGCATATTGCGCATACACTTCGTCTAAGCGAGTTAAAGCGTTCTTCACTTCGCTGACCGCTTCTTCAACGGCTTCACGAACGGTATGTTCCAGATTCAGTTTTGGTTCTTGTGGCAGATAACCAATTTTAATACCCGGTTGAGGGCGAGCCTCCCCTTCGATATCGGTATCAATACCCGCCATGATACGCAGTAACGTTGATTTACCTGCACCGTTGAGACCTAAAACACCAATTTTCGCCCCAGGAAAGAAGCTCAGAGAGATGTTCTTTAAAATATGACGTTTCGGGGGAACTACTTTTCCCACTCGATACATACTGTAAACGTATTGAGCCAATTTATTTTACCTTTTGTTTTATAAAGGGAATTTTAATTTTTCTCTGTTTTTTATCCTTATCAATTAACGTGACCCATTAACAAGGAAAAACAGCCATAAACGGTTTGTCATGAACTATACCCGATCGCCCCTAGGCTGGTCTAGGTTATCCGTGTTGTCAGGGTTAACGAATCGAATAAGTAAAAGATTGTAAACCCAACCATTTCAAGAAATCTCCTCTGTTGCTGGCTGAAAACTTTAGGTAGCATTAACATTATTGATATATCTAATGAATGCTTTGAGTATGTTTGAGGTCAATCTCTAACAAGATTTAAGCGATGGAGCGAATAAACATGAAAGGTTGGTTAGCGGCAGTTCCGGTCACCATGCTGTTGGTATCCACAACAGTTTGGGCTGATTCTCTACAGGCACAACGTGAACGTTATCAGGCAATTAAGGTCGCTTGGGATGCCAATAAGATGGATGAAGTTGAGCGTTTATTGCCAACCTTACGTGATTATCCGCTGTATCCGTATTTGGAATACCGCGAGCTGTCACAAGATTTAGACATTATCTCGCCAAAACAAGCGCAAGAATTTATCGACGCATACCCAACGTTGCCTGTAGCGAAAACTCTCAAAAACCGGTTTGTGAATGAGCTGGCGCGTCGCCAAGAGTGGACATCGTTATTGGCATTTAGCCCTGAGCCGCCACAACCTGCTGAAGCGCAATGTAATTTCTATTTTGCGAATTGGGCGACAGGAAATAAACAGGTTGCATGGCAAGGCGCTGAAAAAATGTGGCTCAATGGTAATTCCATGCCTGCGGCGTGCGACAAACTGTTTACTGAATGGGAAAAAGCCGGATATCTTTCAACGGATATGATTTTGGCGCGTATTCACCTTGCTATCAAAGACGGTAACACGTCAACGGCAACTTACCTCGCGAAACGCCTACCAAGCAGCTACAAAACTATCTCTGATGCGTTAGTGAAACTGCAAAATGACCCCGCTTCGGTTGTCTCATTTGCGAAAACTTTGACGCCGACCGATTTTACGCGTCAAGCCACATTAGCTGGATTTAGCCGCTATGCGCGTCAATCTCCTGATGCTGCACGCACGGCATTAGCGGGGATTAGCTCTGCTCAGAAAATGAATATGGCAGAAAACCAGCAAATGAAAGACAGCATTGCATGGCAATATATGGGGGGTGATGTCACTCCTGAGCAGGCAATGTGGCGTGATGAAGTGATCCGTGAAACCAATTCTGCCGCTTTAAAAGAGCGCCGTGTACGTTTAGCGCTGGGAGAAGGGGATAAAACGGGTTTAGCCTCATGGTTGCGACAACTGCCGAACGATGTAAAAAATAAGGAAGAATGGCAATATTGGCAGGCTATTACCTTGATTGACCAAGGTAAAACCGCTGAAGGTGAAAGCATACTGCGAGAATTAACATCGAAGCGTGGTTTCTACCCGATGGTAGCCGCCCAGCAGCTAAAAATGGATTACCCAGTCATGGTGAATAAAGCCGTGAAACCTGACGCCAGTATTCACAGCATGCAGCAAATTCAGCGTATCCGTGAGCTAATGTATTGGGAGATGGACAATCTAGCGCGCTCAGAGTGGATCAATTTGGTCTCTTCTATGTCCCCTAATCAACAAGAGCAGCTCGCCCGTTATGCTTTCGATAATAAGTGGGCAGATTTGAGCGTTCAAGCGACGATCACGGCAAAGTTGTGGGATCATCTGGAAGAACGTTTCCCACTGGCGTGGGAAAAACAGTTTGATAATTACACTCGCAGTAAAATGATCCAAAAAAGCTATGCTATGGCCATTGCTCGCCAAGAAAGCGCATGGAACCCGCAAGCGCAATCTCCAGTTGGCGCGACAGGCTTAATGCAGTTAATGCCAGCGACAGCAAAACATACGGCGCAAAAGCAAGGTATCACTGGTTATGTGAATGCAGGGCAACTGACTAACCCTGTGATGAACATTGAGTTAGGTACCGCGTATCTTGATGATGTTTATCAGCAATTTGGCAATAACCGTATCTTAGCCAGTGCGGCGTATAATGCCGGTCCATCGCGAGTGACTCGTTGGTTAGGCAACAGCGCAGGACGTATCGATGCGGTAGCTTTTGTGGAAAGTATTCCGTTTGCAGAAACCCGTGGTTATGTGAAGAATGTTCTCTCTTACGATTTGTTTTATAAACATTTCTTAGGTGAAAAAGGCAATGTGTTATCCGCGAACGAATGGAATATGAAGTATTAATTTGTATGGAATTTCATCTTGTTGGTAGGTTTGGTTTATCTTCAACAAGATGAGTACTGTATTTTTAACTATACGCGATAGTGTTCTGTGCTATTATTTGTACTAGTTTAATAGTATGGAAGGGTAGATGATGACTGTAGAATATACACCAGACCCGGCGTTAACCGCCGATGAAAATGCGGATTGGCAACGTTTTGTAGAGCTGCTGCAAATGGCCTTTGAGCAAAATATACAGGATTCGATTCTTCAGCTATTACTGACACCGGATGAACGGACGGCTTTAGGGACTCGCGTTAGGATTGTTCAGGAATTAATGCGCGGTGAAATGAGCCAGCGTGAATTAAAAAATGAGCTTGGCGTAGGCATTGCTACCATTACTCGTGGCTCAAACAGTTTAAAGTCAGCCCCTATTCCGGTAAAAGAGTGGCTGGAATCTAAGCTACTGTAATTTTTGATTATCTTTTAATACAGCCAATGATTATTCTCAAAAAATAAAAGTGGGGCTCTTATTGCTAAGAGCCCCACATGCATTTTAAATCATTTTGAGTATAATTAGTCTTCTATGTTATTTAGCTCTTTATAAATTTCGTGTTTAATAGGAACTAAAGCCAGTATTAGCGCTTGTTGATAAACGCTGGTGCGAGTCAACACGCCATTGGTGAAAAAGCCAATCGCGCCGCCTTGTTGCTTGATATTATTGATACCAGTAAGGTCAGCCATTTCATCACCCAGTTCACGGCCTTCACGGATCCCCGCAAGCACTTTTTCTGGGATCATAATACTGGCAGAACGGGATTCTCCACGGATTTGATGGTGCTCAATCACAATCCATGCAAATGTCATGTCATCTTCAACACCCGCCTCAATACCCACCCAAAAGTCAGCTTCTGGGCGTACTTGGCGTGATGCCATCACACGTTGTCTTGCTCCTGTACGGGTCTCATTATTACCGATAGGTTGCTGTGGAACACTGCTATCGACATTAATATCTTCAATTTGATAACTGCCAGGCCCAAAAACGGCATCGAAAGCAAGATGAATCGCTTTAATTTTGGCTGGATTCGTCGTTGCAGCTATAACTTGGTACATTAATTATTTTCCTTTGAACACATACTTTGTACAGTAATAACGGAACACATCTATGTTACAGGTTTATCTTGTTCGCCATGGCGAAACTGAATGGAACGTTGCACGTCGCATACAGGGACAATCTGATAGCCCTTTGACTACTTTAGGTCGTCAACAGGCAATGCAGGTCGCTCAACGGGTTAAATCCGAAGGTATTACCCATATTATCACTAGTGATATGGGACGCACACTTGAAACTGCACAAATTATTGCACAAGTGTGCGGGTGTGAAATTATCACAGAACCGCGTCTGCGTGAATTAAATATGGGTGTCTTGGAGCAACGAGAAATTGGCTCGCTGTCTGAACAGGAAGAACAGTGGCGTCAAAGCCTGATAAATGGTGCCGAAGGTGGCCGTATTCCAGAAGGGGAATCTATGGATGAACTCTTCACGCGTATGTTTGCGGCGTTAAATGGTTGCCTTGAACTGCCAGAAGGAAGTCGTCCATTATTGGTCAGCCATGGCTTGGCGCTTAGTACATTGTTAAGTCGTATCTTAGGTGTGCCTGCAAACTCGCCGCGCCGCTTGCGTCTACGTAACTGCTCGCTATCTCGCGTTGATTATCAAAATAGCCCATGGTTAGCCAATGGCTGGATTGTGGAAACGGCGGGGGAGGTGACGCATCTTTCTCAGCCTGCCCTTGATGAACAGCAAGGTTAAGATGTAAAGCAGCGAAAAAGAAAAAGGCGTTTCAGTGTATGAAGCGCCTTTGTTTTTGGTGTTTAGTTAGCTTCAGGCTTTTTGATCGGAACATAATAGCTGAATGCTTCAATGTGCGTTCTTGGATCTGTATCCGTTATCTCATTGTGCGTCACATTTTTGATTTTGTAGTTTTCTACATCATAGCCTGGACGGCGAGTGAGATTCAGTTTTGGCAAGTAGACACCATAAACATGGTAAAGGAACTCTTGCATTCTTTCTCTCGTCGTCTCACCACGATAATTAAATTTCACATATTCGCCTGCGGGGATCGTAACATGGCTATATTCGGTGTTACTAAAGCTCGCATCTTCGGGTTTCACTGCGGTGGTATAAAACACCGTTTGCTCATCATCTTTATCGGCACTATGAATCGCATGATGCAAACCAAATACTTCGGAAGCGACTTTGGTGGTGTGCTCTAAATAATATCGCCAGAAAGACTGACGCATTTGTGAGCAGGCGGTTGACCACTCTTCAAGCACATAGGAACAACTTTGCTCCAAACCAACCAATGGCTGCTCGACCATCGTGACAAATTCATAATCCAGTGGAGAGTGTTCATCTAACACGATCGGTGGACAAATACCGGTTGCGCACCATTCTTCAGTGCGGCGATAAAATGCAGGCGTCAGATTGAACTGTTTTTTAAAAGCGCGAGTGAAAGTTTGTTGTGAATCAAATCGATACTGTAATGCAATATCAAGAATGGGACGGCTCGTTAAGCGCAGTGCAACCGCGGCACGAGATAGGCGTCTAGCGCGAATATAAGCACCAATTGCTTGGTCGGTCACATCCTTGAACATTCTCTGTAAATGCCACTTTGAATAACCCGCTCTTGCGGCAACATTATCTAAAGACAATGGTTTATCAAGGTTATCATCTATCCAACGAAGAAGGTCGCGAATAATATTTGTTTGATCCATGGATATCCCCAGGCAATACGACTCACAGAACAGATATGAGTAATCAATGAGTGGCTATTCTATAACAAGTTACCTTTTTCGTTTATAGTAAATGAGTTGTATTTAATAATTAGTTAATAAACAGAATTATTGCCGTTTAGGTTATTTAAAATTCAGATGTTAAGCTGAAAAGGGAATACTGTATGCGTTCTTCCAAATTTAAAAAAGGTATTGCGAAAGGTAATACACTGAAAAACCTCATTTTAGGATCAATGTTGTCTATACTATCTTTTATGGCAGTCGCAGAAGAAATCGGCTCAGTGGATACGGTATTCAAGGTGCTTGGCCCTGACCATAAAATAGTCGTTGAAGCTTTTGATGACCCGGATGTGGACAATGTGACTTGCTACCTAAGCCGTTCAAAAACGGGCGGGATTAAAGGCGGACTTGGATTAGCGGAAGATACCTCGGACGCGGCCATTTCCTGCCAACAAGTGGGTCCTATTGAGCTAAATGACCGAGTGAAACGTAACCCGAAAAAAGGGCAGGTGGTTTTCCAAAAGAGAACGTCACTGGTGTTTAAAAAGCTCCAAGTGGTTCGTTTTTACGACCCAAAACGTAATGCACTCGTCTATTTGACCTATTCCGATAAGATGATCGACGGCTCGCCTAAAAATGCGTTAAGCGCTGTGCCGATTATGCCGTGGTGATGGGTTAAGATGTCAGTAATACACTTTACTGGCATCTTATTTAAAATGACTCATGCTAACAATCAGTTCACTTTGATTATTATGACCAGAATGGATCCGCATGCCATTTTTCCGGGAAGCCTGCGCTATCTAAATAGCTTTTTACGCAGTGGTATTTTCCTATTAATGTTGTTAAATCGTCATATAAATTAATATCTTGTATACCTAAAGACAATAATATTCTATGTGTCATTGCGAATGAGGTATAGATGCGATTGTCATTTGTTGGTGAGGTATTAAGTAATCGAATGATATGTGAAGGTGCCCGTAAGTTTGCGTTCCATAATCGACTATGGTGAGCACAACGATTTCTTATATCTCTAAGTGTTCTAGCCCAAGAACAAAGTATTTTAAAACTAGGCGCGCCAAATTCTAGTGCCATTGAATCCAATGGAGCACCAGAACGTTGGTTGATAATAGGTGTATTTAAGTTATCGTATATCTTTAATATTGTTCCAATACTGAGAAACTCACAGGCTATCCAAAATGGAGGTAAAAATTTATAGTTATCATGGGTAGTATTGTAATATTTTGATTTATAATGAGAGGCATACTCTTCTTTTGTATTTGAAAACTCATTACTTATCTTGTTACGAATAGAGTCAATAGAGTAGGTATTATTGTTTTTTATATTGAACCATTGATTATCAAGATACCAAAAAGGGTTACCACTAATAGAGGACATGACTTGATCTAAGCGGCTTCTTAATTTTATTTCAATTCTCGCAATAGCCTTGAAAAGAATAAATCTAATTTGTTCATCAAATCGATATATATCAACAGCATCTTCAAAATATTCACCTAGTCTATAGTTTTTTCCTGTAGGGCAACTAGGGTCTAACAAAGGGTGAAGGTAAATTTTAAAGTGGTAGTAGTTTATTTGAGATAATATTTTCTCTGCGATATTTTCATCAATAAAACTAAGCTGTTTTATTTTTAGATCTGAAATGATGTCCGAAGGTGTTTTATACGGCTTTATATAAGGGATATAAGGCATATTCTTGCGGTTCCATCGCGATTTTTATTAATAAAAAAGCTCATTACATTCCTAAAAAACGAATGAACGTTATAAAAGGAGCATAATGAGCGTTGTTGTCCCTAATTATGCTTATCTATTTTTTTGTGTCAATATTTTTTCTTATTACTAGATTGAGCTTTAAATGATTTTTTTCAATAAAGGCAATTAATTGTTTTATTGAAAAAAAAACCGGCTTGCGCCGGCTTTTCATTAATCAGAATGAAATCATTCGTCTAAATCACCGCAGAAACGGTAGCCTTCACCGTGGATGGTGGCAATGATTTCAGGGGTATCTGGCGTAGACTCAAAGTGCTTACGAATGCGACGGATAGTCACATCGACTGTTCTGTCATGAGGTTTTAACTCACGGCCAGTCATTTTCTTCAGTAAGTCTGCACGAGTTTGGATTTTGCCTGGGTTTTCACAGAAGTGAAGCATTGCACGGAATTCACTACGTGGTAATTTGTAGTGTTCACCAGCAGGGCTCACTAAAGAACGGCTATTAATGTCTAATTCCCAGCCATTGAATTTATAGCTCTCAACCAGACGGCGTTCTTCTGTACCACCCGCTAAATTCATAGTACGGGACAGTAAGTTACGTGCACGGATAGTTAATTCGCGTGGGTTGAATGGTTTGGTGATATAGTCATCAGCGCCGATTTCAAGACCAAGAATCTTATCAACTTCGTTATCACGACCAGTTAAGAACATTAATGCAATACTTTCTTGCTCACGTAGTTCACGAGCCAGCAGTAAGCCGTTTTTGCCTGGTAAGTTAATATCCATGATCACTAAGTTGATGTCATGTTCAGAAAGAACATTATTCATTTCTTCACCATCGGTGGCTTCATGAACAACATAGCCTTCCGCTTCAAAGATACTTTTCAGCGTATTACGTGTGACAATCTCGTCTTCAACGATCAAAATGTGTGGGGTCTGCATATTTGCTACCTAAAGTATTAAAATAAAAATACTGAACCCATAGGCCGTTTCCAGTTAGGTGGTTGTTGGTATGATTATCTGGAAAAACACGTCTATGAGTATAAATTTGTCTTTACATTTTTCAGTGACTTAACGTTGCCTATCCATTAGGCAAAATGGCCATAAAACTTACCAAAACTTAAGCACTTTCCCAATATTGGGCTGTTAACAGCAATATAACAGCTAATACTGCATTTACCACCTAAAAAACTAACTTTTGTTGATACATATCAAAATCAATTGTAGCACGTTAACAATGATTGTTAGGTAGATAATTATACCAAAATTATTTGTTATAGAGATATCGAATTGACGATAAAAATAATAGAAAAAAGGAGAGATAATGCTCGTTTTTCATCGTGATACCGTACAGAAAGGTAGATATGAATAGGGATGAAGACATTTGGATTTAACTTAAGCTAAGTCACGTAAGTCATTTTTGCGTCTTCAGAACGCCTTAAAATCGTCAGAGAGTAAAATTTCGTTTAGCACATCAAAATCGCGTAAAAAAAGTATTTTTAGTTTTTTATAAGAAAAACTAAGTGATTACACTTACTCTCTTTGCGTGAATCTATTTTGTTTTACAAAAAAATAACAAGAATCCTCAGAAATATCTGAATTAATGTTTGCATGTTTATAATTAACTGAATGACTATTCAGTTTCTTATGTGCAATTTTGATCTAAAACTAAGTAGGATTTTTTAAGGTTAGTAAAAATATTGATCAAGATTAATAAGCGGGAGGAAGATAGGTCATTGATAGCAATTTATTTCAAATTTACTGTTAGGACATACGGTTAAAATGCCGCCATCAAATTTGAGTTTTGATTGTTTTTTATGCAGATCGTGTGGTTATTTTTCAAATAAAATTAAAATCTATTAATTTGAGAATTAATAAACTTTAAAACTGAAATTTTGGGGCTATCTCTCTTTTTATGAAGATATTTTTGATGGATACAGTGGATCTCTGAGCAGAATTGTCGCTACTTCTGGGGGCATAAATGCAAATAAATTTGACATTATTGTGTGATTACTTTAACCGTATAGGGAGAAACCGAAATGTTCCCTACGAGACAAACAAATTTTATGCGTAACATCAGCCTGACTACGATTATTACCACCACCACCGTGACCACAGGAAACGGGGCGGGCTGACGCATCCAAAAAATAAAAATGAAAAAGCCCGCATCCTAAAAAGATGTGGGCTTTTTTTTGGCGCTAATTCAGGAGAGAAATACCATGCGTGTGCTTAAATTTGGCGGTACTTCAGTCGCAAATGACGAACGGGTACTTAATGTTGCTGATATCGCGGAAAGCAAATTGGCAGATGGACAAGTCGCTTTGGTGCTATCTGCACCGGCGAAAATCACTAACCATTTGGTAGCGATGATTGAAAAAACGGCAGCAGGTCAGGATGTCATCACGCATGTGAGTGATGCAGAAATGATTTTTGCTAATCTATTAAAGGGATTAAAAGAAAAGCAGCCCGGCTTTGAATATGACAAACTGAAAAAGCTGACTGAACACGAATTCGCGCAAATTAAACAAGTACTGCATGGTATTACTCTTCTAGGACAATGTCCTGATAGCATCAACGCCTCTATTATCTGCCGTGGTGAGAAGCTCTCTATCGCCATCATGGAATCTGTATTAAAAGCTCGCGGTCATAAAGTCACTGTGATTGATCCGGTGAAAAGCTTGCTGGCCAAAGGTCACTATCTGGAATCCACCGTCGATATCAATGAGTCTACTAAACGCATTGCGGAGCTGAACATTCCTAAAGACCATTTCGTGTTGATGGCAGGGTTTACGGCTGGAAATGAGAAAGGTGAACTGGTGGTGCTAGGCCGTAATGGTTCCGACTACTCGGCTGCGGTATTAGCGGCATGTTTACGTGCAGATTGCTGTGAAATTTGGACAGATGTTGATGGGGTTTATACTTGCGACCCGCGTTTAGTGCCTGATGCCCGTTTACTCAAAGGGATGTCATACCAAGAAGCGATGGAGCTTTCCTATTTTGGCGCGAAAGTTTTACACCCTCGTACTATCGCTCCAATTGCACAATTCCAAATCCCTTGCCTGATCAAAAACACCACTAATCCAAGCGCACCGGGTACGCTGATTGGTGATGGTCAAACGGATGCTAGCACGCCAGTAAAAGGGATCACTAACCTGAATAATATGGCGATGATCAATATCTCTGGTCCGGGTATGAAAGGTATGGTCGGTATGGCCGCACGTATTTTCTCGGTTATGTCTCGTAAAGGGATCTCTGTGGTGCTTATTACGCAATCATCGTCGGAATACAGTATCAGTTTCTGTGTGCCGCAAAATGAGCTACAGCGCGCTCGAGGTGCATTAGAGGAAGAATTTTATTTAGAGCTTAAAGACGGCGCATTAGACCCGTTAGATGTGATGGAGCAACTGGCTATCATCTCCGTTGTTGGGGATGGTATGCGGACGTTAAAAGGCATCTCCGCACGTTTCTTTTCAGCATTAACCCGCGGCAATATCAACATCGTTGCTATCGCACAGGGCTCGTCTGAGCGTTCAATTTCTGCGGTGATCGCCAATGAGTCAGCCACTTCAGCGGTGCGTTTATGTCACCAAATGTTGTTCAATGCGGAGCAAGTGATTGAGGCCTTTATTGTCGGTGTAGGCGGCGTAGGTAATGCATTGATCGAACAGATCCACCGTCAACAACAGTGGCTGAAGCAAAAACATATTGATCTACGTGTCTGTGGGATAGCGAACTCAAGAGCGATGCTGATCAATATGCAAGGAATTGATTTAGATAATTGGAAAGCAGAATTAGCCGAAGCCAAAGAGCCGTTTAGCCTCAGCCGTTTGATCCGTTTAGAGCGTGAGTATCACTTTTTAAACCCGGTGATCATCGACTGTACGTCCAACCAAGAGATTGCGGAGCAATATGCTAGCTTCTTAAAAGACGGCTTTAACGTCGTTACGCCGAACAAAAAAGCCAATACATTGTCGATGGATTATTATCATCAACTTCGTACCGCTGCCGAAAGCTCAAAACGTAAATTCCTTTATGATACCAACGTAGGGGCGGGTTTACCGGTTATCGAAAACCTACAAAACTTACTGAACGCAGGGGATGAATTAGTTCATTTCAGCGGAATTTTGTCAGGCTCCCTGTCATTTATTTTCGGTAAATTGGATGAAGGGATGTCCTTATCAGAAGCGACAACGCTCGCGAAGGAAAAAGGCTTCACAGAGCCAGATCCTCGCGACGATTTATCCGGCATGGATGTGGCGCGTAAATTACTGATTTTAGCCCGTGAAGCGGGTTATGAATTAGAACTTAGTGACATCAATATTGAATCTGTACTCCCTGCTGATTTCGACAGTTCAGGCAGTGTTGCTGAGTTTATGACTCGTTTACCACAACTTGATGCCCAATTTGCTGCGCGGATAAAAGCGGCAGAAGCAGAAGAAAAAGTGTTACGCTATGTGGGTCTTATCGAAGAAGGTCGCTGTCAGGTGAAAATGGTTGCTGTTGACGGAAATGACCCACTGTTTAAAGTAAAAAATGGCGAAAACGCACTGGCATTCTACACACGCTACTATCAACCAATTCCTTTAGTTCTCAGAGGTTACGGTGCTGGTAATGATGTAACTGCAGCGGGTGTATTTGCGGATATGCTGCGTACCCTATCATGGAAATTGGGAGTTTAAGAAGTGATCAAAGTTTATGCACCCGCTTCAATTGGTAATGTGAGCGTTGGATTTGATGTGCTAGGCGCAGCAGTCTCCCCGGTTGATGGTTCACTGCTCGGTGACTGTGTCAGCATTGAAGCGGCAGAGACATTTTCATTAGAAAACCAAGGTCGATTTGTTTCTAAGCTACCGAAAAAAATGGAACACAACATTGTTTACCAATGCTGGGAACTGTTTTGCGAGCGCCTTGGTAAAAAACTGAACGTGGCAATGACCCTTGAAAAGAATATGCCAATTGGTTCGGGTTTAGGTTCAAGTGCTTGCTCTGTCGTCGCTGCGCTGATGGCGCTCAATGAGTTTGCAGATAAGCCATTTGACCAAACGGCACTGCTTGGCATGATGGGCGAGCTAGAAGGGCGTATTTCAGGCAGTATTCACTATGACAACGTCGCGCCTTGCTACTTGGGGGGCTTACAGCTGATCATCGAGCAAAATGGCATTATTTCTCAGCCTGTCCCTGCGTTTGAAAATTGGTATTGGGTGATGGCCTATCCGGGAATTAAAGTTTCCACCGCGGAAGCGCGAGCCATTTTACCTGATAGCTATTCTCGTCATGACATTGTTAACCATGGACGCTATTTATCCGGCTTTATCCATGCATGTCATACTCATCAGCCTGAATTAGCGGTCACGATGATCAAAGACGTCGTCGCAGAGCCATACCGTACTCAGTTGCTGCCGGGTTTTGCGAAGGCGCGTGAACATGCGAAGAAAATTGGTGCGCTGGCATGTGGAATTTCGGGGTCAGGACCCACAATTTTTACTATTTGTGATGATAAAAAAATCGCAGAAGAGATGGTGCAGTACCTACAACAACATTACATTCAAAATGATGAAGGCTTTGTGCATATCTGTCGTTTAGATATGGCGGGTGCAAGGACAATAGGGTAAACGATGAAACTGTATAATTTAAAAGATAACAACGAACAAGTCAGCTTCGCGCAAGCCGTGAAACAAGGGTTAGGTAAGCAACAAGGGTTATTTTTCCCTCAAGACTTACCTGAGTTTAGCGCCAGTGAAATTGATGAATTACTGAAGTTGGATTTTGTCACTCGTAGTAGCCGTATTTTGAGTGCGTTTATCGGGGATGAAATTCCGGCAGCGCAGCTCGCTGATCGAGTTAAAGCGGCTTTTGCGTTCCCTGCACCCGTTTCTAAAGTGGAAGATGATGTGGCAACGTTAGAGCTATATCACGGACCAACATTGGCATTTAAAGACTTTGGCGGCCGCTTTATGGCACAAGCGCTAGGTCAAGTAGCTGGTGGTGCGCCAGTCACTATCTTAACCGCAACTTCTGGTGATACCGGTGCAGCTGTAGCCCATGCATTCTATGGTTTGGATAATGTTCAAGTGGTTATCTTATACCCAGAAGGCAAAATCAGCCCACTGCAAGAAAAACTATTCTGTACGCTGGGTAAAAATATCCATACTGTGGCTATCAAAGATGATTTCGATGCATGTCAGGCGATGGTCAAACACGCTTTTGATGATGAAGAACTGAAAAAAGCCCTGTATTTGAACTCTGCGAACTCCATCAATATTAGCCGCCTATTAGCGCAGATTTGCTATTATTTTGAAGCGGTTGCTCAGATCCCAGCAGAAAAACGCGATCAACTGGTGATCTCTGTGCCAAGTGGCAACTTTGGGGATTTAACCGCGGGCTTACTGGCGAAATCCATGGGGTTACCAGTGAAACGCTTTATCGCTGCCACTAACGTTAATGACACCGTTCCGCGCTATTTAGTCGATGGAAAATGGGCACCGCATCAAACCGTTGCGACATTATCTAACGCAATGGATGTAAGCCAGCCAAATAACTGGCCACGCATTGAAGAATTATTCCGTCGTAAAGGCTGGTCATTAAAAGAGTTAGGTTATGGTGCAGTGAGTGATGAAGTGACTCAAGAGACTGTACGTGAGTTGGATAAAAAAGGTTATTTATCAGAGCCTCATGCGGCGGTTGCTTATCGTGTCCTACGTGATCAACTGCAAGATGGTGAATATGGTTTGTTCTTAGGAACTGCCCACCCTGCGAAATTCAAAGAGAGCGTGGAAGCTATCTTAAATAAACAAATTTCGCTGCCAAAAGAGCTGGCGGAACGTGCTGATTTGCCACTGCTTTCTCACTTCTTACCGTCAGATTTTGCTCAATTACGCGAATTCTTAATGAAGTTAGCACCGAAGCAGTAATTGAAGTTCGCCGCTAAAGGAAATGTTAACAACGGAAGCTGAATCGGCTTCCGTTTTTTGATGAGGGAATTAATAGCTGGTACCATCCGTGCCATTTTGCCCACCATTTGACCCACCTTTGCCGCCTTTACCTGCTTGTCCCCCAATACCTGCATTTCCACCATTCCCGCCATTTCCACTACCGTCACCGTCTCCTCCATTACCACCGTGGCCACCATGACTTCCTCCGTTTCCGCCATTGCCACCACTACCATTGACGGATCCGTTTCCGCCGTTACCCCCGTTACCTAGGCCATCCCCGTTGCCACCGTGTCCACCGTCACCGCCATTTACACCACCATTTCCGCCGTTGCCGCCATTTCCATTACTACCGGAAGTTGCGTGACCTCCATGGTTGCCGTGACCCTGACTACCGCCGTTGCCACCATTTCCACCATGTTGACCATTACCTCCGCTGCCACCATTGCCACCGACTCCGCCATTACCGCCGTTCCCTCCACTGCCATGTTGCCCATGAGTGCCATTAACGCCATTATCGGAAAGATGGAAATAATAATTTCTGCAATAAAAAGGAACACAAAAATGTGACTGCGAAATATTATCGATAATAATATGTTTATTTAAATGGAATAAATTGGCTTTATTAATATGAAGGTTGTTGGAGTGACTTAATATTGGTGTTGCTGTGAAAATTAAAATAGAGAAAAATTGAAATAGAGATTGATTAACCATTGTTTCCTCCATCCCCCTTCATGAATGAAGGGGGAAATAATCAAATAATTGGGTTTATTTAATTTCCATTACCACCGTTTCCACCATTGCCTCCATGCCCGCCGCTACCACCGCTTCCACCATGACCGCCATTACCCCCGTGTCCACCATTACCGCCGTTACTCCATAGATATTCGGTGGCGGTTTGCTGAGAATCGGTCGGTACGGTCATGGAAAGAGCTGATAAAGGAAATAATAAGGTAACTAAGATAGTAGATATTTTATGCATATAAATTCCTCGTTATAAAGTAGATTAATTAAACTGCAAGGGAAGTTTAATTAATAATCAGTTGTAATCAATATGTGGAATTAGATAACTGATTAATTAAATTTAATGAGGATAAATATTATTTATTAATCTTGATGGTTTTAGAGGCGTCAGGTATAAATAAAAACCACCATGATAAAATGATGGTTTTATACATGGTGGTTCAGTTTTATATTTATTTTTGAATTTATTAGTTTGTTCTTTAATTAATCATTATTAATTATTTTTATGTGAGTTTAATATAACCGTTGCCTTTTCTTCTTTAGTCAAAGTAGAAAAGGTTGTTATGCCATTGATTTCATTGGACTGTGCATTAGTAGATTGTTTTTTATGGTCATTTATCATTTTCTCCATGGTTGGAGATGTATTGTTTTTTGAAAAACTGAGGGAAACTGCTTGTTTTTCATGCTCTTCTAGTTCTGAAAAAGATGAACCAGAATTAATATTTTTTTCTGTATTGATACCAGCTTGATTTAGATGTTGGTTAATTGCCTGCTGATTTGCTGGTGACGTATTATTTTCATTAAAATTTAATGCAGTGGCAGCATTTTGATGAATATTCGTGTCAGTTTGAGAATAAGCTAGGCTAATGGTGCTAAGCATGATAGCAACTGTAATAATACTTTTCTTCATGGTAAATCCTTATTAGGTGATATGTTTTGTTAGCATCATAATAAGGTTTTATTTCTGTCTCAAAGGTGACAGTAAAATGACAAAGTAGACATCTATTTATTTTTCTGTCGGTATAAATAAGGTAAATCGCGTAGAGTATTCATCGGATGTGACATTTATGGTTCCTTTATGAGCCAGAATAATGGATTTGACAATCGCGAGACCAATACCACTCCCTTCATTTTTTCTTTGTCTGGATTTATCTACACGATAAAAACGATCAAAAAGTTTTGGTAAATGTTCTTCAGAGATTTTTTTCCCCGGGTTGCTAATAATGATTTCAACACCATTTTTAACATCAGAGAGATTAATACTTACAGCATCGCCTTTAGGCGTATAGCGAATCGCATTTGAAATCAAGTTGGTTAATGCGCGTCTGAACATCTCTTTGTCTGCCAATATCGGCTTGGCATTTCCAATTACTTTTAGCCTAATACCATTATCCTCAGCGAGGAACTCAAAATAATCAAAAATAACAGAGATTTCATTTCTTATATCTATATTTATTTTTTCGGGCAGTAGCATATTGTCATCTGCTTTTGCTAGAAACAACATATCAGAAATCATTCTTGATAGGCGATTATATTCCTCTAAATTAGAGTACAAGACCTCAATGAGTTCTTCTTTAGAACGATTTTTACTTAATGAAATTTGAGTCTCTGTCATTAAATTAGTAATAGGCGTTCGCATTTCATGAGCGATATCGGCTGAAAAATTAGTTTGTCGAACAAATACATCTTCAATTTTAATTAACATTTGATTGAAAGAGATAGTGAGCTGCTTGAGCTCTTCAGGAACAGTGTTTGGATCTAAACGAATACTTAAATTTTCTGAAGTGACATTCTTAATTTCATCACTGACTTCTTTTAAAGGTTTCAACCCACGAATGACCAGTAAATAAACAATGAAAATACTGAGCACACAGGTAATTAATGCAGTAATTATTAGATTGTTAATTAATGAGTCTAAGTAGTCATGATGAAAATTTAATGATAATGCAGTGACTAATCTGTATTTATCATTGCTTTGAGGTAATTCAATAAATGTTTCTGATAATCGATAACTTTCAAAAGGTTGTGGCTTAAGATTCCCACTAGGATGATAGCTTTTTAGTTGGTTGATAATGTCTGATGTTGTACTGGATGCCGCTAAAATTTTTCCATTTCTATCTTCTAAATAAAATATAATATCCTGATGCTCATCAATAATCGTTTTTATCTGAGATAGCATTTCAATGCTATTGCCATTATTTTTAGTGAGAAGGCTATGGATCGTTAAGTTTATTTGATTTATTGAATACTCATCTTGCTGTTTGAAATGAATAACAACAGATTTTATCATGATAGCGCTAAATATAAATAGAGCAATGGAGAGGGTAATACTTATTGAAATAATAAGACGTGCAGAAATTGATGAGGAAAACTTAAATAATTTATTCATCTTGAGGTAGCTCAAATAAGTAACCCATTCCTCTTATTGTATGGATCAATTTTGGTTCATAGTTGAGATCTATTTTCGATCTAAGTCTTTTTACTGCAACATCGATGACGTTTGTATCACTATCAAAATTCATATCCCATACTTTTGAGGCAATTAAAGAGCGGGATAAAACTTCGCCTTGATGGAGAGCAAAAAACTCAAGTAATGAAAACTCTTTACTGGTTAAATTTATTTTATCATTAGCGCGAATCACTCGCCTTTTGATTAGATCGATTTGTAAGTCGGCTATGGTGAAACGTGTTTTTTGTATGGCATTATTTCCACGGCGTAATAATGTTCTAACTCGAGCGAGTAACTCAGAAAAGTCAAAAGGCTTGATTAAATAGTCATCTGCACCTAATTCTAAACCTTTAACACGATGTTCAACATTTCCTAATGCCGTTAACATTAGAATAGGCGTGTTTTTTCCTATGCTTCGTAAATTTTTTGCGATTTCCCACCCATTGATATCGGGTAACATGACATCAAGAATAATTAAATCATACTCTTCTGTGGAAGCCATATGTAAACCCGTAATTCCATTTTCAATTGCATCCACAATAAATCCAGATTCAGTTAAGCCTTTGGACAGATACTCTCGAGTTTTTTTTTCATCTTCAACAACGAGTAATTTCACAATAGCCTCTAAATATATTGGGGATGGAAGGCACATTTTAGTCATCGAATGATTGAAATGTAAAATGACAAATTTGTCATTTTCATGTCATGAATCTAACAGGATGGAATTTCTACACTAGCAAAATATAGATAATCAATAGAGGTATAGCTAGACCATGTATAACCTTAAGGTATTATTGCTAGCAAGTAGCGTAATTTTGACTGGATGTATTTCTCTTGAGCCTGAATACCAGCGACCTAAGCTTAATATTCCTGTAAATATAGAACCTAGCTTTACCTCGTTGATGGACGAAAATAAAACAGTATTTATACTTCCTAGTTGGACAGATTTTATTGTTGACCCTAACATGCAAGAAATCATAAAAATTGCATTGGAAAAAAATACTGATTTATATCTTACTGTTCTTGATATAGAAGAAGCAAAAATACAGTTCGGCATTACAGAGTCGGAGCTTTATCCTAAAGTAGGAGCTTCTTTAAGTAGTGAGTATAGTAAAAACCTACAAGGGGAGAGAGCGTTATCTAAAAAATATAGTTCAGGTATTGATATTAGCTATGAATTGGATTTTTTTGGCAAAATAAAAAATTTAACACAAGCAGATAGCGCTAAATTTTTAGCCTCGAAAGAGTTAAATCGAGCTGCTGAGATTATAACGATTAAAACTGTTGCTCAAGCCTATTTAGATATTGTCTACAACCAAGAGTTACTAAGTATAGCGGAAGAGACAAAATCGAGTTATTTAAATAGCCAATCAATTGTGATGCAAAAATTAATAACTGGAAGTGCGACGGCTTCTGATGTCGAACAAGCCAAAGGTCAAGTTCAATCTATTAATATAAAAATGGAAAAAATTAAAGTTGAGATAGATAAAAATAAAAATTTATTGAATTACTTAACTAACAATTATACTAAAAATATTGATGTAGTATCAGTGAAATATACACCTATTACTATTCCTAAAAATATTCCTTCAGAAATTTTATTGAGTCGCCCTGATGTGATGGCTGCTGAACAAAATATCATTGCTGAAAATGCAAATATTGGTGTGGCCAGAGCCGCTTTTTTTCCATCAATTTCATTTAATACTGGTTTATCAAGTAGTAATGAGTCTATTTCAGGTTTGTTTGACTCATCAAATGGTATATGGAATTTTATTCCAAAAATCACATTACCAATTTTTACTGGTAATAAAAATAATAAGAATTTAGAGCTAGCAAACATTAGAAAAAATAAAAGCATTGTGAATTATGAAAAAAGTATTCAAACAGCTTTTAGGGAAGTTAAAGATTTCATGGCGCTAAAATCTAGTATTGAAAATCAAGTTAATTCTCAACAAGCTTATGTTGTCACCTTAACTAATATATTAAATCAAAAGCAAGCTGGTTATAAATATGGAAGCTTGAGCTACTTAAATGTTCTAGATGCTCAAAGGGATTTGTTTGCTGAAAAACAAAATTTATTAATGCTGGAAATAGAACAGCAAAAAAATGAAATCAATTTATTTTCTGCCTTAGGTGGCGGGAATATTAACTAATGAGGTTGTAATGAAAAATTTAAATAAAGCAATAATGGTCATGTCTATTTCTCTTTTTACTACTATTGGATATGCCAGCTCTACGGTAGATAGCCATTCATCTCATCATGAAGAGAGTTCAGTATCAATTATTAGTGCAGAAGGAAAACTCATTTCAATAGATAGAGAAAATAAAAAACTAACAATTAATCATAATGAAATAAAAAGTATCAATTGGCCCCCAATGACAATGCGATTCACTTATCAAAATGAAAAGATGATTGAAGGTCTTAGTGATGGTGATAACTTGATATTTTCATTTATTCAAAATGGAAATATTTCATTATTGGAATCCATTGAAAAAAAATTTGAGTAAATGGAGGGATCTATGTCATTAGTTAATTTAACTAAGGTTATCATACTGATCATTATCTCAAGTATGCTTTCAATCTTTATATATAGATATTTTTTCACGATTGAAAAAAATACGCTAAAAACAGAAGCTAAAGAGCGTCAGGTTCTGTATTGGTATGATCCTATGTATCCAAGTACTAAATTTGCACAACCGGGTAAATCTCCATTTATGGATATGGATTTGATGCCTAAATATGCAGATGAAAATACGGACTCGACTCAACAAAATGGTATCACGATTAATCCTGCACAAATTCAAAACTTAGGACTGAAGACAACCGAGGTAACATGGGGGAAGCTAAACTATGACATGACGTTTCCCGCTGAAATTGCATTCAATGATCATCAGTTTGCTGTGGTTCAAGCCAGAGACGCTGGTTTTGTCGAAAAAGTCTATCCATTTGCAATTGGTGAGAAAATAACAGCAGGAACTCCTTTGGTTGATTTAACGATCCCTGCCTGGGTGGAGGCTCAAAGTGAGTATCTTGCTTTAAAAACAATTGAAAATAACCCAACAAATTTAAATAGTGTTTTAGAACGTCTACGTTTAAATGGCATGCCTGAAGAATCTATCAAAACGTTTGTGAATACAGGAAAGGTTCAAACTCGTTTTGTCATCAAAGCACCTATATCTGGTGTCATTACTGCACTGAATTTGCGGTTAGGCATGAATGTCACTAAAGATGCTGTTATCGCTCAGATTCAAGGTACGGATCCGCTATGGGTGAATGCATCGCTTTCACAATCTATTGCCGATTTACTTGATAATAATATTAGCTTTTCTCTGTCCATTCCCGCGTTTCCAACCCATAAATTTGTTGTTACTGATTGGGTTATCTTACCTAGCGCCGATGTTGCCAGTCGTACAATTAATATTCGTGCCAAAATTGATAACAAGAACAATCTGTTAAAGCCTGGTATGACAGCATATTTGAATTTGATCGCAACAACGAATGAAGCCATATTAATTCCATCTCAATCGATTGTTGATTCAGGCAAAGAGCAGCATGTTATTGCGGTTGGTGAGAATGGGGAGTTTATTCCCAAAAAAGTGAAAGTCATTCGCGAATACCAACAAATGACAGCCATTTCAGAAGGCCTTGAAGTTGGCGAAAAAATTGTGACTCAAGGTATTTTTCTCATCGATTCAGAAGCCAATATTTCTGGCGCTTTAGAACGTATGCGCGAAAAAACTGAGGATCACGCCTCCGTCGATCATTCTGCTCATAAAATGTCGGAGTAAGCTATGTTGGAATGGATTATTAGGCGCTCAGTAGCCAATCGGTTTTTAATCATGATGGGGGTGGTCTTCCTCATCATTGGGGGTGTATGGAGTATTAAAAATACGCCTGTTGACGCACTACCTGATTTGTCAGATGTTCAGGTTATAATCAAAACAACTTACCCGGGTAAGGCCCCCCAGCTTGTTGAAAATCAAGTGACCTACCCGATTACAACCACAATGCTATCTGTCCCAGGTGCAAAAACAGTTCGCGGCTTTTCTGCATTTGGAGACTCCTACGTCTATGTTATTTTTGAAGATAACACCGACCTATATTGGGCGAGATCGAGAGTTTTAGAATATTTAAATCAAGTTCAAACAAAATTACCTCAAGGTGCGGTCTCGTCAATTGGACCAGATGCCACAGGTGTTGGTTGGATTTTTGAATATGCTCTGGTTGATAAGAGCGGAAAGCATAATTTAGCCGAACTACGTGCTTTACAAGATTGGTTTTTAAAGTATGAACTAAAAGCCTTACCTAACGTATCAGAAGTCGCTACGGTCGGTGGGGTAGTTAAGTCTTACCAGATTATTGTCGACCCCCTAAAACTGGCACAGTTTTCAATCACACTTCCTGAAATTAAGCAGGCCGTTGATGCCTCCAATCAAGAAGCGGGTGGATCATCAATAGAAATTGCAGAAGCCGAATATATGGTGAGGGCGACAGGTTATCTTCAATCCTTAGATGACTTTAATAAAATATATCTCAAAATGTCAGAAAATGGCGTTCCACTTTATTTACGGGATGTTGCTCGCATTCAAGAAGGACCTGAAATGCGAAGAGGTGTTGCGGAATTAAATGGTGAAGGTGAGGTCGTTGGTGGTGTTATTCTGCTTAGGTCGGGAGAAAATGCGCGGGATGTGATTCGAGATGTAAAACAGAAATTAAACGATTTAAGCAGCAGCTTACCTGACGGTGTACAAATTGTAACGACCTACGATAGAAGCATACTGATTGATAATGCGATAGATAATTTAAGTTATAAATTACTTGAAGAATTTATTGTCGTGGCATTGGTTTGCGCTATTTTCTTATGGCATTTTAGGTCGGCATTAGTCGCGATAATATCCTTACCTCTTGGGCTTTTTATTGCGTTTATCATCATGCGTTATCAAGGCATAAATGCAAATATAATGTCTCTTGGTGGTATTGCTATTGCGATCGGAGCCATGGTAGATGCCGCTATTGTCATGATTGAGAATGCACATAAAAAATTAGAGCATTGGCAGAACGAGAACGAAGGAAAAAACCTTGAAAATGCTCAGCGTTGGAAATTAATTACAGACTCTGCTGTTGAGGTTGGACCTGCATTATTTATTAGCTTATTAATTATTACATTATCGTTTATCCCTATTTTTACCCTCGAAGGGCAGGAAGGGCGTTTATTTGGTCCTCTGGCATTTACTAAAACGTATGCCATGGCTGGTGCCGCTGCATTGGCGCTGATTGTGATTCCTATTCTTATGGGGTATTGGATTCGAGGAAAAATACCGAGCGAAACCAAAAATCCTTTAAATCGTTGGTTGATTTCTATCTATAGCCCGATTCTATTAAAGGTTTTATCTTGGCCAAAAACGACGTTATTCATCGGTATTTTGGCTTTATTTACTGTTATATGGCCATTAAAGAACCTCGGTGGTGAGTTCTTACCTTCAATTAATGAAGGGGATTTACTTTACATGCCTTCGACATTACCGGGTGTCTCTCCTGCTCAGGCGGCTTTTTTATTACAAAATACGGATAAACTAATTAAAAGTATTCCAGAGGTTGATACCGTTTTCGGTAAGGTAGGTAAAGCGGAAACGGCTACAGATTCAGCCCCTATGGAAATGATAGAAACAACGATTCGCTTAAAACCTAAAGATGAATGGCGTCAAGGAATGACGTTAGAAAAAATTATTGAAGAGTTGGATGAAACGGTGCGTTTACCTGGGGTAGCAAATCTATGGGTTCCACCGATACGAAATCGTATTGATATGCTTTCTACAGGCGTAAAAAGCCCTATTGGCATTAAAGTCTCAGGGAAAGATCTACAGGAAATAGACGCATTTGCACAAGAGATTGAGAAAGTCACGAAAACCGTACCCGGTGTTGTTTCTGTTTTAGCGGAAAGGCTAGTCGGAGGACGCTATATTGATGTGAAGATTGATCGCGAAAAAGCCGCTAGATATGGAATGAGTATTAGCGATGTGCAAGCTTATATTTCTATGGCGACGGGAGGCGAAATGATTGGTGATACAGTTGAAGGAATAGAGCGTTACCCTATTACGCTTCGTTACCCCCAAGATTACCGAAATAGTGTTTCTGCTCTGCAGCTATTACCTATTTTGACCCCGAATAAGCAGCAAATTGTTTTAAGCGATGTCGCGGATGTAGTCATAAATATTGGTCCGCCGATGCTGAAAACTGAAAATGCACGTCCAACGAGTTGGATCTATATTGATGCTCGAGGGCGAGACATGGTTTCTATTATTTCAGATATCGATACCGCGATAAAAAATAATGTTCAAATAAAGCCAGGAGTTAGCTATTCATTTACTGGGCAATTTGAGTTGCTTGAAAGAGCCAATCAAAAACTCATGCTTATGGTTCCTGCAACAATCATGATTATTTTTGTATTACTTTATTTGGCGTTTAGGCGTTTTAGTGAAGCCTTACTGATTTTACTCAGTCTTCCTTTTGCATTAGTTGGCGCAGTTTGGTTTTTATATTGGATGAACTTTAATTTATCCGTGGCGACAGGAACAGGATTCATTGCCTTAGCTGGGGTTGCTGCTGAATTTGGTGTCGTGATGTTGATTTATTTACGGCATGCAATTGAAGATCAGGAAAAAATGCAAGGTACTCATAAACTGTCAGCGGTAGATTTAGATAATGCGTTATATGAAGGTGCTGTACTAAGGGTTCGACCAAAAGCAATGACTGTGGCTGTTATATTGGCAGGCTTATTACCTATATTATTGGGAACTGGAGTGGGTTCTGAAGTCATGAGTCGAATTGCAGCACCAATGATTGGTGGAATGATCACAGCACCATTGCTCTCATTATTTATTATTCCAGCTGCATACAAGTTAATTTGCCAGTTTAGATATAAAAAGTAGTTTCATTCAAGACGAAAAGAGTGTCTCAATTACACAGTACGAACCGTGGTTGAGACACTCACTTAGGAACTAAAATATGATTGAGTTTACTGCTCGTTATTTAATACATACTCGTCATTTAAGATTAGCTCGATAGCTTTGAGCTCATGCTGGCTAAAATCACGATTTTCCATCATGCCAAGTGCATCATCGATTTGGCTGATACGGCTTGCGCCGATAAGTACGGAAGTAATGCGGTCATGGCGCAGCAACCAAGCTAATGACATTTGACTCAATTTTTGTCCACGATTTAAGGCTAATTCATTGAGTTTTTTCACTTTTGCTAAAGTAGCAGATGTAAGCCTTTCTGGCGGTAGTGATGGGTTACCTGCTGCGCGGGAATCAGCGGGAATACCATTGAGATAGCGATCCGTTAAAATACCTCCGGCAAGTGGTGAGTAGGCAATCGAGCCGACACCTTCCTCTTCGAGCAAATCGAGGAGACCTTCTTCAGGGGTACGTTCTAGCATGGAGTATTTAGGCTGGTGAATAAGGCAAGGTGTGCCCAGTTGATCGAGTATACGGATAGCTTCTTGCGCCGTTTCTGCGGGATAATTCGAAATTCCCACATAAAGCGCTTTACCTTGTCGAACGATCAAATCAAGGGCGGCCATGGTCTCTTCTAGCGGGGTCTGAGGATCGGGCCTATGGTGATAGAAAATATCCACATAATCGACCCCAATTCTTTTTAAACTTTGATTGAGGCTGGCAACTAAATATTTTTTACTGCCCCAATCACCATAAGGACCTTCCCACATGGTGTAACCTGCTTTGGAGGAGATCACCATTTCATCGCGATAAGGGCGAAAATCTTGTTGTAGGATGCGACCAAATTGTTGTTCTGCAGAGCCAGGAGGCGGTCCGTAATTATTGGCGAGATCAAAATGGGTGATCCCATGATCAAACGCATGCCTTAACATTGCTCGGCAGTTATCAATTGGCTTGTTGTCACCAAAATTATGCCAGAGCCCTAAAGAGACAAGGGGGAGCTTTAATCCACTCCGACCGCACTGACGATATTCCATATCTGTGTAACGATGTGACGCAGCAGAATATGGCATGGCTCACCTCCAAAATAAATGGCAAAGATTTACTCGGATTTTGGCATAACTCTGTCGAGCTCACTGGTGAAAGAATGCTATACAGCTTAAGGAATGATTATTTTATCGCCAGATTGTGACGGGGATTTGAAATAAGATATCGTATGTTGAGTATGAGGCTTATAGGGTGTGATGCATTTCCCATAAGCCAACAAAGTGAGTCTATGATTAGGCGTGTTCAGGGCGAGTAAAGACTAATTCATTACCTTTCGATTGCGCTTGATCAAATTGGTAGCCTTCTAAATTAAAGTCAGATAGCTGTTCGGATTTAGTCAGTTTATTTTGAATAATAAAACGGCTCATTAATCCGCGCGCTTTTTTTGCATAAAAACTGATGACTTTATATTTACCATTTTTCTCATCTAAGAAAACGGGTTTGATAATTTCAGCGTCCAATTTTTTGGTATTCACAGACTTAAAATATTCATCAGAAGCTAAATTAACGAGGATATTATCCCCTTGGGCTGCCAGTGCTTTATTTAAATGCTGAGTGATGATATCTCCCCAGAATTCATATAAGTCTTTGCCTCGACTGTTTTTAAGGCGAATCCCCATTTCTAAGCGATAAGGCTGCATTAAGTCTAATGGACGCAGTACCCCATATAGGCCAGACAACATACGTAAATGCTGCTGAGCAAATTCAAAATCAGCGGGAGAAAATGTTTCGGCTTGCATGCCGGTATACACGTCCCCTTTGAAGGCTAGGATGGCTTGGCGTGCATTATCTGGGGTAAAGTTTGGCTGCCATTCACCGAAACGTGCCGCATTCAGCCCAGCAAGTTTGTCGCTAATTTTCATTAAGCTTGCGATATCCGCTGGTGTGAGTGTTCGGCATGTTTTAATCAGTTTCTCAGACTCAGAGAGTAGCTCGGGTTGAGTAAACATGTCGATGGCGAGCGGGCTTTCGTAGTCTAATGTTTTGGCAGGTGAAATAGTAATCAGCATAACTTGACCCTTATGATAGTAAATTTATCCATTACTTTAACAAAAAATCAGATGGAATGGCGAATCGCTGTAATAAGTCGCGCTTATGATGATTATTTGGTTTACTGATGAGATTATTCTACCTAGCTAAATGCATTCAGTTTCTAGGCATGCTGCGAAAACGATTGCTGATCAAATAGTTGCTTTCCAAGAGATTTCCTCGCTTGCAGCAACGTAGATGCGTGATATTATCATGGGACGGTGCGGCGCTAGCCTCAATTCCTTAATAATACACAAAGTAGTTTAAGTTGCAGGTGAGTGGCTAGTCAGCGTAGCCAACACCGCTACAACTTGAAGTATGACGGATTCACCTTAAATAGTTCAAGTGGTAGGTAGGCGGCAAGAGAACGAATTCCTAGGTGCATACATAAGTATGTGACTAGGGCGAGTGAACGTAGCCAACACCCCCTACAATTTGAAATGTGACGGGTTCACCCTAAATAGTTCAAGTGGTAGGTAGGCGGCAAGAGAACGAATTCCTAGGAGCATACACAAGTATGTGACTAGGGTGAGTGAACGTAGCCAACACCCCTACAACTTGAAATATGACGGGTATAACAACGAGATTAAAGAAATGACCGACAAACTAACCTCCTTACGTAGTCTGACCACTGTTGTTGCCGATACTGGCGACATCGAAGCGATGAAGCTGTACAAACCACAAGATGCGACGACTAACCCATCGCTGATTTTAAATGCTGCACAAATTCCTGAGTACCGTAAATTAATTGATGAAGCGGTAGAGTGGGCGCGTAAGCAAAGCAATAACCGTGAACAACAAGTTGTTGATGCATGTGACAAGCTGGCTGTTAATATCGGTTTAGAAATTCTGAAATTAGTCCCAGGTCGTATTTCAACAGAAGTTGATGCTCGTCTTTCTTATGATGAAGAAGCGTGTATTACGAAAGCTCGTCGTCTGATGAAAATGTACAACGAAGCGGGTATCAGCAATGACCGTATTCTGATCAAATTAGCCTCTACTTGGCAGGGTATCCGCGCGGCGGAAAAACTGGAAAAAGAAGGCATCAACTGTAACTTAACTTTATTATTCTCTTTTGCTCAAGCGCGTGCTTGTGCGGAAGCAGGTGTTTACCTGATCTCTCCATTCGTAGGTCGTATCCTTGACTGGTACAAAGCTAACACAGACAAAAAAGAGTATGCGGCTCAAGAAGATCCAGGTGTAGTTTCAGTTACTGAAATCTACAATTTCTACAAAGCTCACGGTTACAAAACGGTGGTTATGGGAGCAAGCTTCCGTAACGTTGGCGAAATCATTGAGCTGGCAGGTTGTGACCGTCTGACTATCTCTCCAGCGTTGCTGAAAGAGCTGTCTGAGTCTCAAGGCGAATTGGTTTGTAAACTGAAAGATGAAGGTAAAACTCAAGAGCCAGGCGCTAAACTGACTGAAGCTGAGTTCTACTGGCAGCATAACCAAGATCCAATGGCGGTTGATAAACTGTCTGACGGTATCCGTAAGTTTGCTGTAGACCAAGAAAAACTGGAAAAAATGATCGCAGCTCTGCTGTAATTATCATTTATTACCATTTTTCGTTAAAGACCCAGTCAATTGACTGGGTCTTTTTATGCTGTTTTTTCATTGATTAAACTCTCAATTCCACATTTAGACACAAACACAACGCTGTCAGGCATTCGACCTCATGGTATGATGCACCATGTTTATCATTATTGGCTTGGTATTAATTGAGTTAGTACTTTCTTGCCAAATGAACGAATTTAAATGATCAATTTTTGAGGTTTGTATGAATGAGTTGCGCATAGGTCTGGTGTCGGTTTCTGATCGTGCTTCAGGCGGTATCTACGAAGATAAAGGGATTCCAGCACTGGAGGAGTGGTTAACGAAAACCATCACCACCCCTTTTCGTTTAGAAACTCGTTTGATTCCTGATGAGCAAGTCATGATAGAGCAAACGTTGTGTGAGCTGGTGGATGAATTTTCGTGCCATTTAGTCCTGACCACTGGCGGTACGGGGCCTGCTCGCCGAGATGTCACTCCAGATGCAACGCTTGCGGTTGCTGATCGCGAAATGCCTGGGTTTGGTGAACAGATGCGCCAAATTAGCCTTAAATTTGTACCAACGGCGATTTTATCTCGTCAAGTCGGCGTGATCCGCAATCAGTCACTGATTTTAAACTTACCGGGGCAGCCAAAAGCAATTGCTGAAACCTTAGAAGGGCTGAAAGATAAAGAGGGAAATGTGCTGGTATCCGGCATTTTTGCGAGTGTGCCATACTGCATTCAATTACTCGATGGCCCTTATATTGAAACAAACGAAAGTATCGTTAAAGCTTTCCGGCCAAAGTCGGCTATTCGTACTGCCGAGTAATCCCTTCTAAAAAATCAGGCAGAACGCCATGTCTGCCTGATAATTCTTGTTACAATTTTCTTTTTGTCTATTTAGCTTAACAGCCTATCAATTTAGCTGCGCTGACCAATTGGCAGAATGGTTTTGCCATACTGTTCATTTAAGATTTCCGCGACAGCCAGATAGAATGCGCTCGCTCCGCAGATAATTCCTTCATAGCCTGCATATTGAAGCAGCGTGGCATCGTTGGTCAAATTACCCACGGCTAACATTGCAAACAGTACAGTTAGGCTGCCGAAGATAAATTGCAGCACGAAATTTGCCTTGAAGGTGCCTAAGAACATGAAGAAAGTAAAGATCCCCCATAAAAGAAGGAACATCCCTAAAAATGCGGGGTCAGTTGCTTCGGCTAATCCCATGGTCGGTAAAAACAGCAGACCGACTAACGCAAGCCAAAAGAAGCCGTAAGAGGTAAATGCTGTCGCGCCGAACGTATTGCCTTTCTTATATTCAATAAGCCCAGCAATCACTTGCGCGATACCACCATAAAAAATTCCCATACTTAAAATTACAGATGAGAGAGGGAAAAAGCCTGCATTATGAATATTTAGCAGGATTGTTGTCATACCAAAGCCCAATAAACCAAGTGGGCCTGGATTGGCAAGCGAACTAGATTGCATATAACCTCTGGTAAAGTATTTAAAAATCAAATAGATATAATTGATGCTTGTAGCCCCATAGGACAGGGAGGCGCATAATACGCAGTTTTAATTGTCGAAACAATGATCAAGAGACGGGTTTTTTTGTATTAAATGTAAAACTTTTTTAGCTTTCCCCCTTGATGAATGAATTTGTGACCCCATCTTTAAGACATCAACAGTTATCAATCTAAATTATTGCGAATTGCAAAAAAAATTAAGGTTGCAAAAAAAATCAAGGTTGAAGTAAAAACTCCCTTGAAAATGAAATATTGAGCCTTATATAGATTGATATCGAAATTAAATGAAAAGAATTCCTTTGGAGGCGTTTTAAATGGGTAAAATTATTGGTATCGATTTAGGTACAACTAACTCATGCGTTGCAATTATGGATGGCACTACTGCGCGTGTTCTTGAGAACAGCGAGGGTGATAGAACTACTCCTTCCATCATTGCATATACACAAGATGGTGAAATTTTAGTTGGTCAGCCAGCAAAACGTCAGGCTGTCACTAACCCAGAAAATACATTATTTGCGATCAAACGTTTGATCGGTCGTCGTTTCCAAGACGAAGAAGTTCAGCGTGATGTGTCTATCATGCCATACAAAATTGTAGCGGCTGATAACGGTGATGCATGGTTAGATGTGAAAGGCCAAAAAATGGCACCACCACAAGTTTCTGCTGAAGTTCTGAAAAAAATGAAGAAAACAGCGGAAGACTATCTGGGTGAGCCAGTGACTGAAGCAGTTATTACTGTTCCAGCTTACTTTAACGATGCTCAGCGTCAAGCAACCAAAGATGCAGGTCGTATCGCTGGTTTAGAAGTAAAACGTATCATCAACGAACCAACAGCAGCAGCGCTGGCTTACGGTTTAGATAGAGAAATCGGCAACCGTACTATCGCGGTTTATGACTTAGGTGGTGGTACATTCGACTTATCAATCATTGAAATTGATGAAGTTGATGGTGAAAAAACGTATGAAGTTCTGGCAACCAACGGTGACACTCACTTAGGTGGTGAAGACTTCGATACTCGTTTAATCAACTACTTAGTTGACGAGTTTAAGAAAGAACAAGGTGTTGATCTGCGTAACGATCCACTGGCAATGCAACGTCTGAAAGAGTCTGCTGAAAAAGCAAAAATTGAGCTGTCTTCTGCTCAACAAACTGACGTTAACCTGCCATACATCACTGCGGATGCGACAGGTCCAAAACACATGAATATCAAAGTGACTCGTGCAAAACTGGAGTCACTGGTAGAAGATTTAGTTAAGCGTTCTATGGAGCCAGTTAAAGTTGCTCTGCAAGACGCTGGTTTAAGCGTAGGCGACATCAACGACGTTATCTTAGTTGGTGGTCAGACTCGTATGCCAATGGTTCAAAAAGTCGTTGCTGATTTCTTCGGTAAAGAGCCACGTAAAGACGTGAACCCAGACGAAGCCGTTGCAATGGGTGCAGCAGTACAAGGCGGTGTATTAGCGGGTGATGTTAAAGACGTTCTGTTACTAGACGTAACTCCACTGTCTTTAGGTATCGAAACCATGGGTGGCGTGATGACTTCGTTAATTTCGAAGAATACCACAATCCCAACTAAACACAGCCAAGTGTTCTCTACTGCGGAAGATAACCAAGCAGCCGTGACCATTCACGTACTGCAAGGTGAGCGTAAACGTGCGGGTGATAACAAATCACTGGGTCAGTTTAACTTAGATGGTATTCAAGCAGCGCCACGCGGTATGCCGCAAATCGAAGTGACTTTTGACATCGATGCTGATGGTATCTTGCATGTTTCTGCGAAAGACAAAAACAGTGGTCGCGAGCAAAACATCACCATTAAGGCATCTTCTGGTCTGAATGACGAGGAAATCGAAAAAATGGTACGCGATGCAGAAGCTAACGCTGAAGCAGACCGTAAATTTGAAGAGTTAGTTCAGGTTCGCAACCAAGCAGACCAACTGATTCACGGTACTCGTAAACAAATCGAAGAAGCAGGTGACAAATTACCAGCTGAAGATAAAGCGAACATCGAAAAAGCAACTTCAGAGTTAGAAGCTGCTTCTAAAGGTGAAGATAAAGCTGAAATCGAAGCGAAAATCCAAGCGCTGGTAACGGCATCAGCGAAACTTCTGGAAATTGCACAGCAACAAGCTCAAGCGGGCACTGCAGGTGCAGAAGCGAAGAAAGATGACGATGTTGTTGATGCTGAATTCGAAGAAGTTAACGACAAAGACAAAAAATAAGGCCCTTAGCGGGCGCAGTGACTATCGCAATAATGTTAAATAGTGACTGATACCGGACACGGGCGTTGAGGGAACTCTGCGCCCGTGTCTGCATGTTAAGGGAAAAATAAATGGCGAAAAGAGATTTTTATGAGGTTTTAGACCTCGAAAAAAATGCTTCAGAAAAAGACATCAAGCGAGCGTACAAGCGCTTAGCAATGAAATACCATCCTGACCGCAATCAGGAAAACAAAGATGAATCTGAAGAGAAATTTAAAGAGATAAAAGAAGCTTACGAAATCCTGTCCGATGAGCAAAAACGTGCCGCTTACGACCAATATGGTCATGCCGCGTTTGAACAAGGCGGTATGGGTGGCGGCGGTGGATTCGGCGGCTTTGGTGGCGGCGACTTCAACAGTGATATTTTTGGTGACATCTTCGGTGACATCTTTGGTGGCGGTCGTCGTCAACAGCGCCCAAGCCGTGGTTCTGATCTGCAATACAACATGGAACTGACTCTTGAAGAAGCAGTCCGTGGAGTGACCAAAGAGATCCGTATTCCAACGCTCGAAAGCTGTGACGTGTGCCACGGTAGCGGTGCAAAACCAGGCACTAGCGCAGATACATGCCAAACCTGTCACGGTATGGGCCAAGTACACATGCGCCAAGGTTTCTTCTCGGTACAACAACCTTGTCCAACCTGTCATGGTCGCGGGAAAGTCATCAAAGACCCATGCAACAAATGTCATGGTCAAGGTCGCGTTGAGAAATACAAAACCTTATCTGTTAAGATCCCAGCAGGGGTTGATACGGGTGACCGCGTTCGTTTATCCGGTGAAGGTGAAGCCGGTGCGAATGGTGCACCAGCAGGGGATTTATTCGTTCAAATGCATGTTTTACCTCACGATATTTTTGAGCGTGATGGTAATAACTTACATTGCGAAGTGCCAATCAACTTTGCAGCAGCAGCACTGGGCGGCGAAATTGAAGTCCCAACCCTTGATGGTCGCGTTAAACTGAAAATTCCTGCGGAAACCCAAACGGGCAAAACATTCCGTATGAAAGGTAAGGGCGTGAAGTCGGTACGTGGTGGTATACAAGGTGACTTAATGTGTCACATTGTTGTCGAAACCCCGGTCAAGCTGAATGAGAAACAAAAAGAGTTACTTAAAGAATTTGGTGAGTCATTAGGTGGCACGGGTGGCGAGAAAAATAGCCCACGTTCAAAACGCTTTTTAGATGGCGTGAAAAAATTCTTTGATGACTTAACCAATAAATAATGGTTAATCGCTAAGTTAAAGATCATGGCTGATCCAGTGAAATACTGAATCAGCCATTTTTTTATTTCACTGTTTCACCGCTAGCAACTACGGTTTTACGAACTTGATCCGCAAATTGCAGAGCTTCTTTCACAATCGCATTTTCATCAACTGTGAGCACTTTGCGGTCTTCCATTAATAGATTCCCGTCCACAATAGTATGGCGCACATTAGAAGCATTTGCGCCGTAAACCAGTGCAGCATAAGGGCTATACATCGGTACCATATTTGGTGATTTTGTATCGACAACGATGATATCCGCCAATTTCCCCGCTTCTAAAGAACCTAACTTATCTTCCATGTGAATGGCTTTCGCGGAGCCTTTTGTCGCTAATTCAACGACGGTAATTGGAGGCATTGCAGCTCTATCTTTATTTTCGAGCTTATGAATTTTACCCACTAAATTTAGTTCGTTCATGGTCGTTAAGGTATTGCTGGACATCGGGCCATCGGTTCCTAAGCCCACACGAACCCCTTTCGCTAACATCGCAGTCACTGGAGCAACACCTTTGGCTGATTTGGTATTGGCACTGACATTATGAGCAACACCGACATCGTACTGTTTGAGTAGGTCGATATCCTTTTCATCAACCATAATGGCATGAGCGGCAATCACTTTGTTATTCAGGGCACCGATATCTGCCATATATTGAACCGGGCTTTTTCCGCCAGTACGTTTAGCAATTTCTTCTTGTTCTCGGTCGGTTTCTGCTAAGTGGATCATCACTGGAACATTAAGTTCTTGAGAAAGCTTAGCGATTTTCTGTAGATGCTCAGTGGTGTTGGTATAAGGTGCGTGAGGAGCAAAAGCTGGCGTAATGCGAGGGTGGTCTTTGTATTGGTTGATAAAATTCACGGCATAAGCGATACCTTCATCTGCATTTTTAGCATCAGCAACTGGGAATTTGATCACAGATTCCCCAAGGATCGCACGCATACCAATTTTATCGACAGTTTTCGCAACCTCATCTTCGAAATAGTACATATCCACGTAAGTCGTGACGCCGCCTTTGAGCATCTCGACATTGGCTAAGTTAGCGCCTACTCGCACCATCTCGCGAGAAACCATCTTGCTCTCTAATGGGAAAATATAACGGTGTAAACGGTCAGGGACATCATCGGCAAGGGAACGAAATACGGTCATTGATGCGTGAGTATGGGTATTGATTAACCCAGGCATGACAATATCGCCATCAACATTTAGCTGTTTTTTAGCGGTATATTGCGTGGCAAGCTCAGGGCCGCCAACTGCGATAATTTTATTTTTATCAATAACAACGGTTCCATTCTCAATAACTTGATTATTGGCGTCCATTGTTAAAACGGTACCATCAACAATGATTAAATCCGCTGGAGTGGCGGCAAGTGCCGCGATAGGTGCTGCCATCATCGATATGGCAACGAGAGATCGGAGTAATGTCATTCTTACCTCATGACTCAATGAAAAATAGGGCTAAAAGTTACTAGTATTAAATATTATGGGTATCAAATATAGGACGTAAAACTCATATTCTAAGCACCACTATCTTAACTGGATAGTTTCGCCAGTAACACCCCAAGTAAAATCACAACACAGGCAAGCACACGCATTGCGTTAAATTTCTCTTTGAGAAAGACAATGGAAAGAAACATAGCAAAAAGGACGCTAGTTTCACGAATAGCGGCAACGAGTACGATTGGTGCTTGGCTCATTGCCCAGATTGCAATGCCATAACTAATTAGCTGCATCAACCCGCCAAGCAAGCCTGAGCGCCAATATTGCCTAAACCCGTGGAGTAGCGAACTTTTGTATTTCATCACTCCGGGGATGGCGAGTACCGCGCCATTTAATAAAAACAGCCATAGGGTATAAACAACCGGATCTTGGCTGGCTCTAGCACCATATCCATCTGAGAGGGTATAACAAGCCGTAAAAAAGGCGGTGCACAGTGCAAAAATAAGCGCTTTACCTTTGATATTCAAAGTGAATTTTCGACCTGCAAACGCGATGGCTACCACGCCTGAAATGATGAAAATAATCCCTACAAAACTCATAAATGGTAAGGATTCATTGAATAAAACAATACTTAATAACGCGGTGATTAACGGGGCTGAGCCGCGAGAAATAGGGTAAATCTGGCTGAGATCGCCATGGTTATAAGCTTGGCTGAGAAAATAGATATAACCGATGTGAAATAATACTGACAAAGCTAGCCATGGGACGGCATCTGGAGACGGTAGCCCAAACCAAAAGAGGGCTGGAATAGTTAAAATCCCAGAAAAAACGGCAATCATCACCAAACCAAAGAAGCGGTCATTACCAAATTTAACCAGAGCATTCCAACTGGCATGGCAAAACGCGGCAAACAGCACAGAAAGCAGAACGTATAGGGACATAATAGTGAGAGACAGTGATTGCCTAAGAGTGTATCGAGTATCACATAAAGCGTCTTTTTTATGAAGTGGCGCACAAGAAAGAGAGGGTGGGGTTTTTTATTTTTGCGAAGGGCTTCGAAAATAAAAAAATAAACGATTTTTTTGACTATCTGTAAAGGCCACTTTTCATTAGTCTCTAAAAAAGTTGAACTTTTAAAGCGCTTTACCCAGTAAATTTATTGTTGGTTTTTAGAATAGTTGCCTATAGTTAAATTAACGATTTATTATCATTCGTCGTGATCTCGATTGCTAAATATTCGGAAATTACGATCATTAATGGATAAATAAACGATTTTTTACGAATTAATGATTATCATAATATTAACATTCAAAAATATTTTTTGAGGTTATTCATATGACAGCAATTATTCGTAAATTTTTAAAGTTAGAAGCAGCAGGAGGGCTACTCCTAATTATTGCTGCCATTGTCGCTTTAATAATGGCTAATACGCCATTACAGGGAGCCTATCAGCAATTTTTAGATATTCCGGTAGCCATTAAAATCTCAACATTTGAATTAGATAAGCCTCTGATTCTATGGATTAATGATTTCTTAATGGCCGTGTTTTTCCTGGTTGTTGGTTTAGAGGTAAAGCGCGAGTTATTAGAAGGATCTCTTGCGGGGCGTGATAAAGCGATATTTCCAGCAATTGCGGCTGTGGGTGGAATGATTGCACCAGCGTTAGTTTACTTAGCGTTTAATGGTGCAGACGATATTACTCGTCAAGGTTGGGCTATCCCTGCAGCAACAGATATTGCGTTTGCGTTGGGTGTGATGGCGTTATTAGGTAAGCGAGTTCCTACCGAACTAAAAGTATTTTTATTGGCATTAGCAATCATTGATGACCTTGGTGTTATTGTGATTATTGCCTTTTTCTATACCAGCTCAGTTTCTGTAGTCGCATTGAGTTTAGCTGCACTGTGTGTGGCAATACTCTGTCTAATGAACTGGAGACGAGTTGAAAACACCGCAGCTTACTTGGTAATAGGCCTAATTTTGTGGGTTTGTATTTTGAAATCAGGTGTTCATGCCACTCTGGCCGGAGTGATTGTTGGTTTCTTAATTCCATTAAGAGGGACTAATAATACCAAACCGTCAGAAGAATTAGAGCATGTGCTGCACCCTTGGGTTGTTTATCTTATTTTGCCTATCTTTGCATTTGCAAATTCAGGTGTACAACTCAATGGCGTCACCCTTGATGGCTTAATGAGCCCATTACCACTTGGCGTTGCAGCGGGCTTGATACTGGGCAAACCAGTCGGTATTTTCTTATTTAGTTGGATTTCGGTAAAAGTAGGGTTGGCTAAATTGCCTGCATCGATTAACTTGAAGCAAGTGTTTGCTGTTTCTGTGCTTTGTGGGATCGGTTTTACTATGTCTATTTTTATCACAGGCCTCGCTTTTGAAGGGCTTGATGAAGTGTATAGTACCTACTCGAGACTGGGTATTTTAATCGGTTCAACAACCGCTGCATTGTTAGGGTACTTTATGTTAAGGGTAGTGTTACCGAAACCAAAAGTTTCGCACAGCGATGCACAATAAACATAATAGACGTAATTATTAGTAAGAATTTTCGAGTTAATCTTCTATGATATGCCCGCGGTATGTGTTGCATACTGCGGGTATTTTAACTTATAACTCCCGATTACGGGGTACGGGTAAAGCGTATGGTCAGTATGTACCGAGGTCATTATGTACTACGGTCATTATTGGCGATACAAAAGGAATCGATATGCGGGTTTCACATCTTAATTTTAACCACCTTTACTATTTTTGGCATGTTTGCAAAGAAGGCTCTGTTGTCGGTGCCGCTGAGGCTCTTTACCTGACTCCACAGACAATTACTGGGCAGATTAAAGCACTCGAAGAACGGTTAGGTGGCAAATTATTTAAACGCCAAGGTCGAGGGCTAGTGCCTTCTGAGCTGGGACAACTGATTTTTCGTTATGCTGACAAAATGTTTATGCTCAGCCAAGAAATGCTGGATATCGTCAACTACAGTCGAGAATCTAATCTGCTGTTTGATGTGGGGGTGGCTGACGCATTATCGAAACGTTTAGTCAGTCGTGTACTAGAAACAGCAGTTGTAGAACATGAGCAAATTCATTTACGTTGCTTTGAATCGACTCATGAGCTGTTACTGGAGCAATTAAGTCAGCACAAGCTGGATATGATTTTATCGGATTGCCCTGTGGACTCTTCACAGCAAGAGGGGTTGTTCTCCGTTAAATTAGGCGAATGCAGCGTCAGTTTTTTCTGCCGTCAGCCAGTACCGAAGAAACCATTTCCTGAATGTCTAGAGGAGCGTAGGTTATTAATTCCGGGGCGTCGCTCGATGCTTGGCCGCCATTTATTAACATGGATCCGTAATAAAAACCTGCAAGTTGAAGTACTCGGTGAATTTGATGATGCAGCATTAATGAAAGCATTCGGGATGTATCATAATGCAATTTTTGTGGCACCATCTTTATATGCAAAAGATATTTTTGCTGATAATGAAGTGCAAGAAATTGGCCGCTTAGATAGCGTTAAAGAAGAGTATTACGTGATTTTTGCGGAAAGAATGATCCAGCACCCAGCAGTACAACGTGTCTGTAACAAAGATTTTTCTGAGTTATTTTCAGCGCCGTTCGATAATTTAGAACAGAAAGTTTAGAACCAAAAGTGTAAGGCAAGAAATTAGCAGACAAAAAAACCGGCCTAAGCCGGTTTTTTATAATCAAGAAGCGAAATTACATTGCTTTGATTTGAGCAACTAAGTTAGCTTTATGACGTGCAGCTTTGTTTTTGTGGATCAGGCCTTTGCTAGCGTGGCGATCAACAAGAGGTTGCATGTCATTGAATGCTTTCTGAGCAGCTTCTTTATCGCCTGCAGCGATAGCAAGGTAAACTTTCTTAATAAAAGTACGTACCATAGAGCGACGGCTAGCGTTGTGCTGGCGACGTTTCTCTGATTGAACGGCACGTTTCTTAGCTGATTTGATATTAGCCAAGGTCCAACTCCCAAATGTATTCTATTGAGGACAATTTAAAGGTCAAGGAATATGCCCTTTCGCCCTTCATTTGTCAATGGATTTGTGCAAATAAACATCGTGTACTTCGATGCCAATGCGTTGTGAATGGTGCAAGATTCTACCAGCAAATATCAGAAGAATACAGATCTGAGCGCGAAAAAAAGCATAATTGATAGAAGATATTTTAAATCATTTTTCAGAAAAATTTTTTTTAGTGATATCAAACGTTCATCAAGATGAAATTGAATTATAACTAGAGTGTTTTTTGTACACTTGGGTTTGTTATACAAAATGGATGATAAGAAAACTATAAAAATTAAATATTTTTAGAGATCTCCGCGTCAATTTGTTGTATTGATAATCTATTGGTTATCCAAACTTTTTTGATTTACCTATCGACAATATTCAGATTCAGCAGTGCGGTGTCGTGCAGAAAGATGCTTAGCAGTGTAAAATCATCTGATTAAATAGTGTAGTGATCAAAAAAATAGGGTTTAATGAAAGCTTTTACGAACTTAGGTTAACCTTATGCGTCGTACAAGGTATAATCCTGCAATTTCCTCGGTATTGAGCCAGTTATGGAGCTAATTCGCGGTATACAAAATATCCGGTCGTACCATCATGGTTGCGTACTGACTATTGGTAATTTTGATGGTGTTCATCGTGGGCACCAAGTATTACTTCAAAATTTGAAGCTCAAGGGTAAACAGTTAGGTTTACCAACTGTTGTGATGATATTTGAACCACAACCCCTTGAATTTTTTACAGGTGATAAGGCTCCTGCGCGTTTGACACGCCTAAGAGATAAAGTGAAGTATCTTGCTGATAGCGGGGTCGATTATCTATTATGTGTGGAATTTAACCAGCATTTTGCCTCACTAACGCCAGATGCTTTTGTGTCTGACTTATTAGTCGACAAACTCGGTGTGAAATATCTCGCCATTGGTGATGATTTCCGGTTCGGAAAAAATCGGATGGGTGATTTTTCTTTTTTACAGCAAGCCGGTCAAAAGTTTGATTTTGAAGTTGCAGACACCGAAAGTTTTTGTGATTCAGGTGTGCGTGTTAGCAGCACTGCAATCCGTAAAGCGATACAAAACAATGATCTGACATTAGCTGAAAATTTATTAGGTCACACATACTGCATTAGTGGGCGTGTGGTTCATGGTAATCAGCTAGGTCGTACGATAGGTTTTCCGACAGCAAACCTACCGTTAAAACGTTTAGTCACCCCCGTGACTGGCGTGTATGCTGTAGAAGTTCATGGTCTGGGTGATAAGCCTGTACCGGGCGTGGCAAACATTGGCACACGCCCAACGGTATCTGGAAAAGGTACCCAGTTAGAAGTCCATCTGATTGATGCACATATGGATTTATATGGGCGTCATATTGATGTTGTGTTACGTAAAAAATTACGTGACGAACAGCGGTTTGCTTCGTTGGACGCGCTGAAGGAGCAAATTGCTAATGATGTAGTTGCAGCCAGAGAATATCTCGCAGCAATTGGAATCAGATAATTTAGCGGAAAATTGGAACTGAGAATCGATGAGTGACTATAAAAATACCCTGAATCTACCAGAAACAGGGTTCCCAATGCGTGGCGATCTCGCTAAACGCGAACCACAGATGTTAGAGCGCTGGTACAAAGAAGGTTTGTATCAGGCAATCCGTAAAGCAAAATCGGGCAAGAAAACCTTTATTCTGCACGATGGTCCTCCGTATGCTAACGGCAGTATTCATATTGGTCACTCAGTAAACAAAATTCTCAAAGATATTATTATTAAATCCAAAGGGCTGGCGGGCTTTGATTCCCCATACATCCCTGGTTGGGATTGCCATGGCTTACCTATTGAACACAAAGTTGAACAAATCGTAGGTAAACCAGGGGAGAAAGTTTCCGCCGCTGAATTTCGTGCAAAATGCCGTGAATATGCCAAAGAGCAAATTGAAGGGCAAAAAGCTGATTTTATCCGTTTAGGTGTGCTAGGTGAGTGGGACAAACCTTACTTGACCATGGATTTTAAAACCGAAGCGAACATCATCCGTGCACTGGCGAAAACTGTTGCAAATGGTCACTTAGTGAAAGGTGCAAAACCCGTTCACTGGTGTACAGCATGTGGTTCTTCATTGGCTGAAGCGGAAGTCGAGTATTACGACAAAACATCTCCATCTATCTACGTTCGCTTCCCTGCGGTAGATAGCAACGCCGTTTGCGAAAAATTTGGTGTTTCTAGTGATAAAACGCCATCTTTAGTGATCTGGACGACAACGCCTTGGACTCTACCAGCTAACCGTGCAATCTCTCTGAACCCAGAATTCAAATACTCTCTGGTGGATGCGAATGGCGATTTAGTCATTCTGGCAACTGACCTAGTTGAAGAAGTTATGAAGACTGTTGGTGTTGAGTCATGGTCAGTATTAGGCGAGTGCGAAGGTAGCGCATTAGAATTACTGCGTTTCGAACATCCATTTATGGGCTTTGATGTTCCTGCAATTTTAGGCGACCACGTCACGCTAGATGCGGGTACTGGTGCGGTACATACAGCGCCAGGTCATGGTCCTGAAGACTATGTTGTTGGACAAAAGTATGGTTTAGAAACAGCGAACCCAGTAGGGCCAGATGGCTGTTTCTTACCAAATACCTACCCAACACTAGACGGTTTATTTATTTTCAAAGCTAACGATGTGGTGCTGGAAATTTTAAATGAGAAAGGCTTACTGATGTATAAAAAAGCTATCTCTCACAGCTATCCATGCTGCTGGCGTCATAAAACTCCAGTTATTTTCCGTGCGACACCACAATGGTTTATCGGCATGGATAAAAACGGCTTGCGTGAGCAATCTCTGAAAGAGATCGACATTGTTCAGTGGATCCCAGGTTGGGGTCGTGCGCGTATCGAGTCAATGGTTGAAAACCGCCCTGACTGGTGTATTTCACGTCAACGTACTTGGGGTACCCCAATGTCGTTATTCGTGCACAAAGAGACTGAAGAGCTGCATCCGCGTACTTTAGAGCTGATGGAAGAAGTCGCTAAACGCGTTGAAGTTGATGGTATCCAAGCATGGTGGGATTTAGACCCTGCTGAATTGCTAGGCGCGGATGCTGAAACTTATCGCAAAGTACCAGACACGTTAGACGTTTGGTTCGATTCAGGATCCACCCACTTTGCTGTGGTTGATGCGCGTCCAGAATTCCATGGTAACTCTGCGGATATGTATCTGGAAGGTTCTGACCAACATCGTGGTTGGTTCATGTCTTCTCTGATGCTGTCTACTGCGATGAAAGGCAAAGCACCTTACCGCCAAGTTCTGACCCACGGTTTTACCGTTGATGGTCAAGGCCGTAAAATGTCTAAATCTTTAGGTAATACGGTTAGTCCGCAAGATGTGATGAATAAACTGGGTGCAGATATCCTGCGTCTATGGGTGGCATCAACCGACTATACGGGCGAAATTGCGGTTTCTGATGAAATTTTAAAACGTGCTGCGGATTCTTATCGTCGTATCCGTAATACCGCGCGTTTCTTCTTGGCAAACTTAAATGGTTTCAACCCAGAAACCGATATGGTGAAACCAGAAGATATGGTGGTGTTAGATCGCTGGGCGGTTGGTCGTGCATTAGAAGCACAAAAAGAGATTATGAAAGCGTACGATGAGTATGATTTCTTGGGTGTTATCCAACGCTTAATGCATTTCTGCTCTATCGAGATGGGCTCGTTCTACCTGGATATTATCAAAGACCGTCAATATACCGCGAAAAGTGATAGCGTTGCGCGTCGTAGCTGCCAAACTGCACTGTTCCATATCGTGGAAGCGTTGGTTCGTTGGATTGCACCCGTTCTGTCCTTCACGTCTGATGAAATCTGGAACGAATTACCGGGTAAACGCTCTCAGTTCGTTCTCACTGAAGAGTGGTATAACGGCTTATTTGGTTTAGATGAATCAGAAGCGATGAATGACAGTTTCTGGGCTGAGCTGTTAGCCGTACGTGGTGAAGTGAACAAAGTTCTGGAACAAGCGCGTACAGATAAGCACATTGGTGGCTCGTTAGAAGCTGCGGTAACCCTATATGCAGATAGCGCATTAGCCGCTAAGTTAAATAGCTTAGGCGATGAACTGCGTTTTGCGCTGTTAACATCTCAAGCGAATGTCGCTGATATTGCAACGGCGAATGCGGATGCACAAGACAGTGAACTGAAAGGCCTGAAAATTGCCTTCAGTAAAGCGGCAGGGGAAAAATGCCCTCGTTGCTGGCATTATGCAAGTGATATTGGTGCAGTGGCAGAACAACCCGAAATCTGTGGTCGCTGTGTGACTAACGTAGCCGGAAACGGTGAATTACGTAAGTTTGCTTAATGAAGACACCTATTTGTTCTACTGGTTTGCGTTGGCTGTGGCTGACGGTTGTGATTATCATCGCAGATTTAGGGATTAAGCATTTAGTCTTAAAAGACCTTGTTCTGTATGAAGCACATCCGGTGATTCCGTTTTTTAACATTATGTATGCTCAAAACTTTGGTGCAGCATTTAGTTTTCTGGCGGATAAAGGTGGCTGGCAACGTTGGTTCTTTGCGGGTATTGCGATTGCGATTTCTATCATCTTAATGGTGATGATGTATCGTCAAAGTGTGAAAAAACGCCTCAGCAATATTGCTTATGCATTAATTATTGGTGGTGCAATCGGTAATTTATTTGATCGCTTAGTGCATGGCTTTGTGGTTGACTACATTGATTTTTATGTTGGCAACTGGCACTGGCCGACCTTTAACTTGGCGGATATGGCCATTTGTATTGGTGCGGCATTGGTGATTTTTGAAGGCTTTTTGCCAGATAAACCCAAACAGCAAGATACTAAGTAGAGCAGATAGTGCGATAGGTTGATAAAACCCAATATTGCATATTAATCATCTCAGCCCGACGATAGTCGGGCTGAACTTTATGATAAAAAAACAGGTTTAGATTATGTCGACTCAAATACAGGCGCAGAGTTCTGTTTTACTGCATTTCACTCTGAAATTAGAAGATGGCTCCACGGCAGATTCTTCTCACGCACAAGGAAAGCCTGCGTTGTTTGCTCTTGGAAATGATTCACTGTCGCCAGAATTAGAAGCGCAACTTATTGGGCTATCTGAAGGTGAAAAGAAAACATTTTCCTTAGCAGGGGATACGGTATTCGGGAAACATAATCCAGACTTAGTGCAATACTTTTCATTGCGTGATTTTATGGAAACGGGGATCCCTGAAATTGGCACCATCATGCTGTTTACGGGCATGAATGGGAGCGAAATGCCGGGCGTGGTGAAAGCGATTGAAGGGGAATCAATTACTGTTGATTTTAACCATCCTCTTGCTGAGCAACAAATTACCTTTGAAATTGAAGTTCTAGAAATAGACCCACAATTGGAGAGTCACCATGCAAATATTAATGGCTAATCCTCGTGGATTTTGTGCGGGTGTTGACCGTGCAATCAGTATTGTTGAACGCGCGTTAGAAATTTATGGCGCGCCGATTTATGTTCGTCATGAAGTGGTGCATAACCGCTATGTGGTTGATGATTTACGCCAGCGTGGCGCTATTTTTATTGAAGAAATCTCTGAAGTTCCTGATGGCTCTATTCTGATTTTCTCAGCGCATGGCGTTTCACAAGCCATCCGCCAAGAAGCCCGTTCCCGCGATTTAACCATGCTATTTGATGCGACTTGCCCATTAGTGACCAAAGTACATATGGAAGTGGCTCGCGCCAGCCGTAAGGGTAAAGAAGCGATTTTAATCGGCCACGCAGGGCACCCTGAAGTGGAAGGGACAATGGGGCAATATAATAACCCTGAAGGGGGAATGTATCTTGTTGAAAGCCCAGAAGACGTTTGGAAGCTACAGGTAAAAGATGAAAACAACCTGAGTTTTATGACGCAAACGACGCTTTCAGTGGATGATACCTCCGATGTGATTGATGCGCTTACCCGTCGATTCCCAAATATTGTGGGACCTCGTAAAGACGATATTTGCTATGCAACCACGAACCGCCAAGAAGCTGCGCGTGAGCTAGCGGAAAAAGCTGATATCGTGTTAGTCGTCGGTTCGAAAAATTCGTCAAATTCAAACCGTTTAGCTGAATTAGCTTCTCGAATGGGGAAAGCTGCATTTCTGATTGATGGTGCTGAAGATATTCAAATTGATTGGTTAAAAGATAAGAAAATTATTGGATTGACTGCAGGGGCATCAGCCCCCGATATTTTAGTCCGCCAAGTGATTGATAGACTTAAAGCGCTGGGTGCAGACTCGGTGGTTGAGCTACAAGGACGAGAAGAGAATATCGTTTTTGAAGTACCAAAAGAGTTGCGTGTAGACGTTAAAGAGATTAGTTAACACATTGATTTTATTATTATAGTGGCAGCGGATTTAGCCGCTGCTACTTTCTGTTTTTCATCATTCCATTCTATCTCAATACAATTTTTTCTGATAATCATCCCCCTCTCTACGGTTTTATTAATATCTCCAGATTAGTGCTGGCGTCCCGATTCAAGATTCTTTAAGGTATAACCAAGATTTTATTTTGGTTTTCGCCTCAATATTTACGAAAGGATCAAAAATGGCAGATTCAACTGTACGCGTTGCGATTGTCGGTGCGGGTGGGCGCATGGGACGCCAATTAATTCAAGCAGCACAAGAACAAGACGGAATTCAACTTGGCGCAGCCATTGAGCGTGAAGGCTCTTCGCTTATTGGCATTGATGCGGGTGAGCTGGCGGGAATTGGGCAAATAGGTGTGAAAGTCGTTGGTCACTTAGATTCTGTTGTTAATGATTTTGATGTACTGATTGATTTCACTCGCCCTGAAGGCACTTTGCAATATTTAGTGTTCTGCCAATCTCATCAAAAAGGCATGGTCATTGGAACAACAGGGTTTGATGAACAAGGAAAATTGGCAATTGCAGAAGCAGCAAAATCTATCCCAATTGTCTTCGCTGCCAATTTTAGTGTTGGTGTGAATCTGGTGCTGAAGTTACTGGAAAAAGCGGCGAAAGTGATGGGAGATTACACTGATATTGAAATTATTGAAGCTCATCATCGTCATAAAGTCGATGCACCTTCAGGCACTGCACTGGCGATGGGTGAATCTATCGCAGATGCATTAGGAAAAGATCTGAATGAGTGCGCAGTGTATGCACGAGAAGGCTATACCGGAGAGCGTGAACCGGGCACGATTGGTTTTGCTACTGTACGTGCTGGTGATATTGTTGGTGAGCACACTGCGATGTTTGCCGATATTGGCGAGCGTGTAGAGATAAGCCACAAAGCTTCCAGTCGTATGACTTTTGCAAAAGGCGCGATAAGGGCATCATCTTGGGTTAGTGTTAAGAAATGTGGGCTATATAATATGAAGGATGTCCTTAATCTTGATGATTTATAGTTTTATTTAAAATAATTTTTTGTTTAAAATCAGATGACTTCATTTGAAGTCTCTGGTTTGTTTGGTTTTAGTTTTGAATTAATGATTAGTTTGTTTTTTATGGCTGTATTCTTGATTTTTTTCCTCTTTTCCACTCAAAAATTGCACTTTAGATCCTCACTTGTCTGCGCTATTATCCATTTTGCACTTTTCTTCGCTATTAACCGTTTGCTTTTTTACCCATAAATGGTTATTTCATTAGCCTTCTATAGAAAAAATAGGTAAGAATGCAAAAAAGTAAGCTAAAAGTGAAAAAAATGCATTTTTTTCTAGACAAGACTCTATCCCATCATTAGAATGCGCGCAATTTGCCAAAAATCTGCTTAAAAACTCATTTTGGCATTGATTTAGATCGCAAAATCTGAATTAATATGCAAAAAACGTGATTGATTATTCTCCGGAGGATGTTTTGATTAAGTCAGCTATATTGGTTCTGGAAGACGGAACCCAATTCCACGGGCGCGCCATTGGTGCTGAAGGGGCCGCTATTGGAGAAGTCGTTTTCAATACTTCAATGACCGGATATCAAGAAATAATTACTGACCCTTCCTATTCCCGCCAAATTGTTACTCTCACTTATCCCCATATTGGTAATGTCGGCACTAATGCTGATGACGAAGAATCTCCAAACGTACATGCTCAAGGCCTTATCATTCGTGACTTACCATTAATCTACAGTAACTTTCGTGGTCAGGAAGGATTATCTGAATATCTGAAACGCCACAATGTAGTGGCTATCGCCGATATCGACACGCGTAAATTAACCCGCCTGTTAAGAGAAAAAGGCGCGCAAAATGGTTGTATCATCGCAGGGGATAACCCAGATGCGGCGTTGGCTTTAGAAAAAGCACGCAGCTTCACAGGTTTAAACGGCTTAGATTTAGCAAAAGAAGTTTGCACCAAAGAGATTTACAGCTGGACTCAACGCTCTTGGAACTTAGAAGAAGGGCAACCAGCTGCAACAAAAGAAGATGAATTACCATTACATGTAGTTGCTTATGACTTTGGTGCGAAACGTAATATTCTACGTATGTTAGTTGACCGTGGTTGCCGATTAACCGTGGTTCCAGCAACAACACCAGCAGAAACTGTATTAGCGATGAATCCAGATGGGATTTTCTTATCAAACGGTCCTGGCGACCCAGCCCCTTGTGACTACGCTATCAATGCCATCCAAGAATTCTTAAAAACTGAAATCCCAGTATTTGGTATCTGCTTGGGTCACCAATTGCTGGCATTAGCAAGCGGCGCGAATACCGTGAAAATGAAGTTTGGTCACCACGGTGCTAATCACCCAGTTAAAGATTTAGACAAAGACGTGGTGATGATCACGGCTCAAAACCACGGTTTTGCGGTTGATGAATCCACACTACCCGACACATTGCGTGTGACACACAAATCGCTGTTTGATGGCACTTTACAAGGTATCCATCGCACAGATAAACCTGCATTCAGTTTCCAAGGTCACCCAGAAGCCAGTTCTGGTCCTCATGATGCCGCAGGTCTTTTTGACCACTTCATTGATTTAATCAATGAATACCGTCAAAACACACCACGTTCAAACGCAAAATAATCGGGAGCAAGAAAATGGCAAAACGTACAGATATTAAAAGCATTCTGATCCTCGGTGCGGGCCCGATTGTTATCGGTCAGGCGTGTGAGTTTGACTACTCAGGTGCACAGGCATGTAAAGCACTGAGAGAAGAAGGTTACCGCGTTATTCTGGTGAACTCGAACCCAGCGACTATCATGACTGACCCTGAAATGGCGGATGCAACCTATATAGAGCCAATTCACTGGGAAGTGGTACGTAAAATCATTGAAAAAGAGCGCCCAGATGCGGTATTACCAACTATGGGTGGACAAACAGCCCTAAACTGTGCGCTGGAACTTGAGCGTAAAGGTGTACTGGCTGAGTTTGGCGTGACCATGATTGGTGCGACTGCGGACGCAATTGATAAAGCAGAAGACCGTCAACGCTTTGATAAAGCGATGAAAAAAATCGGTTTAGGTACTGCGCGTTCAGGTATTGCCCACACAATGGAAGAAGCTTATGCCGTCGCTGACGATGTGGGCTTCCCATGTATCATTCGTCCATCCTTCACCATGGGTGGTTCAGGTGGCGGTATTGCGTATAACCGCGAAGAATTTGAAGAGATCTGTACTCGTGGTTTAGATTTATCCCCAACTAACGAACTGTTAATCGATGAGTCGTTAATTGGTTGGAAAGAGTACGAAATGGAAGTGGTGCGTGATAAGAAAGATAACTGCATTATCGTCTGCTCCATCGAAAACTTCGACGCAATGGGAATTCACACCGGTGACTCCATCACCGTCGCACCTGCGCAAACACTGACTGATAAAGAATACCAAATCATGCGTGATGCTTCGATGGCAGTACTGCGTGAAATCGGTGTTGAAACAGGCGGTTCTAACGTTCAGTTCGCGGTTAACCCGAAAGATGGCCGCTTAATCGTTATCGAGATGAACCCACGAGTTTCTCGTTCATCCGCACTCGCTTCAAAAGCAACGGGCTTCCCAATTGCTAAAATCGCAGCCAAATTAGCAGTCGGTTACACCCTCGATGAGCTGATGAATGACATCACTGGCGGTCGTACCCCTGCGTCATTTGAACCCTCTATCGACTACGTTGTGACCAAAATTCCTCGCTTTAACTTCGAAAAATTCGCAGGAAGCAATGACCGTCTGACTACCCAAATGAAATCTGTGGGTGAAGTGATGGCCATCGGTCGTACATTCCAAGAATCTATGCAAAAAGCGCTGCGTGGTCTGGAAGTAGGCGCAACAGGCTTCGACCCGAAAGTGAGCCAGGACGACCCTGAATCGTTAACGCGCATTCGTCGCGAACTGAAAGATGCGGGCTCTGACCGTATTTGGTACATCGCTGATGCATTCCGCGCAGGCTTATCGGTCGATGGTATTTTTAACCTGACTAATATCGACCGCTGGTTCTTAGTGCAAATTGAAGAGCTGGTGCGTTTAGAAAACGAAGTGGCAGAGTTAGGTATTAATGGTCTGACTAAAGATTTCCTACGCCAACTGAAGCGCAAAGGTTTTGCGGATGCGCGTCTGGCAAGTTTAGTGGGCGTGTCTGAAGCGGAATTACGTAAATTACGCCAAGGTTATGATTTACATCCAGTTTATAAGCGTGTAGATACCTGTGCGGCTGAATTTGCCACAGATACCGCGTATATGTATTCCACTTATGAAGAAGAGTGTGAATCTAACCCGAATAGTGACAAGCCAAAAATCATGGTGTTAGGCGGTGGTCCAAACCGTATCGGTCAAGGTATCGAATTCGACTACTGCTGCGTACACGCCTCATTAGCGCTGCGTGAAGATGGTTACGAAACCATCATGGTGAACTGTAACCCAGAAACAGTTTCTACCGACTACGACACGTCAGACCGCTTATATTTTGAATCGGTCACATTGGAAGATGTACTAGAAATCGTCCGCATCGAGCAGCCACAAGGCGTGATTGTCCAGTATGGCGGACAAACACCTCTGAAACTCGCGCGTGCGCTGGAAGCGGCGGGAGTTCCTATCATTGGCACTAGCCCAGATGCAATCGACCGTGCAGAAGACCGTGAGCGTTTCCAACAAGCTGTTAACCGCTTAAACCTGAAACAGCCACAAAATGCGACAGTGGCAACCATTGAACAGGCCGTTGAAAAAGCCGCGGGCATCGGTTACCCGCTGGTGGTTCGCCCGTCTTATGTCCTAGGTGGCCGTGCAATGGAAATCGTCTATGACGAAGTTGACCTGCGTCGTTACTTCCAAAATGCAGTGAGCGTTTCTAACGATGCGCCAGTCTTACTCGACCGTTTCCTTGATGATGCGATTGAAGTTGATGTGGATGCAATCTGCGACGGTGAAATGGTGCTGATTGGCGGAATTATGGAGCACATTGAGCAGGCGGGTGTTCACTCCGGTGACTCAGCATGTTCTCTGCCAGCTTACACGTTAAGCCAAGAAATTCAGGATGTGATGCGTGAACAAGTGCGTAATCTCGCCTTTGAATTACGTGTTCGCGGCTTGATGAACGTACAGTTCGCTGTGAAGAACAACGAAGTTTACTTGATTGAAGTGAACCCGCGCGCAGCAAGAACGGTGCCATTTGTTTCTAAAGCAACAGGTGTACCACTAGCGAAAGTCGCGGCGCGTGTTATGGCTGGCCAAACACTGACTCAACAAGGCGTTACTGAAGAAGTTATTCCGCCTTACTACTCAGTCAAAGAAGTGGTTCTGCCATTCAACAAGTTCCAAGGTGTTGACCCAATCCTCGGGCCAGAAATGCGCTCAACGGGTGAAGTGATGGGGGTTGGCCGCACATTTGCTGAAGCATTTGCTAAAGCGATGTTAGGCAGCAACTCAACCATGAAGAAATCCGGTCGCGCACTGCTGTCTGTTCGTGAAGGCGATAAAACGAAAGTTGTTGATTTAGCGGCGAAACTGCTGAAACACGGTTTTGAGTTAGACGCGACTCACGGAACGGCGATTGTCCTGGGTGAAGCGGGTATCAACCCACGTTTAGTGAACAAGGTTCACGAAGGTCGTCCACACATTCAAGACCGTATTAAGAATGGTGAGTACAACTACATCGTGAATACAACGGCAGGTCGTCAAGCGATTGAAGATTCAAAACTCATTCGTGGCAGCGCACTGCGTTACAAAGTTCACTATGATACAACCCTCAACGGTGGCTTTGCGACGGCGTTATCTCTGAGCGCAGACCCAACCGATAAAGTGATTTCTGTTCAAGAAATGCACGCATTAATTAAATAATCATTGATTCGATGATTATTAACCCCAGTGGCGTTATCGCCTCTGGGGTTTTTTTATGGGTAGCGAAAAGTGGAATAAATTAAAATAAATGGAAAATAGTGCACAATAGTGATTGACCCTCACGTAACGTGAGGCACTAACCTGCATTTCAGGACAGGAGGCGCAGATGCTATTTCAAGTGGGTGAGATTGCAGAGAAAACAGGATTAACCATTCGTACCCTTCACCATTATGAAGAGATTGGTTTATTACTGCCGACTGCCAGAACCGATGCAGGTTATCGACTCTATAATATGCAATGTATTGAACGTTTGACGCAAATTCAGATGCTGCGTCAGGTGGGAGTCAAACTGAAAGACATCGGTGAGTTACTTAATGGTCACAGTGGCGATATCTCTCTTTTGTTGCAAGAGCGTATTAGTCTGTTAACCGAGCAGATGAAGCAGATAGAAAAACTGCGTTCACGCCTCGAGCGGTTACAGCAGCAAATGCAGCAGGGAGATAATCCCACTCAGGCTGATTGGTTTTCATTATTGGAGATGATGTCGATGTTTGATAAATATTTTACCCCTCAAGAACTTGAGCAATTGCCGCTATACACGGCGAACACATTGAAAAACCAAGAGTGGCAGCAGCGGGTCGCTACAGTAAAATCGTTAATGGAAAAAAGTGAATCACCGCAATCGGCCGAAGTACAAGCTGTCGCGGTTGAGTGGATGACTGCCTTGGAAAGAGATACGGGCGGAAACCCAGATTTCTTTGCGCGTTTAAATCAAATTCACTTAACCGACAATGAGCTAATGTTCTCGACAGGGATCACTGAAGCGATGATTGACTTTGTAGCTCGGAGCTTTAGTGAGTACCAACTGTCGCGTTTTGAACCTCATTTAACCGCAGAGCAATTTGCTTTTGTTAGCCAGCATTACTTTGAATCAGGCAAAGTGTGGCCTGAATTTATTTCAGGAATTTATAATGCATTGAAAGCGGGGGATGCGCCAGATTCGCCTAATGTGCAGAAGTTGGCGGGGATGTGGTTAACCATGTTTAACCAATTTACTGGGGGCGATCCGCTATTGCAGGAAAAAATCTGCACGATTTACCGCGAAGATCCGGTGATTTCTCAAGGAACTTGGATGACGCCAGAAATTGGGCAGTATCTGTTTTCTGCCATTAGTTTCTTATTGGCGAAGCAATAACAGCGTAAGTTAGCAATCCATTCCTGATATCAAAGTCGCGACAGAATATGCCGCGACTTTTTTGTTTTAGTCGAGTTAGTAGACTAAAAATGGACGGTTTGGATACCGATTGTTGCGGCTTGTCCACCCACACAAACTCGACTGACAGCTTGATCTTGATGAGAGATTTCCACTTGAATTTGCGAGGAGCATTCCATTGCTCGCCCTTGCTCTAACAGAAAATGGGTTTCTGTGGGGAAGATATGCTTCACTAGATAACAACCAAGAGCACCGCTTGAGCTACCAGTTGCAGACTCTTCATTAATTCCGTAGAGCGGAGCAAAATTTCGGCAATGAGCAGTAAAAGAAGATGACTGGCTTAACTCAAAAACATGAAAACCAATCGAATCAAACTCACGGCTCAGTTGCGCGATAGCATCATAATTAGGTTTTAAATTATCTAATTGATTGGGTTGCACGGGGACTAAAATATCAGGTAATCCAGTGGAGATAATTTCAATGGGTAAGCCTGTTTCCGTGATTGCCTCGGTTGGGATACCTAATGCTGCGGCGACGACATTTACATCAGGCCCTTGGCGGGTAACGGGAAGAGTTTGTTGCATAATGACCCCATCAGCACTGACCGTAACATTTAAAATACCTGCTTTGGTTTTTTGGGAGTAAGTGCCAGCGCCCAATTGATTCAGTGAAAATAAGGTAAAAAAGGCAGCCAATGTCGCGTGCCCACAAAAGTCGACTTCACTTTCAGGAGTGAAAAAATCCACTTTAAAATCTGTTTCTTCACCCGCGCTTTCTCCGGTATAGACAAATGCCGTTTCGGAAAATCCCACTTGGCGAGCAATCGCAATTTTTTGTGCATCACTGAGTTTCGGGGGATTGAGTACGACTCCGGCAGGGTTTCCGCCTGTGTTATTTCGAGTAAATGAATTTACAAGGTGAACGTTAAGTGTGTGTTCATCTGTAGGTATTGCTGTGTTTTGCATAGTGACTCCAAGGTAATTAAGCGCTTTTTTATTATTTATGGGGATGAAAGGGGCGCATATTGAGAGGTAGATGTGGGTTTTGTAGCGGCGACCAAGCACTGAAACTTGTGTTGGTCGCGTGAGATGATTTAGGCGTGCAATTTAGCTTTCTTTACTACCTTTCAGGGCTTTACGGTGTTTCCAGTAGACAATAATGGAACCAATCAAACCACTGACCAACAGCACAACAGGGATGATCATCAGTGCGGTGATTACGACTTGCTCATGCTCTTTAACGAAAGGGATTTGGTTAACGGCATAGCCCAAAGTCACAATAATACCGACCCACAATAACCCGCTAAGCCAGTTGAATAACTGGAAACGGCGATGGCTTAAATCGGATAATCCCGCTAACAATGGAAGTAATGTTCTCACGAATGCCAGAAAGCGCCCGATCAATAATGCATACAAACCTTGTCGGTTAAACATATCATTGGCTTTTTTATGATATTCCTCAGGGAGTTGAGAAAGCCAGCGTTTAACTATCTTAGTTTCGCTTAACCAGCGCCCTTGAATAAATCCAAGCCAGCAGCCTAAACTTGCGGCGGTCGCCAACAGTAATATTGTGGGGACAAAGTGCAGAACGCCTTTGGCAATTAACGCGCCAGAAAGCAGTAAAAGGGTATCACCCGGTAAAAATGCAGCGGGGAGAACGCCATTTTCTAATACAATTACCACAAAGAGTACGGTGTAAATCACCCAGAGAACTTCTGGGTTGGAGAGCTTCATAAAATCGTGGTGCCAAAGTGCCAGTACGATTTCGCGTATGACTTCCATAATCGTTCCTGTGTCTGCATAAAGCGAATCATTGGGCTCTATATTACAGGAAAAATTTCAGCCTAGTTTGATTTGTTTGGGTAATTATCTAAAAGGCAGCGATTAACTGCCTAATAGTAAGGAAGAAATATTGATGTTTAAATACGTGAGAAAGCGCGTTGTAAATCATCAATGAGATCTTGCGGATGCTCTAAGCCGACATGTAGACGGAAAAATGACCCGTTTTCAGGCTGATAATCGTATTGGCGCATACTGAGTAAATCTTCGGTTTGATAACCAAGAATCAGTGATTCAAACCCGCCCCATGAATACCCCATTTTAAAATGGCTAAAGTGGTCGAGAAAATCACTAAACTGTTTAGGGGATAACCGCGAATTTAATTGAAATGAAAACAAACCGTTACAGCCGCTAAAGTCCCGTTTAAAGAATTCATGCCCAGGGTGGCTTGGGAGTGCAGGGTGAAAAACACGCGCAACCGCAGGGTGCTCTGCTAACCAGTTTGCGACGGTTAAACTGTTCACTTCATGCTGCTTGAGACGGGTTGGTAGGGTGTGAAGTCCTCTACCTGCCATGTAAACAGTATCAGGATCGGCAGTTTGCCCCAATAAATATGAATTTTCTCGCAAAGTTTCGATGCAGCGTTGGTTGGCAACAGCGACCCCTAACATGCCATCCGAATGACCATTAATGTACTTTGTCGCGGATTGAATGGAGACATCCACATCAAATAGAAGAGGTTTGAGTAATACGCCCGCAGCCCATGTATTATCGATCATGATAATGATTTCAGGGGATTTTTGACGAATGGCTTTTACGATAGCGGGCAGGTCATGGACTTCCATGGTGATAGAACCCGGAGACTCTAAAAAGACAATTTTGGTATTTGGGCGAATTAAATTGGTAATTTTTGCGCCAATTAATGGGGAGAAATAACTAGTTTCAACATTCAACTTAGTGAGGATTTTGTCGCAGAAGTTTTGTGTCGGATCATAGGCAGACCCGGTGACCAGAATATGATCCCCCGCGCTGATAAACGACATAATGGCATTGGTGATTGCTGCTGCACCTGAAGGATAAAGAACACAGCCAGCACCACATTCCAACTCAGTCATCGCTTCTTGGAAAGCAAAATGGGTCTGTGTACCTCGGCGACCATACATTAATACGCCATTCGCACGATTACGCACTGCGTGCTTTTTATCTTCTACCGAATCAAAAATCACGGAAGAGGTGCGTTGAATGACAGGGTTTACCCCTTTTTGAGTGAATTTAGGGTTTCTACCAAGATGTACTAACTGGGTTTCGGGTCTAATGTTTGCCATTGGGCTATCCCTTATTTACCGATAGAAAATCAAATAATTGGCTAAGTTATCACCTGACGTTAAATGATTTTGGTTGTCCAAGGCAAGAACAAAAGTCGCTAGCTGAATTTTCTTCACTATAAAAAGAAAAATTATGATGAGGCGGTTTTTGCTATCAATCATAATGCAGATAGATTGAAAAAATTGCGAATACTAATGATAATTACTATCAATTCGTGGTGTGTTTGATATTATCTGACATCTTGACGAAAAGAGATGAATACGTGAATCAAATTTCGCTTTTAATGGTTAGTCGATGAATGGCACAATCATCGATATAAATTTTTTTATACAACACAAATAAGAGAGTAAAGGCCAACTGATGCGTAAATTAACAGCTTCTATTCTATTGGCGATCGGCTTAATGGGCACGGCATCCGCAGAAACAACACCCGCTGTCACTCCTACTACTACACCAGTAGCTAATCAAGGTTCAACGGCAGCCCCTGCAAATACACCTTCCACAACGGAAGTGACTGCTACTCAAGCAACGACAATTCCAGCAACTACAACTCCAGCAACTACAACTCCAGCAACTACATCGGAATCTGTCGTGACAAACACGGTAGTGACTGAAAATATTGAGATTGCGGCTGACAGTCATGGTGGCGGTTTTGATCAGGATTTATCGGTTTGGGGTATGTACCAAAACGCAGATGTTGTTGTAAAAATAGTGATGATTGGTCTGTTACTCGCATCTGTGATTACATGGGCGCTATTCTTATCCAAAGGTAGTGAGATTTTAATTGCACGTCGTCGTTTAAAAGATGAAGCAAAAGCAATTGCAGAAGTAAAATCTCTTGATGAAGCGGTATCTATCGCGGAAGGCTTTAAAGCGGGCAGTATTACGCGCATGTTATTAGCTGAAGCGACAACCGAAAGAGCACTTTCGGCAAACAGCCAAGATCTTGCTGGTATTAAAGACCGTACCGGTTTCCGTTTAGAAAGAGCAGTTGCAGCAATCAGTCGTTATATGGGACGTGGAAATGGTTATTTAGCAACTATTGGTGCGATTTCTCCATTTGTCGGTCTATTCGGTACCGTGTGGGGGATCATGAACAGCTTCATTGGTATTGCTCACTCACAAACCACAAACTTAGCCGTTGTTGCTCCAGGGATCGCTGAAGCGTTGCTGGCGACGGCAATTGGTCTTATCGCCGCTATTCCTGCAGTGGTTATCTACAATATTTTTGCCCGTATGATCAACAACTATCGTGGTCAAGTGGGTGATGTTGCTGCACAAGCAGCGTTGTTACTGGGGCGCGACCTCGATCTGGCAAACAGCAAAGCAAGGTAATTATTATGGCAATGCGCTTAGGTGACGAACAAGACGATAGCGGTGAAATGCATGAGATCAACGTAACACCGTTTATCGATGTTATGTTGGTTCTGCTGATTATCTTTATGGTTGCAGCGCCACTGGCTACCGTTGATATTAAAGTCGACTTACCTGCTTCCACTGCGAAGCCTCAGCCTCGACCAGAAAAGCCAGTATTCTTAACTGTGAAATCAGATAATCAGCTGTTTATCGGCGAACAAGCGGTCAGTAAAGAACAATTAGGTTCAACTCTTGATCAAGCGACAAACACCAATAAAGAAACCACAATTTTCTTCCAAGCGGATAAAAGTGTGGATTATGAAACGATGATGGATGTAATGAATGCGTTGCGTCAATCGGGATATCTTAAAATTGGTTTAGTTGGAATGGAAGCAACAGCGGCTAACGCTAACTAGCTAAGTTGTTTCACGTAATAATGCGTTTTATCTCTGTATCGCGGGTGATATTTTTACGTTGATGCTTTGAGATAAAACGCATTTTTTTATGCTTATCAATTTTCATTCATCGTATCTTTTGCATATTTTTGCAACATTTCTGATAAAAAAGTGCTTTCTCTTTATAGCTGCACAAATAAAAGGTTTAATTTTATTCGGAATTTCTTCTGATTTTATTTAGGTTAGGGTGATTTTAAATTTTGCTTACATAAAATCACTTTCAAAAAAAGACTTGATAAGGTTAATTGAAAATAAACCATCCATATTGTGAGGGATTATTCATATACAGAGTAATTTCATTGAATACTCCAATTAGGAGTATCTATTTTGGGGGATTTGGTGTGGGTTACCATGGAACTTGCTGATTATTAGAATAATCATCAATAAATGCGAAATCATCGTTCAAAATAACAGCAGGTTTAACCTGTTAGATGATACTCAAACAAAAAGAGAGAACAATAAAAATTATTAATACATTTAATTCTAATTGAAATGATAAAAAAAGTGAGTAAATAAGCTGAATGATTTTATTAATATAAGTGTTATTAATAAAATTATTTTAAATGTACCTGAATAATGAAATATAAATATGTAATTAGTGTTATAAATGCCAAGTTGATGCTTTGTTGGTGGTTTTAAGTCTAATTTATTGTTATCTATTATGTTTTCCGTTTCATGATAACAATCCTTAAATAAAATAAAAAAACACTTGCGCAACATTTCACGAGCGCTATAATGCAGCCAATAACATTTAGAAATACTTTTTAATAACTTTTCATCTCGAGTTTTTTATTTTTCAATTTACTAATGCTAGGGAATAAATAAAGTACTAATTGATGTTTGATTAGGCTTTATATTAAAAATAAATATAATCAATCATACTCGAGTGTACGATGTTTAGTTGTTAGATGTAAGTTCGGATGTTATTACTGAAGTCAAATGGGCTGACTTTAGACGACACACAGCAAAATGATGTAATAAAAATATTTCATATTATACTCCTCTATAAATAAGATAAGACTATATTTCCATACGCCATCATTACGATGGCGTTTTTTTGTATAGCTATTTATCTTTTAAGCATCAACAGAACCATCAGAATTTATGTAAAGAATAGGTAACATGCTGGGTGATGAAGCATGTGGCTAAATCAATCTTTCTGAGAATATTAATAATTTATTATTTAATGATAAAAAGTATCAGAGTATGATGTGCACCTCTTCGCTGTGGGGCATTTAGCTATACATCATGTAGCAACACATCATACAACAGCGAAATTCTTTGCCAGGTACTGGCTTGAATCATTCTGGAAGTAAAAATGACTTGGTCTGAGTTTAAATCTCACTATCTCATCGGTTTTTGGAAACCGTTACCTGCGGTGATTGCGGCAGGTATCTTATCGACTTATTATTTTGGTTTAACGGGCACTTTTTGGGCTGTAACCGGTGAATTTACCCGCTGGGGCGGGCATATCATGCAGCTATTTGGTGCGCATCCAGAAGAGTGGGGCTATTTCAAAGTTATCGGTTTTCAAGGATCGCCATTAGATAGAATTGATGGTGTGATGATTATCGGTATGTTTGCTGGCTGTTTTGCCGCAGCACTTTGGGCAAATAATGTGAAAATTCGCATGCCGCAGCATAGGGTTCGAATTTTTCAAGCCATCCTTGGCGGAATTATTGCTGGATTCGGCGCTCGTCTAGCCATGGGATGTAACTTAGCGGCATTCTTTACGGGTATCCCTCAATTCTCGTTACACGCTTGGTTCTTTGCTGTAGCAACTGCTGTCGGTTCCTACTTTGGTGCCAAATTCACACTACTGCCGATGTTTCGTATCGCGGTAAAATTGAAAAAGGTCTCAACTGCATCGCCATTAACTCAAAACCTGAATACAGCTAAAAAACGCTTTAAGTTAGGCATGGCTATCTTTGCTGTCGCACTTGCATGGGGTTTTTATACATTGCTGGATGCGCCAGTCATGGGCTTTGCTATCCTATGTGGGATTGGTTTTGGTTTACTGATTGAACGCGCCCAAATTTGTTTTACCTCAGCATTTCGTGATTTATGGATCACTGGTCGTACTCATATGGCGAAAGCGATTATCATTGGTATGGCAGTTAGTGCTATTGGTATTTTCAGTTATGTGCAATTGGGCGCGGCACCTAAGATTATGTGGGCAGGTCCAAATGCTGTGATTGGTGGGTTACTGTTCGGATTTGGTATTGTCTTGGCGGGTGGTTGTGAAACCGGCTGGATGTACCGTGCCGTTGAAGGTCAAGTTCATTACTGGTGGGTTGGTTTCGGTAATATTATTGGAGCGACTATCTTAGCGTATTACTGGGATGATTTAGGCCCATGGTTAGCGACAGACTTTGACAAAGTGAACTTGCTCGAGACATTTGGTCCACAAGGTGGCTTGCTCGTCACATACGCTTTATTAGCCATTGCATTTATTTTGATGCTGGTATGGGAAAAGTATTTCTTCCGTAAACGTGCCCAAAAACTGGCAAATACTTCCATGGAGGCCGCATGAGCCATAAAGAAATAGTACCGGATTATCGATTAGATATGGTGGGTGAACCTTGCCCGTATCCTGCGGTTGCGACGCTAGAAGCGATGCCGTCGTTAAAACCCGGAGAGATATTAGAAGTGGTGAGTGATTGCCCACAATCTATCAATAATATCCCTTTAGATGCAAAAAATTATGGTTATAAAGTGTTAGATATTCAACAGGATGGTCCGACTATTCGTTATCTTATCCAAAAATAGCAAATACGCGTCATATTTTGCACTGTCGCGGTGTTGGCTTCATGCGTTTGCCCTAGTCACATACTTGTGTATGCTCCTAGGGTCTAACGCATTTGCCGCCTTGCGGCAGCACAAACTATTTAGCGTATTGGTATTAGTCATATTTTGCACTGTCGCGGTGTTGGCTTCATGCGTTTGCCCTAGTCACATACTTGTGTATGCTCCTAGGGTCTAACGCATTTGCCGCCTTGCGGCAGCACAAACTATTTAGCGTATTGGTATTAGTCATATTTTGCACTGTCGCGGTGTTGGCTTCATGCGTTTGCCCTAGTCACATATTTGTGTATGCTCCTAGGGTCTAACGCATTTGCCGCCTTGCGGCAGCACAAACTATTTAGCGTATTGGTATTAGTCATATTTTGCACTGTCGCGGTGTTGGCTTCATGCGTTTGCCCTAGTCACATACTTGTGTATGCTCCTAGGGTCTAACGCATTTGCCGCCTTGCGGCAGCACAAACTATTTAGCGTATTGGTATTAGTCATATTTTGCACTGTCGCGGTGTTGGCTTCATGCGTTAGCCCTAGTCACATATTTATGTATGCTCCTAGGGTCTAACGCATTTGCCGCCTTGCGACAGCACAAACTATTTAGCGTATTTCAGTGATACCCTAAAATATTAAAGCTACCTATCAGTCGTGAAATTACAACTGATTGTTATAGGTGATAGTTCGGTTACTCATCCTGCCAGTTCTCAATATCCAGCACAAGCTCACACTCATCATCGATATAGCCACCTGTCGGAATAAAGCCGAGTTTCTGGTAAAACTCAAATGGGCTTTCTTCACCTTCACCGCAACTATTATACAGCCGTGGGTAACCTTTCTTTTTCAAGTAACGGATCACTTGAATTAATGCTTCACGACCAAATCCTAATTTTTGATAAGGCTCGGCTATCATAAATCGCCATAGCATAATGCCATCGTATTCAAGCTCATCATCATCTAATCCAGAATGCAGCATAATGAATCCGACCGGGACATCATCCGCATAAATGCCTCGGTACCAAGCACAGTCAGAGAATTGCGCCTCAACCATGGAATAGGCATTATCTGCCACCATGCTACGTTGTGCTTCACTGAGTGTATGGCTCAGCAAACAGATTTCCGAAAAGTTTTCAGCTGTTACCTTCTGCAAGGAGACAACGGAATTTTCATCCACTTCTGGCTCGATGAACTCTATCATAACCATTCCTTCGCTCGAATATTGACCAAAGCTTCACGAGGAAGCTGCTTGAGTTGTTATTATTGAATAATCAAAATTGCTACTGATTTGTTACATGGATGTAATTTAATCAACCAGAGATCGGGGAGGCAGTCAATGACTTAATTGTGGCTATGCAAGCGGGGTCTAAAAAGAAAATGGCAACTTGCGTAAATGCCCGTTGCCATCGTGAAGTCAGGATAAAAAGCTAAATAATATTAATGTTCGGCTTCACCGCCAAGAACATCAATTAAGCGAGCGATTAAGGCGCTGAGTTCGCCTGTCATCAGAATATAATCAGCATCAAATTTCTGAGCAAAATCTTCTTTAGGAATGTCGTCATTTTGCTCTTTTAGTTTTTCACTGAATTTCAATTTCTTCAGGGAGCCGTCATCTGACAGCATAAACTGAACGCGCTCTTCCCAATCTAACGATAATTTAGTGACTAATTTGCCTGCTTCAATATGGGTGGCAATTTCATCAGAAATTAAGTCTTGTTTCTTACAACGGATGATCCCGCCTTCTTCTAAAATTGCTTTTAGCTCCGCTTCATCCATAGCGGCAAAACCTTGAGGTAATGCGCCAGAACGCACCCATTCAGTTAGCGTTAATTCAATCGGGTCTTTAAAGGTCAGGGGAACAACAGGAAGCGAGCCTAAGCTTTTGCGTAATAGCGCTAAATTATCTTCGGCACGCTTAGCACTAGCGGCATCGACAATAATTAGCTGATTAACGGTATCAATCCAAATGTAGGTTTTGCTGAATTTACTGAATGCGCGCGGAAGTAAGTCATGAACCACTTCGTCTTTTAACGAGGCTTTTTCAGTTTTTTTCAGTTGGCGACCTTGGTCAGCTTCTAATTTTTCAATTTTCTCTTGCAATGCTTGCTTAATCACGGGGGATGGCAGCATCTTATCTTCTTTCTTGGCACAAATAAGAATTTGGTTATTTGCAGCATGGGTGAGTGCATCTGCGCCACGCATTGGCGGAACCCAGCCTGTTTTCATCATGTCTTGGCTTCCACAAGGGGTATAAGCTAGCGGCGCAAGTTGTCTTTCCAGATCATCCGCGGAGAGTGCCAAATCCCGATTCAGGCGATAGACCAATATATTCTTGAACCACATGAAAAACCTACCTTTGTCATTAAAAACATGTTTAGCAAGGCGGACATGATAGCGAATTGTCCGTTATTAAGCGAAAAAAAATGCCCGCCATTTTGCGGTGTTTTACTTTCTATAAAGGTCGCCTAATAATGTAAGCAGGCAATTAAATGAAAAATCGATAATAAGCGAGTGCCATTATGAGGATAGGGATTGATTTAGGCGGTACAAAAATTGAAGTGGTCGCGCTGGATGATGGCGGTAATATTTTATTTCGTCAGCGTATACCAACGCCACGAGGTGATTACCAAGGCACTCTCGATGCAATCAAGCATTTAGTCGATGAGGCCGAAGCGGCAACGGGGCAAGTTGGGAGTGTGGGGTTAGGGATCCCCGGAACACTTTCCCCAGTGACGGGAAAAGTGAAAAATGCCAATTCTACGTGGTTAAACGGACAACCATTCGATAAAGACCTTGCTCAATGTTTAGGTCGCCCGGTGAAAATGGCGAATGATGCCAATTGTCTGGCAGTTTCAGAAGCCGTAGATGGCGCAGGTGCAGGCGCTAAAGTGGTATTTGCTGTGATCATCGGAACGGGCTGCGGCGCAGGGATCGCCATTAATGGACAAGTTCATTCTGGCGGAAATGGTGTAGCAGGTGAATGGGGACACAACCCTTTGCCATGGCAAGATGACCAAGACAGGCTATTTCTGGCTGACGAAAAATGTTATTGCGGACTGAGTGGCTGTACGGAGCAATTTGTTTCCGGTACAGGCTTTATGGCGGATTACAAAAAGCTGGCCGGAGAATCCAAAACAGGCACCGAAATTGTTCAATTGGCGCAAAATGGCAATAAACATGCGATAAAAGCCTTTGAACATTACCAAAATCGCCTAGCAAAAGCATTAGCACAAGCCGTCAACATGCTAGACCCAGACGTCATAGTGCTAGGGGGCGGAATGAGCAACGTCGATGCGCTCTATGAAAACCTGCCAAAAAAGATTCGCCAATGGGTGTTTGGTAGAGAGTTTGATACGCCAATTCGGAAGGCGGAGCATGGGGATTCGAGTGGGGTGCGGGGGGCGGCCTGGCTCTGCTCTGAGGGTTAATGCTCGTCATACTTCACGCCGTAGCTGCGTTGGCTACGCTCGCTAACCCTAGTCACATACTCGTGTATGCTTCTAGGGACTAGCTTCATTTGCCGCCTTGCTCGTCATACTTCACGCTGTAGCTGCGTTGGCTTCGCTTACTAGCCCTAGTCACATACTAATGTATGCTCCTAGGGACTAGTTTCACTTGCCGCCTTGCTACAACGCGAATTATTTAGAGCATTGGGTGAGGGGAAGGGCGAAAAAAGGCAAAAGAAAGGTAAAAGCAAAAGAAGGGCTAAAGAGAAAAGCGAGCTGGTGGATTTTGCTACTGATAAAGTGAGTATTGGTGAGTTATTTGGGGAATAGCGGGTTTTATCGATAACTCAAATAATAGCGGTGATTTTTATCGGATAAATCTATTTTTGTGAGCTATATAAAAGTCGGGATTCATAAATGGACTAAAACCGTGATTTAGTCACAAAAAATGGTTACTGTTTGCAGGCATTATCATTAAAACTTGATATCCAACACACAGTGACAGGCTCAATTTCGGGTATGGTTGTTTTTTTGCTCAATAACCATGAAATGAATCTGGATTTTATGAGAGGCATTCTCTCAAAAGGCAACAAAGGGGATTTAACGTGAAAAAGGCTCTAAAACTTTCATCTTTGGCACTGCTGGTGGCATTTAATGCCAACGCTGCCACGGTTGACTTGCGTGTCATGGAAACATCCGATGTACACAGCAACCTCATTGACTTCGACTACTACAAAGACAAGCCTACCGAACAATTTGGTCTGGTACGTACTGCGACATTAATCAAAGCTGCTAAAAATGAAGCCACCAACGCTATCCTCGTGGATAACGGCGACTTAATTCAAGGTAGCCCACTGGCTGACTATATGGCCAACAAAGGCTTAAAAGAGGGGGAATCTCACCCTGCTCATAGCCTAATGAACACCATGGGTTACACCGTCGGTAACTTTGGTAACCACGAGTTCAACTTTGGTTTAGATTACCTGAAACAAGCCATTGCAGGCGCGAAATTCCCTTACGTCAACGCCAATATCGTTGATGCTAAAACCGGTGAAAACTACTTCAAACCGTACATCATTGTTGATACGCCGGTAAAAGACCGTGATGGCAAAATACATACCATTAAAGTCGGTTATATCGGTTTTGTGCCGCCACAAATCATGATTTGGGATAAACCAAACTTAGAAGGCAAAGTGAAGGTGAATGACATCACTGAAACCGCTAAAAAGTTTGTACCACAAATGAAAAAAGAGGGCGCTGACCTGATTGTGGCAATTCCTCACTCAGGATTCTCACAAGAGCCATACAAAGCGATGGCAGAAAACTCTGTGTACTATCTCAGCGAAGTACCGGGCATTAACGCCATTATGTTTGGTCACTCTCACGGTGTGTTCCCAAGTAAAGAATTTGCCGAGATTAAAGGCGTCGATGTGGCAAAAGGCACAGTTAACGGTATTCCAGCCGTTATGCCAGGACAGTGGGGTGATCATTTAGGTGTGGTCGATTTGGTGGTTAACAATGATAGCGGCGATTGGAAAGTGGTTGAAGCTCAAGCCCATGCCCGCCCTGTTTATGATAAAGCCAACAAGAAAGCACTGGTTGAGCGCGATGAATCACTCGTGAAAATCATCCAAGAGCAGCATCAAGGTACTCGTGATTTCGTGGGTAAACTGATTGGTAAAGCCTCTGAAAACATGTACAGCTACTTGGCATTAGTTCAAAGCGATCCAACGGTTCAGATTGTGAATGATGCTCAGATGGATTACACCCGTAACTTTATCCAAGGCGACCCAGACTTAGCTGACTTACCAGTATTAGCGGCAGCAGCACCATTCAAAGCAGGTGGACGTAAAAATGCGCCTTCTGAGTTTGTTGAAGTGGAAAAAGGGGATTTAACCTTCCGTAATGCTGCTGATTTATATCTCTATCCAAATACTTTAGTGGTTGTGAAGGCAACAGGTGCGGATGTGGTTGAGTGGTTAGAGTGCTCTGCGGGCATGTTCAACCAAATTGATGCGCAGTCAACTAAGCCACAAAGCCTGATCAACTGGGATGGTTTTAGAACCTATAACTTTGACACCATTAGCGGTGTAAATTACCAGATTGACCTGACTCAGCCAGCTAAATATGACACTGATTGCCAAGTGGTCAATAAAGATGCAAATCGTATCAAAAATGTGACTTACCAAGGCAAACCAATCGATCCTAAAGCGGCGTTCTTAATCGCGACCAATAACTATCGTGGTTACGGCGGTAAATTTGCTGGTACTGGTGATGCGCATATTGCGTTTGCTTCGCCAGATGAAAACCGTGCAATTTTAGCGGCTTATATCGCTAAAGTATCTAAAGAAAAAGGCGAAGTGGTTTCGAAGGCTGATAATAACTGGTCCTTCACGCCAATTAAAACCGATAAAAAACTCGATGTACGTTTTGAAACTTCACCAAGTGAAAAAGCCGCCGAGTTTATTCAGCAACATGCTCAATATCCAATGAAAAAAGTGGGTACTGACGATATTGGTTTTGCTATTTACCAAGTTGATTTAACCGCTAAGTAATCGCAGTCATAAAATATTGATAACCGAAAGCCTGTCACTTGTGTCAGGCTTTTCTTCATAGAAATGTATGTTCGATGACATTCATATGAAAAAATAATTAGGGAAAGTGCCATAAAAGAAAGAGGCATAGAGGAATAGAAAAATAACTGACTGGCAATGTGCCAGCAAAAGCGGATTAATACAGAAATAAAATTCGGGGAGTTTAAACTTAAGAGTAAATGGCAGCTCCCCGAAATATTATGCTTATTAGATCTTCAATTAACTTATTCATAAGTCACGTTTAACATAGGTAATTTACTGTATTTGTCATATTCAACTTTGACATACTCGGATTCCACTTTTTTACCATTTTGCAATGAACCTGAAGCGGTGACTGTTTTACCATTACGATAACAATCAATATTTACGTGAGTTTTTTGTGAAATATCCACTTCACACTGAGGCTCATAGATATAACCACCAAATGAAACTGTACCTCCTGAAGATGGGTTGATATTACTTGCAAAAGAACAACTCGAAATGAAGATTGCCACTACAGTAGTTAATAAAGATAAACGTTTCATAGTCCACCCCCTTAATAACACTGACCACCATCCAATACTGCTTCTGTGCTCTTATTTTTAGTGTAGTTCAAATATTGATAATGCAAAAATAAAAGTTTGGTCTATAAGTAAATACTATTACCATGAGGATATAACATATTGATGTCAATCAAGTTAAGGTTGTTTTTCAGTTTTATATAAGTGATTAAGAATACTATTTTTTATAAAATTGCGACCAATATATAAAAAATAAATATTATTTTTGAATAAGTGCTAATTGGTTTTGATTAATATCCCAGAGGTGTTTTTCTGTTGGGGTAATTTGCGATAGTTGAGGATTTTATATTGTTAAGAGTTTAATGAAATTCAGATTTGTTATATAAATAAATATATAATGATTTTGGTGGATAAATAAAATAAAGCCTCTGCAAACATTTGCAGAGGCTATAAAGATAATAACGATTAGTGATGAATTATTTGAATACTTTGAAACGAACGTCGTCGTCCATAAAGTCTTTATCACCAGCTGGTTGCTCAATTGAACCAAATACCATTTGAGCGCGTAAAATCCAATTCGCTGGGATATTCCACTCTTGTTGAACTTGATTATCAATTAATGGGTTGTAGTGCTGTAATGATGCACCCACATTTTCCTGAGATAATGTTGTCCATACTGCCAGCTGCGCCATACCGCTCGCTTGTTCTGACCAGATAGGGAAGTTATCTGCATAGAGTGGGAATTGCTCTTGTAAGCCAGTCACTACGTTTTTATCTTCAAAGAAAAGAACGGTACCTGCACCTGCTGCAAAGCTATTAATTTTTTGCTCAGTTCCCGCAAATGCCGCTTCTGGTACGATAGCGCGTAACGCTTCTTTGGTGATATTCCACAGTTTTTTATGTTCTGCACCAAATAACACCACAATACGTGAAGTTTGTGAGTTAAATGCTGATGGGGAGTGCTTAACCGCTTCTTTGATAAGCTCAGCCACTTTCTCTTCCGAGATTGGTAATGAATCGCCTAAGTTATAAATAGTGCGACGATTTTTAATCATTTCGATAAATGCGTTAGACATGTTTGTCCCCTTGCTTTTGTTTAGAGCACGGCAATTTATTGAACAACCTCAGAAGCCGTAACTTGTTTCGATATAAATTGTTTCGATGTGAATAACTATAAAGGTATCCCAACCAAATCATAGAAAAAAAATTTAACCTTAATGTTCAAATTTTTGAATGTTGTTATGAAAATACAATAACTTCATGTAGTTATTGTGTTTTTTTGGCTCGGAGTAGTTAACTAACACGATAATGGCTTGGAAGCTCACTAAAGCCGAGTCCGTTAGTTTTTTTCACTGCAATTTGTACTGGAATTCGTTCTTTCATCGCTTCCACATGGCTAATCACCCCAATGGTTTTTCCTGATGCATTTAGGCTCTCTAATGCATCTAGGGCGATGTCTAAAGTTTCAGCGTCTAGCGTACCGAAGCCTTCATCTAAAAAGAGTGACTCTAATTGTGTGCGATGGCTCACCATGTCAGAGAGTGCAAGGGCTAGCGCGAGACTGACTAAGAAGCTTTCACCCCCGGAAAGGGTCTTCGTATCGCGAATGCTATCCCCTTGCCAACCATCAATAACTTGTAATTCGAGGTTGGCTAAATGGCTACGTTGTAGCAAATAACGACCATGCAATTTATCGAGTTGCTGGTTAGCGAGCGAGACTAAACAGTCTAGGGTTAGCCCTTGAGCATAGCGACGGAATTTATCCCCTTCAGCGGAACCGATTAAGGTATTGAGATAACTCCAATCGTCGTAGCTTAATTGGCTCTGTTCAATTTTATTCAATAACTCGCGCTGTTGGTGACGCTGTTGCTGATCACGCTCAAGCTGGTTAATGATTTGCCCTTGTTGCTGGTTCAAGATCTTGATTTGGCTCTCTAACTGTTCGAGAGCTTGCTGAATTTGTTCCACAGAAAACTCAGTGAATTCCACTAAACGTTGTTGCTCATGATTTGCTATGGCTGACTGGCTTTCTTGGTAGCGAGTTTCCGCCTCCAGCCGCTGTTGAGTCACTCGTTGTTTAAGCTGCTCCAGCTCAATTTTCTCTTCAGTAGGCAGTAAGGCATTAAGGAATTGCTCTTGAGTTTCGAAGGGGCTGCTATTGAGTGCAGCAACAAACTGAGCGTGAGCGGCTAGCTGTCGCTGGCTAAGTTGCTTCAATTGGTGATCAAGTTCTTGGGCACTCCCGTTGAGTGCGGCAATATTTTTATCTATTGCGCTAATTTGTTCTGAAAGCGTATCAACTTGATGTGTGTATTGAGCTTGTTTTTCTTGCATTTTTTGAATAAAAACAGCAACTGTTTGGCCTTCTAATAGATTCTGGCGTTGCATGTTTTTTTGTTCAATTTGCTGATTTAATTGCTCTAATTGCTGCTGTTGAGCAGAAAGTTGCTGAGCTAATTGCTGAGCATTCGCTGTTTCAGCTGCAAGCGTTGCCGTATCAACTTCAATATTTTTGGTGATTTGCAGGAAGGTTGCTTTTTGCGCTTCATAATATTGCCCGCGTTGCTCAATCTCTTGTAGCCAGGTGGTAAATTGCGCTTGATTTGGCAATGTGAGATTGAATGGAGCCAGCGAGGCTGTAAGCTGCTGTGTTTGTTGTTCTAGGCGTTGTTGCAGAGATTGCTGCTCAGCTTGGTTATCTTCTAATTGCTGTGACTGATGCTTAAGTTTTTCATCAAGGAGAGATAACTCAGAAAACAGCTGTTTAGCTTGAGCTTGCTGTTCATAATATTGGTTTTTAGCCTCTTGGTACTGACGCTCTAACTGTGCAAATTCATTGATGATGGCTTGCTGAGCGGTAAGCTTTTCTTGTAATTTAACAAGGGATTGCTCTACCGCTGACGCGGTTTTGGCTAGTTCAGGGATATGTGCTTGCTCACATGCCTTTAGCCATTGATTGTTCAGATTATTGAACTGCTCTTGTAGCTGCTTTTGAGCCAATTCGTTATCTTGCTGGCGGCGTTTGTCTGCTTGCAATAAGGCTTGCTGCTCAGTGAGCTTTTGTTTTTCGGTCTCAATTTGAGTCATTAGCGTAGCCAGTTGCTGCTGGGTCTCATTGGGCATAACGGCTTGATATGATGCTAAAGCAGGGTGCTCCAATGAACCACAAAGAGGGCATGGAATCCCTTCAATGAGCTTTTGGCGTTCATGTTCTAAGCTGACAATTGTTTGTTCCAGCTGAAGTTTTTGCTCCAAAACTTGATGTTGAGGCTGGAGCTGAGTCACTCTATCTTGCGCAATGGTAATCTGTTGTGCCAATTGGTTGATAGATTCGCTGAGTTGGTTTTGCAACTGAGTTTGTGACTGTAATTGCTGCTGTTTTTCCTCATGTTGAGCCAGTAAAACAGGCAGTATTTTCGCGTGTTGCAAATGCTCTTGTCGCTGTGAAATTGCGACCTTAATTTCTTCAATACTGTGCTTTTCTTTATATTCCTGAAACTGCTTTTCTAGCTGATTAAAGCGAGAGTGCTGCTCTTCTAAATGGCTTTGAGCCAGTTGAGATTCTTTGGATTTTTGCTGCTGAACTTGTTGTAGGGTTTGCCATTCAAGGTTGATAGCTTGCTGCTTTTTCTGACTTTGAGTTAGGCGTTCTGTGAGTTCATAAATAAATTTCCCTTGCTGTTGCCAGCTACCGAGTTGAGCGACAATTTGGGCATCATTTTGATGTTCTTGTAGAAATAACTGGGTTGTATTCAATTCATTATTGGCATGAAAAATTTTCTGCTGAGTGCTCTCTACACTCGATTTTTTCTGCAAATATTCGCCATTTAGCTGATTCAATTGCTCGGCAAATTGGACTTTTTGCTGGTTAAGCTGTGTGAGCAAATTGTCGAGTGGTCGCACTTCGTTATCGATCATTGCCGTGGTTTTTTGTACCCACTCTTTATATTGGTTTTGTTCCGACTGAGCTTGAGTGTGTTGGGTGACTAATGGCAAGCGCTGCTTTTGAGCGTCTTCTAAAAGTAATGTGGTGCGCTGCTGTTTTTGGGTCTGTTCATCGAGTTGAGTTTGCAAGCTTTGCACTGCCATCCAATCAGGGCGTAAGGCTTCCGCTGGTGCGCTTTGTGCCAGTTTATGCAAGCTGGGTTCGGCGGCTTGATATTGCTGTAGAGCTTGCTGCTGTGCAATCTGTAATCGCTGGGTATTTTGCACCAATTGTTGATGTTGCTGGTGCCATGTTAGCGCTTGTTGATGGCGGTTTTTATTCTGGCTCAGTTGCTGTTCTTGCGCTGAATATTGTTGCTGTTTTTCAACAAGTTCTTGATACTCTGATTCAGTAAGTAAGTTAATACTGCCCGCTTGCGCTCGAAGAATATCGAGATCGGTTTTAGCTTGTTTATGTTGGTTAAAAATATACACCGAAATCTGGCTGTAAATTTCGGTGCCAGTGATCTCTTCCAGTAAATCGGCACGCTCTTTTTCGGTGGCATTTAAAAAGGCGGCAAAATCCCCTTGAGAGAGCAAAATAGATTTAGTGAAACGCCCAAAATCGAGCCCGGTGATTTGCACAATTTTTTCACGAACTTCACTGATTTTTTCTGCGATGATCTGCCCATCAGCGACGGTTGCAAGCTCTGCTTTTGCATCTTGCAGGTTACCATCGGGTTTATTATTTGCTCGGCGTTGACTCCAAAATGCGCGATAAGCGATGCCTTTAACTTCAAACTCCACTTCCGCTAAACATTCACCCGTATGGCGGGTCATCAACTCATTTTTGCTTTTTGATATTGCGCCTAACCGTGGAGTTTGGTGGTAAAGCGCAAGGCAGATGGCATCCAATAAAGTGGTTTTTCCCGCGCCAGTCGCTCCTGTGATGGCAAATAACCCATTACTGGCAAAAGGCTCTTCTGTGAAATCAATCTTCCATTCACCTTTTAGGGAGTTAATATTTTTCAGGCGTAAGCTTAAGATTTTCACAGTTATTCTCCCTGCTCATTGCGCAAGTTGGCGTAGGATTGCTTGAACAGCTGCAATAAACGTTGCTCTAACGCTTTGTCTTCCAATGCCTCTTCGGTAAGTCGTCGAGTAAAGACTTCTTCGGCGGTCAGCTCATTTAATGTTTCATTCTGCGGAGTGAGGTTTTGACCAGTCTGTGCCCGCCGCGCTCGGCGTAGGCGAACCACTTCAACAGGGAGTTCTTGAGTAAGAGCTTCAATACGTTGTTGTATATCACCAAGATAGTCTTGAGTGGCGACTTCAATATCTAACCAAATAGGGAGCTCATTTTCTGGGATGGGTAAGTCTATTAATTGTTTTTGTAATTCTTTCAAAGAGCCCTTTAAACTTAATAGCGGTTGGAAAACCGGAATTGGCAGTAAAGTAACATTGGCAAATTGGTGCTGGTTAAATTCGACTAAGCAGACACTTTTTTGTTGCTGTGACTCATCAAAACTGAGTGCAATTGGAGAGCCGCTATAGCGAATATGTGCTTGTCCACCAATTAGTTGAGGACGATGGATATGTCCGAGCGCAATATAATCTGCGGGTGGGAATGCACCAGAAGGAAAAGCATCCAATGTGCCAATATAAATCTCACGCACTGAATCTGTCAGTTCTGCACCGACGACAGTCAAATGCCCTGTGGCAATAATCGGGATATCTAAGCCCAGCTCTGTACGTTGTTCAACGGCTTTTTGGTAACAGCTTTGGTAGCGTTCATGAATGGCATTTTGTAATGAAAGTTGTTTTTCTTCACTGCTTTGCCCCGCAATGCTGACTTGGATATCTCGCGGTCGCAAAAAGGGGATTGCGCACACCAATCCATTTGGGTTCCCTTGCTTATCTTTCAATGTGATGACAGGGGATTCGCTGTTTGATGTGATGACGTGAGTATTTAAATAACGTAATAACGCGCTGGATTCATTCAAAACAGAGACAGAATCATGGTTACCACTCAAGATAACTAATTGGCAGCCTGTTTTTTGCAAATCAACAATAAACTGATTGTAGAGTTCGCGCGCATAACTTGGGGGCGCGCCAGTATCAAAGACATCGCCAGCCACAATCAGGGCATCCACTTGGTACTGTTTGACTTGCTCGATTAGCCAACGCAAAAAGTGTTGGTGTTCAGCAGATCGATTTTTAGTGAAAAAATACTGACCTAAATGCCAGTCTGAAGTGTGGATGATGCGCATGAGCTAGCGGTTCCTATAATTATGAAGCTTTTACTATATTAATATTCAGACGCTTTATACTAATATTCAAACCATTTGGTTTGTTGCGTCACAGTATACCGTATAGAGGCTAAGTGAAGGCAAAGGCATGGCAAATTAAACAGTAAAAAAGAGAGAGTTGCGAAGCGCTTCGCAACGAAAGCGAAAACCTAGGCTTGTGGTGATATCGTTGATTTGTCGTGAAATGAATGATGTGGCGTTAATATTTCACTTACATGACATTAAACTGTTAATCTAATGATAGATCTTGATTGTGCGTTGAGATATTCATAATTCTGTCACAAAACTGACGCATAATGCGGTCACATTAAAAATCTCTTCTTATTTACAGGAACAATCATGGCAAGACGCATTCTAGTCGTTGAAGATGAAGCGCCCATCCGAGAAATGGTTTGTTTTGTATTGGCACAGAATGGTTTTCAGCCTACAGAGGCTGATGATTATGATTCTGCGATAGCGCAATTGGTTGATCCACTTCCTGATTTAGTATTATTGGATTGGATGATCCCCGGAGGTTCCGGTATCCAAGTCATTAAACATATGAAGCGTGATAGTGCCACGCGAGATGTCCCCGTGATGATGCTAACAGCAAGGGGTGAAGAAGAAGATCGCGTGAAAGGATTAGAAGTGGGAGCGGATGATTATCTCATTAAACCGTTTTCACCAAAAGAATTGATAGCCCGGGTTAAAGCCATTTTACGACGAATCTCTCCAATGGCGACAGAAGACATTATCGAGATGAACGGGCTAGTGCTTGACCCTACCTCTCATCGCGTTACCAGCAAAGAAATTCCCATTGATATGGGCCCTACCGAATACAAGTTACTTCACTTCTTTATGACCCATCCAGAGCGAGTTTATAGCCGCGAGCAGTTACTCAATTATGTTTGGGGTGCAAACGTGTATGTGGAAGACAGAACGGTGGATGTCCATATTCGTCGTTTAAGAAAAGCGTTAGAGTTAGATGGACATGATAAGATGGTGCAAACGGTTCGTGGTACTGGCTACCGCTTCTCTGTTCGCTATTGAGAAACCATTAGGGAGAAACATGGGTGCTTGAACGCTTATCCTTAAAACAGCTGATTTGGGGGCTGTTTTTATTTATTTTACCCGCATTGATACTGTCTGTTTTTATTGGACACCTTCCGTGGCTGCTAGTGATCTCTCTACTCGCGGCACTCATTTGGCACGGATATAACCTGCTAAAGCTTTCTGACTGGCTCTGGTTGGATAGAAGTATGCTGCCGCCGGATGGCAAAGGGGGATGGGAGCCGATATTTTATGGTATCTATCAGATGCAGCAGCGTAACCGTAAGCGTCGCCGTGAACTAGGGCAGTTGATTAAGCGATTTCGCAGTGGGGCTGAATCCTTGCCTGATGCCGTGGTAATAATGACCACCGAAGGCAATATATTTTGGTGTAACCGCCACGCTCAACAGCTTCTTGGTTTTCGCTGGCCAGAGGATAACGGACAGCATATTTTTAACTTGTTACGTTATCCTGATTTTAGCCGTTATTTCACCGTGAAAAATTATGACCAAGCGCTGACGATTGAGCTTAACAGTGGCGAAATTGTTGAGTTTCGTATCTTACCGTATGCAAGTGATCAGCTTTTGATGGTGGCTCGAGATGTGACTGAAAAACGCCGTCTAGAAAAAGCCCGTAGAGACTTTTTTGCTAACGTGAGCCATGAGTTGCGTACGCCATTGACCGTTATTCAAGGTTATCTTGAAGTCATGGATGATCAAGAAGGCACTTCACCGATGAATAAAAAAGCGTTGTCGGTGATGCAAGAGCAGACTCATCGAATGGATAACCTTGTGAAGCAATTGCTGCAATTATCCCGTATTGAGGTTGCCCCTCAAATTAATCTTGATGAACAGATTAATATGCCGGTCATTCTTAAGATGATTGAACAAGAAGCGATTAGTTTAAGCCAAGGGCGGCACGAGTTTGAATTCAGTATTGATGAAAAACTTCGAGTTCATGGCAATGAAGAGCAGCTACGAAGTGCGGTGGCTAACTTAGTGTATAACGCCATAAACCATACACCAGACGGTACGAAAATTATGGTGAAATGGCAACGAACCAGCAATGGTGCACAGTTTAGTGTGAGTGATAATGGTCCGGGAATTCCAGCGGAGCACCTTCCTCGCTTAACAGAGCGTTTTTATCGTGTGGATAAAGCGCGCTCAAGGCAAGGTGGCGGTGGAACAGGGCTGGGCTTAGCAATTGTTAAGCATGCCGTTCAGCACCATAGTAGCCAGCTCTCAGTCACCAGTCAGGTTGGCAAGGGCAGTGAGTTTTCATTCACATTACCACCAGTGTTTATTGTGTCAGATAAAAAAACGAATACACTAAGCGCTAAATAATCGAAAATCCCAAGCCTTGCTAATAAAATCATTGTGTTAGCAAGGTTTTTTGTTTTGTAATTCATCCCATATTGGTGTTATTTCTAACGCCTGCGCTATATTTTCAATTTTATCCTGAAATTTTCTTCATCTTATTCTGCCAAAATCTCGTCAGTGCGGTTAAAAAATGTTTTGTTGATGATTTTTTAGCCTGAATATATACGGGATATTGCAATTTTACTGATAGTAATCACTGGTTCTTAAATTTAGTTTGGTACATTGTTCTTGTTTTTGGGTTTGCTATTGCCTTTTTTCCCTACAAAAGTTTTACTTGTCGCCAGTTATTGGCGATTTTTACTGTTTTTTGATGTTTAGTATTATAAAGCTAACCAAAGCATGCATTTTATATTGTTAATGCAATGTTGATCAGAACTCTATTTCGTCATATATGTTCCAATAGGTTACCGATGAAGTGACCTGTTTTTATTTCATAATTTACTAAAAATTAACATAATATGGCTCATCGTTTATCATCCAGAGATATCCTCGCCTTAGGTTTTATGACCTTTGCGCTGTTTGTTGGGGCTGGAAATATCATTTTCCCGCCAATGGTCGGTTTACAAGCCGGTGAACAAGTTTGGACTGCGGCACTTGGCTTCTTAGTCACTGGTGTCGGCCTTCCTGTTCTTACCGTTGTTGCATTGGCGAAAGTGGGGGGCGGTATTGAAGCGCTCAGCACGCCAATTGGCAAAACCGCCGGTCTGCTATTAGCTATCGTTGCGTATTTATCGGTGGGGCCTCTTTTTGCGACCCCAAGAACGGCAACAGTTTCTTATAAAGTGGGTATTGCACCACTGCTGGGCGGTGAATCTGAAATATCGCTGCTGGTTTATAGTGCCATCTATTTTGTACTGGTGATCGGTATTTCGTTATATCCAGGTAAATTGCTAGATAGCGTTGGGCACATTTTGGCACCAGTCAAAATGTTGGCGCTGGCAATTTTAGGTGTTGCTGCTGTTATGTGGCCTGCCGGACAACCGATTTTGGCAACCCCTGAATATCAAGATATGGCATTTTCCAATGGCTTTATTAATGGCTATTTAACGATGGACACATTAGGTGCCATGGTTTTTGGTATTGTCATTGTGAATGCGGCGCGTTCCCGTGGTATTGAAAACTCATCATTATTAACTCGCTATACCATGTGGGCAGGTTTAATTGCTGGGGTGTTATTAACTCTGGTCTATTTATCGCTGTTCAAATTGGGCGAAAATAGCGGGTCATTGATTCCAAATCCTGCTGATGGCGCTGATATTCTTCACGAATATGTTCAATACACGTTTGGTAATTACGGTAGCTTCTTCTTAGCGGTGTTGATTTTTGTTGCCTGTATGGTGACAGCGGTAGGGCTAACCTGCGCATGTGCTGAGTTCTTTAGTCGCTATGTGCCAATTTCTTACCGTAAATTGGTATTGATTTTAGGCTTGTTCTCTATGGTGATTTCAAACCTCGGACTGAGTAAGCTGATAGCGTTCTCATTGCCGGTATTGGTTTCGATTTATCCACCTTGTATCGTTTTAATTTTGATGAGCTTTACGTTGAAATGGTGGCGTAACCCAACCATCGTGATTGCTCCAACGATGTTAACAAGTTTTGTGGTCGGTTTGGTTGGTGCAGTGAAAGCATCTGATAACTTGAAGACTTATATCCCAGACTGGATGACATCTATTCCACTATATCAGCAAGATTTAGCATGGTTATTACCATCGCTGGTTGTGTTAGTGGTTGCTGCGCTGTGTGACAGATTGATCGCACCATCAAGTGAGCATCATAAGCACGCATAATATATTGTAAATAGATAAAAAAATGCCAGTAGATGATAAATCAGCTGGCATTTTTCATTTTAATTATCGATTAATCAATTCACACCTACCGCACTGCCTGCGGGGCGACGAACGTCGTTGGAGCCGTAAATAAAGCCTTCACGGACTTTGCCAGAAACAGCAGAGTCGTTGCCGGAAGATTTCGCACTCACACCCGCACCGTCAGGAATGCCGATCATAATTAGCTCGGCAGCGCCCCATGGGGTCTGCTCCACCATCTTATAACCCATCTTATCGAGTAGTGCTAAACTGTCTTTGGAGACACCGCGTTGCTCATAATAAACCTCGTCTGGCAGCCATTGATGGTGAATGCGAGGGGCATTCACCGCTTCTTGTGGCGGCATGCCATGGTCAATAATGTTTAATGCGGTTTGCAAGGTAATCGAAATGATCCTTGAGCCTCCCGGTGAACCGAGTACTAAGAATACTTTGCCGTCTTTAGTGACAATTGTCGGGCTCATTGATGATAGTGGGCGCTTACCGGGGGCGATAGAGTTTCTTTCCCCTTGCACTAACCCATACAGATTTTTCTCACCAACTTTGGTGGTGAAATCATCCATTTCATCATTCAGGAAGAAGCCTGTACCCGGTGGGATCACGACAGAGCCAAATCGACCATTAATCGTATAAGTGGTTGAAACGGCATTACCTTTATCATCCACGACAGAATAATGGGTGGTTTCCGGTTTTTCGTGTGGCCCCATTCCAGGTTGAACTTCAGTAGATGGCGTCGCTTTATTTGGTACAATTTCTTTGCGCAGCTCGGCAGCATACTGTTTGCTGAGCAGTTTACCCGTTGGGTTATCCACAAATGCTGGGTCACCTAAGAATGTATTGCGATCCATATAGGCGTGGCGCATCGCTTCAGTCAGCGTATGAATATATTCTGCAGAGTTGAAGCCCATCTCTTTGAGATCATAACCTTCTAAAATATTGAGGGTTTCACAGATAGTTACGCCGCCCGAACTTGGTGGTGGTGCAGAGATAAATTTGTAACCACGGTAGGTACAGCTAACGGGTGTGGTATCTGAGATGGTGTAATCAGCAAAGTCTTGAGCTGTTAGGATCCCGCCATTTTTCTTGGATGCGGCTTCTACGATTTTAGGAATATCTCCTTCATAGAATGCAACGGGGCCTTTATTGGCGATTTTTTCCAGTGTGTTTGCCAAATCGGTTTGTACCAGCAAGTCTCCCGGTTGGTAAGCACTTCCATTTGGTTTTAAGAAGATCCGAGCCACTTCGGGATCTTGTTTGAAGCGTTCGGTTGTGGTGTCGAGTACGTCGGTATCGCCACGGGTTAGGACAAAGCCCTCTCGAGCGAGCCTAATTGCGGGTGCCATTACTTGCTGGCGGCTCATAGTACCGTATTTTTCAAGGGCATAATCTAAGCCTTTCACTGTACCTGGCACACCCGATGCGAGGTAGCCATATAAGCTGGCATCTTTGATAAGTTTGCCGTCTTTATCTAAATACATATTGGCACTGGCGGCTTTCGGCGCTGTTTCGCGGAAGTTAATAAAGATATCTTTACCATCCGCAAGGTGTAGCGTCATAAAACCACCACCACCAATATTGCCACAGCAAGGGTTAACAACGGCTTGGGCATAACCGACTGCCACCGCTGCATCCACCGCATTTCCTCCTGCTTTTAAAATGTCAGCACCAATTTGTGATGCAAGGTGTTGAGAGGAGACAACCATGCCTTTTGTTGCTTCAACGGCAGGTTCAGAAGCGGCATAAAGTTGACTTGAAGTTAGCAACGAAATCAGTAGTAAAGAGGGGCGCAATGCATTTTTTATCATTGGTATCTCCCGATTTAGTGAAGGAAGTAACGCGTAGATGTAATACAAATAAATAATTTGTTAAATATTTGTATCATCCAGATATAGCATGAATGATTTGAAGGGTTGAATAACAAAAGTGAAAAAGTGTTAACGCGGTAGGATAAATTTTAGATAGGCATAGATACAAAAATGCCGGCATAAAGCCGGCACTTAAAACTTAACAGACTGAATTATAGGTCACTTGCGTTTTTAGTCAGGTAAGCAGCAACGCCTGTTGGAGATGCTTTCATACCTTCTTTGCCTTTTTCCCACTGAGCTGGGCAAACCGCACCGTGCTCTTCGTGGAATTGCAGCGCGTCAACCATACGCAGCATTTCGTCGATGTTACGGCCTAATGGCAGGTCGTTAACTACTTGGTGACGAACAACACCATTTTTATCAACTAAGAAAGAACCGCGCAGAGCAACACCCGCTTCTGGGTGCTCGATGCCGTAAGCTCGCATGATGTCGCGTTTGATATCAGCAACCATCGGATATTTAACTTCACCGATACCGCCGTTATCAACAGGCGTTTTACGCCATGCGTTATGAACGAATTCTGAGTCGAAAGAAACACCAACGATTTCTACGCCGCGTTTTTTGAATTCTTCATAGCGATGGTCGAATGCAATCAGTTCGGAAGGACATACAAAAGTGAAGTCCATTGGCCAGAAGAAGATCACAGCTGGACGACCGTTCAGGTGCTTCTTCAGGTTGAAGTTCTCAACGATTTCACCATTACCAAGAACAGCAGCAGCAGTAAAGTCAGGGGCTTGACGTGTAACCAGAACCATAATGTACTCCTATGAGTTTTAAGGGTTTCTATCTCCGCAATTGAAATGGGGCATGCGGATAAATATAACCTAAGGATAAGGTTTTATCCTTGGAGAATAAAGACATTAAAACCAATCAATATGATAGCTTTTACCTATCAATGGTATCAATTTGGCAGATTAATATCAATAAGATAGTTTTATTCCATTAAAGTGCAAGTTTTAATTTATTCGGATGCACGTAATGTGAACTCTTGGACAAAAAGTTGCTGTTTTGCCGTCTCAATCATTTGTGGATAAAACTGAAAGAAAATATGTTCAAGTTCTAGATAATTAAGCAGAAAATCATTAAATGACCCACTCAGGGCTGTAAGTTTTGGGCGGCGCTTTGCCATGCCATTAAGTGACTTACCGATGTACGCTTTTTCTGCGTATTTCGTCAGCCATTGTTGAGACCAAAGATACTCATTTAACTCCTGAAATTTTTCAGGGGTATGACACAAATCTGGTTCAATGGTTTGCCTAGCAAAATGCACAAAATCAGAGAGTGAATGTGAAGGAACGAGACGCTCCCAATGCCGAGAAAGAAAATGATCCCAGACTAAATCTAAGGTGATCGGCGCGACTCGGCGGTATTCTTCGCGAAATAGCTGACGAGCTTGTTTGACGAGCGGATGGGTATCGGTGGTTCTATCTACGGCTCTGTGCATACGGATCCCTGCAACCACATCAGGCGAGTAATCTCCCGCAGGGTTGCCGCGTACATAGTCCGCCATCATGTTTCCCAATAGGGAGCTTTTGGCAAGATAGGCTAGGTGAAGATGAGCAAGATAGTTCATGGCGGTACTATAAACGAAAAATTTCAGAAACGAAAAAATGAAAGAAAAAAGAGTGCCGACACATTCCGTGCGGTTTCAGAAAATATTTGCATAATATTGGTTCTTTTTTATACAAAGTGGCGCTTATTTCTTGCGCCAAAGGCAGTGCAGCACTAGACTAGTCGCCTTATTTTTTTAGATTGATGTCAATACAATGCGTGTATCCGATTTTACTTTTGAATTACCAGAAGAACTTATTGCCCACTATCCTCAGGCTGAGCGTAGCTCATGTCGCTTACTTGGTCTTGATGGTGCCACGGGACAGCTCACGCATGGTGTGTTTACCGATATTCTTGAAAAATTGGAGCCAGGGGATTTGCTAGTGTTCAACAACACTCGCGTGATCCCTGCTAGATTGTTCGGTCGTAAAGCTAGCGGCGGTAAAATTGAGGTTTTAATTGAGCGTATGCTCGATGACCATCGTGTTTTGGCCCATGTTAGAGCCTCTAAAGCACCAAAAGAAGGCACCGCGCTGCTATTGGGTGAAGATGAAAGTGTGAATGCAACGATGCTCGCTCGTCACGGCGCACTGTTTGAGCTGCGTTTTGATGATGCGCGCGATGTATTAAGCATTCTTAACCAAATTGGGCACATGCCATTACCTCCGTATATCGACCGTCCAGATGAAGAGTCGGATAAAGAGCTGTATCAAACCGTGTATAGCCAGCGTCCGGGCGCGGTTGCTGCACCAACAGCGGGTTTGCACTTTGATGAGCCTTTATTAGAAGCATTACGCCAAAAAGGCGTTGAGATGGCATTTGTGACATTGCATGTCGGGGCGGGAACGTTCCAACCAGTGCGTGTTGATTCCATCGAAGACCATATTATGCACTCTGAATATGCAGAGGTTCCGCAAGAGGTGGTTGATGCTGTGTTGGCGTGTAAGGCGCGTGGAAATCGTGTAATTGCGGTAGGGACGACATCTGTTCGTTCACTCGAAAGCGCCGCGAAGGCCAGCGAAAACGCTTTAATTGCTCCATTCTTTGATGATACCCAGATATTTATTTATCCGGGTTATGAATATCAAGTGATTGATGCCCTGATCACTAACTTCCATTTACCAGAATCCACATTAATTATGTTGGTCTCTGCGTTTGCGGGATATCAAAACACCATGCAGGCCTATAAAGAAGCTGTTGAGCAAAAATACCGTTTCTTTAGTTATGGTGATGCCATGTTTATTACGCCAAACGCCAATGCTCGCTTTGAGCAAGTCGGCTTGGCAGAACAAGAATAAGTGGCGGCGTAGCTGCTTGCTTAGATTCAGTAACCAGTAGCACCAGACTGTTTTTCTGATGCTAGGAGATAAAACGTGAAATATGAATTACAGACAACCGACGGCAATGCGCGTCGTGGTCGCCTGATTTTTGAACGCGGCGTGGTAGAAACTCCGGCGTTCATGCCAGTAGGAACTTACGGCACGGTTAAGGGGATGACCCCTGAAGAAGTGAAAGAAACCGGTGCTCAAATTTTACTGGGCAACACTTTCCACTTGTGGCTACGTCCGGGTCAAGAAATCATGAAATTACATGGTGACCTGCACGATTTTATGCAATGGCAAGGCCCGATCTTAACGGACTCAGGCGGCTTCCAAGTCTTTAGTCTTGGTACAATGCGTAAAATTAAAGAAGAAGGCGTTCATTTCCGTAATCCAATTAATGGTGAAAAAGTCTTCTTAAGCCCTGAAAAATCGATGGAAATTCAGTACGATCTCGGTTCCGATATCGTGATGATTTTCGACGAATGTACGCCGTACCCAGCGGATTGGGATTACGCAAAGACATCAATGGAAATGTCATTACGTTGGGCAGCACGTAGCCGTCAGCGCTTTGATGAATTGAATAATAAAAATGCGCTGTTTGGGATTATCCAAGGCAGTGTTTACGAAGATTTACGCGATATCTCCGTGAAAGGGCTGGTGGAAATTGGCTTTGATGGGTACGCTGTAGGCGGCTTAGCAGTCGGCGAACCAAAAGAAGATATGCACCGTATTTTAGAGCATGTATGCCCGCAAATTCCGGCAGAAAAACCACGTTACTTAATGGGCGTTGGTAAGCCGGAAGATTTAGTGGAAGGCGTACGTCGTGGCATTGATATGTTTGACTGTGTGATGCCGACACGAAATGCACGCAACGGACATTTATTTGTCACTCATGGCGTGGTAAAAATTCGTAATGCGAAGTATAAGTCAGACACATCATCTCTCGATGCAGAGTGTGACTGCTATACTTGTCGTCATTACAGCCGTGCGTATTTGCACCACCTTGATCGCTGTAATGAAATTTTGGGTGCGCGCCTTAATACCATCCATAATTTACGTTACTATCAACGCTTAATGGCGGGTATTCGCCAAGCGATTGAAACGGGTAATTTTGAACAGTTTGCCTCTGATTTTTACGAGAAGATTGGGAAACCTCAGCCTTCATTCGATAGAGAGTGAATTTAAGTGCGAAGTTAGCCCGAACTGTGTAGCATATCGGGCTGTATCCTTTGTTCTTTGCGCTGTTTTTAAATTATTGGCATCAGTAATTTGAATTATTTAGTGTAAATAATAGTTTTTATTTCTAGTTACAGAGCGGTTTGATGTATTTTATGTCATTAGAACTAGTTAATATGTATGTTTGAAATTGCTTTCAATAACAATGAGGAAAGTTGAATGAGTTTTTTAATTTCTGAAGCTGCGGCATCTGCAGGCGCACCAGCACAAGGTAGCCCATATTCACTGATTATCATGCTGGTAGTTTTCGCACTGATTTTCTATTTCATGATCCTGCGTCCACAACAAAAACGTGCTAAAGACCACCGTAAGCTGATGGAATCCATTGCAAAGGGTGATGAAGTTTTAACCACTGGCGGTTTAATCGGGCGTGTGAATAAAGTTTCTGAAACAGGTTATGTTGTTCTTGAACTGAGTGAGAACACTGAAGTAACTATCAAACGTGATTTCGTTGCTGCTGTTCTACCTAAAGGCACAATGAAAGCAATCTAATTCTGAATTTTCCCGAAGGGAACTGCCGTGCTAAACCGTTATCCTTTATGGAAGTATCTGATGTTGATCACTGCGATCCTCATCGGTTTGCTGTATGCACTTCCAAACCTATATGGTGAGGATCCGGCTGTTCAGATCACTGGCGTGCGGGGAACCGCCGCCAATGAACAAACGCTGATCCAAGTCCAAAAAGCTTTAGAAACAGACCAAATTCAGAGCAAATCTGTTGCTCTCGAAAATGGGGCAATTTTAGCCCGTTTCAACAACTCTGACGTTCAGTTACGTGCTCGTGAAGTCATCATGAATGCACTGGGTGACCAGTATGTTGTTGCATTAAACCTTGCACCTGCTACACCAAAATGGCTTGAGACTCTCGGTGGTGAACCGATGAAGTTGGGTCTGGACTTACGTGGTGGGGTTCACTTCCTAATGGAAGTTGATATGGACACTGCATTAGGTAAATTGCAGGAACAAAACATGGATGGTTTGCGTAATGACTTGCGTCAAGCAGGTATTGCGTACTCTTCTATTCGTAAAGGCAGTGATTACAGCGTCGAAGTTCGCTTCCGTAACGCTGACGATCGCAGTCTTGCTGAGAAAACACTGGCGCGTAAATACCCAGACTTAGTGTTTTCTGATAGCGGCGATAACACCATGATTGCGGTTATGACGGATGAGCGCTTACGTGAAGCACGTAACTACGCCGTCTCTCAAAACATTACTATCATCCGTAACCGTGTTAACCAATTAGGTGTGGCTGAACCACTGGTTCAACGCCAAGGTGCGGATCGCATTGTTGTTGAATTACCGGGTATCCAAGATACTGCGCGTGCAAAAGAAATCTTAGGTGCAACTGCGACCTTAGAATTCCGCTTAGTGAATACTGGCGTAGATAGCGCAGCGGCTGAAAGTGGACGAATTCCGGGTGACTCAGAGCTTAAATCTGATCGTAATGGCGTGCCTTATGTTCTGTATAAGCGTGTTGTCTTAACGGGCGACCATATCACTGATTCTACATCCGACACCGATGAAAATGGTTATCCGCAAGTGAGTATTAGCCTTGATAGTGCCGGTGGCTCAATCATGTCTGACTTTACTCGTGACAACCAAGACAAGCTGATGGCAACCCTGTTTGTTGAATACAAAGACAGTGGTAAAAAAGATGCCGCAGGTCGTGCGATTTTAGTTAAAGATGAAAAAGTGATTAACGCCGCGCGTATCCAAGCTCGTTTCGGTAGCAAATTCCGTATTACGGGAATTGATAACGCGAACGAAGCACGTCAGTTATCTTTACTGCTGCGTGCGGGTGCATTGATTGCGCCAATCCAAATTGTTGAAGAACGTACTATCGGTCCAACATTGGGTATGCAAAACATCGAGCAAGGTCTGAAAGCGTGTATTGCGGGTCTGTTAGCGTCTATCCTGTTTATGATTATTTACTATCGTAAATTTGGTCTGATCGCGAGTAGCGCACTGATGGCAAACTTGGTGATGATTGTTGGTGTTATGTCCCTATTACCGGGAGCAACATTAACCATGCCGGGTATTGCGGGTATTGTTTTAACCCTTGCGGTTGCCGTCGATGCCAACGTTTTAATAAACGAACGTATCAAAGAAGAACTTCGCAACGGACGCTCAGTGCAACAAGCGATCCACGAAGGGTATAAAGGCGCATTCTCAAGTATTACCGACGCAAACTTAACGACCTTAATCACCGCAATTATTTTGTATGCAGTGGGTACAGGTTCGATTAAAGGCTTTGCGATTACGACAGCGATTGGTGTCGCAACCTCTATGTTTACAGCTATTGTTGGTACACGCGCAATCGTGAACCTGCTATACGGCGGTAAACGTATTAACAAGCTGTCAATTTAAGGAGCACGTTGTGGCACAGGATTATACTGTTGAACAATTGAACTATGGCCGTAAAGTCTATGACTTTATGCGCTGGGACAACGTTGCCTTTAGCATTTCTATCATTTTACTGATCGCTTCTTGTGTGATTATCGGTGTTAAAGGCTTTAACTGGGGACTCGATTTTACGGGCGGTACCGTCATTGAAATCAACCTTAGCCAGCCTGCTGATTTGGATAAAATTCGTGATAGCCTGTCTAACACGAATCATAAAGATCCATTAATCCAAAACTTTGGTAGCAGCCGAGATATCATGATCCGTTTACCGCCAGTTGAAGGCGTAGCGGGTCAAGAAGTCGGTAAAGAGATCATTACTATCATCAATAAAAACGTTGATGAGCAAGCCACAGTTAAACGTATTGAATTCGTGGGACCAAGCGTAGGTGCTGAGTTAGCACAAACAGGGGCATTAGCGTTATTAACAGCGCTGATTTGTATCCTGATTTACGTTGGTTTCCGCTTCGAATGGCGTTTAGCGGCAGGTGCCGTATTGGCTTTGGCTCACGACGTGGTAATCACCTTAGGTATTCTGTCTCTATTTCATATTGAGATTGATATGACTATCGTGGCGTCATTGATGTCAGTTATCGGTTACTCCCTTAACGATAGTATCGTGGTTTCTGACCGTATCCGTGAAAACTTCCGTAAGATCCGTCGCGGTACACCATACGAAATCATGAACGTCTCTTTGACTCAAACATTGAGCCGTACCATCATGACATCAGCTACAACATTATTAGTGGTTCTGATGCTGTATCTGTTTGGTGGCGCGATGTTAGAAGGCTTCTCATTGGTTATGTTAATCGGTGTGACAATTGGTACGATTTCATCTATCTACGTGGCTTCTGCATTAGCACTGAAGATGGGAATGAAGCGTGAGCACTTAATTCAGGCGAAAGTCGAGAAAGAAGGCGCAGACCAAGAGTCTTTATTACCATAACGAATACAGGCACTCGTGTCTCATAAACACCCTGAGGATAAATAATCCTCAGGGTGTTTTTCATTTCAGGTCTGAGTTACACTATCTACCCTATAAATCGAATTAGGAATTCCTATGCATTGCCCATTTTGCTCAGCTGTAGATACGAAAGTGATTGACTCGCGTCTGGTTGGTGAAGGCTCACAAGTGCGCAGGCGTCGCCAATGTTTGGTTTGCCATGAGCGTTTCACCACATTTGAAGTGGCGGAACTTGTTATGCCTCGGGTAATTAAAAGTGACGACATTCGAGAGCCTTTCGATGAAGAAAAGCTCAACAGAGGCATGTTGAAAGCCTTAGAAAAACGCCCTGTCAGTTCCGATGCTATCGATCAAGCCATAATTTCTATTAAATCCCACCTACGGGCAACTGGTGAGCGTGAAGTTCCCTCTAAGCTGATTGGCAATTTGGTGATGGATGAACTCAAAAAACTCGATAAAGTGGCTTACATTCGCTTTGCCTCGGTTTATCGTAGTTTTGAAGATGTACGCGAATTTGGCGAAGAAATTGCCAAGTTACAGGACTAATACCGATGCTTGAACAAGACCGTATCTACATGGCCCGCGCCTTTGAGTTGGCAAAAAAAGGGCGCTTTACGACATCACCGAACCCAAATGTGGGCTGCGTGATTGTGCGTGAAGGTGAAATTGTCGGCGAAGGCTACCATCAAAAAGCGGGGGAGCCACATGCGGAGGTCCATGCGCTTCGGATGGCGGGTGATAAAGCGAAAGGCGCAACAGCATACGTGACCCTTGAGCCTTGTAGCCATCATGGTCGTACCCCGCCTTGCGCAGAGGCGTTAATTAATGCGGGGATCACCCGTGTAGTCGCTGCAATGCAAGACCCAAATCCTCAAGTGGCTGGCCGCGGCTTATTTATGCTCTCTCAAGCCGGAATCGACACTGCCAGCAATATTCTGTTGGAAGAAGCCGAAGCACTAAACCGCGGCTTTTTAAAACGTATGCGTACCGCATTTCCTTACATTCAATTAAAACTCGCGGCATCATTAGATGGCAAAACCGCATTAGCGAATGGGGAAAGTAAGTGGATCACGAGCCCCGCAGCGCGTAAGGATGTTCAAGTGCTACGAGCCCAAGCCAGCGCTATTTTGAGTACCAGTAATACCGTGCTTGCTGATGATCCTGCTTTGACGGTGCGTTGGAATGAATTACCTGCGGATATTCAAGCACAATACCCAGAAGAAAAGCTGCGCCAACCTATTCGTATCGTACTAGACCGCCATAATCGCGTGACGCCAGAGCATAAAGTGACGCAGTTAGAAGGTGAATGCTGGCTAATACGCTCAACACCGGATACCACAGAAACATGGGCAGGGAATGTTGAACAGCTCGCTATTCCTGCAGATGATAATGGCATCGATTTAGTGATTCTGATGATGCAATTAGCGAAACGTAATGTGAATAGTATTTGGGTAGAGGCGGGCGCTAAGCTTGCAGGTTCGTTATTAAAACTCGGTTTAGTCGACGAACTGATTGTCTATATCGCACCTAAATTACTTGGGGATACTGCGCGTGGGTTAGTGAGTCTCCCTGAATTAGGCGCGTTATCAGATGCGCCTCAATTTGAATTTACTGACGTTGAAAAAGTCGGAAATGACCTTCGTGTCAGGTTACGCCCTGTATGGTAAATGTGTTTTTTTAGCGGTTTGCTGAAATTCACTCGTACGGTTACCTAAAGAATGTGATAAAATCCGCGCCCCGCGGGTTGTAATTAATATTTGAGGAAGATTATGAACGTAATCAAAGGTGTTGTTGCTGCGCCAAAAGCGCGTGTTGCTATCGCTATCGCTCGTTTTAACAACTTTATTAATGATAGCCTGCTGGACGGTGCTGTTGACGCGTTAGAGCGTATTGGCCAAGTTGCTCAAGATAACATCACCGTTGTTTGGGTGCCAGGTGCTTATGAATTACCACTGACCGTGAAAGCACTGGTTGAAACCAAAAAATATGATGCAGTTATCGCATTAGGTACTGTTATTCGTGGCGGTACTGCCCACTTTGAATTTGTTGCGGGTGAGTGCAGCTCAGGTCTGTCTCATGTTGCATTAAATAGCGAAGTTCCTGTGACTTTCGGTGTATTAACCACTGAGAATATCGAGCAAGCCATTGAGCGAGCTGGTACTAAAGCAGGTAACAAAGGTGCAGAAGCTGCACTGACCGCTCTCGAAATGATTAATGTGATTAAAGCTGTAAAAAGCAAATAATGCGCGCCATATCTCGGGCTCTATGAGTTCGCGATATGTTGTGTAGTTTTTTTTATTTAAGGGGAATCTTGTGAAACCTGCTGCTCGTCGCCGCGCTCGTGAGTGTGCTGTACAGGCCATTTATTCATGGCAATTATCCGGTAATCCTATTGCCGACGTAGAATATGAATTTATTGCTGAACAGGACATGTCTGACGTTGACGTAACCTATTTCCGTGAGCTAATTTCTGGTATTGCAAACAATGCTACTAAGCTGGATCAATTAATGTCACCTTACTTATCTCGTCAGTTAGAAGAGTTAGGTCAAGTTGAGAAAGCAATTTTACGCGTATCAATGTATGAACTAAGCTATAGACAAGATGTACCTTTCAAAGTTGCTATCAATGAAGGTATTGAATTAGCAAAAGTTTTTGGTGCTGAAGACAGTCATAAGTTTGTCAACGGTGTGCTAGATAAAGCAGCACCTGCGGTACGTCGTAAGAAATAAACATAATCAGGTTCCCTCCTGTAATACGTAAGTCATAATGGGTAGGCTGGGTTCCAGTCTATCCTAGTACTTATGTCTGGCTTTTCAGTTTATGACAAGTGAGACATAGCGAAAATGGAAAATCTACCATGTCATATGGCGAATTTGACCTCATCGCACGCTTTTTTAATCGCCAGCCTGTAAACCGACGTGATGTTAATATCGGTATTGGCGATGATTGTGCGCTAATGACTATCCCTGAAAAACAGCAACTTGCTGTGAGTACCGACACCCTAGTTTCTGGTATTCATTTTCTACCCGATATCTCTCCCGCTGACCTTGCCTATAAATCCCTAGCTTCAAATTTAAGTGATCTTGCTGCGATGGGGGCAGATCCTGCTTGGGTTTCTCTCGCCATTACTTTGCCAAGTGTAAATAGTGAATGGTTGCAATCTTTTAGCGATATGTTGTTTGAACAACTGAATTACTACGGAATGCAGCTGATTGGGGGAGATACGACACGCGGGCCAATGAGTTTAACGTACACCGTTCATGGTCTTGTACCTACTGGCAAGGCATTATCTCGCTCTGGTGCACGTAATGGCGATTGGATTTACGTGACTGGCACTTTGGGAGATAGTGCAGCGGGGCTTGCGATACTGCAAAATAGATTACATCCTGAAAGCCCAGAGCATAAACAGTGGCTGATTGAGCGTCATTTACGACCACAACCGCGTATTTTGCAGGGGCAGGCTTTACGCAATCTGGCTTCATCAGCGATTGATATCTCAGATGGGTTAGTTTCCGATCTTAATCATATATTAAAAGCGAGCGGTTGCGGAGCGCGGATCAATCTCGATGCTTTACCACAATCTGATGCATTGAAGCAAAATTGTTCAATTGAGCAAGCACGGATTTGGTCGCTAAGTGGCGGTGAAGATTATGAGCTATGCTTTACGGTACCGGAAATGAATCGGGGAGCCTTAGAAGTTGCGCTTGCTCATACGGGGTCAGGTTTTACCTGTATTGGTCAAATCAAACCTCAATCCGAAGGGATCAGTTATTTTTGTGATAACCAAGCTGTTGAGGTTGACCTCAAGGGCTTCGATCATTTTGTTTAGGAAGATATCCATGGCGACCGCTCAAGAAAAAGCAGCAGCAAAAAAACGATTGAATATGCGTAATCCGTGGCACCTTCTAGCGACGGGTTTCGGAAGTGGTTTATCGCCAATTGTTCCTGGCACAATGGGTTCATTAGCCGCCATTCCATTTTGGTTGCTAATGGACAAACTCCCTGTTTGGAGCCTCTGGGTTATTATTGTCGTTGGATTCTGGTTTGGATGTTGGATATGCCAGCGAACTTCCGATGATATGAGGATCCATGATCATGGCAGTATTGTTTGGGATGAGTTTATTGGCATGTGGATTACGTTAATGGCCATCCCTGTGGTGAGTATCCAGTGGGTCCTCACTGGCTTTTTGATTTTCCGTGTTTACGATATGTGGAAACCTTGGCCAATCCGTATTTTTGATCGCCGAGTCAGTGGTGGGTTTGGCATTATGATTGATGATATTATTGCGGCAATCTTTGCTTATTTCACTATCTGGCTGCTGGTTCATTACCATGTGATGCCATTCTAATGTGATGAATTTATATGTAAAAAAAGACCGCTTAAGCGGTCTTTTTCATATCTTAAATAGTGAGTTATTTTTGCTGGTAATTAGTGATTGATTTCACAATGCCAGCCGCATCCAAACCAAGGTCAGTTAATAACTCATCTTGGGTACCTTGAGGAATAAAGAAATCCGGTAGGCCCAAGTTCAGAACAGGGAGAATTTTCTTCTCGCTCATCAGGAATTCATTCACACCACTGCCTGCACCACCCATAATCGCATTTTCTTCTAACGTCACGATCAGGTCATGGGTATTAGCCATTTCTAAGATCAGCGCTTTATCTAATGGTTTCACAAAACGCATATCCACGACAGTGGCATTGATTTGTTCTGCGGCTTCTAAAGCGTTGCTCAGTAATGTACCAAAGCTGAGGATCGCTACTTTTTCACCTTGGCGGCGGACAATCCCTTTACCAATTTCAAGAGGTGCTAGTGGCATTAACTCAGCCCCTGTACCTGCGCCACGAGGGTAGCGAACCGCAGTAGGACCTTCTTGATAATGGTAGCCAGTGTGCAGCATTTGTCGGCATTCATTTTCATCACTTGGAGTCATGATCACCATCGTTGGGATGCAACGCAAGAATGAAATATCAAATGATCCTTGGTGGGTTTGACCATCTGCACCGACGATACCCGCACGGTCAATAGCAAACATCACTGGGAGTTTCTGGATAGCGACATCGTGGATCACTTGGTCGTAACCACGTTGTAAGAAAGTAGAGTAAATTGCCACGATTGGGTTATAACCCCCAATGGCAAGCCCTGCTGCGAAGGTGACAGCATGTTGCTCGGCAATCGCGACATCAAAATATTGGTCAGGGTACTCTTTCGAAAAACGAACCATACCAGAGCCTTCACGCATCGCCGGGGTGACGGCCATCAGTTTATCGTCGCCTTTAGCCTCTTCACATAACCAATCTCCAAAAATTTTCGAGAACGTCGGTCTGGTATCTTTGCTTTTTGGTAACGTAAAAGTAGCGGGGTCAAACTTAGGTACGGCGTGCCAGCTAATTGGGTCTTTCTCTGCTGGCTCATAGCCGCGACCTTTTTTGGTCATAATGTGCAGGAATTGAGGGCCTTTTAACTCGCGCATATTTTTTAACGTTTGGATAAGCGCAATCACATCGTGCCCGTCAACAGGACCAATGTAGTTAAAGCCTAGCTCTTCAAACATGGTGCCAGGCACAACCATACCTTTGATGTGTTCTTCCGTTTTCTTGAGTAACTCTTTGATTGGCGGAATGTTCGAGAAAACTTTCTTTCCACCTTCACGCAGAGTGGTATACAGCTTGCCGGAAAGTAAATGGGCTAAATGGTTGTTCAGTGCGCCAACGTTTTCTGAAATCGACATTTCATTATCGTTGAGGATCACCAGCATATCGGGCGCAGCGTCCCCTGCATGGTTCATGGCTTCGAAAGCCATGCCCGCCGTAATAGCGCCATCACCGATAACACAAACTGTTTTGCGATTTTTATCTTCTTTTTCTGCGGCGATAGCCATACCTAAACCGGCACTAATGGAGGTTGAGGAATGACCAACACTGAGAATGTCGTACTCGCTTTCGGCACGCCATGGGAATGGATGTAACCCATTTTTTTGACGAATGGTGTCGATTCTGTCACGGCGTCCAGTCAAAATTTTGTGTGGGTACGCTTGGTGACCGACGTCCCAAACAAGATTATCAAACGGGGTTTTATAGACATAGTGCAGAGCAACCGTTAATTCAATAGCGCCCAATCCAGATGCAAAGTGACCGCTCGAGCGACTGACGCTATTTAGTAGAAATTGTCTCAGTTCATCACAAAGCTTTGGCAAGCTTTCTTTTGGCAGAAGGCGCAGTTCATCAGGCGTCTCTGCCAGTGCCAGCGTTGGATATTTCGCGGTATCTATACTCATTAGGTGCTCACTACTTAAATTAATTAGGGCGATGCCTGTTAACGTCGAGCGGTTGCTGACCGTGATTTTTTTGCGTTGGTCATATTTTATAAGTCGTCACAACGGCTCTAAGTTACTCAGGTAATCAATGTTATAATTATCGGTCTTATCTATACCAAAAGGCAAAGCATATTGTCAGCTTTTGCGCTCAATAACAAAATTGGCTAACGCTCTCAACAGCTCCGTATTGTAACCTTGGGATTGCAATGATTCTAAAGCTGCAATCGCATCTTGATAGAGCTCTTTGGCTTTTTGTTGGGCAGCTTCAAGGCCTAACAGTGATGGATAAGTGCTTTTTTCATGTTGTTCATCAGCACCTTGGCGTTTGCCCGTTACTGCGCTGTCTCCGATGACGTCTAGAATATCGTCTTGAACTTGAAAGGCAAGCCCAATAGATTCAGCGTATTTATCTAAACTTGCTAATGCTTGGTGACCTTTATTACCTGCAGCATAGGCACCGAGACGAATAGCGGCTCGAATTAACGCCCCAGTTTTATGCTGGTGGATACGCTCGAGTGAAATCAGATCAACGCACTTGCCCTCAGCATCAAGATCTAACGCTTGTCCACCACACATACCTGCTAAACCGCTGGCATAAGCCAGTTCTGCAATCATGGCAATGCGGTCTTTATCAGACACATCAGGCATAGGGGCGCTGGAGAGTAATTGAAATGCGAATGTTTGTAAGGCATCTCCGGCGAGTACGGCATTACCTTCACCAAACTTTATGTGGCAAGTTGGCTGCCCGCGGCGCAGATCGTCGTCGTCCATGGCAGGTAAATCATCATGGATCAGCGAATAAGCGTGAATGCATTCTACAGCGGCAGCTGGCGCATCTAAGTTATCAAGGCTAACGCCCAGCATTTTACCGACGGCATACGTTAAGAAAGGACGTAAGCGCTTACCCCCGAGTAAAGTGCCGTATTTCATAGCTTGCGCTAATGGCAAATCAGCAAAAGGGAGCGAGTCTAATGAGGTCAATAAATATTGATTAACTCTATCGTGAGCTTGGCGTTGCTGGCGCACAAAGGTGTCTGGGTGTTGTTCGGACATAATTTATTCTGTATCAGGTGAGAAATTGTCGAGGGCTTTATTTTCGTCATCGCTCAGCAAAATTTGTACACGCTGTTCTGCTTGCTGGAGAACTTTTTGACCTTGCTTAGCAATTTGGACGCCTCGCTCAAATTCGTTTAAGGCATCTTCCAAAGGTAGCTCTCCAGATTCTAGGCGAGCGACAATTTGCTCAAGCTCTTGAAGGGAGTTTTCAAAACTAACAGAGGGAACTTGCTGAGATTTTTCTTTAGCCATAGTCGTTAATCACTAATGTTAAATCACTTAAAAGTGGGAGGAACTTTAATTATTGTGCAGACTAACTTAGTCTCGCAATGGTTACAATTTATTATTGGTGTTTTTAGATTCAGTACGCAAGATAGTGCTATAATGCGCCTCTTTATTGACAACTGGTAAAGTGCACGAGAGTCACTTTTTCGCAACGTCCGTTTGCCCCACTAACCAAGAACATGCCACGACTATGAAGTTTATTATTAAGTTATTCCCAGAAATTACAATCAAAAGCCAAACCGTTAGACTCCGTTTTATTAAAATTCTAACCAGTAATATCCGCAATGTATTGAAGAGTCTTGGCGAAGAGATCTCGGTTGTCCGTAATTGGGATAACATTGAAGTGCGTGTTAAAGGGGAATCAAAGCACGACGAAGTTTGTGACATGCTGAGCCGCATTCCTGGCATTCACCACATTTTAGAAGTGGAAGAGAAGCCTTTCACCAGTTTACACCATATTTTTGAAATGACACTGGAAGCCTATGGGGCATCGGTGGAGAACAAAACGTTTTGTGTGCGTGTGAAGCGCCGTGGTAAACACGAATTCTCATCCATTGATGCAGAGCGTTATATCGGCGGCGGCTTGAATCAGCATATCGCCTCCGCAAAAGTGAAACTGAAAGATCCAGATACCACCGTACATTTGGAAATTGAAGATGACAAGTTGATCCTCGTGAAAGCTCGCATCGAAGGGATCGGCGGTTTCCCGATTGGTACACAAGAAGATGTGCTGTCGTTAATCTCTGGTGGGTTTGACTCTGGCGTGTCTAGCTACATGTTAATGCGCCGTGGTTGCCGTGTGCATTACTGCTTCTTTAATCTTGGTGGCGCAGCCCATGAAATTGGTGTGAAGCAAGTTGCTCACTATTTATGGAACCGTTTTGGTCGCTCTCATAAAGTGCGTTTTATTGCCGTCGACTTTGAACCTGTTGTGGCTGAAATTTTAGAGAAAATCGATGATGGCCAAATGGGCGTCGTATTAAAACGTATGATGGTACGTGCGGCCTCTAAAGTGGCTGAGCGTTATGGTGTCCAAGCTATCGTGACTGGTGAAGCGCTCGGTCAGGTTTCTAGCCAAACATTAACTAACTTGCGTTTAATCGATAATGCTTCTGACACGTTAGTTTTACGTCCGCTGATCTCTCATGATAAAGAGCACATTATCAAGTTGGCTCGTCAAATTGGTACGGAAGATTTCGCAAAAACTATCCCAGAATATTGCGGTGTAATTTCGAAAAGCCCAACCGTGAAAGCGGTAAAAGCGCGTATTGAAGCGGAAGAAGAGAATTTTGATTTTGGTATCTTAGAATCTGTTGTTGAGCAGGCGAAAAACATTGATATTCGCCAGATTGCGCAGGAAAGTCTTGAGAAAGTACCTGAAGTTGAGATGGTCAGCCAACTCTCGACAGACGATGAAGTTATCGTCGATATTCGCTCAATTGATGAATTTGAAGACAAGCCATTGAAGGTCGAAGGAATTGAAATTAAACACATTCCATTCTATAAATTGAGCACGCAATTTGGTGATTTACCCAAAGAGAAAACATACCTGCTGTATTGTGACCGTGGCGTGATGAGCCGTCTGCAAGCCCTATACTTGAAAGAGCAAGGCTTTGAGAATATTAAGGTTTATCGCCCATAAGTTGTCAGGTGATGTTGAATGAAAAAGCGAGCTGATTAGCTCGCTTTTTTGTTTTTAGTCTTCCAGATAATCATTAATGCCCGGTGGTAAAACTAGCTGTGAGGCGACATTGGCGGCTATTTTTCGTCCCTGCAATAATTCAATCAATTTCAGAGCAAAGTCAAAGGCTGTTGCAGGGCCTTGGCTAGTCAGTAAATTCACTCGCTCATCAAAGTAGACGCGCTTATCGACCCATTTATGGGCGGGAATTTTGTCCTGCATGCTTGGAAAACCAGTCATATTTCCGAGTGGGAATAGCTGGTGGTGTTCCAATACTAATGCTGGTGCGGCACAAATTGCAGCCACAATTTTACCGTCTAGGTGCATGCGTCTGACTTTTTCAACCACTAATGGACTATCACGAAAAGCTTCTGCGCCAGCAAGTCCACCTGGTAAAATGATGGCGTCAAAAGGTTCATCTGCAACCTGGATGATTGGCACGTCTGCAATCAGCTTAATACCGCGGGATGCTGTTATTTCTAACGTTCCGTCTTCCGTCACACTGGCTAATGTCACCTGAATTCCTGCACGAACCAGTAAATCGGCGGTTGTGACAGTTTCGATTTCTTCACTACCATTGGCGATGCATATCAGCACGGAGGTTTTCATAACGTTGTTCTCTATTTTTAATTAAGTGGTACAAACGGTCATTCTCAGGAGTGGATAAGCCATGAGCTCGCGCTTTTATGATTAAGAATCCAGTAATATAGTCAATTTCGGTGCGCCGATGGTGTCGAATATCTTGTAGCATGGATGAATAATTGTCGGAAGTATTATGAATGATGCTATAGATATATTCAGTCAGCTCTGCTTTGTCAGTGTGAACTCCTTCCATCTCCATGACTTGGCAACATTCATCAATCAGTTCTGTGATCTGCTCAGGGTAGTGGATTAATTCTCCATTAGCACAATTATATTCAGTCGTGAGGGGGTTAATTACACAGTTAGCAACTAATTTTCGCCAACTCGTATTGAGAATTTGATTATGCCAAGCCACATCGGGTAGCGCTTCATGCAAAATATTTGCGATAGGATAATAGGCTTCTGCTTGTGAATTTACCGCACCAATGTGGGTGACTCCGTTGGCGGAATGAAAAACTTGATTATTATCTTGCCATGCCGCATGAGTTGTGACCCCGCTCAAAAATGGATGGCGCAATGTACCTAATTCTTCCAACGTGCCTAATCCGTTATGCAGTAAGAGAATTGGACTAGTTTCAGGAATAATGGGCAACAGGGGCAATAAGGCATCTGAAACTTGCCATGCTTTCAAACAGACGATCACTAATTCACTTGTGTGTAGATGCTGATGATTATTGCAAGGAATTAATTCACGGAAAATTTTATCGTCGGGTCCATTAACATCAACGAATAAGTCGGATTGAGCAACTCGCAACCATCCTTGAACATCGTGTCCTTGCGAAGTGAGAGAGGCTAGCCAAAGTTTACCAATAGCGCCACAGCCAATCAGGGTTATTTTCATCAGTTTTCCCTACTATTCTAGCGTCGTTGAGTTTATGACTTAACACCATCATAGCGATTTTAAAGCAACATCGAAATGATGCGTTATATTATACCAGTGAGTCAATCTGACAACATGGAGTGTCATGGGCAAATAAGCTATTATAAGCCGATTGATTATAGGAGAGCCTTAAAATGCCATCATTTGATATTGTATCTGAAGTTGAAATGAGCGAAGTACGAAACGCGGTAGAAAATGCTCAGCGCGAACTGACCACCCGTTGGGATTTTAAAAATATCACTGCAAGCTTTGAACTGAATGATAAAAATGAGTCTATTAAAATGACCAGTGAGTCAGATTTCCAAGTTTTGCAATTAGTGGATATTTTAAGAGAGAAAATGGCGAAACGGGGAATTGATGGCGCAGTGCTGAATGTCCCCGAAGAGATTGTACATAGTGGTAAAACGTACAGCGTGGAAGTGACTTTAAAACAAGGCATTGAAGCGAGTATGGCGAAGAAAGTTGTTAAACTGATTAAAGACAGCAAGTTGAAGGTACAGGCACAAATTCAAGGTGAACAAGTGCGTGTAACAGGTAAGGCGCGAGATGATTTACAAGCTGTTATGGCATTAGTCCGTGGCGGCAATTTAGGCCAACCATTCCAGTTCAATAACTTCCGCGACTAATTGATAAGTGTGTTTTAGTTATTGAAAATAGCCTGCTAATTGCGGGCTATTTGTTATTTATAAGATTTACGTGTGATTAAGCGTGAACAATGGCTTCAAGCTCTGCTCGGTTAACCACTTTTTTATCAATCTTGATATAAATACTCATCTCTTCAGCAACCACAACTACATCAAGTACACCGTTCATGGCTTTTAATTGTTCTTGAAGTTTGGTGATATTTTTAAAGCGATGTGGGAGAACCATGCGAATACTACTGACGTAAGGCGGTTGTTTCATGGTTAAGCTGATAACAAACCAGATAACACAAAGTAGTAATCCGCCGATAAATACGGTGCTGGCCCCTTCAAATTTATACAACCAGCCTCCCAGAATTCCGCCTAATGCTACCCCTAGAAATTGGCTGGTGGAGTAGACACCCATAGCCGTTCCTTTGTATCCGGCAGGGGCTTCTTTACTGATCAGGGACGGTAAAATGGCTTCCATCACGTTAAATGCAATAAAGAACAGTTGGATCCCTAAGAAGATAATCCAAAGCTGTTGACCTGATTGCCATAAAACAATTTCCGCAGCCGCTAAGAGCAAAATACAGAACAGGAAAACCTGCTTCATTTTGCGTTGTTTTTCCGCGTAAATAATAAAAGGAAGTACGCAAACAAAGGCGGCTAACATGGTGACTAAATACGCTTTCCAGTGATCTTTTGCCAAGTAACCTGCATCGGTCATGATCAAGGGTAGGGCGACAAAGCTGGACATTAGCAGAGTATGCAGGCTTAAAATCCCGACATTCAGTTTGAGAAGTTGGGGATTAAGTAAAACGGCTTTTAAATTGCTTTTAACAAAAGCAGATTCACGGTTTACAACATGGTGAGTGTTATTGGGTACCACAAAGAGGGTAATGAAAATAGCGCCAACGGCTAATAAGGTGATCCCCCAGAATAAACCGCTTAAACCAACGGCATGGGTCACAATAGGTCCTAAAACTAAGGCAATAGCAAATGTTACGCCAAAGCTAATACCCAAAAATGCCATCGCTTTTGTACGATTTTGTTCGCGAGTCAAATCCGATAATAAAGCCATAACGGCAGCAGAGATAGCACCAGCGCCCTGTAAAGCTCGACCAATAATAATGCCCCAAATAGAATCGCTTAATGCGGCAATGGAGCTGCCCACAATAAAAATCAGTAACCCAAAAATAATCAGTGGTTTACGACCAATGCGATCAGACATTAAACCAAAAGGGATTTGAAAAACAGCTTGGCTAAGCCCATAAATACCAATTGCCAAACCAATCAAAAACTCGTTAGCGCCCTGTAAGTGCATTCCATAACTGGTGAGGATTGGGAGCACCATAAACATGCCGAGCATGCGAAGGGAGAATACGGACCCTAGTCCCCAAGTGGCACGGAGTTCTATAGCTGTCATTTTATTATCGTTCATAAATACTCTTCATATTTCGGGTTGTAGCTGTGTTGGCAGCGCTCACCAACTCAGGTCACATACTAGTGTATGCTCCCAGAGATTAGTATCACTTGCCGCCTTGCTACAACACGAACTATTTTGAGTATTCGAATCTTCATATTCCGGGTTGTAGCTGTGTTGGCAGCGCTCACCAACTCAGGTCACATACTAGTGTATGCTCCCAGAGATTAGTATCACTTGCCGCCTTGCTACAACACGAACTATTTTGAGTATTCGAATCTTCATATTCCGGGTTGTAGCTGTGTTGGCAGCGCTCACTAACTCAGGTCACATACTTATGTATGCTCCTTGGGATTAGTTTCACTTGCCGCCAATACTCTTCATATTTCGAGCTGTAGCGGTGTTGGCTACGTTCACTAACCCTAGTCACGTAGTTATCTACGTTCCTAGGGATTAGCTTCACTTGCCGCCTAGCTACAACTCGAACTATTTTGAGTATTAAATTTCAATGAGCTTAAATTATTCTTCTTATTTCGGGTTGTAGCGGTGCTGGTGTTAATTCAATTTAAAATCAATAAGTTAAGTGGTTTTTCTATATGGCAATACTGGCTTATTGATAGCAGGCGGCTATTTAACCATAAAAATCATCACAAAAATATTCGCAGACAAAGAAAAACGGCGGGAAGTTTGCACTCCCCGCCGTTTGAACGCATTTATTGTCAATAATGCAATAAATTATCGGACTAACGCTATAACAGTATCGCTTGTAACGGTTGGGTCAACTGACATCATCACACTCAGCGAGGTAATCGCCACAATGGAAAAGATGAACAGTTTGCGCGCCCAAACTCGGTCGTCATTTTCGGTTTTGAAACCAGAAATTGCCATACCAAGCCACCATAAGCTAACCGCAGCGCCGACAATCAGATATTTATAGCCTGCGTATCCGCTAATCGCTAACATTAATGTTGCGACCATAAATGCAAGGATATACAAGAAGATATGAGTCTTAGCGACAGATATACCCTTGATCACCGGTAACACTGGAATGTTTGCGGCTTTATAATCCTTAAAGCGGAAAATTGCTATGGCATATGAGTGCGGCATCTGCCACAAGCTGAAGATTAACAGCAGGATTAAGGCTCCAGCGTCAAATTCATTTGTGACAGCGCAGTAGCCAATAACTGGTGGCGCTGCGCCAGATAGGCTGCCAATCAACGTGCCATATACTGACTTACGCTTCATGTACAGGCTATATAAGCCCACATAAACAATGAAGCCAATAAGTGCAAGGAGCATTGCCAGTGCATTGGCAGCTACGAGTAGCAGTACCATACCAGCAACACCCAATGCAGTTGCGTAAATCAGGCTAACTTTCGGGTCAATCAGCCCTTTAACTAAAGGGCGATTCTTGGTTCTTTCCATGATACGGTCAATATCACGGTCGATGTAGTTGTTAAAAACACAACCAGAGGCAACGACCAATGATACACCCAGCAAAGTCGCAATAAACAGCGGGTAATCAATCGACCCTTTTGAGGCCAGTAGAAAACCGCCGATCACAGAAATCAGATTTCCGAAAATAATTCCTGGTTTGGTCACTTGCAGGTATTGCTTAAACATATCGGCAACTCTTTAGTCGAGCATCATATTGATGTTCAGGTTGTACATAATCCACAGAGAGCCAATAACAACGATACCGACGATTAGCATAGTGAACAAGAATGCTACGAGGTTCCAGCGCTCATCTGATGATGTATTCATGTGTAAGAAACAGACTAAGTGTACAAGGATTTGTACTACAGCCATTCCAACAACAGTTGCTAGAATAACACCTTGTGAAGCCGTTCCATTCATCACCATCCAGAAAGGAATTACCGTCAGGATAACTGACAGAATAAAACCAATCATGTATGTTTTAACGCTACCGTGGCTTGCTCCAGTATGAGCATCTTTTGCATGACTCATTTAAATTGCCCCCAGCAGATAAACAACGGTAAATACACAGATCCAAACCACATCTAAGAAGTGCCAGAATAAGCTCAGGCAGCTCAGACGTGTTTTGTTCACCTCAGTTAGACCACGGCGAGAAATTTGGATCATCATGATAATAATCCAAACTAAACCAGCAGTTACGTGCAGACCGTGTGTTGCAACTAAAGCAAAGAAACCAGATAAAAAGCCACTGCGATCAGGACCGAAACCTTCAGCGATGAGTTCATGGAACTCATAAACTTCCATGGTTACGAAGCCTAGACCTAATAGGAAAGTCGCAAACAACCATAGGTTGACTGATGCAATTTTACCTTTATACATGGCAATCATTGCGAAACCGTAGGTAATACTACTGACTAACAGTAGGAAAGTTTCGCCTAATACGAACTTAAGACTGAAGATATCTTTACCTGCAGGGCCGCCAGCAGTTCCATCAGCAAGAACAACATAGGTCGCAAATAAACAAGCGAACAGAATTAAGTCGCTCATGATATACAGCCAGAAACCAAAGACTTTAGTCCCGCCTGCATCATGGTGCCCATGCTCTGCATGGGCTGTATTATGGTTAGTCATTGTATTAGTTGACATCGTTCACACCTGCCTTACGCAATTCTTCAAAGTGCTTATTCTCGATTTGCTCGATTTCAGCCACAGGTACGTAGTAATCAACATCTTCGTCGAAGCTTTTTGCAATCCAAGTTACGATCATTCCACCGAAACCAACAATTGCGAGCCACCAGATGTGCCAGATCATTGCGAAACCAAGAATCAAGCTAAATCCAGCGATAATCACGCCAGCGCCTGTATTTTTTGGCATATGAATTTCTTCATATGAGGCTGGTTTCTTATGAGCGATACCTTTCTCTTTCATATCCCACCAAGCATCACGAGTTTGAACTGGTGGTTCAATCGCGAAGTTGTAGAATGGCGCTGGAGAAGAAGTTGACCACTCAAGAGTACGTCCACCCCATGGGTCACCGGTTAAATCACGGTTTTCATGACGGTCGCGGATACTGACGATAATTTGGATAACTTGGCAAGCAATACCCAGTGCAATCAGACCAGCACCGAATGCAGCTGCCACTAACATTCCGTGGTAAGCAGGGTCGATATTCTGGCTCAAACGACGGGTCATACCCATAAAGCCTAGGATATATAACGGCATGAATGCTAAGAAGAAACCGGTAATCCAGAACCAGAAGGCGCGGACACCCCATTTCTCATTCAGCGTGAAGCCGTAAGCTTTAGGGAACCAGTAGGTCATACCTGCGAAGCATCCGAATACCACACCACCGATAATAACGTTATGGAAGTGAGCAATCAGGAACAAGCTGTTATGCAGAACGAAGTTAGCACCAGGAACCGCTAATAGAACACCTGTCATACCACCAACAGAGAACGTGATGATAAAGCCGATAGTCCATAACATTGGTGATTTAAGTTCGATACGACCTTGGTACATAGTGAACAGCCAGTTGAAAATCTTAACCCCTGTAGGGATAGAGATAATCATGGTGGCGATACCAAAGAAGGCGTTGACGTTTGCACCAGAACCCATGGTGAAGAAGTGGTGTAACCAAACAACGAATGACATCACGGTAATCACGATGGTCGCCCATACCAAAGAGGTATAACCGAACAGACGTTTTTTGGAGAATGTCGCAGCAACTTCTGAGAAAACACCAAACACGGGAAGAATCAGGATATAAACTTCTGGATGACCCCAAGCCCAAATTAGGTTGATGTACATCATCATGTTGCCACCCATATCATTTGTGAAGAAATGGGTACCTAAATAACGGTCTAAAGTCAGCAGGGTGAGTGTTACAGTCAAGATTGGGAATGCAGCAACAATCAGAACGTTGGTACAAAGCGCAGTCCAGCTAAACACAGGCATTTTCATCATCGACATACCCGGTGCACGCATACGGATAATAGTCGCAATAAAGTTAACACCGGTTAAGAGTGTCCCGATACCGGATATCTGGAGACTCCAAAGCCAGTAATCGACCCCAACCCCAGGGTTGTACTCCAAACCTGACAGTGGTGGATATGCTAACCAACCAGTTTGTGCGAATTCACCTACCCCTAATGAGATGTTGATTAATACAACACCCACTACGAAGAACCAGAAGCTCAAAGAGTTAAGGAATGGGAATGCAACGTCACGGGCACCAATTTGCAGAGGAACAACTAAGTTCATCAGACCAACAACAAATGGAGTCGCCATGAAGAAAATCATGATAACGCCGTGTGCTGTAAAGATTTGATCATAGTGGTGAGGGTTTAAGAAACCTTCTTGACCCGCGGAAGCCAGCACTTGCTGACCACGCATCATGATTGCATCAGCAAAGCCACGGAACAGCATGACAATTGCGACGATGATGTACATGACACCAATTTTTTTGTGGTCAACAGACGTTAACCACTCTTTCCACAACCATTTCCATTTACCGAAGTATGAAATCAAACCGACTAAGCCAAGCCCACCAAGGACAATGGCAATCAGTGTGACAACGATAATCGGTTCATGAAGTGGAACTGCGTCCAGTGTTAATTTTCCAAACATGCCCTTATTCCTCAGCGCCTGCTTGAGCGTTATGGCTCATATGCATTGAATGACCTGTAGATTCTTGCGCCTGAGCAGTTGTGCTCATATGCATAGAATGATTTGCTTCATTATTAGCATCTACAGGAGCGTGACCTTTATGGTGCTCATGACCAAACTTCATAATGATGTCTTCATAAAGTTTAGGTTTCACGCTAGAGAAGTAGGTAACAGGAACGTTAGTGCTAGGTTTAGCAACTTCGTCAAATGCCTGCATCGTGTCCATAGTTTTTGGCGATGCTTTTACTTTCTGTACCCATTCATCGAAGCCTTGACGATCCGCTGTAGCAATAGCGTTAAACTTCATATCTGAGAAGCCGTGGCCACTATAGCTTGCTGAGAAGCCTTTATAGGTACCTGGTTCGTTAGCGATTAAGTGAAGTTTTGTCTGCATACCCGCCATCGCGTAGATCTGTCCACCTAAAGATGGGATGAAGAATGAGTTCATCACAGAATCAGACGTGATTTTGAAGTTTACAGGAACACCTACAGGGAATGCGATTTCGTTGACTGTGGCGATGCCTTGATCTGGATAGATAAAGATCCATTTCCAGTCAGCTGAAATAACTTGAATGGTAACAGGTTCCTGATCACTAACTAATGGCTGATACGGGTCCAGCTCATGAGTCGTCTTCCAAGTGATAGCACCCAGAATAATGATAATAATGATAGGAACTGTCCAGCAGACTAACTCAATTTTGTTAGAGTGAGCCCAGTTAGGACGGTAGGTAGCTGACTTATTGGACTCACGATATTTTACAGCGAAGATAAACGCCATAAAAATAACAGGAATCACAACAAGGAGCATCAAGCCGATTGCAATAAGAATCAGCTCTTTTTGTTTTACGCCAACGGCGCCTTTCGGATCCATCAACACCATATCACAACCGCCTAATAATAAGGCTGCTGCAACTAGTGAGATTGCTCCAATGCTTTTTTTGTAGTTCATAAGTCTCATCCACGACCCCAAATGACAAGAATCTAATTGTCGTTTCATCAGTGCGGGCATTTTACGGTAAGGTTGTGCGAGTGTAAATGATTGTAAGGTAAAGAAACGGAAATGTTAGCTTTTTATGTTAATATGATCACATGTAAAGCTTTTGCTTCTAAAAGGTTAAAATTGCTGCTGATTATAGGTATGTTTTGATAAAACAGTATGAATACTAAATTATCTTGGTCATTTTTCAAAGAAAAATATATACAAAATTGACAAAAAAATATGGAAACTGCTTGGATTGTTAAGAAATTAAGTAGGGGAAATTACTGATTATATTGCCGATAAAGTGAAATTGATGACTTTACCGGCAAAATAATAAAGAAAAATTGTTATATTTTTGAAACTAAAGGAAATATGTTAAAAAAATAAACAATATTTCCTTAGTCACTAGAAGTTATACTTTAATGTATAAATGATCGCATCTTGGTAGAAGTCATCACCTAATTTATTGTCAGCATAACGATATTGAACACCAGCAGCTAAATGTGGCGTCGCGTTCCACCAGAAAGCTAATGCGCCGTTCACGCCATCACGACCACCGTTACCATAACGTTCATGACGTGCAAATTCCATTTCATGCCAGTTAGTGATCATGAAATCTTCTTGGAACATTTTGAAGTTGTAACCCGCAACCCAACCAACCACATAGCCGTTATTACCGGAATAATAGGTTTGGTCAACATAGTGCAATGCAACGAAAGGTTTGAACCACAGATCACCAATCGAGGTGTTATAGCCGATACCATACAGTGTGTTGACTTCGTGGAAGTTGCCGCCATGTTTGTCACCCGGTAAAGACCAAGTACCATAAACGTGGCCGTATAAGTTGAATCCAGTATCTGCGATATAGACGCGAGCTGTTGTTTTCAGCGTATAACGCTGGTTTTTGCCCGGATCTTCATGCTGTTTATTCAATGGATTTTCAACATCAAAGAAACCATACAGCTCACCCCATTTGAAATTAGCGCCACCTTCTAATTCGAAGTAAGCAAAATCTTCCTTATGGGTTGTATTTTTAGATTTATTTTCTGTATGACGGGACCAGTCGAGATAGTTCACGTTGATATCTGCGAAACCATTCTGATACCCAAGAAAATTTTCAGCATTTGCGGTTCCTGCCAATGATGCTAGAGCAGCAGCACAGAGTAGTGTTTTTTTCATAAGACATTATTTTCGTTTATGTATTAATAAAAATTAGTTGCTACGCAAATTTTTAGCTTGTCAACTAACCATCCTCAAACATGTGAGATATTAAGCTTTCAATTTGTAATTAAAAAATATCTTTCAGAGAATGAGTGATCGCAATCACGCTTTTATCAATCTTTAAGCGATATTTGCTAGAGAGATCTAATTTGCGGAAAAAGGAGAGATTCCCCAAATTAATTAGTTTAACTTGGGGAGTTACGGGCTAAATAGAGTGTAAATCAATCAAAAGCATCAGGAAGGTTTATGTTTCATGGCTTTACGGACAGCGAGAAAGTCTAGGGTTCCACCTACAATAAGGCTGATAGCTCCAATGGCTATACCTATGTTAAATATGAGATTCTGATAAGAAGGGAGCGCTAACCACAGGGATATATGGGAAGTAAATAAGTAAACTTTCACCCCTGCAAATGATGTGATTAGTAAACTAATTAACCAAACCGCTAATATAGATGCTGCTGCCATTAGCGCATAAACCGCGATTTTATATTCTCGAGGGAAAAACTCTCTGCGTTGAAACTCTCCCGTATCTTGGGTGTATAACAACGAAGTTCGGCAAGCGAGTAACAATAAAACCCCCGGTACTGCAACGCCGATGGAAATTAAGTAGAACATTGGCCAACCGTAGGTACTGACAAAAATACTTGCAACGGGACCGATATAGACACGACCTACAGCGGATAATGCTGAAAGCAAGGCAAATTGAGTGGCCGATAAAGACTTATTACATAAGGTCATTAATAAGGCGACAAATGCCGCAGTTCCCATTCCTGAAAAGATATTTTCGAGGAATATAATGGACCCCATACTGATAATATTTGGCGGTGTTACTGCGAGGAACCAGTAGCCAATATTCGAACCACCTTGGAGTACGCCGAAGACGAGCAATGCTCTAAATAGGCTCATATTTTTCATCAGATAACCCCCAAATAGGGCTCCGATGATTGTAGCCGCCATACCAACTGTTTTATTTACTGTACCCACTTCGCTTAAACTGAAGCCAAGAGCATTGAGTAAAAAGTTAGTATTTAGCGCCATAACAAACGCATCACCCATCTTATAAAAGATGAGAAGCAACAAAATCAGCCATGCATTATTTCGGCTAAAAAATTCGGCAAGTGGCTCATAAATAGCATCTTTTAACGAAGTCGGTGGGGCGGTGTTTTCCTGGGGCTCTTTTGCGAATAGGGTAGCGAAGACCCCAATAAACATCAGAGCAGCCATGACTAAGTAAAGCTGTTGCCAAGTAAGAAATTTATCAGCTAACCAAAGTGCTAATCCCCCAGAAACCAACATACTGATACGGTAGCCCATGACAGATGTTGCTGCACCAATACCGCGCTCTTCTGCGCTGAGTAAATCTGTTTTATAGGCATCAAAGACAATATCTTGGGATGCGGAACAGAATGCTACAGTGACCGCTAGCGCAGCTAGCCACCAAAGATGTTCCGACGGGTTCATAAAGCTCATGCCTGCAATGCTAATAACAAGCAAAATTTGCGTTGTTAATAACCACCCTCTGCGACGCCCTAAAAATGAAGGAGTATAGCGATCCATCATAGGGGACCATAGAAATTTTAAAACGTAGGCCTGACCGACGAGAGAAAAGAAACCGATAGTTTTGATGTCAATTTTTTCAACGGTTAACCAAGCTTGTAATGTTCCAGCGGTTAATGCCAAGGGCAACCCTGAGACGAATCCCAATAAAATTAAGGTAACATTATTGGGCAGTGTAAATCTGGGTAGTGTCAAACGTGGCATTATTCCCTCATCGCCTGATGTTGGTGTATTACGTTGCGCGAAGAATGGCGCAGTAGAAAGATAAAACAACCCAAGCTAGAAATAACTTGGGTTAGTAGGAGAAAGCAGACTATTTTTTGCAGCCTTCGATGAACCAGACTGATACTAGTATGAAATCAGCCTTGATGCGCGATTAATATCGTGAATTTTGTCTGATAAAATCGGCCAGTTCTTGGTCTTTCGCCATATCTGAAATTAAATCACTTAAAGCAAGGTTAATCGCCGCAGCAATTTTTTCATTGGTTGCAGCTAATGCTCCTTGGGTATTGTAATTACGGCTATAGGTCCGGCTTTTGGTTGAGCCATTTGGCGCGGTAGCATTAACGACAACGCTGGAATTAACCGTAATATTATGGCGTAAACTTCCTTCGCTCACTTGCGTGCTCAATTTGTTTAATTGAACCACTAAGTTGATATTGGCGGGAGAAGTCACCATGAAACCACGAGCGGCCATCTGCTTTTCTACGGCTTCTTGCATTAGATAACGAGGATCGCGAGAGGGATTAAGCACCTCTAAAGTACCGTTTCGATTAATTTCAGCCAATGAGCGATTTGTACGGTTATCAACGCTACTTACGCTAATTGAAGTCGCATTGAGCGTCGGGTTTTTAGCTGGTAATGCAATTTTAGGTTCAAGGGACAGCGTATTAGACGGCGCAGTACAGCCCGCTAATAGAAATAACGCAAATAGTGGAAAACACAGTTTTCTTAACATAATTCTTCCCAGTTCATCTTTCCTAATTGAAAATGTTCCGTTATGGTTCGGGGTGCAATAACTCACACTATTAGACAACAGTTTGAGAAAAAATTCGCATAAATGTGCAGTCGATGAACATTTTGCATTCCCAAACCACAGTTTCAACAATGTAGATGCTATTATCCGCTATTTCTATAATAAGAAGATAGTTGCCAGCAGCGTGATTGGGTGATTTTTTTCAAATGTGCTTTAGCATTTTTTAATTAATTTAGGAGTCTCTATGGACGCCAATATGCCACGAACTATGCAGTCTCGCGTGAGTGAAAAGCTACAGTCTGCATTTGAACCTGAACATATGGAGGTGATTAATGAAAGTCATCAACATAATGTGTTACCCGGTTCAGAGAGCCATTTCAAAGTGGTTTTAGTCAGTGATAAATTTGAAAACAAACGTATGATTGGTCGTCATCGTGAAATCTATGCTATTTTGGCTGACGAGCTTGCAGGTGGGATCCATGCTTTAGCCTTACACACTTACACTCCGAAAGAGTGGGGTGAATTAGTGAGTACAGCGCTAAAATCACCAGCTTGTCGTGGTGTTGGTGGTGTGAATCGCTAATCAAACGTCTTGATGACATATCAATAGTGTGTTTATCGAGTTGCTGTAAGTGAGCGTTTTTTCCTCGATTTGAGAGAGAAAAATGAATTTTTAGTCAGAAAAGTCACAAATAAAGAGGAATGATCGCTTCTTTTATCGGCTTTTCTCGACTCAGAGCGCATGCATCGGTATAATGCTGCGTCTAATTTTCAGTAAGGTTTCGGGACGCTTCTGATATCAGGGATGACCGTTATGAAAGTAACGCCCCCGGTTCTGGAAGGGAGATTGCCGTTATGATTTAATGGCATAACTCTGGAGTAGACCGATCACTAAGATTTATTTTGAGGTAAGAAGATGCAAGTTTCTGTTGAAACGACTCAAGGCCTTGGGCGTCGTGTAACAATCACCGTTCCTGCCACTGATATTGAAAAAGCGCTGAATAGCGAGCTGGTTAACGTTGCTAAGAAAGTCCGTGTTGATGGTTTCCGTAAAGGAAAAGTACCAATGCACATCGTTAAACAACGTTACGGTGCGTCTGTAATGCAAGACGTTCTGGGCGATGTTATGCAACGTAACTTTATCAATGCAATCATTGAACAAAAAATCAACCCAGCTGGCGCGCCAAGCTACAAGCCAGAAATGTTCGAAGACGGTAAAGACTTCGTTTACGCGGTTGAGTTCGAAGTATACCCAGAAATCGAATTAAAAGGTTTTGAAACTATCGAAGTTGAAAAACCAGCTGTAACCGTGAAAGACGAAGACCTCAACGACATGCTGGAAACTCTGCGTAAGCAACAAGCACAGTGGAAAGAAGTTGAAGATGCAGCGGCTGCTGATTCACGTATCACTATTAACTTCACAGGTTCTATCGACGGTGAAGAGTTTGAAGGTGGTAAAGCTGAAGACTTCGCACTGGTTATGGGCGAAGGTCGTATGATCCCAGGCTTCGAAGAAGGCGTTGTTGGTCATAAAGCAGGTGAAGAATTCGATATCGAAGTTAACTTCCCAGAAGATTACCATGCAGAAAACCTGAAAGGTAAAGCGGCTAAGTTTGCTATCGTTCTGAAGAAAGTTGAACAACGTGAACTGCCAGAATTTACTGAAGAATTCGTTAAGCGTTTCGGTATTGCTGACGGTTCAGTAGACGGTCTGCGTGCAGAAGTTCGTAAAAACATGGAACGTGAGCTGAAAAATGCAGTTCGTAACCGTGTTAAAGCACAAGTTCTGGATGGTCTGGTTAACGCTAACGAAATCGAAGTCCCAGCAGCAGTTATTGATGGTGAGATCGATGTTCTGCGTCGTCAAGCTGCACAGCGCTTTGGTGGCAACGAAAAACAAGCGATGGAATTACCGCGTGAACTGTTCGAAGAACAAGCTAAACGTCGCGTAGTTGTGGGTCTGCTGTTAGGCGAAGTTATCCGTACTAACGAGCTGAAAGCTGACGAAGATCGCGTTAAAGCGCTGATCGAAGACATGGCATCTGCTTACGAAGATCCATCAGAAGTTATCGAATACTACAGCAAAAATGAAGAGCTGATGAACAGTGTTCGTAACTTAGCGTTAGAAGAGCAAGCTGTAGAAACTATTCTGGCAGCGGCTAAAGTAACTGAAAAAGAAACTAACTTCACTGAGCTGATGAACCAAGTTCAAGCTGGTTAATTTTTCTTTTTAGCAGTACTCTTCTTTTTAGAAGTACAAAGCAAAACCCGTGGTGTTTCACTGCGGGTTTTTTGTCAATTAGCGTCGTAATATTTAGACTTTGTACAAATCATCTTGAAAATTACATTTAAACCCTAATTATAATAAGAGTTATCAAGATATCGTTCGCTGGATGATGATGGGATTTTTGTGTGGAACACATTTTTCGACAGTATAAAACCGTGTAACTAGATAGACTTGTGTTAAACTCTTTAACAGAGCGTCTTGCCTATCACAGTGTTTCCAACTGTATTCTGGCTTAATTCTTTAGCTACTTTTTAACCAAAATTTAAAAAAGTGACTAAAATAATGAAGTAAGCGAAGAGCATGAGCAAGCAGACACAACTAACTTCGATAGAGTGTTTTTTTAGAAATATTGTTTGTAGCACAATCCCTGCCCAAAATGGCGGACAGACAGCAAATTAGGCGCAAGCACCAGAAAGTTTTTAATAGGAGATTTCGATGTCACATTTTGGCGGTCAGGAGCAGTTAGCATCCCAAATGGCACTTGTGCCAATGGTTATCGAGCAAACCTCTCGAGGTGAGCGCTCATATGATATTTATTCACGTCTATTAAAAGAACGTATTATCTTCCTGACAGGTCAGGTGGAAGATCATATGGCGAACTTAATTGTCGCTCAAATGCTATTTCTTGAAGCAGAAAACCCAGAAAAAGATATTCAACTTTATATCAACTCACCAGGCGGAGTGATCACTGCAGGAATGTCAATCTATGACACCATGCAATTTATTAAACCTGATGTGAGCACTATCTGTATGGGACAAGCGTGCTCAATGGGTGCGTTTTTATTAACCGCAGGTACAAAAGGTAAACGTTTCTGCTTACCAAACTCTCGCGTCATGATCCACCAACCGTTAGGTGGCTATCAAGGACAAGCGACAGACATTGAAATTCACGCTCAAGAAATTTTGAAAGTGAAATCGCGTATGAATGAATTGATGGCCCAACATACTGGGAAATCCATCGAAGAAATTAGTCGCGACACAGAGCGTGACCGTTTCTTATCAGCAAATGAAGCCAAAGAATATGGTCTAGTTGATCATATTTATACCAGCCGTTAATTTGCGAATATTTTGATATAATTAATTTATATCCTAAAGGTTTTGATAATTTCTTGCCTTGTTTTTCTACGAGAGTTAGATAAAACAAGGCATTATAAATATAAGTGAGGTCTACTGATGACAGATAAACGCAAAGAGGGGGCAGGTAAATTACTGTACTGTTCTTTCTGCGGAAAAAGTCAGCATGAAGTGCGTAAGCTGATTGCCGGTCCGTCAGTCTATATTTGTGATGAATGTGTGGATTTATGCCTCGACATCATCCGTGAAGAGATCAAAGAACTGGCTCCGCATCGTGAGCGTAGTGAATTGCCAACTCCCCACGAAATCAGACAGCATCTTGACGACTACGTTATTGGTCAAGAAAAAGCGAAAAAAGTGTTAGCAGTTGCTGTTTATAACCACTACAAACGTCTACGTAACGGCGATAAAACCAGCGATGGTGTTGAATTAGGCAAAAGTAATATTCTGCTAATTGGCCCGACGGGTAGTGGTAAAACGTTATTAGCGGAAACGTTAGCTCGCTATTTAGATGTGCCATTCACTATGGCGGATGCGACCACATTAACTGAAGCGGGTTATGTGGGTGAAGACGTTGAAAACATCATCCAGAAGCTACTACAAAAATGCGACTATGATGTTGAGAAAGCTCAACGTGGTATCGTCTATATCGATGAAATTGATAAAATTTCTCGTAAGTCCGATAACCCATCCATCACGCGTGACGTATCAGGTGAGGGAGTGCAGCAAGCATTACTGAAACTGATTGAAGGTACTGTAGCTGCGGTTCCGCCGCAAGGTGGTCGTAAGCATCCACAGCAAGAGTTTTTACAGGTTGATACCTCGAAAATTCTGTTTATCTGTGGTGGTGCATTTGCAGGGTTGGATAAAGTTATTGGCCAACGTCTGAATACTCGTTCAGGTATTGGCTTTGCGGCGCAGGTTAAAGGTGAATCAGAGAAGGCAACAGAAGGTGAATTACTCACTCAAGCGGAGCCTGAAGATCTCATTAAATTTGGTTTGATCCCTGAATTTATCGGTCGTCTACCTGTGGTTGCCACATTGACTGAACTGAGTGAAGAAGCACTGATTCAGATCTTAAAAGAGCCGAAAAACGCATTAACTAAACAGTATCAAGCTCTGTTTAACCTTGAAGGCACTGAATTAGAGTTTCGTGAAGAAGCATTAACGGCGATAGCGAAAAAAGCGATGGCACGTAAAACAGGTGCTCGTGGCTTACGTTCAATCGTCGAAGCAGCTCTACTTAATACCATGTACGATCTACCTTCAATGAGTGATGTTGAAAAAGTGGTTGTAGATGAAAATGTGATTAATGAACAGTCAGAACCGCTGTTAATCTACAGCAAACCGGATGCCCAAGCCTCTGGCGATAATTAACTTCTCGTCTGTGTTCAATAAGTAATCAAACAAAATGAGGGGTAACCCTCATTTTGTTTTTTATGTTTAACTAACCATTGAATGCTAAAATCTTGTCCCCATATAGTTTATATTCTTAGTTGTGGTTTCCTTATTTTGAAATAGCGCTGTTTATATCACAGTGTTTTACAAGAATTTTTTCTGTTATAAGCAGAAACCCTTAACTGGCGTGTGCTAAACGAAGAGAGAGCTTTATGAATCCAGAGCGTTCCGAACGCATTGAAATACCAGTATTGCCTCTGCGTGATGTAGTGGTATACCCACATATGGTGATCCCACTGTTTGTTGGACGTGAAAAATCCATTCACAGTCTGGAAGCAGCAATGGATCATGATAAGCAAGTGATGCTGGTTGCGCAAAAAGAAGCCTCAACCGATGAACCTGGGGTGAATGATTTATTTACTGTTGGGACAATTGCATCTGTGATTCAGATGCTGAAACTACCTGACGGTACTGTTAAAGTGCTAGTTGAAGGACTGCGCCGTGCTCGTATTACTAGCCTGACTGATAACGGCGAGTATTTCTTAGCACAAGCTGAATATCTGGCGAACGATGGTGCGAAAGCGGCTATTTACGATGACGCATCAAAAGTGCCAAGCACTGCGGAATTGGTTGACGAAAAAGAGCAAGAAGTATTATATCGCACGATTGTTAGCCAGTTCGAAAGCTACATCAAACTGAACAAAAAAATCCCACCTGAAGTTCTGACTTCACTGCATGCGATTGAGCAAGACCAGCTAGATAAACTGGCTGATACGATTGCTTCACACATGCCGTTAAAACTGGCAGACAAACAGCGCGTTTTAGAAATGGCAAACATTGCTGAGCGTGTTGAGTTCCTGATGGCAATGATGGAATCAGAAACTGAGTTGCTGCAAGTTGAAAAACGCATTCGTAACCGCGTGAAAAAACAGATGGAAAAAAGCCAGCGCGAGTACTATTTGAATGAGCAAATGAAAGCCATTCAAAAAGAACTCGGCGAAATGGATGATGCTCCAGATGAAAACGAGTCGCTGAAACGCAAAATCGAAGAAGCGAAAATGCCAAAAGAGGCACAAGAAAAAGCCGAAGCGGAATTGCAGAAGCTGAAAATGATGTCTCCAATGTCAGCGGAAGCGACTGTAGTTCGTAGCTACATTGACTGGATGGTTCAGGTTCCGTGGCATAAGCGCAGCAAAGTCAAAAAAGATTTAGTGAAAGCGCAAGAAGTGCTCGACACAGACCATTATGGCTTAGAGCGCGTTAAAGATCGCATCCTTGAATACCTCGCGGTTCAAAGCCGTGTCAGTAAAATCAAAGGGCCTATCTTATGCTTAGTAGGGCCTCCAGGGGTTGGTAAAACGTCTCTGGGACAATCTATCGCGAAAGCGACAGGGCGTGAATACACCCGTATGGCTCTGGGTGGGGTGCGTGACGAAGCGGAAATCCGTGGTCACCGCCGTACTTATATTGGTTCAATGCCGGGTAAACTTATCCAGAAAATGGCAAAAGTTGGGGTTAAAAACCCACTGTTTTTACTGGATGAAATCGACAAAATGTCTTCAGACATGCGTGGGGATCCTGCATCAGCACTGTTAGAAGTGTTAGATCCAGAACAAAACGTTGCATTCAACGACCATTATCTGGAAGTTGATTATGACTTGTCTGACGTAATGTTTGTGGCAACATCGAACTCGATGAATATCCCTGCACCATTATTAGATCGTATGGAAGTGATCCGTCTGTCTGGTTATACCGAAGACGAAAAACTGAATATTGCTAAGAGACATTTATTATCTAAGCAAATCGAGCGTAATGCCTTGAAAAAAGGTGAGTTATCTATCGATGATAGCGCAATTATGAGCATCATTCGCTATTACACTCGTGAAGCTGGCGTGCGTGGTTTAGAGCGTGAAATTTCTAAATTATGCCGTAAAGCAGTGAAAGCGTTGTTGATGGATAAAAAGCTGAAGCATATTGAGATCACTGCTGACAATCTGAAAGATTACCTAGGTGTTCGTCGCTTTGACTACGGTCATGCTGATACCGAAAACCGTGTAGGGCAAGTTACTGGCTTAGCATGGACAGAAGTTGGTGGTGATTTACTTACCATCGAAACTGCCTGTGTACCGGGTAAAGGTAAGTTAACTTACACCGGTTCTCTGGGTGAAGTGATGCAAGAGTCAATTCAAACAGCATTGACTGTGGTACGCGCTCGTGCAGAAAAACTGGGTATTAACGGTGACTTCTATGAAAAACGTGATATTCACGTTCACGTACCTGAAGGCGCAACACCGAAAGATGGCCCAAGTGCGGGTATTGCAATGTCAACGGCACTGGTTTCTTGCTTAACAGGTAACCCTGTAAAAGCGGATGTGGCGATGACCGGTGAAATTACGTTACGTGGGTTAGTATTACCAATTGGTGGGCTGAAAGAAAAATTACTGGCAGCGCATCGTGGTGGTATTAAAACGGTTCTTATCCCTGATGATAACAAACGTGATTTAGAAGAAATCCCTCAGAATGTGATTGCTGATTTGCAAATCCATCCTGTTAAGACAATTGAAGAAGTTCTTTCATTAGCATTAGTCAATCCTCCTTTTGGGGCTGAAGTGGTCCAAAAGAAAGCTAAAAGAGTGAGCTGAATCAAGAAGTTTGTATAAAATTAAGGCTGACAGCTAATTTAGGGCTTGTCAGCCTTTTTTTTCGTCGCTACTTTAGCGAAGATTCTGATAATGGTTAGCGTGCTATCTGTTTTCTTGCCATTAATATTCAGGATTGATATAACGGCTGCATCATTAATTAACTATACTTAGTAATGTTAACTATACTGTAGTTGGTTAATTAACCGATAAAGTCAAAACTAATATGGGGATGATAATAGTGAATAAGTCTCAACTGATTGAAAAAATCGCTGCAGAAGCGAATATTTCTAAAGCCGCAGCAGGTCGCGTAGTCGACGCTTTCGTTGCTTCTGTAACGAAGTCTCTGAGCAAAGGTGATGATGTTACTTTAGTTGGTTTTGGTACTTTTAATGTACGTCAACGCGCAGCACGTACAGGTCGTAATCCGCAGACAGGTAAAGAAATTAAAATCGCTGCGGCAAAAGTTCCTGCATTCCGTGCAGGCAAAGGTCTTAAAGACGCTGTTAACGGTTAATTGAGTTTAGTTTCGTCTTTCACGCATTTTTGCGAAAACTCAAACTGACGTAATGTCTTTAATCAGCTAATATATAAGCGCGCCATGGAAATGGTGCGCTTTTTTTTCTATCTGAGTTAAAATTAGCGTAATATTAAGAAATTCAACAAAGCAAAGCGGAGTTAAGCCTTTTTATGATGGAAGATCTACGCACGAAGGCGAACAGTCCTTTTATTAAAGTGTTGTTAGCTATTATTATCTTGTCATTCGTGCTGACAGGTGTTGCTGGCTATGTGATTGGTGGCTCAAGTAATAATGCTGCTGAAGTCAATGGACAGCCAATAAGCAAGGAACAATTACAGCAAGCTTTCCAGCAAGAGCGTCAGTCATTACAAGAATACTTAGGAGATAAATTCTCTGAAGTTGCGAGTAATGACAACTACATGAAAGAGCTGCGTACCCAAGCTTTGAATAACTTAATCAATAATCAATTGATTAACCAATACGCTAATGAATTACAACTCTCTGCTAGCGACCAACAAATTGAGCAAGCTATTTTTGCTATGCAAGTTTTCCAAACAAATGGGAATTTTGATAGCGAAAAATACCGCGAAATTTTAAAACGTTACAATATTAATGCCGATGATTTTGCGGCACAAATTCGCCAAGATTTAGTTCGTGCGCAATTAGGTAAATCGTTCACCGGAACAGAATTTGCCCTGCCTTCAGAAGTAAAAGCGTATGCAGAACTGTTTATGCAGGAGCGTGAAGTTCGTACAGCAAACTTGTCATTAGCTGCGCTAGAAGCTAAACAAACCGTTTCTGAAGATGAATTAAAAGCGTATTACGCGGCAAATCAAAACAGTTTCATTTCACCTGAACAAGTTCAAGTAAGCTATGTAGAAATGGATGCGGCATCTATGCCTAAAGCATCTGTGACGGCTGAAGAAGTGAAAGCTTACTACGATGAAAACCTGAAGAATTTCACGAAAGCGGAACAAAAGCTGTATAGCATGATTCAAGTTGCATCAGAAAAAGATGCACAAGCTTTAGAAGCTGAGCTGAAAGGCGGCGCTGATTTCGCAACTTTAGCTACCGAAAAATCCACAGATAAATTCAGTGCAGGTAACAAAGGCGTGATTGGTTGGATGGAAGCAACTTCTACACCAAGCGAAATCATCAGTGCGAATTTAACCGAGAAAGGCCAAGTTTCTGCACCGATCAAAGTCCAAGATAATTATGTCTTATTCCGTTTGGATGATGTTAAGCCAGAATCGATTAAGTCTTTTGATGACGTTAAATCAAGTATTGAAACTAGCGTAGTCCAAGATAAAAGCGTTAAACAATTTTACGATTTACAACAGAAAGTGAGTGAAGCTGCGACTAATGACAATGAGTCATTAGCATCAGTTGAAAGCATTTCTGGCTTGAAAGTTGTGACTACGGGCTGGTTTGATCGTCAAAACCCACCGGCACAACTGAATTTCCCGAAAGTCGTTAACGAAGTATTCAGCGACCGTTTAGTCGATAAAAAAGGTACAACAGGTATCAACTCTGACGTGATCAACGTTGAAGGGGATCGTGCGTTTGTCCTGCGTGTGACTGACTATAAAGCTGAATCAACAGAGCCATTCGAAACAGTAAAAGCGGATATTGAAGCATTAGTTAAGCGTCAGAAAGCGTCTGCCCAATTAAAAGCGAATGGTGAGAAATTACTGGCAGAGTTACAAGCGGGTAAAGGTGATGAAGCATTGAAAGAGGCAGACACCCAATTTGGTGCTGTTCAAACAGTTTCATTCCTTGCTCCTGCAACTGATGTGACTGGCGTTGCGATGAAAATGACACCGCCAACTGACGGTAAACCAACTTACGCAATCGCTTATGACCAAAAAGATAATCTGCTAATTGTACAATTAGATAAAGTGACTTTAGGTCAGCCAACTGCTGATGAGCTGAGCCAGTTATCTAACGAATATCGTGGTGCAATGAGCTCTGCGGTGAATGAAGCGTTAATGCTGAATTTACGCGCGAATGCAAAAATTGAAGTGCAAAGCTTAGAATAAGTTATTTGCATGGAATAATTGCGAAGCGTTTCGCAACTAAGGTTGTAATATCTGTAACTGAAGGCCACCCATTGGGTGGCCTTTCGCATTATATAAACCGAAGAAAAGTTTTTGAAAAAATTCTCTGGCATTGTGATGTTTCAACACACATAGGAGAACAATGATGAAATGGAATAAAAGTATTAAACAAGGATTAGGGACAGCGTTAATGGTAGCAATGTTATGCCCTTTATCGGCATTTGCAGCAGTCAAGAAAGCAGAAACTGAAAAATCTGTAGCGGCGATTGTGCAGCCTCAAAATAGTGATGAAGTAAAAAATGTGGCGAGTTTAACATCCTCTGACCAAGTGAATATTAATCAAGCCACTGCTGAGGAATTAGCTAGAAAACTCAATGGGATTGGTAAACAGAAAGCTCAGGCTATTGTGGAATACCGAGAAAAATACGGCGCTTTTAATACTGTTGAAAATATCCTTGAAGTGCAGGGCATTGGGCCTGCATTTTTAGAGAAAAATCGTAATAAACTTGTCCTATAAGCAAAATAGCCCACTTTCAACGTGGGCTATTTTTTAGGAAATAGAAATTAGCGTTATGAGGTTAAAAACAAATTATGGGTAATATTTATGCTATTTAATTTAATTTAAAGCACGAATATGAGAGCTAAGTCTGATAAGTAATATTTTTTAAGCAGCTCTTTCAAATATTTGTTATTTTTATGTTATTAAACAATTCATCTGGTCGGAGTAGTTATGGCAATACACATAAAAGTACTCGGTTATCACATTGATGTCTTTCAGCATGTCAATAATGCTCGGTACTTAGAGTTCTATGAAGCGGATAGATGGGATTGGATGGGTAAAGCTAATCTTATTGAATGGGCTATCCAGCATAGAATAGTTATGGCGGCGGTGAATATTAATGTTAACTATTTACAAGCCGTTGGGTTGGGCGATGAGCTAACCGTCCATTCACGAATGGATAAAATTGGAGTGAAGAGTGCTGTTTGCTACCAACAAATTATTCGCCATCGTAATGGTGTTGATGAAGTGGTATCCGATGCGTACGTCACGTTTGTCTTTATTGATGGCAAAGTCAATAAAGCTATGGTGATCGAGGATGAACTCCGAGAAAAAATTGAATCGCTGAAAAACAAAACAGATACGTTTATCGAAGTATAGGCAAATTAGAAGTATAGCCAACCAGGAAACTCTAACCAACCAGGAAACTCTAACCATGGTTGGCTTTTAGAATTACTTCGTTGCGTTGAGTTTTTTGAGTAATGAATCCATAACGGCTTGTTTATTATTGAGATAATAATTCAAGCCTTTGCTGCGTAAATGGCAGGCGGCGCATTCGGAACAGCCATCACCTGGAATACCATTGTAGCAAGTGAGAGTTTGAGTGCGGATAGTCTCAAGGTGCCCAAAGTAATCAGCAAGAGCCCAGGTTTGCGCTTTGTCTAACCACATAAGAGGTGTTTCGAAACGAACGTCTTTTGCTAGGCCTAGACTAACTGCATGATTGAGTGCTTTGACAAACTCATCGCGGCAATCAGGGTAACCTGAAAAGTCGGTTTCACAGACCCCAGTGATCACAGCTTCGGCCTGTACTTGGTATGCATAGATAGCGGCGAGTGTTAGGAATAGAATATTACGTCCGGGTACAAAAGTACTTGGTAACCCGCTGGCTTCGCTCTCTTCATAGTCTGGAACTGGGATGTTATCACGGGTTAAGCTACTAACTGCTAGCTCATTGAGCAGGGTGACGTCGAGAACTTTATGCGCTTTTGCACCTAATTGTAAGCTGAGCTTTTGTGCAATGTCGATTTCTAAGCGGTGGCGCTGACCATAATCAAAGGTGACACAATGAACCTCATCATAATGTTTGAGTGCTTGAATTAGACAGGTTGTTGAGTCTTGTCCTCCGCTGAAGACAACAACAGCACGTTTCATGAGTTTCTCCTAAGATTAAATAATGAGGATATTAATTCAGCTCTATGTTAACGAGCAAAGAGGGGAATGAACAGTCTGTTTTTGTACCTTCAACCTCTAAACTAAGCAATTTATGCTATGTTTCGGTTATTTATGCAAAATTATTCTACAATACTAGCAATTTATAACAGCTTTATTATTTCATCATGATAGACTTTTGCTGATAACAGGATTCGCTCAGGGGCTAAACATGCTGGATAAAATAGATAAAAAACTACTTTGCTTATTACAAAATGACAGCAGCCTATCATTAAACTCATTAGCAGAAGCGGTTAACTTAACCTCGACACCATGCTGGAAGCGACTCAAGAGGTTAGAAGACGAAGGATATATTCGAGGACGAGTCACTCTATTAGATAGCGAAAAACTGGGATTGGGACTGACGGTAATTGTCATGATTAAAACCCAACAACATAATAGCGAATGGTATGCGCAATTTGTCTCATTTGTAGAAAAACTACCTGAGGTTTTAGTGTTTTATCGTATGGCCGGTGAGTATGACTATCTGATGCAAGTCGAAGTTCATGATATGAAATCTTATGATCTATTTTACAAAAAATTGGTCAATGGTGTTCATGGATTAATTGATGTAACCTCCAGTTTTGCAATGGAAAAAATAAAATATACAACCGTGTTGCCAATCCCTGATTAACCAACAAGTCATATATTAGCGGAAGAGCGCAAAGTTCCTAATAATAAAGCAAGCAGTCACTAACATCATTCAAGGCAGTAATACGTGCGATTATTTTCACAGTTACGTTGGTATTTTATAAGCGAATGGCGTCGCTATGCTGGCGCTATTTGTTTTCTTGTGGTCATTGCTATTTTACAAATGATCCCACCACGCTTTGTTGGTGTGATAGTGGATGGTATTAGCAAAGGATCGATGACTAATCAACAACTTGTGACGTACGTATTATCCATGCTAGGAATTGCTTTAATCGTTTATGGGTTACGCTACGTTTGGCGTTTATGGCTATTTGGTGCTTCCTATAAATTGGCGGTTCGATTAAGACAACAAGTTTATCAGCAGCTTAGCTTACAAAATCAGCCATTTTATTTGAAATATCGCACGGGCGATCTCATCGCACGTACCACGAATGATGTGGATCGTGTGGTATTTGCCGCAGGCGAAGGCGTCTTAACTCTCGTGGACTCCTTGGTGATGGGATGTGCCGTCTTGATCATGATGAGCATCGAAATAAGTTGGCAGCTAACACTCCTTGCATTGATCCCTATGCCCATTATGGCATTGGTCATTAAGCGTTATGGCGATCAGCTTCATCACCGTTTTAAACATGCTCAAGGTGCTTTTTCATCGTTAAATAACCACGCTCAAGAGAGCTTAACCAGTATCAGAATGATCAAAGCATTTGGTCTTGAAGCTCATCAATCCAATCAATTTGAGCAAGTTGCTACCGAAGCTGGACGCAGGAATATGCATGTAGCAAAGATTGATGCTCGCTTTGATCCAACCATTTTTATGGCGATTGGAATGGCAAATTTGTTAGCCATCGCGGGTGGAAGCTGGATGGTGTTGAATGACACATTAACTCTCGGGGAGCTCACCAGCTTTGTCATGTATTTAGGGTTGATGATCTGGCCGATGCTTGCCCTTGCATGGATGTTTAACATAGTTGAACGAGGAAGTGCAGCATATAGCCGGATTTTAAGCTTATTAGACGAGCCATTAGTGATTAAAGATGGTAACCAAAGTTTGCTTGCGGCAAAAGGCGAGTTAAACGTCAATATCCGAACATTTTCGTACCCCGAAACCCAGCGCCATGCTTTGCATGATATCCAGTTCGACCTAAAACCAGGGGGCTTCCTTGGGGTATGTGGGCCAACGGGATCAGGGAAATCGACATTGCTTACTGTGTTACAACGCCATTTTGATGTGAATGAAGGTGAGATTATTTATCAAAATAAATCACTGAAAGATATTCGACTCGATGAGTGGCGGGCAAGGTTATCAATAGTGAATCAATCTCCATTCCTATTTTCTGATTCGGTCGCAAACAATATCGCTCTTGGGAAGCCTAATGCAACAATGGAGCAAATAGAAGAAGCGGCTCGAGTTGCTTGTGTACATGAAGACATTTTACGTCTACCGGAAGGGTATCAAACCCAAGTGGGGGAGCGTGGTGTTATGCTCTCAGGGGGACAAAAACAGCGAATTTCCATTGCACGGGCGATTTTACAAAATGCTGAAATCCTTGTTTTGGATGATGCGCTATCCGCAGTTGATGGGCAGACTGAGCACACTATTTTGCAGAATTTGAGTCGTTGGAGACAGGGGAGAACGTTAATCATCAGTGCCCATCGTCTATCAGCCTTAGTGGATGCCGATAATATTCTTGTACTATGTCATGGTGGAATAGTTGCCAAAGGTACTCATAAAGTACTCTCCCAGCAATCTGGTTGGTACAGCGATATGTATCATTATCAGCAAATTGAAGCTGCTTTGGACGGCGATCTATGAGCCAGAGAAAGCCGCTTTGGCCTGCATTAAAACGCTTATTATCTTACGGTAAACCTTACCGCGGTACCATGGGGGTAGCGATTGCCATGCTATGGTTGGCTGCTGCTGCAGAAGTTAGTGGGCCCTTACTGATTAGCTACTTTATTGACAATATGGTGGCAAAAAAACAGATCATTATGCCGCTGACCCTGTATATGGTGATTGGGTTTATTGCGCTGCAAATCATTGCTGCACTTCTTCATTACCATCAAAAAATTCTGTTTAATCAAGCCTCTGTTGGAGTGGTGCAAAATCTACGAACTGATGTGATGAATGCGGCTTTGCGCCAGCCATTAAGTGCTTTTGATAAGCAACCGGTGGGGCAGATTATTTCTCGTGTTACCAACGATACTGAAGTGATCAAAGATCTGTTTGTTATGGTGGTACCAACGATCTTTCGCAGTTTGGCATTAATTTGTGCCATGTTAGTTGCCATGTTTTCTTTAGAGTGGCGAATGGCATCCATTGCGGTACTCATTTTCCCAGCAGTTCTGGTCGTAATGTTGGTTTATCAGCGGCTTAGTACGCCAATTGTGCGCCGTGTTAGGGCATACCTTGCAGATATTAATAATGGTTTCAATGAAGTCATTAATGGTATGACGGTTATCCAGCAATTTTTACAGCAAGCCAGATTTGGCAAAAAAATGTTGGAAGTAAATGAAAATCACTATTATTCAAGAATGAAAGCATTGAAATTAGATGGATTACTACTCAGGCCATTGCTGAGTTTGTTCTCTGCCTGTGTGCTATGTGGGCTATTGTTACTATTTGGATTTGATGGTACCAGTACTGTTGGTGTTGGGGTTCTGTATGTTTTCATTAACTATTTAGGCCGTTTAAACGAACCGTTAATTGAGCTGACATCTCAGCAGTCCATGTTGCAACAAGCGGTTGTATCCGGTGAACGTGTTTTTGAGTTGATGGATAGTCCACAACAAGGCTATGGCGAAAATGTTGCGCCATTACAGGGCGGGGCAATTGAGATCAAACACCTCTCTTTTGCTTATCGAGATGATAAAAAAGTCCTCGATGACATTAATTTATCTGTCCAAGAGCACCATTTCGTGGCACTTGTTGGGCACACGGGAAGTGGAAAAAGTACCATTGCAAACTTAATCATGGGGTATTACCCATGGCAGGAAGGGGAAATTTTGCTGGATGGACGGGATTTAAATTCACTTTCCCATCAAGTATTACGAAATGGTATTGCTATGGTGCAGCAGGATCCTGTGGTACTCGCGGCTTCATTTTTTGATAACGTGGCACTAGGACGTGATGTTTCCCAAGAAAAAGTATGGGAAGTCCTTGAAACCGTACAATTAGCTCAGCATGTCCGTGAATTGCCAGATGGATTGGATTCATTGTTAGGTGAGCAAGGAAACACTTTATCCGTTGGGCAACGACAGCTATTGGCAATGGCGCGAGTGCTTGTCATAACACCGAAAATTCTGATATTGGATGAAGCGACCGCGAATATAGACTCCGGCACTGAGCAGGCAATTCAAAAGGCACTACGTGTTATTCGTCGAAACACTACGCTGGTGGTGATAGCTCATCGCTTATCAACGATTGTCGATGCTGACCAAGTTGTTGTTCTTCATAGAGGAATGATCGTTGAACAAGGAAGTCATGCTGAACTTCTCCAGCAGGAAGGCCGCTATTATCAGATGTATCAATTACAACAAGTGGGTGAATCGTTGAACTCTCGTGATGAAGCGGCAGCATTATTAGTTTAGTTAGTGCTTACTGACATACTTTATATTGAATTGACGAATTGATTAAGTTACTACGCAAGAAAAAGCCTCACAGTTAGGGATCCCTATAAAGTTGAGGCTTTTCTTATTTTAAAGTAAGTAAAGACTTACTTTTTTCGGGCTGATATAAATCGGGAAATTATCGAGGCTTTCTCTTGCGAATGACCCCTTCTTGTACCGTTGTTGCCACTAAATCCCCTTGCTGATTATAAATTTGCCCTTTAACAAACCCACGCCCGCCAGAAGCAGAAGGGCTTTCAATGGCATAAAGTAACCATTCATCTAGGCGATAGGGACGATGAAACCACATTGAATGGTCAATCGTTGCGACTTGTAAATCGCGTTCCATGAACCCACGTCCATGAGGCTGTAAGGCTGCGGGAAGGAAATTGTAATCGGATGCGTAACCTAACAAGTAGTCATGTAACTCTGGTGTGTTGGGAAGCTCTCCTTTCGCCTTAAACCAAATATAGCGAAATGGTTCTTGAGGTGCACTATCAAACGGGCTATAGAACTGAATCGGGCGAAACTCGAAAGGATTAGGGCGCAGGGCATATTTTTTGACAGCATCAGGGAGTTGGTCTGCGAAGCGTTGAATGATTTCATCCTGTGAAATTAGTTGCTCTGGCGCGGGGACATCGGGCATTAAATTTTGATGATTAAATCCGTCTTCTTGTTCTTGAAATGAGGCAGTCATAAAGAAGATCGGTTTACCATTTTGAATAGCGCTAATACGACGTGTACTAAAGCTGCCACCATCACGTAAAATTTCTACATCGTAGACAATCGGTTTTTGGCTGTCTCCTGGACGCAGAAAATAGCTATGAAATGAAGTTATGATGCGATCTTCGGGTGTGGTTTGTTTCGCTGCATACATGGCTTGCCCAACAACCTGTCCACCAAAAACTTGTGGTAAACCAAGATCTTCACTTTGCCCCCGAAAAATACCTTCTTCAATTTTTTCGAGTTTTATTAGGTTAATTAAGTTTTGTAATTCAGTGCTCATAGTTACCTTGAAGATGGTTAAAAAATATCAGATGCAGCTATTTTCCCATTAATCCACCGAAATAGGTAGGCAGTTTGTGTACGGATTAATTGACAATCATTTTTGGTTACAATTTGAAATATAATTTCATTATTTAATTTGTATTAGATATAATTTTCTAAGTTTAGATAAACGCTAATATATCAAGATTAATCATATTAAAATGTCTAATTAAATCAAAATATTACAGGTAATTATAATGACATTCTATCGTTACATGATTAGTTCGTTGATACTTATTTTCTTAGTAGGGTGTGAAGGGAATAACGCCAATCCCCCTGAAAAAAGGGTAAAAGGGAAAAGTAGTCGCGAAAATCAGCAGGTAGACATTGGTACGATCAGCGGAAATATCCTTATTGCTAAAAATAAAGGATTATCTGAAAACGTGGATATTACGGTCACTATGGTAGATAACTCATTTGTTGAGTTGCCAGCGCTGATATTATCTCAAAAGCACTATACTAACTTGAACAATCAAGTGACGCTTCCGTATCAGCTGACTTACCACAAAAATGAAATAAGAAACCAAGCTAAAATCACGGTTAGTGCGACGTTACACGCTGATGGAAAATTAGTCTATATTACAGAATCGTCGACGGAAGTGATCAACAATGGTATGGTTGAAAATATTGATTTACTTCTGGTTCCTGCTAACTAGCGGTAGCTTCTTATTAATAATTATTAATTCCTACCAATATTTGTTGTTCATACCAAACTGTATTAAATAGCCCTTCAGATTTTTGTGTAATAAAACAGCACTTGATCGCCACTTTCTTGCTATTTAACTATCTATCAAGCATAATGACCGTGCTTTGAAAGAAGCAATCAATGGGGGCTCTGTTGGTTCTCCCGCAACGCTAACTTGTTAACTAGGTCAGGTCCGGAAGGAAGCAGCCATAGCAGGGGTCGTGTGTGCCGGGATGTCGCTGGCAGGGCTCCCACCCAATATTAAGTTCCCCCCTTTAATCTTCATATCCTCGTTTTTATCAATCAAACGTTCAGTAACAATAGCCATTGTTCTTTAGCTATGCATTCTTGTTATTATCGCGCTTAGTTTAATATATTTTAATAATAAGAAATTGATTACTATTCTTAATTGGTATTTACAATGGTTAAATTGATATCAAAATAGCGATTATCGCATGAAATGTTAAATTAATTGGGATTAGGGAAAAATGAAAATAAAAGGATATAGAGAGTCTGTCAGTATTCGGTGAATACTAACTAAGATAAATAAGGAATTTTCATTGAGCCGATAAAGTATTACCGGCTATAACCATTCACTATCTATGCGCGTAAATAAGTATTTATCTAACAAACTTCCAAACAGATGCTGGGATTTTATCGTAAAGTTTATTCATAGTGAGTTCGGCAAGACGATGATCAGCTGCAGAGTAAAATAACTCTAATTCATCATCAGATAACTCATACTTATTTTTCTCAATGACGCGCTCAAGTGTTTCAATAGTGGTGCATTTTCTTAAACGCATCAGATAATCGGATTTGGTCATAACGCCCTTTCTTTATGTGTCGATAACCTAAAATGTACTATGTGATAGTGAAATTAAAGGTAAATGGTGATTCTATGTCTTACTTGTCAGGCATTTTAGATCATCATCGAGCACGGCGACAAGATTTTGATTCATACTTTCCCAGTCAATGATTTCGTTGAAAGTAATTACTGGGCTGCCAAATAAATTATATGTCTCGTCAAGATACTCTTCAACAAGAGAAATAACGAGATTTTCTTTTGGATACTTGATTTTGAATCGCCAGACAAAAGCTGCAATATGCTCAACGAGCTCATTGAGGCTGATGCTTTGTGCCGAACTAAGATCATTTATCCAATGGGTGTTTGTTTTTTGTAAACTTGATATTGCGTCTCTATTCAAACTGTTACACAGATATTTTAATTCGGCTATATCATGTTTCTTGGGTGAGTATTCATCCATAATCACCTCCATGGGCGAATCTGACTTTTACTTTGTGTATTTTTGTATCAAAAATAATGTCATATCAACTAAATATAAGCATCTGTTTTCAATATAAACAAACATAGTTAGTATATTGATAAATATAAGATTATCACTAATTGAGAGAGTTTTTAGATTGTCACTAATATAAAAGTAATGTTCAAATATAAACTGATTGCTCAGATTGCTTTCGCCACATCAATAATAATAGCACTTTTATTTCATAAGTCACCACCCAATAATGACTTTTTTAAGGTGGGAACCGTAAGGGGGACTAGGAAAAATCGGGCTAATATTTTTTCTATCACACTCTAATGAAGAATGTAAATGGTATTGTGCGGTTTCGGCAATTAAGTGTATTTAGATGATATGTTACAACTCAAATTGTGATCGAGATTGATATCGGGATTAAGCCTAATTAAATAGTTTATTTCTAATCATTGAGTTTTATTTAATATAAAATCCCCTAAGGTTTAACCTTTGTGGGGATTTTTGAAATATTTAATTTAAAGATATAAATTCAATGTAACACCTGGCTTTAAATCTGCCATTTTAACCCCTGAGTTCCAATTCATCAGGTCGTTAAGTTTAATTCCATGGCGCTTAGCAATACTGTAATAAGTATCGCCTTTTCTGACTTTGTAGGTTCCACCTTTACGGTTATTGCTGGTCGGTGTTGTGCCTGAAATTTTTAATGTTTGTCCTGGAACGATGTTAGCTTTAGCTGTTTTTAACCCATTTAGTTGTTGGATATTCTTGGCAGTTGTATTGAATTTTTTAGCAATACTTGCGATAGATTCACCTTTGCGAACTTTATAACTAAAGGTTTTAGCTTGCTTTGAATTCGCTTTTGCTGTCTGAATGTTACTGGCTGCTGCTTGCGCATAACGATTTTGTGCTACCGCGTTGCGAATATCATTTAATACGTCTTGATCCGTCAGTGAAACTTTTAACTGCTCAGCTTTTGCAGTTGGCAACATAATATAATGCGGGCCATTTGGCGACGTAACGCCTCGGGTATAACCCGAATTATAGGTTTTAATGGATTCTTCTGTTAAACCTGTCAATTCAGCAGCTTGAGTCAATGTAATTTGTTGCCCCACATCAACTTGTGTTAACCCTCTATTCTTATTACTGTTCGGTAATCTGACTTGATAGCGTTCTGGTTGTCTTAACACTTGGCTAAGCGCAAGGATCTTTGGAACATATTGTTTGGTTTCTTTAGGTAATTGAAGAGACCAAAAATCTGTTGGTAAGCCAGCTGCTTCATTCTTTTTAATCGCGTTTTGTACGCAGCCTTCACCGCAGTTATAAGCAGCAAGTGTGAGCTCCCAATCGTGGCCGAACATAATATTCAGATTTTCAAGGAGATCTAAAGCTGCTTTTGTGGATGTCACAACATCACGTCGCTCATCAACCCATTGTGTCTGTTTTAACCCATATGAACGTGCAGTAATGGGAACAATTTGCCAAAGACCCGCCGCTTGCGCAGGGGAAGTGGCTTTAGGATTATATGAACTTTCAATAACAGGAATTAAGGCTAATTCCATTGGTAAGTTACGATCATTGATTTCATCTACAATTAAGTACATGTAAGGCTCTGCTCTTACTGCCACATCATAGATAAAACTTTGTTTATTGGAGTAACTATTGGCCATTTCCCGAATTGTTGCGTTTTCGGGGATATCCATCTTCAGTTCACCACTAATATAACCCCAAAGGTCATGATCGACTTTGGAAACCTGTCTACTTGCTGCCTGGTTATGGGATGCAACAGTGTCAATTGAGTGGTTGGCTGAAGATTTTGGTTGCTTAACGGTGACTTTGGAAGTGCCTTGACAGCCCGCAAGCAAAACAATGGCGATGAGGGTCGCGATTATCTTCATTAGCTCTGTTTTTCTTTGTTTTTAATGTTTAAAAGTTGACCAGATAATACTGGCTTTAGCTGTTATTGACAATAATTATACATCAATATTCATCTTTTAATTGGCGTAATAATGTAAAAACTGCTCGTAATGATGGATTTGTCATATTAATGTTCAGTTTTTGTTGCAATTCAGGGTTGTCGCACTGTAAAAAAATGTTGATATTTTTCTCAGTTTTCAATGTGCTAGGTACTGTTGCTTGCTGATTATTGCGCAAAGTTCTTACTTTTTCAGAATAATTCGTAATTGTCTCATTTTCAGGCCAAATATGATGAGCAAATTGTAAATTAGACTGCGTATATTCATGTGCACAGCAGACGAGAGTATCATCAGGAAGTGCTGCGATTTTTTGAATCGATTGATACATTTGAGCGGGAGTGCCCTCGAAGATCCGTCCACAACCGGCTGAAAATAATGTATCACCGCAAAATAGGTAAGGGGCTTGGTAAAAACCGATATGCCCAAGCGTGTGACCTGGGAGACCAATGACTTGAAAATTGAAGTCACCAATGGTGACGGAATCTCCATCACACACCAACTCTGTAGCCCCTTTAACTAAGGTTTCTTGGGGGCCAAATACAGGGATTTTTGGATATTGAGCAATAATTTCTTTTACACCCTGAGTATGGTCGTTATGATGATGGGTGAGTAAAATTGCAACAGGGGTCAATTGGTTAGCCGTTAATATTGAGAGAACCGGCTCTGACTCAGCAGGGTCAACGATGATACACTGATGGCTGTTTGCTAGTAGCCAAATGTAATTATCATTTAACACTGGTACTCGAATTAACTCCATAATCAACCTCGATCTGATTTTTAAGGGGAATGTTATGAAACCTGCGCGTATTGAAGAAAAGATTCAAATGCCCGCCAGTTGGTCTGATATTCCTTTTGGTGAACACTATCGCCAAGCCTTGGAAGCCCAGTTAGCGCCTTGGTGGCAAAAAATGTTTGGTTTTCACCTGCTTAAATTAGGGCATTTGAGTACAGAAATCCACACTAAAGAGTGCATGATCCCGCATCAATTTACGCTAGGTGAAGATCCTCACGTATTTGATGTCGCGGCAAATCCCGAAGCTCTGCCTTTTGCGGATAAGACAATTGATGCCTGTTTAATGCCCCATTTGCTCGCATATAGCCGTGATCCACATTGGATCTTACGGGAAGTTGATCGGGTATTGATCGATGATGGCTGGCTGATTTTATCGGGATTTAACCCATTTAGCTTAGCTGGAATGGCGAAATTAGTACCGATTTTGCGTAAGCAGCAGCCTTACTGTAGCCGTTTTTTCCCTTCTCTTAGGGTATTTGATTGGCTAGGGTTACTCAATTATGAGGTGCTATATCACCGAAATTGCCAAGTGCTTCCTTGGGTCTCATCGGAAAAACAGGTCAATAAACGTTGTGGTGGAATTGGTGTGATCAGCGTGATTGTTGCAAGAAAACGTACGTATCCATTAACACCAACGCCCCTGAAATTTAAGCAACCTAAAGTGAAAATTTCAACAGCGTTGGGTGCAACGAAAGAAATCAGTAAATCGAAGCAACTTCGTTAAATCTGAACCTGACTATTCTTGAGTAGGTTGGTAGCCTGTATCTTCTTTTGTTGGCGCATTGGCTGCAGCGCGAGCTAATTCATCACATTTTTCATTTTCAGCATGACCCGCATGACCTTTTACCCAGCGCCAATCGATAGTATGGCGCGTAATTGCTTGGTCGAGTCGCTTCCAAAGATCTACATTGACCACTGGCGATTTATCCGCTTTTTTCCATTGGCGGCGTTTCCAATTGTGGATCCACTGAGTGATCCCTTGGCGTACATATTGGCTATCGGTAGTCAGGATAATATCGCATGGTCGGGTAAGTGACTCTAACGCGATGATTGCCGCGAGTAATTCCATACGATTATTGGTGGTGAGGAAAAAACCATCACTGAGTGTTTTCTCATGTTGCTGATAACGAAGTACGATACCGTATCCGCCGGGTCCTGGGTTACCTAAACAAGACCCATCAGTGAAAATTTCTACCTGCTTTGTCATTTCTGTTACACTCTTCCTTATTCATCAACTTCTAGTTTGACACAAAAAAACATTATGAGCACGGCGATAACCCGACAAATTGTCCTCGATACTGAAACCACAGGTATGAACAAGCTTGGTGTTCATTATGAAGGGCACAATATCATTGAAATTGGTGCTGTAGAGGTGATTAATCGCCGCTTAACAGGACGCAATTTCCATGTGTACATCAAACCAGACCGTCTCGTTGACCCAGAAGCTTTCGAAGTCCACGGAATCAGTGATGAATTTTTGCAAGACAAACCGGTATTTGCCGATATAGTCGATGAGTTTATCGAATTTATTCGCGGTGCAGAACTTGTCATTCACAATGCACCCTTCGATATTGGCTTTATGGACTACGAGTTTCGTAAGCTCAACAGAGGCATTCCTCCAACTTCAGAATTTTGCACTATTACCGACAGCTTAGTATTAGCTCGCAAGATTTTCCCTGGTAAACGTAATAACTTAGACGCCTTATGTGATAGATACCTTATCGATAACTCCAAGCGAACATTGCATGGCGCTTTACTCGATGCTGAGATCCTCTCTGACGTCTACTTAGCGATGACTGGAGGGCAGACCTCGCTTGCATTCTCAGTGGACTCTGAATCCAGCAATACAGAGCAAGGCAATGAAATTCAACGTATTGAGCGTCCAGCCAGTGGGTTAAAAATTATTTATGCTTCTGATGAGGAAATTGCAGAACATGAATCCCGCTTAGATATCGTGGATAAAAAGGGTGGGAAACCTTGCTTATGGCGGCAAACTGAGCAAGATGACGAAACTCTTCATTGAGACCGACAGTTTTGTGAGCTGACAAGGCTAAAAACTGCTCAACCGTACGATTTTTCAAGAAAAAGAGTTGACTGTCATATCAAGTATTCGTAATATGCTTGGCGTTCCCAGTAGGGAACTTCGGAGCGGTAGTTCAGTTGGTTAGAATACCTGCCTGTCACGCAGGGGGTCGCGGGTTCGAGTCCCGTCCGTTCCGCCAATTTATTAAGCCCTGAGTCTAACGACTCGGGGTTTTTTTTTGCTTTAAAATCACCGGTTACATGGTGTTTCCTGCCTTTGGATGTACATGCCTCGAATCGCTCTCACTCTTCAGGGGAAAGCTAGATGGCTCATTACAACCTACTTTGTTTACTGTATTCTCGGGAACATATTTATCTTCAGATGATTTATAGGAACGAGAATTAATCTTATTATATATACATTGGTATTTCCGATTATTGAAATAGGAATTAGCAATGTATTTAAATTAATATTTCTTTTTATGAACTAAGAATAATTCCTAGGTGAATTAGGAATTATAAGGGAATATTCTTAGTTTGTATTCAAACATAGTATTTAAGTGAAATTATGAAAATTAATAGATGATATATATTGCTAATTATGTGCTCTGACTATTTTGAAGGTGATTAAATGATAAAGGTATTTAATTTGCATGTTATAAATCTATATTATACACGCGGTGGGAGTATTTCATGATAATAAGTTTTTTACTCGCATTAAGATATTTTTGCCAGAATGTTAATAGCCATTAACATAGCCTATAGCCCCCTCTTTTAGAGAGGTTTTTACTTAGGTGTAAATGCTTGGTATTTATATATATATAGAATAAAAATTTTATTTTTATCAATTTTATGGTTTTTATGCTCACACACTATATGGGTTAGAAAAATAAATAATCTTTTAACATGTAAATTATATCAATAAAAACAATTAATTATGAATTGATTGATAGAATAGCGACTGAAATTGATAGCATTTCTTTGGATTGGTAAAATCAAGGGGGGTAAAATTGACGCATATCAACTTTGAACGATATAATGCTGAAGTTTTCATCATGTAACAAAATGCTTCGTGCACTCACTTAATGGGTTAAATTGAAGCGAAAATAACTATAAATATTTTATTTTTAAGCTGAAAACTCAATGATTTTCAGCTTTAGTATTTATTCAAATCACTGCGATATTTATTCTCTCTAATATTAAGTAGAGGGATTTTGCTTTACACAAATTAAACACCATAGCGTTGAAAGGATTAATATGAAAAAGTTCACTGGCGTTGTAATACTATTATGTATTGCAGCATTGACGGGTTGTGTACGTAATGAAGGATTGCACGGATATAATAACGAAACATGGAAGAATAAGAATATTCTTAAAGAAAACAAAGAAGTCGAAAGTAATAAAGCATTAGTTTCTTTCTATAGAATAGATAATCAAGTTGAAGGGAAAACAATTAATATATTCGTGAATAAACAGTACCTCACTTCATTAGAGCCTAATGCGACTAAACAAATTAAATTATGCTCTGGAAACAACAATTTTACTGCATATAAAACAGATGTCAGCGAACGCTATAATACTAAATTAAATGAAATCGATAATAAGCCACTAGAGCCAGGCAAATCTTATGCGTTCTTGGTCACTGAAACCAATGGAACAGTATCATTAAAACCAATGACAGAAAAAGAAGTTAATGAATTTAAAGGGAATGTTAGCACCCAGGTTCATACTTTACCGCGTGTGGATGTAGCTCAAAGCTGCCAATAATTAACACAATTTTAAACTAAATTTAATTCAATAAATAATTGTCCGATACGAGGCAATGGATAACTATGTCTATTAAAAAAATATCAATTAAAGTTAATAATAGCAAAGAGACGATCGAGCAATATTCTGTTACTGGTGGGGAAAACGGTGCAGGAAAATTAAAACAACCACTGCATATTAATGCACAAAAAGATGTAAACTATTTATTAATCGACGAAAATACACAATTTGCACCAGAAAACATCGCGGTTAAGCGAGTTGATAAAAATCTTGTCATCGCATTTGAAGGCGGCGATGTAGAAAGCCCTGATTTAATTATCGAAAATTACTTTGCTGAGAATGGTGCCATTGGTTACCAAGACGGCGATGCAAACCTCATTATTGGTCAATATGAAAATGGCCAATATTTCCCATACGTTCCTGAAAGTGCGGTAAAAGCTGACGCCATCAGCCAATTAGCCGATGGCCAAGCGGCCGGGCAAGCGATTGGTGGTGATGCATTACCTCCATTATGGGCATTTAACCCATGGTGGTTAGCTGCACTGGTTCCTCTTATTGGTATTCCTGCAGTTGCAATCAGTGGCGGCGGCGGTGGCGGCGGTCATTCTAAAGTTGTTGACCATGCACCTATTGCGGGCGATGACTCTGCACATGCAAAACATAATACGCCAGTCACTATCCATGTTACTGAGAATGACAGTGATGTTGATGGTGACTTAAATCCAAATTCTATTCGTATTGTCAAAGAAGGTTCTAAAGGAACCGTGACAATCGGTAAAGATGGAAAGATTATCTATACACCAAACAAAGGTGAATATGGCGTTGATACCATCACTTATGTGGTGAAGGATCGTGCAGGTCACGAGTCGAATGTTGCGACCATTACCGTAAAAATTGACGCGGCTCCAGAAGCGAAAGACGATTCTGCGGCAACCAAAGAATCCAAGCCTGTCACCATCGATATGGAAAACAACTACTCCGACAAAGACGGCGATGTTGACCATAGCTCTTTAGCGGTTAAAACCAATGGTGGCAAAGGTTTCGCGAAGTTTGTTAATGGCAAGCTAGTGTATCAGCCGAATAAAGGCGAAGTGGGTACTGATACCATCACTTATACCGTGACAGATAAAAACGGTAACATCTCTGAAGATGCGACGATCACCATCAACATCGATGCACCGCCGGTAGCAAACGACGACTCAGCCAAAGCCAATAAAGCAACGCCAGTTGAATTAGATGTTTTAGGCAATGATACCGATCTCGACGGTGATATTGACCCAACCACATTAGAAGTTGTGGGTGAACCAACCAAAGGCACCGTAAAAGTTGTCGATGGCAAGTTGGTGTACACCGCAAACCCAGATGCAACAGGCCAAGACACCATTACGTATCTGGTTAAAGATAAAAATGGCAACGTGTCCAACAAAGCGACCGTGACTATTGATATCACAGAGCCGCCAGTCGCGAACGAAGATAAAGCCGATACTCGCCACAATACCCCAGTGGAAATTGATATCACCGCGAACGACACCGACCTCGACGGTGATTTAGATAAAAACAGCGTAGTGATCACTCAGCCGGGCACCAAAGGCACCGTGACCATCGGCGAAGATGGCAAGCTGATCTACACCCCAAATAAGGGCGAGCACGGCACCGACACCATCACCTACACCATCAAAGATAAGAACGGCAACGTGTCGGAAGAAGCGACCGTGACCGTCACTATCGATGCACCGCCAGTGGCAGCGGACGATAACGCTCACGCCCACCACAATGAAACCATCACCATTGATGTGCTGGCGAACGACGACGATGCGGACAAGGATTTAGATCCAAGCTCGGTGAAGATTGTGGACGGTGGTAATAAAGGGACAGTGGCTATCGGTAACGATGGCAAGCTGATTTACACCCCGAATAAAGGGGAGTACGGCACCGACACCATTACTTATCAAGTGTTTGATGCACACGGTAACGTCTCCAACGAAGCAACGGTGACCATAACCATCGATGCCGCACCAATCGCGGAAGACGATAAAGGCACCACACTGCAAGGTAAGCCTGTCACGGTGGATTTAAGCGACAACATCAGCGATTTAGACGGTGACTACGATCTTTCCACCCTGACAGTCGTCAGCAACGGCAAACAAGGTGTTGCGACCATTGGTGCCGATGGCAAGCTGATCTACACCCCGAATGAGGGCGCGCACGGGACGGATACCGTCACCTACCAAGTGTTTGATAAGCACGGTAACGTGTCGAACACGGCAACGGTGATTATCACCATCGAAGCGGCACCAATTGCGGAAGACGATAAAGGCACCACGCTGCAAGGTAAGCCTGTCACGGTGGATTTAAGCGACAACATCAGCGATTTAGACGGTGACTACGATCTTTCCACCCTGACAGTCGTCAGCAACGGCAAACAAGGTGTTGCGACCATTGGAGCCGATGGCAAGCTGATCTACACCCCGAATGAGGGCGCGCACGGGACGGATACCGTCACCTACCAAGTGTTTGATAAGCACGGTAACGTGTCGAACACGGCAACGGTGGTCATTACCATCGAAGCTGCACCAATTGCAGAAAACGACAAAGGCAGCACTGTGCAAGGTAAGCCAGCGATTGTTGACTTGAGTGATAATATCAGCGATTTAGACGGTGACTACGATCTTTCCACCCTGAAAGTTGTCAGCAATGGCAAACAAGGTGTTGCGACCATTGATGCCGATGGCAAGCTGATCTACACCCCGAATGAGGGCGCACACGGGACAGATACCGTCACCTACCAAGTGTTTGATAAGCACGGCAACGTGTCGAACACGGCGACGGTGGTCATTACCATCGAAGCGGCACCAATTGCAGAAAACGACAAAGGCAGCACCGTGCAAGGTAAGCCAGCGATTGTTGACTTGAGCGATAATGTTAGCGATTTAGACGGTGACTACGATCTTTCCACCCTGAAAGTTGTCAGCAATGGCAAACAAGGTGTTGCGACCATTGATACCGATGGCAAGCTGATCTACACCCCGAATGAGGGCGCGCACGGCACTGATACCGTCACCTACCAAGTGTTTGATAAGCACGGCAACGTGTCGAACACGGCGACGGTGGTCATTACCATCGAAGCGGCACCAATTGCAGAAAACGACAAAGGCAGCACCGTGCAAGGTAAGCCAGCGATTGTTGACTTGAGCGATAATATCAGCGATTTAGACGGTGACTACGATCTTTCCACCCTGAAAGTTGTCAGCAATGGCAAACAAGGTGTTGCGACCATTGATGCCGATGGCAAGCTGATCTACACCCCGAATGAGGGCGCGCACGGCACTGATACCATCACCTACACCGTGAAAGACAAAAACGGTAACGTTTCCAATGTCGCCACCGTAACCATTGAAATCGACGCTGCACCAGTAGCAACCGATGATCGCGGTATTACCTTAAAAGATACGCCAGTAACGGTAGATCTGAGTGACAACATTAGTGACTTAGATGGTGACGCTGACCTTTCCACATTAGAAATCGTAGCTAATGGTAATAAAGGAAAGGCCGAGATCGATGCAAATGGAAAACTGATTTACACGCCAAATCCGGGTGTAACAGGCACTGATACCATCACTTATAAAGTATTTGATAAGCATGGTAACGTTTCAAATACAGCAACCGTCACTATCTCGATTAAAGAGAAAGGATCTGAAGCGGTTGATGTTTACGAAAAAGGCTTAAGAACGGATGGTACTGCAGGGGATTCTCAAATCCTTGCGGATGGAAAAATCATTCTCGCAAACCCAGAAGATAAGCCAGTTGCTGAGCAAGATATTCAGATCACTAAGCCAACAACGGAATTAACCTCTGGTGGTAAGCCTATCACTTGGGAAAGTACCGATAATGGTTTCGTTGGTAAAGACGCTGACGGTAAAGAAGTGATTACGCTGACAGCGAATAGTACAACCGATAATGGTCAAACGACTGTTGACTACAAAGTTGAGCTCAAAGGCCTTGTCGATCACCCAGCAGGCAAAGACTCTTTGAATATTGAGTTTGGTGTGAAGAATGGCACCGATGAAGTGAAAACTGAAATCGTGGTTCATGATGATAAGCCAAGCGCTGCGGATGTTGAGTTAACGGTAGATGCTCCTGAAGAAACGTCGTTCTATGCCAACGTCATTATCTCTCTGGATTATTCAGGAAGTATGTGGACTTATGACAGTGGGCTACCAGATAACACTTCTGATGGTCGTGATGGAAAAATGAGTCGTTTTAATGCGGCATTGAACTCCATCGAGACCTTACTGGATAACTATCAAGAACGTTTAGATAGTGCTGATACAGGTGAAGTGCGTGTTAGCTTGAACGCGTTTGCGGAGAAAGCTACCGCAATTGGTACATCCTCACAACATAACTATGGTCAGGCATACTGGTGCTCAATTGATGAAGCCAAATCCATTATTGCTGATTTGAGAAAAACACAGTGGGCACCGCCATTCCTTAAAGATATCGGTGGTAATACTAACTATGATGCGGCGTTACAGCAGATTGTCAGTATATACAAAAACAATCCAAAATCAGGTGAGCCGATTAAAAACGATAGTGCTGACAATACGTTCTACTTTATCAGTGATGGTATCCCGAATATGGGGAACCAAGAAGGTGGTAGAGGCCATGGAATTGATGCAACTTCACCGGGTGACTTCGTGCCTGGTAGTCCGAACTCCGATATTGGAGAAGATAAATGGACTCAGTTTTTAGCTACAAATGGAATTCGTTCTGTCGCTATTGGTATTGGTCAGGATATGGCGTTGGAGTCAGGCGGAAAGACAGGTAAAGACTACCTAGAATCCGTTGCTTTTGATGGCCAAAAAGGCGAAAACAACGATGCTAACGACGTTATCGTTCTGAAAGATATGAGCTCTTTAGGCAATATTCTGAGCAAATATGTCCCGAACGAAAACACCATTGAAAGTAGCTTTTCGAAAAATGGCAGTGACGAGAAAACACTGAGCTTCGGCGCGGATGGAATGAAATCTATCAGCATTGAAGTGGATGGCCACACTTACAAATACGATCCAACTACCAAGGGAATTACATCGGATAACCTTGATAAGAGCATGTGGGTTGATTTTGGTCAGGGTGAGTTAGCCGTTAAAACAGATGCGGGTGGTTTACTCTCTATCTCTTTAGGCGAGAAAAACTTCGGTCACTTAACCTATCGTCCGGGGGCTACACGTCCAACGGGAATGGAGAAAGAGACCTTTACGCTGACGTTAACTGATAACGACGGTACTAACGGTAAGTCATCAATTTCAGTGGATATCAGTAAGTTAAAAGAGTCAGGCAACACTGGCTTAAATGATACTGATTTAACAGCTCTGAAATTGTTCTCACCAGAAAGTGCAATGGAGTTACATGGAGTAGACACCGATGTCAATGCAACATCAAGTCACTCTACTGGTTTCATGAATTCATCGTTAGATGCATTACAAGAAACTCAGAGCGCCATTATTTAAGGCTAATTATTGAGGGTTACCATGGGTAGCCCTCAATATTTTATTTCGCCAACACCAGTTTTATTTACTTTGTGCCAACTTTATGAAATCTCTAATTAATAGCATCTTAGCGTTATTCTTCGTGAAGATGCTTTCCCTTTCTGCTGTGGCAGATGTGGTTGAATTAAAAAACCTATTAAAAGATTCACTCGATAATGCCCCAGAAGTCCAAGAGGCTTATGCCAATTATCAAGCGGCACAAAGCAACGTTAGTGCAGCGGAAGCTGGGCATTACCCTGTCGTCAGTTTAATGGGAACTCAGCCTCTTGCGCAGCAACACAAATACGAAAGTAACGCGATGGAATCAGGGTTTCACCTTGGTACTAAAGCGACAATGAACATTTATGCTTGGGGCGGAATTGAAGCGGGTGTAGACCGCGAACAATCCAAGCAAAGTTACTATGAAAACCAATATATTCTTTCTCAAGAAGATATCAGTGTGCGTATTAGCCAGCTTTATTTGCAGGTTTTGCGCCACAAAGAAACTCTTGATGTGATTGATGAAAACCTAGCTCGCCATCATCAAATTGAAAAACAACTGACCACGATCGTTCAGCATGACTCAGGCCGAATGAGCGAATTAACGCAAGTGAAAGCGCGCACCTTAAAAGTGGAAATGAGCCGCGCCGAAACAGAGCGAAACCTAAATTTAGCCCTGAGCCAATTATCGATTTTGACTCAGCGCCAGCTAACCGTTGACCAATTTGTTGACCCTTTCAGAGCGACAACTAGCGGTGCGATTTTAGCCAAATTTCAAGAAAATAATCTAGAAAATAACCCGAGTTATAAAGCCCAAGTGGCTGATGCCCAAAGCCTTGATGCCGAAGTTAAAGTGGCCAGCGCGATGAGAAAGCCAGCACTGAACTTGGAAGTTAATGCAACGCCAGATAATAGCGAAGTTTTCTTACGTGTTTCTTGGAATATTTTCGACCAAGCGAGCTATTACAGCCAAGCGCAGAAAGAGTATGCGCTGTCCGCAGCCAATGAGCGTATTAAAAAGACATTTCGTGAAATTAAAGAGATGAGCCAATCTGCGGCGATCAACATGGCGCAAAGTGAAAAGCAAGGCAACATTGCGAAAGCCTATATCGCAGAGCAAAAAGTGGTGATCAGCAACTATGAAAAGCAATTCACGATCAACCGCCGCACGTTGATAGATCTGCTTGATGCGTATAACGAGCTAGCGAGCATTCAAACCAGCGCCGTTATTTTACAAAACGACTTCCGTGACGCGACACTCAATTACCTCAGTGTGCAGGCAAAAATGTCTGCATGGATGAACCAAGAATTGGCTTCCAGATAAATTATGAATATTATTAATAACCTATCTTTAGTTACCAAGCGTTTGGGTTATACCCTTTCACCAGAAATTTTATTAGCACAAACTAAACGCACAGAATCGAAATCTTTCGATTATGCCTCGTTAGTGAATGTGTTGAATTCCCACCAATTTGATAATCAGATCATTGAAATTGATCTGCGTAAGATCCCGACGATTGCCACACCGTTTCTGGTGCTGTTGGCAAACAATGAATCGGTAGTGATCAGCAAAATTGAAGATGGCGAAAATGGACGCCATTTTGAGATCTTAACGGAAGAAGGTTTACGTCAAACATTAAGCGTGCAAGATCTGGCAATGAACTACAGCGGCTATAGCTGGTTTATTAAACGCAATATTCGCTCAGAAACTCGTTCAGAAATTGATAAATACGAAACCAGTGGTTTCTGGAAAGTGATTTGGCGTTATAAAAAATATTACTACCAAGTGATCATCGCATCGTTTGTGATCAACTTATTAGCCTTAATCAGCTCTCTGTATGTGATGAACGTGTATGACCGCGTAATCCCAAACCAAGCTTACGAAACCTTATGGGTACTGACCATCGGTGTTGTGCTGGCAATTAGCTTTGAATTTCTCGCTAAAATGCTGCGATCTTACCTATTAGATATCGCAGGGAAAAAAGCGGACATTGTGATCAGCGCCATGCTATTTCACCGAGTGATGGGGATCCGTCTCGATAAGCGCCCAGCTTCATCAGGATCGTATGCCAACAATTTACGTGACTTCGAATCCATTCGCGAGTTTATGACCAGCGCGAGTTTACTCGCTCTCGTCGATCTGCCGTTTGTTTTGCTGTTTATTGGTGTGATCAGCATGATTGGTGGCTACTTAGCATTGGTGCCACTGACCATTATCCCGATTGTAGTGATCGCGGGTATTTTGATCCAAAAGCCATTGGCGAAAGGGATCAATGCCTCAATGAAAGAGACCTCTCAACGTCAAGGCTTAGCGGTGGAATCCATTGAAGGGATCGAAACCTTAAAACTGAATAATGCGGTGAATTGGGCCCAACAGCGCTGGGAAATGCTGACAGAGAAAACGGCATTTTCATCCATTGCAGTGCGTAATCTAACCAACTTTATGGTCAACTTCAGTGCGGCGATGCAGCAGCTTAATACTGTGGGTTTAGTATGTTTAGGGACTTACCTGATCCATGCGAACGATGTGAACTCGCGCATTACGATGGGAGCGCTGATCGCTAGTGTGATCTTATCCGGTCGTGCGCTAGCACCGCTTGGGCAAATTGCAGGGCTAGCAACACGTTTCCAATCAGCGCGCATGGCATTAGCCGGTGTGCGAAATATCTTTAGCCGTCCTATTGAACGTGAAGATCATAAAAAATACATTTCACCGACTGCAGTTCATGGAGCATTACGACTGGCTAATGTGACCTATCAATATAATAAAGATGGGCAACCCGCATTAAACAACATTAACTTAGAGATCAAAGCCGGAGAGAAAGTCGCGATCCTCGGTAAAATTGGTGGTGGGAAAAGTACATTACTGAAGCTACTGACTGGCTTGTATGAGCAACAGCAAGGGAATATCAGCTTAGATGATCTCGATATTCGCCAAATTGACCCGATTTTCCTGAGAAGCAAGGTGGGCATGTTGACGCAAAAGCCGCGTTTATTCTTCGGGACTTTACGTGAAAACTTAGACTTGGCGCGTCTTGATGGCTATTCCAGCGATGACGATTTAGTACGTGCGCTCAAACGCTTCCAGCTCGATAAAATCATTCGTCAGCATCCAGCAGGGCTTGATATGCCCCTTGGTGAAGATGGTTTAGGGCTTTCAGGCGGGCAAAAACAGATGGTGGCACTGGCTCAGTTAACCCTGCATAACCCAAATGTGGTGTTACTGGACGAGCCAACCACGGGCATTGATGTGGATACTGAAAAACTGGTGCTCGATGCGCTAGAAGCGTGGACGAAAGATAAAACGCTGATCGTCGTCACCCACAAATTGCCAATTTTACGTTTGGTTGACCGTATTATCGTGATGGATGAAGGCAAAATCTTAATTGATGGTCCGAAGCAGAAAGTCTTAAAAGCTTTAGGACAAACGGAGCAAGCCGCTGGCACAGTTACGACGGATAAACCCGCTCCACAGCCTGCGCCACAAGTGCGAGTCGTTTCACAGGTTAGACACGTAATTAATAAAGAAGAAGGGGCGATTTAAAATGGATCAATATGGTAAAGCGCCAAAAGAGCATCGCACTTTTTCCAATGACTTTTCTCACGATTTAGAATCGGTAATGAGAAAAGAGCGCAGTAACTTACTGTTTTTGCCTATTATCTTTCTGGCGCTGTTACTGACGATTTTTGTGATCTGGGCCTATAACAGTAACTTAGAAGAGATCATTCGTGGGCAAGGAACCATTATTCCAAGTAGCCGTGAACAAGTGATCCAGAGTATTGACCCTGGCAATATCCAAGAGATGTACGTTAAAGAGGGGGATATTGTCGAAAAAGGGCAAATTTTGCTGAAGTTGGATGATGTGCGCAGTATGGCATTATTGCGTGAAAGCCAAGCGCGAGTGCAAAACCTTGAAGCCATCTCCGCGCGTTTGCAGGGAGAATCTCGCAACGAAGTTCCTGATTTTTCAAAGATAGTTGATCAAGAATTAGTCGCGCGTGAAACCAACGCCTATAACGCGAAAAAAACGCAGCGTGACCAAGCTATTGCAGGCTTACGTCAAAGCAAAGGATTATTAGACCGAGAAATTGCTATCACCAAACCGCTGGCGAAAGAAGGGTTAGTTTCCAATGTGGAAATTCTGCGTATGGAAAGACAATCGGTTGAATTAGCGACACAAATTAACGAACGCATGAATAACTACCTTGCGGAAGCAAACGCTGAATTGGTGAAAGTGGAATCGGAGCTAGATCAAGCGGAAGAGTCGATGAGTATGCGTGAAGACCCTGTCGCGCGTTCGGAGATCCGCGCACCCGTTCACGGCATTGTAAAAAACATTAAGATCAATACTATCGGTGGCGTGGTGAATACGGGGCAAGACATCCTTGAGATTATTCCCCTCGATGACAAATTAATGGTGGAAGCTTATATTCGCCCACAAGATGTGGCTTTCTTAAGACCGGGAATGCCAGTGGTGGTTAAAGTGACTGCCTATGATTACGCTATTTATGGTGGTTTAAATGGGGTAGTGAAATTAATCAGCCCAGACACCTTAAGTAATGATACTCGTCGCAGTGAGTTAAAACTCAATCCAGATGAGACGTTCTACCGCATTCTTGTCGAAACGGATACCAATTACCTGTTAGATAAAAATAACCATAAAATGGAAATTATTCCGGGTATGGTGGCATCGGTGGATATTAAAACGGGCGAGAAAAGCGTTTTTGATTACCTGATTAAGCCTATCACGCGGATGAAACAGGCGATGACAGAGCGTTGATCCGCTAGTGGAATAACGTAGTGTGATAAATTATGTAATAAAGGGCGCTAATATATGCGCCCTTGTTGTTTTGTGTGGATTTTCCAGCAAAATATTTGCCAAATATCACTAATATTGTGGCTAATTACTCAAGAAGCATAAATCACCTTGATCCTAAGTGGTGAACTCAGGTTTAATAAGGTTAGGCAATTGCGCAAAACGAAGAGCTCAAAGGGATATTTTGCGCAATGGAAAGGATTCAGCTTGACGGTTGCGATAAAGATCCGCAGTCTGCTGTCATATTGTTTCAAATAATTGCTGTATGGATGAAATTGCGCTAGTTTCGTAGGGTCTCATCGCTAAACTTCAAGTTGTGGGTAGGTCTAATAAGCTTTTATGCACCTGCGGCTCGAATTATTGAGGCTAACTCTATAAACCGCAATGATTCCCTATTGCGTTGTGAATATTGGTTTAAGTACGTTCTATCCTACTTGGAGTATACTAATGACGACTCGTAAAACCCTTGCTAATGCTATCCGCTTTCTAAGTATGGATGCGGTTCAAAAAGCAAAATCAGGGCACCCTGGCGCACCAATGGGCATGGCTGATATTGCTGAAGTTCTTTGGCGCAACCATATGAATCATAACCCAGCAGATCCTCATTGGGCTAACCGCGACCGCTTTGTACTGTCTAACGGTCATGGTTCAATGCTGATTTACAGCTTGCTGCATCTGACAGGTTATGACTTATCTATTGATGAGTTAAAGAACTTCCGTCAATTACATTCTAAAACCCCAGGTCACCCAGAATATGGTTATACGCCAGGCGTTGAAACCACTACTGGTCCTTTAGGCCAAGGTATTGCAAACGCAGTCGGTTTTGCGATTGCAGAACGTACTTTAGCGGCACAATTTAACCGCCCAGGGCATGACGTTGTCGACCACCACACCTATGTGTTCATGGGTGACGGTTGTATGATGGAAGGTATCTCCCATGAAGTGTGCTCATTAGCAGGTACTCTGAAATTAAATAAACTGGTCGCATTCTACGATGACAACGGCATCTCTATCGATGGTGAAGTTGAAGGCTGGTTTACTGATGATACTGCAGCACGTTTCGAAGCATACGGTTGGCACGTTATTCGTGACATCGATGGTCACAATGCAGACCAAATCAACGCTGCAGTGAACGAAGCTCACAAGCAATCAGACAAACCAACGCTGATTATGTGCAAAACCGTTATCGGTTTTGGTTCACCAAACAAAGCAGGCACCGAAGCGGTTCATGGCGCACCTTTAGGTGATGCAGAAATCGCAGCAACTCGTGAAGCACTGGGTTGGAAATTCGGTCCATTCGAAATTCCAGCGGATATCTATCAAGCTTGGGATGCGCGCGAAGCGGGTAAAGAAAAACAGCATTCTTGGAATGAAAAATTTGCGGCATACGCAAAAGCACATCCAGAATTAGCGAAAGAATTCGAACGTCGTATGGCGGGTGAACTGCCAGCGAACTTTGATGCAGAAGCGAAAAAATTCGTTGAAAACCTGCAACAAAACCCTGCGAACATCGCAAGCCGTAAAGCATCTCAAAACGCGTTAGAAGCATTCGGTAAAGTATTACCTGAATTCATGGGCGGTTCTGCGGACTTAGCGCCAAGTAACTTAACCATGTGGTCTGGCTCTAAACCTCTGAATGAAGACAAAGCGGGTAACTACATCCATTACGGTGTTCGCGAATTCGGTATGTCCGCTATCATGAACGGTATCGCTCTGCACGGCGGTTTCATCCCTTACGGCGCAACATTCTTAATGTTCGTTGAATACGCACGTAACGCAGTACGTATGGCAGCGCTGATGAAAATTCGCAGCATCTTCGTTTATACCCATGACTCTATCGGTCTGGGTGAAGATGGTCCAACGCACCAACCAGTAGAACAACTGGCAAGCCTGCGTGTGACTCCAAACATGAGCACATGGCGTCCATGTGACCAAGTGGAATCGGCGGTTGCATGGAAATATGCCATTGAGCGTAAAGATGGCCCAAGTGCACTGATTTTCTCTCGTCAAAACCTGGAACAGCAACCTCGTACCGCTGAGCAATTAGCGAATATCGAGAAAGGGGCTTATATCCTGAAAGATTGCGCAGGCACACCTGAGCTTCTCTTTATTGCAACCGGTTCTGAAGTTGAATTAGCGGTGAAAGCGGCTGACCAACTGACTGCGGAAGGTCGTAAAGTTCGCGTGGTTTCTATGCCTTCTACGGATGTATTCGACAAGCAAGACGCGGCTTACCGTGAAGCTGTTCTGCCTGCAAACGTAAGTGCTCGTGTGGCTATCGAAGCGGGTATTGCAGATTACTGGTTCAAATACACTGGTCTGAATGGCGCTATCATTGGTATGCACTCATTCGGTGAATCTGCACCAGCGGATCAGCTGTACAAAGAGTTCGGTATTACGGTTGAAAACGCTGTTAAAGCGGCAAAATCGCTGCTGAAATAATTCATTTTATACCTTGAGGTGCATTCGGAATAAGCGGCTGCACCTCTGAAAATAAAGTGAATTAACCTAATTTACGCCTCAATATCAAGTTTGGTATTGGGGCGTTGTTTTTTTGTGCACCGTTTCTTGTTTTTCTATTGCGTTCTCTAAATATATCCCTTAATCTAAAACTCAACAAGCTGAACCGTTTCAGTTGTATTTGGAATAATGTAAATAAATTTTAAAAATGTCGAGTGAAGCACACTTTTGATGTTTGACAGTTAAAATGAGCAGTAGAGTTGGTGGTAGTCAGTTATCCTTAGCAACCGTGTGATTTTGCTCAGATACAAGGTGTAGAATGGCAATCAGGGTAGCAATAAACGGCTTCGGTCGAATTGGTCGAAGTGTTCTCAGAGCGTTATATGAATCAGGTCGCCGGGCAGAAATTGTCGTTGTTGCGGTCAATGAATTAGCGGAACCAGAAGGTATCGCTCATTTGCTGAAGTATGATTCAAGTCACGGACGCTTTGCGTGGGATGTTCGCCTCAATGGCGACCAGCTACAAGTTGGAGATGACAGCATGCGTCTTTTCCATCAAGCGGATATCAGCAAGCTACCTTGGAAAGAGTTAGGTGTGGATGTGGTGTTAGATTGCACGGGCGTTTATGGCTCTCGCGAAGATGGGTTAAAGCATCTGCAAGCCGGCGCGAAAAAAGTGCTCTTTTCCCATCCGGGAACCGATGATCTCGATGCGACCATTGTGTATGGCGTCAACCATGACAGCCTACAAAGAAGCGATAGCATCGTTTCCAATGCATCTTGTACCACCAACTGTATTATTCCAGTCATCAAAGTGTTGGATGATGCATTTGGTATCGAGTCGGGCACAGTCACCACCATTCATGCATCCATGAATGATCAACCTGTGATTGACGCCTACCATAAAGATTTACGCAGAACGCGCGCAGCGAGTCAGTCGATTATTCCTGTTGATACGAAACTAGCAGCGGGGATCACGCGAATTTTTCCAAAATTCCAAGGCAGCTTTGAAGCGATTTCTGTACGCGTTCCAACTACCAATGTCACGGCCATTGACTTAAGCGTCACTGTGGATGCGCATGTTTGTGTTGATAACGTCAACAAGCTATTACAGAGCGCCGCGCATGGGCATTTTCGTGGTATAGTAGACTATACTGAACTACCGTTAGTCTCGATGGATTTTAATCATGATCCGCACAGTGCGATTATTGATGGCACGCAAACACGAGTTAGCGGCAAGAACTTAATCAAAACCCTGGTTTGGTGTGATAACGAATGGGGGTTTGCTAACCGGATGCTAGATACAACCCTAGCGATGGCAGCAACAGGTTTAAATTAATTGGCGTCTGACAGACCGCGAGGCACAATAGATAAATACGCTATTGACCACCTTGCACAGTCGCTAATGAAAACTTTATAGAGAATCAACAAGAGGATTCACCATGTCTGTAATTAAGATGACCGATTTGGACTTAGCGGGTAAACGCGTTTTCATTCGTTCGGACCTAAACGTTCCTGTTAAAGACGGTAAAGTTACTTCAGATGCACGTATCCGTGCTTCATTACCAACAATTGAATTAGCGCTGAAACAAGGTGCTAAAGTCATGGTTACTTCCCACCTCGGTCGTCCGACGGAAGGTGAGTACAATGAAGAGTTTTCACTGCAACCTGTTGTTGACTATCTGGCAGAAAAATTAGACAACCCAGTTCGTTTGGTGAAAGACTACCTGAACGGTGTTGATATCGCTGAAGGCGAATTAGTGGTTCTGGAAAACGTTCGCTTCAATAAAGGCGAAAAGAAAGACGACGAAACCCTGTCTAAACAGTATGCAGCACTGTGTGATGTCTACGTTATGGATGCATTCGGTACTGCTCACCGCGCTCAAGCATCAACTCACGGTGTGGCTAAATTCTCTCCAGTTGCGTGTGCAGGCCCTCTGTTAAGCAACGAATTAGAAGCATTAGGCAAAGCGTTAGGTAACCCAGCGCGCCCAATGGTTGCTATCGTAGGCGGTTCTAAAGTTTCCACTAAACTGACTGTATTAGATTCCCTGTCTAAAATTGCTGACCAACTGATTGTTGGTGGTGGTATCGCGAATACTTTCATCGCAGCAGAGGGTAACAATGTGGGTCGTTCACTGTATGAAGCTGACCTGATCCCTGAAGCGAAAAAATTACTGGCTCATTGCCAGATCCCTGTACCAACAGACGTTCGTGTTGCAACTGAGTTCTCAGAAACTGCTGAAGCAACCCTGAAAGCCAGCAACACCATCAAAGATGATGAGCAAATTCTGGACTTAGGTGATGAATCCGCAGAACGTCTGGCTGAAATTCTGAAGAATGCGAAAACCATTCTTTGGAACGGCCCAGTGGGCGTATTTGAATTCCCTAACTTCCGTAAGGGAACTGAAATCGTTGCTCGTGCTATCGCAGACAGTGACGCTTTCTCAATCGCTGGTGGTGGCGACACCCTAGCGGCGATCGATTTATTTGGTATCGCTGATAAGATTTCATACATCTCTACTGGTGGCGGTGCTTTCCTTGAATTCGTTGAAGGCAAAAAGCTCCCAGCTGTTGTGATGCTAGAAGAACGTGCTAAAGCGTAATTAATTTGTTCATACACAACAGGCAGCGTAGGCTGCCTGTTCACCACAGGACCTTTTCACATGTCTAAAATTTTTGATTTTGTTAAACCAGGTGTTATCACTGGTGATGATGTACAGAAAGTTTTCGCGGTTGCCAAAGAAAATAACTTTGCATTACCAGCTGTGAACTGTGTTGGTACTGATTCAATTAACGCCGTACTTGAAGCGGCAGCAAAAGTACGTGCTCCAGTGATTATTCAGTTCTCTAACGGTGGTGCTGCATTTATCGCAGGTAAAGGCCTAAAAGCTGAAGGACAACAAGCGGCGATTTTAGGTGCGATTTCTGGCGCTCATCACGTCCATCAAATGGCAGAGCATTACGGTGTTCCAGTTATTCTACACACTGACCACTGTGCGAAGAAATTGCTGCCATGGATTGATGGTTTGTTAGATGCGGGTGAAAAACACTACGCGAAAACCGGTAAACCACTGTTCTCTTCTCACATGATTGACCTGTCAGAAGAATCTCTGGAAGAAAACATTGCAATCTGTTCTAAATATTTAGAGCGCATGGCGAAAATCGACATGACTCTGGAAATCGAATTAGGTTGTACTGGTGGTGAAGAAGACGGTGTTGATAACACTGGCATGGACAGCTCAGCGCTGTACACCCAACCAGAAGACGTGGCTTATGCTTATGAAAAACTGAATGCTATCAGCCCTCGTTTCACTATCGCAGCCTCTTTTGGTAACGTACACGGTGTTTATAAGCCAGGTAACGTACAATTAACGCCAAAAATTCTGCGTAACTCCCAAGACTACGTGTCTGAGAAATTCAACCTGCCACACAATAGCTTAGACTTCGTATTCCACGGTGGTTCCGGTTCAAGCGCTGCTGAAATCAAAGAAGCAGTTAGCTACGGTGTTATCAAAATGAACATCGATACCGATACTCAGTGGGCTAATTGGGATGGTATTTTACAGTATTACAAAGCGAAAGAAGGCTACCTGCAATCTCAGTTAGGTAACCCAGAAGGCGATGATAAGCCAAACAAAAAATACTACGATCCACGTGTGTGGCTGCGTAAATCACAAGAATCTATGGTTGTTCGTTTAGAGCAAGCATTCAAAGAACTGAACTGCGTAGACGTTCTGTAATTTACGAGTTTGTCTTGTGAATAAATCATCCCCCAGCAGGGTAGCTTGCTGGGGGATTTTTTATGTTTTCAACTAACGAGCCTGTGACTTGCCCGTATTGATTGCTAGCGTCTTGCCCGTATTGATTGCTAGCGTCTTGCATTTCTTGTAATCTTCGCGTGCTTTGAACAATCAGAAATGCCCTATAAGGTAATGCAAATGACTGAACACACATCTAAAGACCCATTGCATGGGGTCACGCTTGAAATGCAGGTAACAGAATTAGTTAACCATTATGGTTGGGCAAAATTAGGCAGCATTATCAAAATAAACTGCTTCAATAAAGATCCAAGTGTTAAATCAAGCTTAAAATTCCTACGAAGAACACCATGGGCGCGGGCTGAAGTTGAAGCTCTCTATCTTGATATGCGAGAAGACGATTCAATGGATGAAGCCAATTTGTCTGATGACCCGTGGGGCAATCACCGGATTTAATATCTTACATCCCGTCGCGCTATGATCTCTATCTATGGATCGTCACTACGAATGGAGAATAAACCACCATGCTTATTCGCCTTGCTACTTTGCAGGACATTGCCTCACTGCTCAATATTGATACCTATATCATGGTTGACCCTATGCGTGGGCAGCAAATTCAAAATTGGGTTACAAATCAAAGCTGCTATCTTGCGGAGGAGGAGGGGGAAGTGCTGGGGTATGGGGTATTAAATTACCATTTCTTTGGTTGTGGTTTTATTGAAATGATTATGGTTGCTGAGCGGTTTCGCCACCGAGGCATTGGCCTTGCGCTGTTGAAGGCTTTACAGGAAATTTGCCATCACCCTAAATTATTTACATCGACCAATCAATCCAATTTGTTGATGCAAAAATTACTATCAAAATCGGGTTTTATTCCTAGCGGACAGATTGATAATCTCGATGATAATGACCCTGAAATTATTTTTTATCATAAATAAAAATCATTGATATCAGTTTAGACTGCTTTTATGAATGAAAACGCCCCCTAAAAAGATGCTTAGAGGGCATGATTACGTAGCGATTAAGTTAGGCTGTAGGTGGTATAAATACAACGGCATTACAGATTAATCGGTATTATTACCGAAGAATTTCTACGCTCTAAAAAGTAATTTAAATCGCACTGAAGTACATTGGCAAAAATACATAATCGGTGGATCGTGAAATTTTGAGTTCCGCGCTCATAGCGAGAGATCTGTTGTTGGCTTAAGCCGGTTTTCTTACCAAGAATACTGGCACTCCAGCCTAATAATAGTCGGCGTTTACGAACTTTTGCACCAATATCGGTATTGGAAATTTGGTTGTCGTAGAGAGTCATTATGCTGTCCTCGTTTATCTTTTAATTTTCTCATTATGCAAATGAGAAAATATTGGTGTGAAAGAAAGATTGACCATTAAATAAATTTAATCCAATAATAAAAACGCTTAGGCCAATAATAAAAGTGCTAAAACTAAATAATAAAGATAAATGCTTGTTAATATAGAAACTGGATTGTTCTTTTAATGGGAATGACGCATCTGCAAATGATAAAAACAGTATAATAATTCCCCAGTGTAATACTGATTGTAAAAATGGGTGCTCTAAGTTGCTGTTAATAACCACAGGTGTTAATGCTAATACCAAGGATATGGAATATCCGTTACCATTTTTTTTGTATTTAATAATTGACTGGTAAATAACATATATTCCACCTGTTATTAGTAATGACATGAAAATAAGGTTAATAAACCCGCCAGTCATAATCCAACGTAATATCTCATTATAAACATGTGGCACAATATAATTTTCTGAACTTAAAAATGGGAGCTGGTTTTTCTCCATGCTCGCATTAAGCATTAAAGGTTGTTCCCAAACTTCAGCTGAAGGGTAGATAAACAGTGAAATAGAAAACCGTAACATTTGCTTAAGGTGAAAGCGGTTGATTATCTCATTGTCGATATACTTTGGGCATAGCTGAATAAGGTAAACTCCAATAAATACAGCAACAGCAATAATGAAATAGCTGGCACTCACTCTTACTTTATTTTTTTGATAAAACAAGCAGATAAAAACAAATGCACAAACTGCAAAACTCAGTGTAGTGGTGATAGATTGTAAAACAACCAGTGTCACCGTAAACAAGAAAATGCAAAGGCTTAATAGCGTGATTCGGCATTTCTCTTGAATGAACGATGCAAGTTTAAATTGCGATAACACTAGGGTCATCAACGAAAACATGCAGCTCATTGCCATGTTAACCGACAAAATGGTAATTTGTTGCGTCAAACCATATGATCGCATATCAGTTGCAAAATAAAAAATAGTGGTTTCAAAAAAGTATTGATAAATAGTAAATAAACACTGAATAACATTAATCGCGATAAAACAATAAATACAAAAAGATTGAATTAACCACTTCTCTCGTATTTGCAATCCGACAATATACAGTATGACTCCTGCACTAATACCAGACCAATACCAAAATATAATGTTATGACTTTCTTTTATATAAAAAAGGTTGATGCTTAATATGGCTAATGCTAAACAGAAACACATTGCAGGAATAGTAATGAAAATTCGATTTTTTCTATAAAACACTGTAAATGCAATGATGGAAATGATTAATGCAATCGCTAACCAGCTAATAATATTTTGAGGCAGCGATTGCCTTAAGCTACCTAAATTATCAATATAAATTATGCTGGCGAGATTCCAAATAATAAAAATACTAATAAATACAGCACGAGAAAGCATAATCATAAAATTTTACTGCATGTTAATTATAAAATAGCATGTTAATTATAAATAAGTCGCAATTAACCACGCGTTACCGGTGTATTTTCCTGGCTCAGCATCTAGCCCATAAAGGTGGCTTTCGATTTCAATATTTTTCACTTTATCAATGGTAGTCTCGATGGTTTTACCCCGTTGATTACTTTCTGCATCGTACAGTGATAACTCAGAGTAAATCGTGTTATTACCTGACTTCAGCGGCACACGTTTTTGCGGATCGTTATCCATAACGTAATCTAAGGCAAATTTCACTCTAACCCCCTGACTTCTATCACATTGATAGGTCGCAGTACGGGTTTGTTTACTATCAAATTCAATGGCATCCAATGTATTGTGGTTAATATTTAGATTATCAATATTGGATTTGCAGTTTGATGGGTAGTTAATTACCGACTGAGTTAAATCTAGTTTTACACTCGCTTTATCCGCGGGAACGAACACATCAGGTGTACCTGGATATTGGAACATTCGGGTATAGCCTGCAATCATTGCAGGAGGGATGACAACCTTGCCATCTATCGGAATATCTTTTACATAAATACGTACTTCAAATGGGAATTGAACGGTGAAGAACCCAGCATCTAATGGCCCCATTTCTTCGGAAGAACATCCACGCCCAGAAATGTTTTTCCAACCCTGAGTAATTCCATTGTCTGAATACAGTGTGAAGTAAGTATTTGCATTAATTTTATAAGCGGTGAGCCCCTTAATGTTAAAGCCCGCTTCTGGCATATAAGCAAAAACACGATGAAAGGCATAATTCCATGCCAGTCCGTTTTGGTAGTTACCCGCTAAAAAATTCACTTTGCAATATACAGTACCGTAAGGTTGCGATGAATTAGCATCGATCACGATGCCCTCTTTGTTTGGTGGAGCGACAGAATAGTATTTTGCACCATCGCTACCAATGGTCGGTGTGCTCGCGATGACCGAGTTATTAGAGACAAGATTCATTCTATAGCCACCACCACTGGATGAGTAGCGAGTTAACCCATGAGACACTTGGCTATATAAAAACAGTGACATAAACACTGCTATTAACGAAATTTTGGATGTTTTTTTCATTGTCGTTACCTAACTTTAAAGATAATCAATCATCACTGACAGTGCCGCATTAAACGGGCCGACTTCAAGTGTTTCGGGCACTTGATTCGTAACTAATTGTGACTGCAAGGTCAATGTGGCGGTGTCACCACTCACTGACGGGAAAATGGGCTCCCATTTCAGTAGATTGATAGCGGTATTTCTATTGGCTTGGGAAAAGCGGATCCCTAAGCCTTGAATCGTGGTGCTTAATACCGTTTCGTTATTAATCGTGAGGGTGGATCCCTCTTTTGGGGATAAGTAAACCCGTAAATTTTTGCGCAGATCGCACTGTTTAATTAGGATCCCAAAGTTGTATTTTTCTTCGGTTAAGCGGTCTAACGCCACATTTTGAAAATTCACGTACAGCTCTTTATCGCCATTTTCATTGGTGATCACACAGGATGGACGCACCAATGTGGTTTCCAACGTAATTAAAATATCAGCCAGTGAAAAGCTGCTCATTAGTAGGCAAATCGCCCCTAAAAAACCGGATATTTTCATCTGCATTCTCCTACTGGTAGTCCAGATTGAAAGTGACTAAGGATGAGAAACTCCCTGTTTTGAGTCGTCCGTTAAAGGGCTTTTGCGCATATACCCCAAACTGGAGTGGGTTAATAGAGCCTTTTCCCGATTCCGTGACGGTACTGATATCAATCGGGGTATTAAATTTCAAAGGTTGAGCATTCTTGCCATCAGTTAACGCGAGTAACACATTGGACTCGCCGGTCGTTTTCAAATAGGTGACGCCGTTATGGGTTTCAGTATCTTGAGTGTTTAGCGTAATTTTGATGGTTTTATTTAATGCCGCCGTTGAGCAATCGACGATATCCAACTGAAAAGGTTGAACATCAGAGCGCCCCAGATTTTCAAGTTCAGAAAAGCGCAGACCCGATAAGTAAACCGTTTTCTTCGTGTCATCGTCAGATAAGCGACAACCAATAGGCACCAGCGTCCCTTCAAAATAGACAGATAAACTATTTGCCAAGCTGCCGTAGCTGGTAAATAACAAGCTACTCATGCCAACCATAAGTGCGAATGTTTTAGTCATAAATCATCTCCAAACGGCGTGCTGAATTCTCGGCTGGAAGTAAAAAGGTCATACTCTTATTTGCCTGCGGTTTTGAGAAAACATATTGCTGACCTGCAAATTTCAACGTGAATGGCGTCCACGGTTGGTTATAAGTACGGGTGGCACAATGGGCATAACTCACTGTAAATTGATAAACAGGTTCATTGACATGGTTGACCGCTCTTGTCATCGTCACATTGGGCTGGCAAGGCGTTATGAGAAAACGCGCATGAACATAAACAGTGCCTGTTGTTTCCAATAATGAGGGTTGCGATGGCGTTTCTGCCAATACAGGCATGGCGAACATGAGAGATAACCCAAAGTGATACAGTTTCATGTTGATATTCCTGTTTATCCGTTACGTCTATGGTGTGACTGTGCACTGCGATGCTTGGCACTTAAACGCCAGTGAAGGTTTTCCACCATAATCATTGATATAGGTGAGATATGGCGTTGCGAATTTCGCTGATTTTAGGTTATGTGTTGATTTCGGTGGCACCATAACGGCATCAAAATCACTCTGCTCAGACTGCTTTTGGCTGTTACCAATGCCGATAACGGTCAGATAAAAACTTGTTGGGTTATTTAGCTGATAACCATTGGCAGTTGGGGTTAACGTCACCTGTTTTGTCCACTCTTTTTTGCTATCAGCCACAATCGCTTCTGGACGATAAAACAGTTTTACACGGCTTTGCAGGGCGATTTGTAGAACACCTGCTTCTGTGGATTTCGGTGGAATTTCACGCAAGTTATAGTAAAACAGAGACTCTCTATCTTGAGGTAACTTACTGATATCTGGCGCAGAGCTTAAACGAACTAAGCTGGTGGATTTTGGCTCCATACGCTGAATGGGTGGCGTCGCGATAATTGGGCCAGCTTCCAATTTTTTCTCTGCCGCATCTTCCAACCATGATTGTGCTAAGTAAGGCAATTCAGGGTTATCATTGCGAATAGTGATGTTAATAGACTGCTGATCACCATCAAAAATAATACGAGTACGATCCAGTGTGACTGCGGCGTAAGTGGTGCCCATTGCACCGATAGCGGTCAATAAGACACTGGTGCGAAGTAAATTAAAAATATTTGATTTCATTTAAATTGTTTCCTAATGACAAATTAATACAGGGTAGCTTTCTGCACTGTTTTTAAACTCAGTGACTTGCGTGCTGCATTGCAATTTATTTCCCCAGTAAAGGTTAAGCAGGTCATTTGGCATCACGCCGACAATCCATGTGATCCCTTGCTCACCCACAATACCGAGCTCAATGTTATTTTTATTACGCACACTGGCACCAAAGGGTGGGTAAGTGCCATCAGCCAGTTTTAAACGGGCAAAGGTTTTTTCCCCTTGAATAACATTAAGGCTGCGATAACCGATGGCCCCACGAGTTAATGTGGCTTCGGTAACACTCTCTAACGCTTCGATATTGTTTGGTAATTTACTGGTATTAATTGATGCTGTTGTTTTGCGATAGCTACTCACGTTAGGGAGCACAGTTAAGCCAAAGCGGTTAGTTTTATAAACACCGCCGTTTAATGGCACGTTGCTCGCTCCCGGGGTTTCAACGACTAAGCGTGTTCCACCATAGGCTGCCTGATGCAGTGCGATTCCTTCTTTAACCAATGTGATCCCACCGTTAATCGACCCACCAATGGTGTGGTACTCGTTGGGAACATAACTGGCATTGGCCGAGAGTGATGACGTTGGGAAATTTTGGCTCAAATAACCACTAAAACTGGTTTGTGAGTCTTGGTACTGTCCCGTTTGATAACCCACATTCAGGTTATAACTACGCTGATCGTTGTAGCCGCTATAGCCCACGTTATGGGTTGAAGAGCGACGTCCATTTTGGTCGCGTGTATAGCCCTCAGAGAAACTCATGCTGCTGCCCATAGTAAGGGGAACGGTGACATACAACGTAATGGCATCATCCTGATATCCCGCTCTTTTTGAACGTGTTGCAGATGCTGTTAAGCTGATATTTTTTAATCCTAAATAGGCAATATTGAAGGCGGTGTTGATATAGGCCCCAAATTGCTCTTCCGTTTGGCTATTCCAATACGTGTTGTACTGGTAGTTTCCACCCAGTGAGAACGCATCAAAATATTTATTAATATTGACCTGATAGCTCTCTTTATGTGCTTGGGTTTCAATCCCTGTACAGCGTTCGTCCAACGTTTGCTGTAATGAACGATAGGTTTCATCCGAGAATCGATAACCTGCGAAGGTAATGTCGGTTCTCGCCTCATCAAACGATTTTGAGTAACTTAAACGGTAACTGCGCCCTGTTAATGTGTTGCTGAGTAACTTTGCATGGGACTGTGTTATGTCAAATGACAAGCTCCCGAAGGTAAATAAGTCACGCCCAAAACCGGCTGAAAATGCTTGGTAGTTTTTGGATAAAATCGAACCACCATAAATAGACCAAATATTATTAAGTCCATAAGAGAGTTCACCCGAAGCGGTCATATCCCCTTCAAGGTGACGCCCATCGTAACGAGGTTTACCAACGGCAAACTTATAGCGAACTTGCCCAGGGCGCGTTAAATAAGGCAGCGCCGCGGTAGTTATGCTGAATTTCTGTTCTTCACCATTTTCTTCACGCACCGTGACATCTAAGGTTCCACGGATTGAGCTATCCAACGTTTGGATCTGGAATGGACCTGCGGGAACAGTAGTCTCTAAAACAATTCGGTCATGGCTTTTGACGATCACCGTAGCGTTAGTTTGTGCAATCCCGATGATCTCAGGTGCATATCCCGTCAATTTTGGCGGTAGCATGTTTTCGTCGGTTTCTAATGACAAACCGGTAAATTGCCAAGAGTCAAAAATGGCGGAATAGAAATAGTTTTCCCCCACCGTGAGAACCGAGGCGATATTCGTTAATGAACGATAAGCATATAAACGGCTGAATATGGCATCGCTATATTCATTGTTATAGTTACCCGATGATTTACGATAGTTCGCTTGGTAATCCCCACGTAAGCGCCACGCACCGAGGTTTAACCCTGTGGTTCCGTTCGCAGATAAATAGGATTCTTTTGTTCCGCTATCTCGACGGGTAAAGGAGCCGGTCAAGGTGTAGTCGAGTAAGAAGCCGTTAATACCATCTTCCCAGCGAGAAGGTGGCACCCAGCTAGGATCGGTATATTCCAGATAACTTTGTGGGATCAAAATTGTCAGTGTTAATGTGGATAAATCCACGCTCATGGTACTGCCTTCAAGCGCAGACAAATCGATACACTGATCGTTATCGCGATATTTAATTAAGCGAATAGCTTCTGGTTTTAAGCCGAGCTGATCTGCAATGGTTGCTGGAACACAGACAACGCTAAATAATGAATCTTCAGCAGAAGTTGGTGCACCCACCGTAATATCGCGGGCATTACCCAAACGTTCATTATTGACTTTAATCGTTAGATGATAATTTCCAGGCATAACAAATCCGGCCTGAGAAAACTGGCTAAAGTCAATATTCTGAGTATCTTTGGTATCAAGCATATCTGTATTAAATTCAACAGAAAAAGCGACAGTAGGAATACTGGATAAGCAAGATATAATAATTAACTGGTGAAAAATATTAAATTTAGCCATAGTGTTCTTATCATTTAAAATATTTATTAGTCGTAACTTACATTGAATTTAATCGTGGCAAAGTAATTTCCGGGTTCAATCTCATTATTAATTGTGTCAATTTCTGTTTCATATTTCAAAAAGCTTATTTTTGTTTTGCTATCAAAGTAAATAGCGCTGTTTGAAATAGAATACGATTTATTCGGAGTGACTAAATTGTTATTGGTGTCATAAATATAGACAATGACACCATCCGTGGGACCTGATAGTTTTATTGCGTTATTGTAGAGGTCACTATTGGCAAAGAATTTAATTTTTATACCTTTTTTATTATCTTTGTCATACTCGCTAATACAGTTGTTCAATTTAATATTAAATGTTTTTCTATTATTATTTTTTGCTTCTTCTGTATCGATATTATTTTTAGATACAAGGTCATAATTAATATATTGGTATTGGCTATCTGTTTCTATTGAGCAGGGCGCAGCAACAATATATCCACGCATAACAGTTTCACCACGAATACCGCCATCAACCGTATATTCCGCATTTGAAATAAAAGGAGCTAATAATAGCGTTGACCATAAGAAAGATAAATTTCGCATAATGAACCTTTTTATTGGGAGGGTTTCCCCTCCCATAAAAATTATTCGTAAGTGATTTTGAAGTCAGCGATAGAGTTGAATTCACCTTCAGTTACTGGAGTAGCAGCATCAACACGTTTTGCTAATGCAGTAAATTCCAGAACGTTTTCACCTTGTCTGTTACGAATTTGGTTCAGTACAGATTTAGCTTCATCAAATTTAAAATCTTTAATTTGAATACCAACGTTATTCGCAGTACCTGTTACGCCTAAGAATTCTTTATTAGTACCCACGTAGTTTTTACCACCGAAAGTGATTTTGATATCTTTAACTGCAATCCATTTACCTTCAGTATCCTTACTGAATTCGTCGAAGTTACACTCTTTTAATTTAATGGAGATATCTTTCTCTGCTGCATTACCTGCTTCTAAAGAAGCACGAGACAGTTGACCAAATGGAACTTCTTGTTTGGTGCTTTCAGATTCGATATTACATGGGGAGTTAACAACTTGACCGCTAAAGTGTAATTCACCCGTGTTGCCGCTAGCTAAAACAGATGCAGAAAGAGTAGAAGCTGCAAATAAAACAGCAACAGATAATTTATTTAATTTCATGTGATAGATCCTTAAAGATAAGTAATTTTTAGTCCCTAAAGTGAATGCAAATTGCCTAGTGCATCCATGCGTCGGCTTTTGTGTAAGTCATTTCGACGAAAACAATTTTATCCATCAGGAGAGTTTTTTGAAATAAAGTATTGATATTTTAATAAAGTAAAATATTTAATTCTGATATTAATGTTTTTAATGTGGGTTTTAATGTTTTTATTTTGGCGTGGTAATGTATGGGATTTTTAATCACTTTTGCTTTAAGGTAAATTAATAAGTGATTTTTAAAAAATAAAAAAATAGAGCATTAAATGTCAGAATTTGATGCTCTATATTTGTCGTAATGAATTGTTTGCTGATTGAAATTAAATTGTGCAAATAAAAAGAGGGGAAAAATTTTCTTCAAAAATATAGTTTTTTTCACTCAAACGCTTTATGTTAACAAAATAAATCTGCCCCTCTTGTGGAATACCCCGTATTTTTATTTTATTTTGAGCCTGGTCATTAGGATCAATAACAACCCGTTCGACTTGTGAGAAAAAATGCCCGCCTTGGTAGACATATTTCATGTAAAACTTGCGAGCAATAACATAACTTTTACCATCATTGTTGATGGTTCCATTCATGACAAAGGTATGATGCTCAGGGTCATTCTCATTTGGAATAATGCTAAGTAGGTAATAGCCTTTTAAGTCTGAACGGCTGTCTGATATATCAATTTTCAATGTTGCTCTGCAACTGGGGACAATGGCGGTGCTGTTTTTATAATAAACATAGCTACTAATGAAGACTAAGATGGTTGAAATAATCAGTAGCCAAAAAGCCCTGACAGATTTCTTATTTGACATAAAAATTCTCACAACTCACTGTTGTACTATCTTTGGGGGTGTTAGGACAATAAGATAAAAATAAAAAGTTATCATAGAGATTTTTATCATTCGTGACGATCCCGACATTGTAATAAAATAACGTAGCCGGTTTTTTGCAATCAATATTTAATCGAGTTAACTGGTTCTGTAAATCAGTAAAACTAATCGTCGTCATATCGGGTTTATGGTAGCTATTAATATAGCGTATGCTGCACTGGTCAATGCGACCCACTTCAGGGTATTCTGTTCGTGTAGCAAAAAAATAGCTTTTAAAAAGATATAGTAAGCAAAAAATAATAATCACAACTAAGGCTAGCTCAATAAAACGGTTATTGAGAATGTAACTTTTTTTCTTTACTGTTTGTGCTTTTTCTTTCGGTGCATTTTCTATAATCGGTGTTTTCAGTGGCTCACTAAGTAATATTTCTAGAGGTTCTTCTTGCTGGGTATCTTGATTTAATTCTGATGATAACGACTGCAACTGCGCATTAAGCTTGATACCAACTTTAGGTATAGTCGTAATTATTTCACCATCACAAAATGAGGATAAATGGCGGCGTAAAACAGAAATGCTACTGTTGAGATTATTATCGGATGCAACTTGGTTATGTTCATCCCACACTCTGCTTAATAATGTTTCACGATCTAAAACCTCACCATTATTTTGCACTAACACCAATAATAAGCGGTTTAGTGTGGTAGTCAGTTTAATTGCATCGTCGATATTATCGCGATATAACAACCCCTGATGGCTGTCATAAATAATATTATTAATAAGATATTTCATATTCTGTTTATTTTTATTTATTTGGGTGTCATATAAGTATTTTTCCAGTGTATACCTCTAATTTGGTTGGTGTCAATTAGACTGGAATTGCTTGATAATGGATTTGATTTAAGAAAATTACATTAGATAGATATAATAAAAAAGCCCCTAAATGATGAATTTAGGGGCTTAGAATAGCGTAATAAAATGGAGGTTAAATTAGGCTGTATGCTCTAAGATTTTATGCAAAACGGGATGGAATTTACGTTTAAAATAAACTAAGCCATGTCCATCATCGCTAACAATAATCTTTTTCATCTCAACCATATAGACAGAGTGAGTGCCAATATCTTGTACTTGGGTAATTTCACCTTCAAGATTCGCAAGGGCATTTCTTAACAGTGGTTGCTCTAAAATGCCTTTATCCCACATGTCCCATCCAAAGCGCTCATCCATTGTCGAACCTTTCATACCGGCAAAGTGACAAGCTAAATCTTCTTGATCATGGTTGAGAACGTTAACGCATAGGCGGCCATTCTTTTGAAAAACCGCATTCATAGTACTATTGCGGTTAACGCATACCATCAAAGTCGGTGGCGTATCAGTCACAGAACAAACCGCAGTGGCAGTAATACCACAACGACCTTCTGGACCATCCGTGGTGACGATGTTAACAGCGGCACCGAGACTTGCCATCGCATCTCTGAAGCGTAAGCGATGTTCATTTTCTAAAGACATTTTGACCTCCTGCTGCCGATTACTTCAGCAGCGAATCTAACAGATTAATATCGTTGTTGTTGTGCAGGTGAGGACGCTTCCAGCCGTGCTGGTCGTAGTCAGATAGGCAGCGATCAACCATATCTGTCATGGCTTTCATATTGCCAGAACCTTGAGCATGACGCAGACATTGCAGACGAATTTCATCTTGGCTTCCTGCGTAGTTAATCTCATACAGTTCATGGCGACCACCGAATTCACTGCCGATAGCATCCCACATTAATTTTAAAATTTTAATACGTTCAACGTGATCCATCCCATTTGAACCGCGAACATATTTTGCCAGATATTTGTCAATCTCTGGGTTATTCATATCACGTACGCTTGATGGCAGATAGATCAAACCACTCGTTACGTTACTTTCGATGATATTTTTGATTTTGGTGTAGGCCATTGGTGCCATAACACGATATGTTTGGATGGCTTGAGTATCAGGCAGGAATGCACCGCCTTCCCAAGCTTTTGCTTCTGAACACATAGCATCAGTCAGTGACCAGAACAGGTTACGCCAAGCGACAACTTCACCGAGATCCGCTTGAACACCACGGAAATCAATAACACCGGTACATTCAAGGCTCTTTTGTAGAAGACCTGTAATGAAGTCTAATTTGACCGCTAAACGCACACAAGCTTGCAATGGGAACAGGCGAGCAAAGCCACCTTGCACTGCCCAGTTACGAGCACGGTCGAAATCACGATAAATCAGCACGTTTTCCCATGGAATTAACACATGGTCCATAACCAGAATGGCATCATTTTCATCAAAACGGCTAGATAAAGGATAATCAAATGGCGAGCCAGTTGCACCTGAAACTAATTCATAAGATGCGCGAGAAATTAATTTCACGCCGTCTGCATCCATAGGAGCAACAAACATCAGCGCAAAATCAGGGTTATCTCCCATGACTTGTGCGGAACCAAAACCGATAAAGTTATAGTGTGTCAATGCGGAGTTAGTCGCGACCACTTTTGCGCCGCTGACGATAATACCTGCATCAGTTTCTTTTTCTAGTTTTATATAAACATCTTTAACTTCATCAGCAGGCTTATGGCGATCGATAGGTGGGTTAACAATCGCATGGTTAAAATACAATCCGCTCTCTTGAACGCGTTTGTACCAGTTGCGTGCGTTATCGGCAAACTGTCCATAATATTCTGGGTTAGCTCCTAAACAGCTGGCGAATGCCGCCTTATAGTCTGGAGTGCGTCCCATCCATCCGTAGCTTTGGCGTGACCAATCTGCGATGGCATCGCGTTGTTGGCGTAAGTCATCTGCACTTTTTGCGAAGCGGAAGAATTTGTGTGTGTACCCGCCGTTGCCTGTATCTGTGCCCCAGCAAAGCTGGTCATGAGTCGATTTATCATGAAGCGCATCATATAACTGTCCTATAGAAGCTGCTGAGTTACGAAAAGCAGGGTGCGTGGTGACATCTTTAACACGCTCACCATAGATATAAATCTCGCGTCCATCTTGCAAACTTTTTAGATATTCTTGGCTATTAAATGGGCGCTTAGCATCGGAACGAAAATCTTCTGGTTTCATGTCTACCTCGTTTTAGAACAAAGAGGGCTTGCGGGTTATCGGCGTACAAAGTTGCAAGCTTGAATATTGTTAATTTTATGTTTGTTTTGTGTTTACTAATTGAATCGTTTTCTGTGGGGTTTTAAAAGAGACTTTCCAAAGGAACGCTGGTACTTTTCGTTGGTGAGATGGTTTTATGAAAGAAATGTGATCTTATCGATATTTTAATATTAATGTCATTTCATTATTTATTAATAAATTATTATTTATCAATATATTGTGGTTTATTAAAAACTTAATGAAATTTATTTATCGCTTTTTTATTGGTTGTTTTTTGATCTTATTATTCACTTTTTGTTTGCGACTAATAGTACAAGTTGTAACTTTAAAAATAAAAATGCAAGACATCAAAAATGTTTGCATTATGTAAAATAATTTAAGGGGGATACTAAAATTTTAATATCCACGATTTAGTGGATATTTTGCTCGCGCCATTGGCTTGGAGAGGTCCCCTCAGAGCGATTAAAAAAGCGGGCAAAATAGGCTGGATCTTTAAATCCAAGTTGATAAGCAATTTCAGAAACGGAGATATCGCAAAATAGCAGCATGCGTTTTGCTTCACGTAACATTCTATCGAAAATGAGCTTCTTCGGTGGGCGGTTGGCGAATCGCCGGCACATATCTTTTAAGCGAGATTCGGTGACGCCGAGTTTATCCGCATAGTCAGGGACAGAGAGATGCTCGCGATAATGCATATCAATAAGCTGGTTAAAACGTTGGAATAATCGATGTTCACCACGAACGCCGCTAACATGGTGCTCATCAAGAGGGACAGAGCGCAGTAAAAAGGTAAATAAGGCTTGGGCAAGTGAAGATAACACTTGGTCTCGACCAATATAGTTATTAGCAGATTCCCGCGCCATTAAATCCCAATAATGATTAAAAGTTTCAATATCTTGGGGTTTATCCGCGACAGATAAACAAATCGCCGGAATATCGACTCTGTCCAGATTGGCAGAATAAAGAGATTCCAACAGTGGCGAAATTAAATCTTGCCGCACGGTTAATACATGCCCGTCAGTATCTTCTTGGGTAAAAAATGCATGGGCGACAGAAGGGGGCGTCAGAATAAATAACGGTGCCTGCACAGAATAACGGGACTCATCCAGCTGGAGCGTAATATGCCCAGTCACTAAATAGTGTAATTGGAAATAGCCATCGTGACGATGAGCGGGCATGTCGCGGCCGAAGAAGGCGGCGAGTTTGCCGAAGGTTTGGTAGTGGACGTCGTCGTTGCCCAGGACTTCATCGTAATCCTTCCCTATATCTATGTTTGTAATGCCTGTCATAATTGCTCTTCATTCTTCAAGCCGCAGCGTTGTTGGCTTCACAAGCTAATCCTAGTCACATACTTGTGTATGCTCCCCGAGATTCCCTCACTTGCCGCCTAGCTACAACTCGAATTGTTCTTCATTCTTCAAGCCGCAGCGTTGTTGGCTTCACAAGATAACCCTAGTCACATACTCGTGTATGCTCCTAGGGATTAGCTTGCTTGCCGCCTAGCTGCAACTTGAATTATTTTGAACAATATTTAGGGGGAAGCTTAAATAAATTCAATATTTTCAATTTGTTGCAGCACTCATTTCTTCAATTCTACCGTTTACGGTGTGGCTCTTGGTCTTGAGTTTTTCATTGGGATAGCGATGACCAGAAGGGCACCGACCACCAGCAAACCGGCAACAAAATAGAGACCGGAGTTGAAGCTACCCGTTTGATCCTTCAGCCAACCGATTAACAGTGGGCTGACCGCGGAACCTATATTACCGGTTGCGTTGATCACTGCAATACCAATAGCGCGAGCGCGTAAACTGATCGACTGATCTGGCGTGGTCCAGAAAACCGCCATCGCGGTAAACGAACCGGTGGACGCCATAATGATCCCCAATAATTGGATCATCGGCTGATGAGTCATCGCAGCGATCACCCAACCTGCCGCTGCAAACAAATACGGTAACGCGGTGTGCATCTTACGCTCTTGCAAGCGATCTGAACGGCGACTCCAATAAATCATCCCCAAAATTGTACAGAACTGAGGGATCGCAGTTAATAGCCCAATCATGGCATTACTGCTGCCCTGATTAAAACTCTGCATAATTTGTGGCGTCCAAATATTAATGGCGCTCAACGTGTTAGTTAGACAGAAATAGGCGACTGTGTACATTAAGATCACAGGGGTGAAAATCTCTTTCCATAAACTGGTGTTTTGCAATGCGGTTTGGCTTTTTGACCCGTGCGGTTGCACTAACTCCAACTGGTCTTTATCCATCATCTCTTGCAGAGTATCTTTATCTTCCTGAGTCAGCCATTTTGCTTTCTTCGGAGAATCATCCAAATAGAACCAAACTAACACACCGAGAATAACCGAAGGGAAGCCTTCTAATAAGAATAACCACTGCCAACCTTTAAGATTTAAAACGCCATCTAAGCCCAGAATATAGCCAGAAGCTAAAGAACCAAACGCCATGGTAACTGGCATTGCAATCATAAATAACGCATTAGCACGCGCACGGAAATAGGCAGGGAACCAGTAGGTTAAGTAAACGAGAATCCCCGGTAAGAAGCCCGCTTCAGCGATACCCACCAGCATACGCAGAATATATAAACTGGTCGGCCCGGTGGCAAACATCGTGGCAGTGGAGGCGATACCCCACAACACCATAATAGTGGCAATCCAGCGACGAGCGCCCACGATCCCCAGCATGATATTACTTGGAATACCGAAAATAACATAAGTGGCGTAAAACAGCGTGGCAGCCAGACCAAACATGGTAGAAGAGAGACCAATGTCTTTCCCCATGGTCAGCCCTGCAAAGCCGATATTGATACGATCTAAAAATGAAAAAACAAATAGAACGAATAAAAAGACGATCAATCGTTTAAATAATTTATTGATGACTCGCTGCTGAGGTTCAGTGAGGTTTTTATGTTGATCAGCCGGGTTATTGCTGGCAACACTTTGTGGATTACTCATGATAATGCCCTCTAATTACAATTTATTATAGGTACAAGGGTCTACTAGGCAGTCATTTGGGCTGCCTTGTTGTGGTTGCGATTTTATTGCTTACTATCTAGGTCGCCCATGAGCGTAGGGTAAAATTGAACGACCTAGAGGAGTTCAGATTGCTTTAGTACACGCTAGATGCGCTGTTATCCATATCGGAAACCGTTTTACCAAATTTCGCGGCAAGGGCTTCAGCGGTACGCGCTAATAATGTGGTATCCACACCAACGGCGACAAATAGGGCTCCGAGCTTAATATAGTGTTCCGCGATATCCGGCGCTGCCATCAAAATTCCCGGTGCTAAGCCTGCTGCTCGAATTTGCTTAATGGCTTCTTCTATGACGGCTTTGACTTCAGGGTGATTTGGATTGCCAGAAAAGCCCATATCCGCACTCAGATCCGCAGGACCGATAAATACCCCATCAACTCCTTCAACTTTGAGGATTTCAGGGAGATTTTTGATAGCTTCGCGGGTTTCCACTTGGACAATTACACACATTTCATCGTTAGCGCGTTTTAAATAATCAGGGATGCGATTCCAACGAGAGGCGCGAGCTAAGGCGCTTCCCACCCCACGAATTCCCGCTGGTGGATAACGGGTGGAGCGTACCGCTTGCTCCGCTTGTTCAGCATTTTGCACCATTGGCAGTAATAGCGTTTGTGCGCCGATATCCAGCAATTGCTTGATAATCACCGGCTCATTCCACGCAGGGCGAACCACTGGTTGTGATGGATAAGGGGCAATTGCTTGTAATTGTGCTAAGGTCGTTTGCACATTGTTTGGTGCATGTTCACCATCGATCAACAGCCAATCAAATCCAGCGCCAGCAACCAGTTCAGCACTGTATGGGCTGCACAATCCTAGCCATAAACCAATTTGTGGTTTGCCTGTTTTCAGGGCTTTTTTGAATTTATTTTCTAACAGATCCACAGTGAACTCCTTATGCAAAGCGGCAGCTAATTGAGCCCATCACGCCGTAGTCAACGTGGAAAACATCCCCTTTACGAGCAGGAACAGGGCGAGTGAATGAACCGCCAAGGATAATTTGTCCCGGCTGTAGCTCTACATTGTGCGGCGCTAATTTATTGGCTAACCATGCCACGCCATTGGCAGGGTGGTTTAGAACCGCCGCTGCAACGCCAGATTCTTCAATCACGCCGTTACGATAAAGCAGGGCGCTGATCCAACGCATGTCTAAATCGCGAGGTTTAATCGGACGCCCGCCTAAGATCACCGCGCCGTTTGCCGCGTTATCTGAAATGGTGTCGAACACTTTACGCGGACGGTTAGTGTCAGGATCGATATTGTGGCAACGGGCATCGATCAGCTCTAAAGCGGGGATCACATAGTCCGTGGCGTTATACACATCAAATAAGGTGCAGTTAGGGCCGCGAAGCGGTTTTGCTAATACGAATGCCAGTTCAACTTCGATACGCGGAACGATAAAGCGATCAGTTGGAATATCACAGCCATCATCAAAGAACATATCATCGAGCAGTGCGCCATAATCAGGCTCATCAATCTGGGAACTGGCTTGCATCGCTTTGGATGTCAGACCGATTTTATGCCCTTTTAATACGCGCCCTTCCGCCAGTTTTAAGCCAACCCACTCTTTTTGAATGGCATAGGCATCTTCAATGGTCATTTCGGGATGATCCAGTGAGATTTGACGGATTTGCTGGCGGCTTTTTTCCGCTTGGTTTAGGCGTTGAGCGATTGTTGAAATAGTATCTTGTTGCAACATGCTTAAAATGCTCCTGATAACTCTTTGCCCTTCGCATCATTGCGTTATTGCATTAACGCGAAGGGGGAGAGTATGGCTAAATCGGCTATAGTTAGTGGGATAACCCACCGAAACAGAGATATTTCACTTCCAGATAATCTTCGATTCCGTAACGGGAGCCTTCACGACCAAGTCCTGACTGCTTAATGCCACCAAACGGAGCCACTTCATTTGAAATAATGCCCTCGTTAATACCCACCATGCCGCTTTCTAAGGCTTCAGCAACGCGGTAGATACGCCCGATATCCCGTGAATAGAAATAGGATGCCAAACCAAACTCAGTATCATTGGCAAGGTCGATAGCGTCTTGTTCATCACGGAATTTAAACAGTGGCGCTAATGGACCAAATGTCTCTTCTTTCGCTACTTTCATGGATTCAGTCACATTGACTAATACCGTCGGTTCGAAGAACAGACCGCCAAGGCTGGATGATTTACCGCCCGCAGCGATAGATGCACCTTTCGAAACGGCATCCGCGATGTGCTCAGACACTTTATCCACGGCAGCTTGGTTGATGAGCGGGCCTTGCTCTGAATCGGCTTGGGTCGCTGGACCAATTTTTAATGCGCTCACGGCTTTCGCGAGGCGAGCTGCGAACTCATCGTAAACACCTTCTTGGACTAATATACGGTTTGCACACACGCAAGTTTGTCCGCTATTACGGAATTTAGCCGCTAATGCCCCTTGAACTGCGGCGTCTAAATCGGCATCGTCAAATACGATAAACGGTGCGTTACCGCCTAATTCCAATGACATTTTTTTCACGGTATCGGCGCACTGTGCCATCAGTAATTTACCCACGCGGGTAGAACCGGTGAAGGTCAGTTTGCGAACAATTGGGCTTGAAGTCATGACCGCACCAATCGCTTTGGCATCGGTACCTGGAACGATATTGAATACGCCTGCTGGAATACCAGCTTCTTCACCTAACGCGGCTAATGCCAACGCAGATAATGGGGTTTCAGCCGCAGGTTTTAATACCATGGTGCAGCCCGCTGCTAGAGCAGGACCGACTTTGCGGGTGATCATCGCATTTGGGAAGTTCCAAGGGGTGATAGCTGCGACCACACCCACAGGCTGCTTGATGGTCACTAAGCGGCGACCAGGTAGTGGGGATGGGATAGTCTCGCCGTAAGTACGTTTACCTTCTTCGGCAAACCACTCAATAAAGCTGGCTCCGTAGGCAATTTCGCCCATGGATTCATTGATGGATTTACCTTGCTCAGTACTCAGGATCTGCGCAAGTTCTTTTTGGTTTTCCATCATTAAACGGAACCATTTGTTCAGAATTTGGCTACGTTCTTTAGCGCTTTTGGCACGCCATGCTGGCAATGCTTTTTCGGCGGCTTCAATGGCTTGTTGAGTTTCAGTGGCCCCCACATTACTGACGCGAGCAATCACTTCTCCATTTGCTGGGTTAGTCACATCAAACTGGCTGCTGTCTTGGGCATTCACCCATTGACCATTAATGTAAGCCTGCTGGCGGAATAATTTAGAATTGGTGTTTAAGCTCATTTTTCGTTGTTCTCCGAAGACACTGAATGAACGTGTGCGTGGACATTTTTAGCGGACAAGCGTTGGCTTGAAAAACTCAGTCCGGCACAAATCGCCATTACGAGTGCCATAGCAAATGGGGATTCATCTTGTAGTATGGACACTGCAACACTGGCAAGGGCTGCCAAGGCAAACTGAATTGAGATGGCGAGCGCACTGGCGCTGCCTGCGATTTTCCCGCGGTGTTGCAGTAACAGTGACAAACTGTTGGTGCCGATAGCATTCACCATCGATAGGAACAGGACCACTAGGATAACAATAATTGGTAGGCTTTGTTGATAGAAAATTAACAATAGGACACCAAAAATCAATTGGATACCGCTTTGCATGCCCAAAATTCGTGGCAGGCTATACACCTTGAGCAATCGGACGTTAAGCAGCAACATGGCAATCATACCTAAAATATTGCAGCCAAACAGCAGCCCATAATACTGTTCAGAAACACCAAAGTAGTTGATATACACAAACGGTGAACCACTGATAAAGGCGAACATACCGGCAAAAGAGAATGCCATGGTGCCAATGATACTCAGTGCTTCTCGGTCTGTGAGCACCAACCGATAATTATGAAAGGCGACACTGACTAAATTGCGGGATTCACGCTGATGAGGCAAGGTTTCAGGTAGCAGTAAGAAAATCGCTGAAACAGAGCACAGCCCCACGGCCGCAAGCACATAGAAAATCACCTGCCATTCAAAATGAATTAATAAAAAACCGCCCACTAATGGCGCTAATAATGGGGCTATCATGGTGACTAGTGTCATCAGTGACAGTACTTTTGGCAGCTCGCTAGAAGGATACACATCACGGGCAATGGCGCGCGCCATCACTATCGCTGCACCACTGCCAAATGCTTGCAACGCTCTAAAGGTAATTAAGGCATCTGAGCTGGTGGCTTGGGCGCATAGCAGGCTGGCGAGGGTAAAAATGACCAGCCCACTGAGTAACATTTTACGGCGACCCAGCAGATCGCTCAGGGGACCATAAAACAGCATACCGACGCAGAAACCCGCAAAAAATGCCCCGAGGGTGTACTGCATCTGTCCTTGGGTTGCATTCAGCGCTTGCGCCATTTTTGGCAAGGCTGGCAAGTACATATCAATCGATAGGGGGCCGAACGCCACCAGTGAGCCCAGTAACGGGATCAACCAGCGCGGTATCGGCCTATTGGTAAATGAAATTGGCATATTGCCCCCTATCGATATTCATCAATCACGATTTAAATTTTTATGACTTAAGCTTTTTATGATTTAAACAGTGCATGCACATTGTTCTGCTTGTAGTTCAGAACAGGATCAAGCTCTTCCATAGTGAAAGAGAGTGCCAAGTAACGCTTTTCCATCAGAGAGGCAAAATGGGTTTTGATCAGAGCAAACAGCATTTCCCCGGTTTTTTGGCGATCTTCAAGGGAGCGACCTGCGCCAATTTTTAAGGTCATATGCACAAACGCGTAATCGTGTTTGCCATCCGCCATTTGCCAAGTATCCAGCCAGATTGCGCGGCTACGAATGCCCCCTAATGGGAAAATTCCTGTGCCAGCCAGCGCGCTGTTGACCTTAGCGAACAGCTCGGGTAGGGCGGCTTCTTCACGAATATTGTCGGTGCATTCAGCATAAAAATGAGGCATATCCGCTCCTTATGCGTTGGCCGCTTGTTTATCGGCAATAAATTTTGGTAGTGGGAAAATCGCGTTGATTTGCCCTGTACCAGAGCTTGCAAAGAGATCAGTTAATACTTCCACTTTCTGGTCATATTTATCCCAGCCTAATAGACCTAATAACATCACCGTGTCATGCATGTGACCTTCGCCGTAGCAGTAATCCGCATATTCAGGCAGCATTTTGCAGAACTCAGCAAAACGGCCTTCGCGCCACAGTTTGACGACACGTTTATCCATTTGCTCATCAAATTCACGGGTATAGCTATTCATCCCGTTTTCAGCCAGTTGGTCATCAATAAATCGGTGAGACAGTGAACCACTCGCCAGCACCGCGACAGTACCGTCGTATTTTTCAATCGCAGTCAGTACGGCTTCGCCTAATTTGCGGCTATCTTCAAAGCTATGAGAAGTACAAAATGCAGAAATGGAGATCACTTTAAAGTGGCGATCACTGTTCATATAACGCATTGGAACCAGCGTTGCGTACTCCAAAGTTAGGCTTGGAATTTCATGAGCTTGAGCGCGAACACCTAACTTGCGAGCTTCTTCGCCGATCATCTGACCTAATACAGAGTTGCCGTCATACTCATATTCCATATCGCGAATAAAGTGTGGCAGTTCATTACTGGTATAGATGCCTTTGAAGTGATCGGCGCAGTTAATGTGATAAGCGCTGTTGACCAGCCAGTGAGTGTCAAAAACAATAATGGTGTCAACGCCGAGTTCACGACAACGGCGGCTAATTTCTTTGTGACCATCAATGGCCGATTGGCGACAACCGTGGTTTTTACCCGGTAGTTCAGATAGGTACATTGATGGGACGTGTGTTATTTTTGCCGTCAAAGCCAGTTTACCCATTTTATTTCCCCTTATTCGTCATACTTCACGTTGTAGCTGTGTTGGCTTTACTCTGTCACTCGGGTCACATACTTATGTATGCTCCCCGAGATGTCATCGCTTGCCGCCTTGCTACACCGCGAATTATTTAGAATAAGTAGCTGAATTAATTATCATTGATTCAAAATTACTTAAAATAAAGAATGGTGTAGCTTGCTACGGAATCATTTTGCTTTTTATTACACACCCCAGCGTGGGATGTTGTGGTCGCCGTAGGAGATGCAAACATTCTTCATTTCGGCGAAGACTTCGAAGCTATACTCGCCGCCTTCACGACCGACGCCGGAGGCTTTTACGCCGCCGAATGGTTGGCGTAAATCGCGCACGTTTTGGGTGTTAACAAACACCATGCCTGCTTCGATATTGCGAGAAAGACGCAGGATCTTGCTGATATCCTGAGTCCAGATATACGACGCTAGGCCGTATTCAATATCATTTGCCATGCGCAGACCGTCTTCTTCAGTCTTGAATGGGATCAAACAAGCGACTGGTCCGAAAATCTCTTCTTGAGCAACGCGCATGCGGTTATCCACATCCGCCAGAACTGTTGGACGTAGGAAATGACCATTTTTCAGATGCGCAGGGAGATCCGTTGGTTTGTCTGGGCCACCCGCTAGCAGGGTTGCGCCTTCTTCCATACCAATACGGATATAACCAGACACTTTGTTCCAATGCTGTTGACTGATCAGTGCGCCCACTTGAGTTTTCGGATCCGTTGGGTCGCCGACGATCAGGCGATTTGCTCGCTCAGCAAAGCGTTTTACAAATTCTGGGTAAATGCTTTCTTGGATGAAAATACGTGAACCCGCAGTACAACGCTCGCCATTGATAGAGAAAATGGTGAACAGCGCGGCATCCATTGCACGTTCAATATCAGCATCTTCAAAAATCAGAACCGGAGATTTTCCGCCTAATTCCATGGAATATTTTTTCAGACCCGCGTTTTGCATAATGGCGCGACCGGTTGCGGTACCCCCTGTGAAGGAGACTGCGCGAACATCATGGTGTTTCACCAGAGCGTCACCCGCTGTTGCACCATAACCTTGCACCACGTTCAGTACGCCCGCTGGAATTCCGGCTTCAAGGGCTAATTCACCTAAACGGTTTGCAGATAGCGGAGATAATTCAGACATTTTCAGAACCGCGGTGTTACCCAGCGCTAAGCAAGGTGCTGTTTTCCATGTTGCGGTCATAAATGGCACGTTCCACGGAGAAATTAACCCGCAGACACCCACTGGTTGGATCAGGGTGTAGTTCATCATTTTGTCGTCAACCGGATAGGTGCGACCGTTCATTTGCTGGCAAATTTCAGCAAAGAATTCAAAGTTGTGTGACGCGCGAGGGATCAGCACGTTTTTAGTTTGGTGGATAGGTAAACCGGTATCGTTGGTTTCCATCTCAGCAATTTGCGGTACGTTTTCGTCGATCAGTTCACCTAAGCGGCGCATTAAGCGTGCGCGCTCTTTCATTGGGGTGTTTGCCCACTTAGGGAAGGCTTCTTTTGCCGCAGCAACCGCTTGGTTGATCTCGTCTTGGCCGCCTGATGCCACTTCCGCTAATACTTCACCCGTTGCTGGGTTAGTGGTTTCGAAATACTCTTTGCTTTCAACGTTTTTGCCGTTGATCCAATGGTTAATCTTAGTCATCACACTCGCTCCTCATACTCTTTTTCGCTGATGATGGTATTGATCAGCCTGCCTACACCTTCAACTTCCACGATCACTTCGTCACCCGGAACTACGTCAGAAAGTCCTTTCGGCGTGCCCGTTGCGATCATATCGCCCGGTTGCAGTGTCATAAAATCACTCAGGTAGGCAATTAAAAATGGGATATTAAAAATCAGATCCGCGGTGGTGCCTTTTTGACGCAATTCACCATTAACGTAGGTGTACAGTGCGAGATTGTGTGGATCTTTAATATCTGACTTGTCTACCATCCATGGGCCGATTGGCGTCAACGTATCGCGGCTTTTGACGCGCAGGTTTGGACGGTAATAGTTCTCTAAATAGTCACGGATCGCATAGTCATTACACACGGTGTAACCCGCGACATAATCCATGGCATCTTCTTGAGAAACTTTGTGAGCCGCTTTACCAATGATCACCACCAGCTCAGACTCATAATGCATGTATTCAACATTGTCTGGGCGCACGGATACTTGGCGGTGACCTGTTAGGCTATTTTCTGCCTTGATAAAAATAAGTGGTTCTTCAGGTGGCTTAAATTCTAATTCAGTGGCATGGTCGGCATAGTTCAGACCTAACGCGAATAAGGTACCTTGTGCAGGTGGTAGCCACTCAACATCTGCGCTATCGCCAGAAATCACGTTGCCGTTTGGCAGCTTGATGGCTTCGTTGTCACCGACAGTGACAGAATATTCAGTGCCTTGATAACGAATTTTTGCATGTTTCATGATTATTGTCCTCCTGCCGCAACAACACTGTTCTTGAGGCTTGGGAAGCCAGCTGCTTGGATCTCAACCTGATCACCCGGTTTGATGGTGACGCGCTGATGAGGGGTACCCAGTAAAATCACATCCCCTTGTTTTAGGGTGGCAAAATCGCTCAGTGCAGCCACTAATTCGCTTGCGCTACGAACAAGATCCTTGGTTGACCATCTGTCAGCTTCTTGACCGTTAATCAGTGTCACGATCTCAACAGGTGAAGATAATGACGTTTTCACTAACTCGCCAATTGGGCAGAAAGTATCACGGCATTTTGCTTTAATCGCAGGGCGGTAGAAGGTGTCTTCTGGCAGGCTAACTTCATTCGCCAGTGCAAAGCCAGCAATGAACTCCAACGCATTTTGTGCAGTCACTTTGCGTGCATCTTTACCAATCACTAGCGCTAGCGTTGCGCCGCTTTGTACTTCTTCTCCAGCAGGATGCAGGATGTTATCCCCGGAATTAATGCGTGTATTACGCGGCTTAATAAACCACACAGGTGTTTTCGGTGGGGTTTTATAAGGGGCTTGCTGGAACGCCTCGAGCCAATGATCAAGCTGGCTTTGATGGTTGAGGGCAACGGCAAAAACAGTGCCTTTCATTGACAACTCCTTATTAAAAATAATCTATTCTGGGTAATTATTAATATATTAATAAAGTATTATTTTGCAATAAGCAATAGCTTTATGGAAATGTTAATTTTAATTGTGATCTTATTAACATTATCTAAGGTTACATATGTAAGTTGCTGTTATTAATCTTATTATTATTTTTTGAATTTTTAAAAATTCACAATAAATTAACTTATATTTTTTAAATAAGTTTATTTACTCATTAATATTTTAGGTTTTTTCTTTGAGATTGTTATTGCTGCATGCTACTCTTGTATTTAAGATAATAAAGGGTGTTTGTTACTTGACGTAACTGGCACGGAGGCTAATTAAACACTCTTGCGAGTGCTTAATAACGTTAAATTAAGTGGTGAGTTTTAAGCTTATGCATGAATCATTGACAATTGCATTATTACAGGCACGAGAGACCGCAATGGGCTTCTTTCGACCAATATTAAAGTCCTATAATTTGACCGAACAGCAATGGCGTATCATTCGCGTGCTAGCGGATAATCGCTCTATTGATTTTCATGAATTATCAGTGCAAACCTGTATTTTGCGTCCAAGCTTAACGGGGATTTTGACCCGTATGGAACGCGAAGGGCTTATTTTCCGTTTAAAGCCATTGAATGACCAACGTAAACTGTATGTCTCGCTGACCCCTACAGGGCAAGAGTTGTATGACAAGGCGCGTCAGGAAGTTGAAGAGGGCTATCAAAAGATTGAACAGGCTTTCTCTCAAGAGAAAATGCAGCAATTGACGGCTCTGCTTGATGAGTTGATTGCTCTGGAAAGCCCGGATTACAGCAATATTATGGATAGAAATAAGACAGCCTAGATATGCTCGTCATACTTTGAACCGCAGCGTTGTTGGCTGCGCTCAGCTACTCGGGTCATATACTTATATATGCTTCCCGAGATAGCTTCTCTTACCGCCCTAAATACTCGTCATACTTTGAACCGCAGCGTTGTTGGCTGCGCTCAGCTACTCGGGTCACATACTTGTGTATGCTCCCCGAGATAGCTTCTCTTACCGCCTAGCTGCAATTCAAATTATTTAGAGTATTGCTTGTGGCATGCTTTGAACCGCAGCGTTGTTGGTTGCGCTCAGCTACTCGGGTCACATACTTGTGTATGCTTCCCGAGATAGCTTCTCTTACCGCCTAAATACTCGTCATACTTTGAACCGCAGCGTTGTTGGCTGCGCTCAGCTACTCGGGTCACATACTTGTGTATGCTCCCCGAGATAGCTTCGCTTACCGCCTAGCTGCAATTCAAATTATTTAGAGTATGCATTTGGGGCATATTTTTAGCGATTACTTGCCGAGCAAGTGCAAGAAATGAATATGTTTTTCATATTGGTCGAGGATGTCATGAATGATTTGCTCTTTCGCCCAGCCCATCACGTCGTAATCCTGCCCACCTTCTTTTAAGTGAATTTCTGCGCGGTAGTATTTTTGCTCTTCACTGCGCTCTTCATCATTTTCTGTTCCCATACCTGCAAGGGCAAAGGCCGGCTGAATATAGTAACGTAGGCGAACTTCATAGAAAAAGTTCATATCTTCGCCTAAATCCACCTCAAATCCGATCCTATCGTCTTTATCTGTATGGATATGGCAAACCGTGCCCTGTTTGGCGAGTTCCTCAGAAACCATCTCCATGGATGGCTTCACGGACTCTTCCATAAAACGTTTTACATGAGCGCGTTTTGGGAAGTAGACAATATTACGTAAACGGCGTTGCCATGGAATAGGGTTACGGCTTGCGGTTGGTGCAATGGTAGCTAATTGCTGGCTATCGCGTTTATAGGCATCCACGCGCAAGGCTTTAAATAATCCATAAATAGAGATAAGTAATACGATAACAAACGGTAGGGCACTAGCGATTGTCAAGGTTTGCAAGGCTTGTAGGCCGCCAGCAAGTAACATGACGATTGCCACAACCCCCATTAAACCCGCCCAGAAAATACGTTGCCAGACAGGCGTATCGGAATCGCCTCCTGAGGCGAGGGTATCGACCACCATGGCACCGGAGTCTGCGGAGGTAACAAAGAATACCACCACCATCAACATGGCGAAGAAAGATAATACCGTTGAGAACGGGAAGTAAGTTAGAAACTCAAATAGGGCGAGGGAAACATTAGATTGAACAGTTTCGGCTAAGCGAGTTGCACCTTGATTTTTAATTAAATCAATGGCGGTATTTCCAAAGAATGTCATCCACATCAGTGTGAAACCAGCCGGAACAAACAGCACGCCAGTGACAAACTCACGAATGGTACGGCCGCGAGAAATTCTTGCGATAAACATCCCAACAAACGGTGACCATGATAGCCACCAACCCCAATACAGTAGTGTCCAGCCCCCTAGCCAATCACTGGATTTGGGTTCGTAGGCATATAAATTAAACGTTTTGCTGACGATCTCTGAGAGGTATCCCCCAGTATTTTCCACAAAGGATTTTAGCAATAATACCGTGGGGCCTAAGATCACAATTAGCAACAATAGGAGGAAGGCAAGACCGAGGTTCAGCTCAGATAAAATGCGGATCCCTTTATCTAACCCAGATACGACGGATAAGGTCGCGAGAGCCGTGAAGGTGATAATCAAACCAACTTGCACGGTCTCATTCACCGGTAAACCGAACAGGTGGTTCATTCCCGCGTTAACTTGCAGTACCCCAAAGCCTAGAGAGGTCGCGACACCAAACACGGTACCGACCACCGCAAACACATCTACAGCATGACCTAAAGGACCATAAATTCGGTCACCAATAATCGGGTATAGGGCTGAGCGTAGGGTGAGTGGTAAACCGTGGCGATAGCTAAAAAAGGCCAAAATTAAAGCGACAATGGCGTAGATAGCCCAAGCGTGTAATCCCCAATGGAAGAACGTTAGGCGCATGGCTTCTTTGGCGGCTTCTACGGTTTGTGGATCCCCCACTGGTGGGTTGAGATAGTGCATGACAGGCTCGGCAACGCCGAAGAACATCAAGCCGATCCCCATACCCGCGGAGAACAACATGGCAAACCAAGAGACATAGCTGAAGTTGGGCTGTGCGTGGTCAGGACCTAATTTTATCTGTCCATAACGCGAGAGTCCCAGATAAGTCACACTCAACAAAATGATGGCTACAGCAAGAATGTAGAACCAACTGGCGTTGTTAAATAGGTTCTTTTGAAGATGACTTAGATGAGATTCTGCCATTTCAGGCATTAAGGCGGCAAAACCGACGATAAGCATAATAATGATAGCCGAACTGTAAAATACAGGGGGGCTGATTTTGGTACGTAATTTTTTGTTTTCAGTCACGTTTTGACTCATAACGACCTTCTTTGATTTTTATTTTATTTTTTGCATACCAATCTTAAGGGGGCATGCGGCGAGCTGTCCTTCTGAATGAAACAATAGGCTATTGCGAAAGGGTTTCCCTATAGGAAACGAAATAGAAAGAACAATAAAATGGCTAAATTGTGAGCGTTGATAACGGTGATTTACGGCTGAATTATCAACAAAAATTGGTAAGTGGTGACCCCCTTTGAACCCGGTTATGAACAAAAAACGAAAGGGTATACTGCCATGGTAGGCATCAATGATCAACCTAGGGATAAAAATGAGATATATTTAAGGTTAAAATATCATGTTATTTATCATGCGATTGCAATTTAAATGTGGTAAATATTGAGATTAATAATATGAAGTAAATCAGATGAGTAAAATCCTCGGTTATGTCTGTAAAAATTGATAACAATTCAACGATCTATAGAGACTGTTGAAGATAATTATTTACCATTATTTAGCGGATATGCAGCCACTTAACATAAGTGCAGTACATAAAAATTAAAAATCGAATAGCTGGCATAATAATCCTTTGAATAATAAAATATTATTCGAAAATAAAAGTTAAATAGGGGGTGTTTTCCCGTATTTAACTTTTAATTAAACGCGTATTTAGAACTTATAAATACCATCAATTTGTTTGATCCACCAAAGACCATTGGCATCTTTGACTAGGTCAATACTTGAGCTTTCTTCGAGCCATTCGGTAGGACTATGGCGAGTGACATAAGGCAGCTCAATACGGTAATAATAGGTACGAGCAGTGTCATGCTTATCTTTAGTCATCTCTCTCATTTTCAGGTTTTTATAACCGCCCCCATTTTTGATGTATTTACCAATATTTTCAACGGCAACAAAAATAAGGCTAGCTTCTGGATCTTCATTTATTTCAGTTAATTCACTTGGTAATAAAATATTTTTTATTGTATTTGAGTTACCGGTATAGAAAGCTTCAATGTAGGTTTGTGCTACGGAATCAGGGGATGTTTGGTCGGCTTTTTTCCCAAAACCAGGTAAGGATGCACAAGCTGATAAGAAGAAGATAAAGATAAATACAGTTGCCACTCTCAATGAACGCATAATATTTCCTTATTTTTATTTCCTAAAATGAAACAGCATAATAAGATTAAAAAATAGACAAGCTAAAGAGGAGTAATCTTAATTCGAGTAATCTCAGTCAGTGGAGCTTTATTTTAAATAAATGAGAGAAACTAATATGATTGAGTCGTGTATTGCTTGAATTGTTGGTCGCTATCGGTATTTATTATTTTATCTTTAGTGGGAGTTGACTAAGGAGATAAATTGACTCCCCTTAGCCATGATTATTTTGATTTATTTAGTCATCAAAAACTCAAGCACCTTGGCGGGTTGCCGCTAAAACAATTTCACGGATACACACACTTTGTGGCTGGGAATAAGCAAATAGGATTGCATTAGCGACATCTTCTGGGGCTAAAACTTTTCCACCCATATCTTGTTTCCATGATTGGTAACCAGCTTTAATATCATTGTTGGTTGTATGGCTTAATAGTTCAGTCTCTACAGCACCAGGAGCAATGACGACAACTCTGACATTATGGGGTGAAAGTTCTTCTCGTAAGTTTTCAGATAACCCATGTACCGCAAATTTTGTCCCCACATAAGCCACATGGTTTGGGAATGTCTTACGTCCAGCGACAGAACTGATATTAATAATTGTGCCTGCATTACGCTTAATCATGCCATCGGTGACGGCATGAATTCCATTCAGAAGTCCTTTTACATTCACATCTAACATTTGTGTCCATTCATCAGGATTTTGATTTTCAATATTACCAAGTAGCATAATACCGGCATTATTGATGATGGCATCGACGGGACCAAATTGTTGCTCAGCGTCTTTTACTGCAGCTTGAAATGATTGACGGTCTGTGACATCAACAGCTCGACATAATGTATTGGGTAAATTAAGTGCTTCCATTAACTCAACACGACGGGCTAATAACAGCAATGCATGACCCCGCTCAGAAAGTAATTTTGCAGTAGCTTGACCAATACCCGAACTTGCACCAGTGATCACGACCAGAGGTTTGCTATTTTGTATGTTCATTTTTTCACCTATAAATATAATTGATGTGTATACTTTAAAATCGAATTAAAATGAAAAAAAATAGTTTATTTTTCTTACAGGCATAAGAAATATCTATGGATAAGCGACAACTGAGAGCATTTATTTGTGTATTTGAAGAGCGGAATATCACACATGCCGCTGAATTGCTGCATGTCACACAACCTGCATTATCCTCAACAATAAAAGCGCTTGAAGATGAACTGGATACGCAATTGTTTATCCGTAAGCCTCGAGGTGTTGATGTCACTGAGCATGCGCGGATGTTGTACCCCCATGCTTGTCGAATGATTAATGATATGGATGTGCTTGCCTCGCGTTTTTCAAAACGTCAAAGCCAAACCGAGTTAACGATCGGTATTGAACAAGATATACCATCCTCTTGCTTAAGCTATCTTTTAGAGGCAATACAACATAATTTAGACCATATTCAATTAACATTAGACCCAGGCTGCACGGGAAATATTCGTTTAGGATGTGAAAGTTTACGCTGTGAAGATGAATTATTTATTACGCTTTTTGATGATGACTATGCGCTCGCTTATCCTGTTGACCACCCTATCTCTCAAATAGACGAATTAACGTTAGCACATCTTTATAATCAGAATTGGATTCTGTACCCAGAGTCTGATTTTCATCAACGGTTTCAATTATTTTATGATTCATCCGTGGGTGGAAATAGCACCAATGCGGGGTCATTTTCTTTAGCGTTAGATCTCGTTGAGGCGGGTTTTGGGTTAACGATAGCGCCATCTCTGCTTATTAAATCCCGTTGTCATTTAGCGTATCGACAACTGCCCAGTTATCCTCTGCCACATAGAATCGGTATTTGCTATACCATTCAAGCATTAGAAAATTATGGGGTATCGCAATTACTGAGTATTTTAAATAAAAGTGTGTAGCAACAAATTCAAATAAATAACGTGCAAGGGAATGCTCACTTGCACGTGGGATTGACCACTATTTTTTTGTATTCGCTCAAACTTAATCTGACAGTTGCCAGTTATTTTTTCGCATCATTCTGCGATTTTAATGCTTCAGTTTTGTTTTTCGCATCAGTAGCGAGTTCGTCAGCTTTGTTAATGGCATCTGTTTTCATGTCTTGCGCTTTTTCTGAAAACTCACTAGATGCTTTGTCATACTGTTCTTTGAGTTTATCGGCGGAGTCGGATGCATCTTGTTTCAGCTCATCCGCTTTTTTCTCACCTTGGTCAGCTAACGCTTTGGCTTTGTCTGAGAGTTCAGATGTTTTGTCAGAAACATCGTTTTTCACATCTTGCGCGGTGGCTTTTGCGCTATCAGATAACTCAGTCGCTTTTTGCTCAGTCGCGTCTTTTAACTGGGTAGCTTTTTCTTCGACTTGTTGAACCGCGCTGTCTTTTTTGGATGAGTCATCACAGCCAGCAACAAGAGTTAATACGCCAGCAACAACAAGAGAAGAAATGATTTTATGTTTCATTATTAATTCCTTAACAGGTCATGTTAGAAAAATACTAATTAAACGGTAAATTCACTTGGGGCTAAAATACCGACATAGACACATCAAAATGTAGCACATGAAATGGCGAAAGATCCATGTAGCGTCTGTAAAGATGTGTGGGAAGGAGCTTGTGTTAGACGGAGATAGTGCGCAAGTGAGTAAACACCCACTTGCGCTGATTGAGGGTTATTTCTTTAAGTCATCATACAGCATCATGGATGCTTTATTTTCTGGGTCACCAATCCAACGAGGTTGTGGTTGGTACTCATTGTTAATCAGACTTTTTTGTGGCTCAAATCCGGTGTATTTCAGACCCGCTAAATCAGACCATGTATAGATAAAATCCATATTGCTGTATGGGCGAGCGGTTTTATCTTTCAAGTCAAATTGATGAGTCTGTAACCATTCTGGCGACTGCCAAACTAAGAATGGTACGTTGTACATCACTTTGCTTGGCTTGCCTTCGCTACGGCCTAACATTTCATGTGGTGGCGTATCGTAAACATCTTCACCATGATCGGAGAAGAAGACCAAGAAGCCATTTTCTTTTGAAGAATCGAAATCTTTAATCAGCGTAGAGACCACAAAGTCATTGTAATGCTGAGCATTATCATAGGCATTGTAATCTTTGATTTGGTCGCCTTTTAAGTTAGTTGGTACTGGGCTATTGCTATCGGTAAAGATAGTTTTATCTTCAGGATAACGGAACTCATAGCGCATATGGGTACCAAGTAGGTGCACCACAATAAATTTCTTCTCAGCAGGATCGGCAAGCGCTTCTTTAAATGGGTCTAATACCACGTCATCATAGATACGTGAGCTTTGAGCCATGTCATTATTCAAATAATATTGCTTATCAGTTTGACGAGAGAACGCCGTTAACAGCGTATTTCGCTCAGTCATGGTTTGCTGGTTAGTGATCCAGAATGTTTTAAAACCTGCTTGCTTCATCATATTCATGATAGATGGGCGGGAATTAAACAGATCAGGCTCCGTCTCTGAAGCAAAAGTTAAAATTTGCTGCAACGCTTCGATGGTATAAGGACGTGGCGTAACCACATCATTAAAGACCGCCAAGTTGTTTGGATACTGTTTTTCCAGTTGATCAAGCTCTGGCGTTGTTTGGCGAGAATAGCCATACAAGCTCATTCTGTCGCGGCTGGTGGATTCACCAATCACCAAAACAAACGTTCTTGGGGTATTGCCATTGGCATCGGCAAAGTTTTCTAACGGTGGAATTTTGCTGTTGTCGCGGATTAATTCTTCCATGTTTGCCAGTTGGTTCTTATACAGGAAGTAACCACTTACAAACTGCCATGGTGCGGCATACGCTAATTTACTGTTAACGTAGGAAACGACGTTCTCAAAAGGACGCTGCTGTTTGATGGCTTTATTGTAGTAAGGCACACCAAATAGCACGATCAGAACGAGCGCAGACACAATCACGCGCCCTGGCACTGGCAACGTGACGGGTTTCAAACGTGTCCATAGGAAAATAGCACCGAGGGTGTAAGCCAAAATCACCGCAATCACTTTAAAGCTCAGATATTGGCGTAAGAATTCACCCGCTTCGTTGGTGTTGGTTTCGAACATCACAAACATCACGCTTTGGGATAATTGATGCCCATACACCACGAAATAAGCCAGAGCGACGACCGAGGATAGCCATAAAACAATCCCGATTAAGCCTGCCACCAGTTTGATTTTTCGAGGGAAAAATAGCGCGGGAACGAGCCAAAGTGAGCTATAGAGTAAAGAATCTCTTAACCCGATGGTGTTACTTTGTCCCGTAACAACCACGTACAGCTGCAGTAAAGATGAAAAATACCAGAAAAATATTAACAGCCAGAACAAGGACATCCAGCTAAACTTTCCTGCTTTTATCGAATTAACCATAAATTTTTAGCTCTTAATTATTAGTTTCGTTAGGTAACAATCAAAACATAGTCGAAAAATCGTTTTTTAGATAGATAGTTATCGAGTAAGTTCAAATTATATTAAGAATGCATTCATTGTAGATAAGGACTAATTTATTACACTGTTTATCAATGATTTTTAAATCACGTATAAATTTTTCTTTTAGGCGCTCATTTAATGATTAACTCATTAAGAAATGAAGCTTTCCTTCACATTTTTCATTTATTGCATAAGCAATGGAATTGATATTATTCTTTGTTAATCTATTAGCTGGAAATATTGATGGCATTTAATTGATAGGGGATGCTTAATGCGAGGCATAAACGATGCTAGATAACGCCTTTGTGGCTTTTTTGAAATCTGCTTTAGCCGTGAGAATTCTGCTCTCCATTTTGATTATTGTTGATGGCGGACTCATCTTGAAGCCCATCTTAAGTGCTTACACGGACTATATCGATTGGCGTCAAAGTGGATTTACCGAGTGGTTAAAATCCTTAGGGTTTATGAAACTGTTGGATATTCCCCGCTTCTTGCTGGGTATCTCGCTTATTTTTCTTTCGTTATTTATGATCAATGGCGCGCGCATCGCCTGGGTTTTCGCGCTCTTGTTATTGGCAATCATTGCCTTTGTTGATTTAAAAGTGGCAACGGAACATGTGCGCCAAGGTTATTTCTCTTTTGGCTTGTTGGTGGCATTAACACTCTTTTGGAAACTGTACCCTCGGCACAGTATCAGTAGCGCAGGGTTTGTTGCGCTCACCTGTATTATTTCATTATTGCTTTATTCCATTTTCGGTACGTTGTATATCGGCGATGAATTCTTGCCCGTTGTGAAAGATGGCTCCACGGCATTTTATTTTGCGCTGGTGTGCATGACGACAGTAGGATTTGGCGATATTGTTCCTGTCTCTATGGATGCTAGAGTCTTTACGGTAACGGTGATTATTTTAGGGATCACCATTTTTACTACCTCCGTGGTGTATGTGGTGGGCGTATTAGCCAAAGGTACCAAAGAGATTGTTCGCAAGAGGTTTTCATATATGAAAAGTCATTATGTGGTGATTGGTAGTACACCGATGGCGGTCAACGTCTACCAAGCACTGAAAAAACGGGAGCTGCCTGTCGCCGTGATTTGCCAAGAAAGTCACCGCAGCCACTATCCCGAAAAAGATAATATCGTGACAGGCGACCCAACAGACTCCGCTTTATTGGCAGAAGCCAATGTGAAACAGGCGAAATGTGTGCTGATCATGACCGATAGCGATTCATTAAGCACCTTTGCCTTACTCGGTGTAAAAGCGCAATCGGGCAGTAAAAGCGAAGCGAAAACCGTGGTATTGGTGAACCAAGAGTCAAACATGGATAAAATCCGTTTGCTGAACCCGGATATGCTGTTTTCACTCTCATCCCTTGGCTCGGAAGTTTTGATGCAAGTGCTTTGCGGTGAAACAATTTCTAATGACAGCATTAGTGATATGCTGCTGAACAAAATTACAAAAAGCTAGCGACCTCACGGATGTTAAAAGGAAATCAGCCTTATGTTAAGTGCGGATAAAATTACCTGCCATCGACAAAATAGAACGCTATTCCGGCAGCTAGATTTTTCGGTTTTGCCGAATCAAATTTTGCAGGTCGAAGGGCCTAATGGGGCAGGGAAAACCACACTGTTACGCATGATGGCTGGGTTATTAAACCCAGATGAAGGCGAAATTTTATGGCAGCAGCAATCCATTGAAAAGCTTAAAGAAGAGTTTACTCGCTACTTGCTGTATCTGGGACATAAACCGGCCGTAAAGTCACTGCTAACCCCTTATGAAAACCTGAAATTTTATTACCAAATGCACCACAAAGAACCCGAAGGCGACAAAATCTGGTCTGCGCTCGAAGAAGTCTCTTTGATGGGATATGAAGATATTCCTGTCGGGCAGCTTTCAGCAGGGCAGCAGCGCCGAGTCAACCTTGCTCGCTTATGGTTAAGTGATGCACCACTGTGGATTTTGGATGAGCCATTCACGGCCATTGATGTGGCGGGGGTCAATCGTTTAACTGAGCGTTTTCATCAACATGCAGAGCAAGGCGGCATGATTTTATTTACGTCACACCAAGCGATGATGGGGCACTTTGGGACATTAAAACTGACAGGCGGGTACGAGTGATGTTTTGGCTATTAATAAAAAGAGAACTCAAAATTGCCTTTCGTAGCTTCTCCGAATTGGTTAACCCACTGTGGTTTTTCTTAATCGTCATCACACTATTTCCGTTGAGTATTGGGCCTGAACCGCAATTGTTGGCGCGAATTTCCGTAGGGATTTTCTGGGTGGCCGCCATTTTATCGTCGCTGTTATCGCTAGAACGCTTATTTAAAGATGACTATCTAGATGGCTCGTTAGAGCAATTATTGCTGGCACCAAATCCCCTGTTCGTCACTGTTTTAGCCAAAGTGATTTCCCACTGGCTAGTGACGGGGCTGCCGCTGGTGCTACTTTCCCCTGTTGCGGCGGTAATGCTATCAATTAATGGGGAGACATTATTGGTGTTGGCGGGCACGTTATTATTAGGAACACCAGTATTGAGCTTTATTGGTGCGATTGGTGCGGCGCTCACCGTATCCTTAAAAAAAGGGGGCGTGCTGGTCAGCTTACTGGTGCTGCCGCTGTATATTCCGGTGTTAATTTATGCGACTGGCACTATGGAAGCATACAGTTTTAATATGCCACTTGGCGGATATTTTGCGATCCTCGGCGCACTGTTCGCGGCAAGCATAACCTTTTCTCCGTTGGCCATTGCTGCTGCATTAAAGATCAACGTGAGTAACAGCTAGGGGAGATTTTTTCCAACTGAGCTGATACAGTCGGTGAAGTGATGCACAGTGTAAAAGGAAGAAACATGCCCGCAGTTCCCCTTATTAGTAGCGATAATTTTAGCCGGCTGTTATCTGACCCGATGCAGCCGAGCGGGCAATGGGCGTTAATCTATTTTTATGCATCATGGTGCCAGCCATGTAAGACCATGCAGCCTATCTATTTACAACTCACGGATTACTTTTCTGATAATGGCCCGCATTTTGGTGGCAGTATAAATTTTGGTGGTCGTATAAATTTTGGAATAGTCGATATTGCCCAATCCCCGACAATAGCTCCTCAGTATGGAATTAAATCCGTGCCTTCCATTGCGCTTTTTCACGATTCTCGTCTCGTGGATTTAATGGCAGGGGAATTTCAACTTTCACCGCTAATTACCCAAATAGAAAATAGGCTGCTATGTTCACGTTAATATTAGAAGGCTTGGTGATTGGCTGCCTATTAGGATTAACGGGCGCTGGCGGCGGTATTTTAGCGGTTCCTGCATTGATGACATCTCAAGGATGGGGCGTCGCACTCGCTGCGCCAGTGGGATTATTGGCGATTACATTGGCGGCATTCATAGGTGTTATTCAAGGGCTTATTCAGCAGAATATTCGTTATAAAGCGGCTATTTGGATTGCGCTAATTAGCATTCCCACCGCTAAATATGGCGTTTATTTAGCAGAAATTATTTCACCCCAATGGCTGACTTTAGCATTTAGCCTCGTGATGCTGGTGGTTGCATATCGTGTTGTTTTTAATAAAATAATTAAAGATGATGATGCTCCGTGTAAAATAAATCAGCAGACAGGAAAATTTATTTGGAATATCAAAACGGCATCTATATTAGGGGGGATTGGATTAGTTGCCGGATTACTCACCGGTTTATTAGGCGTAGGTGGCGGGTTTATTATTGTGCCTGCGATGAAAAAGTTCACCAATTTAAATCTTAAAAGCATTATTGCCACCTCACTGATGGTGATATTCCTCATTGGCAGCATTAGTATTTCAATTAATATATTGAATGGCTTTGAATATCCACTAGAGGTGAGTACAACCTTTATTTTAGCCTGCGTTTTTGGGTTGATTTTTGGGCAATTTCTGATTAGCTATATCCCTGTTAATATTGTTCAGTCTATATTTTCATTGTTGGTTGTTTTTGTTTCATTTTATTTATTATATTCAATATTTGTTTTTATTAATAATAATGGGATCCCCAGTTTGTTAATATAATAATTTCATTTCCATTACTCATTTACTCGTGGGTTTTCAGTTGATTTACTTTCAAAACAATTTTTTATATTTGGCTTGATTCAAATTAAGAACATTAGGCATAAGGTGCTATTGATTTGATGTATAAGAAAGAAAACTGATTTATCTTCAATGATAAATAGGTATAATGGATTAATCGCAATTCTTATTCAGCAGCGACATCAACAGAACACGCCATACCCTACCAAATACAATAATCATTACAGGTTGACTAGCATAAATATGACTAAACAAGATAGTTCAACAACGATCATTGATATCGCCAAGCGCGCGAATGTGACGGATATTACGGTATCTCGAGCTTTTAATCACCCAGAATTGGTAAAAAAAGAGACGCGAGAAAAAATACTCGCTATCGCGCAAGAGTTAAATTATGTTCCCAATGTATTTGCACGGAATTTAAAGAATAAAAATAGCCGTATTATTGGGGTTGTCACGGACAGTACCTTTAACCCATTCTATGTGGTATTAATCCAGACGGTTTCTCGTTTAGCGAAAGAGAAAGGGTATCAGGTGATGATCTTTGATACCGATAGCGATGAAAAAGCCGAACAAACGGCGATTGAGACCTTAGTCAGCTATAAGGCCAGTGGAATTTTACTTTCGCCAGTACGTGACGATAAAGCCTATCAACCGAGTTATTTGTCGCTGATTGATCAGCATAAAGTCCCACTGGTTTTTGTTGACCGCTCTATTTATGGCAAAGATTACCCAGGGCTATTTTTGAAAAACTTTGAAATTGGGGCATTAACGGGTAAATATCTCAATCAGCAACGCAGTGAAAATACCTTAATTGTTTCAGGGCCTGAGCATTCTGAAATTAGTCTTTCACGTTTAGCAGGTATTTATGATCAATTTACCAGCCGTAAAAATATCCATGTCCTGTACAGCAGTTATATATTTAGTAAGAAAGATGAAGCGTATTTAAGAGAAAAAATAAAAGAACTCTATACACCAAATATGTATATCGTGGGATTAAACGGAATTATTACCGCGGGGATGTACAAAATCATTTCTGAACTTGGATTATCTTGCCGTTATTTTTCAGTGGACTTACCTCCTTATGCTGATACTTATCATTTATCAATTTCAGGCGTTCACCATGATTCAGTTTATTTAGGTAAGCGAACAGCGGAATTACTGTTTGCAGAGATAGAAGGTGGCTCAACGAAAGAAACTGGCTCCAAGCAAATTTTCGTCAATGGAAGACTGGTGACTTATGATTAAAAAAATAAGGATTTCATGATGAAATCCTTATTTATTGTTTTTTATCAAAGCGTAAAAATTAACGTTTCATTGAGCTAATTAAGGTTGCACCCCAGATAATTAAGCCTTTTACAATATATTGAACATACGGTGAAATACCCAACAAGTTCAAGCCATTATTCAGTACGCCTAAAATCATTGCACCGATCAATGTACCGATGATCATCCCGCGACCACCTGCGATAGATGCACCACCCAAAACCACGGCTGCAATGGCATCAAGCTCAAAACCTACACCGGCATTAGGCTGACCGCTCATTACGCGAGAGGTAAAAATCAGCCCGGCAAATGCCGCAGTGAAACCACTGATGACGTACACCAACATTTTGTAGCGCTCAACGCGGATACCACTTAAACGCGCTGCCTCTTCGTTACCGCCAATCGCATAAATATAGCGACCGAATGGAATATGATTAAGCACCACATAAAAAATTAGATACAGACCCAGCATTAACAGGATAGGTACCTGAATTCCCATCAATTCTTCACGTCCCCAAAAAGCAAACTCTTGAGGTAAGCCAGAAATAGGGTAGCCACCAGTGTAAATTAGCGCTAAGCCTTTCGCGATGATCATTGCGCCTAAGGTCACGATAATCGGCGGCATTTTACCGTAAGCAGTTAAAATTCCATTAATAAATCCAAATGCGATACCAGATAGCAGACCCAGTGCAATGGCAATGGAAGGGTCCATACCATAATATTTCATTAATCCAGCCATCAATGTACCGGATAGCGCCATAACTGCCCCAACGGAAAGATCGATCCCTCCGGTTAAGATGGCGAATGTCATCCCGATAGCAATGATTGCGTTAATAGAAACTTGGCGGGCAATAGTAGATAAGTTATTTACCGTTAAAAAATGCTCATTAAAAATGGACATACAAGCAAATAAAATAATTAACCCAACGAGAGGTAAAAATGCCGGTATCTTGGTTAATTTGGCAAAATTAAATTTATTCTTTGCCAGTGGAATTGTACTTTGGTTAGACATAGTCATGATCCTATATAATATTGCCGGCAGCATGTAACATAATTTGGGTTGAGTTAATCTCGTCCCCACTTAATTCAGCAGCAACTTCACCATCTCGAAACACCAAAACACGATCGCTCACGCCAATAACTTCAGGCAGCTCTGAGGAGATCATAATAATTGAGACCCCTTTTTCGGTGAGTGAACGCATTAATTGATAGATTTCTGATTTTGCTCCGACGTCGATACCTCGTGTAGGCTCATCGAAAATAAGAATTTTGGCTTGTTTATTCAGCCAACGTGCAATTACCACTTTTTGCTGGTTTCCACCGCTAAGTGTTGAAACTGCCGTATCTGCTTCTGGTGTTTTTACTTTGACTTGCGAAATTAAATCAAGAGATAACAAATGTTCTTTTTTATTTTGAATTAAGAACAGTTTTTGAGCGTGGTTATTTAGCCAAATATTCTCTTTAACTGAGAATGGCAAAACCAAACCTTGAGTTTTACGGCTTTCAGGTAAAAGTCCAATACCTAACTGGAGCGCTTGCGCTGCAGACTTCACTTTGACGTCTTTCCCCTCTAGAACCACTTTTTTCTTGTAGGCTTTATCTGCACCTATCATGGCGAGAATATTTTCAGTGCGGCCAGAGCCGACTAAGCCTGCAAGACCGAGGATCTCGCCTTTTTTCAATTGAATGTGGTTGGTTGGGCTAGAAGCAAACCGTTGAATTTGAGCATCGAGAATGATCTCTTGCTCATCAAAATGACGTTTTGGTGGATAGATATTTTCGACTTCACGACCCACCATCATTTCGATGATCACATCAAGGTCTGTGTCATCCACTTTGCGGGAGCCAATATATTGACCATCTCGCAATACGCTAATGGTGTCGCAGATTTCATAAATCTCTTCCAAGTGGTGAGAGATAAAGAACATGCCGACGCCTTTCGCTTTCAGGTCACGCATCACATCAAATAGGTGATTGGCTTCTTTGGGGGTTAATGTCGCCGTTGGCTCATCTAATACCAATATTTTGGCATCCAGAGAGAGCGCTTTGGCAATTTCCACAAATTGCTGTTCAGCAATACTTAAATGGCTAATGGGTTCATCAATATCAATATTAACGCCCAACTCAGAGAGGATTATCTGCGCTTTTTCACGCATAAGTTTTCTATCTAATAAGCCAAATTTATTTTTAATTTCCCGGTTTAAAAAGATATTTTCAAAAGCATTTAAATAAGGGATTAACGAAAACTCTTGGAAAATAATACCGACACCCGCTTTAATGGCATCACGATAATTATGGAAAGTGTGTTCTTCACCTTCGATAAGTATTTTCCCGCTATCTGGTTTATGAATTCCACACAGCACTTTCATTAGCGTTGATTTACCCGCACCATTTTCACCCAGCAGTGCGTGTACCTCTCCTTTTTCTAAAGAGAGATTAATATTATCTAGCGCCTTAACCCCAGGGAAAGTTTTACTGACATCTTTTAATGCTAACAATTGCATCATGTTGCTTCCCTTATTTTCTTTACCGCTTAAAAATGGGTAACAAAGCGAGTTGGAAAGATAAACGCTTTCCAATAAACAGAGTGTCATTCATTTTTATTAAGAGTATTGCGCCAGGGAATAATCCACAGACGCAATACTGAGTTCGACTTATTTACTTTATTAATCGCTGATTACCAATGGAAATCTTTAGCATTGGTTTTGTCGATTAACTTAACATCCAGAGGAACTTCTTTAGGCACGTTAGCTCCCCAGTGTTTTGCTAAGCCCATGGCTAAACCAATACGTACTTGGTCACGCGGGAATTGTGCGGAGGTCGCGATAAATGGCGAATTACCTTTGGCAATTTCAGCGACGGCTTCAGGGGAGCCATCAACACTCACCAGTTTCACATCACGACCCGCAGATTCGATTGCCGCTAATGCGCCTAAAGAACCCACATCGTTCACACTGAAGATACCATTCAAGCCAGGGTTAGCTTGCAGCATGTTTTCAGTGACGTTCATCGCAGTATCACGCTCTTGTTTACCATTTAATTTGGTCACAATCTTGATGTTTGGATACTCTTTCATGGCAGCTTCAAAACCACGAACACGCTCAAGGATTGGCACGACAGGGATACCATCAAGGATAGCAACTTCACCTTTACCACCTAACGATTCACCTAAACGTTTACCCGCCATTAGACCCGCTTCATAGTTTTTAGAACCCACGAAAGAGTCTATTGGGCCGTTAGCTTGCGCATCGATTGCAATCACCACGACACCCGCTTTTTTCGCTGCTAATACAGCGGTTTCTGCACCTACGCTATCTGCTGGGTTAATCAGCAGGATATCGATTTTCTTTTGCAGCATATCTTCGATATCGCTTGTCTGTTTTGAGACATCGTGAGCCGCATCGGAGATATAAAGCTGAGCGCCCATTTCACCCGTTGCGCTTTCTAAAGCCTCTTTCATGGTTACGAAATATTCGTTATTCAGTTCTTGAAACGACATTCCGACAGAAACAGGTTTTGCTGTCGCGTTAAAAGCCATGCCCAGTGTTAAAACGCTTGCTGCAACAGCTAACTTTTTAAATTTACTCAACATAAGATGTTCTCCTAAAGAGTCTTTAGTGTTATAGGGTACTGTTAATTTTATGATTATTAATGACTTACTTTAATTATGCTGATATTGCATTTCATTATATTGATATTGCACTAAAACAGCATTATGGCTTGATAACGACCTTGATAGAGTCCGCTGATTTCGCCATAACAAACGCCTCTTCCCAATCATCGATTGAGTAGAAGTGGGTAACGATATCGTCAGCACATACTAACCCGCGGCTAAATAGGTCAATGGCGACCTCGTAGCTGTAAGGGCCTAAGTGAGCACCTCTAATATCTAACTCTTTACGGTCACCGATAATTGACCAGTCTACGGTGGTTTCTTTACCGAAAACGCTGAACTCGACGAAGCGACCCAGTTTACGGATCATTTCTAACCCTTGAGTCACGCCGATTGGAGCGCCAGTCGCTTCGATATAGATATCGCAACCGTAACCTTCGGTCATCTCTTTAACCAATTTGATTGCATCTTCTTTCAGTGGATTAATTACCACATCAGCGCCAAATTTCTTCGCTAATTCAAGGCGTTCATCGATAGCATCGATAACGATTAATTTTTTCGGGGTTTTGAGTTTTGCGACTTGGATCATGCACAGACCCAGTGGACCCGCACCTGCGATAACGACAACGTCATTTAAATCGATATCACCGCGGCGAACGGTATGGATGGCGCAGGCCATTGGCTCGATTAATGCGGCATCTTTTTCTGAAAGCTCATCAGGGATTTTGTGAATAATGGCACGTTCAGAAAAACGCATATATTCAGCCATCCCTCCATCGGCAACCTCTTTTTGAAAGCCATAAATATCGTGGGTTTCGCACATCCAATATTTGCCTGACTTACAGAAACGGCACTCCCAGCAAGGCACGATTTGTTCCGCTAAAATACGATCGCCCACTTTTAGACCATATTTCTCACCAGAACCTTCGCCCAGCTCAGCAACACGTCCGTAAAATTCGTGTCCCGGTACGACAGGGGCTTTGATCCATGGGTTTTCACCCCAGAACATTTGAGCGCCATCATTCGCTTTACAGTCACCTGCGCAGATACCGCATCCGTCGACTTTAATGACCACTTCACGAAACCCTGGTATTGGTCTTTTAATCGCTTCAAAGCGGTAATCATGGGGACCATGACATACAACAGCTTTCATTTTTTCAGGTAGGGTACTCATATTCTAATAACCTCATTCTGGATGTTGGCTATAATGTTGACGTCAACATTTAACGTTGCTTTTGTAACTAAACCGTTCTCTTTGTAACGCTTGACGGCTAAAAATAATAATGGTGTGAGAAAAGTGATGCTCTATTGTTATAAATAAATTGTTTGGTTTTTAATATGACGACGTCGTCATTTTTGAGAGATGCTAAATAAAAAAGTGATAATTGTGATTCAAATCCTATTTTTTATTTAAAAACTCTTTTGTTTATGAGGTTTGTTTGACAGATAAAATGCAAACTATAGTGGATGCGATGATTTTCGAATGAGTATAATTAGTTTCGTTATTTTCAGAAGTGAAGAATCTTTGAAAAAACATTTCAGCTAACACTTTAAGGTGAAATTTGAATTAGTTTGCGTCATTAATGTGATCACGATCGATTTAGTGTGGCGTGTAAATCTCTATTAATCCTTTTCTTTGCTATTTTTCCGATTGAATAAAAAGTGTTATCTCGATAACTTAAATTAAATACCTCAGCATTAATGATTTTTTTAATTAAAAGGCATAAAAATGGCAACGACAATGATTGTTCTTCTAGTTTTACTGTTTATTTTAGCAGGATGGGGAATTTCTATTTATAACCGCTTGGTGAGCACTCGGAATCAAGTGAGCAATCAATTTGCCAATATTGATGTGATTTTAAAACAGCGCGCTGACCAAATTCCCCAATTAGTCACGATAGTTGAAAAAGCCATGGAGCATGAAAAAGCGTTATTTACCTCATTGAGTGATGCTCGCCAGAATTATTTTAGCGCTAAAAATGTGAATGAAAAAATAGCGGCATCGAATGAAATGGATAAGGCACTAAAAAGCCTCGTCGCGGTTGCTGAAAACTACCCAACGCTAATATCGGGAGAGCAATTTACCCAATTACAAATTGCACTAAGCGAAGTGGAAGATAAAATTGCTCAGCGTCGTGAAGGCTTTAATGATGCAACAACACAATACAATACGGCGATCCAAATGTTCCCAGATAGTCTTTTTGCCAGTATTTTTGGTTTTACTGCATTGCCTTTATTGGAAATCTCCGAGGCTGAGAAAAAATATGATGGTATTCAATTCAAATCGTAATCACCGTTAAAGGTATCATCAGTGAATATCTACTATTTTCTAGGTGCCGCATTGGGCGGCATTCTTTTTTATTTAGACAGAAAATTTTCCAAAAAGCGTAAATTAAATTGGGGCGTTATTCTTTTTACCTCGGTGCTATTTGGGGCATGGGAAACTATTTCGCCAAAACCTGGCGAATACGAATACTACTTTTTCTATGCAGTAGCTGTAGGGATGGCTTTTGCAGCTAGTCGCATTGTCGTTGGAATAACGCAAAGCGCTTATAAAAATTATCAACGGTTGCAAAAGGAAGGCTCCTCAAAATTTACCGCATTATTAAAAACCCTTGTTGGGACTGCATTAGCAGGATGTTTAACCATGGGGTTTTTTATCGACATTCGCCTCTTTTTTGTGGCTTTCGTCTTATTATTTGTTTTCAGTTTTATTCAAAATACCCCCGAAAAACGCTTTCTAAAGTTTCAAAAGAACCTCGCTACTTCAAAAATTCGCTCAATTGCGATGGGACTCGTGGAAGTAGAAGGGAAAATAACATCAGGAAAGGAAGTCAAAAGTAAGTTGGGTAATCGAAGCTGTTACGGTGCTTTCTATTACGAGTACTCCATCTCTACGGATAAAGAGGGTAAAAAAAGTTATACCCTCAGAGATAGCAGCGCACAGTTATATAATTTCACCATTACGGATGATACTGGCTCAGTTAATGTGATTTGTGACCCAGATTATTTTGTCCACACCGGGTTATCCCCCCATATGGATTATGAAAGTGGCAATCGTCGTTATAAAGAGTATTTGCTTGAAAGCGGCATGAGTTACTTATTGATTGGTTCGGCGGACAGTGAGAATGGCAAAGTGGTGATCACCCGTAAAGCCCCTCATATGTTATTAGGTGTTTCGCCATCAGATTATGTGACTAGCTGGAATAAATCTGCGCCGATGCGTCGGAATATCGGGGTGACAGCAATGATTGCAGCTATTTTGATTGCGTTAATATTAATGACGCCAGTGAGTTATCAAGATGGGTATTTAACGCTCCATTTTAACCAAATTTCGTTATCTGACAGTGAATGATATGAATCAGATTATCTTTTGGATCTTTGTCGCCGTGATAGGCACCATTTTGGTTCGCTATATTGTGGGGATCTACAACAATATTATTTTCTTGAAAAATAATTGCGAAAAAGCGTTTGCCAATATTGATGTGCTTCTAAAAAAGCAGGCAGATCTAATGCCTCAATTGACGGTGGTTGCAGAAGGGGCAATGACCCATGAAAAGCGTTTAATTAGTGAATTACTGCAAAGTCGTCAGCACTATTTATCCACGCAACAGCTCGATGTTAAAGTGGATTCCGCAAACCAATTTCGCTCACATTTAAAACCGATTTTTTTACTGGCTGAAAAATACCCTAAGTTGATTAGCCAGCAGGCGTTATTAACATTACAAGCGTCAGCAAAAGGGCTTGAAGACCAAATTGCGGATCGCCGTGAATTTTTTAATCAAACGGTCACGTTATACAACACCAATATTCGCCTTTTCCCGAATCTCATTTTTACGCTCTTATTCCGTTTTAAGGATATTCCCTTGCTGTATCTTCAACAGGAGTCTGCATCATGATCACAATTCCTTTTTCATGGTTTGGTTTCACCGATTGGTTGGTAAATAAAGGGGAACCGGGGTTGATCGTGATGTTTGCCACATTTGGAATGATCCCAGCCTGTATTGTTTTCACATTGGTGATGAGAATGATCGGGATGAAGAAATTTATCGCCCCCGTGGCATTAGGCATGATTAGCTCGATGTTTATCAGCATGATGGTGCTTATTCCACTGTTATTAATCTTTCGCTTTGGTGATATTCCAAAAGCGATGTTGGTTTGGATGGTCGTTCTGGGAAGTTGCATTGTCTTTTTCCTAATGAATATGAATTACATTGAGATTTGGTCATCAAGCCGAGAAGACAAAAAGAAAAAGAGTGTGACGGTGAGAAAGAAACGGAAAAAATAAAAAGCGGTTTTTTACTATTGCTTACATTATATCTGACTGTTTTATAGCGCAGGTCAAAAAATAAATTATTAAACTGTTAGACAATGGCTTTATGATCCACCAACTAAAAATGAGTTACTAGGATAAAATGTAATGGCAAATAGCTACTGTCATATATAGATAGTTAAAATATGACAATTAAAAAAGATAGAAAGATAAAGCCACTATTATAACTCTTCATTGGTGTAACAACTTGGTTATGATTTTGGTGTAACTTAACAAGTTTGTATAGTTTCTTTAGTTTACTGTTTATAAGTGTGAATGGCTCGTTAAATTATTTATTTCTATCTTATTGATTTTTAATTAAATAAAAACATCACTGTCTTTATTTGTCAATAATCGATCTTTTATTTTTACTCTGTATGTGTGTTAAATTGTAATTCTTCACTAATCGGAACAAATAAAAAGTATATTTGATATAAAAAGCTGTATTTGCATTCTTTTTATGACGATTCTAGGTTTAAATATATTCAATGGATAATCTTAAAACGAGTAATTGAGTTTACTTATTTATTTTCTATGATGAAACATACTGAAATACTTTGTAATAAAGCAAAGTTGAATAATTTGCTTTATTTAGGCTAATTCAAATCCTAAAAATATATGCTTATAATAGCTCCATCGAGTTAATTAGGCTGATGAGATTCATTAGCATTAAATCGATATTGAAAATAAATAAAACCAACTAAATATCTAAAATATTCTTGTTTTGAATTTAAAGTTCAAATAGGAGGGGTTTTATTCGTTTAAATATTATTTATATTTTATAGGACTTATTTCATGTTTAAGAAAACCATAATTGCATTATCTTTAATTTCTGCTTCAAGCGCGACATTAGCAGCGGCACCCGTTGCTAATTTAAAAGTCACAGGTTCAATTACACCACCAACCTGTACTATTAAAGGACAGAATGAAGTTGACCTAGAATATGTATTTGATGTGTCACCTGGAATGTTCCCTGTTTCTGGTAATTTAGGACTTGACGCAAAAACAAATAGCATTGAAGTAATTTGCGATGCAGCGACTTATTTAACCTTCTCTTCAACTGATAACCGTGCAAGTTCTGTATTAACCGCGGGTGCTGCTAACTTTGGGTTAGGTTTATATGATACGGATAAAAAAGTTGGTTTATATACTATCCAGATGAAGAATGCGACAGTCAAAGCGGATGCAGCAAGCGTGGCTCAAGCCGTAGGGGTTACCAATGGTACGACTTATGGAACCGCATTATATGTTGATAAAACGAAAAAAATGGGGTGGGCAACAGCGGTGAGCACATTAAGATCAGGGCAGATTTTTGCAGCAGACTTTGATGTTCGTCCAACATTGAATGCAGCCTTAAAAACAAGTTCGGGTGATGCGAAATTAGATGGTCATGCAACATTAGCATTTGCTTTTTCTCTCTAATTTTTTAGTTGAAATTAATTTTATAATTGAAATGAATAGATATAATCTTATATCTATTCATTATGGAATTGAACGATGATTAAAAAAATAACACCATTAATACTATCGACTGTATTAATATCTCCAGTTGTATTTGCTAATACAACTGCAAATATAAAAGTATCAGGTGAAGTTAAAAAACCAACTTGTTTAATCAATGGAAATGAACAGTCAGATGTTATTTTCGAACTGGCAAAAACATCGCCAAGATATTTGAGCCAAACAGTATATACGGTATTACAATCACCGGTTAAAAAGAATGTCACTGTGACTTGTGATGCGGAGACATATTTAACCTATCGGGCAACAGATACATATCAAAATACGCCATGGCCTACAGCATCTGGCGATAGCTATTTTTTCATGGTGCATTCGGATAGTCCAGATAAACCCGTCGGTGCAGTGATGTTTGCGGTTTCTGATGTCACTATTGATTCTAAAACTGCTTTTATTGCAAGTGATGGTGTTACAGCAAATGATTCTATCATGACTAAAAAAATACTTAATGGTTTTGGCACAAAGAGCTCAACAATATTCGCCAATAAATTAACAGCAGGAAAAGTATTCTCTGCAGATTTTGTAACAACCAGCGTTTATCTTAGTTCAATCAGCCAATTAACGGCAGCCGGGATCGATTTAACGTCTAATGTTGATTATCAAGCAGAAGCTGTGCTGGCTTTTAACTTTGGTATTTAATTAAATTCGAATGAGATGTGTTTCTTGGGGAATATATGCGTTTATTTGTCACTCCAGTAACTAAAGCTACATTGTTATTGACATATTGTAGTCTGTTTTTTAGTGAAGCAGTTTATTCGCATACTTTTCAAAATAGAAATATTATTGAACAGGTTGAGTCCCCACCTACGTGTGAAATCGTTATCCCTGATGGCGGGCAATATCAGTTTAATCAATTGCATGCTCGCCAGTTTAATGCAGCTAAAGCGACGGAAATACCCGAGATTACCAAAACATGGCAAGTATCGTGTAATACGCCAACTCAACTGCTTGTTCAATTCTCGGATAACCGAAGTGATTCATCACAGTTGGGAAACGAAGATTACTTTGGACTAGGGAAAGTGAATAATCAAGGGCGATTAGGGAATTACCAGCTGATACTAAACCAACCTAAAGTGGATGGCCAAGTGGTTGGGATCGGTGCAGTGGATGGCGCAGGACCATTTCAGCGTATTCAAGGAGCAGTCTTAAAAGGGAAAAAATACGCATGGTTTACAAATGAAAACGTATTATCCAGTGGGAAAAATTTCACCGTTAATATAGCCGTTAAGCCTATATTAAACAGCCTTAAAGAGACCAATGGCCCAATTATTGAGGCAGTGGAATTAGATGGTAGTGCAGATATTATATTTTCATTTGGAATATAGTTTTAATTCTTAGTAATTTATATTGGAAATAAAAATAATAATGAATAAGAAAAATAAATTTTCTTATTGCCAACTATTTTTAATTTTTGTCGTACTGCATGTGAATAATTCCGATGCATCTGAATCAATAAAGAGTGGAACAGGATCGTCAATTAATTTTGATATCGACTCTTTAAAAGCACTAGGGTATGGAGCAGAGGTCGCTGAATTCTTTATGAAGGGTAATCAGTTTTTACCCGGAAATCATGATGTCACCATAAAATTAAATGGCAGTAATGAATATACTGCGAATATTGAAATCAATGAAAACGGTGAGCTTTGCCTGACTGACGAGTTAATGAATAAGTTGAGGTTAAAAAAAGTTAACTTAACGGACGGATGTAATACATTCGAACAAATTTACCCAGACGCAAAAATTGCATTACATCCTAGCTCCTACCAAATTGATATGGTGGTTGCCGAAGAGAATTTAGACCCAAAGCTACAAGGCAATGAATTAACTTACGGTGGTTTTGGTGTTGTCAGTAACTATCAATTATATGGTATGCATATTAACGGTAATTACAGCCAGCGTTTCTATCAAGGAGAGTTTGAAACAGGCATTAACTGGCAAAATTGGGTTCTGCGAAATAACAGTAGCCTCTCTGCTGGAGATTCAAAATCACAATATCAGTTTAATGAAACCGTACTGTCAAAAAGCATCGAGCCTTTGCAGTCTTTATTAGATATTGGGCAACTTAATACACAAGGCGCATTTTTTGGGGGAACACCGCTGGATGGTGTGCAAATTTACTCAGATAGCTCTTTGCAAGGTTCGAATATTTTAGTTGTTCCGGTGACTGGGTTTGCAAGTACACCCTCAACGGTTGAAGTTCAGCAAAATGGACGACTGCTATATCGAACGATGGTACCTGCAGGGCCTTTTGAGTTAAATCGTATTAATAATGTGGTGATTGGCTCGCCTTTGGATGTCACTGTTTTTCAAGATAACGGTGAAAAACAGCAGTTTCAGGTGGTAACAGCTAACCAACAAACTGTAGTTTTGCCCATGAGTTATCAATTTTCAGCGGGGCGTTATCGTAGCCAAAGTGATCTGCGAACGGATAAACCCATTATTGGCAGTGCCGAAATAAGCCAGCAATATGGGATGTCAAATTATGGCGCAGGCGTACTTTATTCAAATCAATTTCAAGCGGTGAGTGGACGATTTAACGCTTATTTTGATTTCTCAACGCCGGTTTCTGCGGGGATTGGTGTTCAAAGTGCGAGAAATAATGAAAAGCGCGGGGAGCAGATCGATTTTAATAGCAATATTGCATTTGAAAAAATGACATTCGGAGCATCTGTTTTATATCGCACGAATAAATTTCCAACTTTGGATAGCTCATTATTAAAAAAGCAACCCGCTCAGGATGAGCAAGAAAATACGAATGGATGGTTTAGTGGAGAATTACAAACCACCTCTTCGTTATTTGCAAGTTGGGGCGATGTTACATGGGGGCGCTTTAGCGCTAACGTTAACCATAATCAATTTTATGGCGATAAATCTGATGCCGTTTTTTATTCAGCAGGCTATAGCCGAAAAATTGCAGATATTTCGGTGAATGTGAATTACCAAACGGGTGATGACCAAGATAGTCGAATTTTTATTAATGCATCGATGCCATTAGGTAAGAAAAAAAGTATCAGTATGCAGAGCCAATATTACCAAGATAAAACTATGGTAATGGCAAATTACAATCAGCAAGTTAGCGATAATTTAAGGTATTCCGTTGGCGCTGGCCGTAATGATGATACTAGTGTGGTGAATGGCAGTATTAATAATGCCAATGCGTATAGCAATATTTCGCTGAGCGGTTCGATGTCCCAGAATAATACACACTCAGTCACAGTCTCTGCATCAGGTGGAATGGCGTATTCCGATGGGTTATTTGCAACGTCATCGGTACCTTTAGGAGACACCTTTGGCATCGTGTATGTACCGGATGCGCCAGGGGTTAGAGTCAACACGATGGGCAGTGGCACCACGATAACCAATCATTTTGGTACGGCAGCGATTTCATCGTTACCAAAAAACCAAAAGTCTACGGTGCAGCTAAATACAGAGAAATTGCCTCTGAATGTTCGTTTGGATACAACATCGTTTGATGTTGCGGCGGCGAGAGGTACTGTCATGACAAAGCGCATTCAGGCAACCACAATGCGGCAATTATTATTGAGCATCAAAATGTCCAATGGCGATGACGTTCCTTTTGGAGCCAGTGTGCTTAATAAAAAAGGTGATTATATGGGCGTCATCATGGGGGAAGGTAATTTATTACTCAGTAATGAGCAAATTGGTGATGACATTATTTTACGCTCACCTAACTCTGATGATTGCATTATTAAATATAACGTACCGGAAGTTTTTTCCGCTGAATCACTTTATGAAGAGGCAGAGGCTATCTGCCAATAATCTTAATATTATTTGAATACAAGTTTGAGGTTTCAATGAAAAAATTAATTTATATCGCATTTTTAAGTTTAATGGGCTTAATGAGTGTATCTGCAAAAGCGAGTTTCCAATTAGAAACGATGACCGTCATTTTAGATGCAGATGAAGAGCGCAAAGTATTTAGTGTAAAAAATACATCGAAAGAGCCTATCTTATTATCAACAAAAGTCTCTGATCTAGATGGTTCTCAGCCTATGGCTAAAGATGTTATGGTATCTCCGCCTATTGTTAGAATTGAACCAAATGAAAGCCAGCAAATTAATTTTGTTTTAAAGAAAGGGTTAGATTTAAAACAAGAAGCGATTTTGCGTGTTTCTTTCCAAGGTGTTGGTGCCGTTAAGCAAAACTCAGCAAAAATGCCTATTCGCCAAGATGTCGCCATGTTGATTACTCCTGCAAATAGTGTATTAAGCCAAACACCTTGGAAAAATATCACCGTTAATCAAAAAAATAATCAACTGACGTTGACGAATACAGGGGATCAAGTTGTTCGCTTATCACCTTCAGTCACGGCATTACCGAGCAATGACGCTTATAGTATTGATCAATTCTATTTAAGACCGAATGAAAGCAAAACTATCAATGTGAAAAATACAGTACAGGAGTTAGTGATTTCACCATTAAGTCGTTACGGTTTTAAAACTCAAAATAATGACACTATAAAAGTCACTCATAATGGATAATTTCTATCTATCAGTAGGATCGAAAATTAAATCTTTAATTTAATCGTTCCTGTACAGGGAAATATATAAAATATGAAGAGCATAGATGAAGATAGTAAACCTGAAAATAATGTTTACTCCGTAATAATCGGCAAAGAACTGAAACGGATTCGTAAAATAAAAGGTTTCTCAGGCACCAAGGTGGCTAACCAGCTAGGTATTTCACAGCAGCATTATTCACGATATGAGTGTGGGAAATGCCGTATTTCTGTTGATACATTATTAAGTGTTCTTTTTATTTTAGATTATGATTTTGGGGACTTTTTCAGTGAATTAAGGTTTCAGCTGAATAATGATTATCACGGTGAAATTCCAAATGTGAAGCTAAGTGATACTCACAAGGATATTGAAAGCTATTTTGAAAAAACAAGTTAGATATCAATTTGATATTATTAATATCTTTTATTTGTTTATTCTTTTCTACATTCATCATGAGTGTAAATCCGCCCTCAGGCGGATTTTTTATATTAGTGAGTGAATAATGGAATGCGAAATCAAGTTTATTGAATAGTCGTAATGTATTCTGCATTCCAAATATATTCTCCTGCTTGACTTGGGCATTTTCCTTTTAGGTGAGTTTCAATCTGTTTCTCTTTTTGCCCTGCGGGCATTTGAATGACTTGGGGCTGAGTATTAAGAATACTTTGGTTATCAAGAACAATATCAAAATCATCAGGCAAATCATGAGATCTTACGGTTAAATCCATTTTTTTACTTTGCCCCATATATCCCACAAAGCCTACAGTTAATGGAATAACCGTTTCTAGATTGTCATTGGGTGAGCAGGTTTTTAAATCAATGACAGCAGGTGCGCTGATATGAGGAAATGCAATGCTCGATGCATGTAATTTAATAATGGTATAGGTGACACTTGTCGGTCTAAATAGTACTTGGCTAGCGGAGTTTGTAACTATAGAACAATAAAAAAGCCATGTTTCATTGTCAAATCCTGAGAGGCTGTTTATATATGCAATTCCACTAATTGAATTATCACCGCCAAAGAAATCTTTTACGCTTGCACTTCCATTAAGTTTAATTTTTCCATCATTAAAAGTTTCTGCATAGAAACCCAACCCTTCACTATAGAAATCATTTTTCATTTCCTCAATGCTTGACCAACATGCTGTTCGTAATGGGCCTGATGTTCCATTAGGATTACTGTAATCTACCATAAACGAGAGTGAGTTATTTCTCCCTTGAGCTTGAATATCTTCAATATATTCATTTTTAGTTTCTTTTAGAATAAATGTCGTCTCCGCATAAAAAGACAGTGGGAATAACGAAATAACAAAAATAAATAACTGGCGCAATGTTGTTGACCTTACTGGTTAATCTGCAATTTACATCGGCTCGATAGTGACAGTAATCTGTCCATTAACATCACCAACAGGGGTACTTGAGGTAGAGGCCACCTGAGGAACGACAGTGATTTCTGTCTCATTCCCATCTTTGGTGCTATCTCTTTCCAAGGTTGCTGTTGTCGACGATAAATCAAGATAATCATCATTGAATTTTAAGCAGTAGCGCATAAAGTCAGCATCCGTTTTAATACAGGAACCATCAGCCTGATTTGCTTTGAAGGTGTATTTATATTTATCGGTACCTGAACAGGTAGCGGTCAACGTAAATGTTTTAGAATAAGTGTCTAGGTCATCTCCGGTTAATTTATTATTAAATGCAGAACTCGGAATCTTATCTAAAGAAACCGTATCGGGTGCATCAAGTGAGCAACCCGCTAAAACAGTCGCTTTTATTTTAACTAACGCACTTGCACTTTCAGCGATAGCTAAATTGATATTTATGCCACCAACAAAGGTGACAGCCAAAATTAATTTAAAGATTTTATTGGTAATTAAGTTCATATTAAGCCTGTTGTTTGAATAAATAATTAAATATTTCTGTTATTGACCAATGGTTATTGGCAATTAACATCAAATCGAATTAATGATTGCAGATCTGTATTTTCAGGTAACGAGTATGTGGCTTGGCACTGGTTTTCATCGTCATATCCCCATTTGGCGGTTAATTCGCCAGAAGATTCGAGCCCAGATAAATAAACCTGCCCATCATCATTCACAATTGCCGTTTGGTGCCCAATCGAAACTAAGGTGCCGAAAGGCAAATTTTTGCCATTTTTTACGATGTGAACCAGTGCGCGAGCACCTTGGCGAGTCACAAAGTTTGCTTTGACGATAGCGCCACGAGTAGGCACTGTCGTCAGAACGCTGTTTTCAATTTCCGTCTGTTCATCTAACTCGCTGCTATCTAGTGCAATACGATTTAAACGATAGGGCGTTGCGTAAGGCTTGATGGTGTAACCGAACCAATCCGTTTTCACACCACTGGTATGTTCAACGGGAATATCGCTCGCTCCCGGAGCGGAAATCAGAATGTTGGTCTCACCAAGGGGTTGACTAAAAATGACACCATCGGAGTGCAGGGTCATTGCACCAGAAATACCCGTTGAAACTTTACGGTAATCCTTACCATAGCTATAACCGATTTGAGTATTTCCATAGCCGCCTTGGTAGGCTAAGTTGATATTCCCGTCATTCCCATTACTCGATGAATAACCTTGAGCAACATTCCAATTAAGGTTTTGCTGAGCCAGTAAACTTCCGCTTAAACTGGTCTGCTGGATTAACTCTCCTTGGCTATCGTGGTTAACACTATAAGAGGCATATATTGACGGCGCTCCTTGAGGTAACCACTTCTGTAACGGGATGGATACCGTTAAGAAAATATTCCTATCAGTCGTTTTTACGTCGTATTGATCAACATTTTTATTTAATCCATACGAGAGCGTGTAATTAATATCGCCAATTTGGCTGCTTAATCCTGATTGTATGGAAACCGAACTGCCATTTCGCTCCCAAAAACTCTGGCGGACACCAGTTAAATAAATGGAACCAACCCCCGTTATCTTTTGTGAAATATTGGTCTGTATTCTTTCACGCTTATTATCGTAAAGATTAAAATAGTCGGTATTGTTGGTTTTCAGTTCCCCATTGGTATCAAGGGTTTCATTTTGCGATAGCCAACCAGACATCCGGTTTAACGATGTTTCTTGTAGGGTATAGTAGCCTCGGGTTGAGTATCGATACCCAGTCAGTTGGAGATTAGTACCCGTTTCAGGGAAGGCTCGTGCGTATAGAAATCGCAGTGACTGCCCTTGATAGCGACTCCCATCGGTTAACTGGCTATTGGCATGGGTAATATCGGCTGAAAATGCCCCCCATGTCCCTAAGTTAAAGCCAGTACCGACTGCTCCTGCCAGATAATTTTGGGCATATTGAACTCCGCCATAGAGCGTTGTTAATGAAGATGCTCCCCAGATAAGCGTGGTTTCTCCAAATTGAGTTGTATCATAATGGCTGTTATCTGAGCGAAACTCACCCGCGGTCAGGCTATAACTAATTCGACCTTCTCGTAATAACACCGGAACAGAGGAATAGGGCACGATAAAAGATTGAATATCGCCGTTAGCTTCAAGAATACTGACTTGCAAGTCACCACTCGAACTCATGGCGTTTAAGTCGGTAATGGCAAACTCACCAGGTGCGACATTAGCTTGGTAGATTAAATAATCATTTTGGCGAATTTCAATGGTCGCATTACTGTTTGCCACACCGCGGATAATCGGCGAAAACCCTTGTTGACTCGACGGATACATACTTTCGTCCGTTCGCAATTGCGCACCGCGAAAAGTTAGCGAATCAAAAACGGTGTTATTGGTTGAACTGTCCCCTAACACTAAGCGGCTTCGCCAAGGGATGATCCCTCGCTCGACATAGCTGTTGAGATATTGCCAGTTACTTTCTTGATTATGTTTGCTTTTATAGCTGGTCCATGTGCGATTATCACGGTATCTCCAGCTTCCTAAATTGACGCCATTTCTTAGATTCAAGTAGATGTTTTTACTAAAATCGTGCTTATATTGGTTATCCGTGACACCTAATGTATAGCTGGTAAATAATGCATTGATTCCTTCATCCCATTGGTTAGTTGGAATTTCATCTTTGGCTAAATTATTTAATGCTATCTGCGGAATACTGATATTTAATTTCATTTTCGGAAAATCAAACTCAGTGCTCGCATTAGAGATTAATTGCGCCAGAGGAATACATTGATGAGTGTCGGATTGCAGCATTGGAAGGCTATCAATATTGACCCCCAGTTCAGCCAGTTCATGCGGAGTTAACAGTGGAGTTAACCCTGTTTGGTCTGCTACGAATTGGGGTAATTGGTCATCGTGCTTTTGGCAATCTTGTGCTTTGACAAAGGTAATATTTCTTCTGTACTTGAGATTGCCATTTAAATAAACATCAACGTCATAGGTTCCTGGTAATTGTGAACCTTGGCTTGCGAAAGTACTTAAATCAGCAATATGCTCTGAATCGATAGATATCAAAGAAGGTGGAAAATAGTAATTTTCTCCCTCTTGGGCATTAGTGCTTTGAATTACAAAAAGGCAGATAAATAAGTATGAGGGTCTCAAATGGTTATTGATGATTTTTTTGTATTTTTTTAGTGAAACGAACATAGAAAACCTTATTTCCATTTGAAATAAAATAGATTAATTCTTAATTGAAAACGGCTGACTGTGGCGAAGTGACGCCACCAAAATCATTGATTGAACTAAACGTCAATTTACTGGTATCAAATCCGACAGGGGAGTTAACATGAATATCGCTAAATGGCGCGATCATGACAGTTGGTAGTTCTTTCTTATCTGATTTAAGATCAGTTAATGTCATGTAATACGGTGATGGGTTTGATATTTTAATTTTTTGGTTATCAATCTTGCTAAATCGGATAAGATTTTCAGCTTCCTTTGGTGTGATCTTTAATCCTTTTGGTCGAACGAAAAGTTTAACTCGAGTTACAGCTGCAAGAATTAATGCATTCTTATCAGCTAATTCATTTCGATCAATGGATGGAATGGCTTTTACATTAAAATAAAATAGAGATTCCTTATCGTTCGCTAGTTTTTCCCCTGCATAAACTAATCGAATAGTATTTTCATTCCTAGGTGCACTAGTAAATAATGGTGGCGTGGAAATGAAATCGCTTATTTTATTTCCTTTGGAATCTTCAATCCAAGTTTGAACTAGAAAGGCTGATTTATCTGAGGTATTTCGAATGCCGGTGGTAATTTGCTTACTTTCTTGTGGATAAATAATTCGGGTGCTATCAAGTGTAACTCCACCAGCTAAACAAAGAGAAGAAAAACCAAAATAGAATAGCGTAATTAGCCATTTATAATAATGACTTACTTTAGGTAACGAAAACATAAAAACTCCAGATATACATAATGCGCACCCGCTATGACACGGGTGCTAAGACGGAAATATTACTGATAAGTAATAGTGAAATCGGCAGATGCGTTAGCTGAACCCGCAGTAACTTCATCCGCTAATGCGATGTACTGTGCTTGGAAGCGTAATGTGCTATCACCTTCATTCATCTTAATTACATCTGTCGCTTTCAGGCCATCAACGTTGACTAATTTACTGTTCTGTAAAATTTGGATACCCACGCCAGTTGCTGTTGTTTGCCCACTTTGAGAAGCTACAGGAGCTAGGATTTTCTCTTCGTCAGGAACGGTAATACCCGCGAAAGTCAGAGAGACATTTTTGAATGTTTCAGTTGCACATCCGGTTAATTTAATATCAAAACCGACAGGGGAAGAAACAGATGATTTGCCTGTGAATGCATCTTGACGATATTGACCTAAATTAACAGTTTGTGAAGCATCATCATTATCAATAACGCAAGGGGTATTCACAATGGTACCTGCAAAATTAACAATACCACCGCCAACAGTCACAGGGGTTAATTCTTCAGGTACTGAAGGTTCTTCATTTGCAAATGCATTTTGAGATAAGACTAAAGAAATAGGTAGTGCGATAGCGATTAACTTAGATTTCATTATATTACTTTCCATTAGATAAAGTTTTAAAAGGATTTATTTCTTGTTTGGTGCTTGCATTTAAAATAAAGCATGCACTCCGAAAAATACATTTATGTATTTTTGAGATTGCCTACATGAATTACACCATCAGTTTCTAACTCGTCAATAAGTAAGTTGAAAAGTCTATTTTGTTCTGGCTTTATTACCATGCTACTAAATTCGTCGAAGTGGATATTTAATGCATTTAAAATTCTTAATATATTTTCAATACTTAATGTTGATATTCCTCTTTCATATCTTGATATTTGTTGCTGGCTGACTGATATTAAGGATGCTAATTCTTTTTCAGATAACCCTTTGCCTATCCGTGCATTTCTAATAAATCTTCCTATTTTTTCATTTAGTTTCATTATATTGATAATTAGTTAATTACCTAGGTTGGTTAAAAATGAATTGTATAATTGGGTGATTTCAAAGCGAGGCGAATTGTAGATAGGTTAAATAATTATGTAAATACTCAAAATATGATGAAATATAATGTTACATTCAAATTAAATAAAAAAAATATAAAACAGGGTATTGAATTACTCTTTTTTTGAGTGGAATTTTAAATGAAATAAAAGAATTATTGAATAATGATGTAGATCAATAAATAAAATCTATTTATTAATCCTAAAATGAAACAAAATGATACAATATATAATATTTACTTTCATTTTGTGCTTTTGATTACTCAATATGAGAGTTATTGTGGTGTGCTATATTGAGATATGGTGCATTTTCATAAAAAAATAAGTTCTTTAAATATTAACTAATACAATCCATTAGCTGACAATTAACAATTGTAAGCGAGTATTGATAGATGATTTTTTGAAAACGAAATCCCCACGAATTAAATAATTTAGAGTGGGGATTTATTTTATTATGAAACTTAATGATGAATGAGATGCATTAATTGTTGTTGAGCTTTGGCGAGTCCAGCTTCATAGCCTTCAGGTTTCATATCTAACCCTTCTGCGTAGACAAATTGAACATGATTAATGCCCATTAAACCTAAAACAGATTTCAAATAAGGCGTAATCGCATCGGTCTCTTGCCCGTAATGAATGCCGCCTCGAGCGCTAAATACCAGAGCCTTAACATTTTCAACTAAGCCAAGCGGATATGTTGCGGTATAGCGAAAAGTTTCTCTGGCACGAACCACTAAATCAAACCAATTTTTCAATTCAGTTGGTATATTGAGATTGTACATTGGCGCACCGAGGAGCAGTAAATCACTCTCTTTGAGTTCTGCAATGAGTTGGTCAGAAAGCTCAGATGTATTCTTTAAATCAGGGTTGCTAATTTCCGCGCCTCTTAAGGCTGCAAAACGAGCTTGATTGAGAACGGGTAATGGATTTTCTGCCACATCACGCTCGATAACACAGTCTTGGTAGCCTTGGGCTTTACGTTCATCCAAATATTGCTGAATTAAGGTATTTGTCTGAGATTGTGTACCGTTAATACTGGATTTGATCACTAAAATATTCATGGAATTGTTCCTTATCAATTTAGGATGTGGTCAGTATATCCGGCTTGATAAGTTGACAATGAGTGATATTCTTTCCTTATATTGTTTCCATTTGAGCACCAATATGAACAAGTTAGATTTGAACTGTTTACCTATTTTTATTGCTGTGGTTGAAAGCGGAAATTTTACCGCAGCATCTGAGCGGCTACATGTAACTCGCTCGGCAGTGAGCAAAAGTATTTCGCGCTTAGAAAATAGCCTAGGTGTTGCATTGTTTCAGCGTACTACCCGTCAGCAAGCATTAACGGATGATGGAATGGTACTGTATGAATATGCGAGTAAGGCACTGAATTCTCTGCAAGAAGCTTCGAATTTCTTGGAAAGCGGCAAACGTAATGTCGAAGGGAAAGTCTGCATTACCGCGCCTCGGCTATTGGGAAACTTATATGTTGTTCCACTACTGATTGAGTTAATGAGCCTTTACCCTAAATTGGAAATTGAGACGCTATTGAATGACCGAAATGTAGATTTACAGCAAGAAGGGATTCATGTTGCAGTGCGAGTGGGGCAACTTGCTGATTCAAACCAATTGATTGCACATGAAATTGGCCACCATAAAATGATTTTTTGTGCCTCACCGGATTATTTAACGGTAAATGGTACGCCGATGGCACTCTGTGAATTAGAAACGCATCAGCTTATTGCCTACACGCAGGGTGGTCACATTTTACCTTGGAAAGTGCATGACCAAACTCAGCAAGAACACCACTATTTACCCACCAGTAAATTGGTTATGGACGATATGCAAACAATTATGTTGGCGACAATTCAAGGGGCGGGAATTGCGTATTTACCGCAGTGGTTGGTGCAAGAAAAAATAAACTCGGGGCAGCTTGTTGAGATTTTATCTGGTTATCAAAGTGCTTGTTACCCAATTTCTGTCGTGTGGGTTGCTACGTCCTTTCTACCACTAAAAATAAGAGTGGTGATCGATGCGATTCGTGAAAAGTTAGCCTTAAGTCTAAGGTCAGAATAGCGAAATTATAAACAGTGAGCCTCTTCACAATGTGAGGGTTTTTATTGAACATGCCTTGCTCTTGGTGAAATTTTAATTCTATATTCGTTATATGTTATGAAATTTTATTTCTTAAATAATCATAACGATTCCGTTATAAAAAACACCATGATGTTATTCGCACATTATAAAACCGATAAAGTGAGGCAAGGCATGAAATTAACTACCCTATTTGCAGCAACAACCTTGTTAGTAACCGCCAGCGTGGCGGCAAAAGAGTACCCTATTCATCATACTGCGCAGATTAATTCCCTTGAAGATGCTCAAAAAGCAGCTGTCTGGGAGCAGGCTGAAGTGCTCACTGACTTTATTTATCCGTGGGAAAATGAGACACCGCCAAAAACCGATTTCCGTGCATTATGGAGCGATAATGCGCTCTATTTTCGTTTTATTGCTGACGATAAAGATATCCAGCTAGGCAAAGATGCAGATAAAGATCAGGCTGTATTGGACTCAGATCGTGTGGAGTTATTCTTTGCAACCAGCCCTGAGTTAAAACCGTATTACACAGCTGAAATGGATCCATCAGGGCGTACATTTGATGCGAAAGCCAATTTTTACCGTGAAGTCGATCCAAGCTGGAATTGGCAAACACTAAAAACGGTTGGACAAATTACCCCTGAAGGTTATGTGTTAACGGGGAAAATCGATCTGGATGAATTCACCAAGCTGAATCTTTGGCAAGATAGTGACAAGAAAACCTTGATGTGCGCCATTCTACGCGGTGAGTTTAGTGCTGGCGAGCCTAAGCAAGTGCGTAAATGGATCAGTTGGATCAAGCCGGATTCCGTGAAGCCAGACTTCCATATCCCTTCCGCTTTCGGAAGCTGTAAGCTCGTCAAATAACCCTCATCCGGTGGCAGCCTTAAACGGTTTATAAAGTTGCCACCGATTCTTTCTCACGTTGTTTGTTGTTGTGAGACCAATCACGTAATTCATCATCAGTGAACAATTTGTTACGATTAGAATTGAAATTAAAATTCATAAATAGTATTTTTTGATGAAATATAGTTTCAGTTGAGGTGTGCCATGTCAGTAACCGAAAATACGCTTAGCGATTGTTTGAACAATGAACTTAATCAGGACACATTGCAGTTTTCTCGCTTAGATACCTTATCCATGTTAACGGTAATCAATCAGGCAGATAGCACGGTAGCAACGGCATTGCAGTCTGTATTGCCGGAACTCGCCAATGTGGTGGATGTGATTGCGGATCGTTTAAAACAAGGCGGGCGGATCTTTTATGTGGGGGCTGGAACCAGCGGGCGACTGGCGGTATTAGATAGTGCAGAGTGCCCACCAACATTTGGCACATCGCCAGAAATGGTGCAATCGATTATTGCGGGCGGTCATTCGGCCATGTTGAAAGCCGTTGAAAATATTGAGGACTCAACGGAGGCATCGGTGGAAGAGTTACGGACACGCGGCGCAACGGAAAAAGATGTGATTATCGGCATTGCGGCAAGCGGGCGAACGCCATTTACCTTAGCGGCGATTGAATATGGTAATCAAATCGGGGCATTAACTGTGGGGGTAACCACTCGTGGACACTGTTTACTGAGTGATTTAGCCCAGTATGCCATTGCGCCGGATGTTGGGGCGGAAGTGCTTTCTGGCTCTACGCGCATGAAAAGCGGGACTGCACAGAAAATGATTTTAGGCATGCTAAGCACCTGTGTCATGGGGCGCTTAGGGCGAATTCATACCAATTTAATGGTCGATGTGATAGCGAGTAATATTAAATTACTGCGTCGTGCTGAACGCATTGTTGGGGAAGTGTGCGGGATTGATGTAGACACTGCGGCAGCATTATTGCAGCAAGTGAATTACCACCCGCGTCGCGCCATTTTGATGTATGAATTGAATATTACTGCACAACAAGCGACAGAGATTGTTCAGCGTAACCCAAACACCAGTTTGGATTCGATGCTAAACAGTCACAGTGAATAGCGTAAAACATAACATAAACAGAGTCATAACTCAGTCGACACCGGGGAAATCCTATGGCTAATAAGATAGAACATCTGGAAGTGCTCGCCAGAGAAATAGAAAAATACGCGGGCGGGTTTGAAAACGTGGGCACTTTAACTCACTGTATGACGCGTATCCGTCTGGTTTTAAAAGATAATAGTAAATTTGATGCGGATGCACTCAAACAAGTGGAAGGTGTGAAGGGCGTTGTCTTTAACGGTGAACAACAGCAAGTGATTGTGGGCATGGGGACGGCGGCAAAAGTCTTCTCTGTGATGAATAAAAGAATGCAAAACAGCGGCGTGGCGAGTGATGAAAGTACGCCATCAGCGCCGGAGAAAAAACCGTTCTCTATCCGCCGTATGCTCAATACATTAGCCGCAATTTTTGTCCCAACCATTCCTGCGTTAATTGGTTGTGGTCTGATTATGGGGCTGATTAATATTGTGCGTTTAGTGGCACCGGGAGTGGTTGAGCAGTTCCCGGAGCTGTTTAAATTATTAAAGTTGATTGGTAGCGCTGTGTTTACTTATTTATCCATTATGATTGGGGTAAATACCGCAAAAGAGTTAGGCGCATCCACTTCGATTGGTGCAGTAATGGCGGGGCTTTTAGCGATGCCGGGTTTAGCGGATATCACGCTATTTGGTGAAAAACTCCAACCAAATAGCGGCGGAATTTTCGCGGTGCTGATGGTGGTGGTGTTCTCCTCTAAATTTGAAGTGTGGTTTAGAGGCATTATCAAGGAGAGTTTGGATCTGATTGTGACGCCGTTTGTGACGATTTTAGTCTCTGCAATGGTGGCATTAGTCGTCTTCCAACCAGCGGGTCATTATCTGAACCAAGTGCTGGCGCAAGGGGTTTCTGTAGCGCTGCTGAGTAGTGGCGGCGGGGCAGTAGCAACGGGCGGTATCTTAGGCGGCAGCTTCTTGTTCTTATTACTGACTGGTTTGCACCAAGGTTTGATCCCAATTCATGCGGAAATCTTACAAACGTTTGGTTTGAACTATTTATTCCCTATCTTAGCCATGGGCGGCATGGGGCAAGTGGGTTCATGTTTCTGGGTGTTCCTGAAAACCAAAAACCAACGTTTAAAGAAAACCTTAGTGGGGGCATTACCCGTTGGCATCTTCGGCGTGGGTGAGCCATTACTGTTCGGGGTTTCCTTACCGCTGGGTAAACCGTTTATTGCAGGCTGCATCGGTGGTGCCGCAGGCGGTGCGCTGATGGCGTTCTTCCATGTGGGTATTATCATTCCATTTGGTACCGCGGGCTTATCCTTAATTCCGCTGGTGGGTGATGGGCAAATTCTGGATTTTCTGATTGCGGTAGCAGGCGCATGGATTGTCGGTTTCATTGCCAGTATGATAATAGGCTTCAACGATCCAGAAAAATAATAAGAAGGTATAGCCATGTCAGCACTGACAGTAAAATTGGAAAGCTTATTGACGAGAGGCAAAGGCACAGAGCAGCGTATTGCGAAGTTTTTGCTGGAATATCGCGATAGCCTTGTAGCAATGAATGCCGCTGAATTGGCTCGAGAAGCCGGTGTGAGCAGCGCATCCGTCATTCGTTTTGCAAGGCAAATGGGCTACCGTGGCTATCCTGAATTTAAAGTCGATTATTTATCTGACGAGAAGCAACACAAAGCGGAAAGTTTGTATGGCAATCTGAGCCGTAATGACGATACGGCTCAGATTATCGCTAAATCTGGGCAGTTATTTATTAGCGCCATTGAAAAATCCTTAGAACTGTTAGAGCCCGCCGCGGTTGATGCCGTCGCGCAAAAATTGGTTGAAGCCAAGCGCATTGTGCTATTTGGTATTGGCTCGTCAGCGATTGTGGCGAATGATATTTTCCATAAACTTATTCGCGTTAATAAATCGGCATTATTTAGCCCTGACTTACATGTGCAACTGAGCTATTCAGCAAATTTAGGTGAAGGGGATCTCGCCATCGCCGTGACGGCAAGGGGGAATACGCCAGAAGTTAACCGAATGCTGAAGTCAGCCCATGAAAATGGCTGCACGACGATTGCTTTAACGCGCTTTGGGCAAGATGACGCCGCGCGTCTCGCAGATTTAACACTGCCATATTACTATGATGAACAACACTCTCAGTTGGGGGTGATCACCCCTCAAGTGTTGCAGATGGTGATATTCGATACACTATTTTTCAAATATTTAACCCTTGCCAATGAAGATGCTGACATCGCATTGCAAAAAGGTCGACAAGCCGTTACTCCGGCAGGATAAACCACCATGATTGTCACAGAGTTAGCCATCGGCGCACTGATTGGCTTGATTATAAGCACAACCGGTGTGGGCGGTGGTGTGATTGTTTTACCCATATTGACCTACTTTTTTGGGCTTAATGCCTTAGCAGCAGTGGCAACTGCCAACTTTCTCTCTATGTTGATGAAGGTCTCTTCGTCATATATGCATTTTCGATTAGGCAATATTCCCTTAAAAGGGGCGATGATTGTCTTGGCGATTATGTTGCCAAGTACGTTTTTATCCAGCCTATTTGTGACGTGGCTAGGCAGCATTCCTGCTTATGAAAAGCAAGTGGAGTGGGGCATTAATGTTTTAGTCTCCGCTGCCATTATTTTTTCGTTGTATTTATTTATTCAACGGATGTTTTTTGCCAATCCGCGTAAAAAAGCTGCCGTGAAAGAAAACCAATTGAAAGCGATGGCGATCCCAGCGGTGTTGGCGGGGATTGTGTTAGGCGCAACAGGGGTTGGTGGCGGAGTCGTGGTTCTGCCAATGTTATTGCGTTATATGGATTTAAATATCAAGCAAGCCATTGGCACATCGATTGTGGTGACGACCGTATTATCAGGCTCTTCGGCGCTGGCTTATGCGCAAGATGGTTACACGGATTTAAAACTGGCATTAATTTTGTGTGCAGGGGCACTGTTAGTGATGCCGCTGGCAAAATATTTACTGGTGAAATTGTCTGAACGAACTTTCCAATATATTACGTTATTGCTGATTTTATGCAGCGCTGTCATGATGACTTGGAAAGTGATTATGCCTTAAAGGTGAAATGACTTTTTCTTGCTCGGCTACTTTATTTCATTTGTCTGAGGTTGATAGTTTAAATATAGCTATATTTAAACTATCAATATTAGTTTCCATTCAATCCCCATCTAAAAAAGAAAATCAATTTCTAATGGAATTATAAATATAATTGATTTTTTTGTTTTCTAAATTGAAAAATATTATCATTAATAAAATGTTGGACTATAATAAATTTTTATTAATTGAAAATGAATCTATTTTTGATTTTCATTGTTAAATTTTAAAATATGGCGCTATCTTTTTTGTATAGGTAATAATTGATGTTGTTTTTTTTGCTTTAAACAATTGATATTGAAGTGGATGCTCTTATAAAGATACGGTTTGTAATTAATTTTAAATTGCGATTTATATTTTGGAAAACACATTATTTGTTTTTCAAGAGTATTGAATAGCATCAATCCCAAATGATTATATTATGAAATATCAGTTAACACATACGTATAGCCAATCAAAGCAGTTTTATGGTGTTGAAACAAACTTAAGCCTAGAGCAATTTCAACAAGCTTGTGCTTATATTCAGTTAATTAGAGATAAACTACCTAGTTTCTCATCTTCAGATGATTGTCTCGTTGAGTGTGAAACTCTGTTTCTTCTTCAGATGTTTTATGGTTTTATGCCATTATATGAAAATAGTGAAGTGGATGCGATTGTTGATGTTCATCATAACTGGGAATGTTATGTAATTGGTGGAAACTTGGCGTTAATAAATCAATATGCGATATGTAATGCAAGCATTATTATGCTGGAATTTCTTCGCTATAAATTACAGACAAAACTCAATACGTATTTTAATGAGAAAATAAAGGTTGATTTAGCTCGGCTAGATTCCTTATTAAGTGGCCATTTTTTAAAAAAAGAATGGGCACTGAGAGATGTTTATGGAAATGATCTTACGGGTGTTCAATTTTTAAGAAGTGATAAAGTTGAATTAATATCTAAAGAGTCTGTAGAAGCTGAAATGTAGCCAGGTGAATTTTTTAGTTTGCAAAAAGCAATAAATCGTCACTAGATGAAGTGACCCCCAATAGTTGAATAACTAATTGATGGGGGCTTTTTATGTCAAAATAGAATCGTGATGTAAAAATTATCATTGCAATAGATGCTTATCAGGGATTCTGAGTATTTACCCTGTTGAGGTAAGCTTTATCTCAAAGAGTTAAAATACGCTCTGCAATTAAAGACATCAATTTCGATGTATTGACATCAGTAATGATTTTACAATTCATCGTTTCCGAATCGTAATGGGTGGAATTGGATGTGGTAGCAAAACTATGGCCAAATAATCTCTTGGATTCATATTCAATAGTAATTGAACCATCAACACCTGAAAAAATTTCAGGTTGAATGAGGTAGGCAATAACGCAGGGATCATGAAGAAAAGGATCAAATTCGGCATATCTTCGGCACATTTCTGCCACATTCTGGGCAATAACACCACCTTTTTCCAAAGCAGTGCACAAACCCGCTCTTATATCAGCTTTACTTGTTACATCCAAACCAAGCATAGTAATATGCCGCGCACTATCAAAAACAATATGAGCAGCATGGGGGTCTACATAAAAATTAAACTCAGCGGCTGGCGTTATATTTCCCTGCGTAAATGCAGCTCCCCCCATGACGACAATATCTTTTACATTATCAATTAATTTTGGTTCTTTAATGATAGCTATTGCAATATTAGTGAGAGAGGCTATTGCGCATAATGTTATTTCACCAGGATTTGACATTACAGAATCAATAATAAAGTCTACCGCGTGGCCAGAATCATTGTGGTATTCAGGTTCAGGTAGGAGAACTCCAGCTAGCCCATCAGAACCATGAACACTAGTTTTATTTCCAGTTTTGGTCATCAATGGACGATCACTGCCTTTAGCTAGAGGAATATCTAGCCTATTCGCTAATGTAAGTAATTTTTTTGCATTACTGTGAACCTTTTCTAACTCTACGTTCCCAGCGACTGTCGTTATCCCGATTATTTCTATTTCTGGTGACGCTATAGCGAGAAAAATAGCCACTGCATCATCAACTCCAGGATCACAATCTATTATTATTTTATGCATTTTTGCTCCTTTATTTATATTTTATTAATTAGAAAATCGAAAGTATTAATAATTAAATCTAAAGTTTATATGTAAATAATCTAGTTTTAGAGCATATGAAAGCTAAAGATAGAAGAATTGTAAGAATCAAAATAGAGAAAATATATTATTGACATTGTCAAAAAATATCTTTCTTATGAAATTTTTTTGGTTAAAATTGCGATTTTAATAAGTTATATAGGTTATCAAAAACTGAATTTTAAAATTAACTGTTATTGCATAAGTAATTGAATGAATAATTAAAACTTAGAACTGTGGAAATACAATAATCTAAAGCACGCTGCTTTGTTGAGCATTTTTTAAAAGATAACACTAGAAATGTGAATTTCATCGCATTTATAAACTATTTATCAGGTGTAATTGTTTTTTTATGAAAAAAGGAAAACTTAAATCAAGAGAAATTAAACAGTACTATATTTTGTTTTTATTAGAAGTTTTAATTAATCAGTTGGGTATTTTTATTAAAAATAGAGGTGCGTTGCATATTTACCAATTTTTTACAAAGAATACTCTTTTTACATTCACGTTCGTTCGTAGAAGAATAAATAGCATGTCTTTTTCTGATTAATTGGTCGTAATAACCCACAAAAAGGTTATTTTCTTTTCATTATGCTCATCTTGGATGTTTGCGCTAAGGTTAACCCTTTGGTTTCTGGCGCAAACAGGATGGAAACCACTAAGCCTACTAATGAAACGCCTGCCCCCATGAGTACCACATGGCTAATGCCATATTCGTGAATAAAGACGGGCAGTGCCCACGTTGAAAAAATAGTTCCGATGCGGCTTATGGACATAATCACGCCAACAGCGGAAGCGCGAATATCGGTTGGAAAAAGTTCGTTCGGATATAACCATTGTAAAATTCCAGGGCCGCCAGAAAAGAAAGCGTAAATACCGAACATAATGATCACCAAGCAGATCCCCAGATTGGAGAATAAACCGAGGATTGTCAGTGCACAGGTCATAATCGCAAAGCTGCCTATCAGTAATGGTCTTCTGCCCATTTTATTGAGCCAGTACATTGCTGGTACGCAACCTAGCATAAAGAATAAGCTAATGACGACATTGCCGAGTGCGGCATTTTTCCCTTGATCCCAACCCAGTTCCCCGACAATTTGTGGGCCAAATGTGTAAATGGCAAACATGGGGATCACTTGGCAAGTCCAAATCGTCGCTGTGAATAAGACAAAGGAGAAGTGTCGTTTGGTAAAAATATCGATAAAGCGAGTTTTCTTTTGTTCTTCTGCCTCAAATACCACGGGTTGACCAAATAATTTAGTCATCATCTTTTGGCACTCTTGATGTCGGCCTTTGCGGATCAGCCAGAGTGGCGACTCAGGTAAATCAAAGCGACCGATTAAAATTACGATGCAGGGGATAGCGGCACTACCGAGCATCCAGCGCCAGCCATCTTCAACATCGTATAAAACATAGCCCACAAGGTTGGCGCAAGTGGCACCGACGTACCACATAGCCGCAATAAACCCGACAGCAAAAGCGCGCTGTTTAGTATTGGAGAATTCGGTGATCATCGACGTGGCTATCGGGTAGTCAGCCCCGATGACAATGCCAATTAAAAAGCGCATTAGTAGAAGTTGTAAAGGCGTTGAAACAAACATCGTGGCGACTGAGATTGCACCAATGGCCACAATATCAATCAAGAACATTTTACGGCGACCTACTTGGTCGCAGATATAGCCAAATAAAGAGGTACCGATAAACAGCCCTGCTAACGTGGCTGCACCGAGTAAACCAATCCACTCATTACTTAAATTAAGCACAGGAGTGAGCTGCTCTAAGGCAACGCCAATGAGGACTAATACGTAACCGTCAAGAAAAGGCCCACCGCTGCCCCACAACATAATGCGGCGGTGGACTGAGGAAAACTGGATGTCATCAAAGCTTTTAGGTTGCATAGTCGTTACCTGCATTAGCGCAATAAAATAAAAAAAGCTCTCGAAGCAATATAACTTTATGGGATAACTTCGCTTCGAGAGTAAGCGCTAGCTATATCAGCCGTATCGAAACTCAATACCAAAGGTACCGCGTGGATATTCCCATTTTTCCAGTGCGCTACCGAGACCAAGAATGCGGCATGTTCCACATTCAAGACAGCCGGCATAATCAAAACGCACCGAGCCATCATCTTGTTTTTTATACAAACCTGCTGGGCAGGCTTTGGTTAATATTTCGAGTACCGCCATATCAGGTTGCTCTTTGATAACGATATGGGGGATCTCTTCATCGACATTAAATTTGTTAATACCGAGTTTGACATCAACGTTTACGGGAGCACTCATATCGCTCTCACTCCTTTAATTCCGTCTTTAATTAAATTCATAAAGCCGACTTTTTTCGCATGTTGCAGCATGGTTTTGCGCAGAGGCACAGGGGCTTCATCTGAAATGGTGAACAGTTTTTTGGCAATACCGAGCGCCATCTCTGGGTATGCGGTAAACATGCGCGGGTTATCTAAGAATTCAGGCATTTTTTGGTAGGCTTTCATATCGCGCAGTGGGCCTTTTTCCAGCAAGGAGAGGTATTCACTTAGGCCTTGCTTGCTAAAGTCCTCTTTTTTCATTGCGCTGAGTACGGCTTGAGCGGCGGCCTCACCCGAGGCAACGGCTAAATCCATACCGCGGATGGTAAAGCCTAAGTTCATGCACATACCTGCGGCATCACCAGCAACCAGCACGCCATCTCGAACCAGTTCAGATTGCATTTTTAAACCGGCCTCAGGCACCACATGGGCGGCGTACTCAATCATTTTTCCGCCTTCAATTAATGGCGCAACAGAAGGGTGCTGTTTGAAATCTTCGAGCATTTGTGGAACGGATTTTTTGGCGTCTTTGATGTGGTGCAGACCACACACGAGCCCTAACGAAATTGTATCTTCGTTGGTGTAAAGAAAACCACCACCCATCAAACCATCGGTGGGCGAGCCTGCAAATAACCACGCAACACCTTCGTTACCTTGAAGGTTAAAGCGGTTTTGTAAAACGTCTTTTGGCAGCTCAATCAGTTCTTTGACGCCAACAGCGACGTGCTCGGCATTAACGCGTTTTGTCATGCCCAATTGTTCTGCTAGAAGGGAATTTACGCCGTCGGCGAGGATCACCACTTTGGCTTCGAGTACATCTCCGTCAGCTTCGACACCAATGACTTTGCCATCACGTTCAACCAGCTTATCAACGCGGATCCCTGTGATGCATTGTGCGCCTGCATTTTCAGCTTGCTCAGCTAACCATGGGTCCAGTTTTCCACGCAGGATGGACCATGAGGTTTCTTCGGGTTTCTGTGGGTCACCATTTTGGTAATCCACCGTCATTGCACCAGTTTCGGTCATAAAAGAGAGCTTTTCGTGGGTGATCATGCGCTCAATAGGTGCTTCTTTGGTAAACCCAGGAATGATCCGCTCTAAACTGTGAGCATACATTCGCCCACCTGTTACGTTCTTGCCGCCCGCATAGTTTCCTCTTTCAATTAGGAGAACTTGAGCACCTTCACGGGCAAGTACCAGTGCAGCAACTGAGCCAGCCAGACCAGCTCCTACTATGATTGCATCAAAAATATCATCGGACATAGTGTCTCCAAACTTAATACAGTAGTGAGGGAGTTTCCCCCACTACTTAGGATGTTTATTTGGCCAGTTGCTGAGTCAGTGCTGGAAGAATTTTAAAGAGATCCCCAACAATTCCGTAGTCTGCAAATTGGAAGATAGGGGCATTTTTGTCTTTGTTGATGGCAACAATCGTTTGAGCACCATTAGCGCCAACCATGTGTTGGATCTGCCCTGAAATACCGACTGCAAGATACAGTTCAGGTTTGATCATCAGGTTGGAAATACCTACATAGCGTTCATGCTCCATCCATTTTTCGTTTTCAGCCACAGGGCGGGAACACGCAATTTCAGCACCAATGGAATCCGCTAATGCTTTAGCAATGGCAATGTTTTCTTGGCTACCGATGCCTCGACCCACACTGACCACAAGGCGTGCTTTGTCTAACTCAACAGAGTTACCCGCTTTTTGCTGAACCGAGGTACGTACAACAGGCTGTTTGGGTTCGATCCATTGTGCAACTTGGGCTGTTCCGCTAAGTGATGCATTACTTGATGCGGCATCAAAAGTCCCAGTCGCCACTGTGGCGATGGAAAATGAGCTGCTTAATGTTTCACTGCCGAACGCCAAGCCGCCATAGACCATGTGTTTGATAACCGGTTTGTTATCTTCAATGACGACAGTGGCTGCATCATTCGAGACTGCGGCTTGTAGTCTTGCGCCTAAACGTGCCGCCAATAGTTTTCCACGACGTGTATTTGGCAGTAATAGCAGTCCAGTATCACCATGTTGCTTGATCACATCGACGATGGTATCTGCATAATCTTCGATAATGCGGTCATCAGGTTTGCCAGATAATTGAATAACTTGGTTCGCACCGAGCTGAAAAGCTTGCGTGGTTTGCGCGTCATCCAATGCGATAACATTGACATGTTCACCAAGAGTCTGTGCGCCGCCGATCAGTTCAGGTAAGCGAGAAGTCATGTCACTCAGTACCCAAACGGTTGATAATTTGCTCATAACTCCCCCTATTATTTAATGATTTTTCTTAAGTGTTCAGCGAACTGTGCAACTTGGTCATCGCCATCGCCTTCAATAATGATGCGCTGACGAACTTTTTGTTTTGGTGCAGCAATCGATTGAGCCGATAACGCCGCCACATCACCAAGACCAATATCAGCAGCCGTCCATGCTTGAACTGGTTTTTTCGCAGCACCTAAAATGGCTTTCATCGATGGAATAACAGGGACGTTAATGTCTGAAGTCACCGCAATAACGGCAGGCAGTGGAATGGATAACGTTTCGATTTCGTTTTCAAGTTCACGTTCAACAACAATGGTATCTGGCGCAATAGAGAGGATTTTTTTGACCCCATTAATGGCAGGAACTTGTAGCTCCTCTCCCATTAAAATGCTGACTTGCTGGGCGTTGAGGTCGGCTGAGCCATCACCGCATAGAATCAAATCAAAACCCACTTTTTTGGCTGCAGCACTAAGCGCAATAGCACTTTGATGCGGCAGGGCATATTCAAATTGGTCTTCAACTATCACGACTAATTCATCGGGACCACGGGATAAAACGTCTTTACGACCTTTTATATTGGTCAGCGCTTTGCCACCAATACTTAACGCAATAATTTTACTTTCAGGTTGCTGCGCTTTTATTTGATTCGCAGCTTCAATGGCATTTAAATCATATTGACTAATTTTAGTGTCGGCGCGAGAAAAATCTAAAGAACCCTCTGAGCTATTAACAACAATATCTTGTTCATCAGGAACAGATTTGTAGCATGTAATAATATTCATTACATCTCCTAGAATAAAATAAATGGAACAGTTGCGGTTTAATATTTATATGAGTATCACGAAATTTATATTTAAAAATAAAACCTATATCACCAATATTGAAAGCCTTAAATTAAAGCGTGTTTAAATATTCATACTGTTACATTACTCACCAATACTGTAAAAATCATCAAGTTAGCAAGCTAATGTTCAATATTGCTATCTTAATCACCAATACTGAATGAGTTTAATAACATTAAGCTAACATTATATTTCACTGCTTTGTTTTTATTGGTTTATTTTTTGATTTTTAAAGTGAAAGTTAATAACAAATTTTTATCACGAATAATATTGTGACCTTAATAACAGAATTGTTATTGGTGAGCCGACATGATTCAAATAGTAAATAAATTAATTAATCTTTAATTGGTTATTGATAATAAGTAATTGGGCATATTTAAGAGGCATTTATTTGGCGGTCATTAAATGAATGTTAAATATTTATTGTTTTAAAACTTATGTATTAAATAATAAATTGGAATAGACCTATGAGCAAAGAAAATAAAAAGGTCGGAATAGAACCGAAAGTTTTTTTCCCGCCGTTAATTATTGTTGGGTTACTGTGCTGGCTAACAGTACGTGACCTTGATGCATCAAACGAAGTGATTAACCAAGTCTTTAGCTATGTCACCAATGTCTGGGGATGGGCATTTGAATGGTATATGGTCATTATGTTTGGTGGTTGGTTTTGGTTAGTTTTCGGACCTTATGCGAAGAAACGTTTAGGGGATGAAAAGCCAGAATTTAGCCGAGCGGGCTGGATTTTTATGATGTTCGCATCTTGCACTTCAGCCGCGGTGTTGTTCTGGGGATCGATTGAAATTTATTACTATATTTCATCACCGCCGTTTGATTTTGCGCCATATTCTAATGAAGCCAAAAGTATCGGGTTAGCTTACAGCTTGTTCCATTGGGGGCCGCTGCCGTGGGCAACTTACAGCTTCCTCTCTGTCGCTTTCGCTTACTTTTTCTTTGTTCGTAAAATGGATGTGATCCGCCCAAGTAGTACGCTGGCTCCGCTGGTGGGTGAGAAGCGTGCCAATGGCTGGTTTGGTACCATTATCGACAACTTCTATTTGGTTGCATTGATCTTAGCGATGGGAACCAGTTTGGGTCTGGCAACACCGCTGGTGACTGAATGTATTCAATATCTGTTCGGTATTCCACATACCTTGCAGCTCGATGCGATCATTATCTTCTGCTGGATCATCCTCAATGCAGTGTGTGTGGCATTTGGTCTGCAAAAAGGGGTGAAAGTCGCGAGTGATGTACGCAGCTATTTAAGTTTCTTAATACTTGGATGGGTGCTTATTGTCAGTGGCGCGAGCTTTATCGCTAACTATTTTACAGATTCTGTCGGCGTATTATTAATGTATATGCCACGCATGCTGTTCTATACCGATGCAGTTGGCAAAAGTGGATTCCCTCAAGGTTGGACCGTGTTCTACTGGGCTTGGTGGGTTATCTACGCGATTCAAATGTGTATTTTCCTCGCACGCATTTCTAAAGGACGTACTGTTCGTGAATTGTGTTTAGGTATGGTTGCAGGCTTAACCGCAGGTACCACCTTAATTTGGACAATTCTCGGCAGTAACACGCTCCAACTCATTGATAAAAACGTCATTAACATTCCTAAGTTGATTGAAGAGTTCGGTGTTGCACGAGCCATCATTGAAACTTGGGCCGCTTTACCTTTGAGCACTGTAACAATTTGGGGCTTCTTCATCCTCTGCTTTATCGCCACAGTCACACTGATTAACGCCTGTTCATACACTCTCGCTATGTCGACTTGTCGCGCAGTGAAAGATGGAGAGGAGCCACCGTTATTAGTGCGTATTGGTTGGTCCGTTCTTGTTGGCGTGATTGGCATTGTCTTACTGGCATTAGGCGGATTGAAACCAATTCAAACGGCGATTATTGCCGGAGGATGCCCACTTTTTTTCGTGAACATCATGGTAACGCTCTCCTTTATTAAAGATGCAAGAGTGCATTGGAAAAACGATTAATTTTACTCAGAAAAAATTTTATTTAGAAACAATATTTCAGAAACAACATTGAAGAGGTTATTGATATGGATTTTAGATTGAATGATGAGCAGGAACTGTTTGTCGCAGGGATCCGTGAACTCATGGCAAGTGAGAACTGGGAAAGCTATTTCGCTGAATGTGACCGCGAAAGCAAATACCCAGAGCGTTTTGTAAAAGCCTTAGCGGATATGGAAATTGATAACCTGCTGATCCCTGAAGAGCACGGTGGCTTAAATGCGGGTTTTATTACGGTTGCTGCTGTGTGGATGGAACTAGGTCGCCTTGGTGCTCCTACTTATGTTCTGTACCAATTACCGGGTGGTTTTAATACGGTTTTGCGTGAAGGAACTCAAGAGCAAATCGACAAAATAATGGCGTTCCGCGGTACAGGTAAGCAGATGTGGAACTCCGCTATTACTGAACCGGGCGCGGGTTCTGACGTTGGTAGCTTACAAACCACATATGCTCGCCGGAATGGAAAAGTGTACTTAAACGGTAGCAAATGCTTTATCACCAGTAGTGCGTACACCCCATACATCGTGGTGATGAGCCGCGATGCGGATTCACCGGATAAACCTGTTTTCACCGAGTGGTTCTTAGACATGAGCAAGCCGGGTATCAAGGTGAACAAACTTGAAAAACTGGGTCTGCGCATGGATAGCTGCTGTGAAATTACGTTCGACAACGTGGAACTTGATGAAAAAGACATGTTTGGTCGTGAAGGCAACGGCTTTAACCGTGTGAAAGAAGAGTTTGACCATGAGCGTTTCTTAGTGGCATTGACCAACTACGGTACAGCAATGTGTGCCTTTGAAGATGCGGCACGTTATGCCAACCAACGTGTTCAATTTGGTGAAGCCATCGGTCGTTATCAATTAATTCAAGAAAAATTTGCACATATGGCGATCAAGCTCAATTCGATGCGCAACATGTTATATGAAACTGCATGGAAGAGTGACAACGGTTTAATCACCTCTGGTGATGCGGCAATGTGTAAATACTTCTGTGCAAACGCAGCATTTGCAGTTGTGGATTCAGCAATGCAAGTCCTTGGTGGTGTAGGTATTGCAGGTGAACACCGTATCGCACGTTTCTGGCGCGACCTGCGTGTGGATCGTATATCGGGCGGTTCAGATGAAATGCAAATACTGACATTAGGTCGTAGCGTACTGAAACAGTACCGCTAATCGAGGTTTGTCGTTGGTTGATCTCCTGAGACTTTTGGGAGATCACTTTAGTTTCACAGGAGATGAGAAAATGGCAGAGCATTTACCAATGCCCGAGTTTGGCCCGCTATCTGGGGTTAGGGTGGTATTTTCAGGGATTGAAATTGCAGGCCCATTTGCCGGACAAATGTTCGCTGAATGGGGCGCAGAGGTTATTTGGATCGAAAACGTCGCATGGGCTGATACTATTCGCGTTCAACCTAATTACCCGCAACTATCTCGCCGCAATCTACGGGCGCTATCGCTGAACATCTTTAAAGATGAAGGCCGAGAAGCGTTCCTTAAACTGATGGAAACGACGGATATTTTTATCGAAGCCAGTAAAGGTCCAGCTTTTGCGCGCAGAGGGATCACCGATGAATTATTGTGGGAGCATAACCCGAAATTAGTGATAGCCCACTTATCAGGTTTCGGGCAATACGGCGACCCGCAGTACACCAACCTTGCGGCGTATAACACCATTGCGCAAGCATTCAGCGGTTATTTAATTCAAAACGGTGATAAAGACCAGCCAATGCCGGCATTCCCGTATACCGCAGACTATTTTTCTGGCATGACCGCCACCACCTCCGCTTTAGCGGCACTGTATAAAGTCCAAAAAACAGGTAAAGGCGAAAGTATTGATATTGCCATGTACGAAGTGATGTTGCGTATGGGGCAATATTTCATGATGGACTACTTTAACGGTGGCGAAATTTGTCCACGAATGACGAAAGGGAAAGACCCATATTATGCCGGTTGTGGTCTCTATAGCTGTAAAGACGGTTATATCGTCATGGAGATTGTCGGTATTACTCAGATCCAAGAAATCTTCAAAGATATTGGTCTTGCTCACTTATTGGGTACACCGGAAATTCCTGAAGGTACGCAGCTTATTCACCGGGTTGAGTGCCCGTATGGCCCACTTGTTGAAGAAAAATTAGATGAGTGGCTAGGTGCGCGTGACATTGATGTCGTTTTAGCGCGTTTAGCGGAGCTGAATATTGCCAGTGCCAAGGTGCTTACCATTCCAGAATTAGAGACCAATCCACAATATATTGCCCGCGAATCCATCACCAGTTGGCAAACCATGGACGGGCGTACCTGTCGTGGTCCAAACGTGATGCCAAAATTTAAAAACAATCCGGGGCAAATCTGGCGCGGTATGCCATCTCATGGCATGGATACGTCGGATATTCTGCAAAATATTGGTTACAACGAAAATGATATTAGGGGGCTGGTCGAGAAAGGGCTGGCTAAAATTGTTGAGTAATTCAATGGCTATTCAGTTCAATCATTCCTGTTGGGCTGAATAGACATTAGGGAAATGATGGGATAACAATTAATGGATGTAATCGGTAAACAAAATTTGCGTCAAATGTGGGATGATTTTGCGAAAACTCACGGTAATAAAAAGGCGCTTATCTTTGAATCCTGTGATGGCGATGTGCGTGAATTCAGCTATTTAGAAATGAATCAGCAGATTAACCGCACTGCCAACCTCTTTTTAAGTTATGGCATCCAAAAAGGGGATAAAGTTGCGTTACATTTAGATAATTGCCCAGAGTTTTTCTTTTGCTGGTTTGGTCTTGCCAAAATTGGGGCGATCATGGTGCCGGTCAACGCGCGATTTAAGTACGAAGAGAGCGCGTGGATCATCCAAAACTGTCAACCTCGGCTGGTTGTCACTCGCCCCCATTTTGCCGACATTTACCAAACTCTTGTCGATGACAAAGCAACAGCGCTCGAACATATCTTCTTAATTTCAGACACTCAATTACCAATACAGCAAGGTATGACTGACTTTTCCGTTGAGTTGGGACAACAATCGATAGTGTTGTCCCAACAAGTTGAACTCAGCGTGGATGATACCGCCGAAATTCTGTTCACCTCAGGGACGACATCTAAACCAAAAGGGGTCATTATCACCCACTATAATCTGCGCTTTGCAGGTTATTACTCCTCTTGGCAATGCGCATTACGCTCTGAGGATGTCTATTTAACGGTAATGCCCGCTTTTCATATCGATTGTCAATGCACAGCGGCTATGGCGACATTCTCCGTCGGGGCAACCTTTGTTCTTCTTGAAAAATACAGTGCTCGGCGTTTTTGGCAACAGATTGTGAAGTATCGTGCGACGGTAGCGGAGCTGATCCCAATGATGATCCGTACCTTACTGAGTCAACCGGTTGCTGACAATGAGCAAGCGCACTGTTTACGGGAAGTGATGTTCTATCTCAATTTAAGCGATAAAGAAAAACAGCAGTTTATGGAACGCTTTGCAGTGACTCAATTTCTCACTTCGTATGGCATGACTGAAACTATTGTTGGGCTGATCGGTGATAGACCAGGGGACGAACGACGCTGGCCCTCCATTGGACGCCCTGGATTTGGGTATCAAGCTCAAATTCGAGATAAACATAATCAATCGTTAAAAACAGGGGAAATCGGCGAGCTATGTGTAAAAGGCGAGCGGGGTAAAACTGTATTTAAAGCCTATTACAACAATCCTGAAGCCACAGAGAAAACCTTTGATAGTGAAGGGTGGATGCACACTGGCGATTTTGCTTATCAAGATGAAGATGGATTTTTCTACTTTGTTGATCGTAGTAGCAATATGGTCAAACGAGGTGGAGAAAACGTCTCTTGCAGCGAAATTGAGAACATCATTGCATCCCATCCTGTTATTGCGGATGTCGCGGTTATCGGTGTAATAGATGCTATTCGTGATGAGGCTATTAAAGCGTTTATTGTGCTGGAGGAGGGGGCTACGCTAACTCAAGAAGAGTTTTTTGCTTTTTGCGAAACAAAAATGGCGAAGTTCAAAGTGCCCTCATTGGTGGAAGTCCGTCAGGGATTACCGCGTAATTGCTCTGGTAAGGTGCTGAAAAAACATTTGAAATAATCGAATATCAACCTAAAGGTTTAAACTATGAGCGAATCATTAAAAATTACCCGTCATGGTGCCGTGCTAGAAATTGTACTCGATAGACCTAAAGCTAACGCCATTGATGCAAAAACCAGTTTTAAAATGGGGGAAGTTTTTCTTAATTTCCGTGATGACCCAACGCTGCGAGTGGCTATTATTACGGGGGCTGGAGAACGTTTCTTCTCTGCAGGATGGGATTTAAAATCTGCGGCGGAAGGGGAAGCCCCTGATGCTGATTTTGGTCCGGGTGGTTTTGCGGGATTAACTGAGATTTTCAACTTAAATAAACCCGTGATTGCGGCAGTAAACGGTTATGCGTTTGGCGGTGGTTTTGAGTTGGCGCTGGCGGCAGATATGATTATCTGCTCTGAGAATGCCAGTTTCGCGTTACCTGAAGCGCAGTTAGGTATTGTGCCCGATAGCGGTGGTGTTTTGCGCTTACCAAAAATTCTGCCTGCGCCTATCGTCAATGAAATGGTGATGACAGGGCGCAGAATGGATGCTCAAGAGGCGCTGCGCTGGGGTATTGCGAATGAAGTGGTACCTATCGAGAATTTAATGGATAAAGCTAGAGAGCTGGCTGAAAAAATCACACAAAGCGCACCGCTAGCGGTTGCTGCCCTGAAAGAAATATTCCGTGCAACTGGAGAATTAACGGTGGAAGAGGGCTATAAATTGATGCGCAGTGGCGTGCTAGAAAACTACCCTGCTGTATTGCACTCTGAAGATGCAACGGAAGGCCCTTTAGCATTCTCAGAGAAGCGTGAGCCAAACTGGAAAGGACGCTAATCCTACGAGTGATTGGATGACTGCGAGGTTATTATGAGTTTTTACAGCTTTGAAGGGGTGACGCCCGTGGTGCATCCAACGGCCTACGTTCACCCTTCCGCCGTAGTGATTGGCGATGTCATTATTGGTGCCAATGTGTTTGTTGGTCCAAATGCCTCACTGCGGGGGGATTACGGGCGTCTAATTATCGAAAAAGGGGCGAATATTCAAGACGGTTGTATCGTGCATGGCTACAGTGATGTTGAGACTATTGTGCGTGAATCTGGGCATATTGGTCATGGCTCAATTTTACATGGCTGTATTATTGGGCGTGATGCACTGGTCGGTATGAATAGTGTGGTGATGGATGGTGCCGTCATCGGTGACGAGAGCATTATTGGTGCGATGAGTTTTGTTAAGGAGGGTTTCCAAGGTGAGCCAAGACAAATGTTGATTGGTGCACCTGCGCGTTTTTTTCGCCATGTGAGTGATGAAGAGCTTCATTGGAAACAGCTAAATACCAAAGAGTATCAAGATTTAGCGGGACGTTACCTTCAAAGTTTAGAAGAAGCCATACCGCTAACTGAGATAGAGCCGAATCGGCCTCGGTTGCAGGGAACCACGGATGTAAAACCGAAAGGCCAATGATGCCGATGTGCAAAAATCGTCAATAATACTTTGTCAGTAACCTTAACGCAGGCTTTAAGCCTGCGTTTTTTGTTATGGCGTAGATGAAGATAATATTAACGACGCTGGGCTTTAGATAGCATCCATTGCCATTTTTGCTCACGATTAAGTTCTGTTGGCGGGACGAGATTGTTTTTCACTGGCGACTCAATCGTTATCTTCTCGGAAGTGTAATTTTTTAGGCGAGAATAAAGCTGACTGTCAATTTTAGTCACTTTAATCAATCGTTGGCATTGGCAGCCTCGTCCCGATAGTTTATTCGGGATCATTTTGACTTCACACTGTATTTCTGCCACATCCGAAAGAATATAAGAGACAATATTCACCGCATTGGTATGCGGAATTTCAAAGTTATTCGAGATTTCTCTGGCGGTGATCCAGCGACCCTGTTTCATTACCCAGTTTGCAATGGATAAATACATCGGGCTTTTCACTGATTCTTTACACATAAGCGCTCCTTCAGCTCATTGCTTAAAAGTGATTAAGGCAATAAGAAACTATACGCCAATCTTGTTGTTATGATGTTTTGTATATTTATTAGACTATAAATAGCCATGATTAATGATTAAAAGTTGGTTAAAAACGTTGAGAGAAGATTAACTCTAGGTTGTTTTTTTGTTGTTTACCAATAGGTTACAAAACAACTTTTATCATATAGTTATTTATACGCTATAAAATCAACGCAAATGTGGAGCTAAATCAAATAAGATCTGAATTTATGAAATTTAGATTAAGTTAAGATGGTTGGTAAGTAGATTCTGGTTGAATAGGTTTAGAAAGGCCAGAAATGCAAAAACCCGCCACTAGGGCGGGTTCTTTAAATAGTGGTGCCCGGACTCGGAATCGAACCAAGGACACGGGGATTTTCAATCCCCTGCTCTACCGACTGAGCTATCCGGGCAACGGAGCGTATTAAACCTGATTTAAGAGGGTGAGTCAAGGCGGTTTCTAAAAACTTTTGATTGAATGCGTTTTTTTTCAGCGTTTCAATTAATTTTTAAGCAAATCAATGCAAAAACTCACAAAAAGTGAAAAAAATGCCAGTAACTGTGATGGTTTACTGGCATTTTTATCGCTATTTTAAGGTGTCATTAGCGTAGATATTTTTTCTGCGCCTTATTCACTTTAATAAGATAGTTACGAGATTCCGCCGCAGGGTGCTTGGTAGAAAGCGTTTCGTAAACTTCCCCCGGTTCGAGGTTGTTAATACGCTGAGCCGCTTGTTTTTTATCATTGTGGAATACGCGTAGCACGCTGCCTGCGCCGCCGTTATAAGCCGTAATAACCGCATAGCGACGTGAAGTTGGGTTACTGATATCCCCCAAATAACTATTTTGTAAGATAGCTAAGTATGCCGTCCCCGTATCAATGTTTTGCTCAGGGTCAAACAGATAACTGCGGCTTGGTACCCCAGATTTACCTTGAGAGCGGAAGACATCTTTACCGGCCGTGTTTGGCATAATTTGCATCAAGCCTAGCGCATCAGAACGGCTAACCGCGTATGGGTTGAAGCTCGATTCAATCTGCATAATTGCCAGAATCAATGATTCATCCACACCGTATTTCGCGGAAGACTTCTTAATATATGGTAGATATTTATGAGCGCGTTTATCTAAGTGGTTTGGTACCAATTGCATGGTGATCGACCAAACAATATTCATACCAGACTGTCTGCGCTGCATTTTATTGCTGATCAGATAATCTGCAAATTTAGTGGCTCGCCACTCCCAGCGAATCGGTTCGCCCGTATTATCCATCACCTGACCAAACAGGAATGGCTCTTTGCTGTAGGGAATGTCGTTAATATCAGAATAGAGGTCGATGGAATTCGGATCATCGCCCATCAATAAAGTGGTGACAATGGCTTTTTTCAGGTGTTCTGACGGCTCAACAGCGGAGATGGTCTCAACCGTGATAGTCCCTGCATCAAAGTTAATGTGGCTACGGGTACGATACTCATCGGTATATTTCACATAATCTTTTGGCCCTGCAATGAGGACTTCTTTGATCCCCCATATATTTTCGATGTTATGAGCAAACTGCCCCATCAAAATATCAAAGCCATTGGTATCTTTGACGTAGTCGGGATTAAAGTCAGATTTCTGATTACTGGAGCAAGAAACAATCAGGGGAATCAACAATGTGAGTGCAAATAATTTTTTCATACGATCCACAGTATTAATGCAAGCTAGATACTTATTTGGTCGTTTACTCTAAAACATTCAAGTTGCAGGAGGTTAGCAAACCGAGCCATGCAACTTGAGGTTTGATAGGTATAGACCTAAAAACTACTTTTCTGGGGTATAGCCATCAATTTGAATATCGTGACCTTCAAATAAGAATTTCACCATTTCTTGTTCCAGCATTTTGCGATCGTCTGGGTTCATGGTGTTTAACTTCTTTTCATTGATCAGCATGGTCTGTTTTGTCATCCATTGACTCCATGCTTCTTTCGAAATCTCATTAAAAATACGCTTTCCTAATTCGCCTGGGTAAAGTTGGAAATCTTGCCCATCAGCATCACGTTGTAAGAAAGTGCAAAAAATGGTTCTACTCATTTATTTTTTCCTCGAATATCAGGTAGTAAGGCAAGTTGTTTTAGTAAACTTTCAACCGGAGTTGCGAGCCCAACGGTTGCGCCTAGGTGTAAGTTATACCAGAGTCCGTTGCCTTCATCCATGGCAGAGTTAAATGCCTGAATATTAACTTTTACAGGGATAATATCTAAATGGAAATGGCTAAATGTGTGGCGAAAAGCAATTAATTGTTCTGGCGTGTCATGTTGCAGACCAGAATCAGCCAGCCACTGAGCCAGTTGCTCATGGCTTTCAAATTGTGGGAATGCGAATAAACCACCCCAAATACCGGATGGGGGGCGCTGCTCTAGCCAAACATTATCTTGATGCTGAAGGATCAAAAACCATGCACTTTTTTCTGGAATTTTTTGCTTAGGTTTTTTCCCTGGATATTCTTGCCAAGCGTGATTAGCGTAAGCAATACAGCCGGTATTGAGTGGGCATAGTTCACATTTTGGTTTACTGCGAGTACACACCATAGCACCAAGATCCATCATGGCTTGGTTAAAATATTCAACCTCCACTTTTGGGGTGACGTTGGTGCTGATTTCCCACAGGCGATTTTCTACCTCTTTCTTTCCCGGCCAACCCGCGACAGCATAGCAGCGAGCAAGCACGCGTTTTACGTTACCGTCCAAAATTGGGTAATGTTGCTTTTGAGAAAGAGAGAGAATGGCACCTGCTGTTGAACGACCCACTCCTGGAAGCGCATTCACTTCCTCAAAGGTGGTAGGAAATTCACCATTATATTGGGTGGCAATCACTTGCGCGGCTTTATGTAAATTGCGCGCTCGTGCGTAATAGCCGAGCCCTGTCCATAAATGCAGAACTTCATCAAGGGGCGCATTCGCCAGCGCGGTCACATCGGCAAAGCGTTGGGTGAATTTTTCAAAATAGGGGATGACTGTGCTGACTTGGGTCTGCTGCAACATGACTTCAGAGAGCCAAACATGATAGGAGGATTTTTCCTGCTGCCATGGCAAGGTTTTACGACCGTATTTGTGATACCACTTGAGCACTGCACTTGAGAATTGTTGAGCTTCCATTATTTATAATATTTTTATCGCGATTTCAGTCATGGAGAGGATTGCAACATAGACGGTGATAGCTGTAAACCGCTTCTTGTGTAAAGTTATCCAATTATCAACTGCAAGATCCTTGAAGTTTTGCTAAACTCCCTTTCCCACCATACTTAGATATTAATTAATTAGGTATGTTTGGTTTTTTTTATACTCTTGTTGGCACATTATCTAACTGGACAACGAATTTTTTAGAACTTTATTATGATCAATAACGTTATCTCCCCCGAATATAATGAAGAAGGGCGGGTTATGCGCCGTGTCCGTAGTTTTGTCCGCCGTCAAGGGCGTCTGACAAAACGTCAGGAAGAGGCATTAGAAAGCGAATGGGCAGAAATGGGGATCGATTTTGTTAACGAACCCTTTGATTTCGCAAAACTATTTAATAATTCAAATCCAGTCACTCTGGAAATTGGATTTGGAATGGGCACCTCATTAGTGACGATGGCAGCACAAAACCCAGATCAAAACTTTCTGGGGATTGAAGTGCATGCACCGGGCGTTGGGGCTTGTTTGGCATCAGCAAAAGAAGAGAACATCACCAACCTACGCGTGATGTGCCACGATGCCATTGAAGTTTTAGACTTCATGATCCCGAGCGGCAGCTTAGCAATGGTTCAGTTATTCTTCCCTGATCCTTGGCATAAAGCGAAACACAATAAACGTCGTATTGTGCAGGTGCCTTTTGCAGAAAAAATTCGCAGTAAATTAATTGATGGTGGTGTATTCCACATGGCGACAGATTGGGAACCTTATGCAGAACATATGCTTGAGGTAATGACCAGCGTGGCTGGGTATGAAAACGTATCCACGTCAGGGGACTACGTTCCTCGTCCAGAATCAAGACCAGAAACAAAGTTTGAAAAGCGCGGCCAGCGGTTAGGGCACGGTGTATGGGATTTAATGTTTAAGAGGGTTTAATCATGGCTAAACAACAACGTAGTCGCCGTTTACGTAAAAAAATGCGTTTGGACGAGTTCCAAGAATTAGGTTTCATTGTTAAGTGGAACTTTAAAGAAGGCACGCCAATCGAAGAAGTGGACAGCGTCGTTGACCAACTGATTGCTGAAGCTATCGAGCCAAACGGTCTGGCATTTGAAGCTAGCGGCTACATGAACTGGGAAGGGATTGTTTGCCTGCAGAAAATTGGTAAATGTACCGAAGAACACCGTCAAATCGTTGAAAACTGGCTAAAATCAAAAGGGATGAACGACGTTGTTGTTTCTGAACTGTTTGATGTTTGGTGGGAATAATAACTAGTTTGATTATTAATAAAGGCATCCAATTGGATGCCTTTGTTTTCTAAAGTAATCCATTCTGGAGCAAAACACTTGAGCACCCAGTTTTCTGACCAATTACTGCATGATATTTTGGAGCAAGTCCGCCCCCTGATAGGTCAAGGGAAGGTGGCAGACTACATACCGGCGCTTGGCGGTATTTCTTCACATCATTTGGGGATAGCGGTTCATACCGCTGAGGACGATATTTTCACTGCTGGAGATGCAAGAAAACGTTTCTCAGTTCAATCCATTTCTAAGGTTCTGAGCTTAACCTTGGCAATGACGCGCTACGAAGAGCAAGAAATTTGGAGTCGTGTTGGTAAAGAGCCATCAGGACTGCCGTTCAACTCATTGATTCAGATAGAAATGGAGAAGGGCATTCCTCGCAACCCCTTTATCAATGCCGGCGCGATAGTGATTGCCGACATGCTGCAATCTCGTTTGAGTGCACCAAAACAGCGGATGCTGGAGTTTGTCCGAAAACTCGCTTGCGAACCCGACATTAGCTACGATATAAATGTCGCTCGCTCAGAAATGGAACATGCTAGCCGTAATGCGGCTATCGCGTATTTAATGAAATCTTTTGGCAATTTTGATAATGATGTTTTAACGGTTTTAGAAACTTATTTTCATTATTGTTCTCTAAGTATGAATTGTGTCGAACTGGCTAGGTGTTTTACCTATTTAATGAATCAAGGTGAGTCGCCTTGTTCGATAGACCCAATTATCACGCCGCTACAATCTCGACAAATCAATGCGTTAATGATGACTTGTGGTATGTACGATGGTTCCGGTGAATTTGCGTTTCGTATTGGAATGCCCGGTAAATCAGGCGTCGGTGGCGGTATTGTGTGTGTGGTTCCTAACCAATTTACGGTGGCAGTATGGTCACCGGAATTAGATTCAGCCGGAAACTCTTTGGTTGGTTGCGCCGCCTTGGAGCTTTTATCGAAACGAATTGGACGTTCTGTTTTCTAATTACCTCTCAACAAATATAGAGGTAATCGACGAGGAGATTTTATGTTACGCCGTACTTTAATTGCGTTTTCATTACTGGCCTGCGCCACCAGCCAAGCGGCGGATTACAACTGCTCGGTAACCCCTAAAGACGACATTTTTATGACGCCTGATAATGTTCAAGTCGTCGGTCGTAGTGGGGATTTAAAAATCACCCCAAATGGTGATGTCACGCTGAATGGTCAAAAAGTTGCACTGACCTCTGAGCAACAACAGCAAGCATTGCGTTATCAATCGGCCATCCGCCAGGATTTACCGTGGATCAAAAAAGAATCTGAAGAGAAATTAGCGGCATCGCGTAAATCCCTCGATAAAGTGGTGGTTAAAGTGATTGGTAGCGATAGCAATATTCGCAACCGCTTGACTAAGCTTGAAAAAGATTTAAACGGTCAAATTAACCAAATCATTGAGACTCGTTCAAACGGCTATGCTTTCTACCATGAAGGTATCAAGAAAGTGGAAGCTTCGGGGCGTGAATTAGTCAATGAAAGCTTAGGTGGGATTTTACAAGACAGTATCAATGAAATGGGGCGCAAACAGTTACTTGCTGGCGGTGATACCAACAAAATGCTGCAAGGTATGCTAGGTAGCCTTGGTGGGTTACAGCAAGAAATTGATAGCGAATGGAAAAATCAAGAAAACAGCTTCCAGCAGTTTGGTCAGCAAGTCTGTTCTAAAGTCACTTCATTAGAGCAGCAACGTATTAGCTTACTGAATTCAATTAACGGTAAATAATTCAGATAGTTTGATATGCCCTCAAAGCTATCATCCGTAATGAAAGGCAGTAATAGGGAGACTTATTGCTGCCTTTTGCATTAAAAACCTCTTCAAACCATGACAGCATTAACATAAATAAAAACAATATTAAGAATCATTATCATTTAATTGACTTATGAGTAACTCTCCTTAGAATGCAGGTTTGGCTTAACGACTAAATGGGTGTTATTCATATGAAAAAGTTTATTCCAGCGGTACTGGTTTCGATCCTGTCATTCTCCGCACCTTACGCACTGAGTGCTGAATCAGCTGCATTTACGCCAAACGCAATCACTGCACAAGGTGCTGAAAAAGTCACGGTTAAACACCTTTCCGGTGAAACGGAAGTGGTTAAAAAACCACAGAAAGTGGTTCTGTTTGACTTCGGTATTTATGACTCAATGCAAAAACTGGGGTTAGGGGACAAGGTTGTTGCTCTGCCGATGGGTAATGCACCTGCTTATGTAAAAGCGGGCATTCCTGCGACAGTCAAAAATGCAGGCGGCATGAAGGAACCAAACTTAGCTGAGATCGCTGCACTGAAACCCGATTTAATCGTGATCACGGGTCGCCAAGGTAAATCTTACGACGCATTATCAAAAATTGCCCCGACGCTGAATTTAGGCTCTGACAGCAAAAATTATATTGAGTCCGTGAAAGCCAACATTCGTTTAATTGGTGATTTATACGGTGACCAAAAAGCGGTGGACGAGCAACTGGCTCAGTTGGATAAAACCATTGCAGAAGCCCAGAAAAAAGCGGCTGCATCCAATAAAAAAGTGCTGGTCTTACTGCACAATGACGGCAAATTAATCCCAAATAACCAAGCGGTTGTTTACGATGTGGTTAAAGCACAGCGTGCAGAATTACCCGTTCAAGCAGATGCAGACAAATCCAAACGCCGTGTGGTGGATACAAAAACTATCGCACAAGCGAACCCTGATGTGATTTTGATTGTGGATCGCAGTGAAGCGATTGGCGCAGGTAAATTGGAAAAAACGGTGTTTGAAGACCAAAATATCCAAGAAACCAAAGCGTATAAAGATGGCAAAATTACCTATTTGCAATCTGATTTGTGGTATCTCTCCGGTGGTGGTTTAGTCAGCCTCACCGAGCAAATCGATGCAGTCACCAAAGCACTGTAATCGGTAGATTGTTATTTTCGTTTATTACCCCTGTTTATTATCTTTAGTAAAAAGAAAAGCCAGCATTAAGCTGGCTTTTCTTATGGAAAAATAGAAATCACTCTTCCCCTAAAAATAGCTCCAGTAGGGAGTTTAAGAATAATTTTCCATGTTCGGTAATTTGCCATTCATCAGCGGTTTCTGAGATATAACCTTTGGCTAAGGCTTCATCGATAGCAGGGCGAACCACAGACTCTGCCAGACCGGTATATTCAGTAAATTCACGGCGAGGCATCGCTTCAAGTAACCGGAAACGATTCATAAAATACTCAAATGGGCGGTCTTCGTTCTCAACATTATATTGATTATCAAGATAACGACCTTCCATATAACCTCGTGGATGTTTGGTTTTGACAGTTCGTAAAATCTGCCCATCGGTTGAGGTAATTTTACCGTGTGCGCCACAGCCGATACCCAGATAATCCCCAAAACGCCAATAGTTAAGGTTATGTTCGCACTGATAACCCGCTTTGGCATAGGCGGAAGTCTCATATTGCTGATAGCCTGCCGCTGCCAGTAATTTATGCCCTTCGGTGTAGATATCCCATAGGGTATCGTCATCCGGCAAACGCGGCGGGCGAGAACCAAACTGCGTATTCGGCTCAATGGTTAGCTGGTACCAAGAAAGGTGAGGCGGAGCGAGTTCGATAGCTTGGCGTAAATCTGATAACCCTTCGTCGCGAGTTTGTGATGGTAAGCCGTGCATTAAATCCAAATTAAAACTGCGTAGATTTAAGTTGGTGGCGAGCTGAGCGGCGCGCTTGGCTTCGTTGGGACCATGAATGCGCCCCAACATGATCAGTTTGTCGTCTCCGAAGCTTTGCACTCCGATGGAGATGCGGTTGATCCCCGCGGCTTGGTAGCCTGCAAAGCGGTCAGCTTCCACGGTGCCGGGGTTGGCTTCCATGGTGACTTCCGCATCAGGGTCTAAATTCACCCGCTGACGAACGCCATCCATCAACATCTGCATGGATTCAGCGGTTAATAAGCTCGGTGTACCGCCACCAATAAAGATAGTTTTGACGGGACGGATGCCAATCAGCGCCGCATCTTTATCAAGGTCGCTAAGCAAGTGTTCAACATACTCAGTTTGGGGAATTTCTCCTTTAAGAGTATGTGAGTTGAAATCACAATACGGGCACTTTTGTACACACCAAGGAATGTGGATATACAAGCTTAATGGAGGAAGCTTAAGCATTTTTTAGGGCATCCAACATCATCGCAAGGGCTTTACCGCGGTGTGATACCGCTTGTTTTTCGGCTTTGGTCAGTTCTGCAGAAGTGCAACCTAATTCTGGCACGTAGAAAATTGGGTCATAGCCAAAGCCACCTTGCCCCTTCGCTTCACGGGTTAATACGCCGTGCCAGCGACCATGAAACACTAACGGCGTCGGGTCTTCCGCATGGCGCAGATACACTAACACGCAGTTAAATTGCGCTTGGCGTTGGTCATCCGGTACATCTTTCATGGCATCGAGCAGCTTATCGAGGTTTTGCTGGTCGGTCGCATCTTCACCCGCATAGCGCGCAGAGTAAATCCCCGGCGCACCACCTAAAGCATCCACAGAAATACCGGAATCATCGGCGATGGCGGGTAAGCCTGTTTGTGCCGCAGCATGGCGAGCTTTTAATATTGCGTTCTCGATAAAGGTTAATCCGGTCTCTTCCGCGGACTCAACGCCAAGGCTGGTTTGAGCGACGATATCCATGCCGAATTCGCGAAGTAAATCCGCTAATTCATTAACTTTGCCCGGGTTACCTGTGGCTAATACAACTTGTTGCATCGTTTCTCTCTTCCCTTACATAATGCCGACAGAGAACAGCATGGCGGTTAACGCAGGGTCAATCATTAAAGAGACATCGACACGTAAGTAGTTCAGGGCGATCAAAATAAACATCACAATCATCGCGGAGAAATCTAACCCGCCCATGGCTGGGATAATGCGACGAATCGGTGCCATTAATGGTTCAGTTAATTGGAACAGTAAATAATCGACAGGATTACGGCCTTGGCTGACCCAGCTTAAAATGGCGCGAATTAAGATCATCCAGAAAATCAATTTACCGATATAAGTCAGTAAGAGAATTAATCCCATAGGCAGTAAGGTCAGACCGATGGCCGGCAGCATGTTGGTGGCCCACATACCAAAGATAATGTCAGCAATTGCCAGTATAAATGCCACCAGCAGGGTTGCGGTATCAATGGAGCCAACGGATGGAATTAGGCGACGTAAAGGCCCTACGATAGGCTGAGTGGCTTTAACCACAAACTGTGAGAACGGATTATAGAAATCGGCGCGAACGCATTGCATCCATACTCTGAGCAGAAGCACAAAGATGTACAGTTGAATCAGGGTGGTAACAACAAAAACGATAGTCTGCATGGCTTATCCCAAAAAATAAATTAAAAAAGTTTTTCCATTTCTTCCGCACGGTCAATCGCGCTTTGCATAGCGCTGGCGACGGTTTGCGGTAGATGACCTTGGTAAAATTGCTCTAAAGCCATTGCGGTGGTGCCGCCTTTAGAGGTGACTTGCTCACGCAAGGTTGAAAATGGGGTATCCCCTTGTGATTTCGCTAACGCCACGGAGCCTTCAATGGCATTAAGAACCAATTCGCGGGCTTGTTTTTCATCATAGCCAAGCTGCTCGGCTTTTTGCTGCATAGATTCCATGAACAAGAAAAAGTAAGCGGGGGAACTACCAGTTAACGCAATGATATTATTGATTTCGCTCTCTTTGGCGCACCAGGTTGTTGAACCGACGCTTTCCATCAATTGCTGAGTAAATTGCTTATCATCTTCAGAAACATTCGATTGAGCAAACAAGCCGCTAACGCCTTTGCCCACCAGTGACGGGGTATTTGGCATAATGCGCACTAAACGCAGCGAATGGGCAAAATAGTCATTATAACGAGCTGCAGGAATACCCGCTGCGATGGTTAAAATCAGCTTGTTTTCTAAGTTTGTGAGTTGTTGAAGAGGTTCACAAACGTCTTTCATCATTTGCGGCTTGACGGCAAGCACAATCACATCTGCTTGTTGGGCGGCAGTGAGATTATCATGGGTGCTAATGATGCCGTAGTCTTGCGCCATTTTGTCACGGCGTACAGGGGTTGGTGAACAGACGGTAATCATCGATGCAGGATAGCCATGAGCCACAAGACCCGCAATAATGGCATTCGCCATATTTCCCGCGCCAATAAAGGCAATTTTGCGATGTTGCATGTTGTTCTCCTAAGATTAATTATGGTACTGACGGGCACCAAAAATGGCGGTACCGATGCGGACAAGTGTCGACCCGCAGTGGATAGCGGCGCGCATATCGTCGGTCATCCCCATGGATAAGGTATCCACAGTAGGATAATTAGCTTTCAATTGCTCGAATGCCTGCTCCATTTGGCGAAATGCTGCGCATTGGCGCTCATAATCGGTTTCTGGGGCTGGAATGGTCATTAACCCACGCAACATTAAATTGGGTAATTGGGCGACTTGAGCCGCAAGCTCATTCACTTCCTCGAGGGTTATCCCCGATTTGCTATTTTCATCGCTAATATTAATTTGGATCAGCACATTTAGTGGCGCTTTATCTTGAGGACGTTGCTCATTTAAACGTTGGGCGATTTTGGCGCGATCTAAAGTATGGAACCAATCAAAATGTTCTGCCACTAAGCGGCTTTTATTGGACTGTAGTGGACCAATAAAGTGCCAAACTAGGTCGGTTTTTTCTGCAAAGTGCTGGATTTTTTCAACACCTTCTTGCACATAGTTTTCACCAAATTGGCGTTGACCTGCCTCGATAGCTTCCATAATGGCTTCACAAGGTTTAGTTTTGCTCACAGCTAACAGGGTAATATCTTGAGGGGAGCGGTGACACTCGGTTGCAGCAAGATGAATACGCTCAGTGACATCAGATAGGTTTTTTTGAATGGTCATGTTATTCAATACCGTTTTTCAGTTGCTTTCGGTGAATAGTGAGAATTAACCCTAGTGTAAAACATATTAAGGGCGAACGGCACCTTTGCAGCAACTGAATGGGGAAAATAAACGTAAAGATGCGCCTTTTAGTAATTTTGTTCAAACCAACTTTCTAAAATTACCACCGCAGAGGCGGAATCCACTTTTCCTTTACTTAATGCACGATAGCCACCTTGTTCAAACAGTCCCGCTTTGGCTTCTACGGTAGACAGTCTTTCATCGTGTAGCTTGACTTGCACACCAAAGCGCCCGTGAATGCGGTTGGCAAAATTACGTGCTTGGCTAGTGACGAGCTGCTCAGTGCCATCCATATTTAAAGGAAGCCCGACTATCACCAACTGCGGCTGCCACTCTTTGAGCAATTTTTCAATTTGTGACCAGTCGGGTCTGCCATCGCTGGCTTTTAATGAGGCTAATGGGCGGGCGGTGCTGGTGATCTCTTGACCGACAGCGACACCAATACTTTTCGTTCCAAAATCAAAGGCGAGTAAAGTTCTTGCTGACATTAAGCGTGCCCCGCTTGCATAGAGATATTATGGATGTTGATACCTAAAAGGTTGCCTGCGGCTTTCCAGCGTTCGTTCAATGGCGTATTAAAAATCAGATTAGGGTCTGCTTTGACGGTCAACCAGCTATTTTCCATAATTTCACTTTCTAATTGTCCAGGTTCCCAGCTTGAATAACCGAGAGTGACTAAGGAATTCATGGGATGCTGATCGCTGCCTAATGTCTCTAAAATATCTTTAGAGGTGGTTACCATAATGTGGTCATTAAGACGCAAACTTGCGGCATAACCCGTAACAGGGGTATGGATAATAAACCCGTGCTCTTCAGAAACAGGTCCACCCGCAATCACCATCTTTTCAAGATTTCGTGTGTTGGTATTGTCAGACACGTCAATTTCGAGTTTTTTCAGCATGGTCGCGACGGAAAAATCCTCAATAGGCTTGTTGATCACGAGGCCCATCGCGCCATTTTCATTATGTTCGCAGATATACACCACGGAATGGTCGAAATAGGGATCCGTCAGTGAAGGCATGGCAATTAAAAAATGATTCTGTAAGTTCATAAATGGCAAGCTCAGGGGTTATGTTCCTATTCGTTGGGATAACATTATGGGTTAAAACAAAAACTATGGGCTAAAAAAATAACGCCAAAGGCAACCTCGAAAGGCTGCCTTCTGGAGACTTATCTGTTAACAGACGCTATTTTTCATAGAGACTATTTTTTCAGGCGGCGCTCAATCGCATCCATCAACATACCGGTGATGGAAATATCAAATGCAGCTTCAATTTCACGGGCGCAAGTCGGGCTCGTGACGTTAATTTCAGTCAAGCGATCACCGATAATATCCAGACCCACAAAAATCAGACCTTTTTCTTTTAAGGTCGGTGCGACAGCGCGAGCAATCGCCCAGTCACTTTCTGTTAATGGACGGGCTTCACCACGACCACCCGCTGCGAGGTTTCCTCGGGTTTCCCCTTGTGCAGGAATACGTGCAAGGCAATATGGCACAGGTTCACCGTCAACCACTAGCACACGTTTATCACCGTCTTTGATAGCAGGTAAGAAGTTTTGCGCCATGCAATAACGGGAATTGTGCTCCGTTAACGTTTCGATGATAACGCCAACGTTCGGGTCTTCTTTCTTCAAACGGAAAATAGACGCGCCGCCCATACCGTCCAACGGTTTAAAAATCACGTCGCCGTGTTTTTTATGGAATTCACGCAGTTTTTCAGAACTACGGGTTACTAAGGTATCCGGCGTTAACTCAGGGAACCATGCCGTAAACAGCTTCTCGTTACAGTCACGCAGGCTTTGTGGTTTGTTGACAATTAAGCTGCCCGCTTGTTCTGCGCGCTCAAGGATGTAAGTCGCGTAAATGTATTCAGTATCAAATGGCGGGTCTTTGCGCATTAAAATGGCATCAAGGTCGCTCAGGGCGATGTCTTGCTCTGAGTGGAACTCATACCATTTGGTTGGGTTCTCTTCGACTGTCACAATCTTTGTGGTTGCACGGGCTTCGCCTTGGTGCAGGTACAGGTCGTTCATTTCCATATAATGGATTTCATAACCGCGGCGTGCAGCTTCCAGCATCATTGCAAAACTGGTGTCTTTCTTGATTTTAATGGATGAAATAGGATCCATTACTATGCCGAGCTTGATCATTTTATCTCCTTAACCCAAGTCACCTAAACGCACTTGTAATGCCGTTATTGCGGTTAGCGCGGTCGTTTCTGTTCGTAATACTCGTGGCCCTAACAGGATATCAGTAAATTGATAGTCGGCTGTCATGGCAATTTCGTCAGCAGATAAGCCGCCTTCTGGGCCTATCAGTAATCTTACGTGCTTTAAATCAGCGGGGAGCGTGTTGATGCTCTCACTTGCCCGAGGGTGTAAATTAATTTTAAACGCGCCGTCATTTTCTACGCACCATGCTTCAAGGGATTGAACGGGGCGAATTTCAGGGATGCGGTTGCGACCACTTTGCTCACAAGCGGCAATGGCAATTTTTTGCCACTGCTGTAATTTTTTCTCTAAACGCTCGCCTTCAAGGCGTACACCACAACGCTCTGAAAGCAGAGGAGTAATGGTATTGACACCAAGTTCAACGGATTTTTGAATGGTAAATTCCATTTTTTCACCGCGGGACATGACTTGCCCAAGGTGAATATCTAATGGGGATTCACGGTCATCCAATGTGCTGTCTTGGATAGTCACAAACACATTTTTTTTCGTTGCTTCTGTAATTTCAGCGCGGAATATATGGTTGCTTCCATCAAATAATTCTAGCTGTTGTCCGGCTGTCATGCGAAGAACTCGGCCCACATGGTTGGCTGCATCATCACAAAGCGAAATGGTGGTGTTAATTTGGAGTGGCTCTGGGTGATAAATGCGTGGAACGCGCATGATTTTTCCTTAGTCCAATAATTAAGATAACTGATGCAGGATATGGGGGCAAAATCTCGAAAAACAAGAGGACGGACTGAGTTTATAACTAAAAAGAGGGATTTTTTAGTTCGTCTGTGCCTTGCATTTCACACTCTCATATCTACGCTAAATTTGTCGATAAAACCGACCCAAAACCACGAAATTATAGTGTTGGTTTCTGAATCCATCACCGTATAGTAAGCCCTGTGTTTGTCGAGTAAACCCCGCTTTAGCGCTCATGGAAAAGGAGAACGCCATGATTGATGCTGTAAATGGATTTTTAATACCTATATCGCTAATTACAGTATTGTCCCTCTTGTCAGCTTGGCTGACAACTCGGTTACTGAGGGAGATTCCCACCCGCTATTTTGATTTACCGAGTATTACCATTGACGTCAATCGGGTATGGGGTGGTTATTGGGTATTGGGAACAGTGATTGCGTTCCTTGGTTATCCCCCTTCGGTTCTTGCTTTATTATTTCTGTTTTTTAATTTGGTTATTCCGTTAGGTTTAATCGATCTCAAAACGGGTTATTTACCGAATGTCCTCAATTATCCGTTATTGGTTTTTGGTCTGTTATTTCAATGGGGAATGCCTGCGGGAAATTTGTTATCCGCTATTTATGCGCTGCTGTTCAGTTACATTGGGTTAGTGGCTATCACTACGTTAGTGGAGAAAATTCGTCGGCGACCGCAAATGGGGAGAGGGGATTTTAAATTAATTGCTGCGTGCGCGACGTGGCTCGGTGTATTCAATCTCCCCTATTTTCTAGGGCTTGCGGCGAGCTTAGGTTTACTGCATTTTCTTTGGTGCGCATGGCATGGCAAATACAAAAGGCGAGGCAAACAGAAATTCGTGCAGAGCATTCCGTTTGGTCCCGCCATTATTTGCAGTGCCAGTTTTTGGCTGCTGCTTAGCTGGCATCCTAATTAGCCGCTTTTACCAGTGAGTCTAAAAATTGTTGCCATTTTTCCGGCTCGCCAAGGTAGTTTTGCAGTGGTACGCGCAGCCATTTGCCTTGCTGCTCGATTAGCAACGTTGGGAATCCAGATGAGCCGGATTGACCAAGCAATTGCTTACTCTGGGCAATGTGAGCGTCAGTTTCAGTTTGTGCACATTGGTCATAATCATGTTGGAACTGCTCAACATTCAAACCAATTTCTTGCGCCACTTCCGTTAAGATTTCTGGCTGTTTAATCTGGCGTCCCGAAACGTAATGGGCTTTTTGCAATGCTTTGAGCATTTCAACGCCTTTGCCCTGTTTTGTTGCGGCCAAAATGGCGGTTTGTGGTGGCGCGGAATCCATCACGACGTTTGGCTGATGCAACATCGCAATGTAATCATCACCAAAAACTTGCCCCGTCATTGCAGCAATGCGTTTATCTGATTGCAAAATATATTGACGGAATTGGTCATCAAGATGCAGGCGAGCATCACCCGCAAGCATTCCTCCTCCGTGTAATTCTAGGTGAATATTTGGGTGATTGGCTGCAATCGCAATTAAAGGTGCCGCGGCATAACACCAGCCACAGTAAGGGTCATAAATATAATGTAGGGTAATTGTGTTCATGGTTTTTATTCTCTCTAATTATTGATTTTATCATTCTATTCAAATCGCTGAAAAACAGCGAACTGACGGAGAATAGCTAGCGCTATCTCCGTCACAATTGGTCTTAGCGTATTAGTGACTTATTGTGGCCACTGCATTTCGCCTTTTACCACTTTAGCGCCTAATTCTAAGCTGGATTTATCATCCAAGCTTGGGTAGCGAGTTTCCATTTTCTTGATAAGTTCTGCGGAATTTTTACTTTGGCTGTTAGCTTTTTCAAAGTCCGTTAAATATTTCTGGGTAAAGGTCACACTCGCCAGATCCATTTTGGATTTACCCGTAAAGTGCCCCGGAACAACAACGTTTGGTTTCAGCGCTTTGATGCTTTCTAGCGTTTGTTGCCAATCTTGACGTGATTGCTTGGTTTGTGTGTCGGCAACCCAAACGTGGATATTGTCAGAAACAACGACACCCCCGACAACAGCTTTGAGTGAAGGTACCCACACGTAGCTTCTGTCTGGTGATGCACCATCTAACCCTTTAATTTCTAAAGCTTCACCATCCACAGTGAAGTGATTGGTTTTGATAACTTCAGGCACTACAACTTTGCTTGGTGCTTCATTTTTTAAGACGCCGCCCCAGTAAGCCAGTTTGCCATCTTTAGTGGCGTTAATCGCATCAACGGTTTGTTGTGTCGCAACCACTTTGGCATCAGGGAAGGCTTTTGTCAGCGTTTCTAAACCAAAATAGTAATCTGGGTCAGAGTGGCTGATATAAATGGTGGTCAGCTTTTTATCCAGTTTTTTGATTTTGTCGACCAGTTTCTGCGCATCATTGTTTTGGAATTGTGCATCAATCAAAACCACTTCTTTATCGCCGCTGATAATTTCAGAGGAGACAGGGAACACGCTGTTATTGCCTGGGTTATAAACATCTAAGGTTAAGTTAGCAGCCTGAGCAAAGTGAGTGACAGTAGCAAAGGCGGTTGCAGTTAATACGGTCGATAATTTCATTTTCTTATCCTAATGTTGAGTCATGTTGTGTGCCTGATTTGGCTTGGTGTGTATATTAAATTGCAATTAAGGTGAGAAAAACGCCATAATCAGGTCATCTTTGTTGCATAAATCGGTCGAATGATATGGATAGATTAAAAGCTGTGCAGGTGTTCATTACTATTGTAGAACAAGGTAGCCTCAGCGGTGCGGCTGATAAATTGGATATGTCCCGTGCGATGGTGACGCGCTATTTGGCAGAAATGGAGCAGTGGGCGGGGGTGCGTTTGCTTAACCGTACTACGCGGCGCTTAAGTTTAACGTCAGCGGGTGAAGGGGTTTATCAGCAATCATTGCAGCTAAATGCTATCTCTTTAAGCGTTCCGGTTGAGCAAAAACATGATACGAAAGCGTTAGCGGGCTTGGTGAGGATTAGTTGCTCTCAATCCATCGCTCAAAGTGCGTTGTCTCTAGCCATTTCTGAGTTTTTGCAAATGTATCCCAATATGATGATTGATATGCAGATCTCGAATAAGTCGGTGAATTTAATCGAGGAGCGAATCGATCTGGCTATCCGTATCACCAATCAGTTAGAACCGAATTTAATTGCCAAGCCACTATCGATCTGTCATTCCGTGATTTGCGCTTCGCCGACGTTTCTACAAGGTAAAAACTTACCCACTAAGCCCGAAGATTTGGCTCTGATGGAATGCCTAACTTACAGCTTTTTTGGGCGTAGCATGTGGAGCTTTGAAAAAGCAGGGGAAACCTCGACAGTGTTGGTGGATGGACGTCTGAGTGCCAATGAGTCAGTATTTTTAATGGAGGCAACATTAAACGGTGCGGGCATTGCGATGCAGCCTTACTATTCAGTGGCGAGCTATTTGAAATCGGGGAAGTTGGTTCAGTTGCTACCGGATTACACGCCGATGCCACTTGGTATTTACGGCGTCTATACCAGTCGGCAGCATATGCCAACACCATTGCGTGCAGTGATCGACTTCCTTGCTAACTGGTTTAAAACGTCCCCAGACTGGCTCTCATTGATGCCGCAGCGCTAAGGCGAGGTCATGCTCAATTTGTACAAAGGTACGTTGCAAATGTTCAGTGAAAATATGGGTGATCTGCGAAGATGGGCGGTGATTCGGCGTAATTAAGCTGACAGTAAAGGGGATAGAAAAACTGAGAGGGCGGATCACCAGTTTGCCTGCTGATTGCTGATAGAAATCCAATGCAGTCAGTGGGTTGACGATAGAGACGCCAATTCCTTTTAAGGTCATGGCGCAAATAGAAGAAGCTGAATGGGTTTCCATCACCATTTTGCGCTCAACTTGATGCTCGGCAAAGGTGGTATCAATGATTTGCCGATAGCTATCTGTGAGGGAGAGGCTAATAAAACGCTGTTGATGAAAATCTTGTGGAGTGAGGACTTTTTTCTGCTCGAAAGGGTGCCCAACGGGTAGCACGCAAACTTCATTTAATGAACCCAATGTCAGTTGTTCCGTGCCTGGCGGGGTTTGTAAGTGCTCAGTTAGCCCCACATCATAACGCTGGGCGGATAACCACTCTTCTAGCACGGGGGACTCTTGCGGGATCACCGTTAAGTTCACCTCGGGGTAATTTTCCATAAAAGCTTGGCAAACTTGTGGCAGTAAAGATTGTGCAAATGCAGGTAAGCAGGCAATGGAAATTTGAGCGTGTTCAAAGCGTCGAATAGTTTCTGCTGAGTTGCGAATACGCTCCAAACCATAATAGGAGTGTTCGACTTCTTCATGAAAGCGTAAGCCTTGCGCCGTTGGGTGTAAGCGACCTTTGACTCTATCGAATAATTTAAACTGTAATAAATGCTCGAGTCGCGCCAGTTCTCGGCTGATGGTTGGCTGAGAGGTATTTAGCAATGCTGCTGCTTCCGTGAGGTTGGGGGTGGTCATTACCGCACGAAAAATTTCAATATGTCGCCAAGAAATTGCCTGCATGATTGTTCCTCTCGTATTTCTATATCAAATATGAATAGACTTTAGCAAAAAGGATATTTTTTTTCCCGTCTTATTCGTCTAATAATCGAACTTACTATAATAAAACTTGCCAACGAGGTTCCGATGACCACATTCGCCAACACCACCAGCCAGTATCTCACTCCTGAACATTTACGTGCACTGCCTGAGCAGTTTGGTACGCCTGTCTGGGTTTATGATAGTGAAGTGATTATTGACCGTATTGAACAATTGAAAGTGTTCGATACCGTTCGTTTTGCTCAAAAAGCCTGTTCCAACATTCATATTTTGCGCCTGATGCGTGAGCAGGGCGTGAAAGTGGATTCGGTGTCATTGGGTGAAATTGAGCGTGCGCTAGTGGCGGGTTTTCAGCCGGGTCGTGAAAAATCGGAAATCGTGTTTACGGCGGATGTGTTAGATCCAGCAACGTTGCTGAAAGTGACCGAATTAGATATTCCTGTGAATACGGGCTCTATCGATATGCTGCAACAAATTGGTGAGCATAAAGCTGGTCACCCAGTTTGGCTGCGTATCAATCCGGGCTTTGGGCATGGCCATAGCCAAAAAACCAATACGGGCGGAGAGAACAGCAAGCACGGGATTTGGCACCAAGATTTACCGGAAGCATTAGCGAAAATTCAACAGTACAACCTGAAGTTAGTGGGCATTCACATGCACATTGGCTCCGGTGTGGACTATCAGCATCTTGCCAATGTGTGTGATTCCATGGTGGAACTGGTGATGTCTGCGGGCGTGGATATTGAGGCTATCTCGGCGGGTGGTGGTTTATCAACGCCTTATCGTGAGCACGATGAAATCATTGATGTTCAGCACTATTACAGCCTGTGGGATAACGCGCGTCAGCGTATCGCGCAGCATCTTGGGCATTCGATTGAATTAGAAATTGAGCCGGGGCGCTATTTAGTGGCGGAGTCGGGTGTTTTACTGGCGCAAGTGCGTGCGGTTAAAGATATGGGCAGCCGCCATTATGTGCTGGTAGATAGCGGTTTTAACGATTTAATGCGCCCTGCGATGTATGGCAGTTATCACCATATTTCGGTATTGCCTGCAGACGGCAGCAGCGCTGTTTTTTGTTCATTAGGCAATCAGCCATTAAAAGAGACCATTGTGGCGGGGCCATTGTGTGAATCTGGAGATGTATTTACCCAGCTAGAAGGTGGCATGGTGGAAACTCGCTTGCTGCCAGCAGTCAACGTTGGGGATTATTTGGTTTTCCATGACACTGGGGCTTACGGCGCGTCGATGTCATCGAATTATAATAGCCGTCCATTATTGCCAGAAGTTATGTTCGTTAATGGAAAACTCACATTAATTCGTCGTCGTCAGACTATCCAAGAGTTATTAGCCTTAGAACTGTAAATTAATTCATATTAATAAATGAACATAAATCAAGGGAGCCAATGGCTCCCTTGTTGTTTTTAGCGTGACGACAATTTTTAGCGCGTTAGCTTAATTAAGCCGCTTTTTTCTTTTTAGACTGAGATTCATCCTCTGACTCAGTGTGTGGCTTTTTTGATGGAACCACACCTAAATCATCGAAATCAAACTCATCGACATTAATAGTACGTAAGCGGCTGGCTTCGGCTTTACGTAAAATATCGGCTTCTTCTTGGGTGATAATGTTTTCTGGCAACATTTGGTCAGCTAATTTATCCAAACGCGTAAAGCTGAATTTACGCTCTTTTAAGCGGCAAATACGTTCGAAAATTGGCTCTGCAGCAATGATGTCATACAGTGCTTGGTTCACTAAGCCGTGCGGGTTGTTCTCTACAGGGGTTAGGAATTGACCACGTCCAATTCTGTCGCGTGTTTCCGATGGCTCCATCATCAACTGTGCCAGCTTGTGATCCAGTCGGTCAGATGGCATCGACATTGCACGGCCTGTCGGGAACAGAACAATGCGTAATGCGCCAGCAACCAAGCGATTAGGGAAGTTTTTCAGTAAATCGTCCATCGCTTTTTCTGATTGATACAGACAATCTTCAACTGCCCATTTCACCAGTGGTAAATCCGCTTTTTGTCGACCTTCATCTTCATAACGTTTTAAGGTTGCAGAAGCAAGGTACAGATGACTCAGAATATCCCCAAGACGGGCGGAGATACGTTCACGACGTTTTAAGCTACCACCGAGAACCCCCATAGAAACATCAGAGAGTAGGGCTAAGTTAGCACTGTGGCGGTTAAGCATTTGGTAATAACGGCGAGTTTCATCTTTAGTTGGTGCGCTGCTACCGCGTCCATTGGTTAAACCTAACCAGAAACTACGACACTTATTACTGATCACATGACCAATATGACCGAATACTGCTTTATCGAATTTGTTTAGGTTATTGTCTTGGGCTGCTGCCATTTCATCAAGTACATATGGATGGCAACGGATAGCGCCTTGCCCAAAGATGATCATACTACGGGTTAAAATGTTGGCACCTTCAACGGTAATGGCGATAGGTGCGCCTTGGTATGATCTGGCAACGAAGTTGGAACTTCCTAAACAGATGCCTTTACCACCCGTGATATCCATCGCATCAATAATTGAACGTTGGCCACGATGGGTACAGTGATATTTCACAATGGCGGAGAGCACCGCTGGCTTTTCGCCCAGCATGATGCCGGCGGTAATTAAGGTGGCTGCGGCGTCCATTAAATAGGCGTTACCAGCAATACGGGCAAGAGGCTCTTCAATACCTTCCATTTTTCCGATAGGAAGTTTGAACTGACGGCGGATATAAGCATAAGCACCCGTTGCCATTGCGACACTCTTCAAGCTACCTGTTGAGTTGGATGGCAAGGTGATCCCACGCCCTACAGACAGACATTCCACCAGCATTCTCCAGCCTTGTCCTGCCATTTGTGGACCACCGATGATGTAATCGATAGGCACGAAAATATCTTCCCCACGAGTTGGACCATTCATAAATGGTACGTTCAATGGGAAGTGGCGATGGCCAATTTCAACACCTGGGGTGTTTGTTGGGATCAGGGCGCAGGTAATACCGAGGTTTTTCTCACCACCCAGTAGCTTATCTGGGTCAGTTAATTTAAAGGCTAAGCCTAATACAGTCGCGATTGGCGCAAGGGTGATATAGCGTTTGTTCCAAGTTAAGCGCATGCCTAATACTTGCTCACCTTGCCATTCTCCCATACAGACAACACCAGTATCAGGGATTGCTCCTGCATCGGAACCCGCTTCTGGACTGGTTAATGCAAAACATGGGATCTCTTCACCAGTAGCTAAGCCCGGCAAATAACGATTTTTTTGCTCATCCGTACCGTAATGTTGCAGTAATTCACCCGGACCTAATGAGTTTGGAACACCCACAGTGATAGCAAGAATACCAGAAACGCCCGCCAGCTTTTGTAATACTTGAGATTGCGCGTAGGCTGAAAATTCTAATCCGCCATACTCTTTTTTGATGATCATGGCGAAGAAGCGGTGATCTCGTAGGTATTGCCAGACTTCTGGTGGTAAATCTGCGAGTTCATGACTGACTTCAAAATCATTCACCATACCGCAGACGGTTTCCACTGGACCATCAATAAAAGCTTGTTCTTCAGCGGTGAGTTGTGGTTTTGGGTAATTATGAAGTTTGTTCCAATTTGGTGCCCCACGGAACAGGTCACCTTCCCACCAAGTGGTTCCAGCATCAATCGCTTCTTTTTCTGTGCTAGACATCGGTGGCATCACTTTCTGGAACATTGTCATCGCTTTTGATGAAAACAGAGATTGGCGAATTGGCGTGATGACAAATGGTAGTAAAACCAGAGCGACGGGTAACAGCATCCAGTAGCTCCAGACATTGGCGGCTCCCATTGCTGCGGTATAAGCCAGTAATATAATAGCGCTCAGAATGAGTGAGCTTTTGTGGTAGCTCAGCACACCGATTAACGCAATAAATAAAACAATACTGAGAAGGATCATAGTGAAACTCCTGTCTACTTGTAAGAGGTCTGACCTGTTTGTTTTATTAATCTATATCTAGTAATAAACAATTAGCAAGGCATTTACATCTTAATTACAACTTGGCTCACAAAATCATCAGTTCATTTTGTAAAGGGGCGGCGGATGAAAAATAGCCAGAATTTAGCTAGCCGTAGAGCAGAAGCGCACTGTTGGAGATTTCGCCAACCATACCCCATACGGTACAATCAAAAGTAGAAACAAAATGTACCCTGTGCAACAATCGAGAAATCAAAGATAAATTACCTATAAAGGCGTAATTATCTCCATCAAGCATTCGTAAAAATTAAGGGGAAACTCATGTACCAAGATTTGATCCGTGGTGAGCTGACTGAAGCGGCAGAGACGCTATCAAACTTTTTAAGTGACAATGCAAATCTGCAAGCGATTGAGAAGGCTGCAGTATTGCTGGCGGACTCTTTTAAAGCGGGTGGTAAAGTTCTCTCTTGCGGTAATGGTGGATCCCACTGTGATGCAATGCACTTTGCGGAAGAATTAACGGGACGCTATCGTGAAAATCGACCTGGTTACCCAGCGATTGCTATCTCTGATGTTAGCCACATCTCTTGCGTGAGCAATGACTTTGGTTATGAATTTGTGTTCTCTCGCTTTGTGGAAGCGGTAGGGCAAAAAGGCGATGTGCTGCTTGGCATTTCGACTTCAGGTAACTCTGGCAATATTATTAACGCTATTGAAGCGGCACGAGCGAAAGGCATGAAAGTGATCACCCTGACAGGGAAAGATGGCGGGAAAATGGCGGGAAGCGCAGATGTTGAAATCCGTGTTCCACATTTTGGTTACGCTGATCGCATTCAAGAGATCCACATCAAAGTGATCCATATTTTGATCCAATTAATTGAAAAAGAGATGGTTAAGTAACCATTTTAAGTTGTAGGAGACTTTAAATGTGTGAGTTGCTTGGCATGAGTGCCAATGTACCAACAGATATTACGTTTAGTCTGAGTGGGCTGATTTCCCGAGGTGGGCAGACAGGCCCACATAAAGATGGTTGGGGGATCACTTTCTACGAAGGTCTAGGCTGCCGCACATTTAAAGATCCTCAACCTAGCTTTGTCTCCCCTGTAGCGCGTTTTGTGCAGGAATATCCCATCAAATCGGAAAGCATTGTGGCGCACATTCGTCAGGCGAACCGAGGGGATGTTTCACTGGTGAATACCCATCCGTTTACACGGGAATTATGGGGACGAAACTGGACTTATGCACATAATGGGCAATTGAAAGGATTTCGTTCATTAAAGACGGGGCACTATCGACCAATCGGTGAAACTGACAGCGAATGGGCATTTTGCTGGATTTTGCATCAACTGAATCAAAAATACCCAAGAAAGCCAACAAACTGGAAAGCCGTTTTCCGTTTTATTGGCACACTTGCGCAGCAACTGCGTGAAAAAGGGGTGTTTAATATGTTGTTATCCGATGGGCAATATTTGATGGCGTTTAGCTCAACAAAACTGCATTGGATCACGCGCAGAGCACCGTTTGGTAAAGCGAAATTGCTGGATCAGGATATCGAGATTGACTTTCAACAGTGCACAACGCCTAGTGATATTGTTTCTGTCATTGCCACAGCGCCCTTAACAGGCAACGAGACGTGGCAAAAAATCGAACCCGGTGAATTTGTGCTATTCCACCGTGGTCAACGTATACTGTGATTTAGATCCCAATAATTTAGTGGGCGTTTCTGGCATGCTGTTAACATGATATTTACCTAATGTTACTGATATTTCAGCAGGTTTGCCGGTTCGCTCAAAATAATCATAAGCAGGTTGAAGCTGTTTCCAAAAAGCATAATGCGTTGAATTGCGATAACGCAGCATATTCATTTTAGTCATGCGAAATGGATAAATACTCACATCAACGGCAGGTTGACCATTTTGAAGTGCTTGTTCCACGGTTTGATAAATTTCACCCATGGATTTATCTGTCATTGCATAACACCCGACAGACACACAGCTACCGTGAATCATCAGATAGTTACCTGAATATCCCTGCGTCTTATCGAATTCATTAGGAAATCCAAGATTAATAGATCGGTAATATCGACTATTTGGATTGAGTTGTGAGCGCGTGATCTGATAAAACCCCTCAGGGCTTTTTAAGTCACCTTCTATCTTTTTAGGGCCTAGTCCACCAGAAAACTTACAGATAGGGTAGGTTTTGACTAATTTATACTTTCCTACGGCTGTTTTTTGGTAGAGCTCAAGCACACCCTCTTGCTTAAATATTTGAATAAATATCGATGAGTCAGGCTGAACAGTTGGCTTATTATTAAAGGAAAATAATGTATTTTCTTTTTGCGCAAATGCAGGTGCTGCAAATGTGAAGAGTAAATAGACACCGATAGTTTTACTTATATGCATAATTAAGCCAAATGTTGAAAAATAAGCTGATTAAAAATGGACCAAATTCAACATATATTAGACGAATGGAACAAAATTTAATATATCAAGTTAATAATTTTCTAATGAATCATTATTGACTACAAATTAATCGACACTCGATAAATGTGAGCCAACATGTAGGTATTTACGAGTTGTTGCAACAAAATTTTAAATTTTATTGCGATTTGCTTGAACTAGGTCACTTCTATAACCGGACAGAGGACGAGGGAACTGATAAAATTGACCTCGGCAGAAGAAGAGAAAGTGTAGCAATATTGTTAGATTTACTTACTCGAGTGGCGAAAGCAACTTGAGTTATTTTTTATTATTGAGTCGCTATCATTCATTGCTGAATCGTTAGCTTAGGGTTTAACTGATAAACTTGTGCAGATCTTATGATTAAAATTAAAAAAGGCCTTAACCTTCCAATAGCAGGTGAGCCAGCCCAAGTGATAGAAGACGGCCCGAAAATTCAACACGTAGCGGTGCTAGGTGAAGAATATGTCGGAATGCGTCCTTCGATGCTGGTGAAAGAAGGTGAGCGTGTAAAAAAAGGGCAGGTTCTTTTTGAAGATAAAAAGAATCCTGGCGTGATATTTACTAGCCCAGCCTGCGGTAAAATTATTGCTATTCATCGCGGTGAGCGTCGTGTATTTCAGTCCGTTGTTATCGAAATCGATGGTGACGAACAAGAGACTTTCGAGTCTTATTCTACCGACCAACTCCCATCACTGACGAAAGAGCAGGTTGAACAAAATCTTTTAAGATCCGGTTTATGGACTGCTTTAAGAACGCGCCCATTTAGTCGTTCTCCAGAGCCAGGTTCATCCCCCGCAGCGATTTTTGTGACTGCAATTGACACCAATCCTCTTGCTGCAGATCCTTCGATTATTATTGGCGAAAATGCGCAAGCCTTTACTGACGGTCTCATCGTTCTGAGCCGACTGACTAAAGGCAAAGTGCATGTTTGTCATGGTGTGGGCGAGCTTCCGAAACAAGTCGCTAATGCACAAATCACATATACACAATTTGCAGGACCACATCCAGCAGGCTTAGCAGGGACTCATATTCATTTCCTTGAGCCTGTAAGTATTCGCAAAAAAGTGTGGAGCCTCAATTACCAGGATGTGATTGCCATCGGTAAATTATTTACCACTGGTCATCTTTATACTGACCGAATTGTCTCTGTCGCCGGCCCGCAAGTTGAGAAACCTCGCTTGCTGCGTACTCGTCTTGGCGCGGATATCTATGAATTAACCAAAGGTCAGCTCAAAGCAGGTGAGAACCGCATTATTTCTGGTTCTGTGCTGTGGGGAGTGACTTGTGATGATGCTCATCATTATCTTGGCCGTTTCCATAACCAGGTTTCTGTATTAGCGGAAGGTCGTGAAAAAGAGCTGTTTGGATGGATTATGCCGGGCGTGAATAAGTTCACTATCACGCGTACCACCATCGGGCATTTCTTGAAGAATAAACGCTTCGATTTTACCACGACGATGAATGGCGGTGAGCGTTCAATGGTACCAATTGGTAACTATGAGCGTGTCATGCCTCTCGATATTATGATCACCCACTTACTGCGTGATCTGCTTGCAGGGGACACCGATACTTCTCAGGAACTGGGTTGTCTGGAACTCGATGAAGAAGACTTGGGACTGTGCACCTATGTGTGTCCAGCTAAGTATGAATATGGTCCAGTGCTGCGTGATGTCCTGACCAAGATTGAGCTAGAAGGGTAATTCCATGGGTCTGAAAAATTTACTTGAAAAATATGAGCACCAATTTGAACCCGGTGGAAAATTAGCAAAATTCTATCCATTGTATGAAGCTGTTGCGACAGTCTTCTATACACCGGGCACGGTGACAAAAGGTCGCTCACACGTACGCGATACTATCGACCTCAAGCGCATGATGATTTTAGTCTGGCTTGCGGTTTTCCCAGCGATGTTCTGGGGTATGTATAACGTCGGTAACCAAGCTATTCCCGCGCTGCATCATTTATACAGTGGCGCTGAACTACAACAAGTTTTAGCGAGTGACTGGCACTATTCTCTGGCACAGTTATTAGGCGCTTCTTTAGCACCTGATGCTGGCTGGGGCAGTAAAATGCTGCTAGGTGCGATTTACTTCCTGCCAATTTACTTAGTGGTATTCTTGGTCGGCGGTTTCTGGGAAGTGTTGTTTGCCATGATCCGTGGTCATGAAATCAACGAAGGCTTCTTTATCTCCTCTATCTTATTTGCGCTGATTGTTCCGCCTACCATTCCATTATGGCAAGCGGCGCTCGGTATCACTTTCGGTGTAGTTGTCGCAAAAGAGATTTTCGGTGGTACAGGTCGTAACTTCCTTAACCCTGCGTTAGCGGGTCGTGCTTTCCTTTTCTTTGCTTACCCAGCGCAAATTTCAGGTGACTTAGTTTGGACTGCTGCTGATGGATTCTCTGGTGCAACGCCTCTGTCCCAATGGGCGACGGGTGGTGTGAGTTCACTGGTAAACACAGTAACTGGCGAGCCAATCACTTGGATGCAAGCCTTCTTAGGTAACATGCCGGGTTCAATTGGTGAAGTTTCTACCCTGATGATCTTCATCGGTGGCGCATTTATCATCTTCTTCCGTATCGCCTCTTGGCGCATCGTGGCGGGTGTGATGCTGGGTATGATTGCCATGTCTTACCTGTTCAACTTTATCGGTTCAGACACCAACCCACTGTTTGCTATGCCATGGTGGTGGCACATGGTCTTAGGCGGATTTGCTTTCGGTATGATCTTTATGGCGACAGACCCTGTTTCAGCTTCCTTTACCGATAAAGGTAAGTGGGCTTACGGGATTTTGATCGGCGTAATGTGCGTACTTGTCCGGGTTGTGAACCCTGCATACCCTGAAGGGATGATGCTCGCAATCCTGTTCGCCAACCTGTTTGCTCCTCTGTTTGACTATATGGTCGTTCAAGCAAATATTAAACGGAGAAAAGCCCGTGGCTAATGATAAACCAGTAAATAAAGATGGCGTCGGCAGAACATTTATCGTTGTTTTCATTCTCTGCTTAGTCTGTTCCGTCGTTGTTGCCGGTGCTGCGGTTGGTCTGAAACCTCAGCAACAAGAACAAATGATGTTAGATACTCAGCGTAATATTTTGAGTGTTGCAGGTCTGTTGCAGCCTAAAATGAGCGCCGAAGAAATTCAAAAAGTGTATGGCGAACGTATTGAGCCTAAGTTGCTGAGTTTCAAAACGAATGAGCTATCCAACAGCGAAAGTCGTTTTGACTTAAATAGCGAACTGCGTAGCGAAGAGACCAGCATCGCGTTATCCCCAGAAGAAGACATTGCGAAAATTCGCCGTCGTGCTAATAGCGCTGAAATTTATCTGGTCAAAGATGAACAAGGGAAAGTGACCCAAGTGATTCTGCCTGTTTATGGTTCAGGCTTATGGTCAGTGATGTACGCCTTTATCGCAGTGGATATCGATGGTGTAACCTCTCGTGGTATTACCTACTATGCGCATGGTGAAACGCCGGGTCTGGGTGGTGAAGTTGACAACCCACAATGGAAAGCGCAGTGGCCAGGTAAAAAACTGTTCAATGAGCAGGGTATCCCTGCAATCAAAATCGTGCGTGGTGGTGCCACCGATAACCCATTTGGTATCGATGGTCTTTCAGGTGCAACGCTGACTTCAAACGGTATTCAACATATGTTTGATTTCTGGCTAGGCGATAACGGTTTTGGTCCGTTCCTGAAAAAAGTTCGTGAAGGAGCGCTGAATAATGGCTGATTCTAAAGAAGTAAAACGCGTCCTACTTGGACCATTGTTAGATAATAACCCGATTGCATTGCAGGTTTTGGGTGTGTGCTCCGCATTAGCGGTTACCACTAAACTTGAAACTGCATTGGTGATGACCATCGCAGTAACGCTAGTTACCGCGTTCTCTAACTTTTTTATCTCATTAATTAGAAATTACATTCCAAGCAGTGTTCGTATTATTGTTCAAATGGCAATTATTGCATCATTGGTAATTGTGGTTGACCAAATCTTACGTGCCTATGCCTATGAAATTTCGAAACAACTTTCCGTATTCGTTGGTTTGATCATCACCAACTGTATCGTGATGGGGCGTGCTGAAGCGTATGCGATGAAAGCACCACCAATCGAAAGTTTTATGGATGGTATCGGTAACGGTCTTGGTTACGGTGTGATTCTGGTACTGGTTGGCTTCCTACGTGAGCTATTTGGTTCAGGTAAACTGTTTGGGATTACGGTATTTGAATCACTGCAAAATGGTGGTTGGTACATGCCAAACGGCTTATTCCTGTTAGCGCCAAGTGCATTCTTTATCATCGGTATGCTGATTTGGGGTCTACGTACTCTGAAACCAGCTCAGATAGAGAAGGATTAAGAGCATGGAACATTATATTAGCTTGTTTGTAAAAGCCATTTTCATCGAAAACATGGCGTTAGCTTTCTTCTTAGGGATGTGTACATTCCTTGCGGTATCGAAGAACGTAAAAACTGCTTTTGGATTGGGTATTGCGGTAACCGTGGTGCTTGGGATCTCCGTCCCTGCGAACAACTTAGTGTACAACTTAGTGTTACGTGACGGCGCGCTAGTTGAAGGCGTAGATCTCTCATTCCTAAACTTCATTACCTTTATCGGTGTCATCGCGGCATTGGTTCAAATTCTGGAAATGATTTTAGATCGTTACTTCCCATCACTGTACAACGCATTGGGGATCTTCTTACCGTTGATCACCGTAAACTGCGCAATCTTTGGTGGTGTATCTTTCATGGCTCAGCGCGACTATAACTTCACTGAATCCATTGTTTATGGCTTTGGTTCAGGTATTGGTTGGATGTTAGCGATTGTCTTAATGGCCGCTATTCGTGAAAAGATGAAGTATTCAGACATTCCAGCGGGTCTAAAAGGGTTAGGCATCACCTTTGTTACGACCGGTTTGATGGCATTGGGCTTTATGTCCTTCTCCGGTGTGCAGCTATAAAGGCGAGAAGAATTCATGGATATTATTATTCTAGGCGTAGTTATGTTTACCCTGATTGTCTTGGCGCTGACAGGTCTGATCCTGTTTGCAAAGTCCAAGTTGGTCAATACAGGGAACATTAAAGTTGAAGTCAACGGCGATCCTGATAAGAGCTTTGATGCTCCAGCAGGTGATAAGCTGTTAGGTATGTTAGCAAACCAAGGTATCTTTGTTTCTTCTGCCTGTGGTGGCGGTGGTTCCTGTGGTCAGTGCCGTGTAAAAATCAAAGAGGGCGGTGGTGACATCCTGCCAACTGAGCTTTCTCACATCAATAAACGTGAAGCGAAAGAAGGTTGCCGTCTGGCGTGTCAGGTTAACGTAAAACAAGATCTGAAAATTGAATTACCTGAAGAAATTTTCGGCGTGAAAAAATGGGAATGCGAAGTTATCTCCAATGATAACAAGGCGACGTTCATTAAAGAGCTGAAGTTAAAAATTCCTGAGGGAGAAGTGGTCCCATTCCGTGCGGGTGGTTTTATTCAAATTGAATGTCCGCCTCATGTGGTGAAGTACTCAGACTTTGATGTACCTGAGGAATACCGTGAAGATTGGGATAAATTCAACTTATTCCGCTATGTTTCGGATGTCAAAGAAGAAACAGTACGTGCTTACTCAATGGCAAACTACCCAGAAGAGCGCGGTATTATTATGCTGAACGTGCGTATTGCAACGCCACCGCCGCGTAACCCAGATGTACCGCCGGGAATTATGTCATCGTATATTTGGTCATTGAAACCGGGCGATAAAGTCACTATCTCTGGTCCATTTGGTGAGTTCTTCGCGAAAGAAACGGATGCTGAAATGATCTTTATCGGTGGTGGTGCGGGTATGGCACCGATGCGTTCCCACATTTTCGACCAATTACGACGTTTAGATTCTAAGCGTAAGATCAGTTTCTGGTATGGTGCACGTTCTAAACGTGAAATGTTCTATACCGAAGATTTTGACCAGTTAGCCGCAGAGCATGACAACTTTACATGGAATGTTGCACTTTCTGACGCTTTGCCTGAAGATAATTGGGACGGTTACACAGGATTTATTCATAATGTCCTGTATGAAAACTACCTCAAAAATCACCCAGCGCCAGAAGATTGTGAGTTCTATATGTGTGGGCCTCCGGTCATGAACGCTGCAGTCATTAAGATGTTAAAAGACCTCGGTGTTGAGGACGAAAACATCTTACTGGATGATTTTGGTGGCTGATTAATTGCTGTAAATTATCTATTAAGCGCTCAGGAAACTGGGCGCTTGTTGATTAAAAAGAGGAAAAAATGGGTTTTTTTCCTCTTTTTGGTTGTAAACTGTGAATCGCCAAATAGGCAATTCAATTTTTAAACGTGAGTATTCTCTAGATTTGTGAATGTTGAGTTTGTTAGACGTCTCAGCACCTACTCTTTCTCTAGTGGGCGCTTACAATTAACGCTGAGAAAATTTATGCTAAACAGAAAAGTATTTGCTCCTGTGCTGCTATTCGCAGCCACTCTCCTTCTTGCCGCATGTGGTGGACCTGAACAAAAAAATCTTCAGGGACAAACCATGGGAACCTATTATTCTGTTAAGTTCGTGGCAGACTCTTCAGAGCCTTCATCGGAAGCTATCCAAGCCGAAATAGACAAGCGTTTGGAAGAAGTGAACGACCAAATGTCGACCTATCGTCCAGGTTCTGAATTAAGTCGCTTCAATCAATCCAATGAAGTTAATGTGCCATTCCCTGTTTCTGCTGCGACGGCCAAAGTGGTCAGTAAAGCTATTGAGATTAATAAATTAACGGATGGCGGTCTGGATGTCACCGTTGGCCCACTGGTTAATCTGTGGGGGTTTGGTCCAGAGGGACGAGTCACAAAAGCGCCGACAGACGAAGAGCTTGAAAAACGTCGCGCATGGGTGGGTATCGATAAGCTCTCTGTACAAGACAACAACTTAATCAAAACCATTCCTGAGCTGTATGTTGATTTATCTTCCATCGCTAAAGGTTATGGTGTTGATGTGGTGGCTGAATATTTAGAGTCCATCGGTATCAATGATTATATGGTTGATATTGGTGGTGAAGTCCGTACAAAAGGTAAAAATGGCAAAGAGACACCATGGCGTATTGCGATTGAAAAACCTGCAACGGATGGTGTGAGTCAAACGGCACAGGAAATTATCGAGCCGGGAGATTTATCTATCGCCACTTCAGGGGATTATCGTAACTATTTTGAACAAAATGGTGTGCATTTCTCTCATACGATTGATCCCAAAACAGGTAAGCCAATTTCCCACAATTTAGTCTCAATTACGGTATTAGCCGACGATTGCATGAGTGCGGATGGGCTATCAACAGGCTTCAATGTGATGGGGCCAGAAGCGGGTCTCGCACTTGCTGAAAAAATGAATATTCCTGTTTTTATGATTGTGAAGACAGATAAAGGCTTTGAAGAGCGTTACACTAAAGCATTCGAGCCATTTTTACAGAAAAAACAGTAACTAGGAGGAACGCAGAATGTTGAATGTTTTTCTTGCAGCCTTTGCCTTATTTTTGTTGGCATTTCTAGGAATGTCTCTTGGTTATATTATCAAGCGTAAAAGTATCCAAGGTAGTTGCGGCGGTTTAAGTAGCATTGGGGTAGAGAAAGTGTGTGACTGCCCCGAGCCTTGCGATGCGCGTAAAAAACGTATGGCACGCGAAGAAGCACGCCAAAAAATGCTAGAGAAAAACCGCATCATTTAAGTTAAAAATAGATATTCATGCCTTAGCTGATTGGATATTGGCTAAGGCAAAATCATATAGTAATACAACATGATTTAAACAATTAGAAACGTTCTAGTCATTCATTATGGATAAATATGACTAATAATATTGTATGCGAGTAGTCTATTTTAGTTTTTACCGTGATCTTGTATGATATCCGTAGAGCATGATCTTCCTGATGCAAAATTAGTGAATAAACGTTTGGATTCGCCATTAAGGCGCAAGATGACTTTATGGTGATCTTCTGGCTTTATTGAACAAGAAAAGCCAATTGCGGATCTCAATTTTTCGCCTGACTTAGTTATAAAATGAACCACCCAGTAATTTGGTCCTTCAACTCGGTAATAAAAGGATGTTGCTTCAGGAATAATTTGCTTATCTTTAACATCATATAAATACATCTGCTTTGTAGGAATATTAGAGGTTATTTCATCAGTAAGAATTAAAACGCTCTCTAAGTCTTCCCCCCAAAAATTTTCAAATCCTATTTGGCAACGCTCTATAGTCATTATTTACCTCCTATTTAAACTGTGTACATTTCTTTTGAACATGAAATAGAAACTGGGTAATTAACAAACATGCTTTTAGTATTACCGTTAAAACTAATAGTAACTTTACCATTATCTCTATCATTTATTTTGCAAAGTAAATAATCGCCACTACTCCATTTCATTCCTGAAACTGTCGTTATATTCCCCTTCCAGTGACTATTCTCTGTTGTGGAAAATGTAAATTCAGCGGAATCAATAAGTGTTTTTCCATTCGCTACATTATAAAAAATAAATGCATTTTCATATTCATTGCCATTATTTTGAAAAATAATTTCTATTTTTTTTATATCTTCATTCCACATGTTCTCAATTGATAAGATACCTTTTGACATAGCCAAATTTTTTCCTCTATGAATAGTTGGATTTTAAATATCATGGCATTTTTAATTGATAGTGTAATTAATGTTGAATGTTATTAACTATTAAAAAAGGGAGAAAGATAAGATGGAGAAATGTATGTATAGAAAAGAGAAATAATAAAAATAAGCTACTTAAATTGAATAAATCATTATCAAAATAAAGTAGCCTAATAATTAGTGTTTATTTTTTGAAAGCTTTTGGTGAATCAACCATAACGGCATCAGCACCAATTTCTTTAGCTAGTTGATAATCAATATCGTTATTTACACCAAATACAATGATGTAAGCGTTGCCATTTTTTCTAAAGCAGTCGATAGCTTCTTTATCCCATGAGAGCGTTGCAGGGGAACGTGCTTCACCAAGGGTATATTTCTCAACGACTTCAACTTTACGATGCAGCTCAAAACCATACCAGCGAGTCGCAGATTTATCATTCTCCAGCGTACATTGATGGCTCATTACACTGTTTGCGAGCATAGTGCGAGTTTCATCACGGCTTTCAAATAACTGCAACTGAGTAGAAAGAGGCTTAAGCGCTTTTAAAAATGCGTCGTTAGTGGAATAAAAACGGACTTGGTTAAATGTGTTGGTTTTATTCAGTAATGCCACAATAGCTTGAGCTTGAACATTAGGATCAGCGTCTGGCGATTTTAAGTCGATATAAAAAATCGTATCGGGGTATTTTTTTAAAACATCTTCTAGTGTGACGATAGTGGTTTGCGCAGCGGGCAGTTGCTGGTTATTTTTCTGATTAAATTTATACGCCGCATTTATCTGGCTTAATTGTTTGGCGGAATAATCAGAAATAACACCGCTTTTATCCGTTAAAGCATCTAAATCACTCGGGCGATACAGAACTAATTGATTATCTTTACTGAGCTGAACAGTTAACCAAATTGCATCAGCTTTATTGCTTTTGGCTTGTTCGATTGCATAAAGGGTATTTTCAGGGGCATCTGCGGTACCCGCGCGGTGTGCCACAATCTGCGGCATTAATGCGGAAGCGGATTGGCTAACCAAAAGCAGTAAGCCTATCGCGGCGGATTTTTTGAACACTGACGTTGATATAATTTGCATTTGTATAATCCATAATAATAGAAAATTCAATGAACTAACATGAGATTGACCGAGTGGTTGTTGTAATATGTTTCATCCGTTTTGTAAGCAATGAGCCTATAAATTAGGAGTAACTTTTTACTTTTTCGGTTATTTACAGTATTTCAGGAATACATTTCAAACAGATGAATAAGTTGCATGGCTAATAAAACAACTGTATATTTACTCAGTAATTATTGGTTGAGGTGGCTATCATGCGTAAAATTATTCATATTGATATGGATTGCTTTTTTGCAGCGATAGAGATGCGTGATGACCCCAATTTGCGCAATATTCCACTGGCTGTCGGAGGAAGTGCAGACCGGCGCGGTGTGTTGAGTACCGCAAATTATGAAGCAAGACGCTATGGTGTTCACAGCGCAATGTCGACGGCATTGGCATTGAAATTATGCCCGCATCTGAAAGTCGTACCCGGTCGTATGGCGGTCTATAAAGAAGTTTCCCATCATATTCGCCAAATATTTGCACGCTATACCGATCTTATTGAGCCGTTATCTCTCGATGAGGCTTTTTTGGATGTGACTGATTGCCAGCAACTTCACGGTTCGGCCACTCTCATCGCCGAAGCTATCCGCCAGCAAATTTTTGATGAACTGCAACTCACTGCTTCTGCGGGAATTGCTCCGATTAAATTCCTCGCCAAGATTGCCTCTGATATGAATAAACCCAATGGGCAATTTGTGATCACGCCACAGGAATTGCCAGCGTTTATTGCCACACTGCCATTAAAAAAGATCCCCGGCGTTGGAAAAGTAACAGCGCAAAAACTTGCGGACATGGGGTTATTAACCTGTGCAGATGTTCAGTGCTATGACATGTTGGCATTGGTAAAGAGTATGGGGAAATTTGGACAGGCGTTATGGGAGCGCTGTCATGGCATTGATGAGCGGGCAGTGAATCCTGAACGCTTACGTAAATCTGTTGGAGTAGAGCGCACACTCGCTAAAGATATTCATCAATGGGATGAGTGTTTGCCTTTACTCGATACTTTATACGATGAGCTACATTTTCGCTTAGAGAAAGTGAAGCCAGATCTGCGTATTGCTCGCCAAGGTGTGAAATTAAAATTTGAGGATTTTCAGCAAACGACGCAAGAACATGTTTATCCCATTATTGATAAACATGATCTCATTCAGCTAGCAAAACAGGCTTGGGAAAATCGACGAGCAGGGCGAGGTGTCAGATTAGTTGGCTTGCATGTGACATTGCAAAATCCGCAAATTGAAAGGCAGCTTTCATTACTTTTATAGGCTAAAAAATACGAAATAAAAAATAGGGTCATAAACTGTAGTTTATGACCCTATTTTTTAGCTTAAAGTCTACTTAGTCTTTTACTACTTAGTTTTTCACTGGGATAGCTTTTAAGATAGCAGTTAACAGTGTCCAGTATTGACCCACGCTCTCAATGTGAACGCGCTCATCTGGTGAGTGTGCACCACGGATGGTTGGTCCAATGGATACCATATCCATTAATGGATAAGGCTTTTTGAACAGACCACATTCAAGACCCGCATGGATAACCATGATGTTTGGAATTTTACCAAACAGTTTTTGGTAAGTGTCGCTAACAATATGCATGACTGGTGAGTCTGCATCTGGTTGCCAACCTGGGTATCCACCTTCTGCACGGTGCTGAGCTTTCGCCAGTTTTGTCAGTGATGTCAGCATGTTAACTACGTAATTTTTACCTGAATCGATCAGTGAACGGATTAAGAAGATAACTTCCGCTTTGTCTTCGGTCATTTTTACAACGCCTTCGTTCAGCGAAGTTTCCACAACCCCTTTCACCACATCACTCATACGGATAACACCACTTGGCGCAGAGTTCAGGAAGAAAACTAAACGTTGTTGGCAATCATCAGTCAGGGCTTTTAAATCACTCGTCGTTTCATCTAAGAGTAAAACTAAGTTAGGTTCTACAGCGGCTAATTCATTTTGCAGAATGCCTTCATAGCGAGTTCTTAGTGTGGTTAATTCAGCCACTTTATCAGCCGGTACTGCGATAGTAGCATGGCCTTCGCGTGGAATTGCGTTACGCAGTGTACCACCAGTGAATTCCAGTAGTTTTAAGCTTAAGTCTTCAGCGTGACCCGCTAAGAAACGTGCTAACAGTTTGTTTGCATTACCTAAACCTAAATGAATGTCGCCACCAGAGTGACCGCCTTTAAGGCCTTTTAAGGTCATGGTGAAGGTTTTATAACCTTGTGGTAATGCTTCACGGGTTAAATCAAATGTGGCCGTGAAATCAACGCCACCTGCGCAACCCATGTAAATTTCGCCTTCTTCTTCTGAATCGGTGTTGATCAGAATATCAGCTTGTAACCAGTTTGGTTGTAAACCGAAAGCGCCGTCCATGCCAGTTTCTTCGGTCATGGTCAGTAACACTTCCAGTGGGCCGTGTTCAACGCTGTCATCCGCTAATACCGCTAATGCGGATGCCATACCGATGCCGTTATCTGCGCCTAATGTTGTGCCTTCGGCAGTGATCCACTCACCATTAATATAAGGGCGGATAGGATCTTTAGTGAAATCGTGCTCTGTGTCGTTATTTTTTTGCGGCACCATGTCTAAGTGAGCTTGCAGTACAACGGGTTTGCGGTTTTCGTAACCTTTAGTCGCCGGTTTACGGATTAAGATATTACCAACTTGGTCGCGCTCAACGTGAAAACCCTTCCCTTTAGACCATTCCATGATGTGAGCGGCTAAAGCTTCTTCGTGTTTTGATGGGTGAGGGATGGAGCAGATTTTAGCGAAAATATCCCACAATGGTTGTGGTTTTAGCGTTGATAATTGTGACACGTTCTTCTCCTTGGCACTTTGATCGTAATCTTTCCGTCATATTTCAAGCTGGGGATTAGCTTACACCCAAAACAATTGACTGACGGCGTTGGTCGCTTAATTCAAGATTGCACTTAAGTGTAATAACTCAGGTTTTAAGCGGTTTTAAGTATTGATTCAGCATAACACTTTCTATCGAATAATGGAGAGCGTTAATAAGAATAATTCATTTAGTGGGATGGTTTCACTGGTTTTTCCTGCGCCAAATCACTATAATCTCGCGCAACCTTTTTTCCGCAAGACACATTTCTGTTTTACTCACCTTCGGGACCCGAATTTTATGAGCGAAAAATATGTCGTAACGTGGGATATGTTGCAAATACATGCCCGTAAACTCGCACAACGTTTATTACCAGCAAAACAATGGACTGGTATCATCGCAGTTAGCCGTGGTGGTTTAGTCCCAGGCGCACTGCTAGCGCGTGAGCTGGGTATTCGTCATGTTGACACCGTTTGCATCTCTAGCTATGACCATGATAATCAACGCGAATTGAATGTAATCAAACGCGCTGAAGGCGATGGTGAAGGCTTTATCGTGATTGACGATTTAGTGGATACTGGTGGCACAGCGAAAGCTATCCGCGACATGTATCCAAAAGCACACTTCGTGACTATCTTTGCAAAACCAGCAGGTCGCCCATTAGTGGATGATTATGTGGTTGATATCCCACAAAACACATGGATTGAACAGCCTTGGGATATGGGCGTTGTGTTTATTGATCCTCTGTGTGAACAAGATAAGTAGTCTGAACTCAATAATTTAAATCTGTTTAGCCGTCATAGGTCACGTTTGTTTGATAAAAACAACACATTATTACCTAAGTGATTTGAGCTAAACACGATATGATAGAGGGGAGTGCGAAATGCACTCCCTTTTTGTTTATGTGACAGATTTAATAGGTAAAAGTAGGGAACCCACATGACTCAGCAAAATTTATCCGAAAAACTCTTTAAACCTCGCGTTAGACAAGTTGAAACATCAACGTTGGTTTCTTATTCCTCCCATACTCTGTCCCAATTAGAGAACCACAGTGTATTAAGTGGCTCTTCGCATAATCATTGGTATCGTACTCTCAACCGTTTAATGTGGATCTGGCGTGGTATTGATGCGATTGAAATTGAAGAAGTTTTAAGCCGTATTGCCATTTCAGATGCTAAACGCAGCCGTGAAGAATGGCTTGATACTGTCATAGGTAATCGTCGCGGTAATTGGTGCTTTGAATGGTCCCATCAAGCCATGCACTGGCAGCAAAAAGCGTTAGAATTTGAAAAAGGTCAGGAAGCGTGCGATGCGTGGCTGCGTGCCGCTAACTTATACAGCATTGCGGCTTACCCGTTTATTAAAGGGGATGAGCTGGCGAATCAAGCGATTGTGTTAGCCTGTAAAGCTTATGATAGCGCGGCTAAATTTTCACAGTACCAATTGAAAAAAATTCCATTTAAAGTTGATGGTGGCAAAGAAGTCTGTGGCTTTTTACATATTCCATCAAATGTCCAAGGTCCTTATCCAACCGTGATGGTTTGTGGCATGCTTGATAGCTTACAGACAGATTACAGCCGCTATTTTCGAGAATATTTAGAGCCTCGTGGTATAGCGATGTTAACTTTGGATATGCCATCCATCGGTTATTCTGGCAAATATAGCCTTTCACAAGAAACCAGCACATTGCATGAACAGATTGTTCGCCAACTCGACACCATTCCATGGATTGACCACACGCGATTCGCAATAACAGGGATCCGTTTTGGCGCGAATATCGCCGTTCGCTTAGCGTATATGTGCCCGGATAAAATCAAAGCTGTTGCGGTGATTGGCCCTATCGTTCATAGCTTATTGCATGAAGAGAAATATCAGAAAGATATTCCCCGTATGATGCTGGATGTTTTTGCTAGCCGCTTAGGAATTTATCAAGTTGATGGTCAGTCATTACGTCATGAACTCAGCTGTTATTCACTGCGTAATCAAGGTTTGTTGGGGCGACGTAACCAGGTACCGATGATGTCAGTATGTTTTAAAAATGATCCCTACAGTCCGAAAGCTGATTCCGATTTAATAGCACGTTCATCTATGGATAGTCATTTATTGACATTGCCAAGTAGCCCTATTTTAGAGGCTTTTGAGCGATCTATGTCAGATACAACCAAATGGTTAGAAAGTAAAATATTATAATTGTATTGAATAGCTTGCTTATTTTTTAACATTTGCTAAAAAGGGATCTTCCCAAGAAGGAGATCCTTAATATGGCGTTACCGACTGATTACACAAATGGAAAATTTTTAAAGAAATTTGCTGCGATAGGGCCTTATTTACGTGAGCAACAATCTATCAAAAACTGCTACTTTTTTGATAGCTTAGTTGTCTGTGTTAATGCGAATATCGTGCCTGAAAAACGTGAGTTTTGGGGATGGTGGTTAGAATTAGCCTCCACGGATGATGGGTTCGAATTTGCTTACAAGTTAGGGATCTACAACAATCAGGGAAATTGGCAAGCAAAAGCCTTAAAGGATGCAGCAACGACGGATGCTGTCGAAAAGAACCTACATGCCTTCCATCAACGCCTTACCCAGCAATTATCTGCTCTAGAACTAAGCTTGTTCCCATCCCCCTTAATGACAGAATTAAAGCTGGAATTAAGCGCATAAAATTGTTTTAAACCAACTTTTGTTTAATTTTGCGTTATGCCTGTTGGCATAACGCGCATCTCCTGATAAAACTGATACCCACTTTGTATTTATTAATCCTAATGGCAGAAAAATGATGAAAAATAGCCAAACACTCGTGGTCAAACTTGGCACAAGTGTTTTAACAGGGGGCTCACGTCGTTTAAATCAAGCTCACATTGTTGAGTTAGTTCGACAGTGTGCGCAGCAATATGAAAAAGGTCACCGAATTATTATTGTCACGTCTGGCGCAATTGCCGCAGGGCGTGAACATCTCAATTACCCCGAACTGCCAGCCACCATTGCATCTAAACAGCTGCTGGCGGCGGTTGGTCAAAGCCGTTTAATCCAATTATGGGAAAGGCTTTTTTCCATCTATGGTATTCACATCGGGCAAATGCTATTAACGCGTGCGGATCTTGAAGATCGCGAACGTTTTTTAAATGCGCGAGACACACTGCAAGCGCTGTTAGATAACGGTATTATTCCGGTGATTAACGAAAACGATGCGGTGGCGACAGCAGAAATCAAAGTGGGGGATAATGATAACTTATCCGCACTTGCCGCTATCCTTGGTGATGCAGATAAGTTACTGTTATTAACTGATATTGAAGGCCTATACGACGCGGATCCACGCAGTAATCCGAACGCAAAATTAATCCCTGAAGTTCACGGCATTAATGATGATTTACGCCGTATGGCAGGGGATAGCGTAACGGGCTTAGGCACTGGTGGAATGGCAACAAAATTACAGGCGGCTGATGTTGCTGGTCGTGCTGGGATTGATGTGTTCATTGCCGCGGGCAATAAACCGGATGTCATCAATTCAGTGATTGAAAATATCCCTGTGGGAACCCGTTTTTACGGGCAGAAAAACCCAATGGAAAACCGTAAGCGCTGGATTTTTGGCGCTCCAGCGGCGGGGGATGTTTATATTGATGATGGCGCGCAATTGGCGATCACTGAAAAAGGCAGTTCGTTATTGCCAAAAGGCATTAAGAAAATTGAAGGGGATTTCTCCCGTGGCGCAGTGATCCGTATTCGCAATATGGCAGGTAAAGATTTGGCACATGGCGTAAGCCACTATAATAGTGATGCGCTCAGAATGATTGCCGGTCATCATTCCCAAGATATTGGTAAAATCCTTGGCTATGAACATGGCTCAGTAGCCGTTCATCGCGACGATATGATAGTGAGTTAATTATGTTAGAACAAATGGGTAAAGCGGCGCGCGAAGCGTCATGGCAGTTGGCTCAATTCAATACCAAACAAAAAAACAGTGCGCTTGAGCAAATTGCTGACCTCTTAGAGCAAAAGAGTGACAGTATTTTAGCGGCTAACCAACTAGATATGGCTCAAGCAGAACAAAGTGGTATGAGCGCGGCATTACAAGATCGTTTATTACTGACTCAAGCTCGTTTAAAAAGTATTGCGGATGATGTCAGAAAAGTGTGCCAGTTGGCTGATCCAGTAGGGCAAGTCCTTGATGGTAGCGAGTTAGATAGCGGATTAAATTTACAACGTCGCCGTGTTCCATTAGGGGTTATTGGGGTTATCTATGAAGCTCGTCCTAATGTGACTGTGGATGTCGCTTCTTTATGTTTAAAAACAGGAAACGCAGTCATTCTACGCGGTGGAAAAGAGACGCATAATACCAATCTTGCTGTGGTAGAGGTTATTCAGCAAGCGCTGAAAAATAGCGGGTTACCAGCCAATGCGGTACAGGCAATCAACAATCCTGATCGCGAATTAGTGACTCAATTATTAAAATTGGATCGCTATGTGGATATGCTGATCCCTCGCGGAGGCGCAGGTTTACATAAATTATGTCGTGAGCAATCTACGATCCCGGTAATCACTGGCGGAATTGGTGTTTGCCATACTTTTGTAGATGACTCTGTGGATTTTGATAAGGCACTGAGTGTCATTATCAATGCTAAAGTTCAGCGTCCAAGTGCATGTAATTCATTGGAAACACTGTTGGTTCATGAAGATATTGCGGCGAGTTTCTTACCGCGTTTAAGTGAAAAAATGGCTCAGCAGCAAGTGACATTACATGCCAGCGAGAAAGCAATGACATTCTTGAAAGATGGTGCGGCGAAAGTGGTGCCTGTTCAAGCGGAAAATTTAGTTGATGAATGGTTATCTTTGGACTTGAACGTTGAGATTGTTTCAGGGATTGATGCCGCTATCGAGCATATTCGCCATTATGGTACCGCTCATTCTGATGCCATCTTAACGGAATCTATTCGCCAAGCGGATTACTTTGTACAGCGTGTGGATTCAGCTGCGGTATACGTGAATGCCAGCACCCGCTTTACCGATGGTGGACAGTTTGGACTAGGCGCGGAAGTGGCAGTGAGTACCCAAAAACTCCATTCTCGTGGACCTATGGGGTTAGATGCTCTGACTACTTATAAATGGATTGGTTACGGTGATTTTTTAAGTCGGCCATAATTTAATCATAATAATTTCGAGCCACACGATGTTGTGGCTTTATTTTTTTAGACTATTCGCCATTTTGGCTAACCTGCTTGAAGCATGTGTATGGCAAATTTATCATAGTAATCATGATGATGGGATGAATATAGATGTTCTACATAATTGGGCCTAGAGGCTCAGGAAAAACAACGATTGGTAAGAAGCTCGCGGAAAAAACGGGTTACCAGTTTATTGATACCGACAAACTTATTTTAGAACACGCGGGGATGAGCATCGCTGACATTGTCCAGCAACAAGGTTGGGACTATTTTCGTCAGCTTGAAAGCCAAATCCTTGCTTCAATCGAACCACAAAAAGCCATTGTCTCAACAGGGGGCGGTATTATTTTAGCCTCTGAAAATCAGCAGGTTATGCGAGATAATGGAACAGTAATTTATTTACGTTCAACCCCTGAAACCCTCGCACGGCGGCTGGCGGCAGAGCCTCAAGCAGAACAGCGGCCGAGCTTAACGGGAAAATCAATGCTCGAAGAAATTGAAGAGGTGATGGAGCAGCGTGATCCTATCTATTTATCGACTGCGCACCATGTTATTGATGCCAATCAATCCATTGATGCTATCATTAACCAGATCGCAAATTTGAGATAAATATTAGGTATACCAGTGTCTTTAGGAATAAACCCCTAAATGAGGTGCAGTGGTCACGAGATAATTATTGTAGTATCTAATTGTTAATCAATAGATAAAATTATCACCATAAGAAAGGGAATCATTATGTTGGCAAAGATAATAAAAAAAGTACTGAAGTTTTTGTTTCGTGTCGAAGTCATTGGCAATCCAAATGAGTTCAATCAAGACAAATGTATCATTACGCCAAACCATGTCTCTTTTCTTGATGGTGTGTTGATTGCGCTATTCTTACCTGTAAAACCTGTATTTGCCATGTACAGCACAGTGGCAACACCTAAGATGGTCAAGCGTCTTAAGCCATATGCCGATGTTGTTGCATTAGATCCAAAGAATCCATTAGGCCTCAGACACCTTGTTCGTGAAGTGGACAAAGGTCGCCCAATTGTTATTTTCCCAGAAGGCCGCATTTCTGTTCATGGCTCTTTAATGAAGATCTATGAAGGTGCTGCATTCGTCGCTGCCAAATCAGGGGCAAAAATTGTCCCTATTCGTATTGATGGTGCTGAACGAAGTTACTTTGGGCGCTTAAAAGGGGTTATCCCGTTAAAGTGGTTTCCAAAAATCAAGTTACATATCCTACCTGCTGAGGCCATTCCTATGCCAGATGCGCCTCGTGCTGTTGAGCGCCGCGCATTAGCGGGTGAACACCTTTACCAAATTATGAAAGCGGCACGTATGGCAAGCCGCCCACAAATGACGTTAGTTGAAGCCTTTATTGACAGTATTGAACGTTACGGGCGTCGTTCTCGCTGCATTGAAGATATCGCCTTTAAAGAAGATCACTATCAAGGATTACTGAAAAAGTCCCTTGGTGTAGGGCGAATTATCGAACGCTATACCCATGAAAATGAACGTGTAGGGTTATTGCTACCCAATGCGACAGTGACAGCGGCGGCAATTTTCGGCTGTTTAATGCGTGGGCGAGTACCTGCGATGCTGAATTACACGTCGGGAAGTCATGGGATCAGTAATGCATTGAAAGCGTCAACGGCGAAAGTGGTTTTCACCTCAAGACAATTTTTGGAAAAAGGGAAGCTCACTCATATTCCTGAGCAAGTACCTGAAGCCACATGGATTTACCTTGAGGATTTAAAAGACACCGTCACCTTGCAAGATAAGTGGTGGATTGTTAAACACTTATTTTCACCACGTAACGCTATTGTTCCCCGTAATGTGGATGACGAAGCCATTGTATTGTTTACCTCTGGTTCTGAAGGAACGCCAAAAGGCGTAGTACATAGTCATCGTAGCTTAATGGCGAACGTTGAACAGATCAAAACCATTGCCGATTTTACGCCGCGTGACCGTTTTATGTCGTCACTGCCGCTATTCCATGCATTTGGATTAACGGTTGGGTTATTTATTCCTTTGTTTTCGGGTAGCCGTGTTTTCCTATACCCAAGCCCACTACATTACCGAATTATTCCTGAGTTAGTGTATGACCGAAATTGTACCGTTCTGTTTGGAACCTCAACGTTCTTAGGTAATTACGCGCGTTTTGCCCATCCGTATGATTTTGCAAGGGTACGCTATGTTGTGGCTGGAGCAGAAAAACTGTCGGATAAAACCAAGAAAATTTGGTACGAAAAATTTGGTATTCGTATTCTTGAAGGCTATGGCGTGACCGAGTGTGCGCCGATTGTTTCTATTAATGTCCCGATGGCGGCGAAAGAAGGCTCTGTAGGGCAGATTTTACCTAGTATGGAAGCTCGCATTATCCCATTGCCGGGGATTGAACACGGTGGAAAACTTCAGTTGAAAGGCCCGAATATTATGAAGGGCTATTTACGTGTAGAAGCGCCTGGCGTGTTAGAAGAGCCAAAAGCAGAGAATGCTCAGGGCGAGTTAGAGCCTGGCTGGTATGACACTGGGGATATTGTTGAGTTAGACAAGAAAAATTTCTGCACCATTAAAGGACGAGTGAAACGCTTTGCTAAACTGGCTGGTGAAATGGTTTCTCTTGAAAGTATTGAACAAATGGTGGCAGAAATTTCTCCAAGTTGCGATCACGGTGTTGTGACTAAACCCGACAGTAGCAAAGGAGAAGCGTTGGTATTATTTACCACGGATAAGGATCTTGACCGCGGTGCATTATCTGCCGCAGCGAAAGGTAAAGGTTTAACAGAATTGGCGGTTCCACGGGATATCCGTTGGGTTAAAGCTTTACCAGTATTAGGTAGCGGAAAAACGGATTTCGTGACATTGAAACAGATGGCGTTAACAGGGGAATAATATGCAGGAGAGCACACCAAACACGCCACTGTTAAGTACCGGAATGAAGGCAGTTCTGGCCTCTCAGTTTCTTTCTGCATTTGCGGATAACGCGTTATTATTCGCGATATTAGCTCAGCTAAAAGCGGAGTTTTACCCAGAATGGAGCCACCCAATTCTACAAATGGTGTTTGTCTTCACCTATATTGTGCTGGCACCATTTGTGGGGCAAATTGCGGATAGATTTTCTAAAGGCCGGGTGATGCTGTTTTCCAACATATTTAAATTTGTTGGGGCATTGGGGATCTGTTTAGGGGTAAATCCATTCCTATGCTATGGGTTAGTCGGTGTGGGCGCTGCGGCGTATTCCCCTGCAAAATACGGTATTTTGGGTGAGCTGACTGGTGGCGATAATTTAGTAAAAGCCAACGGTCTAATGGAAGCCTCAACGATCGCAGCGATTTTAGTCGGTTCTGTAGTGGGCGGAATGCTCTCTGACATTAACCTATTGCTGGCATTAGGTACCTGCTCTCTACTGTATGCGTTAGCGGTTATTGTTAATTTCTTTATTCCTCACTTAGCGGCCGCAAGACCGGGAACAGGATGGAATTTCAAACTGTTGCTGACAGATTTTTTCTCCGCCTGTCGTATTTTATGGGCAAACCAAGAAAGCCGATTCTCCCTTGTGGGCACCAGCATGTTTTGGGGCGCAGGGGTGACATTACGTTTCTTGCTGGTGGCATGGGTGCCAGTGGCTCTTGGCTTGCAAGATAATACAACTCCGACCATTTTGAATGCGATGGTGGCAGTTGGTATTGTGGTGGGCGCTGGGTTAGCGGCGAAATTTATCACCTTAAAAACGGTTTATCGCTGTATTCCAGCAGGGATCGTAATTGGGGTTATGGTGGTTTTCCTTTCATTGCAAACCAATATTATTCCTTCATATTTTATTTTGATGGTATTAGGGATTTTCGGGGGACTATTCGTAGTTCCACTGAATGCTTTGCTCCAAGAGAAAGGCAAAGAAACGGTTGGAGCAGGTAATGCCATCGCAGTACAAAATCTCGGTGAAAACAGTGCGATGCTATTAATGCTAGGGTTATATTCTCTGGCAATAAAGGTCGGATTCTCTGTCGTGAGTGTGGGTGTTGGTTTTGGCGTAGTGTTTGCAATTGCGATTGCAGGGCTGTGGATTTGGGATCGCGCTCGTAAAAAAACAGCATAATGGTGAATAACCAAATGATAGATGAGAAGCAACTCGAAATATTAAGTATTCAGTTAGGACAGCGTTTACTGCAACTTGATAAAACAGTGACGGCGGCAGAATCCTGTACTGGTGGATGGATTGCCAAAGTTTTGACGGATATCTCAGGCAGCTCAGCCTATTTTAACCGTGGGTTTGTGACTTACAGTAATGAAGCCAAACATCAAATGATTGGGGTAACGAACGACTCATTAACGCGCTTTGGTGCAGTGAGCCAGCAAGTTGTTCAGGAAATGGCGCTTGGGGCACTAAATGAAGCTCAGGCAGACTTTGCGATGTCAGTCAGCGGAATTGCCGGCCCGGGTGGCGGAAGCAAAGACAAACCAGTCGGGACAGTTTGGTTTGGTTTTGCATTAAAGCAGCCCAATGGCACTGTGGATGTTGTGACTCGTCATCAGAGATTCGAAGGTGATAGGTATCAAGTTCGTTTGCAATCAACAGGTTATTCGCTGGAAACACTTTTACAGTTAATCGCTGAAAAATTTTCTTGATACTGTATGATTATACAGTATACTTAGTTCCATCAAATCGAATTCAATCGTTTTATTCGCAATGGTTGTCACCATTGCCTTAGGGAGTAAACATGGCTATTGATGAAAACAAACAAAAAGCACTTGCTGCGGCATTAGGTCAAATCGAAAAGCAATTCGGTAAAGGTTCTATTATGCGTCTTGGTGAAGACCGCACAATGGATGTTGAAACTATTTCAACAGGTTCTTTATCTCTTGACGTTGCTTTAGGTGCGGGTGGTTTGCCATTAGGGCGTATTGTTGAAATCTACGGTCCTGAATCTTCAGGTAAAACGACATTAACTCTGCAAGTTATTGCTGCAGCTCAACGTAGTGGTAAAACTTGTGCGTTTATTGATGCTGAGCACGCCCTTGACCCTATCTACGCGAAAAAATTAGGCGTTGATATTGATAATCTGCTGTGTTCTCAACCAGATACTGGTGAACAAGCGTTAGAAATCTGTGATGCATTAACTCGCTCTGGTGCGGTAGACGTGATCATCGTTGACTCCGTTGCAGCATTAACACCAAAAGCTGAAATTGAAGGCGAAATCGGTGATTCTCATATGGGCCTTGCGGCGCGTATGATGAGCCAAGCAATGCGTAAATTAGCGGGTAACCTGAAAAACTCAAATACCTTGCTGATTTTCATCAACCAGATCCGTATGAAGATTGGTGTGATGTTTGGTAACCCAGAAACCACAACTGGTGGTAATGCACTGAAATTCTACGCTTCTGTCCGTTTAGATATTCGCCGTATTGGTGCGGTGAAAAACGGTGAAGAAATTGTTGGTAGCGAAACTCGCGTTAAAGTTGTAAAAAACAAAGTTGCGGCACCATTTAAACAAGCTGAATTCCAAATCCTTTATGGTGAAGGTATCAATACCTTCGGTGAGCTAATTGACTTAGGTGTTAAACATAAGCTGATTGAAAAAGCGGGCGCTTGGTACAGCTATAACGGCGACAAAATTGGTCAAGGTAAAGCGAACTCGACGACTTACCTGAAAGAACATCCTGACGTTGCACAAGAAATTGATAAAAAGCTGCGTGATTTATTATTAAACCACACAGGTGAATTTAACAGTGCAGCGACTGATTTTATCAGTGATTCTGATGAAGAAGAAGTTCCAGAAGAATTTTAATTCACCGCTAACTTGTTGAAATAAATTGATATCAAAAGCGCCATTCTTAATTGATTGGCGCTTTTTTGTATCTGCCTATCACAATAATAGTTTATTGCACAGTTTTTCTGTGGAAAAATACCCTAGCCAGAGGTATAAACATACTTTCAGAAAATATTCAGACGCTTTACAATGAAAGCCGCGAATGGATGTATCTATATTTTACTTCTATACAAAGAGACTTTATCTTATCAGTCACTTTTTAATCGGAGAGTTGATTAGAGGTGATGTTACATTCCATCTCAACAATTCGTAATTCTGTTTCCAGCTTGATATCGGGATAAATATGAGTAAAAGCACCGCTGAGATCCGTCAAGCGTTTCTCGACTTTTTCCATACGAAAGGTCATCAGGTGGTAGCCAGCAGTTCGCTAGTGCCAAATAATGACCCAACACTATTGTTCACTAACGCAGGGATGAACCAGTTCAAAGATGTATTTCTTGGTCTGGATAAACGAGCATATTCCCGAGCGACAACCGCACAACGTTGTGTACGTGCAGGTGGTAAACATAACGACTTAGAAAACGTGGGCTATACCGCTCGCCACCACACATTCTTTGAAATGTTAGGTAACTTTAGCTTCGGTGATTACTTTAAACACGATGCTATTCGCTTTGCATGGGAACTTTTAACCAGCGAACAGTGGTTCAACCTGCCAAAAGAAAGACTGTGGGTTACTGTATACGCGACTGACGATGAAGCTTACGATATTTGGAACAAAGAAATTGGTGTTCCTGTCGAGCGTATTATTCGTATTGGTGATAACAAAGGTGCTCCTTACGCGTCTGACAACTTCTGGCAGATGGGTGACACAGGGCCTTGTGGACCTTGTACCGAAATTTTCTTTGACCATGGCGATCATATCTGGGGTGGTCCTCCAGGAAGCCCAGAAGAAGATGGTGACCGCTATATTGAAATCTGGAACCTCGTCTTTATGCAGTTCAACCGTCAATCTGACGGTACCATGGAACCACTACCAAAACCTTCTGTAGATACAGGTATGGGGCTGGAACGTATTTCTGCGGTTCTGCAACACGTGAATTCTAACTATGAAATCGATATTTTCCGTGAACTGATTGCAGCAGCAGCAGAAGCGACAGGTGCAACTGACCTGTCTAACAAATCTCTGCGCGTTATTGCTGATCATATTCGTTCATGTGCGTTCTTGGTGAGTGATGGTGTTATTCCATCAAACGAAGGTCGTGGTTACGTTTTACGTCGTATTATTCGCCGTGCGGTACGTCATGGTTACATGCTGGGCGCGAAAGAAACGTTCTTCTATAAATTAGTTTCTACTCTAATTAAAGTGATGGGACCTGCAGCGGAAGAGCTACAGCGTCAACAATCTTTAGTTGAGAAAGTATTAAAAACTGAAGAAGAACAGTTTGCGCGTACTTTAGAACGCGGTCTGCAATTATTAGATGAAGAGCTGGCATCATTAAAAGGCGATACGCTAGATGGTGAAACGGCATTCCGTCTCTATGATACTTATGGATTCCCGTTAGATTTAACGGCTGACGTATGCCGCGAGCGCAATCTCAAAGTGGATGAAGAAGGCTTTGAGCGTGCAATGGAAGATCAGCGCCGTCGTGCGAGAGAATCAAGCGGCTTTGGCGCAGACTATAACGCACTGATTAAAGTTGACAAACACAGTGAATTCTCAGGCTATCAGCATGATGAACAACAAGCGACTATCACTGCATTATATAAAGATGGTCAGCCAGTTGATTCCCTGCAAGCGGGGGATGAAGGTTTAGTTATCCTCGATAAAACCGCATTCTACGCAGAATCAGGCGGTCAAGTTGGTGATACTGGAGTCCTCAAAAATGACAGCGCGAACTTTACTGTTACTGATACCCAAAAATATGGTCAAGCAATTGGTCATGTGGGTAAGGTTGAATCCGGTTCATTAGTTGTTAACCATCGAATTGCAGCTATAGTCAATAGTGAAAGACGTAATGCTATTCGCCTTAACCACTCGGCGACTCACTTATTACATGCAGCATTACGCCAAGTCTTAGGCGAGCACGTTTCTCAAAAAGGCTCGTTGGTGAATGACAAGTATCTCCGTTTTGACTTCTCTCATTTTGAAGGGATGACACAACAGCAACTGCGTCAAGTGGAAGACATTGTGAACGCGCAGATCCGTCAAAACTCAGAAATTGAAACTGAGTTGATGGATTTAGAGGGTGCGAAAGCGAAAGGGGCTATGGCATTATTCGGTGAAAAATATGAAGAACGCGTACGTGTTCTGAGTATGGGGAATTTCTCCATCGAATTATGTGGTGGAACACATGCTAGCCGCACAGGGGATATTGGCCTGTTCAGTATCTTAAGTGAGTCTGGTACCGCTGCAGGGGTTCGTCGTATCGAAGCGACAACCGGCGCAACTGCAATGGAGCACTTACATGCTCAGTCAGAACAGCTTTCTGCAATTGCTCACCTATTAAAAGGTGATGCAAATAGCCTAGTTGAGAAAGTTAAAGCTGCATTGGATAAATCACGAAATCTTGAAAAAGAGATTTTGCAATTAAAAGATCAGCAAGCCTCTCAAGAAAGTGCTTCACTAGGTAGTAAAGCGAAAGATGTTAAAGGTATCAAACTATTAGTTAGTCAATTAAGCGATACGGATCCTAAACTATTGAGAACAATGGTCGATGATCTAAAAAATCAGCTGAAATCGGCGATTATCGTGCTTTCAACCACAAGTGGTGATAAAGTCAGTATAATTGTTGGTGTGACTAATGATTTGACTGCTAAAATTAAAGCAGGTGATTTGGTATCCTATGTTGCAGGACAAGTAGGCGGTAAAGGTGGCGGTCGACCAGACATGGCGATGGCTGGAGGTACTGACGTAAGCGCATTACCAACAGCGATGGAAAGTGTCGAACAATGGGTTGATTCTAAACTGTAATTGCTGTGAAGTTACCCCATTTTAGTGGGGTAACTTTAATCTGTTGCAGCATTGTTAATATGTTGCCGGTAGTGTTATATTTTGCTTGTAAATAATTAGAATTATTGCCTTGATGGCATCAATGCTTTAGGTGAATGTCATTGCTTTACGTTTTCACGGTGTGTGATGGACAATAGCGGGGAATACCTAGAGACCCGACTCTTTTAATATTTCAAGGAGCAAAGAATGCTTATTCTGACTCGTCGAGTTGGTGAAACACTCATGATAGGCGATGAGGTAACAGTGACCGTATTGGGCGTAAAAGGCAACCAAGTACGTATTGGTGTTAATGCCCCAAAAGAAGTTTCTGTTCACCGTGAAGAAATTTATCAACGGATCCAGGCCGAAAAGACTCAACCAGACAATCAATAATAATGAATAAGCGTCCAGTGAGTTATCACACAGCAATAATGGGCGCTTGTCTTTCTCTTTTTTATCTTTATTCACTTCCTAATCTTTCTAATCTTTAATTGGCTTAACACATTATGTTAGTGTTGAGCATTATCTCTTTGAATGAATCCGCCTTTCTTTCTGTGCTATTTTTATACTGCTAAGCTACACGCTATCAACTTTCTTTATTTTTTCCTGAATTTTTTATAGTAAGAGTGAAGATAATAAAAGGGCAAAAAAGCACGGAAACATTGCTTTTTCGGTGTTAAACTAATCATCTTGCTTGTGAAATGTGCAAACGATCATTGGAATGCAAAAAGTTTGGAAAAATTGTTTGACTTCTAAGTCTAGGAAAGTAATATGTGCGCCACACAGAGACGAGATGTTTAAACAAAAACAAATCGTATGTGACTAAAATATGGTGAGGTGGCCGAGAGGCTGAAGGCGCTCCCCTGCTAAGGGAGTATGCGGTCAAAAGCTGCATCGAGGGTTCGAATCCCTCCCTCACCGCCATTTTAGGCTCTGCATCCGTAGCTCAGCTGGATAGAGTACTCGGCTACGAACCGAGCGGTCGGAGGTTCGAATCCTCCCGGATGCACCATTTTCTACCTTATGAGTAAAGCTGATAGGGTGATGTTTTAGTTTATAGCGAACTAAAGCAAAAGTAGTTTAGATTTAATATGGTCTTAAAGTTAACAAAATTTATAACCATAAATATTGAAGTAGATTTTGATTAAGCAGTATTGAGAGAGAAGTACGTATTGCACTAAAATGCATCCGTAGCTCAGCTGGATAGAGTACTCGGCTACGAACCGAGCGGTCGGAGGTTCGAATCCTCCCGGATGCACCATCTCTTAAACATTTCTGTCAGTATCAACAATTCTGTCATCAATTTCATAAATCCAAATTACTGCTGTAGGCATACAGCATCGATTGATAATCGACAAATTCTGCATCCGTAGCTCAGCTGGATAGAGTACTCGGCTACGAACCGAGCGGTCGGAGGTTCGAATCCTCCCGGATGCACCATCATTAAGAAACTCCTCAATCTGAGGAGTTTTTTTTTGCCTAAAATCCTAACTTGCTATCTTCTTTCCTTTTCTTTCTGTTTTCTCATCGGGTAAACCACACATCTAGACAGCGACAATTTATGTGATTTAAGCTAAAGTAATCACCTTATTAAAATAAAACTAAATCACAGGCGGGAGGTCGATTTGATCCCGGACGTATCAAAAGCGCTCTCATGGTTAGAAGCGCACCCGGAAATTCTCAATGGCATTCAACGCGGTATTGAGCGTGAAACATTACGCGTGACACCTCAAGGTGCGTTAGCCGAGACATTACATTCAGATGAGCTGGGGAAAGCCCTTACCCATAAATGGATCACCACGGATTTTGCGGAATCCTTACTTGAATTTATTACTCCTGTAGATAAAAGCATTAGCCACAACTTGGCTTTTTTGCGAGATCTGCATCGCTATACGGCACGTCATTTACACGATGAAAGAATGTGGCCGTTAAGTATGCCTTGCTTTATTGCAAGTGAAGATAAGATCACACTAGCGCAATACGGTAGCTCCAATGTGGGGCAGTTTAAAACGCTGTATCGCGAAGGGTTAAAAAACCGCTATGGGGCATTAATGCAAACCATCGCGGGCGTTCACTATAACTTCTCATTTCCAATCGAGTTTTGGAAAGCGTGGGCGGGTGTTGAAGACGCAGAAAGCGGAAAGGAAAAAATTTCTGAAGGCTATTTACGTCTAATCAGAAACTACTATCGCTTTGGTTGGGTGATCCCATACTTATTTGGCGCATCTCCCGCTATTTGCGGCTCTTTTTTGAAGAACAGAGAAACCTCACTGAATTTCAATAAAACTGAGTGCGGTACTTATTACCTGCCTTATGCAACTTCATTGAGAATGAGTGATTTAGGTTACACCAATAAATCTCAGAGTGATTTAAATATTACGTTTAACCACCTTGACGAATATGTGGAAAATCTGAAGAAAGCCATTCATAAGCCTTCCGCTGAGTTTGAAAAGCTGGGCGTGAAAAAAGATGGTAAATACGTTCAGTTGAACACTAATGTGCTACAGATCGAGAACGAGCTGTATGCGCCAATTCGTCCAAAGCGTGTACCTCAAGGTAACGAATCGCCTTCTGATGCTTTATTACGTGGCGGTATCGAATATATTGAAGTTCGCTCCCTCGATATCAATCCATTTAGTCCGATTGGTGTTAACGAAACTCAAGCCCGCTTTGTGGACTTGTTCCTGATTTGGTGTGTACTTGCAGATGCTCCTGAAATGAATGTTCAAGAGTTGGATTGCTGCCGCAAAAATTGGAACCGGGTTATCCTTGAAGGTCGCAAGCCGGAGCAGGTGATTGGCTTTGGTTGTGGTAGCGAGCTCAAACCATTGGTCGAAGTGGGACAAACACTGTTTAAGGATCTGATCCGTGTGGCTGAAGTTTTAGATACCTGCTGTGATGCCAAATACAAAGATGTGTGTCATCAGTTTGTCGCCATGTTTGAAGATCCAAACTTGACCTATTCAGCGCTGGTGATGGACGAAATGCTGGAAAAAGGTATCGGTGGCTATGGGTTAGAATTAGCTGAAAAATATTATCAGCAGTTAATTAATGAACCTTATGAAGTGATCACTGAAGAACAGTTTGAACAAGCACGTTTGGCTTCAATTGAGAAGCAGAAGCGAATGGAGCAAGATCAGAGCGAAAGCTTTGAAGAGTATCTTAAGATCCACGCAGGACGCTAAAAGAAAATGGCCACAACGAGGTGGCCAAATAAAAAAATCTTTTAAAGAATTAGGGATGATAACAATTTGCGCGTCTTTCATATATTAAGACTCTGCATTTTTGGATTAGTTTCATTTTTTTCAAAATTATTTTTTTTATTTTTATGGAGGTCATGAAATGCCGTTATTAGACAGTTTTACTGTGGATCATACGCGTATGGCTGCTCCTGCTGTTCGTGTAGCGAAAACGATGACAACGCCTCATGGGGACACTATCACCGTATTCGATTTACGCTTTACAGTTCCAAATAAAGAAGCAATGACAGAAAAAGGAACACATACCCTAGAGCACCTTTTTGCTGGCTTCATGCGAGATCATCTTAATGGTAACGGTGTTGAAATTATCGACATTTCGCCAATGGGATGCCGTACAGGCTTCTATATGAGCTTGATTGGTCAACCGGATGAACAACGTGTTGCAAAATCCTGGAAGGCCGCTATGCAGGATGTGCTGCATGTGCAAGACCAAAATAAGATCCCAGAGCTTAATGTGTACCAATGCGGTACTTACATGATGCACTCTCTTGAAGAAGCCCAGCAAATTGCTCGAAGTGTGCTTGCGAAGGATATTCTCGTTAATAAAAACGATGAACTTGCATTGCCTGAAGAAAAGCTTGCCCAGCTTCACGTTTAGTTGTTGAAAAAAACAGACTAAAAAGCCTTAAAATCACAGATCAATTGATCAGGTTTTTAAGGCTTTTTTCTTTGAAATGAATAATTAAAACTCAGGAACTTGTGAGTCAAAACCGAGTGGGGTGATTTTTACCTGCTTGATAATATTATCGTTGATCACTAAAACTTCGATAACATAGTGACCAATAACAATTTGTTCTTCAGGCTGTGGAATATCACCTAATACCTCTAAAACCATCCCATTAACGGTTCTAGGACCATCAATAGGGAGGTTCCAATCAAATGCTTTATTTAGGTCACGAATGTTTGCTGTTCCATCCACAAGGACGCTACCGTCGCTCTGAGGCATGACTTCTTCAGCCAGAGAAGGCGACATTGACGTTGTGAAGTCACCGACAATTTCTTCTAAAATATCTTCCACAGTGATCAAACCTTGGATCTCGCCATATTCATCAACGATGATGCCAAGCTTCTCTTTTTTATGCTGGAAATTAACTAACTGAACGTTGAGTGGCGTACTATTGGGAATGAAATAGATACTATCGGCGGCTTTGATTAAATTCTGTTTGTTAAACTCGCGTTTTTCTACCATCAATCGATAAGCTTCTCGCACACGCAAAATACCAATCAAATCATCCAGAGAATCACGATACAGGACAATACGTCCATGAGGGGAGTGGGTGAGCTGCCTAACAATCGACTTCCAATCATCATTAATATCGATCCCCACAATTTCATTACGTGGCAGCATAATATCGCCAACGGTGACTTTGTCTAAATCAAGAATCGAAATCAGCATATCTTGATTACGGCGGCTTAGCTTGTTTTTGGACTCATGAACAATGGTGCGTAACTCTTCTTTGTTGACTGCATCATTACGAGTGTTTGAGACTTTTATCCCACAGCAGCGCATAAAAAGGGCGGAAATAGTATTAAACGCCCACACGACAGGTAACATGATTTTTTGCAGTGGCGTAAGAATAAAGCTACTAGGGAAGGCAATACGCTCTGGGTACAGTGCCGCGATGGTTTTTGGCATCACTTCTGCAAATAACAAAATAACAAATGTGAGCACACCAGTTGCAATGGCGACACCCATATTGCCATATAAGCGTATTCCAATAATGGTCGCGAGAGCAGAGGCAACAATATTGATTAGGTTGTTACCAATCAATACTAAACCTAGTAAGCGGTCGGGATGGCGCAGTAGTTTTTCAACGCGGATAGCGGAGCGATTACCTTGTTTCGCTAAATGTTTTAACCGATAACGGTTCAACGTCATCATACTGGTTTCTGACGCTGAAAAATAAGCGGATAAAAAAATTAAAACAATCAGTATGATGATTAGAGTACCAGTAGATACTTCATCCAAAACAAGGTTCCTTATTGATAACGGTCGTTTAAGACTAAAATGGCGTTACACCATGGTTAATTGCTGAATTAATCGATTACCAAAAAACGCTAAGGTAAGGATAAGTGAACCGCCCACATGGAAAAAGAGGACGCGTTTGCCTCGCCATCCACCATGAAAATGTCCCCACAGCAAAATAACGTAAACAAACCAAGCAATGACGGAGAGTACGGATTTGTGGATATTTTCTTTATCAAAGATGTTATCCATATAAATGAAGCCCGTACACAGCGTTAAGGTCAAGAGAATGACACCAACCTGAGTGACGTGAAACATTTTGCGCTCAATGACCATCATTGGCGGCATATCAGGGCTAAATTTCAGAATTTTGTTTTTAAGTTGGTAGTCAATAATGGCGACTTGAAACGCATATAATGCCGCGATAAGCAACGTAGCATAGCTTAATAATGCTAAGCCAATATGGACAAATAATGGAGTGCTTGCCTCTAAATGAGTAATAAACTCACCAGGCATAATCGTAGATAAAGTCAGGTTAATAATCGCGAAACTATACACAATAGGGGTTAAGTACCACGCACGCCCTAAATAAGAAACCACCGTCATAATTAAACACATTAAGAGACTGACAGAGGAACCTAAATTTAAGAGGGTGAGATTTTGCCCGCTGGCTTCACTAAAAATTTGTAATTTCAAAGTGATTGCGTGAGTAACCATCGCCACGATAGCTAATAAAATAGCCAATCGACGATAAAGAGCTTGCTTGCGCACTTGTCCGGGAACGATCAGCAGCAGACTGACCATGTATGTACAAACTGCTATGACTGCAAATACGGGCATAGTATAGTGTCGTTATTCATTTTAAGTGGATAGTAATTAACTAGTATAACCCGTGCAAGTGTAGGCTCCAACTATTGGTATGATGTATCGCTGTATATTCTTTACTAATCGCTTATTTAGGCTAACTAAACGAAGCAGCGAAACCCCATCAAGTGTGATACAATCGGCGACCAACACAGCGTTGAATTGTGCCGTGGCTATCTTAGTTTGCCCTTGAAATACAGCGCGCGAGTAACCAAATAAGGCTACATATAGGCCCATAACAGAATTGAGCTAAGACACATGTTTGATAATTTAACTGACAGACTATCGCGCACTTTGCGCAATATCAGCGGGCGTGGACGTCTGACTGATGACAATATTAAAGATACATTACGCGAAGTTCGCATGGCGTTACTGGAAGCTGATGTTGCTTTGCCAGTCGTCCGTGAATTTATTCAAAAAGTCAAAGAAAGCGCTGTTGGTCAAGACGTTAATAAAAGCCTAACACCGGGTCAAGAGTTCATTAAAATTGTTCAAAATGAACTGACCCGCGCAATGGGTGAAGAAAATCACCAGCTGAATTTATCTGCTCAGCCACCGGCTGTTGTGTTGATGGCAGGTTTGCAAGGTGCGGGTAAAACAACCAGCGTTGCAAAACTGGGTAAGCTGTTAAAAGAAAAGCAAAAGAAAAAAGTCTTAGTCGTTTCTGCCGACGTTTATCGCCCTGCGGCGATCAAACAGTTAGAAACCTTAGCACAGGCGGTTGGCGTTGATTTCTTCCCATCTGAAGTGCAAGAAAAGCCAGCGGCAATTGTTCAAAAAGCTTTAAAACACGCACAATTACAATTCTACGATGTATTGTTAGTGGATACCGCCGGCCGCTTACACGTTGATGAAGCGATGATGGAAGAGATCCAAGAAGTTCATCGTATTATCAATCCAGTTGAAACCTTGTTTGTGGTCGATGCCATGACGGGGCAAGATGCGGCAAACACAGCGAAAGCCTTTAATGAAGCATTACCATTAACCGGGATTGTCTTGACCAAGGTTGACGGTGATGCGCGTGGTGGTGCTGCATTATCTATCCGCTCTATTACAGGTAAGCCAATCAAATTCTTAGGGGTTGGTGAAAAAACTGACGCCCTTGAGCCATTCCATCCTGAGCGCGTGGCTTCACGTATTTTAGGTATGGGGGATGTGTTATCTCTGATTGAAGAGATTGAACACAAAGTTGACCGTGATGAAGCAGAGAAGTTAGCGAAAAAGCTGAAAACAGGGGATACCTTTGATTTCAATGACTTCTTAAACCAGCTAAAACAGATGCGTAATATGGGCGGAATGACTAGCATGCTGAGTAAGATGCCAGGTATGTCCCAGTTACCGGATGCGGTTAAATCCCAAATGGATGACAAAATTACCATCCGTATGGAAGCGATGATCCAGTCCATGACGCGTAAAGAGCGCGAAAAACCAGAGATTATCAAAGGATCGCGTAAACGTCGTATTGCTGCGGGTTCTGGAACCACAGTACAAGAGGTTAATAAACTCTTAAAACAGTTTGATGATATGCAGCGCATGATGAAAAAGATGAAAAAAGGCGGTCTCGCCAAGATGATGCGCGGCATGAAGGGTATGATGCCTCCGGGTTTCCCGGGGCGTTAAGCAATAAAGCCTGAAACAAAAGTGTACTTTTGATTGATTTTTGCGTCAAAATGAGTAAACTTTTCGGGCTTTTTATATGACAGCCGGACTCTATCCCTCGATGGAGTCTGGTTGTTTTGTTAACTAATGAGGATGTTATGGTAACAATTCGTTTATCTCGTGGCGGCGCTAAAAAACGTCCGTTCTACCAAATCGTTGTAACCGATAGCCGCAATGCGCGTGACGGTCGTTTCATTGAGCGTATCGGTTTCTTCAACCCGATCGCTGCAGGTCAAGCAGAAGAACTGCGTTTAGACCTGGACCGTATTGAGCATTGGGTTGGCTTAGGCGCAACTGTTTCTGACCGTGTTGCACAACTGGTCAAACAAGCTAAGAAAGTAGCTTAATCTGTCACGGTGGTAACAATGAGCAAGCAAACTAAACTACTGCCTCCTGCAAACCCAATTGTATTGGGCAAATTAGGCGCGGCGTACGGTATTCGTGGTTGGCTCAAAGTTTTTTCCTCCACCGAACATGCTGAAAGTATTTTTGATTACCAACCTTGGTTTATCCAACGCTCTGGTCAATGGCAACATATTGAAATAGAAGATTGGAAACATCATAACAAAGATATCATCGTCAAGCTCAAAGGGGTCGAAGACCGCGATGCAGCTGCTCTATTAACCAATTTTGAAATTGTGGTTGATTCAACCCAACTTCCTGATTTGGACAACGACGAATACTACTGGAAAGACCTTATGGGTTGCCATGTAGTGACGTCTGAGGGCTACGACCTTGGTACTGTCATTGATATGATGGAAACTGGTTCGAATGATGTTCTAGTACTCAAGGCAAATTTAAAAGATGCATTTGGCATCAAGGAGCGGTTGGTTCCGTTTCTTGATGGGCAGGTTATCAAGAAAGTCGATCTCTCCGCCAAAATTATTGAAGTGGAGTGGGATCCTGGTTTTTAAATCTCCGGTTTACCGGTTTTTATGAGTGGGATAAATCATGTGGATTGGGGTAATTAGCCTGTTTCCCGAAATGTTCCGCGCAATAACCGAGTACGGGGTAACTGGTCGGGCAGTGAAAAATAGCCTGCTAACGGTTGAGTGTTGGAATCCGCGAGATTTTACTCACGATAGACACAAAACTGTTGATGATCGCCCCTATGGTGGTGGTCCTGGCATGCTGATGATGGTGCAACCGTTAAAAGATGCAATCCACGCAGCAAAAGCTGAGGCCGGTGATGGTGCAAAAGTGATTTATCTATCACCTCAAGGTCGCAAACTCGGTCAAGACGGAGTTTGCGAGCTGGCAACAAATGAGAAGATAATTCTTGTTTGTGGTCGTTATGAAGGTATTGATGAGCGGATCATTCAAACCGAAATTGATGAAGAATGGTCAATCGGTGATTACGTTCTCAGTGGTGGGGAGCTCCCTGCTATGGTGTTGATAGACTCAGTCTCTCGGTTTATTCCTGGAGTACTAGGTCATCAAGCTTCAGCTCAAGAAGATTCTTTTGCGGATGGCTTGTTAGATTGTCCTCACTATACCCGACCAGAGGTGTTAGACGGCATGCAAGTTCCTGACATACTACTTTCAGGAAACCATGCCAAGATCGATAGCTGGCGCATGAAGCAGTCACTCGGTCGTACCTGGCTTAGAAGACCTGAGCTTCTAGAAAGCCTAGCTCTGACTGACGAGCAGAGGATGTTGCTAGCTGAGTTCCAACGGGAATTTCAGGCTGAGCAACCAGTGAATCCAGACAATTAATTGTCTAAACATATCAGTTTACCTAGGGTAAGAGAGTTATTATGAGCAACATTATTAAACAACTTGAACAAGAGCAGATGAAGCAGGACGTACCTTCATTCCGTCCGGGTGACTCCGTGGAAGTTAAGGTATGGGTCGTAGAAGGCTCTAAAAAACGTCTGCAGGCATTTGAGGGCGTGGTTATTGCTATTCGTAACCGCGGTCTGCATTCTGCATTCACTGTTCGTAAAATTTCTAACGGCGAAGGTGTTGAGCGTGTATTCCAAACTCACTCCCCAGTCGTAGATAGCATTGCTGTTAAACGCCGTGGTGCTGTTCGCAGAGCTAAACTGTACTACCTGCGTGAGCGTTCTGGTAAGGCAGCTCGTATCAAAGAGCGTCTGAACGCCAAGTAATACGCTTTCGCTACATCCGAAAGTTAAAGGGCCCGCATCTGCGGGCCTTTTTTATTCTTTATATTTCAAGTTCTCGCGGTGTTGGCTACGTTCATTCGCACTAGTCACATACTTATGTATGCTCCTAGCGACTCATTCTCTTGCCGCCTAGCGACAACTCGAACTATTTCGAATATACCATCCAAAAAATCACTAATTGTAAACTTATCTTTACTTTTTTATTCATGTTTTGCTTTTCAATATGAAATTTCTCTCTGGTTGTTCATTAATATAATTAAAATTCAATAATATAAAATAATGTAATTTTTTATGTACATCTAATTGAATTATTTTACAGTTTTGGATTGAAATCTTTACGATGCATGATATGTTATCTCTCACGCACCAAACACAAGATCGATAAATAACATCACTAATAAATAATAAGCTAAATAGGTAATCAAATGATCATGCAAAAAGATGTACTCAATAACGTGAATATTCAAGACGAGCAGGTTCTTATCACCCCTGAAAGTCTGAAACAAAAATACCCATTGAGTAACAGCAACCTGCATGCCATTGCGACATCGCGTAAAGTGATTGCTGATATTATTCATCAGCGTGACCCGCGCTTACTCGTGGTATGTGGTCCTTGTTCAATCCATGATGTAGATGCTGCCATCGAATACGGTGAGCGTTTACAGAAAATTGCCGCTGAGTTAAGTGATAGCTTATATATTGTGATGCGCGTGTACTTTGAAAAACCACGTACAACCGTGGGTTGGAAAGGCTTAATTAGCGATCCATTCATGGATGGCAGCTTTGAAATGGAAAAAGGGCTGCACATTGCTCGTGATTTATTGACTAACTTAGTGAATATGGGATTACCACTGGCGACAGAAGCGTTAGATCCTAATAATCCACAATACTTAGGTGATTTATTCAGTTGGTCAGCAATCGGAGCGAGAACTACGGAATCCCAAACTCACCGTGAAATGGCATCCGGCTTATCAATGCCAGTCGGTTTTAAAAACGGCACAGATGGAAGTTTATCTACTGCCATCAATGCGTTAAAAGCTGCTGCAATGCCACACCGCTTTATGGGAATCAACCAATCAGGTCAGGTTTGCTTGCTGCACACCAGCGGTAATAAAAATGGTCATGTAATCTTACGCGGCGGTAAAACGCCAAACTATGATGAGCAAAGTATTGCAGCTTGTGAAGTTGAAATGAAAAAAGCAGGGCTAGAACCATCATTAATGGTGGATTGCAGCCACGGTAACTCAAATAAAGATTTTCGTCGTCAGCCACTGGTGGTTGATTCAATTATCGAGCAAATTGTTAATGGTAATGAATCAATTACAGGTATTATGCTTGAAAGCCATATTAATGAAGGCAATCAGTCATCAGAACAGCCTCGTGAAAATATGAAGTACGGAGTCTCGGTGACAGATGCATGCATTAACTGGGAAGAAACTGAGTCTGTGTTGCGTAATTTACACCAAGCATTATCACCAATGCTTGAGCAACGCGGGCAGAAATTAAGCAAAGTGAGCTGAGCAAGGGATTGGTATGTCTGCTGAATTATCCCATTTACGGGAACAGATTGATGAAGTTGATAAGTCATTATTAGATTTGTTAGCCAAACGACTTCAGCTAGTGGCAGAAGTCGGTGAAGTCAAAAGCCAACACGGATTACCTATTTATGTGCCTGAGCGTGAATCTAGCATGTTGGCTGCTCGCCGAGCAGAAGCGGAGCGAATGGGAATTCCGCCTGATCTAATTGAAGATATTCTTCGGCGAGTTATGCGTGAATCTTATGCCCGCGAAAATGATAAAGGATTTAAAACACTGAATCCTACCGCCGGTCCGATCGTGATCGTCGGTGGGAATGGGAAAATGGGGCGGTTATTTCATCGTCTACTCTCCCTATCTGGTTATCAAGTTAAATTGCTGGGTGAGCAGGATTGGGATAATGCGGCGTCAATAGTCTCTGGTGCGAGCGTTGTGATGGTCAGTGTGCCTATTCACATTACTGTTGATGTTATTAAACGTTTACCCACTTTAGATCCAGAAACAATTTTAGTGGATATTGCTTCTGTGAAGCAAAAGCCTCTCGAGGCCATGCTGTCGGTGCATCAAGGTCCAGTATTAGGATTACATCCGATGTTTGGTCCTGATATTGGCAGCGTTGCCAAGCAAGTTTTTGCATTCTGTGATGGGCGAAAGGCAGAGTCTTACCAGTGGCTGCTAGAGCAGCTACAAGTTTGGGGCGCGCGCTTGAAAGCAATTAAGCCTGAAGAACACGATCGTAATATGAGCTTTATTCAGGCGTTACGCCATTTTACGACGTTTACTTATGGGCAAAATTTAGCGAAAGAGCAGGTTGATCTACAGCAGTTGTTGGATCTCTCTTCCCCGATTTATCGTCTTGAATTGGCAATGGTAGGACGCTTGTTTGCACAAGATCCACAATTATATGCAGATATCATTATGTCTTCGGACGAAAATGTTGAATTGATCCGCCGTTATTACCAGCTTTTGGGGCAATCCATTGAAATGCTGGAGCGTAAAGATAAAGCCGAATTTATTCGACAATTCGAGCAAGTTAGCCAGTGGTTTGGTGAAGATGCTCATCATTTCATGAAAGAAAGCCAGTCTCTATTGCAACGGGCGAATGATAACCGTAAATAGTCTTTTTAGCCATTATTTTATAAATCTATAAAGTAATGGCTATCTTTATGCTAAAAGTGCTAAATGCATTTCCATTATTAATTTTTATAATAAATAAGTAATTGTACTTATTTCTGTAGTTTATCCTAAATTTATGGCTCAACTTCTTTCTTGAGTAGTTTTATCTACTAATTAATTAGAAATTAATCAATTTATAATGTCGATATTTATAAATTAAGCGATTTATCTAATAAAGATCCCTCATCATCGACCGATAACACTAATCATTAAATGATGATAAGTGTGGTAAACCTATGTCTTTTAAGCACCTCAAAATTAGTTTGAAATTAACTATCGCGTTTGGCGTTTTCATCACGCTAATTGTTTTAAGTTCTCTGTTTTCATTAGTGAATATGAATCGTGCAAATGAAAGCATTCAGAACGTTATTTTTAAAAGTTACCCAATAACCGCTAATGCAAACTCGGTGATGGATAACTTTTATTCTTATATTGGTATTCAAGAATTGATTTTATTGGATGACCGAGGGAGTGATAAACGCAAGGAAGAGCTGGTTAAAATTAGCCAAAATATTTCTGACCTTCTGGATGAGTTGGACCGAGGTATAACCGATAGCCGTTCTCGTGAAGTGCTTGATAATATCCAAGAGGTGAGAGCTAAGTTTATTAGTGCTCAGCAACAGATGATGGCGTTTATGAATCAGGGCAACCGCCAAGCTGCGATTGAAATGATGATGACAAAAACATCAGCAATTCAGCGGGAATATCGTGAACAAGTCCAAAACCTGATTGCTATCCAAAATATGTTAATGCAAGAAACGGGTTATCAGGTGGAAGATGACTATAAAGCGAATCGTGTTTTATTAGCATTTTTATCCATCATTAGCATTGTTGCGGGTTGCGTTATGGGGTGGTACATCACACGTATTATTACTAAACCTTTAGAGCAAGCAGTTGATTTTGCTAAATCGATTGCGAGTGGTGATTTAACCCAAAATATTCAAGCACAATCTAAAGATGAAACCGGGATCTTACTTGAGTCGCTCAGTGAAATGAAAGGTCATCTACTTGAGATTGTCCAAGAAGTTCAAAATGGATCTGAGAGTATTTCTGCGGCAGCAGGGCAAATTGTCGCGGGAAATCAGAACTTAGCCGCTAGAACGGAAGAGCAAGCGGCTTCTGTTGAGCAAACGGCGAGTTCGATGGAACAAATTACATCAACGGTACAGAACACCACTGAACATACCCATGAAGCGACAATGTTAGCCGACAATACAGCGGTAACAGTGAAAAATAATGGCCAGATGATGATTCAGCTAACCGATAAAATGCGTGCAATTAATGGTTCGTCTCAAAAAATGACGGACATTATCAACCTCATTGACTCTATTGCTTTTCAAACCAACATATTAGCGTTAAATGCATCTGTTGAAGCCGCGAGAGCAGGAGAGCATGGTCGTGGGTTTGCGGTCGTGGCGGGTGAAGTGAGATTACTGGCACAAAAAAGTGCCGCATCAGCCAGTGATATTCGTTCATTAATCGAAAACTCCTCTTCACAAACTCAAGAGGGGATGGAATTAGTTGAACAAGCTAGCCAGCAGATCCACGGTATGGTCGCGAGTGTTGATGAGATGAATGCGCTACTGCGTGAAATCGGTCAAGCGAGTAGGGAGCAGAGCGATGGTATTTCGCAAATTAACAGCGCCGTGGGGCAATTGGATTTAACAACACAACAAAATGCGGGACTAGTTGAGGAATCGGTAGTGGCCGCTGATTCGCTTAATGAACAAGCCTACCATCTACAACAGTTGGTCAGTTACTTTAAATTGAGTGCGGTAGTACAAAAGTTGTAATTGATTAAATCAGTTTATTGAGTCGGAAATAACACAGGCTAATTACCTGTGTTATTTTTTATCATGAAAAGAAAGTTATGGAGCCACCTTTTCTGGTTCTACAGGAACGATATTTTCTGATGGGTAGCAGCCAAGAATTTTAATTGACCGGGTGATCTCCGCTAACTCTTTCAGTGCTTGTTGCATATTATCTGAACGCAAATTAGCGTGAACATCTACATAAAACATCTCTTCCCACGGCTTGCCATTAATTGGGCGGGATTCTAATTTACTCATCACTATCTTATTATTTTTTAAGATAATTAGAGCATCTACTAATGCACCCGCTTGTTGACCTGTAGTGATCAATAACGTCGTTTTCGCTGGAACTTGTTCAGTCACTTCAATCGCGCGTGGAGCCACAACAATAAAGCGAGTCATATTAATTTGCTGATTCGCTAAGTTATGCTCTAGCACATTTAAACCATACAATGCACCGCCGGCTTCACTACCTAATGCAGCTACATTCGGGGAATTATGTTCTGCCACTTTTTGCATTGCTGTAGATGTACTGTCGCAATATTCAATTTTCCAATGAGGGAATTGAGATAAATATTGGCTACATTGCTGGAAGGGCTGAGGGTGGCTATAAACCGTATCAATCTTGCTTAATTCACTACCTGGCATGGTCAACAAGCAGTGGTTAATCGGCAAACGAATTTCACCGACAATAGATAATGATGTATTTTGCAGTAAATCGTAAACATCATTAATTGCTCCTGAGCTGGTATTCTCGATAGGTAAAATACCGTAATCTGCTTGACCACTTTCAACGAGTGAAAAGATATCTTGGAATTTATGGCAGCTGCATTCAACAAGTTGGTCAAAATGACGAGCTGAATATTGGCGAGCGGCAACATGGGAATAAGAACCTTTCGGCCCTAAAAATGCAAATCTTGCAGTATCGCTTGGTGTTAGGTTTAAATGTTTTTGCAAGATAGCTTGTTGAGTCAGAACAGAATCCTCAATGATCATCTGAAACAAGCGTGTAATATAAAAACCATCAAGACCGAGAGGCGTGCCTTTATTAATTAATACATCGAGTAATTGGCGCTCGCGCTCTTTGTCACGGATTGGGCGGTTATCATCAATTTTGGTTTCAGCAACTTCAATTGCATAGCCTCGACGCTGTGCTAAAAGATTCAATAATTCGCTATCCAATTGACTTATCTTTTCTCTTACTTTCAATAGATTAGTGCTGTTTTTCATTCTGCTCGCCCTGTAAATATCGTGATATAAAAAAAGCCCCCTAACCGGGGGCTTTCTAATCTTGTCTTCTTTTTCTCGAACGACAAAGCCCCTTAATTAAGAGTAGCTAAAAAAGAAGAAAAAAAAGACAAAATTGAAATTCATACTCAACACCTATTATTAGACCTGTATTAAATAGACCCGATAGCTAATGAGAAGTCAATAAAAAAGGCGTATAAATACAAAAAACGCGCCCATGATGAGCGCGTTTGGAAGGTTTCAAGATAAGTGGATTGATAATATAAAAATATAACGTAACTACTTAAACGCAACTGATTACAACGTTTCTAGATTCGCTTCTTTTACACTATTAGTTGCCCTTCTTGATTCTCCTTTATGTTGCACTTTGTTTAACTGTCTTTCGAGTTTGTTGATAAGGTCATTTATTGCAACGTACATATCTTCATGCTTAGCACTTGCTACCAACTGTCCGGTAGCGGTTTTTATGTTGGCATCAACCATAAAACCTTGAGGCTCTTTCGATAGCACCACATGGGGGCTAATCAAGGAAACTTGCCATTTATCGAGTTTTGCTAGACGGCTTTCAATGTGTTCACGAATTGCAGGTGTGATGTCCATTTGTTTGCTAGTAATGTTAACTATCATATAGTTACCTCTCATTGTTTCCGTCTTTGATGAATTCAGAATACCGATATCTAGGAATAAAAAAATGACCTAGATCACACTTAAATTATGGAGGAGGGGGGACCCACCTGAAGTGTGATTTTGGCTAAAAAAGGCAGGTAAAAGGATTGCCAAAATAACTATATTGAGGGAGACTGAGAAAGTTGGCTATCGACACGGTAAATAGCCGGTACTTTTTTTGGGTAAAATTTTAGGCTATGAATTTTAAAAGAAAAAATTCAAAATGATCTATCACTCGCTTTAGTCTTCAAACCCACAGCATTTCAAATCATGATTAGTATTATCAAAAAAAAACAGCAGCCTAAGCTGCCGTTCTTACTTTAATCGATAGCGTTAAAATGCAATTTATTGGTTTGCTGCAATAATGCTGCCGACTTTATTTGCTTCTTTGTCTAAGCCCATCTCTTTATAGGCGATTTCCATATATGCCAACGCTTGGCGCGTAGCTTCGGTATCGGGATAATCTCTTAACATTTGTTGGACACGATTAACAACCGCGACATAGGCCCCTCGTTTGTTGTAATATTCAACGACGGAGAGATCAAATTTTGCCAAACGATCTTTTAAGTAAACTAATCGTTTACTTGCATCGTTGGAATATGCGCTGTTCGGATAGTAACGAACTAATTGGCTCAAGTCTTTGAAAGCAACCAGTGCGTGCTGTGGGTCTCTGTCAGAGCGGTCGATACCAAAGAAACCTTGTAACATGCTGTCATCTAACGCCATTGCCGTTAAGCCACGCATGTAAAGTACGTAGTCAATATTTGGATGAGTTGGGTTTAAACGCATGAAACGGTCAATCGAAGCTATCGCCATTGGTAGCTCAGCTGATTTATAATAGGCGTAAATCAGGTCTAACTGTACTTGCTGCGCATATGGACCAAACGGGTAGCGGTTATCCAACGCTTCAAACTGTTTAATTGCCGCGTTATAGTTACCGTCCTGTAATTTTTGCTGACCTGTACTATAAATCTCAGCTGGGGAACTATCGGGGCTGACTTCGTTATTGCTGGAGCATCCGGCAAGAGCCAGGCTCAACGTGGCAGCTGCCACCAGATATTTCATACGTATCATCACGTGTTGGTTATCCTCTGACTGTATCGAGGGAGCCTATCCGTAAGGCTCCCGGCAAAATTCGAGTTACAATAGCATACATTTTAAATGAAACGGCAGCGCCGTCAAAACACAAACACCAAAAAGTAGATTAATTTATGGCTCAACAAGTACAATTAAGTGCAACTATCGCTGAATCACAGCTTGGTCAACGTTTAGATCAAGCTTTGGCTGAATTGTTCCCCGATTATTCACGTTCCCGAATAAAAGAATGGATTTTAGACGATAGAGTGCAGGTTAACGGCAAAGTTATCAATAAGGCAAAAGAAAAAGTTTTAGGTGGTGAACAAATTTCCATCGATGCCTTAATTGAAGAAGATACCCGTTGGGAACCTCAAGATATTCCACTTGACGTTGTTTATGAAGATGAAGATATCCTAATTATTAATAAACCGCGTGGTTTAGTTGTTCATCCGGGCGCAGGTAACCCGGACGGAACCATTTTAAACGCATTATTGTATCGTTATCCTGAAATCGCTGATGTACCAAGAGCGGGTATTGTTCACCGTTTAGACAAAGACACAACCGGGTTGATGGTTGTCGCTAAAACAGTTCCTGCACAAACTCACTTAGTGGATGCGTTGCAACGTCGTGAAATTACGCGTGAATATGAAGCGGTAGCCGTAGGTCGTATGACCGCTGGTGGTATGGTTGAAGAACCAATTTCTCGCCATCCAACCAAAAGAACGCACATGGCAGTTCATCCAATGGGCAAGCCTGCAGTGACTCACTATCGAGTAATGGAACATTTCCGTGCCCATACGCGTTTACGTCTACGCTTAGAAACCGGAAGAACACATCAAATCCGTGTTCATATGGCGCATATCAACCACCCATTAATTGGGGATCCATTATACGGTGGCCGACCACGCCCACTCAAAGGAGCAACGGAAGCGTTCCTTGAAGTGATGCGAGGTTTTGATAGACAAGCACTGCACGCAACAATGCTGCGTCTTTATCACCCAATTACCGGAATTCAAATGGAATGGCATGCACCATTACCTGATGATATGGTGAAATTGATTGAAGCACTGAAAGCCGACTCTGAACTTCATAAAGACGATATGGACTGGTAATGAATACGTTGATTTTCCCTGACTGGCCGCAGCCTAAAAATATTTCAACATGCAGTACAACTCGTGCTGGTGGAGTGAGCCTTCCGCCTTTTGATAGCCTAAATTTAGGTGACCATGTTGAGGATTTGCCTGAGGCAGTCAGTGAAAATCGTCATCGTCTTGAAAAGCTTGCTCAATTGCCACAGCAACCCGTGTGGCTTGAGCAAGTACATGGTACTCATGTTCTGCATTTAACGGGAAGCGAGATTAAAAATCGCCAAGCGGATGCGGTGTATACCAATCAAGTTGGTCAAGTATGTGCCATTATGACGGCGGATTGCTTGCCAGTATTGTTTTACAGCCGCGATGGTAAAGAAGTGGCAGCGGCTCATGCTGGATGGCGAGGTCTCTGCAATGGCGTATTGGAAAATACGCTAGCGGCATTTAATGCACAACCGAGTGACATTATGGCGTGGATGGGGCCAGCTATTGGTCCTGAAAAATTTGAAGTCGGCGTAGAGGTTAAACAAGCATTTACACGTCAATCTACCGATCTTACGGATGCGTTTACTCCTCACAATGACAAATTTCTGGCAAACATCTATTTACTCGCGCGTAAAAAGCTACAAGCCGCGGGGGTTTCAGCCATTTATGGCGGTGAATTTTGCACAGTAAGTGATGAAAACAGATTTTTTTCCTACCGACGTGAAGGGCAAACGGGAAGAATGGCATCCCTTATATGGATAAATAACTAGTTAGTGGAATAATGTTCCAAATTAACAAATATTGAAAAAATAATCCCGCCTAAAACTTGAATATTTAAAAACAGACCGCATCTTATCTCCAGTAGCAAATTTAATCATATTCTATTGGAGGTGTTATGCGTCTGGATCGTTTAACTAATAAATTCCAGCAAGCTCTCGCTGACGCCCAGTCATTAGCCCTTGGGCGCGAAAATCAGTTTATTGAACCAATTCATTTACTCAGTGCTTTGTTTAATCAAGAAAGTGGCACTGTGCGTCCATTATTGACGACGCTCGGCGTGAACGCAGTTGCGTTCGAAAACAAAATTGAAGATGCATTGGCTAGACTCCCTCAAGTGCAAGGTGTCGCTGGGGATGTACAACCATCAAGTGACTTAATGCGTCATTTGAACTTATGTGACCAGCTTGCTCAGAAAAATGGGGATGACTTTATCTCCTCTGAATTATTTCTGCTCGCTGCTTTAGAAGCCAATACAACCCTCGCTGATATGTTAAAAGCAGCGGGTGTTAATAAAGACAATTTGAAAAAGGCAATAGAACAGATGCGTGGTGGCGAAAAAGTGAATGACCAAAGCGCTGAAGACCAGCGCCAAGCTTTGAAAAAATTTACCGTTGATTTAACCGAACGTGCAGAACAAGGGAAATTAGACCCTGTGATTGGTCGTGATGAAGAAATTCGTCGTACCATCCAAGTATTACAACGTCGTACTAAAAATAACCCAGTATTAATTGGTGAACCTGGTGTAGGTAAAACGGCGATTGTTGAAGGGCTAGCACAGCGTATCGTCAATGGTGAAGTCCCTGAAGGATTGAAAAATAAACGTGTTTTATCACTGGATATGGGCGCACTGATTGCAGGGGCGAAATATCGTGGTGAATTTGAAGAGCGTTTGAAAGGTGTTCTGAATGACCTTGCTAAACAAGAAGGTAATGTCATTCTATTTATCGATGAATTGCATACTATGGTTGGTGCAGGCAAAGCTGACGGCGCGATGGATGCCGGTAACATGTTAAAACCTGCACTAGCTCGTGGTGAACTGCATTGCGTGGGGGCAACAACCCTTGATGAATATCGTCAATATATAGAGAAGGATCCTGCGTTAGAGCGTCGTTTCCAAAAAGTATATGTTGCAGAACCATCAGTAGAAGACACCATCGCTATTTTGCGTGGTTTGAAAGAACGTTATGAATTGCACCATCATGTGCAAATTACTGACCCAGCTATTGTGGCGGCAGCGACGTTATCGCACCGTTACATTACTGACCGTATGCTGCCAGACAAAGCTATCGACTTAATCGATGAAGCGGGTGCCAGCTTACGTATGCAGATGGATTCAAAACCAGAATCTTTAGATAGACTGGAAAGACGTATTATCCAATTAAAACTGGAACAACAGGCACTGAAGAAAGAGTCTGATGATGCCAGTAAAAAACGTCTGGAAATGTTAGAAGAAGAGCTGGCGGAAAAAGAGCGTGAATATTCTGCATTAGAAGAAGAGTGGAAAGCAGAAAAAGCATCATTAACGGGTACTCAACACATTAAAGCTGAGTTAGAAAATACGCGTATAGAGATGGAAAAAGCGCGTCGTAATGGTGATTTAGCAAAAATGTCTGAGTTGCAGTATGGACGTATTCCTGAATTAGAAAAACAGTTAGAAGCGGCGACGAAAGCAGAAGGTAAAAGCATGAAGCTTTTACGTAATAAAGTTACTGACGTCGAAATCGCAGAAATCTTGGCTCGTTGGACAGGTATTCCAGTATCAAGAATGCTGGAAAGCGAAAGAGAAAAACTGTTACGGATGGAACAACAGCTGCACCAACGTGTGATTGGTCAAGATGAAGCGGTTGTGGCCGTGTCGAATGCTATTCGTCGTAGTCGTGCAGGATTATCGGATCCTAACCGTCCAATTGGTTCGTTTATGTTCTTAGGCCCTACAGGGGTAGGTAAAACTGAATTATGTAAGGCACTGGCAAACTTTATGTTTGATAGTGACGACGCCATGGTTCGTATCGATATGTCCGAGTTTATGGAGAAACACTCTGTATCTCGTTTAGTTGGTGCACCTCCTGGATATGTGGGTTATGAAGAAGGTGGATATTTAACTGAAGCAGTAAGACGCCGTCCATATTCAGTTATTTTGCTGGACGAAGTTGAAAAAGCGCACCCAGATGTATTTAACATCTTACTGCAAGTATTAGATGACGGTCGTTTAACTGATGGACAAGGTAGAACGGTAGATTTCCGTAATACCGTGATCATTATGACTTCAAACTTAGGTTCCGATCTTATCCAAGAACGATTTGGTATGATTGATTATTCAGAAATGAAAGATATGGTGATGGAAGTTGTCGCTCATAACTTCAGACCTGAATTTATTAACCGTATTGATGAAGTAGTGGTATTCCATCCATTAGGTAAAGAGCAAATTACGAATATTGCGAATATTCAGTTGGCTCGTTTATATAAACGTTTGGAAGAACATGGTTATGAAGTCACTGCAACGGCGGCTGCATTAGAGAAAATTGGTGAAGCTGGTTTCGATCCAATCTTTGGTGCTCGCCCGTTGAAACGTGCAATTCAGCAAGAGATTGAAAACCCACTGGCACAAGAAATTCTGTCAGGTAGGTTAATTCCAGGTAAACCAATTACTCTGGATGTTGAAAACGATGAAATCGTAGCGAAGCAGTAAGTAAGCGCTAGGTTATTATCGAAATGTAAGTAAAAAGGCGACCGTATGGTCGCCTCTTTCATGTATATCTTGCCAAAAATGGCATTTTTTGTTGAAAAAATACACTTGAAGTATAAAGGATAATCAGTTGGAAATTATTTTGCAAAAAACACTTGCCAGATTTTTCTGACTCCCTATAATGCGCATCCACTGACCGGGAACAAGCCAACGCAAAGCGCGATGGACACTGAACCGGCAGCGAGAGAATCTGAAAAGATTAAGTAAAAAAATACTTGACTCTCACTGAGGAAAACGTATTATACGTCACCTCGCGACAGCGACCTAAGTTGATAAAAACTGAGTCGAATTTCTAAAGAAATGTCGCAACGCTCTTTAACAATTTATCAGACAATCTGTGTGGGCACTCACAGGACACTATCAAAAAAATATTTGATTTTAAGTCTTGAAGAGTGACTAACACGTTAATTCATATATATGAACTAATAGGTAATTTGGTTTCTTCGGAAATCAAACGACAGTAACATTCTTTGAGCATCAAGCTTTTTAATTGAAGAGTTTGATCATGGCTCAGATTGAACGCTGGCGGCAGGCCTAACACATGCAAGTCGAGCGGTAACAGGGGAAGCTTGCTTCTCGCTGACGAGCGGCGGACGGGTGAGTAATGTATGGGGATCTGCCCGATAGAGGGGGATAACTACTGGAAACGGTAGCTAATACCGCATAATCTCTCAGGAGCAAAGCAGGGGAACTTCGGTCCTTGCGCTATCGGATGAACCCATATGGGATTAGCTAGTTGGTGAGGTAATGGCTCACCAAGGCGACGATCCCTAGCTGGTCTGAGAGGATGATCAGCCACACTGGGACTGAGACACGGCCCAGACTCCTACGGGAGGCAGCAGTGGGGAATATTGCACAATGGGCGCAAGCCTGATGCAGCCATGCCGCGTGTATGAAGAAGGCCTTAGGGTTGTAAAGTACTTTCAGTTGGGAGGAAGGCGTTGATGCTAATATCATCAACGATTGACGTTACCAACAGAAGAAGCACCGGCTAACTCCGTGCCAGCAGCCGCGGTAATACGGAGGGTGCAAGCGTTAATCGGAATTACTGGGCGTAAAGCGCACGCAGGCGGTTGATTAAGTTAGATGTGAAATCCCCGGGCTTAACCTGGGAATGGCATCTAAAACTGGTCAGCTAGAGTCTTGTAGAGGGGGGTAGAATTCCATGTGTAGCGGTGAAATGCGTAGAGATGTGGAGGAATACCGGTGGCGAAGGCGGCCCCCTGGACAAAGACTGACGCTCAGGTGCGAAAGCGTGGGGAGCAAACAGGATTAGATACCCTGGTAGTCCACGCTGTAAACGATGTCGATTTGGAGGTTGTTCCCTTGAGGAGTGGCTTCCGGAGCTAACGCGTTAAATCGACCGCCTGGGGAGTACGGCCGCAAGGTTAAAACTCAAATGAATTGACGGGGGCCCGCACAAGCGGTGGAGCATGTGGTTTAATTCGATGCAACGCGAAGAACCTTACCTACTCTTGACATCCAGAGAATTTAGCAGAGATGCTTTAGTGCCTTCGGGAACTCTGAGACAGGTGCTGCATGGCTGTCGTCAGCTCGTGTTGTGAAATGTTGGGTTAAGTCCCGCAACGAGCGCAACCCTTATCCTTTGTTGCCAGCACGTAATGGTGGGAACTCAAAGGAGACTGCCGGTGATAAACCGGAGGAAGGTGGGGATGACGTCAAGTCATCATGGCCCTTACGAGTAGGGCTACACACGTGCTACAATGGCGTATACAAAGAGAAGCGACCTCGCGAGAGCAAGCGGAACTCATAAAGTACGTCGTAGTCCGGATTGGAGTCTGCAACTCGACTCCATGAAGTCGGAATCGCTAGTAATCGTAGATCAGAATGCTACGGTGAATACGTTCCCGGGCCTTGTACACACCGCCCGTCACACCATGGGAGTGGGTTGCAAAAGAAGTAGGTAGCTTAACCTTCGGGAGGGCGCTTACCACTTTGTGATTCATGACTGGGGTGAAGTCGTAACAAGGTAACCGTAGGGGAACCTGCGGTTGGATCACCTCCTTACCATTGAAGTGTTTTTGTGAAGTGCTCACACAGATTGTCTGATGAAATAGAGTAACGGTATCGATAGGCTTGTAGCTCAGGTGGTTAGAGCGCACCCCTGATAAGGGTGAGGTCGGTGGTTCAAGTCCACTCAGGCCTACCAAAATCGAATTGATGCTTCGTTATAACTCAGCTCGTTTACCAAATGTAAACGTCGCCAAGTTATGCCTTGCCTAAATTCAATTTAACTCAAAATTCTTTCTTAGTGAGAGAATCGATACTGGAAATACCTTTATGGGGCTATAGCTCAGCTGGGAGAGCGCCTGCCTTGCACGCAGGAGGTCAGCGGTTCGATCCCGCTTAGCTCCACCATAAATTTTTCTGATTATTCAGAATAGATTAGAAATAGTCTATTGCGAATAATTATGCTCTTTAACAATCTGGAACAAGCTGAAAATTGAAAACAACGCACATTGTTTATCGCTTAAACAATGTGAGAGTCTCTCAAAAATCTCAACTTGAAGGTTTCATCAAAACGAACCGCAAGTGGCATGAGCGAGCAATCAGCAATTCAAGGCGGACAGCGCACAGCTAGCGCAACGTACATAAGTACGTGAGCATAGCGAGCACTGCCCAACACAGAATTGATGTCTGCGCAGCCATGACGCCGAAGCTCGTCTGATACGAAACATCTTCGGGTTGTGAGGTTAAGCGACTAAGCGTACACGGTGGATGCCTAGGCAATCAGAGGCGATGAAGGACGTGCTAATCTGCGAAAAGCGTCGGTAAGGTGATATGAACCGTTATAACCGACGATATCCGAATGGGGAAACCCAGTGCAATTCGTTGCACTATCGTTTGATGAATACATAGTCAAACGAGGCGAACCGAGGGAACTGAAACATCTCAGTACCTCGAGGAAAAGAAATCAACCGAGATTCCCCTAGTAGCGGCGAGCGAACGGGGAGCAGCCCAGAGTCTTAATCAGCATTAGCATCAGGAGAACGGTCTGGAAAGGCCGGCAGTAAAGGGTGATAGCCCCGTATCTGAAGATGTTAGTGTTGTGAACTCGACGAGTAGGGCGGGACACGTGTTATCCTGTCTGAATATGGGGGGACCATCCTCCAAGGCTAAATACTCCTGATTGACCGATAGTGAACCAGTACCGTGAGGGAAAGGCGAAAAGAACCCCGGCGAGGGGAGTGAAATAGAACCTGAAACCGTGTACGTACAAGCAGTGGGAGCCTTGATTTATCAGGGTGACTGCGTACCTTTTGTATAATGGGTCAGCGACTTATATTCTGTAGCAAGGTTAACCGTATAGGGGAGCCGTAGGGAAACCGAGTCTTAACTGGGCGAATAAGTTGCAGGGTATAGACCCGAAACCCGGTGATCTAGCCATGGGCAGGTTGAAGGTTGGGTAACACTAACTGGAGGACCGAACCGACTAATGTTGAAAAATTAGCGGATGACTTGTGGCTGGGGGTGAAAGGCCAATCAAACCGGGAGATAGCTGGTTCTCCCCGAAAGCTATTTAGGTAGCGCCTCGTGAACTCATCTTCGGGGGTAGAGCACTGTTTCGACTAGGGGGTCATCCCGACTTACCAACTCGATGCAAACTACGAATACCGAAGAATGTTATCACGGGAGACACACGGCGGGTGCTAACGTTCGTCGTGAAGAGGGAAACAACCCAGACCGCCAGCTAAGGTCCCAAAGTCATAGTTAAGTGGGAAACGAAGTGGGAAGGCTCAGACAGCCAGGATGTTGGCTTAGAAGCAGCCATCATTTAAAGAAAGCGTAATAGCTCACTGGTCGAGTCGGCCTGCGCGGAAGATGTAACGGGGCTAAACTATGCACCGAAGCTGCGGCAGCGATATGTAAATATTGTTGGGTAGGGGAGCGTTCTGTAAGCCTGTGAAGGTGTGCTGTGAGGCATGCTGGAGGTATCAGAAGTGCGAATGCTGACATAAGTAACGATAATGCGGGTGAAAAACCCGCACGCCGGAAGACCAAGGGTTCCTGTCCAACGTTAATCGGGGCAGGGTGAGTCGACCCCTAAGGCGAGGCAGAAATGCGTAGTCGATGGGCAACGGGTTAATATTCCCGTACTGGTGATAATTGCGATGGGGGGACGGAGAAGGTTAGGCTGGCCGGGCGACGGTTGTCCCGGTTTAAGGATGTAGGCAGGTGAATTAGGCAAATCCGGTTCACTATATGCTGAGGTCTGATGACGAGTCACTACGGTGGCGAAGTAGCTTATACCCCGCTTCCAGGAAAAGCCTCTAAGCTCTAGATTATCATTAATCGTACCCCAAACCGACACAGGTGGTCAGGTAGAGAATACTCAGGCGCTTGAGAGAACTCGGGTGAAGGAACTAGGCAAAATGGTGCCGTAACTTCGGGAGAAGGCACGCTGGCATTAGGTGAAATGGTTTACCCATGGAGCTGAAGCCAGTCGCAGATACCAGCTGGCTGCAACTGTTTATTAAAAACACAGCACTGTGCAAACACGAAAGTGGACGTATACGGTGTGACGCCTGCCCGGTGCTGGAAGGTTAATTGATGGGGTTATCCGTAAGGAGAAGCTCTTGATCGAAGCCCCAGTAAACGGCGGCCGTAACTATAACGGTCCTAAGGTAGCGAAATTCCTTGTCGGGTAAGTTCCGACCTGCACGAATGGCGTAATGATGGCCAGGCTGTCTCCACCCGAGACTCAGTGAAATTGAACTCGCTGTGAAGATGCAGTGTACCCGCGGCAAGACGGAAAGACCCCGTGAACCTTTACTATAGCTTGACACTGAACATTGAGCCTTGATGTGTAGGATAGGTGGGAGGCTTTGAAGCGTGGACGCCAGTCTGCGTGGAGCCAACCTTGAAATACCACCCTTTAATGTTTGATGTTCTAACGTCGCCCCGTTATCCGGGGTGCGGACAGTGTCTGGTGGGTAGTTTGACTGGGGCGGTCTCCTCCCAAAGAGTAACGGAGGAGCACGAAGGTTGGCTAAGCATGGTCGGACATCATGCGGTTAGTGCAAAGGCATAAGCCAGCTTGACTGCGAGAGTGACAGCTCGAGCAGGTACGAAAGTAGGTCTTAGTGATCCGGTGGTTCTGAATGGAAGGGCCATCGCTCAACGGATAAAAGGTACTCCGGGGATAACAGGCTGATACCGCCCAAGAGTTCATATCGACGGCGGTGTTTGGCACCTCGATGTCGGCTCATCACATCCTGGGGCTGAAGTAGGTCCCAAGGGTACGGCTGTTCGCCGTTTAAAGTGGTACGCGAGCTGGGTTTAGAACGTCGTGAGACAGTTCGGTCCCTATCTGCCGTGGGCGTTGGAAGATTGAAAGGGGCTGCTCCTAGTACGAGAGGACCGGAGTGGACGCACCACTGGTGTTCGGGTTGTCATGCCAATGGCATTGCCCGGTAGCTAAGTGCGGAAGAGATAACCGCTGAAAGCATCTAAGCGGGAAACTTGCCTTGAGATGAGTCTTCCCTGACTCTTTAAGGGTCCTAAAGGAACGTTTAAGACTAAGACGTTGATAGGTTGGGTGTGTAAGCGTAGCGATACGTTGAGCTAACCAATACTAATGAACCGTGAGGCTTAACCTGACAACACCGAAGGTGTTTTAGAGATTGAGAGATTAAGTTGATTCAATAGCGAGTGAGAAGCCGAAAGGTGAAGGACACAGCAGCTTGTTCAGGATTGATATTCTGGTTTAAGAAAAAACTTAAACGGGAATAAACAGAATTTGTCTGGCGGCAATAGCGCGGTGGTCCCACCTGACCCCATGCCGAACTCAGTAGTGAAACGCCGTAGCGCCGATGGTAGTGTGGGGTCTCCCCATGTGAGAGTAGGGAACTGCCAGACATTAATTTAAAGCTTATTGCGAAGCGATAAGTTGCCGAAAGGCAAAAAGAATAAGTGGAGCGGTAGTTCAGTTGGTTAGAATACCTGCCTGTCACGCAGGGGGTCGCGGGTTCGAGTCCCGTCCGTTCCGCCACTTATAGCAAGCCCCGTGATGAAAATCACGGGGTTTTTGTTTTTCTACAATAGAATAACTTATATTTGTCTTTTGCTTTCTACCATTTTGCTACCTTTGTTTTTCTAGTTCTATCTACTTCTCATTCGTTAATAAATACTATTTAAAGTTTTGGTATAGAGTATAACCTGCCATTGCACCCGCTACATCATAAGCAAAATCTTGCCAACTCCAGCCAGTGCCTGCTGGCCGGCTATCATAAAGTTCTTTCGCAGCGCCTAAAGAAATCGAAAATAACATACCGAATTGTGCCGCTTGCCGATGTTGCATGTTCTGCCTATCCGCATAGGCATTACCAGCAGCAGCCATTGCAGCAGAGAAGGCAAAGTGCTGCGCCTTATCTTTTCCCTGCCAGTTATCATTTGACCAATGGAAGCCTGAACAGCCAGTCATGACTATTAACGAGCAACTTAAAGCTAATGTTTTATAAGAGAGATTTGGCATGTATCTTGAGCCTCTACAGCAACCGATAAGTTAGAGTTCACTAGATAATAAAAAGCGCCACATGAGCGGCGCTTTAGAGAGTCGATAATTAAAGTATTCGACTAATGAGACGATCAACTCGGATGCGTCGCAATCGACGGATCAGTTTTTTCACTTTAACTGGGTAAGTTTGGATGCTATCCAGCTCGCGATAGTGATGAACAACTTTGGTATGGACTCGAATGCAATCCAGTTCGTGTTGGCGTTGTTCTTGGAGCTGTTGTTTTGGATCGTGGATCAACACCGCATTTTCCAAGTCTAACCCCCAAGCTCGTGGATTCAGGTTATTACCTGTAATCAGCTGCCATTGATTATCAACCCACATTCCTTTCAGGTGATAGGTGTTGTCACCATCTTTCCATAAACGAACTGTCAGTTGTTCACTATCAATAAAGCGCTGCAAACGGCTAACAAACTTACGCAAATTTATTTCATAGAGATAAGGCAAAGCACCGATGATTTTAAAAGGTTCTTCAGGTGGAATATAGAAATCGTTAGCGGTTTTATCACCAATAATGATTTCAACTTTCTTTCCATCACGCAGTAACTTGCTGATAATTCTAACCAAAACTGCAGGTAAATTAAAATATGGCGTACAGATAGTTAGCTTTTTAGCTGTTGAGCTCATCAAATGGCTGATAGTCCGATTTAACTCGTTCTTTTTACCTAGACCAACAAATGGAGTAACGGCGAGCTCATCATTAGATGCATTACCTGAAAATTGGTAATTAACGCCTCTTAATGACAAACGAAATTGCTTGATTAACCCTTTAAATTCCGCTGTTTTTGGTCTCTCAGGCGTATTGAGTAGATGAATAGCGTCCGATGATAAAAGAGAATCATCAATGAACTTTTTCATTGTCGCGGTGAGCTGGCTATTTTTGATGAGATGATATCTATCGTAGCGGTATTTTTCATGGCGATGCAGATAGACATCATTGATACTTGCCCCGCTATACAGGAGCGTATCATCAAATAAGAAACCTTTTAAGTGCAGTACCCCTAGTGCTTCACGCGTATTTACGGGGATCCCGAAAACAGGGATCTCAACATCAGGGTATTGCTGAGAAACTTCATAATACCAATCGGCATTAGTCAGATTAGCAGCTGCGCCAATTCGACCGCGCTGAGCTCGGTGCCAATCAACTAGAATTTTAATATCTAGATTAGGATTTGCTTGTTTAGCGGCATATAGAGCATGAAGGATGTCTTTACCTGCATCATCTTTTTCTAAATACAGAGCCGTAATGTAGACTGTATTTTTAGCTTGCGAGATCTGTTCAAGCAGAGCACCACGAAAATCTTCCGTCTTATAGAGCGTTGTAACATCATCAACCGACTGAGACAATTTAGGCATGCTTGCCAAGTGTTGTTGATGTTTTGCTTGTTTTAGTTTTGACAACATCACAGTGTGAATTTTCTCTTGTTAGTCTAATAGCAAATCGCTTTATACAAATATTTAAGCGAATGATCTGTCGATGATATCATATTTACACCATTCATTAGGAATAAATTGACCATTGGTTTACTTACTATACAGATTGCAGTTTATTCCTAACGCTAATTATAGATGCAGGGTGAGATTTACGACACCATCCTCAAATTGAACATCAATTTGGAACCCTAATTTTTTTGCTAAGCTGATCATATTACGGTTTTCCGGCATGGTGATCGCTGTCAGCTTCTTAATACCATGTTCGCGGGTGTAGTTGAGCAGTTTTTGCATTAATTGATAACCGAGTGTTTGCCCTTTCATATCTGAACGAACTAAAACGGCAAACTCGGCTTCTTGGTTATCAGGATCTGCCATTGCACGAGTTACACCGATAATTTCAGGTTGTGTATCACTATTTTTAACAGCGACAAACGCCATCTCTCGGTCGTAATCAATTTGCGTCATATTCGCAAGATCATCATGAGTAAATTCACTTATTTCACTGAAATAACGGTAATAAAGGTCTTCTTTAGTGACTTGCTCAATAAAGGATTTTAAGAGTGGTTCATCTTCAGGAAGAATCGGTCTTAACAAGCAAGTTAGGTCATCTTTAAGGTTAATGGTTTCTTCAAGTTCATTTGGATAAGGGCGAATGGCAAGCCGAGTATTTGGATTGTCATTTGTAGGGGTCAATGTCATTGAAACATCAAGTAATGTGAATTCATCACCAGTGGCAAGCAGTGGGTGTATGTCTAATCGGCTGATGTTAGGGCAATCAATGATCAAGTTAGAGACTCGAACTAATAAGCTGGCTAGCCCCGGAATATCTAATGGTTCTAGAGCACTACGGGCTTTAATTTTATGTCCTTTGATCGCATTAATAACCAAGTAACGTGCTAGCGCTAAATTTAGTGGAGGAAGGGCTACGGCTGCCTGGCTCTCTTGTTGCCACTCTATGCCACCTTCGCCAAGCATGATCAATAAACCAAAAATAGGATCAAGTTCAACAGCAATTCGTAGCTCCTGAGCGCCTGCGCGATTCGCCATGCTTTGTACTAATAAGCCTTCAATTCGTGCTTGTGGGTAGTTGGTCGAGACTCGTTCAATAATGGCATTGGCGGCTTCAGCGACTTCTTTGGCATTCCTTAAATAGAGCATAACGCCCTGAACTTCTGATTTATGCACAATATCAGGAGAACGTAATTTTAGTGCAACGGGATAGCCAATCTTTTCTGCAATTTCAACAGCCTGTTCGCTGGAATGAGCAATCCAGGTCGGTAAACTGTTTAAGCCATAAGCTTTTAAGATAGGCTGAACCTCATGAGTATCTAAATGCAGCTTGTTATTTTCAATGGCTTGCATGATACAGGTATGTGCCTGCTGAGTATTTGCGGTTATCCCGACAGGCAGCGCAGGGGTTTCTTTTAACTGTTTTTGGTTACGACGATATTCCACCATATGCATATAGGCGGTGATTGCACCTTCAGGCGTTCGGTAAGTTGGGATCCCAGCTTCGCTGAAGAGCCTTCTCGCTTCTTGAGATGAATATTCCCCGCACCAGTTTGTAAGGATGGTTAACCATTTACCTCGAGGATGCTGCTTAATGGTTTTGATCACTTTTTCTGCCATTGATTTACTTTGTGTAATAGCGCTTGGTGTGTGGATCAAAAGCAGTGCATCATGATCGTGGCTATCGAGCATTTTGTTTAATACGTTGAGATACCTATCTACGGTAGCATCGTCGCCGAGGTCAATCGGGTTTTGAGTAGATAAATCTAATGGCAATAGAGAGCTCAGTTCGTTTTCAGTTTCTACACTGAGTTTTGCAAGCTTCCCATTACGTAGTAGTAGCTCATCGAGTGCCATTGCGGCAGGTGCTGAGCCGTTGCTCATAATCGATAAGCGTTCCCCTCGTAGCGGAGTCATATAGCTGAGAGTTTCTACCGCAGAGAACATTTCGTGGGTATCTTGGACTCGAAGTAAACCTGCCCGTTGGATCGCAGCATCATAAGCGGCATCTAAACTCGGTTTTTCACCGAGAAGCTCTTGAGCTTTACGTGTTCGCCCACTTTTGATGACAAGGATCGGCTTGTTACGCGATGCACTACGGGAAGATGATAAAAAGCGTCTAGCATCACTAATGTTTTCTAAATAAAGCAAGATAGCGCTGGTTTTGCTGTCTCGTGCAAGGTAGTCCAGTAGGTCATCAATATCGATATCAATGCTATCGCCAAGGGCAATAAAATAGGAAAAACCAATATCGCGATGTCGTGCCCAATCTAAGACTGTATTTGAGACTGCGGCAGATTGTGAAATAAATGCCAGTTTGCCTTTCAAAATAGGGATTGGGGAAAAGCTGGCATTTAACCCTTGCCATGGTGCAAAGAAGCCTAAGCTGTTAGGGCCCAATAAACGAATTTGGTATTGCTGAGCCACCTTTTTCAATTCATTAAATTGAATAGAAGGGGACGATAAGATAATGACTACATTACAGCCAGACTCTCCAAGCTGCCGGAGGCATTCAACATTCCGAGAATAGTGAGTGCAGATCACTGCAAGGTCTGGCTTGAGTGGGAGTTTATCAATTGAGGGATAAGCAAGGACGCCAAGAATGGAGCTTCTGTTTGGGTTAACGGGCAGAATAGGGCCTTTAAAACCGCTGCTGAGTAAGTTTTTCATCATCACTGAGCCTGCTCGGCTAGGATCTTCTGAAGCGCCTACGACAACGATAGATTTTGGCCTAAACAATGACTCTAGCTGACTCACTAACCCCATGGCGGTAAACCTTTTTGTGGTGAGCGAAAACCCGCTCAATTGATTTTGAGTTCGTAAGCAACGCGATACGATACCGCAATACTATGTCGTATATTGTGCCGTATATTGTGGGAAGCGCCAGTTTATCGGGGGAATTTTATTGAATATTACAAGCACCCTCACGTTTTGCTGTGAAGGTGATTTTCAAAACAGAAATTGCTGGAAAGCGTGACGTATAAATAACGTAAAAAATGCCTATAAGGAGTTATTCCTGAGGTTGAGACAAGAGCATTTGAGCGGTTGGATGATGTGGTTTTCCCTCTAAGTATTTACGGCGAAACAGATTGAAATGCGTAAATAACGCTTGGGATGCGTCAATATCGCCAGCTTGCTCTAGCACAGTAGCGGCCACTTCCACAGTGCAGTGTTGCTCTTCCCGCGATGGGGTACGCAGCAGGTAGTCGGTTCTCGCTTTCGTATTAATAGACAACATTGGAATTTTATCCAAATAAGGGCTTTTGCGGAACATTTTACGCGCTTCTGGCCAAGTGCCATCTAGCAGAATAAATAATGCAGGCTTGTCAGAAAGCGTCGGCTTATTGACAACAATGCGATCAGCTTGCGCGTAGCTTTCTGGGAAAATCAAATAAGGTTGTCTACTCTTATCTTGCAGTGCAGCTAATAGCTGGTTGTCAGGATCGGTTCTTGACCATTGATATGCCTGAGTATCAGGAAGCACATCGGCAATGAGTTTTCCGGTATTGCTCGGTTTAAAGACTTCTCCATCAAACATAATCAGACAAAATTGGCTTTTTGCTTGCGCAGAAACTGTTTCTTCGCACAGACACTGTGGAACAGGAAGTAAGCAATGCTGACAGCGTTTTACCCGGCAACCTCTTGCTTTAAAAGGTTTTGTAGAAAGGGCTAAGCGTTGTTGACGCAGATGATAGACAGCGTTCTGACTCATGGTTGATAGGGCACTTTTCGTTGCGACAAAAATAAGGGGCACATTGTACGCAAAACGATTTGTCTACGATAGAAGTATATTCAATAACTTTTCGGTGAGATAATAGCGCGGATCGGTAGCGTAGCTTTGCAACTTCATGTAATCTTCGCGCCATAGCTTAGTAGGGGATAGCGATGAACGACACGAATGATTTTAGTGGTAAAAACGGCAAAGTAAAAGTGATGTATGTCCGTAGCGAAGAGCAGGACAACAATAAAGGTAATGATAAACGCCGTGGCGGTCGTGATGATAAGCGCGATGATAGACGCGGTGATAAACGTTCAGGTGGGCGTAACGACCGTAATGATCGCAACGACCGTTCTGGTCGCCCAGAAGGTGGTCGCTCAGAACGCCGCTCTGACAACGACAGACGCTCAAGTAATCGCGATAGCGCACCTCGTGGTGAGCAGTCACCATGGCGTACAGTTTCAAAACCGGGTAGTGATGAATTAGAAAACGACCACGGTGGTATTTCAGGAAAAAGCCAAATTGATCCTGAGCAGTTACGTAAACAGCGCCAAGAAGAGACCCGTATTTACGGTGAAAATGCTTGCCAAGCGATGTTTAAAAACCGTCCAGATGGTATTGTCCGTGCGTGGTTCTTGCAGTCTGTCACTCCTCGTTTTCGTGAGGCATTAAAATGGATGGCGGCAAACCGCAAAGCGTACCATGTTGTTGATGAAGAAGAGTTAACAAAAGCGTCTGGTACTGAGCACCACGGCGGCGTGTGCTTTATCATCAAAAAACGCGGTGGTATGACAGCAGAAACCTATTTAGAGAATGCAGTCGATACCGATTGTGTTTTAGCACTGGAAGATGTTGGTAACCCGCATAACCTTGGTGGGATCATGCGTAGCTGCGCTCACTTTGGTGTGAAAGGTGTGATTTTACAAGATGCCGGAATGCTGGAGTCAGGTGCGGCAATTCGTACCGCTGAAGGCGGCGCAGAGCACATTAAAGCCATTGATGCGGATGGTTTCACACCAACACTGAATAAATTCCGTGAAGCGGGCTATACCATCGTTACAACATCAAGCCATAAAGGTAGTCAGGACATTGCTAAGGTTCAATTACCGAAGAAAATGGTGTTGGTGTTAGGTCAAGAGAGTGATGGTTTAAGTGACAGCACATGGGATCAGGGTGATATGAGCCTGTATATTGGCGGAACAGGTAAAGTTGAAAGCCTGAACGTCTCTGTAGCAACAGGGATCATGCTTTCTCAGTGGTGGTCACAAAATAAAGTTAAGTAATTACTTACTGACTTGAGCTAGCCTAAAGAAAAAACCATACGCAAAATTGTGTATGGTTTTTTTTCGTCTGGATTATATGCCTGTTAGTGAGCGCCGCCACCGTCTTTTGAGCCAGCTCCGAATGGGGGTTTTGCAAACCAGACAATCACCATCAATAGAATAAACACGCCTGCGGACATCCAGAAAATTTCATTAGCAGAAATAATTAACCCTTGCTCAGTAATTGAGCGCGCAATATACGCGGCACTTTGCTGCTCATTCATCCCTATTTGTGCCAATTCACTGTACATATGTTGAGCGTTTGGATTGTATGGGTTAACAAACTCTGTCAGATTTTCATGGTGCATTGCTTCGCGCTGCGTCCATAAAGTGGTGGTGATCGAGGTACCAATTGCACCGGCTAAGGTTCGCGTAAAGTTAGATAAGCTGGACGCTGATGCCATTCTTTCCGGTGGTAAACCCGATAATGTAATGGTAGTGAGTGGCATAAAGAAACAGGCTATCGCTAAACCTTGAACGAACTGAGGCCACGCAGCGGCGGCAAATCCCATTCCAGGTTCAAAGGTGTAAGCTCGCCAGTAATAGCACACGGCATACATAATAAAACTGAATGTCACTAAATAACGCATATCAATACGGTTACCAAAGCGACCAATAATTGGCGTGATCAGCAGAGGCAAGAGACCGACGGGGGCAGAGGCTAATCCTGCCCATGTTGCTGTGTAGCCATACACTTCTTGTAGCAACTGAGGCAATAGGACAATCGTACCGAAATAGAGCATATACGCCAAACTGAGAGCCAAACAACCGATAGTAAAATTACGCTCTTTAAAGAGGGAAAGGTCGATGACGGGATGCTCATCAGTCAGTTCCCAAACAATTAAGAAGGCTATCGCGACAACGGCGACAACAGTCAGAACGATAATTTCAGTCGAGTTAAACCAATCGAGCTCCTTCCCTTGGTCGAGCATAATCTGTAATGCACCAATCCCTACAACCAGTAAGACAAGCCCCACGGTATCAATCGGCTTGATTGCGATTTGAGTTTCACGTCCTTTAAGCGTTCTCATAATGGCAAAAATAATGGCGATACTAAACGGAACGTTGATAAAGAAAATCCAGCCCCAGTGGTAGTTATCGCTAATATAGCCGCCAAGAATAGGCCCACAAATCGGCGCGACCACAATGGTCATCGACCACAGTGCAAGAGCCATACTGCGTTTGGCTGGTGGATAGTTATTGAGTAATAGACTCTGAGACAAAGGAATGAGTGGGCCTGCAACCAAACCTTGCAGAACGCGGAATAAAATCAGCATTTCTAAGCTGTTGGAGATCCCACACAACCATGAGGTAAGGGCGAAAAGCCCGGTAGACCATAAAAAGAGGCGAACTTCACCAATACGACGAGCTAACCAGCCAGTGACTGGAATGGAGATAGCATTCGCAACCCCAAACGATGTGATCACCCATGTGCCTTGTGAGTTAGATGCACCCAAGTTACCCGCAATAGTGGGGATAGCGACGTTAGCAATGGTCGAATCCAAAACTTGCATGAAAGTCGCCAAAGATAACGCAATGGTCATCCAAGCCAGTTTTGAACCTGTTAACGGTGCATTTGTCACGTTAATGTCTCCGTTTACTTATTTGCCAGAGTTATTCTGAATAATCTCAGCAACAATTTTGTCAGCAGGAGACATATCAACCGCTAAAGCGGTTGTGTGATAAGCCGGCGTATCGCGAAGGCCTTTGGATAATACTTTGCCGTCTTTATTGGCTGTATCAACTTTGACTTCGGTTGAAAGCCCAATACGTAGAGGGTACTCGTTAAGTTGGGTTTCATCGAGGGCGATACGTACCGGAAGGCGTTGGACCACTTTGATCCAGTTGCCGCTCGCATTTTGAGCAGGTAATAATGAGAAAGCGCTTCCTGTTCCCATATCAAGCCCAACCACGGTACCGTTGAAGATGACATCTTTACCGTAGAAATCTGTGGTCACTTTAGCGGGTTGACCAATACGCATGCTAGCTAATTGTGTCTCTTTAAAGTTAGCATCAATCCACATTCCGCTGGATGGCACAATTGCCATTAATGGGGTATTTGGTGTGATTTGTGAACCGACTTGCACACTACGACGAGAAACATAACCATCTACTGGGCTAACAATCTTAGTACGTTGCAGGGTTAGCCATGCATTTCGCACTTGGGTTGCAGCTTGTTCAACAAGTGGTTGTTTTTCTAAGGATGTGTTTAGCACAATAGCTTGGTTCGCATTGTACTGTTCAATTGCGACATCTAATGCACTTTTAGCGCTAATAACCGCTTCTCTAGCATGTTGCAGTTCTTCTTTACCAATTAAGTTGCTACTACCAAGAACTTCGCGGCGTTTTAAATCATTTTGTAAGCGGGATAGTTCAGAGCGTTTAACATCAATATTTGCTTGAAATTGTCGGCTATTGATAATGTGCTGTTGGGATTGTCGAACGTTGTTAGCAAGTTCAGTTTTGGCTTTTTCAAGAGCCAGCTCTGCATCTCGCGGATCGAGTTCTACCAGTACGGTTCCACTTTTCACAAAATCGGTATTATCGACGTTGACTGTCATGACGCTACCGGATATTTGCGCTTGGATTTGAACTTGATTTCCAGCAACGTAAGCGTTATCTGTCGATTCGTAATGGCGTAAGACCAGATACCAGTATGCAGTCCAACCGATGCCAATCGCGACAAAAATAACGGTTAGGAACATTAGGGCATTTCTGCGCTGTCTTTTTTTGTTTAATGGTGGCGTTTGCGTTTCAGGCAGATCCTCGCGGGCGCTCATACTGGTGGTTCCCCATATTGAATGGATAAATAACGACTGTTTCCAGCAGTTAATGTTAACTACTGGAAACTAAGACGACAATTGATTTCGTTGCTCGATGGGATGTAGCAATATATAGCTGAAAGGATAATGAAATATAAAGGAGTGAAAAGTATTTTTTTCCTTTCAAGGGCTAGAATGCCTCAAATACATTAACCTTTATAAGTGTATGGTTTTTTTAGCCAGCTTTGATGTCGTCTAATTTTATAAGCAAGGTACGTAGTAATTGTTCGAACTGTTTTTTACCCTCATCATCAAAAGACGACCATATCTGTGTAATCGCGTGATGTTGAGGTGGCAGCAGTTCATTTAAAAACTCAGAACCTTTTTCAGTTAAATGCAGATGTAAACAGCGTCTGTCATTGTGGCTTTCTTTGCGTTCAATCCACCCGTGTTTTTCTAATTCATCAGCGATTCGTGTTGCATTAGTGCGAGATGAGCCTAGTGCTGCACTTAGTTCTGATGGCTGTATACTGCGAGATTCTTTAGTATCAAGGATCATTAATGCCATAAACAGTGTTTCATTTACACCTTGAGCTTTTAGCATGTGATTACGCGACTCTAATAATTTTCCATGAACATGCATAGACAGCCGTGTTAATAAAATTTCTTGATAAGGAATCGGTTTTCCTTTGGCATTTTGTTGCTCATTGCGAGCGTTAAGTAAGTCTTCTGTCGGTGTAAATGAACTTTCCATTATTTGGATACCTTATTAGTTTCAGTTGGTAAGATTTCAACTGTAATCAACCATGCGAATGGTATATTAAAAGATAGAATTAGCAATTATACTTAATTAATTTCATCCACTTTATTTTGACAATGATACATCATTCATAAATTTTATGAATGTGTTTTAACGCATTTAGTATAGTTCAATTAACAATCACTGTTTTCTTACTATCATGTAGGTAAATAGATAAAAATATAATTGCGTTTTATACGACAAATAAAATCATATAAAACAATATATAATCACATCGCATTAACTCAATACCATTTTTTTTATTACTCAATAATTACAAGATAGAAGGATCTTTCTATTTGTTGAGGTAAATTCCCTAAAAAGGCATCTAGAGTATTGAGTTATAGCGAATTAATATTTTATGGGCAAGAAGTATACCATTTGATGAAGATATACTTTTTGCTTAACTGTGTCACTCATTAACTTTTTCTAGGTAAATTATACCTTGAACCAATTATTTATCATTGTTAGCTATTCAACATGATGATTATTATCACAGTGCCATAATAATAGGCTAAATAATGGACGCATGAATAATAAATGAGATATTAAATGAGTGGAGAGTTCTATAGCAGCCAAATAGACGACCGCTATAGATAGGTATTAATGAATGAGGGAATTACTGCTCTGAGGTAATTGTTGGATCGAATCGAGCTCCGATTGCCCAAATGATTAAACTGATACCCGTGATAATAACGCCTGAAATAGCCACGCCTATCCAACCTGCATGCTCATAGGCATAACCTGAAAGTAATGAGCCTAGTGCTCCACCAATAAAATAACTGGTCATATAGCCGGCAGTTAAGCGATTTCGAGCCTCAGGCATAATACGATAAAGCGTACTTTGGTTAGTAACATGAACGCCTTGGATGGCCAGATCAAGTACCAAGATACCGATAATAAAAGCGATGAGTGAATATTTTGCTAGACCAATCGGGATCCATGAGAGCAACAATAGAACTAGCCCTAGGGTGGTGACTAATTTGCCTTTACCTTTATCCACTAAGCGTCCTGCTTGGGTTGCCATTAATGCGCCTGCTGCACCAACCAGACCAAATAACCCGATAGTGCCCTCTGAATAATTAAAAGGTGGGCTGGCTAATAAGAATGCCATCGCTGTCCATAATAGTGCAAAGTTAGCGAAAGTGAGCGCGCCAAGTAGTGCTCGAGTCGCTAAAACTGGCGTAGTAAAAAACAGGCGTCCGATAGAGCCTATGAGTTGAAAATAGTTAAGCTCCGTTTTTTGGTGATAACGCGGTAATTTAAGCGCCAAAATTAGGATCAGGATCATCATTAATCCAAAGGCAACCCAGTAAATAGCTCGCCAACCGCCTATCATTGCTACGCCACCGGAGATAGTTCGGGCGAGCAAGATCCCAAGGAGTAACCCACTCATAATGGTGCCTACCGCTTTGCCCCGCTGATGAGGTTTTGCTATAGAGGCAGCCATAGGAACAAGAACTTGGGCGACAACGGAGAATAGCCCTGTGAGGGCAGTACCTAGAAGAATTTGCCAAATATTGTCAGAAAGCGCGGTGATCAATAAACCACTGGCCGACAATGTCGTCATCACAATGATCAATTTTTTGCGTTCAAAAAGATCACCAAGAGGAACGAGGAAGAGTAACCCAGCGGCATAACCTAATTGGGCAGCGGTCACAATAAAGCCGGCCATATTGGTCGTTAGGTTGAATTGGAGTGCGATAGTGTCTAACAGAGGCTGCGCGTAATAGTTACTGGCAACGACAAGCCCAGTGGCGATAGCCATTAAGAGTGTTAAGCCCGTAGTCAGTTCCGCTTGTGGTGTTTTCATGCTCATTATGCTTCGGATATGAATGTTATTTTATGATCCTGTGGGTAGGCATTAAGCCTATCCCACTATGACCGTTTATAGTATTAATGATTTAAGTGATTTTATTATTTTTTTCAAAAGATTGATGCGAGATATTTTTGTTGATGTTATTCAAAAAAGCCAATCATCATCTTCAGTACTGACCGCTTTACCGATTACATAGGATGAACCTGAACCTGAGAAAAAGTCATGATTTTCGTTGGCATCAGGAGAAAGCGCCGACAAAATCTCTGGGCTAACTTGGGTTATTGAGTCAGGAAAAAGTGCTTCATAGCCCAAATTCATCAAGGCTTTATTCGCATTATAGTGAAGGAAGCTCTTCACATCTTCACTCCAGCCTACGCCATCATATAGCTCTTGGGTGTATTTGATTTCATTTTCATATAAATCAAACAATAACGAAAAAGTGAAATCCTTAATTTCATTGCGTTCTTGTTCAGAATAATGGACAAGGGCTTTTTGAAATTTATAGCCAATATAGTAACCATGAATAGCTTCATCGCGGATGATCAGACGAATTAAATCGGCGGTATTGGTGAGTTTTCCACGGCTTGACCAGTGCATGGGTAAATAAAAACCCGAGTAAAACAAAAATGATTCTAAAAAGACGCTGGCGATTTTTTTCTTCAGTGGATGTTCATCGCAGTAGTAAGACAGAATAATTTTGGCTTTATTTTGCAACGCACTGTTTTCTTCGCTCCAGCGGTAAGCTTCATCAACATCGGAAGTGGAACACAGTGTTGAAAAAATAGAGCTGTAAGAGCGAGCATGCACCGCCTCCATAAAGCTAATATTGGAGAGAACGGCTTCTTCGTGAGGCGTTTGAGCATCTCCCATCAAACACGGTGCGCCAACGGTATTTTGGATGGTATCCAGCAACGTTAGCCCGGTGAAAACGCGAATGGTGAGTTTTTGTTCGGCAGGCGTCAGTGTGTTCCAAGAAACCGTGTCATTAGACAGTGGAATTTTTTCGGGCAACCAAAAATTACTGGTCAACCGGTTCCACACTTCGAGATCTTTATCATCTTGGATGCGGTTCCAGTTTATTGCTTGAACAGGGCGATAGAGCATGCTGGTGGTCATTATCTTTTTCCTTTTACAGTGAGCAGGAGACGCAGCCTTCGACTTCGGTGCCTTCAAGTGCAGTCTGACGTAATCGAATGTAATACAAGGTTTTGATCCCTTTTCGCCATGCGTATATTTGGGCTTTATTGATATCGCGTGTGGTGGCATTGCCATCGAAAAATAGGGTTAGTGATAAGCCTTGGTCGACGTGTTGGGTGGCTTCGGCATAGGTATCAATAATTTTCTCAGGACCAATCTGATAAGCATCTTGGTAATATTTGAGATTTTCATTAGTCATAAAAGGGGCTGGGTAGTAAACACGCCCAATTTTGCCTTCTTTACGAATTTCGATAGGTGCTACGACGGGATGAATGCTGGAGGTGGCATTATTGATATAAGAGATAGACCCTGTAGGCGGAATGGCTTGCAAGTTTTGATTGTAAATACCCTGTGTCATCACGGACTGTTTTAATGCCTGCCAGTCCGCTTGTGTCGGTATTTCGATGCCCGAACGTCGGAATAATTCCTGCACGGTTTGGGTCTTTGGTGACCAAGTTTTGTTGATATATTTATCAAAATACTCGCCGCTAGCGTAGGTGGACATTTCAAAGCCATCAAAGGTTTGTTGGCGTTCGATAGCTAATTGGTTCGAGGTTTTTAAGGCATGGAATGCCACGGTGTAAAAGTAGATATTGGTAAAATCTAACCCTTCTTCAGAACCATAATGAATATGTTCACGGGCTAAGAAACCATGCAAATTCATCTGCCCTAAACCAATAGCGTGGGATTGTTGGTTTCCTTTGGCAATAGACGGAACGGAACGAATATTGCTCATGTCAGAAACGGCGGTTAGTGCGCGAACGGCAGTATCAATCGAACGGGCAAAATTAGGGGAGTCCATAGTTTTGGCGATGTTCATGGAGCCTAAATTACAGCTAATATCTTTACCAATATGTTGGTAGCTTAAATCTTCTTCATAAATGCTAGGCTGGTTTACCTGTAAAATCTCAGAGCACAAGTTACTCATATTGATTCGACCTGCAATCGGATTGGCGCGGTTAGCCGTATCTTCAAACAAAATGTAGGGATAGCCAGACTCAAATTGAATTTCAGCGATAGTCTGGAAAAACTCTCGCGCATTAATTTTGAATTTCTTGATGGCTTTGTTATTCACCATTTCATGATATTTTTCTGTCACGCTGATTTCAGACATCGGTATCCCATAGACTTTTTGGATGTCATAGGGAGAAAACAGGTACATATCTTCATTGTTTTTAGCGAGTTGAAAGGTGATATCGGGGATCACGACCCCAAGTGAAAGCGTTTTAATACGAATTTTTTCATCCGCATTTTCCCGCTTGGTATCTAAAAATCGCAGGATATCGGGGTGGTGAGCATGAAGATATACCGCACCTGCACCTTGTCTAGCTCCTAGCTGATTGGCATAGGAAAAGGCATCTTCCAGCATTTTCATCACCGGAACCACGCCAGACGATTGGTTTTCTATCTGTTTAATCGGCGCGCCTTGTTCGCGCAGATTACTCATCAAGAAAGCGACGCCGCCACCACGTTTAGATAGCTGCAACGCTGAATTCACGGAGCGCCCGATAGATTCCATATTATCTTCTATACGCAGTAAAAAGCAGGAAATAAGCTCGCCTCGCTGTTTTTTGCCGCCGTTAAGGAACGTGGGAGTGGCGGGTTGAAAACGTCCGCTAATGATTTCGTCCACTAAGAGAGTCGCAAGGGATTTTGAGCCTTGTGCTAAAGCGAGTGCAACCATACAAACACGGTCTTCATAACGCTCAAGATAGCGCTCGCCATCAAAGGTTTTTAGGGTATAGCTGGTGTAATACTTAAAGGCACCCAAAAAGGTTTGGAAGCGAAATTTGTGGGCGTAGGCTTGCTTGAAAAGCTGTTTAATAAATGGGAAATCGTATTGTGCGAGCACCTCTTCTTCGTAGTAATTTTCATTGACTAAGAAATCGAGTTTTTCTTTTAAGTCGTGAAAGAAGACCGTATTTTGATTCACATGCTGGCGGAAATAGAGGTGGGCGGCTTGTTTGTCTTTATCCAGCTGTAAGCGGCCTTCACTATCATAAAGGTTCAGCATCGCATTGAGCGCATGGTAGTCCGCATTGTTATTATGATTGTGATTATTATTGTGCTGTGGGTTATCCATTGATTTGCTCCTTTGTGTGAGCCCAGAATGTTTTTAATCCTTGTTTTACAGATTGCACATCGCGTTCTGTGCCTAATAATTCGAACCGATAGAGGAAGGGGATTGTACATTTTTGAGCGACAATGTTGCCGGCAATGGCATAAGCCTCGCCAAAGTTGGTATTACCTGCTGCGATAACACCGCGAATTAACGCACGGTTTGCCTCGATATTGAGAAAGTGCACCACTTCTTTAGGCACGGCACCATGAGCGGTTCCACCACCATAAGTCGGCAGCAACAGTACATAGGGCTGTGAAGCGAGAAGGGCATTTTCAGGTAGATGACCGATAGGAATGCGAGTGGCAGGCAATTGCAATTTCTCGATAAATCGGTGGCAATTACCAGAACGACTCGAAAAGTAAATTAGCGGCTGAGTGGTCATTTCAATCTCACTTACTCAATGAGTGAATTGATTTTATCGGGGCGGAAGCCAGACCAATGCTGCTCTCCAACAATCACGACGGGAAGCTGCTGATATCCAAGTTTTTTTATAAATTCAATAGCTTGATCATCTTCAGAAAGGTCGATAATGGTGTACGGTAGTTGCTTGCGCTCGAATGCTTGGTAGGTGGCATTACATTGGACGCAGTTGGGCTTACTATAAATGGTAATCTCAGTCATTTTTTTCACCTTAACATTTTCAGAACGTGGTAGTTACGTAATGGTGGTGTATCGAATATGACAGGATACTATATATTGATGAAAAATATTTCAACCATACAATATATAGTGATTTGTTTGTTTGAATGATAATCATTCGAATAATTGTCTATGCTGTTATTAACACTGGAAATAAAAAATTCAAGGGGAGATGATTCAGTTAGCTACACTGAGAAAAAATATCATTGCAAAGTAGAAATAATTTACCTTATAACTGTATATACAATCAGGTAAATGAATCCTTTTGAGGAGATGTTATGTACCATCAATATTTAGTAGCACCAGAAAACTTTCCGAAACCGTGGATCCATATTACGGCTGATGATGAAGGTGTGACGAGTATCTATTTTGTTGATGAAAAAACGGAGAAAGAGTCGAAAAACGAATTCTCAAAGCTGTGTGCGAAAGAACTAAAAGAATATTTTAATCATAAACGGAAAGTATTTTCGGTTGCATTGAATCCACAAGGTACTGAGTTTCAGAAAAAAGTCTGGAAACATTTGTGCGAAATTCCTTATGGTGAGCGCTGGAGTTATAAAGATCTCGCCTTAAAATTGGGCTCGGTTAACTATTGTCGAGCAGTTGGTATGGCCAATTCACGCAACCCTATATCTTTGATTGTGCCTTGCCATCGTGTCTTAGGACATGACGGAAAGCTGGTGGGTTATACTGGAGGATTGGATATTAAAGATTGGTTACTTATTCATGAGAAGTAAACGCTAAAAAATTAACCATGAGTAATACTTACCTTTGCATTAATTACTATTATTAAGAATTATCCCCGTTTTCTGGGCGGAAGAGGTGGATAAATAATATTTTTTTATCATTTAAATCAATTTTCGTGATCTAGGTTGTAGACAAGCTAGTTATATATTTGATGTACTGAGCTTGATACAGATGGTGTGTCTATTTTATTTTAAAGGTAATATTTGATGTCTAAAGTTAAAGGTAACGTTAAGTGGTTCAATGAGTCCAAAGGTTTTGGTTTTATCACTCCAGAAGATGGTAGCAAAGATGTTTTTGTTCACTTCTCTGCGATTTCTGGCGACGGTTTCAAAACCTTAGCAGAAGGCCAAAAAGTTGAATTTGAAATCACTGAAGGCGCGAAAGGTCCATCAGCTGCTAACGTTGTCTCTTTGTAATTAAATACTTAGAAACGAACAGCACTAAACTCGCACTAGCTTTGCTAGCGCGAGTTTTTTTATGGTTAAAATTGACCTAATGATAATTTCTATTGGTGATAAATTAGGTAACTAATAAAAAACCCCAATGTGTAATAATTCACAATTGGGGTTTCTCTTAATCATTATTTTGACGAAAAGATTAATATTATTTAACTTCTTCGCCTTTTGCTTGTAGATCTGCATGATAGGAAGAGCGTACAAACGGGCCACAGGCTGCATGAGTGAAGCCCATATCCATCGCTGCTTCTTTCATTTCATCGAACTCTGCAGGGCTTACATAGCGTTTAACGGGCAAGTGGTGGCGGCTTGGCTGCAAGTATTGCCCCAACGTTAACATGGTTACGCCATGACGACGCAAATCGCGCATCACTTCAATGATCTCTTCATTGGTTTCCCCTAAGCCCACCATTAAGCCAGATTTTGTTGGGATTTCAGGGTGCACTTCTTTGAATTTTTCCAGTAATTTCAGTGACCATTCGTAGTTAGCACCAGGGCGAACTTGGCGGTAAATACGAGGTACGTTTTCAAGGTTGTGGTTAAACACATCCGGTGGAGTTGCGGTGAGAATTTCTAATGCGCGATCCATACGTCCTCGGAAGTCAGGGACGAGGGTTTCAATTTTAATGGTCGGGCTTTTTTCTCGGATGGCACTGATACAATCAGCGAAGTGCTGAGCACCGCCATCACGTAAATCATCACGGTCAACGGAAGTAATAACCACATAACGCAGTGCCATATCTTTGATAGTTTGCGCTAATTTTTCTGGTTCATTCGCATCAGGAGCATTTGGTCGACCATGGGCAACGTCACAGAATGGACAACGGCGAGTACAGATAGCACCTAAGATCATAAAGGTGGCGGTTCCGTGGTTAAAACATTCAGAGAGGTTAGGGCAAGAAGCTTCTTCGCAGACTGAGTGCAGGCCATTTTTACGCATTGCGGCTTTAATGCCTTGAATTCGCGTAGAATCAGCTGGCAATCTGATTTTCATCCAGTCAGGTTTACGTAGAATTTCTTCACGTTCCGTCACCACGTTTTTAACAGGGATCAGTGCCATTTTATCGGCGTCACGGTATTTAATTCCACGCTCGATCTGAATTGGTTTACTCATAATGTGCCGGTTCCAGTTATCTGTTTGCCATTAAAATTTTTTTGAAAAATGTTAAAAAATTATAGCATTATTATTGAACAATATGAAATCCAAGTGTGTCACAGAACTGACTAATAAGCACTGGCTGAACATCGTTTAATGTAATGTTTGGCGACAGCGCTCTCACTTGTGTCATTTTCAATTCACTATAACCACAAGGGTTAATACGATTAAAAGGCTCGAGATCCATATCCACATTCAGTGCCAAGCCATGGAATGAACAGCCTTTTCGAATACGTAAGCCAAGGGAGCAAATTTTGTCTCCGTTGACGTAAACGCCGGGCGCATCAGGGCGTGGATACGCACTGATATTAAAATGGGCGAGGGTATTGACCACGCAAGTTTCTAATGCACTAACAAGCTCACGGACACCAATGTGGCTGCGTTTTAGATCTATCATCACATACATGACTTGCTGACCGGGACCATGGTAAGTCACTTGTCCACCACGATCACTTTGGATAACGGGGATATTTCCCGGCGCGAGAAGGTGTTCGGCTTTGCCAGCTTGCCCTTGGGTAAATACGCAAGGGTGCTGAACCAGCCAAATTTCATCGCAGGTATCAGGAGTACGGGATTCAGTAAATTGGTGCATTGCCTCAGATGTGCTCTCGTAGGGAGCTAGACCTAAATCGCGGATGATGATGCTATTCTTCGACAAAATTCGGTGTCCACAGGCTGTAAAGATGAATGGCAGTATAACGCTGTGAACGCGTTACCACCAGTTTGTCTTGTTATTAACTTGTTATTTTTCAGCTGATATTGCAGATAATAAAAAACCGAGCCGGTGGCTCGGCCAGACCATTGACAAACCCATCAGGTTTGTTAATGGCTCTTTGGGGTTGTAAAATTAACAAGGAAAATCAATTCATTGATTTTCGCCTGATAACACAAAGAGGGAAAAACCACGCTTTTATCCCTCTTTGTTATCAACTTACCGAGCCGGTGGCTCGGTTTTCTTGTTGCTAATTACAGCACAACTTTGACTAACTCTAATGCGCCTAACTCAGTGTAGAGTGTTTCAACTTGCTCGATATGAGTGGCGTTAATCGTAATAGACACAGAATGGTAGTTACCTTTGCTGCTCGGTTTAACGTCTGGTGCATAATCACCTGGAGCATGGCGTTGAACCACTTCAATAACTTGGTCAACTAATTCTGGCTGCGCTAGGCCCATCACTTTGTAGGTCAATGGACATGGGAACTCAAGCAGTTCACCTAATTTCGTTTTCATGGGCACTCCTAAAATATTGATTAGCGCCTGCATAAAAATTGGCTGGAAGAAAATAGATTTCGCCAGCCAATTCACTATCCCATCAGGGTTTGTATTTCACTACAGGCTTTCAGATACAAACTATATGGGGTTAACTGATTTCAATTTCAAGTATTAACCAAACCAACGATGGAATAATAGTTTGATGTAGTCGATTAAACGGCTGAAGAAACCGCCTTCTTCAACATCTTTTAATACCGTTAAAGGACGTTGTTCGATGGTTTTACCGTCTAATTGGAAGCTAATAGTTCCCACTTGTTGGCCTTTTTTCAGCGGCGCTTCGATTTCAGTGGTAGTTAATTCGTAGCTTGCTTTTAAATCTTTTAAACGACCGCGAGGGATTGTGAGGTACAGGTCTTCAACCACACCTAGTTTAATTTCGCTGTCATCACCAAACCAAACTGGAGCAGTGGCAAATTCGACGCCAGCTTGCAGTGGTTTCACTGTTTCATAGAAGCGGAAGCCGTAAGTCAGCAATTTTTTGCTTTCTGCATCACGACCTTTGCTGCTCTTTCCACCCATAACGACGGAAATAAGACGCATATCGCCATCTTTTGCAGAGGCAACTAAGTTATAACCCGCTGCGTCAGTGTGGCCGGTTTTGATCCCATCAACCGCAAGGCTCTTATCCCATAACAGGCCATTACGGTTAGTTTGACGGATATTGTTAAATGTGAATTCTTTTTCTTTATAAATTTCGTACTCTTCCGGCACATCACGGATCAGTGCTTGACCAATCAACGCCATATCACGAGCCGAGCTGTATTGACCCGCTGCATCTAGGCCATGTACTGTTTGGAAGTGTGTATTTTGCAGGCCCAGTTTATTTACGTAGGTGTTCATCAAGTTAACAAAGTTAGCTTGGTCACCCGCGACATAGTCTGCCATCGCAACACAGGCATCATTACCAGATTGTAAGTTAATACCACGGGTTAGCTGAGAGACACTCACGCGATCCCCTGGTTTTAGGAACATTAATGAAGAGCCTTTGAAAATTGGGTTACCTGTCGCCCATGCATCATCACCCACGGTGACCATGTCATTCGCGCCAATTTTACCTGATTTGATGGCTTGACCGATAACATAGCTCGTCATCATTTTGGTCAAGCTAGCAGGGTCGCGGCGCTGATCTGCATTGCTTTGTGCAAGCACTTTACCTGAATTGTAATCAATCAGGATATACGCTTCAGCATCGATAGCTGGAGCCGCAGGAACTGAAGTATTTGGAAACGCTTCATTTGCATTTGCAAAAGTGACAGTAGAAACGATCAGTGCAGAAGCCAGCGCAGTCTGACGCACGATTTGTGGCAGAAAGACATTGCGTGATGAGGAGACATTTTTCATGGTTGTATCATTACATCCAACATTCGGTTAACACAAGAAAGCGCAGTTTAGCAAAAGTTCAAAGGCAGATAAAAGAAGCTCTTGCGCTGTGCAGGTAAATTTACGTTAGTTTATACCCGTTGTACTTTAAGTTGCAGGGGGAGCTATCAATAATTTCCCCTAGCAACGTAAATTATTCGGTTATTGAGTAATTAAGGGGCAACAACCATGGATTGTTGATTGCGCTCGGACTGCAAACGAGATTGTATCTCTACAGCTTGTTGTCTCGTTGTAAAAGGCCCTAATTGAACGCGGTAGATGCCATTGTAAGGCTGTAGACGACCCGGTACATTAAACTGACTTTTTAAGTTATCCAACATACTTTGTGCATTCGCTTTACTACTGATAGCGCCCGCTTGAACTAAGAAACCACGTTCAGGAACGGATTCTGTCGCCGTTGCTTTCGGTGCAACTTGGGGTTCTGGTTGCTTGATGCTCATATCAGGCATCGTTGGTTGCATAGGTTCCGCAGGCTGTTTTACAGGTAATGTGTTGGTTGGCGCTGGTGATTCTTGCATCACTGGCGTACCTAATGGGCCTGAACCTAATTGTGGACGATCCGGCAGGGCATAACTTTGTTTAACAAAGTTTGAGCCTACAGTTCCTGGTCCTGATAAGCTTCCATCAGGTGCAACTTGGATGGCATCAATCTTAATTTTTGTGGTCGTCATCAGATTTAAGCGATCGGCGACTGCACGGGATACAGCAATACTTTTACCGGGAGTATAAGGACCACGGTCATTAATGCGAACTACCATCATGCGTCCGTTCATCATGTTGGTGATACGGGCATAACTTGGAATAGGTAGTGTAGGGTGAGCTGCGGTTAACTCTACTGGGTTAGCTCGTTCACCAATGGCAGTCAATTGACCGGAAGCTTCTTGACCATAGATTGAAGCATAGCCCACTTGGGAAAACTGTGCAGGTTCACGGACAATTTGGTATTGCTTGCCATTACGCTGGTAATCATTATTCGCCGTTGGGTGATAAGGCTCATAATGTGGCTCAGCACCCAACACATCTTGTGCAGGGACATTGGTTGGTACTGTTGGCTGCTGCTTAACGTCTTCGTTAATACACCCACTGAGTAATGTGGTTGCCATGGCGAGCATAATCCATTGTAAACGCATACTAAGCCTCATTTTATAAACTCTTGGATAAAAATTTTCTGTGGGTATGGATAGACATGATAATACCGAATCCAGCCATTAAAACAATTAAGGCGGAGCCCCCATAGCTTACTAAGGGGAGGGGAACCCCCACGACAGGTAAAATACCACTAACCATACCTATATTAACAAACACATACACAAATAGGATTAGGATTAATCCGCCGACCATGACTCGCCCGAAGGTGTTTTGTGCACTTGCTGCAATATATAGCCCACGAATAATCAATAGGATATAAAGAGCCAATAAGACCAAGACACCAATCAATCCAAGTTCTTCAGCTAATACAGCGAAAATGAAGTCGGTATGACGTTCAGGTAAGAATTCTAGCTGAGACTGAGTGCCTTCCAACCAGCCTTTACCCATTAAACCGCCAGAACCAATCGCAATTTTAGATTGGATGATGTGATAGCCTTTACCTAGAGGGTCACTTTCTGGATCAAGTAGCATCATGACTCGAGCTCTCTGGTAGTCATGCATTAAGAAGAACCAGAGCATTGGAATAAAGGCGGCAACGGCGACGGCAGCAACGGCAATTAAACGCCAGCTCATTCCCGCTAAAAATAAGACAAATAGCCCTGATGCCGCAACGAGGATCGAGGTGCCCAAGTCTGGCTGAGCAGCTACCAGTAATGTTGGGACAAAAATAAATACAAGGGCAATACAGGTATTTTTAAAGGACGGTGGGCATGAGTCGCGGTTCATAAAGCGAGCAACCATGAGCGGCACCGCGATTTTCGCAATCTCAGATGGCTGGAATCGTATAAACCCCAAATCTAGCCAGCGCTGAGCCCCTTTACTGATTTGCCCAAACACATCAACAAAGACTAATAGAATAACGCAGAAAATAAATAGGTGTGGTGCGAGGCTTTCATACATGCGAGGTGGAATTTGCGCCATCACAATCATCACGACAAAACCAGAAAAAATTTGCCCCAGTTTTCGCTCCATCATTTCGGGATCTAACCCGCTAGCGCTCCACATAATGAAGGCGCTATAAGCGAGTAAGGCGATGATGATTAATAACATAGGCACGTCAATGTGCAGACGTGTTGATAGTGATAATTTTCTCTTATCGTCAGTCATGATTAACGATCTTCCTCTGCACTGGCACCCGTACTTTCAACTTGGGTTTTGTTATCACCTAACAGGACATGGTCAAAGATTTGGCGAACAATATCACCAACCGCAGGGCCTGCTCCCCCGTTCTCTAAAATGATGGCAACGGAAATAGTGGGTTTATCATAAGGTGCGTAAGCAATCATTAGTTTATGGTCACGCAAATGCTCAGCTAATTTGCTGGCGTTATAGGTTTCATAACTAAACACCTGCGCTGTTCCTGATTTTGCAGCAACTTTATAAGGCGTCCCGACGAAACTACGCTTACCGGTACCATTTGGCGCATTGGCCACACCGTACATACCCGTTTTGGCCAGTTCCCAATATCCAGAATGGATATCGCCAATTTGTCGGGTTTCTTTGTCTTCATAAGGCACCATGGCATCACCAAGTTTGGTTCCATATAGCAAATGAGGCGTTTTGACTTTTCCGTCATTAATCAATGTCATCAAAGCTTTAGACATTTGGATTGGTGTTGATGTCCAATAGCCTTGACCAATCCCGACAGGGATGGTGTCCCCTTGATACCATGGCTTTTTATAACGTTTTTGTTTCCATTCGCGGGTCGGCATCAGGCCTTGTCGTTCTTCGGAAAGGTCAATACCGGTATATTCCCCATAGCCAAAGCGGGTCATCCATTCAGAAAGGCGGTCAATCCCCATATCATAAGCGACTTGGTAGAAGAAGGTATCTGCGGATTCAATGATGGATTTGACCACATTCAGCTTACCGTGTCCCCAGCGTTTCCAGTCTCTGTAACGTTTCTCAGAGCCGGGGAGTTGCCACCAACCGGGATCGTAGATTGTCGTGTTCGGGGTAATCACTTTTTCGCTTAATGCCGCGACAGAGATAAATGGTTTTACCGTAGATGCTGGTGGATATAAGCCCTGAGTCGCTCGGTTGATCAACGGCCTATTAGGGTTATTTAACAGGTCTTGGTAATCTTTGTTGGAAATTCCGTTCACAAACAAGTTTGAATCGTAGCTTGGCGTGGAAACCAACGCGAGGATCTCACCATTACGCGGGTCTGTGACGACGACTGCAGCACGGCTGGTGGTGAGGATTTTCTCAATATAAGTTTGTAATTCGAGATCGATAGTTAAATAGACATCGCGACCTGCTTGTGGAGGCTGCTCGTGTAATTGGCGGATCACCCGGCCACGGCTATTCACTTCAACTTCTTCGTAGCCCGTTTTACCATGTAAGACATCTTCATAGTAACGTTCAATACCTAATTTACCGATATCATGGCTGGCGGCATAGTTTGGTAATAACCCTTCTTTATCAAGGCGCTCGACGTCTTTATCGTTAATTTTTGCGACGTAGCCAATGACGTGGGTTAATGCGGAACCATACGGATATGAGCGACGCTGATAACTTTTCACTTCTAAGCCGGGAAATCGATATTGATTAACGGCAAAGCGTGCAACTTGAACTTCATTCAGCTGCGTTTTCAGCGCAATAGAGGTAAAGCGGCGAGAGCGTTTACGCTCTTTTTCAAAGTTGCTGATATCTTCGTCTGTAAGGTCAACAACATCTCGTAGCTTATCGAGTGTTTCCTGTAAGTTATCGACTTTTTCAGGAACAATTTCTAACTGATAAAAGGTGCTATTAAGGGCTAACTGGGTACCTTTTCGGTCATAAATAATGCCGCGGCTAGGCGCAATAGGCACCAATTTAATACGGTTATCATTTGAGCGTGTTTGGTAATCTTCATGACGGACTATTTGTAGATGATACAAATTAGTCACGAGGATTGAAGTAAGTATGACAATGACGCCGAAAGCAATTAATGCTCGGCGAATAAACAAAACTGATTCTGCGGTATGGTCGCGAAAAGGGGTGCGTTGTTGTTTCATCCCATTGCCATTGTGTACAAATTAATTCCTAACTATTCCCGATGATATGGGTGATTAGTCGTAATACTCCATGCCCGATAAAGACTTTCGGCAACAAGGACTCGAACTAGCGGATGGGGTAGTGTTAGTGGTGATAGGGACCAACTTTGTTCTGCGGCATCTTTACACGCCGGAGCAAGCCCTTCTGGCCCACCAATTAACAGACTGACATTACGACCATCTTGTTTCCACTTGTCTAACTGTACGGCTAATTTTGGTGTATCCCAACGATCCCCTGGAATATCCAGCGTGACGATACGATTGCCTTTGCCGACAGCGGCAAGCATCAATTCACCTTCTTTTTCGAGAATGCGTTTGATGTCTGCATTTTTTCCACGTTTTCCTGCGGGGATTTCGGTTAATTCGAAAGGCATATCTTTGGGAAAACGGTGAAGGTAATCCATAAAGCCGGTCTGTACCCAGTCCGGCATTTTAGTTCCGACAGCGATGAGTTGTAATTTCAAACTCAGCTCCAGAGCTTTTCAAGTTCGTACATGCGGCGGCTTTCATCTTGCATGATATGGACGATGGCATCACCGAGGTCGACCACAATCCAGTCTGAAATGCCTTGACCTTCAACACCGAGAGGCATTAAACCGTTTTTACGGCACGCATCAATTAAACGATCAGCAACAGACATCAGGTGACGAGTAGAGGTCCCTGTGCAGATGATCATTTGGTCAGTAACACTTGATTTCCCATGGACATCGATTGAAATGATATCTTCCGCTTTCGCATCTTCAAGTTGATCGATAATAAATTGTTGGAGTTCAGTTCCTTGCAAAAGGTTCACCTTTTATTCAAATTGAGAGAATCTCTTGTTAAACACTATTCATCATTGTGCTTTCTAGGGAGCATTCCCCTAGCAAAGTGCCGCCATATTACCCCAGATTTTCACAAAAATCGGCTAAATTATTTTTTATTAACATAAGAGGGCAATTTATAGGGATATCTTATCGATTGGGCAAGATAATTATCGTAACTTTACAAATAAAATATCCCTATCTCTTGCGTATCAATATTCTAGAATATGCGTTGAGTTGTGCAATTAATTAAATCGAAAATAAGTGAATAAAAGGGAATAAATTATTTGCTGACATTCTTATTCGGTTAATAGAAATAAAATCGCTTATTTTTGATACAAATGTTGCTCTTGAATATAGTGATAAACCGCACGAGGGAGTAAATCTTCACAAGCCTGACCTTCGCTTAGTTGTTCTCGTATTTCAGTCGCTGAAATATTAACCAGTGGTGTATCGCCAATAAAAATCGAACCACAAGGTGCTTGGCTCAATACTTGCGGGTCTTGCACTTGATGCTGTTGCAGCCATTGCTGCATATCAGGATCGGTAAAATGTGTGGCGTAACCGGGTCTCGCGCAGACCAACAGATGGCATTTATCTAATAGCTGAGTCCAGCCATGCCAGGTATTAATGGATAACAAGGAATCTTGACCAATAATGAATGCAAGAGGCTGTTCCTGACCAAGTTCTTGACGCAATTCACTGAGTGTTTCGATTGTAAAAGAGGGCGTATTTCGCTGGAGTTCTCGCGTATCAACAGTAAATAGCGGGTTATTTCGAATAGCGAGTTTTACCATTTCTAATCGCTGGGTAGGGCTAGCTTCCGGCTGAGGTCGATGCGGTGGAACGTGGTTCGGCAGCAAAATCACTTTTTGCAGTCTCACCTGATGAGCTAATGCCTCAACAGGGCGCAGGTGCCCATAATGAATAGGGTCAAAAGTTCCCCCAAATAGCGCTTGTAGACCTTGTGGTTTAGCGTTCATCATTCATTACCATTGATATCAGGTGAGTTGTTTATCAGTGTTTTACTGAGCTATCGGCTATTATCGTGGCTGAATAAAATGTTCTGCATCGGTTTTACCGCACAACACCATGGAAAGAGATTGTAAATCCGGCCATGAAGAGTGAGAAAAGTCCTGCTTAGTATGAATTTCAGCTTGGGTGAGCAGCATCAGCGCAGATTGTAATTGATGTAAGCTCAAACGTTGCAGCGCTTCGCCTAACAGCCCTCGACGGTTTTGCCAAACTTTGTGTTGGTCATATAGCGTTTTTAATGGAGTGGTAGCCGATTGACGTTTTAACGTGATCAGCAACATTAATTCTCGTTGGATAGCACGCAGTAAAATCACGGCTTCAACATCTTCTTGTTTGAGCTGCTCAAGGATATGCCATGAACGGCGTGGCTTACCCGCTAGGATCGCATCAACCCAATGGTAGGGTGTAAAATGGGCGGAATCATTCACCGCACTTTCGACACGAGGGTAAGTGAGCTTTCCATCAGGATAGAGCAGGGAAAGTCTCTCTAGCGCTTGTGCTAATCCCAATAAATTACCTTCATAGCAATAGCAAAGTAATTGGTTTGCTTCAGTTTCTAATGAGAGCTGCATCTGGCTAGCTCGTTTAGAGACCCACTGCGGCAAACGTTGATATTCAGGCGTTAGGCAACTGACATAGATACCATCTTGGCTGATGGCTTTGAACCAAGCACTGTTTTCTTGCGCTTTGGTGAGTTTATGTCCGCGTAGAACTAATAGCAGGTCGGGGTGAAGTAAACCAGCGAGCTGTGTTAGCTTGTCTGCCATCGCGGCATTAGGGCCATTTTCAGGCAAAAATAGGGTGAGCATTTGGCGACTGGCAAATAGACTCAGCGCTTGGCAGAGACTAAAAATTTCATCCCAATCCGTGTTTTGCTCTAAAGCGAAAGTAAAATGCTCTTCAAAACCTTGCTGGCGTGCAACTTGGCGAATAGCATCTTGGCTTTCTTGAATAAGAAGGGGCTCGGAGCCCCAAATGAGATAGCGGCCTCTTAGAGACTCTTGTAACGAAGAGGCCAGCTGTTCAGGATAAATGCGTATCATTATTCGGCAACAGGTTTCTCAGCCGCTTGCGCTTTCGCTTTTTCTAACTCAGCACTGTGAACCAGAAGCAATTTACGCACGATGTTACGTGCCGCTTGTTGTTGCATCTCTTGCTTCACAATCTCGTTCTCAGCATCTTTTGCGAGCGCTTCTAACGGGTTATCAAAGAAAGTCCGCACAACTTTTGTTTCCAGCGGATAAATAGCACCATCAGGCATTAACACTTGTGCCTTCATGACCAATGTCAGTTGCTTCTCAGCCGCTTTACCATCTTGATAAATCGAAACGGTATCAGTGCTTTCTGTTGAACCTACAATTTTCAAAATAGGCACATCAGCGCGACCAGAATCGAGCAGAGTCACATTGTTGAGTCGTAGCTGTTCCCTGACCGCACGAGTTTGGTAACTGTACGGGTCTCCAGAACTTAACTGTAACGTTTTCAGTTCTTCGGGAAGTTGTGTGGTTCCTTGAAGACGAAAACCGCAACCTGCGGTGACGAGCACCGACAGGCTGAGAAATAGAGTTATCAGATAGCGCACTTGGGCTCCTTATCAGCCAACAACTAAGTTCAGTAATTTACCAGGTACGTAAATGACTTTACGGATGCTAACGCCTTCGAGGTATTTCGCGACGCTGCTTTCTTGTGATGCCATTTCCAGAACGAATTCTTGGTTAGCATCAGCAGGTACCGTAATACGACCGCGTACTTTACCGTTAACTTGAACAACAACCAGTTTAGTATCGTCGATCATTGCTTGTTCGTCAGCCACAGGCCAGCTTGCAAAATCGATATCGTCATTGTGACCTAATGCTTTCCACATTTCGAAACAAGCGTGAGGAATGATTGGCGATAACATCAGCGTGATAGCATCCAAAGATTCTTGAACTAAAGCGCGGTCTTGCTCAGTTTCTTGCGGAGCGCGAACTAACTTGTTCATAAATTCCATGACCGCTGCGATAGCTGTGTTGAATGCATAACGACGACCCACATCGTCAGTCACTTTCGCGATGGTTTTATGTAAGTCGCGACGTAAATCTTTTTGTTCTGCGGTTAATGCGCTGATATCTAATGGCTGAGTTGCACCTTTTTGTGCGTGCTCATGAACTAAACGCCATACACGACGAACGAAACGGTTAGCTCCTTCGACGCTAGACTCTTGCCACTCAAGGGTTAATTCTGGTGGCGCTGCGAACATCATGAACAGACGGACGGTATCTGCACCGTATTTATCGACCATTAATTGTGGGTCAATACCGTTGTTCTTAGATTTAGACATCTTGCTCATACCAGTATAAACCAGTTCATGACCTTCGCTGTCTACCGCTTTAGTAATACGGTTTTTGTCATCACGTTCAACAATCGCATCCGCTGGAGAAACCCATATACGATGACCATCGCTACCAGTGTAGTAGAAGGCGTCAGCCAGAACCATACCTTGGCACAGTAAACGTTTTGCTGGTTCATCGGAGTTTACCAGACCTGCATCACGCATTAATTTGTGGAAGAAGCGGAAATACATTAAGTGCATGATAGCGTGTTCAATACCACCAATGTATTGATCCACTGGCAGCCAGTAGTTGGCCGCTTCAGGGTTCAACATGCCATCGTCGTATTGTGGGCAAGTGTAACGTGCGTAGTACCAAGACGATTCCATAAAGGTATCGAACGTATCGGTTTCACGCAGCGCTGGCTGACCATTAATGGTGGTTTTTGCCCACTCTGGATCCGCTTTAATTGGGCTAGTGATGCCGTTCATGGTGACATCTTCCGGCAAAATAACCGGTAATTGGTCTTCAGGAACAGGAACCACGGTACCATCTTCTAAGGTTGCCATTGGAATTGGCGCGCCCCAGTAACGTTGACGGGAAACACCCCAGTCACGTAAGCGATAATTGACCTTGCGTTGCCCCACACCAAGCGAAACCAATTTATCTGCGATAGCGTTGAAGCCAGCTTCGTTGCTTAAACCAGTAAATTCACCTGAGTTGATCAGGGCATTTTTCTCAGTCATCGCTTCTTGAGATAAGTCAGGCGTGTTGCCTTCAGCATCTGCAATCACCGCTTTGATTGGCAGATTGTATTTGTGGGCAAATTCCCAGTCACGTTGGTCGTGAGCTGGAACCGCCATCACTGCGCCTGTGCCGTATTCCATCAGAACAAAGTTCGCGACCCAAATTGGTAATTTTTCTTGGGTTAATGGATGAACGACATACAGGCCCGTCGCCAGACCTTTTTTCTCCATGGTGGCCATATCCGCTTCTGCGGTTTTAGTATTTCGGCACTCATCGATAAAGTCGGCTAATTCGCTATTCGCTTTGGCTGCTTCTTGCGCTAATGGGTGACCAGCAGCAACTGCTACATATGTCGCACCCATAAAGGTATCTGGGCGGGTGGTGTAGACCGTTAATTTGTCAGCACGATCGGCAACATCAAAGGTGATTTCCACACCTTCAGAGCGACCAATCCAGTTGCGCTGCATGGTTTTAACTTGTTCTGGCCAATCTTCCAGTTTATCCAAGTCATTGAGCAGCTCTTCAGCGTAGTCGGTGATTTTGATAAACCACTGAGGGATCTCTTTACGCTCAACTTGGGTATCGCAGCGCCAGCAGCAGCCGTCGATAACTTGTTCGTTTGCTAGAACGGTTAAGTCGTGTGGACACCAGTTAACTGCAGAGGTTTTTTTGTAGACTAAGCCTTTTTCATACAGCTTAGTAAAGAACCACTGTTCCCAACGGTAATATTCTGGGGTACAGGTGGTCACTTCGCGGCTCCAATCGTAACCGAAGCCCAGCATTTTCAGCTGACCTTTCATGTAATCGATATTGGCGTAAGTCCATGGTGCAGGTGCGGTGTTATTTTTAACAGCGGCACCTTCAGCTGGCAGACCAAATGCATCCCAACCAATGGGTTGCAGAACGTTTTTACCCAGCATGCGCTGGTAGCGGGAGATCACGTCACCAATGGTGTAGTTACGAACGTGGCCCATGTGTAGTCGACCAGAAGGGTAAGGTAGCATGGACAGGCAGTAGTATTTCTCTTTGCTGTTGTCTTCTGTCACTTTGAACGTTTGGTGTTCATCCCAGTGACGCTGTACTTTAGGCTCTATATCTTCTGGACGATATTGTTCTTGCATGGCACCGATAATCCTATGGTGAATAATCGCTACAGTTTAGTCTGTAGCTGGTGAATGTCTTTTGTATAAAATGGATCCGCATAGCATAGCGGATCACACATGAAAACAACAATGCCGAAAGCCATTGTGTCTGTAAAAAACGATGAATCGTCGATTAGATGAATTTACAGGGACTTGGTCTTGCTGTTTCAGTTGTTAGTTATATTTTGTGCTACATATAGTGGTTGGCGATACGCTGATGGAACTAAGAGCGCACACAAAATAATAAGCGTATCGCCTATCATAATTCAATTTACTACCTAAAACTTGAACTATTTCAGGATGAATTCGCTTTGTTCACAATTTTATTTGAACTTAGAATACGTTAGAGAATTTTTTAAGAGATTTCAAGCGCAGAAAAGTGCCAATCAAGAAAACGAGGTGAATTTTGTGTGGGTAAGAAAAGTTGAGGGAAAAGTTGCAAAAAGCCCTGTCGGACTTTCTGCAACCTAAAGCGAGATTAATGTAAGATTTTTGCCAGAAAATCTTTCGCGCGGTCTGACTTCGGATTAGCGAAGAAATCTTCTTTTTTACTATCTTCGATGATTTTACCTTCATCCATAAAAATCACGCGGTTAGCCACTTTTTTCGCAAAGCCCATTTCGTGCGTTACCACCATCATGGTCATGCCTTCATTCGCTAACTCCACCATAACATCCAGCACTTCGTTGATCATTTCTGGATCGAGGGCGGAAGTTGGCTCATCAAACAGCATGGCTATCGGGTCCATACACAGCGCACGCGCGATGGCGACACGTTGCTGTTGACCACCGGATAGCTGTGCCGGGAATTTATTGGCATGGCTTGCCAATCCAACACGCTCCAGTAATTTTAAGCCTTTAGCTTCAGCGGCTTTTTTGTCGCGGCTTAAGACTTTAACTTGCGCTAATGTTAGGTTTTCAATAATGGAAAGGTGAGGGAACAGTTCAAAGTGTTGGAACACCATGCCAACTTTTGAGCGCAGCTTCGCAAGGTCAGTTTTTTTGCTATTAACTTGGATATCGTTAACGAAAATTTCACCCTGTTGAATTGGCTCCAACCCATTTACTGTTTTAATTAATGTGGATTTACCAGAACCAGAAGGCCCGCATACAACCACAACTTCGCCTTTTTTGACTTCAGTTGTGCAATCTGTGAGCACCTGAAATTGGCCATACCATTTCGATACATTTTTCAGGGTAATCATGAAACAGTCCTTTTCTTAAGATAATTCACCAGCATTGAAGCGCCGAAACTGAAAATAAAGTAGATGAGTCCCGCAAAGAGTATCATTTCGACTTGGGTACCGTCACGCTCACCAATATTGGTCGCGGTTCTGAAGAAGTCGGTTAGCCCAAGAACATACACTAAAGAGGTATCTTGGAATAATACAATACCTTGGGTCAGCAATAATGGCACCATCGCTCTAAACGCTTGCGGTAATACGACTAAACGCATGGTTTGCATTTGGGTCATACCTAAAGCAAGGGAGGCGCTTGCCTGACCTTTCGAGATACTTTGAATACCTGCTCGGATAATTTCAGAGTAGTAAGCCGCTTCAAAAAGACAGAAGGCTACCACTGCGGATATTAAACGAATATCATTTTTTGGTGATAAGCCTAGAACATTTTGTAATATGTTAGGCACAACTAAATAGAACCAAAACAGTACCATAACTAACGGGACTGAGCGGAATGTGTTGACGTAAAAGGCCGCCAGCCAGCGCAGTGGCTTAATGCTGGATAAACGCATAACGGCAAGTACGGTTCCCCATAAAATCCCAACCACAATGGCTGCAGCCGTAATTTTGGCGGTGATAATAAAGCCATCCACTAAGAATGGGATGCTTGGCTCAATGGAACTCCAATCAAATTGATAAGCCATCTTAGCGTCCTCCTAGTGTACCGGGTAAGCGCACTTTGCGCTCAAGCAGGCTCATCAGCAGCATAATAATCAAGTTGATACCGACATATGCGAGCGTGATTGCCGTGAAAGATTCCCAAGCATGGGCGGAGTAATCGAGTAATTTTCCTGCTTGTGCCGCCATATCGACTAACCCGATAGTGGATGCGATAGCGGAGTTTTTCACTAAGTTCAGCATTTCCGAAGTCATTGGCGGTAAAATGACGCGATAAGCATTCGGTAGCAGTACATAGCGATAGGTTTGTGGCAGTGTTAACCCCATCGCGAGTGCTGCATTACGCTGCCCTCTTGGTAGAGATTGAATCGCAGCACGAACTTGCTCAGCCATTCGCGCAGCAGTAAACAAGCCAAGGCATAGCATGGAAGAGAGGAAGAACTGGTAGTTAGGATCTAACTCCATTTTAAACCAGTCGCCGATGGATTGAGGCAGCAGTTCAGGGATCACTAAATACCAAGTGAAGAACTGAACAATCAGCGGAACGTTACGGAATAATTCAACGTAAGCAGTCCCTAAAAAGGCTAAAAAGCGGTTAGGTACTGTGCGTAAAATACCGAAAAATGAGCCAACCAGAAAAGCGATGATCCAAGCGCAGATGGATAGCGTGACAGTGACTTCTAAGCCAGATATTAACCACCCTAAATAGGTGGTATTCCCAAATGGGGCATTCTCAAGGAATATCCCCCAATTCCAATTAATTGACATAATATGACTTCCTGTGGGCAATTTGATTGTCCCGAATACCGTAACAAGAGAAAGCAAGGCGGGAACGACCGCCTTGCGACTCCTATTTCAGTAACACCCTGTTTGTCTTTTTTATTAGTTTAATGCTTTATCGTTTGGTGATTTGAACAGCGCTTTCATTTCATCAGATAACGTAAACTTCAGATTCAGGTTCTTCGGTGGGATTGGTTGATTAAACCAGCGGTCGAAGGATTTTTCCGCTGCGCCAGATTTTTGTGCAGTAGAGATTGTTTCATCGACTAGTGTTTTGAATTGTGGGTCATCTTTACGCAGCATACAGCCGTAAGCTTCTTCAGTTTGCGGTTTTGCTACGATTTCCCAGATATCCGGTTGTTTCGCTTTTGCACGCTCACCGGCTAATAGGGCATCGTCCATCATAAAGGCAACAGCACGACCAGATTCTAAAGTACGGAATGAGTCCCCGTGGTCTTTAGCACTGATAATGCGCATCTTCATGTTTTTCTCATCATTTAACTTATTCAGGATCACTTCTGACGTTGTCCCTGAAGTGACAACCACGTTTTTGCCAGCTAAATCAGCAAAGTCTTTGATACCGGAGTCTTTTTTCGCCAGTAGTCGAGTACCAACCACGAAAATGGTGTTAGAGAAAGCAGCTTGTTTTTGTCTCTCTAGGTTATTTGTTGTGGAGCCACATTCGAAATCAAATGTGCCGTTTTGCAGTAATGGAATACGGTTTTGCGAGGTGATAGGGATCAATTTCACCTGTAAATCAGGCATATTGAGTTTCTTTTTCACTGCATCAACAATGAGATTGGAATAATCTTGTGAGTAGCCAACAACTTTCTGATTATTATCATAGTAAGAGAATGGCACTGATGATTCGCGGTGACCCACGACTATCACACCATTATCTTTGATTTTTTTCAGAGTACCGTTTAATTCTTCTGCTTGAACTGCGCAGGTTGCACCCAAAAGCATCATTGTTAAAACAAGCTTGCTAATACGCATAATTACAGCTCCTTTAGAACATCGGTGTCAATCCGCCATATTTCGAGGTGTGTGTTTTAACGATACATTACTCGATTTATTTTGGTTTTGTGGTGTTGTGTTTGCAGATGTTTCGTGAGGTTTTCATCATGACACGATCATCGGCTGTATGTTTTATTATTGTTAAAAAGTAATTAAAAAATATGAGTTTTGAAAACGAATTGTTTTAAATTCGGGAGCTATCTCGCATATTATTTAGGCAGTTGTGAACTGCGACACCAATAAAGAGACAAACTGCCGAAACTCGACTATCGTGCACCGAAAGTGTGCAAAATAGTTTCGTTTTGCTATTCATTAAGTAAATAGCAAGTTCCGTGCCGCTTTTCGGATAAAGTGCAAAAAATAGTTAATTTTATAAATGAGAACTGTTTGTAAAGTTAGATGATGGTGCTTGTGTTGCTTATTTGCCTGTGTAAGATGTAACCTGTTATTAACTTAATTAGCTAATTATTGTGAATTCAGGAAGATAATCTGAGACAGCCATGACGAGGTCGATGAAGCTAGGTAAAGGATTAGTGCTGTTTGCCTGTCTGATGGTGTTGATTTGTATGAATCAAAGAGCCGTCGGAGAGCGTCTATTCGCCTCAGTATTTACATCTACTTCAATACAGACTTCTGCGGTAGTGAATCAAATTCAGCTTTCTTCAGAACACTATCTTTCTGATATAAATGAACAAAATAGCAAGCCCGTTAAACTTTCAACGTGTGAATTAAGTTCCAAATCACTCCTCACTCTTGTTCCTGCTGTGATAGAGCCTCTCTTTTTTATATTTCTTTCTTTAGCGGCATTCGCTATCTTTTGCACTAGGCTATTTATATATAGAGCAAACCGTGAAGAGAGCCATTCCCCACCTGGCGTTCGGCGTCATCTACAATTCTGTAATCTTCGGAATTAGAAAGCCGCGGCTTATTGTTCGTCGCTGTTATTTATTCTGGAGGGATCATGCGTTTTTTTATTAATGCGTTAATTGTTTTATTCACTGTATTTTCTAGCAGCTTACAGGCTGCGGATACAGGCTGGTTGCAACCTGCTAACACGGGGTTTATGACCGCAAACACACCAAGCCATGTACAGGTTCGCTTGCTGAGCTCTGCACAAAAAGAGGGCAAGGTCGATATTTTATTGGATGTAAAACTCGATGATGGCTGGAAGACCTATTGGCGCTCACCGGGAGAAGGGGGCGTTGCACCTGAAATAAGCTGGTCTTCACCCGTCAAAACCGTGGAGTGGCTATGGCCAACGCCGGGGCGCTTTGATGTCGCTGGCGTGTCTACACAAGGTTATATGGGAGACGTGGTTTTTCCTATTACAGTCACCAGTGGTGAGCATCTCGATAAATTGTCAGGCACACTGACATTATCAACGTGCAGTAATGTTTGTATTTTAACTGACTACCCTTTTGAATTGGATCTCACTGAACCGGCTCCTGCGGATTTTAGCTGGGCATTTAATCAAGCAAAAGGTAGCGTGCCTGCGACTAGTGGGCTTGTTGAACAGGCGCAATTTGGCTTTGCTGGCAATAAATTGACGGTAGAGTTACAAAAAGCCGCCGATAATACGTGGATTGATCCGCATCTGTTTACCGATGTGGTGGATGGTGCGAGCCTTAGCGTCCCATCCCTAAAATATTCTGGCAACAAGTTAACCGCCACCATTGATGTTAGCGATGACTGGGGTGGTGAAGCACCTAATCTTATTGGTAAAACAGTTTCATTTGTCGTGGCGGATGGTGAGTTATCTCAACAAATTCATGGCAATGTCGTGCCTTATACAGGTTCTACTTCTGGAGATGACAGTGGGCACGCGCTGGGCTTATGGCAAATAGTTCTATTTGCGCTACTTGGTGGTCTGATCCTGAACTTGATGCCGTGTGTCTTGCCTGTACTGGCGATGAAACTCGGTTCTGTCTTATTGGTTCCTCAAGGTGAACAAAATACCATTCGTCGGCAATTCTTGCTTTCTTCATCAGGGATTCTGGCCTCATTCTGGTTATTAGCCTTATTGATGACATTCTTGCGTTGGGGACAGCAGGTTGTTGGTTGGGGAATTCAGTTCCAAAGCCCATGGTTTATCGGCTTTATGGTGTTAATTACGGCGCTGTTTACCGCGAATTTATTTGGGTTGTTTGAAATTAACCTAGGCAGTAAAGCGAATACGCGCTTAGCCACTGCTGGTGGACAGGGTAATAGTGGGCATTTCTGGCAAGGGGTCTTCGCGACACTCTTAGCAACACCTTGTTCTGCACCCTTTTTGGGCACAGCTGTCGCCTTCGCACTGGCGGCACCAATGTCGCAATTGTGGCTGATTTTCACTGCACTAGGTATCGGGATGAGCCTCCCGTGGTTATTGATTGCGGCATTCCCTGTGATTGCGAAAGCGTTACCAAAGCCGGGAACATGGATGCTGAAATTGCGTGCTGTACTGGGCTTAATGATGTTGGTTTCCTGCTTATGGTTAATCAGCTTATTAATTCCCCATTTTGGTGCAATGACCGCTACCGTTATCGCCGTACTGTTTTTATTAATCTTAGTGTTATTTATTCTTAAGAACCGAGGGGGACGTGCGGCAATTTTCCCATTCCTATTATTCTCGGCACTGGGTGCTGGGTTTGCTTGGGTGGCGATAGACCAACAACAAGGTCACCAAACGCTAGCTTCCGATAAGGTTCAATGGCAAACACTGTCTGAAGACGCAATCACACAAGCGCTGGCAGATAATAAACGTGTGTTTATTGATGTGACCGCAGACTGGTGTGTGACGTGTAAGGCGAATAAATATAACGTCCTACTTAATGATGAAATTCAGCACTTACTGAGTGAACCTGATGTGGTTGCGCTACGGGGTGATTGGACAAAACCTTCACCGGAAATCTCGGCATTTTTGCAACGTCGAGGACAAGTGGCTGTGCCGTTTAACCAGATTTATGGCCCTAATCTGACAGAGGGGAAAATACTGTCAACAATACTTGATCGTGAATCTGTATTATCAATTATGACTGAGGCCAAAGGAGCCGAAAAATGAAAAAGACGATATTAGCTGTTTTATTTTCCTCACTAGTATTAGGGGCCACAGCACATGCAGCGCCACTGACTGCCGACCAAGAAGCACAAGTTCGTAAGTTGGTACGCGATACATTAGTTGAGAATCCAGAGATCCTTGAAGAAGCGATTGTGGCTTTACAAGCGAAGCAAGGCGAAAAACAACAAGCGCAAATGAAACAGGTATTAAAAGATCAGCATGATGCCCTGTTTAATGACCCGACTAGCCCGAGAATTGGCTCGAAAGACGCGAAATTAGTCTTGGTAAACTTTACTGATTTTAACTGCCCATACTGCAAACGTTTTGACCCACTGTTAGAAGATATTGTGAAGAAAAACCCTGATGTTGCCGTTGTCATCAAGTACCTGCCATTTAAAGGGGAAACCTCGCTGGAATCTTCGCAATTAGCGATGACTTTATGGCAAGAAAATCCCAAAGCGTTCTTAGCGCTGCACCAAAAACTGATGGCGAAACAGGGCATGTTATCTGATTCAAACATCAAAGAAGCGCTGCAAGCAACCGGCAATGGTAAGTTAAAAGCGAGTGATAAGAGCCGTGCAGCTATCCGTAAAAACCTTGAGCTGGCTAACATGCTGGGTGTGAACGGCACACCGGCAACGTTAGTGGGTGATGAAATGATCCCTGGCGCTGTTGATGCACAAGAATTTGAACGCATCGTGAAAGAACAGCTCAGCAAAGCGAAATAATGACGTGATGGGGAGACTCAAAAAGTGGTCGAAAGAGCTTCTCGTATTAGCGGTGATTTTGGTGATCGCTTTTACGGTGATGGACTTTTGGCGTAAACCGCAAAGCCTTGCCCCCGTGTTATTAGAGCCACTCACCCTTGCTACGGGTGAGGTGGTTTCTATTGCTGAACTCAGCCAAAAACAGCCAGTTTTAGTCTATTTCTGGGCAACATGGTGCGGTGTTTGTCGCTTCACATCGCCAACTGTTTCTGATTTAGCAAAATCAGGGGTTCCGGTCGTGACGATAGCACTACGTTCAGGGGCGTCACCCCGACTATTAGCCGGAATGGAAAAGAAGGAATTAGATTTTCCTGTAGTGAATGATACCAACGGTCAGCTGTCTACACAGGTTGGCGTGACAGCAACTCCGACCTTTATGATTATCGATAAAGGTGAAATGGTGAGTTTTACTTCTGGCTGGACGAGTTATCTGGGGCTGAAAAGCCGTTTATGGCTCGCGTCATTTTAGTTATAGTTCAGCTCAGTTCATACTGAGCTGAATTCATTTCTGATTTATCCCTATTCAAATGCACCTCTCAAATCCACTCTGTTGATAATATTAAGTGAATAGCTATAAAATGAGACTGTCTTGCTATCTAAATGCGATGGTTCTTTAAAGATAATCTATCAAAGTTTTGTTTGAATTTTATTATTTTATTACAAATAATTAAATAATCGAAAAATCACGATATATTCACCTGATAATGACGATTTTTTGATGTTTATTTTAATTTTAGCAAGAAAAATAAAATATATTTTATTAGCGAGAGGTCATCGCTATGTTGATTCCATAGTTAGCTGATTAAAAATAAAATCATGTCATATTAAGGTTTTATACTAATTCTAAATTTCAAATTCGACTGTGTGTTTTTTTTAATTCATTGTTTTTTAAGGTTGTTTTTTTGTTTTTTTATAGTGGTGTATTTTAAGTTAATAAATAATATTGTTATATATTAAATAAACCTATGGGTAGAACGGTTATGTAAAATATGTTTAATTACAATTGGTTATGAGAATGCGTATTTGCACTTAATCATGTTTTTTGTTTGCCATTATTTTACATGACATTGTCATTTTCTTGGCTGTTCTGCTTTCTTTTCTTATTTTATAGTTTAAATATCTGTGTTGAATTAATTATTAATAATAATAATCTGTTAGTTTGGCTGGATTGATTTATGCTAAGAAATATATTATTACTATTGAAATGTGTAATTTAAAATAATCTCTTAATTAAATTTTATTTTTTGAATAATTTAATTTCTATTTTGTAATAGGAATAATCTGTATTTAATCATGAGGAAAATCCGTGTTTATATTAATGAGGGATGAATGAAAAAGTTCGGTTTAATTATTTTTATTACCATTTTTGGATTTTCAGCAAATGCGAATAATCAAGTTGAGCTACTTTTTCATGTTGGAGTAGGTGCTGATGAACAATATAGAATCGGCGGGACTATACAAAATAATACTTCATTAGTTATTGAGCATGCAGCAATAACATATTTGATACTTGATGAAAAATGCTACCCAAAATCGGCTCAAACAGCGACATTTAATCAGTTGCCTCAACATCAAGCATTTGAATTCTCGATACCTGTTTCTGGAACGTTGTATGGCTATAAAATTCTATCTTTTACTGCATATGACAGCATGGGGAGTGAATATAAAGCAGAGGATACAACACTGAAAATACTCCAGGAAAGAGAAGAGGATAGAAAGAACACCTGCCAAAAATTACGTTAGTCATTTAATTTAAATAAAAATCATTGTAGAGATATCAAAGTAATATCAATATTTATGGGTTTAAAAAGATATGAATAAAATAAAAGATTTTAATTCTAGACCATTTCGATACAGATATTTTGTTTTTTTTAATATTGGAATGCAAATTGCATTTCCTCTCTCTTTATCATTTACTCCAATAATGCTTGCACATGCGACTGAACAGCCAAATTCATTTTTAATATTACCGACAACACAGACATATACATTAAAGTTAGATGATACTGTTGCAAGTATTGCAAAGCAGCATGGTGTAACTGTTAATGAATTAAAAAAACTGAATCAATTTAGAACTTTTTCTAAACCATTTGAAGACTTGACTGTTGGGGATGAAATAGATATTCCTGCTAATACCAAGTGGTTAAATACACCTCAGCAAAATGAATTAATAAGCTCGACTGATGTTGCTCGAACAGCATCTCAGCTGGGTAGTACTTTTAATAATAATTCGAGTAGTAATGCAGCAAAAGATCTTGCTCGTTCTATTGCTGTGGGCGAAATGAATGCCCAAACGAATAGTGAAATCTCTGACTGGTTACAAGGAAAAGGAAAGGCTCGAGTTAAAATCGATGTTGATAATGAATTCACATTGAAAAATTCAGAGCTAGAGGTTTTAGTTCCTATTTGGGAATTACCTGAGCATATGGTTTTTTCGCAAGCTTCTTTGCACCGAACAGACAGCCGAACTCAATCAAACTTAGGGGTTGGCTACCGTTTCTTTTCACCTGATTATATGCTTGGTATCAACACATTCTACGATCATGATTGGTCTAGGAGCCACTCAAGAGTTGGGTTGGGTGCTGAATATCAACGCGATTTCATGAAACTATCTGCGAATAGTTACCATAGAACATCTGATTGGAAAAACTCCAAAGACTTTGATTTCTACGAAGAAAGACCTGCCAATGGCTGGGATGTAAGAGCAGAGGGTTACCTACCTGCATATCCAGCAATCGGCGGCAAGCTTATGTATGAGCAATATTACGGTGATAATGTTGGTTTGTTTGGGAAAGATAACCAGCAGAAAGACCCTTATGCCGTAACCGTTGGGGCTAATTATACGCCATTCCCACTTTTAACGTTTAACGCAGAGCAGCGACAAGGAAAAAGTGGTGAAAATGATACTCGATTTGGAATAGATCTAAAGTATACCCTCGGAGTGCCTTTATCTAAGCAATTGGATTCAGAGCAAATTTATGCAAGCCGCTTATTAAATGCTAATCGCTATGACTTTGTTGAGCGCAATAACAATATTGTTTTGGAGTATCGTAAAAAAGAGACCATTACAATTCAATTACCTGCGCAAATTAGCGGTTATACAGGTGAAAAACGCGATATTGGATTGACGATTAGTAGTAAAAATGGCTTAAGCCGAGTGGAATGGTATGCGCCAGAGCTAATCGCCCATGGCGGTCAAATCATCCGCGAAAGCATATCCCAATACAGCGTTGTTATGCCAAATTATCAATATGGTAGCGGTGCAAATAATCATTATACTCTTTCGATGGTTGCCTATGATGAATCAGGTAATCAATCCCCAGAATCTACGACGACAGTTATTGTTAATTCAGCTGCTGTTGATCTGGCATCAAGCAAGTTATCACCACTAGAAGTCAATTTACCTAATGATGGTAAATCGACGGAACAATTAACACTGAAACTGGAAAATAAAGATGGCCAACCAGTCTCGGGTATTGCATCGGAGATTACAACACAGATAACGACTATATCTGGTTCGAGTTCTGATATTAAATTGAGTGAATATACCGAATCTGCCAATGAGCCAGGAACTTATTATGTAACGGTGACTGCTGGTTTATCATCTGGTGAATTCACGTTAACACCTAAAATTCAGGGGATAAGTATTTCTCCAGCGAAAGTAATTACTGGTAAATCTCCAAAAATCAGCAATTTGAATATATCTGGAAAGCTAGCGTTGGGAGAAACGTTATCTGGAACGTACATATTTGATGCTAATGGCAGTAATACGGAGGATAAGTCTCAATATCAATGGACAAATGAAGGAAATAAGCGTGCATTGAATGGTATTAAGACTGTTGAGACATCTGGAATTATCCCAGGATATATCCTAGTTAAAGATGATGTTGGTAAAATAAAAATGCTGACGGTCAAGGCGATCAATGGCTTGAATACCGAAGGTAACACCGAGACCGTGACCACGGCACCGGGCAGTGATGGTAACCACACCGATGGCGGCAATAATGGTGGGATCGTTGATGAGGCGGGAGTTCCTAAAGTCAGCAATGTGGCTATCAGCGGCAAGTTAAACGTCGGCCAAGTATTGAGCGGCAGCTATGTGTTTGCGGCTCAAACGGGTAACCCAACGGATGCGTCGGTGGTGATGTGGGGCGACAATGGCACCACCGTGGCTGAACTGGATGCGAATAACGGCACTCCAGTGACCAACGGCACACTACCAACCTACACCCTCGTCACCGCGGATGTCGGGAAAGTGAAAGCGGTGTCGGTACGGGCGAAAAACGGCGCGGGCGTGGTGGGTAACACCGAGACCGTGACCACGGCTCCGGGCAGTGATGGTAACCACACCGACGGCGGCAACAATGGTGGGATCACCGACGAAACCGGTGCGCCTAAAGTCAGCAATGTGGCTATCAGCGGCAAGTTAAACGTCGGCCAAGTGTTGAGCGGCAGCTATACCTTTGATGCTCAAACGGGTAACCCAACGGATGCGTCGGTGGCGATGTGGGGCGACAATGGCACCACCGTGGCTGAGCTGGATGCGGGCAACGGTACGGTTGTGACTGACGGTAATCTACCAACCTATACCCTCGTCACCGCGGATGTCGGGAAAGTGAAAGCGGTCTCAGTACGGGCGAAAAACGGCGCGGGCGTGGTGGGTAACACCGAAACCGTGACCACGGCACCGGGCAGTGATGGTAACCACACCGACGGCGGTAACAATGGCGGGATCATCGACGAAGCGGGTGTTCCAGCGATCAGCAATGTATCTATCAGTGGCAAGTTAAACGTCGGGGAAGTGTTGAGCGGCAGCTATGTGTTTGCGGCTCAAACGGGTAACCCAACGGATGCGTCGGTGGCGGTGTGGGGTAACAACGGCACCACCGTCGCCGAACTGGATGCGAACAACGGTACCAAGGTCACCAATGGTACCTTACCAACCTACACCTTGGTGGCTGCGGATATCGGGAAAGTGAAAGCAGTCTCTGTGCGAGCGAAAAACGGCGCGGGCGTGGTGGGTAACACCATAACTGTGACGACTGTTCCTAGCAGCAACGGTAATAATACAAACAGTGGAAATATAGATGGTAGTGGCAGTGTTATCGGGTATACATTTAAATTGACACCTGAAACGCTGAGATTGGGTGAAACCATGAAGCACCAGTATACTTTAGCTGCGACAGATATTAAAAGTGGTCAAAGTGTTACTATACCTGCGAATACTGTAACGTGGTCTACTAAAGATTCAGCCGTTGCTGTGGCAGACTCTACAGGAATTATTACAGCTAAAAAAGAAGGTAGTACGTCAGTTATTGTAAAAGGAATATATAAAAATCAGCCATTCCAAGCTGAGGCGATAATCAATATATCACCATTGGTTAAATCTCCATTATTTGGATATGGTACGGGTAGCTCAGCAACTGTTGTTGTAGAGCCACCTAACTATACTATCAGCGTACGTTGTGGTGGTATTGTTGACAATATGGGGGGAATTGGTGGTAGTGGTGGTACTCCTTCTATAGTGAAAGATGTATCAAATGTGACCAAAATTGTCACAAATACAGGGTTATACGAAAAAAATAATGTGCTTTCATCGATTACATTCCATTATGGTGATGGAACATCACAAAAATGTGGTCGTGAAGAGCCTCAAACAGTGACTATTGTTAAATCTGAAACGTATATGATTCCTAATGGGTATCGTCTGCAAGGTTTTACAGCCTTCGGTGGTCAATATGTCACTGGAGTGCAGTATATTACGGTTGAAAAATAACTTAATACTTGCACTATCTGTTATTGAATAGCTTAAATTAATGAACGAAGGGCTAAGTTTGATATCACATTAAACTTAGCCCTTAATATTTTCTATCTACAGAATATTCAATACTTAATTATGTTAGGCTTCTAAATTGCGTACAAATCGATAGTCAGCCGATTGTGATTTTAAGCGATAAAGATTGGCTGGACGCCCGCGTTCTTGGCGTTTTTCTCCTGTATCAATCAATAAATTCGCTTGCTCTAAACGACGGCGAAAGGATTTATTCTGTATTGGTTTGCCAATCAAAACTTCATGGACATGTTGTAGCTCTGCTAAGGTAAAAACTTCAGGTAGGGCAAATCCGGGGACAATCGAATACAATGATTTTTGTTGTAAGCGTTCGCGAGCTTGTAAATAAAGCTGATAATGATCGAAAGACAGTGTCATGCCCTCAATTTCTTCAATTGAAACCCATTTAACGGATTGAACGCTTTCAATGTGTGCTTCGCAGGCTTGGTGGGCGATAAGTGCGGTGTAGCAGACGGTGACTGACCATCCTCGAGGATCTCGCTCGGCGTTTCCTACGGTACATAACTGCTCGATATAAGGCGGGATAACCCCCGTTTTCTCTTTTAGTTTGCGATATACCGTTTCATCTAACGTGGCATCACAATTTTCATCCACGAACCCACCTGGTAATCCCCATTGGCCTTTTTGCGGGTAATTCGCGCGCTCCACGAGCAGCACTTTTAAGGTATTTTCATGATAAGTGAATAATACGGTATCCACAGTGAGCAAAGGCGTTAAATAATCTCGTCGATCATAATTAGATAAAAACTCTTTTTCTGTCATGTGATTAAGATCCTTTCCCCGTTTTTAGTCTTGCGCTAAATCATACGCGAAAATTTATTTAGTGTCATTAGGACATTTAGTTGTTGACTTGTTTGTGTCTATAAGACAATAATAATTTAAGGTCATAAAGACATTAAATGGTTTCAAAGAAATAATCATTGATTTCATAAAGATATTAAGTGAGGTATGCCATGTTAAATTTTAAATATTTCAAATCAGATTCATCAACGTTTGTTATTCAGTCGGTAAATGGTGTCGTTCGTAAGCAGGGTAAAGGGATCAGTTTTTGGTATAACGCGGATAAAACGTCGATTTCAGCGCTGCCATTAAATGCTCAAGAAGCGCCATTTATTTTTAATTTGCAAACAGCCGATTTTCAAAGTTTACGTATTCAAGGGCAGATTTCATTTCTGGTGAAGTTCCCTGAAAAGACGGCGAATGTTTTGAATTTCAACTTAGCTCATGATGGAAAATCCTATTTATCTGAGGATCCGTTAAAGCTTACTGACAGAGTTGTTCGTACGGCCCAAACGTTGATTCAGGCGAAAGTACAAACAACTCCGCTAAAAGAGTCTCTACTGATGGGGCAAATATTGGTGATGTTAGTGACTCAGCAATTGGCAATACAGTCATCGATTGAGTCGTTAGGAATTGAAATTTTAGATGTTTCTATTTCTGGAATTATGCCGTCACCTGAAACTCAAAAAGCCTTAGAAGCACAAGCCAGAGAAGCGATTTTAAAAGAAGCGGATGACGCAATTTATGCACGTCGTAAATTCTCTGTTGAGCAAGAAAGAACGATAAAAGAGGCAGAATTAGAAACTGATTTATCGGTGCAAGCGAAAGAACAACAAATTGAAGAGGCTCGTCTTGATAATGAGCGAACCCTACTTCGTGAGCGTGCTGAAATTGAGCAAGAGGAGCTGATTTCACAGGTGAGTTTAGAAGCCAAGCGTAATGAATTAGTCGCTCTTAGTGCAGAAAATCAGAGAACTCAATCAGATGCGGATGCTTATGCGATTGAGTCTAAAATGAAAGCTTATAGTCAATTGCCAGTAGAGAATTTAAAAGCAATGGCGCTAGCGAAGATGAACCCCGAGCAATTGATGGCAATGGCGTTTGAATCCTTGGCTCAAAACGCCGGCAAAATTGGTGAAATCAACTTCTCGCCAGATTTATTTGGTCAATTGATGAAAAAAGGAGCCAAACAATGAGCCAGCATGATGATGTTCGCTTTGTGTTAGTGATGCGTAAAACACGCATGCAGGAATTAATTGAGCGTTTCAATACCTGGTCGCAAGCAAAATTTTACCTTGAACATAATGATGTTGAAGTGAGTGATTACCTACTTGAACATGATGTGTATCAGCGGCAGTTAATCCAAGCGGAGTCGATTCTCAAAACGATAGGGCGCTTTCAATTACTGGAAAGGAAACTGTTACCTAGCTACCAGTTTTCAGCGCGTGATATCGTGGTGGTCATAGGGCAAGATGGTTTAGTGGCAAATACCCTTAAATATCTTAATGGGCAGCCTGTGATCGCCATAAACCCGGAACCAGCACGCTGGGATGGTAAATTACTACCCTTTGAAATTGGGCAGTTATCCGATGTGGTGACGCGTACACTAAATGGCAAAGTGAATCAAAAATCCGTTACTTTTGCACAAGCAACAACCAACGATGGACAAACGCTATTAGCCGTTAACGACCTATTTATAGGCCCTAAAAGCCATACATCCGCACGATATCGGGTGAAGTGGCAAGAGAAGCAAGAGTTTCAATCATCATCAGGGATTATTGTCTCGACAGGGTTAGGGTCAACGGGATGGTTTCAATCTATAATTGCAGGGGCTCAGGCGATAGCAGGGACTCACTCTCATCCACTATCACAGGGATTCGGTTGGGATGAAAAGCGGTTACAGTTCAGTGTAAGGGAACCTTTTCGTAGTCGAACCACGGGAACAGAATTAGTGTTTGGCACCATTGAGCAAACCACGCCATTACAATTAGAGTCTTTAATGCCTGAAAATGGCGTGATTTTTTCTGATGGTATTGAAGATGATTACTTGAATTTCAATACAGGCTGTATTGCTTCAATTGGGATAGCAGAAACGCAGGGATTATTAATTGGTTAGGTTAAAAAAATCCCCGAATCATCCATCGAGATGTCGGGGATTTTTAATCCGTTTAAAGCGTCAATTAGTGACGTTTTTGACGACGGTTAAGAGTAAATCCGATAATGCCGAATATAGCGACCACACCCCACATCGGCCAGTTACTCCAACGAGCATAAGGGGTTAATCCCGTGGTTGGTGTGACTTTTTCAGCCAGTACCGCATCTTGGAACTGTGGCAGGATACCTTGGATGGAACCATCCGCACTGATGACTGCCGTTACGCCATTGTTGGTAGCGCGTAATAGTGGGCGACCAAGCTCTAATGAGCGCATTCTTGCCATTTGGAAATGCTGCCAAGGACCAATCGATTCACCAAACCAAGCATCATTTGAAATTGTCAGTAAGTAGTCACTGTCAGGTTTGAAGTTATCTCTAACTTGAGTACCCAGAATAATTTCATAGCAAATGGTTGCTGTTAGATGAATATTACCAATCGCTAATTGAGGCTGTTGATAATCTCCACGGCTAAAGCCCGACATTGGTAAATTAAAGAATGGCGCAAGCGGGCGCAGTAAATCTTCCAATGGGACGAACTCACCGAATGGGACTAAGTGATGTTTGTTATAACGATTCTTAGTTGGGTAGAGATACGGTTTTCTATCACCCAGAACAATGATGGAGTTATAGAATACCGAATCACCATTGACCGGTTTTGCATCGACAGTTCCGGTAATTAACCGCGTTTTGGTTTCATTTAGCAGTGTGTCCAGCGCTTTGAGCCACGGCTGATTTTCCAATTCCACCACGGGAATGGCTGACTCAGGCCAAATAATCATATCGGCTTTGCCAATATAAGGGCTGGAAAGCTTGATATAACGATCTTTGGTTTGCTGTAAAAATCCCGCTTCCCATTTCATCGATTGAGGGATATTTCCCTGCACTAACGCGACTTCCATGGTTTTATCATTCAGAGGGGTGAACCACTGAACGTTTTTAGCTAACAGTGGAACCAGCAACAGCGCCGCTGCACAAGCCAGAGGGATAAGATTGCGACGAATGACTGCTAGGACGAGTAAGCCGCTGATGCTAAATAGCAGCAGAGTTATCATTTCAACACCAAAAATTGGCGCTAACGATTTCATCGGCCCATCAATCTGGGTATAACCAAATTGCAGCCATGGGAAGCCAGTCAGTACCCAACCACGCAGAAATTCAGTCACTTGCCACAGGGCGGGTGCCATCAACACTAGACGCCAAACATTGGCATTGGGTGTGAGTTTATTGAGCAGCAGACCAAATAGGCCGGGATACAGTGACAGATAGGCCGCTAGCAAGATAACGATAAATACGTTAACGGCATCCGGCATCCCACCAAAATCGGCGATACTGACATACACCCAGTTGACGCCGCTGCCAAATAAGCCAAATCCCCACGCGAACGCGATAGCAAAAGCTTGCTTGGCGGTTCTGTGTAGGGTTAATAGCTGGAGAAAGAAAATAGAAAGGAGCGCGGCAGGCCAGAAGTCAAAAGGTGAAAAAGCCAGTGTACCACTGGCTCCGAATAGTAAAGCCAGCAGCAGGCGTAGCCACTGGCTTTGATAAGTAGAGGATAAGTTCATTAACTCTGTTCTTCATCCAAAGTAGGCACTGGGGCATCGTCAGGAATTTTCACTTGAAGCAGTAAAATTCGACGGCTATCCGCCATGGAAACTTTAAACTGGTAGTTATCGATGGTAATGGTTTCACCACGGGATGGTAAGTGACCAAAGGCTTGCATCACTAAGCCTCCAACGGTATCTACCTCATCATCACTAAAATGCGTCCCAAAGGCGTCATTAAAGTCTTCGATTTGAGTCAAGGCGCGAACAGAGTACGAATGACGGCTCAGCTGGCGGATATCCACATCATCTTGGTCGTCATACTCGTCTTCAATCTCACCGACGATCAGCTCTAAAATATCTTCAATAGTCACTAAACCAGAGACACCACCAAACTCATCAATAACGATGGCCATGTGGTAACGCTGGGAACGGAATTCTTTGAGTAAGCGGTCTACTCGTTTACTTTCAGGAACAACAACGGCCTGACGTAACACTTTATCAATACTGAATGGTTCTGCGTCGGTACGCATAAATGGCAGTAAATCTTTTGCCATTAATAACCCTTCAATATGATCTTTATCTTCGCTGATAACAGGGAAGCGAGAGTGGGCAGAATCGATGATGACATCGAGGCACTCATCAAGGCTTTGGTTACGTTTTAAGGTAACAATTTGAGAGCGAGGGATCATGATGTCACGTACCCGCTGATCGGCAATATCCATGACGCCTTCCAGCATTTCACGGGTATCCGGGTCAATTAAATCGTTTTGTTCAGAATCACGAATTAATTCGACCAAATCATCACGGTTTTTAGGTTCACCATGGAAAAGTTGGTTTAGCAGTGCAAAAAAACCTTTCTTAGGCCCAGGGGTGTCACTACTCGAAGAGTTATCGTCGCTCATGGCGTTTAATTTATTATTCCTCAGTTAATTAAAAAAATATCGCTAACCCATATTACTTGGGTAGTTAATTGTTTAGCTTAAAACATTTTATTTAGCTATACAATTTATGAGTTAGCGTTGGAAAACTACAGGTTCTGTCAAAAAATTATAGAGATCTCACTCTTTTTCTGCAAGATAGGGATCTGCGTAGCCCATCTCCGCGAGGATCTCGGTTTCTAACCCTTCCATTTCTTCGGCTTCATCATCTTCAATATGGTCATAACCGAGTAAATGTAGGCAACCGTGAACCACCATGTGCGCCCAATGTTCTTCTTCACTTTTTTGCTGCTCGGCGGCTTCTTGCTCCACAACTTGGCGGCAAATAATTAAATCCCCTAACAGCGGAAGTTCCACTTCAGGGGGGGCTTCAAATGGGAATGACAGCACGTTAGTTGGCTTATCTTTTCCACGGTAAGTCAGATTTAATTCATGGCTTTCGGCTTCATCAACAATACGAATAGTGACTTCACTTTCAGCTTGAAATTTAGGTAATACCGCATTGACCCAGCGCTGGAACATCGCTTCAGAGGGTAAACCGTCAGTATTTTCGCTCGCTATTTGTAAATCGAGAATAACATCGCTCATTTAGTGATTTTCCTGCTTTTCAAGCTCACGTTGTTGCTCTTTTTCTTCTTTCAGCTGCTGGCGACGTTTGCTGTCTTGCTCTTCCCATGCTTCATAAGCCATGACAACTTTCGCCACGACAGGGTGACGCACTACGTCTTCGCTATGGAAGAAATTAAAGCTTAAATCATCCACGTTCGATAATACTTCGATGGCGTGTCTTAAACCAGATTTGCTGCCTCTTGGCAAGTCGACCTGAGTGATATCCCCAGTGACAACCGCTTTAGAGTTAAAACCAATACGGGTTAAAAACATTTTCATCTGTTCGATGGTGGTGTTTTGGCTCTCATCTAAAATGATAAACGCATCGTTCAATGTACGACCGCGCATGTAAGCCAGCGGGGCCACTTCAATCACATTACGTTCAATCAGTTTTTCAACTTTTTCAAAACCAAGCATTTCAAACAGTGCGTCGTATAGCGGGCGTAAATAAGGGTCAACTTTCTGGCTTAAATCACCCGGCAAGAAGCCCAATTTTTCGCCTGCTTCAACCGCAGGGCGGGTGAGCAGAATTCGGCGCACTTCTTGGCGTTCTAATGCATCGACAGCTGCCGCAACAGCAAGGTAAGTTTTACCGGTTCCCGCAGGGCCAATTCCAAATGTAATATCGTGATCTAAGATATTGGCAATGTACTGCGCCTGATTTGGGGTACGAGGTTTGATAACCCCGCGCTTGGTCTTGATATTCACGGCTTTACCATAGTCAGGCACGCTTTCTGCGGATTGCTCAAGCACTCGGCTATCGACAATCGCAAGGTGAATATTTTCAGGATCAATATCAGGGATCGCACCGCGGATTGGCGCAGTATCAACGTACAGCTGGCGTAAAATCTTACTGGCAGCTTGAATATTAAGCGCTTTACCGGAAAGCTTAAAACGGTTGTCTCGGCGATTGATTTCAATACCAAGACGACGCTCTAATTGCTTAATATTATCGTCAAATGGTCCGCAAAGGCTCATTAAACGCTGATTATCTGCGGGCTCTAAAAAAATCTCTTGTGTTGCGATTTGCAAAGGTTTGTTATCGGTCACTGAGTATCCTATCTTTAGGGTTGGAAGTTACCAACGCCAAGTTCATCTTCTTTACGGGTACGTGCAATCACGGATTCTGGGGATTCATGAACACGCAGATCCATTTGATCTTCGGTACGAATCACTTTACCGCGTAAAGAGTTGGTATAAACATCGACGATTTCGACATCAACAAATTTACCGATCATGTCCGGGGTGCCTTCAAAGTTCACTACACGGTTATTTTCGGTACGGCCTGAAAGCTCCATCACATTTTTACGTGAGGTACCTTCCACTAAAATACGCTGTACTGTTCCCAGCATGGCACGGCTGAAGCTCATTGCTTGCTGATTAATGCGCTGTTGCAGCAGATACAGACGCTGTTTTTTCTCGTCTTCGCTAACATCATCGGGTAAATCAGCGGCTGGCGTACCCGGACGTGCGGAGTAGACGAAGCTGTAGCTCATATCAAAATTTACGTCAGCAATCAGCTTCATAGTTTTTTCGAAATCATCGTTGGTTTCCCCTGGGAAGCCAACAATAAAGTCGGAGCTGATCAGAATACCTGGGCGCGCTTCGCGTAATTTACGAATAATCGCCTTATATTCCAATGCAGTATGCGCACGTTTCATCATGGTTAGCACGCGGTCAGAACCACTTTGTACTGGTAAGTGTAAGAAACTCACTAGTTCAGGTGTATCGCGATACACTTCGATGATGTCATCGGTAAATTCAATTGGGTGACTAGTGGTGAAGCGTACGCGGTCAATGCCGTCGATAGAGGCCACTAAACGTAATAATTCGGCGAATGAACAGATTTCACCGTCGAATGTCTCACCACGGTAGGCGTTAACGTTTTGACCCAGTAAGTTAACTTCACGCACGCCTTGCGCTGCTAACTGTGCAATTTCAAACAGGATGTCGTCACAAGGGCGGCTAACTTCTTCGCCGCGAGTGTATGGCACAACGCAGAAAGTACAGTATTTGTTGCAGCCTTCCATGATAGAAACGAACGCGCTTGGGCCTTCAGCGCGTGGCTCAGGTAAGCGGTCGAATTTTTCAATTTCAGGGAAGCTGATATCAATAATTGGGCTGCGATTACCTTGAATTTGGTTAATCATTTCCGGTAAACGGTGCAGAGTTTGCGGGCCGAAAACGATATCAACGCAAGGTGCGCGCTGGCGAATAAAATCACCTTCTTGTGATGCGACGCAGCCGCCGACACCAATGATGATGTCAGGATTTTTGTCTTTGAAGAATTTCCAACGACCAAGCTGGTGAAACACCTTTTCTTGGGCTTTTTCGCGGATAGAACAAGTGTTTAATAACAACAGATCTGCTTCTTCAGCAATCTCAGTCAGTTGATAGCCGTGGGTGCTTTCTAATAAAGAGACCATTTTAGATGAATCGTATTCGTTCATCTGGCAGCCCCAAGTTTTCATATATAACTTTTTATTTGTCGACATGTCGTGTATCCGGTGTTTTCGAGATCTAAAATAGGGACTTCGAAACGCGTTGTAAATCCAAAGTCCTACCCTATGATGATGGGGAAATTCACCGCATTTTGATTAAGAACAGCGTTCTGTATTGGATTAAATGCAAAAATTACCCAGTAATAACATGCTAAAATAATATCATCACCAAATACTTAAGGGCAGGCTATTTGCCTATTGTTTTAAAGATTGACGAGTATTGTATTCATTTGAGGCACCAGTGACCAGAGCCCGAGCGTAGATATTGCCAGCGGGGGTGAGAATTTTTCGGTATACTAAATAAATCAAACAGTTAATAGTAGCTATCATGATGAATAAACTAACTGAATTTTATGATGTTGTTGTGGTTGGCGCGGGAATGACCGGCGCGGCCGCAGCATTAGGCTTTGCCCAAGAAGGGATGAAAGTGGCTTTACTTGAGAAAGCCCAGCCTACCGAGTTTGATGCAAGCAGTACGCCAGATGTGCGTATCTCAGCCATCAGTAGTGCCTCTATTGAATTGCTAAAGCAATTAGGGGCATGGAAACATGTAGAAGCGATGCGCAGCGCGCCTTATCGGGAATTAGAAACCTGGGAAGAACCTGGCAGCAATGTGATTTTTGATGCCAAAAGTTTAGGCTTACCAGAGCTTGGCTTTATGGTGGAAAACCGTGTTTTACAGTTGGCATTGTGGCGAGAGTGCGAACAGTACAGCAACCTTGAGTTAGTCTGCCCAGCCACGTTGGTAAACTTGTATCAACCCCATGGGCAAAAACACTGGATGGTTGAGCTGGAAGATGGGCGCGTTCTGGAAACTAAATTGGTGGTTGGCGCAGATGGTGCTAACTCTCAAGTGCGTAAAATGGCAGGTATTGGAAGCAGGGGCTGGCAATATCGTCAATCTTGCATGCTGATTACTATCCAAACGGATACGCCGCAGCAAGAGAGAACGTGGCAACAGTTTTTCCCTTCAGGCCCACGAGCATTTCTACCGCTGTATGATAACTGGGCGTCCCTCGTATGGTATGACAGCCCTGCCAAAATTCGCCGTTTGCAAAGTATGTCTATGGAGCAACTTACTGGCGCTATCTCGGAAGCGTTCCCTGAGCGACTAGGTGCAGTAAAAGCCATCGCATCGGGCGCATTTCCTTTAACTCGTCACCATGCAAGCCGCTATGTGATGGATGGCTTGGTGCTGATTGGTGATGCTGCGCATACCATCAATCCGTTAGCGGGTCAGGGGGTTAACCTCGGTTATCGCGATGTGGATGTGTTATTGAAGATCATTTACCAAGCGCGTGAGTGTGTTGAGGCATGGGAATCTTTGGATGTGCTTAAGCGCTATCAGCGCCGCCGTTTACCCGACAATCTAGTGATGCAGGCGGGGATGGATATTTTCTATATGGCTTTTAGCGAGAATTTACCAGGCTTGAAAATGCTGAGAAACTTTGGCTTGATGACCGCGCAACGTGCGGGGGAGGCGAAAAAATTAGCACTGAAATATGCGCTGGGGCTATAGCCTAATCCATTGATGGTATTAACCTACCTATCGTTATTTGTTACCCAGATAAGCTTCTGGGTAACTTCCTCATGATTACTCTTCTGTATTTACATCTTGTTCTTGCATATTTAATAGCGGGATCCCGTATTTTTCTCCCCACTCTTGTAGAGCATTAATCACCGTACTTAAAGATTCACCTGCGGGGGTCATTGAGTACTCGACTTTGGGCGGCACTTCAGGATAGACATGTCGAGTAATTAGCCCGTCGCTTTCGAGTTCTCGTAATTGTTTGGTCAGCATGCGTGGCGTAATGAAAACTAATTTCCTTTTTATTTCATTAAATCGCAGTGTTTTTCCCTGTAAATGATACAGGATCACGCCTTTCCCTTTTCCTCCCATTAGCTCTAATGAGGCTTCAACAGGGCATCCATCATAGGTGTAGTTTGTATAACGTCTTTTTTTGACAGTATCCATTTGTATAGTATGTGCCATTATTGTGCGTACTTGTTAGTTTATACTTTTAACATTAGGATGTTCAAAATTCAATACAGTTTATTTAACTTAGAGGATCTAATGAGCTTAATTAATGTTTTAAATACCCGTTATGCAACGAAAAATTTTGACCCGAATAAAACGATTTCTGATGAAACGCTGACTGAGATAAAAGCGTTACTTCAATTAAGCCCTTCGAGTGTCAATGTGCAACCTTGGCATTTCTTGATAGTAAGTAGCCCTGAAGCAAAACAAAAAATTGTCAATGCGACGGCAGGCGGATACTCATTCAATGAGGAAAAAATTCGCAATGCATCCCATGTGATTGTGATGTGTGGAAAAACAGAGTTGCCTGAGGATTATTTACTGCATCTTTTAGACCTCGAAGATGAAGAAGGGCGATATCTGAAAAGCGAATTTAAAGAGCAGAATCATATGGCTCGTTCATTTTTTGTGAATTTACATAAGAATGAATTGAAGGATTTGTCGCATTGGGTAGAAAAACAAGTTTACTTGAATATGGGGGCATTATTATTGGGCGCAGCAGTTTTAGGGGTTGATGCGTTACCAATGGAAGGTCTAGATTTTTCAATTCTTAATGACGAATTCGATTTAAATGAGAAAGGGCTAAGTGCGGTGACGGTGGTTGCGCTTGGTTATAAAACCGAAGACGATTTTAATTCTGCTTTACCGAAAGTGCGCCTTCCATTGAATGAAGTCGTGACTGAGCTTTAATCTTTAGGATAAAAAATAAGCCGCGATTGCGGCTTATTTTCTTTGTAGCGGTAATAGATTACTTATTATTTGCGATATCGACAGAAGTCGTTGGCTGCACGACATCTTCTTCGGTGATGATCGAATCTAAAGATTCACCTTTGGATGAAAATGCATGAGCCAGTTTTTCGGTATCTAACTCTTTTTCCCAACGCGCAACCACGATACATGCACAGGCGTTACCGACTAAGTTGGTCAGCGCACGGCACTCAGACATAAAGCGGTCGATACCCAGAATCAGTGCCATACCTGCAACTGGAATGCTTGGTACAACCATCAGCGTTGCCGCTAAGGTAATGAAGCCTGCACCGGTTACACCCGCCGCACCTTTAGAGCTGATCATCGCAACTAACAGCAGGGAAATTTGCTCCCAAAGTGTTAATTCAATATTGGTCGCTTGAGCAATAAACAGCGCCGCCATCGTCATGTAGATGTTGGTGCCATCGAGGTTAAATGAATAACCGGTAGGGATCACTAAACCTACGACGGATTTTTCGCAACCAGCGTGCTCCATCTTTCTCATTAAGCTTGGTAATGCCGCTTCAGAAGAAGAGGTACCCAGCACTAACCATAATTCATCTTTGATGTATTTGATCAGCTCAATAATCGAGAAGCCGTTATATTTTGCCACTGCGCCCAGCACCACCAAAATGAACAGCAGTGAGGTGATGTAGAACGTCATGATCAGCATCATTAAGTTGCCGATAGACGAAATGCCATATTTACCAATGGTAAATGCCATCGCACCGAATGCGCCGATAGGTGCCAGTTTCATCAACATAGCAACCATTTTGAACACAGGCTCAGAGAAGTTTTGCAGCAGTTTAACGATAGGCTCACCATGTTTACCTGTCGCTGCTAGCGCTAAACCAAAAATTACCGAAATAAACAGGACTTGCAGAATGTTTCCGTTCACCAATGGGCTAATAACGGTGTCAGGAATAATGTTCATGAAGAAGCCAACGATGGAAGATTCGTGTGCTTTTTCAACATAGCCTGCCACTTTGGCATTATCTAAGGTTGCAGGGTCGATATTCAGTCCAGAACCAGGCTGGATGATGTTAGCGACGATTAAACCAATAATCAGTGCGACAGTTGAGAATGTGATGAAGTACAGCATTGCTTTACCTGCAACGCTACCAACCGCTCTCATGTTGGTCATGCCTGAAATACCAGTCACAACCGTTAAGAAAATGACTGGGGCAATAATCATTTTCACGATTTTAATAAACGCATCACCCAACGGTTTTAATGACTCTCCGATGTCTGGGAAAAAATGCCCAAGGGCAATACCAAGAGTGATGGCGACGATGACCTGCACATATAAAATTTTATATAGTGGTTGTTTTATTATGTTTCGCATAAGTTTTCTCTGTAAAAATATTGTGTTAGAGCAATTATAATTATTGGTTTTTTACAACTGAGTTGAGATGGATTGGAAAGTTGGACTGATAATTTAAGACGAAAGGGGGCTTACGTATTACTAATCTAATCTAACTACAATTCGCCGCAAGATTACCACTTTATTTGGTTACATGAAAATGACTGACATCACACTTCCGATACAAAGGTTGCGTAAAGGTAAATGGGATGTATTAAATGTTTTTTTAAAAGGTTAAAAGAAAATTTAAAGGCAGGATGATAGTTTTAAAAAGCATTAAATAATTAAAATATTAAGTTTATTTACTTTATGTTTTAAATTGTTTTGATAGAGATTTTTTGATGATGAACGCAGAAGAGGATGGCTGGGGTACCAGGATTCGAACCTGGGGATGCCAGGATCAAAACCTGGTGCCTTACCGCTTGGCGATACCCCAACAAAAAAAGAAATGGTGGCTATGACGGGATTCGAACCTGTGACCCCAACATTATGAGTGTTGTGCTCTAACCAGCTGAGCTACATAGCCATTGATATTTCTTTACTGTTTGATTTTACTGCTTGGAAGGATAATAGATGGCTGGGGTACCAGGATTCGAACCTGGGGATGCCAGGATCAAAACCTGGTGCCTTACCGCTTGGCGATACCCCATCCGAGAATATCTATTATTAATTCTGAGTAACTTAATTGCCTTTAAGATGGCTGGGGTACCAGGATTCGAACCTGGGGATGCCAGGATCAAAACCTGGTGCCTTACCGCTTGGCGATACCCCAATCTTAAATTCAATTTTAACCGAGAAGGAAAATGGTGCGGGAGACAAGACTTGAACTTGCACACCTTGCGGCGCCAGAACCTAAATCTGGTGCGTCTACCAATTTCGCCACTCCCGCAAATAAATGGTGGCTATGACGGGATTCGAACCTGTGACCCCAACATTATGAGTGTTGTGCTCTAACCAGCTGAGCTACATAGCCATCTTTTTTTGCTTAACCTTCATCGGCGTTGCGGGGCGCATTATGCTAATTACAGGCAAGACAGTCAACAGCTTTTTGCACTATTTTTTAGAAAATGCGTCTGTTTGTTTGATGAATAATCATTTTGTCGATAAAGCCAGCAAAAAACAACCCTGAATTTGAAAAAATGTGATTTGTTATTATTAAGATGGTTGAAAATCACACAGGAATTTATTGCGCTATTTTTCTGTTTACCGATAAAAAGAGCGCAAAGTTAACTTTCTAATAATCTTTGGAGCAATTCGCCGTTCAACATGGCGCGTTTTGTCAGCGCAAATGCACCAATTGCTGAATTATGAACCAGTTGCGAGGTAACAATCGGTAAGTTTTCACGGAAACCTTTTAAAGCTTGGGTATCAATGCAGCTTTGAATGGCGGGTAATAGAACCTGCTCAGCTTCAGTGATGTCTCCAGCGATCACCACTTTTTCAGGATTAAACAAGTTAATGGTGATAGCGATAGCTTTACCAATTTGGCGTCCGACGTGCTGGATAACCTCGGTTGCCAGTGGGTCACCTTTATTTGCAGCTTGGCAAATAGGGATAATTGAACTGGTTTCAGGGGTTAATTGGCTTGCATAGCCCTGTTCTAAGCGCTGTTTTACACGAGCTTCAATGGCTTGGTTGGAGGCGATGGTTTCTAAACAACCAAAATTACCGCAATGGCAAAGGTCGCCTAGTGGGTCAACTTGGATGTGCCCAATCTCACCAAGATTACCTCGGTGGTTAAGCAGTATCTCTTTATTAACGACTAAACCGGCTCCAGCGCCTCTGTGGATACGTACAAGAAGCGAATCCTCACAATCCTGGGTGGCACCGAAATAGCTCTCAGCGAGGGCTAGGCTGCGAATATCGTGCCCAACATAACAGGTGAGATTGAAATGCTGTTGTAGGTTATCAATCAACTGCCAGTTATCCACTTTAATGTGTGGCATATAGTGGACAATGCCTGAATGCGGATTGACCAGTCCTGGCAATATCACCGAAATCGCAATCAGCTCACGGATGCGTCTCTGGTGCAGCGAGATAAAATCTTCAAGTGCAGCAATCAACTTCTGTTCGACGATTTGCTGGGTGGGTTCTGTAATAGGGTAGTGACCATCTGCCAGCATTTTACCGCTAAGATCATAAAGAGCGATAGTGGCATCGTAACGCCCTAAGCGCACGCCGATGGTGTGGAAATGTTTGTATTCGGAGACGATGGAGATAGCGCGACGGCCTCCGGTGGAGGCCTGCTGGTCTACTTCTTTGATTAAACCACGTTCAAGTAACTGACGAGTGATCTTAGTGACACTCGCTGGTGCAAGTTGGCTCTGTTCCGCTATCTGAATTCTTGATATCGGACCTTGTTGATCAATCAGGCTGTAAACGACAGCACTGTTGAGTTGTTTTACGAGATCAATATTACCAATTTGCTTTAGCGAGTGGCTTTGATTCATCAGCTAGTTACTCATTTTTATAGACTTCCTCACCGTTTACATAAGTTGAAAGGACTTGGAAGTCTTGGTTAAAGGCAGTCAAGTTAGCCGTTTTACCGGCTTCGATGGAACCTAATGTTGCCTCTACCCCAATGGCTCTCGCTGGGTAAAGGGTGGCCATTCTCAATGTTTCATCCAGAGGAATGCCAACGTGTTCAACACTATTTTTCACCGCGTTAATCATGGTCAGAGAAGAGCCGCTCAGTGTGCCATTTTCATCGACACATAATCCATTTCGGTAGTATATGGTTTTACCTGCGAAGATAAAATGATCCATTACACCTGTTTGGGGATCAATTCCCGCTGGCGCAGTTGCATCGGTGACTAAAACCAGTTTATCCCCTTTGAGTTGTTTACTATTGCGGATATTGGCCCATTGAACATGTAAACCATCCGCGATAATGCCTGCATAGACTTCTGGGGTATCGTAAATTGCGCCAACCAGACCAGGGCCGCGGCCAGAAATATACGGCATTGCGTTGAATAGGTGGGTCGATGCACGAATACCAGAGCGGAAACCTTGACGCGCTTCTTCATAGGTCGCATTGGAGTGACCTGCTGAAACCACAATGCCAGCTTCGGTGAGCTGGTGGATAAAGCGTTGCTCAACAATTTCAGGTGCGAGCGTGATCATGCTAATTGCGTCTGCATGTGCAGCTAAGTAATCCATCATCTCGACTGATGGCTTACGGATAAATTCTGGGTTATGAGTCCCTTTTTTAATCAAATTAATGTAAGGGCCTTCAATATGTAAACCAAGCGCTTGGTTTTTATTGCGTTTCAGATATTCAGTCATGACATCAACGCCATGCTTCATCAGTTCATCTGAACAGGTAATGAGTGTCGGCAGAAAGCTAGTACATCCCGCACGCTCATTGGCTTTTTGCATGATTTCGAGGTTTTTCAATGTGACGTTTTCTTCGTTGTCATTGAATTGCACGCCGCCACAGCCATTAACTTGGAGATCGATAAAGCCAGCCGATAGAGTGGCACCTTTTAAATCTCTACGTTCGATATCGTGAACGAGTTCGGATTCTGGGCACACCGCTTTGATGATTTCGCCATCAATAATGACTGCGTGGTTATCCAGTCTTTCGTGACCTGTAAAAATAATGCAATTAGTTAATGCGTACATAGCGTAAAACTCCTGACCGCGAGTAAAATGGGTCACCGACCCGCATCAGCATGGCGGGTCGGGTGTTCGATACTCTATTTATTTTAGGCGTTTTTAGAGACGCTAAAATAAGGTTGAGCATAAATTAATTAAATTGCTCAATATTCGAACATTCTAATTGTTTGAAATATTTGAGCGTTTTGACTTTCAATTCTAATGTTGCAGGCTCATCACAGACAATCAATGCCTTTGGATGTAGCTGCACGCAGCTGATTGTCCATAAGTGGTTAACAGAACCTTCTACCGCAGCGTGAACGGCATCAGCTTTGTTTGCACCCGTCGCTAATACCATCAGTTCTTTCGAATCTAATAAAGTAGCAACACCCACAGTTAATGCATATTTAGGAACTTGATTAATATCGTTATCAAAGAAACGGGAGTTAGCTTGGCGAGTTTCTGGCGTCAGCGTTTTGATTCGCGTTCTCGAACTTAAAGAAGAACCAGGTTCATTAAACGCAATATGACCATCATTACCTACACCACCCATAAACAGGTTGATTTGACCGTAGGATTTGATTTTATCTTCATAACGTTGACATTCAGCGTCGACATCGGGGGCATTACCATTGAGTAAATTGATGTTTTCGGCTTGGATATCAATGTAATTGAAAAAGTTTTGGTGCATAAACGTGTGGTAACTTTGTGGATGATCTTTTGGAATACCAATGTATTCATCCATATTAAATGTCACGACATGCTTAAAGCTGACTTTACCTGCTTTATATAAGGCAATTAATTCTTTGTAGGTGGCAAGTGGAGTTCCGCCAGTCGGTAAGCCTAGAACGAAAGGGCGTTCAGCTGTCGGATTAAATGCGTTGATTTTATCAGCGATGTACTGTGCGGACCATACGCCAACATCATGAGCATTATTTAATGGGATAAGCCTCATGTACTTTTACCTCTAGTGTTTCTTTCAATTTATACTTGTAGGACCCCAAATCTCAACTGTGTTGATCATTTTCAACATATTCTTATGACTGAGGTACTTGGAGTATATACAGCAAATCATATAAAAAACTTATTTTTAATCATAAAATAAGTTTTCGAGAATAGCTACTAATTTAGTCAATATTAGGTTTCTTTCGTTGACATTTATCACAGTTTCTAGCTATTTATTTTGTATCGCGAAAGAATTCATCTATTCTATGAATTGCTATAATTAAGCGACTTCGGATATATTTCCGATGCGTGAAAATAAGATCCTGAAATGGGACAAAAATAGAGCGATACAAAGGGGGAGTTTGTGAATATTCTTAGCTACTTACAGCGGATTGGTAGGGCGCTTATGGTGCCTGTCGCCGTATTACCAGCCGCCGCAATCCTAATGGGGATTGGTTATTGGATTGACCCAGATGGTTGGGGTGCCAATAGCGCAATCGCTGCGTTACTGATCAAATCCGGTGCTGCCATCATCGACAACATGTCCGTGTTGTTTGCGATTGGTGTTGCGTACGGAATGTCTAAAGATAAAGATGGTGCTGCTGCATTAACCGGTTTTGTCGGCTTCTTAGTGGTGACAACACTGTGTTCACCTGCGTCCTACTCAATGATTATGAGCGTGCCAGTGGAATCCGTCCCGGCTGCGTTCAATAAAATCAATAACCAGTTCGTGGGTATCCTCGTTGGGGTTCTCTCTGCTGAACTTTACAACCGCTACAGTGGCGTCGAGCTACCAAAAGCGTTGTCATTCTTCAGTGGTCGTCGCCTCGTTCCGATTTTAACCTCATTCCTGATGATCATCCTGGCATTCATTCTGATGTATGTTTGGCCGGTGGTGTATAACGGATTAGTTTCTTTCGGTGAAAGCATCAAAGATATGGGGTCGGTGGGTGCAGGTATCTACGCATTCTTTAACCGTTTATTAATTCCTGTTGGGTTACACCACGCACTGAACTCCGTATTCTGGTTCGATGTGGCAGGAATCAATGATATTCCTAACTTCTTAGGTGGCGCGAAGTCCATCGAAGCAGGTCTGGCAACGGTTGGGATAACAGGTCGCTACCAAGCGGGCTTCTTCCCTATTATGATGTTCGGTCTGCCAGGTGCGGCTCTGGCTATCTATCACTGTGCACGTCCAGAAAATAAAGCCAAAGTAGCTGGTATCATGATTGCAGGTGCGTTTGCTGCATTCTTTACTGGGATTACTGAACCGCTTGAATTCTCATTTATGTTCGTTGCGCCAGTACTGTATGTGATCCACGCATTATTGACCGGTATCTCTGTCTATATCGCGGCAACAATGGAATGGATTTCAGGCTTCGGCTTCAGCGCGGGGCTGGTGGATATGTTCTTACAGACACGTAACCCACTCGCAACTCACTGGTACATGTTGATTGTTCAAGGCTTAGTCTTCTTCTGCATCTACTACGTGATTTTCCGGTTCATGATCCGCAAATTCAACCTGTTAACGCCAGGTCGTGAAGTTAGCGCGGGTGATGAAACTGTTGATGGCTATGACGAAAACGTCAGCGATGCACACAGCGATGAAAGCGAGATCCAAAAAGAAGCTCGTCAGTATATTGCAGCGGTAGGTGGTAGCGACAACATCGTTAACATCGACGCTTGTATCACGCGTTTACGTTTAGGCGTAAAAGATTCAGCGGTAGTCAACGACCCACTAGCTAAACGTATTGGTGCATCTGGTGTGATCCGCCTGAACAAGCAAAACGTGCAAGTGATTGTGGGAACTCGCGCCGAATTAATTGCTAAAGCAATGACGGAAGTGATGGCAAAAGGCCCTATTGCGGCATCTGCGCCAGCTGCTGCTCCAGAAAAAAGCCAGCAAGCGGCACCAGAAAAAGCAAAAGGTAACGCTGTTCTGTCGTTAATCGCTCCAGTTAGTGGTGAGGTTTACTCACTGGATCAGGTTCCTGATGAAGCGTTCTCTAGCCGTATTGTCGGTGATGGTATTGCTATCAAACCAACCAGTAGTGAAGTGGTGGCACCAGCCGCAGGGACAATTGTGAAAATTTTCCCAACTAACCATGCATTCTGCCTCGAAACCGCGAACGGCGTTGAACTGATTGTGCATATGGGGATTGATACCGTTGCATTAAATGGTGAAGGCTGTGAGCGTTTAGTTGAAGAGGGTGCTGAAGTTGAAGCGGGTACACCGATTCTGAAACTCGACCTGCCATTCCTTGAAGCGAATGCAAAATCAATGATTAGTCCTGTTATCATCAGTAACATTGATGATTTCGCTGGCGTTGAAATTTTAGCGAAAGGTCAGGTTATTGCAGGTGAGACCATTATTTATCACGTATTAAAATAATCTACGTATAGATAGAAAATACTGAGCAGTACCTAGGAAATGCCAGCTTAATCAGCTGGCATTTTTTTATCTAAATTATACGTAATTAATATCCAAAGCATTAATTCCCCAAGTCTTAACATCCAAGGCATTAATTTCTATATTAATCAATCATATGTTCGGTATAACCGAATTTAACTTTTTGGTACTTATTACTATTTTATTTCTCTTATGGCTTATTTCCCATGGAGTTAATTTCCTTTGTTGGCGAGGCGAAAAATGACTCAAGGAAATCGGTTGGTTAAAGGACGCTGTTTTTTTAAAGGAATAAATAAGATGATGTCAAAAATAACGCTCGTGAGTGAAGCTAGCGAATATGTGTTTCAAAAAATGAACCACTTTTTTCAATGTTCAGGGAATGCGATTCGTATTCGCAGAATGAACAAGGAAAATTTAAAGTATTGCAATATCAGTTCGTTAGAAACGGAAGAGCCTTTGGATTGGCTTGATCATCAAGAAATTGTTATGACCAAAGAGAGCTTTAGTTTCTGTTTTAAACTTATTAGCCGTAACCGAATTTTAGTCCGAATACCGGATAAAGCCGCGGGAGGCTGTGTTTGTAGCTATGATCCTCACAGCCGACGAGCGACAATCGAAATACTGCAAAATTTTGAGAAAAACAATAAAGCATTAGATGGAAAAATGATGGTTTACTCATTGCTGAGTATTTTATTTTTCCTAATAAAGGTTGGGGGAGAGGGGGTCTATATTAACAACCCAGCTAACGAAGATCTTCTTGACTATTATATTGATGAATTGGGCTTTCAGGATGTCTTTAAAGATGGCAGCCTACTGTATAGCACCAAGCAGCAACTGTTTAATCTCTTTGATGCGTTAAGGGATCAGTGGAAACCTAAAGCAAGTCGAAGCATAACAGAAATACCTAATGAGAGCGAAGAGCGACTTGCTGAGGCGTTTATGCGTTTGATTATTAGTGTAGCTCAAGCTATTAAGCAGATGCCTAAGGCACCGAAAGGCGAGTCCGTTGGGAAATTTGCAGATAATTTTGATGTATGGCGAAAAAACTAATTGATTGAATATACTGAAATTTGTAACTCAATGGTTATATTTGTTAATTAATTTGGCAAAATCTCAAAGTGAGTTGTCAAATCTGCATAAGCGCGGGAAGGTTCTCAAGGATAAGATAAAAACTCAACCATCTTTGAGGATCGTCCTGTGGATTTACTACTTTGTTTATTTGGTTTCATTTCGGGGATCACGACAGCACTGTTCGGTTTCGGTGGCGGCTTTATTACGGTACCACTGTTATATGTATTAATTACCCTTGTTTGGGGACCCCGCCATGATGCCAGTGACGTCGCTATGCAAATCGCAGTCGCCACGTCCACATTTGTGATGATTTTCTCATCAAGCTTATCGAGCCGAGCACACTGCCTGAAAGGAAATTTCAACTGGCAAATTATCAAACCTTTTATGCTGCCTATTTCAATTGGCGGTATTTTAGGTGCGCTCATTGCGCTATCGGTAGACAGTGAATGGATCCGCTGGATGTTTATCAGTTATCTCATTATCACTATTCTCGATTGCTTTATTCGTCCCGGATTTATGCAAACCCAGTCAGAAGGTAATACGTTAATAAGAGGCAAATGTATTGAAGATACCGTCATCGGTACAGTGATTGGTACAGTTGCGGCATTTTTAGGCGTGGGGGGCAGTGTGATGACAGTACCTTTGATGCGTCGCCGTGGAGCGAGCATGTTGCAAGCGGCGGCATTTGCTAATCCGCTGACGTTACCGATGGCAATCACGGGTTCTTTGATTTACTTCTATTTTGCTATGGAAAAGCACCTTGAATTAGGCTCCGGCTTCTTAGGTATGATTTATATTAAAGGTGCCTTAATTTTGATTGTTACCTCGTGGCTAGGCATTCGTTTTGCTTCATTTTTGATGCCCTACTTGAGTGATAAACGCCATGCCCAAAGCTATCCCATTTTATTGATGGTGGTTCTTGGGGTCATGCTATTCGTATAAATAGCCTATTTTTTGATAAAAATCCCCCTTTGCCATTGCTTTTGCTGACTAACCTTAATCAAACGGTTGTTTCTGGACGTATTATGGTAGAATATATTCGGTTACTATACGAATTTAGCGCGCTTTTGGCACTGAGGAACGATGACAATGAATGAGGCAGATGCTCGCCCAACTAACTTTATCCGTCAGATCATAGATGAAGATCTGGCGACTGGGAAACACACATCAGTACATACCCGTTTTCCACCTGAACCGAATGGCTACTTACACATTGGCCATGCGAAATCAATTTGCTTGAACTTTGGTATCGCGAAGGATTATCAAGGCCAATGTAACTTACGCTTTGATGATACTAACCCGGTCAAAGAAGATGTTGAGTATGTGAACTCCATTCAAAACGACGTCCAATGGTTAGGTTTCCAGTGGAGTGGCAACATTCGCTACTCATCGGATTATTTTGATATTTTATATCAATACGCGATTGAGCTTATCAAGAAAGGCCTTGCCTACGTTGATGAATTAAGCGCGGATGAAATTCGTGAATATCGTGGCACATTAAAAGAGCCGGGTAAAAACAGCCCTTACCGTGAGCGCCTGATTGAAGACAACTTAGCGTTATTTGAAAAAATGCGCGATGGTGGCTTTGAAGAAGGTAAAGCGTGTCTGCGTGCGAAAATCGATATGGCATCGCCATTTATGGTTATGCGTGACCCAGTGTTATATCGCATTAAATTTGCGGAACATCACCAATCCGGTAACAAGTGGTGCATCTACCCGATGTACGACTTCACTCACTGTATTTCTGATGCGCTGGAAGGCATTACACACTCACTGTGTACATTAGAATTCCAAGATAACCGCCGTCTGTATGACTGGGTACTGGACAATATCACGATTGACTGCCACCCGCGTCAGTACGAGTTTTCTCGTCTGAACCTCGAATACACGGTAATGTCAAAACGCAAACTGAACCAATTAGTGACTGAAAAACATGTTGCTGGTTGGGATGACCCTCGCATGCTGACCATTTCTGGTTTACGTCGTCGTGGCTATACAGCGGCATCCATTCGTGAATTCTGCCGTCGTATCGGTGTCACGAAGCAAGATAACAACGTTGAAATGGCGGCATTAGAATCTTGCATCCGTGATGACCTGAATGACTCAGCACCACGCGCAATGGCGGTTATCGACCCAGTTCGCTTAGTGATTGAAAACATGCCTGCAGGTGAAGAAATTCTGAAGGCACCAAATCACCCGAACAACCCAGAAATGGGAACTCGTGAAGTGCCATTTAGCAATGAGCTGTATATTGACCGTGCAGACTTCCGCGAAGAAGCTAACCGCCAATATAAGCGCTTGGTATTAGGTAAAGAAGTGCGTCTTCGTAATGCTTATATCATCAAAGCAGAGCGCGTAGAAAAAGATGCAGAAGGCAATATTACCACTATCTTCTGTACCTACGATGCAGGCACATTAAACAAAGATCCTGCTGACGGTCGTAAAGTTAAAGGCGTTATCCACTGGGTAAGTGCAGCACATGCACTGCCAGCGGAAATTCGTCTGTATGACCGCCTGTTTACTGTACCAAACCCAGCAGCCGAAGATGATTTCTTATCCGTGCTGAACCCAGAATCTCTGATCATCCGCCAAGGTTTCGTCGAACCAAGCCTGCGCGATGCGCCAGCAGAAAAAGCGTACCAGTTTGAGCGTGAAGGTTACTTCTGCGCAGATAACAAACTGAGCAGTGCGGATAAGCTGGTGTTTAACCGTACGGTTGGGTTGCGTGATACTTGGGCTAAGCAAGAAAACGCATAGAATCCTCGTCATACTTCGCGCTGTAGCGGCGTTGGCTTCATTCACTAACCCTAGTCACATATTGACGTATGTTCCTAGGGATTAGCTCACTTGCCGCCTTGCTATAACACGAATTATTTAGAGGATTGCGGAGAACAGTCTAAAAATAAACCCCAGTTTATCAACGATAAATTGGGGTTTTGTCTTTTTAAAAGCCTATTATTTAGCAGATTTATCGACGTTATTTTTCAGTAAATCATGCAGATACTGATTGGCGCTGGTGACTTTACCTTGGGCATCGGTGACTTGATACTCTTCTCCGGTGATAGAGGATTTGGATGCCACATTGTCAATAAACTGCTCTGTCGTCTGCAAACGCTTTTCGGTTTTACTCAGTTTTAAACGTAAATGGGATTCAGCGTCTGGTGCAGAATGACCAGAACCATTACGCGTGAAGGTTAAATTCTGCTGTTTGCCCAACTCCGTTAACAACGCTTCAGTACGCGTTTTCTCTTCTGGGCTTAGCGCAAGGGCTTTGGTGGTGACGAAAATAGTTAAAAAAATCACTAAGATTGAAGCAAAACGGCGAGAGGCTTGAGTCAGTAACGATTGCACAGGAAACGCTCCGATAAGTTAAGATTGGAGAGATTATAGGCAGCCGTGATGAATAAACTATCAGTAATAATCTGAGAATCATGTTTTAAGACAAACTTAGGCTTTAAGGCATAAATCGGTAGCCAATTCCCGTTTCTGTTAAAAAATGTGCGGGGCGAGCAGGGTCATTTTCCAATTTTTGGCGTAAATGCCCCATATAAATACGCAGATAATGATTGTGTTCGACGTAACTCGGTCCCCAGACTTGCAGCAACAAATGGCGTTGAGTGAGCACTTTCCCGCTATTGGCGACAAGTTCGCTGAGTAGGCGAAATTCAATCGGGGTGAGGTGAAGCTCTTCACTGCCTTTAGTCACGATGCGGTTGATAAAATCCACGGTGACATCGCCAAATTGAAAAGTAGGGCTTTCTTGACCCGCTTTACCAAAACGACGCAAAGCAACTCGGACACGGGCGAGCAACTCACTAATACCAAAAGGTTTCGTCAAATAATCATCGGCACCCGCATCCAGAGCGGCCACTTTCTGGGACTCTTCTTCACGAGCAGAAAGTACGATCAACGGAATACTGCTCCATTGGCGTAAATCACGAATCAAATCCAATCCATCACCATCGGGTAATCCGAGATCTAAAATGACCAAGTCGGGCTGACGAGTGCCTGCTTCAATGAGTCCTCGTTGGTAATTTTCAGCTTCAAAAATTTTCCAGCCTTCACCCTCCAACGCTAGTCGAACAAAGCGGCGGATCTCTTTTTCATCTTCAATGATCAGGATTTGATGGGAACTCACAGTCTGCTAGATGCTCCTAAATTTCGTTTTCGTTTTCGTTTTCGTTTTCAATTTCGGGTAATGGCTTTAATGGCAAAACAAAATGGAAGCTGGCACCACCTTTCTCATTGTTTTGTGCCCAAATTTCACCTTCATGGAGATGGATAATAGCACGACAGATAGCTAAACCTAAGCCAACTCCCGGAATTGCCGATTCTTTTTGTGCGCGGGAAAATTTATCGAAAATCGTTTTTTCTTGCCCGTCGGGAATTGCATTGCTGGCATCCCACACTTCGACATGGGCTTTTTGTGATTCTATAGACGCACGAATACCAATCGGCGTATCACTATCACTGTATTTTATGGCATTTTCGAGCAAGTTAATGATCACGCGCTCAATCAAGTTACCGTCACAATACAAGAGTAAATCGGCTGGAATATCAATATCAAGTGGATGACTGTCTAAAGTGTAGTCCAAGATCCGAACGGCGCTGCTAGTAATTTCTTGCAGAGATTCCCATTCCAAATTCGGGTGGATCCCCCCAGATTGTAAGCGGGCCATATCCAATAAATTATTCACTAATCTCGAGGTGCTTAACACCTGTTGGCGCATCTGGCTGACTTGTGCGGTGAGCGGTGAATTTTCAGCTGATAACTCCAACATCAAAATTTCGCTTTGACCAAATAAAACAGTCAGTGGCGTTTTGAGGTCATGGGATAAGGCCGCCAGCAGTGAATTTCGTAATTGCTCTCGTTCAACATCCAACTTCGCTCTCTCTGCTTGTTTGGTCAGTTGCAGGCGGGAAAGGCTACTGGCGATTAATCCAGTAAAGGTTTGCAGCATACGTTGCTGCTCGGGGATCAGTAATTGGCGAATATTACGCGGCTCAATGGCAAGCACGGCAAGAGTTTCATCCGCCGTCGTGATGGGCTGTAATTGGTACGGTACGCTGGGAAGCGTGTCTGTCCCTGCCCCCGCAGGCTGGCGCTTATCAAAGCTCCATTTTGCGATAGCTTTGTCGATTTGCAACTGGCTATAACCTTCACACTGTAATGGTATCAGTTGGTTGTTTTCATCGGGGAGTAGCAAACAGGTTTTTGCTTGAAAGGCATTATTTAAAAAGTGGTAGCCTGTTTTACCGATATCTTCCGTGCTGAGGGCTTGACCTAGCTCTTTGGTCATTTCATATAAATGTCGCGTGCGTTGTTCTCGATAACGCGCAATTCTTGCCTGATATCGCATGCCTGCGGTGAGATTACCGACAACCACCCCCACAATCAGCATCACCGTAAAGGTAACCAGATACTGCATATCCATAATCGCCAACGAAAAATGGGGCTGAACGAAAAATAAATCGAAACTGATCACATTGATTAACGCGGCGAAAACGGAAGGGCGGCGACCGTAAAACAGCGCGACTAGTACGACGCCCAATAAATAGAGGGTGACTAAGTTGGCTTTATCCAGCGCCAGTAAGAATGTTCGAGAGAATAGAGTGATAGTCGCACACATGGCGATCGCCATTAAATAGCCATTGACATCAGAGCGCCATTTTTCGGTAAACGGCTTTCTCTCAGGTTCTTTATCCCAATCGCTTTTTTCTTCAAGGGCGACAATGATCAAATCTAAATCAGGCCCAAGTTTACCGAGTCTATCCGCAAAACCTTGGCGTAATTTAAATTTATACCATTTGCGATGTTTATCGCGCCGGCCTATCAAAATTTTACCGAGATTATGCTCCCGCGCGTAACGCAAAATGGCTTTTTCTTCATTAGGATCGGAAAGCGTGGTGGTTTCTGCGCCTAAGTCTTGAGCTAGCCTCAGTGCTTTCAAAATAGCGCGGCGCTGATTTTCAGGAAGTTGGTGTAATGTTGGGGTTTCTACATACACGGCATGCCAAACACAGCCAAACTTAGCGGCAAGGCGAGCAGCGGCTCGTACTAGCTTTTCATTGCCCGTATTATGCCCGATACACAGGAGTAACCCATCGCGGGTATGCCAAACGGGGGCTTCGCCTTTACCATCTCGAAATTCACGCATTTGGTCATCAACACGGTCAGCAGTACGGCGTAAGGCTAATTCGCGTAAAGCAATTAAGTTTCCTTTACGAAAGAAATGCTCGATAGCACGTTCAGCCTGTCCCGGAATATACACTTTGCCTTCTTTTAAACGTTGGCGGAGATCATCCGGGGGTAAATCCACTAAAACCACTTCATTGGCGGCATCAAAAATATGGTCAGGCACCGTTTCACGCACGCGGATACCGGTGATGCTACCAACAATGTCATTTAAGCTTTCAATATGCTGAACGTTAACCGTGGTGAGAACGTCAATACCTGCATCCAGTAATTCTTCGACATCTTGCCAGCGTTTAGGGTGGCGGCTGCCGTTTGGATTACTGAAGGCGAGTTCATCCATCAAGATAATGGCAGGATGCCTTGCCAATGCAGCATCAATATCGAAGGCGTGCAGACGACGCCCCCGGTGGCTGATTTTTAACGGAGGAAGTTGCGGGAGCCCATCCAGCAGCGCGGCGGTTTCTTCTCGCTCATGAGTTTCGACCACGCCAATCAGCACATCTAACCCTTGTGCTCGAAGGCGTTGCGCTTCTTGCAACATGGCATAAGTTTTCCCGACACCGGCGCAAGCACCGAAGAAAATCTTAAGCTTGCCACGTCCACTTTCATTTGCCTTTACCAACAGGTCATCTGGGTTTGGGCGGATAGGCTCCTGATTATTCATAACTGACCTCAGTGATTTTGACTGTTAGCTTCCCGTTGATAGGTATCAAGGGCAAGGTTTAACTCTAATACGTTGACGACTGGCTCTCCTAAAAATCGAAACAGGGGAGATTGAGTATTGTCAGTAATAAGCGATTTTACCTTGTCTATCGATAACTGTCTGTTTTTGGCAATACGCGGCGCTTGATATAAAGCAGCGGCAACTGAAATATGCGGATCTAGCCCACTGGAAGAGGCGGTCAGTAAATCCACTGGCAAAGTATCACCGCCATCGGGTTCATGCTGTTTCAATGCAACCGAGCGCTCAGTCAGTTCCTTGGTTAATAGAGGATTACTAATAGCGAGGTTACTGCCACCCGAAGCCAGTGCGTTATAGGGCATTTCTGCTGTCACTGATGGGCGACCATAAAAGTAATTGTCATTTTGATAAGACTGCCCAATTAACGATGAACCGATAATGCGATTATCTTGTAGGATCAGTGAACCCATCGATTGAGTTGGAAAAATGACATTAGAAAGCCCCGTCACAAGTAACGGATAAGCAATCCCAGTCACCAGCGTTAATAAAACTAAAATCATCAATGAAGAACGAAACATGTTCATAATAGGCTCCTTAAATACCAAATAAGCTGATGAACATATCGATAAGTTTGATCCCCACAAATGGGACAATCAAGCCGCCTAACCCATACAGGCCCAAGTTACGCTGTAAAAGTGATTGAGAACTCATCGGGCGATAATTCACCCCTTTTAAGGCCAGTGGAATTAAGAACACAATAATCAAGGCATTAAAAATAACCGCCGACAGCAATGCCGAAGCAGGGGAGTGCAAATGCATAATATTCAAGGCATTGAGTTGTGGCCATGTGACCGCAAAACAGGCCGGAATAATTGCAAAGTATTTGGCGATATCGTTGGCAATACTGAATGTGGTCAATGATCCGCGAGTCATCAGCATCTGTTTACCAATATGCACCACTTCAATCAGCTTAGTTGGGTTGGAATCTAAATCTACCATGTTACCGGCTTCTTTAGCCGCTTGCGTACCCGAGTTCATGGCAACGGCCACATCCGCTTGTGCCAGTGCTGGCGCATCGTTGGTGCCATCCCCGGTCATGGCCACCAAGCGACCTTCCGATTGATATTGGCGTATCAATGCAAGTTTTGCTTCTGGAGTGGCTTCAGCTAAGAAATCATCTACGCCTGCTTCTGCCGCAATCGCCGCTGCGGTTAGGTGGTTGTCCCCCGTGATCATCACGGTTTTGATCCCCATCGCACGCATTTGCGCAAAACGCTCTTTCATACCGCCTTTGACGATGTCTTTGAGCGCCACTACACCGAGTACTGTTTGGCTATCAACCACTACTAATGGTGTTCCCCCTGTATGCGCCACCTGTTCAACAAGTTTGTCGGCTTCGACAGGGAATTTACCGTGGTTGGCTTCGACATAACGGCGAATAGCGTCAGCAGAACCTTTGCGGATCATACGTTCGCCGACGTTCACACCGCTCATGCGAGTCATGGCAGAGAAGGGGACAAACGTAGCGTTCATGGCGTGGATATCGCGTTCACGTAAATTGAATTTTTGTTTTGCGAGCACCACAATACTGCGTCCTTCTGGGGTTTCATCCGCCAGAGAGGAGAGTTGAGCGGCGTCTGCTAATTGTTGTTCCGAGACACCACTTAACGGTAAAAACTCTGAGGCTTGACGGTTACCGAGGGTGATGGTGCCTGTTTTGTCCAGTAACAGGACGTCAACGTCTCCCGCTGCTTCCACGGCACGTCCGCTGGTGGCAATCACGTTTGCGCCTAGCATACGGCTCATTCCGGCAACCCCAATGGAAGAAAGTAACCCGCCAATGGTGGTAGGGATCAGACAGATCAGCAAGGCAATCAATACAATGATAGACACCGCACCACCTGCACCTGCGTATTCCGTGGCATACAAGGTGAACGGATATAACGTTGCACACACTAGAACAAAGATAATGGTCAGTGCGGTTAATAATATAGTGAGCGCGATTTCATTGGGCGTTTTACGGCGTTGTGCGCCTTCCACCATGGAGATCATGCGGTCTAAGAATGTTTCACCCGGGTTAACCGTACATTCGACAATCAGCCAGTCAGAAAGTACGCGAGTTCCCCCCGTGACCGATGAAAAGTCTCCACCGGATTCACGGATCACAGGCGCGGATTCACCTGTAATGGCACTTTCATCTACGGAGGCACCGCCTTCAATCACTTCGCCATCACAAGGAATGGTTTCCCCTGCGCGGATCAGGACGATATCGCCTTTACGAAGTTGGTCTGAACTGACCATTTCTTGCGGTGCATCGAGAGACGCTGTCGCCAGTTTGGTCGCTCGGCTTTGCTGTTTTACGCCTTTTAAACTCTGAGCTTGCGCTTTACTACGGCCTTCCGCTAAAGCTTCTGCAAAGTTGGCAAACAGCACAGTAAACCATAACCATAAAGTGACCATGCCACTAAACCAAGCGTTGCCTTCGCTATAGCCGGCGACCATGGCTATCCATAATAAAGTCGTAATAATACTGCCGATGTAAACCACAAACATGACTGGATTACGCCATTGGGCCTGTGGTGTCAGTTTTTTAATGGCATCAATCGTCGATTGGCGAACCAGTTTGCTATCAAATAATTGTGTTTTTTGATTTTTCATTTTTTCACCCTCATTATGCCGCTAACCAAATTTGCAGATGTTCCGCGATTGGCCCTAACGCAAGCGCAGGGACAAAGGTCAGCGCACCAATGAGAAGAACAGTCATGATTAATAATCCGATAAACAGTGGACCGTGTGTCGGCAATGTTGCAAGGCTGGCGGCTTGTGGTTTTTTCACTGCCATAGAGCCTGCAATCGCTAATACAGGGAAAATCACACCGAAACGACCAAGGAACATGGCTAATGCCAGCATCACGTTGTAATACGGCGTGTTCGCGCTTAACCCTGCAAATGCACTACCATTGTTATTGGCTGCGGATGAGAATGCGTATAACACTTCGCTAAATCCGTGAGCGCCAGGGTTAAGAATGCCGGCGCGTCCGGCTTCGGTCATCAGTGAAATAGTGGTACCAAGTAGCACTAAAGTTGGCGTAACTAGGATTGCCAGTGCTACCATTTTCATTTCACGCACTTCGATTTTTTTACCGAGGTATTCAGGAGTTCGACCAATCATCAATCCAGCTAAGAACACGGCAAGTAAAACAAACAGCAACATGCCGTATAAACCTGAACCGACTCCCCCAAAGACAACTTCACCAATTTGCATCAACCACATAGGAACCATGCCACCTAATGCGGTGTAAGAATCGTGCATTGAGTTCACGGCACCACAAGATGCAGCGGTAGTAACGACGGCATATAACGCAGATCCTAATGTACCAAAGCGGTTTTCTTTCCCTTCAAGGTTAGCGGTGCTACTGGCATGTAGCTCCCCTAAGAATGGGTTACCGACGTATTCTTCATGGATCACAACGGCGGCGGCAATCACGAAAATAATCGCCATTGCCCATAACAGGGCGTGACCTTGTTTGTTATCACTGACGGTACGACCAAAAGCAAAGCAAAGTGCAGTTGGGATAAGGAAGATAGCCAACATTTGAACAAAGTTGCTTAATGCCGTTGGGTTTTCAAATGGATGAGATGAGTTAGCCCCAAAGAATCCACCTCCGTTAGTGCCCAATAATTTGATGGCTTCTTGGGATGCCACTGGGCCCATTGGTAACAGTTGCGGCGCGCTATCAAGGTTGTTACTCAAAACATAAGGGGCGAAGTTTTGAATAACCCCTTGGCTGACAAAGAATAAAGCAAAAATAATGGCTAATGGCAGCAGGAGATACAGAGTGATACGTGCTAAATCGACCCAAGCATTACCAATCGTTTTGCTACCGTGGCGTGAAAATGCACGAATAAGTGCAAATACGACGGCGATCCCTGTGGCTGCCGAAAGGAAGTTTTGTACGGTTAAACCGACCATTTGGCTCAGATAGCTTAGGGTATTTTCCCCGCTATAAGATTGCCAGTTGGTATTGGCCACAAAACTAATTGCTGTGTTAAAAGCCAAGTCCCAGCTCATTCCCGGATAATGCTGAGGGTTGAGAGGTAAGGAACCTTGGCACATTAAAATAACGAAAAGTAAGCCAAAACCTAGCAGGTTAAATAGCAAAATGGCGATGGCATATTGCCAGTAATTCATCTCAGGGAGATCGCGCCCCACTTGTTTGATTCCACTTAATCGCCAGAATACAGATTCACTTTTGGCAATCGTACGTGGCATATCGCCATCGATAAGATATGCAATAAAGTTGCCGAGTGGTTTTGCTAACAGCATAAGAACCAGTAAAAAACTGGCGATCAATAAAAACGCATTGGTGGCCATATCAGAAATTCTCCGCGTTGAGCAGGGCATAAATCAGATAAACCAGCAGTACAACAACAAGAACTGCCCCAGAAATGGAAAGTAGCGACATTGTTATCTCCTTATTATTTCCATTGCGCTAGGTTAGGCATTTGCTTGTAAAGAAGCTGATAAAAAAACAAGGTGAGGTGTAAAAATAGTATAAAAATGCCCAATTAAAATCGCTTCGTGATGCCGAAGGGATACTATAAGTATAGTTTGTTAATTAGGTGTGATTTATTTGTTTGTTTTGTACGATACATTGCTACATTTCGTAATAAAACAACGAAACTGAGTCAAAAAGTTAATTTATTTTATATTTAAGTGGTCAGATGAGTAGTTTAATTACACAAATTACGCTATTATAGATTCCGTTAATGAAGATTAACCTTGGTGTTCGATTTTAGTGCCTCTTTGGTGATTTACGTTCAATGCGAATTGAGTTAAATGTGAATTAAGTCAGATATAAGTAAAGAGCAATACTGGGATCGGCAAAATTAAGTGGCTACTGAAGGAGGATATCGATGTCCACATATCAAGAATATTCCCGTAATCAGGTACTTTTACGCCGCACTGCTGCTGTTACAGCTGGCATTATTGCGTTTCCGGTTATGGTTTTTTATCCAAAAAGAGCAAGATTTTATAGCTATCTGCATAAAGTCTGGGCTAAAACGAGCGATAAACCTGTATGGTTGGCTAGCTCGGAAGTAACGATGGAAAGCCATCGTTAATCAGTGATTCAATTCACTAAAAAGATATCCCTGCAATCATTTAATTGTGGGGATTTTTTTATATAAAAATCATAATAATTAATTCCTATACTTCAATGTTATTTAAATTAAAGCCATGTTATTTAATTTGAAATTTAAATAAATTAACTTATTTGACACTGAGAAGTGAATCACGGTAATTATCTTTATCTCATTGCTAATATCCATTCCCAATAAAATTGGATTTTATTTTATTAAAATTAAAAAGATATTTAATTATAAATAGCAAATGAGGAATATCATGATTCTATTTAAAAAATGTGTTATCGCATTGTCAATTAATATCGCATTAATATCATCGGGATTGGCCTGTACCACACTGCTTGCGGGTAGTGAAGCCACGAATGATGGCTCGTTAATTATCGCGAGAAGTGCTGACAGCAGTGCATTAAAAGCTCAGCATTTTGTCATACATCCCGCAAAAAAAAATCAATCAGGAATATATAGTACAAAAGAACATAATGGTGCTAATAATTTCACCTACCCATTACCAAAAAATTCATTACGATATACAACTGTGCCAAATTGGAAAACACAATTACATGGTGCAACTGGATTTAATGAATTAGGTGTAGGAGTCAGTGGTACTGAATCTATATTTGCTACTCCTAAAGCATTAGCGTTTGATCCCTATGTTGAAGAAACTGGAATTACAGAAGATGATATTCCAGATGTACTTCTTTCCCGCGCAAAAACAGCCCGTGAAGCGGTGGCGCTTTTAGGTAATATTATTGAAACCCAAGGTGCCGGTGAAGGCTTTGGTGTTGCTGTCGTCGATAAAAATGAATTGTGGTATTTAGAAACTGGAACGGGTCATCAATGGATGGCTCAAAAAATTGCAAAAGATAAATATTTTGCAACGGGTAATCAGGGGCGTTTACAAGCGTTTGAGGTGAATAATCCCGATATGCTGGGTTCTAAAAACCTCGTTGAATTTGCAGTAGAAAAGGGTTTATACAACCCAGCTAAAGATGGCGCATTCAATTTTTCTAAAGCCTATACGCGAGATGACGAGCGTGATCGTGATTATAACGATCCACGGGTTTGGATCATTCAGCAGCAGTTTAATCCGTCGTTAAAACAAGATATTGCAGATGGTAGACATTTTGCTCCCTTCTTAACACCAGAGAAAAAAGTCTCTGTAGAAGAAGCGAAAGCCATGTTACGTAATCACTTTGAAGGCACGGAACATGACCCGTATACCAACGGCTTAAACGGAAAAGAGCCATGGCGGCCAATCAGCGTGTTTAGAACCTATGAAGCTCATGTGATGCAAGTACGTCCAGAGTTACCACAAGAAATTGGCGAAGTGACATATGTTGGGTTAGGAATGGCGGATTTGACCGCATTTGTTCCTTATTATAGTGGGCTAGAAGCTTATCCTAAGCATTACGGTGTTGGTACAGATAAGGCAGACAGCGATTCTATTTATTGGAAATACCGTAAGTTACAAACATTAGTGATGACGGACTACCCTAAACTTGCGCCTATTGTTAAAAAAGCCTATCAAGAGTGGGAAGCGAAAACGGCGTTAGAGCAAAAAGCCATGGAAGTGAATTACTTAAAAATGGCGAAAACAGATAAAGTCGCCGCCAATAAAATGCTTAATAAGTTTAATCTGGATGTGATGGCAAGCGCCGAGAAGCTAACTGAGGATTTAACTAACCAACTTTTCACTATTCGAACTGAAGATATTCAATCTGATATTTTCTTTGCGAATAAATCGAAGAAAGACTAAAAACAGTCACAATTCTATAAACTCAAGAAGGCTCTCTGTGGGGAGCTTTTTTGTTTAATTTCCTCTCTCTTTCAAATTTGACTAAATTCTTAGCTTGTGTGAGTTAGCCAATAAATACAGCAGAAAAAAAAATCATTTACGTTTATGCTAATTGAATACGAATAAGTAGGAATTCAGTAGGTAAAGGACACGATTATGCATAATTTTAAGTTAGAAGAGCTAATTAACGACGAGCTGAAAGTCAGTGAAATCCAAGACTATGCCCCAAATGGATTGCAAGTCGAAGGTCGTCCTCACGTTAAAAAAATCGTGACAGGCGTGACAGCTTGCCAAGCATTATTGGATGAAGCGGTAAGACTGAATGCCGATGCGGTGATTGTGCATCATGGCTACTTTTGGAAAAACGAACCCGCCATTATCAAAGGCATGAAAAGAAATCGCCTAAAAACATTGCTGGTGAATGACATTAACCTATACGGTTATCACCTACCATTAGATGCTCACCCTGTATTAGGTAACAATGCGCAACTGGCCCATATTATGGGCGTACAAGTCAATGGCAACATTGAGCCACTGATACCATTTAGCTTTTTCGACCAACCCATTACCCCCGCGAAATTAACCGAGCGTTTAGAAAATCGCTTAGGGCGTAAAGTATTGCATTGTGGCGACAACGCCAAAGAAGAAATTCGTCAAATTGCATGGTGTACTGGTGGTGGTCAGGGCTTTATTATGCAAGCGGCAGAATTTGGTGTAGATGCTTTTGTGACAGGGGAAGTGTCAGAGCAAACCATTCATATCGCAAGAGAAATGGGGATCCACTTCTACAGTGCAGGGCACCATGCAACAGAGCGTTATGGGATTAAGGCGTTGACGGAGTGGTTGAATGATAATCATGGGGTAAATGCAACCTTCATCGACATCGATAACCCCGCTTAGTATTTTCTTTGTCTTTCAAACTACAACGTTGTTGGCTGCATTCGTGAACCCTAGTCACATACTTTTGTATGCTCCTAGGGCTTCACTCTTTGGCCGCCTAGTTGTGGCTCGAAATCCTTAGAAAATAGCTACGTAGTAGAAAACATCTCATAGTAGAAAACACCTCATAATAGAAAACATCCTCGTTGGGCTTGATGAAAGAAATAGGTCAAGTTCGGTATTTTAATGCGGTAAGGAGCAGTATTAGGCTTGAAGTGATAAGCACTAATCCTAGGTTTTGAACCTCGCCGGCGGCCATTAATCCGAGAGCTAATCCTAAATAGTAAAATAAACCTAAAATTGCGCCGGCGGTGCCTTTTCTGTCTTGATAATTATCCAGAGCGTGCGCCAAAATATTCGCAATTGCGATCCCATATCCCACCACAATGCCCATTATTGGCAGCACAAACCAAATATGACCTTGCAGTAGATAAACTAAACAACTACTGACAACAGATAGGCTACTGGCTAATTTCACCAGTTTTTCTGCTGACCACTTTTTCGCCAATAATGTGTGATTAATCAGCGAACCGAGACCGACACCTAATGCTAATAAAATACCTGTCAGACCAAATTGTTGTTGGTTGAACGTTAATTGTTCAAAAATAAAGGGTCCAAGCTGGTAATAACTGAATAAATTAATGTTGAAAAATGCAATCAACATCACATTTTGGAGAATCCGTTTATCCCCTAACATGTGTAAAACCGTGGTTAAAAATGGGGTTTTGATCACGTTCTGTGGTTTGGTCTCAGGAAGCTTATAACATGACCATAACAAAAGTATGGCGGCTAAGAGAGCCAAACCCATAAAAATGGCTCGGTAACTACCTAGCCAAACTAAGCTGGCACCGAAAATCATGCCAAGTGCAGGACTTATCGCTAAGGCGATGCCCATCACCGAGAAAACTTTGGCTAACGTATGACCTTGAAAACTGTCACGCATCATAGTTTGTGTGCCAATAGAGCCTACTGCGGCACCAAACGCGGATAACATACGCAGTAGCAGTAACCCATAGAAATGCGAGACAAAAAGTGCGCTTACAGCGGCAACTCCATACAGAAATAACCCCAGTAAAATAGTGGGGCGACGGCCAATCACATCACACATTCTGCCCCAAAATACGACACCAAAAGCGAAAGCAAAAAAATACAGCGAAAGCGTTTGAGAGGCTTTTTCGGCATTCACCTGAAATGCAGCCGCAATATCAGTCAATGCGGGGCTGTAAATGGTTTCGACAATTTGCGGAAACATCATTAAAGCCACTGCAAGCCATAAGGAAAGTGAACGATTCATGTAATTTACCTATATTCTTCTCTTTAATTTGTGGGAATACGAAGAAGTTTATTGGCTTTTGGGTTGTCTTATTACAATAATAAAGACAATAAATATCAAAAATGAGACAATTATGGCGTGGTTATTACAGACAGATGAGTTTCAAACTCACTGGTATGATGCCCCCGTATTGGGGATTGCAGCCCAAATGGGACAACATGATTCTGGTGCGCATACCCATGAAATGGGGCAATTGTTATTTACACAACAAGGCTGCATTCGTATCAGTTTACAGAATGAAATTTCGTTACTACCGCCAGGGAGAGTTGCGTGGATCCCGCCGTTTACGAGCCATCGAGTACAAATGCGCGCTTCGGTAGGGTATCGGTCTGTTTATCTAAGCCAAGAATATGCGAAGCAAATTTCTGACCATGTGTCTATTTTAAGTATCTCTCCTTTGCTTCGAGAGTTGTTGGAACGTATCGCGGTGGCTCCTTTTGAGAGTGACTGGCGAGAAGGGCGATTAGCAAGGTTACTTCCTGTTTTTATTGATGAATTACAATGTGCAACAGAGGAACCCACGCTACTTTCTTTACCTCAAGACAGGCGTTTTAAGTCCCTTGACCTAGAACGACTTCCTCCACCTTTGAACCAATTAGCTCAAACTGTTGGTGCCAGTGAGAAGACCATTACGCGAATTTTTCTAAAAGAGACTGGAATGAGCTACCAAGTGTGGCGACAACAATGGCGGTTTATCAAAGGGATAGAGTTATTAGCGCAGAAGAAAACCTACGGATTTATTACTCAAGAGTTAGGTTTGACCAGTGACAGTGCATTTATTAGCTTTTTCCGCAAAATGAGCGGAATGACACCACGGGAATACAGTGGTGGATCAAGACTAAAAAGTAGAATAAAAATAGAACGTTAGAAATTAAAAAGCCCCGAATGGTCGAGGCTTTAGTGATGAACGAGTTAAATTATTTTTTGTCTAACTCAGAGCTGAACTCACGTCTGTCATAGCCAGTATACAGTTGGCGAGGACGTGCAATTTTCAGACCTTCATCGTGCATTTCGTTCCAATGTGCAATCCAACCAATGGTACGTGCAATCGCGAAGATAACGGTAAACATTGAAGATGGAATACCCATTGCTTTTAGGATGATACCTGAGTAGAAGTCAACGTTAGGGTACAGTTTCTTCTCAATGAAGTACGGGTCGTTCAGTGCGATACGTTCTAATTCCATGGCCACTTCAAGCAGGCTATCATTTAGGCCCAACTCGTTCAGTACTTCATGGCAAGTTTCACGCATAACGGTAGCGCGTGGGTCATGATTTTTATAAACGCGGTGACCGAAGCCCATTAAGCGGAAAGAGTCGTTTTTATCTTTCGCACGTTCGATAAATGCAGGGATGTGCTCAACAGTTTGAATTTCTTCAAGCATACGTAAGCAGGCTTCGTTAGCACCACCATGAGCAGGTCCCCACAGAGATGCGATACCTGCTGCAATACACGCAAATGGGTTAGCGCCGGAAGAACCTGCGGTACGGACTGTTGAGGTTGATGCGTTTTGTTCGTGGTCAGCGTGCAGGATCAAAATTCTGTCCATTGCGCGCTCAAGTACTGGATTAACCACATATTCTTCACATGGAGTAGAGAACATCATGTGCAAGAAATTACCCGCGTAAGATAAATTATTACGAGGATAAACAAAAGGTTGTCCGATAGAGTATTTGTAACACATCGCTGCAACGGTCGGCATTTTGGACAGCAGACGGTAAGCGGTGATTTCACGGTGGCGAGGGTTATTAACGTCTAATGCATCGTGATAGAACGCTGCCAGAGCACCCGTTACCCCGCACAGAACTGCCATTGGGTGAGAGTCACGACGGAAACCATTAAGCATACGAGTGATTTGCTCATGGATCATGGTGTGGCGAGTTACCGTATTTTTAAATGTATTATATTGTTCTTGGGTTGGTGCTTCGCCGTATAACAGGATATAACAAACTTCAAGGTACGAGGCTTGAGTGGCGAGTTGATCAATTGGGAAACCACGGTGGAGTAGAACGCCTTTATCACCATCGATATAGGTAATTTTTGACTCACAGGATGCGGTAGAAGTAAAACCGGGGTCGTATGTGAAAAACCCTTTAGAACCTAAAGCTCGTACATCGATAACATCTTGGCCAATGGTCGGGCTTAGGATGTCTAGTTCGAAATCACCTTTACTTCCAGTCATTATCTTAGCTTTGTTATCAGCCATTTACGGTCTCCTTAGCGCTTGATAATCCACACTCAACAACCCAGAACTCAGCGTTATACTGCGTCTTTGAGCATTGTTCTATCGGTGTGTTGAGAAAATCAGCGGGATATCACATAAAACCTTGAAATCCGGCAACCAATATCAATACCGATAACAATGTGGTTAGGTTGTTTGCGAGTGTATAGGGCGTTATGTTCTTTTTTTGTTGTTTTCTCTACAATATCATTATTTGTGGTAAGGGAAACAACTTTCATAACTTTTGTTTATACTTGCATACTCATTCACATTACTACACGACTCTGGGTCATCCGTAACGTATTCAGATAAATCTGTCAGGCATATATGTAAGATAAATGTTGAATCATTGTCAAATAAGATAAGCACATTTATATAAAATGTTTAAATCGTGATCCTTCTCACTGTTCGGGCTAAATGTCTCCAAACCTTTTGTGTGGGAATTGTAATAGCAATGTGAAGACTTTATACTGGCGGCAGGTCTCCGGATTACCCTGAGTAGGAGTTCCCAGCGTGATCAGTATGCAACTTTATTCAAACATGATGGATTAAAGTTTGTGTTAAGTTGCATTTTGTACCCCTGTCGCTGTCTGATTTCCACCCCAGGTCCGGAGGATGGAAAATAATAAAGAGCTGTGTGGGCAAAATTGTGAAAAAACAAAGACCTGTCAACCTTGATTTGCAGACGATTCATTTCCCGATTACTGCAATATCGTCGATCTTGCACCGTGTCTCTGGCGTCATTACTCTCATCGCAGTTGGTATTCTGCTTTGGTTGCTAGGGACTTCTCTCTCCTCTCCAGAAGGTTTTCAATACGCGTCTGAAGTAATGACTGGCTTTTTTGCTAAGTTCATTCTTTGGGGGATCTTAACAGCGCTGGCTTACCACATTTGTGGTGGTATTCGTCATATGCTGATGGATTTCGGTTGTGTTGATGAAACCCTTGCTGCGGGTAACTCATCCGCAAAAATTACATTTGTAATTACTGTAATTCTGGCAATTCTGGCGGGGATCTTAGTATGGTAAGTAATGCTTCAGCTTTAGGCCGTACTGGTATCCAGGACTGGCTATTAATCCGTGGCTCGGCGATCGTTATCGTCCTCTACGTACTCTACATTGTTGGCTTCGTAGCGATTAATGATATTACCTACGAAGTATGGCGAGGCTTCTTTGCCTCCTCTGTGACTAAAGTATTCACCATCCTCACATTGTTCTCGATTCTTGTACATGCTTGGATCGGTATGTGGCAAGTACTGACTGACTATGTTAAGCCGCTGGCGATTCGCTTAGTACTACAACTGGCCATCGTGGTTGGTTTGCTGGCTTACTTAATTTACGGAACAATTGTTGTGTGGGGTGCATAAAATGAATCTGCCAATCAGAGAGTTTGACGCTATCGTTATCGGTGCGGGCGGTGCAGGTATGCGCGCAGCACTACAAATTTCTCAACAAGGCCTATCTTGTGCTTTGTTATCTAAAGTATTTCCAACTCGTTCTCATACTGTGTCAGCGCAAGGTGGTATCACTGTTGCACTGGGCAACACACATCCTGACAACTGGGAATGGCATATGTACGATACTGTTAAAGGTTCCGACTATATCGGTGACCAAGATGCTATCGAATACATGTGTAAAACGGGGCCAGAAGCTATCCTTGAATTAGAACATATGGGATTGCCTTTCTCACGTCTTGAAGATGGGACGATTTATCAACGTCCATTCGGTGGCCAGTCTAAGAACTTCGGTGGTGAGCAAGCGGCACGTACTGCTGCTGCGGCTGACCGTACTGGTCATGCACTATTGCATACTCTGTATCAGCAAAATTTAAAAAACCACACTACGATTTTCTCCGAATGGTATGCCCTGGATTTAGTAAAAAACCAAGATGGCGATATCGTAGGTTGTACTGCAATCTGCATGGAAACGGGCGAGCTGGTTTACTTCAAAGCGAAAGCAACCATCTTAGCAACGGGCGGTGCGGGCCGTATTTACCAGTCTACCACTAACGCACATATCAATACTGGTGACGGTGTTGGTATGGCTGTGCGTGCTGGCGTTCCATTGCAAGATATGGAAATGTGGCAATTCCATCCAACGGGTATTGCTGGCGCAGGTGTTCTGGTCACAGAAGGCTGCCGTGGTGAAGGTGGTTACCTGCTGAACAAAGATGGCGAGCGCTTCATGGAACGTTATGCACCAAACGCAAAAGACCTTGCTGGTCGTGACGTTGTTGCACGTTCAATCATGATTGAAATCCGTGAAGGTCGTGGCTGTGATGGTCCATGGGGTCCACACGCGAAACTGAAACTGGACCACTTAGGAAAAGATGTTCTGGAATCTCGCTTACCGGGTATCCTTGAATTATCTCGTACTTTTGCCCACGTTGACCCAGTTAAAGAGCCAATCCCAGTTATCCCAACTTGTCACTATATGATGGGTGGTATTCCAACTAAAGTGACGGGTCAAGCGATTCGCTATAACGAAAAAGGCGAAGACGAAGTGATTCCGGGTCTGTTTGCTGTGGGTGAGATTGCTTGTGTATCTGTTCACGGCGCAAACCGTCTAGGCGGTAACTCCCTGCTTGACCTCGTGGTATTTGGTCGTTCTGCTGGTTTACACTTGAATGAATCCATCATGGAACAAGGTCCAATGCGTGATGCATCTGAATCAGACATCGATGCAGCAATGGCTCGTTTCAATCGTTGGGAAAATGCGCGTACGGGTGAAGATCCAACTGATATCCGTAAAGCACTGCAATCTTGTATGCAGAACAACTTCTCCGTATTCCGTGAAGGGGATGCAATGGCGAAGGGCTTAGAAGAACTGAAAGAAATCCGTGAACGTCTGAAAAATGCGCGTCTGGATGACACTTCAACTGAGTTCAATACCCAACGTATCGAATGTTTAGAGCTGGATAACCTGATGGAAACTGCTTATGCAACTGCACAAGCTGCAAACTTCCGTACAGAGAGCCGTGGTGCTCACAGCCGCTTTGACTTCCCAGATCGTGATGATGCAAATTGGTTATGCCACTCATTATATCTACCGCAATCTGAAACGATGACTCGTCGTGAAGTGAACATGCAACCTAAGTTGCGTGAAGCCTTCCCACCGAAGATTCGTACCTATTAATGCGTGGTGTTAATCCAGTTGCGGAGAAATAAACTATGAAACTAGAATTTTCGATTTATCGCTACAATCCTGATGTAGATAATGCGCCACGCATGCAAGATTACACCCTTGAAGTGAAAGAAGGGCGTGACATGATGTTGCTGGATGCATTAATTCAGTTAAAAGAACAAGACCCAACGCTTTCATTCCGTCGTTCTTGCCGTGAAGGTGTGTGTGGTTCCGATGGTCTGAACATGAACGGTAAAAATGGGCTGGCATGTATTACGCCATTGTCTGCTTTAACCCGTAGTGGCAAAAAAATTGTGATCCGTCCATTACCCGGTCTGCCAGTTGTTCGTGACCTGATTATTGACATGACACAGTTTTACACCCAATACGAAAAAATTCGTCCGTATCTTATTAATGATAATAAGAATCCACCGGCGCGTGAAAATTTACAGTCACCAGTACAACGTGAAAAACTCGATGGTCTCTATGAGTGTATTTTGTGTGCATGCTGTTCAACTTCATGCCCATCGTTTTGGTGGAATCCAGACAAATTTATCGGTCCTGCGGGTCTGTTAGCTGCGTATAGATTCTTGATTGATAGTCGCGATACTGAAACAGATTCACGATTAGATGATCTGAACGACGCTTTTAGTGTTTTCCGCTGTCATAGCATTATGAATTGTGTCAATGTATGCCCTAAAGGACTAAATCCAACGAAAGCTATCGGTCACATTAAGTCTATGTTGTTGAAACATAGTGCCTAAATCGATACAGCCTACGGCGCTTAGGTGGCGTAGGCTAAATTTGGATAGCACAAAATACGTACTTAAAGTAAAAAATAAGCGTAAAGTAAGTATAAGTCTTAAATTGAATCACTGAAACGTAAAGCAAAAAGTCAAAAAGTGAAAGTAAAAAGCCAACTGCAAAACAAGATGAAGACACTTGCGAAAGCAAGGAACCTTTAAAAACCGTAGACAGTTTTTAAAGGTTCCTTAAAAGGGAAACCCTTAATTGATAAGAGGGACTCCCAAAGTGAGAACATGCAAAAAGCACGTCCAAGAGAACCTTTATCGAGGTCGCTTAAATGCGACGATTAGTTAACCACGGCGAAAACTAAAGCTTATAAAGCTTAAGGGATCACAATGCAGAACGGCGTAATGAAGGACTGGCTGGATTCAAGCTTTCTGGCAGGCGCGAACCAGTCTTATATAGAACAGCTCTATGAAGATTATCTGACTGACCCTAATTCCGTAGATGTCGAATGGAGAGAAATCTTCCAGCAACTACCTGGAGCGGGTAATAGCGGTGAGCAATTACATTCGCAAGCACGAGACTACTTCCGTCGCTTAGCAAAAGATTCTACCCGTTACCACACCTCTGTTAGCGATCCAACGATCGACGCAAAACAAGTTAAAGTTTTGCAGCTTATCAATGCCTTCCGCTTCCGCGGACATCAAAATGCAAATCTCGACCCGTTAGGACTTTGGAAGCGCGAAGCCGTTCCAGATCTGGACCCTACATTCCATAACCTAACCAAAGAAGATTTCGACGAAACTTTCAACGTGGGTTCATTTGCAATTGGCAAAGAAACCATGAAACTCAGCGAGCTATATGACCACCTGAAGCGCATCTATTGCGGTTCCATTGGTGCGGAATATATGCACATTACTAACACAGAAGAAAAACGTTGGATCCAACAGCGTTTAGAGTCTGTGAATGTTGCGCAGCAATTTTCTAAAGAAGAAAAACGTCGCTTCTTAGCTGAATTAACGGCAGCGGAAGGTCTTGAGCGTTACCTTGGTGCAAAATTCCCAGGTGCAAAACGTTTCTCTTTAGAAGGTGGTGATGCACTGATCCCAATGCTGAAGGATCTTATCCATCATGCAGGCAAGCAAGACACCCGTGAAGTGGTACTTGGTATGGCGCACCGTGGCCGCCTAAACGTCCTGATCAACATTCTGGGTAAAAAACCGGCTGAATTATTTGATGAATTTGCTGGTAAGCACAAAGACCATTCAAGCGCAGGTGACGTTAAATATCACCAAGGTTTCTCTTCTGATTTCGAAACTGCGGGTTCCCGTGTTCACTTAGCACTGGCATTTAACCCATCGCATTTAGAAATCGTGAGCCCTGTAGTTATCGGTTCTGTACGTGCTCGCCGTGACCGTCTGGACGAAGGTCGCAGCAACATGGTTCTGCCAATCACCATTCACGGTGACTCTGCAGTAACCGGTCAAGGTGTTGTACAAGAAACCCTGAACATGTCTCAGGCTCGTGGTTACGAAGTTGGCGGTACTATGCGTATCGTTATCAACAACCAAGTTGGTTTTACAACCTCCAACCCGAAAGACACACGTTCAACAGAATACTGTACTGATATCGTGAAAATGGTGCAGGCACCTATTTTCCACGTTAATGCTGATGACCCTGAAGCGGTCTCATTTGTGACTCGCTTGGCCTTAGATTTCCGTAACACCTTTAAGCGCGATGTGATGATCGACTTAGTATGTTACCGCCGTCATGGTCATAACGAAGCTGATGAGCCAAGTGCAACTCAGCCAATCATGTACCAAAAAATTAAACAGCACCCAACCCCACGTAAAATCTACGCAGATCGTTTAATCGAAGCTGGCGTGGTTTCTGCGAATGAAGTCACTGAAATGGTTAACCTGTATCGTGACGCGTTAGACCGTGGTGATTGTGTTGTTGAAGAATATCGTGAAATGGGTCTGCATTCTTACACATGGGAACCGTACTTAAACCATGAGTGGAATGAGCAATATAAATCTGGTTACGATATTAAACGTTTAACAGAATTAGCGACTAAGCTGAGCACGATCCCTGAAGGTATCGTTGCACAATCTCGTGTTGAGAAAATTTATGCTGACCGCGCTGAAATGGCGAAAGGCGAAAAATTACTCGACTGGGGTGCTGCAGAAACTCTGGCTTACGGTACGTTAGTTGATGAAGGCGTTCCAATCCGTTTATCCGGTGAAGATGCGGGTCGTGGTACCTTCTTCCACCGTCACGCAGTTGTTCACAACCAAACCAATGGTTCTGTGTACGTGCCTCTGCAAAATGTCCATAGCGGCCAAGGCGTATTCAACGTTTGGGACTCTGTTCTGACTGAAAACGCAGTATTGGCATTTGAATATGGCTATGCAACAACTGAACCGCGCGCGCTGACTATCTGGGAAGCTCAGTTCGGTGACTTTGCTAACTGTGCGCAAGTTGTTATCGACCAATTCATTAGCTCTGGTGAGCAAAAATGGGGTCGTATGTGTGGTCTGGTCATGTTACTGCCTCATGGTTATGAAGGTCAGGGCCCAGAGCACTCATCTGCACGTTTAGAGCGTTACCTGCAACTGTGTGCGGATCAAAACATGCAAGTGTGTGTGCCATCAACACCTGCTCAGGTTTACCACATGTTACGCCGTCAAGCACTGCGCGATATGCGTCGTCCTCTGATTGTTATGTCACCTAAGTCACTGTTACGTCATCCATTAGCCGTTTCTAGCATGGATGAGCTGGCGAATGGTTCATTCCAACCAGTTATCGGTGAAATTGACGAAATTAATCCGAAAGATGTGAAACGCGTCGTTATGTGTTCCGGTAAAGTTTATTACGATTTATTAGAACAACGTCGTAAGAAAGAGCAAAAAGATGTGGCTATCGTGCGTATTGAACAGCTGTATCCGTTCCCACGCGAAGATATCCAAAAAGTATTCGCTCAGTACGCTCATGTGAAAGATTTCGTTTGGTGCCAAGAAGAGCCACTGAACCAAGGTGCTTGGTATTGCAGCCAGCACAATTTCCATGAAGCTATCCCAGCAGGCGCAACTTTACGCTATGCGGGTCGAGCAGCTTCTTCTTCTCCAGCAGTTGGTTATACCTCCGTTCACCAGGAACAACAAGCGGCCCTGGTTAATGACGCTTTGAACATTGCATAATTAAAGGATAGAAAATGAGTAGCGTAGAAATTCTTGTTCCCGATCTTCCTGAATCCGTCGCTGACGCAGCGGTTGCCACATGGCATAAAAAACCAGGTGACAGTGTTCAGCGTGACGAAGTTCTGGTTGAGATCGAAACAGACAAAGTTGTTCTTGAAGTTCCAGCAAGTGAAGCTGGTGTTCTGGAAGCCATTATTGAAGAAGAAGGTGCAACTGTTTTATCTAAACAGTTACTGGGTCGCATTCGTTTAGGCGATAGCACAGGTATCCCTGCTGAAGTTAAAGAAGCAGCACCGGCACCAGCAGCACGCCAAACTGCGAGCTTAGAAGAGGAAAGCAACGATGCACTGAGCCCAGCGATTCGTCGTCTGGTCGCTGAGCACAACCTGAACCCTGCTGATATCAAAGGGACTGGTGTTGGTGGTCGTCTGACTCGTGAAGATGTTGAAAAACATTTAGCAGCTAAACCAGCTGCGACACCAGCGGCTCAAGCACCAGCTGCAGCTCAAGCACCATTAGCTCACCGTAGTGAAAAACGTGTTCCGATGACTCGCCTGCGTAAACGTATTGCAGAGCGTCTGTTGGAAGCTAAAAACAGCACTGCGATGTTAACAACCTTCAACGAAATCAACATGCAGCCTATCAAAGACCTGCGTGCACAGTACGGTGAAGCTTTCGAAAAACGTCACGGTGTACGTTTAGGCTTTATGTCTTTCTACATTAAGGCGGCGGTTGAAGCACTGAAACGCTATCCAGAAGTGAACGCTTCTATTGATGGCTCTGACGTGGTTTACCATAACTATTTTGACATCAGTATTGCGGTATCAACACCGCGTGGTCTGGTAACCCCAGTTCTGCGTGATGTGGATGCAATGAGCATGGCTGATATCGAGAAAAATATTAAAGAGCTGGCTGTCAAAGGTCGCGACGGTAAATTAACTGTTGAAGATTTAAGTGGCGGTAACTTCACTATCACTAACGGTGGTGTGTTCGGTTCTCTGATGTCTACTCCAATCATTAACCCACCACAAAGCGCAATCTTAGGCATGCATGCCATCAAAGACCGCCCAATGGCTGTTAATGGTAAGGTAGAAATTCTTCCAATGATGTATTTAGCGCTGTCTTATGACCACCGTTTAATCGATGGTCGTGAATCAGTTGGCTTCTTAGTGGCTATCAAAGATATGTTGGAAGATCCAACTCGTTTACTGCTAGACGTATAGAAACATAACAGGGCAGGGGGACAACCTGTCCGGTCTGAGGTAACCGATGCAGCCAGTTCGCTGGCTGCTAAATCTGTAACAATTGCAAGGGGCGATAAACGCTCCTCCAGACTCAATTATGGATAGAACATCATGAATTTACACGAGTATCAGGCAAAACAGCTTTTTACACGCTATGGTTTACCAGCGCCAACTGGTTATGCCTGTTCATCAGTAGAAGAAGCAGTAGCTGCGGCGAAAAAAATCGGTAATGGTCCATGGGTTATCAAATGCCAAGTTCACGCTGGTGGACGTGGTAAAGCTGGTGGCGTAAAAGTTACAAAAGATATCAATGATATCCGTGAATTTGCTGAAAAATGGTTAGGTAAGAATCTGGTTACTTACCAAACTGATGCAAATGGTCAGCCGGTTAACCAAATTTTGGTTGAAAGCGCGACTGACATCGCTAAAGAACTGTATTTAGGTGCAGTCGTTGACCGTGGTACACGTCGTGTTGTGTTCATGGCATCAACTGAAGGCGGCGTTGAAATTGAAAAAGTTGCTGAAGAAACACCAGAACTGATCCACAAAGCCGCTATCGATCCACTGACTGGCCCAATGCCATACCAAGGCCGTGAGCTGGCATTCAAATTAGGCTTAACTGGCAAACAAGTTAGCCAGTTCGCTAAAATCTTCATGGGTTTAGCAACTATGTTCTTAGAGCGCGATTTAGCGCTGATCGAAGTTAACCCATTAGTTATCAATACTGAAGGTGATTTAGTTTGCTTAGACGGTAAATTAGGCGTTGATAGTAACGCTCTGTATCGCCAAGCTGAAATGCGTGAAATGCATGACCCATCTCAAGAAGATGCGCGTGAAGCTCAAGCGGCTAAGTGGGAGCTTAACTACGTTGCTTTGGATGGTAACATCGGCTGTATGGTTAACGGTGCGGGCCTTGCAATGGGTACCATGGATATCGTTAAACTGCACGGCGGTGCGCCAGCTAACTTCCTTGATGTTGGTGGCGGTGCAACCAAAGAGCGCGTAACTGAAGCGTTTAAAATCATCCTTTCGGATAAGAGCGTTAAAGCGGTATTCGTAAACATTTTTGGTGGTATCGTTCGCTGTGACCTGATTGCAGACGGCATCATTGGTGCAGTAGAAGAAGTTGGCGTGAATGTACCAGTAGTTGTACGTTTAGAAGGTAACAATGCAGAGTTAGGTGCGAAAAAACTGGCAGACAGCGGCTTGAATATTATCGCTGCAAATAGCCTGACAGATGCAGCTAAGAAAGCAGTAGCAGCGGCGGAGGCTAAATAATGTCTATTTTAATCGATAAAAACACCAAAGTAATTTGCCAAGGATTTACTGGCGGTCAAGGTACTTTCCACTCCGAACAAGCTATTGCTTACGGTACAAAAATGGTTGGCGGTGTAACGCCAGGTAAAGGTGGTACTACCCACCTAGGTTTACCGGTATTTAACACTGTGCGTGAAGCGGTAGAAGCAACGGGTGCAACAGCATCTGTTATCTACGTGCCAGCACCATTTTGTAAGGATTCTATCCTTGAAGCGATTGATGCAGGTATCAAACTGATCATCACTATCACAGAAGGTATCCCAACACTGGATATGCTGACTGTTAAAGTGAAATTAGACGAAGCTGGCGTTCGTATGATTGGCCCTAACTGCCCAGGTGTTATCACTCCGGGTGAGTGCAAAATCGGCATCCAACCTGGCCACATTCATTTGCCAGGTAAAGTTGGTATCGTTTCACGTTCAGGTACACTGACTTATGAAGCGGTAAAACAAACAACGGATGCAGGTTTAGGTCAATCCACTTGCGTTGGTATCGGTGGTGACCCAATTCCTGGTTCAAACTTTATCGATATCCTGAAATTATTCCAAGAAGACCCACAAACTGAAGCGATCGTGATGATCGGTGAAATCGGTGGTAACGCGGAAGAAGAAGCGGCAGCATATATCAAAGAGCACGTCACTAAGCCTGTTGTTGGCTATATCGCGGGTGTAACTGCACCTAAAGGTAAGCGTATGGGACATGCTGGTGCAATTATCGCTGGTGGTAAAGGTACTGCTGACGAGAAATTTGCTGCTTTAGAAGCGGCTGGCGTGAAAACTGTACGTAGCTTGGCTGATATCGGCGATGCTGTGAAGTCTATGCTAAACAAATAAGCGCAATATGAGCTTATAGCTCGTATAACGTAAGAGACGAAGCCCGTGCTTTCTAGGAAGCGCGGGTTTTTTTATGGCTAATGATTGTGCTTATTTCATGAAATTCCTACTAAAAGCTTAAAAGGTAGGATTTTTAATGAGCCAACCAAAATAAATCAGCATAAATAGTAAGTTTTGGGTAAGTTTATTATTGAATGTGAAATAGCACAAAATGGGAAAGAGTCTAATTTGATATTAGATCAATTTTTTTATTTTTAGATTATTTTGATTAACTGAATATAGGGCTTTTTCTACGATAATTATCTTTATTAATAAATAAAGTAATAATTTAGAAATGGGCTGCTATTATAAATAAACATTCTTTTTTAGATTGAGAAAAACAAAAGTTATCATTTTGTTTTAATCTTATTAAAAAAGTAAAAAAACCTATATCAATTAAAATAACAGATAGTTAACAACTGACTAACTATTATTTGAATCGGGTCGAGAACAATTAACAAGTGAGAAAAAATTGACATAAATCAATTTATTACCACTAGCTTTATTTACCCAGATTGCTTAAATTGGTGCTCGATCAAATACTCATTTTTCTATTAAAGGGTATAATTATTGATATAACTTCAGAATTCAAATCTGAATCACGTAAAAGAAGTTTATTGTATGTGAAGATAGGCGTACTATTATTATGGTAGGTTTTTTCTTTTACTTTTGTTAATTATTTGTTGTTTTGAGGCATTTTTTGCTGGTAGTTAAGAGGCTTTCCCGTTTAACACTGGAAGCTGGGTTGCCGCAAGTCGGTGTCTTCCTGCTAGGAGCAAGGAGTCAAGATGTTTGATATTGTCGAACTGTCACGATTACAGTTTGCCTTAACTGCGATGTATCACTTCCTGTTCGTTCCATTAACGCTCGGTATGGCGTTTTTGCTTGCGATTATGGAGACGGTATATGTGCTGTCTGGTAAACAAATTTATAAAGATATGACTAAGTTCTGGGGCAAGTTGTTTGGTATTAACTTCGCTCTGGGTGTTGCGACTGGTCTGACTATGGAGTTCCAATTCGGGACTAACTGGTCATACTACGCCCACTATGTTGGAGATATCTTCGGTGCGCCTCTGGCAATCGAAGGTTTGATGGCATTCTTCTTAGAATCTACCTTTGTTGGTTTATTCTTCTTTGGTTGGGATCGTTTAAGCAAAACTCAGCACCTTGCGGTGACTTGGTTAGTTGCTTTAGGTTCTAACTTCTCTGCGCTGTGGATTCTGGTTGCGAACGGTTGGATGCAAAACCCTATCGCTGCAGACTTCAACTACGAAACAATGCGTATGGAAATGGTTAGCTTCTCTGAGCTAGTCCTGAACCCGGTTGCGCAAGTTAAATTCGTTCACACAGTTGCTGCAGGTTATTGTACTGGTGCCATGTTCATTCTGGGTATCAGCTCTTACTATATGCTTAAAGGTCGTGACTTGGCATTCGCTAAGCGCTCTTTTGCAATTGCTGCAAGCTTTGGTATGGCTGCTGTTCTCTCTGTTATCGTTCTTGGTGATGAATCAGGTTACGAAATGGGCGACGTGCAGAAAACGAAGCTGGCCGCTGTTGAAGCAGAGTGGGAAACCCATGCGCCTCCAGCTGCATTTAACCTAATCGCATTCCCAAGTAATGAGAAACAAGAGAATACTTTCTCTATCTCAATTCCATGGGCGATGGGTATTATTGCAACGCGTTCTATCGACACGCCAGTATTAGGTCTGAAAGATCTGATGAAGCAACACGAAGTCCGTATCCGTAACGGTATGGTTTCTTATGGTCAATTACAACAGCTGTTAGCTGGTGATAAGAGTCCAGAACTGCGTGCAGCATTCGAAGCAAGTAAAAAAGACCTAGGTTATGGCCTTCTGTTAAAACAATACACACCAAACGTTGTTGATGCGACAGAAGAACAAATTCAGAAAGCGGTTAAAGACAGTATTCCTAATGTTGCACCACTGTTCTGGGCATTCCGTATCATGGTTGCAGTTGGCTTCGCGTTACTGTTAATCATCGGTTGGGCATTCCTGTCAGTTGTTCGTAACCGTATTGGTAAGAGCAAACTGCTGCTTCGTCTGGCTCTGTTTGGTATTCCATTACCATGGATTGCTATTGAATCAGGCTGGTTCGTGGCTGAGTATGGTCGTCAACCGTGGGCAATTGGTGAGGTGTTACCGGTTTCGGTCGCACACTCTAATTTAACCCCACAAGACCTGATCTTCTCTATGGCTCTGATCTGTGGTCTGTATACACTGTTCTTGATTGCCGAAATGTTCTTAATGTTCAAATTCGCTCGCAAAGGGCCTAGCAGCCTGAAAACCGGTCGTTACCATTTTGAACAAAAAAATAGTTCAGCACACGACGTTCAGTAAACAGGAGTCCACTTATGTTTGATTATGAAGTTCTTCGATTTGTGTGGTGGATCCTTATCGGCGTACTGCTGATTGGATTTGCCGTCACGGATGGCTTTGACATGGGCGTAGGCTTCTTATTACCTATCTTAGGTAAAACAGATACTGAACGCCGCGTTATGATTAATGCTGTTGCACCGCACTGGGATGGTAACCAAGTTTGGTTAATCACAGCGGGTGGTGCAATGTTCGCTGCATGGCCTCAGGTTTATGCTGCTTCATTCTCTGGCTTCTATGTTGCTATGATTTTGGTATTAGCTGCATTGTTCTTCCGTCCGGTTGGTTTCGACTACCGTTCTAAACTGGAGAACCCAAAATGGCGTAGCATGTGGGACTGGGGTCTGTTCATCGGTGGTTTCGTTCCTCCGTTAGTTATTGGTGTTGCGTTTGGTAACCTGTTACTGGGTGTTCCACTGCAAATCGATAACCAGCAGTATCTGACTTATACAGGTAACCTGTTTGGTCTGCTGAACCCATACGGTCTGTTAGCTGGTGTTGTCGGTTTAATGATGATTGTTACCCAAGGTGCAACTTATCTGCAAATGCGTACAACTGGCGAACTGCACTTACGTACCCGTAAAGCAACTTATATCTGTGCGTTTATCACTCTAGCTGCTTTTGCTGGTGCTGGCGTATGGTTAGTGATGGGCATCGATGGTTATGTTGTGACTTCAACGATTGATACATTAAGCCCGTCTAACCCACTGAACAAAACTGTAGAAGTTGTTTCTGGTGCATGGTTAACTAACTTTAATACGTATCCAATTCTGTGGGCTTTACCTGGTCTGGGTCTGGCATTACCACTGTTAACGATGATTGCAACTAAAGCAGATAAAAATGGTTGGGCATTCCTGTTCTCATCATTGACTATCGCTTGCATCATCTTAACTTGTGGTGTTGCAATGTTCCCGTTCGTCATGCCTTCAAGCATCATGCCAAATGCAAGCTTGACCATGTGGGATGCGACATCTAGCCTGTTCACTCTGCAAGTTATGACTGTTGTTGCGATCATTTTTGTTCCAATCATCCTGTGCTACACCGCTTGGTGTTACTACAAAATGTTTGGTCGTTTGGACAAAAACTTCATCGAAAGCAACAAGCATTCACTGTATTAAGGAGCATAACATATGTGGTATTTCGCCTGGATCCTCGGCACTCTGTTAGCTTGTAGTTTTGCAGTGATTGCAGCATTAGCCCTTGAGCACTCAGAAAGTGCAAAAGAAGCTAAAACAGCTAAAGATGGTGAGTAAATAGTATGCTGATGGATAAATCCTATCAGCTATTAGGAAAGGGCCCGATAAGGGCCCTTATCCTTATATTAGCTTTAGTAACCGCTGGCGCAGTAATGTGGGATCCTTCCCTGTTTGCAGCCAATACCAGTGCATTTCCAATCTGGCAAGGTCTTCTCATGATATGGGCAACTTGCAGCGCTATCATTTTTGGGGTGGGTTTCCTACCTAATAAATTGACGTGGCGAGTGCTGTTCCACCCATTACCTGCTGCCATCATTCTTATCTGGGGACTTGCAAAAGTCTTTAGTTAATCTAAATTCAAATTGTGGGTCATGTGACCTGCAATTATTTTTGATATCTTTACCTGCAAAGTGATTCCAAAGCGGCACTGTCTTGCGTATAGTGACACCGTTAATTAATTTAACCTAAGACGGAGTGGTTTTTTTATGTTATTTCGCTGGCCTGTTCGCGTATATTATGAAGATACAGATGCGGGCGGAGTTGTATATCATGCACGTTATCTGGCTTTTTTTGAGCGAGCAAGAACGGAAATGTTGCGGAATAAAGGTATTAACCAACAAAGTTTACTCGCTGAGAACCTTGGTTTTGTCGTCCGTAATATGACAATCGACTTTATTAAAGGTGCTCGGTTAGATGACCTGCTGGAAGTGGAAACGGAAGTCGTTGAAATAAAACGCGCCTCTTTACTCTTTCAGCAAAGGTTAGTTGATTTGCAAGGTAACTTGCTTTGTGGGGCGACAGCCCTAATTGCATGTGTGGACACATCTAAAATGAAGCCGAAAGCGCTTCCTAAGTCTATTGTCGCGGAGTTTAAGCAGTGACTGACATGAATATCTTGGATTTATTCCTAAAAGCGAGCCTATTGGTTCAGCTGATTATGTTCGTTTTGATCGGTTTTTCTATTGCATCGTGGGCGATTATTATCCAGAGAACAAAAGTTTTAAATGCCGCCACGCGCGAAGCGGAAGCATTTGAAGATAAATTCTGGTCAGGTATCGAGCTGTCTCGCTTGTATAAAGAAAGCCAAGCTCGCCGTGATGCATTAGGTGGTGCAGAACAAATTTTTTACTCTGGCTTCAAAGAGTTTGTTCGCTTACATCAAGCTAATATTCATGCGCCAGATGCTGTAGTCACTGGTGCATCTCGTGCTATGCGCATTTCGATGAACCGTGAGTTGGAATCCGTTGAATCGCATATCCCATTTTTAGGTACCGTAGGGTCAATTAGCCCTTATATTGGTCTGTTTGGTACCGTTTGGGGGATCATGCACGCTTTCATCGCATTGGGTGCGGTAAAACAAGCAACATTACAAATGGTTGCTCCGGGTATTGCGGAAGCACTGATCGCAACAGCAATCGGTCTATTTGCCGCAATTCCTGCTGTTATGGCGTATAACCGTTTAAACTTACGTGTGAATAAACTTGAGCAAAGCTACGATAACTTTATGGAAGAATTCCTCGCTATCTTGCATCGTCAAGCATTCTCGGCTGATAAGAAATAAGACGAGGGAGAAAAGCGAATGGCGCGCAATAGTAGACGCAAACGTGAGCTGAAATCCGAAATCAACATCGTTCCATTACTGGACGTATTGTTGGTGCTTTTGCTGATTTTCATGGCAACTGCACCCATTATTTCTCAGAGCGTGGAAGTTGATTTACCGGATGCAACAGATACCCAAACCGTCTCATCCAATGATAATCCACCAGTCATTTTAGAAGTGGCAGGGGTTGATCAATATAATTTATTGGTTGATGGTGAGCGCATGGAATTACTGCCACCTGAACAAATTTCAGCGGTCGCAAAAGAACAGTTAGAAAAAAATCCAAAAACGATTTTCCTAATTGGTGGTGCGAAAGAAGTTCCTTATGACGAAGTTATTAAGGCGCTGAATATGTTACACGGTGCAGGGATCAAATCTGTTGGTTTGATGACTCAACCTCTTTAATTTGCTGACGCCACTTTGAGAGTGGCGCGGATCTAGTTGAAAAGAATCGATTCTTTTTTTGGAAACCAGAGTGGGAAAGACAAAAGAGAAACAGGATGACTTGAAGCGCTCATTAATGATGTCAATTGGATTGCACATCTTACTGGTCGCTTTAATTGTTATAGGCTCTTTAGTGACTGTCGTCCAACTTGGCGGCGGTGGGGAAGAGGGGACTGTCATTGATGCCGTGATGGTTGATCCAGGTGCAGTTGTTGAGCAATATAATCAATCCCAACAACAGCAAAAAAGCGCCCAACAAGCAGCTAAAGAGCGTAAAGAACAGCAACAAAAACAAGATGCTGAGCTAAGAGAAAAGCAAGAGCAGGAACAAAAACGTCTGCAAAAACTTGAAGAAGAGCAAATTCAAACTCAGCGAGAAACTGAACAACAGCAGAAACAAGCTGAAGAGCAGAAAAAACAAGCTTTAGACGCTGCCAAAAAAGCGAAGGAAGAGCAAAAAATAGCTGAAGAAGCCGCTGCTCAAGCCAAAGCTGAAAAAGAAAAATTAGTGAAAGAACAAGCGGTAGCGAAAGAAAAAGCTGACGCACAAGCTAAGAAAGAAGCTGAAGCTGCTAAGGCTAAGGCAGAAAAAGAAGCTAAAGAAAAAGCTGAAGCGGACGCTAAAGCTAAAGCAGATAAAGAAGCTAAAGCCAAAGCGGATGCTGATGCTAAAGCAAAAGCTGAAAAAGAAGCTAAAGCTAAGGCAGACAAAGAAGCTAAAGAAAAAGCGGACAAAGAAGCTAAAGCAAAAGCAGCGAAAGCCAAAGCAGAAGCTGCGAAAAGCGCATCATCTGTTGATGATTTGCTGGGTGATTTAACTGCATCAGGGCCAAGCAAGCAAGGTGGACAAACGGCTGCGGGTAGCGGTGGTGGTAAAAAATCAGGCGCATCGAATGCTGATGTTGATAGCTATGCCGGTAAAATTAAGGCTGCTGTTCAAAGTAAATTCTATGATTCAGAAAGTTATCGTGGGCGTACTTGTGAATTGCAATTGAAGTTAGCACCAGATGGATTATTGGTGAATATTTCACCGAAAAATAATCCAGCAAATGATCCAGCGTTATGTGAGGCGGCAATGAGAGCAGCAAAACTTGCAACTATGCCAAAACCACCTAGCAGAGAGGTCTATGATACGTTTAATAAATCAGGTAGCACATTGGTATTTAAGCCTTGATTTTCAACAACTCAGAGCAGTCTGTATTGTAAATTTTGAGGCAATGTAATAAATAGTTTGTGTGCTATCTAGTTTTGTTAGTATACCTTTGTTAAAATTCAGCGAATTATTGCGGTGGTGAATATCGCAGTAAGGGAGATCAGGATGAAGCAGGCGTTTAAAATAGTTCTCGGGTTCTTAATGCTATGGGCTACCGTTGCTCAGGCAGAGATCCGTATTGAGATTACTGAAGGTGTTAACTCAGCTCAGCCAATCGGTGTTGTCCCATTTAAATGGGCTGGCGCTGGTGCGCCACCACAAGAAGTGGGCGGTATTGTCGGTGCTGATTTACGCAATAGCGGTAAATTTAACCCTATTGAACCAAGCCGCATGCCTCAGCAACCTGGCACGGCTTCAGAAGTGACGCCAGAAGCTTGGACAGCGTTAGGTATTAACGCGGTTGTTGTTGGTCAAGTTCAACCAGCAGCTGATGGTAGCTTTGTTGTTAGCTACCAGTTAGTGGATGTTGCCGCTAACCCAGGTGCAGTTTTAGCGCAAAACCAATTTAAAGTAACTAAAGATTGGTTACGCTATGCAGCGCATACTGCAAGTGATGAAGTATTTGAGAAATTGACTGGTATCCGTGGTGCTTTCCGTACGCGTATTGCATACGTGGTGAAGACCAACGGCGGTCAATATCCGTTTGAATTACGAGTTTCTGACTATGACGGTTTTAACCAATTTACGGTTCACCGTTCGCCAGAACCTTTAATGTCGCCAGCTTGGTCACCAGATGGCCAAAAGATTGCGTACGTAACGTTTGAAAGTGGTAGTTCTGCGCTAGTTATCCAGACTCTATCAAGTGGTGCTGTTCGTCAGGTCGCATCATTCCCACGTCATAATGGGGCACCTGCATTCTCACCAGATGGGACTAAACTAGCTTTTGCTCTGTCTAAGACAGGTAGCCTGAATTTGTATGTGATGGACTTAGGTAGTGGTCAAATTCGTCAAGTAACAGATGGTCGTAGTAATAATACTGAACCAAGCTGGATGCCGGATAGCCAAACTTTAGTTTATACCTCTGATCAGGCAGGACGTCCGCAGATTTATAAAATGAATATTAATGGTGGTAGTCCTGTACGTGTCTCCTATGAAGGATCACAAAATCAGGATGCTGATGTAAGCCCGGATGGAACTTTCTTAGCGATGGTCAGCTCCGGGGGCGGTCAGCAGCATATCGCCAAACAGGATCTGGCAACGGGTAACGTTGAATATTTAACGTCAACGTTTCTAGATGAAACGCCGAGTATCGCACCTAACGGCACTATGGTAATTTATAGCTCCTCTCAAGGCTTGGGGACTATATTGCAGCTAGTTTCGACCGACGGGCGTTTCAAAGCGCGTCTTCCGGCAACCGATGGACAGGTTAAATTCCCTGCCTGGTCGCCGTATCTGTGATGCATAATAATAATGTGTGGCAAAAATATTAAGGATCAAAACGATGCAACTGAATAAAGTGCTTAAAGGGCTGATGATCGCATTACCAATCATGGCAGTCGCAGCTTGTAGCTCTAACAAAAACAACGACCAAACTGGTGACGATTCTTCTATGAATCAAACTAACACTGGTCTGTCTGCGGAAGAGCTGGCACGTCAGCAAATGGAACAACTGCAACAGAACAACACTGTTTACTTTGGTTTCGATAAATACAATGTATCTCCAGAGTACGCTGAAATGTTAGATGCACACGCAGCATTCCTGCGTAGCAACCCATCTGTACGTGTTGTTGTTGAAGGCCATGCGGATGAGCGCGGTACTCCAGAATACAACATCGCACTGGGCGAGCGTCGTGCTAACGCAGTTAAAATGTATCTGCAAAGCAAAGGCGTTTCAGGTGACCAAGTTTCACTGGTTTCTTACGGTAAAGAAAAACCAGCTGTGTTAGGTCACACTGAAGCAGACTACGCGAAAAACCGTCGTGCAGTCATTGCATACTAATAGATAAGCGAAATTATCTATTATGAACAGTAACTTCAGACAATTACTAGTTGGTCTGTCGTTATTGGTTGGCGTAGCGGCCCCTTGGGCCGCTATTGCCCAAGCGCCAATCAACAATGTCGGATCGGGTTCTTCCGCAGACCGCCTCACTCAACTTGAGACCGCTGTTAGTTCTCAAGGTCAAATGATTTATCAAATCCAGCAGCAATTAGCCGATAACCAACGTGATATTGATATGTTACGTGGACAGATTCAAGAAAGTGAATACAAATTGAATCAAGTTGTTGAGCGCCAAAAAGATTTGTATATGCAATTAGACAAAGCGAGTGGTGGTGATTCTTCAAGCTCTTCAGATGCAACTGATACTAGTGCATCAAATGCGCAATCATCTTCTTCAGATACGCCAGCTGCAAGTTCCGGCGGCAATGAAAAAGATGATTACAACGCAGCAGTTAAACTGGCGATGGAAAGTAAATCCAAAGCACAGATTGACGAAGCGATTGGAGCATTGCAAGGGTTTATCAAAGCATATCCAAAATCTGGATATCAATCTAACGCCAACTATTGGCTAGGACAGTTAAACTACAACAAAGGTAGCAAGGATGACGCCGCATTCTACTTTGCTACTGTAGTTAAGCAATATCCTAAGTCTCAGAAAAGCAGTGAAGCCTTATTTAAAGTAGGCTTGATCATGCAAGATAAGGGACAGAAAGATAAAGCGAAGGCTGTTTATCAGCAGGTATTACAACAATACCCAAATAGTTCTGGTGCAAAACTTGCAGAGAAGAAACTCAGTACACTGTAATTGATAACCCCGAAGCGATGTAGCCGAATATTTCGGGGTTATCCGTATGTTTAGTGTGCACTTAATCTTTTTTTTAAAAAAAAGCATTGCACCCTCGTCAGAAATCAGTAATATAAGCCGCCGTTGATACGAGAATACGTTCAGTTAGAAAACTAACAAAATTTAGTTTTGTAACAGTATCAATGAGATTGAATGTTTTAGATGGTTCGTTAGCTCAGTTGGTAGAATCGTTAACTGTTAATAAGATGGTTGCAGGTTCAACCCAAAGGGTAAAGAACCAGAAATGAAGTTTTAAGATGGGTCGTTAGCTCAGTTGGTAGAGCAGTTGACTTTTAATCAATTGGTCGCAGGTTCGAATCCTGCACGACCCACCATCTAAAGCAGTAAACAATTCAAGCAGTATAGATAGTTTAAGATGGGTCGTTAGCTCAGTTGGTAGAGCAGTTGACTTTTAATCAATTGGTCGCAGGTTCGAATCCTGCACGACCCACCATCTAAAGCAGTAAACAATTCAAAGCAGTATAGATAGTTTCAGATGGGTCGTTAGCTCAGTTGGTAGAGCAGTTGACTTTTAATCAATTGGTCGCAGGTTCGAATCCTGCACGACCCACCATCTCAAGTAAAGCTCCAGTGATTGAATCATACCCCGACAAGATGGTTGCAGGTTCAACACGAAGTGTCAGTTCGAAGAACTGAAATCCTGCACGACCCACCATCTCAAGTAAAGCTCCAGTGATTGAATCATACCTCGACAAGATGGTTGCAGGTTCAACACGAAGTGTCAGTTCGAAGAACTGAAATCCTGCACGACTCACCATCTCAAAGAAACTCCTAAAGAACAAACAACCTTATTATTTTCATATTGCACGTTGAGTGCGGGTGAGAAGCTGCGTTCAGGTTCGAGCCGAGCGAAGCGAGACAGCGTTGCGCTTGTCGCAACGACCCGAAGGGCGAGGGCAAAGCCCGAGTAATCCTGCACGACTATCTCTGAAATCTTAAAAAACCAAACTAAACCCCAAAAAACCAGCATTCCCTCGCCAGCCTAATACCATTTACTCCAGATTTTCAGGGAGTAACCCATTATCCTTTAAGATCCCGATAACGATTTCTTGCACTTTTAAACCCATCGCTCGGTTATCTTGATAACCAAACAGTTCAATGGCCTCAGTCATCGCTTCCATAAAATGGTCCATCAAGCAATGTAGAGATAATGCAGCTTTTTGCGCAGTACCACAGTCAAAAATAGTTTCAGTTGCTTGAACAACACGCTCAGGCATCCATTGCTGGTAATGTTTACCGTTATACCAAACATCGTGTTGTGTATTTCCATGAGCAACAATTTGCTCAAGTAAACTGAGAAAGAAGCGCTTCATGTCAGTACTTCTTGACCAAGTGCTCCATAGCTCATTACGCGTTAATGTAATTGCCACTTGGTGAGCTTCAAACCAAAAATCCGTAACCAGCTCATTAAACCGATATTCACTCAACGGCGCGGGCTTTAATACGCCAAGGTTAGGTGGCGGTAGCGCATCCGTGATCCCAGTTTTATCTAACAGCACCATAAAACCACGTGAGTAAGTACTATCTAACCCTCGCTGCTGCATTTTGAGTAATCGAGAAGGTTCTGCAAATGTAAAATCAACTTTGCGCCCTTCTTCATAAATCACTAAGCAGGTAGGGTTTTCTGGCTCATTTTCACCACTATTTTCTAAATGTAATGCGATTAATGGATTGGCAATAAGGCTAACCCATTGCTTATCATTAAAAAGTGCAGTCACACCATGGCCAATGAGCTCAATATCAATGTCTGAGTAGCCATCGATGTCTAATTCTCGCCCTCTAGAGCCAGTTAGTATGACGGCTTCGATTCTAGGTTCGAGTAATGAAATAGAAATTATTTTATTTAACAGCGTTGCAGGTGATTCCATAACTAACCTATTGGAGTTAACAGGAGCCGCTAAGATACCGACAAATGAGGAGAAAAGCGAAAAACAAATCGTGAAAAAGGGCGCTACGGTAAAATCATTCGCTCATAGGTGAAAAGGATGGAGACATCTTAGGCAAACAAGCGTATCTTGTTTAGTATATAAAACAAAAATGTGCAGAATTAGGGGTTTTATGAATATTTTTATGCATAAAATAACTTTCTGCTAAACAGAGGCAAGAAATGAGCGAGTTTATCGATTTTGACCATGCTGTTTATCCTTTTCCGCCTAAACCAGCACTGTTAAATACCGATCAGAAAGCATTTTATCGTGAGCGCATTAAGCAATTATTGGTCGAAAAAAATGCGGTGATCGTAGCGCATTACTATACCGATCCTGAAATACAAGCATTAGCTGAAGAAACAGGCGGCTGTGTTGCGGACTCCCTTGAGATGGCACGTTTTGGCGCTCGACATGATGCATCAACCCTTGTTGTTGCTGGCGTACGATTTATGGGGGAAACAGCCAAAATCCTAAGCCCAGAAAAAAATGTCTTGATGCCAACACTCGATGCGCAATGCTCGCTGGATATTGGCTGTCCAGATGAAGAATTTGCCCGCTTTTGTGATGCACATCCAGACAGAACCGTGGTGGTGTATGCGAACACGTCAGCAGCGGTAAAAGCCCGTGCAGACTGGGTCGTGACCTCCAGCATAGCGGTGGAGCTAATTGAGCACTTAGACAGCCTCGGAGAAAAGATCATTTGGGCACCGGATAAGCACTTAGGTCGCTATGTTCAACAACAAACGGGCGCGGATATTCTGTGTTGGCAGGGTGCTTGTATCGTTCACGATGAATTTAAGACTCAATCATTAGAGAAAATGAAAGCCATGTACCCTGAGGCGGCGGTACTGGTTCACCCTGAATCACCTCAAGCCATTGTAGATTTAGCGGATGCGGTCGGTTCGACTAGCCAACTGATTAAAGCTGCACAAACGTTGCCTAACCCATCCATGATAGTGGCGACCGATAAGGGTATTTTTTATAAAATGCAGCAAGCATGTCCAGATAAGTCACTGTATATCGCTCCAACGGCAGGTGAGGGGGCTACATGCCGTACTTGTGCTCATTGTCCTTGGATGGCAATGAATGGCTTACAGGCGATTACAGCGGCTTTAGAAGGTAACGGTATCGAGCATCAAATTCATGTAGACGCACAGCTGCGTGAAAAAGCCCTATTACCATTGGATAAAATGTTAAAGTTTGCAGAAAGTCTAAAATAACAACCAAAAATGAGCGGTTTAATTTCAAATAAATTAACCGTGTGATATTGATGAGCAATGCTATTTTAACTGTGAATGATAAATAGGATTTAAAAATGGAGTTTTTTAGCACCGCAAATACGTTAGTACAGATCCCCGTATGGGGGACTATTTATGACCTTTCGTATATTGAAGCTGTTGGCACAATAGCCGGTTTATTGTGCATTCTGTTGGCAAGCTTTGAAAAAACCATCAACTACTTATTTGGTCTCATTAACGTGACCTTATTCGCAGTGATTTTTTTCCAAATTCAGTTATACGCTAATTTGCTTTTACAGGTATTTTTCTTCGGGGCCAATATTTATGGTTGGTATGCGTGGAGTCGCGTATCAAACTCTCAAGAAGCCGAGTTGAAGATCCGCTGGCTAAGCCTTCCTAAAGCGTTAACAACGCTGGTCATTTCAGTTTTAGCTATTGTTTTCCTCACCTTTAATATTGATGTGGTATTTGGACGCCTTGCGACTTGGGCTGTTGAATTATTAAACCTCTTTGGCGCTAACTTAACCTTACCAACACTAGACCCAGATGCTTTCCCATTCTGGGATTCCACAATGACGGTGTTATCTGTGGTTGCGATGATTTTAATGACCCGCAAGTATGTTGAAAACTGGCTACTCTGGGTGGTGATTAACGTTATTAGCATTGTGATTTTCTTTATCCAAGGCGTTTATGCAATGTCACTGGAATATTTAATTCTACTTGGTATTGCATTGAATGGTTCTCGGTTGTGGATCAAATCCGCGAAAGAAAATGGTTCAGTGGCGCTATCTCGCGACTAAGCCTCTTGTTGAGTCAGTTACTCAATAGGAAAAAATGCAAAAAACGGCTAAAGTAACATCATCGTTATTTAGCCGTTTCTTTATATTTTTACTCTGTATTATCCCTCTATTATTTAGCGATTGTGCTAGATATCACGGTTTCACCTCATTTTATAATCAGAAGCGGAATAATGAGCGATTATCTCGCCATTTTGTCTGTTTACAGATGGCTAGGGAACAGTTAGATTGAAAATTCGATACCTGTCGCATTTTAAGTTAATTGTTAGCTATTGAGACTCAAAAAGGTATGTAACTCAACTTTAGGAAAAATAATAAACATTGGATATACCAGTATGAACTATCAGAACGATGACGTCAGAGTAAAACAAATCAAAGAATTATTACCCCCGATTGCACTGCTTGAAAAATTTCCAGCAACCGATAAAGCGGCGTTTACCGTTCATGAAGCTCGTCATGCTATTCATAATATCCTAGTAGGGAAAGATGACCGTCTAGTCGTTGTCATTGGCCCATGTTCTATTCACGATACAAAAGCGGCTTTGGAATATGCTGAGCGTTTGAAAAAACTTCGTGAAGAGTTAAAAGATTCTTTAGAAATTGTGATGCGGGTTTATTTTGAAAAACCACGTACTACTGTTGGTTGGAAAGGGTTAATTAACGATCCTCATATGGATCACAGTTTTGATATTAACGAAGGCTTACGTATCGCGCGTGAGCTGCTGTTAACGATTAATGACCAAGGCTTACCAACTGCAGGGGAATTCCTCGATGTGATCAGCCCACAATATGTGGCTGATTTAATGAGCTGGGGTGCTATTGGCGCGCGTACGACTGAATCACAAATCCACCGTGAACTAGCATCTGGCTTATCTTGCCCTGTTGGGTTTAAAAACGGAACCGATGGCACGATTAAAATTGCGATTGATGCCATTAACTCCGCACGTTCGGCGCACAGTTTCTTATCGGTCACGAAATGGGGCCACTCAGCTATTGTGAATACAAGTGGAAACCCAGACTGCCATATTATTTTACGTGGTGGTAAAAAGCCAAATTACAGCGCTGAACATGTTAAAGAAGTGCGTGAAGGGCTGACGAATGCAGGGCTTATTCCAAGCATTATGATTGACTTTAGCCATGCTAACAGCAGCAAGAAATTTGAAAAACAGATGGAAGTTGCAACAGATGTTAGCGCACAGCTGAGTAATGGTGATCGCTCAATTACGGGCGTGATGATTGAAAGCCACTTAGTTGAAGGTAATCAGAATTTAGAATCTGGCGAGCCTTTGGTTTACGGTAAGAGTGTCACGGATGCATGTATTGGTTGGGATGATACGGAAAAAGTATTGCGTCAATTATCTGATGCGGTGATTGCTCGTCGTAATAAATAAGATTTAATTTATATTTAATAAAACCCCAGTTGTTATTTAACTGGGGTTTTTATTAATGATTAAATATTATTTCAATCGTTTATATTAATATGATTTAACTTTTAATATATAAAAACTAAATTTGTTTTTTACTTTTTGTTTAGCTAATTTAATCTTCGAAGTACATTGTGACTAATTAATACAATAGGAGATTAAGATATGGGTTTTAATGATTCAAATAAGCTAAATAGAGCTAATTACAAACTTGATTTAATGAAGTGGTATGATAATTCAATAAGAATTATTAATGAAACTAGGTACTCACATTTATCATTGAATGAGATAGTTGTAAATAAAAATTTAAAATACTATGATGTTTTTTTTGAAGATAAATTCAAAGCTGGAAATATAGATAAAAATGAATTGGATGAAATAATAAGGTATATGGATTCAATTGAAGAATACTATGAATACTCTGTTGATAGAAGTAGAGAGTATTCTCAGTTATTAACTGAAATTAATGGTTTTATAAAAAATGGTGAAGTTGCAAGTAATCAGGCTAGTCAAATAATGGCTAAATTTGAAGAGCTTAAAGCTAAAAAAGAATATCCACCTGAATTTAGTTATAACTTGTTTAACTTACTACCTAAGTTATCATCTGAAGCAAGGGAGTTATTAACTGACTCAGCGAGTAAAGCCTTGAAGGCGCACGGTAGCATGCTTATGTTAGAAACTACAGCACATAATATTAACTATACTATTAAGAGTGTTAAAGAGCATGGGGAATATCAAGGATTTGATCATGTTGAAGTATTAAAACAATATGGGAAATACATTCAAGAGCATAGAGAGTATATTAATTCACAGAGAGAGGAGTTAAAGTCGAAAGATTTAAGTGAATATGAGATTGTAAGAATTAATGATGGTATTAAAAATTCTGAAGAGGCTATTGTTGATTATTTAGATTGGGCCGAGAAAGCAGAGCCTGTTTTAAATAAGCATGGGATCACGGTTTTGAAGAATAACATTCCAATCTCAGGCTTGCTTGATATATCAACGGATGTTTTTGACCGATTATCCATCTCTATGGCAGGAATCAATGTTTTGGATTCGTCGACAGTGAATGATATCGGTATGAATGTGTTCCCTTCGGCAGAAATAATGGTCCCTATTCAAGTTAATTAATAATGAAATCTGCCTACTATTTTTGTAGGCAGATTTTTATCGCTATTTCTGAATTCGGCTTAATAGTTTTTCAATGTTTTCCTGATCTTCAGGTGCCATATTTGTAGGGTTAGCAGAGAGCTGAATATCTGAACCTTCCACTTTAGCGGTGAAAAATAATTTTCCTTTCTCGCTTTTTACGTAGAATACATCCTTGAGTGGAATACGGTAACAATAGGCAAAGATATTCGGGCGAATATAAAAATGGCTATCTTTAATCGCTAAATAGGTAGTGGTACTGGCTTTTTTACCAAAAAAACCTAAGAAAACCGCCAGTACGAATAAAAACATGCCTAGGCTTTGGCTTAATACAATCAACACAATACCTAAAATCGCAATCGGGAATACCATCATTGTATTGCTGCGTTTATTCATCGGGACACTGACGTCGAAAGGCACATTAATGGTGGTATCAAATGGCGTGAGTTGGTGATAACGCCAGCGAATGGCAGAAAAAACCATCCCCATTGCAAATACAATAGTAATTGGCATGAGCGCTACGCTGCTGACTACGGCAAGAACAATGGCGAATGTAGGTTTATAATTGAGTACCATCATGCTGACAATTTGCAGTGGGAAGCTGACACAAGCAATAATCATCAACGTTTTCATCAATTCAGGGTTTGCGTTACCCGCAGGACCCTCAAGGGTCATTTCCCCGGTTTGTAACATATACAGTAGCGCACCTAAAATACTGGCACTGAGGATCAACCCAACCCAGACATAAAGATTAAATTTATTCATTATCTTGTTTTATAAACCTTTCAGTGAATTTTCCCTATGATAGTCGGTTATCAGTGTTTTCGACACTCCGAGGTGATGGATTTTATAATCAAATACAAAAAAGAGAGAAAAATGCCAATAAAAAAGGGCTAAGCCATTGGCTTAACCCTCAATTCAATCCGTTAGGTATAGAGAGAAGTCAGTAATTACTTCGCTTTACCTTGATTTGCAACCGCGGCTTGTTTTGCTGCGATTTCATCTTGATTACCCAGATAGTAGCGTTTGATTGGTTTCATGTTCTCATCGAACTCATAAACCAGCGGCACAGCTGTTGGGATGTTCAGATTCAGAATTTCTTCTTCACCCATATTATCCAAGTATTTAACCAGTGCACGCAGTGAGTTACCGTGAGCGGCAATGATCACTTTCTCACCTTTTTCAACGCGTGGTTTAATCACTTCTTCCCAGTAAGGAACAACGCGATCGATAGTGGTTGCTAAGCTTTCAGTCACTGGTAATTCAGATGGTTTTAAGTTTGCGTAACGTGGGTCGTGACCAGGGAAACGCTCATCATCTTTAGTCAGGTCTGGTGGGGTAATTGCAAAACCGCGACGCCACAGTTTAACTTGCTCATCACCGTATTTCGCAGCGGTTTCTGATTTATCTAAACCTTGCAGTGCACCGTAGTGACGCTCGTTTAATTTCCAGCTTTTTTCAACAGGAAGCCATTGCTGTTCAACTTGATCCAGAATGTTCCATAAGGTGTGGATAGCACGTTTTAGAACGGAGGTGTAAGCGAAATCAAAAACAAAACCTTCTTTTTTCAGCAGTTGACCTGCATTTTTGGCTTCTTCACGACCTTTCTCTGACAGTTCTACATCAGTCCAACCGGTGAAGCGGTTTTCTTTGTTCCACTCACTCTCACCGTGTCTTACTAAAACCAGTTTAGTTACAGCCATAGCTAAAACTCCTATCAGTACATTCAAATTAGAAATGAATTATTGCTGACCTACATTATAGGGATAGTCGTCCCGAACGCTAGTGACAACATGACGTTTTCTCAGTTTTAAGTCAAAAAAATCAATAATATCTAGGGATTAGTGATTTTAATTTAACTTAAGGTTAGGCGAAACGATTTAGTTTATTAGGTGTTTTAGCACCGTGTCACTGGCTCAGTAAATCAGAAGGTATGGCATAGATTTAACCCTAAGTGAATCGATACAGCAAGTGAAAAATTCAATAATAATATGTGCTGGATTAATTTATTGGGAAATTTGATAAGTGGTAATAAATGATGCTGGTAAGTAAATACTTACCAGCAAGATAATAGGATTATAGTTCTGAGACGACTTCAATATCGTAACGGTATTTATCCCCATCAGGGACAAATTTCATGCGATGGGTAATACATGATGGTGCATCTTCTTGGTGATGTGACACAAATAGCAGCTGAGTATTTCCTCGGCTAAGCATAATATCGATAAAACGCAGCACCAGCAGGCGATTTAGCCCATCAAGCCCTTGAAGGGGTTCATCTAAAATGAGCATGGTAGGGTGTTTAACCAAAGCGCGAGCAATCAGAATTAATCGCTGTTGACCCCACGATAAGTTATGAAATGGTTGTTGAGCCGTTTGTGGAGCAAATCCAAGCAATGCTAGCCATTCATAAGCTAACTGAACTTGGCGATCTGAAGGTGTTTGGTACAGGCCAATGGAGTCATGGAAACCGGAAATAATCACGTTGAGGACACTGGTTGCAACACGATACTCTTGATGAATGCTGTTACTGACATAGCCAATGTGACGTTTAATATCCCAAATAGTTTCTCCGCTACCACGTCGGCACCCAAACAGTGTTAAATCATTGCTATAACCTTGAGGGTGGTCTCCGGTGATCAAGCTTAATAATGTGGATTTACCCGCACCATTTTCACCGATAATTTGCCAATGCTCACCTGGGTTAACCTGCCAATTTAGCCCATGCAAAATGGGTTTATCGTTGTAGCTCACAACACCATTATTTAAAACAATACGTGGAGTCTCTGTATCTAGAGCCTCTTCAATTGTGGGATCTTCTTGTTCAGGAATTGTGAGTTGTTTGATTTTTTCACTGTGTTGTAGCTGGTGGATTAGAGTGTTAGCAAGCACTGACTCTCTATCTCCACTTAGGGTGAGTTGACAGTCAGCGACAACACCTAGGTGCTCAATAAATTCGGGAATCTCATCAAAGCGGTTGAGCACCAATACGACAGTGAGCCCTTTATCATGAAGGCTAAATAACAGTTCACTAAGGTTGCTTCGTGAATAGATATCTAAGCCATCAAAGGGTTCATCGAGGATCAGTAAGTCTGGAGAGCCCATCAAAGTTTGACACAGTAGGACTTTGCGAGTTTCCCCGGTAGACAGGTATTTAAAGCGACGTGATAGCAAATCACTGATACCAAATTTAGCTGCAAGCTCTAAGCAAAGTTCATTATCTTTATGATTAAGTTGAATAATTTCCGCTGCAGTAAAGCCCGTATCTTCTTCGTCGTCACTGAGTAAGTCGGTATTATTACGTTGCCACTCTTGTGCGATGATTTTTTGTAGCTGCTCAAAAGAGAGGCGAATAGGGGACTTGAAGTCGCTTTGGATGATACCGGAAAGGGATTGTAATTCCCCAGAGAGCACGCGTGCTAGCGATGATTTTCCGCTACCATTGGCACCAATAAAAGCCCAGCTTTCACTCGAATGAATTTCGAGATGAGGAATGTCGAGCGTTTGGGTCTCGCTCAGCTTAAAGCACCCATTTTGTATTGTTATCGAGCTCATTTAGCTTCCTTATCATTGACCTGCCTGCTACCACAAATAATCAGGTTTACAAGTAAAGTCAATAAGTCGACATGAGGGCGAAGCTAAAAAATAGTGAATCAAGGGTTACGTTAGGGGTGTTAACCCCTGAAAATCTAACAAAGTGTAGCGATAATCACTTGGTCAGCATTAAATAACGCTGTAATCGGGTCGTCAATCGCCAATTTTAACGCATCAACTTCTTGATTTGATAAGGTGGAGCAGAGTGTTTCTCCACCCGCTAAAGTGACAAGGATTTCGCTGTTTTCAGGACCTCTTTCGAGGGTTGAAACGGTGCCTGACAGTTGATTATCAAAATGGGTTTTGCTTGGTTTCTTGGTCAGTTTGACCCATGGCGCTTTAATCAGGGCGAGGACTTCTTTCCCTTCGACTAAGCCAAGGCGGTTAGCGCTAGATTCGGTGAGTGCGGCGTTAATGACAGTTTTTTTGTCGGCCAGTTTCACTTGAACGTGCTGTAAAACATGGTTGTTATCTCGTGCAATCAGAGTGCCGAAAAATTGGTTGCGAGCACTGGTTTGCAATGAAAAGCGAGAAATTGCAGCGAGCAAGCTATCAAGAGGAAGGCTATCATCTTTGAGCACATCAAAGGCTTTTTGTTGAATTTGCCCCAGCAAATCATAGAGCTGGATTAATCTTTCCCCATACTGGGTGAGTGTGGTTCCGCCGCCACCTTTGCCTCCGGTTGATCTATCCAACAGAATGTAATCGGTGAGTTGGTTCATTTCATTGATGGCATCCCATGCACTTTTATAGCTGATCCCTGCAAGTTTAGCGCCTTGGCTAATCGATCCTGTCGCTTTTATCTGCTTTAGTAGAGCAATTCGGCGAGGATCGGCAAATAAACTTCCCTGTAGCTTCAATGTAAGTAAGATTTCGGCCTGCATTGTTTAAGATCTCCCTGCTAGGATTGTGGCGGCAAAGGCAAAAAGCACATTTAGTATCTTGCTAGTATAATAATTTGTCTAAAATAGTATGCAATATAATGCTATTGTGCGTTATTATTTTCATTATATCGATTTTCCCCTCGTCGGCGTATCAGAATGCTGGTGAGCACAGTATCACTGAAGAGGCTTAGATGTTAGAACTTATCAAAAGTTTGGGCTTTGCCCTGTTAATGGTTCCTGTTGTAATGGTATTGATCATGGGACTGATCTATGGCTTAGGTTCATTCTTTAACCTATTGTCTAAAGCGCATGTTCCGCATCACCACCATGAAGAAAGAAAATAACCTTTTATAGGTTTATTTTCGTGCTAATTATTGCCCTCTGGCTATTCCATAGTCGGGGGGCAAGTCATTTTTATCCCCTTAAAAATAGTCCGTTATGCTAGCGGATCTACGGTTATGGGAAGCGCATCAAAAATTATCAATTATAAATTTATTTCCGCTGTAATTATCCTACCTAATTCGATATACATAGCTATGCGCATTAAGACGCTAAATTATTAAATCGATAATTCATATTACATTAGTTCTATACGTATTGTTTAAAAGGATGGTTTATTATGAAATTAGTTATGGCGGTTTTTATTCAATTATTATTTATATTTGGTATTAATATAGCGAATGCTTCAACTCTAATAGAGTCTTTATCACAGTGTAATGCGGAATTCTTTAAAGATGCTAGTAAAAACAATAAATTAAAGCCTGTTATTAATGAGTTTTACCAGCAAAAAATAGTTGATGGTCAGGACTTTATAAAACCTATCGAACTGAAAGAAGATACTTTGGTTTTCGAACGATTTGCTGTTAATTACACAGATTTTAACAAATATAAGGATGTCTCTCCTAGTGCGCCTTCTGGTGAATACTATTATTGGGGATTTGAAACAACTCAGCCTTTTAATGATGTAATTAAAGCGTTGTCTAAAAAAATAGACCTCATTAAAGTTGCGGATGGTGCTTACGTATATAATCCGATGTATCGTAATTCAGTATCGGAAAAATGGTTAAAAAATAATTCTCCTGCATCAAGCATTGCACCAGATGAAGAGTCCGCCGAAAAATTATTTATCGTTGAAGAAAGTAGCGATAAAACTGTGACTTTATTTTGTACAGTTCAAGGAAAACTTGACCAGAAAGATCTACGAGAAGCAGGGCTAATTAAATGAATATTAAGTTGATTATCTTTTCATTGGCCTGCTTTGCTGTTGTGGGTTGTCAGAATATCAGTAAATCCCCAACACAACCTGATGCTCAGTCTTCGGAACTGCCCGAAGGATATGTAAAGTGGCTTGAAACTAAATCGAGCCATTTGTATATGGCTAAACCAGATTCCCATTACTACCAAGGTAATCCTGATCTTGTTCAAATCGATATCGTTACATCATTTAAAAAGGAAGAAGAGTTCCGTAGTGTCAAAATGAAGTCAATGAGAGCGACTCATGTTTTTGATTGCCGAAAACCCAATAAATACACAGAACGGCCAATTGGTTTTTTCGCTAATCAATACGCCACTGGCAAGCCAGACATTCCTTATCCCGAAACAAGCAGTAAATGGGAAATAGCAGGGGAAAACAATTTCAATGCTATGTTTTGGAAAAAATTATGTGAAATCCGCGCCGATGTTGATAAATCTACTGATATTTTTGTCGATGTCTTAAACAAGCAAAGCCCTATAAAAATAAATGACTGGCTAAGTGTGACAGGGGCGGAAAAGCATGCCAATGTTATTCGTATGTCATATCAAGTTGATAACATGACAAAAGCGGCATTCCACCAAAAGTTTGACAATGAAATTAAGCATCAACAGATTGAAAGGTACTGTGACCTGTTTATGAATAAGTTTGGTATGGCAAAACCTAAAGCGATGTATTTAGATTTTTACATAAAAGGCTCAGTTGCTGAATCTCTCGAGATTGACGACCAGCAATGTCAATCTTTCGTTAAGTAGTTTAATCATCACTATAGGATAGGCAATAGAAACGCTAATGTTGTCTATCCTCCTGTCGATATTATTGTTATGAGTTCGTAAATTCATCAATTATTGAGCTAGCACACCTTTATGCATTGTTTGACTTTAAGTTAACGCTGTATCTTGATATATATAGCGAGTTAAATAATACAATGGTGGATTAACATGAAAAAAGGTTTGATATCTCTGGTTGCGGGTGCCACGTTAACACTGACTATGGTAGGTAATAGCTTCGCGGCTGAAAAAATTACCATATTTGCGGCGGCATCACTGACTAACGCACTGAATGAAATTTCAGAACAATATAAGAAAGAAACGAATGTTGAAGTGGTGGCTTCTTATGCGTCTTCTTCAACGCTGGCTCGCCAGATTGAGCAAGGTGCACCGGCAAACATGTTTATCTCTGCTGACCAGCAGTGGATGGATTTTGCGATTGATAAAAATCTGATGGTTAAAGACACCCGTTATACTTTATTAGGTAACGAGTTAGTGTTGATTGCACCGAAAGATTCAAAAATCGATAAAGTGGAAATTAACAAACAGACAGACTGGAAAAAACTGTTAGATGGCGGCCGCTTAGCAGTCGGCGACCCTGACCACGTTCCTGTTGGGATCTATGCAAAAGAAGCATTGACCTATTTAGGGGCTTGGGAAACAGTTAACCCATTATTAGCGCGTACTAACAACGTACGTAGCGGCATGGCGCTAGTTGAGCGTCAAGAAGCACCATTAGGTATTGTGTACGGCTCCGATGCTGTTGCAAGCCAAAAAGTCAAAGTAGTGGGTATTTTCCCTGCTGACACTCATAAACCTGTTGAATATCCAATGGGAATTGTGAAAGATCAGGATAATAAAGCGACCCGTGACTACTATGAATACCTGAAAACCCCAGCGGCTTCAGAAATATTCAAGCGTTACGGTTTCACTCCAAATCAAAAATAATTAAGAGATCATATCGTTGCAGATGTTAAGTCCTTATGAATGGGAAGCGATTTACCTCAGTTTAAAAGTTTCCAGCGTGGCGGTGCTATTTAGCTTACCGTTTGGTATTTTGATGGCTTGGGTATTAGTCCGCTGCCATTTTCCTGGCAAAACATTGCTCGACAGTATTATCCACTTACCACTGGTGCTGCCACCAGTGGTAGTGGGGTATTTGCTACTCGTCAGTATGGGTAAGCGAGGATTTATTGGCGAATGGCTGTATGACTGGTTTGGTTTCAGTTTTACATTCAGTTGGCGAGGGGCGGCATTAGCATCAGCGGTGGTTGCATTTCCATTAATGGTGAGAGCGATACGCTTAGCGCTAGAAGCTGTAGATAAAAAGCTGGAACAAGCCGCACGAACCCTTGGTGCGAGCCCATTAAGAGTTTTTTTCACGATCACCATCCCATTATCGTTACCGGGAATTATCGTCGGTACGGTTTTAGCTTTTGCGCGTTCTCTTGGCGAGTTTGGGGCAACCATTACGTTTGTGTCTAATATTCCAGGGGAAACTCAGACAATCCCACTCGCTATGTATACGCTGATAGAAACGCCGGGAGCAGAAACCGATGCGGCGCGCCTGTGTATTATTGCGATTGTCTTAGCATTAATTTCGTTGTTAATTTCAGAATGGCTGACCCGTTGGGGCAAAAAGCGTCTGGGGGTAGCCTAATATGTTAGAACTAAATTTCGCTCAAAAATTGGGTGATTTACAAATGGAAGTAAATACTCAGTTACCCACGGAAAGTATCACGGCAGTTTTTGGATTATCTGGTGCGGGGAAAACATCATTAATCAACGTGATAGGTGGGCTAACTAAGCCAAATAAAGGGCGCATCGTTCTCAATGGGCGCACACTGGTGGATATCGAAAAAGGGATCTGTTTACCCCCTGAAAAGCGTCATATTGGATATGTTTTTCAAGATGCTCGGTTATTTCCCCATTACCGCGTAAAAAGTAATTTACGTTACGGTATGGCGTCGCAAATGAAAGAGCGATTCGACGATATCGTCGAATTGTTAGGGATTGAAAAATTACTAAATCGCTTCCCGATGACCCTCTCTGGTGGGGAAAAACAGCGGGTGGCGATTGGGCGTGCATTATTAACAGCGCCTGAAATTCTGTTAATGGACGAGCCATTAGCCTCCCTTGATCTTCCGCGTAAACGTGAATTATTGCCTTACTTAGAGAAGCTTTCCCAAGACGTTAAAATCCCAATTTTGTATGTCAGTCATAGCCTCGATGAAATTCTGCGTTTGGCAGATAAAGTTATCGTCATGGCGCAAGGTAAAGTGAAGGCGTTTGGTCCTCTTGAGGAAGTCTGGGCAAGCAGTGCTCTGCGTCCTTGGTTACAGCAAGAAACCTTGAGTAGCGTATTGAGTGTGGAAGTGCATAGCCAGCATCCTGATTATCAAATGACGGCGGTGATGGTTGGCAATCAAAAATTGTGGATCCCCCGCGTAGATGTGGATAAAAACAGTGCGTTGCGATTACGTATTGATGCGTCAGATGTCTCTTTAGTGCTTGAAAAACCGCAAATTAGTAGCATCCGAAATATCCTATCTGCGGAAGTGGTGGAGTGGATAGAAGATGGCGAGCAAGTGGATGTGAAGTTAGATTTGGGTGATGAACACTATTTGTGGGCGAGGATCACGCGCTGGGCTAGGGATGAGCTTTCGATCCGTAAGGGGCGGAAGGTGTTTGCGCAGGTTAAGTCGGCATCTCTTTCTAAAACGTTCTAAAGGCTCGTTGTTCTTCACACCGCAGCGTTGTTGACTTCATTAACTCGCCCTAGTCACATACTTGTGTATGCTCCTAGGGTCGAGTGAATTTTTCGCCTAGCTGCAATGGGAATAACTTAGAGCCTTGCACCGAGTCGTTCTTCACACCGCAGCGTTGTTGACTTCATTAACGAGTAAACTTATCGATGATTTAGACTTGTAGCTTATTGGCAAGCTCTATAGATAAAAAATAAAAAACCTCGCTTGGCGTTGCGAGGTTTTTATGCAGAATCACTTGCCAGCGATTCTGTGTGATGCTTCAAATTTAAACAAATTGAGTATAGCTAAGCTGATTAACAGTTGTAAAGCCTTCGCTGCTGGATATGATCCGCACACTCAAAGCCAGCTTAATGATCTACAAAACATATTTTCTGATCACTTCGGCGATACCCGGTTCGGTATTCACGCGAGTGACTAGCTTCGCTTGTTGCTTAATTTCATCAACGGCGTTGCCCATAGCAACTCCGAGGCCTGCGGTGGTTAGCATACTTAAATCATTGAAATTATCGCCGAAAGCAACCACATCATTCATGCTCATGCCTTGGGCTTCGACCCATTCTTTCAGGCGCTGACCTTTGCTATTACCTTTGCGACCCACATCCACCTGATCTTCCCACGACCATTCGCAATCTAAGTCTAATTCTGACTCAATTTCACGAACAACATCGTGCAGGCGTTGATGGTCTGGTGAGGTGACGGCGAATTTCCAAATGTACTCATATTGATTGAGTGCATGGGCGAAATCTTCGATAAATTCGAAGTTTGGACGTTGATGCTGAGGTAAAGATTGCGCCCAATTTAATGTGCGCGTCACACCTTCAGTTTTCGTGTGATACAGCATCGCATTATCAACATACATTAAGTGTTGAATATCAGAGCCACGCAGTTTTTCAATCAGCAAAGCAGCGGAATCGACTGTCATAGGGTTAGATTTCAGGACTTTTTTACCTAAATAGTCATACAGATAGGTACCGTTACAGCAAATTGCGGGGGTATCTAAATCAAGAGTCTGATAAAACGGATGAATGGCCACATGGTGACGACCTGTCACAATGATGACTTTGACTCCTTGTCGGCGGGCTTCATTCAGGGCTTCTAAAGATTCGGGCAGAATTTTTTTCTGGTGATCAAGTAGCGTTCCATCGAGATCAAGGGCAATAACACGGTATGACATAAACGACTCCATATGATTTTTTCGGATTCATTTTAGGGCTTTATGATAACTGAAGTTGATTAGTGTTTATACACTAAACTGTGCGGCACCGGTTTTTAGTCGTAATTTGATTTTGAGTGATAATTTGATTTTTAGCGGTAATTTGATTTTTTTTCGGTATAGTCACTCAATCATTTCATTCGGTGATTTTACTATATTCAAGGAGTCAGGATGGATCAGGTTGTTTATGTTGCCAGCCCAGAAACCCAACAAATTCACGTTTGGGCGATGAATCAAGTGGGTGAACTCTCACTGCTGCAAACCGTGAGTACACCGGGGCAAGTGCAGCCAATGGTGGTGAGCCATGATAAAAAGCATCTGTATATCGGGGTCGGCCCTCACCTGAGTGTTGTGACCTATGATATTGAGCCTCAAGGCACATTACATTTTAAAGCACAAACCTGCGTGCCGGGAAAACCTGTGCATTTATCGTTGGATAACAGCGGTAAATTTTTGTTTGTTCCTTCTTACCACCAGCACAATTTAACGGTATTACCGATTGGCAGTGACGGTATTGCTGGGGCTCCAATTCAAGTTATCGAAGGATTACGTCATCCGCATTCATCCCATATGGACGCTGATAATCAGCAGTTGTGGGTGCCATGTTTAGGCGAAGATCATATTCGTTTATTTGATTTGGCAAATAATGGTTATCTCACCGAAGCCACAGCCGATCAAATCACGACAGCGCCAAAAGCGGGGCCTCGTCATTTAGCGCTGCACCCTCAAGAAAAAGTGATTTACTGTTTGAATGAACTGGATTCGACCATTAACGTTTATCATAAATTTACGCGTTACCGTGAAATGCAGAATGTCGCGTTGTACCCAGCGGGTAATCAGAGCCAGCGCTGGGCGGCGGATATTCATATCACGCCAAATGGCCGTCATTTATATGCGAGTGAACGTTCAGAAAGTTACTTGGCTCACTATAAAGTGTCTGAGAATGGGGACGAGTTAAGTTTAGTCGGACGATACCCAACGCAAGCGCAGCCTCGTGGTTTTAATATTGACCCGTCAGGTCGTTTCTTGGTATCGAGTGGACAAAAATCCGAGCATATTTCAGTGTCAGAGATTAATTCTATCACTGGAGAATTAACAGAATTAGCGCGTTATAAAGCCTCTGTAGGCTGTATGTGGGTGACATTCCGTTAAAGGTTGAGCAAGTGTCGCTGAGTGGATAGCTCAGCGACATTTTACGTTAAGCGGCAAGCACTTTTTCCATTGCTCGAGTTATTTTGCTCAGTTGTTCTGAGGTAATAATATACGGCGGCATCACATAAATCAGTTTACCAAATGGGCGAACCCAAACACCTTCTTCAACAAAAATCTTCTGTAATTCAGCCGTATTGACCGGTTGCTTCATCTCAATCACCCCAATAGTGCCTAGCACACGAACATCTTGAACACTTGAATAACGGGCAAGGGGAAGTAACTCCGTTCTCAGTTGCTGCTCAATATTGGCAACAGTCTCTTGCCATGGGCTTTCTAGCAATAATTTCAAACTGGCATTGGCCACAGCACAGGCTAATGGATTTCCCATAAAGGTCGGTCCGTGCATAAAGCAGCCTGCTTCCCCATTACTGATGGTTTCCGCTACATGGCGGGTGGCAATAGTGGCAGAGAGCGTCATATAGCCCCCGGTCAAACCTTTGCCTAGGCACATGATATCAGGTGAAATTTCCGCATGCTGGCAAGCAAATAATTTTCCAGTGCGACCAAACCCCGTGGCGATTTCATCCGCAATCAGTAGTAATCCATACTGGTCGCATAGCTCACGAACGCCTTTGAGATAATTTGGGTGATAGAAACGCATTCCGCCTGCACCTTGAACGATGGGTTCGAGGATGATCGCGGCAATGTCTTGATGGTTATAGGCAAGTTGATGTTTGAGTGGCTGAAGATCATTTTCATTCCACTCATCATGGAAACCACACTGAGGCGCGTCGACAAAAATATGGGGTGGCAAATAACCTTTGTATAAACCGTGCATGGAATTATCAGGATCACAAACCGCCATCGCACCAAAAGTATCACCATGATAACCATGACGTAAAGTGAGAATTCGCTGGCGTTTTTCACCGCGAGCTTGCCAGTATTGCAGTGCCATCTTTAATGAAACTTCTACGGCGACTGAGCCAGAATCTGCAAGAAAAACACACTCTAATGGCTCTGGGGTGATGGCTACCAGCTGTTTGCATAATGCTATGGCAGGTGGATGGGTAATGCCTCCAAACATCACATGGGACATTTTCGCCAGTTGGTCGGTGACCGCTTGATTGAGTATCGGATGATTATAGCCATGGAGGGTTGCCCACCACGATGACATCCCGTCAATCAACCTTCTACCATCTTCCATAATCAGTTCCGCACCTTCTGCGGCAACGATTGGGTAGGCAGGAATAGGGTGGCTCATTGAGGTGTAAGGATGCCAAATGTGCTTGGCATCAAAAGCAATATCGCAACTGTCCATGATTATCTTTCGTCAACTTTTTTTAGATCATTTAGTTGACATGATAATCGCAATATTTAAACTGGCAACAACTTTTTCAACTGGAGAGTTCCCGTGAGCCAACTAAAACAGTGGACAATAAAACAAGCTAACGAACTGTTTTCAATGCCGTTTTTCGAATTACTATTTCAAGCACAGCAAGTACATCGCCAACATTTTGACCCGCAACAAGTGCAAGTGAGCACGTTGCTGTCTATCAAAACAGGGGCATGTCCTGAAGATTGTAAGTATTGCGCTCAGAGTGCGCGGTATAAAACGGGCTTAGAAACTGAGCGCTTGATGGAAGTCCAGCAAGTGGTTGAATCGGCGAAAAAAGCGAAAAATGCCGGTTCTACGCGTTTTTGTATGGGGGCTGCATGGCGTAACCCGAAAGAGCGTGATATGCCTTACCTTGAAATGATGGTTAAGGAAGTGAAAGCGTTAGGCATGGAAACGTGCATGACGCTGGGAATGATTGATGATTCACAAGCAGGTCGCTTAGCGGATGCGGGTTTGGATTACTATAACCATAACCTTGATACCTCACCGGAATATTACGGCAATATTATCACCACGCGAACTTACCAAGACCGTTTAGATACGCTGGATAACGTGCGTAATGCGGGAATTAAAGTTTGCTCTGGTGGGATTTTGGGCCTAGGTGAAAAAGTCAGTGACCGAGCCGCATTATTGGTGCAGCTGGCGAACTTGCCAAAACCACCGGAGAGTGTGCCGATCAATATGTTGATGAAGGTTGAAGGCACACCAATGGCTGATAATGACGATGTCGATCCTTTTGATTTTATTCGTACCATTGCGGTGGCGCGTATCATGATGCCAAGCTCCTATGTGCGTTTATCAGCAGGGCGTGAGCATATGAACGAGCAAACTCAGGCGCTGTGCTTCATGGCGGGTGCGAACTCTGTTTTCTATGGCTGCAAACTGTTAACCACGCCAAACCCTGACGAAAACAAAGATATTGCGCTGTTTAAAAAGCTAAATATCAACCCTGAGCGCATCGAAATGGAAGACGGGGAAGACCTGCAAGCAGCGAAATTAGCAAAAACTCTGTTAACCGCAGACAATGCGCAATTCTATAATGCGGCAGTCTGATGGTCTGGTCATCGTTTATCGATAGCCAATTGCAGAAGCGTAAAGACGCTTCTGCATGGCGTGAGCGCCGCTGTATCGAGAAAAGCTCTGGTCGGGAACTCCGTTTTCAAGGCAAAAGCTACCTTAATTTTTCTTCGAATGATTATTTAGGGCTTAGTCAACATCCCGAAATTATCTGCGCTTGGCAGCAAGGTGCGCAAGAGTACGGCGTTGGAAGTGGTGGTTCAGGACATATCACGGGATTTACCAAAGCCCATCAAGATGCGGAGCAGAAACTGGCAGATTGGTTAGGTTATCCTCGTGCCATTTTATTTATCTCTGGCTTTGCCGCTAACCATGCCTTGATCACCGCATTAATGACGGCGGAAGACCGTATTTTGGCTGACAAACTCAGCCATGCATCGCTGCTAGAAGGGGCTATGCATTCCCAAGCTCAGTTACGGCGCTTTAGCCACAATAGCGTTGAGTCCTTAGAAAAATTAATCAGCAAACCCCACACATCGAAAACGTTAGTGGTGACGGAAGGGGTGTTCAGCATGGATGGGGACAGTGCGCCACTTGATGAACTGCAAACACTGGCTCACGCCCACGATGCATGGTTGATGGTGGATGATGCTCATGGACTTGGGATCTGGGGTCAGCAAGGGCGTGGGAGCTGTGATGAATATGGTATTAAGCCCGATATTCTTGTGGCCACGTTTGGTAAAGCTGTTGGCGTTAGTGGGGCAGCGGTGTTGTGTGATGAACGCACCGCAGACTTTTTAATTCAAGCGGCTCGCCATCTTATTTACAGCACCTCAATGCCTCCGGCTCAAGCCGTCGCTATCTCGGCGGCGGTAGACAAAATTCAACAAGCGGACGAGCAGCGTGCTCAGTTACAGCGCAATATTCGCTATTTTAGGTGTCAGCTTAATTTACCGGATATGCAGCTGGTGGATTCAAATACGGCTATCCAACCGCTGATTGTCGGTGATAACGAAAAGAGTTTGCAGTTATCACAATTTTTACGCGAGAAAGGTATTTGGGTTCAAGCAATTAGACCGCCAACGGTTCCACCGGGTAGTGCCAGATTACGCATGACATTAAGTGCCGCTCATCAGCAAGACGATATTGACAAATTATTGGAGGCACTCAATGAGTTTGTCTTTGTGTCATGATGAGGCGAGTTTATCGCGAAATACTCGAGAAAAAGCCAAGATAGCTTCGGCATTTGGGCGTGCAGCTTCCCGTTATGATTCTCTAGCTAGCTATCAACAAAATAGCGGTAAGCAGCTGCTTAGCTTGTTAGAAAGCCACGGGGCAATAGAGACGCCTATGTTTTCTCAACAGGTATTAGATGCAGGCTGTGGGACAGGATTTTTTAGCCAAATTATCAAACAGCGTGGTGCATATGTCACGGCGCTTGACCTCTCTGCGGGTATGCTGGATGTCGCGCGAAATAAGCAAGCAGCGCATCGTTATGTGTGTGGGGATATGGACACGCTTCCTTTTGAGGATGCCAGTTTTGATTGGGTATTTTCGAATTTGGCCATTCAGTGGTGTGATGATTTATCTCATGCTCTAAGCGAATTATACCGCGTGACGAAGCCAGGAGGAATTATCGGTTTTACCACGTTAGCTGAGCATTCCCTTGGTGAGCTTTCAGAGGCTTGGAAAGTGTTGGATGATTCCCCTCATGTGAACCGGTTTCTGACGTATTCAAATATTGTTAAGAGCTGTCAGGCATGGCGTAGCCAACTTTATCAACAAGCGGATACGCTCTATTTTTCGAACCTCATTGAATTGCTTAATTCGGTGAAGGGGATCGGCGCAACTCACTTAACTGCGGGTCGCCAAGCGGGGCTGATGACACGTCAGCGTTTGCAGCAACTCAGCTCAGTATACCCAAATACCGAGAAAGGGCTGCCATTAACCTATCAAACTGTATTTGGAATGATTTATCGTGACTAAAACCTATTTTGTAACCGGAACCGATACTGAAATCGGCAAAACGATGTCGAGTTGTGCATTGTTACAAGCGGCTAATCTGCAAGGGCTGAAAACCGTAGGGTATAAGCCAGTTGCTTCAGGTAGCGAAATGACGGCACAAGGTTTGCGTAATAGCGATGCACTACAACTGCAAGCGAATAGCCTTGTCGTGGTGCCTTATGAGCAAATTAACCCCATCATTTTTGAAGCGCCGACGTCACCGCACATTGTCAGTGAAAAAACTGGACAGGCCATTGAGTTTTCTGTGATGACTCAAGGCTTAAGGCAACTGCAGAAGCAGGCTGAATGGGTATTAGTGGAAGGTGCTGGCGGCTGGTATACCCCATTATCTGCCGAACAAACCTACGCAGATTGGGTAGTTGAACAGCAGTTGCCCGTGATTTTGGTGGTTGGTGTGAAGCTTGGATGTATTAACCATGCGGTATTAACCGCACAAGCCGTGAAAGCCTCAGGGTTATCGTTAGTTGGCTGGGTTGCGAATGAAGTGGAGCCTGCGGGCACTTATCAACAAGAGTATCTCACTGCATTGAAGCGGATGATCGATGCGCCATGCTTAGGGATCATCCCACATATCGAAAGCCAATCTACCGATTCTGTAGGGCAATATTTAGACCTTTCCTTCCTTTAAGAGCTCTTAAAAATCCCCATAAACCCGCTATACAATTAGGTATGGCGGGAGTACGCTTTTTACTTGTTTTTGCCGATCTTTTTTAACGTTAATGATCCTTTTTTTGTCAAGTTTCATTGGGAAAATACTAAGTAGTTTCTGTAAAAAAACAGAATATTTTTCTTTTGTCACGAATGGAGAGTAAAAACACTTTCATCATTTCGCCATATTTCTGTCATTTTATCGCCAAACCGTAAAATGAGCATGTTACGGGAGTGCATGAGGCGGAAGGGCTTCCAGAGTTATCCACTATTTCTGTGGATAACCTTGTGAATTAACATTCAAAAACCATTCTGATGCTAGGTGACGAGCGGCTTTGCCTTTATTTGATGTGATTCTGGGCTTTTATATAATTTAGTTTAAATACAAATAGTTAAATAAAAGCAAGCGTTCTATTTAGATTTGCGTTAAAGCCAAAAAGTCTAAAAGCATAAAATATCTACTTTCAAAAAGGTCAAGTTTTATTTTGGGGATAACATTTTCGTAAACAGATTTCAACCTCATAAAAAAGGAAATTTATCGCCAGTACTTGAAGCTGGTTTTTTATCCAGTATCATAGGCGAGAGATTATTAAAGAGGCATAACTATGAGCAAGGATTTTAAACTGTATTCTGATTTTCAGCCGGGGGGCGATCAGCCTGAGGCGATTCGTAAATTAAGAGAAGGATTAGAAGATGGTCTTGCTCATCAAACCTTGTTAGGGGTTACGGGGTCAGGTAAAACTTTTACAATTGCGAATGTTATCGCTCAAGAAAATCGCCCTACGATGTTGATGGCGCATAACAAAACTTTAGCTGCGCAACTCTACAGCGAAATGAAAGCCTTCTTTCCTGAGAACGCAGTGGAGTATTTCGTTTCTTACTATGATTATTATCAGCCTGAAGCGTATGTCCCCAGCTCAGATACCTTTATTGAGAAAGATGCTTCGGTAAACGAACATATCGAACAGATGCGTTTGTCTGCAACCAAAGCCTTACTTGAGCGCCGTGATGTGATTGTAGTGGCATCCGTCTCTGCAATTTATGGGCTGGGGGATCCTGACAGCTATTTGAAAATGATGCTGCACTTGACTGACGGCATGATTATTGACCAGCGCTCTATTTTACGCCGCCTCGCAGACTTGCAATATAGCCGTAATGACCAAGCGTTTACGCGAGGAACTTTCCGCGTTCGTGGTGAAGTCATTGATATTTTCCCTGCTGAATCCGATGAGTATGCACTGAGAGTCGAGCTTTTCGATGATGAAGTGGAGCGATTATCGCTGTTTGATCCGTTAACCGGGGCGATTCAGCATCGGGTGCCGCGCTTTACCGTCTACCCGAAAACTCACTACGTGACGCCAAGAGAACGAATTCTTGAGGCGATGGAAAATATCAAAGTCGAGTTAGCCGATAGACGCAAAGTGCTGTTAGAGAATCATAAGCTACTGGAAGAGCAGCGAGTCACTCAGCGCACCCAATTTGATTTGGAAATGATGAACGAGCTGGGCTACTGCTCAGGCATTGAAAACTATTCACGTTATCTCTCTGGGCGGGCCCCGGGCGAGCCACCACCAACATTATTCGATTACCTACCTGCGGATGGATTGTTGGTTGTGGATGAATCACACGCGACAATCCCGCAAATTGGCGCGATGTATAAAGGTGACCGTTCCCGCAAAGAAACTCTTGTAGAGTATGGTTTTCGACTGCCTTCTGCCCTCGATAACCGTCCAATGCGGTTTGAAGAGTTTGAAGCCTTAGCACCTCAAACTATCTATGTCTCTGCGACACCAGGTAATTACGAGCTGGATAAGTCGGGACAGGAAGTGATTGAGCAGGTAGTTAGACCGACAGGGCTGCTTGATCCGCTAATTGAAGTTCGTCCGGTGGCAACGCAGGTGGATGACTTGCTATCTGAAATTCGTATTCGCGTTCAGAAACAGGAGCGCGTGTTGGTCACCACCTTAACCAAACGTATGGCGGAAGACCTCACCGAATATTTAGAAGAGCATGGGGAGCGTGTTCGCTATCTACACTCAGATATCGACACGGTAGAACGAGTTGAAATCATTCGTGATTTGCGCCTTGGTGAATTTGATGTACTAGTTGGGATCAACTTATTGCGAGAAGGTTTGGATATGCCAGAAGTTTCGCTGGTGGCTATTCTTGATGCTGATAAGGAAGGTTTCTTACGTTCAGAACGTTCATTGATCCAAACTATTGGCCGTGCGGCGCGTAACTTGAACGGTAAAGCAATTTTATACGGTGACCGGATCACTAACTCCATGGCGAAAGCGATCGCAGAAACCGAACGACGCCGAGCCAAACAGATGGCGTTTAACGAGGCCCATGGCATCACGCCTAAAGGCTTGAATAAGAAAGTAGGGGATATCCTCCAGATTGGTCACAAAGTGGGTGGCAAAGGGAAAGGGCGTGGCAAAGAGAGTATCAAAGATGAATCTCTACTTAATATTCAATCCATGTCAACGAAAGAGCTGGAGCAGCGTATTTCTCAATTGGAAACGCAGATGTATAAACATGCTCAAGATTTGGAATTTGAGGCCGCTGCAAGGGTTCGAGATGAGTTACAAACATTACGAAACCAATTTATCGCCAATTCGTAATTTTTAATAATCGTTAAAAAATACGCTAATTTATTAAGAGCCTCTTAGCGCTGCAATATGCAGGTTAAGGGGCTTTTTTATGAATGAAATAAGTTAGTAAAATCATTTATAACAACAAGTTAGTCCGTCAAGTAATTTACAGTAATTAGGACTAACTTTTTCTCATTCCCCTCAAAATATTGGTTAGTATCTCGTCATCTTCCGAACCAAGATGAGGCCAAGATGGCGACCCAATCAATTGTAGCTCCTCATGATTCAACCTTTAAAGGCTTTATGAGCAAAGTGGATAATGCGCGGGATTTTTTTGAAGTCCATCTTCCTCATCGCATTAAGCACCTCTGCAATTTTGATACCTTGAAGTTAGCCAGCGCTTCATTTGTGGATAAAACGCTGCGCTCTCGTTTTTCGGACATGCTCTATTCCGTGCAAACGCTCAAGGGTAAAGGGTATTTTTACTTTTTAGTGGAGCACCAATCTTCCCCCGATAAGCTGATGGGCTGGCGGTTGATGCATTATGCATTTTGCGCGATGAATCAACATTTGCAGCAAGGGCACCAAACTCTGCCGTTGGTGGTTCCCATCTTGTTTTATCATGGGAATCAATCCCCTTATCCCTATTCCCAATCATGGACGGATTGCTTTGAGTGGCCTGATTTAGCTCGTAGTTTGTATTGCAATCCACTGCCGCTTGTGGATGTGACAGTGGCAAGTGACGACGAAATTGTGAATCACCGAAAAGTTGCTGCGATGGAGTTAGTTTTAAAGCATGCATCTCTACAGGGTGACGTATTCGGATTATCGGAACGATTAGTTCAGGTACTCAACAATAATCAAAATCATCAAGATGATGTTATTTTGGTTATTAATTACCTCTTTAGCGTTATGGACACACCTGCTTATACCCATATAGTAAAAAGGTTGGTTGAGCGAACAGAAGAGCATCAGGAGACCGTGATGAATATTGCACAGCGATTGAGAAATGAAGGAAGAGAAGAAGCTCGACAAGAAGAGCAGGAGAAGGCCAGACAACGTACTTATGCCCAAGTTTTGACCAGTTTAAGTTTAGGTTTAAACATTGATGTTATTAGTCAAATTACAGGCTTATCCCCGACAGAAATCGAAGCAATGCATTAATACATAATTTATTAATACATAAAGAAAACTGAGTTCAGTGAGAAACTGAACTCAGTCATATTTTTAGTCGAATTTTTTTAGCGAGATTAAGCGTTAGCTAACTGACCTTTTACGATTACCGATTGACGGTTACGCTCAAGTTCCAATGCGCCTAAGTGGGACAGCACACAGAAGATAATGCAGCAAACAATACCCCCTAAGAGCAGATAGAAACCTGCATGCCAACCCATACGGTCAACCACGAAACCAAATAAGCTAGTACCTAAAGTTGCGCCAAGGATATAGCTCATAAAACCACGTAAACCGACCGCTGAACCAACTGCGAAGCTAGGCACGATTTCCATCGTTTGTACTGAAGCTAAGAACTGAGGCACATAGATTAAGCAACCAACTACTGCTGCAAAGAAGGTGACGACAGCTAATGATTGGCTCTGCCAGTAACCGATAAGGCAGAAGAAAATCAGTATCATACAGACAATAGCTAACGGCATTCTACGGCCTTTAAACAGTTTATCTGTTAACCAACCTGCTAATAAAGTGGATGGAATGGCTGCCCATTCGAAGAATAAAAATGCCACGCTCATTTGATCTTTAGAGAAGTTTTTCTCTGTCAGCAGGTAGATTGGTAGCCAGCTGATCACGCCGAAACGTACCATATACACAAAGACATCAACAAAAGAGATATACCACGCATTTTTGTTTTTCAGTACATAGGTACAGAAAATTTGGAAGGCGCTCATGTTCTCTGGTGATTGCTCTTTTTGCGCTGAAGTTAGGATCACTTTTTCTTCTGGCATCATTTGGTCAAGTGCAGGTAAACCTTCTTGTTTTGGGGAACCTTTACCTAATACCAACACAACCCCTGCAAATAAAATCGCAATACAGGCGGGAACCATGTAACTCGCACTTTGCCAGTGCTCTGTTCCTAATACGGCGAAAGCGGCACCAACGATTGGAGCAACAATACCCCCACCCACGTTATGAGAAATATTCCAGAATGCGCCGATACGGCCACGTTCACGACGCGGGAACCAGTTTGCTATGGTGATAAATGATGGGCCCACGCCCATACCTTGGAACATACCATTTAGCACAACAAAACCAACAAATAACCAGAATGCATTACTAAATCCCATTCCGAAGTTGACGATGGCGCACAGGATCAGCCCAAATGCCATAAATGCTTTTGGGCTGGCTTTATCGGCAAGGCTACTCATCACGCCTTTGCTGATCCCGTAAGCAATTAGCATGCAGCTGGTTAATAGACCAATTTGAGTGGTACTTAAATCTAAGTTTTCTTTCAAATACGGGGTAGAGAGCGTGAAGTTGTTACGAACAATATAGTAAGCCAAATAACCTAAGAAAACGCTGAGCAGTGCTTGAACACGATAGCGTTTATAGGCGGCAGGAACTTTTTCTGGTGCAATTTGTTTTTTTGCCGTGGCTGGCGTTAAAAATGACAGCATAGGTTCACCTGTGAAATAGAGTAAAAAGAAATTCCCTGATGTTTTTTGTCGTTTTATTTCTGACAGACTCATCATGTTCTTGTTAAAAAAATATCGCAATATTAATGGTTTGGGTCAAAATTGACCCAATTTTGTATAGTGACGAGTCAAATTGACCCATTCATAAATTAACGGGAATGGAATTCAAAAAATGAACAACTAAGGGTTGATTTAATCGCGTAACAATGAGAATAAAGCGGGTAAGTTTTGTCGTGTGCGCATAAATCCGAAAAGGGTAAAATTTGTCTCAAATGCACTTTTTGACAAACTCACACTATTGTTACTTTCTTTGATATGAATCACATCTACCCAGGGGATGACTATGCTCATGAGACTAATAACACCAATTCGTCCACTGATAATGCAGGTCTGTTTTTTTATTATCTGGTTAAGCGGTGTGGGAAATAGCTATGCGAAAAATGATGAATTAGTAATAGCGACAACATTTTCACCCGAAGCGACACAAGCGATTGTCACAAATTGGAATGCGCGAGAGGATGCTATACCTATTCGCACGATAAACCGAACCAGTGCGTCATTAGAGCGTTTGTTAGATACCTATGCTTTGGAAAATGTGGATCTGATACTGACCTCCTCACCGATGCTGATGCACCATTTACAGCAGCATAATCGGTTGAGTGCATTGCCGGATATTCCTGAGTATTCCCAGCGCTTAATTCCTGAATCTTTAAAAGGTTCTGTTGCTGCGGTGGCATTTTCTGGATATGGCATTTTGACTAACCGAAAATGGATGGAGCAAAACAAATTGCCCATTCCCAAGACATGGGATGACCTGACAAATAGCCAATATCAAGGCTCATTACTGATAAGCAGTCCATCTCGCTCTGATACTTATCATTTAATGATAGAGTCGCTATTACAGCAGCGAGGGTGGGAAGATGGATGGCGTATTTTACTGGGAATGTCGGGGAATTTAGCCACTGTTTCATCCCGCAGTTTTGGCGTTGCCGATAAAATCAAAGTGGGGCTTGGCGGGGCTGCACCGATTATTGATAACTACGCAAATGTGCTATTAGCCGACCCTGAACTCGAGTTTCATTATCTGCCTGATTCAGCCACATCACCGACGTTTATTGCGATCACTCGCCACAGTTTAGCGCCAGAAAAAGCACGAAAACTGATTGATTTTTTACTCAGTGAACAAGGGCAAAAAGTGTTTGCAGACAGCAGCACAGGAAAATACCCAGTTACTCCTCTTGAGGATGATAACCCTCGAAAAGCGCAGCAAAATCAACTGTTAGATTCACCTAAACCCCTGGATGTTCATTTGGTATTACAGCGTCAGCGGTTAGTTCAGCAACTGTTTGATGCGGCTATTACATTTCGTTTAACGGAATCGAAAGATGCTTGGCGCGCGGTGTATATGGCGGAAGCGAAGTTAAAGCATTCTTTACCCGAGGTTCGAGCGTTACTGACGGCGATGCCAGTCAATGCGAAAGAAAGTGAGGATCCCGCTTACTATTCGCGCTTTGAAGATAATCGCAAAGCGGAAGAGGAATATATGCGCTGGCAGCATTTCTTTCAGGAGCAGCAACGCCAAGCCATCAGTGTATTGGAAGCGATTAAATGAAAACATCGATAGTGAAATTGATGGGGCGCTTCAGCATTACGGCTATTTTACGTGGCGCATTTATTGCAGGAGCCTTGATGACACTGATCGTCAGTTGCGTCAGCTTGTATGCATGGCAAGAGCAAAATAAGCAGATCCGCTACGCTCTTGGGGACTATTTTCCCAAAATGCAGGCTTCATTCTTGATTGAAGGGCAGCTAAATACCTTAGTTAATGAATTAAACGAGTTTTTAAAAGCGCCAAACACAGCAACAAGATTGCAATTACGTAACCAGATCACAGCACATTTAACGCAAATAGCCGCATTTAATCAACAGTTAAATGGGCAAGATCAGCAGCAAATTTCTGCCATTTTGACGCAAAGTCAGGATCTTTTGCAGCGATTGGATAAGGCACTATATGCCCTGTTTTTAGCACGGGAAAAAATTAATACATTATCTTCTCGGATCAACTGGTTACATGACGATTTTAGTACGGAGCTTAACTCGTTATCGCAAGATATCAGCCTACAACAAGGCTCTTTACTGGACAAAATTGAACAAGACCCATTGCAAGCCAAAGGGCTGCAAAGTCGGTTACGTAACGTGCAAGGGGAATTGCAGTTAATTTATACACTGGCACGTTTGGAAGAGCAGATCACTAATATTTTGACGGGACGTTTGAAGGATATACAAGGGGATAATGCTTTTGATGACCCCATCGATATTGGCGGTTATGCCCGTTATTTAGGGTACTTAAAAACAAATTTTGCAGCCAATGAAGAGGCGTTGAATTTATATCCAAGTTCAGTAACGCTGCGTCAAACCATCGATGAGTTATTAGATATCGGCCTTTCTGATAACCAAATGCTTGAAGTCCTACAAAATTATCAAACAGCGCAAAGAGCCTTAAATGAAGCGACGACCAAAAAGGAGAAAATTTTGGCTGATTTTCGCTCTCAGCTTGATTTGCAACTTGGAAGTAGCCACTTTCAGCTACAAACGCTAAACCAGCGTTTAGCGAACATTATGTCGTGGAGTGGCACAATTATTATTATTACTGCAGGTTTGGCATTACTGCTGGTATTGCTGTTCAATATGCTGTTTATTCGTCCTCGCTTAGTCAAACGCTTTACCGCATTAAACCAAGCTGTAGCTCGGATCAGTATTGGGGATTTGACGACCCATATTCCCGTCGAAGGTCGCGATGAGTTAGGGCGGATTGGTACACTGCTACAACGCAGCATTGCTCAAATTAATCAACAAAAAACTCAGTTAGAACAAGAGATTGCAGAGCGTAAGGAAATAGAAGAAAACTTACGAACTACGCAAAATGAGCTGATTCAAACGGCAAAACTTGCCGTAGTGGGACAGACGATGACCACTTTAGCCCACGAAATTAATCAACCGCTAAATGCTCTCTCGATGCACCTGTTTATGGCCAAAAAAGGGTTGCCAGAGCATGGTAATGACACCTCGTTGATAGCGATAAATAAGTCAGAGCAACTTGTGGCTCGAATGGATGGTATTGTGCGTTCACTGCGCCAATTCGCTCGTAAGCGTGATGATAATGAGCAATTACAACCGGTGAGTTTACGTCAATCTATTCAAAGCGCTTGGGATGTTCTGAAGCTTCAACATAAAACCCGCAAAGTGATATTAAGTTATCCCGATATATTGCCTAAGGTACTGGGGGATGAAATTGGCATTCAGCAGGTGTTGGTTAACTTGCTTTCTAACGCGCTTGATGCCAGTCCCACAGAGGCAGAAATCACCGTTGATTACAGCGAAATCGCCGATAAGCTGCTATTGACCTTGTGTGATAACGGAACGGGTTGGCCACTGCATTTAGCGGATACATTAATGAAACCCTTTACGACAAGCAAAGAGATTGGGCTGGGGGTTGGGTTATCCATTAGCCAATCGATTATGCAGCAAATTGGTGGTGAGTTGAGAATCGCTTCTACGTTGCGTGGCAATGGGTGTGTAATTTTAGAATTTAAAAAGGTACTTGAAGATGCTTGATGACAACCATGACATATTGCTGATTGATGATGATAAAGATGTATTGGAAGCGTATTGTCTATTACTCGAACAAGCGGGGTACCGAGTTTATGCGTGTGATAACCCATTGACAGCAAAAGAGTTAGTCCACCGCGATTGGTGCGGCATTGTTCTTAGCGATGTGTGTATGCCGGAATGTTCGGGTATCGAGCTGATGACACTATTTCTCGCCAAAGACAAACATCTCCCTGTGGTATTGATCACTGGGCATGGGGATGTACCAATGGCGGTGGAAGCGGTCAAAATGGGGGCATGGGATTTTCTACAAAAACCGATTAACCCGGAATATCTTTTAGAACAAGTCGCCAAAGCGTTGGTGGCGCGTAAGCAGCGTGTATTGCAGCGTCGGTGGGGCAAAAATCAATTGATGCTCAATTTTGTCGGGAGCAGTGAATGGTCACTGCAAGTTCGCGGGCAGCTTCAAGGTTTATCAGAAACCCTTGCCGCCGTATTCTTACAAGGAGAGTTAGGTAGCGGTCGCACTTATTTAGCTCGCTACCTGCATCAAATCAGTACACCGCAGCATGCGCCATTGGTGATCAAAACATTATTAACTGAGCAAGAAATTCCTGTTGAAACATGGATCTCGGAGGCACACTCAGGAACGTTAGTGATTAAGAATATTGAGTTACTCCCTGTGAACCAACAACGTTATTTAGTTCAGCATTTACAGCAAGACCAACGGGGATTTCGCTTGATTGGGATTTCGGATAAGCCGCTGCTCACATTGACTAAACAGCAGCAAATCATCGCTGAACTTTATTATTATTTTTCATTAACCCAAGTGAATTGCTTGCCACTATCCCAGCGTAAGGCGGATATTTCGGTTTTATTCCAGTACTATTTAGAGCTGGCTTGTGCTCGATTGAATCAACAATTGCCTGAACTGGATGAGTCTTTTGTTAAAAAACTGAGCCGCCGTCATTGGCCAGGAAATGTGACGGAGTTAGCCAACGCAGCGGAGCTATATGCGGTTGGAATTATGCCGATGGGGGAGACCGCGAATCCGTTATTAACGTCGGTAGCGCCAACGGCATTAGATCAGCAAATTGAAAATTATGAACGGCAGATTATTACGGAAGCGCTGAATATTCATCAAGGGCGAATTAACGATGTATCGGAATATCTGCAAATGCCACGGAAAAAACTCTATTTGCGGATGAAAAAATATGGGTTAGACAAGCACCATTATCGGACTTAAATAGAGACAGTTGCAGGAATTAACCTGCAACTTGAAATTTCAGTGAATTACAGAAGGGGAATGGTCTCTTCGATGGCGTTTAACAGTAAGTTTCTATCATGGCGATAAGGAACATCATCCGCCTCTAATATTCGTTGAGTCACTTTGCGCTCTTGGCGGATTGTCGTAACATCGGTACGTGGCCCAACAATCACCGCATCGATTTTTTTGCGTCCAATATAACGCTCCATCATCACTAATTTTTCAGGGAGTGTAAGGCTGGCGGCGGAGGTGCTAATTTCCTTCCCTAAATTACCGATATACACCATCGGCGCTTGGCTCTCTTTCAGGGCGCAGGCAATATCATCGAGTAATAACAGAGGCATTAAGCTGGTAAAAAAACTTCCGGGGCCGATTAAAATCAAATCTGCTCGATGGATAGCCTCAAGGGCTTCGATGGTTGCTTTAACGGGAGGGTATAAACGCAACTCTTGCGGTAACTCCTGCAAAGCATCTACGTTAACTTCACCGTAGACTTCATTGCCCATATCATCAATAGCCATCAGGTCTACTGGCGATTCAGACATCGGAATTAATTGCGCATCCACTTTCAGCATATTGCGGATTAAATTGATAGCTTCAAGTGGGCGAACACTTAAATGATCAAGGGATTTCAGCATTAGGTTACCGAGATTATGCCCTGATAATTCCCCTGTACCCGCAAATCGGTATTCAAACATCTTAGAGGCAATCGATGGCTCAGTAATCAACTGATTCAAGCAATTACGCATATCACCCCAAGCAATTCCCCCTTCAGAACGACGAATTCGCCCTGTAGAGCCACCATTATCCGTGGTGGTGACAATGCCAGTTAAACGGGAGCCTAAAGATGAGAGAGAAGACATCACTCGACCAAGTCCATGTCCACCGCCAAGGGCAACGACGTGATTAAGATTTGTCAAACTACGGTTTGGCATAGTGTTCCTATTTAAACTATCAATCTAGCTAAATTATCAATCTAGAATCAGTGCTAAAACAAAATTGGCGCTAATCTATCATAAAACACCATCTGAAGTTTACTTACTGTGATAAAAAACAATAAAAGAGAAACTTTTGGATTTTTCAGATGTTTGCACCAAAAATACAGGTTGCTAGTTCCCATTTGATGTTAATAATTATAGTATGTAAATAATTCTCATTTACATACTTGGTGTTATGGCTTGATATGTCAGATTCAGAGTTACAATGCCTGTTTGCTCGTCACTCTTCCTCACTATGCCGTTATCTTAATGGTTATCTTAAAGACTATAATTTAAGTATGGATATCATGCAGGAAAGCTTTGTGCGTATGGCGGAGTTAATGAAACATTCCCCCATTCAGGATGTGGATGCTTATCTTTATCGAACCGCTAAAAACTTAATGATTGACTATTTTCGTCAACAGAAACGACACTCAGCCACCTCCATCAGTGAGGTGCAATGGGAATCCGTACCTTCTAAAATTAAAAGCCTTGAAGCCCAGACAATTCGAGAGCAACAAATTCAGCAAATCCAAAATATTATAGGAACATTGCCCCAGCGAACTCAGGAAATTTTCCGGTTACATCGCGAAGATGGAATGACCCAAAATGAAGTGGCGGAAGCGTTAAATATTTCATTAAGTACCGTTGAAAAACATTTAGCCAATGCGTTAGCTATGCTCATCCATAAATGGAGAGATTAATGGAGAGTCAACATTCAAGTAAACCCTCTGAAATTGAGGAAGTCGCCGCTTTCTGGGTTATCAAAACGACACAAAAAAACTTAACCTCCCAAGAAGAGCATGATTTTCAACAATGGGTTACGACATCAGAACAACATCGGAACGCCTATTTTAAAGCTCGGCAACTGTGGGGATTAACCTCTGAGATCGCATTATCCGTTCCAAAAGGATCCAGCCGAAAAACGGGCAATATAAAATTTACGCCTCGTTGGATTGCGATGGCATCGGTCTTCATTTTAAGTGTGTTCTCATTCGCAATTTGGCCGTTTTTAAACCAAGAATCTGTGGATTATCAAGCTAAAAATGGTGAAATCTCACACATTATATTACCCGATGGTAGCCATGTTGATTTAGACAGCGGAGCTGCGATAACGCTCGAATTTAATGAGGGTTATCGGCAAGTTAATTTACTTTCTGGTCGAGCTTACTTTTCAGCATCTCCTATTTCAACTCAAGAACCGCGACCTTTTCGGGTAAAAGCTAAAAATGGAACAGTTCAAGCCTTGGGAACGGAATTTGAGATTGACTCCCAAGAGAAGCAGGTCAATGTTGCTGTCTATGAACATCAGGTACAAATTACCTTATTGTCTGGGGAGACTCAGCGGGTCATCGCGGGAGATAGGGCATCTTATCAGCAGCATATATCGCCAATGGTACCAGCTAACATTCAGCATGGAGTTTCGTGGAGAAAAGGGCTAATTATTTTCCAGCAAAGCAGTGTTGCTAATGTTATCCATGAACTGAGCCGGTATAGAGAAAAACCTATAATTTTATTGGGTGATCCACCCCAAGCCATGATTAGTGGGGTTTTCCAGATTGATTCTGTCGAAAATGCGTTATTGACTGTCACCAGTGCGAAAGGGTTATCAGTCTCTGAATTACCCTTTTTTACTCTAGTTTATTGATATTAAATATTTTAATTATTTTCATAACAAATTATTCAAAATTTATTTACGGGTTTTAGGTTATTTGTCGTCTTAATCTAAGTGATTATGATTTTCATTACCATTATCATTTTTAGGATTGAGAAATGACAAATAACAAGTTTGATTATAAAAAAGCAGTTCTGGGGATTCACCTTGCATTAATGGCGCTACCCGCCATCTCTTTTTCTAGCTATGCGCACGCCAATAAATTGAGCCAGACAGCTTCACTTTCTATTCCTGCTCAACCCCTTGATTCAGCACTGCTCCAATTTGCCCAACAAGCTAATATGGAGATTTTTATTGATAGCCAAGAGATTAATGGACTGAACAGTCAAAAAATACAAGGCAATATGTCGATTCAAAAAGGACTAGACCAGTTAATTGGCTCTAATCCTATTCTGTATCAAATTGATGGAAATCGAATCTCGATTCAACGAATTAATAAAGCAGTGGATGATAATTCAGTCATTGTGCTGGATAAAATTACGGTGACGGCTGCACCTCACCAACAAGGCGATTGGGTTTATAGCTCTCCATCATCCGTCAGTGTAATCAGTAAAAAACAAATTGAAGATAAGCCTCCAAAGCACATCGCTGATTTACTGGAGTTAACGACAGGGGTCTATTCTAGTGTGAGTCAGCAAGATCCCTCACTGTCTGTCAATATTCGTGGGATCCAAGATTATGGACGGGTCAATATGAATATTGATGGAATGCGCCAAAATTTCCAAAAAAGTGGTCATGGGCAGCGTAATGGCACCATGTATATCGATTCAGAACTTCTTTCTGGTGTTGAGATTCAAAAGGGAAATAGTAATGGAATGGGGAGCGGAGGCACATTAGGCGGCGTCGCGACATTCAACACAGTGAGTGCATCCGATTTTTTATCTAAAGATAAAACGTTTGGAGGAAAGATCCATGCAAGTACCGGAACCAACAACACCCATTTTATTGGTAGCACCGCGTTAGCGCTAGGGAATGAACATGCCGATCTTTTATTTGCAGCCAGTGAACGTCGATTAGGTGACTATAAACCTGGTGTACATGGGGATATTGGCGATATTCGGATAAACAATGACACCGGGCATTATGACCAACTGGTTCATGATCTAAAACATAGCCGTATTACGGACAGTAATTATCAAATGACGTCCTACTTGGCAAAAGCCGGTTGGAATTTTAGTGACTCCCAACGCCTACAACTCAATTACCTTGAAACCAAAGTTGCGACACCAAATGCAGGCACACTCACCAACCTATCAGGAACATGGCCATACAAATTAGGTTGGAAAAGTAGTGGGTTTAGTGATGTGACGACAAAAAACTACGCACTGGATTATAGCCAATATAGTGAAAGCCCATGGAGCTTTGAATTAAAAGGAAAAGTGTATTTCGTTGATACCAATGATGACACGCAAACCTACTCAACCAGTAAGGTTTTTAACAATGGCTATCAAATGAATACCCGTGTGAAAACGATAGGATTACAGTTAGAAAATTACTCGGAAATTGAATTTAACTATAACCATGTTTTAAAAGCACATTATGGATTAGAGGCTTTTCAGGATAAGGCCAGCAGTGATTCCACCAAGGTGTCTGCAAATGGGGTGACACCAGACGGTAAGCGTTCCTTAAGTTCACTATTTGCCACATTAACCTATGAACATGATGATTGGCTCACTTTAGAAGGTGGGCTGCGTTATGATTATTATCAGTTAAAAGGGCAGACCAGTATGCGCTATCGAGTTTTTCCTTATACGAAAGACAACCCATGCAAAGCATCAAGCCTACGTAATTGTAAAAGTGTTGAAGTTAATCGCGTATGGGATGTGGATGATGCCCAAGGCGAATTTTCACCTAACATAAAGTTAGCGATTCGACCTAACGTCGAATGGTTGGAACTGTATTCAAGCTATGGGCGTTCTTGGCGTCCACCCGCTATCACGGAAACATTGACGTCGGGAAGTGCGCACAGCTCATCTACTCAATTTCCCAATCCTTATCTAAAACCTGAAAAATCGAATTCTTGGGAGGTTGGCGTCAATGTTAACTATCCAAATTTAGTGCTCGAAGAGGATCGTTTATTAGCCAAAGTTGCCTATTTTGATACGCGGGTTGATAACTATATCAACCTTGCGATTAACCGAACAAAACCGGGAATGGTGAGTCCGAGTATTGGTAATGCGGCGTACAGCAATAATCTTGTAGCGACTCGTTTTAGGGGCTTTGAGTACCAAGTTAATTATGATGCTGGCTTTGCTTACGCGGATTTAACGTTCACCCACATGATCGGCAAAAATGAGTTTTGCGCTCGCCGTGCTTGGTTGGGGGGCGTTCAGACATTTACTAAAGAAAATCGCCCTGGAAATTGGTACGCAGAAGATGATGTTCAACAAAATGATCATGTGAATTGTGATGGCGCGGCAGTGTTTAGTAGTGCTGCAAATTTACCGGGTGATAGAGGCTCCTTCACATTAGGTGGTCGCGCTTTTAATCGAAAACTCGATGGTGGAATGGTTATTCGCTTTACACCGGGATTCCAAGACCATTCTGCACAAAGCAATCAGCCCTATTTGGCCGATTGGCCTAAATACACATTGGTGGATCTGTATGCGAGTTACGCGTTAACCGATGATTTAATTATTCGGGGAAATGTCGAAAACTTAACCAATAGAGCTTATGTTGTGAGCTACGGCGAAAGTCTTTCCAATACGCTAGGGCGTGGAAGAACGATTAGCGGTGGCATTGAATATCGTTTTTAATGCTGATATCAAGGTATGGGGAATTTCTCCATACCGATTTAGGAATGATAATTTGGTGAGTATGATTGATTAAATTAAAAATTATCAGGCACTCATTGTTTTTGAACTCGCTGAAAATTAATTTATCCCGTACCTTCCTCTCCGTTATTTAACATCATTTTTTATTTTACTCTTGGTGTTTATCAGAATTTTAATAGCTCAATGTACGGTATTGATGTCATTGAAATTTGGTTCACGATAAAAGTGATCTACAACAAACAAAGTGCATTGAATTAACGTTGCTTTGACAACAACCTGACACTTAATTTCCGAAAACTTCAGAGAAATAATGAAAAATTATCCATAATAATAAGGACTTCTGAGACTCCGGTTTATAAAACGCAAATCGTTGTATAATAAGGTATATATCGTATTCGAGTTCGCTTTTTACTTTGCAATAGGCTAAAATCCTTACAGAAAATAAGTGAACCTAGTGACTATGATGTTTTTAACTATTTAAATTCAATTTAGTTACCAGGCTCCTGTAAAACTCCTAGCCTTTGCATCTAAGTTCAGTGACTGAATATGATGTCTTGGCCGTGACCTCAGAGTCACCAGGGTGCGAGATAGAAATGTCTGCATCTCCCGTATTTGGAAAGGTGTGAATATGCAGCAACTTGTCGATCAATTTGACCGAAAATTTTACTATCTTCGTTTATCTATCACTGATGTTTGCAACTTCCGTTGCACATATTGCCTACCTGATGGTTACAAACCAAGTGGCCGCCATGAATTTCTGACGCTTGATGAAATCCGTCGAGTGAGCCGCGCTTTTGCTGAGTTAGGGACTGAAAAAGTCCGTATCACTGGCGGTGAGCCAACCATGCGTAAAGACTTCACCGATATCATCGCGGCTATCAAAGAAAATAACTCCATCAAAAAAATCGCCGTAACAACCAATGGTTATCGGATGGCGCGTGATGTGCAAGCATGGCGTGATGCGGGTTTGAATGCCGTGAACGTGAGTGTGGATAGCCTTGATCCTCGCCAATTTGCCGCGATCACAGGGCAAGACAAATTTTTCCAAGTCATGAAAGGGATCGATGCTGCATTTGATGCTGGCTTCGAAAAAGTTAAAGTCAACGCGGTCTTGATGAAAAACGTCAATGATATCGCCCTCAAATCTTTCCTCAATTGGATCAAACATCGTCCAATTCAACTGCGTTTTATTGAACTCATGGAAACAGGGGAAGGCAGTAACCTATTCCAGCGTTACCATGTGTCTGGTGAAACCGTTCGTGATCGCCTCATTGCAGAAGGCTGGTATATGCAGCCACGTTCTCGTAGCGATGGTCCAGCTCAAGTCTTTAGTCACCCTGATTACCAAGGGGAAATTGGGTTGATCATGCCGTATGAGAAGGACTTTTGCCAAAGCTGCAACCGTCTCAGAGTGTCTTCTTTAGGTAATCTGCATTTGTGTTTATTTGGTGAAAATGGCATTCCACTGCGTGATTTACTGGGTGATGAAAATCAGAATGAAGCCCTAAAAGCACGTATCCAAAGTGGCTTAATGTCTAAGCGCGAAACCCATTTCCTTCACCAAGGCGACAGCGGGATCACCCCGAATCTTTCCGTTATCGGCGGTTAATAACTTTTTGATTTTCAGGAGTAATTATGTCCCAACTGACCCACCTCAATGCGTCGGGCGAGGCGCACATGGTTGATGTATCAGCCAAAGTGGAAACGGTCCGTGAAGCACGCGCAGAAGCGTTTGTGACGATGGACCCAGAAACCTTAGCCATGATCGTGGATGGCAGTCACCATAAAGGGGATGTCTTTGCGACAGCTCGTATTGCAGGGATCCAGGCGGCAAAAAATACGTGGCAGTTGATCCCGCTGTGCCATCCTTTGCTACTGACCAAAGTGGAAGTCACCCTTGAAGCTGAGCAAGCCCATAACCGTGTGCGCATCGAAACTTGTTGCCGACTGACTGGGAAAACGGGCGTCGAGATGGAAGCGTTAACGGCGGCCTCTGTTGCGGCATTAACTATCTACGATATGTGCAAAGCGGTACAAAAAGATATGGTTATTGGTCCTGTGCGTTTATTAGAAAAAACGGGTGGAAAATCCGGTCATTTTAAGGTGGAAGCATGATCACAGTCCTCTTTTTTGCTCAAGTTCGTGAATTAGTTGGCACTGACCGTTTAGAGTTAGCGGCACAGTACCCAACGGTAGGATCTCTGCGCGAGGCATTAACTCAAAAAGGTGATCGTTGGGCATTGGCTTTGGAAGATGGAAAATTATTAGCTGCGGTTAATCAATCGTTTGTTTCTGCTGATCATCCCCTGAATGCAGGTGATGAAGTGGCTTTTTTCCCACCAGTCACTGGGGGATGATCATGGACAATACCCATATTGCGGTACAAACTGAGAATTTTAGTGTTGGCGAGCAGTATGCGTGGCTTGCTGAATGTGACAGTGATGGTGCCGTGGTGACATTCACAGGTAAAGTTCGTAATCATAATTTGGGGGACAGCGTAGCGGCACTGACTCTTGAACACTATCCCGGAATGACGGAAAAAGCCTTAGCGGACATTGTGATGCAATCTCGTGAACGCTGGCCACTGCAACGCGTGAGTGTGGTCCACCGTATCGGTACTTTACAACCCGGTGAAGAGATTGTATTTGTGGGTGTGACCAGTGCACATCGTAATGCTGCATTTCAAGCAGCTGAATTTATAATGGATTACCTGAAAACCAAAGCACCATTCTGGAAAAAAGAGTCTCTCCCTGATAATGAACGCTGGGTGGAAGCCAAAGAGAGTGATGAAGCTTCTGCAAACCGTTGGTAGTCTTAAATTGTTAAGCAGAAAATGCGAATAAGCCGAATGGTAATGTCAAAATATTGTGATAAACTTTGGAACAAATTTGTCCGATCACAGTAAGGATTACTCTGTTGGTGGTTTTGCTGGGTCGATTTTTCTTAAAATGGAAGGGTAACCATCATGGGTCAATTTGATCAACGTAATGATTCTCTTGTCCAGAATGCCAGCACTGGCGTTCAGGCATTTATGTCACAAGTCTACGGTTGGATGACCGTCGGATTATTGCTGACGGCTTTTGTTGCTTGGTATTCTTTAAGCAGCGGTTTATTTGTCACTATCGCAACCAATAAAGTATTATTTTTCGGAATGATCATTGCTGAACTTGGTTTAGTTATGGGTCTGTCATTCTTACTGCCGAAAATGAGCGGTGCCATTGCAACGGGTATGTTTATGCTGTACGCGTTGTTAACGGGCTTAACCATCTCCGTGATCCTCGCGGTTTATACTGGTGAGTCTGTTGTTGGAACATTCATCATTACTGCAGTGATGTTCGGTGCTCTAAGTTTCTACGGTTACACGACTAAGCGTAGCTTAACAGGGATGGGTAACTTCCTGTTTATGGCGCTGATTGGTCTGGTTGTCGCTTCTCTGGTTAACATCTGGCTGCAAAGTTCCATGATGTACTGGGTGATCACTTACGGTGGTGTGTTACTGTTCGCTGCATTAACCGCATATGACACTCAAAAGCTGAAAGAAATGGGTGAGCAAATCAACCAAGATGACAGAGAAAATATGCGTAAATACTCCATTATGGGTGCATTATCTCTGTATTTAGACTTCATCAACCTGTTCCTGATGTTACTGCGTATTTTCGGTGATCGCCGTTAATTGTTGATTAAATAGGCGGAATACATCCGTATTATGCCGTTTTTTCTACCTAAATCCCTCGTTTATACACGAGGGATTTTTATTTTATATTTCCCTTATTTTTCATCAACTTTCAAATAAATCCCTTCAAATTAGCAAGTCCTAATCTTCATCAGATATTTATGTTTTGGGTTTAATTCAAATTATTTTCGCTTTTGACAAATGTCATAGGGAAATGGTTTTTTTTCTACTATTTTATGCCTCTAAATGAAAATGATAACCATTACTATTATTGGGGTAAATATATGTCTTATCCACTAAAACAGCATAAATTAGCGCATTGTACTGCTCTGATTTTTGGGTTGAGCTCGTTGACTTTCTCTATAGCTGCACCAGCAGAACGAGATACGCTGATTGTGACCTCGTCAATGGGACACAGCCGTTTAACGCCCACTGAGCAGCAGGAAAAAGAAAAACTTGAGAAAGTGGCAGGGGGAACCAATTTAGTTGTGATCGAAAAAGATACACGCCTTGCTACATTACAAGATGCATTGGATTACCAACCCGGATTGGTGATCCAAAACTTTTTTGGTGGTATTGACCAACCTCGACTAAATATTCGTGGCTCAGGGGTACAAAGTGCGCCATTAGCTCGAGGCGTTTTATTGTTACAAGATGGCCTACCTGCAACAGATGCCGATGGTAGCTTCCATATCAGTACATTGGAAATGCGTGATGCACGGATGGTGAGTGTGCGTCGTGGGGCAAATAGCTTAAATCCGCAAAGTAATAGCCTTGGTGGCGAGCTGGATGTTTTGTCCTATACAGGACGAAATGAGCAGGGACGGCTGCGCTATGAGTATGGATCTTATGGGCGAGAAGGGCTACAAACTGCATTTGGTGGTGTGTCTGATGACGGATCACTTGATGCGCGGGTGAATTTTACTTATGACCACTTTGATGGCTACCGTAAACATTCTGCATCTCAACGAAAAACATTACGTAGCAATTTTGGCTATGTCACAGATAATTTTGAAAACCGCACGTGGTTAAATTGGACGGATTTACGTTTTGATGTTGCAGGTCCTGTTTCTGAAGAGGTACTGAACAATAACCCAACAGATGTTTACCCGATGGTTTGGCTGCGCGATCCACATCGTAATGTAGAGCAGTTTCGAGTCGCTAACCGGTCTGACTGGCAAATTGGTAATCAAGCAATTGGCGCGGGGGTATGGCACATCCGTACACATGATAACTTTACAACGCCAGCATACTACCGTTTTAGCCAGAGCCACAGTGAAGGATTGCAGCTCACTTATAATATAGAAACTGAGCCTGTGACTTATCGCACTGCATTAGCGTGGGATCAAATGACGCTACAAACTGATTTAATGCAAAACCGCAAAGGGACACCAGCAGATAAGAAAAAAATAGGTAAGTATGATGGGCACGCTGAAAATATGTATGGCAGCGTGGGAGTTGATTTACATGTTACACCAACGGTAACTGTCAATTTTGATGTGAAAGCGACTCATGCTCGCCGTGATGTAGAAAAACGCCAAAGTGCCATATCATTAGACCAAAGTTGGACATTTTTGACCCCAAAAGCTGGTATTGTTTGGCGTCCAACGGAAAGCCAGCGCTATTTTGCTAATATCAGTGCGAGTGAGGAACCCGCCACATTTTGGGAAATTATTAATTCCAGCGATGGCAAGTTGACTAAGTTGTCACCACAAAAGTCCATTACTTATGAAATTGGTGGTGAAGGCGATGTGACCGAGGGATTGAAATGGAATCTTGCGCTATATCGTAGCCAAATTAAAGATGAATACATTACAACCTATGATAGTGCTGGCACTGTTGTTGGTGTGTTCAACTATGCGGCTAAAACCCGCCATCAAGGATTTGAAGCTGGGCTTACAGGGCGAATTGGTGCAGGTCCTGGGGATATTAACTACCGTGCATCTTGGACTTACAATGACTTCCGCTTTATGGGCGGAGAATATAAGGGAAACTACATCGCGGGTATTCCTCGTAATATTGTGGCCGCCGAAGTGTTATATGAGCTAGGTGATTGGAGTTTCGGTCCTAATATTCATTGGGCACCAACAGATATGGCTGTTGATCACCAAAACAACCTCGATATTCAAAAACGAAAACATTATGCAGTTTTAGGGGTAAAAGGCAGCTATAAACCCACGGAACAATGGTCAGTTTACGTATCAATGGATAACTTAACGGATGAACGTTATGCAACGACATCGGTGGCTAATCAAACCGTGACAGCCAAGGACAGTACATTATTCCCAGGTATGGGCTTTAATGTTAACGGCGGCGTTACTTTCAATTTCTAACTGATAATTAGCGCATTATATTGAAATAATGCGCTAACCTTAAAAGGGGCGCTGGGCAGAAATAGACAGTTGAGTGAGGTAATTTTCGTTATTAATTCGTACTATGTCTTTTTCGATATCAATAAATCCTTTTTGACGCCAGCCGGAGACTAATCGACTCAAGGTTTCATAACGCATACCCAATTTTGCTGCTAGCTGCCCTCGAGATAACGGTAAAATAATATTCGGCGTTAATTGCTTGTTTTTTAAATCAAGAATGTAAGCCGCAAGCCGTTGTTCTGCTGAGCTCGATGTAAGCCAATCAATATGGTTAATGTTTTCATACAATTTAGTACTAAACCGCATGAGTAATTTTTCCATAATCTGTGGGCAAGCATGGCAAAGCCGCAAAATATCTCGTTTATCCAGTAGAAGTGAGTCCCCGTCTGTTTTTGTGCGTAAACTCATTGGATAACGGTTATGTGGCATAAAAACGGCGGCAATTGCTACAATTTCCCCTTCTGTAAATAACCCAAAGATTTTCTCCTCACCTAAATAAGTGTGTCGATACACTTCCATCTGCCCATTGATAATTAAAGGGCAATATTTAAAAACATCACCTTCATAGTTCACAATTTCGCCACTTTTAAATTGAATATAGCCACAATTTTCAAGTAATAACGCTAATTTTTGCTCTTCAATATCAGAAAATAACGGACATTTTATAAGCGCTTCGATCGATTGAGTGTAGGGAAAAGCATTTTTGACAAATGTCATAGGTCATCCTCTTCGGGCACCTTAGAATAGCTTGAGTATAAATGATAATCATACACATTATCAATTAAGTTATTGGCGGAGAGTTGAATAACCATATGATAAATAATGTTTTTAAAATGACAGTGCCATTTTTGATGCTTGGGTCAATGGTCAATGCGAGTGCATCTCAAGCAGTTGATTTTACGGATATGTCTGGCGATAAAATTCATTTATCTGCCCCTGCAAAACGCATTGTTGTGATCCCCATTCCTGCGGCGTCAATGCTAGTGGGCATGGATGAAAGTAGTGAAAAATTAGTCGGTATGCACCCCTTTGCGAAAGTCGCGGCTCGGGAAGGAATGCTTGGAAAGATGTTTTCGCCTGTGTTGCAGGTTAATTCGAATGTTGTTGGCAATAATTTCACGCCGAATATTGAAGCATTGCTCAATGTTGAGCCTGATCTAGTATGGCAATGGGGGCATCGAGGGGACGATATTATTTCCCCGATGCGAGATGCGGGGCTGACTGTTGCAACACTAGGCTATGGGCAAGAAAGTTATACCCAAGAGTGGATCCGATTAATGGGACAAACTTTAGGGCATAACGAAAAAGCCAATGAGATGATCCTGTGGCGTCAACAAGTGGTGAACTCGCTTTCCGCTACTACGGCGAAAATTCCTGAATCAGAGCAACCTAAAGTTCTTTATCTGTCTCACTTTAATCAAAGTATTCAAACATTTGGTTCGACATCTCACAACAATGCCGATTTTGCACTAGCGGGAGGGGTGAGCTTAAATCGGGATTTAACGGGTCCAAGAACCCTGAATATTGAACAAATCCTACTTTGGGATCCCGATATTATTTTACTCGGTAATTTTGAAGAGGGTTTATCCCCTGCGGATGTATATCGTAACCCAATGTTGAGTGACGTTACCGCAGTTAAAAATCAACGAGTTTATAAACTGCCGATTGGCGGTTTTATTTGGGATGCACCAAATCAAGAAACCCCATTATATTGGCAATGGTTATCAATGGTATTTCACCCTGAAGCTGCCAATATTCCTTTACGTGAAGAAATTCGTCAACGTTATCAGCAGCTTTATGGTTATCACGTCACGGAAGAACAAATTGATGGAATTTTACAGATTGAGCTAAATAAAAATAGCCAGCATTACCTTTCTCTCATGGGGAAGCCAAATGCGTAGCCCTTATATGCTATGGATGACGTTTGGGATTTGTTTCCTTTTTATGTTTTTGTTGGCATTGAGCCTTGGGCGTTATCCGGTCTCATTTTCTTCTGTATTTCATATTCTTTATGATGCCATTTTAGGGAACGAAAGCGGGGGAATTTATAGCCGTACAGAACAAAATGTGGTGCTGAGTGTTCGATTACCTCGAGTTTTGATTGCCGGTATTGCGGGGGCTGGTCTTGCCGTTGCAGGAGCCGCTTTGCAAGGTATCTTCCGTAACCCTCTAGTCGGACCGCAAATTATTGGTGTTTCTTCTGGCGCTGCGTTAGGCGGAGCTTTAGCTATTTTATTGTTTTCCTCACTGTTGATAACTATCTCATTTGCTTTTATTGGTGGGCTGGTGGCGATTATGTTGGTTTTTTTATTAGGTATGAATCGTCAAGGGAGCCCGCTACTGATGCTGATCCTTGCTGGTGTCATTATCAATGCTTTTTTTGCGGCACTTATTTCATTGATTACCTATTTTGCAGACCCTAATAACACGCTACAAACCATTGTTTTTTGGTTGATGGGGAGCTTTGCGAGTGCTTCTTATCTAAAGTTGGTGATTGTACTGCCAGTCGTTTTATTTTCAGTATTGATTATTTTTGCTCTGCGTTTTCGCATTAATGTGCTGTCACTCGGAGAAGAAAATGCACAGGCTTTAGGAATGAAAATCAATCGGACGCGTTGGGCGGTGTTACTCAGTGTCACATTGATCACCAGTGCTACCGTTGCAGTGTCTGGCACTATTGGGTGGGTAGGGTTAATTGTTCCGCATATTGCGCGGATTGTCGTGGGGCATGATCACCGTATTTTGCTGCCTGCCAGTGCGGTGATTGGTGGGATTTATATGATTGGTGTGGATACCTTTGCTCGAAGTATTACCAATGCAGAAATTCCACTCAGCGTCATCACGGCTTTAATTGGCGCGCCTATTTTTGCGATTTTAATTCATGCACTTAATAAAAAGGTGGCTGATTTATGATTGACGTAAAACACCTCAATTTTTCAATAGGTCAGCGTCAGTTATTCACTGATTTAAGTTTCAATCAGCCGAAAGGGAGTATTGGCGCTATTTTAGGCCCTAATGGCAGAGGGAAAACCACTTTATTGCGGTTATTGTTGGGGCTACAAAAGGGCATGCAAGGTCAGGTATCTCTAAATGCTCCTGTTGCGTATGTGCCACAACTTACAGGTTCATTATTTCATTATTCTGTGCGTACCATGGTGAGCTTAGGGCGTATTCGCCACCTGCCTTGGTATGCATCACCCAGTGAACGCGATAATCAAATTGTTGAGCAATGCTTGGATTATTTAGGTCTACGTCGTTTTGCCAGCCAGCAATTTAATCGATTGAGTGGCGGTGAAAAGCAAATGGTTATGATAGCCAGAGCACTTGCCAGCGAGCCTCAAATTTTAATTTTGGATGAGCCCACCTCTGCATTGGATTTAGCCAATCAAGATAATGTTCTTAGTACGTTACGCGATTTAGCCCAACACCGTGAAATGACCATTTTATTTACCAGCCACTATCCACAGCATGCTCTGCATATTGCGGATCATTCATTATTACTGTTTAACGAAGGACGCTGTTTATTTGGTGAATCCCAACACATTTTAACGGAACAAAACCTTTCTCAGCTCTACCAATTGCCGGTGTCAATTATGCCCATTCATGGGCAAAGCAGGGAAATACAAGGGGTTGTTCCTCTGTTTAGATAATTTTTGAATGAATACAAACAATCAATAGCATTAAGGAATGTGAAATTATGAGCGATAACACAATAACACCTGCTGAAGCTTTAACTATCAGCACACTAATTAACTATACCGAACAAGGGATTGCCAGCCGAGTTTTAGCTAAAAATGGTGGGGGAAATATTACCTTATTTGCCTTTGATAAAGGTCAGGCATTATCTGAGCATAGTGCTCCTTTTGATGCCATCGTAATGGTTGCTGAAGGCAGTTTATTACTAACGATTGACGGTGAATTGGTGACTGCTAAACCGGGAACAATCGTCAGAATGCCAGCAAATATTCCTCATGCTGTTGATGCGCCTGAGCCTGCTAAAATGCTGTTGGTTATGCTTCGCGAACCTAGTCATGAGTGTAACCATTAGTTTGGAGAGTATTTATGGAACAATCATTTACTGCTCATGAGGCAGGGCATAAATTTTTAGCTCGTCTTGGAAAAAAACGCTTACGTCCCGGCGGAAAAATTGCCACTCAGTGGTTGCTTAGCCAATCTGGCTTACATAAAGATAGTCAAGTACTTGAAATTGCATGCAATATGGGAACGACTGCCATTGAAATTGCTTCACAATATCATTGTCATATCACCGGTATAGACATGGATAAACACGCTTTGGAGAAGGCTCAAAAAAATGTAGACCAGCATGGTTTAACGGATTTAATCACTATCCAAATGGCTGATGCATCAAAATTACCCTTTGCTGATAATAGTTTTGATGTAGTGATTAATGAAGCGATGCTAACAATGTACGGAGATAAAGCGAAAGCAAAATTATTGCAAGAATACTATCGTGTATTAAAACCCGGTGGTTGCTTATTAACCCATGATATTGCATTTAAAGATGCGCAGGATCCACAAGATATTGCGGCCAAAATGCACCAAGCTATTCATGTAAAAGCACAGCCACTACCTCAAGCTGAATGGATTGATTTATTTAAGCAAGCCGGTTTTCAGAGTGTACTGTCTAGCACAGGACCGATGACCTTATTGTCACCAAAGGGGCTGATTTATGATGAAGGTTTATTTGGTACGATAAAAATTATTCGTAATGCATTAAAAAAAGAGAATCGACCTCAATTCTTACGGATGTTCCGACACTTTCGACAAAACCGTGGAAAGTTAAATTATATTGCCGTTGCTAGTGTGAAATAAGGAAGCCCAAAAATATGCGCAAGGAGGCGCTAAATTGCATTGAGTCTCCGTACTTTGAATAGAGCCCCAAAAACGTCAATCTAAGGGCAATTAACGGCTTTCAACAGGCAATTTTTAACCGATAAGATTAAGCAATTTTTTTGCGAAATAAGTAATAAGCCAGAGAGCTGGTTATCAGGAAGATAATCAGAAGAGGCCATAAGCTGTGAAATACCACGAAAAAATCAGCATCTTTAAGGTAAATCTGCTTAGTGATATCCGTAAAGTGGCGGATGGGGTTGACCCACGTAATATCCTGTAGCCAAACAGGCATATTCTCGACGGGGGAGATATAACCGGATAGCAACACCGCGGGCATCATAAACACAAACACGCCAATAAAAGCTTGTTGCTGAGTCGAGCAGAGCGCAGAAATTAATAACCCAAATCCCACCAACGATAATCCGTAAAATACCATTGTGCCGTAGAACAGTAACAGAGAACCGGCGAATGGGATTTTGTAGCAAAAAATCCCAATCACTAACACCAATGTGGCTTGTGCAGTGGCGACGACTAAGGCAGGAATCGCTTTGCCAATAAAGATTTGCCATGTGGTTAGTGGCGAAACTAATAGTTGGTCGAGGGTTCCTTGTTCTCGTTCTCTTGCAATAGACAACGAGGTGACGATCAGTACCCCAATCGTCGTAATCAATGCCACTAATGACGGCACAATAAACCATTTATAATCCAAGTTTGGGTTGTACCAGTTTCGGACAATCAGCTCGCTGTTATTGGGCTGTACTTGGGCTTGTGTGAGCTCCTGCTGATATTGCATGACTATCTGTTCAATGTAATTAGCCGCTATTTGGGCGCTATTCGAGTTTCGTCCATCCAATAGCAACATCATATTCGCGGTATGATGGCTGGCGATATCAGCACTGAAATTTTGATTAAAGCGGACGACTAACAAGGCTTTACGGTTATCTAACGTTTCTCGAATCTCAGGTTCATTTTTCAGTAACAGCACATGGGAAAATGCGCTGGCTTTTGCTAAGCGTTGAGTGAGTTCAATGGAATGCTCGCCATTATCTTGGTCAAAAATGGCAATGGTGGTATTAGTGACTTCTAAGGTCGCCGCCAGTGGGAAGAGGATCATTTGGAAAATGACGGGCATGATCAAAATAATTCGCGTCTGTTTCTCCTGCAATAATGATTGCAACTCTTTCATAATTAAGGTGTAAAGACGATAAAACATATTTCACCTCAATCCAAACGGCGACGCGTTTTCAGCGCCGTTAAGCCAATGAATAATATCGCTGAAGCAATCAGCAATAAGAAATCGGTGAGCAATACCAGATAGATATCTCCCGCCAAAAACAGGGTTTGTAGGCTACTGACAAAATAACGAGCAGGAATAAAGTAAGTCACGACTTGAATGAATGCAGGCATGCTATCAATTTCGAAGATGAACCCCGATAACATGATCGCAGGTAAAAACGCAGCATTTAGCGCAACCATTGCGGCATTAAACTGATTACGAGTGATGGTAGAAATTAATAATCCCATCCCTAAGGCAGTGGCAAGATACAAACTGGTGATCACAAATAACACCAATAAAGATCCCCGATAAGGAATATTGAGTACAAAGGTTGTCACCAACATACACAAAATCATCACAAAGGAGCCAAGCACTTGGTAAGGCAATAATTTGGATAGCAATAATTCAGTGCGTGTTATTTGTGTGGAGAGTAATGCTTCCATCGTCCCTCGTTCCCATTCTCGTGCAATCACCAGTGAAGTTAAAATGGCACCCACGACGGTCATAATGATGCTAATAGCACCTGGAATAATAAAATGTTGGCTGAGTGCCGCTTCGTTAAACCAATAGCGCATATTGAGTTCGATAAGCGGGTCGGTGGGATAACCTTGATTTTCACCTTGTTGGATAAGCCAAGTATGCCAAACCCCCTTGGTATAGGCTTGTACAAAATTGGCGGTATTCGGTTCACTCCCATCAGTGATCACTTGGATTGCGGCATGCCCATCAGGGCGAGAAAATTGTTCAGCAAAATTGACGGGGATCACCACAATGCCGCGAATTTCTCCCGCTTGCATTTTATTAATCAATAAATTGCGATTATCGCTAATAGTGGCATCAATAAAAGGGGAGCCAGTAAATGTATCGACCAATTCACGAGCCGGCTGGCTTTGTTGATCCATCAGAATACCGACCCGCAATTTACTGGAGTCTAGATTGATCCCATAACCGAAAATAAACAGCAGCATCAGCGGGATGACTATGGCAATTAAAGCGCTGCTTGGGTCGCGAACTATTTGTTTGCTTTCTTTCCAACAGAGGGCTTTAAGCCTGCGCCATGAAAAACCTGAGGCGGTTGTCTTCATTGTGCCTCCTGCTGTTTATCGTAGTTGAAAATCAATTCAATAAAGGCATCTTCCATCGATGGATTAGGATTTTCTGTGCTGACTACCAATTGTTTTAGCTCGTCAGGCGTACCGGCTGCAATAATTTTTCCGTGGTAAACCAATCCGATACGATCGCAATATTCAGCTTCATCCATAAAGTGGGTGGTGACCATAACGGTGACGCCTTTGTCTACCATGCCATTAATATGCAGCCAGAATTCTCGTCGAGTTAGCGGGTCAACCCCTGAAGTCGGTTCATCTAAAAAGAGGATATCCGGCTCATGCATCAATGAGCAGGCGAGAGCAAGGCGCTGCTTATAACCCAGCGGGAGTGAATCAGTAATCTGGCTGATAATGGGTGTAAAATTAAACGCGTTAATCATCTCCTGCATTTTGGTTGCTTGCTGTTTATGATGCAATCCGTATACACCGGAGAAAAATTTTAAGTTTTGCCCAACTTTGAGGTTGCCATAGAGGGAAAATTTTTGCGCCATATACCCAAGGTGCTGGCGGGCTTTGTTTGAGCTGGTTTTTAAATCCATACCAAGCACTAGCGCCTGCCCATCAGTTGGTTTCATTAATCCACACATCATTTTAAATGTGGTGGATTTTCCTGCGCCGTTAGGCCCTAATAGCCCAAAAATTTCACCACGTTTTACCTGAAAGTTGACGGTATCCGTCGCGGCAAAATCCCCAAATTTTTTGGTTAGGTTACGGGCTTCAATGACGGTTTCATTGGGGGCGGGTGGAATTTGTGGCACGATAGCGGCGAGTTCAGAACGATGAGATGGCCCACCGCCTAAAAGGTCAATAAAGGCATCTTCAAAGCGCGGCTGGGCTTCAATCAGCGTTTGATTTCCCATATTTAAGGCATTAAGTAAATTCTCTTGGGATGCGTGAGGTTTTAAAATTAAGCGAATATAGCGGCCTTGGATCACGCCATCGGTGGTTTCAGGTAACACTAAGGCATTTTGTAGAATAGTGCGTTTTTGCGTTGCGGGCACTTCGAGTAAAAATGAGCGTCCAGCCATCTTTTGGGTGAGCAGCTCGGGTTTGCCGCTGTACAGTAACTTGCCTTCATTGAGTAGCAGCACCTCTTTGCACTGCTCAGCTTCATCCAGATACGATGTGCTCCAGAGGATTAACATCCCATCGTCAGCAAGGGTGTGCACCATTTGCCACAGCTCTCGTCTGGCAATAGGATCCACGCCGACACCCGGCTCATCCAGCAGTAAAACTTTCGGTTTACCTAATAGGGTACAGGCGAGTCCCAATTTCTGTTTCATTCCCCCAGAAAGCTTACCGGCAAGGCGAGTAGTAAATGGGGCTAGGCTAGTAAATGCGAGTAGTTGTTCATAGGTTTGTTGGCGCTCTTCACCAACAACACCACGCAGATCTGCATATAAATCAAGATTTTCTTGAACCGTTAAATCTTCATATAGACCGAATTTTTGCGGCATATAACCGAGGTTTGCCCGCACTTCGATACTGTCTTTAATCGGGTCTAATCCCATTAAGCGGATTTGCCCTGAATCCGGTTTAAGTAGTCCTGCAAGCATGCGCATCAGCGTTGTTTTCCCTGCACCATCGGGACCGACTAACCCCGTCACAGATCCGCCGTGAATTTCGGTCGTTAGGCTTTCAACTGCAGGATTATTTAGCCCAACAAAGCGTTTTTCAACGTTATTTAACGAAATAACGCTGTTCAATGAGTGAGTGTTTTGCTGAGCCATAATGCGCCCTACTGCTGAGGTGCCGTAAATTGAACGGTGACGGGCATTCCTTGACGCAGTTTATCATTAGGATCATCGACAATAATCCGTAATCGATAGACTAAGTCAGTACGTAAATCCGGTGTTTGTACACTTTTGGGGGTAAATTCGGCCGTGGGGGATACAAAACCAATCGTGCCATGGTAAGGGGTATTAGGTTGGCTATCCGTAAAGAGTAAGACTTTACTGCCAGGAACGGCATCACCTAAGTGTGCCTCACTCACATAGGCACGAACCCAAACTGGATTTGTTAATGTGACACTAAATACAGTATTACCCGCACCAATGATGGTACCGGGTTCGATAGCGCGAGTCAGGATTGTACCGTCAGATGGCGCGGTAAGGATAGTATCTGCAAGGTCTAATTCAGCTTGGGCTACAGTGGCTTCTGCTTGTAGCCACTCACCGCGTGCAGCCGCAATTTCTTCTTGGCGAAATCCACTCTGATATTGGTTGAGTTTATCTTGGGACGCTTTGAGAGCTGCAAGAGTTTGATTGCGGTTGTTTTTGGCATTATCTAAATCATTGGCGGAAATCAGTTTTTGGGCTGCTAAACCTTGCTGGCGTTTGTAAAAATTATCCGCATATTGCCAAGCGGCTTGACGTTGAGCTACTTCAGATTCGACTTGCGCAATTTCTTGTGTCCGGTAGCCTTTTTCTTTGAGAGCTAACTGGGCTTTGGCGCTGTCACGCAGGCCTTTGGCTTTATTTAATGCGTTGATGTAAGGCGCATCATCCAATTTCCCGAGTAATTGTCCAGCAGTGACTTTCGCCCCTTCATCAACATCTAAAGAGGCGAGTTTACCATTGACTCGAAAACTAAGGTTAACGGTGCGTACATCCACATTCCCGTATAAGGCGAATGTCTTATCCTTAAGAGACTGATAATAGAAGCCCCCAGCAATAGCGGCAATCAGCATGATAATCAGTAAAATAACCAGTGCACGGCGTTTTGTGTTCATAGCTAACCTTAGTGACGGATAAAAACATTACTCAAGATTATGATTTAATTTTATCCATATATCATATCACTTTTCTGCTTGTTGGCGATGACGTAACCCCAATAATAAAATGTCAATGTGCTCAATAAGAACCTGATTAATAATTTTAAATTCGTTTTCGTTGATGTGCTTCCAACCTGTTTGTCTGAGTAATGTTTCTCGCGCAATGCGAAAAGAGAGGGTTTCACCCAAAATGGCGTGCGTGTGGATTAAGGTCGCTAGATTATTGGGGTCAGCGCCAATGTAGATGGAAATTAAGCGATTGAGCCGTGAGTGAATGGGGCCCAACGCTTGTTCATGTATCAATCCATATGCTTCGGTTGGGTTTAGTTGTTCACGAGCTAGGATACGTGAAAAGCTTAAGTTTTCTTTTTTAAGCTGGAAAAAATTGTATGAAATAATCGTTTTTTTCAGTAATTCGAGCGCTTCTTCTGGAATTTGTAACTCTGCGGGCTGATTAATAAAGTTATCTATTTGAGTGATACTTTCAGCGAAGCTTTCTTTGATATTGTTAGCAATTTGCTGAGCAACAGCGAGATATAACCCTTCTTTAGACCCGAAATAATAGGAAATGGCTGCGATGTTTTGCCCAGATGCTTGGGCAATTTGGCGGGTGGTTGCCCCATCGATGCCTTGTTCTCCATAAACATCGGCGGCGGCGAGAAGAAGTTGGAGTTTGGCGTTCTCTCCACGTAATGTTGGCGACGAATTTGTGTTCATAAACATTCCTTTTGATTCAGGATTAAATAATTTTTAGCATGCTCTTAGTTGGCATTTATTCATTGTGCAGGATGAAAACGGATGTATCTTTAGTTTTGTATACGTATATATACTATATAAAGCAGATTTTGTATTAGTTTATTCATCAATCTAAATTAATATATTTATCACGGTCAAATGATGGTAGAATTTTTGCGCGTCGCATGGCAGTTTGCGCTTTCTTCTATTGAATATCGAATCTTCCCCCCTAGAGCTGCCCAGTAAATTGAAGTGGTGGAGCCCGGAGTAATTAATTTGACTAGTTTTTCTGACCTCGCGTTAAACGAGGAAATCTTGCGTGCCATTAATGAATTAGGCTATGAAAGCCCTACGCCGATTCAACAACAAGCTATTCCTGCTGTTTTAGCGGGCAAAGACCTATTAGCTAGCGCCCAAACAGGGACGGGTAAAACAGCCGGTTTTACTTTACCTATTTTGCAAAAGCTGGTGGACAATCCTCGCGGCAATAACCGTCGTCCTGTTCGTGCATTAATTTTAACCCCGACCCGTGAACTTGCAGCTCAGGTGGCTGAAAACGTAAAAGAATATAGCCGCCATTTGAGAATTCGTTCATTTGTTGTGTTTGGTGGCGTCAGTATCAATCCGCAAATGATGAAATTGCGTAGTGGTGTGGATGTGTTGATTGCAACCCCAGGACGTTTGTTAGATTTAGAACATCAAAATGCAGTGGATTTATCGCAGGTCGAAGTTTTCGTCTTGGATGAAGCTGACCGTATGTTGGATATGGGCTTTATTCACGATATTCGCCGAGTGATCACAAAGTTACCTAAAAAGCGCCAAAATCTTCTGTTCTCAGCAACGTTTTCTGATGAGATCAAACAGCTGGCGAGCAAGTTGTTGAATAACCCAGTTTCTATTGAAGTGGCTCCGCGTAACTCGGCTTCTGAGCAAATAACGCAGCACGTCCATTTAGTGGATAAAAAACGTAAAGCCGAATTACTGTCGTTTATGATTGGGCGTGAAAACTGGCAGCAAGTTCTGGTGTTTACGCGTACCAAACATGGCGCTAACCGCTTAGCTGAGCATTTAAACAAAGATGGTGTCAAAGCGGCGGCGATTCATGGTAATAAGAGCCAAGGCGCTCGTACCCGTGCTTTAGCTGATTTTAAATCAGGGGATATCCGTGTATTAGTGGCGACAGATATTGCGGCTCGCGGCTTAGATATCGAACAACTGCCTTATGTGGTTAACTTTGAGCTACCGAATGTGGCGGAAGATTATGTTCACCGTATTGGTCGTACTGGACGTGCGGAAGCCACTGGTATGGCGGTATCTTTAGTGTGTATCGATGAAGCTAAGCTGCTTAAAGATATCGAGAAATTACTGAAGAAATCCATCCCGCAGATGGAAATTGAAGGCTACGAGCCAGACCCATCAATTAAAGCTGAGCCGATCCAAAAGCCTAATGATCGTCGTGGTTCTGATAACCGTCGTGGTTCAGATAGCCGTCGCGGGTCTGATAATCGCCGTAGCTCTGAGGATAGCCGTGGTGAGCGCAGCAATCATTCAGGCCATAATAGCAATAAAGGTCCGAGCCGCCCTCGTCGCCAAAATGCGAATTCCGAGAAAGGCCAATCTGAATCGACTTCAGGTTCACCGTGGAAAAATGCCCAGAAGCGCGTTAGACAAGGGCGTAGTGATAGCTAATGCGTGTGCTGCTCGCCCCGATGGAAGGGGTGCTCGATTCTCTGGTTCGCCGTTTATTGAGTGAGGTGAACGACTACGACTTGTGCATCACTGAGTTTGTGCGAGTCGTTGATACCTTGTTGCCAGCAAAAACGTTTTATCGGTTATGCCCAGAATTGCAACAGGGTAGTCGAACGCCATCGGGAACGTTAGTGCGGGTGCAGCTGCTAGGGCAGCATCCTGAGTGGTTGGCTGAAAATGCCAACCGCGCGATTGAACTAGGCTCTTGGGGCGTCGATCTCAATTGCGGTTGTCCATCAAAAACGGTGAATGGCAGCGGTGGCGGTGCGACGTTATTGAAGCAGCCGGAGCTTATTTATCACGCTGCTAAAGCTATGCGGGCGGCGGTACCGAAGGAATTACCCGTTTCGGTAAAAGTTCGTTTGGGCTGGGATAGTAGCCAGTTTGCTCACGAAATTGCGGATGCTGTACAGCAAGCGGGAGCGACTGAATTGACGGTTCACGGGCGCACAAAGGAAGATGGCTATAAAGCGGAATGCATTAACTGGCAGGCGATTGGTGAGCTTCGTCAGAAACTGTCGATTCCAGTGATTGCCAATGGTGAAATCTGGGATTATGAAAGTGCTAAACGCTGTATGGAAATCACCGGGTGCGATTCGATTATGATCGGCCGAGGTGCTTTAAATACGCCGAATTTGAGTCGTGTGATCAAACATAATGTCACGAAGATGCCTTGGGAACAGGTCGGGAAAATACTCTTTAAATATACGGAGCTAGAAAAACTGGGCGATACCGGGCATTACCATGCTGCTCGTATCAAACAGTGGCTGAGTTATTTGCGTAAAGAGTATCAGCAGGCGGATGAACTGTTTTCTCAAGTGAGGGCTTTGAAAACGGCAGAGCAAATAGCGGATGTTATTGCGCTGCATGTGGAGCAGCTTTCTGTCGCATTATCTTAACATGATGAAATTTGCCAAAATTTGAGATTAGGTCTTTAATTACTATGTATGGTGGTGATTAATTCAAAATACTGTCATCACCGTATGAAATGATTAAAGAGTCTATATTGTGTAATAAAGTTATCGTGCTAGGAAATTTAGAGCAACAGAGATATTGGAGGCCTCAAATGGGCGTTATTGCTTGGATTATCTTTGGTTTAATCGCAGGTGTTTTAGCTAAATGGCTAATGCCTGGAACCTATCAAATGGGTTTTATCATGACGACCGTATTGGGGATCGTCGGGGCGGTTGTCGGGGGATACATCAGCACATTCTTTGGTAAAGGCAAGGTGGATGGCTTTAACTTCGGTAGTTTTGTTGTTGCCGTGATCGGCGCTATTGTCGTGCTATTCCTTGCGGGAATGTTTATTAAGTAACATTTCTTGGGTCATTTTCATCAAGGGTAGGTTTTTTCACTACCACATAATTTGCTATTTATTAAAGCCACTTATTATGACGTTCGCTAAATAATGAGTGGCTTTAATTTTTTAATTTTCACATGGTTCCAGAGTCATAAATTTATGAATGGATGACATCTGAGACGTCATCAGCTCAAGGAGTTTTTGAATGAGGAATCCATTTTTTGAATAGCTCCAAGTAATATAATTATTTTCAACTAAAGATAATTCGATTTTATCGATATTAATATGATAATTAAATATAGGATCTAAATCTAAAGCTCGGTAAGTGTATAAATAAAAAGTTATATCGTCTAAATTAGTTGTATTAAAGCAACTTGTAATGAATTTCTCCGAATTTTTATGAAGTACAGGATGTATTTCCTGTGTTTGTTGCCATAGTATTTTTTTATGCAAGCTTTTCATTAGGATATTACAGATTATTCTATTCTCATTAAATTCCATGATAAACCTCATATTTTTCTTTCTGATATACTAAGTGTATTATTTACATAGTCGAGTAAGATAATTGTCTCATTAAAAAAGTGAAGATAGTGATTATAATTTAGGTCTTCATGATTATTAATGGCTAAAATCTTCTTAGTGTTAATGGTGTATTTCTTTATATATGCATTGAATTTTTTGTCTTTTAATTCCATAAATAAAAAGTAATTATGTAGGGATAGCATCTTTCTTTGCAATAGAATTTTATCTTTACTACTCATGTTTACACTGGATATTTCTGATATGTGTATGTAATAGTTATTAAAAAGAGTATTTAACTTCTCTTTATGAAAATAAATAGAAGCTTTACGATTAAATTTAATCGTTAATCTTGATGTTTGTAATAGAACCCATAAAGTTGCTGCTGTACCGACAAAGGTAGATAGAGTCCCTAGGTTTATTACCCAGAGTTCCCATAATGTATTCATTAGTTATTAGCTCCATAAAAATAGAGTAATAGAAAACGTAATTAATTAGATTAATTTTTTATAATATTAGATTTAAATAGAAAAAATAAATTCCCTCATAATTAACGCTTGTTTATGAGGGAATAAAAAATGATTAAGGTTCGATTGGTAACCCGTTGTCTTGTCCCCATTGTGCCCATGAACCATCATAGAGGCGCACATGTGGATTTCCTAATAAGACCAATGCCAGTAAGACAACGGCAGCCGTCATACCTGATCCACAGGTTGTAACTGTTGGCGCGAGAATATCGACGCCTTGCTCGGCAAAAATAGCTTTTAACTGCTCGGGGGATTTATATTCCCCATTATCCACTAATAGATCCCAAGGCACATTTTTACTGCCAGGAATATGGCCCATTCTTAAACCTGGACGAGGTTCAGGGGCTTGAGCCAGAAAACGGGCAGCCGCACGCGCATCGATAATTTGAATTTTACCTTCAGTGGCAACCTCCAACATTTGCTGTTGATTCAGTGCATTGGCATTTTGTCTATCAGCAATAAAGGTTTGTGCAGCTGGTGGGGTGACTTTACCTGATTGGGTTGCGAAACCAGCTGCTTTCCATGCGTTAATTCCGCCCGCTAAAATTTTAACGTGTTTGCAGCCTAAAGTACGGAAAGTCCACCATGCACGCGGGGATGAAAATAAGTTATTTTGTGCGTAAATAATGACTTGGGTTTGATTATTAATACCCATCGCTCCAACAGCTTGACTAAATGTGGTTGCGTCAGGGAGCATATGCGGTAAGTCGCAGCTTTTATCGGCGACTTCATCTTGATTAAAAAATTGAGCTTGGGGAATGTGCTCATCGAGGTAGCTTTGGTAGCAATCATAAGGGGCGGTAGGTGGTGGTGTAGAGACATCAAGCACAATAATATTACTGTCTGAAAGATGTGAATTTAACCACTCTGGTGTTACAAAATAATCGTTGTACATCATAACTCACCGTCCCGTTTGATTAATAATGGATGATTACTGGATCTGATTAGGTGCAGGAAATATCGATGGCGATTGAGCCTGGTTTTGCTCTATAGGTGTTGTGGATCGGGTATAAATATTCATCCCGGCAAGCATAATCCCCCCAATAGAACTCAATGCGCATAATGCACATAGTGCGATGACGACTTTTTTCATTTTTATTAGCCTGATTTGACACGAAGATGCCAAAGTATAACTGGATGGTGATAGCAAACAAGTTTTACGGGGTATTTTCTTGGCTCGATTTGGTGTTTTGCGAAAGGCTTTCCAGAATTTGTGTATAATGGAAATTAATACAGTAGTTTTGCGAAGGGTTTCGCAAAAGAGAAACAGGGGCTTTCCAGCCTCTTTTTTGATTGGTTATCATCTCCTTTTTACTTGGTCTTCTGCGCATCTATGTCTCTGTCAAATAAAATAAAAGAACAAATAACTCAATGGTATAAGGGGTTATCTAATCAAATCGAGGGGTTCGTCTCTCGGGCTCCTCAGCGGCAGATGATAGCTGAAGTGGCGAAAAATTTGTCGGATACAGAAGGGCGTCATTTAGTTATTGAAGCACCAACAGGGGTGGGAAAAACCTTATCCTATTTGATACCAGGCATTGCGGTTGGGCGCGAAGAAGGCAAAACGTTGGTCGTGAGTACCGCCAACGTTGCTCTACAAGATCAAATATTCAGTAAGGATTTGCCATTACTGAGCAAAATTATCCCTGACTTAAAATATACAGGCGCATTTGGGCGAGCGCGTTATGTGTGTCCCCGAAACTTAGAAGCGATTTGTGCCGCGGAAGGGGAGCAAATTGATTTAATGTTGTTGGTGGAAGACAAAACTGAAATTGCCAACAGTGAAGAGAGAGCTCAATGCCAGCAATTACGCAATGATTTTCATGGCTTTGCTTGGGATGGGCTGCGTGACCACCATAAAAAGGCATTTAGTGATAGTCTATGGCGTAAAGTCAGCACCGATAAAATGAACTGCCTTGGGCGTAATTGCCAGTTTTATCAACGATGCCCTTTTTTTATTGCGCGTCGTGAAATTGAAGATGCAGATGTGGTCGTGGCTAACCACGCTTTAGTGATGGCCGCCATGGAAAGTGAATCGGTATTACCGGATCCCAAGAAATTACTGTTAGTTCTCGATGAAGGGCACCACATTCCCGATGTGGCGAGAGACGCTTTAGAAGTTGAAGGGGAAATTACGTTAGTTCAGCTTACGGCACAGGTGGATAATTTTATTCATCATGTCGCGCAGTATGTTGCGCAGTTTCGCCCTGCAAAGCCGCCTAAGTTGACCAATCCTGATAAGCTACAGCAACATGCCGAAAAATTACGAGAGTGTTTTCGTGATTTTTCACTGTTAGCTAACGGGCTATTACCTGAAACATCCAAAGAGTCGGAATATTTGTTCCCAATGGGGATCTTGCCTGAGGTAATGCAGCAATGTTGCCAAGAGTTATTTAAGCTAACGGATGCATTACGTGGGCTATCAGAGGCGATTCTCAGTGACTTAACGGAACAAACGGCAAAGCAAGATATTGTGCGTTTACATCGCTCCATCTTAGTGACAAGTCGAGCTATGGGCTATTTTGAAAATATGACTAAATTGTGGCGCTTAGCCTCTCTTGATCAAAGCTCGGGTGCACCTGTTTCGAAATGGCTTAGCCGCCGCTATGAGAAAAATCAGTCGCGGATTTTTATGCATTGTGCAGGGATCCGCGTGAGTGAACAGCTACAACATTTGCTATGGAAAAATGTACCTCATATTGTGGTGACATCGGCAACACTTCGCTCTTTGAACAGCTATTCACGTTTTATGGAGTTAACAGGATTATCTGAAAAGAGTGATGACCGTTTTGTGACGCTTACCTCACCGTTTAATCATGTTGAACAGGGCAAGTTGGTTATTCCCAAAATGCAGCATGAGCCAATCATGGCAAATGAAGCTGAACATTTAAAAGAGATGGCAACCTATTTTCGCCATCAATTTACCGAAAGTGACCATCGTGGAGTATTGATCTTATTTAGTAGCCAGCGAGCGATGGAAGGGTTTTTGGAGCATGTGAAGGATTTGCGCCTACAACTATTAGTGCAGGGGGATCAGCCACGCTATAGGTTAGTGGAGACGCACTGTGAACGTATTAAACAAGGGCAAAAAAGCGCGTTAATCGGCTTACAATCATTTGCGGAAGGGTTGGATTTAAAAGGGGAATTTTTAACTCAGGTGCATATTCACAAGATTGCATTTCCACCTGTGACAAACCCGGTGATTATTACTGAAGGGGACTGGCTGAAGTCATTAAAACGCTATCCATTCGAGGTACAAAGTTTACCTAGTGCTTCATTTAATTTGATCCAGCAAGCGGGACGTTTGATTCGAAGTCATGAATGTTATGGAGAAATTATCATTTATGATAAACGCTTATTAACTAAAAACTATGGCAAACGTTTATTAAATTCGTTACCCATTTTCCCTATTGAACAACCTGAAATGCCAACATCAGATAAGTCGGGCGACAAGTAAATAGGGTGATAAAGAAGTAGTGCGATAAATAATTAAGGTGATAAATAATTGAGACCACCGAAGTGGTCTCATGGTCAATATATTGACTCTGTTTTACGACACTACTCAATATTAGCTTCTAATAACCACAGGAATTTATCCAGTGAGCGAGATGCGGCAGTAAACATATCTGCGGTATTTTCATCTTCAACTTCATCGATAGCTTTACGAATATCATTCGCAACAACAGCATATCGTTCCGCTAATGCTTTTAAATGGTCTTGTACAGAATGAATATCCAAAGGATAAGCTTCTAATGATGTGAATTTATTGACTTGTTGTGATGTCCCTGTGGCGACGCCACCTAGCTGAACCGCACGCTCAGCAAACTCATCCAAGTGTTCAACGATGCTATCTCTAAAACCATCTAACATCTCATGCACTGCGATAAAGTTACGACCGCGCATGTTCCAATGTGCTTGTTTTGTGATTAAAGAGAGATCGGTGAAATGGATAACCATCATGTTTAAGATACCGATGGTTTCTAATTTAACACTATCTTCAATATCATTACGGGTATATAAAAGTTCAGTTGAAGAGGTTTTAAATAATTTTGCAGTATTCATAGAATTTCCTCTCTTAAATATAAATTGATTTAGTTATCTTGTCTGATTATAAATATAGAGTGTAAAGCTAAGAATGTCATAAAGTAATTAACTATTACTTTAATAGGTAAAATAGTGGAATTTTTATTGAAGATTTACTTATTTAGGTTTTACCAATTGAATCTATCGTTACGACATTTCAAATAAATGAAGCTTATCTTACTCGCTCATGAAATAAATAAAAAAGGCTAATGGAAATACTTATTAGCCTTTGATTAAAGAAAATAGGACGTAATTATTTACGACACTTTTTCAATCTTTGATTTGGGTATTGACGTTGATGTTGAACCAATAGACGCACATACAATACACAGAAGCGCTAACCACTGTGTCATCGTTAAATGCTCTTGCAGGAAGACAATACCTAAGAAAGCCCCCATACAAGGCTCTAGGCTCATTAGGGTACCGAAGGTTTTTGCGGGTAGCTTGGTTAACGCTATCATCTCCAATGTATACGGAAATGCGGTAGATAAAATGGCCACACCTAGAGCGATAGGTAGAATGGCAGGGTCAAACATCGCTTCAACCCCGGTTTGCATCAACCCAATTGGGAAGAAAATGAGTGCCGAAATCAATGAACCCACAGCAACGGTAGCGGCACCGTAACCCGCACCAGCGCGTTGCCCAAAGATAATATAAATTGCCCAGCAGACACCGGCACCTAAAGCATAAGCGGCACCAACGAGGTCAAGTGAGTCAATGTTATTGCCAATAGGCAGTAAGAACAGCAACCCAGTAATGACAAGCCCAATCCATAGAAAATCGATAGGACGGCGAGAAGAGAACATCGCAACGGCTAATGGGCCCGTAAACTCAAGTGCGACCGCAATCCCTAAAGGGATACGCTCAAGTGCTAAATAAAACAGGTAGTTCATGGTTCCGAGAGATAAACCATAAGCAAGCAGCGGCCCCAGTGAGCTTTTTCTAAAATTTAAACGCCACGGTTTAAAGATCACGCACAAAATAATCGTGGCAAGTAACAAACGTAAACCGGTAACACCCGGTGCGCCGATAAGTGGGAACAATGTTTTAGCTAAAGAGGCACCGCTTTGGATTGACATCATTGCCAGTAATAGCAAGCCTATCGGTAATAGCGGAAAAGCACTCTTTTTAGTATCGGCAGACATGAATAAAAAACCTCAAAAAAACGTTGGTAACGTCGATAAAACCCACACTGTATATACAGATAAAATGGGTAAATCTAAATAATAATGGTGGTTTGTTGGGATATTTACCCTAAGCCAGCAAATTGACGTGAATTATCTCACAGAATTCATGCAGATTATATTGCTTTGTTGAGAGCGAAGAATTCATCATATTATTTAATATTGGATAACGACTAAAAATAAAATATTGTGAGTTGAGCTTCTTTGTGGGTACCGTATAATTTTGTGCTTACAAGAATGATAATAGGAATGAAAATAGAACATGAAAAAAATTAAAAGCGTCGCGGTTTATTGTGGTTCAAGCATGGGTACGAATGAAATTTATCAAAAACAAGCCATTGAGTTTGCAAAAGAGTTGGTAAAACGTGATATCGCTTTAGTCTACGGTGGTGCGAGTGTTGGGTTGATGGGAACGGTGGCTGATACGGTATTATCTTTAGGCGGTAAAGCGATTGGTGTGATCCCATCCCTGCTTGAAGAGCGTGAAATTTCGCATAAAAATCTGACCGAACTGTATAAAGTTGACACCATGCATCAGCGTAAAAGCAAAATGATTGAATTAGCCGACGGTTTTGTCGCAATGCCGGGGGGTTATGGCACTTTAGAAGAATACAGTGAAGTATTCACTTGGAGCCAAATTGGTTTACATACAAAGCCTTGTGCACTGTTCAATATTAATAATTATTGGCAGCCGTTGATTGATATGACTAATAAAATGGCGGATGAAGGTTTTTTACATGAAAAATATCGTCATATGGCGATTGTGGAATCATCCCCAGCCAATTTATTAGACCAGTTTGAAACCTATATTGCACCACCAGTGAAAACTTACGACTAACTTATTCGGGTAGCTTTATGATTAGAAAAGCAAAAAAAGAGGATTTATCAGCAATTCTTGCGCTCTACCAAATTTTATTTGCCGAGATGGCTAAGTTTGATCGTGAAAGATTACAAGCCGCGGAACAATCGAGTGAGTTTGTTGAAAATGCCATTGAGGATAATAAGTTTCATCTTTTAGTGGCTGATTATGAAGGTGAAATAAAAGGTTTTTGTATTGCACAAAAACAAACAGCAGATCCTTATAGTTGCATTGTGCCAAGGGACTTCGGTTATATTTTTGATTTGGTCATCTCTCCCGATTTTCGAGGCGAAAAAGCGGGTAAACAGCTCTTAGATGGAATGAAAGAGTGGGCTAAGTTGCAGAAATTTAGCCACTTAGAACTTTCAGTATTAGCGCAAAACCATCAAGCTATTAAGTTTTATGAGCGCGAAGGATTAGTCGAAGTATCCCGTACCATGGGGATCGCGTTGTAAATTTTAAGCTCCCCGTTATTGGGGTGCTTTTTATGGCATTGCCTCCAAGGCACCATTCAATGATGGGGACAATTGTCATTATGAACAAATCATATATTTTTCAGAAAAAGCGGCTCAAAAATCAGCACAAGATCTAAACGCTGGATTATGGCATAATGCGCGGCTATTTATTCTTATCAGACTTCAAGTCGGCGAGATAAGGGCAATTACGCCAATCTCGGAGCGGCTCTACAAAGATCAATTTAAGGCATCGCAGTGTTAACAACCAACAATATCACTATGCAGTTTGGCAGTAAGCCACTGTTTGAAAACATCTCAGTTAAATTCGGTACAGGTAACCGTTATGGTCTGATCGGCGCGAATGGTGCGGGTAAATCCACCTTTATGAAAATCCTCGGTGGTGATTTAGCACCAAGCGCAGGGAATGTCAGCACCACTGATCCTAATGAACGCCTGGGTAAATTACGCCAAGACCAGTTTGCATTCGAAGAATTTACTGTTCTCGATACCGTTATCATGGGACATGCTGAGCTTTGGGATGTAAAGCAGGAGCGTGACAGAATTTATGCGATGCCAGAAATGAGTGAAGAAGATGGTTATCGGGTTGCGGATCTCGAAGTGGCTTACGGTGAAATGGATGGCTATAGCGCGGAAGCGCGTGCGGGTGAGCTGTTATTAGGCGTCGGTATTCCGGTTGAGCAACATTATGGCCCAATGAGTGAAGTGGCTCCGGGTTGGAAACTGCGTGTGCTATTGGCTCAGGCATTGTTTGCAGACCCAGATATTCTGTTACTTGATGAACCGACGAACAACTTGGATATCGATACCATCCGTTGGTTAGAGCAAGTGCTGAATGATCGTAACTGCACCATGGTCATCATTTCCCATGATAGACACTTCTTAAATACCGTTTGTACACACATGGCGGATTTAGATTACGGTGAGCTGCGTTTATTCCCGGGCAACTATGATGAGTATATGATTGCAGCAACGCAAGCGAGAGAGCGCCTGTTATCTGATAACGCCAAGAAAAAAGCGCAAATTGCTGAATTGCAATCGTTCGTTAGCCGCTTCAGTGCTAACGCATCAAAATCTAAACAAGCGACTTCTCGTGCTCGTCAAATTGATAAAATTCAATTGGATGAAGTTAAAGCCTCTAGTCGCCAAAACCCATTCATTCGTTTTGAACAAGAGAAAAAACTGTTCCGTAACGCTTTAGAATTAGAAGCGGTCACCAACGGTTATGACCAAGGTCCTTTGTTTAAAAATGTGAACCTGTTACTGGAAGTGGGTGAAAAGATGGCGGTTATCGGTGCTAATGGTATCGGTAAAACAACATTCTTAAAAACCTTAGTCGGTGAGCAACCTGCCACAAGTGGAACCGTTAAATGGTCTGAAAACCATAATATTGGTTACTATGCGCAAGATCACGCAGAAGACTTCGATACTGACCTGAACGTTTTTGACTGGATGAGCCAGTGGAAAAGTGAAGGGGATGACGAGCAAGCGGTTCGTAGTATTTTAGGCCGTTTACTGTTCTCTCAAGACGATATTAAGAAAAAAGTATCGGTTTTATCGGGTGGTGAGCAAGGTCGTATGTTATTTGGTAAGCTGATGATGCAACAGCCAAATATCTTGGTTATGGATGAACCGACCAACCACTTAGATATGGAATCCATTGAATCGTTGAACTTAGCATTAGAAATGTATCAAGGAACATTGATCTTCGTTTCTCATGACCGTGAGTTTGTGAGTTCACTAGCAACCCGTATTCTTGAGATTAAAGAAAATAAAGTCATTGATTTTAAAGGTACTTATGACGAATACCTGAAAAGCCAAGGCGTAGTTATCTAATCTTGTTTGAATCAAAAAATAGCCCCGCTGGTGTGATATCCGCGGGGCTATTTTTATTTAGCCGTTTAAAATGGCAAAACAGCCTCAAAATTAGTTTTTCTTCACAAACTCAGATTTCAGTTTCATTTGACCGAAACCATCGATTTTGCAATCGATATTGTGGTCGCCTTCCACTAAACGAATACCTTTAACACGGGTACCGATTTTCAGCATTGAAGAACTACCTTTCACTTTGAGATCTTTGATTACGGTAACGGTATCGCCATCCGCTAATAAGTTGCCATTAGCATCTTTTACGATGAGTTCATCAATGTCAGCAACTGGCTCAGCATCATTCCATTCGTGAGCACATTCAGGGCAGATGTACATATCGTTATCAGTATAGGTGTATTCAGACTGACATTTTGGGCAAGGAGGTAATGACATATTTATATTCTCAGTAATGACTGACACAGTCATAGTTCAAATCAGTAGGGATAACGAGGTTCCCCGAAAGGGGGATAGTATAAGACCAAAGACAAGATAAATGAATTTTTAGGAATATTCCTAATTTTGTATCTTGATAGAAAATGACGAGATAGAAAAAGGGCGAGACTCAGCTCGCCATGGATGATCTTAAGAGCAAACCTCACAATGAGGGTCTTTATTTAGCTTAAATTGGCGAAAATCGAGGGTCATCGCATCAAATAACAGCACTTTCCCGACATTGATTTTGCCATACTGAGCCAGCAATTTGATGGTTTCCATTGCTTCTAATGTGCCAATTGTCCCCACCAGTGGTGCCATCACACCAGCCTCTACACATGTCAGGCTATTTTCTCCAAACAGTCGGCTTAAGCAGTGATAGCAGGGCATTCCTGCTTCGTAGGTAAATACGGAAAGTTGCCCTTCCATACGAATTGCGGCACCCGAAACGAAAGGGATTTTGTGCTTAAAGCAAAGGCGATTGAGCTGCTCGCGGATGGCGACATTGTCTGTGCAATCTAAGATTACATGATGCTGTTGAACTAATTGCTCTAGCTCAGGATCATCCAATTGCGCGTTAACAGTATCAATCTGGATATGAGGATTGATGGCAGCTAGCTGCGTTTTGGCTGAATCCACTTTAGGCTCACCGATAGTGGCGTCGCGGTGCAGGGTTTGACGCTGTAAGTTTGATAGGGATACCTTATCAAAATCCACGAGGGTTAAATGCCCGACACCCGCTGCGGCGAGGTATTGAGTCGCAGCGCAACCAAGTCCACCAAGCCCAACGACCAAGACTTTACCTGCCTTCAGCTTTTCCTGCCCGTCAAAATCGAAGCCGCGTAAGATAATTTGGCGGTTATAACGCAGCATTTCTTGGTCTGTCAGCTCTTGCACAGGATCACTCGCTTTTTAATAAGTAATTGAACATTTCCACATCAACCATTTCACCTGCCGCCACTTTTCCACGCTCACGCTCTAATACAATAAAGCAGTTTGCTTGGCTAAAGGAACTGAAAACATGCGAACCTTGATGCCCTGTGGTTGCAACTTGCAATTGACCTTGTTCATCGATGCTTAAAATTCCTCGTTGGAAATCAAGGCGTCCCGGTGATTTTTTCAGAGGGGTGATGGTAGGCACTTTGAAGCGGACAGGGGCTTTCCATTGGCTATGGCCGCTGAGGCGAGCAATTAATGGCTGAACTAATTGATAGAAAGTCAGTGCTGCTGATACAGGGTTACCCGGTAAGCCACAGAACCACGCTGAACTTAGTTTGCCGAATGCGAAAGGTTTACCTGGTTTAATAGCTAATTTCCAAAAGCCAATCTCACCCAGTTCATCCAGAATTTGTTTGGTGTAATCAGCTTCGCCGACAGAGACTCCGCCACTGCTGATGACTAAATCAGCGCATTGGTTAGCTTCAATAAAGGTTTGTTTGAGTTTTTCGGGTGAATCGGGGATCACGCCTAAATCCATCACTTCGCAATTGAGTTTTTCTAACATTAAGCGAACGGCAAAACGGTTAGTGTCATAAATTTGCCCCTCAGCCAGAGGTTCACCTACCGCTTGAAGCTCATCACCGGTTGAGAACACGGCAACTTTTAAACGGCGCTGGACAGTCACATTCGCAATTCCAAGAGACGCTATCAATGGAAGCTGTGCGGTGGATAATAAGGTTCCTGCTGGGAATACCGCGCTACCTTGGGTAATATCTTCGCCAGCTTTACGGATATTGTTTCCTTGCTTGAAGCTTTCCGTAAAAATAATCCCTTGGTCAGTGTGTTCTGTGGCTTCTTGCATGACAACGGTATCAACACCTTCTGGAATCGGCGCTCCCGTCATGATACGTACGCAGCTACCTGCGGGCAATTTCCCTACCATTGGGTTACCGGCAAAGGACTTTCCAGCGACGGGCATCGGGGTTTTTCCATCCCAATCAGCAAAGCGAAGACCATAACCATCCATCGCGGAGTTATCAAACGGCGGGACATTAATGGGAGAAATGAGGTCTTCGGCAATAATACGTTGGGCAGACTCAGTTAGTGGAATGATTTCAGTGCTAGTGACCGTTGTGGTGTTTGAAAGTAATTTTTCTAATGCAAGCTCTAGTGAAATCAAACCGTTAGTATGACACTGGTCCATAAATCGCTACCCCTTAATCTTGTTATTGGCCTTCGAGGCTTAAAATAAAACTGTTGGCGGTATTATGTCAGATATAGCGGATTGGGTGAATGAATAGAAATTGATTACTGATAGCTTTTGAGTGGATAGTCTGTGGTATTTGAGTACGCATTGCGTTGTTTTAATAAACTCACGATTGAATAACACGGTTTTTGCTAAAACAGATCCATCAAAAAAGCTAAAATAAAGCATGTTATTAATTGCATTTAAATAATGAAATAGTTATTTAAATTGCAAAGAGTATTCTGGATCTAGCCGCGCGATAACCTGCAAATATTTCATGCTGTTGATGGATGTATTACTGGATTATCTGTACTTGCTGCTTTAGAGTACCGCGCACACCTGCATTTTTATAAAAATAGCGTTATACCATCTATGGAGGATCCTATGTCATCTCTAAGTAAAGAGGCCGAATTAGTTCATGCTGCTTTGGAAGCAAGAGGGCTTGAAACCCCGTTACGCATCCAGCCAAAATCCGGTGAAGATCGTAAGCAACTGATTGAAGGGCATATGACCGAAATTATGAAGTTGCTGAATTTAGATTTAACCGATGATAGCTTGGCAGATACTCCGCGCCGTATCGCAAAAATGTATGTGGATGAGATTTTTTCAGGTCTTGATTACGCGAACTTCCCAAAAATCACATTAATTGAAAATAAAATGAATGTTGATGAAATGGTCACTGTGCGTGACATTACTCTGACCAGTACTTGTGAGCACCACTTTGTGACTATCGACGGTAAGGCGATTGTGGCTTATATCCCTAAAGACAAAGTGATTGGATTATCAAAGATCAACCGCATTGTGCAGTTTTTCTCACAGCGTCCACAAGTTCAAGAGCGTTTAACGCAACAAATTTTAGTGGCTCTGCAAACTCTGTTAGGCACCATGAATGTCGCGGTTTCTATTGATGCAGTTCACTACTGTGTGAAAGCCCGTGGTATACGTGATGCGACCAGCGCGACCACCACCACGTCATTAGGTGGGCTGTTCAAATCTAGCCAAAATACACGTCAAGAATTCTTACGTGCGGTTCGCCATCTCTAATTTATGACCTCCACCGTTTCAGTTGCCCCTAAAAGCCGTATCGGGCAACTTGATACAGTACGTGGCATTGCCATCCTCGGTATTTTATTGCTGAATATCTTTGGATTTGCATTGCCACAAGCGGCCTATCTTAATCCCTATTACACCCCCGAAGTCTCATCCTCTGATGCGGCGGTTTGGGTGTTTTTTAATCTTTTCTTTCAAGGGAAGTTTCTGGGAATATTTTCCTTACTTTTTGGTGCTACATTAGGCTTATTAAGCTACCGAACACTATTATGGCAACGTAGCCGACTGATTATTCTAGCGATTATTGGATTGATTCATGGAATTGGTTTTTGGGATGGCGACATTCTGCTTGCCTATTCCTTGACGGGGCTGATTGCGATAATAGTGCTGCCACATTATGCGGCTTCAACATTATTGAAAATTGCTATTTCTATCTATTTGATTGGTTTGGTTATTCTATTGGCGATCGGCAGTAGTGTGGTGGATACCAGTTTTTGGCAGATCACTGCAGACCAAGCATTTCTTGATGCTTGGCAACATCGGATTGGCGGAATGACAGGAATTGTTTATCGCGCCGGTGAAGTGGCTATGATGGTTGAGTTGCTGGTGATCCAGTATGGTTGGCAACTGGTTGCAATGATGATCCTAGGAGCGCTGTTACTGAAAAATGGTTGGCTAAAAGGGCAGTTTACTGAACAACATTACCGCCAAATGGCCATTGGATTAATTCTCCCACCCGTGGCTCTCCAGTCTGTGGCTCTTTATGTTCAAAGCTATTTCGGTTGGCGTTATTTTGATACCTCGATTGTTGGCTATATCATTAATGAGCTATCGGTGCCGTTTCAGTCTTTGGGCTACATTGCGTTAGTGTATGGTTTTTGGAGGACATTTAGCAGAAGTGTGCTTGCGAAAGCATTGCAAAATGTTGGGCGGATGGCTCTGAGTAATTACTTACTTCAAACATTGATTTGTACCACTATCTTTTACCATTTGGGCTATTTTTATCACTTTACCCGAGTGGAGTTGTTAGCGTTCATTCCACCCATTTGGTGCGCCAATTTACTGTTTTCTTACGGCTGGTTGCGCATCTTTAAGCAAGGACCAGTGGAATGGTGTTGGCGACAATTGACAGACAAACTGTTCTATCTTTTAAATCGCCATTCACCATCCGAGCATTAATTGAGTTTATTTAGCTCATCGGGGGTCACTGCAGGGTAGCCCTTTGTGCCATCAGGCATTTTTATTGGAGCAGGAATGGATTCTTGTTCCCCTAAAAATTTAGGTTCACGCTGGAGAATATAGAGATCAGCAAGCGCACCTAAACGGGCAAACACTTCACGTATCCGCACTTTAAACATGCCTTCTGGCGTCGGTACTGCTAAACATTGGGCATCAATCCCTTTGTGCTTAGCAATAAATAGCGCTCTTTCACAATGAAAACGCTGGGTGATAATGGTGAAGTTATCGGTATCAAACACTTTTTTTGTACGAACGACGGAGTCTAAGGTTCTAAATCCAGCAAAGTCGAGCACAATTTTTGAGGCAGGAACACCTGCTTTGATGAGGTCTTTGCGCATGGCGATAGGCTCATTGTAATTGTGCGCGCCGTTGTCGCCGCTCAGGAGTAAATACTTCACTTTCCCGCTATGATAGGCATCTGCAGCGCCTTTAATTCGATATGTGTAATAGAGGTTAGTGGCACCGGAGGCATAATATTTAGATGTGCCGAGAACCATCCCAACATCGCGGGCAGGCAGTTGCTCTACATCTTCATAGATATAGGGTTCGGTATCCCAACTGATCCAGCGGTCGAGTAAAATAACAGTGGCGAAAGCTATCCCTGCCAGTATTAATAGACCATAAAGCAGACGTTTCCTCATGTCCTCGCCTTGAATAATTAATGCCTATAATAATTAGTGATAATAATTAATAGGCTACTTGACTTAATTTCGTGACGCAAGTCGCGCAACGTAAAATCGTGTCAATATACCTCATAATGTTTCGGTTGACGGCATTATGCAAGATGGCGGCATCAGATAGAAAAAACAATAAGATGCCGCATGTTTGTTTATTCGTTTGGTGTTCCACCAAAACAGATCAATGGGCTGATAGTGTTTCTATTAACAGTTTTTTGTTTATCAACCACATAAAATGATTTTGGATAAGTCACCACCCAAGCATTATCAGTTTCAGCGACCCCTTGAATATATTCACCGTTTGTTGGGATCGGTAGAACATTTTGGATATTTAATGTCTTGAGACTGGTGCTGACTAGCGGAACCTGAGCTTCACTAGGGTATTGTGGCAAATAGTAGGCTTGGGTTAATGCTGTATTGATGCCATATCGACCATACTGTATATCGCTATTATTTCCACACCAATGATATTCCGTGATAGGTGAGGTTGGTGCATTGACATGAGCGAAAACAAAGCGAGTATCTGTCACCATCCATATGGATTGGCTATCTGGTGTGAAATAAAACTCTCTAACAGAGTCATAATAATTCTTTACCGTAAACCAAGGTTTTTTACTAAACGTGAGTGTTTGAGTATCTAACAAATAGGCGGCTTGGGTGACATTATCATACAGCGCTAGATGTTTTTCATCGGGGGAAAGTGCAGCTGGCATTTGAACACCAAAAGCACCTTGATACTCTTGGCTATCAGGGAAGGTAAGCTTTTTCTCGACGGTATTATTTGAAAGGTTAATCACCGTGATACTGTTTTCTACGCCGCTTGTGACAAATGCACGCGGGCTATTTTTCATCACATAAATTTGGCGTGGGAAAAAGCTGGTTTCAATGTTGGCCTCTACTTTTTGCGTGTCGATATCAATCACACTCACACTGTTTGGTTGAAGCGAAGCAACATACAGTTTTTTTCCATCGTGACTGAGCGCTGCGCCATAGGCTCCCATCCCACGGCAGCGATTAGAGCTACAACCCGTTTCATTTTTAGGTAATGGAAGCTCGATAGTAAACAGCAGCTTCCAATTACCATTAGCAGAAGAGTAAGCGCTAACTAGGTTTGCTTCTTCATCCGTGATAAAGATTCGCTGGTGGGCATCATCACTGAGAATAAAGCTGGGTTCAATTAATTCAGGGGCTTGAACTTGAATACCGGCAACTTGCTCTTCAGACTGCGCGGCAGGGAGTGAAGCTAGCTCCTCTTCGGCAGCTTTTTCCATCACTCGCTTAGCTTGCTCTGCTTTGGCTGAATTAAGCTCTTTGTCCAGTTCTTGGTAGATAAACTCACGCTCAGCAACAAGATCTTCATCGGTCGAGAATGATTGCTGGTGGATGACGAAAGCTAAAACTCCCCCCATGATTAACACGATGAGTAAATCTAACACATATTTTTTGGCAGGAATGAGAACGAAAGCAAAGCCGATTACGGCACCAGCAAGCGCGCCACCAATATGAGCAGCATTATCAACCCCCGATTGCATCCCATTAATTAAGGTTAATGCAATCATGGCAATAATATTATAGAGCGGACGTTTAAGGGTATCGCGAGCGTCTTTAGTGAGGTCAGGATTATTGAGCTGCTTTAAGAGCTCAATTACCGAGGCGGCGGCGAGACCCATAATCGCCCCAGAAGCGCCCAGACTGACGGTGATATAGACGGTATTATCATTCTGCAGCAGGCTGCTCCATGACATCATGTCAAAGCGGCGCATTGCACTGTTTAAGGCTTCTTGATATTGCCAAGCTGCACTGACAAACGACCCTACAATCCCAGCAAATAGGTAGATTGCAAGGTAACGGAATTTACCAAAAGCGCGTTCACATTCAATACCAATAACGAGCAAGGCAAGGGTATTTAACCCTAAATGTATCCACCCAGAATGTAGCACCATGCTAATAGGATAACGCCACCAATCACCGGTGAGAGAGAGTTGATAGACGCTGGCTCCGAAGAGCAATAAATTGTATTCCTGAGATTCGAGTGGGGCTGCAAAGTTAAGCTGATAAAAATAGACACCAATATTAAGAATCGCAATAAACAGCGTGAGTGCTATCGCCCATAGGGAAAATTTTCGAGTGTTTTTTTTCGGCGCAGATTCAGACGGTGTTGATTCAGGTATGGTTGGCTCTGACATGAGCGAGTCCTATGTAAACAGGTTATGTTTGCATCTTAAATAACTCTGGCGGCTATCTCAATCGCAAGTTATAGAAACTGGATACTTTCAGACAATGTTGAAATACAGAAAACAGAGAAAATAAAAAAAGAGCACCGAAGTGCTCTTTAGTTTAACGAAAACAATTGGTTAGAATGAGGTGCGTTTGTAGATACGATATTCTGGTTTCCAGAAATTGTGCTCAATCGCTTCATCTAATGCGCTATCTGATGTCATGGTAGCCACACCTTGAACTTGTGCTTCTTTAGCCACTTGTTTTGCTATCACACGGGAAACATCTTGGATCTCAGATAGCAGTGGTAACAGTGGACCTTCACCCTTTTGTGCCAGTGGTGAGCAGCTAGCTAATGCACGGCTTGCCGCCATCAACATGCCATCAGTCACACGTTTTGCACCGGATGCAATCACGCCTAAACCAATACCAGGGAAGATATAAGAGTTGTTGCATTGTGCAATAGCAAAGACTTTATCTTTATAAGCCACTGGTGGGAATGGGCTACCTGTTGCCACTAATGCCTGACCTTCAGTCCAGTTGATAATATCTTCTGGGCGCGCTTCAACACGAGATGTCGGGTTAGATAATGGCATCACGATTGGACGAGGGCAGTGCTTGTGCATCTCTTTGATGATCTCTTCGGTGAATAGGCCTGCTTGACCAGAAACACCAATAAGCACTGTTGGCTTCGCATTGCGTACAACATCTAACAGTGAAATAGCGTCACTGTTGACATCCCAATCTTGTAAGTTAGCGCTGTTTTGCGTTAATTTGCTTTGGAAATCCAGTAAGTTTGGCAGTTTGTCTGTCAGTAACCCGAAACGGTCAACCATATAGATGCGAGCACGCGCTTCTTCATCACTCAAACCTTCTGATTTCATCTGGGCAATAATTTGCTCTGCAATACCACAGCCCGCGGAACCTGCACCTAAGAATGTCACTCGTTGGTCGCTCAGTTTGCTACCCGCAGCATGGCTAGCGGCAATTAAACTACCTAGAGTAACGGAAGCGGTGCCTTGGATATCATCGTTAAAGCAGCAAAGTTCATCGCGATAGCGGTTCAATAATGGCATCGCATTTTTCTGTGCAAAGTCTTCAAATTGCAGCAGCACATTTGGCCAACGGCGTTTTACGGCTTGGATAAATTCTTCAAGGAACTCATCATATTCTTCGCCAGTAATACGCGGATGACGCCATCCCATGTACAGTGGGTCATTCAGGCGTTGTGGGTTATTAGTACCCACATCAATAACAACTGGTAAGGTATACGCAGGGCTAATACCACCACAGGCGGTATACAGGGATAATTTACCGATTGGAATACCCATACCACCGATACCTTGGTCACCTAAACCAAGAATACGTTCGCCATCTGTCACAACGATGACTTTTACGTTTTGCTTAGTTGCGTTTTGCAGCATGTCATCGATGTATTCACGGTTTGGATAAGAGATAAACAAACCACGCGCACGGCGATAGATATCAGAGAAATGTTCGCAAGCTTCACCCACAGTCGGGGTGTAAATGAGCGGCATCACTTCGGTTAAGTGTGCATCAATCAGGCGATAAAATAGGGTTTCGTTGGTGTCTTGAATATTACGCAGGTAGATATGCTTATCAATATCTGTTTTAAAATCAATTAATTGGCGATAAGCACGTTCAACTTGTTCTTCAATAGTTTCAACTTGTTCAGGCAGTAAGCCATACAGGTTAAAATTAGCGCGTTCTTCTTCTGTAAAGGCGCTTCCTTTATTCAGTAAAGGAAATTCGAGTAAGATTGGACCAGCGTAAGGAATGTATAGGGGACGTTTTGTTTCGTGTTCATGTTCCATGAAATATCACTCTTCGGACGATTAGTAAGCAACAGTCAGGTTAGATCCTAAGCTAAACAAAAAATATGTACAGTAAATAATGCTACAAAACAGTTAAATTTTTTACTGAATATTATGGTTTATATGATAAGGAAATTATCTACAGAAGGGAATTTTAGGCTGGATTTGTTTTGTCATTACAACGAGTGGATCACGCTTATTTAAGTTCTCCGATGCTTTTATCAGGATATCAATTTTTTCAACACAGTATGTGATTTTGTTATAGGTTAAATTAATTTAACTGTTCAGTGGAAAATCAGTGCTTATGGTGTGGTAAGTCAGTAGATGTTGATCCTGCTAAATATATTTTTATATATCATATATTGCCGCATTTTTTTAATTCATTTAGTTTTAATTTTCTTTTTATAAAATTATAAGGCTGCGATTTTTATGATAAGGAATTTCATATTAATTATTTCCATGATCTTTCTATGTGCTTGTCATGGTTCAAATGATAAAAATAAAAACTATGTTATTGAACATGGTAATACCTATGGCGAATATCAAAATAAAGAGCCTTCTAGGTTTCTTATTGCATTACAATTTATGTATCTTGCTGAATTTAAAAAAAGTTCAAGTGTAATGAAAAATCATGATTACAATAAGCAGACTTATGGAAAGATTGTTTATGATTTTATTAGTTTAAATAAGAAGTGTTTTGATGAAGGAATTGGTTATAAAGAAGCAAGTAAACTTTACTATGATGTACTGGATAGGTCTAACATACCTCATGATGCATGGTTTTTTAATCATATTTTTAATTCGTTGGATGAGAAAGATAGTGAAGTAATATGGAAAGGATATTTATATGCAATAAATAAAGGCGGGAGAAATGAAGAAACAGCAGTATTAATGAAAATATGGTATTCAATGATTAGAGAAGCGACAATTTCATCATCCGAGAAACAAAAGGAAAGTATAGCTTGGTTATCTATAGTGAGAAAAATGCCAGTGATGAATAGTATCGAAAACACAATTAGTGAGATATGGACTAACGCTGTTCTTGCTAACATTATGGAGAGAGACTAGTGGGGGTAATATGGTGTCAAAATAAAAAATTATTGTTATGTTTTATTTTGTTATTTTTCTCCTTTCAATCTATAGGTTCGGAGCCTAAGAAAGATAGTGTATCTATTTTTAACATAATTATCCTTGAATATATAAGAGTGACTATGGATGAGTATAACCAACCATTGTCAAAAGAAAAAATGGATAAAGTCCATTATGAATCTGCATTGGCATATGTGAACTACTTAAAGTCTTGGTTTAAATTAAATAAAGGTGTAGAGGTTAGAACGGAAAGAATTAATTTTAACGAGGCTAAAATTATCAATGAAAATGGATTTAAAGCAGCGAAGTTACCCTACGATGCATGGTTTTTTGCTGATATTTATGATGTTTTTGATGAAAACGAACGAAACAAATTTTGGAGGGAAATGAACTCTAATTCCGAAAGGGAATCCGAGGAGAAAATATTTGTTGATTTATGGTTTAAAATGAGGACTGAGGCAGAAAGCTCTTCAATTGAAAAACGTAAAAAAAGCCAACGCTGGTTAAAGAGAATGAGGAAAATCCCCCTAGTTATTGAAATTGAGAAAACCATGACGATGGTTGAAGATAGTTTTCGTTATAAAAAATAAGTTTTTGAAAAATTTGGAGACGTAATATGCCAATGAAATTTATTTTTTCTATATTTATATTATTAATTTCAACTCTATCAATAGCAGATAATCGCCCCGGTTTTGTGTGTGGTCGGTTTAACGATACAGTCATTGAAGTGCCTAGCAACTATGTCTACTCCTTCGCGGAATATGAAGGTTATAGTTATTTCGATCCAAGATTCTTAGAAAATAAAAAAGGTTGCGATGCAAATTTTCGAGTTTTGCCATTAGTAATGAGTTGGCCTGAAATGAAGCCTTTTAATAAAAGTGAAAATGGAAAAAATAAAAAATTTAGATTTTCTATAGAACCACTCGATGGTGATCCTAAAGGTTATCTTGAGTATAAACGATATATTTATATTGAAAGAGGAGAGGAAAAGATTAAAGGGGATGTTTCATATGATGAAAAGCTAAATCTATATCTCAATGAAGTAAAGATAAAGGAGATGAATAAGTATATTGATCCTGAAAATGACAAGTATGGTTATTATTGGCGAGTAAGTAATGATGAGATAAGTGATTTTTTTGATTGTTTATGGATACCTTTAGATGGCAGATATAGTCAATGTGATGGATCTTTCCTGATTCCAAAACTAGGAATTAAAGTTGAAGTCATTATAAAAATTGAAGATTTAGTTATTTGGAATGAAATAAAGAGTGATGTTATTCACTTTATTTACAAGCATATAAAACGATAGGGGTTTGCATATGAATAATGAAGTCAATAGACAAGGAAGTGTAACATTAACGTGGACTGATACATCCAAAGCTTTAAAAATTTTAATTTTAACTAAAAGACCTGAATTAATGTATGAGTACTTTGCTAGTAAAGGTGACCGATATGCATTACTAGCAAATAGTGTTGTCAAAGGTGATTCTTTTAGATAGGTCGAACCGTTGATAACTTAAGAGACCCATGTCCTCCATAAATCACTCATCAAGCTCTTTTGATAGGGATTTTAGCGTGCCGCAAGCACCAAGTATGCCTGAATTTAACTACAGTGGTGGCTATAGCAGCTCATCATCCAGATTCTCATTTTAATTTTATTAACACTCAATAACGTTTTAATAAAAAACGGCGGTTATTGAAGTTGATAAACTCACAATAACCGCCGTCTTAATTTTGAATATTTAATTTGTTTTCAATTAAATATGGTTTAAATGAAATAACATTTAAATGGACTCATTCAAATAAACACGTTCCACTTTTTGGCAACCTAACGCATGCAAGGTATTTTCTGTTGTACACCACTGCTGCACAGTTGCATCTTGTTTTTCCACTAACACAGCTTGCTCGATAGCATGAATATCTTTACCCGCTAAATTCACCATAATCAGCGCCGCTTGCAATGGCGGTAAGCTTGGGTTAAACGCAGCATTTTCCGCGTAACGACCTGTAAACAGAGAGCCATCTTTTAACTGCACGGCTATACCCGAGTGAGATTCGCTGTATGGTGCGTGAGATTGGTTCGCAGCTTCAACCGCAGCAGATAATAATCTATCGCGGCTTTGATTTTGATAGCCATGGTTCACATTATCGAGAAGTAAAGTAGTGATATTCAGGTCTGATGGGCCAAACGAATCGGGCAAATATTCATGGAGCGTTGCAGCTTGGCGTTTTGGTAAATGCACCATGATCTTACCGCCTTCACGCAGCTCATTCATAAATTGTCGGCAGTGACCGCAAGGCGTGTAGTTAACGGTAATGGAGGTTAATTGCTTTTCACCTTTTAACCACGCATGGGTAATGGCACATTGTTCAGCATGGATAGTTTGACCAATCGAAACATGGTTAAATTCCATATTTGCGCCGAAATAGAGATTACCACTGATACCGCAAGCGATTGCGCCTACATTAAAGCGAGAAATTGGTGTAACAGCGTAAGCCGCTGCGAAAGGTAATAATGAAAAAGCGAGTTCACTGTCAGTGCATCCACTCTCAGCTTTAATTTGCTTTACTTGCTCAGCGGTTAACATGGCTGAGAAATCAGGTTTGTCCATAATAGGTTTTAGGACAGACTGTAACTTTTCTGGAAGTTCGGCCCAAGCGGCCTTGAATCTTGAATGCATAAGTAACCCTCCCTATTTAATTGTTTTCATTCTATTCAATTAATAGGGGGATTGGATGTGATCGTGATCACTTCATGAATGCAATCAATGAAACAAATTCATTAAATGAGAGATGTATCTCAAGTTTTTACACTGAAATTTGCATAAGAGAGGTAAATAACCTCTCTTATTGATTCAGTTTAGCTAAATAAGTGAAGAATGACAGGAAAGATAAAAGGCGCAATCAGCGAGGTGATCACCCCGCAGGTCATTAACGCTAATGAACTGTAAGCCCCTTCAATATAGTTAACTTCTGCACAACGTGCCGTTCCCAAGGCGTGAGAAGCGGTACCCATCGCCAAACCTCGCGATGCGTGGGTGCGAATACGCAAAACATCAAATAGGCTATGACCGAACATCGCCCCTAAAATTCCGACAAAAAGGACGCAAGCGGCGCTGATAGCGGGGATGCCTCCGACTGAATCGGCGACTGCCATCGCTATCGGTGTTGTCACTGATTTAGGTAATATTGAACCTGCAATATCCGGTGTTGCTCCTAGCCACAGAGCAATAGTCGCGCCCGTAAACATCGCCACAATACTGCCAGCAAAACAGATACTAAATAGGGATTTCCATTGCGCTCTAATCTGGTGCATTTGCTCGTAGAGCGGAAAGGCGAGGGCGACGACGGCTGGCTGTAATAAATCATTGAGTATTTTACTGCCCGCAAAATAGTGCTCATAAGAGGTGTTCGTCAGGATCAGTAGCGGAATAATGATCGCGATAGTGAGTAATAATGGATTCAGAATCGGCAATTTGCACTTGATTGATAGCGCTCTTGCTAAATAGAAGACAACGATAGTTAACGGCAGTGACCACCAAATATGTTCTAACATCACTCTTTCCCCTTGGTTTTATCATTATTGATGGTTGAAGAAATGGGTTCTTCAGGAGGAAGAGGAACTTCATCAGGCTTTACACCCACAATCGGGCGTTCTTTATGGATATAGTTTGAGCTGACCGCGACAACAATCATGACAATTAACGTACTGGCAATGCAAGAGACGACAATCGGGATCATCTGTTGGCTGAGTAAATCATAATAATTCATAATTCCCACACCGATGGGAACGAATAAAATCGTCATGTTTTTCAGTAGGATGCTACAGCCGGGTTTAGCCCAGTGAGCAGGGACGACCTGCAATGCTAGCAAGACAAACAGCAGCAACATACCGACAATACTACCGGGAATGGAAAAAGGAAGCAGTTTGGAAATCACATTTCCGATGATCAGGCAGAGGTAAAGTATTGCGAAGGCTCGCAAATATTGCCATCCGGTGTTCAATACTTGTTTTAATGACATGGGACTTGTCCTATTACTCGACAGGCATTCATCATACAATTAACTTGAAAATTGTGCCAGAGATCACAAATAAAAACCCATAAAAAAACGGAGCTCACTAAAGTGGCTCCGTTTTGTACTGATATTGGCTAAGTTTGTTGCTCAGTTACCCGAGCGACAATCAATGGCTTATTTAACTTGCATACCCGGTTGTGCACCATTATCTGGGCTAAGTAGGTAAATGTCTTTACCACCAGGGCCTGCAGCCATCACCATACCTTCGGAGATACCAAAGCGCATTTTACGTGGTGCAAGGTTTGCCACCATTACGGTTAAACGACCTTCCAAGACTTTTGGATCTGGATAAGCGCTACGGATACCAGAGAATACTTGGCGAGTTTCACCACCGATATCTAACTGTAACTTCAGTAGCTTATCAGAGCCTTCAACGAAATCAGCTTGTTTGATCAGCGCAATGCGCATATCAATTTTCGCGAAATCATCGAATGTGATGGCCTCTTGAATAGGATCATCCGCCAGAGGGCCGGTCAGCTGTTTAACTGGCTGAGCACTTTGCTTTGACGCTTCGACCATTGCTTCCGCTTTCGCTAATTCAATACGGTTGAATAGCGCTTTAAATGGTGCTACGTCGTGGTTCAGTAATGGCGTATTGATGGAATCCCACGTTAATTCAACTTTCAGGAACTCTTCCACGCGCTTGGTTAAGCTTGGCAGAATTGGTTTCAAGTAAGTCATTAATACGCGGAATAAGTTGATACCCATTGAGCAGATATCTTGCAGTTCTTGGTCTTTACCTTCTTGTTTCGCAACGACCCAAGGCGCTTTCTCATCCACATAGCGGTTTGCAATATCCGCTAATGCCATAATTTCACGCACGGCTTTGCTATATTCACGGTTAGTGAAATCGTCACCGATCACTTTTGCTGCATCAACAAATTGTTGGTATAGCGCGGGTTCTGCTAAGTTTGCAGATAACTTACCAGCAAAACGTTTAGCAATAAAACCTGCGTTACGGGAAGCTAAGTTCACCACTTTGTTAACGATATCGCTGTTCACACGCTGTACGAAATCTTCTAAATTCAAGTCGATATCGTCGATGCGTGAAGAGAGTTTCGCGGCATAGTAATAACGTAGGCAGTCAGCATCGAAATGATCTAAATAAGAGCGAGCGGTAATAAATGTGCCGCGAGACTTAGACATTTTTGCACCATTAACGGTGACATAACCGTGAACAAACAGGTTAGTTGGTTTACGGTAGTTGCTGCCTTCTAACATGGCTGGCCAGAATAGGCTGTGGAAATAGACGATATCTTTACCGATAAAGTGGTAAAGATCCGCTTTGGAATCTTTATGCCAAAATTCATCAAAGTTTAAATCGCTGCGTTTGTCGCACAGGTTTTTAAAAGAGCCCATATAGCCGATTGGCGCATCCAGCCAAACGTAGAAATATTTACCCGGTGCATCTGGAATTTCAAAGCCGAAATACGGGGAATCACGGGTGATATCCCACTGTTGCAAACCAGATTCAAACCATTCTTGCATTTTGTTAGCCACTTGCTCTTGCAGTGCGCCAGAGCGAGTCCATGCTTGCAGCATGTCGCTAAATGCAGGTAAATCAAAGAAAAAATGTTCAGTTTCACGGATAACTGGTGTCGCACCTGAAACCACTGAACGTGGGTTGATCAGGTCAGTTGGGCTATAGGTTGCGCTACAGACTTCACAGTTATCGCCGTATTGATCTTCCGCTTTACATTTTGGGCAAGTGCCTTTTACGAAACGGTCAGGCAGGAACATGCCTTTTTCTGGGTCGTATAGCTGTGAAATGGTTTTATTCTTAATAAAACCATTATTCTTTAACTTGCCATAAATCATTTCAGATAACTGTTTGTTTTCTTCACTGTGGGTTGAGTGGTAGTTATCGTAGCTAATCTGGAAGCCTGCAAAATCGTCCTGATGCTCTTGGTTCATTGCAGCGATCATTTCTTCAGGCGTAATACATAATTGCTGAGCTTTTAGCATGATCGGTGTTCCGTGCGCGTCGTCAGCACAGATGAAATGAACCTCTTTGCCGCGCATTCGCTGATAACGGACCCAAATATCAGCCTGAATGTGCTCCAGAATATGACCGAGATGGATTGAACCGTTAGCATATGGTAACGCACAGGTTACCAGTAATTTATTCGCGACTTGAGACATAGTAACTTTCTTACTTCCATTATTAATAAAGGGTCTTTGATGGTAACCGATCAATAAAAATGTCGCTAGGGCAATAAAATATTAATCGGCAATTATTAGGAAAAAACACTAGGTGGAAACAAATTTTTACTGTTTGTGGTTTTTCATTCGCTAGGCGGTCACTATTTTTTTCGTTCTCTGCTATCATGCAACGTAGTCAAAAATGTGTAGTTACAAAAAAGAAAATAAAGGAGCCGGGATGAACGATAAATCCCCCGAGCAGAACAAACCAGAACTGCTGACTGAACAAGTCTCCACTGTTTTGGCTTCATTTACACACCCAACTCTCAAGCGCAATCTGATTTCAATCAAAGCATTGCATCGTTGTGCGCTGTTGGACAATGTGTTGCATGTCGAATTAGTTATGCCATTTGTCTGGAAAGGCCCATTCCAAACGCTGATCAGCGAAAAAACGGCTGAATTAAAGCAATTGACGGGTGCTCACGCCGTAGAATGGAAATTACGCCATGATATTACCACTCTGAAGCGTGCCAACGATTTACCGGGCATAAACGGTGTGCGTAATATTCTTGCGGTGAGTTCTGGTAAAGGTGGTGTGGGTAAATCCAGTACTTCCGTGAACTTAGCGTTAGCATTGGCACAAGAAGGCGCAAAAGTCGGTATCCTCGATGCGGATATCTACGGTCCTTCAATTCCGAATATGCTGGGTACTACACTGGAGCGCCCAACGTCTCCAGATGGTCAGCACATGGCACCAATTATGGCATATGGCTTAGCCACTAACTCCATTGGTTACTTAGTCACTGACGACAACGCGATGGTATGGCGTGGTCCAATGGCGAGTAAAGCTTTGATGCAGATGCTGCAAGATACACTATGGCCAGATCTGGATTACCTCGTTATCGATATGCCACCGGGAACGGGTGATATCCAACTGACTCTGTCACAAAATATTCCAGTGACAGGCGCAGTGGTTGTGACCACGCCGCAAGATATTGCTTTAGTGGATGCGATGAAAGGAATTGTCATGTTCAAAAAAGTGAACGTGCCAGTGCTGGGTGTTGTTGAAAACATGAGCGCACATATCTGCAGTAACTGTGGTCATGTGGAGCCTATTTTCGGTACCGGTGGTGCAGAAAAACTGGCTGAGAAATACAATACCAAACTGCTAGGTCAGGTTCCGCTGCATATTTCATTACGTGAAGACTTAGACCGTGGTCAGCCGACCGTAATGCGCGACCCTGAAGGCGAGTTCGCCGATATCTATCGCGAAATTGCGTCTAACATCTCTGCATTGATGTATTGGGAAGGGGATAAGATCCCGACGGAAATCTCTTTCCGCGCCGTGTAATTAAATGGCATCGATAAAGGCTATTTGGTCAGTAATGACTAAGTAGCCTTTTTTATTGGCATAAAATCCGATTCTTTGATTGTTCTGATTTATTCTCAAACTGTTCCTTTATTGTTGCAGGCTGCGTAGAATGTCGCATAAGTGAATTTCCTAGCCTGAAAATTAACGATATAGAAAATTCAGTCTTTATTCCGTTGGCGAATGCCTAAAAGGTGATTATGAAATTTTTAATTTTTATTGTCGTATTAGTGCTGATTGTTATTTATTTTTATAACCGCATCGTTGCACTACGCGAAGCTGTCGTTTCTAGCGAAACTGAGATCTCTGTTCAATTAGATCGCCGCGGTAAAGTGTTTGATAGCTTACTGGCGACGGTCAAAAAATATTTAAGCCATGAAACAGAAGTCTTCACTAAAATTACCGAGCTTAGAAGCCAAGCACAAAATGCGACAGGGGATAAAGCCCGTGAAGCGGAAGATGCACTGTCTAAAATGGTCAGTAGCGGTGCCATCAATGTGGCAGTTGAAGCGTATCCAGAGTTAAAATCTGATGCGATCATGGCAAATTTACAAGAAGAAATCGTCTCTTCTGAAAACAAACTCTCTTTTGCTAAACGTGGTTATAACCGTTCATTAGAAACTTATAACGCGTATATCGCTTCTATGCCTGCGGCATTAATTGTCGGCATTATTCCTAGCCTGAAAATCAAAAAAGAATATTGGCGTTTAGAAGAAGCGGATATTAAAGCGGAAGAGTCTCGCCGTATTAACTTCGATTAAATGGATGTTGCCACTGGCAGGGTTTTATTATGGATTTTAGAAACGTTATACGTAAAAACAATATCCGTACTCGGTTAGTTGTGTTGAGTTATATTGTGCTGATGCTAGTAATTGGTTTGCTGGCGGATACCGCAACCCATCCAGATGAGAGAATGGATTTTGCTTCGAACCTGATAGCATTTGCGACATTACAACAACTGCCTGTGGCAACTTTTATTATTCTAGGGCTGACATTTTTAGGCCTACTTTATATTCATTTCTTTGGGCATAAATTGATGCTTGCAGGAATGAATGCGAAGGAAATAACCCAAGAAGGGGCTTCAACCCCGGAAGAAAGACAGCTATTCAATATTTTAGAAGAGCTGAGTTTAAGCGCGACATTACGTTATGTGCCGCGCCTCTATATTTTGGATACTGACGAACCCAATGCATTTGCGGCTGGCTGGAATTCTCGTAATGCTTTAGTCGGCGTCACGCGTGGTTTATTACAAACGCTAAATCGCCAAGAAGTTCAAGCGGTAATGGCTCATGAAGTCGGGCATATTATCCACGGTGATTCTAAATTAACGTTGTATGTGGGTATTTTAGCCAATGTTATTTTGACGGTAACGAACGTTTTTGCTCAAGTGTTTATTCGTTCAGCAGGGCGTAGCCGCAATAATTCAGCGAATAAAGCACAAACCATTTTATTATTGATGAATATCGTGTTGCCAATCATTACCAAAGTTCTCTATTTTTATTTATCGCGTACCCGCGAATATATGGCGGATGCGGCAGCAGTGGACTTAACCTCTGATAACCAAGCGATGATCAGCGCTTTGAAGAAAATTTCAGGGGATCATCAGCAGCATGATTATGATGCTGAAAGTACCGGACAGGCGTACAGGCAGGCGGCATATATTTTTAATAAGGGTGATTCTGTATTTTCAACGCATCCTTCTATAGAGAACCGAATTGAGGCTTTAGAAGGGCGTAAACAGTTTTAAGTTTAGTGCTAAGCTTGCGCTTTGAAGAATAAAAAATTGGGTGCGTTTTTTTATCAGTCTTTGACGAGATAGACTGGTACAGCGCACCATTACACCCTATAATTCCCGCCAACCATAACACTATGATGTTATGCACTTCATTTCTAAAATTTTTAACCAGGTTACCATTTTATGACTGACACATCGCATCACTGTACCATTGTAGGTATATCGGGCGCTTCTGCATCTGGCAAAAGCCTAATTGCAAGCACCTTATATCGGGAGTTAAGAGAAAAGGTTGGTGATCATAATATCGGTGTTATTCCAGAAGACTGTTACTATAAAGATCAAACAGATATTCCGATGGAAGAGCGACTCAAAGTGAATTATGACCATCCAAATTCAATGGATCACAGTTTACTTTATGAACACCTCAAATCACTGAAAAGTGGTCAAGCCGTCGAAATTCCTCAGTATGACTATGTCGCTCATACTCGCAAACAGCAAACCGTCAGTTTTAAACCAAAAAAGGTCATTATTATTGAAGGTATCCTATTATTAACAGACAAGCGTTTACGTGAAGAGATGGATTTCTCTATTTTTGTGGATACGCCACTGGATATCTGTTTAATGCGCCGTATTAAACGTGATGTTAATGAAAGAGGAAGAACATTAGACTCAGTTATTGAACAGTACAATAAAACAGTTCGTCCAATGTTCTTACAATTTATTGAACCATCGAAACAATATGCCGATATTATCGTACCTCGTGGCGGTAAAAACCGTGTGGCGATTGATATTTTGAAAGCGAAAATTGGTGAGTTCTGTCAGGACTGACAGCATCAAATATCATCAGCGATAAGCTGCCATGAATATATAAATAATGAAGGGGGAAAGTGATCATGCGTCTTTGTGACCGCGATATAATTCAGTGGATGGATGAAGGTCGACTTGTTATTAGCCCGCGCCCACCGATTGAACGGATCAACGGTGCGACTGCGGATGTTCGTCTTGGGAACCAATTTCGTGTTTTTTGTGGACATACTGCGGCATTTATCGATCTAAGTGGACCAAAAGATGAAGTCAATGCGGCGTTAGACCGTGTGATGAGCGATGAAATTGTTCTTAAAGATGACGAGCCTTTCTTCCTTCACCCTGGTGAGTTGGCTCTGGCGGTTACGCTAGAATCCGTCACGCTACCCGATAATTTAGTTGGTTGGTTAGATGGCCGTTCTTCACTAGCAAGACTTGGATTAATGGTTCACGTCACAGCCCACCGGATTGATCCAGGTTGGCGCGGCCAAATTGTGTTAGAGTTTTATAACTCAGGTAAGCTACCTTTAGCATTACGTCCAGGCATGGTGATTGGCGCACTGAGCTTTGAACCGCTATCAGGCAGTGCAGACAGACCTTATAACAGCCGACAAGATGCAAAATATAAAAACCAACAAGGTGCTGTTGGTAGCCGTATTAGTCAAGACTAATATAGCAAGATAGCGAGCGGCCTCTTCTATGGAGTTTGAAGAGGTCAGCAATCGCTAGCGTCAAGGAATGACAGGCGAAAGGTGTGACAAATAAAGTAAAAGAGAGGGATGCATGAAACGGTTTTTAACGACGCTGATTATTTTACTTGTGGTGGTAGTAGCGGGGCTAACAGCTTTAGTGATGTTAGTGAACCCGAATGATTTTAGAGGCTACCTCGTTCAACAAGTTGAGAAAAAAAGTGGTTACCAACTTGAGTTCAAAGGTGATATGCGTTGGCATGTATGGCCAACACTGAGCATCATTACCGGCCCCGTCTCAGTCACTGCACCTAACGCCAGCCAGCCTGTTTTAAGTGCTGAAAATATGCGCTTAGATGTGGATTTATGGCCGTTAATATCCCATCGACTGTCTGTCGAACAAATTGTCATTGATGGTGCGGTAATTCGCAAAACACCTGAAAGTGAACCGATTACGACGGTTAGCACGCCAGTTGCCCCTGGTGGCAGCCAAGTACCTACTGACACTACAGATAAAAGCCAATGGTTACTCGATATCAGTAAAATTGATATCACTAACAGCTTAGTGATCTGGCAAACATCAAAAGATGAATACAACCTACGCAATATTAATCTGTCACTGAAAAAAAGTGATGATAAACAAGTTGCGATGAAATTCAGCGGTAATTTAAATAAAAACCAACAAGAATTTAATTTTGATATTAAATCCGATATTGATTTATCTAAATTATCTCAGCAAGTAAGTGGAAAAATTACGCAGTTTGATTATCAACTTAGTGGTGTTGATTTACCTGAAAATGGTATTAATGGGAAAATGACCTCAGATTTCCTGTATACAAAAGCCAACTCAGGGACGGTTAGTCTTGAAAATCTCGCCATTCAGGCAAATGACAGTCAATTAGCAGGGATAATCAGTATCAATTTAACCGATATTCCAGATGTGACGGTCAATTTATCCTCGCCTTCTTTGAATCTCGATACGTTAATTGGGCAGGCACCCGCTGCGGGTAAATCAAATACAGTCAGTGCAGCCTCTGAAAATACGGCCAGTAATAATGAGCGTGTTGGTGTGAAGCCTGTGATTTCTGGTTCCAACATGCAGAAGTATGATTTAACGGGGCTGAAAGGGTTTACCGCTCAATTTAATGTCTCGATGGATACACTGATTTATCGCGGTATGTCGATGACCGGGGTAAAAATTAAGGGTGATAACCAAACGCCACGTTTAACGATTTCTCAGTTAGAGGGTAATGCGTTCGGTGGGCAATTCTCACTACCCGTGACCATTAACTACAGCGCTATTCCTGCGCAGGTTTCGGCAAAACCTGTATTTAATAATATTAATCTTACCCCAGTATTAAAGGCATTTAGTATGCCTGAAAAACTAAGCGGGATTATCTCGCTAAATGCTTCGTTATCAGGTATTGGCTATGACGATTATGCGGTTAAAAATCAGTGGCAAGGACCGGTTAATTTTGAACTGCGCAGTGCTAAATTGGCGGATTTAAACATTCCGCAATTGATCCAACAATCGGTATCCCGTTTCACTAATAAAATCAATATGCCAACAGATACCAACAGCTTCACTGAAGTGGATCTATTCACCGTGTCGGGATATCTCAACAAAGGCAATATGAATATTTCCTCTCTTAAAGCGACGTCTTCACTGCTGAATATTACTGGACAGGGACGCGTGAATATTCCAAAAGAAACCATTGATGTAAATTTAAGCGTGAATATTCTAGGTGGCTGGGCAGGAGATTCTCGATTAGTACAACAGCTGCGTAGTATGAGTATTCCACTGCGTATTTACGGTGGTTGGAATAACTTACAGTACCAATTGGATGTGGAAAAATTACTGCGTAATGAGCTACGAACTCAAGCTAAAGAAGCTATTGGTAGCTTCTTGAAAAAAGAAGAAAATAAAGGGCTAAATGATTTATTGAATGCGTTGTAATTTGGATGATATAGAGCCGCTCGAAAATGAGCGGTTCTATATTTATAGACGTAATAATAGAATTATTTATGTCCGTACTCTTCGTAATCTTTCGCTCTGATTACCGTGATATCTCTATCTATTTTAGTATTGTTACTGCGATGTTCGTTATGAGATACATCCTTGTGCAATACTTCACTTTCAATGGTATTAATTTTATTTTTACTTACTGAAATTGCATCATTCAGTTTTGTGAGCGTTTCTTGTTTTGAATGATGATGCTTATATGAAGAGCTATCTAATTTGTCTTGATATGCTTGGATTGAACTTGCAAGTTTTGTTAGCTGTTTTTTGATGCTTGCAGGGTCTTTTTTCCATGATGGCGTACGGCTATCCATCAAGTTATCAACTTGTGACTTAATAGATGTTAAAGCGTTTGAAATATTACTCTTCAGGATTTTAATGTCTTTCAGATGAACGGTTTTTTTGTCCGTAGTTACCTGTGGATGTTGGGTTGAATCATTATTGACGCTCTTAGTTGAACGTGCAAATTCAGTGACATTGCCTTTATGGTCAGTCGTACTCATACGGCGAAGTTGGACTGATGGGGTATTATTAATTGTATTCATAGGTAGAGTCTCATTAAAGATTGATTATTAAACAATTTGAATTATTCAACACGCAAATAATTATTTCTTTAAAAAAACGCTACTACTTTTTATTAATGGTTATACGGCTGTAATTCCTTCGACAAAAAAATACCGGCTCAATATTAAGATAAAAGCCGGTATTTAGATTGCATTAATCGTGACTTGTCTTAGACACACATTGTCTTAATCACACATTGCATTAATCCAGATTAGTCATCCACATAATCGTAGCCATCACCCGTAGGTGCTGGTGGTGTAATCAAGACTTTATTAACGCGATGGCTATTGACTTCAATAGGTTGGAAAATACAGCCATTAATTTCGACTTGCTCACCCACTTCAGGAACGCGTTGTAAATGTTCCATTAAAAGACCGGCAATAGTTTCATACTCACGCTTATCATCCAGCTCCATTGGGATATACATAATTAAATCTTCCAGTGGCATAAAGCCATTGGCAATCCATGTACCATCTTCCAATTTTTGAATGTCATGGCGGGAGTCATTTTCTTCATCGCCAACTGGTAAATTACCTGCGATAGTTTCCATCACGTCAGTTAATGTCACGATACCTTCGACTGAGCCAAATTCATCCACAACAAATGCAAAGTGTGTATGGGCTTTTCGGAACTGTTCTAACGCTTTTAACAATGATAAACCTTCAGGGAAAATAAGTGGCTGAGTGACCAGCGCGCGTAAATTCAGCTGTTCACCACTAAGTTGCTGTTTGACGAGATCTAAGACATACACGACACCAATCGGGTCATCGCTGATGGTTTCATCAACAACAACAAAACGTGAATGTGGATTTTTTTCCATTAACTCAATTAGTTCTGCTGAGGATTTATTAATATCCAAATAATCCACATCATGGCGGGACGTCATAATACTTTCGACGTTACGCTGCGCCATGCCCAACACGCGCGCAATCATTAAGCGCTCTTGTGGGTCAAAAACAGATTGGTTATCGGAAATCAAATCAGACGTCCTTGCGTCTAATTCGCCGCGTTCATTTTTACCACTTAAAATACGCAACACCGCTTCCGCAGTACGTTCGCGCAGAGGACGAGTCCCTTTTAGGAACTTCCGGCGGTTAAATTGTGCGAATTGGTTGAGCATCTCTATCATGATAGAGAAACCAATTGCCGCATACAGATAACCTTTTGGAATGGCGTAACCAAAACCTTCAGCGACAAGGCTGAAACCAATCATCAGTAAGAAGCTTAAACATAAAATGACGATGGTTGGGTGCGCATTAACGAAGCTGGTCAGTGGTTTACTCGCCCAGATCATTAACATCATGGCGATAGTGACCGCAGCAACCATGACGCCGATATGGTCAACCATACCGACCGCAGTAATTACGGAGTCTAATGAAAACACCGCATCTAATACGATAATTTGCGCGACAACCGCCCAGAAATTGGAGGTTTTACGTTGGTTGTTGGTATGCTCGTCCTTTCCTTCTAACCGCTCGTTTAGCTCCATGGTGGCTTTAAACAAGAGGAATATCCCCCCGATAAGCATTATCAGGTCTCTGGCGCTAAATGGATGCTCAAATAGAGTTAGAATAGGTTGGGTCAGCGTGATCAACCATGAAAGGCTGAATAATAGAATGACACGCATTACTAGGGCACAAGTTAACCCTGTGATACGAGCTTTATCACGCAGTTTAGCTGGGAGTTTATCGGCCAGAATGGCGATAAAAACGAGGTTATCAATACCAAGAACGATTTCAAGAACGATTAGGGTAGCTAAGCCTGCCCAAATCGAAGGATCTGCGATCCATTCCATACAGTTTGTTTTGCCTTCTGATATGACGGCTTATACCGACTGGTGAATAATGAGGTTTGTTGGCTTAAATATCAATAAAAATTAATTCAAGTGGCATGATATTTGGCAAAAAATGATTCGATTAGTTTATCGATTGCATCAATAACTACCATGGAGCAGCATCCTGAGTTAACATGTGATCCCGTTAACAGAATGTCAGCACAATCGAGGCTGACTTGGTCCTAATCAGACAGGAGTTTTTCATGTCAAAGCAGCAGATTGGTGTTGTCGGAATGGCGGTCATGGGTCGCAACTTAGCCCTGAACATCGAAAGTCGCGGTTATTCAGTGTCTATTTTTAACCGTTCAAAAGATAAAACTGATGAAGTCATTGCCGAAAATCCAGGGAAAAAATTAGTTCCCAACTACACGATTGAAGAGTTTGTCGACTCTCTGGAAAAACCACGCCGCATCCTGTTGATGGTTAAAGCGGGTGAAGCAACGGACAAAACCATTGCTGCATTAACGCCACATTTAGACAAGGGCGACATTTTAATCGATGGTGGTAACACTCTGTACAAAGACACTATCCGTCGTAATCGCGAACTGTCAGAACAAGGATTCAACTTCATCGGTACAGGTGTTTCCGGTGGTGAAGAAGGTGCACTGAAAGGCCCTTCAATCATGCCTGGTGGGCAAAAAGAAGCTTACGAATTAGTTGCCCCAATCTTAAAAGAGATTGCAGCGAAAGCGGAAGGCGAGCCGTGTGTGACTTATATTGGTCCAGACGGAGCAGGTCATTATGTGAAAATGGTTCACAACGGTATCGAATACGGTGACATGCAATTAATCGCTGAAGCTTACTCTTTATTAAAAGGTTCTCTGAACCTGAGTAATGAAGAGCTAGCGGAAACATTCTCTGAGTGGAACCAAGGCGAGCTAAGCAGCTACCTGATTGAAATTACAGCGGATATCTTCAAGAAAAAAGATGAAGAAGGTAAATATCTGGTTGATGTAATTTTAGATGAAGCGGCTAACAAAGGTACGGGTAAATGGACTAGCCAAAGCGCTTTAGATCTTGGCATCCCACTGACTTTGATCACTGAATCTGTATTTGCGCGTTATATTTCTTTCCTGAAAGACCAACGTGTTGCTGCATCTAAAGTTTTAACCGGTCCAGTACTGAAAACGGTTGAAGGCGATAAAAAAGTCTTTATCGAGAAAGTACGCCGTGCACTTTACTTAGGCAAAATCGTTTCTTACGCTCAGGGCTTCCAGCAATTGAAAGCAGCGTCAGATGAGTACAACTGGGATCTGAACTACGGCGAAATCGCAAAAATCTTCCGTGCTGGCTGTATCATCCGTGCACAGTTCCTGCAAAAAATCACTGATGCATACAATGACAACGCGCAGATCGCAAACTTACTGTTAGCACCTTACTTCAAGCAAATCGCAGATGAGTACCAACAAGCTCTGCGTGATGTTGTCTGCTACGGCGTTCAAAACGGTATCCCAACACCAACATTCTCAGCGGCTATCTCTTACTACGATAGCTACCGCTCAGCGGTACTGCCTGCGAACTTAATTCAAGCACAGCGTGACTACTTTGGTGCTCATACTTATAAACGTACTGATAAAGAAGGCGTTTTCCACACTGAGTGGATGGAATAAGGATAAACCGTTAGGTTATCTTCCGTAAGTGAAAAAAGGTGCTCAACTGAGCGCCTTTTTTATTTCTAACTTTTTATACACTTTCAGACTTCGAGTATTTCTTTCCTCACGCTTTTCCCGTTGAATACCCTGACAAAAAATAGGCTAAAAAACAAAGTAGGTATTCCACAGCATGAAAGCCAAAATAATTATTTTTACAGTATTCAGCATTATTTTTATTTTATCTTGTGCCTTTATATCTGGCATCGTGCTTTCTATGAACAAAGAACCTAGTTCTGAACTCCGCCATAAAGGCGAGAAACTCGGCTACAGTATTTACACTATTTATAATGATAAAGTATATGCGAGTGTTCCAAGTAATGGCGATTATCTGATAGAGAATGCAGATTCTTCCAGCTTTAGGTTATTACCTGAAAGTTCGCGTTATGAACAGCAAGTGGCGATAGATAAAAATCATGTTTATTGTGGAAACTTGGCAATCCCTGCATTTAATCCGAACAGTGTGAAATCGCTGGGAAATAGCTATTTTACCGATGGAAATCAGACCGTATATTGCTCAATGGGCTCAGTAAGGAATTATGAGCTTTCAACAATGGATGAATTATTTCAGTCTTGGTTATATGGCTGGGATTTAGGGAATAAACCGCAAACCTATATTTACCCGATGAAACCACTTCCTGCATCATCGACGCCGTATCAATCATTATTGTCACGTTATTTGGCAACTGACGGGCAGCGCATTTTTTATAAAGGCGAATATATGCCAGATGCGGATCCTGCAACCCTACAAGATATTGGCTCCCTTCAGGATGATGGTTCCGTGAGAGATAGCCTTCATTTTTATCGTGATAATCTTAACGTCTATTATGACCAATATAAATTACCAATAAAGAGTCATTCTGATTTATACAGCTTGATATTGGATGGGTTATTTCAAGAGGGTTATTTGATTGACCCGCAATCTGGCAATGTGGCAATGAATGATATTTTATTTCCTGAGCAATACGCGCCTTATCAGCTAATAAGCCGTAATAGCCAGCATGTGAATCAAGCGCTATTTCTCTCTAAAGATGGCGTATTTTTCTATCATAGAGAAAAAGAAATTATTGTTCGGGCGGGGGATAACACATTTATTGACGGTGAATTAAAGGAAATAGCTCCCTTAGTATTCACTTATAATAACCAAACGTATTATCTACAGGATTCTGAGATTTGGGGAACCAATAAAAATCCGGGGTTAATTTCACGGAGTACAAAAATTTATCGTTTCAATGAGACGAATAGCGCACCTTGGGAAAAGGTGGGGGATTTAGATCATCGCAGGTTTGGTCAGGTATGGAAAAAAGGGAATGAATATTATTATTTTGATAATTTAGGTTCTACTCAATTAATTCGATATACCATTTATCGAATCGATAACCAGCGTACCGTGAACCGTTTGTTAAATGAACCGTTATTACCAAAAGATATTCGCGTCTTGATTGATAATGATGATTTGCAGCCGATAAGGGGCACCGAAGTGGTTCATGCTATTACCAAGTATCGATAAGATTCGATATCTATACAGAAATTCTGATATTATCGATAGCCATTTTCGAAATCGCTATCGATAACTCACCTGTTCAGAATCGGTCATATGCATAAATTTCTCGCTTTATTATTACTTTTAGTCCTATTGGGCCCTCTTGGGATAGACCTGTATTTACCGACTATTCCTGCTATCGCTAAAGATTTAGGGAGTAGCGAGTCCATAATTCAATCGACCATTGGATTATTTATTTTAGTCTTAGGGATTGGGCAGCTAATTTCAGGGCCATTAGTCGATAGATTTGGTCGTAAGCCTATCGCTATCATTGGGTTAGCTATTTATCTGGCGGGCTCAATTGTCGCCGCATTCTCAACGACGGCTGGGTTATTTATTGCTTCCCGACTGTTACAAGGGGTGGCTGTATGCTGCACTTCTGTGGTGGCATTTAGCTGTGTCCGCGACCGTATGAATGGCACTGAAGCTGCACGAGCATTTGGTTTTTTAAATGGAACACTCAATATTGTGCCTGCCTTGGCTCCCTTATTAGGGGGATTGCTGGCGGAGGCTTGGGGATGGCGAGCGCCATTTTGGTTTTTGGCGATTTACGCTGTGGCAATTTTCTTGCTGATTCTATTTTTCCTACCAGAAACACGCCCAGCCAGTTTACAGCAGGTTAAAAAGCTTCAGTTTAAGAGCTATTTTCGAATTTTAACCAGCGAGCATTTTTTGATTTTCGCGTTAGTCAATGCTGGCGCAATGGGTATGGCACTGACGTATGTCTCTCTAGCCCCTAGCGTATTAATGGGGGATGCTAAGCTATCGCCTCTCGCATTTTCGATTGTCTTTGGTGTTAATGGTTTCTGGATCATGCTGGCGAGTTATATCGCGAATTACTGCATTCGAAAAATGGGGCGTCCAGCGTGTTTATCTATCGGTAGTGTCATGATGGCACTCGGTTGTATCGGATTATTATTCGGTTTGATGGTGCTTTCACCTGAAATACAAACTCATTGGTCAGTGTATATGTTGCCAGTTGCCTGCGCGTGTACAGGGCTTGCTTTTATGATGGGTACGGCGACCAGCTATGCGTTAGAGCCATTTGGCAATGAAGCAGGGGCGGCATCAGCCCTCGTGGGGTTTGTGCAAATGGCGGGTGGCGCAGTATTAGGGTTATGTGCAATTGCGTTACCAATAGCACCGAAATTGTCTCTTGCGCTAGTGATGCTAGCGGGATGTATTTTCGGGTTAGTTGCAAGAAAAACCAGTATAAAACGCGCCGCCGTAATAGAAAAAATAGAGTAATCGATATGATTAATAATCCATTATTAAAGCAGCCGAGGATCGGTTAGCGGTGATGTAGTGTGAACGCAATTACATCACCATAGAATGCGTTCTATGGTAATTAAATACGGATTTAAAGGTTATTTACCATGAAAAATAAACATTGGTCGAAAACGCAGTTATTACATGAAGTTGTTCAAAATCCCAATATCCATATTAAAGGATGCCACAGTTATTATAGTGATTGTTGGGATGAGGGTTTTGAACCGTCCGTAGTGCGTTATTTACAAGGCGATGAACAGAGCCGAGATTGGCAGTTAGCTTGGAATGTAGACCAACTCTATATTGGCGATTATGTGTGTATTGGGGCTGAAGCCGTTATTTTGATGGGGGGAAATCATACCCATCGACTAGATTGGTTCTGTTTGTACCCTTTTCTTGAACATATTGAAGAAGCCTATATTGGTAAAGGCGATACCACTATTGGTGACGGCGCTTGGATTGGGATGCGGGCATTTATCATGCCAGGCGTTCAAATAGGCGAAGGCGCGGTGATAGCGGCAAACAGTGTCGTGGTTAAAGATGTGGCACCTTACACCATTGTTGGTGGTAACCCTGCAAAGCCAATTAATACTCGTTTTTCCCCTGATGTAATAGAGCAATTATTAGCGTTGAAGATCTATGAATGGCATGAAGATAAGTTCGATGCGTTAAAAATGTTTATTTGCAGTTCGGATTTTCTGGCCTTAAAAGAGGCTAGCGAACAGTATGACCAAACTCATTAATGGGTCATAGTACTTAAAATTTATTTTTTCAATTTGAAGGGTTATCACTAGATAGCCCTTTTTTAGGATTAATCACTCATCATTTTGTGATTACCTTGGCTTATTTATTACCATAATACGAGTATGTTAATTAGGCAGTCAGGTGTTAGGTTTACTCATGCAGTATCAAACTCATGCAGTTTTAATTTGAGTCAACGCCTATGAAAAAATTAACTTGTCGTATTTTTCATTTATTGGCTTATTATCGTTGTATTTTGTTGCTTCCCATTATTAGTAGCTGTTTTCCCTCTTTTCTTTATGCCTCATCTGAAAAAGCAGTCGCATATCCCGCACCGATTAATATCAGTCAGATTGAAATCAAATATAACGATCAACTGGATTACCCTGAGATAATTGGCAACATTACGAATGTTTCAAATGTTGTTTTATATCAGACCTATATTAGATTTGAGTTACTGAAGGATGGCGTGTTTATTGGGGAAACAAACTATAGGGTGACGAGCTCAATTAAACCAAAACAAACGGTAAATTTCATTGTTACTATTCCAGATTATGATGTTGTACCCAATGAGCAGATTGTTGTTGAAACCATCGCAGCCTATTATTTGGATAAACCACGTTAAGTGTCATTTAGGAGCCAGCTGATGATGGTGGCTCCTAATCAATCAGTATGATGAGTTATTCATCATTTGTGCGAATAAACTCGACTAAAGTGGGTGAAGCGATACGCTGGTAATCTTGGGTATTGAGAATAATTGAGCGTTCTAGGCTTCCCGCATTAAACGCGAGTTCATCAAATCGGGCAAACAGGTAGGGGTCAGCGATAAGCTTCAGTGATGGATGAAAGCTAAATGGCGGGATAGCGCCGAAAACACAGTGGGTGAGTTCATCGACCTCTTTCGGGCTAGCTAATGAGGCACGAGTACCGCCAATGGCTTTGGCAATTTTACCTAAATCCGCTTGTTGATCAGCAGGTAAGATGGCTAAAACATGTTGGCGAATACTATTTCCTTTCACATGACAGACTAACCCTTTGGCACCTTGACCTAGCTGCGTTCCGCGGATTTTTGCCACTTCCTCAGACTTTCCCGCCGTTGGGTGTTCCATCACGCGATATTTTGCATTTTGGCTATTCAGTAATTGGGTTAATTGTGTAAAAACGTCATTGTCAGACACAACGAGCTCCTTCAAAAGTCCACATCAAATGAGGGGAATGATAGCAAGTTTATCCTGTTGGAACTAGGCGCACTCTGGATGTTAAATGGAACCATACTTCGATTTTTAGATGAATATGTGTATCAATAGCATGCATCTCGACCTTTAAATATATTGGCAATCATCATGGATGACTTAGGGTGAGTAATGATATTTTTAAGCGTTATTTTTAGTGCACTGATGTCATTACATGAAAACTCTTCATCATCATATTTTATTAAAACAGGAAATCCTAACTCCCTATTGATGGTGTAAGCGCATAACGTATTTTTGATGGAATCATTTTCGCTGTTATTCAATATGACAGCTTTATCATAGCTAGAGACTGAATTGCTTAACCGTGAAAGCGCATCTGCTTTTGGTTGATTTTTAATCTTAATACAAACAATATTATTTGTTGATTTTTCTATTAGTTTAAAAATGGAAATAATTTCACTCTCAATATTTTCTTTTAACACGATAACATTAAGTGATTTCTCTAGGGCTGTTTTTAATAGTGCCAAAATATCATCATGGTTATTCATAATTTAATCCGCAAAAAATAGGGTAGTGATCGAAATGATTTAAATAAATATTATCTATGGTTTTATTATTAATATCATTAATTGTTCTGTGACAGTCAATACTATCAATGTCAAGTTTAATTCCAGTTGACTCTGTTGAAACAAAGGTAGAAGAAAAAAGCATTTGGTCGAAGACATACCAGCGATTTAATGAAGGGCTGCTATGAAGGTAGGTACCTATGTTATTATATCGCCCATTAGCTAGTATTTTCCAAAATGGATTGAATAGTAACCTCTTTTTTTTATTAATGATGTGAAAATCTCTTGTGGCAAAGAGTTTTTTTCTTAATGCAACGGAGTAAGGCTGAGTATTGTAGTCACCCATACAAATAATTTTAGTATTAATATCCAAACTTAACATATTATCGATATCTTGGCGTATATAAGTAGCAATATTCTCACGGATAGACTCATTATTTCTTAGTTTTGATGGCCAATGAGATAAATAAAAGATAATAATATCATCATTTTTTACTTCTTTAAAAATAGCTTTAACACCAGCTCTTAATGATTTTCCATCAGGTTGTGTTGTTGTCAAATAACTGCGATTAATATAATCTAATTTCTCTAAATTATAAATAATGGCAATGTCAATAATAACGTTGTTGACTTTACTGCTTAAATTAATAAACATGCGATTTGTCTTTTTTGCAATATTAGACAGAAAAATGGATTCATTTTCTGAAACTTCGCATAATGCAAAAAAATCTAAGTCTCGTTGATTTAAAAATTGAGAAATATAATTTTCTGCTAACGTAATGACACCATTTATTTTTTCATTTCTCTGTTTGATAGGCGGGGAAATACCAATGTTCCACCATCCCAAGTTAAGCGTTTTTATATCCATGTTGAATAATCACCATTAATCCAATGTGAGCTCATATTTAAATGAGTAATGTATTGATATTAAATGAATTTAAACTTAGCAGTGATGGATGATATTCAATACAACGCTATGGTCAATGCGGTTTTCATAAGGTAGTGGTGAGGGAGGATCGAAAAGAAAGGTTTTACTTTATATTTCAGTGATTAAAAAATAAAAGGCGCTTAATACTCTCAGCGCCTTAAACAAATTACTGATGACGTTCTTTCAAACGTTTGATAATGGCGGTTAAATCAAGGTCTTGATCTTGCAGTAAAACCATTAAGTGGTACATCAAATCAGCGGCTTCGTTAGTTAGCTCTTCGCGGTCATTCACAGTTGCGGCGAGTGCGGTTTCAACGCCTTCCTCACCCACTTTCTGTGCAATACGCTTGGTGCCGCTAGCATACAGGCGGGCAGTATATGAACTTTCTGGCGAGGCATTTTTGCGCTCTTTCAGTATGGTTTCTAATTCATATAAAAAGCCCCACTCGCTTTGAGCTGGCGCAAAGCAGCTGGTGGTACCGTTATGGCAGGTAGGGCCGTCAGGCAGAGCCATAGCAAGCAGCGTATCGTTATCGCAGTCAGCAACAATATCCACCAAATTCAGAAAATTGTTGGAGGTTTCCCCTTTGGTCCACAAACGTTGTTTGGTGCGAGAGAAAAAGGTGACTTTACGGCATTCTAAGGTGACTTTCAGCGCTTCTTGGTTCATATAACCCAACATCAGAACATCACCAGAAATAGCGTGCTGAACGATGACGGGCATCAGGTTATCGACTTTTTGCCATGCAAGCTGATTACATTGTTCTGTGGTTAACATACTCTAATTTGAACTCCATTTTCTGCTAAATACTGCTTTAAGTCACCGATGTTAATAATCTGCTTGTGGAACACCGAAGCGGCTAAAGCGCCATCGACACCTGCGTCAGTAAAGGCGTCTAGGAAGTGAATTTTTTCCCCTGCACCACCGGAGGCGATCAGTGGAACTTGGCACACTTCACGAACTTTTTTCAGTTGTACCAGATCGTAACCTTGGCGTACACCGTCTTGGTTCATCATATTGAGAACAATTTCTCCGGCACCACGCCGCTGAACTTCTTTCACCCAATCAAGGGTTTTCCAGTGGGTTTGGGTTGTGCGTTTTTCATCGCCAGTGAATTGATAAACCAAATATTCGTTTGTTTGGGCATCAAACCATGTGTCTATACCGACCACAATACACTGGACGCCAAAGCGGTCAGCCAGACGGCTAATTAGAGTCGGGTCGGACAGTGCAGGGGAGTTGATAGAAATTTTATCGGCACCAAAAGAGAGGATTTGTACAGCGTCTTCGACGCTTTTGATCCCGCCCGCAACGCAGAATGGAATATCAATCACTTCAGCCACTTTGGCGACCCAGCTTTTATCGACAACACGTCCGTCAGACGAGGCGGTAATATCATAGAAAACTAACTCATCAGCACCTTCTTGGGCATAGCGTTGAGCCAGTGGGACAATATCACCGATGATTTCATGGTTGCGAAATTGCACCCCTTTAACCACTTGTCCGTCACGGACATCCAAACAAGGAATTATGCGTTTTGCCAGCATTGGATTGCCTCCGTTACGGTAAATTTGCCTTCTAATAATGCACGACCAACAATCACACCTGCTGCGCCAGAGGCTGGCAGTGCGGCGATATCGTTTAAATTACCAATTCCGCCAGAGGCTTGTACTTCGATATCAGGGAATTTTTGGCTAATTTCGCGGTATAAATCTACATTGGAACCCGCCAGCGTGCCATCTTTGGAAATATCGGTACACAGCACATGTTTTAAGCCATAAGGGCGATACATTTCAATCGCTTGCTCAAGGGATAAGTTTGAGTTTTCTTGCCAACCACTAATGGCAATTCCTTTGATGCCTTGAGCGTTAATGCGCACATCCAGCGCCAGCACGATAGCGTCGCCACCATAACGTAGGAACCATGTTTTGACTAACTCTGGTTGGGTCACTGCCGTTGAGCCAATCACCACGCGAGTTGCACCTGCATCTAACAGTGCTTTGACATCTTCCTCAGTACGGATTCCACCCCCAACTTGTACAGGAACGGTCACGCCTGCCAACAGTTTTTTCAGCAAAGGAATTTGGCGTTTCTGTGGATCTTTAGCGCCAGTTAAATCCACTAAGTGCAGCAATTTTGCCCCTTGCTTTTCATAATCTTGTAAGCGAGGGAGTGGGTCAGTGCCATAGTCTGTTTGTTTGGCGTAATCCCCTTGATGTAAACGCACCACGGTGCCATCAATTAAGTCTAAAGCGGGAATAATCATGGTTTTTACATCTCCAAGAAGTTTTGGATCAAGCGAGCACCCGCAGCACCCGAACGTTCTGGGTGGAACTGCACGCCATAGAAATTATCTTTATTCACGGCACTACTAAACAGGTTGCCATATTGTGTTTGCGCGATGGTGTTGGCGGAAATAGGCATTGAATAGCTGTGTACGAAATAAAAATAGGCATCGTCGCTTATCCCCTTAAACAGAGGATTGCCCGCGAGTGCTTTCACTTGATTCCAGCCACTGTGAGGGACAGGTAAGCCGTTTGCATCCATTTTGCGAACGGGGCTGTCGATCAATCCTAACAATGGAATTTCTGTTTGACCTTCTTCACTGATACTGCCGAGTAATTGCATTCCAAGGCAGATACCTAAAACGGGTTGGGTTAGCGCTTTAATTAACGGAATGAGTTCACGCTCTGCCAGTTTTTCCATCGCGGCGCTGGCGGTGCCAACACCCGGTAGAAAGACTTTGTCTGCTTGTAAAATGGTGTTGGTGTCGCGGCTCACTATCGGGTCATAACCTAGGCGCTTAACGGCATAGGCGACGGACGCTAAGTTTGCGCAGCCAGTATCGAGGATCACAACCTTCATCACAGAACTCCTTTCGAACTTGGCAAGGTATCCCCTTCAACACGGATAGCTTGGCGTAAGGTACGACCAAAGACTTTAAACAGACTTTCCGCTTTGTGGTGATCGTTTTTCCCTTTCGTTTTCAGGTGTAGCGTGCAGCCCATCGCATAGGATAACGAACTGAAAAAGTGTTCGATCATCTCGGTACTCAGGTCGCCAACGCGCTGATATTTAAATTCTGCTTTATATTCAAGGTGCGGACGTCCAGAAATATCTAGCGCACAGCGTGCTTGGCACTCATCCATCGGTAAGACGAAACCAAAACGGGCAATGCCGCGTTTATCACCAAGCGCGATGCGCAGTGCTTCGCCTAATGCCAAACCGGTATCTTCGACGCTGTGGTGATCGTCAATAAACAGGTCACCATTAACTTCAATGCGTAAGCGGAAACCGCCGTGGGTGGCGATTTGGTCTAGCATGTGGTCAAAGAAACCAACGCCAGTGCTGATTTTGCTACCGCCTTCTTGGTCAAGCCACACTTCCACTTGGATATTGGTTTCTTTGGTGACGCGTTCGACTAAGGCATAGCGGTTACGTTTAGTGAGTTGATTGGTGATGGTATTCCAATCCAGCTCTTTGGCACTATAGCGTAGCCCTTTAATCCCCATATTTTGGGCCAGTTGAATATCTGTCTCGCGGTCGCCAATGACATAGCTGTTTTCGATATCGAGAACGCCGTCGTTGAGGTAGCTTTCCACCAGCTTAGTTTTTGGTTTGCGACAGTCGCAATTGTCCGCAGGCATGTGTGGACAAATCAGCACATCATCAAAACGGATACCTTGAGATTCAAATACCTGCATCATTAAATTGTGTGGCGGATCGAAATCTTCCGTGGGGAAGCTCTTGGTGCCTAAACCGTCTTGGTTGGTAATCATCACTAAGCGATAATTGGCTTTTTGCAGTGCTAATAGGCTTGGAATGACATCATTTTCAAAGGCGAGCTTACTGAGGCTATCCACTTGATAATCTGTCGGTGGTTCGGTAATTAATGTTCCATCACGGTCGATAAAAAGAATTTTCTGGCTCATGACTATTTCCTAATTAGCAAAGTGCTTTAATCGCTTCAATAACACGGACGTTTTCAATTTCGGTACCAATGGTGATACGCAGGCAGTTGATTAGCCCCGGTTGCTTGCTTTGGTCGCGTAAAATAATGCCTTGATCCCACAGAGCTTTAAACACTTTAGCGCCATCGGTAAAACGCACCAGAATATAGTTTGTTTCACTTGGGTAGACAGTTTCAACGACAGACAATTCACGCAAAGCCTCTGAAAGCGCAATACGATTCTCGCGAATTTCTAACACGCGTTTTTTCATGGTGGCGATGCCATCCGTGTTTAGGGCTTTTTCTGCTATCAGCGCCACTGGGGTAGAGAGCGGATAAGGGGCGATAACTTTTAATAAAACGTCAATCACTTCAGGGGATGCCAAGGTAAATCCACACCGTAAGCCGGCCAGTGCAAAAGCCTTTGATAAGGTTCTTAAAATCACTAAGTTTGGGTATTTGGCAAGCCAGCTAGTGACGCTGAACTCAGGGCAAAACTCAATGTAAGCTTCATCGACTACCACCAGTGCACGATCTGCCACCATTTCTAATACTTCCAGCAGCGCTTTATTATCGATAATGTTGCCCGTTGGGTTATTTGGGCTACAGATGTAAATCAGTTTGGTATTCGATAAGTTTTCGCGGATAGCGGCGACATTCAGTGACCAATCGGGTAACGATAGGATTTTTTTCTGTTCTACGCCAAAGGTTTCCGCACTGACACTGTACATTCCATAGGTTGGTGGGCAGAACATCACTGCGTCTTTACCGGGTTCGCAAAATGCACGGATCAGTAATTCGATAGATTCATCAGCGCCACGGCACACTAATACTTGCTCAGGAGATAACCCAGCGTAAGCCGCATAATTGTTAATCACGCCAGCAGGTTGTGCTTCTGGGTAACGGTTAAGATTACGCTCAATAAATTGGTAATCTGGCGCTGTTGGGTATTCGTTGGCATTGAGCCATACATCTCCATTCCCCCCAAGGCGACGAGCGGACATATACGGGGTCATCACTTTTACATTTTCGCGTGCAAGGCTGGCTGCGTTAAACGTCTGGCTCATGGTTCACTCCTGATTTTGTTTTTTTAGTTCGGTGACTCGTAAGGTAACGGCGTTTTTGTGGGCAGTCAGCTGCTCCGCTTGTGCCAAAGTTTCTATGGTGTTGGCTAATCCTAATAACCCTTGCGCTGAGAGTTTTTGTACTGTCATTCGCTTCATAAAGTCAGCTAAGCCAAGGCTTGAGTAGGTTGATGTGTAACCATAAGTCGGTAATACGTGGTTGGTACCAGAAGCGTAATCCCCTGCGGATTCTGGCGACCAATCTCCCACAAACACCGATCCTGCACTGGTGATGGATTCCACCAAATCATCGGCATTACGAGTTTGTAGGATTAAGTGTTCAGGCCCGTAGCGGTTACTGATCTCAACACATTGGTTGATTGAGTCCGCGATGATCACTCGGCTTGCACTGAGTGCTTCACGCGCAATAGATGCGCGAGATAACACGGCTAGTTGCTTTTCGGTCTCTTCAATAACGCGCTGTGCAAAATTCGCGTTGTCGGTGAGTAAAATCACCTGAGAATCCGGCCCGTGTTCTGCTTGGGAAAGTAAATCCGATGCCGTAAATGCAGGGTTTGCCTGGCTATCCGCAATCACTAATACTTCGGATGGTCCCGCTGGCATATCAATGGCTGCACCTTGGTAGCTTTGGCTAACTTGGCGTTTGGCTTCCGTCACATAGGCATTGCCCGGTCCAAAAATTTTATCAACACTCGGAATGCTTTGGGTACCAAATGCCATCGCAGCAATGGCTTGGGCTCCACCGACTTGGAAAATGTCAGTAATACCACACAGTTTGGCTGCATATAAAATTTCGTCTGCAATTGGTGGCGGCGAGCAGAGAATAATTTTGCGGCATCCGGCGATATTCGCAGGCGTTCCCAGCATCATGACAGTCGATAGCAACGGTGCGGAGCCACCCGGAATATACAGCCCGACAGAATCAATCGGGCGGGTCACTTGTTGGCAAACCACGCCCGCTTGAGTTTCAACGGTGATCGGCGCAGGTTTTTGGGCTTCATGGAAACGGCGAATATTGCCAATCGCCGTGTTCATTGCCGCTTTAATGTCATCGCCAAGGCGAGCTTGGGCTTCATCAACGGCTTCTTGTGAAACACGAACAGAGGTAATGTCTGTTTTATCAAAACGTTGGCTCAGGGCGATGAGGGCAGCATCTCCCTCTGTACGCACTTGGTCAATAATTTGACTGACTGCGGCGCTAATGTTGCCAGAGGCGGCAATAGCGGGGCGCATCAGTAAAGCTTCTTTCTGCTCTTCAAGGCAGTCTGACCAGCGAATTGGTTGATTGAATCCCAGTTCCATGGCGAATTACTCCATCATTTTTTCAATTGGTAAAACAAGAATTGAACTTGCGCCCAAGGATTTCAGTTTTTCCATGGTTTCCCAGAATAGAGTTTCTGAGCTGACCATGTGCATTGCAACACGACTTTGATCGCCTGCTAATGGCAAAATTGTTGGACGTTCAGCTCCCGGTAACAGTGCGATGATCTCTTCGAGTTTTTCACCTGGAGCATGCAACATAATGTATTTTGATTCGCGCGCTTGAATAACCCCTTGAATACGCGTCATCATGCGGTCAATTAACTGTTGCTTATCGGCTGACATTTCGCCATCACGCTGGATTAAGCACGCTTTTGAGCGGTAGATGACTTCCACTTCTTTTAAGCCGTTTGCTTCAAGAGTAGCGCCTGTAGAAACGAGGTCACAAATGGCATCGGCTAAACCAGCGCGTGGCGCGACTTCGACTGAACCATTCAGTAAGCAAGATTTAAATGTCACGCCTTTTTCATCAAAATAGCGTTTCAGTAAGTATGGGTAAGAGGTCGCAACGCGGGATCCATTCAAGCATTCTGCGCCCGTATAGTTGAAGTCTAATGGCGCAGCTAAAGAGAGTCGGCAACCACCAAAATCAAGGCGACGTAATGTTGTAAATTGTGGGTTTTCACCGCGAGCTTGGCGGCTTAATACTTCTTCCTCCAGTACGTTTTCGCCAATAATACCGAGGTCAACCACACCGTCCATTACCAGCCCCGGGATATCGTCATCACGTACACGAAGTAAATCAATAGGCATATTTTCTGCATAAGCAATCAGTCGCTGCTGTTGTAAATTGATTTTAATGCCGCAGCGAGCTAGTAGCTCTCGTGATTCTTCGCTTAGACGTCCTGATTTCTGTATTGCGATACGTAAACGTGATTTGTCTAACATAATTTTGCTCCACATCCCTAAAATATCTTTTTGATTAATAATAAAAAAACCCTCGGAAGATAATCTTCCGAGGGTTTTCTCAATTCGCATTTCAGCCACCGGAAGAGTCGTTGATCGTCTTCCAGCACACATCGCCCAAAAGACTAATCAGGATGATGGTGATGATGATGGTTGCGTGAAATACGAGTCATAATAGCTTCCGTTTAGTTATTTGGATAATTGCTTAAACATTCAATACTAATCAAGCTATCCGATTTCATACTATGAATGCAACCCTTTTTTTCAAAATAACTCATAATAATTAGTTCCCGGTTTTTTATAGTGATTAATCCCTTGGAAAATAGCTTCGGAAGTTGAATGATTTTCAGCTAATCTATGAGGTAATGATGTAATCACTTTCTCAGTATGCGGGACAGTAATATGAAAAAAATCGCCATTATTGGTTTAGGTTGGTTAGGTGTTCCTTTAGCGAGTCGCTTGATGGCACAGGGAATGACGGTCGCGGGAACGAAAACGAGTTTGGATGGTGTTGGAGCTGCCAAAAGGATTGGTATTGACTGTTATCAACTGCAACTGACGCCAGAATTACAATGTGATACCGATGATTTGAGTGAATTAATGGAGGAAGCGGATGTGATGGTGATTTTATTACCACCATCGAAAGTCAGCCTTTCTGAGTATATTGTGGCGATTGAGCAATTGGTTGATAGCGCAATTAGCTATCAAATTCCGCGAGTCATCTTTACATCATCAACTTCTGTCTATGGTGATGTGGATGGTGTTATTGATGAAGATGCGCCATTACTTGGCGAAACCGCCTCAGCACAAGCGTTAATCGCTGTTGAGCAATGGCTGCATGACTTACCCAATATTCAAGTAGACGTGTTGCGATTAGCTGGTTTAGTGGGTGAAAAGCGTCATGCAGGGCGCTTCTTAGCAGGAAAACAGCAAGTCAAAGGGGCTAATCAGCCAGTTAATATGGTGCATCAAGATGATGTCATTGCCGCAATTCTGCTGTTGATCCAGCAATCCAATGGTGGACATACCTATAATTTATGTGCACCTGACCACCCGACTCGTCAGCAGTTTTATGCCCAATCTGCAACGACTTTAGGCTTAATTCCACCTGAGTTTGCGGTTGAAGAGCATGAAGCCGCGGGAAAAACAATCGATGGAAATCGAATTTGCCAAGAAATGGGGTTTGAGTATGAGTTTACCCACCCGCTTTATATGCCGATGAGTTAAATGAAAACCGTGGCGCTCAATACGAACGCCACGCTAAATGCTTATTTGATAGGTAACATCACAATTTCTTGGAATGCAGGGCGTTTGGTCAGTGTTTGATACCAGCGCTCTAAATGAGGAAATTCAGGGCGTTCTGTCACAATTTCATGCCATGGGTAGAACAGTGGCGCAATGGCGATATCCGCAATACCAAATTTATCCCCGCTAAAATAAGCTTGAGTCGCTAGAGCATCATCCGCAATTTTCAGCAGTTTTTCGATATTTTGATAAATGATTTTGGCTTGGGCTGGGTCTCTATCCGCTTCAGGAACGCGAACGATTTTGTTCATCATCTGCTTGATATGGTCAAATAAATTAGCACTGCTCCAATCCATCCATTTATCGGCAGCGGCTTTTTCTTGCAGATCAGTCGCTAATAATAGGTGAGAATGATCATACTTTTCCGTAAGGTAACGTAAAATTGCATTGGATTCCCACAGGGTAAAGCTTTCATCCTGTAAAGTTGGAATTGTACTGTTTGGATTCATTTTCTTATATTCAGGTGTATCAACACCACCGAATGGGCCACCAACATCTTTTTGATTATAAGGAATATTCAGCTCTTTCAAGCACCACAGTACTTTTTTGACGTTTGAAGAGTTAGTGCGTCCCCAGACAGTTAACATTGGAATCTCCCATGACTATGTTTTAACTTAAAGACAGTATTTTTGACCTAAATAAGATAGATGAAATTAATGAATTGAGAAACTTTATTATTTATTAATTGCGGGTGGTCATCATTACTTATTTTGTTTAGGGTATGGGGGTATTTTAATAAGCGTAATATTTTGCAGTATCTCGATGAATTTGACTGCATTTTTGGTTTCTAGTGAATTTTTTATTAAAAATGGTTTGATTGTGATGAACGCTTTGAATGGTAATACTAATAGTAAAGGAGTAACCAATGAATAAAACAACATTGTCCTCAGCGATTCGAGGAACAAGTATCGGGTTCAGCCTATTCGTTGTGATGAGCGCAAGTAGTTATGCGACTCAGACACCAGTTGCTCCACAAGTTGACGCAAAAGCGTTTGTATTGATGGATTATAACAGCGGTAAAATTTTAGCTTCGGGTAACCCTGATGAGCGTTTGGACCCTGCAAGCTTAACTAAGATCATGACCAGCTATGTGGTCGGGCAAGCGGTCAAAGCGGGAAAAATTACGCCGCAAGATATGGTGACCGTCAGTGAAGCCGCATGGGCAACCGGAAACCCAATTTTAAAAGGCTCTTCCTTGATGTTCTTGAAACCGAAAGACCGCGTTTCGGTGTTGGATTTAAATAAAGGCGTGGTAATTCAATCTGGGAATGATGCCAGTATCGCCTTGGCGGAACACGTTGCAGGAAGCCAAGAATCTTTTGTTGACCTGATGAATGGCTACGTCCAAAAAATTGGCTTAACCAATACCCATTTTAAAACCGTACACGGTTTAGATTCACAAGGGCAATACAGTACCGCTCGAGATATGGCGGTATTAGCGCAAGCGCTGATCCGCGATGTGCCAGATGAATATGTATTGCACAAAGAGAAAGAGTTTACGTTCAATAATATCCGTCAACCTAACCGTAACCGTCTATTGTGGAGCCAAAATCTCCATGTTGATGGCGTGAAAACAGGGCATACTAGCGGTGCTGGTCATAACCTAGTCGCATCAGCAACCGACGGTCCTATGCGCTTGATTTCGGTCGTTTTGGGCGCGCCAAGTGACCGCGTTCGTTTTTCTGAAAGCGAAAAATTGCTCACTTGGGGCTTCCGTTTCTTCGAAACAGTGACACCGATTAAAGGGGATGCAGTTTTACAGAAACAACGTGTTTGGTTTGGTGACATTTCAGAAGTACCTTTAGGGGTTGAAAAAGATGTGGCAGTGACTATTCCAAAAGGTCAGTTACAGAATCTGAAAGTGGATATCAAATTGGATAATGACTCCCTTGAAGCGCCTTTAGCATTGAACCAAAAGGTGGGCACGATTAACTTTATTCTGAATGGTGAAGTGATTGAGCAGCACCCATTAGTCGCCAAGCAAGCGGTTGAAGAAGCAGGATTCATTGGCCGAATTTGGGATTTCATTATGAAAACCATTACTGGCTGGTGGAATGCTATTTTTGGATGATTAAAACTTAAATATAAAATTAATATATGGAGACCTCTTTATGAGGTCTCTTTTTTTTGTAATGAATAACATTAAATAAACTTACAGATAAACTTCAATTGAAATATTTCCAATTCAATTTAATAATCAAGCTAATCGTTTGATGAGTAACTATTATTTTTTTATTTTCGTTTTGATTGGTTTGGTTGCTCTGATTCGATTTGTGAATTTATAAATCAATTTATTTAAATTATTTTAATGGAGAATTATCAATGGGCATTTCCATGGACGAAAGAATGCATCAATTATCCCTGCAAAAAAATACCCAAGGAATTGGGGAAAACAGTGTTAATGGCGGGCGTGCGGATAACCGTGGTGAAAATAGTGGTGTGATGAAATCTGGCGATGCAACGGATTCAGGTAAAGGCGGTGGTTCTGTGGCAGGGGGAAATACCTTAAACCTACATACCAATAACCATATTATGCAAGGTGGTGCGGCGCGTAATGACGGTACTAATAACGGTGGTATTGAGGGAGGACATAGTACCAATTTTGGTTTAAATAATAATGAACTCAATGGTGGTTCTGCAACCAACGAACTAGGTTCAGTGAATCATGAAAACTTCTTTATTAAAGGGGGTAATGCAATTCGTGAATTACAAAGTGGTATTGAAAAATATCAAGGAATGCAAAAGCAATTGGCGGATGCAAATAAAGAAATTATTCGCAAGAATGATGAATTATTAAACTTACAAAAGGAAACTGAATCTCAAAAAATAGAATTAAAAAAACAGCAACAAGTGTTAGCGGAACAAGCACTTGCATCAAAAGATGCTCAAGAAAAACTAAATGCAGCTCAACAACGTCTTGCACAGAATGAAAAAGAAAAACAGTTATTAAACGATGAGTTGATCCAGGCGAAAGGGAATGTGCGTCAATTACGCTCAGATATGAACACACAGCGTGGTGAAATTGAAAAACTCAAAGTACAAGTAGATGCTGGACAACTAGAAGTTCAAGAGCTTGATGCTAAGCTAAATCAAGCGAATGGCGATAAAGAAAAGCTCGAAGAACGCTTAAAAATTCAGCAAGTTCGTAATAAAAAACAAGAGGAAAAAATTACTGAAACTAAAGGCAAGATTGAGGGCAAGCAAAAAGAAATTGATGTTTTAAATAACAAGCTTGCAGATGAAGGAAAAAATAAAGCGGATTTAAATACCAAAATCCAGCGTTTAGAAAATGACATCAAAAAACTAAACAGCATTTTAAACGAAAAAGTTGAAAAAGAGTCTAAGAGCAGCTCTAAAGTCTCTGAACTGCAAGAAAAAATTGGCGTCTTAGAAATGGAGAAAAAAGCGCTAGATTCCTTGTTGCAGCAAGAACTTCAATCTTATACCAAACTGGCTGAAGAATATCGTCTCTATAAGCTGTCTGTTAAAACAGACATGGCAACATTTAAGCAGCTCAAGCCAATGCTTTCTCAAATTGGTGATTTAGCGAATCAAGGTGAAGAGATTTTAAATGAACCATCTAAGACCACGACAGCAACACTGACAATAACCTCTCATTCTAGTGAGACAGAAACACCAATCGGTAATGTGTCTGCTGGATTTGCACAAAACTCAGGGGATAACTCAGGTACTATTCGTGGCGGAGATAGCATCAGTAATTCTTTGGTTGTCAATGGGATGGTGATTGATGATGAACAAGCGGCCAATAAATTGGCGGAAGGTATGAATAGTTTGGCACAAACAGCAGAGAGTGTTGCTAAAAATGCTGACAATTCAGTGAAAGGCACAGTTGGCACAGTGGGCGTATTTGTTCAAACACAAACACCTTATCAAGTTTGGTAATCACATATTTATGAATAACAAAAGGCCTGCATTTGCAGGCCTTTCACATGATAGAGATTAAATTATTCGCAATGACCTAATTTAATTGCCAAACCACCTTGAGAGGTTTCACGATATTTTGCGTTGATATCTTTACCTGTTTCATACATGGTCTCGATCACTTTATCGAGACATACGCTTGGCGCACTCACGCGGCGCAATGCCATACGAGCGGCGTTTACTGCCTTAACAGACGCAATGGCGTTACGTTCGATACAAGGTACTTGGACTTGCCCTCCAACAGGGTCACAGGTTAAGCCTAAGTTATGCTCCATGGCGATTTCCGCCGCAACGCACACTTGCTCTGGGCTACCACCCATTAATTCTGCCAAACCAGCAGCAGCCATTGAGCAGGCTACGCCGACTTCACCTTGGCAACCGACTTCCGCACCCGAGATAGACGCATTCATTTTGTACAGTGTACCAATCACTCCTGAAACTAAGAAATAGCGGGTATAAGAGTTTTCGTTGACTGGGCGAATAAACTTATCGTAGTAAGCCAATACCGCAGGAATAATTCCGCAGGCACCGTTAGTTGGTGCTGTGACAACACGACCACCGGCAGCGTTCTCTTCGTTGACGGCAAGGGCGTACATATTGATCCAGTCAATCACCGCCATTGGGTCAATATTGTTATTGTCAGAAGTGACTAATTGGCGACGTAGCGCTGCGGCACGGCGAGGAACACGCAGTGGACCGGGTAATAAACCTTCAGTGCTCACACCGCGTTCAATACCGGCTTTCATGACATCCCACACCGCAGAAAGATATGCAGAAATTTCTGCTTTGCTGTGTAGGGCTAACTCGTTTTGCATCACTAATGCAGATAAAGATAATCCCGTTTCTTTACAGTGTTTTTGTAAATCAGCCGCATATTTGTATGGATAAGGGACTTGAACCGCATTTTCAGTTTGTTGACCGAAATGTTCTTCATCGACGATAAAACCACCGCCAATGGAGTAATAATTCTTGGTATACAGAACGTTATCGCCATCAAATGCGGTAATTGTCATTCCGTTTTCGTGTAATGGTAGGTTGGTTGAATGGAAATTCATCCCACCTTCCGTTGGGAAATCGACTTCATGTTGACCATTTGCCAGCAGTAGTTTGCCAGTTTGCTCAACATTGCGCATAAATGCTGGGATAGCATCAATATCAATTGTATCAGGCAGATTACCCGCTAACCCCATAATAATCGCCATATCTGTGGCGTGACCTTTACCTGTTAGTGATAAAGAGCCATAAACATCAACAGAAATGCGTGTGGTTTTAGTGAGAAGATTTTGCTGGATAAGGTCATCGACAAACTGCTTACCGGCTTTCATAGGGCCGACAGTGTGTGAGCTGGATGGTCCGATACCGATTTTAAAAATGTCGAATACGCTAATCATATTCTGTCTTCCTATATTGAAGGATCCCCATCAAACTGCCAATTACAGGGTATTTGTTGTCAGTAGGATGATTATAGAACATCCCTCAACTAACCCGATTGATATAGGTTAATTGAGGGCTTAAATTGACTGAATTATTTGCTGGTTTTTTTAATTAGAAGAATAACTTGTAGACTGCTGCGGAGATAGCGACCAGTCCCATGATAACGATGAAGATATTGCTGAGTTTACCAGAGTATTTACGCATTGCAGGTACTTTGCTAATTGCATACATTGGCATTAAGAACAGCAGGATTGCGATAACTGGGCCACCCAGACTTTCAATGATATCCAGTACACCAGGGTTTAATGTTGCGACAATCCAAGTTGTCACTAACATGAACAGTGCAGTACCACGATTTAATTTTTTGACATCAACCGTTTTGCCTTTTGCACGATATGCACGCTCAACTAAACCATTGAAACCTTCACGAGCACCTAAGTAGTGGCCTAAGAATGATTTGATGATAGCGATAAAGGCGATAATAGCGGCTGCATACTTGATGAATGGCTGATCAAAGTAGCCAGACAGGTAGTCAAGGATACTGATGTTTTGCGCTTTAGCTGCAGCAAGGTCTGCTGAAGACAGTGTGAATACACAGCTGATGACGAAGAACATGACAGTCAGAACCATCAGAATGTGTGCAGAAGCGAGAATGCGTGAACATTTTTTCTCAGCTGCTTCATCATACTCTTCACGTTTTGCAACAGAGAATGCAGAGATGATTGGTGAGTGGTTAAACGCGAACACCATGACTGGGATTGTTAACCAGATAGTGATCCAAATGCTTTGTCCACCCGATGCTTTAGCCGCTTCAGTTACGCTATCTAAAGATAATGTGCTCAGAACATCGGTGCTCCAATGTGGAACCATGTACAGAGAGAAAGCGACCAGTACGGCGATGAATGGGAACACCAGCATACTCATGACTTTAACAATGTATTTTTCACCGAATGCAACAATGGCCATGACGCCACCGACTAAAATCAGTGCTAGCAACCAACGAGGTGGTGCACCAACGCCTAATAGTTCAGTCAGGAATTTGTTGACGTTGTTGGTAATAGAAACGCCATAAACTAACAGAATAGGATAAATTGCAAAGAAATAGAGCAGAGTGATCCAGTTACCTGCTGTGCGACCAAAGTGTTCTTCTACAACTTCAGTGATATCACCATCTTTCTTTGAACCAGAAAGTACGAAACGGGTTAAACCACGGTGTGCGAAGAAGGTCATTGGGAAGGCAAGTACTAACATCAGTAATACTGGCAGTAATCCACTCATACCCGCATTGATAGGTAAGAATAAAACACCAGCGCCGATGGCGGTCCCATAAAGACCGAGCATCCACACGGTATCTGTTTTACGCCAAGCGGTAGCATTCCCTGTTTGCGAGGCTGTTTTGTTGATGGAACCAACTTTTGTTGTATCCATAATAGTCTCCAAAAATAAAAGTCAAAAATAAAAATTGGGTGCCTATTTCACTAGGCTCTTAATCTTTTTGTACGATTAATCGACGGTTTAATCAGTGGTTAGTAAATAAACAATCGGTTAATACACTGTCTAGCCATTAATAATGGTTTTATACGTAACAATCTGATTGGAAATAAAACTAAGATGAATATGAAATTCATTTTCAATCAGTTTTGTAATTTTATAAGTAATTTTTAAAAGTGGATTTTGAGTGTGAGAATCTACATTTTAGCAGAACAAAATGCCGTGATCATTATCTCAAAAGAGAAATATCCCCCATGTTTATCAGCTTACAGTGAATTTTGTAAAATTGTTAATGAAATTTAACTTAATGCTGGTTTTTATTGGTTTTCGACAATGTTCATAAAATGATTATTCGACAAATTCATTTATATAAAAATACAAAACATTAAAACCGTTATCATGTTAATAAAAAATTTAACGTCAATCAGATGATCAATGACTTGAAAATACAGATGGAAAAACCACTTTATTCGTTGGAGACATCTCAACTTTGAATCTGCTTAACTTGTTGATATTAATTGTTTTTTTACCTTTACATTAATTGATTAATAACGTGATTAATTTTTTTGATTAATTAATGCTCTTGAGGAATATGTTAATTGTTTTAGGGAATTTAAGATTAGAAATAGAATACTTATTTTTCGTCGCAAAAAATAATAAGAAATCGTTACAAAATATTTGTTAATTAATTGTTCTAATGTTTATTTGATAAATTCAAATAAAGTTATTGACGCTAAAAATAAATGAAAACAAACTTTGATTTAGCTCAATATTTAATGATGGGAGAAATGAAGGGGAAAGTACTGACACTAATAATAGGTCAGTACTTTAAATCACCAATTAAGGTTGCATCCATCCTTTACGAATGAGAGAACCAAAGGCTAGTTGGTAAAGGCGAGTGATTGGCTGCTGAATAACGCTGCCGCCCATAGCCCAAATCAGCCGAGATAAGCCGCAAGAAATAGCACCTAAGATAAATGCACCAATCATGTCTAACGGCCAGTGAACGCCAAGATAAATACGAGACCATGCAATAACGATGGCAGGAACCATAAAGACGAAGCCAACCCACGTTCTTAGCCAGAATAAGAAAGCAAAAACAAAGGTGAAAACGATAGTTCCATGGTTACTCGGGAAAGATGGCGTTGCATCGTGATCTAAGAAATTAGAACCAATTCCCATCACAAAAGGGCGCTCATGTGGTGCAAAATAACCAATCAACCAAGAAATCACTAAGCCAATGACAATGGCGTAAGCCGTTTTACAGGCAAAGGCACGTTGGCGAGTCATATTTGACTGTGCACCCCAAAACCAACATGCAACAGTAAATAGCGGGAAAATAAGGATCAAGCGTTTGGCGATCACGGTGGCTAACGCAATAGTACCACTTGCGGACTCAGGCGTTGCGTTGATCAGATTAAAAAGATCCAGATTTAGTTGTTCCAGCACGATCAGAGTACCTCGGACATTAGTTCTCAAGAAGACGGGACATAGCAATGGGAAGGGGGTGAATCAAGACACGCTCTAGACCTTGCTACTCAAGCTGATAAATTTACTTTTTGTTAAACATTAACTCAATCAATATTTGCTCAATAACAGTGATTTATCAGGGCAATGCAAAAGTTCCAGACACAAAAAACCCGATAGCATGAAAGAATCAAATGGCTATCGGGCTCCTCAATATGGGGACATCAAAGAAAAGCAGTGGCACTAATTAAGACTACAGCAAAGGAGGAAAGTTCTCTCGGTGATCAGAAAAAGTGCAATTTTTGATGAAAATATTTTTGCATAGCACAAAAAGAAAAAATAAAGCCCCAAATGAAAGGTTCATCTGGAGCTTTATAAAAGAAAATGTTTTGAAATGGTGATTATTTATACAGGTTCAGATTTTCTTTAGCGTATGCTTCAAAATCAGTGCAACCACCGATGTGTTTTTCATCGATAAAGATTTGAGGAACGGTTTCTACAGTTTTACCAACGGTTTTGGACAGGTCTTCTTTAGAGATACCTTCCGCTTGGATATCAACATAGCGATAATCGAAGTCGTCACGTTCATTCTTCAGTTTTTCTGCAAGTTCTTTAGCACGAACACAGTATGGGCAACCAGGGCGACCAAAAATAACAGTGTACATAATATCTCCTTAAATTTAGAACTCAGATTCTAATGACTATTCAGATACGAAATAATAATGCCCAATACTATGCCAACATCAGCTTTGAAATAAAAGTTGAATTTTCCTTTCATAGCTATAGGCAGTATATATAATTTGCTAGTGGTGGTGACGATACTGTCAGTGTAAGGCAATAAAACGAAGGAAAACATCATGGAACAACAGCAAAAACCCACAAAAGAGACTAAAGGGACGATGCGCTCATTAGCGGATATGCCAAAACCAGTTCTTTTTCTTGAAGGTATCGGAATATTATTACTCATCACCGTATTACTTGCCACTAATGACTATATTACGCTGCCGGAATGGTTAGCCAGCTCTGGCGCAATTGTTTCTATGGTGCTGGTCGGGATGGGCTGTTTAATTCCGGCAATGATTAATATTATCTGGCGAGCCGTGCATGGCCTTACTTTTTTGGGTATTGACAATAAATCAGGGGGCGCAAGTCGTGACCGCCGTAATCAGCCAAAAGAGACGACGCGAGATGATGATAAACCAGACGAAAAGTAGAGCAGGTCATGGTTTTACTGGTGTTTAGACTGGCTATGTGTGAAAATTATCCGCTTTCTATTTGTTAGAATGAATGATTTGTTAGTATGAATGCTTGCTTGGCATGAATATGGTTATTTTTGGTATATCGCTATTTTGAGTTGAAGAAGGTTATTGATCATGGATTCTATTTGTTACCCAGATATCTCACAACTACGTGAGTGGCTCGACCAACTCAAAACGTCTTATTTCGAGTGTGATTCTTGTGCGGCTTTGCATCTCCCTCATATGCAAAATATTGATGGGATTTTTGATGCTAAATTAGACATTATGAATAATGTGTTAGTACTCTCAGCATTGGCGGAACTTAAACCTACTGCGATTATTACGCTAGTGGCAAATATTAGCCAAATTAACGCCAGTTCATTAACGGCAAAAGTTTTTCTCGAAATTAATAATGAAAATCTACCTAAATTGGTGGTAAGCCAATCATTTTCGTTAGAAGCTGGGATTACCTATCGCCAATTTAGCCATTTCTTACAGCAAGCTGAAGAGCAAATTTCCGGTATTGTGTTTGAAATTTTCAGTAATAATCTGCTGTACGCTAACCAAGATGAATATGAAGAGTTAGCGTCGGATGATAATGATGACGACACTGAATCCGACCTTGATGATAAACCTTCCGTAATTATTCACTAAATACCCTATGCATTGTGAAAAATATTTGGCAGGAGAATGTCGCTCCTGTCAGTGGCTAGAATTATCGCCAGAACAGCAAGTTTCCCGTAAACAAGATAATCTGCAATCTTTATTGCCTTCTTTGGCGTCATCTTTATTTTTGGTGCCAGTGACGGGGCCATTTGAAGGATTTCGCAATAAAGCCAAAATGGTTGTCAGTGGTAGCGTTGAAAAACCGATTCTGGGTATTGTTAACCGTGATGGTGATGCTGTCAGTTTAACGGAGTGCCCGTTATATCCCGCTGAATTTTCGCAAATCTTCGCGCAGCTTATTCCTTTTATCGCGAGAGCTGGGTTAACCCCCTATAGCATTGAACGTAAGCGCGGTGAGCTAAAATATATTTTGCTGACTCAAAGCTGGCATACCAAACAATTTATGTTGCGCTTTGTCTTGCGCTCCGATAAAAAAATCGAGCAATTACAAAAAGCATTACCTTGGTTACAAGAAAAATTGCCGCAATTAGCCGTGATCACCGCCAATATTCAACCCGTACATATGGCTATTTTAGAAGGTGAACAGGAAATTATGTTCACTGAACAACATGTGCTGCGGGATGAATTTAACCAAGTTCCTCTGTTTATTCGTCCGCAAAGTTTTTTCCAAACTAACCCTATCGTGGCATCTCAGTTATATCAAACTGCTCGAGAGTGGGTAAAAGAATTGAATATCACTAGCTTATGGGATCTATTTTGCGGTGTGGGTGGCTTTGGTTTGCATTGCGCGGATAAGACGACCAAGCTAACGGGGATTGAAATTAGTGCGCCAGCTATTGAGTGTGCTCGTCAGTCTGCCCAAGAGCTGGGTTTGCAGCACGTTGAGTTCCAAGCATTAGATTCAACAAATTTTGCAACCAGTCGCCAAGATATTCCCGATTTAGTGCTGGTGAATCCACCTCGCCGTGGTATCGGTAAGAATTTATGCAACTATTTATCTGATATGCATCCTGAGTATATTCTTTATTCCAGCTGTAATGCTCAAACCATGGCGAAAGATTTTGAGTTATTATCAGGGTATGAAGTTTGCAAAGTTCAACTGTTTGATATGTTCCCGCATACCGCACACTATGAAGTATTGAGCTTATTGAAACGAAAATAGTGACTAAAATAGATAGGTTTACGCCTATCTATTATGGATTTCTCCATATTTATCAATAGACAAATTGCCTTTTTTGTTTTTTATTAATGGGAGCTTCTCAGCAACGGTTAATATCATCTTTTCAACATCCGTTTCAGTTGAGTAGATGTTCCATTTCCTCTTTAATCCCACAATCGACAATTGAGTTTCACTGTTTATTGAGTCATGTTTTTTTAGCTTCATTTTGAAATTTTCTGATAATGCTATTTCTATTTTATTCTTTATTAGAGATTTTTTTATATTATCTTGGATTTCATTATTGGTAAGTGAGAATAATTTTATTCTATTGTGACTATCAGTTTTTTTCTGCATAGATCTGACATTAAGGAGAATTTGACCAGCATAAGAGCGCTCGGTTTCCCTATTGATATTAAACTCATTAAAAATTTGGGATAACTGATTGAAAAAGATGTAGCTATCTTTAGAAATTAAAATTCCTTCATTGGGATCAAAAAATTTATATGTCACTTTTTGGTCACAACGATGCGCTGATATGGCCATACAGTGATTTAGGCTAGCAAGAAGGCAGTAATAATAGTCGTTTTTTTCTATTGAATTATTAATATCCAGTTCAATTTGAGAGAGTGTTTTTAATTCTCCATCTTGGTTAGTATTATGTCTATCTTCTAGTGTATAGCTATTATCATTGATTAACCCGAAACGCACTTTTCTAGCCGCTGATGTAAGGGTGATTTTTTCTACTTCATATCGAATAAATGAGGCTAGAATTAGCTTGGCATCATTGATGGTTAATGGTTTATTGTTTGCTAATTGTTTTTGGACTTTAGCCATGTTTTCTTTGGATAAATATAAATTTTCAGTGTTATTTTTATTAAGTACTTTATTTATGTAAAAATCTATATTGGCAGGGAAATCATAATCACTGAGAAACGTATTGGGTTCATTCAATCTTTGAGCGATTTCAGGTGCTTGAAGTAAGTTAATTAGATACGCAATATTTTTCTCCTCAGTATTTATTTCTCTCAGCGTAAAATCATTTATATCTAATAATAGATTATTCAATTCGGTGGCATTTCCATGATCTATTTGTTCATTGATGGCTTGATGAATTAACACGTTAAATTCTGCGAATCTGATCTGCTTAGTTAAATTTAAAAGATACTCATCGAGTGTATCTTGAGGTTCTTCATAATGGATTAGAGTGTCCAAGGACTCATTTATCTTCTCTATATATTGAGTGCCACGGTTATTGTTCTCATGCATCAGAAAACAAGTGGAAAGGCCACGGCAAATACCCACTTGAATAGGACTAATATTTGAGACTTTGACAAGTTTATTTTCAAATAGATTGGGAATATTAGTGGCAATGTAATCAACAATAGGTGCTTGCTGAAAAGGAATGGAAAATTTAACTTGTGTAATCATCTAGATAACCTTATTTAATCGGTATAATGTTGCAATGATTCATGCTACCAATATAAAAAAGGTCTATCTTTCAAAAAGCAATATATAGAAATGATTAGCTATGTATGTTTTTAATACAAAAAAGCTTGGCATAAGACCAAGCTTTTTCATTTAAATACAATCTGTTAATTTTAACTACGATGTTCAAAAGCCAGCGCTTTACGCTCAATCAGACGCATAATTAACGTCAGAATCGCATTCACCACAAGATAGATAATACCTGCTGCGACAAACGCCATGACATCCCATGTTTGCCCAAATACTTGGCTACTGTAGCCCATAATATCTAGCATCGTAATGGTACTGGCGAGAGAGGTACTTTTGAAAATCAGCACCACTTCGTTGGAATAGGATGAAAGCGAACGTTTAAACGCATAAGGGAGAATAATTCGCATGGTTTGCAGCTTATTCATACCCAACGCTTGGCAAGATTGCCACTGACCCGATGGAATAGCTTTTACCGCACCATGGAATAACAGCGTGGAGTAGGCTGCACTGTTTAATGCTAATGCCACCATCGCACAAATCCATGGCGTCGAAATAAATTCCCACAGCATTGGGTAATCTTGCAGTGACTTAAATTGGCTCGGGCCATTATAAATCAAGAAGAATTGCACCAATAACGGCGTACCAGTGAATAGGGTGATGTACACCTTAACGGCTTGCGAAACGACAGGAGTTTTGAGGGATAAGATCAGCGTAAAGAAGATGGCTAAGATAAAAGCCACCAATAATGCACTGAAGGTCAGTGACAAGCTGGTCGGTAATCCCGGTAATATTTGCAGAATTAGATCGATCATTTCGCATCACTCCGTTCAAAACGAGTGGTGCGCAGTTCAATACGTTTTAGCACCAATTGGCTTAATAGGGTGATAGCGAGGTAAATCAGTCCCACAATAGCGTACCAAGTAAACGGTTCATGGGTACGGTTCACGATGGTTTTGGTCTGCAGCATTAAGTCGTTGACGCTAATTAAGGAGACTAACGCGGTATCTTTGAGTAACACTAACCACTGGTTACCTAAACCCGGAAGGGCATGACGCCACATTTGCGGCATGATATAGCGAAAGAAAATGGTACGTTTGCTTAATCCAAGCGCTAATCCCGCTTCCCATTGACCATAAGGCACGGCTTTCAATGCACCACGCAAGGTCTGTGAGGCGTAAGACGCATATAACAGTGCGAGCGCAACCACACCACAGAAGAATGGTGTGTAGTCAAATTCACCGCTGTCAGCAAAGAAAATGCTCGGGTCAATTTGGAGTGTGCCTTGCCAGAAACCTAAGTTAATGGCGATACCATCACCTAACAGGTTAATAAGCTGGAGCGTTCCAAAATAGACAAACAGCACCACCAGTAGTTCAGGTAAACCACGGATCAGCGTGACCCAGCAGGTACCTAAAAAGGCGAGAGGTTTGAACCGAACAGATTCCCATGCGGTAAATAGCATCGCGAGAACCAATCCAAGGACTAGTGCTAAAACGGCAAGGCCGACGGTAATACCGGCGGCACTTGCTAAAAAGAATAAATCATTCATTAATTATATCGACTACTGTTGAAACCATTTTTTATGGATAGCATCGTAGGTGCCATCGGCTTTAACTTCAGATAAGGCTTTGTTCATTTTATCCAGCAACTCTTTGTTGCCTTTACGAACAGCGATACCTAAACCAATACCAAAGTATTGTGGATCGGTCACTTTGTCGCCCACTGCCGCTAAGTTTTCATTACCTTTCGCTTTTAACCACTCATCAGCAACGGCAGTGTCACCGAAGACCGCATTAATACGACCGTTTTGCAGATCTAAAATGGCAGATTGGTAGTTATCATAAGGGACAACAGTCATATCTTTATGTTGTTCCAGAATGTATTTTTGGTGTGTGGTACCGTTTTGTACCCCGATTTTTTTACCTTTTAACTGATCAACGGCAGTAATCTTATCTTTTACTGCAATAAATTCAGCGGAGTTCGGATAGTAAGTTTCGGTGAAATCTACTTGTTGTTGACGCTCAGGGGTAATGTCAATACCTGCCATTAACGCTTCAAAGCGACGGAATTTCAGGCTTGGGATTAAGCTATCAAAAGATTGGTGTGTGAATGTGCAGGTTGCATTCATTTTTTCACACATTGCATTTGCCAGATCCACGTCAAAACCTACGATTTGGTTGTTTTTATCAAACATTTCAAACGGAGCGTAAGTGGCTTCAGTTGCAAAACGGATGGTCTCTTTTTCCGCCGCCGCCGCAGATAGGGTTACAGCGCCTAATAATGTAGCTAATAATAATTTTTTCATTGCTTAATCCTATATCTATTAGTGGGACAGAATCTATTAATGGGATAGATAGTTCGCAAATGCTTCGGTTTGAGGTGCAGCGAAGTGGCTAGCATCTCCTTGCTCTACAATATGACCGTTTTCCATATAGACCACACGGCTGGCGGTTTTACGGGCAATTTCAACTTCATGGGTCACGATAACTTGGGTGATCCCTGTTGCTGAAAGTTCACGAATAATGTCCACCACTTGCGCTGTAATTTCAGGGTCAAGTGCGGCTGTTGGCTCATCAAATAACAGAATTTGTGGTTCCATCATCAAAGCGCGTGCAATCGCGACACGTTGTTGTTGGCCGCCGGATAAATGCAGGGGATAGCGGTCAGCAAATTGCGATAAACGTAAACGCTCTAATAGCTTAGCGGCTTTTTCTTGAGCTTGCTGTTTGGATTGTTTCAAAACGCGGCATGGCGCTTCAATCAGGTTATCCATCACACTTAAGTGAGGCCAGAGATTATATTGTTGGAAAACCATACCTACATTTTGGCGCAGATCGCGAATGGCTTTCGCATCTGGTGCTTTGGCAAAATCAAAAGTATGGTTGGCAACATTGAGTTGACCTGAACGTGGCATTTCTAGCAGGTTCAGTACGCGCAATAAGGAGCTTTTACCTGCGCCGCTTGGCCCGAGTAATACCATAGTTTCACCAGCAGAGCACTCTAAGTTGATATCAAAGAGTGCCTGATGGTTACCGTAGAAACAGTTTATGTTTTTTAATTGAATGCTCATGCTTACCAATAATATCTAAATTAACTACCCGCGATATTAATCCTGTAAGCATATTTATGCAATGTTTTATGCATAAAAATTTGGTTTTTTACGCTAAATTTATTCCGGCTTATTGGAGCTATCTTCCGCTATCGGCGCAGTCACAAGCTTTTTGTCCCGTTGAATAGCCAATTCACTAATACGCTTAGCCATGCCTTTAAAGATGAACAGATGAGCTGGCATCATCGCAAACCAATAGAGCAATCCGCTGAAACCCGCTGGATGCCACCATGCACGAACATCAATTGAGCGTAGGTTTCCACTATCATGGATGGTGAAAGTCAGTCGACCTAAACCTGGCGCTTTCATACCAAAAAGTAAGCTAAGTTGCTTATTCGGCTCCATATTAATAACTCGCCAACCGTCAACTTCATCACCGACTTGTAAGGTTTCACGATCAGGTCTGCCATATTTGACTTTATTCAACATCATATCGTCCATAATGGCGCGTGTTTTCCAAAGAATGTTGGCGTAAAAATAACCTTCTTTTCCACCAATTTGCTGTACGGTATGCCAGAGAGATTCTGTGGATGCGGTAGTGCTAAAAGTAAAACCGGCTTGTTTAGGGTAGTAGCCGTAACCCGGTCGCCAGCGTTTTTTCACCTCAGGATCGTAACCCCAATCTGAGTTATCAATGGCACTGGCTTCTTCCGCTAATGTGGTTCTGACTGCATCATCAAATGAAATCAGTGTTTGCGGAATAAGCTCGCGAATGAGTTTATCGTCCGCAGGCAGGTCGTGTTGTAAGCCTTGGATCAATTCTTTGGCAATAGTTGGCGGTACTGAAGTTATCAAGCTAATAAAGTGCACGGAGATCATGCTGACAGGGATCGGAATTGGAATTAACAATCGACGCTTTCCAGAGACTTTAATAAAGCGCTTGAAGAGCTCTTGGTAGCTTATATATTCAGGGCCACCGGCATCTAACACTCGACTTTCTGTCACGGGAAGTTGGGCTAATTGCGTGAGGTAATACAGAATATTTTCAAGGGCAATCGGGGATGACTTTGAGCGTACCCAACGAGGCGGCGTCAAAATGGCGAGGTTATACACCATATCACGCATAATTTCGAAGGCTGCAGAGCCTGAACCAACGATAATGGATGCGCGGATTTCAGTCACCGGAATACCACTTTCGCACAGAATTTCTCCTGTTAAGCGTCTGGCAATTAAATGCGGGGAATAAGTATGCCCATGTTGCAGTGCGCTGAGGTAAATCACCTGCTTGACGTTGGAGCCTTGCAGCGCATTTTGTACATTGCGCGCCGCTTCACGTTCACGTTCAATAAGATTGGCTTGATCCGCCATGCTATGAACGAGAAAGTAAACAATATCCACCTCGTCCATAATATTTTTCAGGGTTTCAGGCTGGTGTAAATCTACATAGATACAGCGAGTATCTGACCAACCTTGGGATAGCATCCAATCTACACGTCGGGCGGCAGCAGTGACTTCATGACCTTCTTCCAACAATTTAGGAATTAAATTTTGCCCAATATAGCCACTGGCACCTAGTACTAAAACTCGTTGTTTACCCGTCATGTTAATTTCCTGTGATACCTAAATTAACGGCTATTGTGACTGAAATTCTACTTATGTAAAGAAGGCCATAAGGATTGGCGTAATTAGACTTAAAACGAAGCCGTGAACGATAGCGGCAGGGACAATCGACACGCCACCACTACGCTGCAATACAGGCAAAGTAAAGTCCATAGATGTAGAGCCACAAATTCCCAACGCAGTAGAGCGATAGCGGTTAATGATTAACGGAATCAACATGATGGCAGTCAATTCCCGCAATAGGTCATTAAAAAATGCGGCGCTGCCCATCACGGGGCCATAGGCATCGGTAATTAATATACCGGTGAGTGAATACCAACCGAATCCAGAGGCGATAGCTAATCCCATTTTGAGAGGAAGTCCAAGGAAAAAAGCCGCGGCTGCACCACCGATAAGGGCGCTAACTCCCATCACTAAGGCAATAGTGGTTCCTCGGCGGTTAATTAAAATCTGCCGAATATGCATTCCACTATTACGCAGCTGTACCCCAACCAGTAACAGCAACAACATTAGTGCCACTTGGCTGCCTTTATCTGCGTAATGTAAGAATTTAAACCCGGTTAATCCCACCAAAAAGCCAACGAGTAAAACACCACACAGTTGTAAGGATTCAAATACCATTTTGATACGTGAAGGGGGTTTTTCTTGCTTGTGCTGTGGGACTTTCCATGGGTCGAGCTTATCCAGAAGAATTAAAGAAAGCACATTGAAGCCAAAAATGCAGGCAAAGAAGGTCAGGGCATAAATTAAGATGGACACTAAATGTGCGCTGAGGTTTTCAAGCAAAGCAAGGGTAATACCCATTAAAAATAAAATGACGTACACCATCGAATTTAAAGACTGATGAACTCGATGGAGAACATTTTTATTTTTTATAGGTATCAAGTAACCCAGAAACAGAGGTAAAAGAATAATCAGCAAGCCAGAATACATGTTAGTGCCCTTTTATTTTATTTCATTTTGTTTTACTGCATTAACTACACTAATTTATGCCAATATAAACTTATGCCAATATAAACAACAGATTATATTTAAACATTCATGAACATTGCTATCGAAACATGAATAAATTTAGCCTGTGATGCTAAATATCACGCAGGTGATAAATATTTTTCAATGGCTGATTAACTAAAAATAGGAGAAAAATGCTGGAAAATAAAGCATAAACATCCTATATCACCAAATAAATAAGCTCAATACAGGAACATGTATCGTAACGTGTTTTTTTTGTACTATGTTGACTCGTATAGTAATTAATCGGCTTAATGAGTAAGCTTTTATTTGCGATAGTTCAGGTTGTTTCACGGATCCTTGAGCGGTCAAGATGTTACAATCAAACTCAGTTTTCGATAGCAAGGAGAGAGATATGTATCTGGAACGTGTGGAAATATACGGATTTAGAGGGATCAACCGACTTTCTTTAGAACTCAATAATAATACCGTTCTCATCGGGGAAAACTCATGGGGTAAATCAAGTTTACTCGATGCCTTAGATATTTTGCTCTCTCCCGAACATCGCGAATACCAATTCACTGCGAATGATTTTCACCATCCTACTGGGGATGATGAAACGCGTTTTCGTACTTTGCAGATTGTCTTAAAGTTCTGCGAGAGTCGTCCTGGACGCCATCAATCTTATCGTTTCCAAAATCTTGCTTCTGTTTGGGTTGATAATGGGGATGATCTAAAACATATTCTATTGCGAGTGAGTGCGGAGTTAAAAGACGATAACAGCGTTGCGGTAGATAAATGCTTCTTAAATTCTGGGGGAAATAAATTGTCCCTAGATAATGTCGGTAAGTATATTAAAGAAATTGTCCGTTTATATCCTGTGATCCGCTTACGAGATGCGCGTTTCTTGAGTAGCATTAACCCCGAAACGATTGTCAGCGGAAGCAACAATTTCCGTGAAAACTTTAATCATCAGATTAAAGAATTGACAATGGCGCTGGTGAATAATCCTGAACGCTTAAGTGATAATGACCTTGAAGATGGGGTGGACGCGATGCAGCAATTGCTGAGCCACTACTTTTCAGGGAAAAGTGGTCATATGGTGAAAGCGGATAATCCAATGATTAGTATAGAGCCTCGTAAGCGAGGTTGGCAGGCATTGGATAATATTAACCGGTTAATTGCGAAGCCGAATCAACGTAATATTCGCCTGATTATCCTAGGGATGTTTTCGTCATTACTGCAATCTAAAGGGAATATAGAGCTGGATAAACATGCTCGCCCAATTATTATTGTGGAAGATCCTGAAACACGGCTACATCCTATTATGTTATCTATTGCGTGGGGGCTGTTTAGTTTGTTCTCCTTACAGCGGATCACCACAACCAATTCTGGCGACTTACTTTCCCAAGCGCCAATTGACAGCTTATGCCGCCTCGTTCGTGATACTAATAAAGTGTCTACATATCGTTTGAACCCGCAGGATTTAAGTGCCGAAGAGTTACGTAAAATATCTTTCCATATTCGTTTTAATAGACCTTCCGCATTATTTGCTCGTTGTTGGCTACTGGTTGAAGGTGAAACGGAAATTTGGCTAATGAGCGAATTTGCGAGGCAATGTAATTATTTCTTCGAAACAGAAGGTATTAAGGTGATTGCTTTTGCACAAAGTGGCTTAAAACCGTTATTAAAATTTGCCAATAAAATGGGCATTGAATGGCATGTATTAACTGATGGGGATGAAGCGGGGCGAAAATATGCTGCAACGGCGACGCATTACGCTAACAAAATTAATTCGCCAGATAGAGACCGGTTAACAATGTTACCTGCACCGGATATGGAACATTTTCTGTATCGCGAAGGGTTTCAAGGTTTGTACCATGAAATTGCAGAAATTCCTGAAAATGCCCGAGTATCAACTCGCCGTGTGATTTTAAAAGCGATTGCACGGACATCAAAACCAGATTTAGCACTAGCGACCGTAAACCGTGCCGCTGAATTAGGTCCTGAAGCCGTACCATTGGCTCTGAGAAATATGTTCTCAAGAGTCGCATGGTTGGCGCGCGGTAAGGCGTATTAATATAAATTGCAGTTAATCTTAAATCTGTTTAGTGAAGTGTGATAATTATTCAGCTATCTTATTTTCAATAGAGGGAAGGCCCTCCGATTGAAAATAGGAATAGAGTTAATGAAGGCAGTCCCAAGAAAAAAATGGATTTATGGCATACTTGTTCTACTCGCGGCGCTGGTGACCTCATGGTTTTTTCTTGGTAACCAGCAGCCAGAGAGCTACCAAACTGTTGATGTGACTCGTGGTGACCTCGATAAGCGGGTTATGGCGACGGGTAAATTAGATGCTGTACGTAAAGTGGATGTCGGGGCGCAGGTTAGCGGTCAACTGCAAACACTGTATGTCAAAGAAGGTGATACCGTTAAAAAAGGCGATCTGCTAGCTGTTATTGATCCGCAAAAAGCGCAAAACGAAGTCACTGAATCCCAAGAAACTATCCATGAATTAGAATCCAACTTGGCATTGGCTCAGGCTGAATTAAAGCTTGCGCAAGTGACTTACCAACGCTATTTAAGCTTATCTAAAGTGCAAGCAGTGGCTCAGCAAGAGCTGGATAAAACCAGAACTGATGTGGAAGTGAATAAAGCGAAAGTGGCCACGTATCAGTCGCAAATTAAACGTAATCGCGCCTCTTTAGATACCGCAAAAACCAATCTGAAATACACCCAAATTACTGCGCCGATGGATGGTATTGTAACGTTTATCAAGACATTACAAGGGCAAACGGTGATTGCCGCCCAAGAAGCGCCAACGATTTTGACATTAGCTGATTTGGATACGATGCTGGTCAAAGCTGAAGTTTCTGAAGCGGATGTTATCTACCTTGAGCCTGGTCAAAGTGCGTCTTTTACCGTGTTAGGCGCACCGGATAAAAAATTTGCAGGAAAGCTAAAAGATATCCTACCAACGCCTGAAAAAATCAATGATGCGATTTTCTACTATGCACGTTTTGAAGTGCCAAACCCTCAACATCTTTTAAAACTACAAATGACCGCGCAAGTGGTGATTGAGCTTGAGTCCCATAAAAATGTGCTGCTCCTTCCATTATTGGCGTTAGGAAATGAAGTCACTCCACAAGTCTATGAAGTGGAAGTTTTGAATGACGGAATACCGCAAAAGAGAAACATTGAAATTGGCAGCCGCAATGATGTCTCTGTGGAAGTGATTAAAGGTTTGCAAGAAGGGGATAAGGTCATCGTCGGTCGCAGCAGCGATACGGAATTGTAATGATGACGACTTTACTTGAGCTGCATAACATTACGCGGCGCTATCCTGCGGGTGAACAGGAGATCACGGTACTCAAAGATGTCTCGCTGAAAATAAATGCCGGTGAAATGGTGGCGATTATTGGAGCGTCAGGGTCGGGAAAATCGACGTTGATGAATATTTTGGGATGCTTGGATAAACCTTCATCAGGGGAGTATTTCGTTGCAGGGCAAAATATTGCGACATTGGATAATGACCAATTGGCACAATTACGACGTGAACATTTTGGCTTTATTTTCCAGCGTTACCATTTACTGAGCCATTTGAGTGCTGAGCAAAATGTCGAGATCCCCGCTATTTATGCCGGAGTAGGCAAGTCTCAGCGACAGGAACGAGCAGAACAATTACTTCAGCGTTTAGGCTTAGGTGAACGAGTCAATTATCGCCCAAGCCAATTATCGGGTGGACAGCAACAAAGGGTCAGTATTGCTCGCGCTCTGATGAATGGCGGACAGGTTATTTTGGCAGATGAGCCGACAGGGGCGCTAGATAGCCATTCGGGGGAAGAGGTCATGAAGATCTTAAAAGATCTTTGCGCCCAAGGGCATACGGTGATCATCGTTACCCATGACCCAAAAGTCGCGCAACAAGCGGAGCGGATCGTTGAAATCAAAGATGGTGAAATCATCAATGATTCTGGTGTGTTAGCGACGAAGAATGTTGAGTTTCCTGCAAAAGTTGCGATGAAGAAAGGTCCATTAGGACAATGGATTAGCCGATTCAGTGAAGCCTTATTAATGGCGTGGCGTGCGATGGTAGTGAATAAAATGCGCACCTTGCTGACCATGCTGGGAATTGTCATTGGGATTGCCTCAGTGGTATCCATCATGGTGATTGGCGATGCGGCCAAAGGGATGGTATTGAATGATATTAAGTCGATTGGCACCAATACGATTTCGGTATATCCCGGTAAGGATTTTGGCAGCGATGACCCGGAAAATCGGCAAGCTTTAAAAGCCTCTGATATTTCTGCTATTGCTCAGCAGCCCTATGTTCAATCGGTGACGGGTTCCATTGATACTTCCGCTAGATTACGTAAAGGGAATTTAGACGCGGTGGCTCGGGTCACTGGCGTGGGGATAGATTACTTCCAAGTTTTCGGAAATAAATTTGCAGAAGGTATGGGATTTACTCAGGACATGCTTACACGGCGTGCACCTGTGGTGGTGATTGACGGTAATACTAAACGACGTTTTTTCCCGAACAAACAGAATGTTGTGGGTGAGACATTGCTCATCGGAAATATGCCCGCCACAGTGATTGGCGTATTGGGGGAGCAAAAGTCAATTTTTGGTTCCAGCAAAAGCCTAGAAGTGTTTTTACCCGATACAACCATTAACAGTAAGCTGATTAACCGTTCTTACTATGACAGCATTGTGGTTAGAGTGAAGGATGGCATTGATGCGAAAGTCGCTGAGCAGCAACTGGTTCGTTTGCTCACATTACGTCACGGTAAGAAGGATATTTTTACCTATAATATTGATACGTTAGTCAAAACAGCGGAAAAGACCACCCAAACTATGCAGCTCTTTTTGACTTTAGTCGCTGTCATTTCCCTTGTGGTTGGGGGAATTGGTGTGATGAATATTATGCTAGTGTCTGTCACGGAAAGAACCCGTGAAATCGGTATTCGTATGGCGGTTGGCGGTCGTACGACGGATGTGATGCAGCAATTTCTGATTGAGGCGGTGTTAGTGTGTCTTATTGGGGGCTTAATGGGTATTGGCTTATCTTATGGGGTCAGTTTGATGGCTCAAATGGCGCTTCCGGGTTGGACATTTGCCTTTGATCCTATTGCACTTGTCAGCGCATTTGCGTGTTCAACAGCGATTGGGATTATTTTTGGTTTCCTGCCAGCAAGAAATGCGGCGAGATTAAATCCGATTGATGCATTAGCAAGAGAGTAATTTATCAATTAGTGATTATTTGAAAAGTTGTAGAGGAGATAGCTACAACTTTTTTCTCACAATATAAGTAATTTATTAAATAAAATAATCGGTGAATGGCTGTTTAGGTCGAATATTTTGTGAGATTAACTGAAATGAAAAGACAATTTACTCCATATCGGTGTGTCTAAATTAGAATTATCTATGGGTAATCACTCATTTTATGAAATTTCTCTAATTAAATGTTGAGTTTTTAACCTATTAATTTACAGCTTATTTCGTTTTCACCCCCTCCTATTTCTCCTCCTATTTAAATAACCGATAATAAAAAAGCTATCAAAAAGGTAAATTCTACTTGCGATTTGGTATCGATCATGGATATTATTCGTCTTGTAGAATAAATGAAACCTAGTTCCATTAAATGGAACTTTAGCAAAAAGCCAAAAAACCACAAGTAAAGACTCATACACAGCAGGCATAAAAAATGGCAAATAAAGCAGGTGAAGATTATTCTCTGGCGCGGGTACCGCAAAGTGCTCGTCGACCGTTTTATGAAGTGTTGATCCTCCGTATCGGTTCACTCGCTTGCGTTTCGCAAGTGATGCTAGGTGCAGCGCTTGGTTATGGATTAACGTTTTGGCAGGCGTTTTGGGCAACAATGCTCGGCTCTGTAATTTTACAGGTCGTCAGTTGGGGTCTCGGAGCGGCAGCTTGTCGTGAAGGAATGTCAATCAGTCTACTGTCTCGGTGGGCTGGTTTTGGAAAACTAGGATCAGCATTAATTGGAGGAGCCATTGCTATCTCCTTAATGGGTTGGTTTGGTGTCCAAAATGGTTTCTTCGCGGATGGTATGTATAAAGCGACTAACGTGCTAACACCAGGGACCTGGTCGCTTATTACAGGCATTGCGGTGACAATTATTACGGTATATGGGTATCGATTTTTATCCATTACTGCAAATATTTCAACACCGCTATTTTTATTCGCACTAGGTTGGGCAACTTATAATTTATTATCGGGACAGGACATTAGTTCACTAATTAATGCCACTGAACCTGCCGGGCCTTTAATGACAATGCCAGCTGCAATTACGATGGTTGCGGGTGGTTTTATCATCTCTGCTGTAACAACACCAGACATCAGCCGCTTTATGCATAAGCCGAAAGATGTGTTCTGGATGACATTGATTGGTACATTCTGTGGCGAACTGTTCGTCAACATGATTGCGGTATTAATGGCTTTAGCATTACGTACAAGCCAAGTTTTTGATTTGATGATGGCGTTAACTGGGTTGCTAGGTGCATCGATTGTTATCTTCTCAACAATTAAAATGAATGATATCAATCTCTACTCTTCATCACTCGGCTTCTCCACATTGTTGAACGCAATTTTTAATAAGCGTTTTGACCGCCGTTATTTAACCTGGATCATTGGTATTTTTGGTACCGTGGCTTCCATGTTAGGTATCTTAGATAACTTTATTAGTTTCTTAATTTATCTTGGTATCTCGATTCCACCTGTCGCGGGTATTATGGTTGTCGATTATTACTTGTTAAAACGTGATAGAAAAGAGCTGGATATCACCCGAGAACAAGGCATTTTACCAACCCGCTGTGAAGTGTATAACCCAGTGACTTTAGTTGCATGGTGTTGTGCGGTTGTCGTCGGTTGGGGTACCTCTGCTCTGGGGCCTTTTGGTGCAGATATTGGCGTTCCAGCATTGAACTCTTTACTGGTCGGTGCGGTGGCTTATTGGGTAGGTATGCGCTTATTAGCGGCCTTCCGGGGCGAAAAAGGCACTCACTTCCGCCAAGTTTCTCATTTAGATTGAGGACAGATAGATGACCGATAACCAAGTGAAAGTAGCTCTGGCTCAGTTTGATTCTGAACTAGGTAATAAAATAGGTAACTTGCAGCGTATGGCGCAACTGTGCGAGCAGGCGGCATCTCAAGGCGCTAAGTTAATCTGTTTCCCAGAGCTGTCAACAACGGGTTATCGGGGTGATCTACTCTCCACTCAGTTATGGGATCTTAGTGATTTTGATGGCAGTGAAACATACTGCCTATTTAGCCAATTAGCTTCCCGCCTAAGTATCACGATTGTGGCGGGATTTGCTGAGCGCGGTGAGCGTCTTGGTGAAGTGTATAATTCAGTGGGCGTTTGGAATCCGGGCTGTGAAAATATCAGCGGCGTATTTCGTAAAGTACATGCGTTTGGTATTGAAAAGCAGTGGTTCAAAAGCGGGGATACTTTCCCTGTGTTTGATACGCCAATCGGTAAAATCGGTGTGATGATTTGCTACGACATGGGCTTTCCTGAAGTGGCGCGGATCCTCACTCTGCAAGGTGCTGAATTGTTAATAGCGCCTTCTGCGTGGTGTATTCAAGACCGAGATATGTGGGATATCAATACTGCATGTCGTGCTTTAGAGAATGGCACGCATCTTCTCGCGGTGAATCGCTGGGGGCACGAAGAAGATTTACACCTATTTGGTGGCAGTAAAATTATGGGCCCGCGTGGGCAAGTTTTGTGTGAGGCATCTTGCGAACAAGAACAGTTGTTAGTTGGTGAGATTGATTTTCGTCTTCAGGCGCATACGCGTTTAAATGTGCCTTATTTAAGAGATAGAAAGCCTCTGGATTATGGCTTGCTAGTGCAGGAAACTCAGGTATGAGTATTTTAACAAGTGTTGTCGACGTGTATCGCCTATTTTTACGCTCAGGTAATGAGTTAACGGTAACCACGTTGGTCAATGAATTATCGATGCCGAAAAGCTCTGCCTCACGTTTGTTAAAGCAGATGGCAGAACTTGGGTTGCTCGAAAAGAAAAATAACGCACCGATTTATCGTCCAGGTTTGTTGATTATGGAGATTGCCCACCGAGCTCGTGGCATGAACCATTTAATAGATATGGCGTTAGAAGCGTTAGACAGTCTGACGAAAGATACTGGGTTTACCAGTTATGTCTCTGCGTTAGATGAAGACAAAGTCCGTGTTGTTCATGCTCGAATTGGTAACAGTATGCTGCAAGTGATTACGCAGCCTGGAACGCGTTTACCTATTGGCGGTACATCGACGGGGCGCGCATTATTAGCACGATTGCCGATAAATGAGCGCATAAACTTAATTAATTTAGAGCCTGAAGAGTCTCGAGCCCGTTTAAATGAGCGCATTAGTGTGATCAATGAACGAGGTTGGGAGTTTTCAGTTAATGAGTCAGTTGCCGGTGTCGCCTCTGTATCCAGTACAGTATATGACCCTTCACAAAATACGTTATATGCGTTGTGTTTGAGTCTCCCAGAGTCGCAAATGACCGATGAGATTATCGTGCAGTTGTCCCAAGATCTTTACCGTAAGGCTTCTTACCTAGGATGTATGGTTGGGGATCCTTACTGGTTAGAGCGTAGCACCAAGTAGTCAAAAAACCTTGTGATATAAAGCAGTATCAGCAGTAAAAGTTCAGTAATGAGTAGTTGCAGTAAATAATAATTAAATACCATTCAAAGTGCGTGAATACGCCTTCATCAGGAAATATACCCTTTGTCTTTAGTTAAGGGGTATTCAGAGTAAGCGGGTGCTCCTTTGGTGCCCGTTTACTCTAAAACTCGAAAAAAATAATTAGAATTAAAGGAAGTACAATGACTCTAAAGCAAACTTTGTGCGTTTATGAGCTACTCGATTGTGCGAATGTTAGTGGGCATGATGTTGTTCAGTTGTTCCAAGATTTCCCCGCAGTTCAAGTCATTTCAACGACTGTAGTCGATCAAAAAGGCCAAAGCGATTTCGTCAGAATCACCATTCCGGGTTTACAAGGTAAATCTCAAGGTAAGAATACACCAACGCTAGGTATTATCGGGCGTTTAGGTGGATTGGGTGCAAGGCCTTCGCGCATTGGGGTTGTTTCTGATGCGGATGGTGCAATTGCTGCCATCGCAACGGGATTAAAATTGGCTCAAATGCAGCAAAGAGGGGACGCATTACAAGGGGATGTGATCATTACAACGCATATCTGTCCAAATGCACCAACTCGCCCGCATACGCCAGTCGATTTTATGGACTCACCCCTTGAAGATGCCACGATGAATCTTCATGAAGGGATCCCAGAGGCCGATGCAATTTTATCGGTAGATACCACCAAAGGAAATCGCTTAATTAACCATAAAGGTTATGCGCTATCACCGACGGTTAAATCGGGATATATCCTACCTGTTTCTGAGGATTTATTGCGTTTAATGGAGTGGAGTAGCGGACAAAATGCGGTGACTTTCCCGCTATCTATCCAAGATATCACGCCATATGGCAATGGGCTTCATCATCTCAACAGTATTATGCAACCAGCTGTTTCAACGACGGTTCCGGTTGTTGGTGTTGCAATTTGCACTGAAACTGTTGTGCCGGGTTGTTCAACGGGAGCCAGTCATGAAGTGGACATTGCCTCGACGGTGAAATTCATGATTGAAGTAGCAAAAGCTTTCGGCGAAGGTCAGTGCTCATTCTATGATGAAGAGCAATATCAGCTATTAACTGAATTATATGGTGATATGCATCATTTGCAGGCAACGGATGAGCAATAATATTTGTTGCAGACTGTCTTAATTTAGAACGTTGTTAATTAAAATATCGTTAATTTGAAATAGCCACAGTTAATTATTTACCCCTTAAAAATAATTAACTGTGCTCTATTACCCTAACTTATTCTGCGTTCCCTTCACCACTTTCGATAATTGGGATAATGGCGGTAGCATGCGCGCCTTTGGGCCCATCAATCATAAGTGTGTAGCTGACCTTTTGACCCGCTTTGAGTGTCCGGTAACCATCCATTTGGATTGTGGAATAATGTGCAAATACATCATCTCCGCCATTTTCTGGGCAAATAAAACCAAAACCTTTGGCATTATTGAACCACTTAACCGTACCTGTATTCATATTTCTGTCCTTCAAGTTTGCTACTGACTGTTTATATACATGCATAAAATACACATGCAAACTAGGTATAAATACGAATTTAATCGCTCGCATTTCATACTGTATTGAATAGGGATATTTGGTCAAGAGTCGGATTTTGGCTTTTTGAATAAACTGAAAATAATCCGATGAGCGTTTTTCGTGAATTTTTAAATTTTTTGACATACGTCACAAAATTTAGATGCTATAAGTTAGTTATCTGCCCGTGGTACACTGGGATAAATTGAGAATTCAGCACCAAAATGAAGATTAAATATTTTTAATGGCTTAGCTTTATTGAATTGCTATTTAGTGAATAGATATCATTGATAATAAAGGCTATGCTTAATTTGAATTTCCACACTGGGTAATACGACTGAGCACGAAAGTAATGAGTGATTTTCTGAGTACATTTAAAACTGACACAATTTTTAAAGATGAAGTTGAAAAGACTCTGCAACCGCCATCGATGTATAAAGTACTGCTAAATAATGATGATTATACTCCGATGGATTTTGTTGTTGAGGTGTTACAAAAATACTTTTCTTTTGATGAAGAACGCGCTACACAGATAATGTTAGATGTACATTTTCAAGGTAAAGGTATTTGCGGTGTTTATACTGCTGAAGTCGCAGAAACTAAAGCCGCTCAAGTCAATGCTTTTGCAAGGGAACATGAATATCCTTTATTGTGTACTATAGAGAAAGTCTGAAGAGTCTTAATATCAATTTTGGGAGGTGCTTATGCTCAATCAAGAATTGGAGCTTAGTCTAAATGTTGCTTTTACCAGAGCGAAAGACAATCGCCATGAATTTATGACTGTGGAGCACCTATTGCTGGCATTATTGAGCAATATCTCTGCGCGTGAAGCTTTAGAGGCTTGTAAGGTCGACTTGGTTGCCCTGAGACAAGAGCTCGAACATTTTATTGCCCAAACCACGCCGCTGTTGCCTGAGAATGATACGCGAGACACTCAGCCAACTTTGAGTTTCCAGCGCGTACTGCAACGTGCTGTTTTTCATGTTCAATCATCAGGCCGCAGCGAAGTGACTGGCGCGAATGTGCTAGTGGCGATTTTTAGCGAACAAGAATCCCAAGCGGCTTATTTATTACGTAAGCATGATGTTAGCCGCCTAGATGTGGTTAATTACATTTCCCACGGTACCATTAAAGGTGAAGATTCTTCTTCATCGGAGGATGATGCCGCAAACAATACACCACCAAGTGAAGAGCAACCGGTCTCTGAAGACCATATGGACAACTTCACCACCAATCTGAACCAACAGGCTAAGAAAGGCAATATCGACCCGCTGGTGGGACGTCAGGCTGAATTAGAGCGTACTATTCAAGTGTTGTGCCGTCGCCGTAAGAATAACCCATTATTGGTTGGGGAATCTGGCGTAGGTAAAACGGCGATCGCTGAGGGCTTAGCGTGGCGTATTGAGCAAAATGATGTGCCTGAGGTGATGAAAGATTGCACAATCTACTCACTGGATATCGGTTCATTGTTAGCAGGCACTAAATATCGCGGTGATTTTGAGAAACGTTTTAAAGCGCTGCTGAAAATGTTGGAAAAAGATCCGAAAAGCATTCTGTTTATCGATGAAATTCACACGATCATTGGTGCCGGTGCGGCATCGGGTGGACAAGTGGATGCCGCAAACTTAATCAAGCCATTATTATCAAGTGGGCGTATCCGCGTGATTGGCTCTACTACCTATCAAGAATTTAGTAATATTTTTGAGAAAGATAGAGCGCTAGCTCGTCGTTTCCAAAAAATTGATATTGTGGAACCAACCCCTGAAGAAACCGTGCGTATCATTAATGGATTGAAACCGAAATATGAGTCTCACCATGATGTGCGCTACACCGCGAAAGCCATTCAGGCGGCAGTAGATTTATCAGTGAAATACATTACTGATCGCCATCTACCGGATAAAGCTATTGATGTTATCGATGAAGCGGGAGCAAGAACGCGTTTAGTGGCACCAAGCAAACGTAAAAAAACCATCGGTGTGCCTGAAATCGAAACAGTGGTGGCGCGTATTGCGCGTATTCCAGAAAAAACCGTTTCCTCTAGCGATAAAGATCGTTTGAGAACCTTAGACGCTCGACTGAAGATGTTAGTCTTTGGACAAGATAAAGCGATTGAGGCGCTGTCTGAAGCGATTAAAATGAATCGTGCGGGATTAGGGTTAGATCATAAGCCCGTAGGCTCATTCTTGTTTGCAGGACCAACAGGCGTGGGTAAAACGGAAGTCACCGTACAATTGGCGAAAGCGTTGGATGTGAAGCTGCTACGCTTTGATATGTCTGAATATATGGAACGCCATACGGTTAGCCGACTGATTGGTGCACCTCCGGGGTATGTTGGCTTTGACCAAGGTGGTTTGCTGACCGATGCTGTGATTAAACATCCACATTCCGTCGTGTTATTGGACGAAATTGAAAAAGCGCACCCGGATGTGTTTAATATCCTTCTGCAAGTGATGGATCACGGTACGCTGACGGATAATAACGGCCGTAAAGCAGACTTCCGTAATGTGATTGTGGTCATGACCACCAACGCAGGGGTACAAGAAATTCAGCGCCGTTCGATTGGTTTTGCAGAGCAAGATAATAGTACGGATGCGATGTCTGAAATTAAAAAGACATTTTCACCAGAATTCCGTAACCGTCTTGATGGCATTATTTGGTTTAATGCGCTGTCGATGGATATCATCACACAAGTGGTTGATAAATTCATTGTTGAACTGCAAGCACAGTTGGATGAGAAGGGCGTCTCGATTGAGGTAAGCCAAGCGGCTCGTCGTTGGTTGTGTGAGAAGGGGTATGACAAAGCAATGGGTGCCCGACCTATGGCGCGTGTCATTCAGGATAACCTGAAGAAACCATTAGCGAATGAACTGTTATTTGGTTCGTTAACGAATGGCGGCTCGGTGAGTATCGGGCTTGATGAAAAGAGTCACACACTGACATACAGTTTCAGTAGCGTACACAAGGCCTCTCCAGAGGATGCTGTAATCTGACAATAACTAGTACCACAGGTGTCTTAGGCACCTGTGGTCTTGTCAGGCCTTGCCTGAAAATCGAAAATCAGCGGCTACGGAAAATGATGCGGCCTTTGCTCAGGTCGTAAGGAGTTAACTCTACAGTTACCTTGTCGCCTGTCAGAATGCGGATGTAGTTTTTACGCATTTTACCAGAGATGTGCGCAGTCACAACGTGACCGTTTTCCAGTTCAACGCGGAACATTGTATTTGGCAGGGTATCCAAAACCGTTCCCTGCATTTCAATATTATCTTCTTTGGCCATCTAATCCTCTAAGTCTAATAACCGTGATTTTTTACGGGCAAGATAATGCCCAAAAACCCACACTAAGTAAAGAAGTGTCGCATTTTAAAGCGATCTTTCTTTAAAATAGTTGGGGATAAAATTACTGTATTGCCACTTTCTATCGTTTAAAAAGTGGTGATTTTTCAAATGATTGAGGTAAAACAATTGACTGTGGTAACCAGCATGCTGGGTCAATCCGCAGGTCACGCCACCGATAAAGAATATGCAGAAAATCCCTGCGGGAGATCTCCGTCGCGCCAAGTGAAGCGGTGTGGTGGTTAAGTACCTGACAATCAAAAAGTTGCCCATTATAGCGCAAAAAATGAAAATAGAATGTAATAAAAGCACATTTGGACGCATCATTCATTCTACTGAACATCGACTCCCCACAAAATAGGTGTCCCATGCTCACACCATACAAACCGCCCACCAGCTGATCATCATGCCATGCCTCAATAGAGTGGGCGAGTCCTTCTTGATGAAGCGCTAGGTAACCAGCCTGTACGGAAGGAAGGATCCACGTTCCTTCTGCACGAACTGCACAAGCCGCAATCACTTCTTTGAATGCGTGGTTTATGGTGATGCGATAAGGGGATTTTTTTAATGTTTTGATCATGGAACGGCTGATATGCAGGTCGCCCACTTTCAAGACTGCTCGCGGATCAGGAGACCACCACAATGGGACTTCACCAGGGTTAAACCACGGGAAAATACCATCATAGTAAGCTGCTTGTAAGCGGCGAGATGATAAATCACCGCCGATCGCCAGTAATCCATTAGGTTCCCGCATCGCTTCAGACACGGGGGGAAACAGGTATGAATCATCGTCTAATTGGTACATGGTGCACCTCAGCCAGTTTGCTGAACCAAATGACGTTGACGGAACTGATAATAACGACCTTGCTCAGCTAACAATTGCGGGTGTGAGCCTTGTTCGATAATTTCGCCATTATCCATCACACAAATGGTGTCCATTTGCTCTAAACCTTGCATACGATGGGTGATCACCAGCAGCGTTTTATCAGCACATTTTTGCTTGAGCAAGCTAAGAATTTGCTGCTCAGTATGGGCATCTAACCCTTCTGTTGGCTCATCCATTAAGACGAGTGGCGTATTGTGCAGAAGGGCGCGAGCAATACCTAAGCGGCGTTGTTCCCCCCCTGATAATTGACGACCGCCTTCACCCATCCATGCGTTTAATTTTAGCTGATTATCCAACAAATTATCTAAGCCCACTTGGGTGAGTACATCACAAAGTTGCTCGTCTGAGGCTTGCTCGTTGGCTAATAATAAGTTATTGCGCAGGGTATCACTGAAGACATGAACACGCTGAGGAACCACGGACATCACGCCACGTAGTGCTTCTTCGCTGTAAGATTGAATTGGCTGACCATTAATCGATATTACGCCACTGTCCACATCCCAAGCGCGGGTGAGCAATTGCAGCAGCGTTGATTTACCGCAGCCCGTTTTTCCTAATAACGCAATGTGCTGGCCTTGTTTAACCGACAAGGAGACATTTTTCAATACGGCGAAAGGCTGTTCTGGATAAGTGAACGTAATGTTATCGATAGTCAGGCTTTCAAGTGAATCGAGCGTATTGCCTTGGCTAACAAAATTCACTTCCGGTTTTGCATGCATTAACTGAGAAACGCGGGTAGCTGATGCAATCACTTGCCCCATATGTTGGAATGCGACGGCAACTGGTCCTAAGGCTTCAAACGAGGCCAATGCACAGAAAACAAATAAGGCAATCAGCGCACCGGGTTGAGTATTTCCACCAACATGTTCGGCTGCCATCCATAAAAGCAAGGTTGCGGTTAGTCCTGATGCACACAGAATAATGGCTTGAGATAAACCTGTCAGTGCAGCTTGTTGCTGCTGGCGACCTTGCCATGAATTTTCGATGCTTGATAAGTGTTGACGAAAACGAGCAGTCGCGCCAAACAAGGCTAATTCGGCTTGGCCTTGTAATGCGGAAGTTAATACTGTGCGGTAATTTCCGCGCAGTTCAGTCAGTTCGCGTCCAATCGGCTTACCAGCGCGATAAAATACAAATGGCATCGTAAACAGCAAGAACAGCATAACACCGCCTAATGTCCATGCTAGGCGAGGATCAAGGAAGCTTAAACCAATGATCAGGACAAAGGTGACAAAGAAAGCACTGACAATTGGGGAGAGAACGCGCAAGTAAAGGTGGTCTAGGGTTTCGACATCCGCAACCAGTCGGTTTAATAAATCCCCTTGACGGAAACGGCTGATCCCACCGGGAGAGAGCGGTAATACCTTACTGAAGGCGAAAACGCGCAGATGGGCTAAGACTTTGAATGTTGCATCGTGGCTGACTAAACGCTCAGCATAACGACCTGCGGTACGGAAAATAGCCGCACCACGAACCCCAGCCGCAGGGAGCATATAGTTAAAGAAAAAGATCCCCGGCGCACCGACGATAGCGGCTCCGGCTAAGAACCATCCTGATAACGTGAGAAGGCCAATACTGGAAAGCAGCGTGACAATCGCCAGAATGATCCCTAAGGAAATCAAAAACCAATGACGGCGATAGAGGGCTAAGAAGGGGAGTAATACTTTCATTTTCAAAGCTCCTCTTGGCGGTGAGCGAGTAATTGGGCAAAAGCACCTTCAGACTGGCTCAGTTGTTGGTAGTCACCACGCTGGATAATTTTCCCGTTAGACATGACCCAAATTTGGTCGTAATCCAGGGTTTCTTCAAGTAAATGGGTCACTAATAACGTGGTTTGCTGCTCAGATAATTGGTTCAATGTTTCCATCACACGCTGTTCACTATGTGCATCTAAGCTGGCTGCTGGCTCATCTAATAGTAATAAGCGAGAAGGTTTTAAGAGTACACGAGCAACAGCGACACGCTGCGCTTGCCCAACAGAAAGGCGTGCGGCGAAATCACCTAAGCGAGTATTTAACCCATCCGGTAAGTTTGGCAGAAATTCCGCGACATAGGCTTTTTCGATCGCAGATTGAATTTCTGACTCAGTCGCATTGGGTTTCCCTAGGCAAATATTTTCCTGCAACGTTTGTTCAGGTAAATGCGGGTTTTGCCCAACCCAGCCTACTAAAGCACGCCATTGTTCTGAGCATAATTGATTGAGTTCATTACCATTAATAGTGATGGAACCACGGTAAGGCAGGAAGCCAAGTAATAAGTTTAATAGGGAACTTTTACCCGCACCACTTTGGCCCACTAAGGCGATGCGTTGCTGCGGCTCAATGGTAAAATCGAGAGGGCCCGCGAGGATAGTGCCATCATGGGAGAGAACTTCCAGCTGTTTGGCTTCAATGCGAATAGGTTGCTCATCAATCACCTTGTCGCCTTGTGGTAATTGTTCGTCACCTTGGCTTTCGAGTAAGGTCACCAGCGACTCTGCGGCACCTACAGCTTGGGCTTTTGCGTGATAGTAAGTGCCTAGGTCACGCAGAGGTTGGAAAAATTCAGGGGATAAAATCAGTGCAAGGAAACCTGCAAATAGTGTGACAGGCAGGCCATAACTACCGAAACTTAACTCTCCAAGATAAGAGAACCCGAAATAAACGGCGACTACCGCAATGGAGATTGACGCGAAAAACTCCAAGACTCCCGACGATAAAAATGCCATACGCAGGACTTCCATGGTGCGAGAACGGAAGTCTTCGGTGGATTCACGAATTTGGTTGACTTCCGCTTTGCCACGGAAGAATAGGCGTAGGGTGTCTAATCCACGTAAACGGTCGAGGAAACTGCCACTCAAACGGCTTAAGGCAAGGAAGTTACGGCGGTTAGCATCGGCAGCACCGAGTCCTACCAGCGCCATAAAAATCGGAATTAACGGGGCAGTTGCAAATAAAATCAGCGCGGCAGCCCAGTTAAACGGGAAGATAGCAATCAAGATCATGATTGGGATGATGGTGGCTAAATACATTTGCGGAAGATAGCGAGAATAGTAATCTTGCATGTCTTCAATCTGCTCAAGAATAATCGTTGCCCAGCTTCCTGCGGGCTTACCTTTGACCCAGACAGGGCCTAACTCTTGCAGTTTATCTAACACCATGCCGCGGACTTGCTGCCTAACGACTTGTCCACAGCGGTAGCCAGCGCGTTCACGAAGATAATGAACAACACCGCGTAAAATGAAGACACTAATTAATAACGCAAAGTCAGTGAGGAGCTGCTCTCGTGGAATATGGTCCATCATGAGCGCTTGTAGGATCACCGCGAGGAACCAAGCCTGCGCAATAATTAATAAACCGCTGACTATGCCTAAGAGCATAGAAATTCGGAGCCAACGCTTAGCAGGAGCGCTGTGTTGCTTTAACCAACGCACCAATTCAGTCTGTCTTGATTTATCCATAATGATTTAGTTAGCAGGTGTAGTTTTCATGTTATTGAGTGCAGTTAAGATAGTTGACTTTGTCATCAAATCTAACCGAATTTTTGCCTATCATAACAGCTTCCATCAGATATGTTACATAATAAAAGCCAGTTATTTGAATAGAACAATTTTTGTTATCGATATGTTTTATAAAGGTAAATCATATTGGGCGTAATATAATTAAATTTGAGCGAACAGAGGATGTTACCGTTATTACAAAGAAAAAATAAGGTGGCTTAATTTATAATTGTTAAGCCACCTGCATTTTAGGTTGAAATAATTTTTGGGGAATTTCGTGGGTTATTCAGGAACAATTTGCAACCAGGTTTTTGGTTTCAATATAAACTGGTTGTTGAGTAGCTTATCCCATGCCGTTTTCTTGGATGGCATATCGTCGAATACCTCTCTTTGTGTATCGACTAATTTCCATGTGTTATCCATGGATTGCCAAATAGTACATTCATAATCAAGGGACTCGGGGATGGAGTAGCACATCACCACTTCGTTTGTTCCATCGTTGTTTGCATCAGCCATAAATCCAAGACATTCATAATTGCTGTAATAATTGGTGCAATTCCATGCGTCTCGGATCCCATCTTCCATATCAAACCAGCTTTGTGGCAATGGTTGACTGCCTTTGGCGATGATAAGAACGTCTTTAAGTGGTTTAGGGACATCAGAGTAAGCGCCAACTTTGAGCTGTGTTTTCGTATCAGGGTCTTGTTCCAGTTTCGTTAACGCTTCTTTTCCTCGGACTCCTAACTTCTCTAAGTCATAAGATAAATCGTAGTTAATTTTAATTTTTCCTTTCTCAACGGCCGCCATAATGCTGTTCACCGCGATGCGTTGGAAATTACCAATAGGGCTATTAATGATTAAGATAGTGGCAATTAAACCAAGAATAGCGACCTTATTTATCGCACCGAGGGAGAATGCCCAGCGGTGTCGTTTTACAATGATTGTGATGCTGTAAGCTAAAATAATCAGGGCTAAGAATAGCGCAATAGTAAATGCATATAGCCTACTCACACTCCAGCTATATTGGCTGACACGAATGAAAATACCGTACAGAGAAAGTGCAGAAAATGCATTTAGTAGAACGATGCTGATAAGTACAAAGCCATTGATAATAGATTTAAACTGGAATTGGGTTGTGCCATCACCATAAAGGGCATTAATAAAGATAATATTTAAAATCACAAAACAGAGCATGGTACCAGAACCTAACTCTGAAGCTGTGTAATGTACGCCAGTTAATATGGAAACAACTAAGCCGGCTAAGAAAATTACGGCGATTAAACTGAGTAAAGGTAGGAAAAATTGAGAAAAATATTTGGCGATATTATTCAGTTGCATCACCAATTTGGAGCGTAAAAAGAGCAAGCTAGTATTAAAACCAACTAAAAACGCCACCCAAAGGACAATGTAGTGACCAAGAAATTGGCTGAGTGTTGACAGATTGACAATGCCAAATAAAAAGCTGGCTTGTTTGACGATCAGAGCTAATAAGCCCCCAATAGCACAGGCGAAAAGGCCGAATAAGGTATTGCGGAAATAGTGCCCGACTAAGCAGCTGTAATTAGCTTTCCAGGTGCCTGTGGTTTGGCGATTTTGCATCCAAGGCAATATGAAAAAAATCAGGACAGTGAGTGTCGTAATAGAAAGGAAAGCGTCATTGTTATCAGAAATACCAATATCAAGGCTTTGCCAAGTATTGATCCAAAAAACAAGCACAACGGTTAGGATAATATTGAGATAAAACACCGCTTGTTTGGCATTGGTAATAAGAAAACTGATAACGGAAGGAACAAAAATAGCCAACATCATGGGTAAATAAGCCCATGTAGGGCTTAATGGAATTTCTATGGAATAATCAAGCGTGGCGGTAATGACAATTCCTTGAATAACCGATAGCAAGATAATGATGAAATACGCCAGCTTATTAATGGGCTCTTTTTGCGTTTGAGGCTCCATGTCACTTCCTTATTTGAATGAACAAGATAATTAAATTGAGTATAGGCATGGGGTAAAAAGAGGAAAATAAACTTGCTCCTAATTCAAGATGGAATGGCGCTTTATTTTTGAAGCAAGAATAAACAAAAAGCCCCATTTCATTTCGCTGCGAACTTAATGAACGACAACGTAAAAATGGGGCTTCAAGGAATTTAAGATTAGTTATTTTTAGATTAAAAAACTATTTCTTGTCTGCTAACCCGTCTAGGTAACGTTCTGCATCTAATGCAGCCATACAGCCAGTACCGGCTGAAGTAATTGCTTGACGGTAGATGTGATCCATAACATCGCCAGCAGCAAAGATCCCTTCAACGGATGTTTGAGTGGCGTTACCGTTGGTGCCAGATTGCACTTTAATATAGCCATTATTTAAGGCTAACTGACCGTCAAAAATTGCGGTGTTAGGGCTATGACCGATAGCGATAAAGGCACCCATGACAGCAACATCTTCCGTTTTATCGGTTTTGGTGCAACGTAAACGAACGCCTGTAACGCCCATATCATCGCCCAGAACTTCGTCTAATGTGTTGTCGGTATGCAGAACGATGTTCCCATTTTCAACTTTATCCATCAGGCGATTAACCAGAATTTTTTCTGCTCTAAAGCTATCGCGACGGTGAATTAAATGCACTTCAGACGCGATATTAGAAAGATACAGGGCTTCTTCAACGGCAGTATTACCACCACCGACGACCGCAACTTTCTGGTTACGATAGAAGAAACCGTCACAAGTTGCACAAGCAGAAACACCGCGACCTTTAAATGCTTCTTCTGACGGTAGACCGATGTAACGAGCAGATGCGCCTGTCGCAATGATCAATGCGTCACAAGTGTATTCTGTATCATCACCAAACAGGCGGAAAGGATGCTGCTGGAAATCTACTTTTGTAATGTGGTCGTTGATGATTTCAGTTTCGAATTTTTCTGCATGGGCATGCATACGTTCCATGAGTCCCGGGCCTGTTAAACCTTCAGGATCACCCGGCCAGTTTTCAACTTCCGTGGTTGTGGTTAATTGACCGCCTTTTTCCACCCCAGTAATCAGTGCAGGGTGTAAATTTGCGCGAGCTGCGTAAACGGCTGCGGTATAACCTGCTGGGCCTGAACCTAAAATGATTAACTTGCGATGTGTGGTTGTGCTCATGAATTCCTCTTTTTAGTCTCAAAAAAGCATAAGGACGATTGTAGGAGAAATAGGGGGGTAACAAAAGTGATTTAACCATTCATTGATGTGGAGGGTACAAATTTTTCTGATAGGCAATACCAATTAAGAGTTAAAAAATGAGAGGGAAAGTGCTTTAATCACGAAACGGTAATTTTAGGAATTATCTTGAATTACGTCTGCGAAACGTTTTACTGAAAAAAAAACCGAAATCTTGTACTGATTTTTATTCATTTACTTTGACAATCGGCTGCGCATTTGCGAAAACATCTATCTAAGAGTTAATTATCTAGCAGGTCAATGGAAATGGCGCATTTTTGTTCTTACTGGAAAATTAACTTTACGTCACACATTCTTGCAATGTCGCGACGATTGTAAGCCGCGCCAAAGGTAAATATGTTTCGGTTTATGAGAACTTCAGTTATTACGAATAGAATAGGTTCCACACCCGCTAGTCCGCTTAGGAAGACTGACGAATAGATGGTACCGTTTTATAAGATGTAGAAAATAACAATTAAAGAAAGAGAGATAAGAGATGATTGACAATAAAAAGCGTCCTGGCAAAGACCTTGACCGTATTGACAGGAATATACTGAACGAATTACAAAAAGACGGGCGTATCTCTAACGTTGAACTATCTAAGCGTGTTGGTTTATCTCCAACGCCATGTTTAGAGCGTGTTCGTCGTCTTGAAAGACAGGGTTTCATTTCTGGCTATACCGCACTGTTAAATCCACACTATTTAGATGCATCGCTGCTGGTTTTCGTTGAAATCACCTTAAACCGTGGAGCGCCAGATGTGTTCGAACAATTCAACACAGCAGTTCAAAAACTTGAAGAAATTCAAGAATGTCATCTCGTTTCCGGTGACTTTGACTATCTGTTGAAAACGCGTGTGCCAGATATGTCCGCATATCGTAAACTGCTAGGTGAAACTTTATTACGCCTTCCGGGTGTAAACGATACTCGTACCTACGTAGTTATGGAAGAAGTGAAACAAAGCAACCGCTTAGTGATTAAAACTCGCTAATTGTACTTTGTGTTCATTATTCCTGCACAGCAATCTGCATTGTTGTCGCACTGCTGTTTCAACGCTGGGTTTACTCAGCGTTGTTCCGTTTTTAAGCGCTATAATTTTTCTCTTCAATTATCCCGATGGTTCTTTTTCGAACATTCTCTTGTCATTGTCCACGATAGACTCAAAATTAGTCAGAAATTTTCATTTCAATTTATTGATTTTAAAGCTATAAACAATTAAGAATTTTGACCTTAAATAGAGTTTGAAACCCTATTCGTAAGATGAAATACTGAGTCTTATGGTCCCTATGGTGTGATAATTTGTCTTAATCTCCTTAAAGCAGGCGCGTTTAGGGGATTAGTGTTAGAATAATCATAGGATAATCACGTATTAAGCAAGAACATCAGTCAGTAAAGAAATAATAATGAGCCAAGAATATACCGAAGATAAGTACATCAAATTTAAAAAGCTCAGTAGCGGCAGACGGCTATTAGAGGTGATTTTGTTGGCAATCTGCCTCTGTGCGATCTTTCTTATGGTCGCGCTATGGAGCTTTAATCCTTCTGACCCGAGTTGGTCGCAAACTAACTGGGATGCCCCCGTCAAAAATTTAGGGGGAAGTATTGGCTCATGGAGTGCGGATATCCTATTTTCCGCATTTGGTATTCTCGCGTTTGCGATCCCGCCATTATTGTTACTCGGGTGTTGGGCCATTTATCACTATGAGAGCCAGCGTCGTTATATTGATTTTTTCTCGCTCTCTTTACGCCTAATTGGCGGGTTAGCACTGATCCTTTCATCTTGTGGGTTAGCCGCGCTCAACTTTGATGATTTACCGAACTTCGCTTCTGGCGGGGTTATTGGCAGTGTATTCAGTAATGCAATTATGCCGTGGTTTAACTCATTGGGCGCTACATTGGCGCTGTTATTCCTCTGGGCAATCAGTTTTACCCTCTTCACAGGGTGGTCTTGGCTAACCATTGCAGAAAAAATTGGGGCAGGGATATTACTTCCTATCACCTTGCTAACAAATCGCGCCCGTGGTGATGAACTTGATGACTACGATTATGATGTTGAAGAAACGGAAGAAGCGCTACAGCGTGCTCAAATCGCTGAACATCAAGCAAATGATGAAAACCAACAGTTTGATGCGGATGATGTACTGTTTTCCGCGCCAACAGTCTCTGAGCTCGTTTCTGAGGATGTGCAGCCAGCGGTTGAACCACAGGTTATGGTGGATCCTCTATTAACGGCTGCGCCGCAATCCGTTATTGAGCAAACCCAGCCAAGCGCTTCTTTGGCAGAGCAGCCTACCTTTACTGCTCAACCAACAGATAATACAATCTTACCGACATTTTCCGCGACAGAAGAGCCTTCAGCGACCAAAGAGCCGCAAACTTACCATTTTGAAGTGCCTAATGATTATCAGCCTCAAGTGGCGGCAACGCAGGCGTTTTCTCCTGCGCCTGTTATGCCTCAAGAACCGACATTTACACCTGAGCCTGTTTTTGCTCCAGAACCTGTTTTTGAGTCTAGACTGGCAACTCCAGTATTTACAGCGCCACAGTTTGCACCAGTAGAACCCACCATTGATATGGGAAGCCCCGATGTGGGTGAATCATCGGTAACTAGCCGTGTTGCCGATCCTGCGGCACTAGCAGCAGCAGGTATTTCGATTGCAGCGATGGAACGCCACGCGCAAGTGAAAAAGAATTTGGAGCCAGAATTACCTCGTCCAAATCCAGTTCGCTTGCCGACTCGCCGTGAGCTGTATGGTATTCATATTCCATCTCAGCGTGATGCGGAGCTTCAGCGTCGTCAAGAAGAGGCATCTCAGCGTGAACAGGCTTATCAGCAATGGCCTGCTACTGAAGAACCTGAAAATGAAGTGAAAACTGACGATGAGCTAGAGCAAGAACGGTTGCTGCGCGTTCAGTTCTTAGAGCAGCAACGTCAACGTTACGGTGAGCCAGAAACAGATACGCAGGATTTTGACGCTGCATTCCAAGTTAACCAGCCTGCAGTTGATTCTGTTCCAGATTCAGGAATTGCACCAGAGCTAGAAACTCAGCAGGATTCTATGCCTGCGAGTACGTTTACTCAGCCAGAAATTGAACATCGTTGGGCTTCTGCACCAGCATTTACGCCAGCTTTTGAGCCAACAGAACAAATAGCGCCAACAGAGCCAACTTCACCTTCCGATATCCACCGCTTTACTGCCCATGCAGATGATGAGCATGAGCTTGATAATGACGTGGATGATTTTGAACCTAAAATTGATTTAAGTACGCCATTATCGGCATTTGAGCGTTTCTCGCCGGTGGATGATTTAGTTGATGATGAGCCAGCAGCGCCGCTGTTTATGCCGTCATTTACCGAACCGCCAGTGGAAGCTCGTTCGATAACACAACAACAGCCGATAACGCCTGCATATAATGACAATGAATTTGTTGCTCATTCTGTGGGACAGACTCAAACTGCTCCACAGCAGCCACAGCAGCCACAGCAGCCACAGCAGCCACAGCAGCCACAGCAGCCACAGCAGCCACAGCAGCCACAGCAGCCACAGCAGGATAGCTTATTCCACCCATTCTTGGTTCGTAACGACCAACCGTTACCAAAACCGACCACGCCAATGCCGTCACTTGATCTACTGGCAAGTCCACCAGAACAAGAAGAACCCGTGGACATGTTCAAGTTAGAGCAAACAGCACGGTTAATTGAAGCACGTTTGAATGATTATAGGGTTAAAGCTGAAGTTGTTGGTTTCTCTCCGGGTCCGGTAATCACTCGCTTTGAGTTGGATCTTGCGCCGGGAGTGAAGGCGGCTCGAATCTCCACATTATCCCGCGATCTTGCGCGTTCATTATCGACGACAGCGGTCCGTGTTGTTGAGGTGATCCCGGGTAAACCGTATGTTGGTCTAGAATTACCGAACGAAAAACGTCAAACCGTTTATTTGAGTGAAGTTTTAGACTGTGATGATTTTAGAAAAAATCCATCACCGCTGACGATTGTTTTAGGGAAAGATATCGAAGGTGATCCTGTTGTTGCCGACTTGGCAAAAATGCCGCACTTATTAGTGGCGGGTACAACGGGGTCGGGTAAGTCAGTTGGGGTCAACGCGATGATCCTCAGTATCTTATATAAAGCGAAGCCTGAAGATGTTCGGTTTATTATGATAGACCCGAAAATGCTAGAACTTTCTATCTATGAAGGGATCCCGCACCTGTTAACTGAAGTCGTCACTGACATGAAAGATGCGGCAAATGCGCTGCGTTGGTGTGTCAATGAAATGGAACGTCGTTATAAACTGATGTCAGCTTTAGGCGTACGTAATCTCGCGGGTTACAACGATAAAATTAAAGCTGCGGCGGATATGAATCGCCCAATTCCTGACCCATTCTGGAAACCGGGTGACAGTATGGATATGGAACATCCAATGCTGAAAAAAGAGCCTTATATTGTGGTTATGGTGGATGAATTTGCGGATTTAATGATGACCGCAGGGAAAAAAGTGGAAGAGCTGATTGCACGCTTGGCTCAAAAAGCGCGTGCAGCGGGTATCCACCTCGTTTTAGCTACCCAGCGTCCATCAGTCGATATCATTACTGGGTTAATTAAAGCTAATATTCCAACACGTATTGCCTTTACGGTATCGAGTAAAATTGACTCGCGCACCATTCTTGATCAAAGTGGCGCAGAATCACTCTTGGGTATGGGGGATATGCTGTATCTGCCGCCAAACTCATCGATTCCTGTACGTGTTCACGGTGCGTTTGTCCGTGACCAAGAAGTTCATGCTGTCGTAAATGATTGGAAAGCGCGTGGAAAACCACAATACATTGATAGCATCACAACGTGTAGTGATGATAGCGAAGGTGGTGGAAGTTCAGATAATGGTGATGAAGATCTCGACCCGTTATTTGACCAAGCTGTCGAATTTGTTGTTGAAAAACAAAGGGTATCTATCTCCGGTGTACAACGTCAATTCCGTATCGGTTACAACCGTGCGGCTCGAATTGTTGAGCAAATGGAAGATCAAGGCATTGTCAGTGAACCGGGGCATAATGGTAACCGAGAAGTATTAGCTCCGCCATCAATGGGATATTAATATTTCATGTGCTAATTGCTGGTTTAATTCAAGGGGTGTATAAAGACATACGCCCCTTGTAGTATTAATTTTAAGGTCTTTTCTCGATGAAAAAAATGATGTTGTTAGGTGCATTAGCCCTGAGTTTAAACGTAGGTCAAGTATTGGCAGATGCGAGTCAAGACCTTCAAGATAGACTGAGTAAAGTGAATAGCTTCCAAGCGAGCTTCTCTCAGAAAGTGACGAGCCCAGAAGGTGATCTTATCCAAGAGGGTGTTGGTGACTTGTGGATTGAGCGCCCTAACTTATTTAACTGGAATATGACTTCGCCGGATGAAAGTGTTCTGGTATCAGACGGTAAAAACCTGTGGTTTTACAACCCATTTGTTGAGCAAGTGACGGTGACAAACTTAGCCGATGCTACCCAAGATACACCATTCTTGCTATTAACTCGCAACAATCCGCAGGATTGGAAACAGTATTCTATTGTTCAACAAGGCAATACGTTTGATCTCAAACCAAAACAGTCTAATGGAACATTAAAAAGTTTCTCTATTACAGTTAACCCGCAAGGGACGATTGAGAAATTTGCTGCGGTTGAACAAGACGGACAAACCAGCGCATATCAATTAAAACAGCAAAAAAATGGCTCAGTTGACCCAAGTAAATTCAAATTTACGGTACCAAAAGGGGTCACTTTGGATGACCAGCGTTCTCGCGCTCACTAATATCTAGGGGGTAAAGAGGGTCTCGTGGGTAACTTATCTCTCGATTTTTCACAAAATGAATTCCAACCTCTGGCTGCGCGTATGCGGCCAGAAACGCTTGAACAATATATCGGTCAAACTCATTTACTTGCCGAAGGTAAACCATTACCACGAGCGATTAAGGCGGGTCATTTACACTCAATGATCTTGTGGGGACCTCCGGGAACGGGGAAAACCACCTTGGCTGAAATTATTGGTCACTACGCACAAGCAGATATCGAGCGTATTTCGGCGGTAACTTCGGGGATCAAAGAAATCCGCGAATCTATCGAAAAAGCGCGCCAAAACCGCAGTGCGGGGCGAAGAACCATTTTGTTTGTGGATGAAGTTCACCGCTTTAATAAAAGCCAGCAAGATGCTTTTTTACCTCATATTGAAGACGGTACCATCACTTTTATTGGTGCGACTACCGAAAATCCATCATTTGAACTTAACTCGGCACTGCTTTCTCGCGCAAGAGTCTATCTATTAAAATCCTTAGAAAGTAATGAGATTGAAGAGGTACTATTGCAAGCATTGGGCGATAGCGCCCGGGGTTTAGGAGGGCAAAATATCGTTCTTCCAGATAGTACCCGAAAAATGATTGCCGACTTAGTTAATGGGGATGCAAGGCGCTCATTGAACCTGTTGGAAATGATGTCGGATATGGCTGAGGCGGATAACCAAGGTCAACGAGTGTTAACCGCCGAGTTACTCAAAGAAGTGAGTGGCGAACGCGCGGCACGCTTCGACAATAAGGGCGATCGTTACTATGATTTGATTTCTGCACTGCATAAATCAGTTCGTGGTTCAGCGCCAGATGCTGCGCTTTATTGGTATGCACGAATTATTACTGCTGGCGGCGATCCTCTGTATGTGGCTCGTCGTTTATTAGCGATTGCCTCTGAAGATGTCGGAAATGCCGATCCTCGAGCCATGCAGGTGGCGATTTCAGCATGGGATTGTTTTACTCGTGTAGGCCCGGCAGAAGGGGAGCGAGCAATTGCTCAGGCCATTGTTTATCTTGCATGTGCACCGAAAAGCAATGCAGTTTACACCGCATATAAGGCTGCAATTAAAGATGCTCAAATGCAGCCAGATTATGATGTTCCTGAACATTTAAGAAACGCCCCTACTAAATTAATGAAAGAGTTAGGTGTCGGTAAAGAGTATCGCTATGCTCACGATGAACCGAATGCTTACGCGGCGGGTGAAAACTATTTCCCTGAACCGATGAAAGCGACGCAATACTATTATCCAACCGCGCGCGGGTTAGAAGGTAAAATTGCTGAAAAACTCGACTGGTTAGCCCAACAAGATCAAATTAGCACAACAAAACGCTATCGCTAATCGGGTCAATGCGGTAAGGTTATAAAGCAATAAAATATTCTAAATATAACGCCGGAGCGCGTTATATTCGCTCTCACAATTGACTAACAAAATCACAGGACTAGCATGCTCGATCCAAATTTACTGCGTACGGAGCTAGACGCGGTTGCTACAAAACTGGCTCGCAGGGGTTTTACCCTTAATGTGGAAAAGCTGCGTGAATTAGAAGAACGCCGCAAAGTTTTACAAGTTGAAACTGAAACCCTGCAAGCAGACCGTAACTCGCGATCGAAAACAATTGGTGCAGCGAAAGCGCGTGGTGAAGACATTGAGCCATTACGCCTGGAAGTGAACCAATTAGGCGAAAAATTGGATGCTGCTAAAGCAGAGTTAGATAAACTGCAACAAGAAATCCGTGATATTGCATTAAGTATCCCGAATATTCCTGATGATGAAGTGCCTGACGGTAAAGATGACTCTGAAAACTTAGAAGTCACTCGTTGGGGAACTCCTCGCCAATATGATTTTGAAGTCAAAGATCATGTGAGCCTAGGTGAACTGGCTGGTGGTTTAGATTTTCCAGCAGCAGTGAAATTGACAGGTGCTCGTTTTGTGGTGATGAAGGGTCAAATCGCGCGTATGCACCGTGCATTAGCGCAATTTATGCTGGATTTACACACTGAACAACATGGCTATCAAGAGCTATATGTTCCTTATTTAGTTAACCATGACACGCTGTATGGTACTGGTCAGCTGCCGAAATTTGGTGAAGATTTATTCCACACTAAACCGCTAGAAGAAGAAGCGGATAGCAGTACTTATGCACTGATCCCAACTGCAGAAGTGCCAGTAACTAACTTAGTACGTGATGAAATTTTAGATGAAGATTCACTTCCTCTGAAAATGACGGCTCACACACCATGTTTCCGTTCAGAAGCGGGCTCTTATGGTCGTGATACTCGTGGCCTTATCCGTATGCACCAATTTGATAAAGTTGAATTAGTGCAAATCGTGCACCCTGAGAAATCAATGGCGGCACTGGAAGAGTTAACCGGTCATGCGGAAAAAGTTCTACAATTACTGGAACTTCCATACCGTAAAGTGCTGCTGTGTACTGGGGATATCGGCTTTGGTTCACGTAAAACTTACGATTTAGAAGTTTGGCTGCCAGCGCAAAATACATACCGTGAGATTTCTTCTTGCTCAAATATGTGGGACTTCCAAGCTCGCCGTATGCAAGCTCGTTTCCGTGGTAAGAGCGACAAGAAAACCCAACTGGTTCATACATTGAATGGTTCTGGTTTAGCAGTTGGTCGTACTCTGGTTGCTGTGTTAGAAAACTACCAGCAAGCGGATGGACGCATTGAAGTACCAGCAGTCTTACGTCCATATATGAAAGGCTTAGAATATATCGGCTAATGGATATATTTGATGTTGAAGGCTGAGCTTGGTTTTAGACTGGGCTCAGCCTTTTTTATTGTAAAAATTAATGGTTAAGTTACAAGCTCAACACTTGAATTTCTGGATGGGACAATCCCGATATTTGGCTAATAACATCAATACTGAGTCCCAGGCTTAAACTTGTTATGACCAGTGACCTCATGCGTTGACGAGTATTAACAATTTCTTCTTTTCTCGCCTGCTTAATACCTTGTTCTATGCCTTGTTCTATACCTTTTTCTATGCCTTTTTGCATTCCTTCATCCCTGAGTCTCTGTGCAATATTCATAATAGTTTCCTCATATTTTTCAGTTTGATTGATTAAAGTCTGTACTATTTGAGTGTAATCAGCGGAATCCATCACACTAAATAGATAGTTAATAATTAGAATCACATCATCTTGATGATTTTCATTTTCTTTAATCACATGTGCTAAGCGTTTAGATAGCAGAACAATGTCCCCCTGTCGGGTTGAATACTTGAAAGCTAACTCCATTGCTGCCACCTTCCGGTGGGTAAGAATGTCATCATCGCTGACAGCATTCACGTCAATTAGGGGGAGAGGGTTACAATAAAGGTCATGGGCTAAATCTGACCATCGAAAGCAGTCAGTCCATGATCGTGAATAGGGATAAGGCGACGGCTCACCATGATAAAACTGAACAGGGACGACAAGGGGTAAAGCATGATGACCTTGTTGTAGATGCTGATTCATTGCGGAAAAAGCGTAATGCATCAAACGCCAGCCCATTAGCTTATCAGGGGTAGACTGATGCTCAACCAATAAATAGAAATAATCAGAACCTTGTTTTGTTTCGACTCTATAGAGCAAATCAGACAAGCGTGAGCTCAGTGTTTTATCTATAAATGAAGCGCTCGTTAGCATTAAGGTATCGAAATTACAGTATTGTGTAATACGACTTGGTAAATGAGCCTCAAAGAAATCCCTTGCATTACCAAGCTTAGTCATAAAGCCTTTGAATGCAGAATCATGAGGTTTAGACATTGAGCGAGTAGACATGTCGATCCTTATCCCGATGAATTGATGACGAGATACTAACCAATATTATTCAAGGAATGGAAAAAAGTTAGTCCTAATTTCATAGAGTGAGTTGACTGGGTAACTGATTGTTATAAATGGTTTTATTAACTTGATTCGATAATAAAAAAACACCCCAAAGCGTTAATTTAGCATTGAGGTGTTAGTGTTATTATTCAGCAAATCTCAGGTATTTGTCGCAAAATTTTCAAAGAAAAAAATCGTGCCATATCTGTCTTACTTACATAATCAATGAACTGGTCTGTGACTGTTTAGTATCAGTAAAAAAGATACTGCGGTACGTGCTGTAGTAAGTTGCGTACATAATTGGCATTGAGATAAATAGCCCTAAGCCGAATGGGATAATAGAAACAAACATTAGCACCATGGCAATCAGGAAGAATAAGAAACCGGGTAAGAGGTTTTTCTTCACTGCCTGTAAGCTGGCGGAGATAGAGGTGCCAATTTTGAAATCATGATTCATGATAAGTGCAGGGGCAAACCACGTTAGTGCTGTGCCAAATAAGCTGGCTAATGCCATGACAATGCCTGCAAATACAAAGGTTCCCGTTGATGCAAACAAGGCTGCGTCTGAAATACCATCGTATTGGTCAGCTTGCATCAATAAGCTAAAAATGGCCGAGCCAGCAATAAGAAATGCAATTAACATTCCGACCATATTGGCTGCAAAGTTTATGGCACCGATAGCAAATAGCTCACCAAATTTCTTTTGGAACCCTGAGAAAAGTAAGCCGATATCCGCTTCGCCAGTTTTGCGTTGGTTTTCACAAATCGCAATGATCCCCCCTACGAAAACCGGGGTAACAAAACTCACAAACATGCTGACCAGTGGCAGAAAAGCCATGGCAAAGATAATCAGGAAAAAGACAACGTTAATCAGGATCCACATACCTAATTTTTCTTTGACCAGTGCCCACGCTTGGCTGATCCATTCAACGCCTTCTCCAGCTTGAACGGCGCGAGGTTCTGGCGTAAATACAAAACTATCGACGGGCTCTTGAGGTGATGGTGTTTCAGGTGCTGGCGTTACAGGTGATATGTCGTTATCGACATGACCGTGTTCATTATTCATGGTGAATGACCTATTCGTAGAGATGAATTAGCAATGTTTATTATAGTGTTATGCTGCTATTGATTTATAAATTAAATTTAACTTGGGGATTATGCCTAAAAACTCAGCATTATCAAAGCAGAGTAATCTGGTTGCGTAGGAATAGGTTAGATGGTGTAGAAGAGGGGATAATAAAAGAGGCTCCCCGAAGGAAGCCTCATGTTAAATTAGTACATGACTTTTTTGCCGTAGCTTTCGAGGATACTTTTTACTCTTTCCATTACTTCTTTTGACGGTGGCCTTACGCCATCAAGTTTGTATTCTTCACCCATGGTTTCCCATTTGTGTTTACCCAGCTCATGGTAAGGAAGCAGCTCAATTTTTTCGATATTATCCATATCTTTCACAAACTCACCGAGCATATGGACTGAGTGGTCATCGTCACTCCAACCTGGGACGACAACATAGCGGATCCACGTTTTTTGATTACGTTTTGCGAGGTAGCGAGCAAATTCTAAGGTGCGATGATTGGAAACGCCCACGAGTTTTTGGTGGATCTCATCATCAAGCTGTTTTAAGTCAAGCATGACAAGATCAGTGACTTCCATCAGCTCATCAATGACTGGATCATAACGACGAACAAATCCGTTAGTGTCTAAACAGGTATGGATGTTTTCTTTTTTACAAGCGCGGAACCAATCACGAACAAAATCAGCTTGTAAAATAGCTTCACCACCGGATGCGGTCACACCACCACCTGTTGCGTTCATAAAGTGGCGATAAGTGACGGCTTCTTTCATTAGCTCATCAACGGTGACCATGTTTCCTGTATGGGTATCCCACGTATCACGGTTATGGCAATACAGGCAGCGCATTAAGCAGCCTTGGAAGAAGACAATAAAGCGGATCCCAGGTCCATCGACGGTACCGCAGGATTCGAAGGAATGAATTCGTCCAAACATCGCAGGTGGCGAGGTGGTCGAAATTTCCGTCATTGGAATAGTCTTTTGCGTTGTTGACATAGCAGGAACTCACAGAATGTAGAATTATAATTTGTTATCTTTGACTAAGATAGAAAGGCCCCAATGGGAGGGGCCTTTTATTTATTTTACGTTATAGAATCTTAGCAAAGTCTTACAGAGTACTGGTGAAAGTACGAGTAATAACGTCTTGCTGCTGTTCTTTAGTCAGAGAGTTAAAGCGTACTGCGTATCCTGATACACGGATAGTCAGCTGCGGATACTTCTCTGGGTTTTCCATCGCGTCTAACAGCATTTCACGGTTCATGACGTTCACGTTTAAGTGTTGGCCACCTTCGATAGAAGATTCATGGTGGAAGTAACCATCCATCAGACCCGCTAAGTTAGTTTTACGTACTTCGTCGTCTTTACCTAATGCATTTGGAACGATAGAGAAGGTATAAGAAATACCATCTTTCGCGTAAGCAAACGGCAGTTTAGCCACTGAAGTCAGTGATGCAACCGCACCTTTTTGGTCACGACCGTGCATTGGGTTAGCACCTGGTCCGAATGGAGCGCCAGCGCGACGACCATCTGGGGTGTTACCTGTTTTCTTACCATACACAACGTTAGAAGTGATGGTCAGAACTGACTGAGTTGGCACCGCGTTGCGGTAAGTAGGCAGTTTCTGGATTTTCTTCATGAAACGTTCTACTAAGTCGCAAGCGATGTCATCAACGCGTGGGTCGTTGTTACCGAATTGTGGGTATTCACCTTCGATTTCGAAGTCGATAGCAATGCCATCTTCGTCACGAATTGGTTTAACTTTTGCGTATTTGATAGCAGACAGTGAGTCAGCCGCAACAGATAGACCTGCGATACCACACGCCATTGTACGGTAAACATCACGGTCATGAAGTGCCATCAGTGCTGCTTCATAGCTGTATTTATCGTGCATGAAGTGGATGCAGTTCAGCGCAGTGACGTACTGAGTTGCTAACCAATCCATGAAGTGGTCCATTTGGTTCATCACGGTATCGAAATCAAGAACTTCGTCCATGATTGGTGAATGTTTAGGACCTACTTGCATTTTCAGTTTTTCGTCCACACCACCGTTGATGGTGTACAGCATAGTTTTCGCTAAGTTTGCACGAGCACCGAAGAATTGCATTTGTTTACCAACAATCATTGGGCTCACGCAACATGCGATTGCGTAGTCATCATTGTTGAAGTCAGGACGCATTAAGTCATCGTTTTCATACTGTACTGATGAAGTATCAATAGACACTTTTGCTGCGAACTTTTTGAAGTTCATTGGCAGTTTTTCTGACCACAGGATAGTCATGTTAGGCTCTGGAGATGGGCCCATGGTATACAGTGTATTCAGGAAACGGAAGGTGTTTTTAGTCACCATAGTACGGCCATCAAGACCCATACCAGCCAGCGATTCTGTTGCCCAGATTGGGTCACCAGAGAACAGCTCATCGTATTCAGGTGTACGTAAGAAACGTACCATACGCAGTTTCATGACCAAGTGGTCAATCAGCTCTTGCGCTTGTTCTTCTGTAATTTTACCTGCTTCTAAGTCACGTTGGATGTACACGTCTAAGAACGTAGATACACGACCAAATGACATCGCTGCACCGTTTTGAGATTTAACAGCGGCTAAGTAACCGAAGTAAGTCCATTGAACCGCTTCTTGTGCGTTAGTTGCAGGACCTGAGATGTCGTAGCCATATTTAGCAGCCATCTCTTTGATTTGACCCAGTGCACGGTGCTGTTCAGCAATTTCTTCGCGCAGTTGGATAGTCATTTGCAGGTCTTCACCTTTCTCTAATCTTTCTTGCAGAGAGGTGAATTGGTTGAACTTGTCTTTCATCAGGAAATCAATACCGTACAGCGCAACGCGACGGTAGTCACCGATGATACGACCACGACCATAAGCATCTGGTAAACCGGTTAAGATACCTGATTTACGGCATTTTAAGATGTCTGGAGTATAAACATCGAAAACACCTTGGTTGTGAGTTTTACGGTAGTCAGTGAAGATTTGTTTCAGGCTTGGATCTAAAGTACGATCGTAAGCTTTACATGAACTTTCAACCATTTTGATACCACCGAACGGGATAAGACCACGTTTCAGAGGTGCATCAGTTTGTAAACCAACAACCGTTTCTAATTCTTTGCTAATGTAACCAGCATCATGGGAAGTGATGGTAGAAGCCAGATCTGTATCAAAATCAACTGGCGCGTGAGTGCGGTTTTCGATTTTGATCCCTTCCATGACTTTTTCCCACAGCTTATCAGTCGCTGGAGTAGAGCCTGCTAAGAAAGATTCATCACCTTCATACGGAGTATAGTTTTTCTGAATAAAGTCACGGACGTTGACGTTATTCTGCCAGTCACCTTGGCTAAAACCTTGCCATGCTAAAGCGAATTTTTCATTTAATTCGGACATGATACTTTTACCTTTTAACAATGGATCTTTGAGGGATCTTAATAAATCTTTGTGTACTTGTAATAACGAGCATATTAACCAATCTCAATTAATGTTTTTCGCTATTACGTAGATGCATTAACCAGTAAATCAGGCCGACTAACACTGCGCCGCCAATAATATTTCCGATAGTTACCGGTATTAAATTTTCGGTAATAAAGTTTCCAACTGTTAAGTTAGAAAATTGTTCTGGTGCCATGTTGATATTTGACCAAAATTCAACAGGAGCGAATTCTTTAATCATGATAGCTAGAGGGATCATAAACATATTTGCAATACTATGTTCAAAGCCACTTGCGACAAACATTGCGATTGGCAGAACTAATACTACCAGTTTGTCAGTTAGGCTACGACCTGCATAGCTCATCCAAACGGCTAAGCAAACCATTAAGTTAGCTAAAATACCTAAAAAGACAGCTTCAACAAAAGTATGGTGCAATTTGTAGTTAGCCGTTTGGAGAACATTTAACCCCCATTGTCCATTCGCCGCAGCATATTGGCCTGCAAACCAAATAATAGCGACAAAAAACAGTGCGCCAATTAAGTTGCCAATATAAACGTTGAACCAATTGAGGAACATTTTTCCCCAAGTAATTTTGCCCGTTGCTTTAGATACGATGGTAAGGACAGTGGATGTAAATAAGTCAGCACCGCATACAACAACTAACATCAATCCAAGGGAGAAGCAGATACCGCCAATCAGTTTAGTAAAACCGTAAGGAGCACTTGCTGCACCTGTCGTTGCAGTGATATAGAAAACGAAAGCGATAGAGATAAAGATACCAGCAGTGAATGCTGACAAGTAGGTAATAGCTGGGTGTTTGTTCGTTTTATAAACACCTACATCATCAGCAACTTGCGCCATGACAGCAGGAGATAATAAATTAAAAGGGTTGTCAGCTTTCATACTAACACTCTCTTACAAAGTTGATTAATTATAGCACGCAATTATAGTAACAAACGGGCGTTCTGATAAATTTGATGTGGATCATGAAGTGTTAAGAGAATGGGGTCAAAATAGCGCAAAAAACGTCAAAATTCAACACAAATACTTGATTTCATTCAAAAAAATATTTTTTAAATTTTATAAAAAAATTTTATAAAACAGCTAGAAACAGTCTCGATAAGTAAAATGTTACAGATGATTGTTAATGAATTTCGATAATTATTATGTGATTGAAATTAAATATTGCTTAAGTAAAGATAAAGGCCCGAAGGCCAATATCGTATTTAGATAATTATGCGTTAGCTCGTTTAGCTTTTTGCAGCTTTTCGTAAGCCGCTAAAAGTCCTTGATGAGCAGGTAATGCTTTGAGCTCTTCATCAATAGACCATAATCCGTAGAAGCTTGACTCACCCGCAATTGCTGCCGATGCAGCATCTACCGCCTCTTGCCCATACATACGAATAAATGCTTGATAATACTGAGCAGGTTTTCTCTCGTCTTCTTGGGAAAGCAGTAGCAGGGTATGTAAGCAGCGGTAGTAGTTCGCGCGTTCTGGCGTGAAGATGGAACTGTTGAAGTCTTGTGTCCATTCAACCCAAGCCAGTGCTTGTTCAAGATCCCCACCCGCTAAGGCTAACATTGATTTCAATTCGCCAATACGCAGGTTGCTCCAGCCATTATCTTTACCAACAGCCAGACCTAACAGTTCGCGAACACGAGTAAAGTCATCTAATCCATCGTCATCTAACTGTTCAATGAGAGCAAGATAATCTTCTTTTTCCCACTGGCTATCAGGGAGGGACATAATGGTGTCGCGTAGGTAAGCGCCCATCGCATTATTGGCAATGTGCAAATCTTCCACAGGATAGATATCTGACATACCTGGCACTAAAATACGACAGGCATATACGCCTAAATGGCTGTAATCTGCGATATAGACTTCTGCGTCAAGTTTGTTGAAGATAGCCATTAACGTTGCAAACTCTTCAGTCGTGGTGCCTTTAAAGCTCCAATCTGCAAATGGATAATCTGCATCGTCTTTAAACATATCCCAGCTAATTAAACCGCTCGAATCGATAAAGTGGGTTTCTAAGTTTGTGTGCTCACCGACTTCTTCATCGTCAAAGGTTGGGGCGTTAAATACGTCCAAATCTTTCAGTCCACGACCTTGCAGTAATTCAGTGACTGTACGCTCTAAGGCAACACCAAAATCAGGGTGCGCACCGAAAGAGGCAAAACAAGTCCCGTTCTGTGGGTTAAACAGCACAACACAGATGACTGGGAATTGGCCACCCAAAGAGGCGTCGTAACAGAAGATAGGGAAGCCTTCGTTTTCCAGCGTTTCAATAGCAGCAACGACACCAGGGTAGCGAGCCATCACTTCTGTAGGAATCGTTGGCAGACTGATACTTTCGGCAATGATTTTATTTTTTACAAAGCGCTCGAACACTTCGGATAATCCTTGTACACGAGCTTCGTTTGCTGTGTTTCCTGCAGACATCCCATTAGACACATACAAGTTACCGACGATATTCATTGGAATATAGACGGTGCTGTTATCAGATTGACGTGTAAATGGCAGGGCGCAAATACCGCGTTCTTCATTACCTGATTGCAGGTCAATCAGTTGGCTTCCCGCGAGTGCATTGTCGGGATCATAAAAAGCAATCAAGCGCTCATCCAGCAAACCGGTTGGCAGGCTATCATCTTCAGTTAACGGGAACCATTTTTCATTAGGATAATGAACGAAATCCCCCTCAGCAATGGATTTACCTAAATAGAAATCCGCGAAGAAATAGTTGGTGGATAAACGCTCAAAATATTCACCGAGCGCTGAGGCTAAAGCCGCTTTTTTACTTGCGCCTTTACCGTTGGTAAAGCACAGCGGGCACTCTTTGTCACGAATATGAACGGACCAAACATTTGGAACTGGATTCAGCCAAGAGGCTTCTTCGATATCGAACCCTAAATTTTTCAGTTTGGTTTGGAATGCATCAATGGAGTCTTCGAGTGCGGCATCTTTGCCGGGAATAAATGTTTGGCTCATTGTCAGTCACTTGTAAATGGCTTGTTTCAGATAGCCGCTATGATACGGACTTTTTGCCTAGTGCTCACGCTTTTTATGCTGAGCTCACGCTTTTTATTCAAGACAGAAAAACAGTGAAAAATTAAAATTTACTAAAATGGCAAAGTCGATCACAAAACTCTCAGATTAAATCCACATAATAACGTGAGTTTATTTTTAATATCATGCTCGTTAATTTTAGTTAAAGGAAAATAGGATGAAAAACCGAAATAAAGCGCTTTTAGCCACACTGGTTTCACTGTTTGCTGCATCCGCATTAGCACAACCGAATATTACGGTGTTGGCAACAGGCGGTACCATTGCGGGAGGTGGAGAATCAGCAACCGGTTCAAGCTACCAAGCTGGGAAAGTCGGAATTGACTCTTTACTTAATGCGGTACCAGAGACTAAAAAAATTGCTAACCTGAGTGGTGAGCAGCTGGTGAATATCGGTTCTCAAGATATGAATGACCAAGTTTGGTTAACTCTTGCTAAAAAAATCAATCAAGATTGTAATAAAACCGATGGCTTTGTTATCACTCATGGTACTGACACCATGGAGGAAACCGCCTTTTTCCTTGATTTAACCACTGCCTGTAAAAAGCCGATTGTGATGGTGGGGGCGATGCGTCCTTCCACTGCATTGGGCGCAGACGGTTCATTGAACTTATACAATGCCGTCGTATTAGCATCTGATAAATCAGCTGGAGAGCGCGGTGTGCTGATGGCGATGAATGACAAAGTGATCCAAGGTCGCAATGTGATGAAAATGAGCACAACAGAAGTTCAAGCCTTTGATGCCGTGAATGCGGGTGCAGAAGGCTATATTCATGATGGTAAAGTCACCTATTATCAAGCACCTCAGCCTCGTGGTGATAAACCTGTTTTTGATGTCAGCAAATTAGATAAATTACCGGAAGTGGGCATTGTGTATAACTATGCGAATGCATCTTCAGCACCAGTAAAAGCACTACGCGAAGAAGGCGTTAAAGGTATTGTAAGTGCTGGTGTTGGTAACGGGAATATGTATAAAACTATTTTTGATGCATTAGCCAATGCAGCGAAAGAGGATGTTGTCGTGGTGCGTTCTAGTCGTGTACCGACAGGCTATACAACGCGAAATGCGGAAGTGAATGATAATGAATATGGGTTTGTGGCATCTGAAAGATTGAACCCACAAAAATCTCGTGTATTACTGCAATTAGCATTAACACAAACGAAGGACCCGAAAAAAATCCAAGAGATGTTTGAGCAATACTAAGGCTTAATGGAAGGCGACAGCAATGTCGCCTTTATGATCTATTTTTATTACGTATAAAATATGCACTTTTAGTGATAAGCGAATTTATATAATCAAAATAACTCGACAATAAATGCCTATAAATAGGGTAATAAAGTTATTATCGAGCAATTCTATATCATCTGTTTAACAAATTTAATTACAAGGCACCGACTTCAGGTGTGTGTGGGTCTGAATTTTCTTGTTTGGTTTTTTCTTTAAATACCGTTACGTTTCCCGTCGATTTCGTAGCAGATTTAACCTCAGCATGGCCAGAAAATATTCCGCCTTTTTTAATGGATAGACTGGAATAGCGGATGGTGCCATAAATCTCACCATTGATATCAATGCTAATAGTTTCGGTGATACATTCACCTTCCACTTTACCGTTTACCCATAGCTCATTACTGGTAATATTGCCGGTAACATTACCATTTTGCATGATTTTGACGGTATTATTTTTGCCGGTAATGTTGCCAATCACAGTACCATAAATATGTACTTGTTCATTGGAGGTAATATTGCCTTCAAACACGACATCTTTGGCAATAATGGTATTGGTTTTTTCTTCGCTAGCCACTGCTGTAGATGTTTGCATTTTTTCCTCAGCAATTTTTTGAGTGATTTCTTCTTTATTGATAGTGGGAGTGGGCTCTGGTTTGTTTTGTTTTTTATTGAACATGCGACTAACCTTTTTGTAATTGAAGTATAGAACCAAACAAATGATTGAAGATATAAAGGCAACGGATGCCACGACGGTATATCTAAAAAACCACGCTATCAAAGTAAGAAACCAGAAGAAAAAACTTATATTCAAAAACAGATATGTTTTTTTCATCCTTTAATCTCTTACGCATAAATTTGATCATAAGTATAAATTAAAATAACGCATAGCAAATTAAAGAATAGAGGATAGTTTTAGTTTTATCTGAAGAAATAAAGCTATGTATTTTTTAAAAATAGTCGCTAATTTTCAGCTAAAGAGTAAAAATGGGGAAATGTTAAGAATATATAAATAAAAATACCCACTAATAAACATTAAGTGGGTATCATCAACACGAAATCACTGATTAATTAAGTTGCCTCATTTTTAGTGAGGCGACTTATGAATGCAATTATTTTGCTTCGTGGATGTTTTCATTTTCACGACAGTCACCTTCAGCACAGTGACCATATAGATATAAACTGTGGTTAGACAGCTTAATGCCGTGGCGTTTAGCGATATCATGCTGACGTTCTTCGATTGATTCGTCTGTAAATTCGATGACTTTGCCACAATCTAAACAGATTAAGTGGTCATGGTGATGCTGTTGAGTCAGTTCAAATACGGATTTTCCACCTTCGAAATTGTGACGAGTCACAATACCAGCATCATCAAATTGGTTTAATACGCGGTAGACAGTGGCTAACCCGATTTCTTCACCAATATCAATCAGCTTTTTGTAGAGATCTTCCGCACTGACGTGATGGCACTCAGGCTCCTGAAGTACTTCCAAAATCTTCAATCTTGGAAGAGTGACTTTGAGTCCTGCATTTTTCAATGCTTTATTATTGTCTGTCATGCGGGCTTGTCCTGTATTTTAAATCATAAATTTAACAATAATGAGACGTTTTTAACAAAAATCCAGTTGTCTTCTAAACTGATTTACAATTATAGGCATGGAAAATAAAAATAGAAACCATGCATTGTCTCATTATTTTGATTCGTTCTTAAAAGCGAGTCCATTAGATGGAAGGAATAACCCATCATATCGAATGGTCCCCGCTTTTAATTGACAATCTATGTCATTATTAGCCAAGGATTTCAGCCAGAGACATCTCTTCAGAGATTTGTTTAACCCAAGCGTCAACACGCTCTTCGGTCAGTTCTGGTTGACGATCTTCATCGATAGCAAGGCCGATAAAGTGATTATCGTCCGCCATACCTTTAGAAACTTCAAAGTGGTAGCCTTCAGTTGGCCAATGACCTACGATCACTGCACCACGAGGCTCAATGATGTCGCGGATAGTTCCCATCGCATCACAGAAATACTCTGCGTAGTCTTCTTGGTCTCCACAACCAAACAGTGCGACAAGTTTACCGTCAAAATCAATTTCTTCTAATGTTGGGAAAAAATCATCCCAATCACACTGAGCTTCACCGTAGTACCACGTAGGGATACCAAGAAGTAGGATGTCAAACGCTTCGATATCTTCTTTGCTGCATTTAGCAATATCGTGAACTTCTGCAACATCTTTGCCTAATCTTTCTTGGATCATTTTGGCAATATTTTCTGTGTTACCTGTGTCACTTCCGAAGAAAATGCCTATAACTGCCATAAAGTGATTAACCTCTTGTTTTTCTAGTAGAGAGTATAAATTACCAATTCTGCTAGAACTAAAAATAGAACGAAAATAGGTAAAATTTTGCGCCTTATTTTGGCGAAAAAAACAGTGTTAGTCTGTCAAATTTGTGTGATTTACCAGATACAGCTAGCGATCAATTACTTCACTAACCTGCTCAAGTTGAGCCATCAAAATTTCTTCAATTAGCTCACTTCGGCTTATGTTTTTCTCTTCAGCTAATTGGTTTAAGACCGCGACAGCGTCTTCATTTAATTTCAGCTCAACTCGACGTAGCCCTTTGACTTTGTCTCGTTTTAGCTGATTTCGCTTATTGATTCGTAATTGTTCATCCCGCGACAACGGGCTAGTTTTTGGTCGCCCAGGCCTGCGTTCTTCTGCGAACAAATCCAGTGTGGTGCGGTCAGTTTGTTCTTTTGCCATATCTACTATTGCTAACGGAAGGGGTGTGCCAGTAATTCAGCGGGCAATGATACCCTAGCTGAACCCCTAGTACCATAGGTGCATACCCCGCTAATTCATCTAATAGATTAAAAAAAAAGCACTTTTAAGAAAAAAGCATCACTCAAAGAGTAAGCGATGCTTTTTTATTCAGGTTAACGGGTCTGTTGCTGCCATAAATTGGCATAAAGACCTTTCAGTTTTAGAAGGTTCTGATGAGTTTCCGCTTCGGCGACTTCACCATTTCGTATTACGTAAATTTTATCGGCGCTCATAATGGTATTGAGGCGATGGGCAATGCTAATCACTGTTCTACCTTGTGTGATTAACGGCATATTTTTCATGATGGCGGATTCTGATTCGTAATCCAGTGCAGAGGTGGCCTCATCGAGAATTAAAATATCAGGTTCAGTAATCAAGGCTCGAGCAAGGGCAATACGCTGGCGTTGACCGCCAGAGAGATTTAATCCTTTTTCAGATAAATGATAATTAAAGTTTTCAGGCAGAGACATAATAAATTCATAGGCTCCCGCCAGTTTTGCAGCATGGATTAATTGTTGTTCGCTCGCTTGTGGGTAACTTAATCGGATATTTTCTGCAATTGTTCCGACAAAGAGTGTGCTTTCTTGAAGGACGACACTCATTCGGCGGCGTAACGCGACAGTATCTGTCACCGCTAAATCCATACCATCGACAATAACTTGCCCATGTTGAGGGATATATAGTCGTTGTAACAATTTAGTGAGGGTACTTTTCCCTGAACCAGATGGCCCTGTGATACCAATAAACTCTCCGGCTTTGATGGATAAAGTTAGGTTACTTAGCACCTCAGGGGTTTCAGGTTGATAACGAAAGCGGATATTTTGAAACTCAATTTCCCCTTGAATGGTGCTTGAGCTGGCAATGCCTTGGCGTTCATTTTCAATGGGTTTATCAAGAATGTCGCCAACGCGACGCAAAGAAATAATGGTATGTTGGAAGTCTTGCCAAATTTGAGCAAATCGTAGAACAGGTTGAGTAACATGGGCGCTTAGCATATTGAAAGCGACAAGTTCCCCTGGCGTGATATTTCCTTCCAAAACTTCATTAACACCAAGCCAAAGTAGAACAGCGGTAGTGACTTTACTGACTAACGTCATTAACTGTGTTGCCACCACACTACGCATGGAAACTTTGAAGCCTTGACTCAATTGTTGGCTGAGTAATTTTTGCCAACGTTGGAAAAAATATTTCTCTGTGGCGGTGGTTTTTACGGTTTCGATACCAGTTATTGATTCAGTTAAAAATGTGAGTCCGTTTTCATCGGCTTGGTAGGATTTTTCCGTCTGCTGGCGAATGATTGGACCTAAAATCATCCATAGAATAAAAAGATCCCCAATGAGCCTACCAGTGTCCAAGTCATTACCTTGCTGTAAGAAAATAATATTGCGATGAATAAGATCACAAAGATAAAATCAATAAACAGCATCAGTGTTGAGCCAGTCAAAAACTGGCGGATATGAGCTAATTCACGGACACGCGCAATGATTTTCCCTGTGGGTCTTAATTTAAAGTAATTAAGCGGCAGCGCCATTAAATGGCGATAAATTTTTCCCGAAAGTTCAGCGCTAATTTGTGTGCTGGTATGACTGAAAATTTTATCACGAATAAAACTGTAAACAGGTTCTGCAATAGCAATGGCTAATATTCCTAAGGCAATAACATGTAAATTAGGCAAGCTGCGCCCGACAAGCACTTTATCAATTAAGTTTTGAAATAGTAGAGGGCTTACGAGTGCAAAAAATTGCACAATTGCGGCAAGAATAAAGACATTTTTGAGTTTAAAACGTTGACGAATAATGGATGGAATAAACCAACTGATGCCAAATGCTCTTTTTTGTTCTTTCTCCAACTGCTCTTTAATTAAAATGACGGAGTAATTGTAATCGGAGGATTCATTCCATGGTTCCTCATCGTCCCCTTTTGGTGAGATCGCAGTTAGTGGTGAATTTTGGGTGATAACATGCCAGCGTTGATTAATTAACACCAAAGCAGGTAATGGGATATCCTGCATCTGTTGCCGAGTGAGAGAGATGAGCTCTGTTTCATAACCAATAATCTGTGCACATTGTCTGATTTCAACATCTGTGGGGGAATCATTCTGCATACCAATGGCATGCATTAATTGCCCTTGAGTGACATTTTTTTGAAAATGATGAGCAATCCATATTAAGGCTTCCAAGCCATTATTATTTTGCTGTTCCATCGATTACTTCTCTCTCATGGCTGTGGCGGTATATTCGTTAATTGGGCTTAATAGATAATCAATTAATCGTCGTTTATCTGTTTTTATTTCAGCAACAATCGATAAGCCTGGCGTCAGTTCAACTTGCTCGCCTTCCACTAATAGCTGTTTGTTGCTTAAACCAATTTGCGCTAAATAGACGAGACCTAGATTGTCATCTTGAGTGCTATCGCGGGAAATAGACAATACTTCACCTTCAATAGTCCCGTAGCGGGTATAAGGGAAGGCGTCAATTTTGACATCCGCTTTTAAACCTTCTTGGATAAAGCCGATATCTTTATTGAGTATTTTGACTTCAGCTAATTGCACATGATTATTAGGTACAATAACCATCAATTGCTGTGCTGGTTGTAATACAGCCCCAAGGGTATAAACTGCAATTTGTTGCACGGTTCCATCTACTGGCGCGCGAATAATTTCAAGCTGATTTCTTTCTTGGTTTTTAATCAATTCCTGTTCAAGAGAAACAAATTTGAATTTAGCTTGCTGATATTTCTCATGCCATTCTTGGTGTTTTTGCGCATTAATCCTATCTTGCTTTTCGAGCAAAGCATGATGTTGGCTATTTAATATAGAGAGTTCGGATTGTTTGGTGGTTTTTTCTTTTCTTGCGAGTAGTAATTCACGCTCCTGTTCTAAAAATTCTTTTTGACTGATTAACTGTTTTTGACTCAGGGTGGTATGTGCATCGAGCCGTTTTTTAATGTTATTCATCAAGATATTGATGTCTTTTAACTCTCGTTCTCTCGCTTGAAAGTTAACGCGATTAATCTGAATTTCATTGGTTATTTCGTTGAGTAAGGTTTCATACTCTTTTTTAATAGTTTGATAGCTGAGTTGTGCTTGAGTTTGCTCCGTAGCTGATAGTTGGCTGTAATAAGCAGAAATTTCAATGGATTGCTGGTTGAGTAGGGCATGGTGAATCATTTCTTCACTGGCGTGAAAGTTTTTTTGGTAGTGTTGGCTAAGGATATCCTGGTCTACGCCTAATACTTTAACACTGAGCAATGGATCCCCTTGCTTTACCTGTTGCCCATCTTCAACGTGAATTTGCTGTAAACGACTTAATTCAAAAGCTTGAATGGTTTGGGTGCGCCCTGAAACGATAAGTTTTCCTTGGGTGGTGGCTTGAACATCTAATTTGCCAAAATAAGACCAAGCAATAGCGATAAAAATACCAATACTAATACTGATGGCTATGGTAAATGCCAAATAAGAAGGCGGCGTTTTTAAAATAGCCAAATGGGCAGGTAGAAAACTGTTATAGCGAGAGAGCGCTGATTTTTTTTTCATGGTTAACATCCGTGTCATTATTTAAGAGACTGCTGAAGCGTCCATAAATGTGTATAAAATTGATTGTTCTCGATTAATTGTTGATGGCTACCTTGCTCAACAATTTGCCCTTGCTGCATCACGATAATTCTCTGGTGGTTACGGATCGTTGAAAGGCGGTGGGCAATCGTAATTACGGTGCGTCCTTTGGCTATTTCTTGCATATTTTCTTGAATGATTGCTTGGGATTCATCATCTAAGGCGCTGGTGGCCTCATCGAAAATAATGATCTTCGGATCAGACAAAAGTGTTCTGGCAATGGCGATGCGTTGGCGTTGTCCTCCTGAAAGAGAGGAGCCGCCTTCGGCTAAAATTGTGTCATAGCCCATCGGCAATTTAAGTATGAAATCGTGGGCTCCCGCCATTTTTGCAGCATTCACAACCTCATCCATCGAGGCATTAGGGTGAGTTTGAGCAATATTGTCGAAAACAGATTGATGAAATAAGAAATTTTCTTGCAAAACAATACCAATCTGCTGCCTTAGAGAAGCAAGGCTAAGTGCTGTAATCGGTGATCCATCAAGATAGATTCCTCCTTGTTCTGGGGTGTATAAACGCAAAATTAACCGAGCTAGAGTGCTTTTTCCTGAACCCGATGTGCCTACAATCCCAATGGTTTCCCCAGCTTTTATTGAAAGATTAAAGTTATTGAGGACGGTCGGCATATTAGGTTGATAACGGAAGCTAATGTTATGTAATTGAATATTGCCACTAAGCCGAGCATCGTTTCCTTTCTTGCTCTGTTCTTGTGGAAGATTAATGATTTGTGACATCTTTTCTACCGCCACTTTGGTTCGAATATAATCTCCCCATAATTTGACCAGTTTTACGAGAGGCTGATTTGCATGATTGACCATCATATGAAAGGCAATAAATTGCCCAATAGTCAATTGCAGAGCCAGAACTTCAGATGCGCCAACCCATAGAATGATGGCGCTCGTCACCTTTTCAATGACCATGACAATATGTTCAGAGCGTGAGCTGATTTGCCCAGATACAAAATTGGTTTGGCTCATATCTGCCGTTTGCTTATCCCAACGACGGGTAAAGCTCGGTTCAATGGATAAGCTCTTGGCGGTTTCAATCCCATTAACGCTTTCCGTCAAGAATGAGGTATTCACCGCAATATTGGCAAACTGTTGTTGAGCGGCGGCTTCAATTTTCGGCGTGAGCCACCAAGCAACCAATAAATAACAGGGAATAGAACAGAGAAAAAGTAAGGTAAGGGTGGTGGAAAGTAAGTTCATCACATAGATGAAGACGAATAAGAACAGAACATCGACACACAGAGTGAAAAAGCTACTGGTCAAGAATTCTCGGATAGTTTCCAATTCTTTAACTCGAGTCACAATGGCACCAATTTGTCGATTTTTAAAAAATGAAATAGGCAGGTGCAATAAGTGATTAACTAACTTTAATCCTAACGTCATATCAATTCGATTGACGGTATGATTATAAATATATTCTCGTAGTCCTTTTAATATGACTTCAACAATCGCCGCGACGATTAAACCGAAAATTAAAACATCCAAGGTCGATAAACTATTATGAATAAGCACCTTATCCATAATAACCTGCATCACAATGGGGGAGGCTAGTGCTAATATTTGTAAAATAAAAGAGAAAACCAATACCCAAGTGATGATTTTACGGTACTTCATAAATTCCGTTTGAAACCATGAAATATCGAATTTTCCTTGCTTAACTTTGACGTGAAGCCAGTCCCCATTCCAATTGTTTTGTAGCTCTTCATGGCTCCATATTTCAGGTGTAGGATGACCAAAACGCTGAATGAGCACTTGTTCTTGATTATGATTAGCCAACAGAAAAGCGTAACCATCATTATCATAAAGAATGGTGGGGGATGGTAGTTTAGCGACGCTTTTATCGCGCTGATGCTTGTTCTTGCATTTAATCTGATAATTATCTTTTATTGTTTTAATATAATCTTGAAATTGATTTATATTCTCTGTTTTCTGTTTGAAATCATCATAATCAATTTCGCCAGAAAGTTTCGCAATAACGCCAATAAAATATAATGTTGATTGTGTTTTGACACTTTCCATTGTGTATATTCATCATCCTGTATATTTAATAATGTCTGTGTATATATCGATTTGAAAAATATGATTATTTAATCAAGGTAGATAATACCGTCATCATAATTACAAGTGTATTGAAGTTCGTCTTATTATTGAGTGTGAATATATTTAATGGATATGTTTCATCCTGATATTGAAGAATTGAATATTCAATATCAGGATTGCGGGAGTCAAAGTGGTTAGATCAGTCAGGAATAGCTAAAAAGCGGTGAATAGCTCGTAGTACATGCTCCGGCTTTTCGGCATGAACCCAATGTCCGGCATCGGCAACTACCCAAGCTTTGGCTTGCGGAAACTGAGCGGCAATACTGTCGCGGTATTCGGCTTGCACATAGGGCGAGTTCCCACCGGGGATCAGTAACACGGGTTTATCCCATGCAGGCACCGTTTTCCACCCGATGATCTTTTCATAGTTAGCTTTGATTGCCGAAAGATTGAATTTCCACTCACCTTGTTTAAAGGATTTAAGTAAGAATTGAATGACACCTTCTTCGGGAATGAATTCGCGCATAATGCCGCTAGCCTCTTGGCGGGTTTTAGCGTGTGCTTGAGTTGTTGCTTTTAGCGCTGCAATAATTTCGTCATGGCGGCGAACGTTGTAAGCGACAGGTGCGATATCGATAGCCACAATTTTTTCGATGAAATCAGGCGCGATCTCACTGGCAGCCATGGCAATTTTTCCACCCATAGAGTGTCCGATAAGAATAGCATTGTGGTAACCAAGGGATTTTACGAGCGCAATCACATCTTCGGCCATCTGTTGGTATTCCATTTCGTCAGAACGAAATGAATCACCATGATTGCGCACATCGACTTGAATAGTATCGAAATAATTTTGTAAGTCACGACCTAAAACGCCTAAATTATTCAGGTCACCAAAGAGCCCATGGATCAAAACGACGGGGATGACGGTGATCGGATTTTCAGGTTTATGGATTGTATAATTGAGTAATTCGGTCATATTTGGACTAGGATTGATGTTGTTTATCAAATTGAAGGCTTATCATGGCACGGTGATGCCAAAAAACCAAATCTGTATAATCAGAACAAGGTAACCCACTGAAATCACATAAAACTTAACTCGTTGTTTGTTTTAAGTTATTGAAATTTTAATTGTTTTGTTTTTTTTAAATCTGGCTTATAATCTGGCGCGAATTTTAGATTAAGAAAGTACTGGGAAAAAATGAAAACGATAGAAGTTGATGAAGAGCTTTACCGCTATATTGCAAGTCACACACAGCATATCGGTGAAAGTGCATCGGATATTTTACGCCGTATGCTAAATTTCAAATCCGCGCAGCAGCCAGTACCCGCAACAGAAGTGAGTGTAGCACCGTTAGCGCCACAAGATGCGCCGGTGATGAATACCAAGGTGGTTGCTCAAAACCCTGTGAGAGTGATCAGAGAATTATTATTATCTGATGCTTATGCAGAAAAAAATAAGGCGATTGATCGCTTTATGCTAATTCTTTCAACGCTATATAGCTTAGATGCGAAAAGTTTTGAGAGCGCAACAGAGTCCATGCATGGCCGTACCCGTGTTTATTTTGCTGGTGATGAGCAAACGCTACTGGCTGCGGGCAAGCAATCAAAACCTCGCCATATACCGGGCACGCCGTATTGGGTGATCACTAACACCAACACCAATCGCAAGCGCAGTATGATTGATGCGATTATGCAAGAGATGAACTTCCCAGCGAATGTCATCGAAAAAGTCGGCAATACGATTTAACTTTGGTAAATACTATCTAACCTTGATAGTCATCTAAACATTGTAAGTCACTGGTGTTTCACGCTAAGCATCAGTGCTTTGGGAGATAACAAGTGGCAATTCATGAACGAGCAGGGCAGCTTCCATTTCAAAGTGATTTGATTAACGTTGCTCAGTTAACGGCTCAATATTATACCCAACAGCCAGATCCCGATGTGTCTTCTCAGGCCGTCAAGTTTGGGACTTCTGGGCATCGTGGTAGTTCGCTGCGTAAAAACTTTAATGAAAATCACATTCTGGCAATCGCTCAAGCGATAGCGGATCTGCGTAAGCAGCAAGGGGTAACAGGACCTTGTTATGTGGGTAAAGATACCCATGCGCTGTCAGAAGCGGCTTTTATGTCGGTGATCGAAGTATTAGCAGCTAACCAAGTTCATGTTATTGTTCAAGAAGATAACGGTTTTACCCCAACTCCGGCTATCTCCCACGCGATTTTAAGTTATAACAATGCACATCAAGATGTTGCCGACGGCATCGTAATTACTCCATCCCATAATCCACCGGAAGATGGCGGGATTAAATATAATCCTGCAAACGGTGGTCCTGCAGATACCGATTTAACATCTGTTATTGAACAGAATGCTAATCAATTACTCTCAGAAGACCTTGATGGTGTGAAGTGCTTAGATTTTGCCGATGCAATGGCCAGTGGTTTTGTGGCAGAGCAAGATCTGGTGATGCCATACGTTCGCTCACTCGGCGAAGTTGTGGATATGCAAGCTATCCAAAAATCAGGATTAAAAATCGGCGTCGATCCTCTGGGTGGTTCTGGTATTGAATACTGGAAAAAAATTGCAGAGTATTATCAATTAGATATTGAAATTGTTAATGACCAGCTTGACCAAACATTCCGCTTTATGCCATTAGACCACGATGGTGTGATCCGCATGGACTGTTCATCCCGTTGGGCGATGGCTGGCTTGCTGGGAATGAAAGAAAATTTTGATTTAGCGTTTGCGAACGATCCTGATTATGACCGCCACGGTATTGTTACCCCAAGTGGGTTAATGAATCCTAACCACTATCTTGCTGTTGCAATTGACTACCTATTCCAACATCGCCCTCAATGGGGCAAAGAAGTTGCTGTAGGTAAAACGTTAGTTTCCAGCGCCATGATTGACCGCGTTGTTAATGATATTGGTCGTGAACTCATTGAAGTGCCTGTTGGCTTTAAATGGTTTGTGGATGGCTTATATAATGGCAGCCTTGGTTTTGGTGGCGAAGAGAGTGCTGGCGCTTCATTTTTGAAATTTGATGGCACGCCGTGGTCGACGGATAAAGACGGAATTATTTTATGCCTGCTCGCTGCAGAAATTACAGCAGTAACAGGAGAAAACCCTCAGCAGCGTTATAATAAACTCGCTGAAAAATTTGGTGCACCAATCTACAGTCGTATCCAAGCGAAAGCGACCCATGAGCAGAAAGCTAAGTTAAGCAAGTTGTCGCCAGAAATGGTTTCAGCGGACACATTAGCGGGCGATAAAATTACTCAGCGTTTAACGGCAGCTCCGGGCAATGGCGCATCAATTGGCGGGTTAAAAATCATGACTGACTATGGTTGGTTTGCTGCTCGTCCATCAGGCACTGAAGAAGCTTACAAAATTTACTGTGAAAGTTTCCGTGGTGAAGAACATCTTCACTTGATTGAGAAAGAAGCGATTGAAATCGTCAGTAAGGTGATTAGCTAGTTTTTGTCTTTAAAGCGGGTGGTTATCGCCCGCTTTTCACCATTAAATCCTCGACTGTAAAATAAAGCAGATTCGAGATTTTATACCCTTTTTAGCGCTCATTACTTCATAAAATTGTGATAGCGGATTCTGTGACGCTATTAACAAAATTGTTTTCTTTTTTTGCCCTTCGAATCTGACCTTTTGTTTTTGCCATCGATACGTAATAACCGTTGCAGCTAGTGGCACGGAATGATACAACTTTAGATATCTGAGTGATGTTAACTAACAATATTTAAGGTAGGTAAGGTCAATGAGTCAGGTTTATAATTTCAGCGCAGGTCCAGCAATGTTACCTATTGAAGTCATGCGCCGTGCAGAGCAAGAATTTTGTAATTGGAAAGGTTTAGGGGTTTCTGTGATGGAAGTGAGTCATCGCGGGAAAGATTTTATTGAGGTTGCGAAAGAAGCAGAACAAGATTTACGCGACTTATTGAATATCCCTGATAACTATAAAGTTTTATTCTGTCATGGCGGTGCTCGTGCTCATTTTGCCACACTGCCAATGAACCTGTTAGGCGATAAAACGACAGCAGACTACATTGTCAGTGGCTATTGGTCTGAATCAGCAGCTAAAGAAGCTCAAAAATATTGCACCCCGAACGTGATTGATGTCGTTCAAGAAAATAACGGCGTTATCAGCATCAAACCAATGAGCGAGTGGCCATTAAGTAAAGATGCTGCCTATGTTCATTATTGCCCGAATGAAACCATTGGTGGCTTGGCTATCCATGAAGAACCTGATTTCCCTGCAGACAAAATTATTGTAGCTGATTATTCATCTGCGATTTTATCCAAGCCTATTGATGTTACCCGCTATGGTGTGATTTATGCCGGTGCACAAAAAAATATTGGTCCGGCAGGCTTAACGTTAGTTATTATTCGTGAGGATTTATTAGGTAAAGCTTCACCTCAGACACCATCTGTTTTCGATTACACGGTGTTAGCGCAATATGAGTCCATGTTCAATACTCCACCAACTTTTGCTTGGTATTTAGCGGGTATGGTTTTCAAATGGTTAAAAGAGCAAGGTGGATTGCAGGAAATAGCAAAACGTAACTATGAAAAATCACAGTTACTGTATAGCACAATCGATGACAGTGAATTTTATATTAACCGTGTGGCGGTGGAAAATCGCTCTTGGATGAACGTACCATTCCAAATGCAAAACCCTGCATTGGATGCAACATTTATTGAAGATGCTAAAAACCAAGGGTTATTAGCACTAAAAGGTCACAAGGTTTCTGGCGGAATGCGTGCATCTATTTACAATGCAATGCCGCTGGCGGGTGTTCAGGCGTTAGTTGACTTTATGGCTGATTTTGAACGCCATCATGCATAATTTATGATGTACTAGTTGTCAGGCCGATTTGCTCAGGAAGAACGAGTCGGCTCATTCATTTAAATAACGATAAAAAAGTAGCAAATCACATCGGAGAAATCACTTTTCATGCAATCCCTGACATTACAACCAATTTCTTCAATTAATGGGACCATTAATCTGCCGGGGTCAAAAAGTGTCTCCAACCGCGCACTTCTATTAGCCGCTATGGCAAAAGGCACCACAGTACTGACCAACTTATTAGACAGCGATGATATTCGCCATATGCTGAATGCATTAAGCCAACTAGGTGTTAAATATCAATTATCTGAAGATAAAACTCGTTGCCAAGTTGAAGGGATAAATGGCTGTTTATCTCATCAAGGTGAGCTTGAGATCTTTTTAGGTAATGCGGGCACCGCGATGCGTCCATTAACGGCAGCATTGTCATTATGTGCAAATAATATTGTGCTGACAGGCGAGCCTCGAATGAAAGAACGCCCAATTGGCCACTTGGTTGATGCCTTAAGAGAAGGCGGTGCTGATATTGATTATCTTGAACAAGAAAATTACCCTCCGATGCGCTTAAACGGCGGTTTTGTTGGTGGGAATATTTCCGTAGATGGTTCGGTTTCTAGCCAATTTTTAACTGCATTATTAATGGCGGCTCCTTTGGCTTCTCAGGACACTGTAATTACTATTGCAGGCGATCTGGTTTCCAAACCTTATATCGACATTACGCTGGCATTAATGAAGACCTTCGGTGTGGATGTTGAAAATCATCAATACCAAAAATTTGTGATTGAAGGCCAGCAGCAGTATGTATCGCCAGGTGAATACCTTGTTGAAGGGGATGCGTCTTCCGCTTCCTATTTCCTTGCCGCAGCAGCGATTAAAGGCGGTGTAGTCCGAGTCACTGGGATCGGCCGTAATAGCTTACAGGGTGATACTAAATTTGCTAACGTTTTGGAAAAAATGGGCGCAATTATCCGCTGGGGGGATGATTACGTTGAATGTGAACGTGGAACTCTGAACGGTATTGATATGGATATGAACGCTATTCCTGATGCAGCGATGACTATCGGAACGGTCGCTCTGTTTGCAAAAGGCGAGACAGTCATTCGTAATATCTATAACTGGCGAGTGAAAGAAACGGACCGCTTATTTGCGATGGCAACCGAGCTACGTAAAGTGGGCGCGGAAGTAGAAGAAGGGTATGACTTTATCCGAGTCATGCCACCAGCACAGCTAAAACATGCTGAAATCGAAACCTATAACGACCATCGTATTGCAATGTGCTTCTCGTTGGTGGCACTCTCCAATACCCCAGTGACGATTTTAGATCCGGGTTGTACAGCAAAAACTTTCCCTGATTATTTCCAACAACTAGCACGATTAAGCCACTAACCGAATTGGATTGGTTGATTAACATCAATGTGTTATCAACCAATCTTTTCCTTTCATTTTCGTTATTTTCACCTATTTTTATTCCTGACAAATCCACCTGCGTATTTCACAAAATCGATGAGTAGGTATAATACTCCCACAGATTTTAATTGCGGGTAGCTGAGGCTATTTGCAGAAAAGGAGATTTTTTATGGTGGCTATCGCCCCTGTAATCACCGTTGATGGACCAAGCGGAGCGGGTAAAGGTACTCTTTGCCAAGCATTAGCAAATGAATTTGGATGGCAATTATTAGACTCTGGTGCAATTTACCGCGTATTAGCGTTAGCGGCTCTGCATCACCACGTTGATATTCAATCTGAAGATGCTTTAGTGCCTTTAGCTGCAAATTTAGATGTGCGTTTTGTACCTGAAGAAAATCGTTTGAAAGTTATTCTCGAAGGTGAAGATGTGTCTAATGAAATTAGGCAAGAAACCGTCGGGAATACAGCATCTCAAACAGCCACGTTCCCGCGAGTGCGAGAAGCTCTGTTAAGACGCCAGCGCGCATTTAGAATGATGCCCGGCTTAATCGCAGATGGCCGTGATATGGGGACGGTAGTTTTTCCTGATGCACCAGTGAAAATTTTTCTGGATGCCTCCGCCGAGGAGCGTGCCCATCGCCGGATGAAGCAGTTGCAGGAGAAAGGGTTTGATGTTAACTTTGAGCGACTTTTGACCGAAATTCAAGAGCGCGATTATCGGGATCGTAACCGTCCGGTTGCTCCTCTTATTGCCGCTAAAGATGCGTTAGTGCTGGATTCCACAAGTATGTCTATTGAGGAAGTTATTGAAAAAGCACGCACCTACGCGAAAAAAATTCTACAATTATCGTGATAATAGGCTTTATTTTAGCTTATAATTAGATAATATACGCAATTACCTCCATGCTGGTTATTTTCTAGCATGGTTAAAACCTTGCGACAAGGAATGTTGTGGGGTATGTGAAACAACCCCATTTGGCGGGATGCTAGATGGACGTTAATATAAGACACTTGAAGATCATTAATATGACTGAATCTTTTGCTCAACTCTTTGAAGAATCCCTGCAGAATATTGAAACTCGTCCTGGTTCTATTGTACGCGGTACAGTAGTTGCTATCGATAAAGACGTAGTACTGGTAGACGCAGGTCTTAAATCAGAATCTGCTATCCCAGTAGAACAGTTCAAAAATGCTCAGGGTGAGCTGGAAATCCAAGTTGGCGACGAAGTCGATGTAGCTCTGGATGCAGTAGAAGATGGTTTCGGTGAAACTATCCTTTCTCGTGAGAAAGCGAAACGTCATGAAGCATGGCTGACGCTGGAAAAAGCTTACGAAGAAGCTGAAACTGTAACTGGTGTTATCAACGGTAAAGTTAAAGGTGGTTTCACTGTAGAACTGAACGGCATTCGTGCGTTCTTACCAGGTTCACTGGTAGATGTACGCCCAGTTCGTGATACTACTCACTTGGAAGGCAAAGATCTTGAGTTCAAAGTAATCAAGCTGGATCAGAAACGCAACAACGTTGTTGTTTCTCGTCGTGCTGTAATTGAATCTGAAAGCAGCGCTGAGCGCGATCAACTGCTGGAAAATCTGCAAGAAGGCATGGAAGTTAAAGGTATCGTTAAGAACCTTACTGACTACGGTGCATTCGTTGATCTGGGCGGTGTTGACGGCCTGCTGCACATCACTGACATGGCTTGGAAACGTGTTAAACACCCAAGCGAAATCGTCAACGTTGGTGATGAAATCAATGTTAAAGTTCTGAAATTCGACCGTGAGCGCACTCGTGTTTCTCTGGGTCTGAAACAACTGGGCGAAGATCCTTGGGTCGCAATCGCTAAACGTTACCCAGAAGGTACTAAACTGACTGGTCGCGTTACTAACCTGACTGACTACGGTTGCTTTGTAGAAATCGAAGAAGGCGTTGAAGGTCTGGTTCACGTTTCAGAAATGGATTGGACTAACAAAAACATCCACCCATCTAAAGTTGTTAACGTTGGTGATGTTGTTGAAGTTATGGTTCTGGATATCGATGAAGAACGTCGTCGTATCTCCTTAGGCCTGAAACAGTGTAAATCTAACCCATGGCAGCAATTCGCTGAGACTCACAACAAAGGCGACCGTGTTGAAGGCAAGATCAAGTCAATCACTGACTTCGGTATCTTCATTGGTCTGGACGGCGGCATCGATGGCCTGGTTCACCTGTCTGACATCTCCTGGAACGTTGCAGGCGAAGAAGCAGTTCGTGACTACAAAAAAGGCGACGAAATCGCAGCTGTTGTTCTGCAAGTCGACGCAGAACGTGAGCGTATCTCTCTGGGCGTTAAACAGTTAGCTGAAGATCCATTCAACAACTACCTGGCAGCAACTAAGAAAGGCGCAATCGTTACTGGTAAAGTAATCGCAGTTGATGCTAAAGGTGCAACTGTAGAGCTGACTCTGGGCGTTGAAGGTTACCTGCGTGCATCAGAAGCTTCACGTGACCGTGTTGAAGATGCAACTCTGGTTCTGAACGTTGGTGATGATGTTGAAGCTAAATACACTGGTGTTGACCGTAAAAACCGTGTAATCAACCTGTCTGTTCGCGCTAAAGACGAAGCTGATGAGAAAGACGCTGTCGCAGCTGTGAACAAGCAAGAAGATACTGCATTCGGCAACAATGCAATGGCTGAAGCTTTCAAAGCAGCTAAAGGCGAATAATTAAGTGGGGGTAACTTCGGTTACCCCTTTGTATCGGTAGTTTAGGGAGGTACTATGACCAAGTCTGAATTAATTGAAAGACTGGCTAGCCAGCAGTCTCATCTTTCAGCGAAAACCGTTGAGGAAGCTGTAAAGGAAATACTTGAGCATATGGCTGATACGTTAGCTGAAGGCGAGCGTATTGAAGTCCGTGGATTCGGCAGTTTTTCTCTTCACTACCGTGCTCCACGCGTTGGCCGTAACCCAAAAACAGGTGATAAAGTGGAACTGGAAGGTAAATACGTTCCCCACTTCAAACCAGGTAAAGAGTTACGCGACCGTGTAAATATTTACGGTCAATAATCGACTGTAAATCTTAATTATTACTATAAAACAGCGCTTATATTGATATAGCGCTGTTTTTTTATGTCTGCAATTTACCCTTCAGCTTTCCCTAAATTACCTTTAAATATCTTATTAAATAAATTACTTAAGACTATTTTTGCGAAGCGCTTCGCAGCTCAACTTTTAATTCTTTTGCATTACACATAGTTTTGGAATAACGCGTTAAATTCTCTAATTATAAGGTTATGGAATCACTTTGGATGCTTTTAACTTATCTACACAGGAATAATTGTAGGTAGGTTTTAGGACGATGGGAAAATTTAGCCGTCACTATCAAGATAGACTCTCTTATACAGAAGCTGCTATTGCACTGACTATCGGTACGCTTCCGCTACTTTTCTTGCCAAATCTTCCTGATGATAGTCACTATTTAGTGGCAGGTATTATTCTGCTAGCCGCGCTGGTTATTATTTGGCGTAATAAGTGCGTTCTATTTTTGGCATTAGTGGGAATGGGATTTCTTTGGGCTTGCTGGCATGGTGTTGAAGTACGGAAAAAAATCGATTTTCTAAGTAGTTCTCATCGGCAATGGGATATTACGATTGTTAGTATTCCACTCAATCAAGATGATGCTAAAAAGAGAGTAAGGATAGACAGAGTCGATGGAGCACGAATTTTTCCTCCGCTTTATGCATCATGGAATTTAAAACAAAATAAGCATGAAAAAATGTGTGCAGGGCAGCAATGGCGGGTCGTTGGCAAGCTAAATCCAGTTCATGCTTCTCTGAATGAGGGCGGATTTGATCTGCAAAGGCATTTCATTGCTCAACGAGTCATCGGTACACTAAAAGTCAAACAAGCAGTACAAGTAGGCCAGCAATGTTCTCTACGGCAAAAAATTATCGACCAGTTCAGCGAAACACTTTTGACACGGCAAAATCATGGAATTATTTATGCATTAATGTTTGGGGAAAGAGGAAGGCTTTCTATCGAACATACTCAGTTATTGCAATCAACAGGGCTGACACACTTGATCGCAATTTCTGGATTACACATTGGAATCGCTTATCTAATTGGTTACTTATGCGCTCGCTTATTGCAATTTTTTCTACCCGTCAAATGGATAGGCGAGAATTTACCGTTATTTTTAGGCGTTATATTTGCCTTACTCTATGCTTGGTTGTCGAATTTTGCGATCCCTGCAACTCGAGCTGTATTTGCATTGCTACTCTGGATTTATGTTCGTAAGCAGCCATTTTTCTGTTTCCCGTGGCAATGGGCGTTATGGAGTATTGCTGGGATTTTATTGTTTGATCCGCTTGCCATCCTTTCTGATAGCTTTTGGTTATCAAGCTTTGCTGTATTAGCTATCTTGTATTGGTTTCGTGTTTTTCCCATTTCATCTAGATTGAGCTGCCATCCAATCATGGGAAAAATAGTGCCACTAATTCACCTGCAAATTGGTTTATTGATTTTACTAATACCTATTCAAGTATTGCTGTTTAACGGTATTAATGTGATGAGCGTATTTGCAAATTTATGGTTTGTGCCTCTTATTACTTGGGGAGTAGTGCCCGTTATTTTTAGCGCGCTATTGTTGCCTCTGAGCTCTTGGCATAATGTCGCTTTCGGGCTAATTGATAATATTCTCGAGTTTGGGCTAAGACCGCTGACATATTTAAGCGGGTTTTGGACTGAAATTAACACAATGTCTATTTACACCGTGTTTTTTTGTTGGGTATTTGTTTTTATTATCTTATTTGGTTGGTATAAAAATTATCTTGGTTTATTAAGTTGCATTGGTTTTTTATTATTTTTCACTAAGAGTCAAAGCCAGCACGAAGAGCATGATTGGTGCTTAACCATGTTGGATATCGGTCATGGGCTTGCCGTGGTTATGATGCAAAATCAACAAGCGGTTTTATATGACACGGGGAACCGTTGGAATAATGAAAGCAACGCTAAACGGCAAATCACTCCTTTTTTAAGGCATCATCAAATCACGCCTATCGACGCAATTTTAAGCCATAATCACCTTGACCATACTGGTGGTATCTCTGATTTAATTGAAGCATATCCATGGTTAAGTCTACGTAGCAGCTTTGGTCAACCCAAGCATCTTCCTTGTTATCAAGGGCAGCGTTGGCAATGGGGGATGTTGAGGTTCGAAGTATTGTGGCCAGAGAAATTAGCTGAGATATCGCACAATAATGATTCTTGCGTGATTCAGGTCAGTGATGGGTATCGACGACTATTACTCACGGGCGATTTGGAAAAGCAAGGTGAGAAAAGGTTAGCATTACAAATTGATGGGCAGCTCAAAGCAGATATTTTATTTGTTCCTCATCATGGGAGTAATACATCTTCAACACCGTTATTTATACGAAAAGTACAGCCAACGTTGGCATTAGTTTCCTCTGCGAGGTATAGCCCATGGAAAATACCATCGGATAAAGTCTATTTGCGCTATGCTAAAAAGAATATTCAGTGGTTAAATACGGCGAAGGAAGGTCAGGTAACAATATGTTTTAAAAAAGAAAGAATGGAAATTTTGCGTTACAGAAAAGAAATTAATCCACGTTGGTATCATCTGTGGTTTGGTGATCGCCAATTTCCCTTGTAGAATAGTGCGCTTACATTAAGTCTGGTAATAAAAGCATGAATGATCAAGACCTATCGACAAAGCAAACATTTAAGCGCCTATGGCCAACCATTGCGCCTTTTAAAATTGGGTTAATTGTTGCAGCAATTGCTCTTATCATCAACGCCGCAGGTGATGCGTTTATGATTTCTTTACTTAAACCATTATTAGATGACGGTTTTGGTAAGGCGGATAATGACACATTGAAGTGGCTACCGCTGGCAATTTTGGGCTTGATGGTCGTGCGTGGATCTTCAAGTTTCGTCTCCACATACTGCGTTTCTTGGGTGTCAGGAAAAGTAGTGATGAGTATACGCCGCAAATTATTTGGTCATATGATGGGAATGCCGGTGAGTTATTTTGACCAGCAATCTACCGGGACTTTATTATCGCGTATTACCTATGATTCAGAGCAGGTCGCATCTTCGGCTTCCGGTGCTCTGATTACCATTATTCGCGAAGGCACTTATATCATCGCATTATTTGGTATTATGTTTTATAACAGTTGGCAATTGTCTTTGATTTTGATTGCCATTGCGCCCGTCGTCTCTATCACCATTCGTATGGTTTCTAAGCGTTTTCGTAAAATTAGTAAAAATATGCAAACGGGTATGGGGCATGTGACGACGAGTGCTGAGCAGATGCTTAAAGGGCATAAAGAAGTGCTCATTTTTGGTGGGCAGAAAGTCGAAACTGAACGCTTTGATAAAGTCAGCAATAATATGCGCCGTCAAAATATGAAGATGGTTAGCGCCTCAGCTATTTCTGATCCTATTGTTCAGATGATTGCATCTTTTGCATTAGCGTTTGTCTTGTACGCAGCAAGTTTCCCTGAAATCAAAGAGCAATTATCACCAGGTACGATTGGTGTTGTTTTCTCGTCTATGTTTGCGTTAATGCGTCCACTTAAGTCTCTAACTAACGTGAATGCGCAATTCCAACGTGGAATGGCAGCATGCCAAACGTTATTTGCGATTTTAGATACTGAAAAAGAGAAAGATGAAGGAACGAAAGTTCTGGCTCAAGTGAAGGGTGATATTGAATTTGATTCTGTCACATTTACTTATCAAACCAAAGAGCACCCTGCACTAGAGGATGTTTCTTTTACGCTGCCAGCAGGCAAATCAGTTGCTTTAGTTGGGCGCTCGGGTTCAGGTAAATCTACGATCGCTAACTTAATTACCCGCTTCTATGACATTGATAAGGGTAGTATTCGTATTGATGGGCATGATATTCGTGATTACACCCTAGAATCTTTACGCAGCCAAGTTGCTCTCGTATCTCAGCATGTCTATTTATTCAATGATACTGTTGCAAATAATATTGCCTATGCCACAGATGGGCGATATAGCCGAGCAGAAATTGAAAAAGCAGCAGAAATGGCATACGCCATGGACTTTATCCAAAAATTGGATAAAGGCTTAGATACTATGATTGGTGAAAACGGTGTGATGCTTTCAGGTGGTCAGCGCCAACGTATTGCGATTGCTCGTGCATTATTACGTGATGCACCAATCTTGATTTTAGATGAAGCGACATCAGCTTTAGATACGGAATCAGAACGAGCAATTCAAGCCGCGTTAGATGAATTACAGAAGAACAGAACTTCGCTTGTGATTGCTCACCGTTTATCTACTATTGAGAATGCGGATCAAATTTTGGTTGTACAAGATGGGCATATCATTGAGCGTGGTGACCACTCAACCCTATTAGCCCAAAATGGGGCATACGCACAATTACATAGGATCCAATTTAAGAATGATTGAGCGAATTTGGTCCGGTAAATCATGGCTCTATATTTTGTTGCTTCCGTTATCTTTTCTGTATGGAGTGATAACGCTAGTACGCCATATCGGCTATAAAACCGGGTTACTTCGCTCATGGAAAGCTCCTGTACCTGTTGTGGTAGTGGGGAATTTAACTGCAGGGGGAAATGGAAAAACCCCTGTGGTTATTTGGTTAGTTGAATCGCTGATTAAACAAGGTGTTCGTGTTGGGGTTGTATCCCGAGGATATGGTGGCCAGTCTGACCACTATCCGCTAGTTCTCGATCAAAATACAACGACGGAAGTTGCAGGAGATGAGCCTGTTTTGATTTATCATCGTACGCATGTGCCTGTTGCAGTAGCCCCAAAACGCAGTGATGCAATTAAAGCATTACTCGATAATTTTCAATTAGATATTATTGTGACAGACGATGGTTTACAGCATTATGCATTGCAACGTGACTATGAAATCGTTGTCATTGATGGGCAGCGTCGTTTTGGTAATGGCTGGTGGTTACCTGCGGGGCCAATGCGTGAACGTGCAGGGCGATTAAAAACAGTGAATGCTTTGATTGTAAATGGTGGTGTTCCTAACTCAAATGAAACACTGATGTCCCTAAAAGGGGATATGGCAGTGAACCTCATTACAGGTGAAAAATGCTCACTCACTGAGCTTAATAATGTGGTTGCGATGGCGGGAATTGGTCATCCACCTCGTTTTTTCTCTTCTTTAGAAAGTAAAGGATTAACGCTCATTAATACCCATGCGTTTTCCGATCATCAAGCCTATAGCCAGCAGCAACTCGCTCCTTTAGCAGAAAAAAATCAAAATTTACTGATGACTGAAAAGGATGCTGTCAAATGTCATTCCTTCGCACAGACCAATTGGTGGTATCTTCCTGTGGAAGCGCATTTTGATAAAATAGGTGAAGAACGAATCTTAAGTGAAATAAAATCGCTTATCTGAAATAAAACTGCTTGCTTTTAGGATTAATTTCAGATAATAATACCCGCAATGTGATGCAGATCTACTTATTATGTACCAAGTTGCAATACATTAATAAGTGGATTATTTGCTAGCTTTAATTTTACGACCCGTTCTTGAGTTAGTCACTTATCCTCGCAAGACACTACTTACTCTACTATTTCGTGTTGTCATCATAATGTCAAAATAGACTGTTAAGTTCACGGTAAATGTGTGGTGCCTGAAACCTACACTTGGGTCGTTATAAGATATGCATAAACATTTGATGCATAAATTGGTTAAGTTAATTACTCTTAATTATGTTAATAGATTGGATTGAATAAATAGGTCAGAATAAACTGATCGAAATAAATAGTTCAGCAAAATAAATGGAATAACGTGTAGAGAGTAATGATACAAATATAAAAAATTGTTCTCGGAACAAGAAGGAGTTTTAATATGAATTTTCAATTACATATGGGCCAAGTTAAATGGTTTGACGCAAAAGAAGGTTACGGCTTTATTTCACCTCGTAATGGTGGCGATGATATCTTCGTAACAACCAAATCAATTGCGAATAAAAAAATCAAATCTTTATCTGAAGGTCAAAACGTCGAGTTCTCTGTTACTCGTAATTCAGATGGCATAACGGCAAGAGACGTTATCGCTTACTAATTGAATTCTTAACAGAAATATTTCTCCTGCACTATCCTCTCATTCTTCGCAGGAGATCTTAATAAGCAAGAATAGAGTTAACGGTGATACCTGCATGTGATATCCTGACGCCAAGTGAGTTTAAATCCATTTGGGAGAAAACATGGATCACCGTTTACTTGAAATTGTTGCTTGTCCATCCTGCCACGGCAAACTAAGTTACAACAAAGAAAACCTCGAATTAATCTGCAAATATGACCACCTCGCATATCCTGTTCGCGACGGTATTCCTGTTTTACTTGAAAACGAAGCTCGTAAGATTGCGTTAGACGAAGGACAATAACCTTATGTTTACCGTTATTATTCCTGCGCGTTACGCTTCAACACGATTACCAGGTAAGCCTTTAGCAGATATTCACGGTAAACCGATGGTTGTTCGTGTTATGGAGCAAGCGATTAAATCAGGTGCTAGCCGAGTCATTATTGCAACTGACCATCCAGATGTCGCTGCAGCGGTCATCGCAGCGGGTGGGGAAGCTTGTATGACTAATCCTGATCATCAATCTGGCACGGAACGTTTGGCTGAAGTGATTGATACTTACGGCTTCTCGGATGACGAAATTATTGTCAATGTGCAGGGTGATGAACCACTGATCCCACCTGAGATCATTCGCCAAGTCGCTCATAATTTGCGAGGTAGTCAGGCAAATATGGGAACACTCGCCGTCCCCATTCATAGTGCACAAGAAGCCTTTAATCCGAATGCGGTGAAAGTCGTGATGGATAAAGACGGTTACGCGCTCTATTTTTCTCGAGCAACAATTCCGTGGGATAGAGACCAATTTGCAAAGAGCAAAGAGACCATCGGTGATACTTTCTTGCGTCACATTGGAATCTACGCTTATCGCGCTGGTTTTATTCGTCGTTATATCGCTTGGGATGCTAGCCCATTAGAAAAAATCGAGATGCTAGAGCAGCTTCGCGTGCTTTGGTATGGTGAGAAAATTCATGTGGCGGTTGCTGAAAAAGCACCGGGCGCAGGGGTGGATACACCAGAAGATCTCGAATTGGTAAGACAAGAATTTCAGCCATAATTTCCGGTGTGAACATTGATCTGATAAAACAATGGCCTGATAAAACAAGGGGAAACTAAATAAGTTTCCCCTTTGTATTTTATTCCGCCTGATTATCTTCAATTGGCTGGGTATTATCGGGTTTTAAGTGCCACCAAATTGAACCAATGAGCTCATACCATGCCCGTTCACTGTGGCTAAAATAGAACGCAGAAGGAATGTAACGCTCCCAAGGGTTCAGGTCGCTGGTGATCACCAATTGATTAGCTGGGGCTGGATAAGGCTGCATTCCACGACTCGTAAACATTTTCAATGCGCGGGGTAAATGGTTTGCTGAGGTCACTAACAAGAACGGCTGCTTGCCAATAATTTTTTCCACTTCATAGGCTTCTTCTTGCGTATCTTTCGGTTCGGTTAGCGGGATTGTATCTGTCGCTGGAACCCCTAAAGATTGAGCGACCATGGATGCAACTTCGGCGCTACTTATTGGGCTACTGGCTTTACCGCCAGTAAATATCAATTTGCTACCCGGATGTTGCAGATAAAGGCGTACCCCTTCAGTGACTCGGGGCAAGCTGTTACTGAGCAAATTCGAGCTCGGACTCCAATCTGGGTTATAGGTAAATCCGCCGCCCAAAACCACAATATACTTTATCTCTTTAGGCGGATTCGTGGTGATGAGCTCATAACGTTTATCATATTGGCCTTCAACGGGCGCTAGTAAGCTATCAGAAATAGGTTGTAGCCCTAATAGCGCGATGATAACAAGGCTTAATGTCACTAAGGATTTTCCACTTTTTTGCCAGCGGGTAAACCATAATAAAATCAGCCCAATTCCCCCAATAATCAATAATAAGGGCAGCGGCATTAACAGTGAGCCAAGGTATTTTTTTAGCAGAAATAACATAGAAAGCCTGTCGTGAAGATAATGTAAGCGAATAGGGTCAAATGTAGCTGCATCAGCAATAAAATGCCATGTAAAATAAATCGGATACAAAATAAAGTACTATGCAAAAACAGCTAGATTATCTGTTATAATTCTTGGTTTTGATATGCTGTAAATAACTCATGATAGGTAACTGGAACGCAGATGGCAGACCGCAACTTTGATGATATTGTCGATAAATTTGCAAAAAATATTTATGGAACGACAAAAGGAAAAATTCGCGAAGCGGTAGTTTGGCAAGATCTTACCCAGTTACTGGAAACGCATTTTCAAGGCCAAACATTACGTATATTAGATGCGGGCGGTGGAGAAGGGCATTTTTCTCGTCAATTAGCCGCGATGGGTCATCAGGTTATTCTTTGCGATTTATCCGAAGAAATGTTAGAACGGGCATCGGTGCTTGCTGATGAACAAGGAATTAGCGAGAATATCAGCTTTGTTCACTGCGCCGTTCAAAATGTTGCTCAACACCTTGATGAGCCAGTTGATTTTGTCTTGTTTCATGCGGTACTTGAATGGATTAGCGACCAAAAATATGCATTAGAGCAACTGGCAGAGATCATCAGACCGGAAGGCATATTTTCTGTCATGTTCTATAATGCAAATGGCTTGGTGATGCGTAATGCAATTTTAGGTAATTTTCATCTCGCAACTCCTCACATCCAGCGTCGTCGCAAACGTTCATTATCGCCACAGAACCCGCTTTTCCCTCAACAGGTTGATGAGTGGCTTATTGGTTGTGGTATGGATATTTTAGGCAAAAGTGGCGTTAGAGTGTTCCATGATTATTTGCAAAGTAGACAATTACAACAAAAAGACTTTCCAGCGTTATTGGCGCTTGAACAACAATATTGTCGTGAAGAACCCTATATCAGTATGGGGCGATATATTCATGTCATGGCACGCAAACAAACCCAAAAGGACGATTTATGAGTGATTTTTCCCAGACCGTCCCTGAACTCGTGTCTTGGGCACGAAAAAATGATTTTGCGATTTCCCTACCCGCAGAGCGCTTAGCATTTTTGCTGGCGGTGGCAGTGCTGAACAGTGAGCGGGTTAACGGTGAAATGAGTGAAGGGGAGCTGGTGGATGCGTTTCGAGAAGTGTGCAAAGGCTTCGAACAAACCACCGAATCACTGGCAGTTAGAGCGAACAACGCCATCAACGACATGGTTCGCCAAAAAATATTTAACCGCTTTGCCAGCGACATTGTCGAAGGAAATGCGATTTATCGCCTAACACCACTCGGTATTGGCATTAGTGATTACTATATTCGTCAACGCGAATTTTCGACATTACGATTGTCGATGCAGTTATCGATTGTGGCGGGAGAGCTACAACGTGCAGCGGAATCAGCCGAAGAAGGTGGTGATGAGTTTTATTGGCATCGCCATGTTTTTGCACCATTAAAATATTCAGTCGCTGAAATTTTTGACAGTATTGACCTGTCACAGCGAATTATGGATGAGCAACAAAACAGCGTTAAAGATGATATTGCTGCACTCTTAAACCAAGACTGGCAGGCAGCGATTGCCAACTGTGAGCAGCTACTTTCTGAAACGTCAGGCACATTAAGAGAATTGCAAGATACGTTAGAAGCGGCTGGCGATAAGCTACAGGCAAACTTACTGCGTATCCAAGAAGCGAATATGAACGCGCCGCAGTTCTCGGAAATGGTTGACCGACTGATTTTTGATTTACAAAACAAGCTAGACCGTATTGTGAGCTGGGGGCAGCAGTCCATTGATTTATGGATTGGTTATGACCGACATGTTCACAAATTTATCCGTACAGCGATTGATATGGATAAAAACCGTATATTTTCTCAACGTTTACGTCAATCTGTACAGCAGTACCTCGATAGCCCTTGGGCACTCACCTATGCCAATGCGGATAGGCTTTTTGATATGCGTGATGAGGAGCTGGCACTTCATGATCAAGAAGTTATGGGGGAACTCCCACCTGACTTGGAATTTGAAGAGTTCAGTGAACTTAATGACCAATTAGCGGCGTTAATCGAAGCGCAACTTGCTTTCTATAAAACGGATAACAAACCGCTGGATGTCGGTCACGTATTACAGAGTTATCTGACGCAATACCCGCAGAAACGCCATTTTGACGTCGCGCGTATTATTATCGATCAGGCTGTAAAACTAGGTATCGCAGAGGCTGATCTGGCGGGATTACCGGCAGAATGGCGCGCTATTAATGATCACGGAGCCAAGGTACAGGCACATGTCATCGACAAATATTGAACAATTTATGCCAGTTAAACTGGCTCAAGCACTAGCTAACCCTATTTTTCCTGAGCTCGACAGCCAACTGCGTGCAGGTCGCCATATTAGTATTGATGACCTTGATAATCATGCATTTTTAATGGATTTTCAGGAATCGTTAGAGCAATTTTATGCTCGCTATAATGTTGAACTGATCCGGGCTCCAGAAGGCTTCTTCTATTTACGTCCCCGTTCTAGCACCTTAATTCCTCGTTCTGTTTTGTCTGAATTGGACATGATGGTGGGTAAAATTCTGTGTTACCTCTATTTGAGTCCTGAGCGTCTAACTAACCAAGGGGTCTTTACCTCTCAAGAGCTGTTTGAAGAATTATTGTCGCTGGCCGATGAAAGCAAATTACTGAAATTTGTTAACCAACGCTCCACAGGCTCAGACCTTGATAAGCAAAAATTACAGGAAAAACTGAGAACCTCCTTAAACCGTTTACGTCGTTTAGGTATGGTCTATTTCCTGCAAAATGACTCCAGCAAATTTATTATTAATGAATCTGTATTCCGCTTTGGTGCGGATGTGCGTAGTGGCGATAATCCACAAGAAGCACAATTACGCATGATCCGTGATGGTGAAGCGGTCTCTCTTGAAGGGGAATTATCGCTAAGAGACAGCGATGAAGACGAAGCGGATGAGAGTCAAGATCTGGCTGACAGTGAAGAGGATGAACAAGAATGATTGAACGCGGAAAATTTCGCTCACTGACGCTGGTGAACTGGAACGGCTTTTTTGCTCGTACTTTTGACCTTGATGAATTAGTCACCACCCTGTCAGGGGGAAATGGTGCGGGTAAATCCACCACCATGGCAGCCTTTATTACCGCCATGATCCCTGACTTAACGTTACTGCATTTCCGTAATACCACAGAAGCAGGAGCTACTTCAGGTTCCCGTGATAAAGGCCTACACGGAAAACTGCGTCCAGGAGTCTGTTATGCGGTGCTGGATGTTTTAAACTCTAAACATCAACGGGTTATGGTCGGTGTTCGCTTACAGCAAGTAGCGGGACGCGATAAAAAAGTTGATATCAAACCGTTTATGATCCAAGGCGTGCCATTAGCCACAGTGCCTACGGAAGTGTTAACGGAAGTGTTTGAAGAGCGCCAAGCTAAAGTTATTCCATTGAATGACCTGAAAGAGCGCGTAGAAAAACAAGAAGGCATTCAATTTAAGCAATTTAACTCGATCACAGACTACCACTCAGTATTATTCGAATTGGGTGTACTGCCAAAACGTCTGCGTTCAGCGGGGGATCGTAGTAAATATTACCGTTTGATTGAAGCCTCCTTATATGGCGGTATTTCCAGTGCAATCACTCGCTCACTGCGTGATTATTTATTACCGGAAAACAGCGGCGTACGTAAAGCATTCCAAGATATGGAATCGGCATTACGTGAAAACCGTTTAACGCTGGAAGCCATCCGCGTTACACAATCTGACCGTGATTTATTCAAACATTTGATCAGCGAAGCCACAGACTATGTATCTGCGGACTATATGCGTCACTCGAATGAACGTCGAATTCACTTAGATGCAGCATTAGCCGCTCGTAACGAACTGTATAGCAACCGCAAACAACTGCGCGTTGAACAAATTCGTAGTGTGGAAATGGCGCGTGAATTAAATGAACAAAATGAAGCGTCGACGGAAATCGAAGCCGACTACCAAGCGGCAAGTGACCACTTAAATCTGGTGCAAGCTGCGTTACGCCATCAAGAAAAAATTGACCGCTACCAAGCCGATATTGAAGAGCTGACTTATCGCCTTGAAGAACAAAGCGAAGTTGTCGCTGAAGCCACAGAGAAACACGAAGAGCTTGATTCTCGTGCACAAGCCGCTGAAATTGAAGTGGATGAGCTGAAAAACCAGCTTGCAGATTACCAGCAAGCGCTTGATGTACAGCAAACTCGTGCGATTCAATATCAGCAAGCACTTCATGCCTTAAACCGTGCTCGTGAACTCTGCCAGCTGCCTGATCTTACCATTGAGAACGTGGATGAATGGCTGGAAACCTTTGAAGCCAAAGAGCAGCAAGCTACAGAAGCCTTGCTTACCTTAGAGCAAAAAATGAGCGTGGCGGATGCGGCTCATAGCCAGTTTGAGCAGGCGTATCAGCTGGTGAAAATCATGTTAGGTGATGTGAGCCGTGGGGATGCGTATACACAAGCGCGTTCATTACTGCGTGACTGGTCATCGCAACAACATTTAGCAGAGCGTGTTCAGCCGCTGCGTATGCAATTATCTGAACTGCAACAGCGTTTAGATAGCCAGCGTAGTGCCGAAAAATTACTGAGCGAATTCTGTAAACGTTATGGCCAAAGTGTCGAGCCGGATGAGCTTGATGCCTTGATGACAGAGTTAGAAATTCTGCAAGAAGAGTTAAGTACAGGCGTTAGTGAAAGCGGCGAAAAACGCATGCAAATGCGCCAAGAACTGGAGCAGATCCGCCAGCGTATCAGCCAGCTTTCCGCTAAAGCGCCTGCGTGGATTATGGCGCAAGAAGCACTGACTCAACTCAATGAACAATCGGGTGAAACTTTCGAAAATAGCACTGAAGTGACTGAATTTATGCAGCAACTTCTTGAGCAAGAAAGGGAAATTACGGTTGAACGTGATGAAGTTGCAGCGCAGCGTCGTGATCTCGATAAGCAAATCGAACGTTTAAGCCAGCCAAGTGGTGCCGAAGATGGGCGTATGCTGGCACTGGCAGAGCGCTTTAATGGCGTGCTGTTATCTGAAATCTACGACGATATTACCATCGAAGATGCGGCTTACTTCTCCGCACTTTATGGACCGGCTCGTCATGGTATCGTGGTACAAGATTTGGCCGTGGTTCGTGAACAGCTAGAAAATTTACAAGATTGCCCTGATGATGTGTATTTTATCGAGGGGGATCCATCTTCATTTGATGACAGCGTTTTTGATGCTCAAGAGTTTGAAAATGCAGTATTAGTCCGTTCATCAGAGCGTCAGTGGCGTTATTCTCGCTATCCAGAATTACCGTTATTTGGTCGAGCTGCCCGTGAGAGTCATTTAGAGTCACTGAGTGCCGAGCGTGATGAATTAGCGGAGCGTTATGCGACCTTGTCGTTTGATGTGCAAAAAATTCAGCGTGCTCACCAAGCATTTAGCCGTTTTATCGGTCAGCATATTTCAGTTGCGTTTGAAGCGGATCCTGAAGCTGAAATTCGTACATTAAATCAAAAACGTACTGAATTAGAGCGTGGATTGAACCAATTTGAAGAGCAAACCCAGCAACAACGCCAACAGTTTGCTCAAGGCAAAGAAAACTTACTGGCATTAAACCGTCTATTACCTCAAGTGAATTTGTTGATGGATGAAACGCTGGTGGATCGCGTTGAAGAGATCCGCGAAGAGCTTTCAGAAGCTGAAGAAGCGGCACATTTCATCAATAAACATGGTAATAATCTGGCGAAATTAGAGCCGATTGTGACGGTGTTACTCAGCGATCCTGAGCAACATGATCAACTGCGTAAAGATTATGAATTGGCGAAACATACCCAGCAAAATGCGAAGCAACAAGCATTTTCCTTGGTGGAAGTGGCACAGCGTCGCGCGCACTTTAGTTACAGTGATTCGACGGGAATGGTCAATGAAAATGCGGACTTGAATGAAAAACTGCGCAAGCGTTTAGAACATGCAGAAGCAGATAGAACTCGTGCCCGTGAGCTATTACGTCAGCAACAAGCGCAAAGCACTCAATATCATCAAGTTCTGGCATCGCTGCGCAGTTCATTCGACACCAAACAAGAAATGTTGAAAGAACTTGAAGCAGAAATGCAAGAAATGGGCGTGAAAGCGGATCCAGATGCGCAAGAGCGAGCCAGCATTCGCCGTGATGAATTACATCAATCTGTTATGGCAAACCGTAGCCGCATCAACCAGTTAGAAAAACAACTGACGTTATGTGAAGCGGAAATGGATAACCTGCAAAAACGCCTGCGTAAGCTGGAAAAAGATTATTACCAAATCCGTGAGCAAGTCGTGATGGCGAAAGCGGGCTGGTGTGCGGTGATGCGCTTGGTGAAAGATAATGGCGTTGAGCGTCGTCTGCATCGCCGCGAATTGGCTTATACCGAGGGTGATAGTTTACGTTCGATGTCGGATAAGGCGTTAGGGGCACTGCGTTTAGCGGTGGCGGATAACGAACATCTGCGCGATGTGCTGCGCATGTCCGAAGATCCTAAGCATCCTGAACGTAAAATTCAGTTCTTTATTGCTGTTTACCAACATCTACGTGAGCGTATTCGCCAAGATATTATTCGTACCGATGACCCAATCGATGCGATTGAGCAGATGGAAATTGAGTTAGCGCGTCTGACCGAAGAATTGACTGCCCGTGAGCAAAAACTGGCAATTAGCTCGAAAAGCGTGGCGAATATCATCCGTAAAACTATCCAGCGTGAGCAAAACCGTATTCGTATGCTGAACCAAGGCTTACAGGCGGTGGCATTTGGTCAGGTTAAAGGGGTTAGACTGAATGTGAATATTCGCGAAAGCCACGCCTTACTGTTGAGCGTGCTATCAGAAGAGAGCGAATTGCACCAAGACTTGTTTACTAGCCAACGTTTAACCTTCTCTGAAGCGATGGCGAAACTGTATCAACGCTTGAACCCGCAGATGGATATGGGGCAGCGTTTGCCGCAAACTATTGGTGAAGAACTGTTAGATTACCGTAACTACTTAGAGTTAGATGTTGAGGTTAACCGTGGTTCTGATGGTTGGTTAAAAGCGGAAAGCGGTGCGTTATCAACCGGTGAAGCGATCGGTACGGGGATGTCTATCTTAGTGATGGTCGTTCAGAGTTGGGAAGAAGAAGCCCGCAGACTGCGTGCGAAAGATATCATTCCATGTCGTTTACTGTTCTTGGATGAAGCGGCGCGTTTGGATGCCAAATCTATCGCGACTCTGTTCGAATTATGTGACCGACTGGAAATGCAGCTAATCATTGCAGCGCCGGAAAACATTAGCCCAGAGAAAGGAACGACATATAAACTGGTGCGTAAAGTGACCGGTAATACAGAACATGTTCACGTCGTTGGGTTGAAAGGTTTTGGTCAGGATAATCCTGCTCCGCAAGCATTACCTCAATAATTGATTTTTGTTTTTAGATAATAAAACCGACATAGGAAACTGTGTCGGTTTTTTTATTATCTTTATATTTTTATTATCTTCATTCCCTTTAAATCATTAATAGATGACCGCAATGAGATTTGAATCTCATTTTTATGTAATGAAAACTTTTATCATTGCAGTCCGTGAGGAGTTAATCACGAAATAAAACTATTATAAGGATCGAACATGAAGAAAATCACACTAACGTTAAGTGCAATTGCATTAGCGCTGAGCTTTACGGCAACATCTCAAGCCAAAATTCCAATGCCAGAAACAGTCAGTGCTGGGGTAACAGTTGCGGAATTAGCGGCACAACAACCGGTTCACTGGGTCTCTGTTGAGCAAATTAAACAGAGTTTAGAAGGCAAAGCGCCAATGGCGGTGGGTTTTGATATTGATGACACCGTTTTATTCTCAAGCCCAGGTTTTTACCGTGGAAAACTTGAATTCTCTCCAAATGATTTTAGCTATCTAAAAAACCCTCAATTCTGGGAAAAAATGAATAATGAGTGGGATAAATTCAGTATGCCAAAACAAGTGGGCATCGATTTAGTTAAAATGCACTTAGAACGTGGTGATAAAGTTTACTTTATTACAGGTCGTACACAGACTAAAACTGAAACTGTGACTCAATATGTGCAAGAAGGTATGAGAATTCCTGCAGATAAAATGAATCCAGTCATTTTTGCTGGTGATGAACCAGGTAAAAATAATAAAGTAAGCTGGATGCGTGACCATAAATTAACTATCTATTATGGTGATGCTGATGCGGATATTGCTGCGGCTCATGAGTTAGATATTCGCGGGATTCGTATTCTCCGAGCTTCAAACTCCTCTTACCAACCGTTGCCAAAAGCAGGTCGCTTTGGCGAGGAAGTTGTTATCAATTCCGAGTATTAATATTCGATAAAAAGTTAGTTAAAGGTGATTATTCGCCTTTAACTAACAAAATAGTGTTTATTTATTGATGACGTATTCCTGCGATTTAATATAACTTATATTAAATTAACTCTATTGAAAGAATCAAAGACGTCAATATTTGATATGTTATATCGTTTAGTTTTGGTGGAAAACGCAAACAATTCTATTTCTCATGCTGTTTTATAAATAGCGCTTATTTCGGAACACCTCCCTCAATAACTTTTTTCATCAATAAAGACAAAATTAGTCAATTCCTATAACATTCTTCTCAGAGTTAAATATAATCAAATAGTGTCACTATAATAAAAAATAATGTTATCCATGTAGTAACTTTAAGGTGGATGTATGGCAAAGAGAAGAGTGAAAGCTCTGCAGATCTCAGTATTATGTGGGCTGATGGCGATGCAGTTCCCTGCATTTTCCGCAGCAGAAAATACGCAGCAAAGCAGTATGGAAATTCAACAACCTCAATCAGTTGTCTCTGAAGAGGTGAGTAAAGTCACGGCAAAAGAGAGCTTGGAAAAGCTTAATGCATCTTTGCCAGCAGAAACAAAATTGGTGTTTGCGGACCAGTTGGCAAAAATTTATGCTGACAGGCAAATGCAATTGTTATGGCAAGATGAAACTGCAATTAGCCAGTTTCAACAGCAATTAGCTGAGCTTGCCTTAGCAGGTTTCCAACCTCAATTTAGCGAATGGTTAGTTTCATTGGAAAATAGCCAGCTGAGCGAAATGGGGCGAGATGCTATTTTATCCGACGCTATGTTGGGTTATTTACAATATCTGTCTTCCGTTGAGTCAACGGGACAATATTGGCTATACACCAGCCGTCCTTATAAAATTATTGCACCGACTGCGGTACAAATGAAACCGTGGTTAGAGGCTGAATCTGAACATCGTTTGGGTGAGTGGGTGAAGGCTCAAGCACCGAAACACACGATGTATCAACCGATGCGCAAAGAAATGCTAAAACAGCTCGCGTTGCCGGAAGATACACTAGAAATTACGGGTACAAAAGCGTTAAAACCGGGTCAAGCCAGCGATGATGTCATTACACTCCGTGAGATTTTAGTGCGAGATGGATTGTTGGAAGGCGCTGCGGTAGGTGAAGTCGTTGATGCATCCGCGCCGCCTGAAGAGATCAATAAAGTCACCGCCAATGCCCGTGTGTATAGCGATGACTTAGTGGACGCAGTGAAAAAATTTCAGCTTCAATATGGTCTAGAAGCCGATGGTGTGATTGGTAAAGGCACGCGCGTTTGGCTCAATATGCAGCCAAAACAAAAAGCGGGGCTGATGGCACTGAATATTCAGCGTTTACGGATTGTGCCTGAAAGTAGTGGTACAGGAATTTTGGTGAATATCCCTGCGTACACATTGGATTTTTATCTGAATAACGACATCATTTTGGATTCGAAAGTGATTGTGGGTCGAGCGGATCGTAAAACGCCAATTATGAGCAGCGCACTGAATAATGTGGTGATTAACCCACCTTGGAGTGTACCAACAAGTTTGGCACGCAAGGATATCGCACCGAAAGGTAAAATGGATCCAAGCTACTTTAGCCGTAAAGGCTATACGGTTTATTCAGGATGGGGGCAAGATGCTTATGAGATTGACCCTTATTCAATCGACTGGGAAAATATTACACCAGCGAATTTCCCTTATCGCATTCGCCAAGCACCAGGCTCAAGTAACTCTTTAGGGCGTTACAAATTTAATATGCCGAGTTCAGATGCGATTTATCTCCATGACACACCAAATCATAGCTTGTTTAATAAAAATGCGCGGGCAATCAGTTCAGGTTGTGTTCGGGTGAATAAAGCCAGTGAACTAGCAACGATTTTGCTCGGTGATGCAGGTTGGGCTCAGACTCGTATTGATGGGGCATTAAAAGAAGGCTCAACGCGTTATGTGAATATTCCAGACCGTATTCCTGTGTATCTTTACTATCAAACAGCCTGGGTTGATAAAGATCAGCAGCCGCAGTACCGGGCGGATATATATCAATATGATGGTAGTATTGATAACGCGGAAAAATATCTTCCAGCAATCAAAGCGATTTTAAAATAGTGACTATTACTCGAGGAGCTTAGGCTCCTCGATGCTATTTTCTGCATTAATTCCTAAATCTTCCTAACAATTCCGTTTTAATATATTTATATATTGAATGCATTGTGTTTACATATCATCCGCAGTAAGGAATTAAAGTCGTCTTAATCGGCATGTTATAAGTGATTTCACTCACCCTTTTGCATAAAAGTGATGGATTTTCCTTAATTTACGCAATTCTTTACATAATTATACATTAAAGCTAAATATCCTTTGCTAGACTGATGAAGTTGAAATGTATATTTGATGAATAATTAACACCTGAGTTATCACCTATGGATATGATTGATAAAAACCGCAGAAAGTGGTTGGGAATTGGTGCTGCCGCAATCGGTCTGGGACTATTACCTAATCATGTATTCGCTGCAATGAGTACGCCACGCCCAAGAATTTTACGTTTTCAGAATTTAAATACGGGTGAATTTTTGAAGACCGAGTTTTTCGATGGTCGCCGTTATAATAAATCTGAATTAGCTCGATTAAATCACCTTTTCCGTGATTATCGCTGCGATAAAGTGAAAACGATTGATCCTAAATTATTTGACCAAATTTATTTGCTGCAAATGATGATGGGTACAAATAAACCTGTTCAGCTGATTTCGGGTTACCGTTCATTAGAAACGAATAATGAATTACGTCGTAAAAGCTCCGGTGTAGCGAAACAAAGCTATCATACCCGCGGGCAAGCGATGGATTTTCATATTGAAGGCTTGCAGCTAAGCAACGTTCGTAAAGCGGCATTAAAAATGAGTGCTGGCGGTGTGGGTTATTATCCGAAAAGCAATTTCATTCATATCGATACAGGTCCAGTGAGAACATGGTAATCTGTGCATAGGTGACACAGATTATGGAGTGATTGTTCGATGAAATATACTATTATCCCAGTAACGCCGTTTATGCAAAACTGTCAGGTTATCTGGGATGAAACCTCGATGAATGCAGTTATTGTTGATCCTGGTGGTGAGGCTGAAAAGCTGATTTCTGCCATTGAAAGCCGTGGATTAACATTAACGAAAATCTTACTTACCCACGGTCATTCTGACCATATTGGTGCCTCAGCCCCCCTTGCAAAACATTTCGGTGTACCGATTTATGGTCCACAGAAAGAAGATGCTTTCTGGATTGAAAACCTCGCTGAGCAAAATGCGATGTTTTATATCGGTGATTGCCCTGATTTCACGCCAGATCATTGGCTAGAAGAAGGGGACAGCATCATGTGTGGGAACATCAAGTTTGATGTGCTGCATTGCCCTGGTCATACACCCGGCCACATTGTTTTTGTGAACCACGCTGACAAACTTATTTCCATGGGAGATGTATTGTTTAAAGGTGGTGTCGGGCGCAGTGATTTCCCTCGCGGTAATCATCAAGATCTTATCGCATCGATTAAAAACAAGTTGCTGCCTCTTGGCGATGATTATCACTTTATTCCGGGGCACGGCCCGATGTCCACATTAGGACATGAACGGATTAGTAATCCTTTTTTACAGGATGAATTACCGGTTTGGTGATTTTCAGTAAATATAAATTATAGCTACATAATAAAGCCCCTTATATGGGGCTTTATTATTTTTATTTAAAACTATCTCCTAATTAATGATTAGTCATCTAGCTATATTCTCTATCTTTGATATTTTCAATTATTAATAATTGAAATTTTAATTATTAAATAACTATTATCTATATATCAGAGGTATAAATGCCAAAGCCAAATATTGAATTACATTTTTCTCAAAGTGATTTTGTAAAACATTCCAACCAGTACGATAAAAAAGGTGGGTTATTTTCCGTAAATAATGCCAAAACTAGCGACCTAAAAAAAATGGTTACATGGAATGGTATAGATTATTCTCTATCGGATGGATACTGTTATGGGTTCTCAAGTGCTTTTCTATCGTATAGTTCAATAGGCAAAGGGGACGATTATTTAAATGCGATGAAGTCATTAATTGATATTGCTAATGATGAAAGCGTTTATGAAAATAAATACGATAAAATAAGAATCAAAGCTTTAAAAAAACATGCTGGAATATTACTTAATGAGCACATGCAGGATGTGATTTTTTCTCATAGACTAGAGGTTAATTTATCAACTATATATTCTAATTCATTTTATAAATATACTTCTGGAATTAGAGGTAGAAGCTTTATAGATTATATGAATGATTCAATAATGGAGGGGGCTGATTCATACAAAAAATATAAAGAAAAAAATGGGAATAAAATAAAACATAAATATGTGGATTATTTGAGTGATTTGCAAAAAATTAAGCTTAAAGAGTTTTTGAGTTCTTTAAATCATGAGTTTGACTATTTTGAGAAAACAAATGGTCAATTATTTAGAGACCCATGGTTTGGGGCGTTTCATAAGGCTTTCTATTCTCGTAAAGATACTTTGGGAGAGAATTTTACGATTAAAGATGCAAATTTTGCTAAAGAAATGATTTTAAAAAGTATTGCGTATGATGAGTATCATTATCAGAAGGAAGTAAATAAGATAAATGGTATCGATTTAAATCTAAAGCTTCATAGTTACAATGGGCGATTGAGCTATCGTAATGAAATAAATCTGAATGAATTTATTGATAAAATTTCAAATCATACGAGATCAAGTAAAGAAATACAGCTTTTCGAATTTAAAGCTCCAGCTCATTCAATGGCGTTATCAGTAAATTATAATGAGAAAACTAAATCATGGGATTATGCATTTTTTGATCCTAATTATGGAGTCTTAAAATATTATAATGAAAATGACTTTAATAAATTTCTTACCGATTTTGTAGAAAAGCATGCTGATTATTATGGTTTTCCAAAAGACAAGGATGGAGGATATGTTGTTGCATTCTCGGAGTTTCAAGTGAGTAAAAATAGGCGGATACCATTGAATGAGCTTAATCTAGAAAATGTGAGAATCACTGAAAACATCTTGTTGGCCGATGATAAAACAACAGTTTACTTGAATGAGAATAGAAAAAATAAAATCACCTATCAGAGTTTTAATGTGGAAAATAATATAGCTAAGGTTGAATTGAAAATAGAGGGTGTAAAAAAAACAATATATACAGATATACTGAATGTGGCTGAGCTCGTATCCTTGATAAATGAAAATATAAAAAGTGTCTCTAATGTTTCCGGGGATATTTTTATTTCTCATCATGATAACAAAGTCTATGCAGTGGATGGGGAATTTGATATTGATAGTGTGAGAGGAATATCTAAAGGAATAGATTATGATGATGTTAATTTACATATAAAACCAATATCTAAAAATAATAGAGAAATTCTTACTGGAATACCTGAGCTTCATCAGCAAGCGATTATGCAAGTTGCAAATGAGGAAAACATTATCATAGGTATTCGCCCTATTGATGAAAAATCAACGAGTTTAATTTTATCAGGGGAGTACAGTAGTAAAGGATTAAATATTAAGAGTAAAAGTGCCGATTGGGGACCTCACTGTGGCTTTATTCCTGTGCAACAGGAATATGCTAAACGAACAGGACGTGAAAATAAAAATAAATATAATTTATATACACAACAGGCGATTGATGACGGACATGCAAAATCGACCATTCTTGAGCTAACACCAGAGAGGGTTAATGAATTAACTGTATATAATGAAATTACACCATTAGAAAAAGTTAATGGTAGTGAATATAGTAAAACGACATCTCTTCTCGATGGGAAAGAAAAAATCTTTTTATTAAAAAAAATAAATCGAGATGGAAAATATTTTTGGCATGTATTCCATGAAGATGAAGGAAATATTAAACCATTCCATGTTATTGCGGATCCTCTAACTGGAAAAGCTTTAACGGCTGACTACGATCTTTTTACGGTTATTTTTCCTTTTTCTGATTTAGAGCATTACGTGAAAGTGATTGAAATGCCAAATTGGTCTGAGTGGAAATCAAGTGTTATTTATGATGAATTAACACTAGAACAGAAAAAGTTATATAATAATGAAGCAGAGTATAATAAGAAGGAAGGAAGGGATAATGGAATTACAAATAAAAGAATCAAAGAGATAAATAAAAAATTAAATAATAAAATTGGTCGTCCTGATGGGTTTGAACTTATTCATCATGGTGCAGATGATGCAAATCCTGCCAGTGTTATGAACGATAATTTTCCAATAACATTTTTTTTACCTGAAAAAATAAAAGGAAAAAATAAGTTATCAGGATCACCTGAACCTATCGATACTTATTTTAAGATGAATGCTCAAGGTGCCATTATTATTAATGATGTTGAACAGTTGTCAAATTTACAACAATTATTAATTAATCAAGGATATCGCGCGCCATTGAATAAAAAATGGAGTGAGGGAGATTTAGCGCAATATTTTGATAAAAAAAGAAAAATATCAGCAACCCATATTGAAAAGACAGCTGAAGTACAGCGAAAAATGAGTATTCCTCCAGATACTGTAAGTGGGCAAGAAATTAACATAGAAAAAATCCTTGGAAAACCAGTCATTCAATTAGATTCAGGTTTTGATGATGTGTATTTAAATTATGAAAAACAACACATTATGGAGGTTGCCGCAGGGGAACATTCACCTAATACGAATGCCATTGATCACTGGCCAGATCCTATGGCTCATTATTGGGATGTGAAATCTCGTGATGCAGAAACAAACAGAAGAATTAAACCGACTGAATACGATTATAACGTCATTATCCAACTCGAGAATGATGCGGTGATAAAACGGGTGGTTGCGAATGCGTTTTCTAAGCACCCTGATGATAGTATGGTTATCCAATATGATATACAAACTAAACAATGGAAAGTTTTGCATGGCGATTTAGACAGGGTTAAGCAAGGTAAGATTCGGTACATTACCGCAGGACATGGAGACTATAAGGGGCATAATCAATCAACACTATATGCGGGATATACTGCTAATCAGTATGCGGATGGTATCAATCATTTAAGGAAAAAGTTATTAAACAATAAAACCCCGGATAAATTGGTTTTAATTGGTTGTAATTTAGGTCGAGGTGGTGCTAGCGAAAACTTTGCTTTCAAGGCGACAAATGCATTAGCTGAGCATGGCATGTATATGCCAATCACTGCGTATAATCGACCGTTAATAAATATGTATTTGGGGAATAAGCTTATCGTTCCTGACCCTGCTATAAGGGAGAGTGTCAGTACAAAAGGTCATAAATTTATTTATCAGTACCTCCCTGATGCGCAGCAAATTCGCATTAACAAAAATTCATCAATACTCTATTTTATAAATGAATTTCGCCGTGGTGAGCTAAAATTAAATCAACTTAATAGCTATTCAGAGCCTGATGTATTCGCTGCATTTAGGCATCCAGAAACGAGAAGCTTAAATTTCGATTTGCTTAAAACGGTGGCTTATAATCCAGAAGTTTATCAACTATTTGTAAGTGAATTAAAACATCATAATGGCGTGCTACCAGAGAGCTTTTATCACGATTTCTCTCAGAAAGTGGATAGATTGCATATGCCATCAGTACCAATATGGAAAATGGTTGATGCACGACATATTCTGCATTATTCCTTATCCCATTCGACCCCTAATGATGCTTCTTTGACCGTCATAGTACGGGTCGTTAATGATCCTAAAGGGTTAGTACAAGCAGAAAAACTTGCAGCTAGAAATCCTAAAAATACATTGATTTTTCAGATGGATGCAGGTGCTAAAAATTGGGTATTGGAATATGGTAGCGCGGAGCTTTCTTCTTTGCTTGAAAGCCAAAAAAAGACCCAATGGGTAATTATTGGTGATGCCGCTACGGTGAGAAAACCCACCGATAATTTGGCATCAATGCTGTTAAGTGTTAAACACACCTATCCTTTCACTACACCTGAGCAAATCTTATTTCATTCGACAAGCCCTGCGATGATAACTGATTCTGGTGAACAACAATTATTTACATCAAATTTATCCACAAAACTCAAGCAACTTGGTATTGATGCCTCAGTATCATCAAAATTCACACCGACAGGCTCGTCTCGACCAATACACCCAGTAATACCAATGACGGATGTTTCATTAATTACGGATAAGGGGCTGGCGCGTAAAATTGGGCATTCTCAGATTCAATCTTTATTTGAAAAAATAGCATTGAAGGAAATTAATATCGATGATATCCGCTTAGTTGAACATCCTTATTTGGCAGACTATTTTACGAATGAAAATGGGCAATTAGATAAACAGAAAGTAAAAAATGTCGTTTATGACCCTCTCTTTAATATTGAGTTTAATCGTTATTTAAATGGTACAGAAAATAGTGCAACGAATGCGTCTGAATTATTTTCATTGTCATTACCGAAGGGATATGCGCAGCAAGCCGACCATATTCATACGTTATTAAGTGGAATCAAAGATGATTTATTTGTATTAAACCATTTAAGTCCAAGATCTAAAGCATTACTGCAAACTTTATTTCCTAGTGGAGATGGGATTGATAATGGCAAAATTCTTGATATTGTTACGGATAATAATAAGTTTTCATTATTAAGTGAGAAGTTAGTTAGATTTAGCCAATTAGGCGCTCATAATTTTGAAGGTGAAACTGCAGCGCTGAAAAACCTCACGTTTGAAGACGCATTTAACTTATATGATGCGGGGTATACTCAGCGTTTACAGCAATTTAACAGATTGATGAATCAGCAAAATACTGGAGATGTAGGATATCAGGTTGGTTTAGTGAATCATGGGGGAGTTCGGTCAAATCACTCATCTCATGCTAGGGATCAAGCGCTAGGTTTGGTATATGGTATTGAATATGCGCTTAGTGATGTGCATGTTGCACGAGATCTTATTGAGCGACAAGCGCAGCTAGAAGAAGCTAATTTAAAAAATAGACTTTCTCCAGTAGAAGAAAAATGGCTAATGGAGATAAAAAAATATAATCAGACTCTCAATGAGGTTATTAGCCGTGAAGGGATTTCAGTCGCTGATCAATCAGTGAGTAATCTGTTTTCCAGCCAGAGCGACATAAAAAATGGCATCACTTTCCTGAAAGGCACTCAAGCCGTTTATACCGTGATTAATCGTGAACGTAACGGCGTTTATGAGTACTGTCTATTTGATCCTCAAGGGATCCAGTTCAGTGTAAAACATGAAAATCGCCAATTAGCGAGACAACAATTTCAACAGCACGTTGAGGGGTATTTTGCTGAAAATATTCAATTGGCCGATGGTCAGCAGATATCTCGAGGAAAAGCTGCTGGTTTCAGCGTGATGAATAATGGTGACTTTAGAGGTGATATTCAATCTATCGATTTGGATGCCACTCATGTGAAAGCAATATTATCTAATTCATTAAATGAACGAAGTTTAATTCTTCAGAATAAGGCATTTATTACTCCCAAGAATTGCTGGGTTGAGTTTGGGAATGAGCGAATTGCCTTCGCAAAATTGCAGAATCTTGGTGCCACGATAAATGGCCAGCCATTATCAATGAGCGATCTTTCCATTGATAATTTGCACAAAAAAATCCGCTTCTCTCCTGAAAAATTAGCCAGCTATTTTACGCTAATGGAGGGGAATCAAGATGACTTAGCGTTTATTAAGATTTTTAATGAGCAAATGAAATCGAAAGATATCTATCAACTTGTGGATCATGAGGGCAGTTTTGCTGAAACCGCAGTGTTGAAAAAACAGCTTAATTATTTGGCAAATGATGTTGATCTCCAACAAGATGTTATTCCAGCTTCCACATTAAAAAACCTACAGCAAGTGGGCGTTAAGCTTCCACGATATCAACGAGTTGCAAACCGTTTTGGTCAAGGGATGGGCGCGGCAGGTGCGATACAATGCCTTATTAGTGCCCAGACGATTTTAAATCGATTAGACCACCCTGATGTTACGGATACAGAAGCGAAGGAGTTAGAAAAACAGTTTTATTTGCTATGTGCATCCGCTTTTTTCAATCATGGGGATAAAGTATTACAGCCGATGCTACTCAATATAGCCTCCAAGAGTGGGCCAACATCGTTACTTAGAGCGAGACTGGCATCGGGAACGGTGGTTGTGTTTAGTCTTGTGGGAATGGGCCTTGATGCTTATCAGGCCTATGACAGTCTATCGAAGCTAGATACGGTGACGGATCCTAAGCAGCGCCAAGATTTGATTGTCAATGCATCATTTTCTATTGCGAGTTTTATTGTCAGTGGTGTGGTGGTGGTTGGGATATTGATTGGAGCGTCAACTATCCCTGTTGTGGGATTAGCCATTGGCGGTGTTCTCATTGTTGGAGGATGGATTTATAGCGGTGTGCGTGCAGTGGAAAATATAAAAGAGGTCATTGATATTGATTGGGATCGAGAATTAGAAGAGGGCATTCGTGGTGCATTAGGTATAGAACCCACTCTGCGAACCCAACAAGAGATAAATGCAAAGCGGTATATTGATGCATTTAAACAACAAGATTGGAATATGGATCTTGCTCAATTTGAACAGCAGCTTTTACCTGCAGGTTTTGATCAGCACTTTAGTATTGTTGAAAAACCAATTCAGCGCAGTGAGGTTCGATTCTATTTAACTGATGATCATGGTAACTATTTCTTGGGGGGATTAAAGTATGCTAAATGGAAAAATATTCCGAAATCGCTGCCATACTTCAGTATAAAAGGTGCACTTTCATTTACCGAGGCTGATGTTGATTTTATTCTTGAAAATAAAAGCTATAAAAATACCGCTTGGTTTAGAAATCTGCCCTATGTTTATCGCGAGCATGGGCTACAAGTAAGAAAACATTTCTCGATAAAAAAAGAAGTTAAAGCCGTAAATGATTATGTCAAAGTGGGTTCAGAACCCACGAATGAACAGTATTTCCTGAATCCAAATTATCAAAATCCACTATTGGAACGCTTTAAGGCTCGTTTGCGTATCCCTGATGTATATACCCGGTCATCCATAAAGCAACAGTTGATGGTATCAAGTCCAGAGCAAATCAGCTTGTTTTCCCGAAAAAAGAAATACGGTGTATCTGAACCAGTGGTAGCGCAGGACGTATCAAAAGGGGAACAGTTTATTAATGATAGGGATCGCATCGGGTGGTATTTGGAAGATAAAAACAGTTCAGGGACAAGCTGGAATACAGCGAATGGAAATGATGTGATTATCGGGTACGCTGAGCAAAAAAATGCGTTTCAAGTATTATCAGGTGAAAAATATTTTGCGGGCGGAAATCATGATGACCTGTTTTATATCCGAGATGGCAATTTAGACTCATTGCAAGCTCGAGCCGATAACCAGCCAACTAAATACCTTGATGGGCAAGCGGGCGTAGATACCGTTATTGTCGACACCTTGCCGAAATATCATCATGTGTATGCGAATTTAGCCAAAAATACCCTGCATTATAAAAAAGAGGGCAATAATCCTTTTATTTCAGTCGCAAGTTTACAAAATGTAGAAAATTTCATTGTGAAAGGAAATAGCAATGATAGTTTACGCGGAAATAGTGAAGATAATATTTTAGATGGTGGGTATGGTAAGGATCTATTAATTGGTGAGGCAGGTAATGACAAGCTAATTTTAACCCAAGGCTCCGCGATTGGGGGGGAAGGTAATGATCGCTACCATGTTCGTCGTTATAAATGGTTCGACGCGGTAGATAACTTTTATGTATCGGATCGCTATTGGGATCGTAAAGAGAAAAAGGTTAAAACGCGTAGATATTTGTCTCCTGTTTATCAGACTATTACGAAAACGTATGAAGCTAATGTTGTGATAGAGGAAACGTCCCAATCACAAAGTATGATTAGTTTAGAATATTCCCTTGATGAAATTAAGCGTGTTTTTGTTGATGGAAAGGATCTTCATCTGGTTATCAAATTACCAAATGCTACGGTTGATGGGAAAACCTACGATAACATCGAAAGTGTAGTGACGATTGTACTGAAAAATGCAGTGGGTGAACTCGAAGGCCAGAAGGTGATTCATCATCAATACCGTGTACAAACTCAAGATGGGTTTATGCTGGAAACACGGTTTGAGGACAATCGACCGCATCAATATTTTACCCTTTGTTATGTGGAGTCTATTGATCAAACTAAGAGCAGTGAGCGCCAAGTTGTTAAGATTAATGAGGATCTGAATACCATTTTAGTGGGCGAAAATCGGCATTATATCAGCCCAGATTGGGGGTGGTTCTCCCATGTTGGGCGTGTAGATCAGTTAGAGTATCAGGGTAACGCACAAAATAATATGTTGCCTTTTTTGCAGGCGGGGAGCCATATTCAGGTGAGCCGAGGTGTTGATACCTATCAAGTGGTACAGACTCAGCCTGATGACCGGGAAATTACGTTCGATTTTTCAGCAGTAAATTCGCAATTTACTGAGAAAGATAAAATCATTCTGGTATTACCTAATGAAAATGGGTATATGTTGAAAATGAATGGTTTGAAGTTACAGCGTGTTGATAAACAAGGTAAAGCCCAATTAAGCATTCACTTTACGCAGGTGGGTAATGAGCTTGGAGATGCGGTACTGGTCCAAGATAAATACAGTAATTTGTTTAATGTGAATTTAAAAACACAAACGTTATCGCCGTTGAATCCAATTCCAGAAAGTACTGACAGTCAAGATGCTATCATCTTACCGATAGGATATCAGTCACCGTCGGCAGTGATTAATGGTAAGCAGGGTGACGATATTATCATTGACCGAAGTGGTTACGGTCATATTCTTACCGGTGGTGAGGGCGATGATAAGTTGCTGGCTTTAGAAGGTGAAAACGTGTTTATTTCCTTAGAAGGCGAAGATAATTTGACCGGGGGTAAAGGCGATGACTTGTATATTGTCAGTGCGCATGGTGGCGCTGATGGTCATGGTGACGTAATTATTTCTGATATTGAGGGGCACAACCAAGTTGTCCTCATTGATTTTAATCCGTATTCGGTGAGCCATCATCAGATTTCTGCTGATATGGCAGAAACCCGTTATCAATCAGAAAGTGGGCGGAGAGCCATTATACGGCACAGTAATCTCCTTAAATCAGAAGATAATGTCATGACGTTTAAACATTTAACAGGATATCAGTCATTAGCGAAAGTGAATGTGGAATCAACCGTTGATCGCTTAGTGCAATTGCTAGCGGAGCAGCGTCTTGCTGATGACAGTAATTTTGAGCCATCGGTGAGTAATAAAGATAACCATTATAAATGGGGAGCGGTGCAGGCAACTGAACGCTTCATCAATCAGCTAACCTAATGAAATTATTGTAATAAAAAACACCCCATGATGGGGTGTTTTGCAATTCATCAGACTAAAATTTAATCTTAAAGTACTTTCACAATGGCATCACACAGAGGAACCATGTTTTCCAGTGTTAAGCCAGCCACGTTGATACGGCCAGAACTTACTGCATAGATACCAAATTCGCTACGTAGACGCTCTACCTGCTCTTTAGTCAGCCCACTGAAGGAGAACATACCATTTTGGTTGATGATGAAGCTAAAGTCTTGTTTAGCGCCTTTCTCTTCTAATGTTTTAACCAGCAACTGACGCATACGTTTGATACGCTCGCGCATTGAAGTCAGTTCTTGGATCCACTCAGCTTTTAATGTTTCATCAGACAGGATAGTGGTAACAACCGCCGCACCGTGTGCTGGTGGGTTAGAGTAGTTAGCACGAATAACCGCTTTCGCTTGGCTAAATGCGCGCTCAGCGTTATCGCTATCTTTGGCGATGATGGTGCAAGCACCCACTCGCTCATTGTACAGACCGAAGTTTTTCGAGAATGAGCTTGCCACAATCATTTCTGGGTTGTTTTTGGTGAAAATACGTAAGCCTTCCGCATCTTCATCTAAACCTTTCGCAAAACCTTGGTAAGCGAAATCGAATACTGCTAATAACCCTTTTTCAGCACACAGAGCAGCCAGTTGAGCCCATTGCTCTGGCGTTGGGTCAATACCAGTTGGGTTATGGCAGCAGCCATGAAGAACAATGACATCGCCTGCAACTGCAGAAGAGAGGCTGTTCAGCATGCCAGCAAAGTCCATACCGTGGTTAGCCGCATCGTAGTAATTGTAAGTCAGCACTTCTAAGCCAGCTGCTTCGAAAATATTCTTATGGTTAGGCCACGTTGGGTTGCTTATCCAAACACGCTTTGCGTTAGTTTGTTTAGCAATGAAATCGGCTGCGATACGCAGGGCACCTGTACCACCTGGTGCTTGTGCCGTACGAGCACGTTGTGAGCTGATGATTTCATGGTTAGCACCAAACAGCAGGGCTTGAGTGACACGACCAAACTCCGGCATTCCACTAATCGCGAGGTAATTTTTGGTATTCTCGTTTTCTAGCAGGAATTTCTCTGCTTTTTTGACCGTGTCTAGAACCGGGGTTTTACCTGATTCGTCTTTGTAGACACCGATACCGAGGTTGATTTTGTTATCGCGAGGATCAGCACGGAAACTATCAGCAAGACCGAGGATAGGGTCAGCTGGGGCAGAAATGATTTTCTCAAACATATTGTCGATTCCAAAACTCTGTGGTTTAGCTGAAAAGAGGTATAACGGAAAATGTCGAGCCATCAGAGTAACTTGGAAGAGGGTTTTTGCCAATTGTTTTACTAAAAATTGGTGTGATCTTGTGAGCTAGATAGCCATTACATCAAATTTAACCAAAAATAGAGTATAGACCAGTGAGTTAATCTAATTAGTGGGATTATTAACAAATAAGACGGTTTGCAGATTCGATAATGGGGAGTTCAGAGAAGTCAGGTTTGGGGGAGTGCAGTAAGTTATCGGTAAAACAAAATTTATAAAAAACGATCTATTTATAAAAATAATCTATAAAGCTCAATTTATAAAACATGAGCAATAAAAAAGCAGCGCCGGAGCGCTGCTTTCAAAAACATGATTTACTGTTTTCAGATTATCCGTTAACGGATAATTAGAATTGGTAAACTAAACCTAAACCAACTACGTTGTCAGTCATCAGACCAGCTTCGTTAGTGAAGTCGTTGTCTTTCAGCAGGTTGATTTTGTAATCAACAACTGCAGACATGTTTTTGTTGAAGTAGTAGTAAGAACCTACAGAGATATATTTAACTAAATCTTGGTTCTCATATTTGTCACCAGCGATGCTAGTGAAACCTAATGATTTACCTTTAGATTGGTTATAACCGATAGATGGTTTCAGACCGAAATCGAACAGGTATTGAGCAACTAATTCAACGTTTTCAGTTTTGTTAGCAATAAGGTTGTCTGAACCATAGTGAGTAGTGTTCAGAGATTGACCGTACATAGCTGCTAAGTATACGTTGTTAGCGTCAAATTTAGCACCAACGTTCCATGCTTCAGCGCGTTCGCCACGAGCAGTAGAAGTCAGAGCTTTTTGAGCTTCAGTACGAGCAGAGTTAGAGTAACCACCACCCAGAGTCACGCCCCAACCTAAGTCATAAGCGGTAGAGAAACCGTAACCGTCACCGTTGTCTTTGCTAGCTTTGTCAACACCTGATTTGTTTGAATCAGTGTTTTTGCCTTGATATTGCAGAGCGAAGCTCAGGCCATCAACATAACCGAACATGTTGTTGTTACGGTAAGTCGCTAAGTTACGGTTACGTGAAGTCATGAACGTATCAGACTGAGCCATGGTGTCGCCGCCCCATAATGGGAAAACGTCGGTCCATGCGTTCGTGTCATAGATAACACCGTAGTTACGGCCGTAGTCTACAGAACCGAAATCTTTGAATTTCAGACCAGCGTAAGCTAAACGGTTTTTGTTTTCTGCGTTAACTTCAGTTTTGTTAGTCTTAGTTTCCCACTCGAAACGACCAAAACCAGTCAGTTGGTCATTGATCTGAGTGTCACCTTTGATACCTAAACGAACGCGTGAATCGTCGCCATCTTCGCCGCTTTCTGAGTTAGCGAAATAGTGACGAACGTCAACTTTACCGTACAGGTCTAATTTGTTGCCGTCTTTGTTGTAGATTTCAGCTGCGTTTGCTGCACCAGCAGCTAACAGAGCTGGGATAACCATTGCAAGAATATTGCGTTTCATCATTATTATTACCCTCATTGGTGTTATTCGGACACCTGCCACTGCCAAAAATAATCCATAAATTTCTTTTGAACTATTTATGAGAGATTAGTGTCGTCTTTAGTCGGCGTCCAGTGTTCCATTGGTAGATAAATTTATCCACCCCCAAAATGCTACAAAAACGAAGATTCTGAAACAAATGGTAACAGAGTGTTTCTAAATGTAAAAAATAGAGTAAAAAACAACCGCTCATCCTACCAGTTGAAAAAATTTTACAAAAAAGAGGGAACTTTTTTGAAAGACAAATTGAACTTTTTTCGAACGATATCATTCATTGATGAGGGAAAAGTGTACTGACAAATAAGAATGGCAACACGCTCAAAGCAGATTATTCTTAGTCGGAATAGGAATCGTTAATAAAAAAGCAAAAAATAGGGTAATAAAAGGAAAACTGTGACAGTGCTCTCAAAATATTCAGTCAGGGACAATAATTAGCGATAAATCAATGTTAGCGACCCTTTTGGGTATGACGTTTTGATAAAAACGAGCAATAAATAGTCGGGATAAAAATATCGGGCCACTCAGTGACCCGATATGAATAACTATTTAAGCCGTATGACGGGCAATTAGCATTAGAATGCTGCGTTTCTTGGGGTACGTGGGAATGGGATCACTTCACGTACGTTGCTGACGCCAGTGACGTAAGCAATTAAACGCTCAAAACCAAGACCGAAACCGGAATGAGGCACAGTGCCGTAACGGCGCAGATCACGATACCACCAGTAATCTTCTTTATTCATGCCCATTTCTTCTAAACGTGCATCCAGTCTATCTAAACGTTCTTCACGCTGAGAACCACCGATGATTTCACCAATACCAGGGGCTAAGACGTCCATCGCGGCAACGGTTTTACCGTCTTCATTAAGGCGCATATAGAAAGCTTTAATATCTTTCGGGTAGTTTTTAACCACCACTGGCGCTTTAAAGTGTTGCTCAGCTAAGTAACGCTCATGCTCAGAAGACATATCGACACCCCAGTAAACCGGGTTTTCGAATTTCTGGCCGCAGGTTTCGAGGATTTTGATCGCATCGGTATAGTCAACTTGTGCAAAATCAGAATTCACAAAACGTTCCAGACGGTTAATCACGTCTTTATCAACACGCTCAGCAAAGAATTCAAGGTCATCACGACGTTCAGTTAATGCCGCTTTGAACGCATATTTCAGCATTTTTTCAGCCAGACCCGCGATGTCATCTAAGTTAGCAAATGCCACTTCAGGCTCTAACATCCAGAATTCAGCTAAGTGACGGCTGGTGTTGGAGTTTTCTGCGCGGAAAGTTGGACCAAAGGTATAGATTTTGCTTAATGCAGTCGCATAAGCTTCACCGTTCAACTGACCCGAAACCGTTAAGAAGGCTTCGCGACCGAAGAAATCTTCGCTGAAATCCACTTCGCCTTTGTCATTACGCGGCAAGTTGTTGTAGTCCAGTGTAGAAACACGGAACATTTCACCCGCACCTTCGGTATCTGATGCTGTGATAAGTGGGGTTGATACCCAGAAGAAACCCTGCTCATCAAAGAAACGATGCAGAGCTTGCGCTAATGTGTGGCGAACTCGTGCGACAGCACCGATTAAGTTAGTACGTGGACGCAAGTGAGCGGCTTCACGTAAAAACTCGATGCTGTGGCGTTTGGCTGCCATTGGGTAAGTGTCAGGATCTTCAACCCAACCAACGACTTTCACGGACGTTGCTTGTAATTCAAAAGATTGACCTTGACCTTGAGATTCGGTCACGACACCGGTGACTTCCACAGAGCAGCCTGTGGTTAAATGCAGGACTTCGTCATTATAATTAGATAAATTATTATTGATGATAGCCTGTAATGGGTTAAAGCATGAACCGTCATAAACGGCGAGGAAAGAAAAACCAGCTTTTGAATCTCTCCTTGTACGTACCCAGCCTTGAACGGTGACTTCAGAGCCCACCGCCACACGGCCTTGCAGTACATCGACTACAGGCGCAACGATCATAAAAATTACTCTCTTTTAAATAATATTAACGATATGAGATGACGAGTATGCGTTATTGGGGTTGACTGCTTAAGGGTTTACTAAGAAACACTATATAAGAAGAAAACTCACGATAAGAAAAAGCGATAACCCGACATCTTTTCCGAAATCCCATATTTCAGGGGTAATCTGCTATGTTACTTGCCATTTGGCAGGAAACAAGTAAAAAATCGCTATCGGGTTATTAATTTGTTTTTAGCAGGCTTTTTCCATTTTAGGAAGGTCAAAGGCTTTGCGTAGCTGATTCACAAATTCATCATCTTCACAGATGGTTTTTCCGGGGCTATCGGATAATTTAGCAACGGGTTTGCCATTACATTCCACCAGCTTGATCACGATATTCATCGGAACCACATTCGGAATGTTGCAAGTGAGCCTTGTGCCAATACCAAACACTAAATTTACCCGTTTATTGAAATAGTGGTATAGCTCTAAGGCTTTTTGCAGGTCTAAATTATCGGAGAACACCAGTGTTTTACTCAGTGGATCAATGCCCAATTTCTGATAATGGGCGATAGCTTTTTCACCCCATTCAATAGGATCCCCAGAATCGTGGCGTAACCCTTGGTAACGATTAGCAAACTCGCGGTCAAAATCACGCAGAAATGCATCCATCGTAATACAATCGGTGAGGGCGATACCCAAATGATTTGGGTACTCATCTAGCCAGCTTTGTAGGGCTTCACGTTGGCTATTGGCGAGTTCAGGGCTTATCTGTTGATGAGCTTGGAACCATTCATGTGCTTGGGTACCTACAGGCATTAAGCCCAATTCACGAGCTAATTTGTAGTTACTGGTACCGACTAAATAAGGAAACTCTTGCTTGAGCATGCCCACGATAGCCGCTTGTACTTCATAGGAAAAACGCCGACGAGTACCGAAATCCATCAACTTAAAACCGGATAGATTCAATTGGCGTTCGCTGGCTTCTTGATAAAACAGTCCCAGTAATTTGCGCAGTTGGTTAACGGCAGCATCCGCGGTAATGGTAGGGTGTCTATCACGTTGAACAATTTCACTCACGAGCGCTAATAGTGGTACTTCCCACATAATCACTTCGCGCCATGGGCCACTGATTCGCATTGCCAGTTGACCATTATCAGCGACGCTGACGACAACTTGCTCAGGATTAAAGCGGAATGTTTTTAGCCACGAGAGGTAGTCTTCGGTGAAAAAGGGCAGAGTACGCAGGTACTGATATTCATCATCCGAAAGCGAAAGCTGTGCCATCAATTGGATCTGTTGTTCAATCTCATTGGCATAGGCACCTAAAATATCACTGCTACGGCAACGAAATTCAGCGACAACAGGCACTTGGTTGTAGCGGTGAAAAACGGCTTGCTGCATATGAAGCTTATAAGCATCGGTATCCAGCAGTGATGTAATAATCGGTGTTACGTCTAAATTCATGCGCGCAGAGTTCCTCGCGGAGCTGACTAATTGCTAAATCGTTAAAGTTGAAAAAGTATACCCGCTTTAACAAAAGATAGAAGTTTTATTCTATCTGTATGTTGTTGGAAGATAATTCAACTTTAATCCACCCAATTAACTGTTGAGTTAAACGTTTTAATATTGTTCTTTTATATAGGAGGCATCTTTTATTTACGGTTAGATAACATACTCAGAACAATAATCACCGAATGATACTAACATGTAAATTTAGATTTAATAGATCTATAGCACCAACAGGCAAACCGTACGCCTACAAAGTTGGATACTACTCTCATAAATTTGATGGGGAATTATAGAAAAATATCGCAATTTGTGATGGAAATGTTTCTCAAGTCCATTCACATTAGTTCATCTTATAGTATTGTATGCAGTAGAAAGAGACTATGACTCGGATATAACGAATAAAAAGGTTACCTATGACTCAGTTAAGACAAGCGAAATATCGTCAAGATTATCAATCACCTGATTATACAATTACAGAAATATCCCTTGATTTTGACCTTGATCCCGCCAAAACCAAAGTGACCGCTATCAGTAAGGTAAAACGCCTTAATCCGCAGTCTTCCACCTTAGAATTATTTGGTGAAGATTTAACTCTTATTAGCCTTGAAGTCGATGGTAAAGCGTGGACAAACTATAAAGAAGAATCCGGCAAGCTTATCATTGAATCGCTACCAGACGCGTTTACGCTGAGTATTGTTAATGAGATTAGCCCTGAAAAAAACAGTGCGTTAGAAGGTTTATATGTTTCTGGTGAAGCTTTGTGTACTCAGTGTGAGGCTGAAGGTTTCCGCCACATTACTTATTACCAAGATCGCCCCGATGTTTTAGCGCGTTACACAACCAAAATTACGGCAGACAAATCCCGTTATCCTTATTTACTTTCTAACGGTAATCGCATCGCAGAAGGTGAACTGGAAGATGGTCGCCATTGGGTCAAATGGGAAGACCCGTTCCCGAAACCAAGTTATTTATTTGCATTGGTCGCTGGGGACTTTGATGTTTTACGCGATGAGTTTGTGACTCGTACTGGTCGCAAAGTCGCATTAGAGCTGTTTGTTGATAAAGGCAACTTAGACCGTGCGCCATGGGCAATGAAATCCCTGCAAAATGCAATGAAATGGGACGAGGAGCGTTTCGGTTTAGAATATGACCTTGATATCTATATGATTGTTGCCGTTGATTTCTTCAACATGGGCGCAATGGAAAATAAAGGCCTGAACGTATTTAACTCGAAGTACGTTTTAGCGAAAAGCGAAACAGCCACAGATAAAGATTATCTGAATATTGAATCTGTGATTGGTCACGAATATTTCCATAACTGGACTGGTAACCGTATTACTTGTCGTGACTGGTTCCAATTAAGCCTAAAAGAAGGGCTGACCGTATTCCGTGATCAGGAATTTAGCTCAGATTTAGGTTCACGTTCAGTTAACCGCATTAATAATGTCAAAGTCATGCGAGCGGCACAGTTTGCGGAAGATGCGAGCCCGATGGCGCATCCAATTCGCCCTGAAAAAGTGATCGAAATGAATAACTTTTATACACTGACAGTGTATGAAAAAGGTTCTGAAGTTATCCGCATGATCCACACTTTGCTTGGAGAAGAGATGTTCCAAGCAGGGATCCAGCTGTATGTTCATCGCCATGATGGCAGCGCGGCAACCTGTGATGATTTCGTGCAGGCGATGGAAGATGCATCGAACGTGGATTTATCCCTATTCCGTCGCTGGTATAGTCAATCAGGAACGCCAGTACTGACAGTTCGTGATGAATATTCCCCAGAGAAGCAACAATATACGCTGCATGTTAGCCAAATGACGCCACCAACTGCCGACCAAGCAGAAAAGCAGCCTCTGCATATTCCGCTGGATATCGAATTGTATGGTGAAGATGGTGCAGTGATCCCGCTTAAGCGTGATGGCAGTTTGGTTAACTCAGTCTTAAACGTCACTCAAGCGTCACAAAGTTTTGTGTTTGACCATGTGACTTCTCGCCCAGTTCCTTCTTTATTACGTGAATTTTCTGCGCCAGTAAAATTGGATTATCCATATACGGATGCTCAATTAGCATTTTTAATGCAGCATGCGAGCAATGAATTTTCTCGCTGGGATGCGGCGCAGCAACTAATCAATAACTACGCCAAAATTAACGTAGAAAAACTGCACAAAGGGGAAGCGCTGGTTCTGCCTGAGCATGTTGTGGATGCATTCCGCGCTGTATTGCTCAGTGACAATATTGATCCTGCATTAGCCGCTTTAATTTTGACTCTGCCTTCAGAAAATGAAATTGCGGAGCTGTTTACCGTTATTGATCCTGTGGCAATCCATAAAGCGATTGATTTTATTCATTCAACGCTCGCGAATGAAATGCACGATGAGTTCTTAACGGTGTATCGCTCGATTAATATTGATGGGTATCGTGTTGATCACGGAGATATTGCGCTGCGTTCACTGCGTAATACTTGCTTGCAATATTTAGCGGCCGCGGACGACCGTGAGTTAGCAAACAAGCTGGTGGAAGCCCAATATCGCAGTGCGGATAATATGACAGATTCATTAGCTGCATTAACCGCTGCAAACGAAGCGGGCTTGCCATGTCACGCTGAGCTGATGACTGATTTTGATGATCGCTGGCATCATGATGGTTTGGTGATGGACAAGTGGTTTACGCTGCAAGGTACCAACCCAGCTAAAAACACACTGGCGAAAGTACGTGAATTATTAAACCACCGCTCATTTAGTATGACTAATCCGAACCGTGTGCGTGCATTAGTGGGGTCATTTACGGCAGGCAACCCAGTGAACTTCCATGCGGAAGATAGTAGCGGTTATCAATTCCTGTATGAGATCTTAGTGGATCTAAATACCCGTAACCCGCAAGTTGCTTCTCGATTAATTGAGCCACTAATTCGTTTTAAACGCTATGATGCGAAGCGCCAAGGTTTAATGCGTGAGGTTTTGGAAAAACTGAAAGGGCTAGAAAATCTTTCCGGGGATCTGTTTGAGAAGATAACCAAAGCGCTAGAAAGCTAATTCTTAGAATAAATGTATGTAAGCCCTTAGATTTTCGAGTCTAAGGGCTTTTTTATGGTAGAAGATCAAAACAATTAGCACTTTTAGTGATATTTTCATGGATTATTACCCCACAGTTGGGGTAGCATATGTGCCGTTTTATCAAGCCAATCTCACTTGTATGCTCACAAACCCTATTTGGTAAAACAGGTTTGGGGGTATTTTTGCACGCGCTGAGTTTGAGTGTGTCGTGTAGAGAAATGCATATTCAATCGTACTTAGACAGAAAGTAGGTTAATAGCTATGTTATATCACCTTGCCCGAAAGGCACTGTTTCAGCTCGACCCTGAAAAGGCCCATGAATTAACGTTTCGTCAGCTTCAGCGTTTAAACCACTCTCCTCTCCAATTTCTCCTCCGCCAATCTATTGCAACCAAACCCGTTACCTGTATGGGACTCTCCTTTAAAAATCCATTAGGCTTAGCCGCAGGACTCGACAAAAATGGCGAGTGCATTGATGCGTTTGGAGCTATGGGATTTGGTTTTGTAGAAATAGGAACCGTTACACCACGTCCTCAAGACGGAAATGACAAACCAAGATTATTCAGAGTTGTTGAAGCGGAAGGTATTATTAACCGCATGGGTTTCAACAATAAAGGGGTTGATAACCTTGTTGAGAACGTTAAAAAATCAACCTACGGCGGGATTATCGGGATTAATATTGGTAAGAATAAAGATACGCCCGTTGAGCATGGTAAAGACGATTATTTAATTTGTATGGATAAAGTGTATGCTCACGCAGGGTATATCGCGATTAATATTTCATCACCAAATACCCCTGGATTACGCACATTACAATATGGGGAAGCGCTGGATGATTTATTAAGTGGCATTAAAGAGAAGCAATTAGCACTGCAATCACTCCATCAGAAATATGTTCCTGTTGCGGTCAAAATTGCACCGGATTTAACTGAAGAAGAAATTGTGCAAGTTGCTGACAGTTTGGTGAGACATAATATTGATGGCGTTATTGCGACGAACACCACATTAGATCGTTCTTTAGTTCAAGGTTTAAATTATTGCAATGAAGCCGGTGGTTTAAGTGGTCGTCCCGTGCAATTAAAAAGTACCCAAGTCATTAAACTTATTTCCCGTGAATTAAATGGAAGATTACCAATTATTGGTGTTGGTGGTATTGATTCATTAACGGCCGCCAGAGAAAAAATGGAAGCAGGGGCATCATTAGTCCAAATTTATTCTGGTTTTATTTACCACGGACCAAAATTAATAAAGGATATTGTTAATCACATCTAAAAAATGGTGATTAATTATACAAGGGGGTTTATTTATTCCCCCTTTTATCCTATATTAAGGTTGAACATAAATTATATCCATTAAATGACAAGTTATACGTGTAGTTGTGCGGCATATAGTTATAGCTTTGCTACATATAGTTTTCGCTCATCTGATTAATTCGTTATTAAAAAGTCGACATTGACGTTTGCTTATATTGATCAGTCTATCGTGTATCTTTTTCTTTTAAGCTTCAGGATATAACAGAGATATGTTTAAAGGGATCTTAATAAAGGATCCAAACAAAGCTTATTTGCTTATAACATCGCTAAAGGATCGTTTATGAATATTAAACCTGATGATCATTGGCGTTGGTATTTTGATCGTGACCATGACAGAGTGATGTTAGATCTCGCCAACGGCATGATATTTCGGTCTTGTTTTCCAGCTAAAATGTTGACTGTTTCTGCACAAAATGAAATGCCTTTTAGTATCGAAGATGCAGCAGAGTTTTATTTATTTGATGAGCAAGCCAAAAGATTAAATATTAGTTATGAAGAGAGAGCGGAATTAGTCTTAAATAGCCTAGTTGCTTACCGCTTTTTAAAACCCCAAATGCCCAAAAGTTGGTATTTTTCCAGTTTCCATTTTATGAGTACGCCAGAACGCGGTCAGCTAATTCAGGTATGCTTAGAAAATACCAATGTATATTCAACGTTTATTATTGCAGAGGCGGGTGACTCAGCAAGCTTATGTTTATTAGCTGAACCATCATTAGAATTACCAGATCGTACTTTACGATTCTGTGATCCAATTAAGATCATGAACGATCGGATGATGCATTATCAATCGAGAACTAAGCGTCTATTATATGGAAACGCCATGTAATTGATCACTGATGATCATATTCGTATTTCGATTATTTTTATGCTGAATAAAGTTTTCTATGCAAAATAAATAAAATGAAAAAATAGGCATGATAAAATTTATACGATAAATGCAGCTGAAGAATATGAGAAGAATTTATCTTTAATTAAGAGCCTCAACTAAAAAATCATTTTCTTAGTTGAGGCTTTATTTTTATTTAATCAGCTTGATTAAAAGCAAGCTTGATGGCAGTTTTTGGAATACAGCTACAAGCTAAAATATCCCCATTGTCTTTGATAGCGCTTTGTTTTAGTGGGGAGACTTCCCCTTCAAGCAGTGAAATTCGGCAACGCCCACAAATCCCCGCGCGGCATGAATAAGGGATTGAAAGCCCATGAGATTCAAGCTGTTCAAGGATCACATGCTCTGTGTTTCCACTATATTCTATCTCTTCAAAAACTAACTTCACCGTCGTTGGAGTAGGTTTTGTGGTCTGGGTAATAGGGGCTTCTCTATCTCGTAATGGATACTGTTTTGGCTGCTTAGTTTCTAATACGGTGAGGGTATCCCCTACGCGGATGATCCCCGTATTTTCGATTAATACATTTTGCCCAAAATCTACATCACCGGAGTCATCCATACGGAAGGTTTGTAGTGTGGCGAGCGGTTCTGCTTGTGGGTGCTTGATCCCTTTTTCTGGGCTAACGGTGGTCAAAATACAGCGGCTACAAGGTTTATCTAAAGTGAAGATCACATCGCCAATTTGAATGCGTTTCCAGCTATCTTCTTCGAATGGCTTAGCACCGGTAATAATTAAGTTACCACGAAATTGTTCGAGTTTTACGCTAGCTGGGCAGCGGCGTTGCAGCTCTTGTACTGAGGCTTCATTGATCAGTAAAAATGGGTAGCCATCAGCGAAAGATAAGGGAACGTCTTGGTGCTTTTTGACTCGACGAGATAATTCAGGACTTAACCATCTTAGTTGGACTGGCTCGTCAAAAAAGCTGCTTAACCAACTATTTATCTCATTAGGTGCAATAAGTGCATGAAAATGATTGCCCCAAACTTCTGTAGGGCTCTGTTTCTCATTAAAGTCCTGATACAATACGGTGGCGCTTTCACCATTAGGTGCTTTTAGATAAAGCCCATTATTGAGCATCGCTGGGGTAAATAATAACATCTGCGGATATTTACGTGCAGTGATAAACTTACCTTCTAATGTGGTGACCATAAAGTTACGATCAAACGTCAATCCGCTGATATCAGCGTAACCATGAGATAGACGAATGCCCCTCATTGACTTGACTGGGTGTGTATACAGGCGCGAAAGCGTAATCATTTTTTAATCCTATAATTGTTGTGCAGCAACTTTATGACAAGTGCATGAGATTAGCTATAATGCGCAACAATTTTTCATCGAAATCGGTAATAAATACTATGAATTCTCTGTTTGCCAGCACAGCTCGAGGCCTGGAAGAACTACTGAAAACTGAATTGGAAGCGCTAGGCGCTAGCCAGTGCAAAGTGGCACAAGGGGGCGTCTATTTTCAGGCTGATGACCGTGTGATGTATCAAAGTCTACTGTGGAGTCGACTGGCATCCCGTATTTTATTACCGTTGAGTGATTTTGATGTCTATAGTGACCTTGATTTATATCTCGGTGTGCAAGCAATCGACTGGTCAGAAATATTCTCTGTAAATGATACTTTTGTGGTGCATTTCACGGGAACCAACGAAGAGATCCGCAACAGCCAATACGGTGCATTGAGAGTTAAAGATGGTATCGTGGATAGCTTTGTTCGCAAATTGGACCAACGCCCTGATGTAGCACGCCAAGAAGCTGATATTCGCATTAACGTCTACCTGAATAAAGAACGCGCAAGCGTGGCACTCGACTTGAGCGGTGATTCACTGCACATTCGTGGCTATCGTGACCTTGCAGGGCAAGCGCCATTAAAAGAGACGTTAGCGGCAGCAATTATTAGCCGTTCAGGTTGGCAGAAAAATACCCCGATGGTCGACCCTATGTGTGGTTCTGGGACACTGTTAATTGAAGCAGCAATGATTGCAGCAGATAGAGCGCCGGGATTATATCGCCAGCATTGGGGATTCAATGCATGGCTGAAACATAATCCTGAATTATGGCGTGAAGTCGTCACAGAAGCTCAGGTACGTTTCCGTCAAGGCTTGAAAGATACCACTTCCCGTTTCTATGGTTTTGATATTGATAAGCGTGTGTTGGATATGGCGCGTGCCAATGCTCGCCGTGCAGGATTGCAAGATTTAATCACTTTCAATCATGGTGATGCCGCGGCACTGGAAAACCCAGTTAAAACGGATATTAAGGGAACTATTATTAGTAACCCGCCATACGGTGAGCGTCTGGAAAGTGAACCTGCATTAATCGCATTACATAGCCAATTTGGCCGTATTGTGAAAGCGCGTTTCCCAGGCTGGCGTTTATCGATTTTCAGTGCATCCCCTGAGTTATTAAGCTGCTTACAATTACGTTCTGAGCGTGAATTTAAAGCGAAAAATGGTCCATTGGATTGCGTACAGAAAAACTACCAATTAGCGGAAACGCCATCAGAAACTATTGCGGAAATTTCCCCAGATTTTGCTAACCGTTTACGTAAAAACCAGAAAAAACTGGCGAAATGGGCGAAGCAGCAAGGTATTGAATGTTATCGTCTGTATGATGCGGATTTACCTGAATACAATGTGGCCGTGGATATTTATGGGGACAAAGTCGTTATCCAAGAATACGCACCGCCAAAAACCGTTGATGAGCGTAAAGCGCGTCAGCGCCTGTTCGATGTGATCACCGCAACGATGAATGTTCTTGAATTGACATCAAATCAGTTAATATTGAAAACGCGTCAGCGTCAAAAAGGGAAACAACAGTACGAAAAATTAGCGCAGAAAGATGATTTCTTCTTAGTGAATGAATATAACGCTAAATTGTTAGTTAACTTAACTGACTATCTGGATACTGGGTTATTCCTCGACCACCGTATTGCTCGTCGTATGTTAGGTGAAATGAGTCGTGGTAAAGACTTCTTAAACCTCTTTTGCTACACCGGTACTGCGACTGTTCATGCAGGGTTAGGCGGTGCGAAGAGTACTACCTCTGTGGATATGTCTCGTACCTATTTAGAGTGGGCAGAGAAAAACTTGCAAGCCAACCAGCTTACGGGTCGTCAGCACCGTTTAATGCAAGCGGATTGTTTGAATTGGTTAGCCAATAGTGATGAGCAATTTGACTTGATTTTCATCGATCCACCAACGTTCTCAAACTCGAAACGTATGGATGGAACCTTTGACGTTCAACGTGATCATGTGCAATTAATCACCAATTTGAAACGCATGCTGCGTCGCGGTGGAACCGTGATGTTCTCAAACAACAAACGCGGGTTCAAAATGGATCTCGAAGCACTGACTGAACTTGGCTTAAAAGCACAAGAAATCACCGCTAAGACACTGTCAGAAGACTTCGCACGTAACCGTCAAATTCACAACTGCTGGTTAATTAGCCACGCAGAGTAAGGAACAGAATTAATGGCTTTAATTAATTTATCGGGCGCATACCTCGCGTTTAGTGATGCGCCTCTGTTAGACAATACTGAAATTCATATTGAAGATAATGAACGCGTCTGTTTAGTGGGTCGCAACGGGGCAGGGAAATCGACCTTGATGCGCGTATTGACCAAAGAACAACCATTAGATGATGGTCAACTGATTTACGAACAAGATCTGATTGTTGCCCGCTTACAGCAAGATCCACCGCGTAACGTGGAAGGCACTATTTTTGATTTTGTTGCTGAAGGCGTCGCTGAGCAGGCGAAATACCTCAAGGATTATCACCATCAACTTAAATTGGTGGAAACAGATCCAAGCGAGAAAAACTTAAATAAGCTGGCGGATTTACAAGAGGTTCTGGATAACTTAAACCTCTGGTTATTAGATTCGCGTATTAGTGATGTGCTCAAAAAGCTGGGTTTACCAGCAGATGCAGAGTTATCTTCATTATCCGGTGGTTGGTTACGTAAAGCGGCATTAGGACGTGCTTTAGTAAGCAATCCTCGCGTGCTGTTCTTAGATGAGCCGACTAACCACTTAGATATTGAAACCATTTTATGGTTAGAAACCTTTTTGAAGGATTTCCAAGGTAGCATCGTCTTTATTTCCCATGACCGTTCTTTCATTCGTAATATGGCAACCCGTATTATCGATTTAGACCGTGGTCAGCTCGCCTCTTGGCCGGGTAACTATGATGATTATCTGATCAATAAAGAAGAAGCGCTGCGTGTTGAAGAGATGCAAAATGCGGAGTTTGATCGCAAATTAGCACAGGAAGAAACCTGGATCCGTCAAGGGATCAAAGCGCGCCGTACCCGTAATGAAGGGCGTGTTCGCGCGCTGAAAGCATTGCGAGTAGAACGCTCGGAACGCCGCGAAGTGATGGGTACTGCGCGTATGCAAGTCGGTGAAGCAGCACGTTCCGGTAAAATTGTATTTGAGTTAGAAAACGTTAATTATCAAATTGATAATAAAGTTTTAGTGAAGGATTTCTCTGCGCAAGTGATGCGTGGCGATAAAATTGCATTGGTGGGACCTAATGGTTGTGGTAAAACCACACTGTTACGTTTAATGCTGGGTGATTTACAAGCAGACAGTGGACGCGTTCACTGTGGGACTAAACTTGAAGTTGCGTATTTTGACCAGCACCGCGCAGCACTCGACCCAGACAAAACCGTTATGGATAACCTTGCGGAAGGTAAGCAAGAGGTTATGGTTAATGGTAAACCTCGTCATGTATTGGGTTACCTGCAAGACTTTATGTTTCCGCCAAAACGTGCGATGACGCCTGTAAGAGCGTTATCCGGTGGTGAGCGTAACCGCTTATTATTAGCGCGTTTGTTCTTAAAACCAAGTAACTTGCTGATCCTCGATGAACCAACCAACGACCTTGATGTAGAAACATTAGAGTTACTGGAAGAGCTGGTGGATGGGTATCAAGGTACCGTTTTATTAGTTAGCCATGATAGAGAATTCGTGGATAACAGCGTAACAGAGTGCTGGATTTTCGAAGGTAACGGCGAAATTAACCGCTTTGTGGGGGGCTATTATGATGCTCAACATCAAAGAGCACAAACCGTACGTCTGAAATCGGAGCAAACCAGTAAAGTAGCTGCGCCAGGAAAAGAGGCTAAGCCAAATGAAGCCCCTAAACGTGCAAATAAGCTTAGTTATAATTTATTGCGCGAATTAGAGCAATTACCGGCGAAATTAGAGCAACTTGAAGGGGATATTGAAGTTCTTCAAGCACAGATTGGCGATGCAGATTTCTTTAATCAGCCACATGATGTGACTGAACAAGCGTTAACTGCACTTGCCGCTAAAGAACAAGAGTTAGAGCAGGCGTTTGATCGTTGGCAGGAGCTAGAGCTGTTGAAAAACGGTTGATATGACGATTTGAATCAAAAGGAGAGAAAACACCTTGTGTTCTCATGAGCCCCATGAACATGTGCTCTGTCCACAGTGCGACATGATGGTTGCTGTTCCTGAATTGGAACAAGGCAATAAAGCCACATGTCCGCGTTGTGAAACAACACTCATATCCAAGTGGCGTTATCCTTACAGGCAACCCGCAGCATATGCATTTAGTGCATTGGTTATGCTGGTGATTGCCTGCCTTTTCCCATTTGTAAAAATGAGCGCCGCAGGTATTGAAAATGAAATCTCCATATTTCAAATCATCGAGATTATTATGGGGACGCGTTACAGCGGCTTAGCGCTGTTTTTTTTCCTGTTTTCTCTGATTATTCCCGCATTTTGCATGGTGACTATCATCTTGTTAGGGCTGCGGGTTCACCTTCCCAAATCAATAAAAGTGCTTATAACCCGGATTCTCTTTCAGATGAAATCGTGGTGTATGGCGGAGATTTTTTTGGCGGGGGTGTTAGTTAGTTTCGTTAAGTTAATTGCTTATGGAGATATTGGCATAGGGATGAGTTTTCTCCCTTATTGCGCATTTTGTATGATGCAAGTGCGCGCGTTTCAGTGCCTAGATCGACATTGGTTATGGAACAAAATTGAAGATGCGCCCAAACTCAATAAACCGTTGATTGTAGGACAAACCGGCATCAGCCAAAATGTGCGTTTATGCCTAGTTTGTACCGCGATTTTGCCTGCGGAACAACATGAATGTCCGCGCTGTCATTCCCATGGTAGTGTGCGTAAAAAGCAGAGTTTGCAGTGGACATTAGCGCTGCTGCTAACGTCAATCATGCTGTATATCCCCGCGAACGTTTTGCCTGTGATGACAACAAATGCTATAGGCAGTGATCTACCTTCAACGATTATGGATGGTGTGATCCTTCTCTGGGAGGATGGTTCATTCCCCGTCGCCATGATTATTTTTATTGCCAGTATTATGGTGCCTTCTTTGAAAATGATCGGTATAGCATGGCTATGTCTTGATTCTCAAGGGTTTGGCAACCGTGACCCCCATAGAATGCATTTTATTTATGAGCTGGTGGAGTATGTTGGTCGCTGGTCAATGATCGACGTGTTTGTGATTACCATTTTGACTGCATTGGTTCAAATGGGGCAGTTGATGAATATCGTACCTGACCAAGGCGTCATTTTCTTTGGTGTGGTGGTGATCTTGACGATGTTTGCCGCACTGACATTTGATCCTCGCTTAACATGGGATCGTTGTGAAAAGAGAGATGCAGTTAAAACTGTTGAACAAAAAGGAGCCGCAGGGTGACAGATCAAGAAACACCACAGGCCAATGCTAAAGTGAGTAAGTTAAAGAGCTGGTCACCGGTTTGGGTGATCCCGATTGTGACTCTACTCATCGGTGCTTGGATTATGTTCTACCATTTCAGCCATCAAGGCCCAGAAGTGACGTTAATCACTTACAGTGCGGAAGGGGTTGAAGCAGGTAAAACCAAAATTAAAAGTCGTAGCGTGGATATTGGGGTGGTTGAAAGCGTCACCCTAGATGCTAATTTTAGCCGGGTAATCATTAAAGCGCGTTTAAATCCAGAAATGGAAGATTTGCTACGCTCGGATTCTGCTTTTTGGATTGTGAAGCCTACGATTGGCCGTGATGGGGTAACAGGACTAGGAACGTTACTATCAGGGGCCTATATTGAATTACAACCGGGTGTGGCTAAAAAAGAACACTTTGAATTCACGCTATTAGATACGCCACCTTTAGCCTCGCCAGATGCCAAAGGTAAGCGCATTATCTTAACTAGCGACAAAGCGGGGCAGCTCAATGCCGGTGACCCTGTATTATTCCGTGGTTATCGTGTTGGATCCGTTGAAACCAGTAATTTTGACATGGATAAACGCGATATGCGTTATCAGCTGTTTATCAATGCACCATATGACAAGTTAATTAGTAGCAACGTACGTTTCTGGAAAGATAGTGGTATTGCCTTTGATATGTCTTCCCAAGGGGTGCATGTTTCGATGGGGTCGGTGGCGACATTATTGACTGGTGGCGTGAGTTTTGATGTGCCTGAAGGATGGGTACCTGGAGAAACAGTTAAAGAGAATGCGCAGTTCGAACTGTTTGATACTCAATCGAGTATTCAGGATTCGTTATATACCACATACCAAGATTTTGTGTTGTTCTTCTCTGACTCTGTACGCGGTTTACAGCCGGGCGCACCAGTAGAATTCCGCGGCATTCGTTTAGGTACAGTGGCACAAGTGCCGTTCTATACAGCGGGTCTGGATCAGTCTCTTGATAATAATTTCCGTATTCCAGTGTTGATCCATATCGAGCCAGAGCGTTTTTCTAAGGATGTCGGTAAAGATTTTAACCTGAAAAATGAACTGAATCTGGCGATGAAAAATGGCTTAAGAGCTTCGTTAAAATCCGGTAATTTATTAACGGGTGCACTGTATATCGACCTCGACTTTATTCCAGATGTACCAGAGTATAAAGGTCCTTATGTTATTGCAGGCTATAAAATTATTCCAACACACAGTGGTGGTTTAGCGCAGATCCAGCAAAAAGTGATTGCTGTGCTGGATAAAATCAACAATATGCCAATTGAGCCTATGTTGAAACAAACAACTCAAACATTAGCTGAAGGTCAAAAACTGGTTCAAGAAGCGAATGTGATGTTTACGCAGTTGAATAAATTAATGTCTAGCAAAGAGTTCCAAAGTTTACCTGTAGACATGCAAAAATCACTGAAAGAGATAAACAAAACCATGCAAGGCTTCCAACCAGGCTCTCCAGCGTATAATAAGATGGTTGATGATATGCAGCGTTTAGATCAGGTACTCCGTGAAGTTCAACCACTATTGCGCACGCTGAATAATAAGAGCAATGCACTTGTGTTTGAAGCAGAGCCAAGCAAGGATGTTGTTCCTAAAGGAGTGAAAAAATAATGAGATATCTATTAGCAATAGGTGTTTTTCTACTGGCTGCTTGTAGTAGCAGCCCTGAGAAAATGTACTATCAATTACCTATGAAGGCCCCTGAGGTTCAATCTGTGGCCGTGATGGACAAAGGCCAAATCTGGCTGCAGCGTATTACGCTAGCCGATGTGCTGACATCAAATGGGATCACTTACCAAACGTCCGATGTGGCTTATTCAAATGCGAGTGCGCATTTATGGGCTAGCCCGTTAGAGCAGCAATTAGGACAATCAATGGTGCGTGAGCTGTCTTCTGCGTTGCCAGATAGATTTATCTCTTTACAGCCTCTGCAAAACTCACCAGAGACGTTGGACATCACTCTAACGGCATTCAATGGTCGTTATGATGGGAAAGTTTTAGTGCAGGGATTTTGGACATTGATGCGTGGCGACAAAGTTGTGCGCCGCAACTTTGATATCCAATTAGAACAGCAAGAAGATGGTTATCCTGAATTAGTCAGAACGTTAGCGAGTGGCTGGCAAAAAGTGGCTACAGATATTGCCCAAGAGATAAGCAAGCCATAACTTGATAATGATTTTGTTGTTAAATGAATGCACTACCGTAAAACGTAGTGCATTTTTTTGTTATTTTACAATTCAAAAAGTGGATATTGAAGATTTTAATTGATTGATAAACAATAAGTTTATTTCTAATTGGTTGAATATCAGTAGGTTGTGATTATCTCGAAATGTAGGTCACATTTATCATAATTATGACAATAATATGAAATTCTTTACTTGCATTTCTTATGGACGGGCGCTATTTGTATAGTGTATCTATTAACAAAAATAGATGCTGTTTTCTTTTCCATTTAAATGATGAGGGAAGTAAGGCATGAAAAGACAGAAGCGAGACCGTTTAGAAAGAGCGTTATCAAGAGGTTATCAAGCAGGTTTAACCGGACGTTCCAAAGAATTATGTCCTTATCAGGCAGTAGATGCCCGTTCACATTGGCTAGGTGGTTGGCGTAAAGCGATGGAGGACAGGGCGGCAGTAGCCGTTTAATTAGCCATTTAACGAGGAATATTAAATTATTTTGCGGAAATTAATTGGACGCATAATTTAATATTATCCCCCTGAAATTATAAACCTCCGCATTTGCGGAGGTTTGAATTTAAGGCAAGCCGCGATTAGAACGCGCTTGTATCCTTAAATAAGCCGACTTTCAGGTCTGTTGCAGCATAAATCAGTTTGCCGTCTACTAGCACCTCACCATCCGCTAATCCCATAATTAACTTACGGTTAATCACGCGTTTAAAATTAATACGGTAAGTGACTTTTTTTGCGGTCGGTAATACTTGTCCAGTGAATTTCACTTCACCAACACCTAGCGCACGACCTTTACCTTCGCCGCCTAACCAGCCGAGGTAAAAACCAACCAGTTGCCACATAGCATCAAGGCCTAAACAACCGGGCATAACAGGGTCATTCGTGAAGTGGCAACCAAAGAACCATAAATCTGGATTGATATCCAGTTCAGCTTCAACGTAGCCTTTATCAAATGTACCGCCATCTTCGGTCATTTTGATGATGCGATCCATCATCAACATATTACCTGATGGCAGTGGAGGACCATTTTCCCCAAATAATTCGCCTCTTCCAGAAGCCTCTAAATCTTCTTTTGTATAGGATTCGCGTTTATCAACCATGATCTTCAGATAGCCTTTATTATGTGTAGGTCAACAGAATAGCTTACACTTGTACGCTGAACAACTCCGATCAGCTAATATTTACTCAATCTTTACTTAGCCCATCCACTTTAAAAACCAAGGTAATCTAGACTTATCCGGTGAATTTGCTTGGTTTATACGTTCTTGAATTAAAGCTAACAAGTGTACGTTATCACCTTCTACTTGTTGTTCAAAGTAAGGTTGTTTCGTTAAAATAGAAATCGCTTGAGCAACGTGTTCGACAGGCCAAATATGGAATTTCTCTTCTTTGACTGCCTCGATAACTTCTTGTTTCAAACATAGATGTCGCACATTAGACATTGGGATGATGACACCTTGATTACCTGTTAGCTCACGCTTGTCGCAGATATCAAAAAATCCTTCAATCTTCTCGTTAACACCGCCAATAGGTTGAACATAGCCAAATTGGTCAACAGCGCCAGTGACGGCAATTTGCTGGTCGATAGGCTGCAATGATAATGCGCTAATTAAGGCACATAGTTCAGCTAATGATGCGCTATCACCATCAACCTCACCATAAGACTGCTCAAATACAATAGAGGCAGAGAAGGGCTGCGGCTGTTCTAATTTTAATTCATAGTTAAGGTAGGCTTGCATAATCATCATACCTTTTGCATGAATATTGCCGCCTAATTCTGCTTTGCGCTCGACGTCGGTAAATTCGCCATCGCCCAGATGTGCTACGCAGGTGATCCGTGATGGTTCACCAATTGCATCAGGGTAACCAGGATACTGTAAGACGGATAGACCGTTAATTTGCCCGACAACTTCCCCTTCAGTTTTAATCAAAACTTGCTCTTGCAGAATGTCGTCTTGATTACGTTCAACAAGGAAGGAATGACGCCATAAACGATTTTCTTCGGCTTGAGAGAATGATTCCGCCGTTAAATGGCCTTCGTTAGCGTATTGAGCTGCATTGGTTAAGTTGCGAGTTAACCAATTAATATCAAGAGGCAAATTGTATTTGTCTTCACAACAACGCGTCGCTTGCAAAATAAACTCAGGCCAGCCGTCCGCTGCAATTTCTGGTAGCTGATTACTGTTAACAATGAATTTAATGAAATTCATCCATAAGCTTAATTGTTCTTCGTCTTCGAAAAACATGAGAGGCTCATATTCTGCATATATTGAACAATCAAATAGCTCAGGCGCTGCAAATTCAAACTCTTCTAATATAAGTCTATCACCGACAACAATCACTTTAAGTTCAAGTGGCTGTGGTTCAATTTCAATTGGCAGCGTTTGATTTTCACTATGTGGCAGCCATTCTAATTGACGGCGAGTCACCATATTTTTTAGACGAGTCCACATTAATGGCTGAGTGACTAACGCAGTTGCAGAAATAATGAGCACCCCACCGTTAATTTGGTGCAGCAAGCCTGGAACTAAATTTTGATTTGGCGTGATATAGCCGAACAGTTGTTCTGGTTCAATCCAGTGGCGGTAAGCAATTTTTTCATGTGAAGAAAAACGACCGGTAACATCGTTTTGCCACTGATATCGTTGTTTGTCTTCAGATAATTGATAATCCCCATTAATAAATTGGGTTTTAGTCAATAGCGGGGTAATAGAGTCAGTAAATAGTTTGAGATACTCTTCACTTTCGTCAGACTTGATGAACATAAAGCGCGTTTGAGCATTTTCACGAATGAAATGCTGCATCCCATCGAATAATCTTGGTTGAATATCAGCCAGTGTTGAGGGCGTCAACGTCGCTGAAGAGACAAATTTTGTCTGAAAAGACGATAAGTTAGGAGTTAGGCCTTGCCATGTTAATTCTTGACTGATCACTATAATTATCTGCTATTAGTATGGTTATCAATAAATGCCTGCCAATCAGCAGGTCGCATGTGCCTGAGTTTATTTCTGTACCGTCTGTTTTATATACAATTTCAGGCTAATTTATTACCTTAAAATATCTTCGGCTTAAGATTGTTATATTAGCCTCTGAGCGCTAATCTTGCAGCAATATTTGTCGAAATATCGAGTTAGAATAAAGAAAACATGAGGGCAACGGGTAAACTCAGTGGCCATGTAAAGCCAATCAGAAGCGCACTCAACAATCTCATGCAAAAACTAGGATCTTTGGTTACTAGCAGGGCGAATAACGCTGAACATACTCCTCCAATCCCATAGATAAGAAGTATGTGTTCAAAAGTGGACATGCGATTTTAGTGGTTTGTTAACGTGTGGATGCGAATTGTACACTATTTTTTTATTTACTGTTATTTTCTTTGTGTTAATCAATAGATAATCGATTAAATGAAATCCACCTTGAGCATTTTTCTTATATTATTGCTAATATAATGATAGGTACGATTTTCTTCGGGAAAAAATATGAAATATCAGCAACTTGAAAATCTTGAATGTGGCTGGAAATGGGAATATCTAGTCAATAAGGCGAGAAGTGGGGAGCCTATTACCCGATATATAGAAAGAAGTGCGGAGCAAGAGGCGATTGAGCTGCTGTTAAAGCTGGAAAATACGCCAGTGGATGTCTTGAAGTGGATTACAGAACATATGTCTCCACAATTGGATAACCGTATGAAACAGAGTATTCGAGCGCGTCGCAAACGTCACTTTAATGCTGAGCATCCACAGACTCGAAAAAAGTCGATTGATTTAAATTATTCAGTTTGGCAACGATTATCTAATTTAGCAGTAAAACGGAATAAAACCTTATCAGAGACGATTATTCAGCTAATTGAAGATGCGGAACATAAAGATAAGTATGAGAGCCAAATGAGTTTATTGAAGCATGATCTTCAAGCTATATTAGGTAAGTCGGAGAAAGAGTAACGATCTATAGTTGGCCAAATAGATTACTGTGACGGTCTTTCTTTCTGAGGATGAAAAAAAGCCCCAATAAATTGGGGCTTTTTATATTCAGCTCAAAATTCAAACTAGGGCTATAAATTAAGCGCCTGGTTGAGCTACAACTTCAGTTGTACCTTGAATTTCGATTTCAACGCGACGGTCTGGCGCTAAACACTCGATCAGAGCTGCACGGCCTTTAACTGCGTCACATTTGTTACCAGTTACTGGATCTTCTTTACCACGACCTTCAGCAGCGATTGCGCTTGCTGGAACGCCTTTAGCAACTAAATAATCTACTACTGACTGAGCACGTTTTTGTGACAGTGGCAGGTTGTAGTTTTGTGAACCGATACGGTCTGTGAAACCAACTACCAGCACGCGACCTTGAGTTGGGTCGATGTTGCTCAGTTCGTTGTACAGTTCGTTCAGTGCTTGCTGACCTTCTGGTTTCAGAGATGCTTTGTTGAAGTTAAACAGAACGTCTGAACGCAGAGTGAAGCGTTTGTTTTCAACAACTGGAGCTGCTGGCTCAGCAACTACTGCTGGAGCAACAACTGGAGCTGCTTCTTGACCGAAACGGTATGCAAGACCAACGCTCAGCATGCCGTTGTCTGGGCTAACACCGATGTTGTCTTTGTCACCCATGCGGCTAACCCACTGGTAGTCTAAACGAGTCGCTAATTCTGGAGTGATAGCATACTCAAGACCCAGTGCGTAAACTGGAGAAACGCCAGTGTCAGTATCTTTACCAAGGTCGTTAACTTTAGCTTCTGTACGGTAAACCATACCACCCAGACGAGTGTAAACGTCTAAGTCTTCCATGATTGGATAGCTCAGTTTAGTAGTCAGTGAAACACCCATTGAAGAAACGCTACCTGGGTTTTCACCTTTGTACTTCATTTTACCAAACCAGTCGTAGCCCATTTCGAAGCCCATGTACTGGTTGTATTGGTAACCTGCGTACAGACCCGCACCTAATTGGTCACGAGTTTTTTTACCAGTACCAACGGTCTCATCGTTGCTATCAGTAAATTTAGCGTGCTCGTAGTGAGACCAACCTAATTTACCACCAGTGTACCAAGTGTTATCTTTTGGAGCTGCTTGTGCAACAGTTGCAAACGCTGCTACTGCCACTGCTACCGCGATAGCTGTCTTTTTCATTTTTACGCCTCGTTATCATCCAATATTGGCTTGGCTTCGTGAGCCTTATTATTTGCCATTGGTTCAATTTAATTGCTAGGTTCAGCTGACATTATCCACAAAAATTTACGAAAAGTAAAAAAATAATGTCATAAGCTTAACAGGCTAAAGTCTACAACGAACTCCAAAAGATACAAGTATGGTAAGCAATAAAGGTTAAAAAAAGTCTTTTTTTACCGTTGAAATCAGAGAGATAAATATATTACCCATTTTGCTGTTAATAAATGTATCTTATTGTTTTTACAGAATTTAAATGTTTATTTTTATAATTATCTTCATGAATGTAAAATTTCGTAAGAAAAATCTTATTATTGTTTAGTGAATGTTATTGGCGTGAATCTTTAAAAGGTTTTGATGTCTAATATCCGCTGAACTTGTATTATATGTTTTTTCTGGTCTCATAATGAACCCCATTGAATGACCTACTTCTGCCGCATTTTGTAAAAGAATAAAATCTTGCTCGTTTATTTCTGGCAACCATCCTAATACGACGCTGTAATTACCACTTCTTAATGCTTTTTCCATGGCATCAATGGTTGTAATTGAATTAACTTGGTTAAGTTGCATGATTTTATTGACGGGTAAACCAGCTTGTTCTAACCAATGTTTACTCAGTTTTTTATCTGGGCTCAGCCATAATAGCCAACGTGATTGAATACCGAACTGGCGCAACATGGGTAGCAAGATGTAATCCATAATTGGGTGTTGTTCGTTATAAACTAACTCGCTCACCATACCTTGTTGCATTGAGCTATTTGCAAAACTCACTGTTGAGGTTGCATTGCTTAAATTGCTATGTGTAAGACGGTCATGCGTGAAGCTATCATTAGTAAAATGATTAAGAGAATGTTCTGCTGTATTGTTCCAAGAATAGATACTCATAATTCACCTCGCCATAATGCTGTATGAACATACAGTAACTGTATATTTATACAATATCAAGGCTATTTTTACAAAGCGCTTCGCAACTTTGTGGTTTTTATGCGAGTTATACTTGGCATTTTTAACTGAAACTTTAAAATCGATTAAACATAATTATATGTAAAAACAGTTGTTTTTTTATTGCTTGAACCTCAAGGACGATTGTATTTTTTTTATACATAAGGAGATGGAAAAGTGTCATTACAAAATGAAAGAAGTTCCCTTTTACAGCAAATTTTGGGTCAATTTGGAGTACTAAAAAAGAAAAACCATTTCGGTGGATACTGTTTGTGTATTGATAATGCACTTGTGGGGTTGGCACTGGATGGGCAATTTTATGTTCGTGGATGCCTATTTTCTCGTAGCTATTTTGAATCAGTTGGTTTTGAGCGGTTGGTATACAGTAAAAGGGGCATACCTCTAGAGATGCGCTATTACAAACTCCCGGAAGAGGCATGGTGTGACCCATCAATATTGAGTCACATCATTGAATTAGCTTATCGTTCAGCCATGGAAGAAACTCAACAAAGAGAGTCGGCGGCGGTACGTATCAAGGACTTGCCAAATATGAATATGGCAATGGAGAGGGCTCTTGGGAAAATTGGGATTTTCCATGCTGAAGACCTCATTATGATTGGCGCTAAAGCGTGCTTCTTGAAACTAAAACAACATGGGAAGCTGATACCAAGCGTAAAACAGTTGATTGGATTGGCTGCGGCTATTGAGGGTTGCCATAGTGAAGTATTACCTTTACGAACTCGGCAGGAGCTCATTAACTGGTTTAATAGCATGAACTAATTTTCATTCTTTCAAATAAGCGGGCATGGCCATTTATAGGTTTTAATGCCCGCTCATCAGTTTATTTTATAACAAGCTAATCTGTTTAATCATTGATTTTATTTCAGGTATTAATTCAACCAGTAATTTAGTCTGTTCCATGATCAAGACTGTTTTTTCATCGTCATCACTGGATGCGTGGTCAATGCGATTTAGTAAACTCACTCTTAGACGCTCTGACTTTTCGTCAATAATTGCGGGGTCTAAGGATGTGACTTGAATAGATGATTCGATATAGCAGATTGCATCATTTAATAAAGCGAGATTCGCTTCGTTTTGCATCTGCTCTCGATGGGCTCCGAGCGCAGAGATATAGCTCAGCAATGTATGGTTTAAACACAATAAGCGGAATGCTTGCTCCTGCGTGATTTGGTATGACTTAGGATCCGATGCCATATTTGAGACAATTGAAGCAAACTCTGCATCATTATTGTGGGCATCACGCCTCGCAACACGGTACTCCAAGCTATTATCTTTACCTTGATAATATTGCTGCAAAATAGCATCTAAATAACGGCAGTTACTATCCATCGTTTTCTGCACCACTTGCGGTAATTGTCGAAATTTCCAGTCAGGCCAAATAAAACTGACGGCAAGTAATGCAATAAAACAGCCTATTAGAGTGTCAATAATTCTAGGTAATGCGACTTCGAAACCTTCACCGAGTAAATTGAAGCAAAATAGGACCAGTAATGTAATAAACAGTGTTGCTTGTGCATATTGGCTGCTACGGAACATGAAGAACAGAAGCCCGGTGATCACGATCAGGGTGAGTTGCCCCTCAATGGATGGCACGATATTGAGCAAAGGTAAGCCAATGGCGATCCCTAACAAAGTACCAGTAATACGCAATGCTAGGCGGCGCTTGGTCGCATTATAGTTGGGTTGGCAAACAAATAAGCTAGTGAGTAAAATCCAATAACCACGTTCCAAATCAAATAATTGAATTATCAAATACCCAGTACAAAGCAAGGCTGACATTCTGACGGCATGACGAAACAGCGAGGACTTTGGAGTTAAATGATGTTTGAAACGGGCAAATACATCGCGAATACCCGAGACGGATTCATCAGATAATTGTTCAATTTGCTTATTATTTTGCTGCCACGACGCTTGACCTAAGCTTAAGCCTTTTAGTTGGACATCAATTCCTTTGAGATTTTTTAGCAAATTTCGTAATGCTTTGATTTCATGCAATTCAGGAGATTGTTGCTGGAGTAGCTGCAAGGAGTTTTCAATATACGTAAACGTGCGTTCAAAGCGTGGATTATGTTGATACTGTTTACGCCATAACACGGATTGGGCGACCTGCTGGCAGGCTCTGGCTTGCATGGTTAATAAGCGTTGAAAGCGAAATAAAATATCACAATGACGTAAACGACGGCTAAGCTGTTGATATTGAATATGTGATGAACTAGCTCGTTCATGAATGTCTTGAGCGACAAAGTAATATTGCAATGTATTACGCGTGCCTCGCTGGCCTCTGTCGCCTTTCAATCGACTGAGTAGCGATATTTTTGCCTGATTCATTGTACTGACTAATGTACTGTTTACTAAGGCTAAATCATAGACTGATTGCTGATAGTCATCTTCAAGGTCAGGATCAAATAAGTTTGCTTTTGCATCAAGATAAGCTGAAAGCTGCTGATAACATTGCGTAATAGCATCTTGTAGTGGGCGAACAGGGAAAAGGATATGCCCAATGAGAGTGAGAATGTTGTACCAAATCGCACCAGTTAATAACAGCGCAGGCTGGATGTACCAAGTATCAAAAATAGGTACGCCAAGCATGGTGTATATTGCAATTAGCAGAGCACCAAAAGCGATAGTGGCATAACGTTGCCCTAATGCACCAAGTAAGATAAAACCACAGGTTGAGAATGCTAACCCAAAAAAGAATAAAATAGGGTAAGGAAAAAGTAACTCAATAGAGACTGAAGCAATTAAAAAACAGAATAAAGTGATAATTAAATTTTTTATTCTGCCAGTCAATCTATCATCTAAGTCAGTGAGTGCGGCAGCGACAACGCCCAGAGTTAAAGGGATCGTGACTTTAGGCTCTAAGCCTAAAAGCCATGGAACCAAGGTTGTGCCTGTCAGCGCAATTAAGATTCGGATATAATATAAAATATGGCTGTTATAGAGCACACGACGATAACTGGTTAGCAGCGTTAGCACAAAGTACCTCAGTGGTAAGACAAATCCTTATCTATATAGAATAACGTGTTTATCTAGAATAAAAAACTATTAGCAATTATGCTTTGATTATTTTCACGAATGATTCACACAGGTGCAGAACGTATGGAACTGAAATCGACACAGATTGGACAGCGCCTGGCTCAGCATCCCTATAATCGGGTTCGCTTACTTAATGCAGGCATCGAAGTTAGTGGTGAAAACCATCAATATCTTATTCCCTTCAATGAGCTAATCGATATTCGCTGTAAGCGTGGGATCGTCTGGGGGGAGTTGGAATTTGAAGTTTTAGATGAACAAGTCGTTCGTTTGCACGGTACAGAGTGGAAACAAACTCAGCGTTTCTACCATTTTTTGAATGAAAAATGGCAGCAATGGAGCGTTGAAATGAGCGAGGTCAGTGCTCAAGTATTGACATCTTTAACTCAGTCGATTTTACAACAAACTCAGCAAGATGCATGGTTAAGTTTACGTAGTTTACAATCGATAAAAGAAAGGATCACTCAGCAATTTTCATCACTTCCTTTACCTCTTGTTCGAATGCCTTTATTTGAAAGCTGCGCCGCACATTACCAATTTTGCAGGCAGTGGCTAACGAATAGTGAACAATGCCGCAAGCAAAATAACCAAAATTGGTGCCAGTCAGTTTTAACGCGCTACGATGATTTTTTCCAACATATTGAATCCTCCCCATTAAATGACTCTCAATCATTATCAGTCATTAATGGTGAAGAAAATGTTTTAGTTTTAGCGGGAGCGGGTAGCGGAAAAACATCGGTACTGGTTGCAAGGGCAGGATGGCTTCTATTAAGGGAGCTGGCTAAACCTGAGCAAATTTTATTATTGGCGTTTGGACGTAAAGCCGCGGAAGAGATGAATGAGCGAATTCAATCTCGTTTACAACAAAAAGAGATTGAGGCGAAGACATTTCACGCACTTGCGTTGCAGATTATCCGCGAGGGTAGCAATAAGTCACCGGTAATTAGTACGTTAGAGTCGGATACCGAAAAACGCCAATCTCTCTTGTTGAATGAATGGCGAGTGCAGTGCTCCAGTAAAAAAGCCCAAGCGAAAGGTTGGAGAGAGTGGCTATCAGAAGAATTGCAGTGGAATATTCCTGACGGTGAGTTTTGGAATGATGAAAAAATTAGTCGCAAAGTGGTCATTCGACTGGAACGCTGGTTGAATTTGATCCGCTCTCACGGCGGCAGCCAAAAAGAGATGATTGATAATACACGGGAAGAAATTCGTGCGTTATTCCAAAAACGAATTCGTTTAATGGCTCCGCTATTGAAGGCTTGGAAGAGTGCTCTCAAAAATGAAGGCGCGATTGATTTCTCCGGTCTCATCCATCAAGCAGTCAATATTATTGAAAAAGGGCGCTTTATTAGCCCGTGGAAGCATATTTTAGTTGACGAATTCCAAGATATTTCACCACTGAGAGCCAAATTATTACATGCATTACGCCAACAAAATAAGCAAACCTGTTTATTTGCAGTCGGTGATGATTGGCAGGCAATCTATCGCTTTAGCGGCGCTGAATTGGATTTGACGACGTCATTTAAAACGCATTTTGGTGAAGGGGATTTATGCGCATTAGATACAACATACCGATTTAATGAACGCATTGGTGATATCGCAAATCGCTTTGTATTACAGAATCCAAGCCAGTTAGATAAGCCATTAAATAGCTTAACAAAAGGTAATAGAAAATCAGTCGTTTTATTGTATGAAGATGCGCTAGAGCGTTTGCTGGATAAAATGAGTGGTTATGTTTTAGATGATGAAAATATCTTAATTTTGGCTCGTTACCATTATTTAAAGCCGGAAATTATAAAGAAAGCGGAAACACGTTGGCCGAAATTGAAAATTCAATTTATGACCATGCATGCATCGAAAGGTCAACAGGCGGATCATGTCATTATTTGTGGTTTAAATGGTGGTAAAGAGGGCTTCCCAGCGCCTGCGCGGGAGTCGATTATTGAAGACGCTTTGCTGCCACAACCTGAACATTTTGAACATGCGGAAGAGCGACGACTATTTTATGTGGCATTGACGAGAGCTAAGCAGCAAGCATGGTTATTGTATAACCCTGATAATCCATCCGAATTTGTTGAAGAGCTAAGGCAAATGGGCGTACCTCGGCAGAAAAAGCCTTAAAACTTGAAGTACAAAACGGCGCAATTGAACCTATTCGATTGCGCCGTCTTTCTATTCATCGACTTATCTATTCATCTACCTATGGCAATTTTCTCTTGTGCGACTAATTAGTGCGTTTATTTAAATAGCTTTGATAATCAGGGATCACAATATCAATTTCCCCATCAAAGAAAGGGGAGGTAATGAGAAAATCAGCGGTAGCTGGGTTGGTGGCAACAGGAATATTCCACACAGTGGCTAATCGCAAAAGTGCTTTTACATCAGGATCGTGAGGAACGGCATTTAATGGATCCCAAAAGAAAATGAGTAGGTCGATTTTTTGCTCTGCAATCATGGCACCAATTTGTTGGTCACCACCCATTGGGCCGCTCAACATACCGGTAACGGGTAAACCAGTTTCTTTATTGACTAAGCTCCCAGTGGTACCAGTTGCAAACAGCTTGTGTGAGCTTAATTTCGTTTTATTTTTGGTTACCCAACCGAGTAAGGATGATTTACAGTGGTCATGGGCAACTAAGGCAATATTTTTTGAAGCTGTGATTTTACGGGTGGTAAATTCCATGAGGTTCCCTTAAACAAGATTGGCATCACTAATAGATAGCTGTCACGCATCTTAAAAATTGAGTGAACAAAGATGTACAACATATATCATAATGCATATGAATAGTTTACTGATTTTGGGAGATATTTTGATGAGAGATCAAGAAATTGCTGAAATTCTAACGAGCGTTAAGACGATAGCATTAGTTGGCGCGAGTGACCGTACAGACCGCCCAAGCTATGAAGTTATGGAATACCTCTTACACCAAGGGTATCAAGTTATTCCGGTGAGCCCGAAGCTCGCGGGGCAAAGCCTATTAGGGCAACGAGTCTATGCACAACTGAGTGAAATTCCTAACCCTGTTGATATGGTTGATGTTTTTAGAAATGCTGATGCTGCTGTCGGTGTTGCCCATGAAGCCGTCGCTATTAAAGCTAAAATTTTATGGCTGCAAAAAGGGGTTATTAGTGAAGAGGCGCAAAGAATTGCTGTGAATGCAGGGTTACAGTGCGTGATGGATAAATGCCCCAAGCAAGAAATTCCAGCGTTAGGTTTGGAGAAATAAGTATCGTGAGTTCATCAGCGGTAATGTAAAAAATAAAGCAGCTAGTGGGCTGCTTTACTGGATTGCGTTCATGATTAGTTACGTAGACGCGGAGCTTGTAATTGGGATCTTATTGATTCTGCTAACTCATCCATAGAAGGTTGTTCTGGATGGTCATCAGTCATCTCATAAGTAATCTGTGCTTCTGCTAAATAAGTATGAACCGCTTCCCCATTATCATCTTCCATGACGACATGATACCAAGGCAGATCGCGTAATGTACTGTTGGATGCAATGTCATCATCATGTGGTTGGTCGAGCGAGTATTCAGGGTCAACATCAACGACTACCCCAAGGTAGCCGAGAAGTTTGTGTCTGACTTGTTGCCCGATTCCATATTTACTGGTGATCATCATAGCGACCTCCTTAAAAGCCTTGCTTGTGCTGTAAACTACATGTGGGCAGTGCTGTGCGTTTTCAAGCCAATGTGTGGACAATTACTTATAACGCAATACACTGTCTTTAAGTAATAACGAAAAGCAGTGCCTCAATAATCAGATTATCTGCTGAATGAATAAAAAACAACTGCGCCAGAGGGTTTTAATTGATTAAGTAATGACATCGGAGGCTTATATGACAGCAACAGGTCGTTATTTCTATATTTATGGACGAGTCCAAGGTGTTGGGTTTCGTTACCAAACCTATCATTGGGCGAATCAAAATGGGGTCAAAGGTTTTGTTTATAACAGGGATGATGGCAGTGTGAAACTGGCTATTTATGGTTCCGAGCAGGATATTGAATTCGTCGATGACTGGCTGAAAGCGGGCGGGCCTCCAGGTGCTAAAATTGATCATTACTTTAGTGAAAGTTGGCATACTGAACCAATAGCGGATTTTTCCGTCCGCTATTAACGTATTCTTAAATGATTAGCAGGTTCTTAAATGCATTTTACGGGCTTAGGAAGACCTGCAAGTTTTGTCGCTTGCTTCGCAGGACCTTGAGGAAACAGTCGGTATAAATAACGGCTGTTGCCTTTTTCTTCCCCAAATTGCTGAGAAACCGCTTTAACTAACATTCTGATCGCTGGTGATGTATTAAATTCTAAATAGAACGCACGAACGAAACGGATAATTTCGAGATGCTCATCAGTGAGTTCAATTTCTTCTTGTTCAGCGAGTAGCGGAATAAGATCTTCGCTCCATTGTTGGCTATCAAGTAGGTAGCCTTGCGAGTCTGTTTCAATTTCTTGATTATTAAAAACCAACATACTTAATTTCTATCCAAACAAAAGTAGACCGCAAATTTAGCAAAAAACCAGCAATAACCCAAGTAAACCCTGTTGGAATAGGAAAAAATGTTGATAATTTCATCCATTGAATCAATGTGCGTCTATTTTTAAAGCGAACGAACAAATTAGGGGTTTACATTGAAAGCGCAGATGATTATAGTGCTCGTCATTGCGGAGGGGTGGCCGAGCGGCTGAAGGCAGCGGTCTTGAAAACCGCCGATGGGAAACCATCCGAGAGTTCGAATCTCTCCTCCTCCGCCATCTTCACTTCCAATCAAGTCTACTAAAGTTTTTCAATTCCAAGTAAATTTCAAATAAACCCCAAAATTTATCAATCAATCACTTTGGCAAAATTTCATTTTACCGATGTTAATTTATGCTTTTCTGAATGGCCATAATATGGCTATGCGATGGTGATGATTTATCGTGCTAGCCGATAGGGCAACTCAGTTTATCTAGCTAAAAGAGATTGTCTACTCCCTATCAATTAAGTCTTCTATATATAAACTAACTCCAAATTATCTGGGAAATCTGAACCAATCCGCTGGATTTTAGTTACAAGCAAGCCCAATTAAGACATAGTTAAATGTAATTATACACAGTGTAATGGCATCTCTAATTTGGAGCCTCAATATGATAATTCATTGCTATGATAAAAAAATAAGTGAAAATAAAATCGATGAGCTTGTTAACTTACTTTATAAGTGCGTCCTTGGCGGTGCGAGTGTTGGATATACTGATGCAGAAGCTCAAATTAATGAGATGAGAAACTATTGGATTGACGTCAATCATTCGTTATCAACGAATAACTTTAAGCTGATCTCAGTAGAGCTAGACAATCAAATTATTGGGGTTGTTGGTCTTGAATTATGTACAAAGCCAAATGGTAAACACCGAGGAGAAATCTGTAAGTTATTGGTGTTACCTGAATATAGGCGTAAAGGACTTTCAAGAAAATTGATGCAAGAGGCTGAGCAAGTTGCATGGGACTCAGGATTGAGGCTTTTAACATTGGATACCAATACTAAAGGAATAACGGTTAGTTTATATAATTCCCTTGGATGGCAGGTAAGTGGTGAAATTCCAGAATTCGCTCAATCGGTTGGTGGCATTCTTGAATCCACGACTATCATGTTCAAGCGCAAGCCCGAAAATGAAGCGTTAAATAAGATTGATTAATAGCTGCCTTTTAAAGAATATGGCCATAGGGTACTTTAAAAAATCAAAGAATATCAATTTAATTAGGAAATATTATGTCTCTACCGGAACGTTTAAAACCGATTAAAGTTAGCCGTACCACAATGAATAAAAAGCTAGAGTTACTAGAGCAAATTACTATCAAAATTGATAATGGCACCAATGAAAATGACAAAGAACTGAATTCTATGATGAGTAATTGGAATGAAGGGGTAGTAAATTCATGTGAATATTCAGATTTTCGTGATTATAACTCGTGGATAAGCGCGAAAGAATTTACACGTATAGCTTTTAATTACTGCAAATATATTGAAGATCTAACATACGGCGAGTTAATTAGTATCATTGATTTTGTATGTAGTGCAAAAGGTAAGGAATCTGAACAATCTTATGCACTTAATTTACTAGAAGAAAACTTTGATGCTAATCCATCAGATTTAATTTATTGGCCTAACGAGTGGTTTAATAATGAATCTGTCGATGATTTATCATCGGAAGAAATCGCTGCTTATTTGATGGAAAAATCTAATCGAAAATTATCCGATGCTCCTCTAGTGGAATTAAAATACATCATACCTAGTGATGTAGGATAATGTCTTATTTTCAAATGTTATGATAAAAATTAACCATCTGATTTATATGAAAATACAAGTAAAGCCCTACCATCCCCAGAATGCAGAAAAACTGCATGAAATATTTTATACCTCGGTTCATCGTATTGCAGCTGCGTATTATACAGAAGAACAGCTTGAGGCTTGGGCACCTGATTTATATGAGCGAGAGCAGTGGCAAAATAAAATGGACATATTAAAGCCGTTTATTGCATATCTCGATGAAGAGATTGTTGGATATGCAGATCTTCAAGATGACGGATATATTGACCATTTTTTTGTGACGAAACCTCACTGTGGAATTGGCTCCGCACTTATGAATAAAATTCTTGCAGTGGCTAATATTAAAGGTATCAAAAAGTTATGGTCACATGTGAGCTTGTCAGCGGAAGAATTTTTTAAAAGTCATCAATTTGAAATAGTTGAACGTCGAGAAGTTATTGTGAAGGGAGTACTACTTCATAACGCAATGATGGTTCGATTGACATCCTAGTTAAATGATTCTAAGTATTGATAGAGACTTTGATGTGAAAAGTCGACCTCTAACGTTTTTGTACCATGGTCATGATTCACGGAATTAAACATCTGTTCTGCAATATATATCCCACCTATGTACCACTCATCAAATCAGCATTTCTTACTAAGATAGTGAGTTATTTAGATGTAATCACATAATGTTAGCCTTAAAGTGTGATTATTTCATAACGATAAGCATTAGTTGTCAATGAATAATAATCTAAAAATGATGGATTATTATGTATTTCCCTTTAAAATCAAACGGCTATTATTTTTTTATTAAAAATACAATTAAATCAATCACTTCTAATGGGATGATATGGCATTTGGAAATTAACAAATGAAGTTTTCATTTATTTAAATTTGATTAATTAGACAAAAAATTGGTATTACACACAAAATAAACATGATTTACTAATAGTTTACGAATGATTAACAAATAATATAAAATGGCGATATTGTTAGGTAAGTAATATTGATCGTGTATAAGGAATAGTGTCGAAATGGCAATAACCAGAAGAAAATTTATTATTGGTGGTTCTGTAGTCGCTGTCGCGGCGGGTGCTGGTATTTTAACTCCGATGTTGACTCGTGAAGGGCGATTTGTTCCGGGTAAACCACGTGTTGGTTTTGTTGAAGGAACGCCTGGCGCATTGCCACAGCAATCTGATGTTGTTGTTATTGGGGCTGGTATTTTAGGGGTAATGACAGCGATAAACCTTGCTGAGCGTGGTTTATCTGTCGTGATTGTAGAAAAAGGGAACATTGCGGGAGAGCAATCATCTCGATTCTATGGTCAGGCAATTACATATAAAATGACTGACGAAACCTTCTTATTACACCATTTAGGCAAACATCGCTGGCGTGATATGAATGCGAAGGTGGGCGTTGATACCACTTATCGTACTCAAGGCCGCGTAGAAGTGCCTCTGGATGAAGAAGATCTGGCGCACGTTAGACAATGGATGGATGAACGTCACAAAAATGTTGGTTCTGATATTCCATTTAAAACACGTATGATTGAAGGCAGTGAGTTAAATCAACGTCTTCGTGGTGCGACGACTGATTGGAAAATCGCTGGTTTTGAAGAAGATTCAGGTAGTTTCGATGCAGAAGTCACAGCATTCGTAATGGCTGAATACGCGAAGAAAATTGGTGTTAAAATTTATACCAACTGTGCTGCGCGTGGCTTAGAAACGCAAGCGGGTGTGATTTCCGATGTCGTAACAGAAAAAGGCGCAATTAAAACGTCTCAAGTCGTTGTTGCTGGTGGTGTTTGGTCTCGTCTGTTCATGCAAAATCTGGGTGTTGATGTCCCAACATTACCAGCGTATCAATCACAGCAGTTGATTGGCGCAGCACCAAATGCACCGGGTGGAAACGTTGCTCTGCCGGGCGGAATTTTCTTCCGTGAACAAGCGGATGGTACTTATGCCACTTCTCCACGAGTTATCGTTGCGCCTGTGGTAAAAGAATCCTTCACTTATGGCTACAAATATTTGCCATTGTTGGCATTGCCTGACTTCCCTGTTCATATTTCATTAAACGAACAGTTAATTAACTCGTTTACTCAAGAAACCAGTTGGAAGTTAGATGAAATTTCTCCATTTGAGAAAAACCGTGATATGACGGCATTACCAGACTTACCAGAACTGAATTCATCTCTGGAAAAACTGAAAACCGAGTTCCCTGCATTTAAAGACTCTAAATTAATTGACCAGTGGAGCGGGGCGATGGCTATTGCACCGGATGAAAACCCAATTATTTCTGAAGTTAAGGAATATCCAGGTCTGGTTATCAACACAGCAACTGGCTGGGGTATGACTGAAAGCCCAGTATCTTCTGAAATGACCGCAGATATACTGTTAGGTAAAGAGCCAGTCATTAACCCGAAAGCATTTAGCCTGTATCGTTTCTAAGTTAAATACAGCCTATTGTTGATATAAATATCGATATAAAAATACTAAGGCCCTCAATATGAGGGCTTTTTTGTATCAACAGAAAGCAAAAATTAGATCCAAACAAGGTAACAGTTCTTTGTAATTTCTCAACGATATAGGTTTGACCGAAAAGCAATCTTACTCTAAATCGCCAAAATGCTGAGTAAACTGTGTTTCGTGCTGACCTATAAATTGCTCTAGTTTTGCTGGGGTATCTTTGATGTCGGCTTCGGTAATCCCTGCTTTTGCCATTGCCGCTTTTAACTTGGCTTCAGTGCCATCATTGATATCGATATTCGCAATCACAAGGAAAATGGTTTTTAAATCATCACAACCGCTTTTGGTTTCACACACTTTCGCGATTTTTTGCTCATTAGACATATAGATAGAATAGCTAAAGGCATCTTTGGTACATACAACGTCATTTCTCTCTTCTGAGGTCATATCTTTAGTTATAGCACTGAAAACGCTATTCGTGACCTCAGTGTAATTTGCAAAAGAGGTACTATTTTTAGGGGTTGGCAAACCACTTTTTGTTAAACTTTGATTAGTTACAGGCAAACAGGTTGAATTGGCCATAGCACCAGAAACAACGGTGCCGCTTAAAATAAGGGATAAAAGTAATTTTTTAAACATAACTAACCTTTCGTTTTTGAAATGATAAAGTAACGTACAATTTAAGTGTAATGGAGGATATAGGATTAACGGTATTCTTTAGATTTTATTTAGACTTTGTAATTGATATCTAAATATTTAATGGAGTTGAGACTTTTAGGTGTTTATAAAGGTTGTTTAAGCATACTATTGGCACGATATTTTTATGACAAAAACGAAACTATGTTAGCAAAATACATATTAGGTATCATGGAAAAGCAGATTTCATGCGAAGTTATATTTGAGCAGCATCTGCAAGATGCCCAGTCAGAAGTTATGCAAGTTATCCGGCAGTGGCGTTTTCATGATGGTGTTATTCTTCAATGTACTGAAGAAATTGAATTGTCCATTCCAGATAATGATAGTCAATGTCCTGAGCGTTGGATTATTTGGCAAGTTATTGATTTTGCTGAGCGTTCTGTTTTACCTCACAGAAAAGAGTTTTTTAACGCATGCCAACAAACGTTTTGGCTAAAAATGCAAATGGCAAAAGCGTAGGAAAATTGAGATTGCTAGTCTGATTACGTATCAAGAACATTCTGAAATACACGTAATTTTACCAGATGAAATAACGTAATGATTACTTTTGATGATGCAATAAAAAAAGCTAATAAATACTTGAAAAATACTGATTCTCCATTAGTAATTACGTTGCAAGGACGCTTTTCTGAAGGGTGGTTCTTTTGTTACCAATCCAAAGAATACCTTGAAACAGGAGAATTTTCCGCTCAGCTCGCTGGAAATGCACCTTTTGTTATAGATAAAGATACAGGGGAATTGCATGAATTAGGAACCGCATTTCCTTTAGAGAAATACTTACAAAATTATGAAGAACAAAAAAATAGTAAAAAATAAGAATATAAAAATTATTTTTACTTATAGCTTAACTTAAAATAAATAGTTAGAGCCCAGCCCCATGCTGGGATCTCCTTAGCCGCCTTACTCCCTCTCATTCAGCCGGATAATCAACTGTCCGGCTTGGCGGGTGAGGGGGAAATTGTTATCCGCGATAAGGATAATCAGCAGCAAAATGTGTCGGATTTAAGCCGTGATACGGACAATGCCCATGAAAAACTCAATACCATTTTTGACAAAGAAAAAGAGCAAAAACGGATTGAGAAAGTGCAGTTAATTGTATGGAAGTCAAAAAACACCTATATTCAGAAAAATAAGCTATCTACAAATTACTTTTTGCATATTAACTGATTGAGAGTAATCTTCTGGTAAATTTAGGTACATTAATTAAATTAACTGCGTTTTTATAAACACGTTTTAAATATCATATATAGCAAGATTTGTAAGTGAGCGTGCCACATGGCGATGGATAAAATTAAAGAATTATTTGTGAATAACAGGGAATGGGCAACGTCTATTAAAGAACAAGACCCTGGCTTTTTTCGACAACTATCAAAAGACCAACAACCTAAATTTTTATGGATTGGTTGCTCAGATAGCCGAGTACCTTCTGAAAAATTAATTAAAGTTGGCCCCGGCGATCTATTTGTTCATCGAAATATAGCGAATCTCGTGGTTCACACCGATCTCAACTGTTTATCTGCTATCCAGTATGCTATTGATGTGCTCAAAGTAGAGCATATTATTGTCTGTGGGCATTATGGCTGTGGTGGTGTTGAGGCAGCGATCAACAATAAGGAATTAGGTTTAATTGATAATTGGCTGCTGCACATTCGAGATATTTGGTTTAAACATGGCAGAATGTTAGGTGAGCTCAAACCAACAGAACGTATTAATCGCTTATGTGAATTGAACGTTATTGAGCAAGTTTATAATCTGGGCCATTCCACTGTATTGCAATCTGCATGGAAAAGAGGGCAGGATATTATGGTTCACGGCTGGATTTACGGTATTAATGATGGCTATTTGGTGGATCTGGATATTACGGCGGATAGCCGAGCAAAACTGGAACTTTGTTATCGCGAAGCGATAGCGGCTTTAACCACAAAAGCACCGTTTACGACAGGTTGCTCTGCGGACTAATAGAACACCTATAAATTAATTTTACGAAAAAGACCCATTGATAAACCGATATCAGTGGGTCTTTTTTAGTTTATATGAAGGTATTTTTGAGTGGGAAATAAGACTAAAAACCGACTGCAATACCAGCCCCGTAAACTGCACTGTCTTCATTATTCCAACTAATGGAACTACGAATATTGACATTATCATTGACATTATATTGTCCACCGAAGGCGGCAGCGTTGCCATTGCGATAATTTCCTAAACCTATTCCCATACTAAAATTGGTATTGTTGGTATACGGGATGTTAGCCATGGCAGAAACAGATGCGATACCTGCGTTAGCTCGGTCAGCATTCTTATCCATTTTGTTATCCAGTGAGTTGAGTCTGCCATTCATATTTTGTTCTAACATATCAACTCGTTGATTTGTATAGTTTCTGCTATCACTGATTGCTTTTGATTGAGCACTTTTAATTGAGGTATTTAATTGATCAGTTTTTTGATTTGTATAATGATGACTCTCTGTTATCGCGTTAGATTGCGATTCTTTAATATTATTATTTAATTTTTGAGTTTTCTGATCAGTATATTGATTGCTTTCGCTGACAGCATTAGATTGTGACTCTTTAATATTATTATTCAGTTGCTGCGTTTTCTGGTCAGTATATTGATTGCTTTCATTGACTGCGTTGGATTGCGACTCTTTAATACTGTTATTTAATTGCTGCGTTTTCTGGTCAGTATATTGATTGCTTTCATTGACTGCGTTGGATTGCGACTCTTTAATACTGTTATTCAGTTGCTGCGTTTTCTGGTCAGTATATTGATTGCTTTCATTGACTGCGTTGGATTGCGACTCTTTAATACTGTTATTCAGTTGCTGCGTTTTCTGGTCAGTATATTGATTGCTTTCATTGACTGCGTTGGATTGCGACTCTTTAATACTGTTATTTAATTGCTGAGTTTTCTGATCAGTGTATTGATTGCTTTCGGTGATAGCATTAGCTTGGGCATCTTGAATATTGGAATCTAAAATTTTCACTTGTTCATCAGTATAATTGATACCAACGCTAATAGCTTGAGTGGTGGAAGTTAAAATTCGAGTATTTAACTCAGTCACTTTTTTATTTGTATAGCTTTTATTGTTTTTTTCAGAAACCTCTATTGCGGTATTTAATTCTTCCGCCTTACTATCGGTATATTGTGTACCAATCCGAATGGCTTCCACCGCTGCTTTATTAATTTGATTTTGAATATCATAGGGTTGTAGGCTAGTTAGTACTTTACTTGAAAATGAGTCGTTTTTTGATTCGCCCGCAACAGCATTAAAGGTTAATAAAATTGACATAATAGAGAGTAAATAGCTTTTTTGAATTTTTCTCATTTTAACAATCTCTTAAATAAAATAGTTAATTTTTCTGTTTATAATAATGTGGAATTAATTAAAGGTTTCTTGTTGATTAAATTATAGTGAATTCACGTATTGCACAAACTAAATAAATTGTTGCTACCTTTTGATTTTTTTCATTCAAATTTAAATAAAAGTAAGATTATTCCCATGAAAATAAAAATTAAGATATGCTGGTGAGATATTAATTAAAAAATAAGAAACAAAGATCTAACAGTTGAAGTTTAAATTTTACAAATAGGTGTTTTTTTATAAGAACAATAGAATTTATGGCTTCAAAGCCTAAATGTGATTCTCCACTCATTTGCAGGGATTAAAAATTTTGACTGTTTGTAAACAATATTTAAAAAGCTTACTATCGATTCAATGTTCACTAGTCTTCCATTAAATGGGGTTTTCTATGTCAATTTCAGCACGTAATCAGCTTACAGGAACGGTCGAATCAGTTGTGGCTGGTGTCGTTAATGATGAAGTGGTTTTAAGCTTAGGTAATGGTGAAACAATTTCGGCGGTGATCACGAAAAATAGTACCCAGTTGTTAGGCTTGGCGAAAGGTAAGCAGGCTGTTGCGATTATTAAAGCACCATGGGTTGTCTTGGTCTCGGATGAGCATGAGTATCTCTTTTCGGCTCGTAACCAATTCAACGGGCGTATTGATTCGATTGAGACGGGCAGCGTTAATGCTATTGTCCATTTGACGACAAGTGCAGGTACTAAATTATCTGCAGTGGTAACGAATAATAGCGTTGCTGAGATGAAACTAGCGGCAGGAAGCAAAGTCACTGCTATCGTGAAAGCATCCAGTGTGATTTTAGCGACGAAAAAATAGGTTAGATCACCCAATATTACCAAGGTCGTAGTTTTTCTACGACCTACTATTTTCTTACAACTTATCTATCAGAGAGTTGCTGCTTATAAAAAATAACTCTCTCTGTTTCTATAACTCCAAGAGATTGATAAAGTTTTTGTGAAATTTCGTTATCTAGACTGGCATCGGAAGCTAGTTCTTTGCATTTATTCTCAATCGCCCATTATTTGACATTGTTGATCAGCTCTTTAGCATATCTTCGCTTAATAAAAGTAAATTAAACAACGGTTAGATGCATAAATCCACCAGAGAAACGGCCGCTTTCAGGAACAAAGCATAAGATTTTTTCGCCTTTATTTAAACGCCCTGAATGTAATAACTCATGGATCATGATATAGATTGAGGCAGAGCCAGTATTTCCTCTTTCTGAGAGATTGGTAAACCAACGCTCTTGAGGGATCGTAAAATTGAGGTCAGTCAAGCATTCAGATACCGGTTGACGAAAATATTCGGATGAAATGTGAGGAAGGAACCAGTCAATATTATTTGCTGAAATTCCATATTTTTCGATGACTTTTTGCAGTGGTTTTTTTAATGATAAAGCGATGATATTTTCATTAAGTAACCGGACATCTTGTTTAATAGAAAAAATTGAACGTTTAATCCATTCTTCTTGTGTTAATTGTTTCCAACCAATTAATTCTCCATTACTGTCTTTTTCTGCACCAGCATACATACAGGTGGGCATTTCATTGGCGTAAGATGAAATATCAATCCAATCAATACGTAATGATAAGCCTTGTGGATTGGGTTTATTTTCCAGCAAAAATGCACCTGCACCATCGGAAAGCATCCAACGTAGAAAATCTTTTTCAAATGCAATTTCTGGGCGCTGAACTAATTGTTCGACCAATGCCTCATTTTCTGCTTGGAAATTACGAGCATGTAAAACGGGGGAGATAACTTCTGATGCAGCTGAAACTGCGTTTTGAGATTCACCGGAACTAACAGATAAATATGCATATTTTAAGGCGGTTAACCCGGCTAGGCAAATACCTGATGTTGAAACAACTTCACAAGGAGGGTTGCCTAACTCACCATGAACCATGACTCCGTGGTTAGGCATAAGTTGGTCTGGTAGCGTAGTCGCTGCCGCTAAACATTCAATATCACCGAGAGAAAAATCCTCATCAACTAAGCCACAAATCGATTTAGCGGTAATTTGGGCATTATTGAAATTAGCAATTCCAGATAAAGGGTTAAGAACATAGTGACGTTTTTTGATTCCATTATTCTTAAGAACAATTCTAAGTGAACGGGAGGCTTTTTCTCCAACATAACCTAAAATATTCTCTATGTTTTCATTGCTAATAGCATCGCCAGGAAGAAATATGGAGGTTTTTGTAATATAAGCATTAAGTTTACTCATGAGTTCCCTATTTAAATAAAATACGTTAAATATTTACGTGAACAAAAGAATATACCCAAAGATAGTAAACGGATTTGTCATAAACTTTGTGAGTTTCTAATAAGTAATATTTTTACTCTTATTTAATTATGAGGGTTAATTTTGGAAACTAATTATATTGTATTTCATCGTTCTTATTTAAATTACGCAACAAGGTATCAATACTCTGGTGATAATAATCGGAGTCGCTTTTTTGAGTATCAATATTATTTCGGTTAGAAACAGCAAGCGCAGAACCATGGGTAAAATCGATCAGGATATACACCCACAATGTTGCTTGTTCTGTGGCGTGATTAAGCTCTTTAGCCAGATTGATCAGCGTTTGTGTGACCCGCTGAGCTTCTTCAGGAAAAGCATTTGGGTGATTAAATATTGATAACGTTAATTCAGGGTAACTCACAATACATTCTCGGTATTCAGTTAATAGGTGCTTTATTTGCTCGATTGGTGTTCCCGATAAACAAGGTATTACCTTAGCGTAAACATGGTTGGCAATCGCTTTGACTAAACATTCTTTGTCTTCAAAATAGTAATAAATTGTCATGGGATTGATGCCCATTTCTTTAGCAAGTGCTCGCATACTGAGTGCTGAAAATCCATGAGAATCAATAAATATTATTGCAGCGCTGACAATTGCCTCGGCAGATATTTTGGGCTGTTTCTTATTTGGGCGTCCAACCGGTCTCGCTGTCAATGTTTTCGCTATCAATGCTTTATCTACCATTATTCGCCTTCATTCGATGACTGTTTTATTTCATAGTGGGATTGGATAAATCCAGAATCAAAGGTTTTAGTTTGTGTATGGTATAAGTGAATATCGTTAGGAATTTTACCAAACAATGGGCGACCAGAACCTAATAAAATGGGGACTCTAGTTATGGTCAGGTCACTGATCAAACCTTCAGAAATAAAAGATTGAACCACTTTTCCGCCATCAATATAGGCGTGATGATATCCTTCTTTTTTTAGCATCGGCATGACTTTTTTGGGGGATAGGTCAACGAAGCGTACTTTTCCTATTAATTCTTCAGGGATAGTTTCTTGAGCGAGTGTTTTTGATAGCACAATGACCGGGCGATTATAAAACCAAGGTTGAATATGTTTTATTGTCTCGTAGGTACCTCTACCCATAATAATCACATCAATATTGGCAATAAATGCTTCATAACCGTGATCTTCACCAGTTGAATCTAGCTGAAGTAACCAGCTGATATCACCGTTTTCACGGGCTATAAAGCCATCAAGGCTGGTTGCAATAAAAACATGTCCAGTGGTCATGGTTGTACTCTCTGTAAGTTATTATACGTCGTATAATAAATTGATATATAGAATTTGCAATAGTGAAGTGCTTAATTTCTTATTAGGATAAAATGCTCAAAATTGAGTATGTAAGATGTTAGAGGTGTATTGACAAAGCGCATCTACAGATTAGAATGATTCTCAATTGGTCTCTATGACTCGTAAGCGTTTACGTCAATCAACGCATATAACTTTGTTGTACCAACAGTTATATGCTGTTGTGTATCCGCTGATTAATGGAGACTGTATGTCATATCAAGACCGTAATTATGTATTAGGTATACCTAAACTTCCTATGAGAGCCCTATTTTTTCTGGTGCCTTTCTTTTTATCTTTAGTGATGAGCGGTATTGTTTCACTAATAAGTACTCTGCGTGCGCTGGGTTTTACTTCCGAGATTTATGAGCCTTGGATTAGTTCATGGGCCATTTCATGGATGATTGCATTCCCAACAGTATTATTTGTTTTGCCTATCGCAAGACGTATATCACTGCTATTTGTTAAGCAAGCTTAAACAATATGCCACCTATTATTAGGTGGCATGAATAGAGATTTTTTTGAGAAGAAAACATTTTTATGTCATTAAAAATTATTGGATTATTTTTTTTAACTGCGATAGCAGAAATTTTGGGTTGCTACTTTCCCTATTTATGGATGAAAAAACAGGGGAGTATTTGGCTGCTAGTACCCACAGTGCTCAGCTTAATGCTATTTGTTTGGTTATTAACGTTACACCCAGAAGCCAGTGGACGTATTTATGCAACCTATGGAGGCATTTATATTGTGACGGCATTGATCTGGCTAAAAGTGGTTGATGGTGTTTCTCTTGCCGCCACAGATTGGATTGGCGCGCTGGTGGTTTTACTTGGCGCAGGTATTATTATTAGCGGTTGGAAATAATACGTTAGTAAGCATATCACCTTCTTACTAATGCACTATTTACTAGGGGTTGATTTAGGCAAAAAATCAGCTTTATCATATATTCCCCATGGGCTATCAAGCCCGAGAGAAAATGCAACTTGTGTATCATCGGTGATGATTCTGACAATTTTATCAGTAAATTTTTTTTTATTTCTTTCTAAGTGCCTTATTTCAGAGAAAGTGATGGGCTCGACATAATCGTGACCGTTAAATGAGCGGCGATTACCGTGCTTAAATGCTTTTTGGCCAATATCAGAGAATAAAAAAGGGTTATTGTCCTCGTCGTTCCAGGTCATAAGGATCGAAAAGGCATTTTTCCTAAAAAAGTCCAATCCAATCTTACTGGTATTTCTAAATAAATGATTTTGAATTAACTCAAATAACCCTGTGATTATCTCTACTGACCTTAATTTATTATCTTTATTGAGTTCGGTCATCTTTATTTTAAATTCAGATAGTGATGTGCAGTTAAAAATCTCATGGTCGATAATATATTTATATAGTGCTTTAGGAACTGTTTTTTCAGATGTATTTTTAATAATAAGTCGATGAATGAGCTTGTTTTTATCTTCAATAGATGATTCTTTTAAGTTGATATACTGAAATATATCCGCTTGATAACTATATTTATGAAGGTAATCTTTCCATAAATATAAACAAGAATTTAAATAGCTATCACTGAAATTTGGCTCATACTTAGGTTCGTGTTCAGATAATACGTCAATAAAAGTATTAAGCTGTTGATGTAAAGATTGATACATATAATGCTTAGATGCATTGCCATAGTTCAAAATTTCTTTGTTTAAACCTAATGCCTGGTTGAAATTAGCAATTGTAGTAATAGATTTTTCTGGTTTAGTTGAGCGAATAAAACGACAGCTTTTTAATTGTGGTGTAGAAAAACCATATACGGCAATGCCTATCCTCTTATTTTCGTGGCTATTATTCAGTAGCGTATTCTTAATCTCATTTCTTAATGTATTGATAGATTCTGGGTTTGTTATCTTGGGCTGATTCATATGATGGTTTAATAGGCCGATAGGCGTTGACTCTATAGCTTTAACCTTTTCAACGAAGCCTTTAGCTACTCGCCAATTGGTAGGTATTTTATTGATATTACCCATTTTTTTAAATGGACCCTTGCAGTGGTAAGTAGGGGGAATATGAGTTAATGGCATAGTTAATCTCAGTAATGGAATATTATTAGTGAGTGAAAAATATTAACGGATAGCGTCATTATATTCCTGCAAAAAGTGATTTTTAATAAAAATTGTTTAATTTATATAAAATTGACATTAGATTTAATAAAGGTTTTCTATATTCGAGAACATCAATGACACCAGTTATTGATTTGATTAGGATGCGAAAAATATAAGTATTTACCACAATGAAGATAATCTTATTTTCATTTTTTACTTAATCAAAATAATTAACCTATTTGATCTAAATCAATTTAACAATAATTACTCATTAAGTGGTAATTTTAATGGCGAATTAACTACCTAAATGACATTAATTAACCTTTATTTTCACTTTCATTGATTTTAGGCAATATCTAATTACAAGTGACTGATATTCTCTCCCGCGAATATACAAAAATAAAAAGAGGTTAATAATGAACGTCAGTCGCAGAAAGTTTTTTAAAATCTGCGCCGGCGGGATGGCAGGTACAACTGTAGCTGCGTTAGGTTTTATGCCAGGAATGGCAATGGCTAATGTACGTGAAAATAAATTACTGCGTTCCAATGAGACGCGTAATACTTGTACCTATTGTTCCGTGGGTTGTGGATTGCTGATTTATAGTATGGGTGATGGGGCAATGAATGCTCGCTCTGCCATCTTCCACGTTGAGGGTGATGCTGATCATCCAGTGAATCGCGGTGCTCTATGTCCGAAAGGGGCGGGGTTACTGGATTACATTCGTAGTGACAGTCGTTTACGTTATCCTGAATATCGCGCGCCAGGCTCGAATAAATGGGAACGTATTAGCTGGGATGATGCATTTACACGTATCGCCCGTTTAATGAAAGATGACCGTGACGCCAATTTTATTGAAAAAAATGAACAAGGCACCACAGTCAATCGCTGGCTATCAACAGGGATGCTTTGCGCTTCCGCAGCCAGCAATGAAACGGGGATGTTAACCCAAAAATTCGCACGATCGCTCGGTATGCTAGCGGTCGACAACCAAGCGCGTGTCTGACACGGACCAACGGTAGCAAGTCTTGCTCCAACATTTGGTCGCGGTGCGATGACCAACCACTGGGTTGATATTAAAAACGCTAATGTGATTATGGTGATGGGCGGTAATGCCGCTGAAGCTCACCCTGTCGGGTTCCGTTGGGCGATTGAAGCGAAAAACAATAATGATGCAACCTTGATTGTGGTAGATCCGCGTTTCACGCGTACCGCATCGGTGGCCGATCATTACGTGCCAATTCGTTCAGGAACGGATATTACCTTCCTTTCTGGTGTTCTACTTTATCTAATTGAAAATAATAAGATAAATTCGGAATACGTTCAAAACTATACCAACGCATCTTTGATTGTCAGAGATGATTTTGACTTTAACGATGGCTTATTCAGTGGCTATGACGCTGAAAAAGGTCGTTATGACAAAACCAGTTGGAACTATAAGTTTGATGAAAATGGTCATGCATTACGTGATGACACGCTGCAAGATCCACGCTGTGTTTGGAATCTGCTAAGAAAACACGTTTCCCGCTATACCCCTGAAATGGTTGAACGGATCTGTGGTACATCACAAGCAGACTTTTTAAAAGTGTGTGAGATTCTGGCAACCACGAGCGCCGCAGATAAAGCGGGGACATTCCTGTACGCATTAGGTTGGACTCAGCATACGGTGGGCGCACAAAACATTCGTACCATGGCGATGATCCAGTTGCTTTTAGGCAACATGGGGATTTGTGGTGGTGGGGTGAATGCGCTACGTGGGCACTCAAACATTCAAGGTTTAACGGATTTAGGTCTGCTGTCAACGAGCCTGCCGGGCTATTTAACGCTGCCATCAGAAAAACAGTTAGATGTTGATAGCTATTTGGCCGCGAATACGCCAAAAGCCACATTACCAAACCAGGTTAACTACTGGAGCAACTATCCGAAATTCTTCGTCAGCTTGATGAAGTCATTCTACGGCGATGCGGCTCAGCCAGAGAACCAATGGGGCTTTGATTGGTTACCGAAATGGGATCAAGCTTATGATGTTATGAAGTATTTTGACATGATGAGCAAAGATAAAGTCACCGGCTACATCTGCCAAGGCTTTAACCCAGTAGCCTCGTTCCCAGATAAAAACAAAGTGGTTAGCTGCTTAAGTAAACTCAAATACTTAATCACCATTGACCCATTGACTACCGAAACGGCGAGTTTCTGGCAAAACCACGGTGAAATGAATGATGTGGATCCTGCATCCATTCAAACGGAAGTTTTCCGCCTACCTTCAACTTGCTTTGCAGAAGAAGATGGCTCCATTGCTAACTCCGGTCGCTGGCTTCAGTGGCACTGGAAAGCGGCGGATGCCCCGGGTGAAGCCCGTAACGATGGTCAGATCTTAACCGGTATCTTGCACAAAATCCGTGAGATGTATGAACAAGAAGGTGGTAAAGGTCACGAACCATTGCTGCAAATGCGTTGGGATTACAAACGTCAATTCCATCCAGAATCGGAAGAAGTGGCGAAAGAGAACAACGGGGTTGCACTGGTCGACTTATATGATGCTGATGGCAACTTACAAGCGAAAAAAGGCGAGCTTCTGAATTCATTCGCTCTGTTACGGGCTGATGGTTCAACGGCATCTTCTTGCTGGATCTATACCGGTAGCTGGACTGAAAAAGGCAACCAGATGGCGAATCGCGATAACAGCGACCCATCCGGCATTGGTAATACATTGGGTTGGGCATGGGCATGGCCATTAAACCGCCGCGTTATCTATAACCGCGCCTCTTGTGATACCAAAGGTAAGCCATGGAATAAAGATCTGGTTCTGATTGAGTGGAACGGTAAGAAGTGGGTCGGAAACGACGTACCTGACTTTAACGCGTCGGCACCAGAAGTCGGTACTGGGCCATTTATTATGCAGCCAGAAGGTTTAGGTCGTCTGTTTGCGATTGATAAGATGGCTGAAGGTCCATTCCCTGAGCACTACGAGCCATTTGAAACGCCATTGGGAACTAACCCACTGCATCCTAATGTGGTCTCTAACCCTGCTGCGCGAATTTTTGAAGATGATAGGAAACGTCTGGGCGATCATAAAGAATTTCCATATGTTGGAACCACTTATCGCTTAACGGAGCATTTCCACACTTGGACGAAGCATGCGCGCTTAAATGCCATTGCTCAGCCAGAGCAGTTTGTGGAAATCAGTGAAACCTTAGCCAAAGCCAAAGGCATCGTCTTGGGTGATAAGGTTAAAGTCAGCAGTAAACGAGGCTTTATTAAAGCGATTGCTGTGGTAACACCACGTCTGCAAACTCTCATAGTTGACGGTAAACCGATTGAAACGGTTGGTCTGCCAATTCACTGGGGCTTTGAAGGTGCAACGCAAAAAGGCTTTATTACCAACACGTTAACGCCATCTGTGGGAGACGCTAACTCTCAGACTCCTGAGTATAAAGCGTTTTTAGTTAACATTGAGAAGGCGTAAGGGAGGGAACTATGTCCATGCAATCTCAAGACATTATTAAACGTTCCGCGACCAATAGCATTACGCCTCCACCACAGGCGCGTGACGATAAATTTGAAGTCTGCAAACTCATTGACGTGTCATCCTGCATCGGCTGTAAAGCCTGTCAGGTGGCATGTTCGGAATGGAACGATATCCGTGATGAAGTGGGGCACTGCGTTGGGGTTTACGATAACCCAACCGATTTAAGTGCCAAATCTTGGACGGTGATGCGTTTTAGCGAAGTCAGTGAACAAGGTAAATTGGAATGGCTGATCCGTAAAGATGGCTGTATGCACTGCGCCGATCCTGGCTGCTTGAAGTCATGTCCATCTGCGGGTGCGATTATTCAATATGCTAACGGTATTGTGGATTTCCAATCGGAACACTGTATTGGTTGTGGTTACTGTATCGCGGGTTGCCCGTTCAACATTCCTCGATTAAATCCAAAAGATAATCGAGTGTACAAATGTACGTTATGTGTTGACCGTGTAGCAGTGGGACAAGAACCAGCTTGCGTGAAAACCTGTCCAACAGGTGCAATTCGTTTTGGTACTAAAAACGAAATGCTGGAATATGGCGCGGAGCGTGTTGAAAAACTGCAAAAACGTGGTTATGCCCAAGCGGGCATTTATGATCCTGAAGGCGTTGGGGGAACCCATGTGGTGTACGTGTTACATCATGCGGATAAACCTGAGCTTTACCACGGATTACCAAAAGATCCACAGATTGATACCCCAATTAATCTATGGCAAAGCATCCTGAAACCATTATCGGTAGCGGGCTTTATCGCCACATTTGCAGGGCTGATTTTCCACTATGTGGGTATTGGTCCAAACAAAGAAGTGGATGATGAAGAGGAGAAAGATGACCATGAGTAAAAAGAGCAAAATGATCGTTCGGACTAAATTTATAGACCGAGCGTGCCACTGGACAGTGGTTATCAGCTTCTTCTTAGTCGCATTGTCGGGTATTGCACTGTTTTTCCCAACCTTGAAGTGGCTGACTGAAACCTTCGGTACGCCACAAATGGGACGAATTTTGCATCCTTTCTTCGGTGTGCTTATTTTCGTCGTGCTGATGTTTATGTTTGTGCGCTTTGTAAAACACAATATTCCAGATAGAAAAGATGTTCCTTGGCTACTGAATATTGTTCAAGTTCTCAAAGGTAACGAACATAAAGTGGCTGATGTGGGCAAATACAACGCCGGTCAAAAAATGATGTTCTGGAGTATCATGAGTATGATTTTTGTACTTTTGATCACCGGGATTATCATGTGGCGTCCTTATTTTGCCCATTTATTCCCAATCTGGATGGTGCGTTGGAGTATTTTGATCCACGCATTGTCGGCGATTATTCTGATCCACGCGATTTTAATCCACATGTATATGGCATTTTGGGTTAAGGGCTCTATTGACGGAATGATTGAAGGTAAAGTTAGCCGTCGCTGGGCGAAGAAACATCACCCACGTTGGTATCGCGATGTTGAAGCGAAAGAAGCCAAAGAGGAAGCTGAAAAAAGCCAGTAATTTCGCTGTCAATTAAGTAATATAAGCCACTGTTGTTGACGTTACCGAGAAGGTTACACAATGACAGTGGCTTTTTTTATGTTTAAAGAATGTCTTATTTGAAGTTGATTATTTTGAGTGATTTCGGAGGGTGAATGGTTGAACTGGTAAGAATTTCTGCAAATGATAAACACGATAATGAATTAATTAATGCGCTATACGATATTTCTTTTCCTGACCATGAAAAACGTTCTTATGCAGGGCGAGCGGCACTGCTCCCTCTAGAACAATATTATTTATATAAAATTACAGACAATAACCAGTTTGTTGGGTTTATCGGTGGGTGGGTTATTGATGCCTTTTTCTATATTGAACATTTTGCGATTGACCAACATATTCGTGGGGCAGGTTACGGCCAAAAATCGTTGACCGCACTGTGCCAGTTGTACCCACAGATAGTGTTAGAGATAGACCCATTAGTCGATGAAGTTGCAAGAAAACGCCTTCATTTCTATGAAAAAAATGGCTTTGTCAGAAATGACTATATCCATCATCACCCATGCTATAACGCCAAATATTCACCTCATAAGCTGGAAATTTTAAGCTTAAATGCGCCTTTCACGCCGAGTCAATATGACGTATTTAACCATTTTTTGGTGAGTACAGTGATGAACAGTCAGTATCTATAACCATCTGTCGCTATTTAGCTAATCGCATATGTAATAGAGGAAATGGATTTCCTTCCCCATCAAGTTCGGAACGCGCATATTGAACAAATCCCATGTGTTGATAGAAACCAACCGCTTGCGGATTTTGCTCATTCACATCGACTTCATTAACACCTAAGTGTTCAATGGCGTAATTCAGTAGTTGTTTACCGATGCCAGTCCCTCTTGCAAGCGGTGAAATAAACAACATTTCTAGACGATTCTCCCCCGTACCTAAAAAGCCTGCTATTTTGCCGTTAGGATCTAAAGTCACAAAAACAGACAAATTAGGTAAGTATTGTTCCCTAATAGGTGTTTTTAGCATTTCAATGTTCTTTTCTGGCAGAAAATCATGAGTTGCTCTTACAGAAGCTTCCCAAAGATGAATGATCTCATCGTAATGTTCGACAGTGGCGGGCCGAATATTCATTGCATTTTATCCTTATGATGAAAATTCATCTTAAATTGTGGGTAGCGAATGTCAATATTTGATGACTATTTTAGTTAAGGGGCATTTTTGGGATATTAATCGCAGAAAAAAAAGATAACTGCTTCATTATTAGAGGATATGTTCCCGAAATTCATATAAGCACTATACTTTATTTTATTGCAGTGTTTATTGCTTGATTATGTTAATCAATTTAAAAACCATGGTAGGAGTATGCTGATGAAATATAAAATGCTAACAGTGTGTTTATCGGCGGCGTTATTCGCACCAATAGCCCCCTCACTTGCAAGTACAGATAATTCACAAAATATGGAATTAGACCAAGTTTTAGTTCTAAGCCGTCATAATTTACGTACTCCTATTGTTAATACAGGGATCCTGACTGAAATAACCGATAAAAAATGGCCCGCATGGGATGCTGAAAGTGGCTATTTGACGACAAAAGGCGGGGCGCTTGAAGTGTATATGGGACACTATTTTAGAGAGTGGCTCGATAGCAACAAATTATTTGTGAATGAATTATGTCCAACCAGCAGCGATGATATCTATATTTACACGAATAGCTTACAGAGAACTATTGCAACAGCGCAGTTCTTTACTGCGGGGGCATTCCCAGGCTGTAAAGTGAATATCCATCATAAACCAGAAATTGGTACGATGGACCCTGTGTTTAATCCTATCATTACGAATAGCTCTCCTGAATTTAAAAAACAAGCACTAGAAGCAATGGAGTCCCACCTTAAAGGGTTAAACCTGAAGCCGGGTTACGATGAGCTGGATAATGTTCTCAATATAAAAGATTCGAAGAAGTGCGCGACGGATAAGCTGTGTAACTTAGCCACGCCAAAGAATAGCTTTATCATTGAAGCAGATAAAGAGCCGGGTGTGAGTGGGCCGTTAAAGATGGCCAACTCTGCCGTCGATGCGATTGATCTACAATATTATGAAGGCTTCCCTGAGAAAGATGTGGCATGGGGTATGGTCAATAGCGATGAAAAATGGCAAAAGCTAAATACTTTAAAAAATGGTTATCAAGAAACGTTATTTACACCGAAAATCATTGCAAAAAATGTAGCGCATCCAATTTTGAGTTATATGGATAAAGGTTTTGTTTCTGTCAATAAAGGCGAAACTGCTAAATTCATTTTCTTAGTGGGTCATGATTCAAATATTGCTTCGGTGTTGTCTGCGATGGACTTCAAACCGTATCAATTACCTCAACAATATGAGCACACACCGATTGGCGGTAAGTTGGTATTTCAACGCTGGACAGATAAAAAAGAGATAAAGGACTATGTGAAGATTGAGTATGTGTATCAAACCGCCGATCAGTTGCGAGATAACGCTTACCTCTCTCTAGCAACTCCACCAAAATACGTTACCCTAGAATTGAAAAATTGCCCGATTGATAAAAATGGGTATTGTTCATGGGAAGATTTTGAAAATGTGATGAAAGCGGCATTGAAACAGTGATATCCAACTGCTAGTAATGCCTGAATGGGCATAAAAAACCCTGCTCCGAGGAGCAGGGTGTGAAATAGTCACGAAAATGTTTATGAGCCTCTAATTTACCTTAAATATCGAATGAATGGGCTTATAAATTGTATGGAATTGCCCTTTAGTGTAACAAACTTTAACCCTAACCATTCGACGAGTTAAAATAGAGTTTTCTTCGGCTATTAACCCTTCTTGTGGATTAGCGAACCACTAATACGCTAGTTTTCGCATAACGTACAACAGAAGCTGCATTGGAGCCTAATAAGTAGGTAGACATACTTGGACGACGTGAACCCAGTAAAATCACATCCGCTTTAATATCTTCAGCTGTTGCCAAAATTTCATCTTTAACTGAACCTACAACCGCTTTTACTTGCACTTTATCTGAAGGGATAGAGAACAGTTTAACTTTCTCTTGTAACTCTTTCAGAATGATATCAGCCTGTTTTTGATCATCTGGGAAGTCACCTGGCAAAATAGTACCGCCATAGCGTAAATAATTGGAAATTGGTGCAGTTACAGCTAAAAAATGAACGGTAGAATTGTTTAGTTTCTGCATTGCATTAACATGCGGAACTAACATTTTGGTGAGGTCGTCTTCGGTAACATCAATAGGAACTAAAATTGTATTGTACATAATATCTCCTTTTTTCTTTTATATTATAAGTTTAGAACATTTTAACCATTTTTCATATTGATTGTTAATAAATTAATATTAACTGAATTGGATTAAAAATGATGTGAGCGGGAGTACGCAATTGACGGGAATAAAAAATAGATAATAAAAATAGTGACAGTAGAAAACCGGCAATACATGATGGGAGTATTACCGCTTTTCAAAGAGAATATTATTTTTTAGTTGTTTTAGTTGTTTTAGTTGTTTTAGTTGTTTTAGGTTTTGTGGTTTCTTTTTCTGGGCAGGCTGGTTTTAAACCGCCTTTACACGCTTTATCAATATATTCAGCACCAAGCTTTTCATTAAACTCAGTTCCTTCGCCATTTTGTAGCATTTTTCCTAATTGATATTCAGCGGGTGGGAATTTTTTATCTGCTGCTTTTTGGAACCACTCAAAAGCCACGAGATAATTTTGTTTTACGCCGGCACCTTGGTAATAGAATTGACCCATATAGTTTATGGCTTCAGGATTTCCCTTATTCGCAGATTTTTCAATCCAACCATAGGCTGTTTCAAAATCAGATTGAACGCCATTACCATTAAGATACATATCACCTAGAAATAGTTGAGCATCTGCATTGCCTTTATTGGCCGCCATCGTAAGCCATTTCTTTGCTTTTGGATAATCTTGTTTAATTTCGTTACCGACATAGTAACCAATGCCTAGCATAACCTGAGCTTTAACATCCCCTTTTTGTGCTTGCTGTTCAATTTGCTTAATGACTTCAGGAGGAACAGGGGCTGCGAAAGTTAAATTTGTTGAAAATATAAATAAAGAAATGAAGGTCAATAATCGTAACATAAGGCTTTCCGTATCTTAAGTTGGCTATGAATATCCTTATTTCAAGATAAACTCGAAACGGTGTTAACAGTTATTAACTACAGGATATAACCATCAACGCTTTAAATACTCTACTTCTATAATCTATAAATATCAACGCTCCATCGAAAATACAGAGTAAACGAGTTTTTTACTCCTCAAGGGTGAATATTCAAAATGTTTTTCTTCATTATAAGCTGCAATGATTCTCTTTGACGAGATAAATGGATGGAAATTAAATGTTACTCTTAATAGAGAACTAGTTATTTATATCGAAAATTAACAAGAGAAATACAAAATACGGAATTATTGCAAAGAATAGTAGTGGTTATCATGGCGTATTGTGATGTTTAGCACGAAATAAAAGGATGATTGTTGAAATTGTTAATAATTACTCATGGGTTATTAAAAGACTAACGCTTTTAAAAACAAAGAGTTATAGTTTTGGCGTTCAAAAACAACGGATAGAGATTATTTCCGTCGATAGATAGAGATATTTACGTCGGATTGCTCTTTTTAGAGAAAAATATTCTCTTTGTTAGGGGTTTTATAGGTTAATAAAGAGATAATTTTTCTCTCACATATCCTCTATGATGGAATCATTATAATAGCCTGCAAATAATTAAGGTTATTGGAATAAATAACCACTTAAGTCGCATCTAAAACAAAAAAAATTCTCTTTTAAGAGTTCAACATTATTAAGTGAGTAATTATGGCTACTATCCCTACAATAGATAATATCGATGATGGAAAAGCTTCTACGGCTGCTTCTCGTGCAGGTATGACACAAGAACAATGGCGTGCTGCCACTAAGTTTGATAGCACAGATGTTGGTTGGGTGATTATGAGTATCGGGATGGCGATTGGGGCGGGGATTGTTTTTCTCCCCGTGCAAGTTGGTTTGATGGGCTTATGGGTATTTTTGCTCTCATCCGTTGTCGGTTATCCTGCAATGTATTTATTTCAGCGTCTGTTTATTAATACGCTGGCGGAATCACCAGAATGTAAAGATTATCCAAGTGTGATCAGCGGATATCTAGGTAAAAACTGGGGAATGCTGCTTGGCGCACTTTATTTTATTATGCTGGTGATTTGGATGTTTGTTTATTCAACGGCAATCACGAATGACAGCGCATCTTATTTGCAAACTTTCGGCGTAACGGATGGGTTATTATCTGAAAGTCCTTGGTATGGTTTGGTTCTGATTTGTATTTTAGTCGCCATTTCTTCTCGCGGTGAAAAACTGCTATTTAAGCTTTCAAGCTTTATGGTTCTGACTAAATTATTTGTGGTTGCTGCATTGGGCATTTCGATGGTTGGGATGTGGCACTTATATAATGTGGGTTCATTGCCGCCAGTTGGACGCTTGTTTAAAGAGGCAATCATCACGTTACCTTTTACATTAACGTCGATTCTGTTTATTCAAACATTAAGTCCAATGGTGATTTCATTCCGTAGCCAAAACGTAAACCGCGAAGTAGCTCGTTATAAAGCGCTGCGTGCAATGAATATCGCATTTATTGTTTTATTCTGTACTGTCTTTTTCTACGCAGTATCATTCACATTAGCCATGGGTCACGATGAAGCTGTGAAAGCCTATGAGCAAAATATTTCTGCATTAGCTATCGCAGCGAAATTCTTTCCTGGCGGTTGGGTGACTGTTGTCAGCGTAATGTTAAATATCTTTGCCGTCATGACCGCGTTCTTTGGGGTTTACTTAGGTTTTCGTGAAGCAACTCAAGGCATTGCGATGAACATATTACAACGCATGATGCCTGTTGAGCGCATTAATGAAAATTGGGTGAAGAACGGCATTATGATTTTTGCTGTGCTATTAGCTTGGGGAGCGATTATCCTGAACGCACCTGTGCTGAGCTTCACATCAATCTGTAGCCCAATTTTCGGAATGGTGGGTTGTTTAATTCCAGCATATTTAGTCTATAAAGTCCCAATGCTGCATAAATATAAAGGCATATCTTTATATCTGATTATTTTTACAGGAATTTTATTGTGCATCTCTCCATTCTTAGCATTCGCTTGATGTTGAGAATATAAATAGTGTGCGCTCTATCTTAATGATCGGGCGCACATTTTTTATTTACTGATGTGAATGGTGGTAAATAGAGAACCGTGATTACTGTTCAAATAATGGGGTTGGTTTGCCATTTTCATCAATAGCTACGAAATTAAACTGTCCGTGGATCACTTCTTCTCGTCCCTCAGCGTACATATCTTCTAAAAAGATAGAGACATTAACGGTAAGGCTAGTACGACCAACTCGGATCACTTCCCCGACTAATTCAACGATGGTGCCTGATGGGATAGGGTGGGTAAAATTGATTTTTTCTGTGGAGACGGTCACCAATCTTTTGCGGCAAAAACGGGTCGCGGTAATGAAGGAAACCTCGTCCATCCATGCTAATGCAGTACCACCGAACAAGGTGCTATGGTGGTTAGTGGTGGTTGGGAATACTACTTTAGAAACATGGGTGACAGATTGTTCAATTTTTTGTTTGATTACATCATCAACATCGGAACGCATATTTAAGCCTTACTTTCTTTGAATTCTCACTATTTAAAAACTTGAACCGGCAAAAATAATTACTTACCGGAACATTAATGTACATATCATTAATGTTGCCGATAAGTGTAATCCTGATCACAAATAAATACAGTGATTAATCAAACGTGAATCGTTCCGGCTAAAAAGAGTGTTGCTTTTCCCGTCATTTTGACGCGATTCTGTTCAATTAAGCAGTGTATTTTTCCACCACGTACAGAAATCTGGTAGCCTAATACTGGATTTTTTTGTAAGCGTTTAGCCCAAAGAGGAGCAATCACACAGTGAGAGGTACCAGTAACGGGATCTTCATTAACACCTTTGGCAGGCGCAAAATAGCGAGATACAAAGTCACATTGCTCGTCATGTGCTTGTTTATCCGTACTTTTCGCTGTAATGGTTAATCCCTGCAAAGGTAATTGTGCAAGGCGTAACATATCTGGATGGCAATTCTGTACTTGTTCTGGTGAATCAACAAAGCAGATATAACGATCTTTGGCTAAATACAGCTCAGAAATAGGGGTACCGAGGATCTCGCTTAATTGTGGATATTGGATTAAATCAGCAGGCTCACAGTCTAAAACAGGGAAGTCTAATGTGAAGCCATCCTGATTTTTATGGACTGTCAGTTCACCAGATAAGGACTGAAATACAATAGGGTTTGCTGGGTGCTGCTTAAACTGGTTCAGAATATATGCAGCGGCAAGGGTCGCATGACCGCACAATTTGACTTCCATCACTGGTGTAAACCAGCGGATATGTTCACCTACCAGAAAGGCCGTTTCAGATAAGTTAATTTCGGCGGCGATAGCGATAAGCTTGTCATCAGGAAGCCACTCATCAAGTAAAACGATAGCAGCCGGATTGCCATGAAATAGGGTATCAGTGAACGCATCGACATAATAAACTGGAACAGACAGTGTGCTCATCGTAAAAAATCCTTGAAAGGAAATAACTGATTATGATTAGAAAAGTGAGGAAAGAGTAGCATGAGATTTGCAGTGTTGAGGAGAGGTTGGCGCAATAATTTTTGAGATTATTACGCCAACAGACGACTCGCTAATAACGAATAATATTATTTCGCTTTTGCTTCGTTTTTATCTGCGTTTTGCAGCATTTTTCTCACTGGAATAATCAGGGCTGCCAGGACAACAGCACAAATAACCAGTGCGATAGAAACGTGGGAGAACAGGTCTGGCATTGAATCCAGTTGGTCTTTACGGATATTACCACCCATGATACCTGCTGCTAAGTTACCCAGCGCACTTGCACAGAACCATAATCCCATCACCTGACCGCGCATTTTTTGTGGTGCAAGTAATGTCATGGTTGCCAAGCCAATTGGGCTTAAGCACAGTTCACCTAAAGTCAGTAATAAAATACTGCCGACTAACCAGAATGGTGAAACGCCAGTTTGTGTTGCCAGAACGTGGTTAGCTGCAACCATCATGACCGCAAAACCACCCGCAGCGAATAGGATACCAATAACAAACTTTGTCATGCTGCTTGGGTTCAGATTACGCTTAGCCAAAGAAGGCCAGAACCAGCTGAAAATAGGGGCTAACAGAATGATGAATAAGGCGTTGATTGACTGGAACCAAATGGTTGGGATTTCGAAGTTACCCCATTGGCGATCGGTATAGTCACGCGCAAAAATGTTAAATGATGTTGGCTTTTGTTCAAATGCAGACCAGAAGAACGCCGCAGCAATTAACAGAATCAAACAAGCCAGTAAGCGAGAGCGTTCACTGCTGTTCAAACCTGCGCAGAAGAACATGAAAATAAAGTAGATGCCCACACACGTCGAGATAATGTAAGCAGAACTTTTTGCGATCACTGAAGGGTTGAATGGAATGGTACCATTATTGATTAATACCACCAGTACAGCCAGTACAGCCATGGCAACAGTAACCCATTTACCGACGTTTTTACGTTGAACGGTAGGGTGGTTCCATGTGGAATCTAAACCAACTTCTTTGTCATAACGACGCATTTGTGGAATAGCGTAGAAACGGAAGATAAGCAGGGCAACCAACATACCCAAACCGCCTAAACCGAAGCCTAAATGCCAGCCGTATTTTTCATGTAATGGGCCGATAATTAATGGGGCAATAAATGAACCCATATTGATACCCATATAGAACAGAGAGAAACCGCCATCACGACGCGTATCTTCTTTCTTATACAGAGTTCCAACCATTACGGTGATACAGGTTTTAAATAACCCCGTACCTAATACGATCAATAGCAGTCCCACGAAGAAGAAGGTATTGGTAAATAACGCAGACAGGGCAATCGACAAGTGACCCAATGCAATGATCAAAGAACCATACCAAACGGCACGACGCTGACCTAACCAGTTATCCGCAAGCCAGCCACCGGGTAATGATGTGATATAAACACCACCCGCGAAGATACCTACGATAGCAGACGCTTGCTCAATCGGCAGCCCCATGCCACCTTGCAACAAAGTTGCACTCATAAAGAGGATTAAAAGAGGACGAACACCATAGAAAGAAAAACGTTCCCACATCTCGGTGAGGAAAAGCGAACTCAACGGGTAAGGATGCCCGAAAAAAGTTTTAGTTTTAGTCGCAGAATGACTCATCTGTGAACTCCAATACGTTGTGACTTAAGAGGTTGTGCCGAATTGTGAATGTGGAGCAGAAGCTCCATCACTGTTTTTTATTGATATGTTAATGCTGTGTTGCAAACATATTTTCGGCATACATTATTATAAAATTGCTAATAAGCAGAATGAATTTATTGTAAGAAAGCCAGTTTTAAGATGAAAATTCGATGTAACTCTCATTCTTACGATAAGGGGGAACAGAATAACGGATTTTTATTGACAATAAAAGAATGTTTTTTGAATCGATTAAGTTAATTTAAAACAATCAGTTACAAAATATTTTTTGTGCTTATAAACTTTTCGTGGAAAAGATAATAAAAAGTTATGTTTTGGCATGAAAGGGATACATTAACATTACTCTTTAGAGGGAGATGCTCTGAGACCATCAGATTGCTTCCTAATGATAAGCCAAGAGTAAATGAGGTTGATCAACACTAATACGGCTGTGAAGAAGAACACAGCTCTAAACCCGTATGTTGCTGCAACAAAGGAACCCATTAAAGGACCTGTGACATTACCTACATCTCGTAATGCTTGGTTGTAGCTAAATATACGCCCAGTGATTTGGTGAGAAATATTATAAATAATTAAGGTTTGTACGGCGGGTAACAGCGCGGCGTTAAGGGCACCTAGTAAGAAGCGCAGAGCGCCTAATTCCCAATAGCTGCTGACGAGCCCCATCGGAAATAGAACAAAAATTGAGGCGGCAAGCACGGCTAATAAAACACGGTCTGGCCCAATACGATCGCTCAGTTTACCGAGCATAGGGGCGCTAATCAGTGCGGCAACACCGGGGATAGATGCAATAATTCCACTGATAAAAGCAAGGTTATCAATCGAGTCTGAAAGTTCCCGAACATACAAGGTGATCACCGGGTTAATCGAACCAATCGATGCTTGGATGATCATCGTGGTGAAAAATAGGCTAATAACTAAGTTTTTATTACGTAAAGAGGCAAAAACTTGTTTTCCGGTTAGGGCATCTTTGCGTGAAACAGGGGTAAAACGCTCACGGACGTAGAAAAGTGTGACAAAAAAGCAGATAAACAACACACTAGCGGTAATAAAGAATACCGGACGCAACCCATATTGGTCAGCAAGTAATCCACCGATAAGTGGGCCAATCAATGCGCCGCTAACCGCACCAGTCGCCAAAACACCCATCGCCCAACCGCTTTTATTAATGGGTACTTGGGTGGCAATTAGCGCATTGGCATTTGGGACAAATCCGCCAAGTAAGCCTAAAAGCGCCCGCAAAGCCAAAAGTTGCCAGATATTCTGCACAAAGCCAATCAGCACCATAACAATCGCCATACCAAGGGCAGAACGCAGCAACATTAATTTACGACCGTGGCGGTCAGAAAGGCGTCCCCAAAAAGGTGCAGCAATAGCGGAAAATAGAAAGGTAATACTGAAAACGGCACCTGTCCATAAATTCAAAGAGCCATGGTCAGTAATACCAAGTTCTTCGATATACAGAGGAAGAAAAGGCATGATCAGGCTGAAGGCCGCGCCCGTTAGAAAGCAGCCGAACCAGACGATGTAGAGGTTTTTTTTCCAGTAAGTACTTTTCTTCATGTATTCCCTTCATACTTCGTGCCGCAGCGTTGTTGGCTTCACTCCCGTCATATTTCGTGCTGCAGCGTTGTTGGCTTCATTCGCGGACCCCAGTCACGTACTTGTGTACGCTCCTGGGGATCCACTTACTCGCCGCCTAGCTGTAACACGAACTATTTTGGGAGAACCACCTAGCTACAATATGAGTTGTTTCGAAAATGTACAGCTATAGGGTAATTTACTGCACACCAACGATTTCGGGAATTACATAGCCTAGCGGTGGTGGATTTTATCCAAGTCGCCGTATAGGGAAGTCTCTCCCTTTGGACGCGTTTTGAAACGGCGGTGCATCCACATATATTGCTCTGGCGCACGTAAAATTTCTTGTTCAATGACCCTGTTCATCATCGCGGCGGTATCTGTGTTGTCATCAACAGGGAAATCATCTATCGCAGGTTGAATATGCAACTCGTAGCCTTTGCCATCGGGTAAGCGATGGGCAGCGAAGGGTACCACTAATGCATTACCATGCTTGATGAGCATCGCTGAACCATTTGTGGTTGCTGCATGCTGTACGGCAAATAAGGGCACAAATGAGCTGTTGCGTGGGCCGTAATCATGATCAGGGGCGTACCAGAGAATTTCGCCTTCTGTGAGTACGCGGATCATGCTTTTGACATCTCGGCGGCCAATCATATATTTGTTTGATTTTAAACGTCCGCGAGTTTGTAGCCAGTCCATTAATTTGTTGTCGTTTGGACGATAAACACCAATGCCTGGGTTATGCATACCAAAGGCTCGTCCTGCGATTTCGAGTGTCAGAAAGTGTACACCAAGTACAATAACGCCTCGGCCTGTTGCTTGGGCGGCTCGCATATTGTCCAATCCAATGATTTTAAACCAGCGGCGAATGCGCCAGTCTGGCCAGAACCATGCCATCGCGGTCTCAAAAACACCCATACCAACGGATTCAAAGTTTTTATCCACCAATTCTTGGCGTTCTTTTGAACTCATTTCGGGGAAGCAAAGTTGTAAATTGCGATCAGCAATCAGAACGCGTTGCTTTAAAAAGCGTTTGGATAAACGGCCTAAACGAGTGCCTATCCAATAAATAACGGGATAAGGAAGCAGGACGAGTAGGTATAGCACGCTAATGCCAAACCAAACTAACCAGTAGCGGGGATGTAATAAACTTTTTTCAAATTTTGGCGCTGGGATCATTGTTTTTTCAGTTTCTACTTAAGTGGATTTCAATTAAAAATAGCGTGTTAATCTGAATGATATCAAATTAACCCGCGAAAAGTTGGGCTGTTTGCATGGTACTCATTAATTCAGCAAGGTTTCTCACTGCCATTTTTTCCATTACTCGGGAGCGATGCACTTCAACGGTTCGCACGGATACACAAGCGACTTCCGCGATTTCGCGGTTAATTAGCCCTTGAAGTACATAGGTGCAAACGTCTTTTTCTTTCGGCGTTAAGGTTTCATAACGTTGTTTAATCAACGTGCGTTCAGTGGCTTTTATGGTTTGTAAGCGAGCTTGTTCAAGGGTTTCGGCAAGCTGCTGGCTATCAATGGGTTTTTGTAAAAAATCGATAGCGCCTAATTTCACCTGTTCAACCGCCATCGGGATATCCCCATGACCAGAAAGGAAAATAACCGCAAGGGTGCTTTGTTGTTCTTTCAGGTATTGATGTACTTGACGACCATCAAATTTTGGCATGCGCATATCGAGCAATACAATGCCTTCCTCATGCAGAGGGGCTTGCTGGATGAACTGTTCACTGTCGTTCCAGACGGTGACGTTATAGCCGAGCGTTTCGAGTAAAAATTGACAGGAATCGGTGACATCGGTGTCATCGTCGACAAGGTGAATGACTGGCATTAATTCATACCTCGTGGCTTGTTTCTTGTTTGTATTTGTATAAGTGTCTTGCTTATATAAATAGTATTCATAACATTGTCACATATAGTTATTGGGAATGTTATCTTTTGTGTGGCAAAACATGCGTTATATTCTGATTATCTCGAGTAATTAAAAATTAGCGTCACACGTAGCCCGTTCTTACCTTCATCATTATGTTGATTTTCAATGCGAATATCCCCACCTTGGCTTTGAATTAATCGCTGGCAAATCACCAATCCGAGTCCCAGCCCTTCCTGTTTAGTGGTGGCGAATGGCATGATCCCTTGATGGAGCTGCTCGTCAGGCATTCCGCCAGCATCATCTTGTAATACGAGTAAAAAACGTCCATCCGCAAAGTGGAAGCCAAAGGTTAATGTGGTGGCACCTGCTTGTAGGCTATTACTGATCAAATTTGAGAGTAACTGGTCGAGTAAGGTATCAGGCAGCAAAAGCTGGATATCGGGAATCTCAGGTAACTGCAACCTAACGGTTGGGAAATGTTGCTCAACTTGCAACAGTTGCCAAATATGATTAATGGTCTGTTTGACGGATTGCTGGCGTAGAGCTAGACGGGATTCTTGCCCCGGTTTTCCTGCCCACAGGCGCAGGTTTTGAATAATGTCAGCACCCCGTTGAGCTTGTTCATCAATTTTACTGATGGCACCAAGAAGAGGGTGATTTTCCGACTCTTTTTTCAATCGCAAAATAGAGCCTTGGGCGTAATTTCGAATCGCGGATAATGGTTGATTCAATTCATGGGCGAACCCAGATGCCATTTCACCTAATATATTGAGTCGCTGAGCTTTTTGTAGGTTAGCTTCTTGCTGGCGTAGGCGATTATGTGCGACTTCAAGTTGTTGGCTACGACGGCGAACCAAGAAGGCTATCCAGACGTGGTTAATACCTAATAATAAGAAAATTAAGGCGATAATACCGATGGTAATTTGATGTTGAATTGTCCAGCTGACAATATCTTGCCAAATTTCCCGTTGCTGTGGATGTTGATTGACGTCGCGCAGTAAGTTTTCAACTTGTGTAATGGATGCCGGAGCTCCCCAGCGCATATTGGGAGTATCGCCAGAGAGTAAGACTTTGGTGACTTTATCCACTAAATTGTCAGGAACTTCGCTTAACGCGGCGAATGACCAATTAGGGTAAAGTTCGGTGCTCGTTAGGCAGGGTAACGAACTTTCTTTTTGAACAAGTGGACGGAATTGTTGTTTATCAATCAGTCCCTCACTGTCCATATTTTCTAATAAGCAGACAGGGACAATTGCCGCAGAGAGAGATTTATCCCGTAAAGCGTATAACAGCGCATCCGCAGGGAAGCCCAAAAATTGCATCCGAAAGTCTTTTTCCGTGTCATACCCTAAATCTCTTAACACTTTATAGCCTAATAAATATCCCCCAAATGCATCGGGAGATATTGCGCCAACTTTTTTGCCGATGAGCTGATCAGCACTGTGAATATCGCTATCTCCGCGAACCAAAATAAGGCTACCTATCACGTTGCGTGTCGTGCTGTTTGGCTCTACATCTGAGCGTAAAGAGAGCAGCCAGCGTAGGTGATAGCGATTATCGAGTTGGATAAATTGTGCTGGGTTAGTGAGTAAAAAGTCGATTTTGCGATTTGAAATCGCCTCTTTCATCTCTTCAAGATTCAGGGGTTGCAGGGTAAAGCGTTCTCCCGGGATGGACTCATTGAGAGTGTCCACCAAAGGTTGCCAGTGCAACTGAGTGAAACTCGGTCCTCGTAGGGCAAGAACACCGATAGTCCATTGCGCCGCACCCGCTGGAATGCACCATAACAGCAGGCTAACTAAAAGTATGTGATACAACGGCATAGACGTTTTTTTTAACATTTGGGGTTTATTCGTTGCGTTAGATCAATATCCCTTCGGGTATGTGGAAAACCACAATAGGGGCGCAAGGCTTTTCTTCTTACTATGAACTCAGAATTATTAGAGTAGCACAAAGATAACACACCGATTTTAAAGAGAAATAAGAATTTAGTGGTTATCAGACATCGGTAACACGGTGTTACCAATACGTAAGATAAACCAATAATAGATTGATTATTAACTTTTATTTTCGCATTAGCAATGTCAATACTGGAGCCGATTATGGATCTGAGTAAACGAAAATTCCTACAACAGATTGGGGCTGTCACGGCAGGTGCATCGCTGATCCCAATCGCCGAGGCGGGTTTGAGTTTTTCCCCAACTCGCCGCGAAGGCAATCCTGAAAAACGCTATGGTATGCTGATTGACCTGCGCCGCTGTGTAGGATGCCAATCATGTACAGTTAGCTGTTCAGTCGAGAACCAATCACCTCAAGGCCAATTTAGAACCACGGTTAACCAATATCAAGTCTCCCTAAAAGGGGAAGAAGGCTTCACCAACGTTTTACTACCTCGCTTGTGTAACCATTGTGATAACCCACCTTGCGTGCCAGTTTGCCCAGTGCAAGCAACGTTTCAACGTGAAGATGGCATTGTGGTAATTGATAACGAGCGTTGTGTAGGCTGCGCATATTGTGTGCAGGCTTGCCCGTACGATGCCCGCTTTATTAACCATTCAACGCAAACTGCAGATAAATGTACGTTCTGTGCCCATCGCTTAGAGGTCGGTTTATTGCCAGCGTGCGTCGAATCTTGTGTCGGTGGTGCGCGTATTATCGGTGACTTAAAAGACCCTAACAGCACCATTCGCAAGATGCTCACTGAGCATGAAGCCCAAATTAAAGTCTTGAAACCGGAAAGTGGCACATTGCCGCAGGTGTTTTATTTAGGGCTGGATGATGCGTTTGTGGAACCGTTGCAAGGTAAAGGGCAACCAGCATTGTGGCAGGAGGTGTTCTGATGAGCGAGCAAGTGACCTATATTTCCGAAATCATGGCGCAGCCGCAAGAGTTTTTCTGGCTTCCTTGGGCGGTGCAATACTTTTTCTTTATTGGGATTGCGGCCTGTGCCGTGCTATATGCCTGTTATCTTCATTGGCAGAATCGCAGTGGAAACGGTCGATTAGAAATGATTGCCGTGTTTATTGCTATCACGATGGGGATAACAGCTCCGCTAGCATTAACCGCTGATCTGCACCAAACCGCGCGTGTATGGCACTTCTATGCACATCCAACAATGTGGTCTTGGATGTGGTGGGGGTCTGTGTTGCTACCGCTGTTTACCACGTTTGTTGGGTTGTACTTTGTTGCTCTGCTGGTCAAATTGATTTGGAAGAAAGAGTATAAAGCGACCCGCTGGGTAGCGTTACTGAGTGCGTTATCATCAATTGGTTTACTGCTATATACCGGCCGTGAAGCCTCTGTGTTAGTGGCTCGTCCAATTTGGTTTAGCTGGTGGATGCCAGTGCTGATGTTCTTAAGTGCGATGCAAGTGCTGCCGGCTTTGATTAGCTTAGGTGCGCGTCGTGAACCTCAATATCAAAACCGTTTAGCGCGTTTCCAAGTGATTACGTTACTCTTGTTTGCGGTCTGTTTTGCGCTGTGGATCTCTGGTGATACCACGTCAGGCATTGCTGTTCGCCAACAGTTAGATGTCGCAAGCCCAGGCTGGTGGATGTTAATGGGCGTATGTGCGCTGTGGGCAATCACATTCGTGATGGCGCTGAGTAACGTGAAAGCCGTTCGCTCCGTTCCTTACATTACAGTTTTAGCGTTAGTGTCAATGGCGTTAGCGTGGGTATTACGTTGGATTTTCCTGATGGAGATTCAAGCGGTACCAAAATACAACATCATCACCAATCCATACCATTTCCCATTAGGCAATGACGGATTACTGGCGATTGTCGGTACCTTTGGATTGTGGATTGCATTAACAATTATTGTTCGCGAAGGTGTTCGCTGGTTTGCGGGGAGAGTGCAACATGGCTAAATTCTCAAGACGTCAATGGCTTAAAGGTGGTTTAGTTGTCGGTGGTCTTGCTCTTTTTGGTGCAAGCTATCGTGAAGTTGCCAAACGTGCAGTAGATGGCTTAGTGGATGGCACCTCTGGCAAAGTGACGCTGGATCGCATCAATGGTAACTCGCTGATCCCTGAAGGAACTGCGATTGGTGGTTGGAAAGAGAACCCTGCGCAAGTGGTTTCAATGACTCAATGCTTCGGTTGCTGGACGCAGTGTGGTATTCGTGCCCGTGTGGACAGTGCGAAGAATGAAGTACTGCGTATTGCGGGGAACCCATACCACCCTCTATCCCATGAAAAACATTTTCCTTACGGAATGCCGTTATCCACTGCATTCGCCAAAATGGGCGGTGAAAGCGGATTAGAACATCGTTCAACCGCATGTGCTCGTGGTGCAACGCTGATGGAAGGGTTAACCAGCCCATTACGTATTCTCGAACCGATGAAGCGCGTGGGTAAACGTGGTGAAGGGAAGTGGGAGCGTATTAGCTTTGAACAGTTAATCAAAGAAGTGGTTGAAGGTGGGGATTTGTTTGGTGAAGGTCATGTGGATGGTCTGCGTGCTATCCGTGATTTAGAAACGCCGCTGGATCCTGCTCAACCTAAATTAGGGCCTAAAGCGAACCAGTTACTGGTAACTAACGCCGGGGATGATGGTCGTGATGGCTTTATTCGTCGCTTTGCTCAAAATGCTTTTGGTAGTAAAAACTTTGGCGCACACGGGGCTTACTGCGGTTTAGCGTATCGTGCAGGTTCTGGTGCGTTGATGGATGACTTGGATAAAAATGCCCACGTCAAACCAGACTGGGATAATACGCGTTTCGCGCTGTTTATCGGAACATCTCCAGCACAATCGGGTAACCCATTTAAACGTCAAGGTCGCCAGTTAGCGAGTGCTCGTTTACGTGATTCGTTTAACTATGTGGTTGTTTCTCCGGCACTGCCTTTGACCACTACACTGGCCAATGATCATGGTCACTGGGTTCCTGTTCAGCCGGGCACCGATGCAGCATTAGTGATGGGAATGATCCGTTGGATTATCGAGAACGACCGTTATAACGCCGCTTATCTGAGTGTGCCAAGTGAAAAATCCATGGAAGCGGCTGGCGAGAAAAGCTGGACCAACTCGACGCATCTCGTGATCACCGATGATGCCCATCCTCTGGCGGGTAATCTGCTACAGCAATCTCACCTAACCGGTGTCGTGGCTGAAGAGGGTGAGGATGAGAAAAAAGCCTATTTGGTTCAGGACGCAAATGGTGAACTGAAACTGGCGGATGAAGTCACAAATGCAGAGCTGTTTGTGACTCGCCAAGTCACGCTTCATGATGGTAGCGAAGTGACGGTGAAATCCAGCTTCCAATGCCTAAAAGAAGCGGCGGATCGCATGACGCTGGAAGAATACAGCCAGCGTTGCCAAGTCCCCGTAAAAACCATTGAATCATTGGGTAAAGCGTTAACCTCTTATGACAGAAAAGCGGCAGTGATTTCTCACGGCGGCATGATGAGCGGCAATGGTTTCTATACGGCATGGGCTGTGATTATGCTCAATGCGTTAATTGGTAACTTAAACCTAAAAGGCGGCGTCTCGGTGGGTGGCGGTAAATTTAACGGGGAGAATGATGGCCCTCGTTACAATATCGCAGGTTACAAAGGCAAAGTGAAACCGAAAGGTGTGGTGTTATCGCGCAGTAATGAAGTCTATGAAAAATCGGATGAATTTAAGGCAAGAGTGGCGGCAGGTGAAAAGCCGTATCCAGCAAAAGCGCCTTGGTATCCGTTTGCGAAAGGACAATTAACTGAGCAACTCGCATCTGCACTACTGGGTTATCCGTATTCATTGAAAGCGTGGATCACCAATATGACGAACCCAGTTTATGGTATTGCGGGGATTCGTCAGGTAATGGAAGAGAAGCTGAAGGATCCGAAACATCTACCGCTGATTATTGGTATTGATGCTTTCATGAATGAAACGACCGCGTTAGCAGATTACATTGTGCCAGATACCCATAACTTCGAGAGCTGGGGCTTTAGTGCGCCATGGTCAGGTGTGCAGGTGAAAGCGAGTACTGCGCGTTGGCCGATTGTTGAATCCCGCACTGCGAAAACAGCGAACGGCCAGCCAGTATCTATGGAGTCATTCTGTATCGCAGTCGCTAAAGAGCTGAATTTACCAGGCTTTGGTGACAATGTAATTGCAGATATGGATGGCAACATGTATCCGTTAAATACCGCAGAAGATTACTACCTGCGAGTTGCGGCAAATATGGCATGGTTAGGTGAAAAGCCGGTACCAGAGGCGGCAACCGAAGATATTACGATCAGCGGTGTCGAACGTATTATGCCGCAAATTACTCGGACGTTAAAACCTGAAGAAGTTCGCCGCGTTGCGTATATCTTTACGCGTGGTGGTCGATTCGCACCTTACGAGAAAGCATGGGATGGCGAAGCGACGGGGCCACAGTGGAAGAAAGGGTTACAAATTTGGAATCCTACGGTGGCGATTAACCGTCATGCGATCACTGGTGAGCGTTTTAGTGGTTGCCCGACCTACTATCCACCGCGTATGGCAAACGGTGAAGATGTGAATGCGGTATTCCCAGAGAAAGAATGGCCATTGAAAATGATGTCATTTAAATCTCATGTGATGAGCAGCTCCACAACTATGATCGAACGTTTACGCCATGTGAAACCAACCAACTTGGTGGCCATTCACCCTGATGATGCGGCGAAGATGGGCGTTAAACATGGGGATTGGATCAAAATTACGACACCGGGTGGTCATGCTGAGGCTCAAATTAGTGTGCTTGATGGTGTTATGCCGGGAGTTCTTGCGGTTGAACATGGTTATGGTCATACAGAAATGGGTGCCAAACAGCACTATTTAGACGGCGAAGCCATGCCGATGAATGCGGCAAATGGCTCAGGAATTAACTTGAATGATTTAGGGTTTGCAGACCCGACTCGTGAAGTGGCAAATACTTGGCTTGATTGGGTATCAGGCGCTTCCGTGAGACAAGGTTTGCCAGCTCGTATCGAGTTAATTGGCTAAGACAGAAGTTCATCCAATAGGTTGAAAGTTGTGCGTTAGTAAAGTGTAGTTAGTAATATAAGCAGTAAAGAGGTTTCTGACCTACTCCGTTCTGCATAGCGGAGTAGGAAAGCGCCTCTAAATCAGTTGACATTGCGCTCTACGATGCGGTCTACCCATCGTAACTTCGGCAAATGCCAGGGAGGGGGAGCCCTCCCTTTTTTCTTTTCTATTTAATACAGATAGCTAATACAATATTGCTATAAAAACAGTCTATAGAAATATTGAGCTATTTTTCTTAAGCGGATTTTTCTTCCAGCGAGTCACTAGCCATTCAAATTCTTGATAGGTCGTCTCTGATTTTCTTTTTTCTCGAATTGCTTTAATCAAAGGCTCGGCAATCTCATATGTTTCAATAACGGTTGAATATGAGGCTCTTTTGATCATCTGCTCGTTATAGATGCCTTCTCTGATGCTAACAGCAACGCGCTCATAAAAATTTAAAATATATTGGAATTTGAGACGTTCTGAAATTTCACAACTTGTCATTGCTACCCCCTCCATAGGGAAGACATAAGCACGAAATGATTTTCCAGAGTAATGAATTTGTTTTAAAACATGAAGAGACTCTATGTATTGCTGATCTAATCGACTTTCAAACAAAAATAGGGCGGTTTGTGTTTTTTTAGCCGTTTCTAAATTATAAATAATTGCGCCTATGGCAACAAAAACACCAAATAAAACCGTCGTATTACTAATAATTTGTAGGGTTGCCTGCATTAATGTCATGGGTTCCATCCATAAAAAAGGCGGGGTCAATCCCGCCTAGTTAAAAGTTCATTAGCTTAAAAGCCATCAAATTCATCAAATCTTGTTTTCATATAGAACCTCTTTCAAATGGGGGATTTTTATTCAGAGGAAAATTAGCGCAATGGCATTTTTCTGTCAAAGGGCAAAAGAATTTATCAGACTAACTTTTTTGATGTGGTGATTTTTCTTTAACATTATCATTAAGAGTTGGTGGTGAGCGTAATATCCACTTAAAATAAGTGGTTTTTTATTAACATAATAAAAGGGATAATAACCCACAATTAACGAGCAATTCTTTGCTGGTGATTTAAATCTTTTTATATCAAAGCATTACATAGGAAAGCGAACACCATGCCAGTGTTACACAACCAAGTTTCAAATAAGATCCTTAAAGAACGTATGTTGGCTGAAACGGAGCCACGTACCACTATCTCTTTTTACAAATATTTCAATATTCAAGACCCTGCTGCATTTCGTAATGAATGGTACCAACAATTCAAAGCGTTGAGTGTATTTGGGCGTGTGTATATTGCCAAAGAAGGGATCAACGCACAAATTAGCGTACCTGCCTCCAATGTAAATGCGTTGCGTGAACTTATCTACGCAACAGACCCAGCCTTAAATGATCTGCGTTTGAACATTGCTATTGATGATGATGGCAAGTCCTTTTGGGTACTACGCATGAAAGTACGTGACCGTGTTGTTGCTGATGGTATTGATGATGAAACCTTTAATCCGGCAAATACAGGACAGTATCTGAAAGCAGAGCAAGTCAATGCGATGATCGATGACCCAAATACTATTTTTGTCGATATGCGTAACCATTATGAATATGAAGTGGGTCACTTTGATCATGCGATTGAGGTACCATCAGACACCTTTAGAGACCAACTGCCAATGGCGGTTGAAATGCTGCAAGATCAGAAAGATAAAAATGTGGTGATGTATTGCACTGGCGGTATCCGCTGTGAAAAAGCGAGCGCTTACATGCTGCATAACGGTTTCCAAAATGTTTATCATGTGGAAGGCGGGATCATTGAATATGCGCGTAAAGCGAAAGAACAAGGCTTACCACTGCGTTTCAAAGGTAAAAACTTCGTGTTCGATAACCGTATGGGTGAGCGTATTACAGATGACACCTTAGCGCATTGCCATCAATGTGGGGATGTCTGTGACACTCACACTAACTGCAAAAATGACGGTTGTCATTTATTGTTTATTCAATGCCCAAGCTGCGCTGAAAAATATGAAGGCTGCTGCAGTCATGCGTGTACCGAAGAGATGAAGCTGCCTGAAGAAGAGCAGCGTACTCGCCGTGCTGGTCGTGAAGTGAGTAATAAAATATTTAATAAATCTCGCCATCGTTTAGCAGATGGATTATTAAATAGCGAGAATTAGTAATATTTTCAAATGAAGAAAGCCCTTAAAGGGCTTTTTTTAATAAAGATACTTAAAAACGTTATAAATAAAAAATAGTTCAATTCTATTTTTAACAAAAACTTTTGATGTAATATGCCGTTTTTGTGAATAAACGGTACTATTACTTATGCCTAATTTTCTAGAGATAATATGGTTGGGGGTTTCATTCATCCAATTATTAATTATATTTTGCTCTTTCATCGTAAAAATGGATGAATCATTATTATTAGCAAGCTTTGTTATTTTTTCTATTTGATCTGAATCAGTAATAACTTTATCCAATGTTTGAGTCATGATATTTTTTGACATAATGAAAAAATTATCTTTTAGTAGCAAAGGCTTGTCTGTTAATGGGTATGTAGCATTGATGTAGATATAGAATCGAGTGCTACTGGCTCTGTTTAGCAATGTTTTCAGAGTCGGGCAGTAACTCGAGTAATGACAATAGTATGTCAAATTAACTAGAACAATACTGGGTGAGTATTTATTTATATATTTAATACCTTCATTAATGCACCCTGTACTAATAAACTTTAATTTTCTATTAGAAGATAAATATTCGGTAATACCAAGGCGGGTATAATAACACTCATCAATAACTAATATTCTCATAGGGAACATCCTTGTCCGAAAAGAGTATTACAATAAATTGGAATTGATATTGAAGTCAATAAAGTAATAATAAAAATAATAAATTATCGCTTGTATTTGCAATTAATTCATAATGTATGGTTTCTATTTTATCTTTAATAATAAGCGTAAATTATCATTTATTAATGATATAAATTAGAATGATGAAATGATAGCGAATGGATATTTGCTATGAGACAAATATCCATTCTTTTTTTACCTGCTAATGTGTTTTGAAATCAGATTCAAGATATTCGCCAGACTCAATCTTATCAATTCCAGCCTGAAGAATATTAATCAGCTGTTTGGCTACATCGGTTGTCAGCCACATGGTTTTATCAACTATTGCGCTATCCAGGCTATTGTTCTGTTCAGGGAGGTAATGTAAACGTAGCATCATCGCATCGTAGGCATCGACAGTACTGATATCCCAGCCAACAACAGGGTGAGTTTGGATTACATCGTTTTTTCTATTCATTTAGACCTCCTAATCAAACATCGTGATAAATAGTAAATATCTATTACTGACTAAGAGCAGGTAGCTCAGAACGAGCTATATCTAGTATAAGAAGATTTTTTTAATATGATAGTAGTAAAACTATTTTTTCTATGAATTTTGATGAAAATTAAAAAAATAGTCGGTGATTCTTTAAAAAAGAAGATGTGAAAAGGATAAAATCTTTTCACATCATAATGTTATTAGCTTACTTTGATAGTCCAACCACAATCTTCACCCGCTAAAAATGGGATTAATTTATCTGTCCCACAGGAAATAGATTCGCAGGTTATATTCTCAGATTTCGTCAGTGTAATGTGACCTTCATTGACGGGTAATCCGTAAAATTTAGGCCCATTTAGTGAACAAAATGCTTCGAAATGCGCTAAAGCGCCTAATTCTTCGAATACGGTTGCATAGGCAGCTAATGCGGTTGGTGCGTTAAATACGCCTGCACAGCCGCAGGATGTCTCTTTACGAGATTGAACATGCGGTGCAGTATCGGTACCTAAGAAGAAGCGATCGCAGCCAGAAGCGACAGCTGCACGCAATGCTTCTTGATGAACGTTACGTTTTAAAATCGGTAGGCAATATAGATGCGGACGTACACCACCAACTAACATATGGTTACGGTTAAACATCAAATGCTGTGGTGTTAAGGTTGCAGCTGTAAATTCGTTCGCCTCTAACACATATTGTGCGGCTTCTTTGGTTGTGATGTGCTCAAAAACGACTTTTAACTGAGGGAATTGAGCTCGCAATGGCAGCATGACTTGTTCGATAAACAGGGCTTCACGGTCAAAGATATCGATATGGCTGGCGGTCACTTCCCCATGAATGAGTAATGGCATTCCAGCTTGTTCCATGGCAGCAAGAACAGGGTAGATTTTTTTAATGTCAGACACGCCATGGCTAGAGTTTGTTGTGGCATTTGCGGGATACAATTTACAGGCCGTAAATACACCTTCATTGAAACCACGAATTAATTCATCAGCATCAGTTGTATCAGTTAAATAACAGGTCATCAGCGGTGTAAATTGGTGCCCAGCAGGTACCGCTTGTTTAATTCGTTCACGGTACGCTCTTGCGGCTTCTACCGTGGTAACAGGGGGTACAAGGTTAGGCATGACAATGGCACGACCAAAAAATTGGCTTGTGAACGGCACGACTGTATTTAACATTTCATTATCACGAAAATGAACATGCCAATCATCAGGGCGGCGGATCGTTAGGGTAGTTACAGTTGTCATTAAACCGGCTCCAATAAGGGGGGAATAAGTGATGAGCAGATGCTCAAGCCGGGAAAGAATGATAAAACGAAAACGATTAAATAGCTATGATCAAGGACAATTAATCTAGTAATTATTTTTTTGTGGGGTCTTTTAACATATTGGAAAATAAAGGAATTAAAACAGAAAAAAACAGAGAAAGGAAAGATTAAGTTGGCTCCTCCAGCTGGACTCGAACCAGCGACATACGGATTAACAGTCCGCCGTTCTACCGACTGAACTATGGAGGAACTCCCTTAACACGCAGAGGATATTAGCGTTCTGAATCGCTAATGTCAAAGGGGAAAATGATAAAATAAGTTCGTTTGCCTGTTATCTGCACGAATCGATAAAATTTTGATCTAACGGATAAGATGTAAAAGTAATAAAGCCAAAAATAGCTGAAAAAAGAATCAGTTAAACAGTGCGATTAAGATTGTAGAGTAATTTTGATATGTAAAAATTATCTTTGATAAGGAATTAGTAGGAAAGATAAAAATGGCGTGAGTTAGAAAGCAAGAAGCCCGCTAGGATTAACCTGAGCGGGCTTCTTAAATTTGGCTCCTCCAGCTGGACTTGAACCAGCGACATACGGATTAACAGTCCGCCGTTCTACCGACTGAACTATGGAGGAATTGGTTTGTTCCTGAGAACGAGGCGCATATTACCCACCCCGTATTCAGTTGTAAAGCATAAAATTAAAAAAAATGTTCAACAGGCTGTTAAATAAACAAGTTGGTGATTATTTATGCCTTGCTAGTTAGATTTCAGGGGTTTGCTCGTTGTTTTAAGCGGAACTGCTAAAATGTGAATAGTGAGCAAGCAATAGGGATTGTTCTATTAATAAGTAGGCAGGAATAAATTAAAGTAGCTGCGAATAGGGTGGGTATGAATGAAAAGGTTGAAGGGTACTAGGAAGCAAAAAGCCCGCAAGAATTAATCTTAGCGGGCTTTTTAAATTTGGCTCCTCCAGCTGGACTTGAACCAGCGACATACGGATTAACAGTCCGCCGTTCTACCGACTGAACTATGGAGGAATTGGGTTGTTCCTGAGAACGAGGCGAATATTAACGATATCACCTCGGCCTGTCAACGATAAAAATAGAAAATAAATCTAATTGCTCACTCACTACTCATTACGAATAAAAACTACGCTATATTATTGATAATATTTTAATTTTGAGCGGCTAAAGTGACTTGTGTCGGCAAAGAAACCTCAGGATAAGCAATATGGTAAATATCGTAAAAGGAGATGCTGCCCTTTAATGCTAATAAACGAGAAACTTCTTGCTTGATAGCTGAGCTGATTTCCTGAGATTCAAGAACTTTATTTAAAGCGTCCTCAGATACAACTTCAGTGACAAACCATTCGCCGTTATAGCAAACGCGCAAATCAAGCACACCAATATCTTCGAAATGGTAAACAGGCTTAATGTCAAACAACAGAACGCTAGCAAGTATAATAAACAAGAAGGTTATACCAAGCGTCCAATAAGGGCCAAAGTAGGGGGCATACCATAAGATCACGGCAAGCGGTAAATAGGCTGCAATCATGCCAATACATAAATAAGGATGATTGGCGAGAAATTGGCTATTAAAGTAAGGTTTACCATCACGTTGCTCACGCTGATTAATGGTATCTAAATCGTCTATAAGTATTTGTTTGATAATATCCATGGTAAGTGACTCTCTGTCAGATATCTATACTAGGAGGGTATCACGGAGGGAATGAATTGTTATATATCAGTTAAAAAAAATATTTAACTGGATTGTCATTATCTCGGACTAATCCAGTCGATTTTTTAGGCCTAGAGAGGGTTTTTATTTAAAAAAATCTTTAAAATATCAATAAAATGCAGTTTTTTTGTTAACATAATTCCGCCTAAAAGTGACTGAATCGAAAAAACATCAATATTTTCGGGATTGAATGTATAAAATAGTTGCTATTATCTCAAAGTCATGAGTTAATGTGCATCGGCCTGTTTAGCAGTCCTATTTGATGTATGATTACTGAGTTAGTGTGTTCTAAAGAAAAAAGTTATCACAGATAGCCTTTGACCGTGACGCTTCATCTTGGTGTTTCCCTGATTAAATAGCTGACTCTGGCCCATATATGCCAAAAGGCAAGTTTTTTTGATGTTATATAGGAAAAGTCAAATGTCCGACAAAATGAAAGGTCAAGTTAAGTGGTTCAACGAGTCTAAAGGCTTCGGTTTCATCACTCCAGCTGATGGTAGCAAAGACGTTTTCGTCCACTTCTCTGCCATTCAGGGCAATGGTTTCAAAACTCTGGCAGAAGGCCAGCAAGTTGAATTCACCATTGAAAACGGTGCAAAAGGCCCAGCAGCTGCAAACGTAACTGCTATCTAAGCTAATTGCTTAACTGATTTTCTAAAGCCCGTCCTTTTTAAGGACGGGCTTTTTCATTTCTGAAAAATAAAAAATATAGTGTAAAAATAATTAACATTTAAATCTTTACTTAATAATTAGCCGCATCTATACTCAGCTCACATTAACCTATTGGAGATAAATTACTTGGACAGTCAGAGTTGTAATAAAAACTTAATTTAATTGGCAAGTAATTAATAATCTCTTCTATTAGCTGCTTGCCACTACGGCGGGCGGTGTCTGATGTTCCTATCATTCATACTCCCTGATTTATATAAGAATTTTTCATTTTCGAATGGAATAATCACTGTTGCAGTGAGTGTGTATCATGCAAGTTTATATTTATTCTCTATTCCCTCCGGGCAATAGCTATTAATTACTGAATATTTATTTATTCAGCAATTTGGCATGGGCTTTTTATTTAGCTCATTAATTGTTATCCATTATTTGATGGAGGGATCATTATGTTTTTCACACCGGATATATTAAATCTTTTATCTGCAATGTGCCTTGGTGCATTAATTGGCGCAGAGCGTCAATGGCGTCAAAGAATGGCAGGGTTGCGTACGAATGCATTGGTTGCAACGGGAGCAGCTGTATTTATTTTGAGTTCAGTGACGACTTCTCCTGATAGCCCTGGTCGAATTGCGGCACAAATTGTGTCAGGTATTGGCTTCTTAGGTGCTGGAGTGATCATGCGTGAAGGCATGAATATTCGAGGGCTGAATACTGCCGCAACACTATGGTGTTCAGCAGGGATTGGTGTGTTATGTGGGTTAGGGCAATATTCACTAGCAACAATAGCCACTTTATTGATTTTATGTGCAAATATTTTATTGCGAGAAGCCGCAGCAAAAATTAATCGCCAGCCGCAACAGCAGGAATTGGATGTTGAACAGCGTTATAAAATACGTGTGATGTGTCATCAAGGTGATGAAATCCTTGTTAGAACGTTGATTTTACAAGCCATTAATGGGCTGCATATTCGCTTACAGTCATTGAGTAGCGCAGATACATTGAAACCAGAACAGCTGGAGGTGTGCGCAGAGTTTCTTGCCACGCCTGTCGAGCAAAAAGAGATAGAAGCATTGGTTTGCCGGATTAGTCTTGAGCAAAGTGTCAGTGCTATCAATTGGAAAGTGGCATCTGAGCTACCAGCTTGATTGCTAAAAATTAACTGATTAAAGGAGCCGAAATGGACGAGCACCCCCCGTCTTGGAGATATAAACAGGAGCTATCTGGCTAAAATACAATATTTTCAGTCAGATAGCGTTTAAAAAGTACAACTGTACTCTATAGAGATAACGTTATGACTGAAATAAGGCATCAGCGCAAAGGCGCAAAAGCCCCTGCACGCCAAAAATTCATTGTTGGCGAACAAGCGAGTAAAAGCATTGAGCAGGTTCTCAATGAATATCAAACTAACCTTCTGGGTTTATCTGAAAATGAAGCTCTCGACCGCCTAGTGGTAGATGGTGAAAATGAAGTTGCTCACGAAAAAGCCCCTCCTGCTTGGAAGCAGTTACTCACTTCTTTTAAAAATCCATTTATTTTTGTTTTGATGATCCTAGCGATTGTGAGTTTCTTTACTGACTACGTGATCCCTGAACGTCAAGGTGAAGAGACTGATTTAACAGGCGTTATTATCATTGTCACGATGGTTGTATTAAGTGGATTGCTGCGTTTTTGGCAAGAATATCGAACCAATAAAGCGGCAGAAGCTTTGAAATCCTTGGTAAGAACTACAGCAACGGTATACCGGCGCGACAATAGAACAGGGCGTTCTATTCGCAAGGAAGTGCCAATCAAATGCTTAGTACCAGGGGATATCGTTTTATTATCAGCTGGAGATATGGTTCCTGCGGATTTAAAACTGGTTGAATCTCGAGATCTATTTATCAGTCAAGCCATTTTAACGGGGGAATCTATCCCGGTTGAAAAATATGACACTCTCGCAAATGTGTCCGCAAAAAGTTTAGAACCCGCATCACCGACAGAAAATGAATTACTTGAAATTTCAAATATCTGTTTGATGGGCACCAATGTGACAAGCGGTACCGCGAGAGGGATTGTGGTGGCAACGGGGAGCAAAACGTACCTAGGTTCGCTGGCCAAATCTATTGTAGGAACCCGCGCTCAAACTGCTTTTGATCGCGGCGTGAATAGTGTGAGTTGGTTGCTGATCCGCTTTATGCTGGTAATGGTGCCGATTGTCTTATTAATCAATGGATTCACTAAAGGTGATTGGTTTGAAGCAACACTATTTTCACTGGCTGTTGCGGTAGGATTAACGCCTGAAATGTTACCGATGATAGTGAGCTCAAACCTTGCAAAAGGGGCGATAGCCATGTCTAAGCACAAGGTTATCGTTAAACGGCTCAATGCTATTCAAAACTTTGGTGCGATGGATGTACTCTGTACGGATAAAACGGGAACATTAACGCAAGAACGCATCATTTTAGAGCATTATCTCGACAGTAATGGACAAAAAGATAGCCGAATTTTGCAATTGGCATGGTTGAACAGTTTCCATCAAAGTGGTGCCAAAAATATGATGGATCAGGCAATTATTCGACGGGGCCGTGGTAATGATAAGGTCGAGCAGTTGAAGGCTTATCAAAAAATTGATGAACTACCATTTGATTTTATTCGCCGAAAATTATCTGTCACCGTAAAAACCCCTGAAGGTGATGCTTTATTGATCTGTAAAGGGGCTGCGGAAGAGATGCTAGCTGTTTGTCATAGTTATCAGCATGATGGACATACCACCTTATTAGATGCTCAAGCTAAAGCTAGGATTTCGGAGCTGGTCAGTGACTATAATAAACAGGGTTTCCGGGTATTACTGCTGGCAACGCGTTCACTAAATGATGCTGAGGCTTTGTTACCGTTATCGGCTCAAGCAGAACAACAGCTTGAGTTACAAGGTATTCTTACATTTTTAGACCCTGCAAAAGAGAGCGCTATTTCGGCTATTGCTGCACTAAGAGAAAATGGCGTGATGGTCAAAGTCCTCACTGGTGATAATGCGGTGATCACTGAAAAAATTTGCCATGATGTAGGTTTGAATATCGATGAGATCATGACAGGTCTTGAAGTCGAGGCAATGAGCGATGATGAGCTGAAAACGAAAGTTGAACAAGTTTCCGTTTTCTGCAAATTAACCCCTCTGCAAAAATCTCGGATCCTAAAACTATTGCAAGCAAATGGACATACTGTCGGTTTTCTGGGAGATGGAATCAATGATGCCCCCGCTTTACGGGATGCCGATGTAGGAATATCTGTGGATACGGGGACTGATATCGCGAAAGAGTCTGCGGATATCATTCTGTTAGAAAAGGATTTGATGGTATTAGAACAAGGCGTTATCAAAGGAAGAGAAACGTTTGGGAATATTATTAAGTATTTAAATATGACCGCTAGTTCTAACTTTGGAAATGTATTTTCCGTTCTGATTGCCAGTGCATTTATTCCGTTCTTACCGATGCTAGCTATTCATTTACTGGTTCAAAATTTGCTGTACGATATGTCTCAATTAGCATTACCTTGGGACAAAATGGACAAAGAGTTTTTAAAACGTCCACGTAAATGGGATGCGAAAAATATTGGACGATTTATGATTTGGATTGGGCCAACATCTTCCATTTTTGATATCACAACATTTGCTTTGATGTGGTATGTATTCCAAGCCAATAGTGTGGCCCATGAAGCACTCTTTCAATCCGGTTGGTTTGTTGAGGGATTATTGTCGCAAACCTTGGTCGTTCATATGTTACGGACACAAAAAATTCCCTTTATTCAAAGTACGGCTGCATTACCAGTGTTACTGACAACGGGAATTATTATGGCTCTTGGGCTTTATATACCGTTCTCATCATTTGGTTCGATGATTGGCTTGCAGCCTTTACCAATGGAATATTTTCCTTGGTTAGTGCTGACACTCGTCAGTTACTGTTTTGTCGCACAAGGGATGAAGCATATTTATATTAAACGCTTTGGAACTTGGTTATAACATGGTTGGGTTACGTGACTTGAGCGGGACCCATCGCTAGAAATTAATTAAAAAAAAAGAGCCATATAGGCTCTTTTTTTTAACAGAGTAGGAAAGATTACTGCAGACCTAAAGCTGTTTTCATTTGTTTCATCGCATCAATGCCTTGCTGGCAAGCTTGATCTTGTTGGTCTTTAGGTAAAGCAGCAACTTGCTTTTTGCCTTCTTCTAACTGACCTTTCATCGCATCTAATTGAGCTTTGGCTTGTGGGTTCTCAGAAGCTTTAGCAATTAAGCTATCAACTTCAGCGAAGTAAGCGTTACAAGTTTCAGTTGCACCAGCAACTTGACCTTTTTTCTCTTCTTCTGAGCACGCAGTGATTGTTAATGCCAATAAACCCAGTCCACAAGCTAAAATCATCTTTTTCATAATCAACCTTATTAAAATTATTTATATATAAAGCAAATTAAGTATATAAGAGGATCTTCTTTTATCAATGTAACAAATCCTAAAAAGGAAATTAATAATTAATTCAAATGGTTAATCTTTAACATAAATATTTATGCTTTATAAATGACTTTTGTAGCGATAATTATCTATCGTGCTTTTTGCTAGCTTATTGTGACGTATGAAAAATAAGAATGGATTATTATTACTGGGTATAAATACGTAATTGATACTGAGATCTTCTATTCATGAAATAAGAATAACCGCATAAAGTATCTAGTGAGTAGCAAACTGTTTTGTAAAAAATACGTTAAGTAGAAGTAACTAGAAATTGTGTGTGATATGAGGAAATTAAACTCCTTATAACTTTTCTAATGATGTTAATAACTTTTTTTCATATACAGTAAAAATAATTAAAATTCAGAAACAGTGTAAAAAATAATTTACATGTCACGTATAAAACTGGATTATCGAATATTTGTAGAATTAATGGCTGTACATTTAAAATGCGATTATAGAAGTGAAAAGTGAGCTATATCACAAATTTATCAATAAAATGCTTTTCACTATATAATATTGATTTTTAAATTAAATTTCCTTTGAACCTTTAGGGGGTTATCAGGTAAAGTCTCTGCCTTCAAGGGGGACCTCCTTTCGAATCTTGGTTTTTTAAGTGATAAAACTTTGCTATTTAGGTTAACAACGATTAGGTTCGTTAGGTTGACGCTAGGTCAAATTTGCGTGCAAAATTACTCTCATAAGAAATTCGCCAAAGTGTTTTAGACAGGTTAGAATGCTTCGGACAAAGGGAAATAAATTTTCTTACATTACATTCCCAGAAGGATCCACCTTACAAAGGGAAAGTAAGAAAATGAGATGAGGCAATTACGCTTATCTCGATATGCAACATAGCAGACAATCATTAATGCTATGGGCATGGTATGTATGTAACCGGATTTATCTTGTTACTTTTTATTTTTATAATTACACACAGGGCTTTACCATTATGTCTGCTTCTATTGTAAAGAAACGGCCGTTGAGTCGTTATATTAAAGATTTTAAACACAGCCAAACTCATTGTGCACACTGTAATAAAACTCTTGATCGTATCTCCCTCGTATTCAACGATGGTATCTTAAATAAAGAAGCTATCGCTGACATGACCGATTTGGTTGATGAAGCGGCTTGGGGCGAACTTCAAGGGCAATTTACAGCACTTTGTCGTTTTTGTAGCGAAATTTTCTGTAATAGCAATACAGACTATTTCGATATTATGTCTTTTAAACAGTATTTGTTCTTACAGACAGAAATGAGTCATAGCACCGTCCGCGAGTACGTTGTTCGTCTGCGCCGCTTAGATGAACTGCTGTCATCCTCTAACTTTTCAATGAAAGGCTTTACCGCAAGTAAAGTTCAAGAACAGTTGAGCGATAAAATGACTGATTCAGCATTTAGCAACTACAATATTGCACTACGTAAATATGAGCAGTATTTAAGCTGGCAGTCAGAAAAAAACTAATAATATTTTAAGTTAATAAAAATAGTTGGTTATACGATTATTTTTAATACTAAAATAGGCAAATAGGTGTCCAATAGGGCACCTTTTTTATTTTTGAATAATAATAAACATACATGATATAAATTGAACAGATTTAGAATTAAATTTCATCAACTGTTATAGCCAATACTTAATATATGATTATAAAAATTAACAAAAGCTATTTAATTAAATTTATAGATAAATAAGGATGACAAAAAACAAAAAAATAGTGAATATTCTGAGTTAATGATAAAAGAATAGAATATTATGAATGTAGCTCAAGAGTTTATAGTGAGGAGAGAGCCTGAGTTAATCTGCCTATATTATATTGGACTGAAAAACTCAGGCTTTTGCATATTATCCGATAGTCATTAAGCTCGCATTACCACCTGCTGCGGCAGTATTCACACTTAAAGAACGTTCATGTACTAAGCGTTCAATGAGCAAGTTAGTTTCACCACGCTCAAAGCCTTGGACAGAAATAATCGGCCCTTTGCGTTTGGCAATCGCTTCACAAACGTGTTTCAGTTGATCGCAATCTCCGTGATAAATCACACCTTCAATTGGCTCCACGGTGTTTTGCCAATCTTTGGTGAATGATATAGTTTTGCGGACTTTTTCTGGCAGTGACTTAAATAGCTTCTGGTGCAGTTCGCTATTTTCCCACAGTGTTTGACAACCACTTGCGAGCACGGCAGATAACTGAGTCAAACAATCGCGTTCATTATCGCTAAGGCATAAAATAGTACCGCGTGGACGCAAGGTGTAGGTGTTTTTTTCACCTGTTGGTCCTGGTAATAAACGTGTTGTACCGGCTTGCGTTAAACGTGCAAATTGTTCAACCGTAGATTGTTCAATTATGGATTGCTCAACATCAGTTTTCTGTTTTTGTGCCCATGCAGAGAAAGCTTCAAATGGTGCTAGCAACTCTGTGCGAGCACTTGCGTCCATTGGTAAATGGCCATCTTGCTGCTCCAGTGTTTGGCAAACTGCATTCTCGGGACGTTCACTTAATAAACGGTAGAGATAAAGCGGTCCACCCGCTTTTGGCCCTGTACCTGAAAGCCCTTCACCACCAAATGGTTGAACCCCGACGACAGCACCGACCATATTGCGGTTAACATATAAGTTGCCCACTTTCGCCTTAGCAACCACTTGGTTGATGGTTTCATCAATGCGGGTATGAACACCTAATGTTAATCCATAACCTGCGGCGTTTATTTGGTCAACTAATTGTTCTAACTCATCACGTTTGAAGCGAACAACATGCAGAACCGGTCCGAAAATTTCTTTTTTCAACTCACCAATATTATCTAACTCAATCAGAGTTGGTTTAACGTAGGTTCCTTCTGCCTGTTCTTGCTGATCTTGGCTATCCGTAAAGACGGCTTGGAAAACGGTTTTGCCTTTACTGCGCATTTGTTGAATGTGTTGGTCAATATTCTCTTTGGCTTCACTATCAATGACAGGACCAATATCGGTAGATATGTGCTCAGGATTACCCATCCGGCACTCTTCCATCGCACCTTTTAACATGCGAATTGTTCGGTCAGCGACATCTTCTTGAACACACAGAATGCGCAATGCGGAGCAGCGTTGACCGGCACTGTCAAATGCAGAGGCGACGACATCGGTGACGACTTGTTCTGTGAGAGCGGAAGAATCAACAATCATCGCATTCAATCCGCCAGTTTCTGCAATAAGCGGAGTTGGGCGGCCTTGAGCATCTAAGCGACCCGCAATATTGCGCTGCAATAAGCCTGCGACTTCAGTTGAACCAGTGAACATCACGCCACGAACGCGCTGATCACCGACCAATTTTGCGCCAATCGTTTCGCCTTTTCCCGGTAAAAATTGCAGGACATCACGAGGAATACCGGCTTGGTGCATAATGGATACCGCAATAGCACCAATTAATGGCGTTTGTTCCGCGGGTTTAGCCAATACGGTGTTACCTGCGGCTAATGCCGCTGCAATTTGTCCAGAGAAAATAGCTAATGGGAAATTCCATGGGCTGATACAAACAACAGGGCCAAGAGGGCGGTGAGTGTTATTATCAAAGTCGTCACGGACTTGAGTAGCATAATAATTTAAGAAATCAACCGCTTCACGCACTTCAGAAATCGCATTGGCGTAAGTTTTCCCGGCTTCACGCACCAGCACATCCAATAATGGCTGCAATTGTTGTTCCATAATGTCGGCAGCACGTAATAGGATAGCTGCGCGCTCAGATGGTGGCGTTGCAAACCAAATTGCGCCAGCATCCGTCGCGATATTCAGCGCATGTTCAGCTTCTTGTTCACTGGCTTCACGAACTTTGCCAACGATGTCGCGATGGCAGGCTGGGTTGATAATTGAGACGGCTTCAGGAAGATCTTGTTGTGCAATAAACTCGCCACCCAGTAAAGGCTCCGCGATTTTCTCTTGTGCTGCGGCATTGAGTAATGCGCTCGAGAGTGATGCTAAGCGGTGTTCGTTAGATAAATCTAAGCCCATTGAGTTAACACGGCGAGTTCCATACAGGTCACGCGGTAATGGAATTTTAGGATGCGGTAAACCAATTTGCCCTTCGGCTTTAGACAGTTCACGAACATCTTTAACCGGATCAGAAACCAATTCATCTAATGGGATCGTGGCATCCGCAATTCGGTTAACAAACGAAGTATTTGCTCCGTTCTCTAAGAGGCGGCGGACTAAGTAAGCTAATAATGTTTCGTGGGTACCGACAGGGGCATAAATACGACATGGTCGGTTGAGTTTACCGTCAGCTACTTTACCAACCACTTGTTCATATAATGGTTCGCCCATGCCATGTAAACATTGGAATTCATACTGGCCGGGGTAGTAGTTTTTACCTGCAATTTGGTAGATGGCCGATAATGTGTGTGCGTTATGTGTTGCAAATTGTGGGTAAATTAAATTAGGAACAGACAGTAATTTGCGTGCGCAAGCGATATAAGAAACGTCGGTATACACTTTGCGGGTATAAACTGGATAACCTTCTAAGCCATCAATTTGCGCACGTTTAATTTCGCTATCCCAATAAGCGCCTTTAACAAGACGGATCATCAGGCGGCGTTGGCTGCGTTCGGCTAAATTGATAATTGAGTCGATAACAAATGGGCAGCGTTTTTGGTAAGCCTGAATGACAAACCCAATACCGTTCCAGCCTGCTAATTTCGGCTCAAAACACAGTTTTTCGAGTAAATCTAACGAAATTTCTAAGCGGTCTGCTTCTTCAGCATCAATGTTGATACCAACATCGTATTGGTGAGCTTGCAAGACTAAAGAAAGTAAGCGCGGATACAGTTCTTCCATCACGCGAGCGTATTGTGCACGGCTATAACGCGGATGCAGTGCTGATAATTTGATGGAAATACCCGGTCCTTCATAGATCCCGCGTCCATTCGATGCTTTACCAATTGCGTGGATCGCTTGTTGGTAAGAGACCATATAATCTTGGGCATCTTTTTCGGTTAATGCAGCTTCACCCAGCATATCGTAGGAGTAGCGGAAACCTTTGTCTTCTAATTTACGTGCATTGGCAAGGGCTTGGGCGATGGTTTCGCCGGTGACAAATTGTTCACCCATTAAGCGCATTGCCATGTCCACGCCTTTTCGTACTAACGGTTCACCACTTTTACTGATAATGCGATTTAACGAGGAGGACAGTTTTGCTTCGTTGTGGGTAGAGACTAATTTACCCGTAAATAAAAGCCCCCATGTTGCTGCGTTCACAAACATTGAGCTGCTTTGACCAACATGGGATTGCCAGTTACCCGCACTGATTTTGTCTCGGATCAGGGCATCGCGAGTGGCTTTATCGGGGATACGTAATAACGCTTCGGCAAGGCACATTAATGCCACACCTTCTTGAGAAGATAGGGAAAACTCTTGTAATAACCCTTGGACTAAGCCTGAACGACCAACCCCATTTTTTTGATTACGTAATTTTTCTGCAATGGAGTAAGCCAATTTATGAGCTGCATCAGCTTGCTCAGGGGGCAGCTCAGCTTGCTGTAAAAGCATTGGTACGGCTTGAGTTTCAGGAACTCGGTATGCCGATGTAATTGCAGAGCGTTTCACGGATTGGGGCAAAATATGCTCAGCGAACTCAAGGAATGGCTGATAAGGGAGCTCAGGAGACGAAATTTCATCACCAGAATGCTGATCTTTTGTATCCAAAACCGTTGATAATTCAGGTATAATTTGGTTGTTATCGAGTTGCTCTAAATAATTATATATAGCTTGTTTAATAAGCCAATGGGATGTGCGATCAAGACGTTGAGCGGCGGCTTTAATGCGGTCACGAGTTTCTTCATCAAGTCTCACACCCATAGTTGTTGTGCTACTCATCTTAATTCCTTCCTTTTCACAGGTGTTAAATACCAAAAGTTACACACCATTATGATGATGTTGCAACTTTGTGCAACATTGTTAATGTGTCATGTGAAGAAAATGTGAAACAACTCTTATTTTTATGAGTGATTTATGATGCCCATTGATTGGGTTTTTATAATTTCCTTATAAATCAATGTATTGATTTCCATTCCAGGATGGTGGCAAGTTAAACGCTTAATTAAGAATTTGACTTAAAAGTTTAACATTTGTGATGTGTCTTTTATTTATTGAATAAAAAATAGTTAATTTCTTGTTAAAAGCATCTGAGTCTGTCTAGCATGATGTGGCAAAGTTATTGAGTTATTGCAACACAAACAATCACAACATAGATAAGGTGTGCATCAAAAAACGCAGAATTGTGCAATTAAGTGCAACACCTTGAGATTAAAAGTTATCAAAGAAAATTATAAAGATAACGACAAAATAGACGCACTATGGAGACGACAGGATGACTGTAAGCACTCCGATGATCATTATGTTCATCGTATATATCACGGGTATGTTATTGATCGGCTATTTAGCCTATCGCTCAACGAAAAACTTTGATGATTACATTCTAGGGGGACGAAGTTTAGGTAGTGTGGTAACCGCATTATCTGCAGGGGCTTCAGATATGAGTGGCTGGTTATTGATGGGTTTACCAGGCGCTATTTTTCTCGCTGGGATCTCTGAAAGCTGGATTGCGATTGGTTTATGTTTAGGGGCTTATTTAAACTGGTTATTTGTTGCGGGGCGCTTACGTGTACAAACTGAGAAAAATAATAATGCCTTAACGCTACCAGACTATTTTACGAGCCGTTTTGAAGATAATAGTAAGATTTTACGTATTATTTCTGCAGTTGTTATTTTAGTTTTCTTTACTATCTATTGTGCATCTGGAGTTGTCGCGGGGGGCTTGTTGTTTGAAAGCACCTTTAATATTAGTTACGACAAAGCTCTGTGGTTAGGGGCATTGGCGACCATTGCTTATACCTTCTTAGGTGGTTTCTTAGCGGTAAGTTGGACAGATACTGTTCAAGCCTCTTTGATGATTTTTGCCCTGATCTTAACGCCAATTGTCGTGATTTTATCCCTTGGCGGGTTAGATACTTCAATGGAAGTGATTAAAGCTAAAAACCCTGAATATCTTGATATGTTTAAGGGAATGAACTTTGTTGCCATCTTGTCATTGCTAGGTTGGGGGCTGGGTTACTTTGGGCAGCCTCATATTCTGGCGCGTTTTATGGCGGCAGATTCACATCGTACGATCCGTTCAGCACGCCGTATCAGTATGACATGGATGGCATTATGTTTAGGCGGAACGATTGCCGTTGGCTTCTTTGGTATCGCTTATTTTGAAAATAATCCTGCATTAGCAGGTTCTGTGATGAAAAATAATGAACGTATTTTCATGGAATTAGCCGGATTACTGTTTAACCCATGGATTGCAGGTATCTTGTTATCCGCGATTTTGGCGGCGGTAATGAGTACATTGAGCTGCCAATTACTAGTATGTGCCAGCGCATTAACCGAAGATTTATATAAGCCATTCTTCCGCAAATCAGCTAGCCAGAAAGAGTTAGTGTGGGTAGGGCGCGGAATGGTGCTGTTAGTCGCGGCGATTGCAATTTATATTGCTCAAGACCCAAATAACAAAGTCTTAGGATTGGTGAGTAATGCATGGGCAGGTTTTGGTGCCGCGTTTGGTCCAGTCGTTTTGCTCTCTGTTATGTGGAAACGTATGACACGTACTGGGGCATTAGTAGGAATGGTTGTCGGTGCGGTAACGGTATTAGTTTGGATGAAATTCAAATGGTTAGGTTTATATGAAATCATTCCAGGCTTTATCTTTGCGACCATCGCTATCATTGTTATCAGCTTGATAACTAAGGCACCAAGTGCAGCAGCACAAGCTCGTTTTGATGAAGCAGAAGCTGAATACAATACAAAATAATAGATAGATTTGGTTATCGATAACAAAAAGGCTGAAAGGGAAACCTTCCAGCCTTTTATTTTTTATTAATTGCTTATTCGTCAAATAATTAACGCTGTTTACGGCGTTTTACAACTTGGTAGCCAATAAACAGAATAACAAACCACAGTGGCGTCGCAATTAATGCTTGTCGGGTGTCATGTTGGAACGCTAATAACACAACCATAAAAGCAAAGAAGGCGAGACTGACCCACGACATAAAAATCCCCCAAGGCATCTTATAGCGAGATGCGGCATGTTTTTCTGGGCGATTCTTACGGAAACTCAAGTAGCTTAATAAAATCATACTCCAGATAAACATGAATAAAATAGCAGACACGGTTGTGACTAAAGTGAATGCATGCATGATATCGGGAATAAAGTAGATCAAAACAATACCGAAACTTAGGCAGATACAGGTGAAAATTAAGCCTGTTGCGGGTACCGCTTTTTTTGATAACTGGCTAAATTGTTTCGGCGCATCTCCCTCTTTAGATAACCCAAACAGCATACGGCTGGTGGAGAAAACGCCACTGTTTGCCGATGAAGCCGCAGAGGTAAGTACCACAAAGTTCACGATACTGGCAGCAGCAGGCAGGCTGATTAGCACGAACATTTCCACAAAAGGACTTTTATCCGCCAAAATGGTGCGCCAAGGGGTAACGGCCATAATCACAATCAGGGATAACACATAAAAAGCAATGATCCTAATCGGGATCGCATTAATGGCTTTGGGCAGGGATTTTTCAGGATCACGGGTTTCCGCTGCGGCGGTACCCACTAATTCAATTCCCACAAAGGCGAAAATAGCAATTTGGAATCCAGCAAAGAATCCACTGAGCCCCATTGGGAACATTCCGCCATCGTTCCAAATATTACTTAAGGATGCAGTGTGTCCGGTCGGTGATTGGAAATTCATCGCAATCAACGTACCACCGACGGCAATTAGCGTCACAATGGCGACAATTTTGATCATCGCGAACCAGAACTCCAGTTCACCAAACAGTCGAACAGAAACTAAGTTAAGCGTCAGTAGCGTGGCAACGCAGATAAATGAAGTCACCCATTCCGGGAAATTAGGTACCCAGAAACTGATGTACGAGGTGATCGCGATAATATCGGCTATTCCCGTGATAACCCAGCAGAACCAGTAAGTCCATCCCACAAAGAACCCAGCCCATGGACCGATTAAATCCGCAGAAAAATCACTGAAAGATTTATAGTCTAGGTTGGATAGCAGTAATTCCCCCATGGCTCGCATGACAAAAAACAGCACAAAGCCGATGATCATGTAGACAAAGATAATAGAGGGACCCGCAAGGGATATGGTCTTTCCTGACCCCATAAATAGCCCTGTACCAATGGCTCCGCCAATGGCAATTAATTGAATATGACGGTTACTGAGGCTACGTTTTAGTTGATTTCGGTCAGAAGATGGCCGAGAAGTGGTTGTCGTTGCATTTTCTTCCATATTGTTATTTATCCGATAGTCATTGTGATGTTAGCCCACACTATTTTTTTAAGTTTGAGGCTGTGTTTGCTTGAAATATTGTGACATAAATCTCAATTAGAGTAAGAGAAAATTTACAAACGGCTGAGAGACCGCTGGTTTAACCAACGGATCCCCCTTGTTTATTAACACTGTTAACGAAAAATTAACCTAAAAATAAAAATAGCAGAATAAGAGGAAATGTACCAAATACTTCAGTCTAAATAATGACAGTTGGGGTATTGGAAATATATAAGAGTGATTAAGCTTATTTTTTAACTGAAAATGCCACGTTTTTTCTTATTTTTAACAGTTATCGTTATAGGTTATTTCTAAACGATAGGACTAACTGTCACTTTCACATCATATCCCACGACAAATAAGGCCTGTTCTAGTGCTTCAATCTTTGATGCATATTGTAGGTCAAGTAACCGTTCTATTTGTTGAGCACTGATATTGAGTATCCGAGCAAGTTTGCTTCGAGGGGTTTGAGTTTCAAGAATGGCATTGTGTAGTGCGATTTTTAAGCAACTCAATACAGGCAAATGAATAACAAACGCACCAGCTACCGAATTTTGGGGAAGAGGTATAGGATTTCTTAGTGTAATCAGCTCAGAAAGTGTGGCTAGCAATGTTTCTTGAGCCTCTAGTTCTACATCCTCTGCGCAATAAGTCACGCCTTGAATATCGGGAAAGTCACAAAAGTTAATTTCGTATACACCTTCATCTTCGACAAATTCAACTGTTGCTAAATAATTAAACATAGTAAACCTCAAAAATTAATTTCTTTATAAGATAAATAGTACAAACGCCACAGAATAAACAATGAGTAGCATGTTAATAAAATGAAAAACGGATGGCGATAGTTTGTAGATTGACACTTTTTACTGATTATAAGACTGATTGGTTAAAGAATAGGTAGGTTTCATAATGAAACAATCGTGTAAACCCGTTACCTCTTTGTGAGCCAAGTCCCAGTTTTAACAATATTTTATCCACTCCTTATCTCAGTATCAATATGCCAATTTTACCCTTTTAGTCATCATATAATTTTTTAAATAAAACATATGAGAACGGATACGTATCTTAATTCGAATAAGCGGTTATACGTAATTTTGTCATTGTGGTTAAGTAATTTGTTAAAATAAAAGTATATAGTAACATGCGTATATCATCACATTTGGTTACTAACTAGTAAATAAACTGCGATATGTACGCGAGGGTAATAAGTTAAATTACCTATTTACATAAGTCATATTTTTGATGCGGGGCATGCTTGTTTACACATAAAAGTAGTGAACTTAGATAACCATCTTATTGTTTATAAATTCGCTAGCAGAATGGTGCTTAGTTCTTTTATTTTTTTCTTATATCAATAACTCAGTGCGCTAACTAATGCTGTGGCTTGAATTTTTTATGCAAAAAACAATAGTGAAATAGGTTAATCAAATGTTTGAAAAGTTAATTTAATTAAAATGAGTTTGTCATACAAAAATAACAATCTTGCTTATTAATATGGCAATACTCGATGACAATTTCATCTGAAATCTTTAATGGTATTACCTGTTTATAAAATGGACTTAATTAGATTTTTTAATGTTATTGTCATTGGTTAATAATAAGACAGTTAAATTTAATTAATATAAGATCACAGGGGAATAATAATATGTATGACAAATTTAGCTTTAATCTAACCAAGGAAAAATTGAATTAATTTGATTGAGATTTTTAATTTTGATTAAACACATTGAAAAATAATGTTTAATTTTTATTCCTAAGTTACCGATATTACTAAGTCTTTAAACAAATTGCATTTTTACGGGAGCCATAAAGATTGATTTAGATCAATATGCAGATTCTTTCGTTATGCTTGGTGTTTATCGCTTATAAATTCCCTCATATGGGTTAGTTTTTTACTTAAAATGCTAGTATTTGACTTATGGTAAATCTAAATGTTGCGAATATTTAAGATAAGTAGGATTAAGATATAGTTGTAATAAAGAATTGCTAATATATAGATGGGTAATTATCCCGATAGACCAAAAAGAAACATAAGTGTCTTGAATAGTTAATTTAGTGGTGCATAATAATTAACGGCTAATAATGAAATCGGTATATTCTGAGATTTACAAGAAATGCTAACTTTTTAGCCACTCGTTATTGTTGTAGGTAATCAGGAAATATATTTAATTTAAGTTTGAACCTGTGTGTTTATATACTCCAAACTGGGTATTTCAATGGACCTCATGGGATAGTAATGGACTACACTATCCAGCTTTAATTATTTTCATATTTAAAACTTTGGTTAACACATTCGGCTCAAATTGATATTTGTTCTTTCTGCATGCAGATGTTAATAATTATTCGAAAGGTATAAAAAAATGAGCTCTACCACTGATTTTCTGAAGCATATATACGATATTAATCTTTCATATTTGCTTTTAGCTCAAAAGCTTATCGCCCAGGAAAAAGCCACTGCCATGTTCCGTCTCGGAATTTCCGATTCGATGGCAAACACTTTAGCAGAACTTTCTTTACCTCAATTGGTTAAATTAGCGGAAACAAATCAGCTAATCTGTCAATTTAGATTTGAAAACAGCGATACGATTGAAAAGCTTACTCGAGATTCTCGAGTTGATGAATTACAGCAAATTCATACGGGTATCCTACTTTCGACCCGACTATTGCAAACGCATAATGAGTCCGATTCAGATATAGCGAGAAAAAGATGAGTAGCGTAGCTGAGAAAAGTATCGTCAAGGAAGCTAATGATATTCGTTTGGCAATGGAATTGATTTCTCTTGGGGCTCGCCTGCAGATGTTGGAAAGCGAAACTCAAATTAGTCGTGGACGTTTAGTGCGTTTATACAAAGAACTCAGAGGTTGCCCACCACCAAAAGGGATGCTCCCTTTTTCAACGGATTGGTTTATGACATGGGAACAAAATATTCACTCATCCATGTTCTATAATGCCTATCAGTTTTTACTGAAAACCGGTCAATGTGAAGGGGTTGATGCTATTCTCAAAGCTTATCGACTCTACCTAGAACAGTGCCCACCCAGTGCCGGAGACGAGCCAATTTTGGCATTAACCCGCGCGTGGACATTAGTTCGTTTTGTGGAAAGTGGCATGTTGCAACGTTCCGATTGCAATTGCTGTAGTGGTTCATTTATCACCTATGCTCACATTCCTGAAAATAGCTTTACGTGCAGCTTGTGCCAGCCGCCATCACGAGCGATAAAAAAACGTAAACTTTCCGAGCATCTCGCCGATATTACGGAATATCGACAAGATGGCATTACCAAAGCGGTAATGTAATTGGATTAATTTGGTTTACAGGCAATTTCATTGCCTGTCCTTCCTCATATTCCCTTTGACTGCCATCTGTTAACCAACGGAGTGAAAGGGAATACTGTGTTAATACTCATCGGATATATCATTGTTACAGCTGCCGTTATCGGTGGCTATGTCATGGTCGGTGGTCATCTTGGCGCGCTGTACCAACCAGCTGAGTTTGTCATTATTTTAGGGGCTGGTTTAGGCGCATTTGTTGTGGGTAACAGTGGTAAAGCCATCGTTGCATTATGCAAAGTATTACCAGGACTCTTCCGTCGCTCTTCTTACAACAAAGCCATGTCAATGGACTTAATGGCTTTGTTATTTCAGCTTTTGAATAAATCTCGTCAACAAGGTCTACTTGCGCTCGAAAAAGATATTGAAAACCCGCAAGAGAGTGAGATTTTCTCCCAGTATCCTCGCATTATCAAAGATCAAACAGCCATGATGTTTATCGTGGATTATTTACGTTTAATGGTGACAAGTAACCTGCAAGCGCATGAAATCGAAGCATTAATGGATGAAGAACTCGAAACATTCCGTCAAGAAAATGAAGTGCCTGCATCCGGTTTGAACATGGTGGGTGAATCCATGCCTGCATTCGGGATCGTGGCAGCCGTTTTGGGGGTGGTGAATGCACTTGCAGCTGCAGACCGACCCGCGGGTGAATTGGGTGCCTTGATTGCCCATGCAATGGTAGGAACTTTCCTCGGTATTTTAGTGGCTTATGGGTTTATTTTGCCACTGGCTAGTTTAATTCGTCAGCGCAGTAGCGAACAATTAAAAATGATGGAGTGCATTAAAGTCACTTTCCTCTCTTCGTTGCAAGGGTATGCCCCTCAAATTGCGGTTGAATTTGGTCGTAAAGTCTTATTTAGCGTTGACAGACCATCATTCCTTGAGCTGGAAGACAAAGTCCGCGAAGTCAAAGTCGGTAATCGTGCAACAGAAACTACTGAGGAGTAATCGCTAATGGCAGCCAATGGCCCTCAAATTATTCGTGTTAAGAAAAAAGGCGGTCATCAGCAGCACGCCCACGGTGGAGCATGGAAAATTGCTTACGCTGATTTTATGACCGCAATGATGGCATTCTTCCTAGTTATGTGGTTGATCTCCATCTCCAGCCCTCAAGAATTAACCAAGATAGCGGAGTATTTTCGTACCCCGCTCAGTACTGCCATCAACCCAGGAGCGAAAAGCGGAGATGCCACTAACCCCATTCCCGGCGGTGGAAAAGATCCTATTTTTCGTGATGGTGACGTGATGCCAGAGCCAAATAACATCATTTCCGGTGATGCAAATTATCGCTTTGAAAAATTAAAAGAAAATCTTGAGCAAGCGATTTTACAAGACCCGCGTTTGAATGAATTAAAACCCCATTTATTGATTGACATGATCAACGATGGCTTACGAATTCAAATCGTAGATAGCGCCAATCGCCCTATGTTTAAAGTAGGTTCTGCCACCGTTGAACCTTACATGCGCGATATTCTGCGTGCCATTGCGCCGCTACTTAATGATGTCCCGAACCGCATTAGTATTTCAGGGCATACAGATGATTTGCCGTATGCCAGCGAAGCCTATTACAGCAATTGGGAACTCTCATCCGATAGAGCCAACGCTTCTCGCCGTGAGCTGATCATGGGGGGAATGGATGAGCGTAAAGTTTTACGCGTAGTAGGGATGGCCTCATCCATCCATTTAGACAAACAAAACGGCTTAGCACCCGTCAACCGGCGGATCAGCATCATCGTATTGAATGAAGATGAAACAAATCAAATTTTACATGAATACGATGGCGCAACACCGATTAACGATGTGCTGAAAAAAGGCCCACAAGATGTGCCAATACCGGCAAACAGTGATGTCGTGACTGTGAAGGTGACAAATTCACCCGAAAAACAGTAATGACAAAAACCATAATCACCCGAATCTCACTACTGCCGGACTTATCCGGCAGTCAGTGTTAAGTGAAACTTAAGCGAAATTGGATAAAAAGCATGGATATTACCGAGTTTTATCAAACATTTTTCGATGAAGCCGATGAGTTGCTTAGGGATATGGAACAGCATTTGCTTGAGCTTGATCCTATTGACCCAGATAGCGAGCAGCTCAATGCCATATTCCGCAGTGCCCACTCAATTAAAGGTGGGGCGGCAACCTTTGGTTTCACTCATCTACAAAATACCACGCACACCTTAGAAAACTTGCTCGATAAGGCACGTCACGATGAGCTGACATTAACGCCAGATATTATTGACGTTTTCTTAGATGCAAAAGATGTGATGGTGTCCCAATTGGATGCCTATAAAAACGACTCATTACCGGATGATGAGACGTTCAAGCGCATTTGTGATGTGCTCAAAAGCATTGAACATGATGTTAGCGAAATCGGCCCGGAAGAGGTTGCCGCTATTGTTAACGTGAGTACCGAAGAGACTGATGGTGCGACGACGGATGAGCCTTCCTCAGAAACTGCGATACAAACCCATGCTGCATTGACAAATAACGAATTTTCTCACTATTTCATCATTACGTTGAACGCATTGAAATCAACAGAAGTGGATGTATTAGCGGATGAATTAGGCTTATTCGGTAGCTTATTTGGCTCTGAAAAAAGTGATTCCAGTTTAAAAGCGTGGCTAGGAACCAATACGGATATCGAAGATATCTGTGGTGTACTTTGTTTCGTCGTGGATGAATCTCAAATCCAGCATAGCGAAATCAGTTTTGAAGAATGCCAGAGTGCAACTCAAGGCACTAGCCAGAAAAGCAAAGTCGCTGCAACTCTCGAAGAACTAGAGGCAACGGTGGAAGAGTTGGCGGCAATGGTTGAAACACCAGCTGAACCAGTTGAAGCGTCTCCAGCGGTTGCACCAACACCTGTTGCGACACCAACGTCAGCACCATCTTCGACATCTTTAGTATCGTCATCCGCAGCCGCTAAAAAAACCGCCGCTGCGAAGCCTAAAGGGGATTCAAGCAGTATTCGTGTTGCAGTTGAAAAAGTTGACCAACTGATCAACTTAGTGGGCGAGCTGGTGATCATCCAGTCAATGCTGACGCAGCATAGCCAACAAGTTGACCAAAACGAATATGCGGATTTGCTCAGTTCTATTGTTCAATTAGAGCGTAACTCACGGGCTCTACAAGAATCAGTTATGTCCATTCGTATGATGCCGATGGATTATGTCTTCAGCCGTTTCCCACGTATGGTGCGCGATATTGCCTCTAAACTGGGTAAGAAAATCGAACTGAAAGTGGAAGGTAGCTCAACTGAATTAGATAAGAGCCTTATCGAACGCATCGTCGATCCACTCAATCACCTTGTCCGTAACAGTCTCGACCATGGTATTGAAAAACCAGAAGTTCGCTTGGCAAATGGCAAACCTGAAGCGGGAACATTAACGCTCTCTGCGGCGCATCAAAGCGGCAATATCTGCATCGAAGTACGCGATGATGGAGCCGGGCTAAACCGCGAACGAATTCTGGCTAAAGCTCGCTCTCAAGGTATGAATATTCACGATGGCATGACCAATGATGAAGTTGCGATGTTGATCATGGCACCGGGCTTCTCTACAGCAGAAGTGGTGACGGATGTTTCAGGGCGCGGTGTTGGAATGGACGTGGTTAAACGAAACATTCAAGACATGGGCGGACGTATTCAAATCGGTTTCACGGAAGGCAAAGGCACCATCATTCGTATTTTACTGCCGTTAACCTTAGCCATTCTTGATGGTATGTCAGTCAAAGTTTCTGACGATGTATTTATCGTGCCACTTAGCGCGATTATTAGCACATTACAGCCGCGTCCAGAGGATATCTATCGCCTCGCAGGTGAGGAAAAAATGCTGCTTGTTCGCGGTGAATATTTACCTCTGGTCGAGTTGCATCACGTCTTTTCTATCGAAAATGCAGAGCCAAATCTCGCCAATAGTATTGCGCTGATCATCCAAAATGCGGGGCATCGCTTTGCTTTATTGGTTGACAAGCTAGTGGGGCAGCAGCAGGTCGTGGTGAAAAATATCGAAAGTAATTATCGCAAAATTCCGGGAATTTCGGCTGCCACCATCATGGGTGATGGTTCTGTTTCTCTGATTTTAGACGTCGCAGAATTGCAGAGAATGAATAACAACATTTTGATTAATAAGAAACAGCCTGTTTCTCAACCAGTAATGCACTAAATAGAGGTTATATACCATGTCTATGTTAGATGACGATTTAAACAAGCTTGAAGAAGAAAAGAATGGCGAAGGCTACCTCATTTTTACGCTTGGTGAAGAAGAGTACGGAATCGAAATTTTAAAAGTGCAGGAAATTCGTGGTTATGAGCAAGTGACTCGTATCGCGAACACCCCTGACTTTATTAAAGGCGTCACCAACCTGCGTGGCGTCATTATTCCGATCATCGATCTGCGCATTAAATTTTCCCATGAAAACGTGGTTTACAACGACAACACCGTTGTCATCGTTGTTAACTTAAAAGACCGTGTTGTGGGAATTGTAGTTGATGGCGTTTCTGATGTGCTGGTGCTGCATGAAGAACAAATTGCACCACCGCCAGATTTCGCTGTGACATTATCCACTCAGTATCTGACCGGGCTGGGAACAGTTGGCGAACGTATGTTGATTCTGGTTGATATTGAAAAATTATTGACCAGTGAAGAGATGGCGTTAATCGACAATATCGCGGAGTAACGTGTCATTTGATGCGTTAAATACGCTGATAATTTGCTCAGAAATGGTAAGTGTCTGACTAAAGTTTTTGAGCAACTGTCCGATATCCAAACTACAACAACACTATGTTAGTAAAACACCATGTACAGTCGAATTAAAATCGTATCAGGACTTTTGTCCGTTATTTTTGTGTTTATTTTATTGCAGCTGGTATCGAGTGGTTTGATGTTTACCAAACTCGGCGATAACAGCGACAGTATTAATTATTTGAATTCTCTCCAACGCCAAAGACTCGTTCTGACTCAAAGCTGGGTCAATTTATTGCAAGCTCGTTCTGACTTAAACCGCGCAATTAACGCGTATTTATTAGAAGAGTTAAGCATTAAAGATGATGCTTCTGCTGCGGATCTGATTGCTTCAGCGAAAGGTAAATTCAAAGCTGCCGATGAAGCGTATGACAGCTACAGAAAGTTGATGGCAAACGCAGATGTGGATAAGGGGTTATTTGATAACTTACTGAAATCCTATGAGGATTATCGTGTTGCATTAACCAAACTGTCGGAATATGCAGAGAAGGGGGACTTAAACGGTTTCTATGCGCATAGAACGTCAGGGTTACAAGCCAAATTTGAAGAGCAATTTGGTCTCTATTTTGCTGAAATCTCCTCAGATTTTGAAAATGAAGTGGTGAATGCAGAATCCAATTACCGCCAATCTCTGTATTTGCTGGTTATTTTATCGGTACTGTTGGCGGTGATCAGCGTGATTAGCTATCGCTATGTGCGTAAAGGGATCACTGAGCCATTAAATACGCTGATCGAGCGCATTAAAGTGTTCGCTTCAGGGGATTTAACGCCAAAAATTGATACCTCAGCGAACAATGAAATTGGTGAGCTAGCGCGTGGTGCTCAGCATATGCAACAAGAGCTGATCAACACAGTTCGTGGTGTACTGGATGGTAGTGAAACTATCTATCAGGGTACCACTGAAATCGCGGCGGGTAACAATGACTTATCTTCGCGTACCGAGCAGCAAGTGGCTTGCTTAGAAGAAACGTCTGCTAGCATGAGTGAGCTGACAGCAACGGTCAAGCAAAACACCGAATATGCTCATCAAGCCAGTGAGTTTGCAAGCCAAGCTTCTGTTATCGCAAAAGAAGGTGGAAAAGTGGTGTCTAACGTGGTTCATACCATGCGCAACATCGCAGATAGCTCACAAAAAATCTCTGATATTACCGCTGTCATCGATAGCATTGCTTTCCAAACCAATATTCTTGCACTGAACGCTGCCGTTGAAGCTGCGCGTGCTGGTGAACATGGTCGTGGATTTGCCGTAGTTGCCGATGAAGTCCGTAGTCTTGCTCAACGCAGCGCAGATGCAGCAAAAGAGATCAAAGGCTTGATTGAAGACTCTGTTTCTAGAACAGACGTTGGGGCTCGACAAGCAGAAGATGCTGGCGAAACCATGACAAAAATTGTCGACTCAGTCACGCGAGTTACTGACATCATGACGCACATCGCAACCGCGTCTGATGAGCAGAGCAAAGGTATTTCTCAAGTGAGTATTGCCGTGGAAGAGATGGACAAAGTGACTCAGCAAAATGCCTCGTTAGTTGAGCAATCCGCCGTTGCTGCAAATGTACTGGAAGAGCAAGTCGCTAAGCTTTCCCAGTTGATCTCCATTTTCCGTTTACCTGCAATGGATCAAGCAAAAGTACGCAACGCACAACCTGCACCAAGAACAGTATCTAATATTGTTAAAACACCAGATTTATCCAAAATCGCATCGAAAAATCATAAAGATGACGATAACTGGGAAACCTTTTAAGGGTAAATCTATTCGAGCGCTGTGAGAGTTTCTCTTGCAGCGCTTTTATATGTTTAAGCTCGATAATTAAAAAAGAGCCAAATTTTTGGCTGGCATAAGTAGGGGATTAAATATGTTAGGAAAGAATATCCGAATTTCAGTGAGCTTATACTTACTCCTGATTTTGTTTTGTGGCATGCAGTTAACCTCAAGCGGCGTCTCTGTTGGCATCGTTAACAGCGAATTAAATGCGCTGGAAAGTATCGATCTAGGCTCTAAAAAACGCGCACTATTGGAAGAAACCAGTAAAAACTTAATGCAGGCGCGTAATAGCCTGACGCAAATTGCTTTACTGATGAAAGTGGGTGACCACGTTCCATTAATCGAAGAAACCCGTGTTATTTTCGATAATTACGTAGTTGCAGCGAACAAATCGTATAACGAATTCAAAACTCAGCCAGTGCTAAGCGAAAAAGAAAACTTAGCGGCATTGGAAGAGAAATTTAATGCCTTTGTCGTCACATTAAACGCATTGAAAGGTAATCTTGATAACAACGATGTTGCGGCTTATATCAATTTACCTGCACAACAAAACCAAGATGAATTAATCAGTGTTATTAATAACTACCTCTCGGTTTTAAACGATGAAAGTAATGCTTCTATTGCGGATGCAAGATTTTATAACCATTTTGCATGGGTCTCATTCTTCACCGTTATTGTCATTATTTTCGGTGTGATTGCCGTCGTACACCTGTGGTTAAAACGTAAAGTCATTTCGCCATTAAACAGCATGAGTGAACACTTTATGCACGTTGCGGAAGGAAAACTAAATCAGAATATTGAAATTAATTTCCGTGATGAAATCGGTGATGTATTCGAAAAATTAAAAGTTATGCAGCAGTCACTGGCAAAAACCGTCACCACTATTCGTTCTAATACAGACCAAATGTATACGGGTATTCGTGAGATTGCTTTAGGTAATAATAATTTATCATCAAGAACAGAGCAGCAGGCAGCCTCGTTAGAAGAGACGGCGGCAAGCATGGAAGAATTAACGGCGACAGTGAAACAAAACGCGGATAACGCGCGTCAAGCAAGCCAACTCGCCGTGAGTGCATCGCGCACCGCGACAAAAGGCGGCGAAATTACGGTAGGCGTGATTGACACAATGACCGCAATTTCTAACAGCTCTCAGAAAATTAGCGCCATTATCAGTGTTATTGATGGCATCGCTTTCCAGACTAACATTCTTGCATTAAATGCAGCAGTAGAAGCGGCGCGTGCGGGTGAACAAGGTCGTGGATTCTCGGTGGTTGCAGGTGAAGTTCGCGCATTAGCGCAGCGAAGCGCTGAAGCGGCGAAAGAGATCAAAGGCTTGATTGACGAGTCAGTTGGACGTGTGAACCAAGGCTCTCAGTTGGTGAATGAAGCAGGTCAAACCATGAATGAATTGGTTGCCGCGGTTAACCAGGTTACTGAATTGATGGGCAATATTGCATCTGCATCGAATGAACAAAGCCGAGGTATTGAGCAAGTCGCGATTGCGGTAAGCCAAATGGATTCTGTTACACAACAAAACGCCGCATTAGTAGAGCAATCAACCAGCGCGACAGCGGCACTTGAAGACCAAGCCAATAATCTGGTCGAGACTGTGGAATTTTTCGAATTACCAGAACAATCTAACCGAGTTAGACGGTGATGGGGATTCACGCAATAACGTGAATAATGAAGTCTCAATCTAGATAACTCAAATTAGGGAGAGACGGTTAGCTAGACAACGCACAAGTTAGACGATGATAGTTAGGCAGCCACTTTCGGCTGCCTCGCCGGTTTTTATTGAATAGGACGACAAGTACGATGCTATTAGTACCACAGATAGAACCTTTGACTGATGACGAATTTGGTCGGGTTTGTCGATTTATTCATAAAAAGTCTGGAATAGTCCTTACGATGAATAAGAAAAATATGGTCTATAACCGCTTATTAAAGCGTTTACGTGACTGTAATATCGACAATTTTTCTGACTACTTACGGATGTTAGAACGTGAACCGTTGAATGCGGAATGGCAAGCATTCATCAATGCACTGACCACAAACTTAACGGCATTCTTTCGAGAGCCTCACCACTTTGCGACATTGACAGATTTTTTAAAAAGCCGTCGAAATAGCAATATCAATATTTGGTGTTCGGCCTCTTCGACAGGGGAAGAACCTTACTCTATCGCCATGACAGTGAGTGATGTTCTGGGAGCCAACGCCGTCAATGCCAAGGTTGTTGCTAGTGATATTGACACGGAAGTATTAGAGAAAGCGAAGCAAGGGATCTATCGAGTCGAAGAACTCAAAACCCTGACGGCACTGCAACGGCAGCGCTACTTCATGAAAGGGGTGGGTGAGTACGAAGGTTTTGCTCGCGTAAAACCCGCACTTAGCAACATGATTGAGTTTCGTTATTTAAATCTGACGGAAGGCGATTGGCAATTACAACATCGCTTCGATGCGATTTTTTGTCGTAACGTCATGATTTATTTTGACAAGGAAATGCAGATAAAACTGCTAGAGCGCTTTGCGCCACTGCTCAAGCCCGATGGCTTATTGTTTATTGGTCACTCTGAAAATATTTCGCAATTGACAAAACAGTTCGTGATCAATGGGCAGACCGTCTACAGCTTAGCGTCGGCGAGGAGAGAATAATGAAAAAAATAAAAGTATTGTGCGTTGATGACTCTGCATTAATGCGCCAATTGATGCGTGAAATTATCAACAGTCACTCTGATATGGAGGTGGTTGACACTGCGCCAGATCCGTATGTTGCTCGGGATTTGATTAAGCAACTGGAGCCAGATGTTATCACCCTCGATGTTGAAATGCCGAGAATGGATGGTATTGATTTTTTAGAAAAATTGATGCGGCTACATCCAATTCCGGTCGTCATGGTATCCACATTAACCTCTAAAGGTTCTGAAGTGACATTAAAAGCACTGGAACTGGGCGCGGTGGATTTTGTGACAAAACCCCAGATTGGTATTCGCGAAACTATGATGAGTTATCGCGATATGATCGGAGAAAAAATTCGCGCCGCGGCGATGTCTAAAATGTCGCAACGTAATCGTTTTGCCCGAACAGAGAAAAAATCAGCTGAGCCGACAATACTCGCAAAACCATTGACACCCTATGTGTGTAATAACCGAGTGATAGCAGTGGGAGCTTCAACGGGTGGAACAGAAGCAATTCGTCAATTTCTGGAAATGCTGCCAAGAGAATGCCCGCCTGTGGTGATCACTCAGCATATGCCTGCAGGCTTCACCCGCTCTTTTGCTGAACGCTTAAATAAACTGTGTGCACTCACGGTTAAAGAGGCGGAGCACAACGAGATTTTGCAAAAAGGCTGCGCTTATATTGCGCCGGGTGATTCACACATGCTGATTGCCGATAAAGGAAAAGGTTATCAAGTGGTGTTGGAGCAGAGCGAGCCCGTTAACCGCCATCGTCCTTCCGTCGATGTGCTATTTGACTCAGTCGCTAAGCATGTCGGACGTAAATGTATTGGTATTTTGCTGACGGGGATGGGAATGGATGGAGCTAAAGGCTTACTTAACCTACGTCAACAAGGGGCTTTCACTTACGCTCAAAACGAAAGTAGCTGCGTAGTATTTGGCATGCCGCGTGCCGCAATCGAAATGAATGCCGCAGATGAAGTGCTGGATCTACTGAAAATTGCCCCAAGCGTATTAACAAAACTTTCTACTGTCACCGTTTAGTGGTGACAGTTTATTTATCATTGTATTTTTGAAGGAGTGGTTATGGCCGCTAAAGATCTGAGCTTTCTGGTTGTCGATGACTTTTCTACTATGCGTCGCATCGTCCGTAACTTATTAAAAGAACTTGGTTTTAATAAAATTGAAGAAGCGGAAGATGGCGTTGATGCCCTCGACAAAATCCGTGCTGGGAATATTGATTTTGTGGTTGCTGACTGGAATATGCCAAACATGGATGGTTTAGAGTTACTTAAAACCATTCGTGGTGATGATGCACTTAAACATATCCCTGTTTTAATGGTGACCGCAGAAGCGAAGAAAGAAAATATCATTGCAGCAGCACAAGCTGGTGCAAGCGGCTATGTTGTGAAACCGTTTACCGCCGCTATCCTCGAAGAAAAATTGAATAAAGTATTTGAAAAAATGGGGCTGCAATAATCGCGGGCGGTAAAGGAGACAGTAATGATTGAACAAGTAGCAATGAATGGCAGCCGTAATGGCACTGGCAACGAAGATCTAAAACACGTCATTACACGCATTGGAACTCTAATGAGAACCTTACGTGAAAGTATGCGTGAGTTGGGTTTAGAGAAAAGCGTTCAGCAGGCAGTCGCAAGTATTCCAGACGGTAAAGACCGGCTGCGTTATATTGCCCAAATGACAGCGCAAGCCGCAGAAAAAACACTCAACTGCATTGATGTTATCAAACCGCTACAAGTGGACATGAATAAGAATGCGTTAGCGTTACAGCAACAGTGGGAAGAGACAGCATCAAGTGAAGTCTCTGACGAGTTGCGTGGAGCCACTCAAACGTTTTTGGGGCAAGTGATTCAAGATAGTGAGACGACTAAATCTGAACTATTAGAAATTATGATGGCGCAAGACTTCCAAGATTTAACAGGGCAAGTTGTTAAAAAAATGATGGAAGTGGTTGAAGAAGCCGAAAAACAGCTATTAGCATTATTGATGGAAAATACACCACCAGAAATGCGAGCAAAAACGCAAAATGAAAGCTTGCTAAATGGCCCTCAAATTAATAAAGAAGGTGTGAATGTGATGGCATCACAGTCACAGGTGGATGATCTGTTAGATGAATTAGGTTTCTAATTGGCTCCTTCGTAATATTTTGAGCTATAGCGTTATTGGCCGCGTTTGCCTTCTTGCTATGGCTCAAACTATTTAGGGTAGTCGTGCATCATTATTTTATTAGCGATTTTTAATCAAAAGCCATCAAATAGCAGGTCGATTGCACTTTTGATTTTATCTCTTTGGTGCTCGATGCAAATAACCTCTTTTCCTAGCATTGATTTAGAGATCGCTGACATCAAATGAGTCATAAGAACAAAGGGTTGCCCTTCAATATCAATCATTGGGTTAAGTCGAATCGGCAGGGCAGCTTGCAGATGACGTGTATCAAATAAAGGAATGACAAGGCGTGTTGTTAAGTCATCAATAATGTCACTTTGTACATCCAAAAGATAAGGATAGTTGGTTGGCTCTTTTTTAGCTTGATAGACACAATATTGCATTAAAGCTCCTTATATTCCTCTGAAAAAATTCCATATTCTTCACTGATCCTATTGAGTTCCTGAAAACCATCTTGGTTATCCGCTTTCCATTTTAACGCCTCAAGTTTTTTGAGTTCAGCCAGTAAAGCATTGGATAACACGAGGGAGAAATTCAAATTGGCTTTTCTCGCTTGTTCATAAAGTTCAGGGGAGACTGTCACACTCACCGTCTTTTTCATTTTATTGGCTACCGTCATCGCAACTCCTTTTTGATATACATGCTACATTTACCGGGCACCTGATTACCCGTGCTTGAACACGGGTAAATGTAGCATATATTTTGAGTGACAAGTCAATTTGCTCCCACTTACTAAAAAATTCAGACACTCTATTTCTCTTTTTACATATCAAAAAGCGTTTCAATGGATTTTGTTGGATAAAAAAAGCTAGCAGCGTTTTCTCCTGTTAATTGGATAAAACCGAGTCCGAGATAAAATTGTTTAGCTTTATCATTTAAGGCCTCGACAAACAGCCCGTAAATACCCACTGCATGCGATGCTTGATAGACAACTCTCATTGCATGAACAACGAGTAACTCACCATAACCTTGTCGTTGAATACTTTTATCAATAGCTAAACGACCGAGTGTGACACTGGGTGCACTTTCGGAAGGCACCATTATCTGTCGCTGACGGCTTGGCAACGTTCTTTTTTCAAAACTACTTCCAGATAAGGTGTAGTAGCCCATCACACGCGGCTTTTCTTCTTTGGTTAACAGCATATACCCACGTAAAACTTGGTTTTTATGCTGCCGTTTTAAATGTTCGGTGAGAAACGTATTCATATAGGGCTCACCGCAATCAAAATGTGTTAAATCATAGTCGATTTCCTCTGAATACATCGCGATTTTAAAGTCCTTCACTTATTCCTCCGTGTCTTGTAGACGTTTGGCAGCTTGCTTCAAGCGGTTATTTACAGCTGGAGGGTTATTGATAGCATTTTGAACTAAATCCCATGAATTCTCGTTCAGGATGAGGCGTCGATGGTGATTGACAATTTCACTGGCTCGTTCTGATGCAATATTAATCATGAACTGAGATATAGACAGGTTGGTAATTGCGGCAGCTTCTTCAATCAAGTTTTTGTCCTCTTCATTAAGTCTTAAGTCGATTCGTTTGGTTTTGGGGGCTAACATGGTATTTCTCCTAGCCTAAAGAGCGGGCAGTTTTTCGTGTTAAAGCGTTCAATAACGCTTTATTGGATTATCATTCCATCGCACTTGCGTTGTACGGTTTTTTACCGTACCTGAATGATAAATGCACACTGAGGCAAGTTCAATTAGATTTTGAACATAAGGCCAGAAGAATTACGCAATGTAGTTTTATGCAGAGTCGCAAGCATATCGAATGGGTTTATTTGGTTTTGCGAAGCGTTTCGCAGAGGGTGTGTAATAAGCTGCAATTGCTAACGAATGGCTGGATAGCGTGCCGAGAAATGAAATTAGAATGCTGGAATAGAGAGACGAAGGCTGGAAAGGCAAGGGCAAACAGTCGGGAGAAACGCAGGCTTGAATAGCTTTCAAACCTGCGAGAACAAAATACGGATGCGATTATTTCTTTTTATTCAGCATCGCTTTTAAATCTGCAAACGGGTTATAAGTGGCTTCACCCACATCTTTTTGTGCATCTTCACCCGCAACCACATTCGTTCCGTACTGGTCGGCTTCTGTATACTTAGAATGTTCATGGTCATGACAAAATAGGCACAATAATTCCCAGTTACTGCCATCTTCAGGGTTATTGGTATGATCATGATCGATATGATGAACGGTTAATTCTCTTAGATTCGAATAAACGAATTCCCGTGTGCAGCGCCCGCATATCCATGGATAAATTTTAAGTGCTTTTTCACGGTAGCCACTTTCTAAGCGAGCATAGTTTTTGGGGATCAAAGCCATAACGAATATCACCTGCTATAAATAGAGTGTTTTATATTGATGTTGTCAATATACCCCATTTTACAGCGCGGGTATTATAGGAAGTGATTTTTTAGTTCATCCTTTTTGACTTTATCTCTTGTTACCTTTTATTTGCCTCTTTGCGAAGCGCTTCGCAAAGTTGTTGCCATATTGCTCAATAGCTTAAAAACCCCTGCGAAGTATGTCTATTTTCCACCATTGATTTTTTTACACTCTGTCATGCTATAGCGACTATGCGTATAGGCTAATTTTTTGGAAGTCACGTGTCCGACGAAAGTGATGTAGAAAAAACAGAAGAACCCACGCCCCATAAAAAGCAGAAAGCGAAAGATGATGGGCAAATTGTTCGCTCCAAAGAATTAAGCTCCCTCATGATGATGTTGGCTGGAGTCAGTTTACTGTGGCTAAGTGGTGGGCATTTGGCAAATCAGCTACGACAAATCATGCGCCAAGGATTTATCTTTGACGGGCATTACCTGCAAAACACTGGGCTGATGCTCAGTTATTTGGGAAGGGTAGTTAGTGAGGCGTTATTCGCCCTATTTCCAATTATCGGTGGGCTAGCGCTGGTGGGGATCTCTGCATCGTCACTGGTAGGTGGGCTGTTATTTAATAGCAAATTGATTAAGTTTGATTTGAAAAAATTAAACCCTATCAAAGGATTAAAACGAATTTTCTCCATGAATGCCTTATCTGAATTATTTAAGGCGATATTAAAATCACTGTTTGTGGGGTTAGGAGCATCCATTTTTCTCTGGCAAAGTTGGCCATCGTTACTCCATTTGGTGATGGAATCACCGACAACCGCGTTGGCGAATGCACTAGAGAAGGTGATTTTTGCGGGTTATTTAATTGTCTTTCTATTAATTCCGATGGTGGCATTTGATGTGTTTTATCAATTTCGCTCCCACTTGAAAAAGTTGCGAATGAGTCGCCAAGAAATTAAAGACGAATTTAAGCAACAAGAAGGTGATCCGCACATTAAAGCCAAAATTCGTCAGCAACAACGGGCGATTGCGCGTAACCGAATGATGTCAGATGTACCCAGTGCGGATGTGATTGTCACCAACCCGACTCACTACGCTGTAGCCCTAAAATATGACGATAAAAAAATGGGAGCGCCAAAAGTATTAGCAAAAGGGGCGGGTGTGATTGCCCAGCGTATAAAAGCGATTGGCGAAGAGCATCGAATTCTACAGCTTGAAGCACCACCGCTTGCGCGTGCCTTATATCGTCATGCGGAAATTGGGCAAAGTATCCCTGTTGCGCTGTATGCAGCGGTAGCAGAAGTTTTAGCATGGGTTTACCAATTGCGCCGTTGGCGTAAAGAGGGTGGCCTGAAACCAAAGAAACCGAAAAATTTACCAGTGCCACCGACGCTGGATTTTGCTGGAGATAACAATCGCGATGGCTAATTTGGCTGCACTTTTAAAATTGCCGAAAAACTTACAAGGAACTCAGTGGCAAATCCTCGCTGGGCCCGTGCTGATATTACTGATTTTGTCGATGATGGTTTTACCATTACCGGCATTTTTGCTTGATTTATTGTTCACCTTTAACATTGCTCTGTCCATTATGGTTCTGTTAGTGGCGATGTTCACCAAACGGACATTGGATTTTGCCGCATTCCCCACTATTTTGCTGTTCGCAACCTTATTGCGTCTATCTTTGAATATTGCTTCAACGCGTATCATCCTGTTGGATGGACACACTGGACCTGATGCAGCAGGACGAGTTGTCGAAGCCTTTGGTCACTTTCTGGTTGGCGGTAACTTTGCCATTGGTATCGTCGTTTTCATTATCTTGGTTCTGATTAACTTTATGGTTATCACCAAGGGGGCGGGGCGTATCGCTGAAGTGGGCGCTCGCTTTGTGCTTGATGGTATGCCGGGTAAGCAAATGGCCATCGATGCCGACTTAAACGCCGGTATCATTAATGATGATGAAGCGAAAAAACGCCGAGCAGAAGTGACCCAAGAGGCCGATTTTTACGGCTCAATGGACGGTGCAAGTAAATTCGTCCGTGGTGATGCCGTCGCCGGGATTATGATCATGGTGATAAACGTCATCGGTGGCCTGATTATCGGTGTGGGTCAGCACCATATGACCCTCGGTGATGCAACGAGCGCTTATACCTTATTAACCATCGGTGATGGTCTAGTTGCACAAATTCCAGCATTGATCATCTCAACGGCGGCAGGGGTTATCGTCACTCGTGTTGCAACCGATGAAGATGTTGGTGAGCAGATGGTCACTCAACTGTTTAATAACCCGCGCGTAATGTGGCTCAGTGCTGGGGTATTAGGGTTGATAGGCCTTATTCCGGGGATGCCTAACTTTGTTTTCCTACTGTTCACTGCGGCATTGGCTGCATTAGGGTGGTATCTGGTAAAACGCGATCGCAATCCTGAAAAAGCGATGGATGATAGCCAAGCGCAACATTTCCAAGAAGCCAATAAAGTGGTCGAAGCTACATGGGATGATGTGCAGTTAGAAGATTTACTGGCAATGGAAGTCGGTTATCGCTTAATTCCATTGGTGGATAACGATCAACAAGGGGAGCTATTGGGTCGACTTCGTGGGCTACGTAAGAAATTTGCTCAGGAAGTTGGGTACTTACCTCCGGTGGTACATATTTGCGACAACCTAGAACTATCCCCGTGTGAATATCGCATTCTTATCAAAGGGGCTGAGGTGGGGCGCGGAGAAGCTCAACCTGGACGCAACTTAGCGATTGATCCGGGCAATGCGGCGGGAACCTTACAAGGGGATATCACTAAAGAACCTGCGTTTGGCCTACCGGCTGTATGGATCGATGACGACTTACGTGAACAAGCACAAATCCAAGGTTATACCGTCGTTTCCGCAAGTACCGCGGTAGCAACACACTTTAACCAAATCTTACTGCAATACTCAAGCACTCTGTTCGGTCGTCAAGAAGCCCAAATGTTGTATGACCGAGTGAAAAAAGAGATGCCAAAACTGGCGGATGATTTGATCCCTGACACTATTTCATTGACTATCTTGCATCGCGTTTTACAAAACCTACTCATGGAAGATGTGGTGATACGTGACATGCGTACCATTATTGAAACGCTGGCTGAAATGGCGGGTGAGAATGGTGAACAAAAAGATACCGATTACCTCACTTCTCAGGTACGTATTGCTCTGGGACGTTCCATTACCCAGCAATGGTTTGGTAGCGCTGAAGAGATTCAAGTGATTGGGTTGGATGCGAAGTTGGAGCAAATCCTGCTACAAGCCGCGAAGAATGGTGGTGGTTTAGAGCCAAACTTAGCGCAGTTTATTCAAACTCAAGCAGAAGAAGCGGTGGGGCATCAAGAAGCGATGGGCGCACCAACCGTATTGTTAGTGAATCATGCACTGAGATTGATTTTATCCCGCTTCCTGCGTCGTAGCTTGCCGCAGTTAGTGGTGATGTCAAATTTAGAAATGACAGATCACCGTAAGATTAGAATGACATCGATGATCAGTGGGTCATAAATAGTCGATTGATTTCAAGTTAACGAAACGCAAATAAGTATCACAATAGGCAGTGTAGTGAGATGAGCATCATAACCCCTCACTCACTGCCTATTTTTTCGCCCGTTAGTTTTATATAAAAGCACAGTTAAGGTCTTTGTGGACTTTAAACCGAATGGTGCGAACGGCATCAAGTCTTACGAACATGAGACAAAAAATACTAGATATTAATCATTAAAGTGCATCGATACCTTATACATAATCATGGTGTAAATAACATCGCAGACACATTGAAAGAATTACTGCGATTTGCTAAAGGATTGGAAAAAATTGGGGTTACAGATGGAGAGGTTGTGAAGCGTATTGAGACGAGAATAAAAGCAAGAAAGGCGAAATTTAATCGGCCAAAAGACTAAGTTTAATAAACCAATAGACTAAATTTAATAAACAAAAAGACTCTGATCATTTAACCAGATAAAAATAGGGGGCGAGGAAAATAGGTTTAGCCAGAAATCTAAATTGAAATTTTCTTTCCTAACGCAGGGCGTTTAGATTCTAAGCCATCGGCACCGTAAGTTGACTGATTATTATGCTTTTTCACAAAATTTAGACGTTGTGCATTCAGCTCAATATGCAGTTGAAGCATTTGGTGATTACGATAATTCAAATCTTTTAGCTGGGTCGTCAGGTCTTTAATTGTATTCCAAGTGTGGTTGAGTGCTGGGTTACCGTCATAAGGTGCAACGATTTTTGCTTGCTCTTCCAGTTGTAAACGGTGGTTCTCGCCATGACTGATAGCGGCAACTAAAAAACGCTTTTGCTCCGTCGTTTCCTGAAATGGAGAGGGTGGCACACGATGGTAACCCAGTAATAACTCTTCATTCTTCATCACAATTTCCAGTGATTGCAAATGACCAAGCTGCTGTTCTAATAGGAGTAATAATTCGTCGTTCATAGTCGTTCAGTTTATTTCATAGAAAGCATGCATTCATGGGCGTCACGTAAAATGCCATCAGCGATTTTACCTGCATCCATAGTTAGTGTGCCGTCTTTGATGGCTTGTTTGATTTTTTCAACTTTAGCGACATCAATATCAGAAGCTTGAGGCTGAAGTAATTTTTTTTGTAACTCACTCGGTGCAAAAGTGCTTTCTTTAACGGCTTCATTTGCAGAGACTTTTTTCTCACGAACCAGCGCTGCGGTTTCTTGTGGATCGCGAGTGGTTACCTGAGTCAAGGCAGAGATTGCAGATGTTTGCTCAATAGCCATAGTATTTTTCCTGTTCCCGATATTTTTGATATAGAAGGTTATCGGCAGATATTAGTGAACCTTTAATATTCGGTTAGCTTTCAAATTACAAGTGTGATAAGTAATTTTACTTAAATCACGATGTAAATCCTGATAATTAACTGCATATTTAACTACTTCAGACGAATTGCAAAAATTATACCTGTAATTCGCTTCAAAAACAGAAAATTATCATGCTATAACTTTATGATTTAATTTTAAATTAAGCTAGTTAAGCGCCACTTGAACACTGCCATTTTCTTGAGCTTCGCCATTAACCACCTGCCCATTGATAAGTCGAACCCGAATATTCTCACCCATCGCGGCATTATTAATGGCTCTACCTTCATACTTAACGGAAAAGTTATTTCCAGTGGCAAATACATACACGGTTTGACCTGCCTTAATCGCCCAAGGGCGTCTAACCATTGAGTTAGTAAATGTCTGTCCTGCGGTAATATTGCGAAGGGCTAACGTACCACGCAGTGCCACCTTGTCGGTAGATGCCCCTGATGGCAATTGATGAATAACCCCTTTTTTGGTGCCAATATCCACAAATTCAATGGTTTCTCCCCGTTGAATATTGCGGGTGGCCACATAATATTGCCCAGTGACATTCACCGTCAGCTGTAAATACTGTTTTTTCTTATCGCACTGCACAGGAAGTGAAATGTTCCCCATATTACGGCCACCACTTGGTAAGCCAATTTGCGGCTTATCACAATTTGGCCATTTATCAATTGGGGTTTTTATTTCAATTGAAACGCTATTTTGTTTTCCATGAATTTTACGGAAATACTGGTCAATATCTTGAGGGAGAGAGGCTTGCACAGAAAAAGAAAATAGGTTTAATATACTGATATATAAAATATATTTAATTGAAGAAATAGTTTTTATCATCCCGTTTCCTTTTTCATCTCATACCTTTTCACCCTTGAAGTTTACCTACATCGTCAATAATGAATGAGGCAAATAGGTCAATTATTTTGCCTTTATCTCGCCATTAGATTTTTTATCTGCCAGCTAATATGAGCATCGAATTTCTATATTCAGATTTTGTGCGGATAAAAACTGCAATTACAAAATTCTTAATTTTCGTTTTAGCTGATTAGGAATTAACTGAAATCCATTGAGGAAACCATGATTGATAAATTAGATGCCACCTTTGCTTTCCAGCAACGGGCTTTGTCCATAAGAGAAGCAAGACAGACTGTTTTGGCTTCTAACATCGCCAATGCGGATACTCCCGGTTATCAAGCTCGTGATATTGATTTTAACCGTCAGTTACAGCAAGCGATGGATAAAGGTGTGGTGAAAGGAAAGGGTATTTCACTGGCAGTGACAGCGAAAGGACACATTGAAGGGCACGATATGAAGCCCGCTGCAATGGATCTGAAATACCGCGTACCTTATCAAACTTCAATGGATGGAAACACGGTTGATATGGATGTTGAGCGCAGCCAATTTGCTGATAATACATTGAAATATCAAGCCGATCTTACATTCATCAATAGCCAAGTCAAAAGTATGTTGGCCGTTCTACAACAAGGGTAAGGGTTATGGGTTTACTCAGTATTTTTGATATCTCCTCTTCTGCATTAACCGCGCAATCTCAGCGTTTAAACGTTAGCGCGAGTAACATGGCGAACGCAGAAAGTGTGGTGGGTCCTGATGGTGAACCATACCGCGCGAAGCAAGTGGTTTTTCAAATGGCTCCACAAGGCCGCAACCAAGTCGGTGGCGTTCGAGTGAGTGAATTAATCGAAGATCCCGCTCCCCCGCGTATGGAATACAAGCCAGGTCATCCTCTTGCTGATGAAAAAGGCTATGTAAAGATGCCTAACGTCGATACCGTGGGTGAAATGATCAACACCATCTCCGCATCGCGTAGCTATCAAGCTAACTTAGAAGTAATGAATACCGCTAAAACATTGCTACAGAAAACCTTAACGCTAGGTCAGTAACGGAGACGCGCAATGGGAATTTCTGCCTCAATGAATGATTCTTTGGATAACTCGGTTGCAGGACCTGCAGCCGCAGCGAGTAATATTCCAAAGAAAAGTCAAAGTGATGATATGCGTGACACATTTTTAACCATGATTGTCACGCAGATGAAAAACCAAGACCCGACCAAACCAATGGACAATGCGGATTTAACGGGGCAACTGGCTCAAATCGCAACACTTGAGAGCATGAATAAGCTCAGCGATAGCGTCACCGGAATTTCACAACAAATTGGATCTGGACAGTCATTACAGGCGACACAATTAGTGGGCAAAGGGGTGCTTATCCCGCGCAATGAAATTGTGCTTGCGCCCCTGAAAAAAGAGAGCAATGGCGAAAAGAGCAATGTGGCTAAGCCGGCTAACCCGTTACCTGATGATGTGATTAGCGCTAATAGCCCATCTAATTTTGGGCTCAGTAATTTTGGCGCAACAGAAGGTAATGAAGGCGGGGAAGGCACTGAAGAACCGCAAACCGATTACATTTCATCGCCATTTGGTTTCTTCCTACCGAAGATGGCCGATCGCGTTGAGATTACCATTCGAGACAAAAACCGCACCGTAGTCCGCACCATCACCTATGACTCAGAAGTGAAACCCGATATTTACGATATGGCATGGGATGGTCGCGATAACAACGGCAATGTGGTTGCCGATCCGAAAGGTAAATATTTCTTTGATGTGAAAGCCGTCAGGATGGGGTCTGAAATTGAGGTCACCAAACTCGGTTATACCCGTGTCAATGGTGTCACACCTGGCTCAGATGCACCATTACTGGATGTTGGAATAGGGCAAAGCGTGCCACTAAGCAGCATCTTTAAAGTGTATCCCGCATCTTAATTTTATTCCCCAAACTTTTATTCCCCAAATATTCATGGAGAAAATATGTCTTTTTCACAAGCAGTCAGTGGCTTAAATGCAGCATCAGCGGGGCTAGACTCGATTGGTAACAACATTGCTAACTCCGCAACTAACGGTTTTAAAGGGGCGACAACCTCGTTTGCTGATATGTTTGCCGGCTCTGGTGTTGGGTTAGGTGTTAACGTCGCAGCCGTCACTCAAAACTTCAAAGATGGCCCAATTACCCGTACTGATAGAGCAACCGATGTTGCAATTTCCGGTAACGGGTTTTTCCGTGTTCAAGACCAAAACGGTGATGTTTATTACAGCCGTGACGGCCAATTCCTGCGTGATAAAAGCGGTAACTTAGTCAACAACCAAGGCATGGTAGTGACAGGATACCCGGCAAGCGTGGATGACAAAGGTAACATCACAGTACAAAGCGGTGGTGTTCCGGCTGGGATGAATATTCCAACGGATATGATGGACGCGAAACAATCTGATTTAGCTAAGTTAACGATTAACTTGAACTCAGAAGATAAAGTTAAAGCAAAAGCGTTTGATCCAAACAACCCAGACGATATTGCAACGTATAACTTCAGCACTACCATGACGGCCTATGACAGCCAAGGTAACACCCATGAAATTTCTGTTTATTTTGTAAAGAAAGACGATAACAAATGGGAGGTTCATGCCAAAGACGCGAATGAAACTGTCGCGAAAAAGCTGGGTGAATTAGAGTTTGACGGCAACGGTAAATTACTGACTGAAAAAGTAGTAAAAGGTCCAAACCCAGGTGATCCAGACACTACGGTTCAATTGCCAACGACCTTTGATTTCCCATTTAAAGGCTTAAATGGCGCGAATGATGGTACTTTAAAAGTTGATCTTGGCAAAACTCGTCAACAAAAAGTGAGCGAATCTTCAGTCAGTGCTATCGATGTTAACGGCTACCCAGCGGGTGAATACACCACCTTCAAAATCGAAGATAACGGTTTGATTGTTGCTAACTACTCCAACCAACAAAAACGCGTTGTGGGTCAAATTGCGTTATCCGCATTTGCTAACCCGAACGGTTTAGTCTCCCAAGGCGGTAACGTCTGGGCAGCGTCTAATGCTTCTGGTAACCCGATGGACGGCGTTCCGGGTGTAGGTCAATTCGGTAAATTGACCAGTGGTGCACTGGAATCGTCTAACGTGGATATGAGCCAAGAACTGATCAGCATGATTGTGATGCAGCGTAACTATCAGTCCAACGCCCAAACTATTAAGACACAAGACCAGATGTTACAAACACTGGTTAACTTACGTTAATCCTAGAGGCTGGCGATGGATCATGTCATTTATACCGCAATGGGCGGGGCGCGTCATGCGCTTGAAAACCAAAGTATTGTTTCGAATAACATTGCGAACGTTTCAACAGCGGGCTTTAAAGCCCAACTGTCAGCGATGCGCGCGGTGCCTATTCACGGTGATACTGAGCAGACGCGTACGCTAGTTGTCGCATCAACACCCGGTGCGGATATGAGCCAAGGTCAACTGAACTATACCGGTAGACCGATGGATGTTGCGTTGAATGATAAACACTTTTTGGCAGTCGCTTTAGGCGATGGCACGGAAGCGTATACCCGCAACGGTAACATTCAAATTTCGCCAGACGGTGAATTGATGATTGGTGAGCGTGTGTTGCAAGGTGATGGTGGCGCTATCAACGTGCCACCTAACGCGGAATTAACCATCGGTAACGATGGCACTATTACGGCGTTGCTGGCAACCGATCCACCAACCATGTTGGGACAGATTGGTCGTCTCAAAGTGGTTGAAGCGCAGCCGCAAGACTTAGTCCGTGGCGAGGATGGTTTATTCCATTTATCAACTCAGGCGCAAGCGGCAAATGGTAACGGATTACCAATGAGTGAGCGTGCTGTCGTGACTTCGGGGGTGATTGAGGGCAGTAATGTCAATGCCGCTGAAGCCATGGTCTCCATGATTGCCAATGCTCGCCATTTTGAGATGCAAATGAAAGTGATCCACAGCGCAGACGAAAATGCGCAGCGTGCCAATCAACTACTTACGATCAGCTAATCACTAACAGCTAGCCGCTAGCCGGCAATTGTTAGTAAGGAATGACTATGATCCGTTCTTTATGGATTGCAAAAACAGGGCTTGATGCTCAACAAACTAACCTTGACGTAATTTCCAATAACTTGGCAAACGTCAGCACCAACGGTTTTAAACGCCAGCGTGCGGTATTTGAAGATTTGCTGTACCAAAACATCCGTCAGCCGGGTGCGATGAGTTCGGAACAAACCTCATTACCATCAGGTTTACAAATGGGTACCGGTGCGCGTCCCGTTGCAACGGTACGTATTCATAGCCAAGGTAACTTGAACCAAACCGGTACGACCACGGATATTGCTATCAAAGGTCAAGGTTTTTTACACGTTCAGATGCCAGATGGTAACGATGCTTACACCCGTGATGGTGCTTTGCAGCGTAACCAAGATGGCCAGTTAGTCACATCGAGCGGCTATCAAGTGGTTCCGGCGATTATGATCCCAGAAAACGCCAACAGCTTGAGTATTGCCCGTGACGGTACCGTCTCAGTTACTGTGTATGGGGACAACCAACCACAGCAAGTCGGTCAAATTACGTTAACCACCTTTATTAACGATGCTGGCTTAGAAAGCATGGGTGAAAACCTGTATATGGAAACCGCAAGTTCAGGCGCACCAAATGAGAGTGCTCCGGGCACTAACGGCGCAGGGTTGTTGTATCAAGGCATGTTAGAAACCTCAAACGTTAACGTTGCTGAAGAGTTGGTGAACATGATCCAAACTCAACGAGCATACGAAATTAACAGTAAGGCAGTTTCTGCATCAGACCAAATGCTGCAACGTCTGACACAGCTGTAAGTAAGGATGGCAGTTCATGAATAGAATCGTGAACTGCTTTTCGTGATGACAAAGGTATCCAGTAGCAAAAGAGTCGCATGATGATTGAAAACGGTATTGTTCCTAAGCGGAGAAAAACAGTGTTACAGACTACAAAATCCGTCTGTTTGGTTGCGGCAGTGGCGGTCACATTAAATGGCTGTGCACATATTAAGCCACGCCCGCTGGTGGACACACAAACCAGTGCAGTACCGACTGCACCCACTGCACCTGCTCCTAACGGTGCCATTTTTCAAAGTGCTCAACCTGCTTACTACGGCTACCAGCCGCTATTTGAAGACAGAAGACCACGTAACGTTGGTGACATCTTAACGATCAACCTACAAGAAAACGTGAGTGCGAGTAAAAACTCGTCTGCAAATGCAAACCGTAGTGGAAAAACTGGATTTTTGGCAGCGATCCTGCCCGGTTTTATGCAAGGTTGGTTAGGCGGTAGCAACACAGAAATTGATGTGAAAGGAAACAGCGACTTTAACGGCAAAGGCGGCGCAAATGCCAACAATACCTTTAAAGGCACCATTACCGTAACTGTTGACCAGTTATTAGCAAATGGCAATTTGCATGTCGTGGGTGAAAAACGCATTGCGATTAATCAGGGAACGGAATCTATTCGTTTCTCCGGCGTGGTCAACCCGCGCACGATTGGTGCAGATAACAATGTAAGTTCCACGCAAGTGGCTGATGCACGGATTGAATACGTTGGTGATGGCTATATCAACGAGTCCCAAACAATGGGGTGGTTACAGCGTTTCTTCTTAAATGTATCCCCTTACTAAGTGAATATCCGTCAGCTAATAGCCGAGAAAAATCAATGAAAAACAAATTATTCGTTCTCATTTCATTTGTTTGCCTTTTCGGGAGCCTATTTGTTGCTCCTGCCTACAGCGAACGAATTAAAGACCTCACCACGGTTCAAGGGGTGAGGGATAACCCATTAATTGGTTATGGCTTAGTGGTCGGATTGGATGGAACGGGTGACCAAACCATGCAAACGCCATTTACCACTCAAAGCTTAAATAACATGTTGTCCCAAATGGGCATTACCGTTCCACCTGGCACTAACATGCAGCTGAAAAACGTTGCAGCAGTTATGGTCACGGCGAGAATGCCGCCATTTGGTCGCTCAGGTCAATCGGTGGATGTTGTTGTTTCCTCGATGGGTAACGCAAAAAGCTTACGTGGTGGTACCTTGCTGATGACCCCATTAAAAGGCGTTGATGGGCAAATTTACGCAATGGCGCAAGGTAACGTTTTAGTTGGCGGAGCAGGGGCTAGCGCGGGTGGAAGCAGTATAAAAGTCAACCAGCTAAATGGTGGGCGCATTACTGATGGTGCTACGATTGAACGTGAACTGGCCAGTAGCTTTGGCCAAAGTGGTGCTATCAACCTGCAACTTAACGAAGACAGCTTCGCATTAGCGCAAGACATTTCAGATGCGATTAACCGTCTGGGTGGAATGGGTTCTGCACGAGCATTAGATTCACGAACTGTTCAATTACTTGTTCCTGCAAATAATACGGACCAAGTTCGCTTTTTATCACGAGTTCAAGAGCTAAATGTCCGTACTCCGCTGGCAGAAGCCAAAGTTATCCTGAATTCACGCACCGGCTCAGTAGTGATCAACCGCAGTGTCACCTTAGACAGCTGCGCGGTCGCGCACGGTAGCTTAGCCGTGACGGTTGACCGTCAAACCCAAGTTAACCAACCGAATACGCCATTTGCTGGTGGGCAAACAGTGGTCACTCGTAACACCAATATTGGCGTGAAAGAGCAAGGCGGGGCGCTGCAGAAAGTGAATGCAAGCGTGCAGCTTAACCAAGTTATCCAAGCGCTCAATACTTTAGGGGCAACGCCAACAGATTTGATGTCTATCTTGCAAGCGATGGAAAGTGCGGGTTGCTTACGTGCGAAACTGGAGATCATCTAATGAGCGATATGCAGTTATTACAAGGGGCTGCGTATGATGTCCAGTCGTTAACCAGTTTAAAAGGCGAGTTAAATAAATCGCCAGAACAAGGGCTGCGTCAAGTGACGCAGCAACTGGAAGCGACATTTGTGGAAATGATGCTCAAAAGTATGCGTTCTGCATTACCGCAAGATGGCATGTTCTCTAGCGACCAAACGCGCATGATGACCAGTATGTATGACCAACAAATTGCCCAAGACCTTTCCCAAAAAGGGCTCGGTTTTGGGGAGATGATGTATCAGCAATTGACCCATGCTCAATCACCAAGCTCACCCGCACAAGGTGCATTTATGCCACTCAATGAGCAGGCATTGCAATCGTTGCCACCGTTCGCTTTAGAGCAAATGGTACGACGATTTGCCCCTGCTATGGGTGATGCACTGGCTTCACCTTTCAAGCAAATCAAATCCTTGTCACTCAATAGCAGCAATTTTATCAATCAATTGATTGAGCCTGCTAAAAATGCCAGTGAAAAAAGCGGTATTTCCCATTTCTTAATTTTGGCACAAGCGGCATTAGAAAGTGGTTGGGGAAAACGAGAAATTCTGACTGCGGAAGGCAAAACCAGCCATAACTTATTTGGTATTAAAGCAGGCAAAAATTGGCAAGGACCGGTCACGAATATTATGACCACGGAAGTGATCAACGGCAAAACTATTAAAATGCGCGATGATTTCCGTGTGTATGGCTCGTATGAAGAGGCAATTTCCGACTATATCAGCCTGTTAACGGAGAATCCTCGCTATAAAGACGTTAAACACGCCGCAACCCCTGAAATTGCTGCACGTCGCCTCCATAAAGCGGGGTATGCGACCGACCCAGGATATTCAGACAAATTGATCACGTTAATTAACCAGATCCGTGGTTCGGGCAGTGTGGCGAATACCTCGGCATCACGGGCTATTCAAGCTTATAACATCGACTTAAACGATATCTTTTAACGCGTCTCAATAAATCAAAGTTTGCGCTAAACATTTGCGCAAACTTTCCGATAAATGAATAAGTGAAAAATTTTGAGTGGCTAGCGCTGAGATTGAGTCAGCCAATCAAAGCGCTCAGTCCCAAGAATAGGAAAAGCTTATGCTGAACAATGTAATGAATAATGCGCTCAGTGGTGTGAACGCTGCGCAAGGCGGGCTAAGTGTTATTTCTAACAACTTAGCGAACGCTGGCGTGGGTTACTATCACCGCCAAAGTGCTGTTTTCGGGGAGAATCCCGGTACGATGACACCTAATGGTTATTTTGGTAACGGCACCTATTTCAGCCATGTTCGCCGTGAGTTTGATGAATTTGTTAATGCGCAATACAGCCAATCCCGAGCACGTAGCGGTGATTTCGAAGCGTATGTGAAAAACTGCAACAAAGTTGATGACCTGCTGACAAACGATGTCGAAGACTTGTCTGGTAGCATCGGAAGCTTCTTTACTGCGCTGGATACAGCCAGCAGTGACGCGAGCGACAAAACGCTGCTTGACGTTTTTTTAGGGCAATCTAACGCGTTAGTTTCTCAATTCAAAGAAGCTGATAAGCAACTGCAAGAGATGGAACGTGATATCAACCGCCAAATTGAAAATAAGGTGAAAGATATCAACATCTACGCAGAAAAAATTGCGGGTTTAAACCAACAAATCGCGCGCGTACGCTCCGTCAGTGGTTCAGAACCTAATGACCTGCTGGATGTCCGTGATCGCTTAGTGAATGAAGTTAACTCGTTGGTCGGCGTCAAAGTTATCGAACAAAACGGCAACTATAACGTGACCTTTGCGAGCGGTTTGCCGCTAGTTACTGGCGAAAAAGCTAACCGATTAGAAGCGGTGCCATCCTCAAAAGATGACAGCCGTTTTAGCATTGGCTTTGTGGGCGCGAATGACCAAGTTCGTGAAATCCCTGACGAAGTTTTCAAAGGTGGCGAATTGAGCGGTATTTTGCGTTCACGCCAAGAAGTGCTCGACCCTGCTTATCAAAAAATCAATAAATTAGCGTTAGTTTTCGCGACTAAATTTAATGAAATTCATCAAAAAGGATTTGATTCTAATGGTGAAACTGGCAAAGACTTTTTCGCGATTGGTAAAGGCACCGTGGTCAGCAATACCTTCAATACGGGTAAAACTGACTTTGATTTGAGTTACAGCGATGTTTCTCAAGTCACGGGCAAAAACTATGAAATGCGTTTTGATGGCGGAAAATGGAATGTGACCCGTTTACCGGATGGCGTTGACGTTAAAGTTGATACAACCACTCCAGGATCACTGAAATTTGAAGGTATTGAACTCAAAATTACGACTAATACTCCTGCACAAGGAGATACTTTCGTCGTTAAACCGATGAATGGCGTGATTAACAGTATGTCAACGCTGGTAACCGAGTCTTCGCAGTTTGCAAAAGCAGGCAGTAAAGATGGTGGCCCGGGTGACAACGAAAACATCAAAGAGTTAGTTAAGCTGCAAGATCAAAAACTGATTGATGGTGGCTCGACGTTCTCTGATTTCTACGCAACATTAGTTAATGATGTGGGAAGTCGTACTAAGCAAGCGCAAATTGATTCTGAAACCCAGAATAAAATGACCGAAAGTTTCTATCGCCAAGAGCAAGAAATTTCGGGGGTTAACATGAATGAAGAGAGCATTCAGATGCAAAAAATCCAACAATTCTTTAATGCCAATGCTCAGGTGTTAAAGACGGTTGATGATTTATTCAATGCATTAATGCGTGCGTTCTAATTGATTAAAAATACTGGGTTTTAATCAGAAATTAATAAGGATTTAAGCGATGCGTTTAAGTACTAATATGATTTTCCACCAACGTTTACAGGACATGAATGGCGCTCAATCCCGTTGGATGGATGCAGGTAGTCAATTGGCTTCCGGGCAGCGTGTAAACAAGCCTTCAGATGACCCGCAGGCGTCATCTCAAGCGGTGCGTATTAACCAGTCTGAAAACCGTAACCAACAGTATGTGACCAGCCGTGGTTTCGCGAAAACTGGCATGACGTTGCAAATGAGTATCCTAACTCAAATGACGGATGTGACAACGCAAATCGATACCACCATCATTCAGGCCTCTAACCAAGGTGCCCTGAGCGATAAAGACCGAAATTCACTGGCTGAGCAACTGACTGGCCTGAAAGATCAATTGGTTGCACTGGGGAACACCACTGACGGTAATGGCCGCTATATTTTCGCGGGCTTTAAATCCGATAAGCCACCATTTGAAATTGATGCTGCTGGTGAAGTGCTGTACCACGGTGGCGATAAACCAATCACTCAGAACGTCGCGAGTGAGCGTGAAATGACTACCTATTTCACAGGCGCGCAAGTGTTTGAAACCGATGGTGCGGGTATGGTCAATGTATTTAAAGCATTGAACGAAGGCATCAAAGCGCTGGGTATTCCACAAGAAAATGCACCGCAAGCAGATTTAGACAGAGCGCAAGCGGGTATGGATACGGCTAACCGTGGTATCAAAGCGGCATTGGATCAAATCTCCAATATCGAAGCGAAGCAAGGTTTACAGCTGCAAGAGATTGATAAACTTGATTTCTTAGCAGATACCCGTTCTATCCAAAATGCGGCGCGTAAAAGTGAGTTGTTAGAGACTAACTGGACAGCGACGACAACGGATTATTATAAAGAGAAGGCGATGTTCCAAGCTTCTCAAGATATTTTCAAAGATCTCAACAGCATGTCATTATTTGGCGGCCGTTAATTGATTTTTACCGCATCCTGTAGCAGTGGCATGTGTATTGGATGCGGGTTTTCTTCTGAGATTATTTCCAATTTTCCCTTCTGATTTTTCTCGCACGATTTTCACATTCCAATCTGTATTTTCGTTTTTCTCGTTCGAGATAACTGAGTTTATTTTTCTATTGTTGGCTTGTAGTATTTGTCACGATGAATTTGACCTTTGTTTTATGCTCTTTAATTAATAACCTATTGTTGTTCACTGCCGTATAGGTAGCTTAGAAATATCTCTTGAGCATATGAATAAGTTAGCAAAAGTTTACAAAAGTTCACTGCCGCATAGGCAGCTTAGAAAATGATTAATAGTTTAAGAAAAATAATTATAATGTTCACTGCCGTACAGGCAGATTAGAAGTATAAATATAAGAATATAGAGAGTATCTCTGGTTCATTACCTTGTATAGCTCTTTTATATTTATCTCCATAGAGCGTGTTTTATCCCTAGCGAAGGATATTTTTGGTTTATCCCCTTTAGGGTATAAAAGAAATGACAATTGTCGGAGGTTAAATGAAAGTTACAACGCCCCTTATACTATCTACCACAATTCGTGAATATCGTAAGAAAAGTAAATTGACTCAAGCAGAAACTGCTGAACTAATCGGTATTAAGCAGGCTACGGTCTCTGATTTTGAGAAAAAACCGGGGTCAACAAAACTTAGAACATTATTCAAAATTCTTGCCTCCTTAGAGTTGGAGCTTCATGTAGTAAAGCGAGGTTCAACATTAGGTGAGGTTAAAGGCTGGGATAAGGAGTGGTGAGTGTCGAGAATTCAAACATTGTTGCTATGAATGGCGACTTGATAGGAATAGGGTAAAACGGACTGAAATTAATATTCCCTCAGTAATTGATGATGAAGTAATTTAATAATTATTAACAATATAGTTAATATATAGAAAATAAATGTTTTTTGATGAAAGATTAAATGGATTTTAATTTTTATTAAGCTATGAAATTCTGGCTTGTCTTATTTTCCAACATATTGTTAAAGTTAGAAAACTCATCAGCATTTTCTTCATAATCTTCAATGAGAGTACACATGATTTCTACTAGTGGATTGTCAGGATCGTTTTCAATTAAATATTCTATTAACTTGATTGTATGCTCGTAATTCTGGCGAGAATGACTTGTACCAATAACAGGGTAAATTAATTGGTTAACAAAGATGGTAATTCTATTTGGTATCATAAATATTCTTCCTAATTTAATGGTTACATCGGAAAGAACTAATTTTAATCACCAGAAATTTAGCAATGTTTATTGTTTTTTTCAAACTAAAATTTCAGATTAGTTTTTTATATTTAAATTGAAGGTGATTTAATATTATTTCATTTTAAATAAAGCTCAAATTTTATCGAACTAACTAATTATGTTTTATTTCAATATGTTGGGAGGAAGAAATGAAAACGCATGCTGAGTTACATAGTGAATGGATACAAGATCCAGAATATCGCAGAGCTTATGAAATAGAAGAACGAAATAATATGTCATCTGAGATAGTTATATTAGAGTTAGAAGACAAAAATGACTCTTTTGAGAATTCGGAAGCTGAGTAAAATGAATGGCTCACATTCCTTGGGTGACCTACGGCTTACAAGTCCGTAGGTCATATCAAATCCACAAGTTAAACATCAACGACAGCTGCTCAAACGCTTGATGGATCAGGCGTTCTGTATAGCGCGGTAGGATAGAAATAATCAATCCCAACATACTGATACCAATAGTTAATGTAAGGGGGAAACCCACCACAAACACCGACAGCTGTGGCGTCATTCGGTTTAGAATACCGAGGGATAAGTTGAGGATTAAAAACAGCGTAATAAAGGGCAGGGCGAGCATTAATCCATTAATAAAAATGGTATTGGCAAATTGCAAAAATACCCAAAAACCATCACGGTGCAGGGGCGCGGTTTGGATAGGGATCAGCTCAAACGAGTTCGTCAGAATATAAATTAGCCACAAATGCCCATCGAACGACAAAAACAGCAATAGTGTGATTAAGTTTAAAATTCGTCCGAGTATCGGCATATTGGGGCCGCCGGTCGGGTCAAAGAACGTCGCGAATGACAATCCCATCTGTAGGCCAATCACTTCCCCCGCATGACGTACTGCGGCAAACGCCATCTGCATGGTCAATCCCATGGCGGCACCAATCACAATTTGTTGTACACAAACCCATAATCCCATCGCTGAAAATAGAGGAATGGTGGCGACAGGTAATTGTGGGGAAATGACTAAAACGGTAAAAAACGCGAGGGCGATACGTACCTTACTGATAGCCTGTTTTTCATTAAAAAACGGGGCGGTACCAAACAGGGCTAACAGGCGAACAAAAGGATAAAAACCTTGGCTTAACCATAGCGTGAGCGTTTCGCTGGTAATGGTTAACATGATCAGCCAATGATAAACGGTAAGTTACTAAACAACGTGCGAATATAGTCCGTAAGCAGGTTCAGCATCCATGGCCCCGCGATGATTAATACCGCAATTACCGATAAAATCTTAGGAATAAACGACAATGTCATTTCGTTCACTTGGGTGGCTGCTTGCAGCAGGCTGATAATTAAACCCGCTGCCAGTGCAGCTAACAGCAAAGGTGCTGCCAGCATTAAGGCGATTTTCATCGCTTCCGTTCCCATTGCCATTACAGATTCAGGTGTCATATGTGCTCCTAATTAAAAAAGCTTTGGGAAAGGGAACCGAGTAGCAACTGCCAGCCATCGACTAGCACAAATAGCATTAGCTTAAACGGCAATGAAACCGTTGCAGGTGGCACCATCATCATCCCCAGCGCCATCAATACGCTGGCAACCACTAAGTCGATAATCAAAAATGGGATAAAGATAGTAAAACCAATCTGGAACGCCGTTTTTAGCTCACTGGTAATAAACGCCGGAATTAAAATGCGCATCGGCACATCTTTGGCTTCTTGGATATCACCCACTTTGGCGATGCGGGCAAACAGCGCTAAATCAGATTCACGGGTTTGTCCTAGCATAAAGGTACGCAGTGGCGCAGTGCCTTTTTCTAATGCGGTTTCTAGGCTAATTTTATCTTCGCTAAAAGGCTGATATGCCTCGCGATAAACCTGATCGGCAACCGGGGACATTACAAAAAATGTGAGGAATAAGGCTAAGCCCAGTAAGACTTGGTTTGGTGGTGCTGACGGCGTACCGAGGGCGTTACGGAGTAGCCCTAATACGATGATAATACGGGTAAAACTGGTCATCATCAGCAACATTGCGGGGATAAAGCCCAGCAAGGTTAAAAACAGTAAAGTTTGAACGGGTAATGACCAAGATTGACCACCATCGGCTAATGTATGGCTGATCACGGCAGGTAATGCCGCAGAGGCAGATTGTGGTAGAACAAGTAACAGAGCGCTGATAATGGCAGCAGGTTTTAAAGGTGACATGGGCGCTTCCGGTTACTGTTTTTCAGGTGCCACAGCGTTAGCAGCATCCTGTTTTTTCTTGAAAATCGACTGAAACGTTAACGGTTCAGAGGCAAAGTTCACAACATCGCTTTCTTGTGGGGCTGGGTACTGGTGCAGTAAATTCACGGATTGTGATGTGACGCCCAGCACTAAATATTCGTTATTCACTTCCACCACGACGACGCGCTCTTTGCCACCGAGGGTACAACGACCTTTCACATTAATCAGTTGATGCTTAACAAGCGGATTACGTCCAAACCCAAATGTCTTAAACAGCCATGCACCTAGCAAGATCAGTAAAATGATCCCACCAAGCGCACCTGAAATCTGCGCTAAGCTATCATTTTGATTGATAGCTTGTGCGGAATTACCTTCGCCGCTGACGGTGCTAGTCAAAAAAGGCTTTTGAGTGTGCGCCGAATCAATCTGTGAAGGTGGTGTCTGCAAGGACGCTTCGGTTTCGTCAGACATATTTAGCGGCTCAAGCGGCGCATACGTTCTGATGGCGTGATGATGTCAGTGATACGAATACCATAATTGTCAGACACCACGACCACTTCACCTTGGGCAATCAAATAACCGTTGATCAGGATATCCAGTGGTTCACCGGCTAAGCCATCTAAAGAAACCACAGAGCCTTGAGACAGGCTCAGTAATTTTTTAATTGTCATTTTGGTGCGACCCAGTTCTACCGATAGGCGAACCGGAATATCCATGATCATATCGACATCAGATAACTGATTTAATGGATTTTGTCCGTCGAAATTATCGAAATTTTGCATACCTGCGGAGGCGGATTCCGCTTGTTTTTGCTGTTCCAGCGCCTCAGCCCACAGATCCTCTTCATTGTGGTTGGTTGATGCATCAAGAGAATTCTTCGCCTCACTCATTGGTACTTTCCTCATCTAGAGTGTTTAAAACAGGATTAATCAAATGTTCCACACGCAGCGCATACTGACCGTTTTGGGTGCCGTATTGACTGGTTAATACTGGCACGCCATCAACATTGACGATAAGACGGTCAGGTTTCTCGATAGGGAGCACATCCCCTTTTTGCAATTGCAGTAAACGAGAAATACGCAGCGGGATCTCAACCAAATTGGCAATCAGTTCAAGTTCTGAACGTTTTACTTGCGTGACTAAGTTAGTTACCCACGCTTCATTTTCTTGATGCCCTTGCTCCATTGGTGGGTTAATTAACCGCTCACGCAATGGCTCAATCATGGCAATAGGGATACAGATACTGAATTCACCAATGGTATTACCAATTTCCACTAAGAACGGCGTCGTGACCACGATATCGTTCGGGGATGTGGTGATGTTGGTGAATTTAACTTGGATTTCAGAACGCACATATTCGACTTCAACGTCAGCAATCGGCTTCCAAGCATCACGATAAGCGCCTAAAGCCAGCTTTAGCATACGGTTGATAATACGTTGTTCTGTATTGGTAAACTCTTTGCCTTCTGAACGAACAGGGAATCGACCATCTCCTCCAAACAGGTTATCCACAGCGATGTACACTAACGCTGGCTCGAAAGTGAACAGTGCGGTACCGCGAAGCGGTGGCATGTGGATCAAGTTCAGGTTGGTTGGAACTGGCAAGTTACGCGCAAATTCATGATAAGGTTCGATTTTGATGGCACCAACCGTGATATCCGGGCTGCGGCGCAACATGTTAAACAACCCCATACGAAACTGACGGGCAAAACGCTCATTAATAATTTCCAAGGACTGCATACGTTCACGAAATACCCGACGTTGAGTATTCGGGTCATAAGGGCGAACGTTGTCTTTGCCTTGGAGATCCGTTGATGGCTGGTCGCTTGATGGCGCATCATCATTGAGTAGCGCATCAATTTCAGCCTGAGATAAAATATTATCGCTCATGGGTCTTACCGCAGAATAAAAGTAGTAAATAACACGTCTGAAATATCCTGGTCGGTATCTCCCGGGATCAGGGTAGGGGTAAGAGTCCCCTTAATATCTTTCATTAACTGCAACTTACCCTCGTGGGTACCCATGTTTTTAGATTGCTGTTCTGACAGTAATAACAGTAGGCGGCTACGCACTTCTGGCAGATATTCATGAAGTTGCTTACGCGATTTTTCATTCGCTAGACGTAAGGTGATGTGGATATAGAGCACGCGATCCGCCGCATTATTTAACCCAGGAAGGTTAACGGTAAACGGTTCTAACTCCATAAAAATAGGCTGAGGCATATTTGGGCGTTTTTCTTCCCCATTCGCGGTGTTTTGCGCCTCTTGTTTTGTCGTCCACCAGCTGTAACCACCAAAACCTGCACCGGCTAAGGCGATGAGGGCAAACAGCAGAATTAACCCTTTGTTCGAACGTTTAGATTGATTGCGTGAAGACGACATGTTGCAAAATTCCTGTTGTAAATGCCAAACCCATATGGAGTTTTATACTTTATGATCTCTAGCATTATCCCTAGATTGGGAAGAGTTAAAGGAGTGAAAAACGAAACAAAAAGGCGGTAACTCGACGCTTTAGACTTGAAATTACCGCCATTAGATTATTTCTTAGGCAAAGGTGTTAATTCCACCTTGATGTGTTGGCAATTTCACCCCACTCACGCTGGCATGAGATTCACTGATACCAGCCGCGCCCATTGATGGATGGGTTGGTTGAATTTGCCCATCATGTTGGCGAGATTGCTGATCAGCATTTGATTGACCGCTAAAGTTATCTTGCCCCACTGAGCCTTGGGCCAAATGAATACCACTTTCCTGCAGCGCACTGCGCAGGATCGGCATCATGCTTTCCATCGCAGCACGAACATGGCTATGTGGAGAAACAAAGTGCATCACGGCTTGATTATCTTCGATACGCAAATGCACATTTAGGGAACCTAACTCTTCAGGATGTAAGCGAATTTGTGCTTGAGAAACCCCTTGGCGAGAGAAAAACAGCATTTGTTGGCTAAGTTGTTGCTGCCAAGCTTCAGTACCAAATGGCGTAGCAAAGTTCATGGTTGGCGTTGGCACCGCAGGTGTTGCTGTTGGCATTGGTGTGGCAGATGGTGTCGCCATAATACCGGCCACATGTGTTACTGAAGGCGTCGCTGTATTGCTAAATGCGCCATTTTCAGTTTGAACACTAAAAGCCCCTTTAGCGCTGTTTTGCAGATTCTGAGTATTTTCAGCTGTCGCATTGGCGATTTGTGACAGTGATTCTGTGCTCGGTGCTTTCTTACCTAGCGATATTGCATCTTGATTCAGATCTTTCGTTGGGATTGCGCGTGGATTATCCAACGCAAATAGAGCCTGATCACGACGCTCGCCAACCTCTTTCTTGCCCATTAAAGCAAGTGTAGGTTCATCGGCTTCCCCTGCAAGCTGGGATTGTGCGCCCTCTAAGGTCTTGTCATCAAACGGCGTCACGTTACGCGCGACATCCGTCAGTTGTTGCAGCGTTTGAGTGAACGGAGTTGCTGAAGGTTTCTCCGCACTGGCTTGCGGGTTAGCTGCCGCTTGAATACGCGAATCCATTGCTTGTTTTAATTGGCTGATTAAGGCGTGTTCCTCGCCTTGTTTACCCGTTAATAGCTCCGCTTGCAGTGGTGATTGTGCATTAAGATCACGACGGAAATTCAGCTGCGCTAAGGTATTTTCAGCTTGTTGTTTTTGAACTAACTGATTTTGAACTGACTGTTTTTCAGCTAATTGATTTTCTGTGGTCGCGATTTTGTCTGTTGTTAATGGCGCGTCAGTGGGTTTCTCTGAGGCGGCAGTGGCAGCATCGGATTGTTTTTGCTCACTGATCTGTTGATTCAAAGGCGTTTCGCTAGCACTACCATTGAGAGTCGGAGTGTTATCGCTATTTTTTTCTGGCAATTGTTGGTTTTCAAGTACGGCCTGAAAGGGGACGGCAGGCGCTTGGTTTTCATCAATTTGCTTGTCTCGCGGCTGCTCCTTTGCGGTATTAGCGGCAGGGGTGACCGGCAACAGGTTTGCATTGACGTCCATTTATTGGGTTCTCCGTAAAGTCGCGCGTTGAGCAAATTCATCCATCTGTTTCTGCTCTAAGCGATTTTGACGTTGGCTTTGAGTGTGCTCTGCTCGCTGGATCAAGGTATCGAACGCATTGACGCGTTGCTGTTTTTCTTGCCAATGACGATTAGCGTCACTGACGCGTTGTTCCCAGAGCGTTAATTGTTGCTGCTGTTGTTCGATAGTCAGTTCTAAAGTCACAAGAAATTGCTGATAGTTTTGCCATTTGTCTGAGTCCATGCCCGTGTGCAACGTTTGATTTAGTTTCTGCCGATATTCCGACTGATAGTTCTCTAACATATGCAGCTGATCGGCCATTTGCGTGTGGGTTTGACGCACTTGTGCAAGGACTTTAGCCGCTTCCTCTGAGGCATCTTCTGCTAAGCTCAGTAAGGTCGCTAATGCATGACTATTGGACATCACATTCCTCGTTATTCATTGGGAACAACATGAGCCAGTTGTTCGCAAGCGGTTTGATAATCACAACGTTCATCAATATCTTGCTGTAAAAACTTCGACATTCTTGGGTAATACTGAATTGCGGTATCGAGCATTGGGTCGCTACCCATTGCGTAAGCACCGACGTTAATCAGATCACGGTTGCGTTGATAGCTGGATGTGAGCTGTTTAAAGCGCTGGATCTTACGATAGTGTTCTTTGGCGATGAGCTCCGTCATTGCACGGCTAATGGACGCTTCAATATCAATGGCAGGGTAGTGTCCAGATTCTGCCAATGACCGCGACAGAACAATATGCCCATCTAAAATGGCGCGCGCGGAGTCTGCAATCGGGTCTTGTTGGTCATCCCCTTCGGTCAATACAGTATAAAAGGCGGTAATCGAGCCGCCGTTTTTACCGTTACCAGCACGCTCAACCAATGCCGGTAATTTCGCAAAAACTGACGGTGGATAGCCTTTGGTCGCTGGGGGTTCACCGACAGCAAGTGCGATTTCACGCTGTGCCATACTGTAGCGAGTGAGTGAATCCATGATAAGCAATACGCTTTTGCCTTGGTCACGGAAATATTCCGCGATGCGGGTAGCGTAAGAGGCACCTTGCATCCGTAGTAACGGCGAAACATCCGCCGGTGCAGCGACAACAACGGCACGGCGTAACCCTTCGGCACCTAGGATATTTTCAATAAAGTCTTTAACTTCTCGTCCACGCTCACCTATCAACCCGACGACAATAATGTCCGCCTGAGTGAAACGTGCCATCATGCCAAGTAAGACACTTTTACCGACGCCGGAACCTGCAAACAGTCCCATACGTTGACCACGGCCTACGGTTAACAGTGAGTTAATCGCTCGCACGCCCACATCTAAAATATCGTGAATTGGGGTACGTTCCAGCGGGTTGATGGAGGGCGTGATCAATGGCGCTCGTTGTTTGGTTTCCAGCGGTCCTTTGCCATCTAACGGAGTCCCTTGAGCATCTAGAACGCGCCCAAGTAATTCATTGCCGAGTGGGAGCAGGCGACTCGTTTGCCCATCGTCCCCTGAAGTCTGCGCATACACGCGTGCACCAGGAGAAATACCTTCGAGGTCGGAGAGCGGCATCAACAGCATGCGAGGCCCGTTAAAGCCAACCACTTCGCAGACAACTTCGTCAGTGCCACCATTAATAATGCGTTCGATATAGCAGGTGGCACCTAAAGGCATTTTAATGCCTTCGGCTTCCATCACGAGACCGGTAATTTTGGTTAAACGTCCGTAGCGGCGTACCATCGGAATGCCTTTCATGCGTGACTCTAAGCCATCAAGAGACGCTATCCAACGGCCGAGTCTCGCAGTCATGACAAACTCTCCGGTGCATACAGACGGCATAATTCTTGCCAGCGAGTAGCTACCGTCATATCAATTTCACCATCTTCAGCGACTACGCGACAACCGCCCATATGCAGACTTGGATCGGCGACTAAACGCCAGCCGTTCAAGTCTAACAGTGAGCCTAAATGTTGCTCGATAAGTGCCACATGATTCGGATTCACATGCAGTTCAGGCTGGCTCGCAAATATTGGTTTTTGTTGCATCAAACGGCTAATTTCTTCTAACAGCGCGGTACCATCGCATACGGTAGATTGCCCTAACACTTGCTTCGCAGCGGTTAGCGCGATTTGCAGCAATTTGGTAGTGACGACTGTATCAAAGGTATCCAGCGAGTAGTGAAATTCTGATAACAGTTTTTGCCATGTTTCAATCACGGGTTGCTGAAGGGCGAGAGCTTGCTCGCTCCCTTGCTGCTCACCGGAACGTAAACCTTCCGTAAAACCGGCTTGATAACCCTCTTTTTGACCTTTTTCAAAGCCTTGTTGGAAGCCCGTTTTCTGGGCATCCTCTTTGATGTTATCCAGCAAGTTGATCTGTTCGAGCACTTCTTTTGGCTCTAAGCAGGGGACTTTCGGTACGCTTGGCTCAGGAACTTCACCTAATGGCGGGATAGCCGATGAATTCAGATCCCATTGATTAAGTTCCCGTAACTGCCAAGGCTGCCACTGCTGATTATTTTTGGATGTATTAGACATACACGTCGTCTCCACCACCAATCGCTATTTCGCCTTTTTCCATTAAGCGGCGAACGATCATCAGGATAGCCTTCTGCTCGGTTTCCACTTGTGACATACGAACTGGCGCTCGAGATTCCAGGTCGTCGCGAACAATCTCGGCTGCACGCGCTGCCATATTGTTGAGGAAATGGTCTCGCAGTGCTTGGTTGCTGCCTTTGAGGGCAATAACCAGCGAGTCGGTAGACACGTCTTGCAAAATGCGCTGAATGCTGCGGTTGTCCACTTCGATAAGATTTTCGAACAGGAACATTTCGTCGATAATGCGCTGAGCCAGCTCACCATCGTAATCACGCATAGCATCGATAACGCTTTCTTCTTGCTGATTTTTCATCAGGTTGATAATTTCTGCCGCGGTTCTTATGCCACCCATTTTGCTGCGCTTGAGGTTCTGACCGTCTAGCAGGTTGTTCAGAACTTCGGTCAGTTCAGCTAATGCGGCAGGCTGAACACCACCAAATGTTGCGATACGCAGCATAATGTCGTTACGCTGACGCTCTTCGAACAGTTCTAAAACATCGGCCGCTAAGTTGCGTTTTAAGTGAACCAAAATCGTGGCGATGATTTGAGGATGTTCGTCGCGAATAATATCGGCAACCGTTTGTGGCTCCATGTAGTTGAGGCTTTCGATGCCTGAGGTAGTCTCTTGCTTCTCGAAAATATCTTCCAACAGGCTGGCAGCACGCTCTTCCCCAAGGGCTTTGACCAACACCGAACGCAGGTAGTCGTTGGTGTTGATATTTAAGGCGGCAAACTGAATTGCCGACTCTTCAAACTCGGTGAGCACTTCTGCCAGTTCGTTGTTGGAGATTTGGCGCATGTTGGACACTGCCATACTCAATTGCTGAACTTCTTTGGGATTCAGGTGCTTAAACACTTCCGCCGCCTGATCCTCGCCGAGTGTCATCAACATCACGGCGCTTTTTTCTGTTCCACTTAAACTCATTGGGATTTTCCTAACCACTGACGGATAACCATTGCGACGACTTGTGGGTCTTTCTCTGCCATTTCACGAATACGCTGGCTTTGAATTTCAGCACTAACACGTTGACGAGTAAGACGGCGACGGGTTTTCTCGTCCATATCTTCACTAATTTCTTCTTCCACCACGAACGGCGCTTTAACTTGAGATGCATTCGCAATAGACATTTCAGCATCAATTTGCGCTTGTTGTGTTTTGCGGTATTTCACCCACTGAGGCTTGATACCGAAGCGCCACATAAACCAAGCAATCAACGCAATTAGCAAGATTTTGCCGTAATCTAAGGCTTGACCAATCACCTGTGGGTTATTCAATAACGATGGCTCTTCAACCACTGGCGTATCGTCAGTAAATAAGGAATTGGTGATATTGATGGAGTCGCCACGCTGCGCGGAATAGCCCATCGCTTCACGGGTTAATGCATCAATTTGTTGCAATATTTCCGGTGGGAGCGGCTTCATTTCTGGGCCTTTCTCACCTTCTTGGGATTGGTAATTGACGATCACCGCAACAGACAGTCGGTCAACGACACCAATTTGGCGCTGTGTATGACTGATTTTGCGATCCACTTCGTAGTTTGTGGTTTCATCACGCTGGGTATTGAGGGTGCCATTACGGGTATTCCCGGCCGTTTTCCCATCGGTGCTTTCTTTATTAGCATCAATAGGTGCGCTTGGTGCGCTAACTGGCTGGTTAGATAACGCGCCCGGTACGCCACTTGGACCACCATTGCTGTTTTGCAGGCTTTCGCTGTTCTGGCGAGAACGTACTGCAGCCGCATCGGGTGTTTGGTTTGGTTTGTACTCTTCAGACGTTTGCTCAACTTTTGAGAAATCCATCTGAGCGGTGACTTGCGCATGAATATTGGCACGACCGACTAATGGCGACAGAATATCTTCAATGCGCTCTTTAAGATGGGCTTCCATCTCTTTGGTCATTTTGATTTGTGCACTATTGGCAGATTGCTGGCTGTTATCATTATTGGTCAGCAGGCGACCCGTTTGGTCGACAATGATCACGTTGGCGGCGGTTAAGCCTGTCACGCTGCTTGAAACCATATGGACGATAGCGCTAATTTGCCCTTCATCCAACATTCTGCCCGGCAATAAACCGACAGTGACCGAGGCAGTCGGCAGTTTTTGTTCACGGACAAATAAGGTCGGTTTAGGAATAGCCAAATGGACTCGAGCGCTTTGAACTGGGCTGAGGGATTCGATGGTACGAGATAGCTCGCCTTCAAGGGCGCGCTGATAGTTGATTTGCTCGCTAAATTGGCTGATACCAAATTGTTCTTTATCAAGCAGTTCAAAACCGGTATTGCCACCTTTCGGTAAGCCTGATTGCGCCAGTTTCAAACGTAATTCATGGACTTTATCAGCAGGCACAAGAATAGCGCTGCCGTTATCCGCGATTTGATAAGGGACGTTCATCTGGGTCAATTGACCGACAATATCGCCACCATCTTTTGCGCTCAGGTTACTCAGTAGCACACGGTAGTCAGGGCTACGGAACCAGAGGAGCAGGGCGACAATAATAGATATCGCAGCAGCACCGGCAATAATTAATGGTATTTTCGGGTCGGCTTTGATGCTTTCGATCAGTGAGGCAAAACCTTTTTTGGCCTCCCCCGTATCTTTAGATGCGGTACTCATAAATATTCCCTGCTATGCAAACTAAACGGATGAATATACGTTTGGTGAAACAATCTTATTTCCCTCTTCGTAACCTCATTTTTTTACGCTGCTATTATTTATTGTCTTGATGCAATCTAATGACGGAATCAGCCTATAATTTTGGTGTTATTTATCGGCTTCAAGTAAAAAACGGTGTGGTAGGGTAGGCAAACTAAAATTCGTGACGGCAATTTTTTGCTTAACTTATCGACTAACTGAAGAGAACAGAATGACGATTCAAGCGATTGAAGGGGTGGTTTCCCAATTAAATGTGGTGGCAACTCAAGCGGCACATAACGCCAAGCCCGTTGTAGAGCCGGTAGGTTTTGCCGATCATTTAGTGGCATCCGTGAACCAAATCAATGAAACCCGTGTGCAATCTGCACAAAAAGTACAGGATTTCACTCTCGGTAAACCTGACGTTGCATTAAATGATGTGATGGTTGATATGCAAAAAGCCAGCTTGAGCCTACAAATGGGTATTCAGGTACGTAATAAGCTGGTGGCGGCGTATCAAGAAATTATGTCAATGCCAGTGTGATTGGTTTATCTATTTGAATATTATGAATTAACTGCCTTATCATTACCTTTACGGGGCAGTGATGGGGCATTTCTATTCAAAATATCAATTTGGCTAGCATCATTTTCTGTCATCCATGCGCCATATACATCATGAACCATTTTTGATGATGCGTGTCCCATTTGCGTTGCAATGAATGCAGGGTTGGCTCCGGCCGATAGCATCCAGCATGCGTATGTGTGCCTTGTCTGATATGCTTTTCTGTGTCTAATTCCTGACTTTCTTACCAGATAGTTCCATATTTGACCAAATCCACCCGGAGAGTAGAATTTTGTTTTCAACCCATTAGCTGCAACGATGTTTGGTTGAAAAACAAAAGTGCACGTATCCTCTCTTGATTTACCGAATTCCCTTGTTGATACATTAACAATCTCTGGTTGGGTCATTCTAGTTAAGACCATTTGAGATTTTAAGCACTCAATAACAGGGTCAAGCATATAAATAACCCTATCTGTTCCTGCCTGAGTTTTTGGAAATGTAAATTCACCTACAATCGATAGATTCCTTCTTACTGTTAGTGTTTTCTCAGTGAAATCTATATCTTCCCAAGCAAGCGAGCAAAGCTCACCCGGTCTCAATCCTGTATACACAGATGTAATTAACATATTTCTTGACTGTTCATTGTTAGTGGCGCTCAGAAGTCTAGGAAACTCATTTTGTGTTATTGGGTCTGGCTTTGGTCTATCTTTTTTCAATGGCTTTATTGATGAGAATATATTTGTGTTTATATATCCATTATCAAAAGCAAAATTAAAAATATGTCGAAGCAATCCAATATAATTATTTACTGTTGGAACTGTTCTACCTATTTTGTTTGTTTTATGCCCTCTATCCAAAGTTGGCGATGTTAATAAATTATTTCGTATTAATAAAATATCCTCAGTTTTAAATGTTGATACGTTTCTTTTTGTATTAATAAAATTAGATACTGCATTTAAAATAGTGATGTATTTTTTTAATGTGCTTGACGATATTTCAACGCTTTTAATTCCTATCCATTTGTTAGCCAATTCACCATAGGTTATCACTCTATCTCCAGAGCTATATGTGCTGATGTTTTTTGACTCAGGGAATTCAACCGAGTAATCAAAAGCGCCAGTTTTTATTTTGTAGCAGATGGCTGTCCTTAGCTCACCTGCTAACTTTCTGTTTTTGGGTGTATCAGGTATTCCAAGAGTTTCCCTCACTCTCTTTCCTTTGTATGTAAATGATATACGAAGGCTTTTACCATGCACTTCAACACCTGTTGGGTATTTTATTTTCATAATGCACCTATTGAGGTTGTGAATTTCTTTGCTTCTCGATCCAGTTTATGATCGCCTCATGATTGTACATGCATTCTGAATTTTCTTTAGGGCTTCCGTCCGGTGAAATGTGTAGATATTCTCTGCCAGCAGCCCAAGACTTTTTCCTTGCAGATTTGATTGTTCCTGAGCGCATGCCAGTAATCATCATAAGCACATCTTCAGTAACCCACTTACTCGGATTTAGAAGAACAACATTATCCATTATTAATCTCCTTATCTATCGTTCGCACGTAGTAATTCAGCCACATATTAGCCGGGCATTTTGCTAAGTGTTCTTTGGTTAGGGTGAGGGTAAAGGTTGGTAGAAATGATTTGAGTATTGCGGTGCTTTGTTTATCGCTGAGTTTCTTGAGTTGCTTTAATTTGTCACGGCATTCACGAGCTATCTTTCTGCGTCCGTTCTCTAATATCTGCTCATTCATTATCAACTCAACTTGTATTGCTTATAACAAGCAATCATTGTTTCTACGCCATGCTCATTTTTATAATGTCTTTGATGAGATCTGGAAAATGCATTTACTCTGTTATTTATTAATGCAACACATGGAAAACAGATATTCACATCATCATTTATTGAAATAATATTTTCACTGAATGATTTTCCGCAGTCACAGCATTTAAATTCTTCCATGTTATCATCCATTCTTCCGCTTATATTGCTCATCATCATCTCCGCAATCTTTGCTGAAATATGCGCTATTTTGTGCTGCTGGCATTTCTTCACACCAGATGCACATTCCGTTTATTGATTTAATTACTGGCTGGCGATTTGATAATGCTGCTTGAATGTGTAATTGTTCTAGTTCGTTTGCTGAGTCGATAATATCCATAATTCACCTATGCTATTTTCAGTGCGTTATTAAATTGAATATTGCTTTCTACCTGGTCCCCGAACACATCCCAATCACCAAATTTCTCACGAGCGAATAATTCGATGCGTGGCACGTCTCCATATAGCTCCTCAAGTCTGTGATGTACTTCCTTTGGCTTTTCACTGTGCTCACCAAGGCACGAGTAAATCACTTGCCGAACACTGGCAGATTGGCGAGGCAAGCCATTACCACGAACAGCGATCAAGCATATTTCCGCATTTGCTCTAGTGTAATTACCGCCATTAATTTTCGTTTCGTTATTTAAAATATCCATGTAATCGTAGGCATCGAATAACTCACCGTTTTGAATTTGCTTTGTTATTCTTTCCATTGCCAATTTATTTAATTTAATCCAAACAAAACCAAGCATAGTTTTAACTTTAAAACCCCATGCTTCTGATAGTTTAATTGCTTCAAGTGCAAAGTTACCCGTGTACCACATGCACAGTACTGAGTTTTCAGAGGTTATAGTTTCTATGGGTAATCGAGTGAGGGAATATATATCGGTGGTGTTGTAATGATTGGTTGCTGCGCCGTTTGATGCTTTATTATTATATTGCCAAGGTGGATCGGCTAATATAAGGTCATACTTTTTCATTCTCAGTATCCTTTCCATAATTAATATTAAAAGGCATACCTTCGGCTTTCATTGGCTGTAAATTTGCAAAGTCACATTTCACCAATCGACCATCGAATTCGGTAGCCATCATTAATGCTTGCTTAGCCTGTAGCGCGACAATGTTGTTAGGCATGGCTATTTGATATGTAACACCATCAATTAAAACTAGCGTCGTCATTGCTTGAACTTGATTCATTAATTAACTCCCAATATTCACAAGTATTTTTCTTAATAATCCCACCCGCTTCCAAGTGACCAATCACACAACCAACCTGACTCCTTGAATAATCAGGGCTGCATAAGTGATATAGCTCGTCTGTGGTAAGCTGATTGCATTGAAGAACTCCTATTATTCTCTCTCTTAATTTATCCATTCTCTCATCACCTCCACACAAACTATCTCAACATCCCGCACCTGCATTATTTGCATAGCACGGCTCTCGCATTCTTGCTGTGTGTATATTTGCTCAGATACAGGCACAGCAGAGCCCTGTATTAGCATGAGTAATACATATCCGATTATTTGCATTGTTATTTAATATTGAATGTAGACAGGAATATTTCGTTTATCGTCTGATTCTTCATGCACGGTAGAGCTGCCGCAATCATGAATATTTTCAACGCCAGTTACTGACATGTAACCAATAGGTTTTAAACTATTGATTCGTTCTATTTCATTGCATATTGACAATAACTCGTTATTTGGAATGCATGTATTAGCACTTCCTTGATTTGATTTGACGCTAGATTTTATTTTGTTAGCTAATTCCAATATCACTTCATTCATTTTTTATTTCCACTCCGTTGCTGATTAATGCGTCTTTAACTCGATTGATAGCATTGTTAAATCCTATTTCATACGCATCTAATATTTTTTACTCCTTCGGCAATTCAACTTCCAAACTCTCGCGTGATGCTTGCCATACATCGAATAGATTTATCGTTGATGATTTATTCTTACTGCGCCACTCTTCAAATTGCTGCCTTGATTTATCCATCACTCCACCTTTTCAATATTTGCAATTGCTAATTCCATTTTATGCCGCGCTGATGAATTAGATGAATGAACAATAATTTCAGGCGCTTTAAATCCGTTTAAATAAACCTGTTCTTCTATCCACAATAAAACGTCGTAGCCTGTGCCGCGCTCATCATCACCTAAATCATGATCTAGGCTAATTAGCTCAACCTCGCCAGTTTCCAGTAATTTAATTGCCTCATCAGGCCAGTAAACACGAACAAATCCATCTGGAGTTTGGCGCTCGTCGTCGAGATAGACTTTCATATTCATTCCTCTTCATTGCATCCCTGCGAGTTAAATTAGTCCTTATCCCAGTCTGGATATAGCTTTACCAGTTCACGAATTAATGGTCTGGCATATTGGTTTGGGATGTTTATATAATCAAAGTTAGGGTTTCCTGTGTTCTCTCCTATTTCCAGAACATCACTAAACCTTCCGATTCTTATTTCTTTTGCTTCACCTTCAAATTCTATATCAATATGGCTATTTAATTTCATATCTATCTCCTGTTTGCATCCTTGCAAATATATCCTTTGGTTAAATCACATAGGGAAGGGTTAGAGGTGGTTATTTTGTAGTTAGCGCCTGATATATTGCTGAAACATATTTAGCTTGATGAATTGCATCAGCTACTGCCGTATGTCTAACGCCATCAAATGGCATATCGCGCTTCGGATCCATTCCGATAACTTTACCCATCTCAACAACCGTTCTAACATCCCGGTCATTCCACCACTGCCAAGGTGGAGTTAAGCCCGCCAATTGATATGAGTTACGCAGAATCACACAATCAAAAGATGCGCCATTCCCCCATACCTTAACGTAATTTGCATTTACTTTTTCACTGACGAATAAATGAAACTCTCTAAGTGGGCTTTCTAGTGTTTTAGTTGCATCTGAAACAGATAGGCGAGCATCATCACTTTGCTTCATCCACCACATGATTGTGCTCGCATCAGGTATCGCGCCATATTGCATTGATGATTCTAGGGAAATATTAATTTCGGTACTTGCGCCTAAATCACCAGTTTTTGGGTCGAAAAATACAGCCCCAATTGAAATTACTGGCGAGTTAGGGGTGTTGCCCATTGTTTCTAGGTCTAGCATTAAGTTATTCATGGATTTTACTCTGCTTTAAAATTTAAATAGTAAGCCCGAATTAACGGGCTTTGATCAGAATGGCGCGTCATTATCGTTAGTGGTTTGCTGGTATCCGTAACCTTGGCTTGATTGACCTCGCTGTTTGCGATCATCCTTGTCTTTCAATGTCGAAAGAATGTTATCGATAGCTACTGGCGCGGTTCCGTCAACCTTTTCCTGTAGCGTTTGACGTGTATCGGCAAAGAACGGAATTCGAATATCAAAACTGTATGTATCACTGCCGTTTGACTTTGTTTTAAGAGTCTTTTGCAGCACTAATCCAACGCGTTTACCAGTGAATTCAGGGGTGATAAAGTGGCTAACAGAAATCATCTTCTCAGTTAGCTGTATAACACCAGCGCATCCCATGATTGCGTTAATCATGTTGCACCCGAATTTATTTAGCTCCCCATCTTTTTTGGTACTGTAAACACTAAGATAGTTTATTTTACGCCCATCATCAGTTTCGCCAGAGAATTCCATAAAACAAGCACCAGACTCTGATGTCCCTAGCTTTGCTTCTGCGATAGTAATCACATACGCGCCAGATTCGTTAATAAATCCACTTTGACCTGCTGCCAATGCATCTTCTTGATTATAGGTAAAAATTACACGTTCATTCATGCTGCTTTCTCCATTTCTTTAGTTTTTTCAATTCCGTAGTATTCGCAAATTGCAGCGTCAACGGCTTCTAAGTTATTTTCAATTTCATGGGATTCGAACATTCCCATTGGTGATTTAACCGTGTCGTTACCGCTATTCTGTGTTGAGAATAGATACTGACCATCCTTGACTAGTGTTTTCAGTACGATAGTAAACATCCCTTCCACGGTTATTTTTTCATCTAGCATCCTGCCGATAGTTTTCATTTTTACTTTGCCCATCTGAGTTTCTTCGGTGTGGGCTAAAAAGTAAACGCGCACATCATCAGGTGTATTACCGATGGCTGCGTTAATCACATTCCATGTGTGAGCGCCAATTTCTGTGAACTTATCAAACGATTTTTCATCAGAACGGCGCATGAATTCGTTAGCCATCAAATACTGAAAGTCATCAATGACTATTATTTTTTTGCCATACTCGGCTGCTTTTGAGATGAATGACGCTATTGCATCCCATCTATCACAAACAAATATTGATGTATTTGGGTCGCTCTTATTCCACTGCTTCCATGCTTTCGACCGAAACGGCAACGGCTTCCTTACCGTCTGAATTAATAGCGTTTCTTTTGGTTTTATATTGCGTAGGCTGGTACTTTTCCCTGTGCCAGACTCACCAATAATTAACGTTGCTGTTCCCATAATTACCTCCTACAAAAAACCGCCAAACTAGGCGGTCAATTGAAATGTCATGCGTTTGTGAATATCTCGAGCCCGATCAACATCACCTTTGCAGTACTCGGCGACTACTGAAATCTTGCCATCCTTAACAAAATCCCAAACCTTACTGCCGTCGATATCCTCGCCAGTTTCAGAGCCCTTAGCATTCAATCCAAGCACAGAGCAAAGTTTATCTAGTGACACGCGCCCATTGTGACCAGCCCACACTGTCATTGTGTCAAACAGTGATTTATCCCAAGGTCTAGCGCCGAATGGAATTACTTTTGGTGGCTTAACACTAAGAACTACCGCGCGCTGGAACAAGAATTTAAGGTCAAACTCTGCGATGTTATGCCCAATAAAAACAGGTGGAATATTTTTTGATGGGTCGTAGTTAGCATCAATCAACTCGAATAAGTCAGTGATAATTTTCTTTTCATTAGCCAAGTAATCTTCTGCGTAGAAAGTTTTTGTTTCTCCATCATTAATTGCTACGCCAATCACGCAAACATGACCTAACCCACCATCGAAACTGGTTTTTTTCCAGTTTTCTTCACCTACTGCTTCGCGATTTTCAGCTAGCCATGTATCAATAGAGTCTTGCTTTTTGTATTGACCAGGAGCGGTGACCTCATCTAAAAACTTCTGCTTAATGGCTGGGTCTTGTGATGGGATTGTTTCGATATCAATATAAATATTCATAATTTTTCTCTTGTTAAATTAATTTAAAAATCACCCTTAAAGTGACTGTCTGGTATTTTTTCTGGCGTCAATCCTAGACTTTCCAGCCAGTAGTAATGATCCACTTCCTCTCGCTCCCTGCGTCTCTTCTCGGCATCCTGCCTTTGCTTGAGTTCATACTCTGAAATTCTCATACTGCGTCCTTACGTGAATGCATACGCTCCACGAGCATTAACCTGACGTAAAATGCGATTTGTCTTCTCGCATTGCTGTTTAAATTTCCAGTCAGCAAACAATAATTCGACTTGTTGCTCAGTCATTTCAGACTCGCGAAGTAGGGTGAATATTTGCTGTTTTGCGTGTTTCTGCTTTGCGTTCATGTTGTACTCCGTATGCTGTTTTTAATGTTTCGTTTGCTTCGCTCCATCCATTCTCATCCTTGAGATAGCGTGCAATTCCAGCTTTGCTTTGAGCTACACGTAATTTATATTTATCAATATTCATGCTTACCTCTGGATGTGCGAAACTCTCACTTATCGATTGATAGCGGTTGTTACTGAAAGTGTTCTGGTGTTGGTGCGGTGAGTATTAGTAATTCATTGTCATGTGGGGGATTTGGCTACTAGCAACTAGCTTAATAAATTCAGTTGCTAATTTTTCGTCAAATCCATTACTGACCAATGCCTGTAATGTTTCTTGGTTGTACTTGCGGCGATGTTCTTTATCTTCTTGACGCTTCGCATCTTCCTGACGCTTACGTTCTTCTTCTGCTAATCGTGCTTGTTCAGCTTCAAGAGCTTTCTTGCGCTCAGCTTCGATAGCTGTTTGTTTCTCGCGTTCGGCTCGTTCCTGAGCTTCCTTCGCTGCCTGCTCTGCACGTTGAATAGCTTCCTGCTTTTCACGCTCTGCGCGTTCAGCGGCTTCTTTTGCTTCGCGTTCTCGCTGTGTTGCTGCTTCGATTTCTTGCTGTGCTTTTTGTTCGGCTGCTAATCTTGCCTGTTCCGCAGCTTGTTTCTTCAACTCTTCTTCGTGAGCAATACGCTGGCGCTCAGCTTCGGCTTTAGCCTCTGCTAAATCACGATCGAATTTCTCATTCATGAGCAGGGCGATTTCATGGTCTGACTCGATGCGCTCAGCAAGTGCCTTATCGAATGTGGCATTCATTTCTAGCGCTTCTTCGTGCCACGCTAACATTTGCCTTTCTGCTTCGATTCGCTCTTGCTCGGCTTCCCACTCAGTTAATGGCTGTCGAACTTTATCGCGCAATGTATCAAAACGCTCTCGTACAGTTCGGCGATTAGCATCGATTAGCTTTGGTATTTCTTTTAACTCTGCGACCAAGTCTTTACCGAGCCCATCAAGGTAAGTTTTTGATTGAGCGACTTTGTAGGCCAGTGAAGCAATTTCCTTGCGACCTTTGGCAGTGCTAACATCTGGAATAAAAGAATTAACTTCTTGCTCTACTTTACGAATGATATCTTCGACACTGTCTGATGACTTGAAAACATCAAGCGCCTTAGATTTCTCAATTACGACTAATTCATTTGCCATTTCCTATGTTCCTTATGTGCGTATTCCTCACTATTAATAGCGATATGAAATGTGTTTTGGTGGGTTACTGCTGACCGAGGGCTTTTGCGATTGCTACTGCCTGAGTAATGTAAATCCTAGTTTTTTCAGAAGGATGTCTACATCGACACTAGTAGAATTATTTTCTAACTCATTGATGTTTAGGCATTCCATCAGAGCTTCTATTTCTTCCTCTGTCAGCATGTCGTCGTTATAATCACGAAAGCCAGCTTCTATTACCTTGCCGCCAAATATTTCCATGTTGAAGCTTATAGGTGGCTCCTTGCCATCTTCATACTCAACTACGAATGTCATTTTCCCCATGTCATACTCCCTCCGTTATTAACTAAACACGATGCTAGTCTTTAACCTCATCCCATACACACCAAGCGCACTCGCCATCTGCCTCAATAACGCCAGTGTGACCACAGTTTTCACAAGTAACTTTGTCGCCATCATAAAACCAGTCTTCATTGCCTTTTTCTGTCTGTACCGTTGCCTGCTCCGCATCACATTTAGTACAACAGTTAACCCAAGGTACATTTTTGAATGTTTTCACTCTCTATCTCCTATCTATTAATCAACTCACCAGCTATTATTCTTCGCTATCTGGAGCATTCAGCCACTCTGGATGCTCACCTTTTCCTAGGTAAAAATCAGCAATATCCAATAGACGAGTGTAGAATTTAAGAGCCGTCTTTCCGTCCATTTCGGCTATTTCACGCTTAGTGAATTTACGCCAGTCTTCAATGGTGTGGTTTTGGCAGCCAGCGCGAAGATATTCACCGTTTGTGATAGTGATAGGGTATTTTTCACCCATGATTACGTAGGTTTGATCTGGCAGTTTAGCGCCTCTCAGGTTAGCGCCTCTCAGGTTAGCGTCTATCAGGTTAGCGCCTCTCAGGTCAGCGTCTATCAGGTTAGCGCCTCTCAGGTTAGCGTCTATCAGGTCAGCGCCTCTCAGGTTAGCGCCTCTCAGGTTAGCGTCTCTCAGGTAAGCGCCTCTCAGGTTAGCGCCTCTCAGGTCAGCGCCTCTCAGGTTAGCGCCTCTCAGGTAAGCCTTAGATCCGCGTTCACCAAATGACTCTACATAGACCTTGTGTTCATCAAGAATCTTTCTTAATTCATCGGTATTCATGTTTATTTTCCTATATTTAGGCAATAAAAAAGACCTGCGAGAGGTCTTGTGATTTATGTGTTAATCAACTCACCACAGCCCACTAAGTAATGAACTCTGGTAATTGCCTAGATATCGCTCTAGGCTGCGCTTAATGAATACCTAAACATCTACCATTGTTCAGTAACCACAGTCATGCTGTGTTCTTTGCGTTACTGCCTGCATAGGATTTACTTGCCTACCTATGGTCTAAGGTGCTAACAATGCGCCGTGGTGTTCAGCCATGACGGATATATATTTCTCCTTGTGAAGTTATCTCACCACAGCCCACAGAATGGACTGTAATTAGTTAACTCATAGCTGCCCATTCACGAGCGTGTCGGCGCATCATTAATGCAAGTTTCACCCAATTTTCGCGAACTTCTGGATATTCGCGATCTGACTTTGCATACGCCATATATTTGCGCTGAGATTGTTTGCACTCAATTTGCACTTCTTGTGAAAATGTCATATCTATCCCCTTACTGTGATACTTCCATCACTCATAATCGGCTTGCGTAGTCGTTGTTGCTTGCGTTGTACATCGGGCATGTCTTTTATCCCGATCATTAAACTCGCCAGTACATCGGTTTCGTCTACTGGTTTGATAATCGAATCCCATATTTCCTCAGTAGTGCGCCCGCTGTTTGCTGCCTCAGCTGCTTTACGTGCCATTAATTCACCTCTGGCTGCATAACGACGCATCTTTGAATTTGTCTTACCAGTGCGCGGTAAGTAAGTGATCTGTTGCATGGTTTACCCTCGGTTAGTAAGTATTGGTGATTGGTGGTAGGCACTGAACTCCTACATAGGTCTGTTGCGGCCGGGTTTTCACCGACTGGCGACAGCGCATTTTGATAGCCAATCAGCCTTAGCATTCACCAATCCCAATACTCACTTGGAGTTTTGAAACTTTCCCACAATGGCGGGAGTTAATTTGTAAAAGAGCGAACATCCTGTTTATCCATGGCTCCTTGCCTTCGATGGATAGTATATTCACAAATTGTGATTTTAATGTCAACCACAAAATGTGTTTATTTGATTGTTGTTGAATTAACGTGATGATTTGAAATGGAAAATATTTTATTTATAGACACGATTTGTGGCAGGAGTCACACTGGAAGGGAGTTACGAGCACAAAAAAGCCCTCGTGGGGAGGGCTCTGTTGTTTAGTTTAGTTGATTCTTATCTGTAGGGGCTTCAATCTCATCTAATAGATTTAATTTGAATTGATCTGATAAAGGTATGGGTTGAATCTCTGAAATAGATTTAACATCAATCCCAACCTCCCTTCCTTTTTTAATGACTTCACCATCAGAACTCCAGATTTCATTGATTCCATTAGCCTTAGCTATGGCTATGATTTGTCTATCAAATCTAACTTTATTCGCGGTCTCATTGGAGTTTATTTGTTTGATAAATTGCTTAAATTCTTGCTTTGATGGAAGCATGGAGCACTCAACAGAAGCCAGTTCCTCAAAGGGAAGTATTTCAAAACAGTTCATGCTAGAAATTAGATTAACATGAGCATGCTTATTTGCTTCTCCATCAATGCCTAATAAGTATTCTGCAAGTACAGGGGTAGGTATCACAATTGTTCCGCCGCTTCTCTCTATGTGGTCAAGCAGCGCTTTAGACCTTAACTCTAAGTCATCAACAGAGGAGAATCCGTCAGTCCCCAGCTTGTTTGCATTATTGGAACTTTTCTTCATTAAACTGATGAGGATATTGGTGTCCACTATTATTTTTTTCAACTGAAACTCCTGTATTTCAGTATTAGCTCTTCCTGATCGTCTATTTCATCCCACCTATTTGATGGGTCTGATGACAGTTTTTCGAGACCATCTGAAATGGCAATATCTTGTAGCTCAACAAACTTTTCTATTTTTAAGTTTTTGAGTTTCCAGACACCGTCTTTCTTTTCGTGTTGTGACTCGCCATACACTCTTATTTTTTTAAATAAATATTTTGCAAGTCTAACTGCATCTGGTTTTGTGGCAGTGCATATTAGGATTTCGCCACCATTACCTCTAAGCCTTACTGATACAGAATCTTTGCCTTTTTCAACAATGTGGTATAGCTCACCTTGAATACTTGTATTCTTTTTTGTAATTACAATGGGCTTTGCTTCTGCTGCAGGTCTTATTGTGTGAAGTAACTCATTATTTGAATATATTTCAGCGGAGTAATTATCCTTTGAAATCCTTTTTGCGAACTTACTATTCTCTGTATTTTCAATAATATTCGCACAGATAATATTGTGAGAACTAGCATTAGTAGAGTATGCATGAATCTCAATGCAACCATCATTGACTGATTTGAATCTAACTTCCTTTTCTTCACCGTATAGAATGGCGAGATCGGCAAGATAACCAGCAAGCTTATTCATAGGAATTTCGCTAGGGCTAGTGCCATTAATTACTATTTTTAAATTAAGTAACTCGCTCATAAAAAATTGCTCATAAAAAGGAAACTAGGTGCTACTATAAAGTATAGGTCATCTTTGTAAATCAGACAGTGATAAAAATGTCAATAATTACCGTTCTATTAACCACACCCTAAAACGTGTCGTCAGGCCACTGAGACTTAACCACTTTGCCTATAATCTGGCAGTTGCCATTGATTGGGATAAGGTCAAACCGTGGGTTTAACGGCTCCAGATAATCTTGACCTGACTCTCTAATCAATCGCTTAAATGTGAACTCATCACCGTGTAATCTCGCTATGCAAAAATCACCAAAGTCTACATCCTGGTCAGGGTCAACAAGTATCAGCATCCCTTCAGGGAAGCTCGGACGCCCGCCTTGCGGGGCTGTCATGGAATGACCTTCGACCTCTAACCAGAATGCGCTATCGCTTGCTTTCTTGGCAGTTGGTATCCATGCAATGGCATCGCTTCTAGTGTATGCATTGCTATTTTCAGTAAACGCACCTGCTTGCACCTTGGAAAATAGAGGGTACTCATAGTTGCTAACAACCTGATCGCTCCTATCACCAAACATCAACTCAGCAGGTGAAACGCCTAAAGCCTCGCTGATAACTAAAGCATCATCAGCACTTATCTTTCTTTCCCCGAGTTCATAATTTCCAATTCTAGAGGCTGCGGAATATCCGCACAGCTTTGCAAGTTGCGCTTGGCTTAATCCTCTAGATTCACGAATAGACTTTAGTCTCTCGCCAATAATTTCATTTATTTTTTTCATAGCTATCTTTTAACACAAAACGTGATGTAAGTATTTAAACGATTCGTGATTGACAGTTAATCACATATTGTGTGTAATAGGGGTGTAGACATGGAGGATACACACAATGAATAACATCGCAGAACAGCGAAAAAAATTAGGAATTTCTCAGGCTGTTTTGGCTTCATCAATCGGATGGGGTCAATCTCGTATTGCAAACTACGAGCTAAATATTAGAACGCCTAGCCTTAATGATTGTCGAGTAATCGTTGAGGCATTACAAAAACTTGGTGCAAAATGTTCATTAGATGACGTTTTCCCGCCGCAAGCTGCATAACCTTACCGTTCTTTCAAAATTTAAGCTCTGCCATTGTAGAGCACTGCAATACACACTCACAGGATCGTGAGCAACGGACTAACTGTTTTTCTATGAAGGAATATAAACAATGGACTACGCAACAACACGCAAAAACTTCAATCAATTCGTATCAAATCATCTAATCGCTACGGCATTACAAGCATTGAGAGCTAAGTCTCAGTCAGTAGTGGCTAAAACATTAGGCGTCCATGACTCAACCATTTTACGCAGAACTGACAAATTTCCTGAGCTATGCGAAACGCTAGCAGCTTCGGGGATTAAAGATTTTGTGCTGGAAGGTGAGAGAAAAATATCTGAGGAAGAATATCGCTTTTTGTGGAAACAAATCGGTGAGCTTTCTTTGATGAGAACAAAAGAAAACGCCCCATCAGCGGTAACTGTTGAGGCGCATTAATCAAAACTGTTTAACGAGGTAATTATGGCAAAAAATACAAGAAATTACCAGCGTATTGTACATAAAAACATCGTGCGTGACGAAGTTAACCGCTCGGTCACTGAGCAGGGAGCTAAGGCGCTCAGGTCAGCATTGGAAGATGCAAAATTACGGCTTGAGCATCGTCAGGAAGTCACTGGAGGGAAACGGCATGAGTAACGTTGCATACGCTGATTTTAGCAACAAGAACCACACTAGGAGTTCTCGTATGGATAACTCTAAGCTTGGTCATGTCGCGATATTCAGGAGCCTACTTAACGCAAGCTGGGCTGAAGATACAGTGAAGCTTGCACTATGGGTAAGATTGTTAGGGCAGGCAAGACATAAACCGACGACGGTTGAGTTTGGCGGTGTATCTTGGGATCTTCGGACTGGTCAACTGGTAACAAAAGCAAAAGTTTTAGCTCGAAAACTGAAAGATGCAAAGGGAAAGGAAAAGACTGAAAAACAAATCAGGGACATGTTGGATTTTTTTGAACAGGAAGGGATGATAACCCGTACTGGCACACGGCATGGAACAATAATTACAATCACAAATTACCTTGAATATCAGTGGAATGACGAGGTGACAAAGCAAGTTACTAATGAGGTGACAATCAAACGTAGTGATACCATCGCTTCAAGCGTAGTTGAGGTTACTAACCTAGTAACAAAAGAAGTGAAACAGAATAAGAATGTACTTGAACAAGAAATAAATACTCCCCTAACCCCTCAAGAGGGGGACTGTGAAAAGTTAATTTCAACTAATCGAAAAAATAACATTCCCTACATCGAAATTATGAATGCGTTCAACGAAGCAGCAGGAGATAGATTGCCAAATGCTGAATCGCTGAATGACAAAAGAAAACGAGCTATCTCAAAATTCCTGAAAGAACTCAAAGAGCCAACGGTCGAAGCGGCTAAAAACTATTTTGAATATTTCATGAGCTCAGCCAAGGAGTTTTATTTTGGCGAAAACGATTCTGGTTGGAGAGCGAATTTCGATTACCTGTTAAGACCAGCGACAGTATTAAAAACTAGGGAAGGTTCATTATGAGTTACCAAGTACCACGCAGCATAGAGACCGAGCAGAGTGTTATCGGATCCCTACTGATTGACCCAAACAGCGACAATGCTCAGCGTGTATTTTCCGTGTTGAAGCCAGATGATTTCTACGGCACCCACCACAAGATTATCTTTGAGCAAATGCGGTCAATGGCTAGCAAGCATCAACCGATTGATATCTTAACCGTGTCTGACAGCTTGAAAGCAACTGGCAGCGAAGGAACTACTGGCGGATTAGGTTATCTGGCTGAAATTGCAAAGAACACACCAAGCGCTGCAAACGTGATCCACTACTCGAAGAAAATCAAAGAGTATGCCAGTGAGCGTTACGCTATTGAGAAAATCAACGAAGCCACTCGGTTACTGATTGAGCCAAGCACTCTAAGCTTTGGTGAAAAAATGGAGTTCGTTCAAAAGCTAGTAACTGACGCAAGCGAAAACGGCGTTACTGGTCGAAAATCTGGCTTGAAGAACATGGCTGAGCTATTGCCTGAATGGTTCGAGGGCGTAGAAAACATGTTTAATAATCCAGATCAGTTTATAGGACTCAAAACAGGCATTAAGCCACTTGATGACATGCTGGCACCTAAATTTGTCGTGCGAGGATCTCTGTTCGTTATCGGTGCGCGTCCAAAGATGGGTAAGACAACCGTTCTAACTGAAATGGCGAAGAACGTTTCTGATAATGGTCTGGCAGTGGCTTTGTTCAGCATGGAAATGTCCAATGAGCAATTGGTTGAACGGATGGTAAGCCAGAAGTCAGGCTTGAATTCAGACATGTTCTACGGCGGCACTGAGGATGATTTCGAATGGGCACTACTCGGCAAGGCTATTAGTGACTTGAGCGAAAAACCTAACATTTGGGTTGATGATACAGCGGGAATGACACTTGAACACATTCAGTCAGAGTGCAGAAAGCTGAAACGCAAGGTTGGAAAAATCGGTTTTATCGGCGTGGATTATTTAACACTGATGAAAGCTGGCAAAGCAGACCGCAACGATATCGCCTACGGTGAAATCACTAAAGGTCTCAAGCAACTGGCTAAAGAGCTTGATACCACAGTGGTATTGCTCACGCAGCTAAACCGCAAACTTGAAGATAGACCCAACAAGCGCCCCATGCCAAGTGATAGCCGTGATACTGGTCAAATCGAGCAGGATTGTGATTACTGGATGGGAATATACAAAGACTCAGTTTACAACGACAAAGCCGACAAGACGCTTACAGAGCTGATTGTAAGACTTAACCGTCACGGCAAAGCTGGAACCGCATTTGTAGACCAGAAAGGACTTTGTTTATTCGACACCGATCAAACCCACGCAATGGCTAGAGCTGATATGGCAACCGCCAACCGTAACACACCAAATCATAAGGACTTCTAGATGAGCGGATACGCAATTCTTCAAGAGTACATGTTTACTGACAAAGACAAACACGAATGGACTGATGCCATGTGCTACTTGCTAGGGAAGTATGACGAATTTCCTAGTGATATGGATGTGAATATTCAGCCTAAACCTGAACATAAAGATTTCAGATTCATCAAGTCGCCAGAGGGAAAAATACTTTTCGGTAATTGCATAGTGCCAGCAATAACAGCCGAGGATTTTTACCAGTTTAAAGCCATAAATTAAGCGAGGTGTTGAGTGATGAGAGTTAGATTATTAAATAATGGCGAGTTTGAGACGCTCGAACATTTGCAGTTTCCTATAGAGGTTAATGGCTCTAAACACGGCGACGGACGTCTTATTGAGGTTCCAGTTAACACGTTAATCGATATAGATGACGTTGATAGTAAAGCTCTTGAGCGTGATGTCCGTCCTCATGATTTTTATTTATTTGAGATTGGAACTGAGTGCGAGGTTATTGAGTGATGAAAGGAACAACGTTAACAGAGCTGAATAAAGCGTACTTGCGCCAAGGTAGATTTATAGCGGGTAGATACATTCATGCGAACGTTAAATATTTTAGGCAGCACACAGATGCAGTGTTTCTTGAACATGAGTTAGCAGCCGATAAGCATAGCCCTAGAGGCAAGGCGTATCAGAGAATAATGGCGATAGAGAATGCAGCCAGGATGATTAAGTTTCAAGAGCTACAGAAAATAATCACCTCTCGCACAAGCCAGAATAATTACAGGGAGGCATCTAATGCAGGGAACTAATTGGGTAAATAGGAAAGAGAAATCGCCTGATATCGATGGTAAGTATTTTACATTCGGATCTCATGGTCGGACTACTGCATGGTGGAAAGGCGATATCGAAAAGTTTCAAAATGCTGAATCTGGCGAAAATGAAGGAATGCAAGACATGGATGGTGAAGTTTACATGGTCACGCATTGGATGAATTTACCAGAAAAGCCACTCCCACCAATGCCAGAGGGTGAATGATGAACATCACCAAATTACCCATTGATAAAAAATTCCAAGCTAATGGTGAGCTATCTAAACGCCTGCTGGAATTAATTCACGAATATGACGGTGAAATTAGCTTAGCTGAAGCAATAGGGGTTATTGAGATTGTTAAGTTAACGCTGGTCGGTGAACAGGAGAGCTAACAGTGAGTGATGAAACATACAAATGGATAGTAGCCACGCTATCAATGATGGGCTACGTGTGGATTGTTACACAAGCGTTTTGCTGGTTCGTAAGTTTGATATTCAGCAAGCTATTTAAACGTAAATCAAAGGAACGCAAGCAAGCGGCAATTAATGAGCTGTACGATGCTTTTGAACTTGGCGAAATCAAAGATAACCAAACAATTAAGGTCGCAACCAAAGGCGGTTTAGTCATTATGATTTATCGTCAATAGGAGGCTAACTTGGAAGCAGATTTCCTCTTCCACGAATCAACCAAAAATACCGCATGGCAACATCTCAAAGAAGTTCTAGCAACAAACCAACCACACCGAATCATTATCAAGCCTTGGAAAAATCGCAGGTCATTATCTCAAAATTCACTTTCACATATGTGGTATGCCGAAATTAGTAAGCATTTGTGCAAGAACGGCATCAAACACACTGATGAGAGCGTTAAGGAGATGATGAAACATACCTTTTTAGGTTACGAAGAGGTTGAGATGATTAACGCTGTCACGGGCGATATAGAGCTAATTAGGCGGCTAAGAAAAACTTCTGATTTAGATACTGGCGATATGTATTTCTACATGGAGCAGGTCGAACGCTGGGCGGTAGATATTGGTTGTTTCGTGACAACCCCACACACAAGCGAATACATGAAACTCAAGGAGCAGCAAGAGCGATGAAACTAGAAAAAGGAAAGGTCTACGAGATATCAGAACAGGCTTTTGATTTTTACCACAAGCATAACCGAGCTGAATACCACTCTACATACCCAAGAGAAACTGATGGGGAGCCACTGCACAACGTAATTATAAGAATGGTTAGTGGAGATTTGGAAGCATCCATATTGCTTACCGACGAAATAGTCAAAGTTGCTGATATCCAAGAGGTGTAATGATGAAGCGTAAATACCCAAACTTAACACTCGGAGCCAAGTTATTTATGGTGGCCATATTAGCTTGTCTATTTGCATCGGCGTGGATATTTAAGGCGGCGATATATGGCTAAACCAATTCGACGGCGATGTGCAATATGCAAGGAATGGTTTCACCCAAAGTATGACAATATCGAGTGGTGTAGCCCAGAACACGGAGCAGAGTTAGGAATAAAACGACAGCGAAAGAAAAATGAAAAAGCACAGGCCAAGCTTAGAAAAGAACGGCAGCAAAAAGAAAAAGAATCCCGCGATAAACTAAAGATCAGAAAGCTAGCAGTAAAACCCCTCAAATACTTCACCCAGCAAGCTCAGAACGCATTTAACGCATACATCCGACATAGAGACCGAAATGAACCTTGCATCTCCTGTGAGCGATTTCACGAAGGTCAATATCATGCAGGTCACTATTGAACCACAGGCGCTAATCCTGAGCTTAGATTTAACGAGGACAACACTCACAAACAATGCGCCCCATGTAATAACCATCTATCAGGCAATATAGAAAAATACACTCCTAATTTGATAGCGAAAATCGGACAGGAGCGATTCGATATTCTGATGGGATTTCATGAGCTACCCAAGTGGAAGCGCGAGGACTATGAGCGAATACGCGACTACTACAGGAAGAAATTGAAGGAGCTGAAAGATGCAAGCTGAAATCACGACCATTCCTGAGTTACTTATTAAGCATTACGGGAATATGACCGCTGTTGCAAGAGAGCTTGGTGTTTATAGGGCAACAGTAAGGCGGTTCGCAAGGGATTTGAATGGTAGTGAACATTTGGTATCGCGCGGGCAGTTATTCACAATGTGCAGACAGCGTGGAACGTCGGGTAATAAATTATGAGAAGAGATGAGCCATTCTATTTGTTAACTCAGCATGCCAAAAAAAGCGATATTCGTAGGGTATGGTTTGGGCATCGTAAAAACATCAGTGACTCTCAACGTGTTTGGGTTAGATATATGCTTCTCTTATGGGGTAGGGTATATGGAGGTGATGATTACGCAGAAGGTGGTGAGTGTAGTGTCATCGGGCGGCTTATGGTTCACTCAGACTGGAATGAAAATGAAGGTAAGCGGATTATTCAGGTAGTTAATGACTTACATAAGATGGGTTACAAAGGTGATGAACTTTTTAAAAAGTCACACGAAATTCTAAATCCAAAAAGTATTTTAAGCGACCTCATCGCTCTCGCCAAAGAACAAGATGATGCCGCTTTTATTGAATCAGTCATTAACAAGACGTTTAAGTTAAGCAACCCAATTCGTCATGTAGCTATTAAACGATATTGTGATCGCAAATACCCGCAAAAAATGGCTCGCGAATTAAGGTTTGGTCAAAACGTTAGTATTCAGCAATGCACTCGACGTATTGAATGGGCGCTTGAAATACTGGAAGAAGAGCTATATTACGCAATAAAAAGAGAGGAACCGGAATATTAGCAATCGAACGATGCAATATTGGCTATTTTCGCAGAAGAAAGACTGGATATCGCGAAATTTACATGTAATATCTGTGATAAGCTCACGGCATTAAAACACAGAGCGGTAACAAGCTCAAAATAGAGCCTCTACTTCGGTAGGGGCTTTGTTGTTTGTTTTATTGTAATGTGGAGTAGTGATTTATAAAGCTAGTAAATAAAGTGCAATGTTACTAATATGAATTCAATTATTATAAATCAATTTCGTATATAAGTGATTTCATATAAGGTGGCAATGATGGTTAATATTCTTACCTCTAATGATAAGAGCAATACATCAGGTAAAAAAATCACTGTAGGTATTAGCTCATGCTTATTGGGCGATAGTGTTAGATTTGATGGTGGTCATAAGCGCTTTCATTTTGCTGTAGATGAGTTATCAGATTATTTCGAATACCAGCAAGCATGCCCGGAAATGGCGATTGGTTTACCAACACCTAGACCTGCATTGAGGCTAGTTAAATCTGACGAAGATAGCGTTAGACTCAAATTCAGCGATGGTCGTGAAGGCGATTTAACTGAAGAAATGCTTCAGTTTTCGACTACTTATTTGAGTAAACTTTTAAATTTAAGTGGTTATATTGTATGTAAAAACTCACCTAGCTGTGGTTTGGAAAGGGTTCGAGTATATGATTCTGTTGGCAATGGTAATAAAAAGTCTGGAATGGGGCTTTTTACTGAACAATTACTCAAAGCAATGCCTTGGTTGCCTGTTGAGGAAGATGGGAGGTTAAGCGACCCTCATATTCGAGAGAATTTTATTATACGGGTATTTGCTCTTCATGAGCTAAATGAACTAAAGAAAAACCCCTTCAATCGGCACTCATTAATCGACTTTCATACTCGATATAAGCTCCTTTTATTGGCGCATTCACAGCCTCTTTATCGAGAACTTGGTCGTTTTGTTGCTAGTAACAATGAATGGGATTCAATCGATTCTTATTTTGATGAGTATCGAAATAAGTTTATGAATTTATTACAACACCAAGCAACTAGGCGCAATCACACTAATGTGCTTATGCATATCCAAGGTTACTTTAAACGCTATCTGACATCAAACCAAAGACAAGCATTGAGTAAGTTAATCCTCGAATACCGCCAAGGAACACAGCCTTTATTGGCTCCATTAACATTAATTACGCACTATTTATCTGAATATCCAGATAACTATTTGAATAATCAAAAATATTTTCATCCTTATCCTCAGTCATTAAGACTGCGATATGGATTATGATATTAAAAATACTACTTCAGTATTTCAAAGTTGTTCATATGATTGGTTCTTCCGATCATATGAATATTAAACGTGACTTTACCTGCACCAGAATAAACATGAACCATCCATGATAAGCCTCACCTCGGTGGGGCTTTTTGCGTTGTAGATGTTTATATGCTTGATGAATATGAAGGCTTTGACGAGCATCCTGATTTTTAATTCCTCCGAATTCGAGGGAATAAACAGAACGTGGTAACAACGGGCATATCGCCCTAGTAAATCCCGACTGGTGCATGAGTAGCGCACCATGCCGTTAGCCCACGAAACGGGCATTAATTCCAACCTGTCGGTATGACCGACTAGTTCAAAATATCGTTGGCAAATAGTCCCAACAGAACAATATTTCAATAAGTCGCCTAGTGCGGCCTTTTTCGTATACGCCGCCACAGAATTCTAATCAACCAAACGAAAATTGACGCATAGAGATTGTGCGCGGCTATCTATTAACTTTAATCACGGAACACTCCGCAGGGGGTGAGTATGCGCATGCCTGAAAAAAATACCGAGTTCTGGGTGCAGGTCTGGGACTGGATAACAATTAATGCGCCACTTATCGCAGGCGTTTTGTTAGCCGCTATGACTGCGCTGACACGAGAAAAGAGAGATGGTGCAGGATGGAAGTCATCACTCGCCGAGGCCTTTATATGCGCCTGTATCAGTATTGGGATTATTACCGCTCTGGAGTATGCAAAGTTACCGATTAGCCTTGCTCAATTCTGCGGCGTATTCATCGGGTTTTTGGGTACCAAGAAAATTGGTGGAATTGTTGAGGTGGTAATGTCGTTCTTCAAAAATAAATTCGGAGTTAACAAATGACACTAGGTGAAAAACAACGCAAATTTACTCGTATGATTGCTGATTTGATTATCTTCGCGTACGACAATGGGTATGAGCTTTCATTCAATGAGGCTTACCGAACCCCAGAGCAAGCGGCGCTGAATGCCAAAAATGGCTCAGGCATTAAAAGTAGTCTGCACACTGAAAAGCTAGCAGTGGATTTTAACTTATTCAAAGATGGAAAATATCTAACAGCTACCAATGACCATAAATTACTTGGTGAGTATTGGGAATCTATCGGTGGTACGTGGGGCGGTCGATTCAATGACGGTAATCACTACTCGTTAGAGCACAACGGCGTGAAGTGATATGAGTGATATAGCCAAAGAGCTATTAAAGATATCGATAAAGTATTTGATTGCTTTCGTACCGATATTTGTAGTTCTCTTTTTCATTTACCAAAACTCAAAGTTAGAGCGTGAAATTAAGTCGCTGAATGGTGAGCTTTCGCGACAATCACTCATATCTGATAACGCCTACACCTCAATATCTATCTTTGACCGTATCTCTGGAGCAACCATTGATGCTAAACAACAAAACACACTGGACGCACAGGGAGCCAAGAAAGACGTCAAAGCTATTCTTGTGGATAATGACTGCGCTCCCGTTGCTGCTCCTGATAGTCTTATTAACAGGATGCGGCAATACAAAGACTGAATATGTATTAGCGCCTCACATCCCAATTCCTGCAAGCTTACTAGCTGATTGCCCGATACCAGATATCCCCGACAAAATGACGTGGGGTGATATTGCTGAATACAATATTGAGCTGATGTCGGTAATTAAGGCGTGCAACTTGGACAAGAAAGCAATACGGGAAATTGAGTATCATAGGTTACATGACAAGGGTGATAGTAATTAGAAATGCACCATACACTGATACAAGAATAAGCAGGATTCCAACCATAGATCTAAATGCCGCACCAGCGTTTGAAGCCTTTTTTATATCTTTGAAGCAATAGTATGCGCACATGATTAACATAAACTCTATGGCAATTCCTGTCATGTGATACTCGGTCATAATCAACTCCATCTGTTTGGTATGTTGCAATCAATTGTACATAAGCTAAATATTCATAGCCATAAGCTAAAAACAAAAATGCCCCAGATATCGGGGCAAAGTAGAGAATAATAGTTCATGAATGAGCGTCACTATACGTTAATCATGAATGACCACAACCTTGAAAAGGTAGTAATCTCAAGCGGATATTACAAATATGAGCCTCGCAAAATAGCGGGGCTTTTTAATATCAAAAGGAAATAAGATGTTTGAAATTATCATCCCGGTCATTACCGCAATCGCTGGATTCGTCGCTGGCGCTCTTGTCTATCGAAAGCACACAAAAGAAGCGGAACGAATCGTTCAGCAACTGAAAGCTGAGAAAGAGCGATTACAGAAGCGTTTAGATGAGCACAAGAAGTAATACGTCGCGAAGCTACCATTGCCAATGGTTGAGAATGCCACATATTTGTGGTTTTTAATGCCATTGGTATAAGAAAATAAATTCAATTAAATCAATACGCAAAAATACAACTTCATATAGGAAGACCCATTCATGCGTATTGATAACCCATCTACATAAAGCGTATCTCACGCGCAAATATCACAACCCGAGACCATTCACAAAAGCGACTTCAGAGGACTGCCTGTTTAGGTGTGCTCGGGTCAGGCTTGTTCTGTGAGAACTGAGGTCTCTTTTTTGAAAGGTAACATCCTATGAAAGAATTATCGGTTTTTAACACACCAGTAAGAGTGGGTGATGATGGATATATATCAATCACTGATATTTGGAAGGCTGCAAAGGCAGCGGGTATGAAAGTAGATAACTTACGACCAGTTGACTTCCTAAGAAGTTCAGTAACTCAGTCATTTATCAATGAGTTAGTAAAAGGTGGAAATTCTACACCTTTTATAATATTTAAAGGTCGCAACGGTGGAACGTTCGCAACTAAGTTCTTGGCTTATGAATATGCTGGATATATAGACCCTGCGTTCAAGGTTGGCGTTTACACGGTTCTGGATAAATATTTCTCTGGTGAGTTAATCTCAGTTGCTAGCTTTATGGCTGAAGCAAATATGGCAGGGTATATATTCAATCAAGAATCATCAGTTGTCAGTGACTGTGCGAGAACAATGAATTACTGGGGTAGAGGTGGAAGAAAAGCCCACTTGCTACACAATAAGCAAGAAGCAGAAAACAAACTGCAAATTGCACTGGATTACAAGTAGGTCGCTCAGCGGTCTTTTGTTATTCCCCTTGAGGCATGGTTGAAGTTTTTATTAAATTGGCCGCTATTTATATTTCAATGAATTTGAATAGCGAGTGAAGAAATGCCAGAAATACATAAATGGAACTCTGATGGTGAGGCAACAGCTTATATGCAATGTGGCTACTGCGAGCCAGGGAAAATGAAATATATGGGTGTTAAAAACGAAAAAGGGGAGCATCTACATAGGTGTGTTGAGTGTGATAAATCGGCGTATTACATGCATGAATATCCTTATCGTGATCCAGTATTTGATAGGTAAATATAGGAATCAACCCGCCAAGCGCGGGTTTTTTATTGGGTGGAATATGAAGAAATACACAGTAATCGCAACAAAGAAAGACGGCACTACATACGAAGGCCTGATGACAACGAAAGAGCCTCGTGTGACTAACGGCCTAATCGCAATTGCTCAGGCAGACGGTGCATGGATATACATTTCACCTGATGAAATCAGTAGCGTTGAATATGTGCCAGTGATTGAAGTAGCAGAATAACCAATCACAAAGCCAGTTCGAGTGAGCCGGCTTTTTAATTGGAATGTACGTAATATAGAGTAAGTCGATAGCTATCTATTACTCGGGTGAATTCGCTCTAACAGTATATCTATTAACTCTTGCTTGCGGATTCCTTCATTAAATACAAACTTATGACGTATAGGTAAAAATATATCTAACATTCGTCTATATGTTTCTACTGAGGGGGAGTGAGAGTTTTTAGTTAGTTCTGTACCTGAGAAACGCCCCATGGTTTTTAACAATCTACCTATTTGTATGTATTCAGATTCATTATTCCCATCGAAGCCAGGGAAAGTTAGAGAATATTCTGGAGAGAAATGAGGTACGGCTTCGCTGACATCTTTCTTATCCTCATCACTAAGTCTTTTATATGTATATGAAAGCATGTCATACATATCAACGGTATCACCAAATAATTTAACTTTAGATGGAGTTTCATCTTCAGTTTCTAGAGATGGGTATTCCCATGACAGGGCCCAATAGTTATCAGTGGAAATAGCCTCTTCAACGAGGTCAGGATTAAAACTATTTTCTATTCCCATAGCTCTGTAAATTTCACAAAGCATCATTAATTGAAGTTTTTCGGCTTGAGAATATTTCATTTATTGCTCCTATTTATGAACGAAAATCTACTATAGCATTAATTTAATTTATGGAAGGTGATGTATGGCTAAAAGACCAGATTGGGAGGCCATCGAGTCGGCTTACCGAGCTGGCGCGATGTCACTCCGAGAAATAGCTTCACAGCATGGCATATCTGAAGGAGCTATACGCAAAAGAGCAAAGAAAGATGATTGGTCGCGAGACCTTAACGCAAAGATAAAATCCCGTGCAGATGATTTGGTACGCAAAGAGGAAGTACGCAGGCAGGTACGCAGAGAAACAGTGCTTTCAGAGCGCGTACTTATTGAGGCGACCGCCGAAGTCATCGCTAGTGTTCGCATGGAGCACAGGGGAGATATTCGCAGGGCAAGAGAGTTGACCAATAACTTGTTTGATGAGCTATCGGCTGAATGTGCTGATGTGCCAGCTTTAAGTAAATTGGGCGAGCTAATGCTTAACCCTAATGATAACGGACGTGACAAGCTGAATGAAATTTATCATTCAATCATCTCTCTCCCTGAGCGAGTTAAGTCAGTCAAAGCGTTAAGTGAAACACTTAAAAATCTAGTCGGTCTTGAACGTCAAGCTTACGGGCTAGATGAAGTACAGCCGAATAAGACAGCTAGTCAGCTATCAGAACTAATGGACGACTTATCTAAGGAATAATCATGAAGCCAGAACATCTTGCATTATTGAGAGATAAACTCTGGCGATTGAATCATCTCTACTGGATCACCAACAAAGAAGGTAAGCCAGTTCGATTTAAAATGACGCCTGAGCAGCTTGAATACTTTGAAGGGATGCACACGCGAAACATTATCTTAAAGGCTCGTCAGCTGGGTTTCACGACTGAGGTCTGCATCATCCAATTAGATGCAGCGCTATTTGAGGCGGCTAAATGTGCATTGATAGCCCATACGTTAAATGATGCCAAGCGACTATTCAGGGAAAAGATAAAGTATGCCTATGAAAAGCTACCCGAAGAAATTAAAGCTGCAAATCCGGCGAGTAATGATGCGGCTGGTGAATTGGTTTTTAGCAAAGGCGGGTCACTTTATATCAGCACGTCATTTCGTGGCGGCACACTCCGATATTTACATGTATCTGAGTTCGGTAAGATATGTGCTAAGTACCCAGAGAAAGCCCGTGAGATTGTCACTGGTGCTTTTGAGGCGGTATCAAGCGATTGTTTCACGACGATTGAAAGCACAGCGGAAGGTCGAGCAGGTTATTTTTATGATTACTGCCAGTCTGCTGAGAAAGCGCAACTCCAGGATAAGAGATTATCTAACCTAGACTGGAAATTCTTTTTCTTCTCATGGTGGAAGAATCCTGAATATGCCATTGACCCTGTTGAGCAATTACCACAGCGATTAGTTGACTACTTTGATGAAATATCTAGTAAGCATGGCGTTCAATTAAACGAGCGCCAGAAAGCTTGGTATTACGCCAAAGAGAAAACACTTGGCGACGATATGAAACGGGAATACCCGTCAATACCGTCTGAGGCATTTCAGCAATCTGTTGAGGGTGCTTACTACGCTAAACAATTCCGTTTCCTGTACGAAAATAAACGCATTGGTTCACTCCCTGATAACTCACATTTACCCGTACATACGTATTGGGATATTGGCGTGGGTGACTCAACATCAATCTGGTTCATTCGTGAAGTTGGTGAGGAGTTTCACGTTATCGACCATTACTCAAACAGTGGCGAGGGTCTACGGCACTATATGAAAGTGTTGAAAGATAAAGGCTACAACTATGAGAGTCACAATGGGCCACACGATATTGAGAATAGGGAATTTGGTTCTGATGCTAAATCACGTAAAGAATTAGCGCGTGAAGGGTATGAGATTGACGGGCAGATTTACTCAATTCGATTTGAGGTCGTGCCAAGGGTGTCTATCGATGAAGGTATCGAGGCTGTGCGTGAAATATTGCCGCTCTGTGCTTTCGACGAGCATAAATGCGGAGATGGTATTGCTCACTTAGAAGCCTATCGCAAAGAGTGGGACGACAAGAAAGGGTGCTGGAAAGACAAGCCACTTCATGACTACACATCACACGATGCTGATGGGTTCCGTTATTTTGCTGTAAGTAGACGGAATGTTAAACGTCCAGCATTCGAAATTAACCTAGGAACAACCTTCTGATGAGTACAACAAATGTAGATTTTACTCGGCCAGAGTATAAAACGGCTGCTCCTCAGTGGGAGTTAGTACGCTCTGTTTGCCGAGGTGGCGAAGATGTAAAAAATTACCTTCCTGAGCTTGAAGAGCAGGACAGCAAGCGCAAAAAGAAACGAAATGAAGACTATCAGAGCCGGGCTGTGTTTTATCCCATAACGGGCAATACTCGAAACGGCATGATAGGGATGGCATTCAAGAAAGACCCATTAGTTGCGGTTACTGAAAAGCTATCTAGTTTAAAGGACGATGCTGATGGGGCTGGTTCAAGCATTTATCAACTAGCTCAGTCTTCACTAGAGTCTGTATTAGAAGTTGGTCGGCATGGTCTGTATGTTGATTACAACAGCGATTCGAAGCTCCCGTACATATTCCAATATCGCGCCGAAGATATCATTAATTGGCGTACTGACCGGATAAATGGTCGAACTATGTTAACGCTGGTGGTGTTGCGTGAAACAGTTGAAGAAGAAGACGGATTTGGATTTAAAGACATTCTTCAGTACCGCGTATTGGCTATTGAAGACGGTAAATTTATTTGTAGAGTATATCGCAAGCCCACTGGAAGTAGTGTATTTCAAATCGATTCTGAATACATTCCTGAACGTGCAGGCAATGGCCCATGGGATGAAATTCCATTTACGTTTATTGGCGCTCAGAATAACGATCACACCATCGATGAGGCTCCACTGTTGGGATTGGCAAAAATCAATCTAGGGCATTATCGAAACTCTGCTGATTATGAGGATTCAGTATTCTTCTGTGGGCAGGTTCAGCCGTATATTGGCGGACTCAATGAACAATGGCGTGACTGGTTACAAGAAAAAGGCGTAATGGTTGGCTCTCGTTCACCAATCTTGCTACCCGAAAAAGGGGATTATGGCTACGTTCAAGCTCAGCCAAATATGCTGGCTAAAGAGGCGATGGACAGCAAGCGCGATTACATGGTTGCTCTTGGTGCACAATTGGTTTCTGCTGATAGTAAAGTAAAAACAGTTATTCAATCTGTGGGTGAGCAGAACGCCCAAACCTCCATTCTCAGTATCTGTTGCTCAAATGTGTCAGAAGCACTGAGCAAAGCCTTAACATGGTGTGCTGAATATCTTGGATTAGACACGAAAGACATCTCCTTTGAAATTAACAAAGACCTCGTTAATCACATTGCTGATAGCGCGATGATCCGCGAAATTGTTGTAGCATGGCAATCGGGTGCAACACGTAAATCTGACCTAGTCAGAAGTTTGCAGAAATATGATGTTATCAATCCTGCTGATGATGTGGATGTGGTGGTGGATGAGCTTAATAATCAAGAGCCAACAATGGTAGGTGCGACATGAGTTCAGTGAATGAGCGGTTGATGGATGAATTAATTGCTCACTCGTTGTTCTCTGGTCGCTATTCTGCTGGTGTGGCAAGGCGAATGGTAAAAGCGCTGAATGAGTTTGATGCTGAATTAACGGCGTCTCTTATTGTGACCTTAGATGACGCCAATATTGATATTAATAGTTTCACGGCAAGGCGATTGGAATCATTGCTATCCAGTGTAAGAAGCATCAATAAGCGTGCTGTTGATAGTGCTTTTTCGTTACTTACGGAAGAAATGAGAGAGCATGCATTGCATGAATCAGACTATTACCCATCACTGTTTGATGCTTTATTACCAGAGTCGGTACTTCGCAAATATCCACTCATGAGTATCACAGAGGAGATGTTATTTTCTTCTGTAATGTCGCGGCCGTTTCAAGGAAAACTATTATCAGAATGGTCTAGTGGATTAGAAGCTGATCGCATGACTCGCATAAATAATGCAGTTCGCAATGGTTATTTGAATGGCGATAGCGCGTTAGATATTGGGCGTAAGATTCGTGGGCATGCAAACCAAGGCTATAAAGATGGAGCATTACAACTAAGTAGGGCGAATGCGACAACGATAGCCAAGACTGCCGTGAATCATCTTCAAGCTACGGCTAGAGAGCAGTTTGCAGAAGCTAACAAAGACATCATTGATTACAAGCAATGGCTTTCTACTCTCGATAGTAAAACATCCAATGATTGCATCGTCAGAGACAGATTAAAGTACACACTTGAAGGCAAGCCAATAGGACACAAAATACCCTACAAACAAGGCCCCGGTAAAATCCACTGGGGATGCCGCTCGACAGAAACATTAGTCACTAAATCATGGCGTGAACTAGGTATTGATTTAGATGAAATGGACTCAGGCACTCGAGCTTCAATGGATGGGCAAGTTCCAGCTAACACAACGTTTATTGAATGGATACAACGACAGCCGGAGTGGCGGCAGCGCCAAGTATTTGGAGAAACGAGATTCAGGCTTATGAAGGATGGAGGTATGAGCCCATCTGAGTTCTACACAGATAAAGGTGAGTTTATTTCCCTAGAGCAACTCAGAGAGATAGATGAGCAGGCATTTAAAACTGTTGGTTATCGGTAAGCAATGAATTTTCACACAAGGTCACTTCGGTGGCCTTTTTTATTACCTAAATTCAGCTTAGGGCTGAGTTATTTCAACGTGCTAGGCGCAAATCAAACCCAAGGGGTATCACATGTTATTTATGAATATTGAACGCAAATACTACTCACAGGCAGGTGGCGAGGATAAAGGAGGCGGTGCTGGTGGCGCGCCAGAAATCACTCCTGAAATTCAAACCATCATTGATAAGGCTGTAAGCGAGCAAGTATCTGGATTAAAAGCCAAGCGTGATGAGTTGTTAGGCAAGCTTAAAGAGCAAGGAGACAACTTAAAACGTTTTGATGGTATCGACCCTGAATCAGTGAAGGGAATGCTTAAACGTTTTGAAAATGACGAAGAAGCCAAGCTTATTGCAGATGGCAAGATTGATGAAGTCATTAATAAGCGTACTGAGCGTTTGCGTGGTGATGTTGATAAGCAATTGAAAGACGCGAACACCAAAGTTGAGAAGGCAGAAGCGTTTGCAAATAAATTTCGTGCGCGAGTTCTTGGCGATGAAATTCGCTCAGCATCTGGTAAAGCCGGGGCACTAACTAGTGCGCATGAAGACTTGATTTTACGAGCTAAAGGCATTTTCCAAATCAACGATGAAGGTCAGGCCGTAGCCGTTGATGACGATGGTAATCCAATCATGGGCAAAGATGGTCGCACGCCATTATCACCAATTGAGTGGGTTGAATCACTTAAAGAAAGCGCTCCTCACTTATTCCCTTCGGCTTCTGGTACGGATGCGGGGATGCATAAGCAAGGTGGCGCACATCTTAAACGTTCACAAATGTCCGCGCAGCAAAAAGCTGACTACCAGCGACGCTACGGGCGTGAAGCATATTTAAAACTTCCAAAAGAGTAAGGAAATATAAGCAATGACTACGACAACAAATAGCGATTTAGTAATTTATAACGACTTGGCACAGACAGCATTCTTAGAGCGTCGCCAAGATAATTTAGCCGTATTTAATCAGGCATCTAATGGCGCAATTGTGCTGGATAACCTGTTTATTGAAGGTGATTTCCGCAAACGTGCTTTCTATCAAATCGGTGGTTCTATTGAACATCGTGATGTTGATTCAACAAAAGCCGTGGAGAGCAAAAAAATTGGTGCAGGAGAATCAGTAGATGTGAAAGCGCCGTGGAAATACGGCCCTTATGCAACAACTGAAGAAGCATTTAAACGCCGAGGGCGTGATGTATCTGAGTTCTCTGAACTTGTAGGCACTGATGCAGCAGACGCTTCGTTAGAGGGCTACATTAAATACTCTTTAGCTGCTTTAGGTGCTGCGATTGGCAATAACAAAGAGATGGTTGTGACGGCTGATATTGCGACCGATGGCAAGAAAACACTGACAAAAGGATTGCGTAAATACGGTGATAAATTCAACCGTGTAAACCTGTTTGTCATGCACTCAACGACATATTTCGATATTGTCGATCAGGCCATTGATAACAAAGTGTATGAAGAGGCGGGGGTGGTTATCTATGGCGGTCAGCCCGGCACGTTAGGGAAGCCTGTTTTGGTGACGGATACAGCACCAGTCGAGGCTATCTTTGGTCTTGTCCCCGGAGCTGTCACTATCACTGAATCCCAAGAGCCTACTTTTCGCTCATTTGAAATCAATGACAAAGAGAACTTGGAGGTTGGTTATCGTGGTGAGGGTGTGGTTAACGTGGGTGTACTTGGCTATAGCTGGGATGAAGCTAAGGGTAAAAACCCTGACTTAACCAAGCTTGGAACAGCGGGGAACTGGAAAAAGCATTTCACGAGCGACAAAATGACAGCCGGTGTAATGATTAAACTAACTGCAGCTGGTGCAGAAACGGGAAAGTAACTAAGCCAAAGGTGGCAGAAACCAAGAAAGCTACTGATGGTAAATGACAATAGGGGTGTAATGCCCCTTTCTTATTTTGAGGGGATTATGATTGATTCAGATAAAACCTCAACGACCTTTAATAGCTATGCCAGCGTAGCGGATTTAAAGGCCTATGCTTCAGTAAGGCAGTTAACGCTCCCTAATGAGGGATTAGAAGGATTGCTCATTGTGGCCATGGACTATCTCGAATCCCAAAAGTGGTTAGGCAAGCGAACCGATGTTCATCAGCCGCTCTCTTTTCCGCGTACGGGATTAATTCGCGATGGTATTGCGGTTTCAAGTGAGGTTATCCCTCAGCAAGTTATCCAAGCCCAATGCCGCTTGGCGATTGAATCACAAGAGAGCGAGTTACAGCCAACATTAGGCGCTGAAGTTATCGCTGAGCGTATTGAGGGTGCAATTGACTTGAAGTATGCAGAAGGTACCAATACAGGCGCACCGAATTTCGCTTGGTTGAAAGGTTTGTTATCCGGCTTGATTGATATCTCTGATGGGTTTGCCATTAATACATTTGCAATGAGGTAGCCATGAATATTTATCAGCGCGGTTACCAAACAGCGTTACGAATGCTGAACAAGTATGGCGCTTCATATCAAGTTAAACGCGATGGAAAGCATTGGGTTGATGATGATGGCATAGAGCATCATGAGCCCGAGTCTCTCCTCTCTGTTACTGGTGTAAAGGTTCTGTACAAACCTTATGAAGTTGACGGAACTCTAATTCTCTCTACGGATATTAAAATAGTTCTTTCTCCAGACGTTGATATTCGAAAGGGCGATTCTATTCTTGTTGATGGTATATGGTTTCGCGTGCATAAGCCTAACCCGGTTAAACCTGCTGATATTATTATTTGCTACAAGTCTCAGCTGAGGGCTTGATATGGCTGATTCATTTATGACGTCCGTTAATTTGTTTGTAGAGAAATCTCAAGCAAATATGGAAACAGTAGTAAGTAAAACAGGGTTTAAGATTTTAGCTCAGTTAGTTGAAATGTCGCCAGTTGGTAACCCTGAGCTTTGGGAAGTTAATCAGACAGCGGTTAATTATAATCAAGCTGTATTTGATCATAACGAAGAGCTAAGAAAGGATCCGAAAAATCTTACCCATAAAAAGCGACAATTGAAAAAACGTGCCAGAATCAGTGATTCAATGGATGTTTATTCACCTCCGGGATATACAGGTGGACGCTTTAGAGGTAACTGGCAAGTCACTTTTGATGCGCCAGCTGAAGGCGAGACAGGGCGAATTGATAAATCAGGCAGGATGACAACAGCGGTTGGCAAATATGTACTGGAACAGTTTAAGGTTGGAATGAATGCCATCTATTTTACTAATAATGTTCCCTATGCCTATCGTTTGGAGGTGGAAGGTCATTCAAAGCAAGCGCCTAACGGGATGATAGCGGTAACTGCTGCTGATATTGGCAAATTCTTCAGGGAGGCGATAGCGGAGGTGAAATAGTGAAGCAATCCGATATTAATCAAGAAATACGCACGCTGGTAGCAAGAATTGCTAAGCAGAATGATGTGAAGGTTGCTTGGCCAAACATTGAGTTTAAAGATATTGGTGCACCATATCTGCAATTGCATATCATGCCTGCTGCTACAGAAAATCTAGGGCTTGGGCTGGATATGCTAGTTCTGAAAGGTGTCATTCAAATTAATGTGGTTGGTAAAGTTGGAAATGGTGATTCGGCAATTATGAGCTTGTCTGACAATATCAAAGAGCAACTAGAAAACGGTTTAACCATCACTAATACGCTGTATTTGGATGGTGAGCCAAATCAATTACCACCACTTATCAGTGATACAAATTACACAATTCCAATACGCACATCTTACCGATGTGATTCAGTTCGATAATCAACCGCCTAAATGGCGGTTTTTTTATGCATAAAAAAGAGGTTAATAATGGCTTATAACATTCCTAATGGCTCACGTGTTTATATAGCGAGCAAATACGGTAAAGATGTTGAGTTTACCGCTGCAAGTAATGCAACAGAGGCTGTTTTAACGGTTGCTGCATTAAACGGTATTAAAGCGGGTGATACTGTTCAGGTGGTTTCTGGCTGGAAGCGAATGTCTGGCGTATTTCGTGTCAAGGTTGCTGCTGATACAAGTGTGACACTAGAAAATGTGGATACATCTGATGTGGATCGCTTCCCTGTCGGTGGAGGCAAAGGGACGTTGAAAGCAGTTCAGGAGTGGGAGGTCATGCCGCAAGTTATGACTCTGTCTACTGAAGGCGGTGAGCAGCAAACACAAGAAATCCAATTCCTAGAAGATGAACAGGCTGAGACAGTTGATACCTATAAATCAGGTATCGTTCAGGTTTATACATTTGCACACGACGCTACATTGCCAATTCGTCCTTTGCTGATGAAACTGGATGACAATAAGCAACTGACAGCTATCCGTTTCCATAATAAGCGTGCTGGAGAAGATCGATATTATTCAGCAAGTGTATCATTTCAGCGCGTACCTAACACGGCAATTAATGAAGTTGAAAACGTGTCTGCTCGCTTCTCTCTTAAATCTGATATGCAAATTTACACTGCCGCATAAAAACAGCCCTTAACAGGGCTTAAATATTAAGGTCAATAAATGGCAAAGTTTACGTTAACGCCAAACCCAAAATTTAAAGCTGATGTGAAAATTCCGGTTGCCGGCAAAGAAAAGCCAGAGGTTGTGACATTCACATTCAATCACATGCCAATGAGTAAGCTAGAAGAATTACGAGATGATTCGATTGATGATTTCTTTAAAACGATTATTGCTGATTGGGCGATTGAAGAGTCATTCAACGAAGAAAATCTTAAATTGTTATTTGATAATTACCCATCAGCCGCTGGTGCAATTACCTCAACGTATTACAGCGAATTGCTTGGTAATCGCGAAAAAAACTAATTGCGGTCGCAGAGGCAATGTATGGAGGAATGACAAAGCAAGAGGCTGCAAGTTTTGAGAGAGCTTTTGGATTTCCTCCAGATATTGATGATATTGAAGTACTCCCTGATGTTTGGGATTCATATCAGGCATTCTCAGCCATGAGTACGCAGTGGAGAATAGGCATGAATGGTGCTACAGGTCTAGACTATGGTGCCATTCATCATGTTATGAAATTGCTCAATATAAAAAACGAAACGACCGTGTTTGATGACCTTCGAATTATGGAAATTAAAGCCTTAGAGCTGATGAATAAAAAATAGGGCAAGGATGCTCTAACGTTATTGAGTGGCCGGGTTGTGACGTGCGCACAGCGTTTGATGAGTTGAAATGATCTTTACAACTAAAATGCTTGGAATATACTGTATATAAATACAGTTATATTTGGTGTGTCATGAAGCTAGAACTTATCGATTCCGAGTCAATTCTCAATATTCCGTTATTCCTAGACCGTGTGCCTGCGGGGTTTCCATCGCCTGCAGCTGATTACATGGAGGAACGAATAAACCTTAACAGCACGCTGATTAAGCATCCTGACAGCACGTACATGTTACGCGTAGAAGGTAATTCGATGATTGATGCAAACATTAACGATGGTGACGTTGTTATTGTCGATAGCGCACTGGCGGCAAAGGATGGTGATATTGTAATTGCTAGCGTTGATGGCGAGTTCACTGTTAAAAGACTGAAGTCTCATCCGCCGATGCTGATGCCAATGAATCCTGATTTTCAGCCGATATTCATTGGTGATGCGCAGGACTTACAGATATTTGGTGTGGTTACATTCATTATTCACAAGGCTCAGTAATGTTTGCCTTGGTTGATGTTAATTCGTTTTATGCAAGCTGTGAGAAAGTATTCAGGCCAGACTTGGTAGGTAAGCCAGTCATCGTTCTGAGTAACAATGATGGTTGCGTAATTGCCAGGTCAGCCGAGGCAAAAAAACTCGGCGTGAAAATGGGTGAGCTCTACTATGAGCGACGAAGTTATTACCAACAAAACAACATCAATATATTTAGTTCTAACTACGCCTTATATGCGGACATGAGTAATAGAGTGATGTCTCTGTTATCAATGTATGCTCCGCGCTTAGAAATATATTCGATAGACGAAGCGTTTCTTGATTTCACTGGTATGACCCATACGTTTAATTTAGAAGAGTACGGTCGAGAAATTCAATCAACGATATTGCAGCGAACTCATTTACCCGTTGGCGTAGGAATAGGGCCAAGTAAAACACTGGCTAAGATTGCTAATCATGCAGCTAAAACGTGGAAGAAAACGGGTGGTGTTGTCGAGCTATCTGATAGAAGTCGGCAAAGAAAGCTGCTGTCACTTATTCCGATTGAGGAAGTATGGGGCATTGGTCGTAGAATTTCAGCTAAGTTGAGAGTTATGGGTATTTATACCGCTTTAGACTTAGCCAATGCGCCAGTGGCCACAATACGTAAAACGTTTGGTGTGACACTAGAAAGAACGCTCCGAGAGCTGAATGGCGAGTCCTGCATTGAGCTTGAAGAGGTCAGGAAAGTTAAGCAGCAAATACTATGTTCACGCTCGTTTGGTAAGAAGGTTTTAGATATTGAAACTATGCGCAAGGCCGTTTGTGACTATGCAGAACGAGCAGCGGAGAAGCTACGCGAAGAAAATCAGCGATGCCGAAGTATTGGTTTATTCATACAAACCAGTCGCCATGCATCAGGTGAAGATTACGCCAATAGTGCGAGCATCAAGCTTGAATACCCTAGCAGCGACACGAGAGACATCATCAATGCTGCGATGCGTGGGCTAGGCTCCATTTGGAGAGACGGTTATCGCTACTATAAAGCAGGGATAATGTTGTCCGACTTCACAAATGCAGACATTACTCAGTTCGATATGTTTTCGACGCAGAAGCCATTTAAGAATAGTGATGAACTGATGAAAACATTAGACACGATAAACAATAGTGGCCTAGGTAAAGTCTGGTTTGCTGCGAAAGGTGGCGATAGTGGGTACCAGATGAAGCGCGAAATGTTGTCACCAGCGTACACGACAAATTTCGATGAGTTGCCTTTGGTTAAGTGTTAATCCTTGCTCAAATGAACACAAAACTATAAATGGTAATATTGAGACTTAGATTTTATATTCAAACTATACAGGTGATAAATTTTAGTTAGTGACTATAATAATTTCCTTAACTATGAGCATCTCCATTCTGTCTAGTGAATGGATAATTCAGGAAATTAACATGAACTCACTTCATGAATCTTATGAAATTTTACGAGAATTATTAGCTACTCTTGATGATAATATTAAGGATTACAATGAAGCACAGACTAGATTTCATATTATAGATATTGTTCTTAAACAGTGTCTTAACTGGGATGGCGCTATAGAGGTAGAAAAACATGAGTCAAATAATGGGTTTACTGATTTTGAGCTAGGAAATCCAAGGAAAGTAATAGTTGAAGCCAAAAAGGAAGGAGTTAGTTTTGATATACCATCAGGAAAATCATTAAAAAATACAATTCCGATAAAATCACTAATCATGGCTAGTGACAATATCAAAAGAGCAATGGATCAGGTGCAACTCTATAGTTCTAGTCGGGGAGTTCCGATATCTATAATAACTAATGGACATCAATATATTGCATTTATATCAAGCAGGACTGACGGCATTAGTGTTCAAGACGGTAAGGCTTTAGTATTTACCTCTTTGCAGGACATCTTAAATAATTTTCCATTGTTTTGGGAGTGTTTATCATTACAAGGAATAGATGATAATAAATTGATGAGACAATTAACTGTTGGTGATGTTAGGTTGCCATCTAAGTTATCTAATAATTTAATTAAATACCCTAAAATACTTTATTCAAGTGAATTACAGACATCATTAAGGCAATTATCTGAGGTTTTTATTCAAGATATTGTTGAAGATCCAAATCTTGAATCATCATTTTATCAACAATGTTATTGCGAGAGTGGTAGACTAAACCAGTATTCATTATTAAGTAAAAATATTCTTAATTCTCGTTATGCCTCTATTTTCGCAGAAAATGAAAAACAACCATCGGTTCAGCCAATAAATGATAGAAAAAAATTAAACCTTGACGGTGCGATATTTGCTGATGCCATATCAAGAAGGCCTATTGTGTTAGTTGGCGATGTTGGTGTTGGAAAAACTTCATTTATCAAAAATTTAATACATAACAGCGCATCTAGTGAATTTAAAAAAGCCATCTACATCTACATAGATTTAGGTTCAAAAGCCACTTTAAATACAGATATCAAAAACCTCATTCTAAACGAAATTTGCTCCCAGCTTTACTCTAAGTATGATGTTGATATTGAAGAGTCTAGCTTTATAAAACGATTGTATGTAGAAGAAATAAGGAAGTTTGAAAGAGGCATCTATGGAGAGATGAAAGAAAGCAATCCTGTAGCATATAAAGAAAAACTTATAGATAAGTTATTTATGCTGCAAAGTGATAAAAACCAGCACACTCAAAAATCTGTTGCATTTATTTCAAAAGAACATAAAAAACAAATAATCATTTGTATTGATAATGCAGACCAAAGAAACTTTGATGTTCAGCAAGATGCTTTCATTATTTCTCAAGAATTATCTAAAGAATGGAGTGCTATAGTTTTCCTTTCAGTTAGGCCCCAAACATTTTATAAGTCAAAACATTCTGGTGCATTAAATGCATATCCACACAAGATATTTACAATATCCCCACCTCGAGTGGATGAGATGATTTCAAAAAGATTGAGGTACGCAGTAAGGCTAGCGAGAGGAGAAGAGGTTTCTCCATTGAATAATGCTAATGTAACCTCCGAGAATTTGGCTTTATTTTTAGAAGTACTTATATCTTCATTGCAAAAAAATAAAGAAATTAATGAGTTTTTGGATAATATTACAGGCGGAAACATACGTAAAGTCATAGAGTTTGTAACTGGATTTATTGGATCTCCAAATATAGATGCGGAAAAAATTATAGATATACAAGAAGAGCAAGGTAGATACATTATCCCAATTCATGAGTTCACCAAACAAGCTTTGCTTGGTGACTATTCACATTATAGTCGAGAAACATCATCTTCGATGAATGTATTAGACCTTAGTACACCAGATCAGAAAGAGCATTTTTTAGTGCCGCTAATTATAAGCTACTTGAGCTTCCAAGGTGATCACTTAGATAAGAATAGCTTTTGTAGATACACGAATATAATAGAAGAATTTCAAGCGTCAGGGTTCACTCCGAAACAGGTAGATGATGCTCTCAGGAGAACCACAAACAGAAAATTGATAGAAACCTCTCTGAGGGTGACGTTCGAAGAGGACGAAGATAAGGTGTTAATTGGTGATATGCCAGATAGCTTTAGGATAACAACGATAGGTGCTTATCATATTAAAAAATGGCTAGGTGATTTTGCATATTTGGATGCAATGCTTTTTGATACACCAATCTTAGTTTCGAGTGTTAGAGAGGCAATTTCAACAAATTTATCATCAATGGAAATAAAAGATCGATACCTCAGGGCATTAGAGTTTAAGAAATATTTATTGCAGTCTTGGAAACAATTTATAAGAGCTCCATCGTACTTTAACTTTGAAGAAATTTGTGAAGAGCAAAGTAGCGGCTTTGAAAGAGTAAAACAGCACTTAATTAATGTAAAAAAAATGAAGCCTAATGAGCTAGCTTAATGGACAATAAAAAAGCCTGTTTAACAGGCTTTTTTATTAAGATTTAACCATGCGAGATATCCATTTTTATTGAAAATAAAAATAAAAATTATGCCAGAGCAGCGTAATATCAAAACATTTACTTTGCAAGTAAATGTGATTAAAAATTGATATTGCTCAAAATGACATTTTTAAAGATAGAAAGCAAAATGGTTACTATCATGTACTTCTGGGATAAAAAGGGAAAAGCTGCGACTTTACTTTGAGGAAACTAACCTGCTTCGGCAGGTTTTTTGTTTGCTTCAGTTTGCACTCCAACATCGATGACACTTGGTGGATAGCTAGCCCGTCCTTGGGCTGGGTGGTTATTTTTATAGGGAATAATAGTCAAACTTTGAGAGTAAATAATCAGCCTCTTCATTAGTTATACAATCACCAACAATAGACATAAATTTATCTTTATCTTTAATTGACCAAAAACTTTCAAACGCAGAACGTACTTCTCTTAGCTTATCATCGGATATTTTAGACGTAATACTATGTGCTTTATAATACTGAGAATGCCTAGCCGTTGGGTCAAGTGATGTTATAGGTGAGTTGATTGGAGTTATATTGCAATATGGAGTTATGTACTTTCTGTACATATCCTCTGCAAATTTAACTGCAACGCCTTCATCTAGTCGTTGCACTTCGTTCTTAAGATTCCCTGTAGCAGGGCTTAGGAGGTGAATGCACTCGTGGCACAATTCATAGAAAACTGATTCCCAAGAAGTGCAAGCATTACAAGAAATCATACATGATGGTGTTCTTGTGGTAACAAGCGAAACATTAGCTCAATTATATGGGACGCAGGTGAACAATATAAAAGTTAATTATTCACGCAATGCTAATCGTTTTATTGAAGGGAAACATTATTTCCTTGTACAAGGCGATGAATTAAAAGAGCTAAAGGACTTACCATCTTTAAGAGGGTTAGTTGATAAACACACTCCAAAGTTAACATTATGGACTGAGCGCGGAGCATCACGCCACGCTAAAATGTTAGAGACAGACCAAGCTTGGGATTACTTCGAACTACTAGAAGAAACTTATTTTACATCACGTAAAAATTCTGGCTTGCCTGTTAACTATATTGAAGCTTTGGAAAACTTACTTCAGTCTGAGAAAGAGAAGGCTGTCATTGCAGCTGAACGTGACCATGCAGTAGAAACAAAAGCATGGATTGGACATAAGCGCGAAGCTACAGCAATGGACACTGCATCAAAGGCAGTGCGTGAAAAGAACGCTTTAGCGGCTAAGATTGGCGAAAGTAAAAAACATGCCACGGTTTTATCTGTAGAGAAGAAGCTAGACAAAAAGTTTAAATGGCATCCATTGCGTAAATGGTGTTTAGAAAATAACGTCACACCAATGGAAGTACATGACGACAGGTACGGTTCAGTAAAATCATGGCCTGCCGAAGCATGGAAAGCTGTTCACGGTGTCGAACTAGCCAAACTGTTCTAGCCACATAGCCCAAGGACGGGCTTGTACATTACCAAGTAGGTATTATTGTGTATGTATACAGTGTTTTTGCAAGGTAAGTTAACTAGTAAATTGGAAATAGATGAGGCGGTATTGATTTTCTTGGTTACTCATAAAAATCTAAAATGAGAGGCTGAGGCTTTTTTTTTATTGAATGTATAAAGATAAAAAGATACATTATTGTATAATTGACTGTCAATTTAAGGCTTAAGATGAAAAAATATATTTTAAAAAACTCTCCTTTGATTATGGTGATTTTCGACCTAAGATTCAGCGCAATCTTAGATGAAATACTTAATAATGGTATTGGCGAATTTAAAATGGCACTGTATAAGCTTGGGTATACAATGCAAGAAGAGACGATGATTAATAGTGTTGATGCTAGTCCTAGTAAAATTCAAGGGTTTGAATTTAAAATGGACACAAAAAAAAGATGGGATTTTATAACTATTAATAGAGATGCAGGTGTTGTTTTAACTGATTCAGGCTTATGTTTGCGTGTTACAAATTATAAATCTTTTGAAAACTTTCAAAGCGAGTGGGTAAAAGTATTAAAGTCATTTTTAGTTTGCTTTCCTGATGCAGTAAATGCTGGAATTAAAAGAGTTGGTTTAAGATATGTGGATGTATTCTTTCCCCACAAAGGCCGGCCATATTCTGACTTAATAGCTGAAAAATTCCTGAGTGAACATCAAAGAAATTTAAGTAACAATCAAGATTCACTTCATTTTAATATTCATAAACAGGATACAAAGCATGGAGTACTTAACTCTATTCTAGAAGAGAGATACCCAATAAATGGAGCATTCAATGTTTTTCCTGAAAATTTAATGGACCCAGACCAGCTAAGTATGACTTTACCACCAAAGCCGTTTTGGGAAGAGAATGCAACATTAGGTAAATACGCGATTTTAGACATAGACCATGCGTGGAAGTGTAAAGAGCAAACAATAAATCTCTCAGAAGAGAATGTATTGGACAAATTAACTAGCTTGCATAGTGATAGCTCATCTCTTTTTTGGGATTATTTGAGTGAATTTGCAGATGCTGCTTGGGAAAAACACTCAATTTCTTAATGCTTGGAGGGGATATGATAATCCAATCAAATTCATGCAAAAAAGGGCTGATTACATCTATATTAGGGGTAGGTGCAATCATTCTGTCTTCATCAATTTCTGCTGGTGAATTAGAAAGTAATTATAGTCACATGTCTGTAGAGGTCGCCGATAAAAATGCAAAATGGAATAGGCTAATTCAAGCAGAAAGTGGCAGCTTTGCCCCTATACGCTCCAATGAAGCAGATGAGTCAACATTGAGTGCGTCAGAAATGATTTCGACCGTTTTCTCTAGCCTAGGAGTTAGAGTTTCGGACTTAGAAGATGTTTTGAAGGTAAAAAGAGCTACCTTGTATAATTGGAAGAATGATGGTGACGTAAAATCAGATGAGAATATAAAAAGGTTAAAGTTAGTATACTCAATAGCAAATGAAATTAGTGAGTTTAGCGCCAAGCCTTTTGGCCGTCTGGCTAAAACACATTTGTATCATGGGAAAAGCTATTTAGAGAGATTGAGTGAAGATCAATTAGACACAAAATTAATTATTGAACACGCTAAAATATTGAGCGATATAGTAGTTGCAAGAAGGGTTGCAGGCAAAAAAACAGCTCATGCCATGAATGATATAGTGAATATATCAGGAGAGCTTGCGCCTTATGAGTGAAATTGAAAAGTTACGATCGAAGATTCTGAATAATAACTGGTTACAAGGAAGTGTAATTGATTGTTATACGCTTAAAGAAGCAGCTGCGAAGATCACCGATAGTAACATAGATGACTTTATTTTGGGCATAGAGGAAAGAGAGCAGTACTGTGTTGTTGTTATAAGTATGAGCTGTGATGTTGTTTATGGTAACTGCGATGCTCTACCTAATGTTGAGTGCTACATAAGTCCTGTAAAAAATGGAACCGCAAGAAATGAGAATATAGCCGATCCAAGAAGGATGGTGTTGAACCACAATGGAAAGAAACTTGAATTGGATATGGCAAAGAAAATATCTATTGATAGACGAATACTAGCAATAGTAGGCCCTGACTCTCAATTGGCTGGGAATGCAATTAATTCAATTATTAGATGGACTGTTTCACAATATAATAGACTAGGATTGCCTGAATCGTTAGTGCGCAGAATAGGTAATATATTAAGAGATAAGGATTTTTGTCGTTGGCTTTCTGAAAACTCAAATGTAATAGAAGGCATCTTTATTGAGCTACCAACTTTAAAAGAACTAGATGATGAAGAAGTTTATGAAATTGGGTTTGTTTGTTTAGCTGACTGCTCTGGACAAGAAGCCATTGAACTAGATGAATTAGAAAAAGAATTCTATGATGTATTTTTAACAAAATTGGATAAGATTGAAACGATTAAATTACTGAACCATACGGATTATAGTGATCAAGATATAAGTGCCGTGATAGCAACTGATGACTTTACATATGATATGCTAAAAAGATTTCGTCGTTATCATTTAGATCATTACTCATTAGATTCTGGCAAAAATGAAAATTTGGTGGTAGCTTGATATTATACTTGCTAAAAACCCACTCCGGTGGGTTTTTTATTGCCTGAAATCAGGCGGATGACCCAACTACATAAATAAAATTTACCTTGATTTACATTTATTCGTGCGTAACATAAGAAAAAATTAACTATTGTGGTGGGATGATGTGTAACTTTAAAAGTCAATATCCTAGTGAAGTTGAAGTGGATGTTAAAATAAAAGAAAAAAATGTGCTTAAGACTCTTATAAGCATCGCTGGTATGTATATAGGAACAACATTATTAACTTTTTCCATTGCATTCGTTGCTCCTTTTCTTATAACCCAAGTTTTTGGTGGCGGCGTAAGTGCGTATGAAAAACCAGCACTAATAGCAAGTATAATTACCTTTATATTCGTAAAAATATTGGATTTATACTTACTTAGTGATAAATATCAAAATAGCACTCTAAAAAATAGAGTGAGAATTTTAATTGTTCAGTATGGGCTAGATATAGTTACACCTATGTGCTTCATCGTAGGATTTTTAGGGTATTCAACATGGTGGTATGTGGTAGTTGGGGTAGTGTCATCCGCTATTATGGGTATTTCTTATGGACGTAAATTAGCGACTACTAATTAAAGTTTGTACGTCTATTCATTTTGTTATTTCAGTATGATGTATGAACGCTTTATATACCTCTTAACTGAGGTCTTTTGCGTTCAATTGCTACAACTATTTGCTAATATTCAATCATTGATAATTAAGAGGTATTGATGATGAAAAGAATATTATTAGGGCTATTGCTTTGTTCTGTTGGGTTTGGAGTTGCAGCTAGCGATGAAGATAAAGAAATAAAAGTCATTGAGCATGCGAAGCAAGAGGCGTGTAAAGGCGATAAAAATTGCGAAAAATATTTCGTTGACGCTATAGGAATATCAGCGATGGTAGCGCGTTATCATGGAGAGTGCATTGTTGATAAAGATACATCAGAACAATGCAAGGATGCCGAAAAGCTATATAGGCATATTATGAATAAATATGAGAGCAATGGCTAACTACCAAAATAAACATAACCACCCACGGGTGGTTTTTTTTCGACTGGAGAAAGGTAAATGACAGATATTGCAACGATTTCGCTCAAGGCTGATACCTCAGATTTAGAGAGAGGGACACAGAAACTAAAAGAATTTGGTAGTGCTGCCGAAAAAGTTAATAGTTCGACAGAAGATTTAAATGAACAAATGAATAAGGGCGTTAGTCATCAAAAGAAAATATCTGATGCAGTAAAGAGGCAAAGGAAGGATTTTGATGACCTGCTAGATTCTATAAACCCGACTAACAAAGCATTTCAAAAATTAGACGAGTGGCAAGCTAAATTAGCTAGCGCTGGCAAAAAAGGACTTTACCTCAGTGACGAACTTTCAACATACAACAAGATACTCGATCAGACTAGAGATAAATTAATACGAGTTGAGATGTCTCTTACTGCTGAAGGGCAGGCGTTGTTAGCTCAAGAGGCTGCGACAAATAGAGCAAAGCAGGCTGCGGATGATTTCCTTAATTCATTAAAAAATCAGACCGATATTCTTGGAAAGACAAGAACTGAAATTCTTGAACTGAAAGCAGCTCAAATGGGCGTTTCGCAACAAGCAGCTCCAATGATAGCCAAACTGAAAGAACAAGAAAAAGCTTTCATGAATGGCTCTGTGACGATCGGGCAATACAAGCAAGCAATGCGACAGCTTCCAATGCAAATGACCGACATTGTGACATCGCTTGCATCTGGAATGCCAGTATGGATGGTAATGATTCAACAGGGCGGACAGATAAAGGACTCGTTTGGTGGCGTAGGTAACTCACTGAAAGCTTTGACATCGCTTATTACCCCGGCAAGAGTTGCAATGCTTGGGTTTTCTGGCGCTGCGGCAGCTGTTGCGATAGCCGCATATCAAGGGTCTAAAGAGTTTGGTGAATTCAACAAGCAGATTATTCTAACTGGAGGATACGCAGGGAAAACGGCATCACAACTTGATGCTTTAGCTAGAAGCCTATCTGGGAATGGCATCACGCAACATAGTATGGCAGATGCAATTTCGAAAGTGGTTGGGTCTGGCTCATTTTCTGGCGGCGTTGTTGATATGGTGTCAAAAACAGCAACTGCGATGGAGAAGGCAGTTGGCCAATCAGTAGATGAAACAATTAAACAATTTCAAAAGCTGAAAGATGACCCTGTGAGAGCTGTGACTGAATTAGATAAGTCTCTTCATTTTTTAACTGCCACTCAGCTAGAGCAAATAATGACACTGCAAGAGCAAGGCAAAGAGCAGGATGCCGCTAAGATAGCTATGGAGTCATACGCTAATGCCATGCAAGACCGCAGTAAGCAAATTAAAGATAATTTAGGGTCTCTTGAGTCCGCATGGGAAGGCGTGAAGGAAATGGCAAGCGGAGCATGGGATGCGATGCTAAATATTGGTCGAGAAAGAACGTTAGACCAGCAAATTAGAGAGTATGAAGAAAAGCTTGTTGAGTTTCAGGTAAATGTAGCCTCAAAAGGAATACACTTCAACAATACAGGCCAAACAGCTGACGACTTGCGTTATGAACTAGGGATACTTAAAGAGAAAAAATACCAGCGTGATATTGAGTCCGCAAGGGAAAATGGTGAAAGGTTAAGGGATGAAAAGGAGAAGGAAAGACTAAGAACTAGAGATGATTTGCAAAACAAGTACGCCAATAAAAAAATGCGCAGAGAAATTGACTATGCAAATCTAGAATCAAAAAAATGGGCGCTGACAAAAGAAGAGTATGAAGCCTATAAAAAAGAAATAGGCAGAAAGCATGCCGACCCAAGAACTCCTAAAACACCAAAAGGTAAAGAATACCGTCCAGATTATGGAACTCGAGCCGATGAATCAGCTAATGAAGCGCTTGTCTCTCTCCAGTCTCAACTGAAAGTATTGAAGGAGCATAAAACTGTTGCTGATGTGATAAGTGCAGAGCGCAAAAAGCTTTGGGATATGGAAGCTAAAATATCAGTAATAGAAGAAGCAAGGTCAACACGCAAACTCACCAAAGATGAGCAGGCACTATTAGCGAAGAAAGAAAGTGTCCTTGAATCACAAAAGGCATTAGCAGTTGCCGGGGATGCTGTCGAGCTTCAGAAGCAACATAACCGAGAGCTGGATAGACAACTCAAACGAGTAGAAGAAATCAATGCTAGAAGTCGTGCGTTGGATGTTGGGGCTGGTAAATCTGACCGCATGTACCAGCGTGATATCGCTCTTGAGCAAGCTAAATCACCAGCAGAGAAAAAGGCACTAGAGGATTATTACGGAAAAGAGGATTCTCTACGAGCCAATTGGGAAGCTGGGGTTAAAAAGGGGTTCGCAGAATTCCAAGACCAAGCGACGAATGTTTACGGTAACGTGGCTCAAATCAGTCAGTCTTTCTTTCAAGGAATGAGCAACAGCCTTTCAGACTTTGTTATCACAGGTAAAGCGAACTTAGGTGACTTCACTCGTTCATTCTTAGAAATGACCACTAAGATGCTAATGCAAATGGCGATGCTGAATGCAATGAAGGCTGCATTTGGTGGAACGGCAGTCGGTGGTTTCCTAGGGTTCGCTGGCGGCGGGTACACTGGTGATGGAGGCAAGTATGACGCCGCTGGAGTTGTCCATAGAGGTGAGTTCGTATTCGACAAGGACAGCACAGCCAAGCTAGGTAAAGCCAACCTATACCGTCTGATGGACGCTGGTAAGAAAGGCTACGCTTCAGGTGGTTATGTTGGTGGCTCTCAGCCAATGTCAGTTAATCAACCACGAGTTCAGGTTTACGGTGCTCAACCTGCTGGTGGGGTTAACGTGAATGTTAACCTTGGTGGTATTAGTGTTGAGGGAGGCGGTCGGCAACAAGGTTCTATGCAGAACACAGATATGAAAGCTGCTGAGCAGTCATTAACAAATAAGATTAAACGCCTAATGGTCTCCGAAAGTCGTGAAGGCGGCGATTTATACAAGATAATCAAAGCTGTTTCTGGTGGAAGATAAGAGCAGCAATTACATTGAAAATAAGAGGTAGTTATGAATATCGAAACATTACAACGTGAAATTATGAGCTTGAAAGAATCGGCGCTCATCCAGTCCAATCAAATCACCACATTGCAAATGCAGGTCGCCGACATGCAAAAGGTAGCGACCTGTGATGACGGAACTAAAAAAAATATTTTGGCCGCACTGGCTAAATCAGTATCTGATGAAAACAGTGCATTTTATGATGTTATACCGAGAGTTATGACTTCTTAAATTTATTTAGAATAATATTTAAGTGATTGATTTTATATGCATGGTTCTCTTTGTGAATTTGGATATCATCACCACTTTTAACTAGTGTTTCTAGTGTCTCATCAAGTATTTTTCTTACTAAAGATAAATCGTTTTCATCTAAGTATTTAGTGGTAAGGATGCCAAGTATCGTGGCATGAACAATCAATTTATTCTGAATGTCATAAATAATAGGGATGATTGATTCTAATTCATTTCCTGCATCAATCTGATGTTTTTTATCCATGTAAAACCTCACGCCGAAGCTAATCAGCCATCACTTCGGTTAAATTCACTGGGCTGACCTTTAACCATAAACCAAATTTAACTATTTAATATCCTGATATTTGATCATTAGGCTGATTCGTATCGTCTATTTAAGAGGTAATCCATGATTGAAGAATTTAAGTGGCGAACTCAAACGCAAGACGCGCCAACCGGCGAATTCAAACATCGAATAAAAGAGGTTGAATTTGGTGATGGATATAAGCAAGTGGCAGGCGATGGTATTAATACAGAGTCTCAATCATGGCCTATCACCTACACAGGGCATAAATCTGAGGTGATGCCTATTTTTTCCTTTATCCGAACACACACAGCAAAATCATTTATCTGGACACCGCCATTTGGTGATAAAGGGCTGTATCGAGTGAAAGCGGATTCAATCACGCTGAAACCGATTGGTGGTAGCTCTATCACCATATCTGCAACGTTTGAACAGGCATTTAGTGCATGAACATAACATCTGATATTCAAAGGTTAGAGCCGGGCAATAAAGTTCAGTTGATTGAAGTAGACGGCAGTGAATTTGATGGTCCAGTTCTTCGATTCCATGCTTACAACCTACCGCACACGCCAGAAGAAATTGACGCCTCTAGGGGTAACATCAAACCTAAACCTATTTGGTGGCAAGGCAATGAGTACGGTGCGTGGTCTTATGAAGTCGAAGGGATAGCGAAAAATAGCGATGGAAGTCCTGCTAGGCCTATATTGAGAGTGGCTAACATTGATGGGCTCATCTCTTCTCTGTGCTTGCAATTTGATGACATGGCATTAGCAAAAGTCACTATTTATGAAACCTTTGCTCACTATCTTGATGATAAAAATTTCCCAGATGGAAACCCAGCGGCTAACCCTGAAGAGTGTTTTAAACAAGTTTATTACATTGACCGCAAGACTAGTGAAGTCGCCGGGGAATCTGTTGAATTTGAGCTGTCCAGCCCATTCGATTTGCAGGGGATAATGATACCCGTTCGCCAGATACACAACCTCTGCTACTGGTGCATGAAAGGTGATTACCGAAGCGGTCGAGGGTGTAATTATACGGGGAATAAATACTTCGATGAGCGTGGCGAACCTGTCGATGATCCAGCATTAGATAAATGCGGTGGACTCATCGGTGATTGTAAAAAACGCTTTGGTGAAAATGAACCTTTAGATTTTGGAGGGTTCCCTGCGGCGGGATTAATACGATGATCACAATAAAATTAACTGAGGCGATATTTCAGCATGTAAAAGCTGAATATCCCAAAGAGGCGTGTGGCATTATTTGCCAAAAAAGCAGAGTTAAAAAATACTTCCCCTGCCGTAATCTATCCGATAATCCCATTGAACACTTTGAGCTTTCCCCTGAAGACTATGCCAATGCTGAAGATTGGGGCAATCCTATAGCGATAGTGCATAGTCATTGCGGGGATGGCGTGACGTCTCAGCCGAGTGAAATTGATAAGTTACAGTGTGATGCGACAGGGTTGTCGTGGGTAATAGCGTCATGGCCAGAAGGTGATATTCGTACTATTCAGCCTCGCGTAGAACGTGAGTTAGAGGGGCGTCCGTTTGTGTTGGGTCATGCGGATTGCTGGTCGCTCATCATGGATTACTACCGACAAACTCACGGCATAGTGCTGCGTAACTACAGCGTCGAAAATCACTGGTGGGAAGAGGGCGGAAACCTGTACATGGACAACTGGCAGCAAGAGGGCTTTGTTGAGTTCTCCGGTGACTTGAAAGAAGGTGATATGGTCATTATGCAAGTACAGGCGGACGTTCCGAACCATGCGGGGGTGATAGTGAATGGCATGTTACTTCATCACTTGTACGGACAGCTCAGCCGAATAGTTCCTTACAGTGATTACTGGCGCGATAGAACGGTAAAAATAGTCAGACGCAAGGAGTTGGCATGAGTTTAAAAACAATACGGCTCTATGGCATTTTGGGTGCCAAGTTTGGACGTGAGCATAGACTTGCTATCGATTCACCACGCGAAGCAATTAAGGCGCTATCTGTTCTCTATGATGGGTTTGAACAGTTCTTGGCAAATGCACACCTGAGGGGGCTAGAGTTTGCTGTGTTCAAAGGCAAGCGAAATATTGAAGAAGATGAATTGCATCTTGATACCTGCGAAGAAATTCGCATTGCTCCTGTAATCAAAGGTAGTAAGCGTGGTGGTTTCTTCCAGACTATTTTAGGTGTGGCACTAATTGGTGTTGCCATGTTTGCGCCGTGGGGAGCTGCACTGTGGGCCAGCGACATGATTGGTGCGATTGGTGCCGCAGTGGCATTGGGTGGTGTTGTCCAAATGCTATCCCCTCAACCAAAAGGCCTGTCAATGCGACAAGATGCGGACAATAAGCCATCCTATGCTTTTGGCGGATCAGTGAACACAACAGCACAGGGTAATCCGGTACCGCTTTTGTATGGGCTAGACCGACGTGAGGTCGGTGGGGCGATTATCTCTGCGGGGATATATACCGAAGACCAAAAATAGCGAGATAAACAGAACAATATTAGCGGCTTAAATGCCGCTTTTTTTATGGGTGAAATATGGAAACGATATACGGTGCCAAAGGTGGCGGTGGTGGCGGTCATACGCCCGTCGAATCAAAAGACAGCTTACTCTCCGAATCTACCGCAAAAATTCTGTTAGCGGTCTCTGAAGGTGAAATTGCAGGCGGGCTGGATGATACTCGTATTTTCCTCGACGATACACCGATAGGCAACTCAGACGGTACCAAAAACTTCGAAGGCGTGACGTGGGAGTTTAGACCGGGCAGCGAGCAGCAAGAATATATTCAGGGTATTCCCTCTGTCGATAATGATATTTCTGTCGGCATGGAGCTGAAAGACGACCAACCGTATGTCAGAATGATTAACAATACTCAGCTATCCGCCGTTCGTGTTCGCTTGTCGGTACCGCAATTAATGCGGCAGCATGATAATGGGGACACGACAGGCTACCTCATTGATTACGCTATTGATTTATCGACGGATGGAACAGGATATAAAGAACTCGTTAAGTCAGCGTTTGATGGAAAAACAACAAGCGAATACCAACGCACCCATCGCGTTGATTTACCCAAAGCCACCACTGGTTGGCAATTGCGTATTCGTCGGCTTACGAAGAATCAGAACACTGCTCGCATCGCTGATAAAGTCACGATTGCGGCTCTAACTGAGGTGATTGATGCAAAGTTGCGTTACCCAAACACAGCACTTCTCTTTATCACATTCAATGCACGCCAATTTAATAATCGCATCCCTAAAATCAGTGTTCGTCCGAAAGGTGGATTACTGATTAAAGTACCTAATAACTATGATCCGGTTAATCGAACTTACTCAGGTGTATGGGATGGCACCTTTAAGCTGGCCGCAACCAATAATCCAGCGTGGGTGTTCTATGATTTAGTGCTCAATAATCGCTATGGTTGCGGTGACCGGATCAAGGCTTCTCAGATTGAAAAGTGGGACTTGTATAAGATTGCACAATATTGTGATGAACTAGTGCCGGATGGGCGCGGTGGTGACGGTAAAGAGCCTCGTTTCTTGTGTGATGTGTATATCCAATCGCAAGAGTCAGCCTACACCGTACTGCGTGACATTGCGGCGATATTCCGCGGTATGACGTTTTGGGCTGATAATAAAGTGAATGCAGTTGCAGACATGCCATCCAGTATCTTCCGTACGTTCACCAATGCCAATATTGTCGGCGGTAAACCATCATATTCAGGTGGCAGTATCCAGAATCGCTATACGCAAGCACTGGTATCTTTTACTGATACAGATAATCACAGTAATGATGATGTTGAAGCGGTTGCTGACCTAAAGCTTCAGCGTCGTTATGGTGTACGCAAAACTGAGTTATCCGCGATTGGCTGCACCCGTAGAAGTGAAGCAAATCGTCGCGGACGTTGGGCATTACTCACAAATGCGAATGACCGCATGATCACCTTTGCTACAGGACTAGAAGGGGCTATTCCTTCTCCTGGTCATATTATCGCGGTAGCCGATTCAAATTTGGCTGGGCGTGATACCGGTGGGCGTATCTCTTCTGCGAATGGGAGAAATATTACCCTCGATAGAGTCACCTCAATTAAAGCGGGTGACCGCCTGATCATCAACTTGCCTGATGGGAAGTCAGAGGGGCGAACCGTTACTTCGGTAAACAAAAAAGTGGTCACGGTTTCCGTTGAGTATTCGCAAGTACCGCAAAAAGAGGCTGTATGGGTCGTTGATTCGGATGATTTAGCCGTCCAACTATATCGAGTGATTAATATCAGCGACAACGGCGATAACACTTACACTATCAGTGGTGCCATTCATAACCCTGACAATTATGAACACATTGACTCCGGCGCACGAATTGATGAGCGTCCTATTACCGTTATTCCTCCAAGTGTTCAGTCAGCGCCAATAAATGTGAAAATTTCTTCTTACTCAAGGATTGATCAAGGCATAGCATTTTCAACATTAAGTGTCAGTTGGGAAGCGCCTGTGAGTGCTATTGCGTATGAGGCACAGTGGCGTCGTGATAACAGTAACTGGGTCAATGTACCTAGAACTTCATCACTGGGATTTGATGTTGACGGGATTTACTCTGGACGATATCAAGTGCGTGTTAGGGCGATTAATGCGTCTGAAATTTCCAGTATTTGGGCAAATGCGCCAGAAACCACATTAACAGGAAAGGTAGGAAACCCACCGAAGCCAGTAAACTTTAGGGCCTCACCACTTGTGCTCGGTATTAAGCTTGATTGGGGATTGGGTGATAACACGGGTGATACGTTAAAAACAGAGATTCAGTACAGTAAAACCAATGATGGCAATGGGCTCATGTTGCTTGCAGATGTTCCTTACCCATCGCGTTCTCATGAGTTAGCGGGTTTAGCTGCGGGCATTGCTTTTTACTTCAGGGCGAGGCTGGTGGATAAATCAGGCAATGAATCGGAATGGACTTCATTTGTTCGCGGGGAGTCTGAGTTTGACGTTGACACTATCATGCCTGTGCTGGACGAACATTTCATGTCATCTGAGGCGGGGAAGCAATTAGATAAAAAGCTCGAATGGTTAAATGAAGCCGCATTAATTAATAGTGCAGCGACCTATGAACTTCAAGAGAGTTTACTTACTCTTCATGGCGATTCTAGAGCCGAAGTTAAAGAATTGAAGCGTGTCTATGCAGACAGTGAGAAAGCGTGGGCAGAGAAGTACACGACTGTTACTGCTTCAATTAACGGGGTTCAATCTGAAATCAAGAGATTAGACCAAGCGATTTCTACGTTAGATAGTGCATTTTCTCAATCAATCACCGAAGTTACAGCATCAATTAATCAAGTTGACAAATCACTGGGAGAAACAAATAAATCGGTTTCTGCCATTGAAGCGGGTGTAGTCAAACAAGATAAAGCGATTGCTGAATTAAATAAGTCATTCGCTGAGTCTCAAGCCCAAGTGCAAGTGAAGTTTAAAGACCAGGAAGCGTTAATCAATACCAAGATGCAAGCTGAGTTCGAACAGGGAGCAGGCTATGCGATGCACAGTACGAATATCACTATTGTTGTTGATGGTAAAAAATACAATGCCGCAGGTATGGTGATTAGTGCTGAATTAAAGGCGGGTAAGGTCGAGTCATTCATCGGTTTCAATGCGAATAATTTTGCTTTCTACAATCCTACGAGTGGAAAGATGGAGATATTCATGTATATGAAAAATGGACAACTTTTTGTTAAAGAAGCCTTTATCGCAGACGCATCAATAGACACTGCAAAAATCAAGGATGGTTCCATCACAAACGCAAAAATCGGCAACATTATTCAGTCCAATGATTACGAGGCTGGCAAGAAAGGCTGGAAAATATCTAAAGGTGGTGATACTGAGTTCAATAATGCCATTTTCAGAGGGAAAATTGACGGTGCTGATGGGGACTTTAAAGGTACTGTGTATGTTGAGAATTTGAAAGGAAACATCGTATCTGTGACAAGGGATATCTATATAAATAAGAGCTGGCAAGGTTCAGGTGTTGTCGAGTTGTTTAAAGTTAAACGTCGAACTAAATCGTGTTATGTATGGGTGCAGGGGGCGTTAAATCCGACAGAGAAAATCCCGTCATACATGGGAGTTGAGACCCCAAATAGGGCTGCGCTGGCTTATCGTGCTCCGGGGTTTTCAACTAATGGAGGTGGTGAGAAAGGGTTTTGCACAGTCTATGTTGATGGTGCAAGTCCAACCAATGCATTCTCTTATGGGCTTTCAAATGGAGATAATATGAGTGATTTTTACGCGGTAAATGAGTTTGTTGTCGAAGTACCTGCCGGAGAAGGAACATCGAGTATTGGAATAAGCATTCCACACAAAGGCGGAGAAGTGACTCGTTTTGTTATGCGGGCCCGAGTAATTGTGTTCCCTTATACAGATGAAGTTATTGTGTAGTGATGCATAGTAAGATTAATACAACAAGCCGCTTAATTGCGGTTTTTTTGCGTCCAAATTTTGGAGTTAAAAAATGATTTATCAAACAGGCACAATCGCAACTACAGCAGGACAAACAAAAATAAAAGGCACAGGAACGCGCTGGAAAGATAATTTGGCCGGCGTCTCTGAAGGTTGCCCAATCTCAATCTTTATCAATAATGCTGTGCATATGAACACCGTGTTATCCGTGAATTCAGATACAGAGATTAATCTTACCTATCCGGTATCTGTAACAGCTTCAGCGGCCAAGTATCAGATTGCCACATTCGTTCTGGACAGCATGAGTGACGGCGTTCGCAAGATGCTTGCGAATCAGCAGTATATCCAGTATTTCCTCCGCAACATGGATACGTGGATGACGCAGGATGGCATTGTTGAAATCAAAACTCCAACCGGGGAAACAGTAAAGCTAGAAAGTATCATTGCGCTGAAAAAACTGATTGATGGAAAAATGGCAGTGGGAGCTAATGGATTAGGAGCAAGTCCATCAGGTAACACTCAACCAGTAACTTACAAAGATGCCGACAAACTAGAGGCTAATGGATTCTATGCGGCATCTGGTGGCGACGCCATAAACTTTGCCCAGCTATACTCAGCTATTTTAGTTATGACAAGGCAAGGCGGTTCAGATAATTCAGGAATGGTAGACCAACTTCAACTTGGTAACGGAAGACTATACGGTCGTAGCCGAACTGGCATGAGGTGGTCTGGTTGGATGTCGCCAATTTATCCAGGTGACTATGGGATTGGTTTGAGTCCAAGTGAAGCAACTAATATACCTTTTCTTGATAACGTCAACAGGACGGATTTAAGATCGGGGCGCTATCGTATAGGTCCAACTACATCTGGAACATTTCCACCGAATAGCGCAGGGTACGGCGGTGTCCTATATCACGATACCTATGGCATCCATCAAGCAACCGGTAGAGTCTATTGTACTCAGATGCTACTCAGATATTCTGATAAGGACGATCAAATCGCTAGAAGGTCTTTTGACCCGATTGCTAATAGCTGGACTCAATGGAAAGAGATTCAAAGGGTTGGTGATTTCGGATGGGGCGGCAGAGGTGAAGGCGTCGCCCAAAACTGGACTGATGCAAGTATAGTTGAGCACTTTAGAGCCAACGCGTCTACTATATGGCGAACAGAAGCTGTTAACAACTGGGCTTACAGATACGCGCCAAATCTAATGTTCAAGACTGGGGACACGTTTGCAAGTATTTCTATCGATATATATTCAGGTAAAGTGAAAACAGCTGCGGGCATAACCGCAAACACAGCAACCTATAAATCTAATACTCTATGGGGCTCCTCTAACACTACAGTAGATAGTGCCGGTAACATTAAATCAGCGTCCCCGGTTGTTAAGCTGTTTAATGATAAAGCTGAGAACAATGACGAATCCGAAGGTGTCACTCTCGAAAAACTTGGTACCGGGCTTTATAAACTCAAAGGTACTCTCGGTATGAACTCTGATGCGAGTTGGGGGGGCTATAATGGAGGTATTGTCATTCCAAAAGGAATCAATGGATTGGAACTAGTCTGGGCTGATTACAAAGTTCTTGCCGACGGTGACATTCTCATTGAGACACACTACCGCAAACACACTGATTTACCGCCACCGATTCTACTCAAACGCCTGACTACATACCCTGAATTCATGGACGAAAACGGCGATGAACTCGAAAGCTACGCTCCGTGCGATATCCCAACGGGCCACTGGATTGATGTTCGTGTAAATATGCCGAGTGATTCCATCTACAATCAGAGGCTAGCTGAAGCAGAGCGATTAGCGAAAATTGAAGCTGAACGGGTGGCGCGAGAAGAGGCTAAAAAAGCTGCGTGTGGGGAAGCTGAGAGTGAAAAGCAAGATATCTGTGAGAATGACACCTTGCTGTAATGCTCTACTTACGCTCATATACTTCCAACGCTTCACATACATCAATACCAAGTATCTCGGCAATAACCATCAAGTCATCTACATAGACTAAATCATCCCCGTTTTCGATGCGAATATACCCAGCTTCTGAGATTGTTAAGTTTTTAACAATTTCCGATGTTGAGATATTTTTCTCTATGCGTTTTTGCTTGATGAAGTTGCCGAGATTTTTATTTTTCATTGAGAGTTGCCGGGGAATGATTTTGAGGAAGTATAGCATGGAGGGGAAATCACTGTGTCGAAATTGTGATTTGAGGATGAGGGAATTTATCTAATGGGGCATATTTGGGGCAAAAAATTACCGCAAATGAACTCGAACTATCTAACAGTTCTAAATCAGCTTGCGGTAATTGTCTGTATTTTCACGTTGTAGCACGAATATGCTAGCTTACTTATTTGTATGCCGTCATATTATGTCAATGCCGGTGTGATTATTATTCTCTAATACTCAAGTATTGATACGAAACGCAGGCAATGCCTGCGTTTTTTATTTGCTTTAAAATTGTGAAATATGCATCAAAAAATAAGTTAATCTATTACTGTTTTATTTTAACATTTTAAATATAACCATTTCTTACTCAATATAGGGTAAATAGGTCATATGCTAAATCAGCATTTATCTTATGAACTCAATGATAGTGAGTGTGTTATGAGTAATGATATTAATGAAATTCACGAGAATAATATTGTTAATAGAATAGAATATGAAAGTGTGATTAAGAAAGGTACGTTTTTTATATTAAATAGTAGTGGTGAAACCATTAATTCTATTGTTGTAAGTTATTATTCAGGGTTGAAAGGAAATAAAACGACACAACGAATTGATAAGCTAGAACATTTAGAAATGGCTACTTCTGGATGCGAATTCACATACACTGTAATGGCATGGAGTCATACGGACTATTGGGATATTGATTTCAAAATATCAACAGGGAAAATCATATCTTTTAGGAAGAAGGCCTGTAATATCCGGCATTGGGATAATGGAATTGTGATTATTAATATAGTTAAAGATTTTAAATTATATATAAAATTTTCGAATTCAGGTGGTTGCCATAGTTAATTTTTCAATAAAGATTGGAGACAAATGGATAACGTAATAGAAAAAGCAATTTCAACTAACCATACTGGTTATTTCTATGTGATGAATTGTTCTTTACAAGAGCTAAAATCTGTTAGTGTCACACATTCTACAGATTACTCCCATAGTATGCTCCATATTACTGCTGATTACAGTAACCTACAAAATATGAATACAACTAAATTAGGACATTCATTTCCATATGAAACGGGTTTTTTATCCCACTTTGATTACTGGACTGTTGAGATAGAAACTGCATCTGGGTACAAATATAAAACTAATGACTATTTTCTTTGTAACCTAAGTTATGACGATGATGGTTTTGTGTATATGGCTATTCTTCCTGATTTATCAGTTCATACTATTTTTTCTTATTCAACAGGGTGTGTGAATCATTTAATAAACAATTTTTCTAAATAGGATTTATGTAATGAATAAAAAAATAATTTTATTAAATTGTGTATTATTCTCAAGTTTTTCGATGGCAAATCAAATTAATATAAATAGGGCATTTGCAGATAATTGTAATACTTATATCAATAAAGAGAAAAGAATTTCTACTATCACATTAGGTGAGCAGGATGTGAATAATAAAAGGGCTTTTTTCACAATAACTTTGCGTGATGGTGATTCAGATACAAAGGAAATATCTATATTGGAATCGGTTGGAAATGATTATGGTAGAGCAATGTTCCAGCTTATGAATACTGCATATCTATCAAATTCAAATATTAAAATAACACGTTGTGAGCTCAATAAAATTGCGGGTGCTTCAATAGCCTATAAATAAAGAAATACGTTTTTTGACAGCTAGAGGGTACTTAATACCCTCATTTTTATAAGCCGCTTAGATGTTTCTGATTAAGAATATGTTTACTTTATACATCTGGAAGTGCTATCGAGTTTTTTGACTAACCAGAGACCACTTTGCTTCATCGCGTAACCAAATAAAACGCCGACAATAAGCGACGGGATAGTCAATTGCCAATTTCCTTGAGCGGCAAAGGTTGCACAGGCACCAATAAAGGTTCCTGGGATATAGGCAAGCCACGATTTTTGGGCTTGAAAACACATGATAAAAGCGATAACCGTAGTCACAAAGTAGCCTGCAAAATTAGGTAAGTCATGGGTGAGTTTATCGCTATGAATAATGACTAATCCCCAAACAACACCACTTAGCGCTGTTAATGCAGTGACAAGCAATCCCTTTATCCCTTCTTTGGGATAAGCAAAATAAGCCGTGCAGCCTAAAAATCCCGCCCAACTGATCAAGCCAAATACATCTGCAACCCATGCCCATAACCCAGAAAGAATTGCAGTCGTTAATGATAGAGAAAAAAGTAGTTTCACAATGCGTACTTCATGAATGAGTTAAGATAACAAATTTAAGAAAGCTGAGCATTGTATAGAGGGATGTAACGCGTTGCAATTGGAGAGTTATTTTTTTGAAGTAGGTCATACTGAGGACATATTAAATTAGGCCCTACCTTATCTATACTATTTATGCGTGTTCAATACGCACTGTTTGATAGAGGATACTTTAATGGTCCTATTGATGGTGTGATGGGACCTGCAACACGTACGGCAATTAACAATTATCGCAGAGCACATGGCTTGCCATTAACCGCTTATATTGATGTTGATTTACTGAATTCATTAGGAATTTATGCATCAAGTTAAGATCTTCTGGATAAAGACTAAATTGTTATAGAAATTAAAAATAGCACCAATAAAATTGGTGCTATACATTAATGGCATTAGAGAGGAAAGCGTAAGAGATTACTGGCTTTTAATCTTGGCAGTTACCAATATCACCAGCCGTAGGCAATACCTGCACCAATAACCGCACTATCAGAATTATTCCAAGAAATAGAGCTACGGACGTTTAAATTTTGTTTAATTTGATATTGAGCACCCGCGGCGACGGCTTTGCCATTCTTGAAATTACCTGCGCCTAAACCCATGCTGAAACGGTTGCCCGTAACATAGGGAATATTGCTCATTGCAGCTACGGAAGCGATACCTGCATTGGCATCACGAGCGGTTTGGTTGATTTTACTTTCCATTTGGTCCAGTCGCGAATTGAACTGCTTAAATTGTCTCTTATCGAGAGTATTTTGTTGATCAAGTTTATTAAAGCGCTCTGTATTTAAGGTTTGTTGATTACGCATGATTACATCTGCGTACTCCTTGCTTTTTTGTTCCGCCTCTTCAATAAGTAGGCTAGTCACTGCATCACTATCTTTAACGCTGATCTTTAATTCCTCGATAGCTGTATTTAATACTAACGTATCTTTTTCATGTTTTTTGTTTGTATCATTAATTAATAATGTCGTAATTGCTTCGCTTCTAAATACTTCATCATCAATATTTTTTTTATTTTTAGTTTCACTCTTGACAATACTTTTTTCTAGATTAGATAGTGAGCCTTTCATTTTTTGGAGAGAATTTGATAATGTATTACTATTTTTTAAGCTCTCTTCTTGATAGTCATTGGTTTTATCAGTTAAATCGTTAATAGAACTATTTAATACATTAATTGATAAACTATTATCTTTAATTTTATCGTCTAAATTATCTAGTGTATTTTGTAGATGTAGAGCAGAAGGAGTAGGTGATGAAAGCGATGTACCTATAACTGGTGTTGGAGGATTGTAGTTCGGTCTAAATAAAGGATCATTGGATGACGGGTTAGAGCTTTCTGCAGTGGATATGTTAGTTAATGGTGATAACGTTTCTATAGCTGTACTGTAGATATCAAGGGCTGGCATCATCTCATTTACTATGTTTATATATTTTTCAGCTTTAGCTTCATTCGCAATATCTATAGTGCTTCGATTATCTTCATGTCGATGTTCTGGATAATCATAAGGTGCATTTATCTCATCTTTATAGTTATCTATTGCAAATGTTTGAGAGGATAGAGATGTGAGAATAACCACACTAAGTGTACTTAATAATAATTTATTTTTCATAACGAAATTTCCATATAACGAATAAAAATCAGAAAGGAATAATTCAGGTAAATTATTCTTCAGAAAAAAACGTTGGAATGATAATTTGGATATTAAAAAAAATAAAATCCGTTTTTATTTTTAATTAACTCGGAAAAATCGTGTTGGATGAAGATTAATACAATGGGATTGATGAAGGGAATGAAGTGTAATCCTTAGATGCTTTAAAGCAATTTAAAGATTAATTTTTACTAGGCTAATAATTTAGAAAAAGGGGAATACTAAATACATTCCCCAATTATGGTATGAACTATTTTTTCACTTTATGGATGATGTCAAAATACTTGGTTTTATCATCCTGTGATGGGTAGATGCGGTAAGTGTACTCTTCCGGTGTCACCGTCACGTTTTCAACCACACGCGTGAACAGGACTTCACCTTTGTCATCTTTGGCCGTTAATGAACGGGTTTTGCCATCTTCGCTGAATGACCAATCACCCTGCATTTTTGGAGCTCCTTCAAGAGTTAGCATCTTAAAAGTGCCATCGGGGTAATATTCTGCAAGCCCAAAGAAGTTTGCCACTTGTTTATCTGTTGCTGGCACCTCTTTTTTATCTTGATCGACAGCTTGAGTCGTCACCCAGACTTTATCAATCATAATCTCTTCATAGGCATTGGCTTTTTTGGCGCTAACGGCTTGTTTTGCAACAGGTGCTGTTGAGTTAGCTTGAGCCGTAAAAGCGGCAGTGGTGGACATCACAATCAGGGCGGCAATAATCGGTTTTAATTTCATAAGAACTCCATTTATTAAGATTAGAAATGTGAGTAACAAAATCGAACAGGTCTTCATCATTAATTAAACAGCGAACAAAGCAAAGGTAAGAATTATGATTAAGTATTAAAAACGTAAGCTTATGTTGGGTTATGTATTCAAAGAAAAGGGTTATCAGCAAACAGAATTCGGCTTATCCCGTGTAAATTTTCTGTTAAAAACAGTATTAAATAGAAAGTCGAAATAAAATTATAGCTAAGCTATCTAATCAGTGTTAATTCAGATTTATATTTTGATCGGTTCGCCATGTAAAATTTACAAATACTATTTTATGCGGACTATCTGATCTCGATGAAATACGTTGGGCCTGCCTGTAGAAATGGGCTGTACGGAGAGTTTTCTGGTGATTTCAGATGTATTTTGTCTTAGATCATGTTATTTTTCTGTGAAATTTTCATCTCCAAGCCACTTTGCCATTTTTTGCATCTTTTGTGGGCAAAAAAAGGGCGATACTTTGACTCATAGGTTTGAGTAAAAATACATGGGCTTGAGTAAAAGTCATTGAATCAACAGGATTTTAGCTATGGCAGTAAGAGAGATTATTGAAATTCCAGATGAAAGATTGCGTATTCAGTGCAGTCCCGTTACGGATTTCGCAGCAGTACAAACATTGGTCGATGATTTAATTGAAACCATGTACAGCACTGACAACGGTATTGGGCTGGCGGCAACGCAAATCGCCGAAACTAAAGCCATTATGGTGATTGATATTTCGGAAGAACGTAATGAGCCAATGGTATTTATCAACCCGCAAATTATTGAGAGCGAAGGGGAGACAAGCTATCAAGAGGGTTGTTTATCCGTACCAGATGTTTACGCGGATGTACCACGCTTTTTACGTGTGAAGGTGAAGGCGTTTGACCGTGACGGCAAGGAGTTTGTTGTCGACAGTGACGAGTTTTTAGCGATTGTCATGCAACATGAAATTGACCATTTAAACGGTAAAGTGTTTATTGACCACTTATCCACGTTAAAGCGCAATATGTTGTTGAAAAAGCTTAAAAAGCAGCAAAGATTGAAACAGCAGTAAAGATTAAAATAACAGCAATCCCCGTCTATTTTACGGCTTCCCGAGACCCAACAAGTGTGATTCGGGGAGCTGCTATTGCGTGCTTTGTGCCAATTGGGTTGTCCTATTAAGTTAAGCGTCAGGTGAACTGCCTGACACTTTACCGTTTACTCGAGAGGTTTAATAACCCTTGGAGCATCGGGTTGATCAAATTGGCCGTAGCTATTATTCAAAACCTTTTGTTGGTCGAGCTGTTTGATTTCTTTACTTAAAAAATTCAAATGATTTTGTAAGTGTTCTTTTGTCACTCGTTCGTTTTCAATGATCTGGTGTAGTAACTGCACAAAGTCGTCAGTAATAGGTTGTTCCTGCTCATATTCTTCAGTCAGAGCCGTTAAATTCTCAACGGCAAGGACATATTCAGTTTCACGGGAGATTAATGACTCCCATTCCCCTGATTGTGCGAGCGAAACTAAGTTTTCACTTAATATTAAGACATTACGATATATTTCAAGTAAATAGAGAGGATTTTTATTGTCCACCTGGTTATCTTTCATCCACATTTGCACCGATTTGTTGCCATGCAGAGGCGATATCGGAGAGTAATTGGTAAACTTCTTGGACATAAGTCACGTTATTTTCTATGTTGGCGCGGAGCAATTGCCGCGTCATGTATTCATACAAATTCGCTAAATTTTCAGCAAGTTCGCCACCAGCCTCGTAATTTAGCGATTGTTTTAATCCCGTGTCAATGATGTCGATTGCTTTTGAGATTTCTTTACCCTTTTCAGCAATGTTTCCCTGCTCCATAAAAATCTCTCCCCGTTTAAGGGCACTTAAGGCCCCTTTAAACAGGATTTGGATCAGTTGATACGGGGTCGCATTGGCGATTTCACTCTCCAAACTGACCTGCTGATAGGCTTGATTAGCTTTACGTTGATACATACGGTTAACCTAAAAGTCTGCCTAATGAATTAGTGGTGCTGTTCAATGAACTCATCATTTTATCGAGGTTCTGGAACTGTCTACGGTGCATATCCATAGTATTTTCAATTTGCTTATTAGTTTGTTCAATACGCTTGTCTAAGCTTTTTTTCTTACGTTGAACACCATCGGTTGCGTTATGTAGCGTACCTTCTTTCGTATCTAACGTTTCTTTTAGAAAGTTAAAGTTTTCCGTGGCAAATCCGGTTTTTTCACCGTCACCAGCAAAGAATACTTTTACGCTAGATGGGTTATCTTTTAGTGCACTATCGAGTTTTTTACTGTCGATTTCTAATGTACCGTCCAGCTTTTGCTTAATCCCCATTTTATTCAGCAGGTTTAATTCACCGCTATCTTGTGGGCTACGTACTTGGGTACGTAAGGTACTTTGAATAGTGCGAAGAGTAGAGTCGCCAATTAATGGTCCATTGGTTTTATCTGGAGTGGTGCCATTTTTAGTTGGTGTATATTTAGTGAGTTCTTTGGCTAAGGTTTGGAACTCATTATAGGCATCCACCCACGCTTTGATTTTAGCTTTAGCTGGTTCAATATCTTCAGAGATAATTAAATGGTCTGATTTACCATCTTCACTTTCTTTCTTTAAAGACAGAGTTAAACCAGGAAATAGGTCTTTGGCTTCGTTAGTTTGTGACTCTAATTCGAAACCATCAATAATGAGTTCAGCATTTTGTGGTGGAACTTTTTGTTCCATGCCGCTCTTGGCTTCATCCACAATCGTGACTTTACCATCGACTAAGGTTGATTCGACATTCAGCACTTTTGCTAATTTATCATCGCCATCAACACTGATACTCATACGGTTATCAGTACCCGCTTTTTTCGAGGTGACAACTAAGTGGTATTGATTGTCTTTATCTTTGATAACAGAAGCAGAAACGCCTTTATCGGTTTTATTAATGGCGTCGGCAATCTCGATTAATGATGTGCTACCTGCATCAAGCTTGATGACGATTTTATCTTTATCTTCTTTTTGTGAAGGCTGAGTGATCGTAATCGTGCGTTCTTTCTCTGAACCACCTAGTAATTCTTTATTATCGCTATGCCCTTTAGTGGCGATAGTTTGCGCCTTAGCCAGTTGGGTGACTTTAACGTCATGTACACCAGCAACCGCTTTACCATCGGTTTTGACATCAAAGGCTTTATATTCACCACTCACTTTGGTCGTACTGATGTCTTGATATTTCTTGAGATCTTCCGCCGCTTTTTTCAGTTTTTCTAATGAAGATTGCATCTTACCAAATGCACTGATTTGCGCATCATAGCTGGCTTTTTGTTGTGTTAATGGATCTAAGCGGCGCTTTTCCATCGCCTCCAATTGGTCCATTTGTACATTTAAGTCTAAGTTAGCCCCGATACCAAGTGTGGATATGCCTGCCATAAATCTCTCCTGAATATTAAACCCTGAAAATAAATTCGTATTTAGTCCTTTATCGGCGAATTGGGGAAAAATATTAGACTATTCTGAGAAATAATAATGGAAGGAGTTAAACCGTAAAAAGCAGGTAATTAGGCTTATTGAATAAAAATGATAAGGACATTAACCATAATCGAAGGGTTTAATAAAAAATTTAGTGTGAAAAAAGCTGATTCCAACGCACTTTTGCCGTTATTCGTGAAAAAATTTTATAAAAATGGCTAAAGGGGTTTTGGGTGCCGCCGATAATGTTATTGCTGACAAAACAATTACACGGTTAAGCCGCAGGCTTGACTTACATTGAATAATTAAGGAATACATCATGGCACAAGTCATTAACACCAACATTCTGTCTCTGACTACTCAGAACAACTTAAACCGTTCACAAGGCGTATTAGGCTCTGCTATTGAGCGTTTATCTTCTGGTTCACGTATCAACAGCGCAAAAGATGACGCTGCGGGTCAAGCAATTGCTAACCGTTTCACTGCAAACATCAAAGGTTTAACTCAAGCTTCTCGTAACGCAAACGACGGTATCTCTATTGCACAAACAACTGAAGGTGCACTGAACGAGATTAACGATAACTTACAACGTATTCGTGAGCTGACTGTTCAAGCGAAAAACGGTTCTAACTCTAACTCAGATATCACTTCAATCCAAAACGAAGTGACTGAACGTTTAGCTGAAATCACTCGTATTTCAGATCAAACTCAATTTAACGGCGTGAAAGTTCTGAGCGGCGAAAAAACTGAGATGAGCATCCAAGTAGGTACTAACGATAACGAAGTGATCAAATTCAGCTTAGACAAAACTAACACTGAAACATTAGGTGTTTCTAGCGATAAACTGTTTGAAGCTACTCCTGCAGGTAAAAAAGGTGTTACTGCTAAAGGTGCAACAGATGTTACTGCTGATAAAGTAGGTGTTGCAGGTGGTACTGCTTATGAAACTGGTTTAGCAGTAAAAGAGTATACTGTTGATGGTAAAGCAGTCGCGGGACAATATATTGCGACAAAAGGCGGTAAAGATTATTTAGTTTCTAATGCAGACTTTGAGGCTGGAACAGGTACAGAAGTTAACTTAAAAGCGACTTCAGCTGTTGCAGGCAAAGAGTTTACTCCAGATGCAGGTAAAGATGCACCTGCTGGATTGGAAGTTAAAGGCGACGCTCTGGCAACTTTAGACGCTGCAATCAACAAAGTTGATGAAAGCCGTTCTAAATTAGGTGCGATTCAAAACCGTTTCCAATCTACTATCAACAACCTGAACAACTCTGTTAACAACCTGAGCGCAGCACGTAGCCGTATCCAAGATGCTGACTTCGCGACAGAAGTTTCTAACATGAGCCGTGGTCAGATTCTGCAACAAGCAGGTACTGCTGTGTTAGCGCAAGCTAACCAAGTTCCACAAGGTGTGTTAAGCCTGTTACGTTAATTCGTGATCGGTTTCTGAGATAAAAGGCCAGCAATGCTGGCCTTTTTCATGCCCGTTATACTTCGCGCCGCAGCGTTGTTGGCTGCACTAAATTACCCTAGTCACATACTTCAGTATGCTCCTAGGGATAATTCAGCTTGCCGCCTAGCTGCAACACGAATTATTTAGGGCGGGCTTTGGCGTTGTTAAGAGCAAAAGCAAGGTCAAAGGCAAGGTCAAAAGCAAAAGCAAAAGCAAAAGCAAAAGCAAAAGCAAAAAATAGACTCAAAAAATATTGGGCTCCATCAAATTTATTTAGGATAAAAAGAATAACGGCTGATTTAGTGCCTTACTCTGCGGATTGAAATTACGCGTAACACAGATAATGGCTACCTTTAGTTAAAACTTGAAGGGTGATTCAGGTTGTGAGTGATTTATATACTGCCGAAGGTGTCATTAATAAAAATAGCCTATGGGAGCGTTATTACCCTCTAATACGCCATGAAGCCCTGAAACTGCAAGTCCGACTTCCTGCCAGCGTTGATATCGATGACCTAATCCAAGCGGGTGGCATCGGGCTACTCCACGCATTAGAACGTTTCGATGCCTCATTAGGTGCCTCTTTTGCCACTTATGCTGTGCAGCGGATCCGCGGATCCATGCTCGATGAACTGCGTAGCCGTGACTGGGTTCCCCGTAGTGTACGTCGCCAAGCCCGTGAAATGACCAAAGCCATTGGTGAACTTGAGCAAAGCCTTGGGCGCAGTGCCACAGAGCCTGAAATTGCCAAAGCGCTGGATATCGACCTATCGGAATATCGCCAAGTGCTACTGGATACCAACAATAGCCAACTGTTCTCCTATGATGAATGGCATGAAGTGCACGGTGAAAGCTGCGAACCTTCAATGGATGAAGACGATGGCGGCAACCCACTGAGCTTATTAATGGAATCCAGCCTGAAAGAGCAAATCGTGGCGGCAATAGAACAATTGCCAGAGCGCGAAAAAATGGTGCTGACGCTGTATTACCAAGAAGAGCTGAATTTGAAGGAGATTGGTGCGGTGTTGGAGGTGGGGGAGTCGAGAGTTAGTCAGCTTCACAGTCAGGCCATCAAACGGTTGCGTTCTAAATTACGCTCGTAGCTCGAACGCTCGTCATACTTCGAACCACAGCGTTGTTGGCTGCTCTCAGCTACCCGAATCACATACTTATGTATGCTCATCGGGATATCTTCGTTTGCCGCCTAGCCGTGGATTCGAATTATTTAGAGCATTGGGGGAGTTATAATAAAGTACAAAACCAAAACCAAAGCAAAAATAAGGGCGAAATTAAGGAAAAATAAAAAACTAACTTTTCATTTTATCTAGAAAGCGTTTGGCGGAGATATGCCATGTGTTGGGGCAGGGATTGAAGCCGAGTTTGGGGTAAGTGTTTTGAGAGTCGGGGGTGGAGCGAAAAATTAAATGACACTCGGGGGGAAGCTCCTCGGCGGTGAGGCGCAGCAAATGCTTGCCGACACCTTGGTGAAGATACTGAATATCTACCGCAATTTCAGAGATATAGCAGCAAAAACTATAATCCGTGATCGCGCGAGCGAAACCCACCACCTGCCCATCTACCCAAGCACTGATTAGTAAATCCGCATTATTTAACATCGAATCCAGCAACGCGACATCGTCAGTGGGCACAAACGTATCCAGTGGGGATTGCTTCAATAAATTCAAAAAATCATCCACCGAAATCGAATGGTTCACTTTATACGTGATGTGGCTATTCACTGGCTCCATGTCATTCCCTCATAAATAAAAACGCTAATATAGTTTTAGCTCGGAATCATGAAAATTGCCTGTTTTTCTTTGTGTTTTTGCGCGATAGCATCGAGATATTTGACGGGGAATAATGGAGCCAATAAATAAAAATGCAGAAACAATCACTACGGATATTAATGTATATTCAATCAATTGATTTTATAGTTAATTAATCATAAGTATTTAATAAATAATGAAATATAAAAAATAAAAAATATATTTTCTACACCGATATGTTGTAAGTGCATATAATGCCAAATTATGCATTTACAGTAGGTATCCATATGTTCAAAAAGGTTATTGTTGTCTTTTTTCTTGTTTTTTGTGCTCCTTTTGGCTTTGCCACCGACTTGTCATTTAAAGAAAAATCACCCGTTGATCGCCTATATCATGAAAATTACCAAGGAATGGACACACTGCGGGAAGAGCAGAAGTTCAAATTTGACCCTAAATTAAAAATTGCTCAGCAAGATCGTAGCTACCAATCGCTACTCGAACAGCGGGATGAAGATGAAAAATCCCTACTCAATCACATACGCCCTTGTGATATCAACCCAACGGCAGCAGGCTGTCCGGGGCATTTATCATGGATGAACAACCCGCGTGAGCTTCAATCCATGCTAGAGCAAAAATATCAGAATGAATAATTAGCATTCCCCCGTGTTGCAAATAAAAGGCGCTTATTGAGCGCCTTTTGCATTGTTTAAATAATCAGCTTTCTATCAATTTCCTTCGGGAAAGGTCAATGTCGCCCCCGGTGCTTCGCGGCTTAAATGAATAAAGTTTAAATGCTTCTCATATTGGTCGAGGATATCGCTGATCACCTGCTCTTTGGTGTAGTCCATTAAATCGTTAGCTTGGGTGCCTTCCCACAAGTAAGTTTCAAGGCGGTAATAGTGGGATTTCCCTGAACGAGCGCGGTAGGTAAAGCTTGGTACCGTATAGCGACGCGGCCAGATTTGGTAGATAAAACTTTGTTCTTCTTCTAAATCGACAACTAACTCTAAGTGATTAAGTCGCTCTTCTTCAGCAAGAGGATGGGTCGCAAATTCCACCTTAGCCCCACGCAATTCCAGCTCTTTAGCCACGTCTTGCATTGCAGGAATACAGACTAAATCTAACATCCGTTGGGTGTAGGTGGTACCCGGGAAATTCATCACGCGTCCCAGACGCTGTTTCCACTTAATAGGCTCGTTGCCATACAGCGGTGCAGGGGCATTGGTATTAATGGCACTGACGCGGCGATAATCTTCAAACCGCAATGATTTATACAGCCCCGCCATAATAAAGAAGATCACAAAACTAAACGGCAGCCCCATAATCACAGTGGTATTTTGCAGGGCGGGCACCCCATCAGTCATTAACATCCCAAGGGTGAGTAAACCGATGGCCACTGACCAGAAAATTCGCAGCCAATTAGGGGAATCGTGATTAATATCGCTCAGTTTTGAGGTGAAATTTCCCAGCACTAACGAGCCTGAATCCGCGGATGTCACGTAAAAAAGTAACCCTGTAATAGTGGCAACGGAGGCAGTTAATCCAAACCCCGGATATAACTCAAGTAGGGAATAAAACCCTTTTTCGGGAGCCTCTAATACCGTTTCGGCTAATGCTTTATTGCCATGAATAATTTCATACAGAGCGCTATTACCAAAGATAGATAGCCAAAGTAGCGTGAAAACAAACGGGATGATCAGCGTGCCAATCACAAACTGGCGAATGGTGCGACCACGGGAAATTCGGGCTAAAAATAGGCCAACAAAAGGCGACCATGCTACCCACCATGCCCAGAAAAACAGGGTCCAGCTATTCATCCAGTCGGTCGGCCTATCAAACGCAAAACTGTTAAGGGTCATGCCCATAAAACGGTTCACATAATCCCCAACGTTGAGTACCAGCGCATTGAGCAGAAATTCCGTATCCCCTACAAAGAGGATAAACAGGATCAGCCCCAAGGCCAGTAATACGTTCAGTTCCGAGAGAATGCGGATCCCTTTATTGACCCCCGATGTGGCAGAAATCACCGCCATGACCACCGAAAGGAAAATCAGCCCACCTTGCACCGTTAACCCTTGGGGAAGGTCAAACAGCACTTTTAGCCCGTAATTGAGCTGCACCACGCCAATACCGAGGGTAGTAGCGATACCGAAAATCGTCCCGAGCACAGCGGCAATATCGACGGTATGACCAATCGGCCCGTTAATCCGATTACCAAAAATCGGATATAGGGCAGAACGGATGGTTAATGGCAAATTATAGCGATAACTAAAGTAACCGAGCGCAATGCCCATCAAGGCGTACATTGACCAGCCCGTGAGTCCATAGTGAAACAGTGTCCACACCATCGACTGACGAGCCGCTTCAAGGGTTTCGCCTTCACCCGTTGGCGGTAACATATATTGAGTGACCGGTTCAGCCACCGAGAAAAACATCAAATCAATGCCGATCCCCGCGGCAAATAGCATCGCCGACCAGCTGAGTAAACTAAATTCCGGTTTGGATTGTTCCGGTCCCAGTTTGATATTCCCAAAGCGCGAGGTGGCGATAAAAATCACAAAAACGATATACAAGGTGGCGGCGAGTAAATAATACCAGCCGAAGGTTTTTGACACCCAACCCAGTGTTGCAACAATCCATTGATTTGCGGTGTCAGTCATCAGGATGGTGAAAAAAGAAAACGCCAGTATTAAGGCGGCGGAGGTAAAAAAAACAACGTGATTAAGTTGGTCTTTCTGCCCATTTTTTGGACTTTTTGAATTTGTCATTGGCAGTTCCACAGTTTTATCTGGATGAAAATTTAAAGTTATATCATTTACTAACACATTGAATTATTAGTAAATATTTAAAATTTCACGGGTATCTCCTCGAGTTGATTGTGAATGAATTGTTGTAAACCATAGTTAATATTGATTGAACATTCAATTAAAAAATCGTTTAATAAATGGGTTCAATGGTCTTATTAGGTTTTCATGCCATGCCGAAAATAGGCGTTCAATCGATACGTAAACAGCAGTTAATTCAGGCCACTTTAGCGGTCATCAACGAAGTGGGAATGCAAGAAGCCAGCTTTGTGCTGATCGCCCGTAAAGCGGGAGTCTCTACTGGGATTATTAGCCACTATTTCCGTGATAAAAGCGGTTTATTGGAAGCCACTATGCGCCATATCCAGTATCAATTAGGGTTTGGTATTGCGATGCGACTCAGATTATTGAGTGGCGAAAATCCTAAAGCGCGAATCCAAGCGATTGTGGAAGGGAACTTTGACTCGACCCAAATTAGTGAAGCCGCAATGAAAACATGGCTGGCATTTTGGGCGAGCAGTATGCACCAACCAAATCTGAATCGCTTACAGCGGGTGAATGACCGTCGCTTATATTCCAACCTAAGCTATGAGTTTGGGCGAGCGCTAAGTAAACCTGCCGCACGCCGTGCTGCTAAAGGGCTGGCTGCCTTGATTGATGGCTTATGGTTGCGCAGTGCGCTGAGTAATGAGCCTTTTCCTGTGACGAAAGCGCTTAGTATCACTAACGAGTATATCGATATGCAATTGGCACGAGCAGGAGATCATTCGACCTAACTATTTTTCAAAGGAGAAGTTATGCAACATCCACCGATTCATAAGCTTTACATTCATGGGGGATATGTCGACAGTTCACAACCTGAATGCGGGCAGTTTGAGGCAATAAACCCAGCCAATGGCGAGGTGATTGCGCATTTGCAGTCAGCTAGCATCGACGATATTCACTGGGCGGTGGAGAGTGCAAAACAGGGGCAAAAAATTTGGGCGGCAATGACCGCGATGGAGCGCTCACGTATCTTGCGCCGTGCCGTAGATATTTTACGTGAACGTAATGATGAACTCGCCTATTTAGAAACTCTCGATACGGGGAAGCCGCTTTCTGAAACGCGCTTTGTCGATATTGTGACGGGCGCGGATGTTCTTGAATACTATGCAGGATTAATCCCAGCCCTAGAAGGGCAGCAAATTCCGCTACGTGAAACCTCGTTTGTCTATACTCGCCGTGAGCCGTTGGGGGTGGTTGCAGGTATTGGCGCATGGAACTATCCCATTCAAATTGCGTTATGGAAATCCGCACCAGCACTGGCGGCGGGCAATGCCATGGTATTTAAGCCCAGTGAAGTCACCTCATTAACCGCATTAAAGCTGGCGGAAATCTACACTGAAGCAGGTTTACCTGCGGGAGTGTTTAACGTGGTAACGGGCATGGGCAGTGAAGTGGGGCAATGGCTAACGGAACATCCTGATATCGCCAAAATCTCATTTACCGGCGGCGTCCCGACAGGGAAGAAAGTGATGTCCAATGCCTCTAGCTCAAGCCTCAAAGAGGTCACTATGGAGTTGGGTGGAAAATCACCGCTGATTATTTTCGATGATGCCGATTTAGACAAAGCCGCTGATATCGCCATGATGGCGAATTTTTACAGCTCTGGGCAAGTGTGCACCAATGGGACGCGGGTATTTATCCCAGAAAACCTGAAATCTGCCTTTGAAGCCAAAATCGCACAGCGTGTTGCTCGCATTCGTATTGGTTCACCAACCGATGAAAATACCAATTTTGGGCCTTTGGTCAGCTTCAAGCATCTGGACAATGTGCTGCGCTATATCGAGATTGGCAAGGCGCAAGGGGCGACAGTGTTGTGTGGTGGTGAGCGTCTGATGACAGAATCACTGGCAAATGGCGCTTATGTGGCTCCGACCGTGTTTACCGATTGTACTGATGAGATGCAAATCACCCAAGAAGAGATTTTTGGCCCTGTGATGAGCATTCTAAGTTACCGCACAGAAGGTGAGGTGATTGAGCGAGCAAATCATTCTATTTATGGTTTAGCCGCAGGGATTGTCACGCAAGATCTCGCCCGAGCTCATCGCGTTATTCACCAATTGGAAGCGGGAATTTGTTGGATCAATACTTGGGGAGAATCCCCTGCGCAAATGCCAGTGGGGGGGTATAAACACTCTGGTGTCGGGCGTGAAAATGGTCTGGTGACACTGCAAAATTACACTCAAATCAAATCCATTCAAGTTGAACTCGGAGAGTTTTCATCCATTTTTTAATCACTTAATTTGACTGAAACAGAGGAGATAACAATGGTCTATGACTACATTATTATCGGTGCTGGTTCAGCCGGTAACGTTCTTGCTACCCGCCTGACAGAAGATACTGATGTTACTGTGCTGCTCCTTGAAGCAGGAGGACCGGATCACCGGTTCGACTTTCGCACACAAATGCCAGCGGCATTAGCTTACCCACTTCAGGGACGCCGTTATAACTGGGCTTATGAAACAGAGCCTGAGCCTCATATGAACAACCGCCGTATGGAATGTGGGCGCGGTAAAGGGCTTGGCGGCTCTTCATTGATTAACGGTATGTGCTATATCCGTGGAAATGCCATGGATTTTGATGGCTGGGCGCAAGCGCCGGGGCTAGAAGATTGGGCTTATGCCAACTGTTTGCCTTATTTCCGTAAAGCAGAAACCCGCGATATTGGTGGAAATGATTACCACGGCGACCAAGGTCCTGTGAGTGTGACGACGCCAAAATCCCACAATAATGTGCTATTCCACGCGATGATTGAAGCCGGCGTTCAAGCTGGTTATCCGAAAACGGATGATTTAAACGGTTACCAGCAAGAAGGGTTCGGTCCGATGGATCGTACGGTGACGCCAAAAGGGCGTCGTGCGAGTACCGCCAGAGGGTATTTAGATCAAGCTCGCGCCCGTAAAAACTTAACGATAGTCACTCAAGCCACCACGGATACCATTGAGTTTGAAGGGAAAAAAGCGGTTTCTGTGAAATATTATTTAGGAAAGCATCAGCAAGCCCATGTGGCGAAGGCGCGCAAAGAAATCTTGTTATGCGCTGGGGCTATCGCCTCCCCACAAATTTTGCAGCGATCCGGTGTCGGCCCTAAAGCGGTGTTAGCACAGTTTGAGATCCCTCCCGTTCATTATTTGGAAGGGGTTGGGGAAAACTTGCAAGATCATCTGGAAATGTACCTACAGTATGAATGCAAGCAACCTGTTTCTCTGTATCCCGCATTGAAATGGTTTAATCAGCCAATGATTGGTGCACAGTGGCTATTTAAAGGCACGGGTATCGGTGCGAGTAATCAGTTTGAGGCGGGCGGGTTTATTCGCAGCAGTGAAAAATTTGCATGGCCAAATATTCAATTTCACTTTTTACCCGTGGCGATTAACTACAATGGCAGCAATGCAGTTAATCAGCATGGTTTTCAGGCGCATGTGGGGTCTATGCGTTCGCCAAGTCGCGGTCGAGTGCAGATAAAATCTCGTGACCCGCATCAACACCCTAGCATCTTGTTCAACTACATGTCTTGTGAGCAGGACTGGGAAGAGTTTCGTGCAGCGATCCGCATCACGCGAGAAATTATGGCTCAGCCAGCGTTAGACCCGTATCGAGGTGAAGAGATCAGCCCCGGTAAGCACATTGTCACCGATGAACAACTTGATCAGTTTGTACGAGAACGTGCGGAAACAGCGTTTCATCCTTGTGGCACCTGTAAAATGGGCTCGGATGCAATGGCGGTCGTCGATGGTGAAGGGCGTGTTCATGGTATTGATAACCTGCGAGTGATTGATGCGTCCATTATGCCGCTGATTATTACAGGCAACTTAAATGCCACAACCATTATGATTGCAGAAAAAATGGCGGACAAAATTCGTGGCCGAGATCCATTAACTCCCAGTCAAACTCCCTACTTTAAAGCTGGTGGTCAGACGGCTAGAGCAGGCTAAAACGTGATTTATGGGTGAGGAGACATCCTCACCCTTTACACAGGCTTATCCGCATTGGCTGGTAAACTCTTTATAGGCATTCCATGTCTGCGTTGCATACGCAACTGAAGGGCCTCCTCCCATCAAAATGGCGACAGCTAAAGTTTCAGCAAGCTCTTGCTGCGTTATGCCTAAATCGACCAAGGCTTTTGTATGGAAGGCAACACAACCATCACAGCGGTTGGCAACCGCAATACCAATCGCAATCAGCTCTTTGATTTTTTTATCCAGAGCCCCCTCTATCGAGGCCGCTGCAATTAAGTTGGAAAAATGTGTCATAACTTCAGGAATAAATTGAGCCAGCTCTGGCATAGTTTGCAGTAGGTTTTGATTGATCTCAGTAAATTTTGACATTATTTCCTCTTCTTACGTTATGCAACATTATAATATATATTTAAATATAATATAAAGGTAACATTGAGCAAGGCAAGTATTCGAAATAAGATATAAAACAGATTTATACTTTTTATTTAATAAAGGGTAGTGTATTGAATTAAAAGGTTCATATTTAGATGTATAATCCGAAATTTAACGCTATCGGTGTCAATTTGACAAAAAAATCCTCCAAACGAAGGAGGAAAATAAATATTAAGCGAGACTATTTATATAACACTAATTTTGTATTTACCAAAGCTGACCAGCTAATAAAAACGATCACAATTTGCCATATGAAAAAGGAACATAAACTGAAAATAATATGGTAGATGTAAATGTTAACGAACAGAATTAACCAGCCACTGTAAATAGTTATCCTCTACCTGATTAGGATCTAACCGAATTAATTCAGGAATTTCATAGGGATGAATTTCTTTGATGGCATCAAATAGCGCTTTCTGATTACCAATCGTGCTTTTTATCAGTAATAGAATTTCATTATCTTCCGTCACATTTCCTTTCCATAAATAGACTGATTTCATTTCTGGTAATAATGAAACACAGGCCGCAAGATGGTTATTCAACAGATGCTGTGCAATTTTTATCGCACTTTCTTGGCTATTAGTCGTGCTTAAAACGATGCAGGGTTGTTGCTGGCTCTTATAATGAGTGTCGTCAAATGTCATTTTAATCTCCTTTATTTAAAGGGCCTATTTAAATGAGTAGTCTGATTCATTCTAGTTTAGCTGCCCATAAGAAAACGTAGCCACATAATGATACAAATAGAGAAGTGCGTTATTAATGTGGAGGTGATTATTACTTATAACGATTATCTTGTTGGGTAATGAATTGGCTGCTCATGGGATAGCAATATATTTACCCTAATAGCTTAAGGCTTGAGCTAAATAATTTCATTAATCAATTAGCCTGTTTGATTTTTATTCGCGCCATTAAACGAAAGTAAATCTATTTACAAGGGGCTTTATTGCTATTTTTGATTAATTATGAGTAATTCGATTCAGCATTAAGTTTTAGATAGGTGAATATCAATAATTATTGAAATTTTGTATATTAATTAAGTTTTGGGAAATATTCTAATATTTAATCGCTTTAATCCGATGGAAGAGTTAGTGACGTTTTTACATATAACTGTTACTCGTTTTTATTTTATAGTCACTTTTAACTCACTTTAAGGGAGTGTGACTGTTTGTGAATTTTAATTACATTTTGTTACATAATGGATTGAAATTCATATGAAACTCAGTAACCAAATGATAACGATCAATATTTTCAGATGATTATTTGCTAACATCAACTGAGAATAAAAAAATATATATTGCACTTTCTCTGTCATTCCATCTCAAAAACTGTATGGATACCCTTATGAATAAACTGACTCCGTTAAAACCGATACCCACCTTAATCGCCGTCGCGATTACGTTAATTATCTGGTTTGCTATTCCTGTTCCTGAAGGTGTTAATCCGAATGCATGGCACTTATTAGCCCTGTTTGTCGGAACCATTGCTGCAATTATTGGTAAAGCGTTACCGATTGGTGGTGTTTCTATCGTTGCGATTTCATTGGTGGCCGCAACTGGTGTCACCAACCCTGAATCCACGAAAGGCGCGATTGCGGATGCATTAAGTGGTTTTTCCAATGACCTGATTTGGCTAATTGGTATTTCCATTATGGTTTCCATGAGTTTGAATAAAACAGGGCTAGGAGCGCGTATTGGTTATTACGTTATTTCCCTGTTTGGTAAAAAAACCATTGGGATAGCTTACTCATTGGCTATTGCAGAAACCATTCTTGCACCTGTGACGCCAAGTAACACCGCGCGAGGAGGGGGAATTATTCACCCGATTATGCGTTCGATTTCAGACAGCTTTGGATCTAAGGCGGAAGACGGTACTTCGGGGAAAATAGGGCGCTACCTCTCCTTAGTGAACTACAATATCAACCCAATTACCTCCGCGATGTTTATTACGGCAACGGCACCTAACCCACTGATTGTGAGCTTAATTGTCAGCGAAGCTGGTAAAGGTAATGAGCTAACTTGGGGGATGTGGGCGATTGCGGCATTTGTACCGGCGATTGTGTCTCTGATTTTAATGCCGCTGGTTATCTATTTTATGTATAAGCCAGAAATTACTTCTACGCCGGATGCACCAAACTTCGCCAAAGAACGTTTACAGCAGTTAGGGTCAATCTCTTTGCCTGAAATGATCACATTAGGGGTCTTCATCTTGTTGTTAATGATGTGGGCAGGGGTGCCTGAAATGTTATTTGGGCCATCTTTTAGCGTGAATGCAACCACCGCCGCCTTTATTGGTCTGAGCGTATTACTGGGCACTGGGGTTATCAACTGGGATGATGTCCTGAAAAATAAAGGGGCATGGGATACCGTTGTTTGGTTTGCTGCACTGGTTATGATGGCGAGCTTCTTAGGTAAATTAGGTCTTATTAAGTGGATGTCTGTCACAGTAGGAAGTTCGATAGATAGTATGGGAATTAGTTGGGTTTGGGGTACTTTAATTTTGGTACTGATCTATGTTTACTCCCACTATTTCTTCGCCAGTACAACCGCGCACATTACCGCAATGTTCGGGGCTTTCTTTGCGGCGGGTCTCGCATTAGGTGCACCGCCAATGCTGTTAGGTTTAACCTTGGCATTCTCCTCATCCTTAATGATGTCATTAACTCACTACGGCACGGGTACAGCACCGATTATCTTCGGTTCGGGTTATGCCACACTGGGCGAATGGTGGAAAGCAGGCTTTGTGATGAGTGTAGTTAACTTAATTATTTGGATCAGTTTAGGGAGTATTTGGTGGAAATTCCTGGGTTACTGGTAATGCCATTGAAGATTAACTAAAAATACTTATTCACTAAAAGCCGGAATTATCTTCCGGCTTTTTTGTCCTCTATCGACTGTGAGTAAAATTATATTTTACTGGGCGGGAAACCATAAAATTTAAACCTTAAATTAGTGAATTTATTGAAATAAACAGGGCAGCTAAATATTCAATGGAAACAAGCTTTTTTAATTTAAAGCAGCTATGATTAATACTAAGGCATGTTGTAGGGTTTTAATGTAATCCGATATAAACAAAGATAAATAGGTTAAAAATGAAAAAGACAGCATTAGTATTGGGTATGGCGGGTATGATGGCATTGTTGTCAGCGTGTTCAGACGAGAAAAAAGAGATTGCAGAGTATCGTTCTGAGTTCGTAAACAACTGTGTAAAAGCAGCGGGCGAATCTGATACAGAAACAGCACAAGCTATTAGCGCAATCTGTGGCTGTGCTTACGATAAAACTGTTGAAAAATATGGTTTAAAAGAATTTAAACGTTTAGACAGCGAACTGCAAAAATCACCCGCTGCTGCGCCTGAATTCCAACAAACTATGATTTCATTTGTTCAAGAATGTGCAACTAACGCGCGTTAATTGAATAGCTTTAGTTATTGTTAAATAAAGCCACGGTGATAAAAAGCCCCGTGGCTTTGCTGTTTTTAGGACCGATTTTTAAATCAACGCTTATTTAAATAGCTGTTTAAATTGATGCGGAGCACAGCGTAAATATTGTGGTGCCACATTAATTTGCTCATTGAGTACACTGGCGGCACGCCACGGCCAGCGCGGTTCATATAAAATGCCGCGACCAATCGCTATAAAGTCAGCTTGCCCGGTCGCAATAATCGCTTCCGCTTGGTGAGGTTCGGTGATCAGCCCCACAGCAATAACGGGCATATCGGTATGTTCATGAATAGCCTGCGCCAGTGGCACTTGGTAATTTGGGCTGACCGGGATCTGCTGTTTGTCAGACAATCCACCTGAAGAAACGTGGATATAATCGCATCCTAATTCTTCTAGCACTTCAGTGAGTTCGATGGATTGAGCCAGATCCCAGCCACCGGCAACCCAATCCGTCGCTGAAATACGGATACCGACAGCAATATTTGGGCTGACCGCCGCACGCACTTCACGAAACACATCCACTAAAAATCGAGTACGGTTAGCAAAACTGCCGCCATATTCATCTTGTCGCTGATTAGCAATAGGAGATAGGAATTCATGCAGTAAATAACCATGAGCCGCATGGATCTCAATTAAATCAAAACCTGCTTGTTCAGCGCGTTTTGCAGAATCTACAAATTGTTGAGTGATTTGGTGGATCTCATCCACAGTGAGAGCCTTCGGTGAATAACTGTCTCCGAAAGGCAGGGTGGATGGCGCGACTGTTTGCCAACCATGTAGATCGTCTGGCGCTAAATTTTGCCCGCCTTCCCACGGTAGTGCGCAGGATGCTTTTCTGCCTGCATGGGCAATTTGAATACCTAATTTTGCATAGGCAAAACTTTTGATGTTCGTTAGCAGAGCTTTAAATGCCTGCATTTGAGAGTCATTCCATAAACCTAAATCTTGGTAAGTAATTCGCCCATCGGGGTTTACAGCGCTGGCTTCGACAATCACAAGGGAAGCGCCGGATAAGGCAAGGTTCATATAATGAGCTTGATGCCAAGGAGTGATAAGACCTTCATGCGCAGAATATTGGCACATAGGCGGAACAATAATGCGGTTAGTTAGCTGAACTTGACCTAAGTTAGCCGGTGAAAATAGGTAACTCATTCCTTTTTCCTTATAACGAAACCTAAGATAATTCTGACAGTATACAAAAAAAGAACAGCCATTCTTGTGATAAAGCGGCAAATTTAGGTACTCAAAAAATTTTTTCGTTATAAGCAAGCTGAAAAAGCAATAACGCATAGATAATTTTGAGGAAAAGAATAAAAAGTATAAATCTCTACTTGCTATTTTTTATTATGAATAAAAGAACGAAAGGAAAAGTATAAATATATTGTAATGAACCATTTCAAATCATGATAAATACACGCTTAGTGTACATCTCTTTGTTAACTCCATGATAAATAAAACATGATAAACTTAATTTGGTTTTATGGTTTTTATGGCGCTAATAGATTTTCACACTGAGTTTCTATTTTATTAAGTGATTTTATTTACCTTGAAATCAATATTGCTGACGCAAAAAAACAATTTTCATCTTGCAACCTAAATAAGGGCTTTATATAAGCAATAAGCAGCCCTGTGCAATATTAGTTTTATGTAAAAAGAGCAATGGAGATGAAAATAAAATTACAACTGTAAAGTTGTAGCTGCTTTATTTTCAACAACGTGTATTAGCCTGTGAAAATATAATTCTAAAAAGGAAGGTCAATGTGTTAACAATTATTGGTATTTTAATCATCGTGACAATCGTCACTTTACTGATGATGGGTAAAGCTAGCCCAATTATTGCAATGTCTTGTATTCCTTTTATTGGTGCACTGCTAGCGGGATATTCCATTGGTGAAATCTCGGTCTTTTTCGAAAGCGGCATTAATAAAGTGGCAAAAGTGGCAGCAATGTTTTTGTTTGCCATTTTGTTTTTCAGCATGATGAAGGACTTACATATTTTTGACCCATTGATCCGCATGATGGTCAAAATGACCCGTGGTAATGTAATCATCGTCTGTATTATGACCACGCTGATAGCGGGGGTAGTGCACTTAGATGGCTCCGGCGCAGCAACGTTTTTAATCATTATTCCAGCATTATTACCGCTATACCGACAATTAGGTATGAGTCCATACCTTATGTTATTGCTGATGTGTGCCAGTATGGGGATTATGAATATGGTGCCGTGGGGCGGGCCATTAGGTCGTGCGTCAGCGGTAACAGGCATTGATGCCTCCACATTATGGCAAGGTTTAATTCCCGTGCAATTGATTGGTATGGGTGGCGCGGTGGTATTTGCCATCATTATGGGAATGCGCGAAAAGCGCCGTATTGCTTCGGCTGCATTAAATGGCACCACACCGTATCAAATGGATTCACTATTAGGTGAAAGTGAGCAAATCGCAGATGTAGTTGACATTGCTCATAAACCTAAAAAGCCATTAATTAATGGTGGACTAATTGTAGGGGCGATTATCTGTTTAGCATTCGGGCTACTTTCAGCACCGTATGTGTTTATGATTGCACTTTCTTTAGCGCTATTAATTAACTATCCAAATCCAAGAGAGCAGATGAAGGTACTTTCCCTGCACGCACCACAGGCGTTAGGTATGGTGGCAATTATTCTCGCCGCAGGGGCATTTTTGGGTATTTTATCCGATGGTGGAATGTTGAAGTCCATTGCGATGGATTTGACATCAATTTTGCCAACGGAGTGGGTATCAAAAATTCATATTTTTGTGGGTATCCTCGGTGTACCAATGGATATTTTTACCAGTACTGATGCTTATTATTTTGCATTGTTACCGATTATTCAGCAGATTGCTGCGACGGCAGGCGTTGATCCTTCAGCGGTGGTGTACGCCATGGCGATAGGGAATAACGCCGGTACGTTTGTGAGTCCGTTCTCACCGGCAGCGTGGCTGGCGATGGGGCTGGCGGGAATTGATATGGGCCGTCATTTGCGGTATTCGTTCGGGTGGATTTGGGTGTTCAGTTTTTTCACGCTAGCCGTCGGTGGGGTTTTAGGTCTCTATTGATCTGCTCGTCGTCTTTTGCGCTGTAGCGGTGTTGGCTGCGCTTGCTAACCCTAGTCACATACTTATGTATGCTCCCAGGGATTAGCTGCACTTGCCGCCTTGCTACAGCACAAAATCCATAGAGCCAATGTTTGGAAGTTAAAAGCTAAATACGAAAACTTAAATTCTAAGAATTAATTTTAAAATCAAACGTGTATCCCTAGCAGCAGCGCCGCTAGGGATTTTCTTTTTTGCCGCCTTGCTACAGCACAAAATCCATAGAGCCATAGTTTGGAAGTTAAAGAAAAACCTAAAATCTTAAAAGATAAAAAACAGTGAGAAAAAATAGTTGCTAAGTGGAACATCGATTATCGGACTGTGACTATATTGATGATGAGGGAATTATGTGAGTATGCCTTTATTATCTGAAATCTATAAGGCTCGACATGCGCAGACCACTTTCTTCCTATCATCCTATCTTGTATTGGCTGCGCGTGAATCAAAAACGGCTACTTAGGCGTTGGCACTGGGCCTTTTCAGGACGCAAATATACCCGCAATCTGGCTGAGCAACCGCTGGAATACCGTTACCATAAACACACATCACGGCTGATCCGCAAGCTGGGTCAATCAGACCTTCGGCTACAACATAACAAAGTAATAAACCTCGGAATTGCGATTGAAACGATGAACGGCGTTATCATCGCGCCGGGGGAATACTTCTCGTTTTGCCGTCTTGTGGGAAAACCCACTGCCAAACGCGGATTTGTGGAAGGAATGGAACTTTCCTATGGCGAAGCTCGCAGCGGGATTGGCGGGGGAATTTGCCAACTCAGCAATTTAATCCACTGGATGGTGCTGCATTCACCTTTAAAAGTGGTAGAGCGGGCCAACCACAGTTTTGACCCATTTCCCGATGAGGGCCGCGTGTTACCGTTTGGATCGGGTGCCGCTATCTTCTATAACTACATCGACCTTGTACTGTATAACCCAACCCAAGCAACATTTCAGTTAGTGTTTAACATTGGCGAACACCAAATTGAAGGGGAGCTATTGTGCTCAGAACCCCGCGAAAATAAATACCATATTTACCAACAGAACCATAAGTTTGTTCGGGAGCGTGGCGTGATTTATCGCCATAATGAAATTTGGCAGAAAATCACCACCAAAGGGCAAGAGCCACTCACGCTCAGCGATCACTGTTTATACCGCAATAAAGTGGTGGTGAAATACCCTCTGGATGAGTCGCAACTTAGTGAATAATTGTACATTAATGACGAGGTAATAAATGAAAAAAATCTTATTTTTACTCGGTGCTGTTTTTGTCTTATCTGCTTGCGCTAACTCCACACAATATAAAAAAGGGAATGCGTATCCGCCTCAACTGATTGTTCATAAAGACCTCGGTTTTTTTGATTTATTATTTCAAAGTGATGCGGTTAACGTGACGTGCAAACGAGAGCTGATCAATTTTAATCCGAATTATCGTTCTTATGATCAATCGGTGTATAGCACCGTGAGAAATGCTCGACGTATTGTGATTATCGAAAGCCAGACAGGCCAACATAATAAAGTCGAAACGACGAAAGCATGGTTAAAGCAAAATGGCGCTCGCGTGGAAATTGAGAATGGCACCCAAGCCCGTTGTGATGGTAACGATTGCACCGTCACGATTTGCTTTGACTAATTCAATGGCCACACAATAAAAATATTGAGTTTGATAAGATGAATAAATATCTAATTTTGGCGTTATCGTGGATGTTAAGTGGGTGTGTTTCGGGCCTAGGGGGGCAGTTTAATACAGGTGGGCAGTTTAATACGGGGGGCCAATTTAATGCGGGAAATCAATTTGGCAATAATACCCCTTCTGAGGTGTATATCTGCGTTTTACAGCCATTTAACGAAATGTACTTTGATGCGGGAGTGTCTGAAATAGTTGCCAGAGAAAAAACGGCAAGACGTTGTGAGCAAAACAGAAGTTCTATTTTCTGTAAGAAAGAAGACGCTAAATGCAAATTAAGCTCACTGTCCGACTCTAATTCAGGTAATGGAAGTACCATCACATTATTTTCGTGGTCATCAACGACCTCCAGTACGGTTAAATAGACTATTTAACATGACACCTTAATCAATTTGAGTCATTAAAATGAAAAAGATAGCGTTATTATTTATGCTGTTTACCCACATGGCATTTGCGCAGTTGAACAATGATAAAACAATTTATCTCTGTGGATTGCTACCCTTTTCAACGCCGATAGTTGAAGCGGGAGTGACGGAGAGTGCAGCGCGTGAAAATGTTGTTCGAAGCTGTAAAAAAACGCACGGTGAAATTTTTTGCAAAAATGAAGATGCCCAATGTGTTACTACGGTTCTCGCTAAAGATGAAACGAAGAATATAAAGGAAAATGCCATCCTGATGTATAACGATAATTGGCTAAGTGGCAAATATATCGGTATCACAGAAAGTGTGCCTGACTTATCGAAGATGGAATTGTTTGGTGAAATAAAATCGTTCAGTATTCCCTTTGGTTGGCGTGTCACATTTTATGAAGAGACAAATTATCAAGGAAAAAGTCATTCAGAATGGAGTGGTGAAAGTAGAGCGGTGAGTTACGGTGAGAAAATCCGCTCGGTAAAAATTGAGAATCGTCTCTAATTTTATTATGGGTAACCGTGCTGAGTTGGATTTTATTCCAATTCATGTAAAATTCCCCCAACTAAGTTATTTCTTGCTGTTTTTCTGATAAAACACCCAAAATGAGGCCGTCTCGCGGACTAGATATGTAATACCAACACTTGATTTCTCAATTATCGCAGAGGCAAATCTTGCACAAGATTTGTTGTGTTTTGTTATTTCTGTAGAGAAAGCATAATGAATATGCAATCAAGGAAGTATGGTAGAACGTATCACTATCCGTTCTCACCGGGCACCACCAACGACGATCGTATTAATAGCGATTGGTGGGCGCACATCCAAAATATTGAACAACTGGTTCATACTGAAAAACTCGATGGTGAAAATAATTGCTTGAATCGTCACGGCGTATTTGCCCGTTCCCATGGCGCAGCGACTCAGTCGGCATGGTCGCAGCAAATTCGTCAGCGCTGGCAATTAATTAAAGACGATCTGGGTGATATCGAATTGTTTGGCGAAAATCTGTATGCCGTGCACTCCATCGAATATCAACATATCGAAGATTATTTTTACGTATTCGCCGTACGCCAAGGGGATTATTGGCTCAGTTGGGATGAAGTGAAGTTTTACGCCTCACTGTTTGATTTCCCGACTGTACCCGAGCTTCATTTGGGTATCGACAAAACCCTCACAGCCCAACAATACAGCAGCGAATTAATCGCCGCAGCAGGGGAAGATAGTCAATTTATTGCACGGGATACCCACACTGGAAAACCGTGCAGCATGGAAGGCATTGTAACGCGCAATCGCCAAGGTTTTGCCGTGGATGATTTTATACAGCACGTTTTTAAATATGTGCGCAAAAACCATGTAAAAACCGATATCCACTGGAAACGAAATTGGCAGCGCGCGAAATTAGCATTTGAGATGCAAGGAGGTGACCAATGAGTTGGCAACTGACAAAACAACGGGAATGGTCACAACTTGCTGATCATTTTGAATTTGTGCGTGATATGCATGGCGTCCCTCAAGATGCGCTGCACCATGCCGAAGGGGATGTGGCTATCCATACCCAAATGGTATTAGCGGCGCTGGAAGCCTTACCGGAATATCAGCAATTGCCTGAAGCACAACAGCAGATTGTCTGGGCAGCGGCGCTCTTGCACGATGTGGAAAAGCGCAGCACCACTCGAGAAGAAGAGGGGCGTATTCGCTCACCGGGGCACGCAAAAAAAGGGGAGTTATCCGCTCGCCATATTTTGTTTCGTGACGTGGAAACGCCATTTGCTATCCGCGAGCAGATTGCCGCATTAGTGCGCTTTCACGGTTTACCATTATGGTTGATGGATAAGCCAGATCCAGATCGAGCGTTATACGCCGCATCATTACGGGTCGAAATGTCCTTGCTGTGTATGTTAGCGAAAGCAGATGCTATCGGGCGTAAATGTGAAGACAAAGCGGATTTATTAGCGCGCATTGAGCTATTTGAATTATTTTGCCGTGAACATGATTGTTGGGATCAGCCAAAAGCCTTCGCCTCATTGGCGGGGCGTTTTCACTATTTCCACACCCAGCGCGGCACGCCGGATTATCAACCATTTGATGAAGACGGTAGCGAAGTGATTATGTTGTGTGGTCTGCCGGGAATGGGGAAAGATCATTTTATTCAACAGCATTACTCTCAAACGCCGATGGTATGTTTGGATGAAATTCGCCGAATGCATAAAATCAGCCCAGCGGATAAAAATGCCCAAGGTTGGGTTGCGCAGCAAGCGAAAGAACAAGCGAAGGTCTATTTGCGTAGCAAACAAGATTTTATTTGGAATGCGACATCGCTAAGTGCTTCATTGCGTGAAAGTATGATTAGCCTATTTGCTCGCTACCAAGCCAAGGTGCATTTGATTTATCTGGAAGTGCCGTACAAGCAGTGGCAGCAGCAAAATCGCCAGCGCAAATATGCGGTACCGGAAAATGTGATGGAAAGAATGGCGGGGAAACTGGAAATACCAACCCCTGATGAAGCTCATCAAGTTTCTTACTATATCAATGGTGAGTTTTTGAGTGAGCCGGTGAAGTAAGTTTTATTGTCCTGCCTCTGTCAAAGCGGCAGGACAATCAGCTCGCCATCAAGGCACAAAAACTTTCCCTTCAAATAATTTTCTGGCAGTACGAATAATCGAAGCTTGAATGCCTTCAGGCTTATCTGTCGGGTTACTTAACGCTACCTCAAATTTGCCACTGAGATGTTCAATGGCAATCTTCTGCATATCCACATCTCCTTGCAGATAACGCTCGATAACAGTGCCTGAAATGACGCAGCCCGTGGCAATGGCAATTGCACCCGTTACCGCTAATGCGCCATGGCATTTATGGGGCATAAAGTAGCGCACATTAATGGTGCCGCCGTGAATAGCAGGGGAAACCAATATGGGTTTGGGGATCACTTTTTTGCTGACATCGCCTAACCCCATCATGGCACCAGCTTGCAGACGAAGGTGCTCCAGTTTTTGCATAAACTCGCTATCGCCTTCAAGTTGATCCGCCGTTTCATACCCCGTTTTATTCAGTTGAGGGGCATCGATAAGCACCACAGGCGTCGCCATATCGAGGCAAGAAACTTCAACACCATCAATGATATCGACCACATTTCTGGTAGGGAACAGTTTCCCTGTTTTGGTTCCGCTGGCATTAAGAAAAGTTAAACCAACAGGGGCAGCCTGACCGGGAGCACCGGCAATAGTTGCATTACCGTTATATTCCACTTGCCCATTAGGGGTCTGAATGGTGGCATTGATAAAGGTATTGGTGTTGACGTTACGCACTCTGACGGTGGTCACATCCCCGGTAATGGGTACTAACCCTTTTTCTAACGAGAATGACCCGACCGCACACAGAATATTGCCACAATTAGGGGCGGTATCGACAATACGCTCAGTAATGGCGACTTGTGCAAAAAGGTAGTCAACATCCGCATCTGGGTGTGTCGATGGGCTAATAATGGCAACTTTACTGGTTTGCGGGCTACCGCCACCAATACCATCGATTTGTAAAGGATGGCCGGAGCCCATAATGGCGAGGATCAGCTCATCACGCTGTTGAATGTCAGTCGGGAGGTCATCAGCGAGGAGAAAAACGCCTTTTGATGTACCACCGCGCATTAATGTACAAGGAATTTGTTTCATCACACTTCCTTTTTGAATGCTTTGCTGGGAAGAAAAATGGAGCGCAATTGCTTGCACTCCATTGTCTATTATTCCAGTAGGGGGATTAGATTAAGCCCATATTGATAAGGATTTCCCACCAACCTAAACCGATAGTCATGTGAACTAACAAGCTTAAGAAGGCGACAACTCCACCAATGATCCACCAAGAACGAATATCGTTGTAACCTGCACCGAAGACGATTGGAGCTGCCGCGCCTCCGTAGTGGGTTAAGCTGCCGCCGTAGGCGTTAGAGAACAGTAAACCCAGCGCTAACAGCATCGGCGGTGCGCCTGCGACCATACCAACGGTGGCGAAAACAGGGACCATCGCCGCCACATAGGCACCACCAGAGGCGAACAGGTAACGAATCGCGACACTGATAAACATGATGACAAAGAACGCTAACATCGCTTGATCACCGAAGGAGAGGTGTTCGCTCATCACATCGGCTAACCATTTGAAGAAGCCTGCTTTGGTGAGTACGCCGGACATCCCGATAATACCACCGTACCAAATCAGGGTGTTCCAGCCACCTTTGTTCTTTAACACATCATCCCAAGTCACGACACCGAGGATCAGTGTTAATGCCATAACCGCAATTGCGACGCTAGAGGCGCTAACCCCAATTTTATCGGCAAAAATCCAGCCTGATAACGCCAGCACAAAGATAATGCTGAGCAGTTTTTCGCGCATGGTCATTGGACCTAAATCCGCTAAACCTTTTGCCGCGATCTCTTTGTTATTCACCTTTTTCAATTCAGGTGGATACATTTTGTAGATAATCAACGGAGTGAGGATCAACATGATTAAGCCCGGTACGGCAGCGGCTAATGCCCAACCACCCCAGCTTAAATGGATGCCCATAATGTCGGTCATCATTGCTAATGCCAGCGCGTTTGGTGCCATGGCGGTTAAGAACATATAGCTGGTGGTTTTGGTCACCATATACACGTTTACCAGCAAATAGTGACCCGCTTTACGGGGGCTTTTTTCAGGATCAGACCCTAACGCCACCGCCACACTGTTGATAATCGGGAACACAATCCCACCGGCCCGCGCCGTATTTGATGGCGTAGCAGGCGCGATGATCAGGTCAAGAATCGCAGTAACATAACCAAGTCCAAGAGTGGTGCCACCTAACTTTCCAATAAGAATGTAGGAAAGGCGTTTACCTAGACCGGTAATGACGAATGCAGCACTCAAGGTGAACGCGGCGAAAACTAACCACGTTGTACCCGATGAATAACCACTCAGTACTTCGCCAACTTTGACGTCTTTAGTGCCTGTCACACCGATGATCACCGCACTGGCGGCAATCGTGGCTAACAAGATCACAGGCTCGGAATAAGGTTTTAATACCAGCCCCACAATGGCGGCAAGGTACAAACCAAATAATAGCCATGCAATACTCGGTAGCCCTGCGGGCGTCGGTATTAAGGCTATGATTATTGGAATGGCTATTAAAACTAATAGCTTCCATATTTTATCTTTTTGCATAGGCTAATCCTTCAAGAATATAAACTTTAAATTTTTTAAATCACATAAAACGAATATCTAAAATGTGTGGAAACCTATTTCTGGATATAGCGGTATCTTGAATAGTGTTATTTTTTTAATAAAACTATTGGTTAACGCTTATTGACAGAAATGTTATTAATGATTGAAAAGCAAAATCAGTTTTTATTTAAAAATTATTTTCTCTGGTTTTAATTAATCAATTTTGTGATGTTTGTTCCTTTGTTAATGAATATTTAAGTTGTTTTTATTTATGAAGATAAATAAGCATTCGCAGGTAATCGCGCAAAAAACCACGTTAGAATTAATAAATCTGCGCTGCCTCCGGGGCTTAGATTTTTTTCAATACACTGCAAGTCAAATTGTTGGACTTTGCATAAATCCTGTTCGTCTTGAATCCCTTGCTGCAACAGGTTGTTGGCTTGCTGTTTTACCCACTGAAGCCCCGCCATGCCACCGCGATTGGCAATGTTGGTATCGTCATTGAGGCTTATCAGCAAAATTAACGTATCGAGTAGGGCAATATCGGCTTGTTTACCATCAGCCAGCTGTTTCAAATAATGGGGCAGTGCATGAGCTATCACCAATTGATAACCTTGTTCTGCTTCCCCTCTAGCGCCGGTGAATCCATATTCTTGGAATAAACGTTGCCCTGCTGTTGGGCGTTCTGCGGACTGTTGCAGCTCAGCGGTTAATCCTTGGCACATGCCAGAAACGACTTGGCTGATTGCGTTGGGTGTCACTCGCTGCTGTAACCCTAATAAATACCCCACGGCCGTGAGCACTAAACCTAATGAAAAAACTGAACCTTTGTGGGTATTCACCCCTTGAGTGGCACGAAACATCGCTTTTTCACAATCGATACCGATACCGCGAATTTGGTGAAGTAGCTGATTAATCGGTAATTGACAATATTGGTAACCCGCTTGCAAAAAGAGTGGAAAGAATTTTGCAATCGCATTGGCACTTAAATGAAAATCGGTCAGCGCCATATCTTTATGAGCGCCAGTGTTGCATTTATCCACTAAACCCGGTTTAGGGGTTAAGTTGACTTCAGCAAGCATCGCTTGCCAAGCCAGTTGGCTGTAGTGACTCACCACGTCATCATTTAACGTACGTTCTTGGCTAATTTTTTGCTGGAGCATAGGCTAACTCCTCGATACGACGCAAAATTTCCTCAAGGGAATGGCTGCGTTGGCGCGCACACACCTTGGCTTCATTGTCACAAATCAAGCAGCGTCTAGTCGGTAAATTGAATTGGCTGCGAGAATATAAAACGCCATTTGCATCAAAAACATCAAAGTCCCAAAGTCGGCCGACGGGGGATAATTCTTCCGCTTCCATTAAGGCTTTTTTGACCTCAAGGGCATCGGCATTGACGGCGACTAAACATTCCGGTCCGGTAACGAAAGGGAATGATTGTTGTGATAAAAGTACCCACTGCCTGCATGAAGCAACTTGCTTAAGCGCATTTAAGCCTTGATTAAAAATGTCTCTGACCAGTTGATTGTCTTTAACCGGTCCCGGAAAAACGACAGTAAATGAAATCAAGGTTACCTGATGGAGACCAATCCACTCTTGCTGACGAGCCTGACGGGCATCACGGCTCGCCAATAAGTCAGGTAAGGAAATGTCAAATTGCTCTTGGGTATCAGGCAGTGGGTAAAACATGTTCTACTCCTTCACTTGATGGACAACATCAATCACAGAACCGTCACGATAACGCACCACCGCCACTACTTTGTCGGTAAATTCGATAGGGTTTGGTGTGCCCGTTAATAATTGGGCGCGTTCACGTAACCATTGAATAGAAACGGTTTTGATGCCTTGGCTTTCTAGCTGTTGCTTCAGCTCAGGGCGTGCTGGGTTAACGGCAATACCATGGTCAGTCACCAAAATATCGACGCTGGAACCTGGTGTAACGCAAGTCAGCACATCGTCCACCAACGTTGGGATACGACCGCGTACTAACGGCGCAACGATGATAGACAGTTTCGCCGCCACCGCTGTGTCACTGTGCCCACCGGATGCGCCGCGAATAACCCCATCGGAGCCGGTTAACACATTGACATTAAAGCGAGTATCAATCTCTAAAGCACTGAGCACCACCACATCGAGCATGTCCACCGAGGCACCTTTGGAATCAAAGCAAGCATATTGGTTGGCACTGATTTCAATGTGATTAGGGTTACGCGCGAGAGACTCGGCAGCAGCGCGGTCAAAGCTTTGTACATCGAGTAATTTTTTAATTAAGCCTTTTTCATGGAGATCAACGATGGTTGAGGTGATCCCACCTAACGCGAAGCCTGCATGAATATGATGACGGCGCATTTTATCTTCGAGGAAGCGAGTGACTGCCAGCGAAGCCCCGCCAGTACCGGTTTGCAGTGAAAATCCTTCTTTGAAGAACCCTGATTTTTCAATCACATCAGCGGCGGTACGCGCTATCAATAATTCACGCGGATTGGAGGTCATGCGAGTGGCATCGGCACCAATTTTGTCAGCATCCCCCACACGTTTGACTTTGACAATGTAGTCCACTTCATCTTGCTTAATGCTTGATGGGTTATGTGGGTAAGGCAGAAACTCTTCGGTCAACATGACCACTTTTTTGGCATTTTCCGCATCGATTTTGGCATAACCCAGTGAACCGCAGCTTGCGTTGCCTGTGTATCCGTTAGCATTGCCGTATTCGTCACAAGACGGAACGCCGATAAATGCTACGTCGATTTTTAATTCGCCACTATGAACAAGGTTGGCACGTCCACCATGGGAGTGAACTTGCACGGGTTCCGCTAATTCGCCACGAGAAATGGCTTCGGCTAATGGGCCACGTAAGCCAGAGGTGTAAATCTTAGTGACGACGCCATGGCGAATGTGTTCAACCAGTGGCGAGTGGCAAGCGCTGAGTGAACTAGATGCCAGTGTTAGGTTGCGAAAACCCATTTCAGCAATCACTTGCATCACCATGTTGATGGTTAAGTCACCGCCACGAAAAGCGTGGTGGAAAGAGATGGTCATACCATCTTTTAATCCTGAACGGCGGATAGCCACTTGCAGGTCATCACACAGTTTGCGATTGCGTGGTTTTTGAACTTGCTGCTGAACTTTACCGATATCTTTGAATTCACGCAGTAATTCATCGTCTTTAGGTGCTAAGTAGGCTGATACGCGAGCCTGACGCAATGTATTGGTTGTCATAATGTTCTGCCTCACTCTTCCCGAATGCCTGATAATGCCGCGCGCGATAACACTAAGCGGGCTCTTTCAATTACAGGGCTGTCTACCATTTTGCCATTGAGGGACACGACGCCTTTGCCTTCTCGCTCTGCGGCATCAGCGGCGTCTACGACGCGCTGCGCATGGTCGACTTCTTTTTGGGTTGGGGCATATAAGTTATGCAGTAATTCAATTTGTCTTGGGTTAATTAATGATTTGCCATCAAAACCAAGCTGCTTAATGAGTGCGGCTTCTTTGAGGAAGCCTTCTTCATTATTGGCGTCAGAATAGACGGTATCAAAGGCTTGAATACCGGCAGAACGCGCGGCTTGTAAAATGGCGCACCGAGCATAGAGGAGTTCAATGCCGTCTGGAGACCGCTCGGTGCGCAAATTGCGGACATAGTCCTCGGCACCTAATGCGATGCCTATTAATCTTGGAGAAGCGTGAGCAATATTCACTACTTGAGTGATCCCCATCGGAGATTCGATAGCGGCGAGTAACCCGGTGCTACCTTCTTCGCGCCCACAGCTTTTTTCAATGCGTAGAATTTCGTTTTCAATATCAATAATATCTTGCGCAGTATCGGTTTTCGGTAAGCGCACAATATCAGCGCCACCGCGAACGACGGCTTCGAGGTCAGCAACCCCATAAGCAGAATCGAGGGCGTTAACGCGCACGATGGTTTCAATATCTTGATATAACGGGTGTTGCAGTGTGTGATACACCAGACGACGCGCTGTATCTTTTTCTCGAATGGTGACGGAGTCTTCGAGGTCAAACATCAAAGCATCAGCTTTATAAATAAAGGAGTTACTGAGCATCGCGGCGTTGGAGCCCGGGACGAACAGCATACTTCTGCGAGTGCGGCTTTTTCTTCCCGGTGTCATTATTTATCCTCCCATGGCAGAGCATCGAGATCACAGGCGCGAGCCAGTAAGGCTTCGAGGCGAGCGCGTAGAACGCACTCCAATGCACCTTTATCATCCACCACAATTTCAGCGCCTTGAATGTCGTATTTTTCAATCATTTCAAGCACGATGGCATTGATGGCATCACCAAATTGTTTTTCAACACTGCTGGTGATCTGCAATGAGACCTCAAGAGTGTCTTCAAGAGGCTCGATTCGTACCATGACATCACTGGATTCGAGTGTGCCAGCAACCGCTGCGTGTAGTATCTTCATATTTCACCTATAACTAATTCAAGCTTGTAGTGCGGGGGTAGGCGACGGTGTCTGAACTGCTAGCATCTCTTGTAAATAGTGATACGTGGCAGGGGGCACAATCGGCTTGATCGCCGCAAGATCTTTTTTAGCGAGCAGTTTTCGAACTTGCGAGGCGGAAACCGCCGTACCGTCGATCACTGTCCGCGGGAATTCGACCAGTTCAATGGGTGGGAATGGCATTTCATCGGTTTCCAGCCAGTAGCGCATGTCTTGGTTATATTGGTTAGTGACTTGGCAAAATGGCTCTGAGCCGACGAAACGATGGGTAATTCCCAGCGCCGGAGCAATATATTGGCGAAAAATCTTAATATCGATTTCTGTATAACAGTTGTTGGCTACAGTAATGTCTTTAATAAAATAACAAGGGAATGTAGCCCGTGAAATAATGTATTCCGAACCTTTATGAATAGTGAGGTTATTAATTCCTTTTGTACCTTCTTCAATTAATTTCAGGCGAACTTTATACGGAAAACGGGAAGTGTCTTCTTTGACAACAAATAAATGTAGCCAATCACAGTTCTTTGAAGCTTGTTCAATTAAGTAACGATGCCCTAATGTGAATGGGTTGGCATTCATCACGATAGCGCCAATTTTTTTTCCTGCTTTATATTGGGCTTTTAAACTTTTAATATAGCGATTTAAATAACAGCAGCTATTTTCCATTAAAACCATCACATTGGGCACAGTAGCAATGGTATGAAATCCACATTGATGAAATAGCTCTTCATTTTGGTATTTGGTATAGATAAATAGGTGCGTGGTATTATTTTCATAAGCGAGGTTCACCAATTCAGTCGCTAATTTTAAAGCTAAACCTTCGCCGCGAACTTCATCGCTAATCGCAACGCATTTAATGACATTCTTCGCGAGACCACCACAGGCAATTAACTTTTCGTTACGTGTGATCGTAATAAAGATGTCAACGCTGGCATCAATGTCTAAATCATTCTCTTTTAAAAATTGAGTGATATCATTGAGCTTTCTGTTCTCATGACGTTTTACTTGGTTAAACGTTATGCTGTCGAACATAATGGTATCCTGCATCTCATTTAGAGATGTATTAAAAATGTTGCTAATGTTAAAGTTAATTAAATAAATATTTTTGGCTTACCGTTAATTACCTAAGTTCTCAATTTTTATTTAATTATCCTTTTCAATATTCATATTAAATACCCTGCATATAATATATTTGACCTATTTCATGTTTCTAAAATGAGTTTGTATTTGTTTAATGGTTTTAATGTTTTTAATTAAGAGTTATGAACTTTACTCAGTGGTTTTAATGTGTTTAATTAATAATATGTGCATTACTAAGCGGACTACGTTATCTTTTATCTTCATTATTGGTATTTTTGCGTGTAACAATAATTTTACTTTTTAGCGAGTTATAGAGAGACGAGATGAAAACAGAGTTTTCACAGATTCCATTTAAAAAAGGGAATATTTTTTCATTCTCTGGAAGAGTCTTTCTTCTATTGTTACTGGCTTCCGTGTTATTGACGTTTGGATTAGGCAAATATTTTACGGATACCACAGAAAACCGCATGATGGCGAACATTCGCGTGCTCGCCATGAGCCAAGCCAAAATGATCGCTTCATTGGATGGCATCGTCAGTACTGTAAAAGATAAAGATATTCCTAAGCTAAAAGTTATTGCCGATAAGCTCAATCAAGATTCCAGTTATGACTATGTCGTTATTGGTGATGAACATTCGGTTCGTTTATATCATCCGAATAGTGAAAAGATTGGCTACCCAATGCAATGGAATAAACCGGGGGCGCTAGAAAATGGTGAAAGCTATTTTATTAAAGGCGAAGGCTCCATGGGGAATGCAGTTCGTGCAAAAACGCCTATCTTTGATGAGAACGGTAAAGTCATTGGCGTTGTTTCCATCGGTTATCTCACCACCAAAATAGATACCTCATTAGCTGAGGTATTTGTGCAAACGTCAGCAACATTTTTAGGGGTGTTGGTGATTTTGCTATTTCTATCTTGGGCATTCGCCCGATTAATTCAGCGGCAAATGCTCGGCATGGAACCCGAAGAAATAACCCAATTAGTATTGGTGCAAAAAGGGATTTTTGATGCGGTGTTTGAAGGCATTATTGCCGTCGACCGTTATGGGAAAATTATCAATATCAACCATAATGCCAGAAAAATGTTAGCGCTGAGTGAGTCAGCAAAACAGTTAATCGGTAAACCGATTTCCGATTATGTTTCTCCTGCAGGCTTTTTTACGAAAGAAATCGCGAAAAACCATCATGATATAGTTTGCGAGTTCAATGGGTTGAATGTGATAGCCAGCCGAGTTGCTATTATGGATGGTGAGTTGCTTGCGGGAGCGGTGATCAGCTTCCGTAGCCAAAATGATATTGAATCCTTAAATGCTCAGCTTTCTCAGGTTCGCCAATATGTGGATAATTTGCGCACATTGCGCCACGAGCATTTAAATTGGATCTCTACTTTAAGCGGCTTGCTGCAAATGAAAGAGTATGACCAAGCCTTAGCGTTAATTAAGGGGGAGTCGGAATCTCGACAACAATTAATAGACTCCCTACGCGAACAATTTGCAGATAAACAAGTGGCCGGGTTGTTATTTGGTAAATATCACCGTGCGCGAGAACTGGGGTTGCAGCTTATTTTTGTACCGGGTTGCCAACTCCGTGAATTACCTAACTCATTAAATAGCACGGAACTCTGTGCTGTATTAGGAAATTTATTAGATAATGCCTTCGAAGCCAGCTTAAAGAACGAAGCGGGTAATAAACAGGTAGAATTGTATATCTCAGATGAAAATAATGAGATTGTGATTGAAGTTGCTGATCAAGGATGTGGTTTTCCTCTTGAGCTGCAAGATAAATGGTTTGAACGCGGAACAACAACAAAAACGGATGCTGTCGATGGACATGGTATAGGGCTATTTTTGGTGGCTTCCTATGTTAATCGATGTAATGGGGCGGTGATCATTGAAGATAATCAACCGTATGGTACTGTATTCTCTATTTTTATACCGAAAGTGAAGACGCAAAATGGCTAAGATAAAAATCCTCATTGTCGAAGATGAACTGCTCCTTGCGGAGATGCACGCGGAGTACATTAAAGCTTATCCTGCTTGTGACAAAGTCTGGCTTGCGGGCAATCTTGCGGAAGCAAGAAAAATGATTGAGTACATGAAGCCTGACTTGATTTTGTTGGATAACTATTTACCTGACGGGAAAGGGATTGATTTAGTTCATGAACTGCTTCAGGAACGCAATAGCGCGGATATTGTATTCACCACCGCCGCCAGTGATATGGATACAGTCTCTGAGGCTATTCGCCTCGGTGTGTTTGATTATTTGGTTAAGCCGATAGCTTATGAGCGTTTAGGGCAAACGTTAGATCGCTATATTCAGCGTAAAGCGGTTTTGCAGGGTGCCAATAAAACCAATCAAAGCCAGATTGATGATATGTTTAATACCTATGCGCGCGGTGAGAGTAAAGAAGAGTTACCGACGGGGATTGATGCTATTACGCTTGATAAAGTGCTCGCGTTATTTGCAGTACCCGATGCGGAATATACGGCAGAGACAATTGCAGAAACCATAAAATTAAGCCGCACCACCGCCCGCCGTTATTTAGAGTATTGTTTAGCCCAACGTAAAATTGAAGCGGAAATTGAGTACGGCAAAGTAGGACGTCCCCAGCGGATATATCGGGGTAATTTTCAGTAGTTATGGATAGAGAAATGAAGGGGCATAAAGGTATTTTATAGTGATGTGTTTATGATGATAAATTATTTATAATGAACATTTACTGTAACATGTTGTTGTATAGTAAATAGTTAAATGGTTGTATAAAGAGGTTTTTCATATATGCATAATAGCAATTACAAGCTAATATTTAGTAAAGATTCAATTAATTTTTTGGGTGTTATTAATAATAAAGAAAGGTATATTAATATTTATCCAGATAGCGATAACTTTAATGATTTTGGAATGGATGCTAAAATTTATATAGATGTTGTGGATAAGTATGAAAATAAAGCCGTTCATCTTTCTGGATTTATTGGGTTCATTGAACAAGATGCCATTTCAAATGGCAAGTATAAATTAGAAAACTTATTAAGAGAGTTTGAATATATAATTGATAATTTAACTTTAAAAATGGAGTATTTTTTTACAATGCTTCGAGAATTAAAACAATATAGGGAGTTAGTAGGTGTTTTTGGCACGCAAGAAGCTAGTAATATATTAAATACAATACATGATATTACGATTGAATATGATAGTAGTGAATTGAATAAAAACAAAAATGCTGCATTGGAAACTGATATATTTAATAAATCTTTTTTAAGGAATTCACAATCATATTTTGCTTTTAAAAATTCACATGCAGTTTTAAAAGGACTTGAATATGAAAAAACTGGGCTTCTATCTTCAAATATAACATTTTCATCTGGGTTGAAAGGGACGCCTACTTTTAACTTTAATTTTGATCATTATAGTGAATTACCAAAAAGAATAAGTGTATTAATAGGTGAGAATGGAGTGGGAAAAAGTCAAATATTGAAGGGTATTGCATTGTCAATAATAAACAATACAACTGATATATTTGATGGGGAGAGAGAAGAAAATGATAATAGGATTAAAGTAAATAGGCTTTTAGCTTTTTCTATGGATAATGCTGATGAGTCTGTATTTCCAGTTGATGTAGGTGCTGAATCAAAAATATGGTATAAGAATTATAATTTAAAGAATAATAATTTAAAGAAAGTTAGCGAGGCCATTTTAAGTTTGGCCAGAATGGACGAAATAATTTTAAATACTACTAGGTTTGATATATTTTTTAAATCAATTTCAAATATTAATAATTTCCATGAAATAGCTTTGCCCTTAAAGAACTCTAAGAAAAAGTGCATCTACATTACGGATTTGTATTCTTATGGAGAGGAAAATAGACTTAATTATTATCGTTATGTTGATATAAAAAAAGAACCAATAAGGTATATTGAAGGTAAATCGTACCCATTAAGTAGTGGTGAAATGTCATTTTTATTCTATTGTTCTGAAATTTGTTTGAACATTGAAAATGGAACATTAGTTCTACTAGATGAACCTGAGGTGCATCTTCATCCAGCTTTTATAAATAAATTTTTTGCATTGTTAGATTCTTTACTAGATTCAACTGGTTCATCTGCAATTATTTCTACTCATTCTGTTTATTTTATTAGAGAAGTTTTTAAAGAGCAAGTTTATGTTTTACGGAAAAAAGAAAATGGAAATATTGAAGTAGAAAAACCAAGGTTAAGTACATTTGGTGCAAATATTGGGAATATATCTTATTTTGTTTTTGGTGAGACTGGTTATACAGATATTTTTTTGAAAATAAGAAATAAAATATTGGAAGAAAACATTCCTTGGTCAGTAGTTTATGATAAATATAAGGATGACTTTTCCATAAACATTCTAACTCAGTTAAGAAATTCTATAGATAAAAATTATGAATAAAATAAATAGACCAAAATTTAACGATTCTGTAGCTATATCAGAATTGATATCTAATTCATCCTTGGGATATCACTATGTTCTTAATAGTTGCTTGCCTAAATTAAAGCTCGCTTACAAAGATTATATTTTAAGTTTGGGCGCTCCAACCGGTAATTACCCAAAATTAACAGAAGAAGAAGGAAGTGCCTTAAAGTATTATTATTCGTCTCCGCCAGTTAGTCATGAAAAAATTAACGATATTAGAAGGGTTAATAATAATTCATTATGCCCAATGTGTGGTTCAATGCATCGTGGTACTCTTGATCATGTTTTACCGAAAAATATATTTCCAGAGTTTTCCATTTTTTCTAGAAATTTAGTACCCGCATGTAAGTGTAATAGTTTAAAAGGAATAACTGTTTCTAATGGGGCAGGTGCGAGAATATTGCATCCTTACTATGATAAAATTTTAGGGAATAGGTTAATATCTGCTAAATTTAGCGAGCTAGGCGAATTTCCTATTATTGATATAAAAATCATACTCTCTAGTAATCATGCTTTGTATCCTTCAGTTGTATATCATGTCGATGAGGTTGTAAAGAAAAATAATATTATTGGATATTTATCTGAGCAATGGGAATCTTTTTATTTGCAACCGGAGCTAATTGTTAGAGGGTTAAACCCTGACATTAACAATGAAAAAAATTATTTTAGCCTAATTAAGAAAGAATTATCTTTCTTAGATAGGAAACATAAGGGAAAAAATAATTGGAACTCTGTTTTTGTTTCAGGTTTATATAGTAGAGATGTAGCTAGATGGGTTTTGAATGAATTTAAATCTATAAATCGAGATAATAATGGTTCATTGATATGATTTGCGAATAGTAAAAAGGAATAAGTTAAATAAGGGAACGGTTTATCAATTATGTGTTCATTGTATGTTTCCTATCATAAGGTTTTTATTTTTCGCTTAAGTAACTTCACGTAATCATCGCTTTTTTTAACCATGAGTCGATACCAATATAAGGCTTTGCTATCATGAGAAGCTGAAATAAAAAGGCAACGAATAAAAAGATTTGTGATTCCTCAAATTCGCTGCAATTTCCCAAGAGCAATGTCCCCAAAAGGTTGCTATGAACGTACTGATCCTTGGCGCTCGTGCGCCAGCCTGTCTCGAATGGGCGCGAGCGTTTAATGAGGCAGGATGGACTGTCAGCGTCGGTGATTCGTTAAGCCAACCGCTGAGCCGCTTTAGTTGCTCTGTACAGCATTATGTCCGCTTACCGGAACCTCGACAGGACCCGACCGCTTGGATTGAAGCCCTTGCGACGGCGATCGAAAGTCAACATATCGACCTGCTGCTACCAACGTGCGAAGAAGTGTTTTACTTGGCTTATGGCCTTGAACGCTTGCAACCGTTGTGTCGGGTGTTAACCAGTGACTTTCCACTGTTGCATCGCTTGCATCATAAAGGGGATTTTGCAGCCATGACGAATGGCTGGCCTGTCGCTGCCCCTGAAACCCATCTACTGACAGACCGCCAAGCAATGCCCACATTCGCGGACGATGCTGCAAGCTGGGTGTTCAAACCCGCGTATTCACGCTTTGCCTCACAAACCTTGATTCGCCCGTCAGCCCAACAGCTTAATAATGTGCAGCCGACTCAAGCCGAGCCTTGGGTCGCACAGCGATTTATCGAAGGGCGGGAGTTTTGCAGTTTTAGTGTTTTAGTTGACGGTGAGTTGCGCGCCCACAGCTGTTATCACCCGCGCTATCGAGTCGGTCGAGGCTCGGGGATCTATTTCCAGCCGAGCGCACCGGAACCTGTGCGCCAGTTCCTTGATAATTTTGGGCGTGAAACAGGTTACAGCGGGCAAGTGGGGTTCGACTTTATCGAGGACAAAAATGGTTGTTTCCATGTGCTGGAGTGCAACCCAAGGGCGACCAGTGGTGTGCACTTGTTCGACAATCAGCGACAGTTACTAGTAAATAGTTTGAGTCAACAACTCGAGCGGACACTTGAGCCAACATTAGAGCCTCGAATGATTGCATTGGCAATGCTGTTATTTGCAGCACCGCGACGAGCCCTGAACCCGACGTTCTGGCGTGATTATGCCGCCGCCCGCGATGTTATCGTGCAAAAAGGTGACTGGTGGCCGTTGATAGCACAAGTGGGAAGCCTTACGGAAATCGTTGCTCGAGCGGTATCTCGACGCTGTGGATTATTAACGGCGTCCACGGCTGATATCGAATGGAACGGCCAGCCGCTAGACGAGCGTATACCATGAAATTATTGTTCGAAAATCAAATTCTGAGCGAGAGTGCCAGCCCGAATGACAGCTTGGCTAGGCGCTATGTCCGCGCTTGTACCAGCGAGTGTTTGATAGGCAATGTCAGCACGAAAATGGCGCTGCTCGATACGGGAACGCAGCAATTTCCAGTTAGTATCACAGACGGTAACGAACCCGACGACAACTGCTATGTGGTGTCTCCTCAAACAGCCTACAGTGGTTATGCCCGCGAGGAAATCAAGCGCCTTGGTCGACCCTATCTGACTTGGCCGTTGAAGCTGCTGACTCAAGCTGTTGAACGCTTACTGAATGCGGGCAAAATCAACAAATTGGTGCAGGTAAACAACTGGCTGCTATCGACCAATCTTTATCCTGCTGATTGGGATGTCAGTGAATTGCCAGCGATCACCGCATTGCTGAAGCAAAATTTTCCTGAGCATGGGATTGGTTTTCGTTCGCTCAATGATTTCAGTAATCGTGCATTGCGCCAATGCCTGCAAAACCACGGATACCTGAGTATTCCTAGCCGGCAAGTCTATTTGTTTGATGGCCTGGCAGGGGAGCAAGCGCCATTTCTCAAACACCACAATACTCTGCTGGATGCCACTTTATTACGACGTAGCCCGTATACTGTTGTACCCGGTAGCGAATTGAATGATGACGATTTTAAAAGAATTGAACATCTTTATAACCTGCTTTATTTGGATAAATATTGCACATTGAACCCCCATTATAATGCGCAATGGATGCAGCAGGGGCAACGTGAAGGTTGGCTAGAGTTTCGCGCTTTGCGTAATGCAGAAGGGCGTATTGACGGTGCGTTGGGTTGGTTCTCATCTTCCACCGTGATCAGCACGCCAATAGTAGGTTATGACACCGCGTTGCCCCAACGGCTTGGATTGTATCGACAATTGACCCGCCTGTGCCTGCAAGAAGCGGCTGAACGCCGGCAGATACTGAATTTTAGCTCTGGCGCGGCTGAGTTCAAGCGCTTGCGGGGTGGTCAACCGCAGATCGAATACAGCTTAGTTTATGTCGCCCATTTATCTTGGGGGCGACGCCTTGTGTGGAAGATGCTGAGTGCTCTGTTACATGGTATCGGTGTGCCGATGATGAGGAGGCTAAAGCTGTGAATCCGTTTACTCATCAATGGTGGCCTGTGGCCCTCAGCGACAAATTGCGAGGCAAACCTGTGGCGTGCCAGTTACACGAGACTCCGTTGGTGCTGTTTCGCGACAGTGATGGGCATGCAGCTGCGCTGCCAGATCGTTGTCCGCACCGTTTTGCGCCATTGAGCGCGGGTAAAGTGTGTGATGGGCAGATTGAGTGCCCTTATCATGGCTGGCGGTTTTCTGCCGATGGGCGTTGTACTCGAGTGCCTGGTACTGACCTTGCGGCAGGAAGTAAGCCGCTGCTTGAGAGCTTCCCTTGTTGTGAAGCCCACGGGTTAATCTGGGTTAGCCTGAGCACGGAGCGCCCGCAGATCCCACCAGTTGCGCCCTCTGATAGCTCGCAGATAGTCGATACGTTTTGGATCACCGATGAAGTGCGGTGTTCGCTGCAAGACGCCGCAGAGAATTTTCTCGATGGTTTTCATACGCATTTTGTTCACTCTGGCTGGATCCGTCACGATAGGGAACGGCAACAAATCAGTGCCCGAGTTCACCCATTGGCAGATGGCGTCGAAGCCGTGTATAGCGAAGAGGGTAAACAGTCAGGATTTATTTCGCGATTGTTTGAGCGTGAGCGTGGAATCAGTATGGGGCGCTTTCGTCTGCCGTGCCTGGCAGAAATTGAGTATCGCGACCGCCGTGACAAGCTTAATTTGCTGGTCAGCGCTTGGCTAGTCCCCTGTGGCAATGATCAGCTACGCCTGTTTGCACGAATAGCGACTCGGCGCGGCAAGCTTCCTGCAGCCATCAAACGTTATGTATTAAGCAAGTTATTCCGCGTGATCCTCCGTCAAGACCGCCAAATATTGGAGAAAGTCAGTGCCAATAAGCTGCGTTTTCAAGGTACTCTACCTACACCACTGGATGGTGAGCAAGATTTACTAGGGCCAAGTATTCGCCAATTACTTGAAGAGGGTGAGTCATTGGTGTTTGAGGAGCGGACGTTTTGTTTTCGGCTTTAAGTCGCTGCGAGGAATATTGCAATATGCTTTCCAGACATATTTGGAGCCTATAAAAAGGCTCTTTTTATAAATTCAGCACCATCAATCTCTTTCCTGTCTTTTATTCTCAAGTGTAAGTCGTCAGTTGTATTACTTAGCAATAATGTCATTAAAGAGTGTTGACGATAGTCAACAAACTGCATATTGTTAATGCACGCAAAGCAAATCCGTAGAATGGTTGACCGCTGTACCCCGAAGAAATATAAGGGTTGATTCGGTTTTTTAAGGTAAGGCGGGTAACCGCCTTTTTGATGAGGAAAGCGGAATGGAACTCTACAATTTCACCCTGACGTTATCAGGCGTTCAAATGGAGACAGAGGGTCTTGCGGATGCTCTGTATTCTAACGGCTGTGATGATGCACTAATTTGCTACTACGGTAGCTCAGTGTATATAGAATTTGACAGAGAAGCAGAGAGCTTAGACTTAGCAATCCAATCAGCGATAAATGATATTGAAACAGCAGGTATTGGGGCTGTTGTTGAGTCGGTGGACTCGGCTCTAGTTGGCCTGAGTGATATTGCCCAGCTTTCCGGTTTAACTCGCCAAGCTATTGCTTTACTCAAAGACGGCTCACGAGGTAAAGGCGATTTCCCTTGTCCTATCCAGCGTATTAGTGGCCAGTCACCACTTTGGGATTGGTCGAAAGTTGCTAAATGGTTGAATGATAGCGGTCGCCTCGACAGTAAAGGCGTTCAGGCTCGAGAACAGTTGGTGAGTAACGCACGTACATTGAGCAAGTGGAACCTTGCGCTGAGAATGCGGTCATTTGGAAATATTAAAGAAGTAGAATCCATCACATCTTCACTAATTTCATAATATTTTATCTTTGAGGATTTTACGATGACCACCTTTTATCAACTGACAGCAACAAGCCTTGGCGGCCAGCCCATCTCTATGGCGGACTACGCGGGTAAGGTGGTTTTAGTTGTAAATACCGCCAGCCATTGTGGTTTTACACCGCAATATGAAGGTCTTGAAGCACTCTACAAAAAATATGCAGAGCAGGGTTTGGTGGTGCTTGGTTTCCCCTGCAATCAATTCGGTAAACAGGAACCCGGCGGCGCAGAGGAAATCGGGCAGACCTGCTACATTAACTACGGTGTGAGTTTTCCGATGTTCGAGAAAATAGACGTCAATGGAAGCGCAGCCCACCCAATATTTCGTTATCTAAAAAGCGAGTTACTGGGGCTGCTAGGTGGTCGAATCATGTGGAATTTCACTAAATTCCTGATTGGACGCGACGGTAAACCGCTCAAGCGTTTCGCACCGTTCACAACCCCAGAAAAAATAGAAGCGGCGATTGTTGCGGCACTTAAAGTTTGAGGGCTTGTGCAGATATTCTGAGGCTATTTCCCTTTCCCTGCATTCTGCAAATCATTTTCCATAATCATCACTTTCTTTTGGGCGCGCTCGTCGCCTTGCTTGGCGGCGAGTCGATACCAATCTAAGGCTTTCGTATCATCTTGCGGTACGCCCATTCCATATTGATAACACGCTCCGCTGGCATACTGTGCATCGCGGCTGCGTTGGTTGGCGGCCTTGATAAACCACTGACAGGCTTTAGCTTGATCGGCGGTGATGCCATCACCTCGTGCATAAATTAACGCTAAATTAAACTGGGCGGAAACTTCCCCTTGCTGAGCGGCGAGGGTTAGCCACTTAATGGCGGAAGCGGTATCGCGTTTGGTGCCTTGACCTGCCAGGTAGAGCATACCGAGGCTATTTTGTGCGGGGGAAAATCCTAACTCCGCAGAACGCGTAAAATATTGAAACGCAGTGGGGTAATTGATTTTGTCATACATCCCTGTTGCCGCTTGATAACCTAATAAATAGAGCGCTTGTGGCTGATTTTTTTCAGCTAGAGCGAGGTAGATTTGATTGGCTTTTTGAGGGGCTTTATCTCCAACGACACCTTTTTCATACCAATAAGCTAAAGTTAGCTGCGCTGCGGGTAACTGCTGTGCCGCGGCTTTTTCTAGCCAGCTTAATGCTTGTTGTGGATCTTTCACTAACAGGTTAGGAATGCCTTCTAGGGTATATTCGGCCATATTCATTTGACCGATAGGGTCGCCTGCATTAGCTGCCGCTTCCATCCAATGCAACATCTCTTTGGGATTTTTGCCGACGCCAGCCCCTTGCTGATACATTAACGCGAGGTTGATTTGTGCTTTGGTAAAATTTTGGCTGGCAGAAAGTTTATACCAATAGGCGGCTTTATCTAACTGACCATGAGATTGATAAAACATGGCTAAATTAAACTGTGCTTCCGCTTGCCCGCTATCTGCTAATTGAATTAACGTTTTTTCATCCACGACTGAAGAGGGTGCAACAGGAGCCACCGTTTTTGCATGACTCAAATTAATGAATAATGAGCAAAGGATGATGAAGGAGAGAGTAAACTGTTTCACTGAGCTTCCTTGAGATGAATTTTAGCCATTTATTCCTAATAGGTAGGTTAACGGGTTGCAGTTAGCGGCGCAATTGCCATTCTTGCTATTTTGAAAAGTATTTTCACGCATTAAACGAAGATAAATCATGATGTTATAAAAAAGATTAAAAATAATTAAAAAAAAGATGAACCTTTGAGGCTATCAAAGGTCTTAATTACATATATATCACTGTTTGCTTGTGTAAACATTCATATATTTACCCTCAACATTCATTTCTTTACATGAAGTAATGCAATAATGCATCTATGTAGTGTAGTTTGAATTAGTAGTACGATCCTTAATAGAATGCATTATGCCCAGTTTTAGTCGCTGGGCTTTTTTTTGCATAAAATACGAACCTTCCTGAAAATACCGCTTTATTTTTATCTCGCTCCTCTTTTTTGTTCGATAAATAAACACGTAATAGTGACCTCAATAAATAATCACCTATCTAAATTCATTTTCTATTCAGTTTTTATTATTACCAAGACGAAATATCCGCAGGGTGCTGCGCGGTATGTTTGAGATGTTTATAGGGTGTTACTCTGAGAGTAAAATGATTAAAGATAGAACAATATGCTTAACATATAGTGAACAAGTGATTATTTAATGGGCGATAATAATTTCATGATTTTGTAAAAAATTGAAGTTAATCACGATATGCATCTATAAGCATGGTAATTAATGCTGGCTAAATTATTAGTTTTAGTGCATAAATAGCATATATTGCTTAACTGATTATTCTGTTTGGCTTGGCATATATTCGCCGTAATGCTGAATAAATAATCAAATATGCTTTATCTCATTGAATTTTATGTTCGCGATTCATAAACAATATTTACACACAGTTTTGTTTGTTTTGAGGTCAGGGATTGATACTCCTCCTTTCAAAAGTGAATCTTCTAAAGCTTGAATTCTTGAGACCATAACAATGCGAGGGTGCAGACAGCGCTCCGTGGTTTTTTTGCATACGTACAGGTTGTATTAGAGGTAACTTGTGTCCACAACAAATAACAAAGAGGAAGTCAGTCTTAACGCGTTTAAGCAACCTCGTTCATTCTATCTCATCTTTTCTATCGAACTCTGGGAACGTTTTGGTTACTACGGTCTTCAGGGGATCCTCCCAATTTATCTCAGCCAAGTGCTTGGTATGTCGGAAGCGGAATCTATTACGCTGTTCGCGGCATTTTCTGCACTGGTTTATGGCTTTGTTGCTATCGGTGGTTGGTTAGGGGATAAAGTTCTAGGGACTAAGCGCGCTATCGTTCTTGGCACGATAGTTATGATTGTCGGTTATGCCTTCGTTGCCTACTCTGGGCATGATGTGTCGATGGTTTACCTTGGCCTTGCGACTATTGCGGTAGGTAACGGTCTATTTAAAGCAAACCCATCATCATTATTATCTACCTGTTATGACAAAAATGACCCACGTTTGGACGGTGCATTCACTATGTACTATATGTCCGTTAACATTGGTTCATTCTTCTCAATGCTGGCAACACCATGGCTAGCAAAACATTACGGTTGGGATGTCGCATTCTCCCTGAGCGTAGTGGGCCTGATAATCACCTTAATTAACTTCTATATGTGTAAAAAATGGGTGGCAGACCACGGTTCAAAACCTGACTTTGCGCCTGTTGTTATCTCCAAATTGTTGATGACTATCGTCGGTGTGGTTGCACTGATCGCGATTTCAAACTGGCTACTGCACAACTTAGGTATTGCTCGTGTGGCACTGGCGGTGATTTCTCTGGGTATTTTAATTATCTTTATCAAAGAGATGATGGCACTCAAAGGTATTGCTCGTCGCCGTATGATGGTTGCGTTGATCCTGATGCTCGAAGCGATCGTTTTCTTCGTACTTTATAGCCAAATGCCAACCTCACTGAACTTCTTTGCACTGCATAACGTGGAGCATGAAGTTTTCGGTTTTTCGATTGAGCCGGCTCAGTATCAAGCATTAAATCCATTATGGATTATGATTGGTAGCCCAATTTTGGCTGCTGTTTATAACAAAATGGGCGATAACTTACCGATGCCACATAAATTTGCTATCGGGATGTTACTGTGTTCTGCGGCATTTTTAGTGCTGCCATTAGGGGCAAAATTCGCTAATGAAGCGGGTATTGTTTCTGTTCAATGGTTAGTTATCTGCTACGGTTTCCAAAGTATTGGTGAGCTGATGATTTCTGGTCTGGGTCTGGCGATGGTGGCACAGTTAGTTCCACAACGACTGATGGGCTTTATCATGGGCGCATGGTTCTTAACTAACTCTGCTGCGGCATTTATCGCAGGTTATGTTGCTTCTATGGCGGCTGCACCTCAAGGTGAGCTCACCAGCAAAGTTGAATCTCTGGCTGTCTACAGTGATGTCTTTATGAAGATTGGTCTGGTAACGGGTGCAATTGCTATTGTCATGGTATTCACCGCGCCATTATTAAACCGTATGACGCAAGAACAACATTAATTTGTTCTGCCAGTTATAAAATTGAAAAGGGCGATAGAAATATCGCCCTTTTTTCATTCATGATTATTGAAAGCAGTCGTGATTGAAAGTATTTGCTATTTAAAATACCGATTACTAATTAACTTCATGGAACGGTTATTGCCGTTGACTAAAATGGTGCTCGCGCTACGGCTGTGCAGATCATTCGAGATACCATTCATCAGCACTGTTTGGGTGATAGCAGTAGCCGAGAAAATCACATCGGACGTATTCACCATCATATCCAACGTTAAAATTTCGCCAATTTCTATGCCCATCTGTTGGCAACGAATCGCTTCTTGCGCCGCTAACAGTTTATTTTGTTCGGTGTCTTCTTTGGCTTTATTACGTGGAACAAGGCGTGCTTGCATGTCACCCCCTAATGCTCGGGCAATGGCTGCACTAATAATGCCTTCTGGCGCACCGCCGATGCCATACATCATATCAATAGGGTGTTCGGGTAAAATTGTCAGCAGTGATGCAAGAACATCGCCATCAGGGATAGTGATGACATTGGCACCAAAGTTACGGATAGTTTTAATAATGTGCTGGTGGCGAGGTTTATCGAGAATGGCAATATTGAGCATGGAAATCGGTTTATCCAATGCAGCAGAGAGAAACTCAAGGTTCTTCTCTAATGGATTTTTTAGGTGAACGGCATCCTTTGCTGCTGCACCAACGACCATTTTTTCCATATACATATCGGGGGCTTGCAGTAATGTTCCTGTTGGCGCTGCCGCCAAAACTGCAATGGCATTGTGCTCATTACATGCCACCATACGGGTTCCATCAATGGGGTCGACCGCGATATCTAAATGATGTTCGCTCGATTGCTTACCGACTTGTTCACCAATATACAGCATTGGCGCTTCGTCAATTTCTCCTTCACCAATTACTATTTTCCCATGAAAATCAATCTCATTGAGTCGATTTCGCATGGCTTCAACCGCAGCGTTATCCGCTGCATTTTTATCTTGTTTCCCTACCCATTCAAACGCGGCAATGGCGGCAACTTCCGTCACTGACGCGATAGCAGACGCGAGTTCATCGCTAATTTTCATTTTGATGTTATTCCTAGGACTAAAAAATTATCGCGCCTATGATACGTTTTTTGTGATCAACTTGGTAATTTTTTGGTGAATAAAACGGCGTTTTATTGAGGTCGGAGAGGGGCATTAAGCAGATGGAAAGGGCGGAGCGAACTCCGCCATTTGACATATCAAAGACGCACTACAGCATTTCGACGATGGAGATCCCGCCAATAATTGAAATCAATGCCGCAATGGTACTAAGTAATACGGTCCCCGCAGAGGTTTCAGTATAGGCTTTATTACTGATAGCTAACGCTGGTACAGCTGTTGCCGTCGGTAACACACCGATAATAAATGCCGCTTTTAATAAATCACTTTGTAATCCTAATGCGAGGCCGGTTCCAAGAATAAGCGCCGCCTGTACAAAGTTTTTCACAAAAACGTTAAAGATAATTTCTTTATTGATTGTGAGTTTAATACCTGAAAGTAATAAACCGAGGAAGAAGAGGGCGACACCACCTGCAGTTTTCCCGAGTTCATTGACTGAGTTTTGTAGGATTTCAGGTAATTTCACGCCGCAAATTGCCAGAATTGCCCCTAAAACAGGCAGGAAAACTAATGGCTGAATGACGGCTTTACCAATAGATTTCAGAATACCATTGCCATTCGCTGATCCGCTGATCATCAATAAGGTAAATGGAATTATGATGACGGTATAAATTAAGTTACCGAGAACCATGGCAATTAAACCGGATGAACCGACGGTTGCCAGTAAAACTGGTGGCCCACAGTACGCCATATCCGGGAATGAAACAGACAATGCTTGCATCGCAGCATCGGTTTTATTGTGACGGAAAAATACTTTACCAACCACAAAACCAATGACATAGGATGCAATTAACCCGACTGCGAGCGCTATCAAGTAATCAACATTCAGTAAAACTGAAGGAGGGGCTTGAACGGCAGCAAGGAATAATGCAAATGGTAAGGCGATTTTGACAACAAAGTCAGCAAACGCTTGCGAATATTCCCGTTTCACGAAGCCATATTTACCCGATAACCACCCAACAGCAAGGCCGAGTACGATGGGACTTAGGGCTTCAAGTATTATGTGTAATAACATAGGTATTCCTTTGCGTTATTTAGGACAGTACATATTTTTTCAATATATCGATAAAAGATAGTCGTTATTTGTTAAATAACTTATTGGTGAATTTGTCTATAAATTAATAACATAATCACACGAAAAAACACCTATTATCTGCATATTTTCTCTAATAAATAGAAAGTATCAAAAATAGATTATTGAAATTAATAAGTCATTAATAAAGTAATAGGGGATTCAGCGGGGAGAAAAATAATTATTTGAAAATATGTTTTTCTGGCCTAAAAATGTACTATCATTTTATGATAGTTAAATAATAAGAAGTTAGAATAGATTAATCCGTGAATACTCTTAAAAGGAGTTATTTTGTAACAGTTTGTTACCCGCTGTTGGCAATTTAGTTATTCGTCTCTAAACTAGGACGATTATTGAATAATGTCGATTGATACTGTGTATTCTAAGATCCTGTTAACTAATCTTGGGTTACTGGCATTGGATTAAAGAAGGAAACCTATTTGTGGATACATGGATACTCCTAGGGCTCATTTTAATTGCGTTTGTGATAGTTGCCCCTGTGCTAGCTATCATTGCGATTAATCGCACTGGTCGAATGCAATACCAAATTAACCAGTTAAACCAAAAGGTTGCCTCGCTAGAAGCCGAAATAGCCCGTGATAACGGACTTCAGCCTGTTCACACTATTCATATGGATGAAGAACATCCAGCATCCCATCAAGGTGATATCCAACATAATAAGCATCAAGTGGATGCACTTAAAATTGCAATCCAAGATCCTCAACCCCAAACGCCTCAAATTATACCGCAACCGGTGGAAGTATCCATCGACAAACACGCTAATGTAGTTAACCCGATGGCGGTTAATCCGAATCGTTTTGATAAGCCGAAACCAAGCCAGCCTGCATCATCTCAGAATAAAGCTGAAGATAAATCCATTTTTGCCCATTTCTTTACGTGGCTAGTAACAGGTAATCCGCTGGCGAAGATAGGAATTTTATTATTATTTCTAGGCGTTGCCTATTTACTGAATTACAGCGTGCAAAATGAGATTATTTCGCCTGAGTTAAGGCTTGTCTTCAGCGCTGCGGGTTGTTTAGTTTTATTAGGTATAGGTTGGTGGCTACGCAAGAAAAAAGCGTTATTTGGCCTGATATTACAAGGCGGTGCCATCGGCTGCTTATACATTACAGTTTTTGCCGCTTTCAAGTTATACATCATGATCCCTTATGGGTTTGCATTTGCGGCGATGCTAATCATCTGCAGTGCAAGTATTGGGTTGGCGTTATTACAGCGTACGATTAGCTTAGCAATTTTAGCGTCTTTAGGTGGTTATTTAGCGCCAATATTACTGTCCACTGGGGGTGGTAGCCATATTGTTTTATTCTCCTATTACTTGATGTTGTCGATAGGTATTTTAGTCATCAGTTTCTGGCAAGCATGGCGTCCGTTAAATTTAGTCGGCATGTTTATGACCTATGGCGTGGCAATACTATGGGGAATGGAAAATTATGATTATGATTATTATCTATCATGCCAGCTATTTATTATCGCTAATTTAATTGTATTCAACGCATTAACTCAGTTATTCGCCTTACGTTTCGAGCATAATAAACAGCTCGTTGTCGATAATACGCTATTATTTTTCCCGCCATTGATGAGTATTGCTTTACAATTTGCCATCTCGGATGGCATCGGATTATTGCCAGCATTTATTTCTCTATTTATCGGGTTACTGTATCTCATTGCCAGTTTACAGCTTCATAAACGTTTTAATGCCGCGGGCAAAAATATGGCTCTAGGCAATATCATTATTGGTGCTAGCTTCGTCACATTGGCGGTGCCACTCGCCTTGTCATTTGGATGGACAACAATTATTTGGTCATTACAAGGCTTCGCCATGCTGTGGTTTGCCCTTAACCAAGGGCATAAAAAATTAGCGTTGCTCTCGTCATTGCTTATTGCGGTTAGTGCTTTAATGATATTAAGCGACTATCCATATTATTATTGGAGCGACAATGTTATTTACATGCTACCAAGCCTGATAGCCGCTTGCTTTTTTGCGGGCGGGTTATTTCATGTTCACCAGAAAGAAGCGAGCTATTTTACCGCGCTCAGTTATGCATTTTTGCTCCTTGGGTTATTAGTCTGGTTCGCCTGGGTACCTGAATTTACCGATATGCTGTCATGGAACAGTGAAACGGAAAGCTTAATTATTTTGGCGATGGTGTTGATCTCCGCGTGGTGTTGGCGTCTTGGTGGTCAAAAAATCAATTGGATCCCATTAGTTTTATGCCAGTTCTTATTATGGGCCGTGGCGTATTACTATTTAACATTAGATTTTATTTATGCAGAAAATCCGATGGGGCGTGGTGAAGGTTCGCTGATTTGGCCTGTGATATTGGGCAGTTCAGTTCTGTATGTGATGCACGCCTATCGTACCCAAAATTTGTATATTCGACGTGGAATGCACGTTGCCAACTTATGGTTAATCATTGGGTTTGGTGCGACGCAAGTTAATTGGTTTGTGGCTAACCTTCCGTGGGGAATGCACGAACTGGGTTACTTCATTTACATTATGTCGATAACCTTAGTGGTATTAATCCTCTACTGGTTGCAACATAACAAATTTGTACCAATGCGCCGTAAAGGTTTGCTGTATTGGTATAGTTTATTACCACTTATGGCAGTATTGGTGGCGCTTTCATGTTGGTCAAACCATGAAGATGGTAAGCTCACATTTTGGAGTTACGTCCCATTAGTTAACCCGCTAGATGAAGCAGGTCTATTTAGCATTGCAGCACTGTTATTGATGCGTAAAGGTTTTATCGCGAAGCTAAGAAAAATAACGCCTATTGAAATTGGGGTGGTGAAAGGCCTGATGGTGGTGATCATTGGATTAGCTATATTCTGGTATAACGGCATCATTCTTCGTGCGACGGCTGATTTTGCGGATATACCTTGGAATAAGAATATCTTATTTGATTCGCGTCTAGTTCAAACGGTCCTTTCTATTAGCTGGGCAATAGCCGCGCTATTCTGCATGGTGATTGCTGCCGTGAAGAAGAGTCGAACATGGTGGTTTGGTGGTGCAGCGATTTTCGCTTGCGTGATTGCAAAACTATTTCTTATTGATGTGTATGGACAGGATGGTATTTCCCGTGCGGTCTCCTTTATTGCCGTGGCGGTGTTGATCTTGGTTGTGGGTTATTTCTCCCCATTACCACCAAAGCATAAAACGGACATTGAGGTACAGGATAAATAGTGATGAACTGCATGAAAATAGTCGTGAAAAACATAACAAGATTATGTACATGGGGTGCTCTCTTTTCCTCAATATGCTTATTATCATTCGGAAGCTATGCTAGCGATTCTAAAGCCAATGACTCAAGAGCTAATGATTCTAAGCAAGCAAGTCCTTACGACTTTTATCAAGGAAAAGAGCTTACTACACCAGATAGGAACAGCCCGTTCTACTGGCTAGAGTTACCCGCAGCTGCTTATATGGGATCGGCGTATCCAGATACTCTGCAAGATATTCGTATTTTCAATGGAACAGGGAATGAAATTCCAACAGCATTATTCTTCGATACCAATAAATCTGTTGCGACGACCAATGTTAAATTTAATTTTCAACGCTTAGTCACTCGTGTGGATAATGTGAACCCTAACGATGATGCTCAATATGATAGCCAATATATACTGGTGGAAGCGGAGCCAGGAAAAACAACCCGTATTGAATTGCCAAATTTACAACGAAAAGATAAAACCAATTTTCAAGCCTATTTGCTGACGCGTGACCAACTCAAAGATAACGGTGTTTTATCGACTTTAAATTTAGGTTGGGATCAGAACAATCAGGACTGGCAAGCCAAAGTTTTTATTTATTACAGTACTGATAAGAAAAATTGGGTAAATATTGCATCGAATCAGCCTGTTATGAGCTTGAAATTAGACTCAGGCGTTGTGGCGAGTAATACGATTGAATTATTAAAAGGGGAAAGTACTGGGCCTGTTACACCATACCTAATGTTAGTGACGGCCAGTATCCCAGAGCATGAAATTCCACCTCTTCAATCTGTGACTGGATTGCAGTATGTGATGAACGCTTTCCATCGTCAGGAATCCTTCCTCTTTGAAGTGACGAATGATGGTATCACTCGAGAACAAGTGATTTATCGCTTAGCGACTCCGCAGCCATTGAATGAAATCAGTATTAAGCTGCAACAATCAAATCGCGTGGTACCGCTGAAAATAGAATATATTGCCAATAGTGATGAGGAATGGAAATTGTTGGCGAATGTGATGGTTTTCAACCAAATCACTGAAGGTGATAAAGCGAGCAACCCGAATTTAATGATCCATGATAAGCAAATTAAAGGACTCAGAATAACTGCATTAAAAGGCAGTTGGGATGAGCTGCCACCTACGATTTATGGTTTGCGTGATGCTGTAAATTTGATTGTGAATATACAAGGTGCTTCTCCTTATTTGCTTGTGTGGGGAAATAAACAAGCCACTTTAGATAATGTTAACTACACTCAACTTATTGGTAAAAATGAAAGCGTTGAAAACGTAATGGATGATTTCCCTGAAATCACAACGACGGGGAACGTATTGGATTTAGGTGGTGTGGAGAAGAGAACCCTAGATAAGCCCGTTGAAGAAGGCTTACATTGGATGACTATCGCATTGTGGGGGTTACTTATTGTTGGTATTTTCGCACTGCTTTATTTCTGCTGGTATCTTTTCAAAGAGGTTGGGTTATCAAATAAATCCAACTCAGACGATCTTTAATTAAAAAAGGAGCCTTAGGTTCCTTTTTTTGAATCTAACTGCATCAATAGAGGACAGGATCATGCCTAAAGGACAATGCTTATGTGGATCCGTTAAACTGACGATTAATATGCCTATCGATACCGTTCATGTTTGCCATTGTGGCATGTGCCTAAAATGGAATGGTGGTCCCGGAATGACCATCGACTATGAAAGTGAACCCGAAATTGAAGGCAGCGAGTTTATTACCTGTTTCGCTTCATCGGAATGGGCTGAAAGAGCTTTCTGTAAGCAGTGTGGTACTCACCTATTTTATCACCTGCATTCGCCGTCAAGGTATTACCTTTCAGCTCCGCTATTTGATGAAAGCAAAAATGCTAAAATGGGAACGCAGATTTATATTGATTGTAAGCCGAATTATTATAATTTTGCTGAGAAGACGCCAATGCTAACTGAGCAAGATATATTAAATCTATTCGCCAATAAATCCTAAATCCCAATCTTATAGCAGGTATTATTGCCTGCTATTTATCTTAAGGTAATCTAAACATTCATTTGTAATGTCAGCGTCAAAAAATTCAATTATAATTAAGTCATTCTATTTTGTTTTTTTACATAACGTTGAAAGGTTATGCTTAGTTTAAGATAAATAGAAAAAGATAACTTATTTATTTTAAACGTAGAAAGAGTAGCCCGAGGAATGATCAATGAATAATATGAAAGGAATGCGTCACGCGAGTAATATCGCTTGGGTATTACAATGGGTTCTTAACGCAGGTTTAATTGTACTTGCCGCGGTATTAGTTTTCTTTTTAGCGAAAGAAACATTTACGATGGCATCGTTAATGTTTGGAGGAAACCAAGAAGCTAAAGCGTATGAGCTTTTAGAAGGAATTGTCATTTATTTTCTGTACTTTGAGTTTATTGCATTGATTATAAAGTACTTTATGTCAGGTTATCATTTCCCATTACGCTATTTTATCTACATTGGTATCACGGCAATTATCCGCCTAATCATTGTTGATCATAGTGATCCGATGACTACGCTGCTGCATGCTGGCGCTATTTTAGTTTTAGTTATCACGCTTTATATCGCTAATACTGAAAAACTAAAACGAGAATAATAATCTTTAGATTAATTTATCAATCGCGCTAAGGGGAATAATAATCATTTCTTTTAGCGTGAGTTTAAATAAATAAAAAAATGACTTAAGCAATATAAAACGAGAGTTAACATAAGCTAAAATAAAATTTCAGACAATTGATTTTAGAATAAAACTAATAATATAAGCATTATTAACTAGAATGATTGTTTGATTTTTATTCTGTTAAAATAAAGTAAGAAAGTGTTTTACTTTTCTAAATGGGTTATTTACTGTGATAAAGTTTCTATTCTAATAACATAAGTAACTTGCAACTATGACAACTAAAACACTACCTCAAAAAAAGGGTTTTTTAAATCGTGTTGAGCGCATCGGGAACGTTATGCCAGATGTAACAATGCTATTTGTTTACGCCCTAGTAATATGTTGGTTTTTATCCTATCTACTCTCATTTGTAGATTTCAGTTATCACCATCCTATTTCTAAAGAAAAAATCTCCGTTATTAATATGTTTCAGTATGAAGAAATCATATTATTTGTGACATCAGCGGTTAAAAACTTTATTAATTTCCCTCCTCTGGGAATAACAATTGTTGCCACCTTAGGTATAGGGATTGCAGAAAGTAGCGGCTTTATTAATACCGCGCTGAAAAAAATGCTTTCTTTTATTTCACCTAAAATGTTGACTCCAACAGTTGTGTTCGTCGGGATCGTCTCTCACGTTGCTTCTGACTCAGCCTACGTTATTTTGATGCCAGTTGCCGCAATGATGTTCTATGCCAGTGGTCGCCATCCTTTAGCGGGGATTGCAGCGGCATTCGCCGGTTTGGCGGGGGGATTCACAGCAAGTTATACACCATCGATTATTGACCCAATCATGCAGAGCTTTACGCAAGATGCCGCGCAAATGTTAGCGCCGGGCTACAGCGTAAACGTGCTGTGTAACTATTTCTTTAGCTTGGGCGGAACCTTCGGCGTTATTTTAACTTGCTGGTTTATCACCGAAAAAATCGTTGAACCATGGTTAAATAAAAACGCGCCAATCAACAAATCTGATGTTGATACTGATGCTGAACAAGATTTAGGTAAAATTACCCCACAAGAGCATCGTGCATTTCGTGTGGCTGGGTTGATGGTGATTGCATTAGGCGTGGGGTTATTTGCGCTATTATGGCCTGAAAACTCACCATTACGCGGTCCAGATGGTAGCTTAACTAGCCCGAAAGCACCGATCATGCAGATTGTTGTACCATTATTGTTCGTCTTCTTTGCACTGCCGGGCATAGTGTATGGCTATATGACCAAATCTTTCACCTCGACCAAAGATGTGGTTAAGGCGATGGAAAATATTACCAAATCACTGATCCCATTTATTGTGTTTGCCTTCTTTGCGGCGCAATTCCTGTATTCGTTCCAACACTCTAACTTAGGAACATTATTAGCCTTATCGGGTGCGGAATTACTGCGAACTTTAGATATGCCATCGGGAATGACGGTATTTGGGGTGATTTTATTAACTGCCGTGTTAAATATCATGATCACGTCAGCGACCTCAAAATGGGCGATTATGGCACCAGTTTTAGTGCCAATGTTAATGGCAGTCGGAATTTCGCCAGAATTAACCCAAGCTGCCTTCCGTGTGAGTGATTCTGCGATGAACGTGAGTACGCCAATGTTCCCGTTCTATCCGCTGATTTTAATGTATTGCCAGAAATATTATAAAAATGCAGGTATCGGAACCTTATGTTCCATGATGATCCCGTTCACCATCGGCTTATTAATTACCTTAACAGCGACACTGTATCTGTTCTGGGCATTCGATATTCCAATTGGGTTTGACAGTGGTTATACATGGCAGCCTGCGCAATAAGTAAAAGGTATGTGAAATGAAAGAATTAGGTAAGAAATTAGAAGAACGTTTTTATCGCTATGTGGCCATTGAAAGCCAAAGTGATGCGGCGAGCTCTGTTGTACCAAGCACAGAAGGTCAGCGCGAGCTGGCAAATCTTCTGGCAAAAGAATTAGAAAGCTACGGCTTGAAAGATGTGTATGTTGATGAACATGCCATTTTATATGGGATGCGCCCAGGTAATAAACCTAATGCCCCTAAAATTGGGTTTGTGGCTCACTTAGATACTGTTGATGTAGGCTTATCTCCGGTGATTAAGCCGCAAACTTTGAAGTATGAAGGCGCGGATTTATGCTTAAATGCGCAGGAAGATGTGTGGTTTAAAACCGCAGAACACCCAGAAGCCGCAGCTTATGTAGGTGATGAAATTATTTTCAGTGACGGAACCAGTGTTCTGGGTGCGGATGATAAAGCGGCCATTACAGTTGTCATGGAGCTGATGGATAAACTGCAAAACGCAGATTTTGACTGTGGCGATATCTATGTGGCGTTTGTGCCAGATGAAGAAATTGGTCTTCGTGGCTCGAAGATCATGGATCTTTCTCGCTTCAAAGTGGATTTTGCTTACACCATTGATTGCTGTGCGCTCGGTGAAGTGGTTTTTGAGACCTTTAATGCGGCTTCTATTGAAGTGGAAATTAAGGGGATCACTGCTCACCCAATGTCAGCGAAAAACGTATTGTTAAACCCAATTCGTGTGGCGCATGATTTTATTGGTTGTTTTGATCGTTTTGATACGCCGGAACACACTGAACACCGTGAAGGCTATTTCTATATTACAGATTTAGCAGCAAACCCGAATGAAGCAAAAATCAAGATGGCGATCCGTGATTTTGACCGCCCAAGTTTTGAAGCCCGTAAGCGTTTCATTGCTGAAAGTATTGAACTGATTCGTACTCGTCACCCTCGCGCGAAAGTGGAATTCAAAATTGATGATGTGTATAGCAATATCAGCGATTCAATCGGCGAAGATCGTACTGCGGTAGATATTATTCTCGAAGCGTTAAAAATTCATAATATCGAGCCAAATATCATTCCAATGCGTGGGGGGACTGACGGTTCAGCACTGTCTGCTCGCGGAATTGTGACGCCAAACTATTTTACGGGTGCGCATAACTTCCATTCTCGCTTTGAGTTTTTACCAATCACGTCATTCGAGAAGAGCTATTTAGTGTCTGAAACTATTTGCCGCCTTGTTGGAAAAAAGTAGTTCATACCTGATTTAGCTTTAGCTCGTTAAAGTAAGAGCATTAAAAACCGATAGCTGCTAATTATTTAGCGGCTATTTTTTTGAAAGTAACCCATTCAAGTTTTAAATGTTATTTAATGAATTATAACTAGGATAATAGATTTAAATTTCGATTTAAAAAGAAGATATGACTTATTGGTTTTTTCATTTATTATCCTCCCATTATGGTTGCGAGTAATAGGAGAGGTATTTGATTAATATAATAATTATTGATGATAGTAATATTTCGATTCGAGGTATTGACGCGATGCTCACTCGAAATACTCGCTATAAAGTTGTCGCAACGTTTCCTTCTTTAGAACCGGTGATCACTTGGAACCGGCAAAATAAAGCAAATATTATTTTGATTAATCGGGAACATTGCCATTTCGATTCATTGAAAACCTTCACGACAATCCGCCGTACTCAACCTGATGTTGGGCTAATTATCTTCAATGTTCGTCATAATGATATGTTTGTTGTGAAAGCGCTGGATATTGGCATTTTTGGCATACTAAGTGCCAGTATTGCAGAAGAAGAGCTTATTGAGGCTCTACAAATAGTGAATGCGCGTCAACGAATTATCTCTCCTGATATTGCTCAACAGCTGGCTTTACAAAGATTAAATCAACGCGAACAGCTAGATATATATGAATTGCTTTCTGCAAGAGAGCTCGAAATTATGCTCATGATTACTAGGGGGCTTCCGGTTAAGCATATTGCGGATGCATTATCTTTAAGCCCTAAAACGGTAAATACCTATCGATATCGAATGTTTGGTAAACTTAATATCTGTAGTGATGTAGAATTAACACATATAGCAATCGGTTATGGTTTAATCACCGCAAAACAGGGTTCATCAGGGTGGAACAACAGTTTGATCCAAAAGTTTTCTTAAAAACAGTCACAAACCAACCCGGCGTTTATCGTATGTATGACGCTGGGGGAACCGTGATTTATGTCGGGAAAGCGAAAGATCTGAAAAAAAGATTATCGAGCTATTTCCGTGAGAATGTCGGTAGCCGCAAAACAGAGCAACTCGTCAAGCATATCGCCTCTATCGATGTGACGGTAACCCATACCGAAACTGAGGCGCTACTGCTGGAACATAATTACATAAAGCTATACCAGCCTCGTTATAACGTCTTGCTACGAGATGATAAATCTTACCCTTATATTTTTCTGAGCAGCGAAACACATCCCAGAATTTCAAGCCACCGTGGTGCGAAACATAGGAAAGGGGAGTATTTCGGGCCATTCCCAAGCTCTTATGCGGTGCGTGAAACCTTAGCGGTGATGCAAAAACTGTTTCCTATCCGCCAGTGTGAAGATAGCGTTTACAAAAACCGTTCAAGACCTTGTTTACAGTATCAAATTGGTCGCTGTTTAGGGCCGTGCGTGAAAGGTTTAGTGACAGATGAAGAGTATGATCAGCAAGTCAACTATGTCCGTCTGTTCTTAACGGGTAAGGATAAGCAAGTCTTGACTGGGTTAGTCGAGCGCATGGAAAAAGCTAGCCAAGAGCTACGCTTTGAAGATGCAGCGCGTTTTCGTGACCAAATTCAAGCCGTGCGCGCGGTAACCGAAGAGCAATACGTGTCGGGCGGTGATGATGACCTTGACGTTATCGGGGTCGCATTTGATTCCGGTTTGGCTTGTGTTCATGTTCTATTTATTCGCCAAGGAAAGGTTTTGGGAAGTCGCAGCTACTATCCAAAAATTCCGGCGGGGACGTTATTAGAAGAAGTGGTTCAAACCTTCTTAGGGCAGTTCTATTTACAAGGCAGCGAAAACCGCACATTGCCAGGGGAAATATTAATTGATTTCCCATTGACGGAAAAAGAGTTACTGGCGGAATCGTTGTCTGGCATTGCCGGTCGTAAAATTAATATTCAAAGCCAGCCACGAGGCACCCGTGCTCGTTATTTAAAACTGGCTCGAACCAATGCCTCTATCGCGCTATCCACCAAATTGGCGCAGCAATCGACGATTCAACAACGCATGGCGGCGCTGTCAAAAGTGGTGAATATAGAGAATATTTCGCGCATGGAATGTTTCGATATTTCCCACACGATGGGGGAGCAAACCGTGGCTTCTTGCGTGGTATTTGATAAAACGGGTCCCGTAAAGTCAGAATATCGTCGATACAATATTACGGGGATCACGCCTGGGGATGACTATGCGGCAATGCACCAAGTATTGACTCGCCGTTATGGTAAACATCTGGATGAGAGCAAAGTTCCCGATATTATCTTTATTGATGGTGGTAAAGGGCAACTGGGTCAAGCTCGGGATGTATTTGATTCTCTTGAAGTGGATTGGGATAAAAACCATCCTTTATTAATTGGGGTTGCTAAAGGTAGCGATCGTAAAGCTGGGTTGGAAACGCTGTTTTTAAAACCCGAAGGTGAAGGTTTTGCGCTTCCCCCTGATTCGCCGGCATTGCATGTAATTCAGCATATTCGTGATGAGTCGCATAACCATGCGATTACAGGACATCGCCAGCGCCGTGCGAAAGTAAAAAATACCAGTGCGCTTGAATCTATCGAAGGGGTGGGGCCAAAACGTCGCCAAATGTTATTGAAGTACATGGGGGGATTACAACCTTTGCGTAATGCGAGCATAGAAGAGATCGCAAAAGTGCCCTCGATCTCATACGCGCTGGCAGAAAAGATTTATAATGCATTGAAACAGTAGGTATCTTAGGGCAACATACTAAGGTATCCGTCTTGGACAAAGAGTTAGTGAGCGCGATGAAATTAAATATACCAACGTGGTTGACCTTATTCCGTGTCATCCTGATACCGTTTTTTGTATTAGCATTTTATCTTCCCTTCAGTTGGGGGCCTTTTGCTTGTGCGCTGATTTTTGTGATCGCCGCCGTGACGGATTGGTTCGACGGATTTTTAGCGCGTCTATGGAAGCAAACAACCAAGTTTGGTGCTTTCCTCGATCCTGTTGCAGACAAGGTTATGGTTGCGACAGCGTTAGTCTTAGTGACTGAGAGTTATGATGTTTGGTATGTCACTTTACCCGCAGCAACTATGATTGCCCGTGAAATCATTATCTCTTCGCTCAGGGAGTGGATGGCAGAAATTGGTAAACGTAGCAGTGTTGCTGTCTCGTGGATTGGTAAGTTCAAAACTACCGCACAAATGATGTCGCTGGTGGGCTTATTATGGCGTCCAAATCCGCTGATCGAACATCTGTCTATTGCGCTTTTATATGTGGCTGCAATTCTGACTTTCTGGTCAATGTTCCAATATTTAAAGGCTGCGTGGGGCGATTTGAGCGAAGCGTGATCGAAATGATTGAAAAAACAGCGAACGATCCAATTATTTCAATAATTGTATTGACTCGATAGGTGAAATCAGTAGAATGCAACGCATCGAACGGCAACGTGGTTTACGAAAATAAATAAGTAAATCAGCCAGTTTGAGAGCAGAAACTGAAAAGTGAAGCTTAAGCGGGAATAGCTCAGTTGGTAGAGCACGACCTTGCCAAGGTCGGGGTCGCGAGTTCGAGTCTCGTTTCCCGCTCCAAATCTTGAAAAAGACTAGGGTGTAAGGCGCGTTAGCAAAGCGGTTATGCACCGGATTGCAAATCCGTGTAGCTCGGTTCGACTCCGGGACGCGCCTCCAAATTCTAGCCCAGGTGGTGAAATCGGTAGACACAAGGGATTTAAAATCCCTCGGCTGTAAGGCTGTGCGGGTTCAAGTCCCGCCCTGGGCACCATATTCAGTGAATGGACCGATAGGTCCATTTTACTTTAAAGATTTAAACTAGTTAGTTAATAAAGTTAACAACTAGACAAGCAGTAAAGCAGTACTAAAAATTTGGCCCAGGTGGTGAAATCGGTAGACACAAGGGATTTAAAATCCCTCGGCTGTAAGGCTGTGCGGGTTCAAGTCCCGCCCTGGGCACCATACAAAACTTAACTGAGTTTAATCAGTAAGTTAGAAAAAGAAAAAGCCACCCAATGGGTGGCTTTTTTGCGTTTAAATATAAAAATAATTATCGGCTTTTCAATGGGTTTTGCGAATCCAATTTTTTGTCATTTTTCTCCCATTTTTATCAAGATCCCGAAAAACTAAGTAAAAATAAGTAAGTCAGACCCATCCCACCTTGAACTGTGCCAATATCAGCGTTTTAGAAAAAGGAGAGGTGATGTCTAATATGAAAACTGAAATTGTGGTTGTCCGCTTAACGAAGCATGAGCGTGCGATGTTAGATGCGATAAAAACCACGCCATTACTTGCTGATTGGTTGAAAGCGCTCGCTTTTTCTCAAGTAGAACAGCACGAAAAGAGTCAAAATCCTAAATAAACTGGTCTGTTCACTATGTTTCTTGCCTATACATCTTAAGTATAAGATGAATATCAGGTATATTAGTGTTCGATTGTAAGCTACCAAGAAAAATTACTATGATTATCAAACCTAAAATTCGTGGTTTTATCTGCACTACAGCTCATCCAGCAGGCTGCGAAGCCCATGTTCGTGAGCAAATTGCCTATGTGAAATCTCGTGGTGAACTGAAAAATGGACCGAAAAAGGTTCTGGTAATTGGTGCATCCACTGGTTATGGTCTGGCTTCACGCATCAATGCAGCTTTTGGCAGCGGTGCAGCGACCATTGGTGTTTTCTTCGAAAAGCCCGGCAGTGAGAGTAAAACAGGTTCCGCAGGCTGGTACAATGCCGCTGGTTTTGATAAAGCAGCAAAAGAAGCGGGTCTGTATGCGAAAAGCATTAACGGTGATGCATTCTCCAATGAATGCCGTCAAACCGTAATCGACTTAATTAAGCAAGATTTAGGTCAAATCGATTTAGTGGTTTATTCACTGGCTTCCCCAGTGCGTAAAATGCCTGAAACAGGTGAAGTTGTACGTTCAGCATTAAAACCAATTGGTGAACCGTACAAATCTGTTGCGCTGGATACCAATAAAGATGTGCTGATCGAAGCCGTTGTTGAACCTGCCAACGAGCAAGAAATCGAAGACACAATAAAAGTGATGGGCGGTCAAGATTGGGAATTGTGGATGAACGCATTAGCGGATGCTGGTGTTCTGGCTGACAATGCTCAATCCGTTGCTTACTCCTATATTGGTACTGATTTAACTTGGCCAATCTACTGGCACGGTACATTAGGCAAAGCGAAAGAAGATCTCGATCGCGCAGCACAGGCTATCAACGAAAAAATGGCACAGACAGGCGGTTCCGCACACGTTGCTGTACTGAAATCTGTGGTCACTCAAGCATCTTCAGCAATTCCTGTCATGCCTCTTTATATCTCAATCGTGTTCAAAATCATGAAAGAGCAAGGCATTCATGAAGGTTGTATCGAGCAAATTCAGCGTCTGTTCGCAACTAAATTATTCAGCGGTGAAACCCCAGAAGTTGACGAGAAAAACCGTCTACGTTTAGATGACTGGGAACTGCGTGATGACGTGCAAGAAACCTGTCGTCAAATCTGGAAACAGATTAACGACGACAACATCAATGCACTGACTGACTATCAAGGCTACAAGGCTGAATTCTTACGTTTATTCGGCTTTGGCTTAGACGGTGTTGATTACGAAGCAGACTTAAGCGGCGAAGCTAATTTTGAAGTGAAAGAATTGGTTTAATAGATAGCTATCTATTTCGCTGAAAACCCCGAGCACTGGTAAAACGGTTCTCGGGGTTTTATTTTTTGTACTCTAGGATAATAATGATTAAATTGGCTTTTAATGATGAGCCTCAAAAAGGGAGTGCAGGGATGTTAATTGTAGAAATGTTAAGTACCGGTGATGAAGTGCTGCATGGACAAATTATTGATACCAATGCGGCATGGCTAGCGGATTGCTTTTTCCAACAAGGATTACCGCTACATAGCCGTACAACGGTTGGTGACTCCCTTGATAGCTTAGTGGAAACATTTATCGAGCGTAGCCATCATGCCGATGTGGTTATTGTTAATGGTGGATTAGGTCCTACAAGTGATGATCTCAGTGCTTTAGCGGCTGCAACGGCTGTGGGTGTACCGCTTCTTGAGCATCCTGAATGGATTGCGGTAATGGAAAGCTATTTTACTGCTCGAGGGCGTAAAATGCCGGCAACAAATCGCAAGCAGGCCATGTTACCCGCCAATGCCGAGCTTATCGATAATCCTGTCGGAACTGCTTGTGGTTTTACACTGCACCTTAATGATTGTTGGTTCTTTTTTACGCCAGGCGTCCCTTCTGAGTTTAAAGTGATGGTCAATGAACAGATCATTCCTCGTTTACGTCAAAAGCTTACATTACCAGAGCCACCAATTTGTTTGCGTCTAACCAGTTTTGGCCGCAGTGAAAGTAGCCTTGCTAGGCAATTTGACCCACTTGAGTTACCAAAAGAGTGCGTGTTGGGTTACCGTTCTTCAATGCCAATCATTGAATTAAAATTGACAGGACCGGCGAGTAGGCGTGATGCGATGGAGCAAGTTTGGCAAGTCGTTAAAGCGGGTGTCGGTGCTAATAAAGTATTTGAAGGAACCGAAGGTATTGGCGCATTAGTGCGGGAATCACTTGAACAACGACAGCTTTCGGTTGTGACTCACGAACAGTTCAGCGCTGGTTTACTCTATTGGACATTGAATGCAGCAAAAGCGCCTATCACTCAAGGGAATATTGAAAAATTGGCAACGCATTCAGATTTGGCCGCATTAGTCCAAACTGCAAAAAATAGTCGGGCGTTAAATCAGTGTGAGATTGGCTTAGTGGTTGGTGACTATCATGAAGGCGTGTTATCTCTAGCACTATCAACACCAACGGGCAGTTATGCTCAGTGCGTAAATTATTTACCTCGTAATCACTCGGAACTGGAAAAACAGCAGGTTAGCGTGATGTTGATGTTGGATATGCTATCTCGTTGGCTAGAAGGGAGGCCAATCATTGGGGCTTATGAATGGTTAGAGCAAATTCAAGTGATGGAAGTTAACTAAAGTCATTAGCGTGCCGCTAGGATTATTTGCAAAACCACCCTCAATGAAATGGGGTGGTTAGTATCCATTATTCAGTGGGTGAGATAGTTTCAATCATAAAATTAAGCCCAGAAATCCCTTTTTCACAGGCTTTATCTTGAAAAACGGAAGGGGCTTTTTCAATTTTATGTTTTAATGCAGTAATTTGATTGGCATAAATATCTGCGCCTGCAATGTCTGGATTATCTTTCAAATATTCGATAAACACATCCACATTCTGATAAAAATAGTCGCAAGGTTTATCGGTGACATCAATCTTAGACAGATCTTTTAAAGAGTCAGGTAAAATATTATCTTTGGCCAACTGAATATATTCACCGTCTTTCACTTGCTGAATTGCGTTATCCACCTTCGCTTTTAAATTAAATAGCATCACAGCGACAGAGATCAGCGCAACGAGTAAAATAGCATTGGCGGCTAAACTAATACTCAGTAAATATTTTTTCATTTGCTCTCTCAAATTAGTCTCAATAACCGATTAATAACGTAAGAAATTTAAATCTTCTGCTTAATAATCTAGCAGTAATAATTCTAGCTGTAACTAAGACAATCCTTGAAGATTAATAAATTATCACTTATTTATTCTATGCCATTTTGTGCCTTTCAATAGTGGAGCGCTTTAATGGGATGAATTGATACGTTATGATCATACCAATTTATATGCATAGACAATTTATGTTAAGTAAGATTTTTAGCACGTTATTTAACGAAAAACTGAATACGTGAACGGCGGTTTAAAGGAAACTCAATGGAAAATATCACGATTAAAAATGTTGAAGAGATAGAATTAATGCGAGAATCTGGCCGATTGCTTGCCAGCGTTTTTAAAATGTTGGATGAGTTTATCGTTCCCGGAATATCCACAATGGAAATTAACGACAAAGTCGAAAGCTATATTGTGAATGAACTTCAAGCGCGTCCTGCCAGCAAAGGCCAATATGGTTATCAATATGTTCTAAATACATCAATTAACGAAGTTGTTTGCCATGGTGTGCCAAAAGTTGATGAAATTTTAAAGCCAAAAGACATTATTAACGTGGATATTACACTGGAGAAAAATGGTTTTATTGCTGATTCAAGTAAAATGTATGTGATGCCAGAGGCTTCCCCGCTTGCCCGAAAATTAGTGAAAGATACCTATAATGCAATGTGGGAAGGGATAAAGCAGGTAAAACCGGGTGCTACGTTAGGTGATATTGGATCTGCCATCCAGCATCATGCGGAATCAAACGGGTATAGCGTTGTTCGTGAATACTGTGGACATGGTATTGGTCGAAAAATGCATGAGGATCCGCAAGTATTACATTATGGAACCCGTGGACGCGGTGTGGTTCTAAAAGAAGGTATGACATTCACCATTGAGCCGATGGTCAACCAAGGTGGCATGAAAATAAAAACCAAAAAGGATGGTTGGACGGTCGTGACGCGAGACAAAAAACTTTCAGCGCAGTCGGAACACACCGTTTTGGTCACTAAAGATGGTTATGAAGTACTGACTCTGCGTGACGAAGAGCGCTAATCCGATATAGCTTTAATAGGGTTTACTTCTGATACTGCAAATCGCCATATTCACCATAAATGGAATATGGCGATATTTTTCATTAAGTTAATTTAATGCTTAAATTCTGAAACTATTCATTTATTGACGTCATTTCAACTTGGGTTATCGTTATTGTCTAACAGACATGAAGCTTATGACTAAAATACCCACCAAAAAGGTAATTTACATGGATATTACACATTTTATCGTGTTATATATCGGCAAATAAACTTTTCTGGTGCCACGCATGTTTAACCTCTCTGAATTAATTAACGATACGCCCATTGATTCTATTCTTTTATTTATAGTCACCTTCGTTTTATTAATTATTTCTGCTTATATTGGAAAATATATTTTTAAACGCCGCAATGCTCATGAAGAGCTAGCGGATGATGAGGCTAAAATTATTTTAGGTGCGATTTTGTCGTTATTGGGGCTGTTGATTGGCTTTGTATTATCGATTTCTATCAATGGCTATAATAACCGCCAACAAACAGAAGAAAATGAAGCGATTGCGATTGGTAATGCATATCAGCGAGCGCAATTACTCAGCGGCGATGAGCGGGCGGAAGCCTCATTGCTTATCCAACAATATCTTGAAGCGCGTATCGAATTTTTTAAATCTGGAGTTAGTGACGAAAATAACCAATGGCGGATGACATCGCTGACTAAACAAGGGCAACTTTGGGAAATTGGCGTGAAGCAGGCTCAAGAATCGCCGAATCCCGTGGTCTCTTCGGTTTTATCGGCGTTTGGTGATTTATATGTTTCCCAACAAAAAACCATGGCGAGCTGGCGACACCAAATTCCGAATGCTGCTTGGTTCTTACTGATATTTTTCGCCATCTGTTCTAATGTCTTGATAGGCTATAACATTCGAGGAACAAAAGGTAAAAACTGGCTCATTGTTATTTTGCCATCGTTGACGACATTGGCACTGTTTATGATTGCAGAAATTGATATCCCAGGAGAAGGGGTGATCCACGTTACGCCAGACGATTTACTTTTATTGCAAGATTTCTTATTCAAGGATGGTGCTTGGCTGGGAAAGTAAGTTAGGCAGTGCAGAAATGAAGGAAAACCCTCTGAGTATAAGCTCAGAGGGTTGAAGGATTATCGAACGATAATACCTAATAAAATTCCGATAGCGCCGAAGTCAGCATCACTAAAGGTAGTATTTGCAATACCTATATCACCGAGGACTGGCAGCAAGAATACAGGTAAGAAGGTAATTAACAGACCTTGAGCAAAGGCACCAAGAATTGCACCACGGCGTCCACCCGTTGCGTTACCGAATACCCCAGCCGCCGCACCTACGAAGAAGTGTGGTACAACACCCGGAATAATTACCGTCATGTTCAGTGCATACAGAATAAACATGCCTAATACACCCGCTGCAAAGCTGCTTAAAAAGCCAACTAACACCGCATTTGGCGCGTAAGGGAAGACCACTGGGCAGTCTAATGCAGGTTTTGCATTTGGCACCAATTTGTCAGAAATCCCTTTAAATGCAGGAACGATTTCGGCGATAACCATGCGTACACCTTGCAGAATGATGTAAACACCCGCTGCGAAAGTAATGGATTGCATCAACGAGAACATAAACCAGTTTTTACCACCGCTCACTTCACGTACAAAATCACCGCCTGCAAACAAGCAAGTAATGATAAAGATAATGAACATAGTGAACGAAATAGCCACTGGCGTATCACGCAGGAACAGTAAGCTTTTTGGTACATTCATATCTTCAGTAGAATGTTCTTTATTACCAAATTTGCTACCGATAAAACCCGCTAACACATAAGAAATAGTGGAGAAGTGACCAATTGCCACATCATCAGAACCAGTGACTTTTTTCATGTACGGGTGTGCAATCGCAGGGAAGAACACCATACAGAAACCCACAATCATTGAACCGACAGCAACGAGCATGGTTCCTTCCATACCTGCAGTCGCCAAGATAACCGCAATCATCATAGACATGAATAAAGTATGGTGACCGGTTAGGAAGATAAATTTCCATGGGGTCAGGCGAGCAATCAAGATATTGATTAACATCGCAAAGAACATGATCATTGCCATTTCACGACCGAAGCTTTTTTGTGCAATAGACACAATTGCTTCGTTGTTCGGCACGACACCATTGATACCAAATGCGTGTTGGAAAATCGCGGAAAAATCCCCTAAAGAGCTGACAACTAACCCTGCACCGGCACCTAAAATCACAAAACCCATAATGGTTTTGATGGTGCCTTTAATGCATTCGGTAACAGGTTTCTTTTGAGCAATCAGACCGATAAGTGCTATCAGACCGACGAGTACCGCCGGTTCAGAAAGCACATCTTGCATCAGAAAACGAAAGAATTCCATGAAGCCTCCGGTTACATCGCGCCGAGTTTCTGTAAAGCCACGCTCAGACGTTCTTTCATCGCGACTTTATCAATCATATTTTCCAGAGCAACAATTTCGCCGTCAACTTGTTGAGCAACTAATTGTTCGGCGATATCTGTGGTACCGACAAAAATATCACTCACAGTACCTTTGGCTGAACCTAAGTCAACGTGGTCAACATCAGCCGCAACTTGCAGGTCTTTTAAAATTGTCTTGATGCTCATTTCCATCATCAGACTTGTACCTAAACCATTTCCACAAACAACAGTGATTTTCATAATATTTACCTATGACTCAATTATTCATATTTAGCGATGATGTTAAGGATGTCATCTACGTTTTCTGATTGCATGATGCTATCAATATCTTCTTGGTTATCAAAAAGTTCAGCCAGTTTTGCAATCGCACCGATATGGCTGTTGCTGTCTGTTGCTGCAAGAACAATCAATAACTTAATTGGATCGTTACCTTCTGAACCAAACTCAACCCCTTGTTTAATGACCGTTAAACCGAGAGATAGCTGGTTAACTCCATCTTCAGGGCGGGCATGTGGCATTGCAATGCCCGGGCCTAATACATAGTAAGGGCCGATTTTTTCGTGGGATTGAATGATGGCATCAATATAGCGAGGTTCGATGAACTTATTATTAATTAAGGGATTACAGGCAATTTTTATTGCATCACGCCAGTCATTGGCGCTGTCAACCACCTGAACCACATTTGGGGTTAATAACGTAGTTAGCATTGGCTTGGCTCCTGGTAAAAAAGAAATTCTATTAGATGTTTTAGTAATGGAATGAATAGTAGTGATCTATGGTAGCGCTATCTAGCTGAATTATTCATTTTCGTGATAGCGCTATCATTTTGGCTAAATATCGTTAATAAAATCATTTTTAGTGCATTTGGCAGTTAATTAACAAATCGGAGCTGTGATAAGTTATCGTCGTTGAATAATAAGTTTAGACGAAACAAAGTAATTTCATGCAGAAAACCCGAAAAAGAAAGAATACAGGCAGAGTCACATTACAAGACGTCGCAAAATATGCGGGGGTCGGTTCAATGACGGTATCGCGCGCTTTGCGGACACCGGAGTTAGTCTCGGATAAATTGAGGGAGAAAATCAATGAAGCTGTTGAGGAACTCGGCTACATTCCCAATTCCGCTGCGGGCATTTTAGCATCAGGCCAAAGCCGAACCATTGCAGTATTGATCCCATCATTACGAGACAACGCAAGCTCAGCTTTTCTGCAAGCTTTACAAGAAGTCTTGAACAAAAATAATTATCAAGTGGTGATTGGTAGTCACGATTATCAGCATAAGAAAGAGTCTGAGGTGTTACTCACGCTGTTGCAAAGTAGCCCCGCCGCATTGGTGATTTTTGGTGCAATGAATTCTGAAAGTGCCTTGGGGACTCTGAATAATTTGCCGATCCCCGTAATTAACGTGACGGGGGATCCCGCTCATCGCTTTACACTCAATATAAAAAATAATTTAGGAGAAGCTGTCAGCTTCCTCACACACTATTTGCTGCAAAAAGGTCACCAGCGCATTGGCTACATTGGTGCGCAAATGGACAGTAAAATGCAGGGTCAACAACTGAGTGGCTGGAATAACACTCTGTTAAAGCATAACTTAAGTGCAGAGCAGAGTATTACGACGCCTTATGTGGCAACTATGGACTTTGGTCGGCAGGCGATTAGCGAAATGTTGACCCGTCAACCAGAATTAGAAGCCGTGATTTGTAGCCATGAAATGATAGCGTTAGGGGTCATGTTTGAGTGTCAGCGGCGGCTAATCAAAATTCCAAAGATGCTGGCTGTGGTGTGCGTTGAAGGGTCGGAAAATTGCGATCATATTCATCCATCACTCACCTCCGTGCGCATTGATTACAGTAAAATGGCGCGGGAGACGGCGAAAAAACTCTTAAAATGGTTGGGAGATACCGAAGAAAGCTTTGCTGATATTCAGGATGAAATTGTTTTCCCTTATAAATTTGAGGCAAGACAAAGCGGCTAGAGCTCACTGTATTTGTTGCAATACATTGTGTGTCCGGTCACAGAATCACGTAAAGGTTAAAAGTTATTTTTAATCTCGAAATAAGAATGCCGTAGAGGTCACTGTTTATTTATCTTTCTGTGCTAATTTCCTCATTATATCTATCGTGCATGTTCGGATTTTATGCAGAGATAGATGCTTTGTTTAACTTGAATATAGTTATTACACAGGGGATAAGTACATTATGAAATCAATAAAAACACTCATATCTGCCGCAATTTTAGTTTCGTGTGGCGCGACAGCCGCAACAACAGGTTCTGAAGTTTTAATGGTGCAAAATGGCGGAACGCCGAATAAGGTGTATTCTGCGAATAAACCAACGATCAAAGTTGCTACTTATAATATTGGTAAAAATGAGCTGGCGGCCGATGTCGCTAATTTAGATGAATTGAGCAAAGCGATCGCTAAGATTGATGCGGATGTAATTGTCTTAACTGAAATTGATAATAAAACTGCGCGTAGCAAGAAAGTGAATCAATTAGAGGAGATTGCCAAAGCGAACAAAATGGATTTTGCGTTTGGTAAGGCACTTGATTTTGATGGTGGTGAATATGGTGTAGGAATTTTATCAAAATATAAAATTGAGAAATCCCAAGTCGTGAATTTACCATCAGGCGGAGCAGAGCAACGGGTGGTGTTATTATCACAAATTACAAAGCCTGGCTTTGATTCACCAATTATTATCATGGGAACTCACTTAGACTGGCAGAAAGATCCTACCATTCGCATTGGCCAAGTTCGCCATATTCTCGATGCGACGATTGGAGATACCGAAACAGGCTTCGATAATATCGCGGCCTCTATCAAAATTCTCGCAGGGGATTTCAACTCAACAGCCAAAGAGCAACCTATTCAGGAAATCAGCTATTTTTGGGATCCTGTTGAGAAAAAAGGGGTAAATTATCGCACATGGCCTGCGGTTAATCCTGCTATTGATATCGACCATATCTTTACCTATAAAGGCCAAGTATGGGACGTGAAAACCATGACAATTCCAACAGATAGTAAAGACTTTCAATGGTCAAAAGTCAGTGACCATTTGCCTGTTATTGCAGAACTTGAGCTGCAAGAACAGTAAGTTTATGGGGTAGTCGACAGGCCTCTATTTGAGGTCTGTTTTTGTTTAAGTTATTTACTTTTGCAGGAATTTTTGACGTTGAATATAGCGGACTTGAGCTATCCCTAAGTACTCTTCAATAGTGGCGTAAATGCGTGAGCTTAATGCGTAAAAATCCACTTCACTTTCTAAGGCTGGTTTAGTTAATGTAATGAATTCATACATAAATTCTTTAATTGTCGAGAATTTATTAGCGACGTTTTCATAGTAAAATTGATAAACATAGGACTCTTGAGAATGGCTGAGTTCGGTATTATTTTTGATGTTGTTGGTTGCCAGCAACAGTAGTTGAGTATTTGTCATGAATGAGCCCTATTTTGTTTTTTGACCCGTTTTTGGTTTTTCAACCTGATATTGGTTTTGATCGGTTTTCGACTTTTTGACTTATTTCCGATGTTGGAAATAGTACACAAGTTACTATAAATCTTTTATCAAAATTAGTCGGATAATTTTAGTTTTTGGTTTTTAAATTAAATCTATAATCGTATTTCTCATTATATCATTGTGTTAGCAATTTATTTCACTGAAAGAATATTGAAGGGTGAAAGTCATAATTTAATCCCTGTAGACATTAATGGAATGCTATCATATTAAAAAATATGGAAATAAATATTTCATCAGATGATCTCTCTGGTAAATCTGAGCTTTCCCTTGCTTTCTGCGTGTAAGCAGCGAGTTTTCAATGTGCTATATCATGCATTAGTACGTCTATTTTATATGTAACTAAGGGTTATTCATATTCTTGCTTTATTTTAATTATAATAATTAACATTAACTCTAATATTTAATGTTAATTATTTATTTGTGAATTATTTAATATTGTTTTGTTTTTTTTATTAAAGATAATAAAAAGGGATAAATAAAATTTATCCCTTTAGCTGATTATTTAAATTAGCAAATTAACCTTTTAGTTCTCTCGCACTTTGTTGTAAATGCTGGAAAGAAGTGAATCGAGTTTGATGATGTAATTTAAATTTCTCATTAGGTTGATACGTTAAATCAATATTTGCAAATTGAGCCATTGCTTGCGCAACATTCTCACAAACACTTCCTGCGACAGCTCCCAAAATAGCAGAGCCCAATAATACAGGTTCATCCGCTTGAGTTGAAATCACCGGAACACCACAGGTATCGGCTAGAAGTTGACGGATTAGCGGGTGCTGGCCGGCACCACCACTGATAGCGATATTTTGGATAACAGCACCTGATTGTGCCTGAGCCTCAATAATTTGTCGTAATCCATAGCCAATACTGCACACGCCAGCGGTATAGAATGCAAGTAAGTTATCAAAGCTGTTATCCATGGTTAAGCCTGCAATGATGGCTTTCGCGTGGGGATCAGCGAAAGGGGCTCTATTGCCTAAAAACTCAGGAACAATATGAATACCTTCAGCTAATTTAACTGCTTGTGATGGGGTGCCTGATTTTTCTAATACTTTATCTGCCAGCATAACGGGCAAGGATTTACCTTGCTCTTTTGCCATCGCTTTGGCTTGTGCGGCCATCGGATGTAACGAAAGTAGCTGGTCAATTGCCGCACCGGCAGCACTTTGTCCTCCTTCGTTGAGCCACATCCCCGGTACCATTGCAGAATAATAGGGGCCCCAAACGCCAGGGATAAATACCGGTTCTTGGGTGGTGGTCATCGTGCAGGAAGACGTACCGAAAACATACGCCATATTTGCAGTCGCATCACCATTCACCCCAACTGTACCAATTCCGCCAGCATGAGCATCAATCATTCCTGCGGCAACTGGCGTTCCAACTAACAGTCCCATTTGCTCAGCAGCTTGGGTGGTTAAGCCGCTTCCATTCGGTGTGCCTGGCTCGACAATTTCCTGGCCAATGCGAGCAAAATTTTCGTCCGCTAATTCGGCGAGACCAATTTGACGAAAATAGTCAGCATCCCAGCGTTTTTCATGGGCCAAGTAAGTCCACTTACAGGTTACTGTGCATGTAGAACGTGCTAAGGAACCCGTTGATTTCCAAGTTAGGAAATCTGCCAAATCAAAAAATTGCCACGCATTATCATAAGTTTGGCGGCGATTTTCTTTTAGCCAAAGAATTTTGGGGGTTTCCATTTCAGGGGAAATCTTGCCCCCAACATAATTCAATACTGGGTGCTTCAGGCTATTGATACGTTCGGCTTGTTCCGTGGCGCGATGATCCATCCAAACAATAATATTGCGTTCAGGATCTTCACTCGGGCTGACGGAAATAGGTTGCTGGTTTTTATCTAAAACAACCAGAGAGCAGGTCGCATCAAAACCAATTCCTGCGACGCGTTTCGCATCAATCTTGGCATCTGCCATTGCATGTTTCACACAATAACAAACGGCATTCCAAATTTCGTTACTTGATTGCTCAGCGTAATTGGCACCATCACGGTAGAGCGTAATATCGTGTTTAACTGACGCAAGCATGTTGCCATGCAGATCAAAAATACCTGCACGGGCACTGCCTGTACCGACATCAATACCAATGACGACGTCGTCATTTTTACTTTGCGTAGGGCTGTTCATATGTCCTCCCACAATCTTTATGTTTATCGGTAAAAACTAGAGGTCAACGCTGTTTGGCAGGATCACAAGATCACGGATGGTGATATTTCTTGGGCGAGTCAGCATAAATAGAACCGCTTCAGCGACTTCGATAGGTTGCATTAAGCTGCCATTGGCTAATGCTTCTTCCATTTTTTCTTTTGGCCAGTCATCCAGTAATGCAGTGACAACAGGACCCGGTAATACAGCTCCAACGCGAACACCGTGTTGAGATACCTGGCGGCGAGTTGAATGAACAAACGCTTGAACTGCAAATTTAGACGCGGTGTAGATAGGCTCCCAAATTACGGGCACCATGCCTGCTATTGAGCTAGTAAACAGGACATCCCCTGATTTTTGCTCAATAAAATGTGGGAGAACGGCGCGCACGCTGCGAAATGCAGCATTGATGTTGAGGTTTAATACTTTATCCCAAACATCTGGGTCGCCTTCTGCGACTGGGCCACCGATATAAGCGCCTGCGTTAGCGTGGAAAATATCTAAGCGCCCCGTTTTGGCTAAAATAGCATCTAACATGCCATCCACTTGTTCTGGTTTCATTAAATCAACAACCAGAGGAATTGCATTGTCGCCTAATTCGGCAACTAACTGATTTAAGCGTTCTTCGGCACGGTCAATTAAAACAACTTTCGCGCCAGCTTTGAGTAGGGTACGTGCGCACTCAAGTCCAATACCAGAAGCCGCACCTGTGATTGCGGCAACTTTGTTTTCTAATGAGATAGCCATGATGTTCACTCCGGATAAGTTAGTTAATCAATAAGGAAGTCAAACTGAGTATTAGAAATTAATGTAATTTTAATAAGTTACGAGGGGATTTGGCGGAGTGTATTCAGTGAGTGAGAATGCAGGCAAATCGCCATATCAACTCGATTCTAGGTTAATTTCGATGTCGCTCAATCGATGGAGCAGTATTGCGACTTTTACGCTTTGGTGTCAAGCTAGGAAAAAATGGAGGCATAAATTTGTGAGCAAGATCAGACAAAACAAGAAAACCACGATCTATGACCTTGCAGAATTGGCAGGGGTTTCAGCCAGTGCCGTTAGCGCTGTATTGAATGGAAATTGGCAAAAAAGACGTATTAGCGCCCAATTAGCTGAAAAAATTATGCGAATAGCGCAGGAGCAAAACTATTCGGTGAATAAGCAAGCGAGCCTATTACGCAGTAATAAATCCAAAATCATTGGGATGTTAGTTCCTAAATACGATAACCGTTATTTTGGGTCGATTGTGGAGCATTTTGAGGAGATGGCCCGTGAACGTGGGTTATTTCCTATCATTACCTGTACGCGTCGTGATCCCCAATTAGAGTTAGAAGCCGCAAAGGCAATGCTCTCATATCAAGTGGATTGGTTGATTTCAACGGGGGCAACCGATCCTGATAAAATTACACAAATCTGCCACGCATCAGGTGTACCGACACTCAATTTGGACTTACCCGGTACACTGGCACCTTCGGTGATTTCCGATAACTATCATGGTGCAAAGCAGTTAACGCTCAATATTTTGCGCAAAAGGCAGCGGCGAGCGGCGTCGTCAGAATCGCTGGTGTTTGTTGGAGGACGGGAAGAAGAGCATAACACTCGAGAGCGAATTCGAGGGTTTATTGATGCTCATAATTCCCTGAATATAGAGGTTCCTCAACACCATATTCTGACTTGTGGTTATGCTCCAGAAAAAGCTGAGCAGGCACTCTCGACGTATTCTTTACGGCATTCCTTTTTACAGAAAGGAATACCGCAAGAGCCTAAATACATTGAACTTTGTGGACTATTTGTCAATTCAACCATTTCCTTGGAAGGGGTGGTGAGATGGTTAATGAAAGAGGGGCATACGGGAGCACATCAGCCGCCAATGGGATGTTTTGACTGGGATCCATTTGTCGCATTACTGGGGAATGATATTGAGATGGTGAAACAGGATGTTCCCGCTATGCTAGAGCAAATTTTCACCTTGATAGAATCGGGAGAAAGCCAGCCTCAGCTGATTGAGGTGATGCCTGTCATGGTTGGAAAAACGGAATAAAATTAAATCAGGCTTAAAGCAGAAATATTAAGCCTGATTATTGGTCTATTTAATATTTTTATTTAATGCTTTTATTTAAAGTATCTAAACGCAATTGGTGGCGCTGATTATAAAATTTCACATAGGTTAAATACCCAGCCAAAATCGTGGAGAGACTTGCTGTCGCTAATAGCATAAATGTCACCATAATTTGGTATTTAACTGCCTGTAAAGGATCGACTCCCGCAAAAATTAGCCCTGACATCATACCGGGTAAACTCACTATCCCAACCGTCTTGGCAGAATCCACCGTCGGAATTAATGAAGCTCGAATACTTTCGCGAATAATTGAGGCAGAAGCAATTTTAGGTGTGGCACCCAAGCTAAGCATTTCTTGAATTTGCTGTTGTTGGCTATTAAAGCGCTGCCCTAAGTTATTGAAGCAAAGCCCGACGGCAATCATGGCATTCCCAGCAATCATCCCTGTAATTGGGATCACTTGCATTGGGGTAAACGCGATGGCTTCAGTGAGAATTAATACCAGCAAAGTTAAAAACGTGCCTGAAGTAATCGCAATTAACGCGGTTGGAAATAGCTTATCGAGGTATTTACTGCGTTTTTTCGCATTCCACGCAGCGTTAAAGCAGATAAATAACACTAATAAAACAGTGAGTGCCTTATGGTCAACGTGGAAAATATATTTGAGGATATAACCGGCAATTAATAGTTGAACAATGGCGCGGCACGTACTCCAAATAATATCTTTTTCAAGAGAGAGCTTCTCTTTATGGCTAATAAAAATAGCCACTAAGACTAACATGATAGAAAATGCGAGCGACTCATTGGAAATAGTAGGTTGATGCACGATTAATTCCTATTTTTCGCTATGGTGTACGGGAAGGGTAATAATATCGTCAGCATGGCCAATTTCATCTTGATCATGAGTCACCCAGAGGACTGCTATATTATTCTTGACCGCTAATTGATGAATAAGCTCATTCACTTTGATCTTATTTTGTTCGTCTAAGGCGCTAGTGATTTCATCCAGTAATAAAATTTTCGGTAAGAATTGCAAATTACGGATCAACGAGACACGCTGTTTTTCTCCGCCTGAAAGCTCATTAATGCCTTTTTCTAGGATGGTATCAGGTAGCGAAAAATAGCTTAAATCATCGAGAATTTTTTGTTTATCAAGTGGTTGATTCCGTATTTGATAAGGAAAAAAGAGGTTGTCATACACGGTATTGCCAAAGAGTGCAGGCGTTTGAGTGCAATAGGAGACTTGTTGACGATATTTCTCTGGCGCAATTGCGTTGATACTTTCGCCAGCAAAGAGAATTTCACCGCAACTTGGTGGGATGAGTGAAGAGACAATTTTTAATAATGTACTTTTCCCGCAACCAGAAGGGCCCGTGATCAATTTAAATTCACCGGGGTATAGGTCAATCTGCACATTATCTAAAATTATCTTCTGACCAACCTGAAAACCGATATTCTTAAGTTGTAATAAGGGCTGTTTTGTTTCCATATTTGACCTAATCCATCTAATTCTATTATCGATATTACGGATATTATGCGCCAATTTAGGGTAAATAGACACCGCGTTATCTGGAATAGGTTTGGCAAATTAGATTTGCATGAAGAAAATAGTTGCCTTATTATTTTAATCAACGTCTCGTTAGGAGATGGCATTCCTCCTAGTTTAACCGTCCTTGATGTGGACTGATGATGCCTACGTAAACCTTTTCATTTGAATGGGCGCGTAGGTTATGTGCCCGAACTTAGGGCATAAATGTCTGCAGGAGCTTTTCCTTGCATTTATTCCCATCTAACTTGTAAGGAAAGTGGCAATGTACTCATCTCTCATTTCTATTGCTTTAGGTTCCGTTTTAGGTGGCTGGTTAAGATGGTTGATTGGCTTAAAGCTGAATAACCTGCACCCTCATATTCCATTTGGTACTGTTTTTGTCAATTTAGTTGGCGGCTTTATCATTGGTTTTGCTGTCTCTTACTTTGCTAGCGCAAATATTAATCCTGCCTATAAACTGTTTATTGTCACAGGCTTTTGTGGGGCGTTTACGACGTTTTCGACATTTTCGTTGGAGGTGTTGGTGATGCTGCAAGAAGGGAAGTTGGCTGTGGCATTCAGCACGATCGCAATTCATGTTCTCGGCGCTTTATTATTTACGTTACTCGGCATGCTGTGCCATAACATGATCTCTCAAGGATAATAGATTCTAATAAAGTATTTGTTTCCCACTCATTATTTTCGTACGATTAATAGTCTATTTTCAGATGCAAATAGGCTATTTTTGTTTCTATTTTGAGCAAAAAAAGAGAATGGTGAAATAAAGCAGAATATATTAATAACTGTAGTAATGAGCCATTTTTATCATGATATAACTGCATCAAAATGGTGAAAGCATAAAAATATATAGCAGGGCAATAGATTATAAATTTAGCGTTTCCCTTACCCTGAAGAAGTATGAATTATCATCAAATATAACGCATAAAACATATCCTATTAAAAACGGTTCTGAATACGAAACTATTGCTCTGTATTTTCATTCAATCCCCTCATATATGACTTTTGAATCTACAACTTTTTGCTAGTGTATTTTCAAGCTTACACTGTAACTTAATCTATACATCTATTTATTCAATGTTATGATGAAATTGTTGTTTAAATGTAATGGCTTGGATGGATATGTGCTATTTGGCTTTGTTTTGTTCTTTGTTTTGAATGAATAAATCTGACATATCAAAATTAATAGATTAAATAACTAAAACAGAAATAAATAAAAATAATAAATACGGGGAAAAACTTATGTCACAAATGTTAGCTCTGTTATTAATTGTCGGGATACTGTACATCGGGGATGCCATCGCAGTACGAACAAAAGCGTGGATCCCATCGGTGTTTGTTTGCGCTGTATTATTCCTTTTAGGTTATTGGACATTCTTTCCTAAAGATATTGTGAGCATTGCGGGAATACCAAAAGTTGTCGCCGTGATGCTGATGTATTTACTCATTACCAATATGGGTACATTGCTCTCATTGAAAGAACTTTTACACCAATGGAAGACTATTTTAATTTCGTTATCCGGTATTTTGGGGATCATAGTCTTTATTTATGGGGTAGGTCTGGCGTTATTTGATTTAAATACGGTATTAGTTGCAATCCCGCCATTAGTCGGTGGCATTGTCTCTTCATTAATTATGTCAAAAGGTGCCGCGGAAGCTGGGCTGGTGGATCTCTCGGTATTTGCCATCTTAATTTATGTGATGCAAGGTTTTGCCGGTTATCCGCTAACGGCCATCATGTTGAAGCGTGAAGGTCGCCGAGTGCTTGAGCAATATCGCAATGGTACTTGGAAAGAGTCATTGGCCGTTGACGGTGCGGATGATGTGGAAGTCAAAACACTGGCATCTGAAAGTGCAATGCCTCGCATGTTCAAGCGAATTCCAAGCCACTATAACACCAGCTATTTCCAATTTTTACGCTTAGTGGTGGTGGGGTATCTCGCCTATTTAGTCTCTACCGTTGCCGCGCCTTATGTCAGCATCAGCCCGTTTGTTTTGTGCTTATTATTTGGCGTTATTGCTTCGTCGATGGGCTTTTTAGAAAGGCAGCCTCTGCAGAAAGCCAACGGTTTTGGCTTTGCTATCATGGCATTAATGCTGTTTATCTTTGATACGTTAAATCATGCGACACCGGATATGTTGTTAAGATTGGTCTACCCAATGGTGGTGTTGATCGTGGCCGCGGTCATCGGCATGTTTATCGCATCTTGGATTGTGGGAAAAATTCTAGGAGTATCAAAAGAGATGGCTTTCGCGGTCTCATTGACGGCACTGTATGGTTTCCCTGCGGATTATATCATCACCAATGAAGCCATTAACGCACTGACCAAAGATGAAAAAGAGCGTCAAATTTTAACTAGCCATATGTTAGGACCAATGTTAGTTGGTGGTTTTATCTCTGTCACAATGGTTTCCGTGGTATTAGCGGGGATTATGGTCGCCTACATCGTGCCTGTTGCGGCATAACGATATATAGAATATTAGAATTTAACACGCTGAAAAATAACAGTTTAAGAAAGCGAAAAGAATAGAAAAAGGACAGGAAAATGGTCAATAACAGCATCACAGCATCCGTTAAAAAACACACAGAAGCGATGATTGCTTTTCGTCGCGATCTTCATTCACATCCAGAATTGCCTTTTGAGGAAGTGAGAACCACGAAGCGTATTGCACAAGAGTTGGCAAAAATTGGTATTGAGTATCGTCTCACTGAACCTACCGGAATTATTGCGGACATTAAAGGCGGTAAACCCGGAAAGACGGTCGCTTTACGTGCGGATATTGATGCATTGCCTGTTCAGGAATTGAATGATTCCCTTGAGTACAAGTCGACAAATCAAGGGAAGATGCACGCGTGTGGGCATGATGCGCATACCGCGATGTTATTAACCGCAGCCAAAGCGTTATATGAAGTGCGCGATGAGTTAAAAGGAAATATTCGCCTGATTTTTCAACCGGCTGAAGAAATAGCGCAGGGCGCTAAAGCGATGGTAAAACAAGGCGCAGTGGATAATGTCGACAACGTGTTTGGTATGCACATCTGGTCCACGACACCATCAGGAAAAGTATCGTGTAATGTCGGCGGGACATTCGCCTCTGCAGACTTGTTGGTCGTGAAGTTTAAAGGGCGTGGTGGGCACGGTTCGATGCCGGAAGCGACCGTTGATGCCGCAATCGTTGCCTCGTCATTTGTGATGAATTTACAAGCGGTGGTTTCCCGTGAAACTTCCTCGCTAGACTCTGCCGTTGTGACTATCGGAAAAATGGAAGTAGGTACCCGATTTAACGTGATTGCAGAAAATGCGGTACTGGATGGAACGGTACGTTGTTTTGACATTGAAACTCGTACTCGTATTGAAGCGGCGATCCGCCGTTATGCCGAACATACTGCCGCGATGTACGGTGCCACCGCTGAAGTGGATTATATCTACGGTACGCTGCCAGTGATTAACGAAGAGCGCAGTGCATTACTGGCCCAGTCGGTGATCAGTGAAGCATTTGGTGAAAATGCATTAATGGCAGAAAGACCAACACCAGGCGGGGAGGATTTTAGCTTCTATATGGAAAACATCCCGGGTTGTTTTGCATTATTAGGTTCCGGTAACCCAGAAAAAGATACCCAATGGGCTCATCACCACGGCTGTTTTAATATTGATGAAGATGTGATGGCATCAGGTGCAGAACTGTATGCGCAATATGCATGGTCTTATTTGCAGCAAGATAAGTTTTAATAAAAGAATAAGATTTAATGCAGGAAATAGGCGGTTTGGGTTTCACATCATTATAATAGATTATTGAATCAAGCCTGAGCAATAAATACATTGCTCAGGCTTTTCTTTTGTATTTTAAATCGAGATATTAACCGCCCAATCCCATTTAATTAAAGGGTGGCTAGGAATTTTATTACGAATTATGGTGAATAAAAATGGCGTCTCTAAGACGTTGTTGCAGCTCGAAGCGTTGCTCTTGAGTAAGCTTATCATCATGAGAAAGCTGCATTAGCATTTCATTCATATTATGAACGGAGTTTTCATCTAGCAATAAAACGACTTTGTTTGTTATTTCTTGATAGTAATCCACGGTAAATCCTCCAGCTTATTGGGCTAATTAATTCTGTTTATCAATCACCATGACTGCCATAGTGTTTGGTTCAAGTGCGCGCATAATGTGGGGCTCATCACCTCGGTAGTGAATATAGTCACCGACATTGAGCTCCACAGGGTTGTCGAGTGGCCCAACTAATGCTCTGCCTGACATCAAAATTATATGCTCAGTGACATCATGCATATGGGGTTCTGAAACGCGATCTCGACCCGGCTGTGCAACAACCGTATAAATATCCCGTTGAGAATTAGCGGGCGCAGAAGAGAGCAAATAGGCCAAATAGTTGGCGTGCTCTGCACTCACAGGGGTACCTTCGCCATGGCGGATCACACTCACTGCCGCACGTTTTTCTTCAATTAAACGGGAAAAAGGAATATCCAGCGCAACACATAACGCCCATAGGGTTTCAATGCTGGGATTACCGCTACCCGCTTCTAATTGGGATAGTGTGGATTTGGCGATCCCCGCTTTACGCGCAAGTTCAGAGAGAGAAAGTCCACTTTTTTGCCTTTCACAAGCCAATGATTTTGAGATTAATTCGATAGGGGGTGTGAATAAGGTCAACTTTAACATCCTATTTGATTGCACTTAATTGATTGAACTTAATTGATTGCACTTAGCCTAAGATATCGACATAATGAACGAATGTTTTTTATATCGAACGGTTGTTCTATGCAGACATCTACATTTCAGTTTTCTATTCTCCATAATAGCACAGTGAAAAATATTGCACTGGTGTGTATTGCAGACTTAATTGTGGGAATTTCCTATGGTGCATTAGCCCATTCACAAGGTTTTGATTGGTGGGTGCCGTTGATGCTATCCATTTTTGTGCTAGCAGGTGCCTCCGAGTTTCTGTTTATTGGCGTGGTATTTTCAGGGGGAAGCCCTCTGTCCGCCGCCTTAGCTGGGTTATTAGTTAACTCGCGCCATATTCCATTCAGTTTTGCCGTCAGTGAGTTAACAGGAAAAGGGGCAAAATCGCTGCTGGGATATCACATTATGAATGATGAAAGTGTGGTTTTTGGCTTAGCGCAAGACAGCGAAAGAGAGAAAACAGCCGCATTTTGGTTATGCGGATTAGGGATTTTAATCTGCTGGCCTGTCGGTGTGGTCATCGGAGAAATTCTGGGAAGCTTTATTCAAGATACCCATGCGCTAGGGATGGATGCCATGTTTCCCGCCATTATTTTAGCGCTGAGTTTACCCGCGTTGAAAGATAAGCGCTTAAGACTCGCTGCGATAGTAGGAGCTGTGGTTGCTGTGGTAACAACACCGGTATTACCTGTGGGGATCCCAGTTTTACTAGCCTTATTGAGTTTAGTTATCTATATAAGGAAATGATGATGATGGAACATCCGTGGTTAATTATTAGTGGTATTTTTGTGTTAGCGATTGGCACTTATTTGATGCGGGCATCCGGCGCATTGCTGAAAGGGCGGGTCAATTTAACAGAGCAAAATAAAGCCCTGTTTTCGGCTGCTGCCATTGTAATTTTATTTTCAGTCGCGATGACCTCAACACTCTTTTCAGGTAATGAATTATCGGATTTACCGAAAATAATTGGGGTGGTGGTGGCAGGTATTCTGACTTGGTATCGTAAGCCATTTATTGTGATTGTTTTGTCAGCGGCGATAGTCACAGCGCTATTGCGCTGGTTATTTTAGTTAAAAAAAAGCCCCTATGGCATTAGGGGCTAAAATTAGGGATATACCTAAACGTTATTGTGTCAATTAAGATACTGATTTTTAACTAACAATGCCAAAAGGTTGATGTTATCAGTGTAACAGGCACAGCCTATGGTTTAGGTTGACGCATTCATTATTTAGCTGCGGGAGCCGTAGCAGGAACAGGCATCGGTTGTGCGGGCTTGAATTCTGGCACTTCCACGACAGACATTTTCACCATATAGCGCTTGCCATCTTCAATTTTAGGCGTATCGTTCGCCAGTTTTTTCAGGGTTTCATTAGGTTTGGTGGTTTGTTCAGTCACGCTATACACCATATTATGATGATTTCCACCGTGATGGCGTGGTGATTTGTTCATATCAACATTAGCGGCTGCAGCAGCAAAGCCAACAGACAGTAAAACAGCAGCAAGCAAACCTTGGTTTAATTTGTTCATCTTTTATCTCCTCATTAACGTGATGAGAGGATAATTCATCAATTAGATTTTCCTCGCAATGGCTTTTACCTGCTTTGACTGAAGCTCCATATTTCCTGCACGCTTTATCCTTTCTTTACACATTTTATTGAAAATAATGAGATTATTTTACGTAGGAAAGGGGGTGAAAGGGGAAGGAAGATAACCCAGAAAAATCTCTGGGTCATTGACGGTTAGCACGCGATTTGCGGTTGCTGTGGCTCTAGAGGGGGTAAACCATAGGCTGCGCGAGCACGGTCGCAGGCCTCATTATGGATGCCGTTATGCCACGATTGTTCGAATTCTCGGCATGGCGTTGGCCGTTGTTCATAAATGGAGCAAGAGACACATTCCCCGACGGTGCCTCCAAGTGCGGTGCAGCGGGTATTCGGCTTTTGATTTGTACCTTGCATACAGCTCATAAAGGGGGTGATTTGCTCTGTTAAATGTTGAGGTACCGAACCACCGCCAGCTTCTGATTCGGCCCAATAAAATGAGACGCGAAAGTAAGCACAACAAGCACCACAGCTGACACAGGGGTTATCTGAAGGATCAGTTTTTAGTATATGAATAATATTGGTCATATAAAAAATCTAACAATGAAGTTGATAGTTCCCGTAGGAAACGGGAGACGCAACACAGGCAGGAGGCCTAAGAAAATGTTGCTCAGCCTTTATTATGTTACGCATCTTTACGTACTGGCAATATTTTTTAGAGTAAAAACCCGGTATTTTCCATCAAGTCAAAATAAAGTAAAAAATTTCAATCTGTTGTAGTTTGATAAAATGTACGAATGCAGAAAATGTAGACACAAAAAAACCTGCCGTTTGACGGGCAGGTTTCAATGAGTGTTAGGAGATTGGAACGATTAGACGTGTTTTAAATCACCGTCATCATCTTGATTGAAAACTGACTTGTCCGTTTCGCCCATTAACTGGCTAGTTACGGTACCTGCAGTCATTGAGCCACTTACGTTCAGAGCAGTACGACCCATATCAATCAGAGGCTCGACTGAAATTAACAGCGCAACTAACGTGACAGGTAATCCCATCGCTGGCAGCACAATCAGTGCAGCAAAGGTTGCACCGCCACCGACACCGGCAACACCGGCAGAGCTGATAGTCACGATACCAACTAAGGTTGCAATCCACAGTGGATCAAATGGGTTGATCCCCATCGTTGGTGCGACCATCACTGCTAACATCGCAGGGTAGATACCCGCACAACCGTTTTGACCGATAGTTGCACCGAAAGATGCCGAGAAACTTGCGATAGATTCTGGCACACCAAAACGACGAGTTTGGGTTTCAATATTCAGTGGAATACTGGCTGCGCTTGAACGGCTAGTGAATGCAAATGTCAGTACGGGACCCGCTTTCTTAAAGAACTTAATTGGGTTTAAGCCCGTTGTCGCAACTAAGATACCGTGAACCACAAACATAATGGCTAACGCGACATAGGACGCGATGACGAAAGTTCCTAAGTTAATGATATCGGCTAAGTTAGAGCTTGCGACCACTTTGATCATCAGCGCCATTACACCGTAAGGGGTTAAACGCATGACTAAGCGAACGAGTTTCATTGCCCATGCCTGCATCACATCGATAGCCGCTAATGCTTTTTCACCGCGCTCTTTATCATCTTTAAACAGTTGCAGCGCAGCTACCCCTAAGAAGGCAGCAAAAATAACTACACTAATGATAGATGTTGGGCTTGCACCCGTTAAATCAGCAAACGGGTTTTTCGGGATAAAGGACAGGATTAACTGAGGAACCGTTAAATCTGAGACTTTACCAATATAATTTGTTTCAATGGCCGCTAGACGTGCAGTTTCAGATTGACCTTGAACCAGGCCTTCAGCGGTTAAGCCGAACAGGTTTGCGATCAAGATACCCACTAAAGCAGCAATGGCTGTGGTAAACAGCAGTGTGCCAATGGTTAAAAAGCTAATTTTCCCTAAAGAAGATGCCTTGTGGAGTCGAGCGACCGCACTCAGAATGGAGGCGAACACCAGAGGCATAATCACCATTTGTAACAGTTGAACGTAACCATTACCGACGATATTAAACCAAAGAATGGAGTCTTTTACCGTTTGGTGACCGGAACCATACACAAGGTGAAGTCCGACACCATAAGCAACACCGAATACGAGACCCAGTAAAACTTTTTTGGACAGGCTCCAACCATTCGATCCGAGTTTTGCTAACAGTATTAAAAGTGCTACGAAAACGAGCACATTGATAACCAGAGGAATATTCATTCCACACTCCAAATTGTAATTATTTTACATAATGATTCTTGTTGTTAATCCTTAATAGGTATAAGGATTTCATTTCTTCTAACAACTGGTTATATGATATCAGTTGAAGTTAGTCATTACTTATAATCAAAAGTTATAATTTAGGTTGATTCATGCTTACAGTATATTACAAAAGTGAGCTTTTTGTCGGTAAGTGTATATTTATCTGATTATTAAAATAATTTAGTGCGCTTTCAATTTGCTGGAACCAATCAGCGGAATGACCTGTTGGAATTAAGACAGCACAGACGGTCAAAAGCACAGCAATAAAGCGTTCCCCGCGTTTGCTGGACTTGCCACGTAAGATAGGAAAACAAAAACGTGTCGGTAGAGGCCATAAAAAAGGAACTCCCGATGGAGTCAGCATATCAGCCACTAAATGGCTCATATAACCGAGTAAAAATGCTTGGATAAGGTCGGTAGGTAAGTCCCAATAGTGAGGCAGCCACTGGTAACTGCTAATCAGTAAAATTAGCCAAGCAACTAGGCTGTGAGTGAACCCGCGATGCCCGCACAGTTTTGATATAGGTAATGAAATAATACGAAAAAGCCGCCCGAGGATAGATGAAGGGTGGTCAATATCAGGTAATAAGGCACCTAGCAACACCCCTGGCATCATATGTAACCAATCACCCTGAGCGAACTCTGGGGTAATTTGCAATTTATGAGCCATTACAAGCGATGCGACGGAAAAAAGCAGATGCCCTTCAGCAGTCATGGTGGATAAAATACCATCTGTTTATCTATACAGTAGGCGGGTAGTATAAAGGGTTTGTAGGAAATATGGTAGTAGGTGAGAGTTAAAAAAACTCTTATTTATTAGTTAATAACCGTAGGTTTTTATACTTTTTAAAAATTTCCCCTACGTGAAAAACGTAAGGGAAATCATGTTTCGTTAACTTATTTAAGATTAACGTAAATTTTCTGGGCGTAAATCGTTCAATGAGGCGATTTTAACATCAGCCAAACCCCAGCGTGGGTCATTGAAATGCTTACTATCAGGTACGACGATTGAACGCATTCTTGCCGCTTTTGCAGAAATCATTCCATTAAAGGAATCTTCTAAAGAAGCACAATGGATAGGTTTGGTGGATAATTCAGCGGCGGCTTTTAAATAAACTTCTGGATGAGGCTTACTTAATGGTAAGTCTGCTGCTGAAACTACAGCAGAAAAATAATGGCGGATATCAAATAAGTTCAGTACTTTTTCCAGCATATAATCTGGAGATGCAGAGGCTAAAGCGATGTTCAAATCCATTGAGCGGCACAGTTCAAGCGCATGTTGTACGCCCGGTAGCAATGGACGTTTTTCTTCCACTAAACCAATAACGCGGTCAATAATACGCTGTTTTGTTGCTTCTAAACTACAACCCTGCCAAGGAGATGCGTTGTACCAAAGTTCAACAACGTGGTCGATACGTAAACCGAGGGTGTCAGGAAGAGTGTGCTTAATGGATAAATCGAGGCCTAACTCTGCAAAAACTTCATCTTCCCCTTGTTCCCAAAAAGGTTCCGAGTCAATCAGCAAACCATCCATGTCAAAGATGACAGATTGGATAGGTAATTTATGATACATAGCAAACTCCATTCATTTAGATACCCGCTTAAAAAGAGGGTATGGGGATTATCGCTGTACTTTAATCACAGTCATTTTGGTTTCTGAAACGATTCTAACAAGCTATGACTTGGGGTTATAGAGATATATGTGCCATCACATGATTTTATTGGAAATTTGAGTTTAGCTATTGATGTGAATTCGATTCATTCTTTGAATAATCCGAAACTCGGTTTTTAACTATCATTTTTTTATAGAAATTTGGAGCCAGCAAATATTATCGGCTATGATTAGCGTAGAAAAAAACTTTAAGGAATAGTTGTAATGAATTACCACAAGGCAAATTCTCTTGCGATTGGCAAACGTATTTTGGGCTGGATCGTATTTTTTGTGGCGTTAATTTCCACATTGACATCGTTAATTAAATTAGCGGCTCTGAAAGGAATTCAAGGCGAAGGAATTAATGCGGTTGCCAATGATTTTGTTAAATTAATGGCGGAGATGACGCGACAAAGTACGCCGTTTCTCAATGTATTTTGGAATAATTCACCAGTCCCTGAAGTGAGTCATGGTTTTTCAGGTAGCTGCATCGGTTTTTTTGTTATTTTTATTTTTATCTTTGTGGGGCTAGCCCTAAGCGCATCAGGCTTACGCATGTATCGACAAATTAAATTCATTCGCGAAAGCATTGAAGATCATGTCATTCTTGAAAATGCAAAAGGCAGTGAAGTGACCAAAGAAGAGTTAGAAGCTAAAGTCACTATTCCTCGACATACTATTTTCAAACAGTTCTTTTTGATGTATTTCTGGCCGATTGTTTTAGGGATAGCCATTTATTTTGCATTGAAACTTCTGAATTGGTAGTTTTTCATCATGTTGGCCATTCCCCGTCACATTGATACTTTTCCATCATGATAATGGCACAGCATCGGTATTCATTCCGCTGCTGTGCATCTCTTATTTCTGTCTATTTGACTCGCTGTTATTCGTCGTCTAGTAAATTATCAATAATGCTGCGAGCGTGCAGATAGCTTTGCTCATTACCAAACATGTTGGCTTGATTGAGTAAGAAATAGAGTTGATAGATTGGTTGTCTGTCTAAGAAGCCGGCAGGTAATGGCCAAACACTTTGGTAACCATCAATAATTTGAATCGGAATTTCTTTATATAATGGCAACATGGCGATATCACATTCCCGATCACCCCAATAACAAGCAGGGTCATAGAGTACGCCATCCATTTGGTTAGTGACCGCGCAGTTTGCAGGCCATAGATCCCCATGTAATAAAGAGGGTTGTGGTTGATGGCCGGATAAGCGGTGTTTAACAATATCCACTAATTTTTGAATATCACCAAAAACCATGCCTTTCTCAGATGCAATTTGTAATTGAAGACCAATGCGCTTTTCTGCAAAGAATGCATTCCAACGTTTTTCCCACCCATTAGGCTGAACAATGGTACTGAGCATAGTATCAAAATCAAATCCATAGCTCGGCTGTTCTTCCCATTGATGTAATCGCGCCAATTGTTGACCAAAGTGCCACGCGTTAGTGTTATCAAAGTGTTTTAACGGGAAATATTCGAGAAGAAGAAAGCTATGGTGCTTGTTGCTACCCAAGCCGTAGACTTTAGGAACGGTGATGGTTTGGCTTTTCGCTAGCATTTCAAGCTGTTCTGCCTCTTGTTTAAAAAGAGGGAGAAACTCGCGGCGATTTTGTTTTACGAACACCGTATGCTCACCATAATCGATTCTTAATGTATGGTGAATATCCCCACCAGAAAGAATCACTTTATTTCGCAGCTCTGCCTCACCAAAGTGTTCAATTAATAAACGATTCATCGCTTGCCACATGATCCACCTCGCTATGATTTGGTCTTCACTCATATCATACTATAGCGTCAATTTAGGAATTAACAGTGATCATTGTTTAATAATTAGGCCTTATTCCGAAATGATTGATGGCTGATTTTGTTCAAGAATTGGGGGAGGGTTGTCTTTGACGATAACGGATGGATATCGTGTTTTTTCTTTTATATAGAGGAAGCTTCAAGATAAAAGAGAGTCGAATAGAAGAGAGGAAAAGCTGAATAGGTTTTGACCGTATTCAGCTGAGGTTGATGACAAAGAGGGATAAAAGCGTGGTTTTTCCCTCTTTGTGTTATCAGGCGAAAATCAATAAATTGATTTTCCTCGTTAATTTTACAACCCAAACGAGCCATTTCCAAACCTGATGGGTTTGTCAATGGCCTGAGCTGAATAGGTTTTGACCGTATTCAGCTTTTTATCATTAGGCAGTATGCAAATCTTGGCGTGTGATATGGGATTTGCGGCGTGCGAGGATTAATTTGCTATAGAGCAAGGCGATAACAAAGTAGCCTGCTTGGATCACCACAATTGTTGGGCCAGTTGTCGCATTAATATGGAAGCTGACAATAGTACCCAGTACGCTGGAAGTGACTGAGGCGATTATCGCTACCACCAACATCCAACCAAAACTCCGACACAGAACAAAGGCGATGATCCCTGGTGAAATCAACATTGCAATCACCAGAATGATCCCGACAGCTTGTAGTGATGCCACGATGGTTAAAGCTAATAGCGAAAGTAATCCATAATGTAGCCATTTAACGGGCAAGCCGATAACACGCGCTTGGTTTGGATCAAAGCAGTACAGCATAAAGTCTTTACGTTTGAGCAAGATAATCGCAATAGTTATCCCTGCAAACAGTAAAATTTGTTTAAATTCTTCGTTGGTGATCCCCAAAATATCCCCGAATAAAATATGGGTAAGATGTTGTTCTGTATCAATTTTGGCGAACATCACCAAGCCGACAGCAAACATACCCGAGAAGACAATACCCATGACGGTGTCTTCTTTTATTCGGCTGTTTTCTTTTAAATAGCCTGTAGCAACGGCACAGAATAGCCCTGAAACAAAGGCACCAATCGCCAGCGGAATGCCGATCAGCGACGCAATGATAATACCGGGTAATACCGCATGGGAGATGGCATCTCCCATCAATGACCAACCTTTTAAGACCAAAAAGCAGGATAAAATAGCGCAGACGGTTCCCGTAACAATGGCCGTGATCAGGGCTTTTTGCATAAATGGGAATGCGAAAGGAGCCATCAGTAAATCCATAAAATCACTCATGGGTTGCTCCTTGTTGCTTACTTTGATGCAGCTCAGCGACTTCACTGCGGGCTTTGCGACGAGAAGCAAAAAGCCCGTGTTTTGGTGCAAAGAAGAATGCCAGTAAGAAAATCACTGTTTGGAACGTAACAATTAGCCCACCCGTAGCGCCATTTAAAAAGTAACTGAGGTAAGCTCCGATGGCGCTAGTGGCCGTTCCGATAGAGACGGAAATGATCAGCAATGTTTTAAATTTATCTGTCAGTAAATAGGCAGTTGCACCCGGAGTGACCACCATAGCAATGACCAATATCGCCCCAACAGTTTGCAGTGCGGCAACGGTACATGCGCTTAATAAGGTGAAGAAAATGATTTTTAGGCGTAGTGGATTTAAACCGATGGAACGTGCATGGCTTTCATCAAAAAATACCGCCAGTAAATCTTTCCATAGGCACATCAGGACAACAAATGAAACGGCAATAATAATTTCGACTTGAAGCACGTCAGCATCGGCGATCCCCAAAATATTACCGAAGATAATACTTTGCACATTCACTGAGGTTGGATTCAACGAAACAATCAATAGCCCCGCCGCAAAAAAGGTGGAAAAGATGAAGCCGATAACGGCATCTTCCCGTAAGCGAGTGAGATGTTTAACAAACGTCATGGCGAGGGCGGCGAGAATACCTGTAAAAAAAGCCCCTGCGGCGTAAGGTAATCCAAGCGCATAAGCACCTGCTACACCGGGAACAACAGAATGGGAGAGAGCATCTCCCATCAGCGACCAACCTTTGAGCATTAAATAAGCTGATAAGAAAGCGCACACCGCTCCGACGATGGCACTCACCCAAATAGCTTTAACCATAAAGTTGTACTCAAAGGGTTGCAGTAACAACTCAATCATTCAGATTCCTTAGGCTGATTCTTTCTAACCGGTGCATCGTGATCGTGACCATAGAAGACGGCGGCACGTTCGTCATCAGTAATCACCGTGACAGAGCGCGGGTCATCATCGTCGTGAAGTTCTTGACCTGACAAGTTAATATGACGCAGTACGCCACCAAATGCATTTTGCAGATTACGCTGGGTAAAGGTAGTTTCCGTTGGGCCACTGGCCAGCACAGTGCGGTTTATCAAAATCACATGGTCACAAAATTCAGGCACGCTTCCCAAGTTATGGGTTGAGACTAGAATTAAATGCCCTTCATCGCGCAGACTACGGAGTAGGTCAATAATGGCATTTTCTGTTTTTACATCGACCCCCGTAAAGGGTTCGTCGAGTAACAGAACTTTACCTTGCTGGGCGAGGGCGCGAGCCAAAAATACCCGTTTTTTCTGTCCACCAGAAAGTTCACCAATTTGGCGATGTTCCAATCCGGCTAAATCTACGCGTTCTAATGCCATTTTTACGGCTTCTTTGTCTTCTTTTTTAGGAATACGAAAGAAACCCATTTTGCCGTAACGCCCCATCATCACGACATCAGAAACCAGTACTGGAAAATTCCAATCCACTTCTTCTGTTTGTGGAACGTAGGCAATAACATTCTCTTTTAATGCCGCTTTAATTGGCTGATCATTGAGGGTGACACTGCCGGACGAAGGCGTCACTAACCCCATAATGGTTTTAAATAGCGTTGATTTTCCACTTCCGTTCACGCCCACAAGAGCGCAAATGGAACCACCGTGAATATTGAAACTTGCATCATAAATCGCGGTATGACCATTGTTGTAGGTGACAGTAGCGTCATCAACAACCAACGTCGGATGTTCGAATTGATTTGTATGGCTCATTTACTGTGAAAATCCTTTTGCGATGGTATCGACGGTTGTGTTCAACAGGTCTATATAAGTTGGTACAGGGCCTTCAGCGGTTGATAGTGAATCGACGTATAATACTCCGCCGTATTTTGCACCAGTCTCTTTACTGACCTGCAGAGCTGGTTTGTCTGAAATGGTGCTTTCGCTGAAAACAACGGGAATATTGTGCTCACGAACCGTATCAATTACTTTTTTAACTTGCATTGGTGAGCCTTGCTCTTCAGCATTGATTGGCCACAAATAGACTTCTTTAAAGCCATAATCTTTAGTGAGGTAGCTAAATGCGCCTTCACTGGTCACTAACCAACGTTTATCTTCAGGAATACGATTTAAACGTTCACGTAAAGGTGCATCAAGTGCCGCAATTTCTTGGGAATATTTTTTAGCGTTCGCATTATAAGTGTCGGCGTTTTCTGGATCATATTTCACCAGCGCTTTACGGATATTTTCGATATAGATTTGTGCGTTAGCAGGGGACATCCAAGCGTGAGGATTTGGATTATCTTTATATTCCCCTTCACGGATTGGCATCGGCTCAATGCCTTCAGTGACTACAACTGCGGGCACATCTTTAAGGTTTTCAAAGAAACGCTGGAACCAAACTTCCAGATTCATTCCGTTCCATAAGATAAGGTTAGCATCGTAGGCTTTCATTATATCTTTTGGTGTCGGTTGATAACCGTGGATTTCTGCACCCGGTTTAGTGATGGATTCGACAATTGCGGCATCACCGGCTACATTTTGAGCAATATCTTGTATTATAGTAAATGTGGTGACCACTTTAAATTTTTTAGCCAAAGCAGGTTGGCTGACAAATAAAACGGCAGCTAATGCAATGAAGGTGGTACGTAATAGCGTTGATAATCGGAATAAACAGTTTGTCATAAAATAGATCCTAACGTTGGGTCACGAGTTCTATTAACTAAATTAATCGCATTAAATGGTTAATTTAAATAAGTGCGTTATTGGGTTTTAATGTATTTTCTCATTTATATTGACCTCATTGACTCTACAATGAGTATGGTCTTTCGGACTGATAGTATTTATATCCCAATTGATAATGATTATCAATATCAATTATGAAAAATCCCGCTAAATGGTAAAAGGGTTATTTTTGTAATCGATGGGTTGCTGGTTATCATTATTATTTAACATGACTAAAACACGTCCAGAAGTAAAAGTTAAGTAAAAAATGTATTATTTTTCTAAAGATTAGCTATTCTTTTGGTGTTTTAATTTGCAGAGGATACAACAGTGAAAAAAATGGTCGGCAGTGCGCTTGTACTTTTGCTATTGGCAGGTTGTTCAAGTGATCCCAATAAAACCGCGAACAAAACAAGAATGCTAGATAATCGCAATCAAATGCCAAATACGGCAGCCAATACTAGCTATCCACGAACTCCTTATGATGAGTTTATTCGTGAATCTGCGAATCGCTATAGTGTGGATGAAACACTGATCAGAGCCATTATTGAAGTAGAATCTAACTTCCGACCTGAAGTGGTGAGTAAATCTAATGCCATTGGTTTAATGCAAATTAAAGCGTCAACAGCAGGGCGTGATGCATATCGTTATCAAGGACGTTCTGGTGAGCCAAGTTCTAGGGATTTAAAAGATCCACGTAAAAATATTGATATCGGTACAACTTATATTCGTATTCTCAAAGAGCAACATTTGGCGGGTATTAGCCACCCGCAGACTATGTATTATGCGACTGTTGTGGCTTATGTGAATGGGGCTGGGGCATTATTAAGAACATTTGATAATGATAAAACTAAAGCTATTGCGATGATAAATAATTTATCGCCAGAAGAGTTCTATCAACATGTACAGTCTAAACACCCCGCACCGCAGGCTCCACGCTATTTGTGGAAAGTTAAGAATGCGTATAATGCATTAGCGGTGAATTACTGATATTCCGCCATTAAGTGTGGGAGTTGCGCGATAATTTCAACGATGCCGTTGATGACGAATTGCACTCCCATACAAATTAATAAAAAACCCATTATCCGCCCGATTGCGTCAATCCCGCTGTTTCCTAGCCATTTCATAATTGATGTTGCACCCCGTAATCCTATCCAAACAAACATACTGGCAATCAGAAAAACAATAATGGGTGCGACGGTGATAACCCATGGCGTAAAACCAATATCCCCTTGTAAAGAGGCGGTAGAACTAATAATGATCGCGATGGTACCTGGACCTGCAGTACTCGGCATCGCGAGGGGGACGAAGGCAATATTTTGATTACCTTGACGTTTTTTGGGAACACTTAAATCGTCAGTGGAAACATTACTGTTGTCTTCACTATTTTCTGAATTAGGAAATAGCATCCCAAAACCAATAAAAACGACGATAAGCCCCCCAGCAATGCGTAGCCCAGGAATGGAAATTCCGAAGGTATTCATGACTAATTGGCCCGCATAAAAAGCGACAAGCATGATGCAAAAGACATAAATTGCAGCTAACCGTGATTGGTGATCACGTTGTTCTTTGGTCATGTTGGCGGAAATACTGAGCATCACAGCAATGGCAGTCAGTGGGTTAGCCAATGGAAGGAGTAAAACTAAGCCAAGACCAACGGCTTGAAAAAGTTGTAAAATATCTTGCATGTCGAAAATTACCCTCCAAATTAACCTAGAATGGCTCCTTGTTGGAACTATAACAAACATTGTTACTAATTTGTGGAATCAGAAGGGTATTCTCCCAACAAATTTAGGGTAAGGAGACTTGTTTGCGTGAAATCACGTAATGTTTTTGCTTAGTGAACAACAAAGTTGTTCACATTAACTGTGGATAACATCCCGATTCATGTGTGAATAAGTGTTATTATTTGTTGAATAACAAAGAGGTATGTCACTGGATTAAAAACATTCAATATTTTGAGCAAAAAAAAACCTTTTTATGTGAGATAAAAAGGTCAAGGGCATTATTGCTAGAGGGGGTTTATGTTCATTTGTTAGTGAGTATATACAGTGCTATCTATTTTACTGACAGGTTATGTAAATTCGTTAAAAGATTATTGTCAGACGATAATCTTATTTCTTGGTAATATAATTGGAATATTCTTTACAAACTCTTTTTTATTTTAAAAACTGCTTTACGGTTTATTGTGTATTCTAAATTCCATGTTAAATAGAATTTTAGGATAGCCAATGAGAAAGTTACTGTCACCATTAGTGACTTCATCAATGTTGCTTGTTTTGGCTATTGCAGCCTTGCTGATCCTGTTCCCACAAACGTGGAAACAATCTATTTTTCCTTCGCTTTCTCAATTATTACCCGCTTCAGTCAATTCCTTTATGGTACAAAACGGATTGGCGAATAATGCGTGTGATAGTTTAGAAAATAATTTAAGAAGCTTTACAGATTATCTGCAAGCAAATGCAGATGTTGTCGAAGTGAAGGGAATGAATGGATTAGAAGAGCAAATTGCTAATATCCAAGCCAGATTGAATGATTTACCCAGTGATGTGCGTAATTCAGTATGCCAACAAGAGTATGCTAATCTTGAAGGGCTAAAAAGCGTTTTTTCTTTAGGGTACCGCTCATAAAATAACAGAGTATTCATTCACACTGTGTTATTGAATATTATTGACATCAGTGCCAATTTTTATCGTTTTATCCATGATATGCTTGCCAGATGAATATCAATTTAGGATCTGTGATGAGCATTTTTAAACTTCCATTTGTGAATTGGTTAGCGCTCAACGGATTTGCTGCTTATTATCTGCATATCAAAGAGGGCTTTTTTTGGAGTTTTTCTGGTTGGATGGGAATTATTGGTATCCTGATTGCCTTAGAGGCTTTCGGCTGGATTGGTGCAAGTCTATATTATTTTATTCAGCAAAAAACCTCACCGAATCCTATTAGTCCCGCATCTTCGCTTATTACTAGAGGCCCTTATCGGTTATCTCGTAATCCGTTATACCTTGCTTTTACCTCGATGAGTTTAAGCTTCGCTTTATTTTCGCATTCACCTTATTTCTTGATTTCTGGTTTGGTTTTCTGGTTAATTACTGATTTGTATACTATTCCCCAAGAAGAAAAATTCTTATCTGAACGTTTTAAAGAGGAATGGCGTGCATATACGCAGCAAACTCGGCGTTGGTTGTAATTTTTATTGGCCCAATTTATTGATTATTATTTTTTAATAAGCGTTTTCACCTACACTTTTTTGCTTTTTTTATCATTAATATCTATAAATTTAGCTTTTGGTGCGGATTTTGATGTTATTCAAGGCGAGTTCCTTTAGGTAAATGTAAACTGGTATAACCCAAATACTTGTGAGGTTATTGCCGTGAACAAAAAAGTGTTATTAGGTGCGATTGTCTCTTCTATATTACTGTATTCGGCATCGGCAGCAGCATGCCCTTACTGTAATGGAAACAACGATCACCGCTATCAAAACAATTACAGCCAAAACAATTATCGCCAAAACAATGAAATCGCTAAGTTAGTGAAAGAGTTTGATGATAAGCGTTTTGAACTGAACAAACTGTACGATGCGGGAGCCAGCGATGATGATGCGAAAGTGAAAGCGTTGGTGAAAGAGCTTGATGATTTATCACTGCAACTTCGAAACGAAGAAGACAAACAATATAACCGCCCATATCGTGATGGTGGATGGGGGGGACGCGGTAATCATCGCGGTTGTTGGTAACGTTTCGTTTTAATAAGGCTATTCAAAGTAATGTTGGGTAGTCTTTTTGTCGTTTTTCGCAGGATGATGGAATAGTATTTTTCTCCCCTTAACGATTTATCGTAAAAAAGTGTGGTGAGAGATGAAAAAAGGAATAATTACCGCGTTATTGGCGCTATCAACCTTTGTGTTACTGACACCGAGTGTCTCCGCACGGCTTGTTTATACCGCAGATGAAATGAATACAATCATCGATAAGCAAGGTGCCCCGTATCATGAGGATTGGCATGCTATTTATGCTGATCATATTAATTTTGAGCTCTGTTCAGCCACCACAGATTTAGTCTATCTTATTAGCGCATTAGAGCATCCGACAATCCTGAATCTTTCATTAACACATTCAAAATCACGTATTGCATGGTTACCTGAATATGCGGTGAGAACGGATTGTAATGGTTATGGTAATAATGTTTTTATTATGACGGCAGATTACGTGTCAATTAGCCCAGAGCAGCCGTAATTTTAGCGCTAGAATAATCAACAACTGGCTATCGCCATAAAATATGTCTGTGTTATGATTATGCGTTGAGTTGCTAGCGATGTACATAATTGCGTTATCAATTATATCTGCTTCGGCTTATATGATGTGTGCATGGTTGTGTACCTATCTCGCATAGTGAAGTGAGAAATCGTAAGTAACGTATTGATTTATAAACTTTGGAATAATCAAGCAAGTGATCTTTCGTGTGGGTCACCACTGCTGATAAGGATTTTTTAATGCCTGTTATTACTCTTCCTGATGGAAGTCAGCGTCAATTCGACCATGCAGTTTCTGTCATGGATGTGGCTCGCGATATCGGAGCCGGCCTAGCAAAAGCATGTATCGCTGGTCGTGTTAACGGTGAGCTGGTGGATGCTTGTGAACTGATCGAGCATGATGCAAACCTGTCAATTATCACGAGTAAAGATGATGAAGGTCTAGAAATCATTCGTCACTCTTGTGCTCACTTATTAGGTCACGCAATTAAACAGTTGTGGCCAAATACTAAGATGGCAATCGGTCCGGTAATCGACAACGGTTTCTATTATGATATTGACCTTGACTATACGCTGACCCAGGAAGATTTGGACAAGTTAGAAAAGCGTATGCTTGAACTTGCCAAAACAGATTATGACGTGGTTAAAAAACGTGTTTCTTGGGCTGAAGCTCGTGAGACATTCGTAAATCGTGGCGAAGATTATAAAGTTGAAATCTTGGATCAAAATATTAGCCAAGATGATCGCCCAGGTTTATATCACCACCAAGAATATATTGATATGTGTCGCGGTCCACACGTACCAAATATGCGTTTCTGTCACCACTTTAAATTACAAAAAGTGGCAGGGGCATACTGGCGCGGTAACAGTGACAATAAAATGCTGCAACGTATTTACGGTACTGCATGGGCAGATAAAAAGCAGCTTGCTGCGTATCTGCTGCGCTTAGAAGAAGCAGCGAAGCGTGACCACCGTAAAATTGGTAAGCAATTAGATTTATATCATATGCAGGAAGAAGCGCCGGGTATGGCGTTCTGGCATAACGATGGTTGGACAATTTTCCGTGAACTGGAAACCTTTGTACGTACCAAACTGAAATCCTACAATTACCAAGAAGTTAAAGGCCCATTTATGATGGACCGCGTATTGTGGGAAAGAACAGGTCACTGGGAAAACTACAAAGATGCGATGTTCACAACCTCATCTGAGAACCGTGAATATTGTGTTAAACCAATGAACTGCCCAGGTCACGTTCAGATCTTTAACCAAGGGTTAAAATCTTACCGTGATTTACCACTGCGTATGGCAGAATTTGGTAGCTGTCACCGTAATGAGCCATCAGGTGCACTGCATGGTTTGATGCGCGTACGCGGCTTTACTCAAGATGACGCCCATATCTTCTGTACGGAAGATCAAATTCTGGGCGAAGTGACTAGCTGTATTGAGATGATTTATGACGTTTACAGCACTTTCGGCTTCGAAAAAATCGTTGTAAAACTGTCTACTCGTCCTGAAAAACGTATCGGTACAGACGATATGTGGGATACAGCAGAAGCAGACTTAGCCAATGCGCTGAAGTCGAAAGGTATTGAGTTTGAATACCAGCCGGGCGAAGGTGCATTCTACGGTCCGAAAATTGAATTTACACTGTATGACTGCCTTGACCGTGCATGGCAATGCGGTACTGTACAATTAGACTTCTTCTTACCGGGTCGTCTAAATGCTTCTTATGTTGGCGAAAATAATGAGCGTATTACGCCAGTTATGATCCACCGTGCGGTTCTGGGTTCACTAGAGCGCTTTATCGGTATCTTAACGGAAGAATATGCAGGTTTCTTCCCAACATGGTTAGCACCACAACAAGTTGTTGTGATGAACATTACAGATAGTCAAGCGGACTATGTTCAAGAATTAGTTAGCAAGCTGCAAAGTGTTGGCATTCGTGCGAAAGCGGACTTACGTAACGAGAAAATCGGCTTTAAGATCCGCGAACACACCCTGCGTCGTGTTCCTTACATGTTGGTTTGTGGTGATAAAGAAGTTGAATCAGGTAAAGTGTCTGTGCGTACCCGTCGTGGTAAGGATTTAGGCAGCCTTGATGTTAACGAATTCATGACTAAACTACTGGAAGAAATTCGCAGTCGTCAACTCAATCAGATGGAGGAATAAGGTATTAAAGGCGGAAAAAAACTCCCAACAGCACGTCCAAATCGTATTAACGAAGAGATCCGTGCAACTGAAATCCGTGTTACTGGCATTGACGGTGAACAACTTGGTGTAATGAGTGTGCGTGACGCACTTACCAAAGCGGAAGAAGCTGGTGTTGATTTAGTTGAAATCAGCCCAAACGCAGAGCCACCAGTTTGTCGAATCATGGATTACGGCAAGTATCTTTACGAGAAGAGTAAATCTCAGAAAGAGCAGAAAAAGAAACAAAAAGTTGTTCAAGTGAAGGAAATTAAATTCCGTCCGGGAACAGATGAAGGAGACTACCAAGTTAAATTACGTAGCCTCATTCGTTTCTTAGAAGATGGTGATAAAGCGAAAATCACACTGCGTTTCCGTGGTCGTGAAATGGCTCACCAACAAATCGGTATGGAGATGCTTAACCGCATCAAAGCTGATTTGGAAGAGCTAGCCGTCGTTGAATCATTCCCTTCACGTATTGAAGGGCGTCAAATGATCATGGTGATGGGACCTAAGAAAAAATAATAGGTCATGGTTAAGAACGCGAGTGGGGATTGCACCTCACTCGCGTTTTTTTATTGATAGACTTGGCTATTTACATGATCCTCTGTGAATAATTTGAATATCTGCTTGAGTAATCTCACAATAAGCAGTAAAATCCGCGGTCGAATCGCTTTGTAAAACTCGTCTTGTTCGAGTTAAAGCCAAAAAAGAATATCGCGTTTGGGTAATGGATTGTTTAAAAAGAAATTACCGAGGCGCTTGCTTTAGAGAATGTAGCAAATCTCTTTATCCAGTTGGAGGAATGTAGTATTAAAGGCGGAAAAAGAATCCCAACAACACGACCAAATCGTATCAATGACGAAATTCGTGTTCCTGAAGTCCGTTTAACCGGTTTAGACGGCGAACAGTTAGGCATCATGAGCGCACGTGAAGCGCTTGAAAAAGCTGAAGAAGCGGGTGTTGACCTTGTTGAAATCAGCCCAAATGCTGAACCGCCAGTTTGCCGCATCATGGATTACGGCAAATTCCTTTATGAGAAGAGCAAGTCTCAAAAAGAACAGAAAAAGAAACAAAAAGTTGTTCAGGTGAAGGAAATTAAATTCCGCCCTGGTACAGATGAAGGCGATTATCAGGTCAAACTACGCAACCTGATTCGTTTTCTTGAAGATGGTGATAAAGCGAAAGTAACACTACGTTTTCGTGGTCGTGAAATGGCTCATCAACAAATCGGTATGGAAGTGCTTAATCGCATCAAGGCTGATTTGGAAGAACTGGCGGTTGTTGAATCATTCCCTTCAAGAATTGAAGGGCGTCAGATGATTATGGTGCTGTCACCGAAGAAGAAGTAATTAGGCCATCAAGTAGTAACTTCACAGCGATGTGGCTGTTATTCGCCTAGTTAATTCGTAGTTAATCACAATGCGAAGTCGGAAATAAAAGAAATGCCTAAGATTAAAACTGTACGTGGCGCAGCAAAGCGCTTTAAAAAAACTGCAGGCGGTGGCTTTAAGCGCAAGCATGCAAACCTTCGTCACATTCTGACTAAAAAGTCTACTAAGCGTAAACGCCATTTACGTCCGAAAGGAATGGTATCTAAGGGCGATCTGGGTCTGGTAATTGCTTGCCTGCCTTACGCATAAGTAAACATTTTAGTTAATTAAGAATATAGACGATTAGGAGAAAGCTATGGCTCGCGTAAAACGTGGTGTAATTGCACGCGCAAGACACAAAAAAATCATGAAACAGGCGAAAGGCTACTACGGAGCACGTTCACGTGTTTACCGCGTAGCGTTTCAAGCGGTAATCAAAGCTGGTCAATACGCTTACCGTGACCGCCGTCAACGTAAACGTCAGTTCCGCCAACTGTGGATCGCGCGTATCAACGCTGCGGCTCGTCAGAACGGCCTGTCTTACAGCCGTTTCATCAATGGCTTGAAAAAAGCTTCAATTGAAATCGACCGTAAGATCCTAGCAGACATCGCAGTTTTCGATAAAGCAGCATTCACTGCTTTAGTTGAAAAAGCAAAAGGCGCTTTAGCTTAATGTTTGCTTGAAAAGAGGAAGGAAACTTCCTCTTTTCATTTATAATGTTTGTATTAAAAATCAGCTTGTGTTAATAATTTCAGTCTATATTAGTAACCTTAACCTTGTGTTTTTGAGACTCTTTTAATGAACAACGTTATTTTTCGTTTCTTTTTTTACTTTAGCACCTGAATCTCGGGGGCTTTTGCGTATAGCGAGTAGAATAGAAACGAAAAATTACGCTAAAGCCTCCGTCAGGAGGCTTTTTTGTTTTTGGTTTGATAGAAAATACAGTAAAATCAGTCAGGTATTCACATCTTGTTAATATGATTTGTGATGATAAATTTAGTGAATAACTAGCAAAAGACCGAGTGGTCATAAAGGGGAAACAATGCCACATCTCGCTGAATTGGTTGCACAGGCAAAAGCAGCCATTGAACAGGCCCAAGATGTTGCGACGTTAGAGTCAGTGCGTGTTGAATTTTTAGGCAAAAGCGGCCACTTCACACTCCAGATGAAAACGTTGCGTGATCTGCCTGCGGATGAACGCCCAGCAGCAGGGGCTGTGATTAATGAAGCTAAAGTCCAAGTTCAAGATGCACTGAACGCCCGTAAAGATGCAATGCAAGCCGATATTCTGAATGCACGTTTAGCATCAGAAAAAATCGACGTTTCATTACCGGGTCGCCGTATGGAAAATGGTGGATTACATCCAGTAACTCGCACCATTCAGCGAATTGAAGAGTTTTTTGGTGAATTAGGTTTCTCTGTTGAGACAGGGCCTGAAATCGAAGATGACTACCATAACTTTGATGCTCTGAACATTCCTGCTCATCACCCAGCGCGTGCTGATCACGATACATTCTGGTTTGATGCAAAACGTTTATTACGTACTCAAACATCTGGCGTGCAGATACGTACGATGAATGGTCAGCAACCACCAATCCGTATTATTGCACCAGGTCGCGTTTATCGTAATGACTACGACCAGACTCACACCCCAATGTTCCACCAGACTGAAGGCCTGATTGTTGATAAAGACATTAGCTTTACCAACTTAAAAGGCACACTTCATGACTTCCTGAACAACTTCTTTGAAGAAGAAGTCCAAGTTCGATTCCGTCCTTCTTATTTCCCATTTACAGAGCCTTCTGCTGAAGTTGATGTTATGGGTAAAAACGGTAAGTGGCTGGAAGTATTAGGCTGCGGTATGGTGCACCCTAATGTATTACGCAATGTCGGTATTGACCCTGAGGTCTACTCTGGATTTGCATTTGGTATGGGAATGGAGCGCTTAACCATGTTGCGTTATGGCGTATCTGACCTTCGTGCATTCTTCGAAAACGATCTTCGTTTCCTCAAACAGTTTAAATAAGGCGGGTCTATCTCATGAAATTCAGTGAACTATGGTTACGCGAATGGGTGAACCCGGCGGTAAGCAGTGAAGAATTATCAGACCAAATCACCATGGCGGGTCTGGAAGTTGATGGCGTTGAAACCGTCGCAGGTCAATTCCACGGTGTTGTTGTGGGTGAAGTTGTTGAATGTGGACAACATCCTAACGCAGATAAACTGCGTGTCACGAAAGTGAATGTCGGCGGCGATCGCTTATTAGATATCGTATGTGGCGCACCAAACTGCCGCCAAGGCTTACGTGTTGCCGTTGCAACCGTTGGAGCTGTGTTACCGGGTGATTTCAAAATTAAAGCTGCGAAATTACGTGGCGAACCGTCTGAAGGTATGTTGTGCTCATTCTCTGAGTTAGGCATTTCTGATGACCACAGCGGCATTATTGAATTACCGCAAGACGCTATTATCGGTACTGACATCCGTGAATACCTAAAATTAGATGATCACGCGATTGAAATCAGCATTACACCAAACCGTGCAGATTGCTTAAGTATCTTAGGTGTGGCTCGTGATGTGGCGGTTATCAACAAATTAGATTTAGTTGAACCTGCAATTAACCCAGTGGCTAGCACAATTAAAGACACATTCCCAATTCGTGTTGAAGCGCCCGCTGCATGTCCACGTTTCTTAGGTCGTGTTATCAAAAATATCGATGTTAGCGCACCAACGCCAATGTGGATGAAAGAGAAACTGCGTCGTGGCGGTGTTCGTTCTATTGATGCTGTAGTTGATATCACGAACTATGTTCTGTTGGAATTAGGTCAGCCACAACACGCTTACGATTTAGATCGTTTAAATGGCGCAATCATTGTGCGCATGGCGAAAGATGAAGAGAAGCTAGTGCTGTTAGATGGTTCAGAAGCCACTCTGAAGTCTGACACGCTGGTTATTGCCGACGAAACTCAAGCTTTGGGCATCGCGGGCATCTTTGGTGGTAAGCACTCAGGTGTTAACACTGAAACTAAGAACATTTTATTAGAATGCGCATTCTTCGAACCACTGTCTATCACTGGCCGTGCTCGTAATTACGGTCTGCACACTGATGCTTCACACCGTTTTGAACGTGGTGTTGACTCTCAACTGCAATTTAAAGCGATGGAACGTGCAACCGCATTGATCGTGGAAATTTGTGGTGGTGAAGTTGGCGACATCATTGATGTTTCTAGCGAAGCTCATTTACCGAAACAGGCTAATATTAAGCTAACGCGTAAAAAATTAGATCGTTTAATCGGTCATGTGATTGCAGACGAAACGGTGACCGATATTCTGACGCGTTTAGGTTGCCAAGTACAAGTTTCCGCTGATTGCTGGGATGTTGTGGCACCAAGCTGGCGTTTCGATATGCAAATCGAAGAAGATTTAGTTGAAGAGGTCGCTCGCGTATACGGATATAACAATATTCCAGATGTACCACTGCGTGCTGATTTGATTATGACTGACCATAAAGAAGCTAATTTACCGCTGAAACGCATTAAAGCGATGTTAGTTGACCGTGGTTATCAAGAAGCGATTACTTACAGCTTCGTAGACCCTAAAATTCAGAGCCTATTACACCCGCAGGAAGAAGTGCTGTCCTTGCCAAATCCAATTTCAGCTGACATGTCCGCAATGCGCTTATCTCTGTTGACTGGTTTATTAGGTACTGTGGTCTATAATCAAAATCGTCAACAAAACAGAATTCGTTTATTTGAGACAGGTCTGCGCTTTACGCCTGATAATCAAGCAGAATATGGGATTCGTCAGGAAAACATGCTGGCAGGTGTGATCACGGGCAACAAATTCGATGAACATTGGTCATTAGATAAACAAGTTGTTGACTTCTTTGATTTAAAAGGTGATCTTGAAGCTGTTTTTGAATTGACTGGAAAACTAAATCAAATTACATTTAAATCAGAAGCACATCCAGCACTACATCCTGGGCAAAGTGCTGGGATTTATCTGGAAAATGAACATATTGGTTTTATCGGTGTTGTTCACCCAGAACTAGAACGTAAACTCGATTTAAATGGTCGTACAGTCGTGTTTGAAGTTCGTACTGATGCAATCGCACAGCGTGTTATTCCAGAAGCGAAAGCGATTTCGCGTTATCCGTCGAACCGTCGTGACATTGCTGTGGTTGTGCCAGAAACTGTAGCAGCTGCCGAAGTTTTAGCAGAATGTAAAAAAGTTGGCATAAATCATATAGTTGGCATAAACTTATTTGATGTGTATTGTGGTGAGGGGATAGCAGAGGGTTATAAGAGTCTCGCTATCAGTCTCGTCTTCCAAGATACCCAGCGTACCATGGAAGAAGAAGAGATTACCGCGACCGTTGATCTGTGTGTTGCTGCGTTAAAACAGCGATTCCAAGCCTCCTTGAGGGACTAAACTTATGGCGCTTACTAAAGCTGAAATGTCAGAAAATTTGTTTGAAAAACTAGGTGTTAGCAAACGTGATGCGAAAGACCTTGTTGAAACTTTCTTTGAAGAGGTTCGCCTTTCCTTAGAAAACGGTGAGCAAGTTAAATTATCTGGATTCGGTAACTTTGATTTACGTGATAAAAATCAACGTCCCGGTCGTAACCCTAAAACTGGGGAAGATATTCCAATCACTGCTCGTCGTGTTGTTACTTTCCGTCCAGGCCAAAAATTAAAAAGCCGTGTGGAAAAAGCAACGCCAAAAGAGTAATCCTATTCTCTGAATAGCAGAGTAATAAAAAAGACCGCCTAGGCGGTCTTTGTTTTTAAGTAAAGGCTATTTTTAAATGCGGTGAAATAGACTTTTCTCTTGATGGATTAACGCGGCAATATAATTTTCAGCTAGTTTAGTGGCTTCAGCTTCTTTTCGGAGCTCAGCAAGAGAATCCTGGCTATTATGTTGCGGTGTGCTGCTTGTATTGATCAAGTGCGGCGCGAAAATCATGGCTAAATTTCTGATGGACATTTTATGGGATGCTTCATCATTGGAAATTAGAGCGCAAAAGCGAGTAACAAGTTGCAATGTTAATGGCGGTGGTGCTAGGCGACTCAATGCACTGTGGATCTTATTGTCACAGTTTTTTAAAATCGAAGGGGCTTTATTTTTTAATTGTTCACTAGTTTTAATTTGTTGGGTCACATCTTCTTTGTTTTTAACTGCATCAGCACAGGCTTGTAAATCATTAAATGAAATATCTGATTTGAAGTTGATATTGTTATCTTTTCTGAGTGATTCTCCAGCTATTTTTTTAAACGCGCTGGTTAATGTTTGTAAAGAACAGTTCTCGGGGAGTGTAAGACGGTAATTCGGGTCATTTATCATATTAACGAGTTCACTGACAGCATTTTTGCTGCCTTCAGTACGAAGTATACCTTCACTTGTTGCATACTCATTATGCTTAAGAATTGCAGAACCTAGCAGGTTAATGGCGTGGTTTTTCTCTCTATCTATGCCAGAAAGACGGTCATAACTATTAATGAGCTCCAAATTGCTTTGCTGCAATTTAGTGGTTTCGTTTTTTCGTGTTTTTTCTGCTCGCTGGGCTTTATGTTGCGCGACGACGTGTAATGCAGCGGCTCGTGCAGCATCGACTCGAGAATTCCCGGTTAAGCCCGTTTTGGGAATGATTTCATCTTGAGGTGATAAGTTTTTTGTGGAAGTTTCATCTGCAAAGGAAACTACGCGTACTGATGCACCCTTGTTTGGACGGCTAATCATAACAAAGGGTTCATCTGAAACGGTTTTTTTCTTGTTTGCTTGTTTGCTTTGGCAACTAAAAAGCAAAGAGAAAAAGCTAGTAAATGATTGAGTTACTTTTTTTAGCGATGTTTTAAAATGACTGCTAGCCTTATTCTCAGTTTGATCAGTCTCTTTTGTGCTGTGTACAGAGAGTTGTGGTTTGGGAGAATGATTGACTGTATTTAGTGCCATATGTAAACCCTCATTGTGGTTAAAAGTAGAATTAAAATTGGCAGCAGTTTAAATTTTTTCTTATGCTCTCTCTTATATAAAACGCGCTTATTTTTTAATAAAAGATAATTATTGTAAATGTAATGACTATTCCATTGAAAAACTTACAAAAAAAACAAAATCAATCCGATATGGGTTTGATTTTTTTGTTGTTACTGAGTCTTTTTATCATTGCAATGTTATCGCTCAGTGCAGGGGAAATTTGGTATTGGCCGAACCAATGGATGGATGATTCTGCACAATTATTTGTCTGGCAAATTCGCTTACCTCGGCTCCTTGCGGTGATCACCATTGGAGCATCATTGGCAGTAACGGGTGCCATCATGCAAGCGTTATTTGAGAACCCATTAGCGGAACCAGGATTGCTAGGGATCAGTAATGGTGCAGGAGTCGCCGTTATTTTTACAGTATTGCTCTCCTCTGGAGTTACCTATTATTGGTTGGTTAGCATGAGTGCCATTATTGGCGCTTTAGTCCTCACGGCTGTTTTACTCTATTTTGCTCGGCATCAACATTTGAATAATGCCAGCTTATTATTAGTTGGTGTTGCGCTTGGTGTGATCAGCGGTGCATGCATGACATGGATGGTCTACATGAGCAGTAATTTAGATTTACGCCAATTGCTGTATTGGATGATGGGCAGTTTCAGCGGTGTTGATTGGCGTCAAATAGGATTAGTCATTGCCTGCCTCCCATTTTTATTTTGGGTCATAGCTCAGGGAAGAATTTTAAATTATTTATTACTGGGTGATATTCAAGCCTATCAACTGGGTCTTTCTACGCATCGCTGGCGATTAATATTAATTATCATTACCGGAATATTAATTGGACTCAGTGTAGCAATTGCGGGGGCAATTAGTTTTATAGGATTAGTGATCCCTCATATATTAAGGCTAAGTGGGATCACTGATAACCGTTTTTTATTACCTGCCAGTGCAATTGCTGGGGCGCTATGCTTATTAATTGCAGATTTGTTGTCCCGATTATTGATAGACAATGCTGAAATTCCGATTGGCGTGATTACCGCGACCTTGGGGGCCCCTATTTTTATTTATCTTCTCGTCAAAAATCATACGTGGCGACAATAATATGAATAAAACAGTGATGATTGAGACGCAAAATCTGACAGTGGAAAACCGGTTACGGGGCATTAATCAGTCGGTTTTGGCAGGGGAGCAGATACACATATTAGGTGCCAATGGAGCAGGAAAAAGCACATTACTTTCAGCGTTGAGTGGTTGCACATCTTACACAGGAACGATTCTTTTTAATAATGTCAATTTGAAAGATTATGTCGTTCAAGATATTGCAAGGTTTCGTTCTTATCTCACACAGCAAATGGGTATTTTACCAAGTTTAAAAGTGTTTCAATACTTATCCCTGTTTATTGAGCAGCATGTCGTTCCGCCCACGATTTTTAGCGGATTATGCGAAGATTTTCAACTTTCACCATTGTTATCGAAGCCTATTAACCAATTATCTGGTGGGGAGTGGCAACGAATTCGGATAGTCGCTGTATTTTTGCAGGTATGGGATAGGGACTGTTTGAGCGGAAAAATAATCTTATTTGATGAACCAATAAACAATTTAGATATTATTCAGCAAGGAATGCTAGATAAATGGGTGAAATGTTTTTGTCATTGCGCAGGAACAGTTATAATGAGTGGACATAATCTTAGTCATTCTTATAAAAATGCAAGTCGAATTTGGATGATGAAGAAAGGCGCAATTATCTATGCGGGTGAGCCTGACAATGTCATGACAGAAAGTCATTTGTCAGATGTATTTATGGCTGATATAAAACTCAATCAGAGCTCATTGAATAAAGTATGGCAAATTAACGATCATACTAATTAGCTAATCGTGTTCTTATTGCCCGTATCACGGCAATTATTGCAGTAATGATGACTGGTGTTGAGGTTCGGTTAAAGTAATTTTAACTAGAATATCCTATTCATAATGAAACTAGGCTACAGACAATATGAGCAATTTCCTTCCGTTTTCAAAACCAGCAATCGGTGATGAAGAGGTTAAGGCAGTAGAAAACGTTCTGCGTTCAGGCTGGATCACTACAGGCCCACAGAATCATCAATTAGAAGAAGATTTTTGCAAACGCTATGGTTGCAAGCATGCGATTGCCCTTGCATCGGCAACTGCAGGTATGCATGTTGTTTTGATGGCGCTGGGTATCGGTCCAGGCGATGAAGTTATCACTCCGTCACAAACATGGGTTTCAACTATCAATATGATTGAGCTGCTAGGTGCAACGCCAGTTATGATTGATGTTGATCGTGATACCCTTATGATTCAGCCAGAAGCAGTAGAAAAAGCCTTAACGAGCAAAACGAAGGCAATTATCCCTGTTCATTATGCGGGTGCTCCTTGTGATTTAGATGCCCTACGTGCCATCGCGCAAAAAGCGGGTGTTTTCCTCATTGAAGATGCAGCTCATGCGGTCGGAACACGTTATAAAAATGAGTGGATTGGTGAGAAGGGCACTGCCATTTTTTCATTCCATGCAATCAAAAACGTGACCTGTGCTGAAGGTGGTTTAGTCGCCACTGACGATGATGCACTTGCTCAGCGTGTTCGTGCATTAAAATTCCATGGTTTAGGTGTAGATGCGTTTGATCGCCAAATGCAAGGCCGTAAACCACAAGCCGAAGTTGTTGAGCCAGGTTTCAAATATAACTTATCAGATATTCATGCGGCGATTGCAGTAGTACAATTGTCCCGCGTTGAGTATTTAAACCAGCGTCGAGCTGAACTGACGGCACGCTACCGTGAGTTACTAAAAGACTCTCCATTACAAATGTTATCTGTGCCAGAATACCCACATTTACACGCTAACCACTTATTTATGGTACGTGTTGATGAATCTGTGTGTGGCATTGACCGCGATGCATTTATGGAGAAGTTAAAAGAGCATAATATTGGTACGGGATTACATTTCCGTGCGGCTCATACACAAAAATATTACCGCGAAAAATACCCAGAGCTGTCATTGCCAGAATCAACATGGAATAGTGCAACGCTTTGCTCATTGCCTTTGTTCCCAGACATGACTGACGCGGATGTTGAACGGGTAGTGAGTGCGATTAATACAGTCCTTTTGGAGTCAAAATAGTGTCATTAGCTGATGAATTTGATGAGATTAAAAAAGTCTCAGTGGTAATCCCTGTTTACAACGAAGAGCAAAGCTTGCCTCAGCTGTTAGAACGTACGATTAAGTCCTGTAAACAACTGACTCAAGCTTATGAGTTAATTTTAGTTGACGATGGAAGTAGCGACCGTTCTGCAAAAATGTTGGTTGAAGCGGCTGAAAATCCAGATAACCATGTGATTGCGATCATTTTAAACCGCAATTATGGTCAACACTCTGCGATCATGGCGGGTTTCAATCAAGCGGATGGCGACTTAGTTATCACTCTTGATGCGGACTTACAAAATCCACCAGAAGAGATCCCTCGTTTAGTACAAACAGCGGCTCAAGGCTATGATGTTGTTGGAACTCGTCGTGCTAATCGTCAAGATTCATGGTTCCGTAAAACGGCATCAAAAATGATCAATGCGATGATCACCAAGGCGACTGGTCGTTCAATGGGTGACTACGGCTGTATGCTGCGCGCTTATCGCCGTCATATCATTGAAGCGATGCTTCAATGCCATGAACGCAGCACATTTATTCCTATTTTAGCGAATACATTTGCGCGTAGAACCATCGAAATTGATGTAGCGCATGCTGAGCGTGAGTTTGGTGATTCAAAATACAGCTTTATGAAGCTGATTAATTTAATGTATGACTTATTAACTTGTTTAACGACTGCGCCTCTGCGTTTGTTAAGCGTGGTTGGTAGCATTATCGCTGCTGGTGGTTTTGTGCTGGCAGTGTTGTTAATTGTTTTACGTTTACTGTTCGGTGCGAGCTGGGCAGCTGACGGCGTATTTACACTGTTTGCGATACTCTTTATGTTTATCGGCGCGCAGTTTGTTGCTATGGGATTATTGGGCGAATACATCGGTAGGATCTATAATGATGTGCGCGCGAGACCTCGTTATTTTATTCAAAAAGTCGTCGGTGCAGACCTTAAAACCGACAAAAATCAGGAAGAAAACTAATGAAAGCTATTGTTTTTGCCTATCATGATATTGGCTGTGTAGGGATAAAAGCGCTTGAGAAAGCGGGTTTTGATATTCAGGCAGTATTTACGCACACTGATGATCCAAATGAAAACCACTTTTACTCTTCTGTAGCTCGTGTCAGTGCAGATATGGAACTTCCTGTTTTCGCTCCAGAAAACGTTAACCACCCACTGTGGATTGAACGTATTCGTGAGATGAAACCTGATGTGATTTTCTCTTTCTACTATCGCGATATGTTAAGCGAAGAACTGTTAGCATTAGCACCGAAAGGCGCTTTCAACCTGCACGGTTCTTTACTGCCTAAATACCGTGGTCGTGCACCAATCAACTGGGCACTGTTAAATGGTGAAAGCGAAACTGGCGTAACACTGCATAAAATGGTCGCTAAAGCGGATGCTGGCGATATCGTAGCGCAAGAAAAAGTGGCTATCACGGATACTGATACTGCTCTGACTCTGCATGCGAAAGTACGTGAAGCAGCAGAAGTGCTATTAGATAAAACTCTGCCATTAATCGAAGCAGGCAGTTATAAAACTGTTGCTCAAGATGAGAGCCAAGCAAGCTACTTCGGTCGTCGTTGTGCCGATGACGGTCAAATCGACTGGAGCCGCAGCGCGAAAGAAATTAGCTGCCTGATCCGCGCAGTCACTGAACCATACCCAGGCGCGTTCACCTATTTAGGTGCACGTAAAATGGTAGTATGGCGTGCTCGCGTATTAGACGATAACCAAGGTAAAGCAGCAGGTACCGTATTATCTAGCGACCCACTGCGTATTGCTTGTGGCCAAGGCGCACTAGAAATCGTTAGTGGTCAGAGCGAAACGGGTCTTTACATGCAGGGTAATCGCCTAGCTAATGAAATGGGCATTATGGCTGACATGCATGTTGGGATCAAACCAACAACACAAGTCAAACGCCGTAAGCGTGTTCTGATTTTAGGTGTGAACGGTTTTATCGGTAACCACTTAACTGAGCGTCTGTTACAAGATGACAACTATGATATCTATGGTATGGATATTGGTTCATCTGCCATTGAGCGCTTCATTGGTAACCCACGTTTCCACTTCATCGAAGGTGACGTGAGCATTCATACTGAATGGATTGAATACCACATCAAAAAATGTGACGTTATTCTGCCATTGGTTGCTATCGCGACACCAATCGAATATACCCGTAACCCACTGCGTGTATTCGAATTAGACTTCGAAGAAAACCTGAAAGTTGTTCGTTACTGCGTGAAATACAACAAACGCATCATTTTCCCATCAACTTCTGAAGTTTATGGTATGTGTGATGATAAAGAGTTTGATGAAGATGAATCTCGTCTGATCGTCGGTCCAATCAATAAACAACGTTGGATTTACTCTGTATCTAAACAGTTACTTGACCGAGTTATCTGGGCATACGGCGCGAAAGAAGGTCTGAAATTCACCTTATTCCGTCCATTTAACTGGATGGGACCACGTTTAGATAGCCTGAACTCTGCACGTATTGGTAGCTCACGCGCGATTACTCAGCTGATCCTGAACTTAGTTGAAGGTTCACCAATCAAGTTAGTCGATGGTGGTGCACAAAAACGCTGCTTCACAGATATCAAAGATGGTATCGAAGCACTGTTCCGCATCATTGAAAACAAAGACGGCAAATGTGATGGTCAAATCATCAACATCGGTAACCCAACTAACGAAGCAAGTATTCGTCAGTTAGCGGAAATGCTGTTAGAAAGCTTCGAAAAACACCCAGCTCGTAGCAAGTTCCCGCCATTTGCTGGCTTCCGTGAAATCGAAAGCGCGAGCTACTATGGTCAAGGTTACCAAGACGTTGAGCATCGTAAACCAAGTGTTGAAAACGCACGTCGTTTACTTGACTGGGTTCCGACTATCGACATGAAAGATACCATTGAAGAAACATTAGACTTCTTCTTACAGGGTGCTGTAGAAGAGCTGGAAAGCAAAAAATAATGAAAAAAGTTGGCTTGAGAATCGATGTGGACACCTATCAAGGTACATTGAAAGGGGTCCCTCAATTACTTAAAGTGCTCAAAGAGCATGATATTCAGGCCAGCTTTTTCTTCAGTGTAGGACCCGATAATATGGGGCGTCATTTATGGCGCCTTTTGCGTCCTAAATTTCTGTGGAAAATGCTACGGTCGAATGCGGCATCTTTGTATGGTTTAGATATTTTACTGGCGGGTACTGCGTGGCCAGGTAAAAAAATCGCCAAAGATTTAGGCTATTTGATGAAACAAACCTTGGAAGCTGGGCACGAAGTCGGCTTACATGCGTGGGATCATCAAGGATGGCAAGCCAAAGTGGCTAAATGGAACGAGGCTCAACTCACTGAGCAAGTCAAATTGGGTGTCGATGCATTGCAACACGCGACAGGCCAACGAGTCACTTGTTCTGCGGTAGCCGGGTGGCGTGGTGATGAGCGTGTACTCGAAGTTAAACAAGGGTTTAATTTTGACTACAACAGTGACTGCCGTGGAAAATTTCCATTTAGACCTATTCTACGTGATGGTTCTTTGGGAACAGTACAAATTCCGGTGACGTTACCAACCTACGATGAAGTTGTTGGTACAGTTGTGGCAGATGAAGAATTTAATGATTTTATTCTTCAAGCAATAAAAGATGACCAAGGTGTTTCGGTTTACACTATCCATACGGAAGTGGAAGGAATGTCAAAGTCACAACAATTTTCACAATTATTGGAACGAATTAAGCAAGAAGAAATCCAATTCTGTACATTGAGTGAATTGTTGCCTGAAGACATCAATACGCTTCCAAAAGGAAGAGTGGTTCGCGCCCCATTCCCGGGACGAGAAGGTTGGCTGGGCTGCCAAGAAGAGGAATAAAATACCCATGTTGAATAACCGAGCGAGCAAAGTAGGAGCCTCTCTGCTGGCTCTTTTTTTTGTCTTGACCTATTTGTTGCCGTTAAACAGTCGTTTACTTTGGCAGCCGGATGAAACCCGTTATGCAGAAATCAGTCGCGAAATGTTGCAACGCGGCGACTGGATTGTGCCGTACATGCTGGATATTCGTTACTTTGAGAAACCAGTGGCGGGGTATTGGATCAACAATATTAGCCAAATGATTTTTGGTGACACAAACTTTGCAGTCCGTTTTGGTTCTGTCTTCTGTATTTTATTGAGCACACTTCTGGTTTACCGCATGGCAAAAATGATGTGGCGTAATAGTCATGTTGCTTATGTGGCAAGCTTCATCTACATCTCGATGTTCTTGGTGTTTGCGGTGGGAACATACAGCGTTCTCGACCCGATGCTATCGTTATGGATAGCCGCCAGCATGTTTTGTTGCTTATGGGCAATGAAGGCTCGAGAGGTGAAGACCAAACTCGCCGCGTGGGGAGCGCTTGGCTTGGCCTGTGGTATGGCATTTATGACCAAAGGCTTTTTAGCTTTAGCTATTCCTGTCATTGTGATGCTGCCAATCACCTTGTATCAAAAACGTTTCCTTGAAATGCTCAAATATGGTCCATTAGCGATTGTCACCGCGGTGATCATCAGCTTGCCATGGGCATTGGCAATAGCCAAACAGGAACCGGATTACTGGAATTACTTCTTCTGGGTTGAGCATGTGAAACGCTTTACGGCAGATGATGCTCAGCACGTCGCGCCATTCTGGTACTATATTCCGATTATTTTGCTTGGGGCTATTCCGTGGATGGGCTTAGTGCCTGGCTCCTTAATTAAAGGATGGAAAGAGCGTAAATCTAGCCCAGATATGTTCTTTTTATTATGTTGGTTTGTGGTTCCGGTGATTTTCTTCAGTATTTCGCGCGGAAAACTACCGACTTACATGCTGCCGTTTATGGCACCATTGGCACTGTTAATGGCGAAATATGGTGTGGATTGTGTACGCAATGGCACCATGAAAGCATTGAAAGCCAATGGAATTATTAACATTGTTATCGGAATTGCCGCTGTGATCGCGGTGATTATCGTCAGCAGTGTGATCAAAAAGCCCCTATATGAACATGATGAATGGTCAAAAATGGTGCTGGGGGTTGTGGCCTTTTCGATTTGGGCAATCATTGGCTATCTCTGCACCGTATTAAATGCAAAATATTGGTTGTGGGCGGCATCTTGCTCATTGGCTGTCAGCTTGTGTATTGGTAGTGCATTGCCAAATAACACCATTGATTCGAAGTTACCGCAGAATTTTATTCATCAAAATCATGATCTCTTGATGAATAGTCAATATTTGATGGCAAGTAATGTCGGGGTGGCTGCGGGGCTGGCATGGGAAACCAAAAATTCCAATATTTATCTCTATAATAGTAGCGGTGAATTAACCTATGGTTTGGAATACCCAGACAGTGCTCATCGTTTGGTGAAACCGGATGAATTTGCTGCATGGCTGGCAAAAGCTCGCCAAGAAGGGCAGGTCACCGTGGTGTTCTTGTTAGGTAAAAAAGAAGGTTTGCCAGACATTCCTAAGCCGGATGAAGTCATTAAGAATTCCCGTATGGCGATAGTGGTTTACCATAAACAATGATAGCGCAATTACTTCTGTTACTTCTTGTCAGCGTGTTGACATGCATTGGGCAAATTGCCCAAAAGCAAGCGGTCGTCACTTGGCAAGGAGAGAAACATAATAAAGCCGCATCCGCCATTCGTTGGCTGGTGCTGGCAGCATTAATGCTAGGGTTGGGAATGCTGTTTTGGCTAAAGTTATTGGAAACAATGCCACTCAGTATTGCCTACCCGATGCTCAGCATTAATTTCGTCTTGGTCACATTGATAGGGCAATTTGTCTACCATGAGCAAACTGGGCTAAACCACTGGCTCGGAGTTGCCTCAATCATGATAGGAATACTACTGATGAGTATAAGTGTATGAATAAAGGATACTTATGGGTACTCGGTAGCGCGCTATTAGTCACCGTCGCACAACTCAGTCTGAAGGCGGGAGTTGTGGAACTACCTTCGTTCTCTCTAGGTTGGCACTGGTTACAGCTAGAATGGCTGACAGATAATGCGACAAGTTTAGGGATTATCTTTGTTGGATTAGTCTGCTATGCGCTATCGATGCTGTGTTGGCTATTTGCGTTAAAATACATTGCGCTCAATAAGGCTTACCCGCTTATCAGCCTCAGCTATGTGTTTGTTTACATACTGGCGGTGGCGTTGCCATGGTTCAATGAGCCCGCCACTGGGTTAAAAGCTGCGGGGATTACGTTTATCCTGTTAGGCGTATGGCTTATCAGTCGACCTTCCAAGCCTTTAACGAAAAAAGCTAAATAGCATCAGATAATTAGCCTTAGGTGTTATTTTTTATGCGCTGTACTGTTGATCATTGTACATTATAGTCTCGCGTATTAAGATATCACTTAAGGTGATTATTTTTGAGTTATCTATACCCACGGGTTATCTATAAGGTACGCTATGATAGTGAATCTCAAATACCTACCATTGCTGTGTTGCCTGGTGTTGATTGGCTGCTCTTCATCCGTAAAACGGACGTCAGCACCGCCAATGAAAACCCAATTATCAGACCCCATCATGACTATCGCTCAGCTCAAAGACCAACTAATCCAATGGTATGGTACGCCGTATCACTATGGCGGAATGAGCCAAAATGGTGTGGATTGTTCAGGCTTTGTTTATCGAACATTTAGTGACCGCTTTGCGATTGAAGTCCCGCGTACGACTGTTGACCAAACACGTTTAGGTACGCGCATTGATAAATCGGATTTAATGCCGGGTGACCTTGTATTCTTTAAAACGGGATCAGGGGAAAACGGTCTGCATGTTGGGATTTACGATACTGACAACACATTTATCCATGCATCCACCAGTAAAGGCGTGATACGTTCATCGATGGATAATAGCTATTGGCGAAAAGTGTTTTGGCAGGCGCGGCGCATCTAATTTCGCTTCATTCCTCATTAATTCCTCAGTGATTATGCTATCTTAGGAGCAAGTTTTGCTTTTAGGATAGCCGAATGTCTACATTACGTTTATTTATCTCTGAATCCTTCGACCCTTGGTTTAATTTAGCGGTTGAAGAAACTATTTTTCGCCAAATGTCAGCTGACCAACGCGTGATGTTCCTATGGCGTAATGCCGATACCGTGGTCATCGGTCGCGCTCAAAACCCATGGAAAGAATGTAACACTCGCAAAATGGAACAAGATAATGTTCGATTAGCGCGTCGTAGCAGTGGTGGCGGAGCTGTATTTCAAGATTTAGGGAACACCTGTTTTACTTTTATGGCAGGAAAACCGGAATATGATAAAACCATCTCAACGCAAATTATTGTAGATGGGCTAGCAAAAGTTGGGATCCACGCAGAAATTTCTGGACGCAACGATTTAGTCCTCGAAACCGAAAATGGCCCACGAAAAATATCAGGTTCAGCCTACCGTGAAACTAAAGATCGTGGCTTCCACCACGGTACTTTGCTGATTAATACCGATTTAAGTCGTTTAGCAAACTATCTCAATCCCGATCCTAAAAAACTGCAAGCCAAAGGGATTACGTCAGTGCGTTCTCGCGTCGCCAATTTAAATGAGCTGGTACCGGATATTTCCCATGAAAAAGTGTGCGAAGGGATCATAAATAGCTTCTTTAGCTACTACGGTGAAACAGTGGAGCCAGAATATATCTCGCCGGAAAAACTCCCTGATTTACCCAATTTTGCAGAAACATTCGCGAAGCAAAGTAGCTGGGAATGGAACTTTGGGCAAGCGCCGGCTTTTAGTCATATGGCGGATACCCGCTTCCCGTGGGGCGGGATTGAATTTCATTTTGATATTGAAAAAGGTGTGATCACGCGCTGCCAATTTTTCACCGACAGTCTAGAACCATCGCCATTGGAATGGTTAAGTCAGCAACTAGTGGGGCAAGCTTATCAAACGGAAACTGTCCGTCAGTTAATGGCAAAAATGACCGTGTTGTGGCCGGAATTGACTGAGCAATGTGCAGATTTAGAGAATTGGCTCGTTAACGAACTGAAATAAAAAAAGAGCCGATTATTTATCGGCTCAAAAAATAGATTTCGTTGGAATGGGTGTTTGAGGGTGTAACGAAAATCTAATGCGCGCTTAATGATGGCAATTGCAAGTCATAAAGGTTTTGCATTCTGGTAACTCACCGGCCTGACGGAATTTAGCCGGGGTAGTATCAAAGTGTTTTTTAAAAATACGCGTAAATGTTGCTTGAGAGCTAAAACCATATTGCAACGCGATATCGAGAATAGGTAAGTTGCCTTCGCGTAATGATTTAGCGGCTTCTAATAGGCGACGTTTACGAACATATTCGCCTAGCGTGCAGCCCTTAAGCTCTTTAAATACACGCTGTAAATGCCATTTCGAGTACCCGCTTTTATCCGCGATAGTATCGATTTTGATGCCTTCATTGCGTTGTAATTGGCTTTCAAGCCATCTAATGATTTCGTTGACTACACTTTCTGACATATCTACCTCCTACTCTAGTAGGCTATTGTTCATTAATAACTAATAATAACTCATGAAATTATGGTCTATTCTTCCTTTTTTTCCGATATATCGATAGGCCAATCGTGCGGTTTTTGAATGAGAATAACTATTGTTACGATAGTTTCTATTGAAATGCGAAAAACTAAACATACACAAATGAATGTTAAAATTCATTATAATACAATAGGTTAAGTTAATTAATCTAACGTAAAATATGTAAATTCAAGGTGGATATAATCTTGTTCAAATTTATTGTGGATACTGTTCGATTTTATTAACCAAGTAAACTATTGAGTTTTTATTTGGCTGAATAATGAGCAATCTGATGAAGTGGAATATAACAATTAACAGGAAATTCCGAAGTGAATTGTTTTTTAAGTGATGTTGTTGTGCAGTAAAAGGTTCATTTATCCATAAAATCCTAAGATTGAGATAAATGAACCTCGTTTTAGCATTTTGTTATTCGTTAATTACCACTGATAATTCACATTCCAATAAAAATTACGACCTTCTTGCGGTACACCCATAGAAGAGACATAGTCTCTATCAAACGCGTTCTTAAGGGTTAGGGTGGTATTTAGCCCTTTGACAAATTGGTCGGCTTTATAGTTGATATAGAAATCATGAATGCCATAACCAGCCTGCTGGAAAATCTCACGGCGGTAGCGATCTAGATCGTTAGAGTTTTTTCTATCAGGCAGTTTATAGGTACTATCTCCCGTAATTTTCGTTCTTGCGGCAAACTCTCCAGTCCAACCCACATTGACTCCTGTATTAGCCACTGGTGCATTGAATTTAATCATCATTGATTCAGGTCGAATAGAAGAGAGGGTATGATTTTCTAAATCCTCTTTACCTGTCGTAAAGTTATGATTAAGGCTTAAATCAAACCATGGTGATTGGTAATGAATAAAGCTATCAAACCCCGTTATTGTTGCTGATGGCACATTAATATAGTAAACCTCTCTAGGGAACCATTGATAATACATGTCTCGCCCAATAACTCTTTTATACTTACTCTCCATGGCAATATAATTTTGCGCCTTGGTGTTAAAGTACGTTGTGCCAAGCTGTAGGGTATCGCCATTAACGACGAAATCATCGAAACTCAGTTTTAACCCAGCTTCCAGTGTTTTATTGGTTTCTGGTTTCAAATCAGGAGATGGTCTAAAAATGGAGTTACCATATATCGGTGTTTCAAAATGCATGGAGTTATTATATAGCTCGGCCATACGTGGCGTGCGATAGCCTTCAGCATAAGAGGAATGAAGACTTAACCAATGTGTTGGGGTTGCACTAATGGCAAAACGTGAAGACCAATTGGTGTGCTTACTTTTAGCAAAGTCATCACGATTAACATGATACTGTGTAAAACGCGTTCCCGCTGAAAGCGTTACAGGTACATGAGTTAGAGTAAGGTCACTATTTAGCCAGCCTGACGTATTTGATAATTCTGTGGGTGGATAACTAATGGCATATTGGTTAGGTTTTTGTTCTTGTTGATAGTGTTCAATGCCGCTTTGAATATTGCTGTATGCCCAGCTTGATACTGGTAAAGCAAAGTGGTTTGAAAACTTAGAACCATAAGTATATTGATTACGGCTTTCGGCACCATACTCCGTTGGTTTTTTTGCAGCTTTAACTAAATCTAATTGGCTTAGGCTGAGATCAGTATAATAAATACCCCACTCGCCTTCCCATTGAAGCCTATTTTCAGGCTTAAACACTTGATTAATTAAGATATCGCGTTGATGAATATTACGCTCTGTAGGGTCATTCTTGAATTTAGTTACAATCTGCGCAGGCTGTTTTAGACTCAAGCCATCATTACGATATTCTCGAAGCTGCAAACCAATGTGATAAGCAGGGTTTGCCATCCAAGTGGTTTTAAACATCCAGTTATGAATTTTTTCTTGGTTATCAAAAGGTGCTGAATCAATTGATGCCATTAAATATTTTTTGCGTTGACTATAGCTGAGTAGGGCATCAACAGAATCACTGCGTCCAAGTAATGTTCCCCCCGCATAATAACCATGATCATTGCGGTTGATACCACTGAATAAACGGCCTCCGATATTTTGTCCGGGAGCTAACACTTCTGAAGCGCTGAGGGTTTTAAGGGAAATAACACCGGCAAGCGCGCCGCTGCCGTGTTGTACAGAGGATGCGCCTTTATGTACATAGGCTTTGCTGATCAGTGAGGGGTCAATCAGTGTGGCATCAAATAGGCCAGAGTTAAAATCCTGAACTACATTATCCACCATAATTTTGACACCACGGGAGTCGTAACCTCGCATCTGCACCGACTGCCCATAGGTACTGCCTGCACCTGTCACAAAAATACCAGCCTGACCCTTTAATAAATCGAGGGCGGATGATGCAGTTTGTTGTTCTGGTGCGGTTGCGTCAATCACCTCAAATTGTTCAGCCACGGCAAACTTTTCGTGGCTCAATGGCGTGGTGGTGACGTGAATGATATCGTCGGTGGCAAAACTTGCAGTACTGAACCCAGTCATAGCAAGGGCGACGGTTAATGTTGATAAAGAAAATACTTTGCTGTGTGAAGCACCTGAAGTTGATGCTGATCTCAATGTAAACGCCATTAGGAAATCCTTTCCTGAGTAATATGATTCTGGCAGCCAAGATAATAAAAAAATTATCCATGGGTGGCTTATAGTTAAAAACGAGAATCATTATCGTTAATAAAATGGCGGTATCAAGTATTTTTCGGTGAATAATGTCAAATTATTTAAAATAATCAGGCAATTATATTGATTTGTGAATACGTTGATGGTGATTTATTGGCTCAGAGAATGGAAATAAGCGCTTTAGATTAGAATACAATCTAAAGCACTTATTTTGGTTGTGGACAGCGAGACTTATTTAAAGCGGAAGTTAACAGCGTCAGCCAGAATTTCAATCAACTGTTCGGTATCTTCCCAACCTAAACATGGATCGGTAATCGATTGACCATAAACAAGAGGTTGGTCTGCACAGATTTTTTGATTACCTTCTTTTAAGAAGCTTTCTGCCATCACACCACTAATTGCTGTGGAACCTTGCTTAATTTGTTGAGCAATATCCTGCGCCACATCTAATTGGCGACGATGAATTTTCTGGCAGTTACCATGGCTGAAGTCCACCACTAAATGCTCAGCTAAACCAAATTCATTTAATTTTTCACAAGCTTGTGAAATGTACTGTGCTTCATAGTTAGGCTTTTTGCCACCACGCATAATGATATGCCCATGAGGGTTACCACTGGTTTGGTAGATTGTCATCTGCCCGTTCTTATCTGGCGATAAAAACATATGTTGCGCTTTGGCGGCACGAATAGCATCAATAGCGATATTGATATTGCCGTCTGTACCGTTTTTAAAACCAACAGGGCAGGAGAGCGCCGATGCCATTTCACGATGGATTTGGCTTTCAGTGGTACGAGCACCAATCGCTCCCCAGCTAATTAAGTCCGCAATATATTGCCCCGTTACCATGTCGAGGAATTCAGTAGCGGTTGCTAATCCTAATTGATTAACTTCAATCAAAAGCTTGCGCGCTAAACGGATACCAGTATTCACTTGGCATGAATTATCAAGGAGCGGGTCAGAAATTAAGCCTTTCCAGCCCACAACGGTACGCGGTTTTTCAAAATAGGTGCGCATGACAATTTCTAAACGGTCTTGATATTTTTGACGTAACGTATTTAGCTTATTAGCGTATTCAATTGCGGCATCAATGTCATGAATAGAGCAAGGACCTACAATCACCAGCAAACGCGGGTCTTCACCGGATAAGATCTTTTCAATTCGCTTACGTGACGCTGTCACGTTGTCGGCGATTATTTGGGATATCGGAAATTCCTCAGCGAGCGCTTGTGGTGTAATTAAACTGTCCACTCGCTGAGTTCGTAACTCATCTGTTTTATGCATTTTGTTTCTCAAAACTTTTACTCGGCTGAGCCATTTCGTACAGCCGTATTAGTGACTAAGGTCACAATAAACGAAACTGGCTCAAATTCAAACCACCAACTTGGGTTGAATGAATAATTTTTTATATTTTATTTTGTTAAAAAATACGACGCTGTAATCCCATCGTATCAATTACTTTCGCTGAAATTTCTTCAACAGAGTAGTTGGTAGTATTTAAGTAATTGATTTTATTCTGTCTAAATAGGGCTTCTACTTCAGCAATTTCAATACGACACTGGCGAAGTGAGGCGTAACGGCTATTTTCACGTCGCTCTTCACGAATTGCTGCAAGGCGTTCAGGGCTGATGGTTAAACCAAAAAGCTTATGGGTATAGGGGCGTAATGCGACAGGCAGCTGCAAATTATCCATATCATCGGCAGTGAATGGGTAGTTGGCGGCCTGTATGCCAAATTGCATTGCTAAATATAAGCTTGTTGGTGTTTTGCCGCAGCGAGAGACACCAATTAAGATCACTTGCGCTTGCTCAAGGTTACGTAATGAAATGCCATCATCGTGAGCAAGGGTATATTCAATTGCTGCAATACGGGCATCATATTGATTCATATTTTGCATGGATAACCCGTGAGTACGATTAAGTTTTGGCTCGGGTTCTAACCCGACTTCTCGCTGTATTGGAGCGACCAAACTTTGTACGATATCCTGACAGAAACCCGCGCTTTGAGTGATGATTTCTTTCACTTCCGGGGAAATTATTGAATAAAACACCAGAGGTCGAAGATCTGTTTCAGCATAGATTGTGTCGATTTTTTGTTTAATTTCAAGCGCTCGAGCTTGTGTGGTAACGAACGGCAAGGTGTAAGAAATAAAGGATAATGGGAATTGAGATAAGACGGCGTGCCCTAACGTTTCAGCGGTGATTGCGGTACCATCAGAGATGAAAAAAACGGTACGTTGGACTTGGCTGGCATTTTTACTCATAGAATTTAATTCGCTCATAACTGGCTTCTTTTTATCGTATTTTTTCTGAGTTTTGAAAAATATTGTAAGTGAATAAACGTTTAAAAATCATTTCTGGGGGAAGTATAGACAAATTTTGAACAATTTTTAGAACAAAAAAATTTTATTAATTGATGGAACGATTCACCAGTCCATCTTCCCATAACGTCTGTGCTAGTCTAGTCGCGAGGCGAATTTTCGCCAACGAGATTTTTTACGATTTGTTGTCTGTCACTAAATTGCTATAAAAGGATCGCTTTCAATGTCCACAAATGGCCTCACTCCGTGTAATGTACTTTGGTATAACCAATTAGGGATGAACGATGTTGACCGTGTTGGAGGCAAAAACGCTTCCCTCGGTGAAATGATCACCAACTTGTCCGATCTTGGTGTATCCGTACCAAACGGTTTTGCGACAACCGCACAGGCGTTTAATGATTTTCTGGAGCAGAGCGGTGTAAACCAGCGTATTTACAACCTGCTAGATGAAACGGATATTGATGATGTGAACCAACTGGCGGTAGCCGGTGCTCAGATCCGCCAATGGGTGATTGATACTCCATTGACGCAAGCATTAGAGCAGGATATTCGTGAAGCTTTCCTTCAATTGTCTGAAGGTGAAGCAGAAGCGTCATTCGCTGTTCGCTCATCAGCAACCGCTGAAGATATGCCTGATGCCTCATTTGCTGGGCAGCAAGAGACATTCCTCAACGTTCAAGGGATTGATGCGGTATTGGTTGCCATTAAACATGTATTTGCATCGCTGTTTAATGACCGTGCTATTTCTTACCGTGTACACCAAGGCTACGACCATCGTGGCGTCGCGTTATCTGCGGGTGTGCAAAGAATGGTACGTTCTGACCTCGCTTCTTCCGGTGTTATGTTTACTATCGATACTGAGTCTGGTTTTGACCAAGTCGTCTTTATTACCTCCGCTTATGGTCTTGGTGAGATGGTCGTACAGGGCGCGGTAAACCCAGATGAGTTCTATGTTCATAAACCAACCCTGCAAAATAATAAGCCTGCGATTGTACGTCGTACACTAGGTTCTAAAAAATTGCAGATGGTCTATGCCGACAGTAAAGAGCACGGCAAACAAGTGAAGATTGAAGATGTGCCAGAAGCACTACGCAATCGTTTCTCTTTAGCTGATCACGAAGTGGAAGAGCTGGCTCGCCAAGCTTTACAGATCGAAAAACACTACGGTCGTCCAATGGATATTGAGTGGGCAAAAGATGGCCATAATGGTCGTCTGTATATTGTTCAAGCACGTCCAGAAACTGTTCGTTCTAACCAGCAGGTTATGGAACGCTATCAACTGAAAGGCCAAGGGCAGGTCTTAGTTGAAGGTCGTTCAATCGGTCATCGTATTGGTGCAGGTTCGGTCAAAGTTATCCATAACTTGAGTGAGATGGATAGAATTCAGCCGGGTGACGTATTAGTGACGGACATGACGGATCCTGATTGGGAACCTATCATGAAAAAAGCCGCTGCTATCGTAACAAATCGTGGCGGTCGTACTTGCCATGCGGCGATTATCGCGCGTGAACTTGGGATCCCAGCAGTTGTTGGTTGTGGAGATGCAACTGAGCGCTTGAAAGAAGACCAAGAAGTCACGATTTCTTGTTCTGAAGGGGATACAGGCTTCGTTTATGATGGCAAATTAGATTTTGAAATTCATAGCTCCGAAGTGGATAACATGCCTGACTTGAACGTCAAAATCATGATGAACGTGGGTAACCCAGATCGTGCATTTGATTTTGCTTGTTTACCAAACGAAGGTGTCGGCTTAGCGAGACTCGAATTTATCATCAACCGCATGATTGGTGTTCATCCAAGAGCACTGTTAGAGTTCAATGCTCAAACTCCAGAATTGCAAGCAGAAATCCGCAATATGATGGTCGGCTATGACGACCCTGTTGAATTCTACGTTAGCAAGCTGACGGAAGGGATTTCAACACTCGCCGCGGCATTCTGGCCAAAACGCGTGATCGTGCGTTTATCTGACTTCAAGTCCAATGAATATGCCAACTTAGTCGGTGGGGATATTTATGAACCTAAAGAAGAAAACCCAATGCTGGGCTTCCGTGGGGCTGGGCGTTATGTGTCGGATAGCTTCCGTGCATGTTTTGCACTGGAGTGTGAAGCTGTTAAACGCGTTCGCAACAAAATGGGTCTGACTAACGTTGAAGTGATGATTCCATTTGTTCGCACAGTAGCGCAAGCCGAGTCTGTGGTTGCTGAGCTGGCAAAACATGACCTGAAACGTGGTGAGAATGGCTTAAAAGTGATTATGATGTGTGAAATCCCATCTAACGCACTGCTAGCTGACCAGTTCCTTGAACATTTTGATGGCTTCTCCATTGGTTCTAACGACATGACTCAGTTAACCCTCGGTCTTGATAGAGACTCTGGTGTTGTATCTGAATTGTTTGATGAACGTAATGATGCAGTTAAGGCAATGTTGTCAATGGCAATCAAGGCTGCGAAGCGTCAGAACAAATATGTTGGTATATGTGGCCAAGGTCCATCAGACCACCAAGATTTCGCACAATGGCTGGTGGATGAGGGCATTGATAGCCTATCGTTGAATCCAGACACTGTTGTGAAAACTTGGCTAACAATCGCTGAAAATCAATAATTTAATTATTCATTTTTAGATTGTTCATTATAAGAAGGTCGGTAAATAATTATTATTTACCGACCTTTATTTATATATAGAGACAACCTATTACAGCGATAGAATTAAACTCAGTATAAGTTTAATTTACGTAAATATTCATAATATATTATTCAGATTTTCAGCAAAATAAAACTATAGTCTCATAAATAGATTCATTATTAATGTTAAATAAAAATTTATTAAATAATTAAAACCATTAAATCCACTACTCTAATTATGCGTAATTACGTATAGAGAGAGTAATTGGAATATTATATTGTCTAGGCAATAGTGAGGGCTAGGTGTGGGGGATGGAGAGATAAAAAAAAAGCCTATCATGGGCTGACAGGCAAAGACTACACACAGCAATTTGGTTAAGTAAGTCACGTTAGAAATTAAATAACATAACTTATTAATTCGTTATCGACGAGATATTAACAGAGATATATTAAACTGTTTAAATAAGTTAATCACTCGGAACACTCTTAATAAAATATTACTTGTTGTTCCCAAATGATTATTCATTCGATGGAGGGAATATTAACATAATTAAAGATAAAAACTAACAGTAGTGTGTTAAATATTGTTTCTAAATATTAATGAGAATAGATAATCAAGAAAACATGTTCAAAATGAAACATGTTTTCTCGAATTAAATGAAATTTATTTCTTCATTAAGAATTCTTCTTCAAGGAATTTTTCGGTGGCATCTAAATTTTCACTTGGTGGTGCCACTTCATTCATCCATGCTTTGAGCAGGCTATAAGAAACCGCTAATACCACAGGGCCAATGAATAAGCCAATCATACCGAATGATAAGATACCACCGATAACACCCACTAAAATAAGCACCATAGGAAGATCTGCGCCCATCTTAATTAGCCAAGGTCGTAGCACGCCATCCATCGTGGCAACAACTGCAGCCCAGACACCGAGAATAATTGCCCAAGTGGTATCCCCCGTCCAAAATAGCCACAGAACGGAAGGGACCATGACTAATAGTGGGCCAAGTTGTGCGACGCAGCAGATAAAAATCAAGACCGTTAAAATGGCAGCATAACTAATACCAGATAGCGCTAAACCGACGCCACCTACAATGGCTTGAATTAACGCAGTAACAACCACGCCAAGCGCGACTGCACGAATAGATTGTGCTGCAAGTACCACTGCAGCATCACCACGGATGCCCGCAAGACGTACGGCAAAGTGACGAACACCGATTGTCACCAGCTCACCTTTATAATAGAGCAATCCACTAAACAGTAGCATTAATACGAGGTGGAATAAGAAGCGGCTAGCACTAACGGCCTGCGTTGCAAACCATCCCGCGGCTTGACCGAAATAAGGTTGAACTTTAGCTAATAACGCGTTACCGCCACTCGCCACTAAGCTGTGCCAAGCGTAGTACAGTTTTTCTCCGACCATGGGCACTTGATTCAGCCATTCTAAAGCCGGCAAGGTGATACTGGTTGGTGACTTCGCCAATTCGATAAGTGGTGCACTGTTTTGAATAATGCTGCCAATCAAAATACTGGTTGGAATAACAAAAAGAAGGAAGATCAGTAGAACCATGGTCAGCGAAGCAAGCCAGCGCTTATTCCAAAGGCGTGCTTGTAGTCGTAAGAGAATTGGCCAAGTAGCAATCACCATCATCCCCGCCCATACGAATCCTAAAATAAATGGGCTTAAGACCCAAAAACAGGTCGCTATCATAAAGATAATGGAGAGCAGTCCAAGGACGAGTTTGGGTAAATCCAAACGTTTTTGCGATTTTTCCATTAATGATCAATCCTTAACAAATGAAAATTCTGTGAGGTTAGTGCTTTTACAGGTGAAAATAACGTAATTATTTTTCATGCTTAAAAGAAACGATATTGTGATATGGTTTTACTGACAATGTCACCGGCAGATGCGCTATCTTTACAGGCGGCGAGGAAACACTCCAATAAACCTTGTGCCTATTGTGCTACTTAAACTAAAGATAGTACATAACGACAAATGCGATTACTCAACAACAAGAGTCATGATTAACAATGATCCCGCGTATATCTGAAGCACCACATCTTAGTCAGCTAGCTATCCAATTTCTGCACGAGCTACAACAGCAAGGTTTTACTGGTGATACTGGCACCAGTTACGCTGAGCGCTTATCCATGGCCACTGACAACAGTATTTATCAACTGTTACCTCAAGCCGTCATCTTCCCGCGTTCCAGCGCTGACGTACAAATTATTACGCGCCTTGCAGGGCAAGACAAATACCGCGAATTAAGTTTCACACCACGCGGCGGGGGAACGGGCACCAATGGGCAATCGCTCACTGAAGGGATTGTGGTGGACATGTCCCGCTATATGAATCGAATTTTAGAAATCAACCCAGAACAGGGATGGGTAAAAGTTGAAGCTGGCGTGATCAAAGACCAACTTAACCAATTTCTAAAACCGTATGGCTACTTTTTCTCTCCAGAGCTATCTACAAGTAACCGTGCGACACTGGGCGGAATGATCAACACTGATGCCTCTGGACAGGGATCATTAGTGTATGGCAAAACGTCAGACCATGTTTTAGGTGTCAAAGCGATGGTTTTAGGGGGGGCTTGCCTCGATACTCGTGCTATGCCTATCGAACTCGCCCAAACGATTGCGTTGGAAGATTCAGTCGAAGGGCGTATCTATAAAACCGTACTTGAACGCTGCTTAGTGCAACGTCCGTTAATCGAAGAAAAATTTCCAAAACTAAACCGATTTTTAACGGGCTATGACTTACGCCATGTTTTTAATGATGACCTTACTCAGTTTGATTTAACGCGAATTTTAACGGGGTCTGAAGGATCACTGGCGTTTATTACGGAAGCCACACTGGATATCACGCCGCTACCGAAAGTGCGCCGTTTAGTGAACGTCAAATATGATTCATTTGAATCCGCGTTGCGTAACGCACCATTCATGGTGCAGGCGCAAGCGCTCTCGGTAGAAACTGTCGACTCGAAAGTTCTGAACCTCGCAAAAGAAGATATTGTTTGGCACTCTGTAAAATCGCTGATCACTGATGTGCCGAATAAAGAGATGCTTGGGCTGAATATTGTTGAGTTTAGTGGCGATGATGAAGAGGAAATTAATCGTTTGACTGATAGCTTATGCCAGCGGCTTGATGAATTGATGGCGAGCCATCAAGCGGGGGTGATTGGCTACCAAGTTTGCCATGATCTTGCTGATATTACCCGTATCTATAATATGCGTAAAAAAGCGGTGGGATTATTGGGCAACAGTAAAGGTGCTGCGAAACCCATCCCATTTGTTGAGGATACTTGCGTACCACCAGAACATCTAGCAGATTATATTGCGGAGTTCAGAGCGCTCTTGGATAGTCATAAACTGAATTACGGGATGTTTGGTCATGTGGATGCGGGTGTTTTACACGTTCGCCCAGCATTAGATATGTGCGACCCTCAGCAAGAAATATTAATGAAGCAAATTTCGGATGAGATTGTTGCTTTGACCGCAAAATATGGCGGGTTGCTGTGGGGGGAACACGGTAAAGGCTTCAGAGCACAATATAGCCCAGAATTCTTTGGTGAAGTTCTTTACAGTGAGCTGCGCAATATTAAGGCGGCATTTGACCCAGATAACCGATTGAACCCCGGAAAAATTTGTCCACCAGCGGGTATCGATGCCCCAATGAAACAAGTGGATGCAGCTAAACGCGGCACATATGATCGCCAAATTCCCGTTCAAATACGCCAAGAGTTCCGAGGAGCGATGGATTGTAACGGCAACGGGCTCTGTTTTAACTTTGATGTAAAAAGTCAAATGTGTCCATCGATGAAAATTAGCCGCCAGCGTGTGCATTCACCGAAAGGTCGTGCAACGTTAGTTCGTGAATGGCTACGTTTATTGGCGGAGCAGGGCGTCACACCAGAGCAAATTGAAAAGGGTGTGAAAAGCGAGTCTCCATCGTTACGTGGATTGATTGAAAAAACGCGTAACTCATGGCGGGCGAAGCAAGGGGATTATGATTTTTCCCATGAAGTGAAAGAGTCGATGTCTGGGTGTTTAGCCTGTAAGGCGTGCTCGACTCAATGCCCAATTAAAATTGATGTGCCGTCTTTCCGCGCAAAATTTCTTGCTCTGTACCATAGCCGTTACTTGCGACCTGTTCGTGACCATATTGTGGCGAATGTGGAAGCCAGCGCTCCGTTAATGTCAAAAGCGCCGGGCGTTTTTAACTTCTTCTTGCGTCAAACGGTGGTTCAGAAACTTAGCGAGCACACCATTGGTATGGTGGATTTACCGTTATTTTCTCAACCGACGCTGAAACAGGAATTATCAGGGCATGCAGCGACCTCCCTGACATTGGAACAGCTTGAAGGAATGTCCGCCAGCCAGCGTGAAAAGCATGTGCTCGTGGTGCAAGACCCATTCACCAGCTACTACGATGCAAAAGTGGTGGTGGATTTTGTTCGTCTGATTGAAAAGTTGGGCTATAAACCTGTGTTACTTCCATTCTCACCGAATGGCAAAGCACAGCATATCAAAGGTTTCTTAAGCCGTTTTGCGAAAACCGCACGTAAAACATCGGATTTTTTAAATCGCGTTGCTAAACTGCAATTACCGATGGTGGGTGTCGACCCTGCATTGGTGCTGTGTTATCGCGATGAGTACCACGAAATTTTAGGTGAGCAGCAATGCCAATTTACGGTAATGCTGGCTCATGAATGGCTAATTTCATTACCTGAACAAACTAAAAATGAGGGAGTGGATGAGCAGCCTTGGTATCTCTTTGGTCACTGCACTGAATCAACGGCATTACCCAATAGCACCAATCAATGGGCGACACTGTTTTACCGTTATGGACGCAAACTTACTAACGTGAGTGTTGGATGCTGTGGAATGGCTGGGACTTATGGTCATGAAGTGGCTAACCTTGAAAATTCAAAAGGTATTTACAACCTATCGTGGAAACCTGCGATAGAAAAACTGCCCCTAGAACGCTGCTTAAGTTCGGGATATTCTTGTCGTAGCCAAGTAAAACGAATGGAAAAAACGGCAATCAAACACCCAATTCAAGCCTTACTGGAGATTGTTTCATGATTTGGAAGCGTCAATTTAACTTACAACAAATGGCGGCGATGGCTGAAAGCTGTATGTTAGGCCACATAGGGATTGAAATTACAGGCTTTGGTGATGACTACCTTGAAGGTACCATGCCAGTCGACCATCGCACCAAACAGCCTTTTGGCTTGCTACACGGTGGTGCCTCGGTTGTGTTGGCTGAATCCTTAGGTTCAATCGCTGGCTACCTATGCAGTGAAGGTGATCAACGTGTAGTTGGCGTGGAAATTAACGCAAACCATATTCGAGCGGCGCGAGAAGGCGTGGTGAGAGGCGTATGCAAACCGATTCATCTGGGGCGTCGTCAGCAAGTGTGGAATATCGAAATTTTTAACGAGAAAGACCAACTGTGTTGCACTTCCCGTTTAACGACCGCTGTATTGTTTGAATAATCAGCAGGTTGTTTCTTCAGATACCCTCAGTTTATTTGAGGGTATCAATCATATATTTATCCTTCATATCAATTCGTTATAACCTATCTAATTTATTTATTCTTATTTAATCAATGTGGTTTTAAACTGAATATCACTTTATTAATTTGTGTTATTTTTATGTACTCAATAATACATAAAAAACATTGTCATGAATGAAATTTATTTCTTAATTATTAATTGGTTAGATATCTCCATAAACTAAAACCCTGCCAATAAACCGTTCTCATCGCTATAACCTCTTAAAACAAATGGTTGAAGTCATATGGGTAATCATTACCATGTCATATAGAGAAGAAATCGCTGATAACAGGCTGAAAAACCATAAGAAAAGTGAGGTCAATATGACTAATGGTGTAGAAACATTTTCATTGGACGAAAATTCATGGCAGGGCGTCAGCCTAACCCCAAGTGCCGCTAAACAGATCAATAAATTGGTTCTTCAAACACCCAATAGCAAAGGTTTATCCCTCGGCGTGAAACAGTCGGGATGTGCAGGTTTTGGATACGTCTTCGAGATGATTGAAAACCCAACTGATGACCACTTAGTGTTTGAACTCGATGGTGCTCATTTGTATGTGCCTAAAAAAGCAATGCCATTCATTGATGGTACGGTAGTGGATTATGTCCAAGAAGGGCTTAACCATATTTTTAAATTTAATAACCCGAAAGCTCAACATGCCTGTGGGTGTGGTGAAAGCTTCGGCGTTTAACTTGTGAAGCTAGATTATGTCTCAGAGCAATGTAGAAGTTGGTGAAGATGTTCAAAGCTGGCTTGATGAAAAACGTTATAAAGAAGGCTTTTTTACCCAAGTTGCCACCGATGAGATGGCGAAAGGGCTAAATGAAGATGTGGTTCGCGCCATTTCTGCGAAACGTAATGAACCTGAGTGGATGCTGCAATTTCGTCTTGATGCCTTTAACCACTGGAAAGGCATGGAAGAGCCACACTGGCTGAAAGCCCATTATCCAAATCTGGATTACCAAGATTATAGCTATTATTCCGCGCCATCTTGCGGGTCGTGTGATGATGCCTGTGGTTCACAACCAGGCGCGACGCAATCAACAGGCGCAGCGGAAGAAGCGAATTACCTGACGAGCGAAGTCGAAGATGCCTTTAATCAGCTCGGAGTACCTGTCCGCGAAGGCAGCAAAGTTGCGGTAGATGCAATTTTTGACTCCGTTTCTGTATCGACAACCTACCGTGGCGACTTAGCCAAACACGGGATTATTTTCTGCTCGTTCAGTGAAGCTATTCAAGAATACCCTGAACTGGTGCAAAAATATTTAGGTAGCGTCGTCTCCAGTCACGATAACTTTTTTGCTGCACTGAATGCAGCTGTGGCATCGGACGGAACCTTTGTTTACATCCCGAAAGGGGTGCGTTGTCCTATGGAGTTATCGACCTATTTCCGTATTAATGCGGCAAAAACAGGGCAATTTGAACGCACGATCTTAATTGCCGATGAAGGCAGTTATGTGAGCTACATCGAAGGGTGTTCAGCACCGGTGAGAGATAGCTACCAATTACACGCGGCTGTTGTGGAAGTGATTATCCATAAAGATGCGGAAGTGAAGTACTCGACAGTTCAAAACTGGTTCTCAGGTGGTGATAGCGAAACGGGGGGAATTCTCAATTTCGTCACTAAGCGTGCCCTGTGCGAAGGGGAAAATTCCAAAATGTCATGGACACAATCCGAAACGGGTTCTGCCATTACGTGGAAATACCCAAGCGTGATTTTAAAAGGGGATAACTCTGTCGGGGAATTTTTCTCTGTCGCGCTGACCAACGGTAACCAACAAGCCGATACGGGCACTAAAATGATCCACATCGGCAAAAATACCCGCTCAACGATTATCTCGAAAGGGATCTCGGCAGGTAAAAGCCAAAATAGTTATCGTGGACTTGTCAAAATACTCCCGAGTGCACACAACGCCCGTAACTTTACCCAATGCGACTCCATGCTGATTGGCACTCAATGTGGCGCTCATACCTTCCCGTATGTGGAAGTGAAGAACAATACTGCGCAATTAGAACATGAAGCGACAACTTCGCGCATTGGTGAAGACCAGCTGTTTTATTGCTTACAACGTGGGATCAGCGAAGATGATGCTATCTCAATGATTGTTAACGGCTTCTGTAAAGATGTTTTCTCAGAATTGCCATTAGAGTTTGCCGTTGAGGCACAAAAATTATTGGCTATCAGCTTAGAACACAGTGTGGGCTGATCCTAACCAAGTTTAGTTGCGCTTGAGCGCTAAAGGCATGTTGATATGTTAAGTATTAAAGATTTACATGTAAGTGTAGAAGGTAATGAAATCTTAAAAGGGCTGTCACTGGAAATTAAACCAGGGGAAGTTCATGCCATTATGGGGCCAAACGGTTCGGGTAAAAGCACCTTATCTGCAACCCTCGCAGGCCGTGAAGATTACCAAATTGATAGTGGTGAAGTGACGTTCAACGGTAAGGATTTACTTGAGTTAGATCCTGAAGAACGTGCGGGTGAAGGGATCTTTCTTGCATTCCAATATCCGGTTGAAATTCCGGGTGTGAGTAACCAATTTTTCCTGCAAACGTCAGTGAATGCAGTGCGTGAATATCGCCAGCAAGAGGCGTTAGACCGCTTTGATTTCCAAGATTTCATCGAAGATAAAATTGAATTATTGGATATGCCACAAGACTTGCTCACTCGTTCAGTTAACGTGGGTTTCTCCGGTGGAGAGAAAAAACGTAATGACATTTTGCAGATGGCGGCGTTAGAACCTAAGTTATGTATTTTAGATGAAACCGATTCTGGTTTAGATATCGATGCGCTAAAAATCGTCTCCAATGGCGTAAATTCACTGCGTACTCCTGAGCGTTCATTCATTATCGTGACCCATTATCAGCGTATTTTGGACTATGTAAAACCTGATTTTGTGCACGTCCTGTATCAAGGGAAAATCATCAAATCCGGTGATTTCAGTTTAGCGAAAAAACTGGAGGAGCAAGGCTATGGCTGGCTTATTGACCAACAGTGAAAGAGCGGAAAAACGCGCTGCGGTTGATGCTTTAAATCAGCAGGCAATGCGCCGTTTTGAAACGCTATATGAGCAAGGATTAGGTAGAAAATCTCAGCACGCTCAAACCCATTGGAGCCTCGCTAAACACGTTGGGCTGCCAGCTTTTCGTCATGAAGATTGGCACTATACTCCGTTAAATAGCGTGTTAAATACCCACTACCGTTTTAGCTCACAAGAACAGCAGGTACCGCTAAGTGAGGGGCTCGCATTAGCTATCGATGCTTATCGTATTGTGCTGGTGGATGGACGTTACAATGCGGAACTCAGTTCTGTCGATACGGGAGAGTTTCAAGTTTCTCTGCTCGATAGCCAAGACTGGCTTCCTGATGCGGTGAGTAGCGAGATTTTCTTACATTTAACGGAATGCCTAGCGGCTCAACCGCTTATTATCCAGTTAGCTGCCAATAAAGTTGCTACTAAGCCACTCTATTTATTGAATATCTCCAGCGGCAGCCATGATCCAAGCTCGATGAACATGAGTCAATATCGCTACCATTTGACTCTGGGAAATAATAGCCAGTCTCAAGTAATTGAACATTTTGTCAGCTTAGATGACCAACCGCATCTCACTGGAGGGCGCTTGACTGTCGAAGTGGGAGATAACACTCAGTTTACCCATTTTAAGCTGATGACAGAAAACCCACAGGCTCAGCACTTTGCCCACAATGACATTGTGGTGGGACGCGATAGCCAAGTGAAAAGTAGCAGCTTTTTATTAGGTGCAGGGCTAACTCGTCATCATACAAGTAGCCGTCTTGACGGTGAAAATACGGAATTTGAGTTAAACAGCCTGTTGTTGCCGCAAGGTAATGAAATAGCCGACACACGTAGCTATCTTGAGCATAATGCGGGTTATTGTAATAGCCGACAGTTGCATAAAGTGATCGCCATGGATAGCAGCAAAGCGGTATTCAACGGTATGATCAAAGTTGACCCTAATGCGCTGAAAACAGACGGTCAAATGACTAACAATACCCTGTTACTGGGTGAAAAAGCGGAAATTGACACTAAGCCTCAACTGGAGATTTATGCCGATGACGTGAAATGTGGTCATGGGGCAACAGTTGGGCGTATCGATGATGAGCAACTCTTTTATCTACGCTCTAGAGGGATTGGTAGCCAAGCTGCTAAGCAGATGATTATCAATGCATTCGCAGCTGAGTTAACCGAATCTATTACTATCGATGGGTTAAAACAGGCCGTGATGGCGAGTATTCATCAACGCTTAGCGGAGGTGTAAACCGATGCCATTTGATGTTGAAGCAGTCAGGCAGGATTTTCCTGCCTTAGCACAATTAGTGAATAACCATCCGTTGGTCTATTTAGATAGCGCGGCGAGTGCTCAAAAGCCTCAGCAGGTTGTGGATGCTGAGAGTCAATTTACGTTGTATCAATATGCGGCAGTGCATCGTGGGGTTCATACGCTAAGCGCGAATGCCACCACGTTGGTGGAGAATGTTCGCCAAAAAGCAGCGGATTTTTTGCACGCGGCTTCCCCTGAAGAGATAGTGTTTGTTAAAGGGACGACGGAAGGGATTAACCTTGTTGCTAATAGCTTTGGGCGTCAGTTTATCCAGCAGGGTGATAATATTATTATCACTGAGATGGAGCACCACGCGAACATCGTTCCTTGGTTTATGTTGGCGCAAGAGCGTGGTTTTGAAGTGCGAATTCTGCCTATTCTTGAGGATGGTACTCTTGATATTACTCAGCTCGAACAACTCATAGATGCGCGCACAAAGCTATTTAGTTTTACTCATATTTCCAATGTGCTTGGTACCGTTAACCCGGTGAAAAAATTGATTTCGCAAGCGCGTGAAATTGCAGGGCAGTATGAAAACATGCTGGCTATCCTAGTGGATGGTGCGCAAGGGGCGATGCATCAGCAGGTGGATGTACAAGCGCTGGATTGCGATTTTTATGTGTGTTCAGGGCATAAGCTATACGGGCCAACAGGTATTGGGATCCTCTACGGCAAAAAGGCATTGCTTGAGCAGATGCCTCCTTGGGAAGGTGGCGGAGCGATGATCCGCCAAGTCAGCCTGAAAAAAGGGATTACATTTGCGGATATTCCATGGCGATTTGAAGCTGGTACACCGAATATCAGCGGTATGATTGGTTTAGGCGCAGCTTTAGACTATCTCAATAGACTTGGATTAAGCGAAACTTTTGCGTATGAAAAGCAATTGATGCAATATGCGACGGATTTGCTTAAGCAAGTGCCTTCTCTTCGTTTATATGGAAATGACCAACGTGAAGGTGTGATAGCCTTTAATTTAGGTGAACATCATGCTTATGATGTTGGGGCATTTCTAGATAGATATGGGATTGCCATTCGTACTGGGCACCACTGTGCGATGCCATTAATGGAGCATTATCAAGTTCCAGCGATGTGCCGGGCATCTATTGGTGTTTATACGACTAAGCAGGATATCGATGCATTGTACAATGCATTATTGCGCGTTAAGCAATTACTCGGCTAGACACCGACGGTATATCGAAGCCACCGTATTGCAGTAAATAGAGATTGTAGCAAATAGATAGAAGGAAAAATTATGTCGGCGTTACCCGATGAAGCGAAGCTATTACGCAATTTTGCACGTTGCCAAGATTGGGAAGAGCGCTATTTGTATATGATTGAACTGGGCGGGCGTTTACCTGCGTTATCTGAAGCTCAACAGGTGGATGATAACTTGATAGCGGGTTGCCAAAGCCAAGTGTGGATTGATATGCAAAAACAACCGGATGGTCATGTTGTTCTTGCTGGAGATAGTGATGCCGCTATTGTTAAAGGGTTAGTAGCGATTGTGATTATTCTCTTTCAAGGAAAAACACCTGAACAGATCCTTACAGTGGATGTAAAACACTTTTTCCAGCAATTGGCTCTTGAACAGCATCTGACACCTTCTCGGACTCAAGGTTTAAATGGCATGATCAAGTCGATTTTAGCGCGAGCTCACCAACTTCTTTAAGTACTCTGTGGGAAATTGTCAGAATTTCCCACACTTTTCTTTTCTTCCTAGTATTTTTATCCTAGAAAATATACCTAAGTAACTCACTGTATTTTATTGTTAAACTAACAATAATGAGACAAAGTTAGCTCACATTCAAATTATTAGCAGGCTAAAATATTTATTAAGTATTAAAGATATTCGAGATAGTTGCTATTATGAGCGATATTGTTTGAATTTTGTAATGAATCTTATTTTCCTTGGAGTAGGTATGAAAAGAGTTTTGACGGCGGTAAGTCTGTTTGTCATGAGTGCGGTGCTAGCACCAGCGCAGGCTAAAGATTATCCATTACCCAATAACAACACACGCCTGATCGGGGAAAATATCACCTATGTGGTGCCTAACGATGGACGCCCACTGGAAGCTATCGCAAGCGACTATCAGATTGGTTTGTTAGCGATGTTAGAGGCGAATCCAGGGACAGACCCTTATTTACCTGAAGTAGGTAAATCGCTGATTATTCCTGCTCAAATGTTATTACCTTCGACACCGCGTACAGGTGTCGTGATTAACTTGGCGGAAATGCGCCTTTATTATTACCCTGAAAACAGCCATAAAGTGGCAGTGTATCCGATTGGCATTGGTCAGCTAGGGCGAGACACACCTGAAATGGTGACGTCAATTAGCCAATTGATTAAAGACCCAACATGGACACCGACCACGAATATCCGTAAACATTATGCGCAGCAGGGTATTACACTTCCGGCGGTGGTGCCTGCAGGCCCAGAAAATCCTATGGGACTGTATGCGTTACGCCTTTCTTATGGTCGTGGCGAATACTTAATCCACGGCACTAACGCCAATTTTGGTATTGGTATGCGTGTTAGCTCTGGCTGTATTCGTTTACGCCCAGATGATATTAAGGCACTGTTTACTCATGTTCCAAAAGGAGCACGCGTTCAAGTTATCGATCAGCCAGTTAAATATGCAAAAGAGCCAGATGGTAGCTATTACATTGAAGTGCATCAACCATTGTCACGTAAAGACAGTGATGACCCACAGACAATGCCAATCAAACTGACTGAAGATTTTCAAGCGTTTTTAGCGAGTAATCCGGGAATTGATAAAGCGAAAGTTCAGGCAGAGCTATCTAGACGTTCAGGACTGCCAGTTAGGGTGAATGTGGGGGATGATTCAGAATCGATGAAACGCGATTATCAGCAATTAAAACCAATTGCGCCATTCACGATTACTCAACCACAACCTATGTTTGAAGGGGAAGTAAAATCTTCTATTCCTGCGAAATATCAGTCATTTAAAAGCTAATGACTTTCTATCTTAAATGAGTTTCGAAGTAAAAAATAAGGGCCTATAAAATAGGCCCTCAACAATAATTCAGCTATTAAGCTTTTCTAGATAACATCAAGCCGAACTTATTTTTTGTAAGTACGTACTTGGTTGTCCAGACGTTGGTTTGCACGAGCTGCTTCTTCTTGTGCAGTTTGTACATCAGAACGCAGTGACTGAACATCGTTGCTCAGTTGGTCAACTTTACCGTTCAGCGTTTGCACGTCTGAAGAGAGCTTTTGCACTTCAGTGCTGTTAGAACAACCCGCCAGTAATGCTGAAGCTAATACGATAGAGCCCAGTACAATTTTAGTACGAATCATTATTTTACCCTCTAGATTGATTTATCTTGAAAATATAAAAGCAAGTAACCAAAAAATAGACTTAAGAGCGTTATCTTAAAGCTACCTCTATCCCTTTAAAACAACCTAATGTAAATTAGGGTATGGTACTTACTAAGTCTTATGCTAGTACGTAATTCAAAGTTTTGCTAGAAATACTTTATATTTAACAGGGTGAAAACGAATAAAAATTTCAATTAAGGGTTGTTTAGTTTGAAATTTGAGCGAATAGTTATCGTTTTATGATTTGTTTTGTAAATGCTTTGTAATCAAAATCTGGGTGAATTATATCTTCGTGGATCATAACGTAACTTATTGAAATTATGTTTCGCTCTGATTACTAAATTTTAGTTATTCCAGATAATAAAAAACCCTACTGCAGTGAAGCAATAGGGTTAATGTCACGCTAGGTTATGCAGGACAACTGTTATGCAAGACAACTGTTATGCAAGACAACTACAGAACATGTACTGATGAGGTATTTGTTGTACCACTTTGTACTAATGCCCCGGATACCATCACGACTGCATCACCTTCTCCTGCTAATCCGCTTTCCAGCGCCGCACGTTTACCTTCACGATAGAAATCATCGGTTGATTCGAAAGGACCCACGATCATTGGAATAACGCCTTTAACTAACAGCAACTGACGAGCAGTTTCTTCGTTAGTTGTCAGAGCCAGAATTGGTGCAGTAGGGAAATATTTACGTACTGATTTTGCAGATTTACCACCATAAGTTGCAACAACGATTAATGGCACATCCAGTTTTTCAGACATTTCAACGGCACCACGGCAGACAGCTTCAGTCACACGTAAGCGCTGGGTTGGTTTTTGATTTTCAACACGGGTTGGCATAACGCGGTCAGTACGTTCACAGATAGTTGCCATGATAGTCACAGCTTCAACTGGATACTTACCTTTCGCACTTTCCCCAGACAGCATAACAGCATCAGTACCGTCTAAGATGGCGTTTGCAACGTCACCCGCTTCTGCACGGGTAGGGCGTGGGTTTTTGATCATTGAGTCTAGCATTTGAGTCGCAGTGATAACGACTTTGCGCGCTTTAACACATTTTTCAATCATCATTTTTTGGGCGAAGATAACTTCTTCTACAGGGATCTCAACCCCTAAGTCACCACGAGCGACCATGATACCGTCAGAGGCTTCAAGGATTTCGTCGAAGTTATTTAAACCTTCTTGGTTTTCGATTTTAGAGATGATTTGAATATTTTCGCCACCGTGTTTTTTCAGGTGAGCACGAATTTCTTCAACGTCTGAACGTTTACGGATAAATGAAGCTGCAACAAAGTCGACACCTTGTTGGCAACCGAAAACGAGATCTTCTTTATCTTTTTCTGCCAGCGCAGGTAAACCGATAGAAACGCCCGGTAAGTTAACACCTTTTTTCTCACCAAGATCGCCATTGTTTAATACTTGGCAGATCACTTCAGTTGCAGTGATGTTGGTTACGGTCATACCGATTAAGCCATCATCAACTAAAACGGTATCACCTACTTTCAGGTCTTTGGTCAGGCCAGGGTAAGTCACTGCAACGCGTTCTTGGTTACCGACAACAGAAGTATCTGTTGTGAAAGTGAAAGTCTGACCTGCAACGAGAGAAACATCATTGCCGCCTTCCAGTTTCATGGTACGGATTTCTGGACCTTTAGTGTCCAGCAGAATAGCTGCTTGTTTACCGGTTTTTGCACAGACAGAGCGGAGGTTGTTGATACGTTGACCGTGTTCTTCATAGTCACCGTGGGAGAAGTTAAGGCGCATGACGTTCATGCCTGCATCCAATAACTGAGTTAATTTCTCTTCTGATTCGGTTTTTGGACCGATGGTACAAACAATTTTGGTTTTTTTCATGGCAGTCTATCTAATGGTTATAAAGGAAATCGGTATTGCCGCCGATGCTTAATGCGCAAGATAGTCTATGTTGCGCAACTCATTTATAAGAATAGGCGACAGTCTGGTATTCAAAATCTGGTTATTTAAAAAACGTCACTTTTTGACTCTTATTATAGTGTAGATGACATTTTTCATTAATGCTAACATGCTGATTTGTCTTTGTTGAAACCTTTCAGCATGTGGGATTATTATAAACAACATCAAACTGTGAGACAAATCAAATTTTGCTAAATTTGATGCAGAAGTAATTAAGATCAAACAACAGCGAGATTTTCAGTTGAAAGTGGGTTGCGCAACAAAATAAGGGAAAACAAAATCACAATCAAGACAAATATGATATTTGCAAAAAGCAATTCTAATCAGGGTAAGTAGGGCTCAGGATAAATAATGATTCAGGATAAGTAGAATGGTGCGTCCGAGTAGACTCGAACTACCGACCCCCACCATGTCAAGGTGGTGCTCTAACCAACTGAGCTACGGACGCACTGAGATGAAGCTTAGTTTGTCACTGATGACAAAGTTAAATGGTGCGTCCGAGTAGACTCGAACTACCGACCCCCACCATGTCAAGGTGGTGCTCTAACCAACTGAGCTACGGACGCACTGAGGTGAAACTTTGTTTGTCGTTAATGATAAGTTTAAATGGTGCGTCCGAGTAGACTCGAACTACCGACCCCCACCATGTCAAGGTGGTGCTCTAACCAACTGAGCTACGGACGCATATCAATTATTACTGCTTTAACGACGGGGACGAATATTAACGTTCTGCTGTCAATCTGGCAAGGAGAAAATGTAATTTCGCGAGAGTTTGCTCGTATTTAAAACTATTCGCAGAAAAACATTCGCCGCCTTACCATAAAATGCTGAAAATTACGCCAATTATCGCGTTGAACGTAATAAAACGGTGCTGTCAGGTTGGCGGTGGATCCACAAAATTCGTGTTGCCATACCAATAGCTGCAGCGGTGAGTCCGATAATAAATCCTAACCAGAAACCTTTTGGCCCCATCGGTTCGGTAATGAAGTCGGTTAACGCCAAAATATAGCCAGATGGTAAACCTAAAATCCAATACGCCGTAAAGGTAATAAAGAAAATAGAGCGAGTATCTTTATATCCACGTAACACACCGGCCCCAATAACTTGAATAGAATCTGAAAGCTGATAAAGCGCGGCATAGAGCATCAAGCTAGATGCCAAAACAACCACTTCAGGATTCTTGTTATACATCATCGCGATAGGTTCACGGAACGTGCTGGTAAAGATGGCCGTTAAGCAAGCTAAAGTTAATCCCACCGCTAGCCCAGTATAGGAAGAGACTTTTGCGGCTTCGGTAGACTGACGTCCCAAGTTATAACCAACTCGGATAGTGACAGCGATACCCATTGATAATGGGAACATAAACATCACAGAACTAAAGTTAAGTGCTACTTGGTGGCCTGCGACCGCAACAACCCCTAAAGGTGCGACCAATAGGGCAACAACCGCAAACAGTGTGACTTCAAAAAACAGCGCTAATCCAATCGGTGTTCCGAGCACAATAATGCGTTTCAAAATATCCGGGTTTGGCGCGCCTAATGGTTGAGCAGGGCGAATATCTCTCTGGTTTGGTGCGTGCTTAACATACCATCTCATCATCAGGCACATTGCCCAATACACCGTTGCTGTTGCCACACCGCAACCGACACCACCTAAGGCAGGTACGCCAAAGTGACCATAAATGAAGATATAGTTCACCGGAATATTAACCATCAAGCCAAGAAAACCAATCACCATGCCGGGTTTTGTTTTTGATAAGCCTTCACACTGGCTACGGTATACTTGATAAAATAGGTAACCCGGGGCTCCCCACATAATCGCGTGTAGGAAGCGAACCGATTTATCGGCTAACTCTTGGTCAATATGAGGCATATTGCTGATGATCAATTTACTGTTATATAACAGCAACATGATACTAATGCCTAAAATAAAGGCTAACCACAAGCCTTGTTGAACTTGGTCGCCAATCAGGTTTCTACGACCCGAACCGTTCATTTGAGCAATGATTGGCGTGAGTGCCATGAGAATACCTTGCCCTAATAAAATAGCAGGCAACCAAATAGAAAAACCAACAGCCACAGCTGACATTTCGATTTCGCTAACACTTCCCGCCATAATAGTGTCCACAAACCCCATTGCGGTTTGGGAAAATTGGGCGAAGAAGATAGGGATACCGAGAGCCAGCAAGCTACGCGCTTCTGTAATATATTTCTGCACGCATACACCTTTACAATAAGTTTCGAATTAAAAAAAGAAAAAAGCGGAATGAAATTCTATGATTTACTAAAAAATCAGATAGTTAATGCTAACCCCTTATTCTATCTCTTTTATGTAACCAATCCAACATAGTTATCGATAAGAATAATAAAACAGCAGATTTGTATAGAAATAGTTTAAATATTTTGTGATGGCAGCATAAATATAACCACTCAAATAAGATAGATCTCTGAAAATTCTTAGGTAAACTGAGTTCATTAATTCACTGCACTGAGAGTCATTATGTTTACAGGCATTGTTCAAGGAACCGCTCCAATTATCGCAATCACGGAAAGAGCTAATTTCCGTACTCATGTCATGAAATTCACGCCGGAATTATTAGTGGGTTTAGAAACGGGGGCGTCCGTTGCGCATAACGGTTGCTGTTTAACCGTGACTAAAATTGAGGGGGAAAATGTTAGCTTTGATTTAATCAAAGAGACATTGCGCCTCACTAATTTAGGTGAGTTAAAAGAAGGGGATGTGGTTAATATTGAACGTGCTGCTAAATATGGTGATGAAATTGGCGGACATGTGGTTTCGGGTCATATCGTGACCACTGCAGAAATTAGCAAGATTTTCACCTCTGAAGATAACCATCAAGTTTGGCTATCTATTTATGATAAAGCCTTGATGAAATATATCTTACATAAGGGATTTGTGGCGATTGACGGAATCAGCTTAACGGTCGGTGATGTTATTAATAACCGCTTTTGTGTGCATCTGATCCCAGAAACGTTGGCGAGAACAACACTGGGTAGCAAGCGACTTGGTCATAAAGTCAACATTGAGATTGATCCACAAACTCAAGCTATTGTTGATACTGTTGAGCGTGTTTTGCATCAGAAAGAGCAAGAAATATTATTGAAGCAGAAACAAGAAAGTGAAGACTCAGTAGACAACGAGAAATCATCAATCTAGTTTTTATTTGATGAGGTTATAGCTCTATGCAGAGCTATAACCTGTTGAATCGGTAGGTGATAAATTCACCGAAGTATTCTATTACTTCTCACTAAAATTGACCGAAAAAGTGGCATTGTCACGTTCAATCGCGTCAACAAGTTGTTTAAAATGAGTGCTTTTTTGATACATTTCTAATGCTTGAGCATTTTCCCACTCTTCAAACACAATGTAGCCGTTTTCTTTTGCCATCAGATCATACTGCAAACATCCTTTTTCCATCCGACTGCGCTTGGCAATTTCGCTAACGATTTTCTTCGTTAAATACCCATCCTTTTTTTCGGTAGTGATTTGGGCATATACAACAATACTCATACCATTCTCCTTATGTACTCAGAACTATCTTAATGGAGACTTTGTTTTTGTATTGTAAAAAAGCGAATAATTTGACTTTAAAAACGCCGACGGTGTCATGGTAAAGTAACGCTTAAAATCACGATAAAAGTGGGATTGATCATAATAGCCCGTTTCAAACCAACGATAAGTATCTTGTTCTTTCACCATGGTTTTCATCACTTGCTCTAGGCGACAATTGATCTGGTAGCGTTTTGGTGTGATCCCAAATTCTTTTAAAAATTCTTTTTGAACTAAGCGTGCGCTGTAGCCAATATCATCGGCAATCTCGGTAATTTTTTTATTTGGATTTCGATAAAGGGAATCGATGACTTGGTCAATAAAATGGTTTTTTTTGGTTGCTTTAGTGACGTAAAAACACGAATTCAACTCTTTAAAAGAAGAATTGGCCAATGATTTAAACCAGTTATCACTCCAAACTTGGTTAAGCGGAGTGGGGATATCCGTATAATTTAACGTGCGCTGGGGAAGCAAAAAACGTAAGGCATCATGGCGAATACGCAGCACCATCACACTGGCATTATTCGGGATAGCCGTAAATATATTGACTCTGGGGATGATTAACTGAAATGGATTGACGGATGTATGCTCGTGAGTCGACATGCTAATATTTTCAGTCGAAACCCAGATTTCAGCACCTGTGCCTGGGAAGACTTTAATAGCATCAGTAAATTTCTTGATAATCAAAACTGAACTAACAAACTCTTTTAATTCATCAGGAGGATAATACTGTGTCAGCATGGCTCTTCAAAACGTCATAATTGAATATGCTAATAATAGCGTGTTATAGGAAAAAAATTAACTCCAATAAATACGTATTAACCAAAATAAAAAATCAGCCACGTTATCAATAATGGTAACGTGGCTGACTATAATGATTCTAAAAAATAACTTTAATTAACGATTAATCATGCTGATATTCAGTATGCTTAATCGCATTATTTGATTTGCTGGCACAACGCTGCATGAAATAGCCTATAATCATTGGGATCACCGTGAATGCCATCACGCCAGTAGTAGCAAGTAAAGGGTTAAAGGTAAGCGCAGATACTAATAAGCTAGCTAAGAAGCATAACCCTAACTGTAAGGCATTTTGTAATGCAGCGGCCTTACCACTAGCTGATGGGAACGTATTGAGGGCTTTGGCTACTGCAATTGGGTATGATGCTCCGTTCATTGCTGCCATAAAACAGAATGGAACTAAAATCATGGTTAATGTTGGCTGAGTATAAATCGACATGGCGAAGAGAATCATCATGCTAACGGCATAACCGGCTAGCAAGATTGGGAACAACGTTTCAGCGCGAACTTTAGCTAATACGAAGCGGCAGCCGTATCCCCCGACAATAAATGCCAGTGTTTGAGGAATATAACTCAGGCCGATATCTGCAGGGTTAAAGCCCATATTGCGTAGAATAAACGGTGAACCCGTTAACCATGCAAAAAAGCCAGCGCTACATGCTGCGTACACAAGCACGTTACCACTGAAAACAGGGGAGCGTAACAAGGTAGCAAAGGAAATTTTGGTTTGTGGCTGGTTTTCTTCTGCTGTGACTTTCGGGGCAACTTTTTTTAACATCAAAGTCGGTAGCAAAAGTAAAACGCCCACCATCATCAGCACGATGAAGATAAATTCCCAGTTTTTGTGTTCAAGCACCCAGGCACCTAAGAGGGGCGCTAAGGCGGGAGAAAGAGCCACTAAAGGCATGATAGAAGCAAATACTTTTTGAGTATCAGCTTCGTTATAGCGGTCGATAACGAGGGCTTGCCATAAAACTGCAGCAGAACAAACGCCAACAGCCTGTAAGAATCGAAGGATTAATAGCTGAGTAGCATCGGTGACCCAAATCATTGCTAAGCAGCTAACAATAAACAGGGAAAGCCCCACAATAAGGATAGGTTTACGGCCTAATTTATCTGAAAGGGGTCCCCATAGTAGCTGGGCAAAAGCAAAGCCCGCTAGAAAGATACTCAGAGATGCGCTGATAGCGCCTTCAGTCGTATTTAAGGATGTTTGCATTGAACCAAAGGCAGGCAGATACATATCGATGGCTAAAAACCCCAGCATGCTTAGGCCAGCAAGGTAAATCAAAAATCCAGAGGAGTTTTTTGTCGCAGTATTTGTCATAGTTTTTGCTTAATCTATATTTAAAATAATGTTAATAGTTATCTTATTGTATAGGCTATTTTTTTACGTTGTGAAACGGTAATATTTGGACTCTGCTATCAAATAATTTGAAGGGAAAGAAAATGTGGTCAGCTCATGCACTTGAAGTCATAGACGCAGTTGCTCGAACGGGAAGCTTTAGTGGTGCTGCGGATGAGTTGCATCGAGTCCCTTCAGCGATCAGTTACACAGTAAAACAAGTCGAAGAATGGTTGGCAGTTCCGCTATTCGAGCGCCGTCACCGTGATGTAGTATTGACGGAAGCTGGGGTTATTTTTATTAAAGAAAGTCGAAGTGTTATCAAAAAAATGATTGATACTCGACACCAATGCCAACAAGTTGCCAATGGGTGGCGTGGACAGTTCAGTATTGCTGTTGATTGCATCGTAAAACCGCAGCGTACAGAACAGTTGATTTTGGACTTTTATCGTCATTTTCCTGACATTGAACTGTATATCCACCCTGAAGTGTTTAATGGGGTTTGGGATGCTTTAGCGGATGGACGTGTGGATGTCGCGATTGGCGCGACCCGAGCATCACCAATTGGTGAGCGCTATAGTTTCCGTGACATGGGTTTTATGTCATGGCGTTGTGTTGCGAGCCCCGATCATCCATTAGCGAAAATTCAGGGCAAGCTGACGGATGACCAAATGCGTGAATATCCAAGTTTGTGCTTAGAAGATACCTCAAGAAGCTTACCGAAAAGGGACACTTGGGCGCTGGACAACCAACGTCGCTTAGTTGTGCCTTACTGGGAAAGTGGTTTAGCGTGTTTGGCAAATGGTTTGTGTGTGGGGATGGTTCCAGAGCACCGTGCGGCTCCGTTGTGTGCAGAAGGCAAGCTAGTTGAGCTGGAATTAGCGCAGCCGTTTCCTGAAAGCCCTTGCTGCTTAACGTGGGTTGAAAAGGATACATCTCCAGCGCTGAGATGGCTTCTTGACTATCTTGGTGATAGCGAAACGCTCAACGCGGAGTGGTTTTCGAGCTAATGTTCTGAGATAGGATTAGCGGCGATAATCAATAAATGGACCGTCAGCCACGGAACGGCGTTCAACTAAACGCGGGTGAACTTCAATCGTTTGCGCATCTTCGCGTTTATTCACAATACGATCGAGCAACATCGCAAATGCCATCTGACCTAAACGCTCTTTTGGCTGGTGGATTGTGGTTAACGCGGGGGTGAAATAGCGCGCATTACGCACGTTATCATAGCCAATAATGGAAATATCTTGAGGGACGCGTAATCCCATCTCGTCAGCTGCACAGATTGCTCCCATCGCCATGATGTCTCCTCCACAGAAGACAGCTGTAGGACGGTGTTTGTTACTGAGGATTTGCATCATTGCTTTGTAGCCTGATTCTGGTTCGAAATCCCCTTGAACAATCCATTCATCTTTCAACGTAACTTTGGCTTCTTCCATGGCTTTTTTGAAGCCTGTTAAACGCCCAATACCTGTATTTCTTTCAAGGGAGCCGGGGATCACGCCAATTTCACGATGACCACGATCAATAAGATAACGACCCGCTAAATAACCACCGTGGAAAGAGTTATCAATAATACTGTCAGTGAAATCCCCGCGAGAGGTACCCCAGTCCATGACAACCATTGGAATATTTCGGTAATCTTCTAACATTCCAATCAAGGTGTCGGGGTATTCTGAACACATCACAAGTAGCCCATCGACACGTTTTTGTGCCAACATTTGCAAGTAAGCTTTTTGCTTGCCTAAGTTATTGTGAGAGTTACATAAAATTAGAGTATAGCCTTTCTCATAGCAACTATTCTCGACAGACTCGATCACTTCTGCGAAATAGGGGGCTTCACTTGATGTTGCCAACAGGCCAATTGATTTGGTGTGGTTGACTTTTAAACTACGCGCAACCGCACTCGGAGAATAATTGAGCTCTTTGATGGCGGCCCAAACGGCTGTTTTTGTATCATCAGCGACAAAACGCGTCTTGTTGATAACATGGGAGACGGTTGTGGTAGAGACGCCCGCACGTTTCGCCACATCTTTAATTGTTGCCATGAGAAGAAAAAACTCCTAACCAAAACTTGGTCTCTAAAATAATTCTAGTTAAATAATTACCTGCATATTGATGCATAGTACCTTTGCTGGCAATAATTTAGCGATTTGTTATCGATTTTGTCTGATCTAGCGCAAAAACGAAAGAAATAATTGATGTTATAACATGTGATATAGACACTGGTTTTACATTTTTGTGCATGTATACTGAAATAACCTTTTTATTTTATGGTTATTTGATAATTCAATTTCTTTATATGAGAGGGTCTCATGGATACAGATTTTAAATATGGATTGCTAGCTGCGTTTGGCTCTTTAGCGGTAATTATTTTGTTTGCTGTGCACATTTTTTGATTTCATTTCCATCCTAGCGACTAAGGATGAGAAATAATTAAGGGCGAGTATTACACTCGCCCTTAGTCATTTTAGAACTGAACTAAAATTAAGCCAGATTTTCTTCAACAAATTTCCAGTTAACCAGCGCCCAGAAGTTTTCTAAGTATTTTGGACGTGCGTTACGGTAGTCGATGTAATAAGCGTGTTCCCAGATATCTACAGTCAGAACTGGCTTGTCGTCACCAGAAATTGGTGTTGCCGCGTTAGACGTATTAACGATAGCCAGGCTGCCGTCTGCTTTCTTCACTAACCAAGTCCAACCTGCACCGAAGTTTTTAACTGCGGCATCAGTGAATTGCTCTTTGAACTGAGCAAATGAACCGAATGCTTTATTGATAGCTTCTGCAACTTTACCTGTTGGCTCTCCACCTGCATTTGGTGCCAAGCAGTGCCAGTAGAAAGTGTGGTTCCAAACTTGAGCGGCGTTGTTGAATACGCCAGCTTCAGAAGTTTTGATGATATCTTCTAAAGACAGACCTTCAAATTTGGTGCCTTTGATCAGGTTGTTCAGGTTAACAACATAGGTGTTGTGGTGCTTACCGTAGTGGTATTCTAAGGTTTCAGCGGAGATATGAGGTTCTAAAGCATCTTTAGCATAAGGTAGAGCTGGTAATTCAAAAGACATTGCGTACTCCTTGATTGCTTTTATTCAGTGTTTAGGGTGTTTGCTCGTAAAATGAGCGAAATTAAATGTACTTCTATTAATTAATCTACTTCTAGTATCGCGACGTCAAGCTATGGTTAGCTATTGCGCCGCATTGTAAGTCATGTTTTTATCATAACAGAATACAGGTTACAGTAAGAAAAAAACTGTTCCATGATGCTATTTATGCCTTAATTGTTAGTAAGTTGCATAATTATTATTCCACTGCGTGTCGTTATTGTCATTGAAGAGCAGGGGAATACATCAAGTGTTATTAATTTGCTAATATATTAACAAATAACTCCTATGATTACACGGCAAAAACACCTAACGTGAATTTTTTATAGTAAAAAGAAAACGTTGCTATTTGCTTTTCACCTTTTGAGTACAGCAAATAGGAGTGCTATAGTATTCAACTTATAAAACTGGCATATTGTATGAAACAATCATGGAACAATTTGCGATGTTTTGACTATGCCGGCGATTACACCGGTCAATGTGTTCTGTCTAATGAGTTACCTTGCAAATGATTCAAAGTGGCTCAGTGACTGCAAAATCAGCACCCACGTTTTAGGATATAAAATGACAACAATCGAAAAAATTGAGCGCCAAGTTAAAGAAAATCCAATTTTATTATACATGAAAGGCTCTCCAAAACTGCCTAGCTGCGGTTTTTCTGCTCAAGCTGTTCAAGCACTGTCTTCTTGCGGTGAGCGTTTTGCTTACGTTGATATTTTACAAAACCCGGACATTCGTGCGGAGCTGCCAAAATATGCTAATTGGCCAACATTCCCACAGTTATGGGTTGATGGCGAGTTAGTTGGCGGTTGTGACATTATCGTTGAAATGTTCCAACGCGGTGAATTGCAAGCGCTGATCAAAGAAACTGCGGATAAATACCGTCCAGCAGACGAAACCATCACTGAGTAATCAAATGGTTCAATAAGCTTTCATGCTTATATTGATGAAAACCGTATTAGCGTAAAACTAATACGGTTTTTTTATATTTGAGGAATTAAAACTAAATTACTGTGGTTCACTAGGTAGTGGCCATCCGCCCAATTTTTTCCATTTATTGACTAATTCGCAAAATAATAGCGCGGTGCGATTAGTATCGTATAGGGCTCCGTGGGCTTGCTTGCCATCAAATGGAATACCTGCGGTGACACACGCTTTCGCAAGAATGGTTTGTCCAAAGACTAATCCGCTCAGTGCTGCAGTATCAAAGGTTGCGAAGGGATGAAAAGGGTTGCGCTTTAACCCTGAACGCTCTGCTGCATTCATAACAAAGCTGTGATCAAAATTTGCGTTATGAGCCACCATGATCGCGCGATTGCAATCAGTATTTTTCATACCTTTTCGAATTGTTTTAAAAATGGCATGTAATGCTTCATATTCGCTCACTGCACCACGTAGGGGGTTAGTGGGGTCAATACCTGTGAACTCCAGAGCTGAGGGTTCCAAATTCGCCCCTTCAAATGGTTCTACATGAAAATGCAGTGTTTCATCAATGGCTAACCAGCCATCTTTGTCCATTTTGAGTGTAATGGCCGCTATCTCTAATAGGCCATCAGTTTTGGGGTTGAACCCACCAGTTTCGACATCAATAACGACTGGGTAGTAACCCCGGAAGCGGTTAACCAGTGAGTTAGGATTATTTTTTTCAGACATTAGGCTTTCAATTTACAGTTTCTGGTTGGCTTTCATTATGCCAAAGGGAATACATTTTTGCAGGTAGATACTGAAGAAATTTTAGGTGATGGTTATCACCACCTAAAATATAAAATGTATGTGAGGGATTAATTGCCTAATCCTTTGCTTGCACTTTTGTTCTCGATAAGCTCAATTTTATAGCCATCTGGATCTTCAACAAAAGCGATAACGGTTGTACCACCTTTGACGGGTCCTGCTTCACGAGTGACATTTCCACCAGCTTGACGAATGTCTTCACAGGTTTTAGCAACATCATCAACACCTAATGCAATATGACCATAAGCATTACCTAAATCATATTCTGTTACGCCCCAGTTATAAGTTAACTCGATAACAGCACCTTCACTTTCATCGCTGTAACCGACGAATGCTAAAGAATATTTGTATTCTGTATTTTCGCTCGTGCGTAGTAAGCGCATACCTAATACTTTGGTATAAAAATCAATGGAGCGTTGCATGTCGGTAACACGGAGCATGGTATGTAGTAAGCGCATAATAGTAGTTTCCCTATAAATTCTTCAGGCAATAATGCTTAAAGTCGAATCGATTTATCTATCAATATAACGTGACAATATGACTAAATACAGCGATTGAGGTTTATTTTTTAGTCATATCATGGCTATACTCAATTTAAGGGAGTATATCATAATTTTATGTTTATATTACGGGTGGTTAACGATGGCAGAACAACTTGAGTTTTTTGACATTCCAAGCCCTTGCCGTGGAATATGCCAGACCAACGAGCAGGGATATTGCCGAGGTTGTTATCGAACCCGAGATGAACGTTTTGGTTGGTTACAGTTCACTAACGCTGAAAAACGTCATGTCATCCGTTTATGTCGCCAGCGATTTTTAAGGGCAAATAATAAGAAAACGGCTCAAGAAGACATGAATGATCCTCAACAGTCTCTATTTTGATTGTCAATAAAACTATTATAAGTTAAATGATTTAATAATAAATCAATTCATTTGAATTAATTCCAATAGTTACATTTCAATAAAATTTTATTTATTCAAAACGATGATGAAACTCATATAAATCAACTGTAAATGACATAATTTTAAGAATAACTATATTACTTTGTTTTTAAAGGTTTTATTTGCTATCGCGTTTTTTATTGTTAGTTGTAATTACTATAAGGGTTAAAATAGATAGATTTGAAAGAAGAGTAAGGCTATTCTTATTAATAAGATAATTGATAGATTGTCTTATTAAGTGATTATATTGTTTTCATATGAAAAATCATGGGGAAAAACAAGGTGTATGTCACCAAATTATTTATTGATACTCACTATATATAGGTATTTATTAGGTGCTAGCTCAATAAAAGGTTGTAAAGATAAAAGGGAATTAATATATAATTTAAAAAATAATATTTATTTGGCATATTTTTTAGGCATATAATTATATAAAGGAGGGTAAATTGGAATCTCAAATTGGAACTGAATTATCTCGAGTAGTCCGTATGTGGCGAGCATTGATTGACTATCGCCTCAAGCCACTTAAACTCACACAAACACACTGGGTAACACTGCATAATATTAGTCAGTTACCGCCCGAACAGTCGCAGATTCAATTGGCAAAAGCAATCGGTATTGAGCAACCATCTCTGGTCAGAACATTAGATCAATTAGAAGAAAAAAGGCTCATTTCTCGTCATACATGTTCGAATGACCGACGCGCCAAGAGAATCAAACTCACAGAGGAGTCGGAGCCTTTTATCAAAACGGTGGATCAAGTGATTAATAATACTCGGACAGAAATTTTAAGTAATATTAGTCATGATGAGCTAAGCCAGTTATCTTTACTACTATTAAAATTGGAGAAAAATATTCTACGCTTACAAAACGATTCATAGACTAATAATTGTATTTTTCTAATTTCATTTTATTTATATGAATATAATGTATATAAATATACGTTAAACTAATAACTATGGCCACCATGCACGTAATATGTGTTTTTATATAGATGCATGATTTTTTACGTGAGGCGGCTTTGTATTCTATTACTATGGATTAATTCTTAAAAAATAGGGCATTAAGGTGTACATATATGAATAACAAATATTGGTCAAGAAAAACAGAGAATACAGATTATGTAAATTACATTTTACTAGAATGATATTAATCACAATTATTCAAAAAAGTTCTATTGTAGAGCTCATAAACAAAAAGATAGTGAAGAGCTCAGATTCGATAAAAAATTATTACTAATAAGCTAAAACATAAAATACTAATCATGATTTAAATAAAAAATGCGTTCATCGATTAATTAGTCGGTGAACGCATTTTATTTTCAATTTATGTCAAATTAGCGAGGTGACACAGTCACTGTATTTCCGCTGTTTGCGATCATAACACGCTGACCTACACGGAAAGCGGCAGGATCTTGTTTCTGAACAACAACAATGTTTTTACCACTGTCTAAACGGATTTCAAGCTGCACACCTTGGCTTTTGTTTAGGGCACCTTGTGCTTGTTGACCCGCTAAACCACCTGCGATTGCACCAGCCGCTGTTGCTAGTGTTTTACCAGTACCACCACCGACGGTATTACCTAACAGGCCACCGATAACTGCACCGCCAATTGCACCAATCACGTTACCATCTTCACCTGCTTGAATGGTCACTGGGCGTGCGTTGAGTACCGTACCATAAGTCACAGTTTGGACTTGTTTAGCATCTTGAGCTGAAATAGTATCACCAGAAAGCGTACTTGTATTGACACAGCCAGATAACGCAACAACCGCAGCAACACCTACAAAAACTTTCTTAAGCATAATAACTCCTATGAGACTTGCTGTTCGTGGCAGTAACGTAGCATCGAAGATTTGTTCTTACCATAAGCACAACAACATGAAAAATTTGTTTTAGATAACAGAGCCTAGACTACTAATTTTGAATTAAATAATGCATCAACACTAGGTAAAATATCTCAAATTCCACCCAAAATCCCAACGTAAGGCACCCTTTGCTAAAGAATTATCTATTTTTTGACTATTTTAGAACATCAATTTATGGCAAAGGCTAAGTAAGGGATTTTCACCTGTAATAAAAACCACTCACCTTAAGGTGTAGCAGATAATTACAGAATGAACCATTATAAATCAAATTAAATAAATGAGAGATAGAAAAACGATTCATTGTTGCTATTTTGCTCACTATTTTCATCTCTTCTATCAATTATTTATTATTCCTGCGAAGCGCTACGAGAAATTGAATCAAGCAGTTGACAAATTCTTCTCCCACAGCACAATCTTTCCTAGTTTATCTCATCGGGTGAATAGACACGTTAAAGGGAATAATGATGATTAAATCGGGTCGCTATATCGGTGTTATGTCAGGAACCAGCCTAGATGGTGTTGATGTCGTATTAGCTGCAATCAACGATAAGTTTGTTGCAGAGCAAGCTAGCTTGAGCGCCGCATTTCCGATTGAACTGAAAAAGCGCATTCTTAATATTTGCCAAGGGCAAGAAACAACACTTTCTGAATTGGGAAAAATAGACAGAGAGCTTGGCACAATATATGCGGATGCTATTCATCAGCTGCTTCATCAAACGGGCCTATCTCCTGAAGATATTATTGCGATTGGTTGTCACGGGCAAACGGTTTGGCATGAACCTGATAGTGAAACACCGTTTACTATGCAAATTGGTGATAACAACCGCATCGCGGCATTAACGGGAATAACGACAGTAGGTGATTTTCGCCGTAGAGACATGGCTTATGGTGGGCAAGGTGCTCCGTTAGTTCCTGCATTTCATTTAGCCGTATTAGGGCATCCGACTGAAAAACGTATTGTGCTTAACATTGGCGGGATTGCTAATGTTACTGCATTGCTGCCAAATGCATATGTAAAAGGCTATGACACAGGACCTGGCAATATGTTAATGGACACTTGGGTCTGGCGTAATAAGCAACAAGCGTATGATAAAGATGGTGAATGGGCAAAAACAGGAACGGTGAATCAGGCATTATTAAATGCGATGCTTAATGATAACTATTTTAAACGTTCGCCCCCTAAGAGTACTGGGCGTGAATATTTTAATATGCAATGGCTAGAACAGCATTTGTCGCATTTTCAATTGCTATCTCCTGAAGACGTGCAGGCAACATTGTGTGAGTTGACCGCGGTATCTATCGTGGATCAAGTTAAGTTATGTGGTGGCTGTGAACGTTTAATTGTTTGTGGCGGCGGCGCACAAAATAAATTCTTGATGTTGCGATTAGCGACATTACTGCCGGGGATTGAAGTCGCACCAAGTGATAAATTTGGATTGAGTGGCGATGATATGGAAGCACTGGCATTTGCTTGGCTTGCTGCTCGCACAGTTTCAGGCTTATCAGGTAGCCTTGCATCAGTAACGGGTGCAAGCAGAGATAGTATATTAGGTGCGATATATCCCGCAAATATTGATATAAAATAACCGCTTGAAAGGACTGTAAAATGAACGAACTTGAAGAGATCGATCTTGCTGCGGTACGACGTGAATATACAAAAGGTGGATTGAGACGCAAAGATTTAACACCAGATCCTATTCCACTGTTTGAGCGCTGGTTAAAGCAAGCCTGTGAAGCGCGATTAACTGACCCGACAGCAATGTGTGTGGCAACAGTCGATGAAACCGGGCAGCCTTATCAACGGATCGTATTATTAAAGCACTTCGATGAAAACGGATTAGTCTTTTATACCAATCTGGGAAGCCGTAAAGCGCAGCATTTAGAGCATAACAATAAAATCAGTTTGCATTTCCCATGGTATCAATTAGAACGCCAAGTTCATTTTACCGGCATTGCTGAGCGTTTAAGCCCTATTGAAGTACTGAAATATTTCCATAGTCGCCCAAAAGATAGCCAAATAGCGGCTTGGGCATCTGCTCAGTCTTCGAGGATTTCGGCTCGTGGGATCTTAGAAGGAAAATTTTTAGAACTTAAGCAGAAATTCCAAAATGGCGAGGTTCCATTACCGAGTTTTTGGGGGGGCTATCGCGTTGTTTTTAACAGTGTCGAATTTTGGCAAGGTGGAGCTCACCGCTTGCATGACCGCTTTCTATACCAAAGAGAAGGGGATGGCTGGGTAATTGACCGATTAGCCCCGTAATAAATGGTTTTTTAGCTGGCACTTAATTGATATGCGCTTTATGCTATAGCCTCGTTTAAGAAAATTGACAAATCATACTGGCGAGCCTTTGAGCGACGTCTCATTCTGTCAATTTCCTACATTAAAATAGATAGACAAAATTCAACCGATGGAGTCATTGATGTCTAGCAATAACCTGATTAAACAATTGCAAGAGCGGGGCCTCGTTGCCCAGGTAACGGATGAGGATGCGTTAGCAGAGAGACTGGCGCAGGGCCCTATCTCTCTCTATTGTGGCTTCGACCCTACCGCCGATAGCTTGCACTTGGGACATCTGGTTCCTTTGCTGTGTTTAAAACGATTCCAACTAGCCGGGCACAAGCCTGTGGCATTGGTCGGTGGCGCAACGGGCCTTATTGGCGACCCGAGTTTTAAAGCTACTGAACGTAAATTAAACACCACAGAAACCGTTCAAGAGTGGGTAGATAAAATCCGTAACCAAGTTTCACCATTCCTTAGTTTTGATTGTGGTGAAAATAGCGCACGTCTAGCTAACAACTATGATTGGTTTGGCAAAATGGACGTGCTGACATTCTTACGTGATATTGGTAAACACTTCTCCGTTAACCAAATGATCAACCGTGAGTCTGTTAAGCAGCGTTTAAACCGTGATGATGTCGGGATCTCTTTCACTGAATTCGCCTATAACCTATTACAAGGTTATGATTTTGCGAACATGAATAAAGAGATGGGTGTTGAGTTGCAAATTGGTGGTTCAGACCAATGGGGTAACATTACTTCAGGTATCGATTTAACTCGCCGTCTGCATCAAAACCAAGTGTTTGGTTTAACTGTTCCACTGATCACCAAAACAGACGGTACCAAGTTTGGTAAAACCGAAGGTGGTGCAGTATGGTTAGATCCGAAGAAAACCAGCCAATATAAATTCTATCAATTCTGGATCAACACAGCGGATGCTGACGTCTATCGCTTCCTGAAATTCTTTACTTTCATGGAATTAAGCGAAATTGATGCGTTGGAAGAAGAAGACAAAAATAGTGGCAAAGCACCTCGCGCACAGTACATCTTAGCAGAAGAAGTGACTAAGCTAGTTCACGGTGAAGCGGGTCTCGCGGCTGCAAAACGCATTACTGAAAGCTTATTCTCTGGCGCAGTATCTGATTTAACTGAAGCTGACTTTGAACAGTTAGCTCAAGATGGCATGCCATGCATCACCCTAGAAGATGGTGCAGACCTCCAGCAAGCATTAGTTGATTCAGAACTGGTACCTTCTCGTGGCCAAGCAAGAACGGCAATCAGCTCAAATGCAGTCTCTGTCAATGGTCAGAAACAAACTGAACCAATGTATGTATTCACTGATGCTGACCGTTTATTTGGTCGTTATACACTTATCCGCCGCGGTAAGAAAAACGACTGCTTAGTTAACTGGAAATAGCTCTGACGAACCTTTGTAATATATAGCCCGGAAATCTCCGGGCTATTCATATTGGCAAATGGCTACTCACTGATTTCTCTTCATTCGACATAACAATTCTCTGGGTTTCCAATGAAAAGCGTATTATCAATTCAATCCCATGTTGTTTTCGGCCATGCAGGAAACAGTGCTGCTGCATTCCCTATGTGCCGTATGGGCGTAGATGTGTGGCCACTTAATACAGTGCAATTCTCCAACCATACTCAGTATCCACAATGGACGGGTTCGGTATTTCCAGCTCAGCATTTGACAGATATTGTCGAAGGATTAGCAAAAATCCATAAACTGGCAATCTGTGATGCCGTGTTAAGTGGCTATATTGGTTCTGCTGAGCAAGGCAATGATATTCTAGCTATTGTTCAAAAAGTCAAAGTGGCAAATCCGCAGGCCATCTATTTTTGTGACCCTGTGATGGGACATCCAGAGAAGGGATGTATTGTTGCACCCGGTGTCGCAGAGTTTCTTTGCCAACAAGCGTTAGTGGCGAGTGATGTGATTGCGCCTAACTTATTAGAGTTAGAAACTTTAGCGAATGAAAGAATCACGACTGTAGAGCAAGCCGTTCAAGCGGCACGTCGATTATGTCAGAAAGGCCCTAAAACGGTATTAGTTAAGCATTTAAGCCGTGCAGGCTATCGTGCAGACCGCTTTGAAATGATCTTAGTCACTGCGGAACACAGCTGGCATGTTAGCCGCCCATTAGTAGATTTCGGTGAAAAACAGCCGGTGGGAGTCGGCGATTTAACGAGTGGTTTAATGTTGGTCAACATCTTAAAAGGTGAGCCACTAGATAAAGGCTTAGAGCATGTTGCAGCAGCAGTCTATGAAGTGATGCTGAAAACCAAAGAAATGGGTGAGTACGAACTTCAATTAGTCGCCGCCCAAGATTTGATGGTCAGCCCTCAACATAAATTCTGCGCAACTCAGTTAGACTGATTGAGCTTCATAATAAAAAACAGCGCCGAATGGCGCTGTCAGACCATTGACAAACCCATCAGGTTTGGAAATGGCTCTTTCGGGTTGTAAAATTAACGAGGAAAATCAATTCATTGATTTTCGCCTGATAACACAAAGAGGGAAAAACCACGCTTTTATCCCTCTTTGTCAGCAACCTCACAGCGCCGAATGGCGCTGTTTTTGTAAATACGATTCAAGCGATAGATTACTTTTTCAGTAACCCTTCCGCTTCTAATGCCTCTTGTACTTTTGGACGCTTCGCAATCTTCTCACAATATTCATTCAGATGGCTTAATGCGCTGATATCAACGCCAACTAATCGAGTCCAGTTGGTGACGGTAAACAGATACGCATCTGCAACACAGAAATCACTTTTAGCGACAAAGTAAGGCTGATTTTTCAGAACATCATTCACGTACTGGAATTTTTTCAGTAAATTTGCTCGAACAATATCTTTATATTCTTCAGGGGTATTTGGCGCAAATAATGGGCCAAAATTCTTATGAAGTTCAGTAGAAATGAAGTTTAGCGCTTCTAACTGATGGTAGCGCTTCATTGAACCTGGCAGGGCAATTAAGTTTCTATTTGGGTTTTGATCTGCAATATATTGGACAATCACAGCACCTTCAGTTAATTGCTCATCATCATCTAAAACGAGAGTAGGAACTTGACCTTTAGGGTTAATTTCTAAGAAGTTTTCACCCGTTTCTGTGATTTTCTCTTTTAAATTAACACGAACAATACTGAAATCTAATCCTGCTTCACGCAGAATGATATGAGGAGAAAGTGAGCAGGCACCGGGAGCGTAATACAATTTCATCATAAAACTCCTAAGTCATAGAATGGTCATCATTATTGTTCTTCCAAGTATACACCAGATTTAAAAAGAGAATTGCTAAAGGATGCGGGATGGCTCTCAATATCTAAAATCACTGTAATATATGGCAAGCTTACGGTAGGCGAGTATTTCTTGAGGGAATTATCTATTTAATTGATAATTCATTAAAATTAAGAATGTTACAGGATAGGTATCTGAGAGGGTTTTGTTATAATTTTGCCTCACATTGAGCTATTCTCTCAATCCTTAGCCACATTTTATGAGCTGTCAAAATGGCATCTATTTTTCACAATCTTAATTACTTAACTAAGCTAGATGCCATCTTAATGGCTCATAAACCGAATAGTAGTAAAGGATTAAAACGCTTTATTCTTGAATTTTGGTTTTTTGGTTTAATTAACGCTCGTTCTTGTCTGTTTGCTGGTTTTTTCTTTTTGGCTTTATTCCTAGTGCCAGCAAAAGGGATTTTAGGTATTCCTCGTTATGATGTTTTGTTGATTTTCGCAGTCTCTTTTCAAGCGCTTTTGGTATGGTCAAAGTTAGAAACGTGGGATGAGCTAAAAGCCATTTGTGTATTCCATTTAGTGGGTTTTATGATGGAATTATTCAAAACCTCAGCGACAATTGGTTCATGGCAATATCCTGATGAGGCGTATACCAAACTTTGGGGAGTTCCACTTTTCACGGGGTTTATGTATGCGGCAGTTGGCAGCTATATCATTCAATCATGGCGTTTTTTTAATGTCAGAATTGAACATTATCCGCCTTATTGGATGGCGACATTAGTGGCTTTAGCCATTTATATTAACTTTTTTAGCCATCACTATATTGATGATTATCGTTGGTACTTAACGGCGTTTATATTTGGTTTGTATGCCCGCAGTGTGGTGTTTTACACCCCGTTAGATAAAGAACGTAAAATGCCGCTATTGCTTGCATTTATGCTGATAGGATTCTTCATTTGGCTGGCGGAAAACTTCGGAACGTTCTTTGGTGTTTGGCAATATCCAAATCAAATCGGAGCATGGTCGATGGTACATGCGGGGAAGTGGGGGGCATGGTCGTTACTGGTGATCGTGACTTTCACGATTGTGGTGCATCTCAAACACATAAAAAGTTGTGTATCCATAGCGCGCTAGCAACGAACTTTTTGTTAAAGACGGAGGCTATTTCCCCCGTCTTTAGGTCATTACAAATCTTGTCGCCACGCATCAATGGACAATGGCTCTCCAAAGTGGCTTTCAATCAGACGACGCGTTACGTCATGAAGTGGAGCTGCTAAAACTTCCGCTGTATTTCCTCGCTCAACCACTTCGCCTTTATCCATCACGAGCATTTTGTCACTAATATGCTTCATCATGCCTAAATGCTGGGTGACGTAAATATAAGCGATATCGTGTTTAGCTTGTAAGTCGAGCATTAAGTTGATTATCTGCGAGCGCATCGACATATCAAGCGAGGCAAGTGCCTCATCAGCCACGATAATTTCTGGTTGCAGAATTAACGCACGGGCGAGGGCGATCCGCTGTTTTTGACCCGAAGCTAGCATGTGCGGGTAATATTCTGCGTGATCGGCCAGTAATCCTACTTGGCGTAATGTCTGGATAATGCGTCTTTCCCGCTCAATACCTGTAAGGCTGGTATTCAGTTTTAAGGGTAATTCAAGGGTTTGGCCAATACGCTGGCGCGGGTTTAAGGAAGTACTTGGATCCTGAAATATCATGCGAATACGTTGGCTTCGGTAGCTATAATCGCCAAAACTTAACCGTTGACCACGGATCAAAATCTCTCCGCCAGAAGGTTCAGTCACCCCAGACAACATACGAGCAAGCGTGGATTTTCCTGAGCCGTTAGCGCCGATGATGGCTAAAGTTTGTCCCGCTTGTAGGTTGAAACTCAACGGTTTGACGGCTTGTAATTCATGACGACGAAATAACCCTTCACGAAAACGGAACGTTTTTGTCAGGTTACGTACCTCAAGTAACGTTTCCATTAGGGTTGTTCCTCAGTATTCAGTGGATAATGACAAGCAACTAGGTGCCCTTTAATGCTGCGCAGTGGTGGTGCATCGATACAGGTTCGTTGCGCGTAAGGGCAACGGGGCCCCAGACGACAGCCAATCGGCAAGTGCTCTAATGAAGGGATAGCACCAGGAAGCGTATTTAAACGACCTTTATGAGGAATTGGGCTTTCAAAATCAGGAATAGAGCGAATCAATGCCTGAGTATAAGGGTGGCGAGGTCGCTGTAAAATATCATTTGGAGTGGCACTCTCTACGGTCTGACCACAATACAAGACATTAATTCGATCAACCAATTTGGACATCATTTCCATGTCGTGGCTGATCAGCAAAATTCCCATGTTATTGTTTTGGTTTAATTTATCCAATAAACGGAAAATTTGTGCTTGTGTAGTGGATTCCATCGCGTTGGTGGGCTCATCTGCAATCAATAAGCGAGGCTGGTTGGCAATCGCAATGGCGATCATCACTTTTTGGCATTCACCATCCGTCAGCTCATACGGATAACTGTGCATGATGTCTTTGTGATCTTTGATACCCACACGGTGCAATAATTCAATTGCTCGGCGTTTACGCCAGTTGAAGCGTTGCCACCAACGCCCCTTGTATGTCCAGCCGGGGATTGATTGAATCAGCTGTTTTCCGATATCGGCCGCAGGGTCAAGACAGGATTGCGGCTCTTGGAAAATCATCGAAATATTATGGCCAATTAGGCGGCGACGCTTACGTGGGCTGAGCTTTAATAGGTCAATATCTTGGAAGCGAAAACGGTCAGCAGTGACGCGGATATTATCTTTGGTGATCCCACAAATGGCTTTAGCAATTAAGCTCTTACCGGAACCCGATTCACCTACTAAGCCACGAACCTCACCTTCAGATAAGGTCATGGAGACACGGTCAACGGCTTTGACAGGGCCGTTAGCTGTCATAAATTCAATGGTTAAATTACGAATATCAAGTAATGGCATTATTCCACCCCCGAATTAATCGCTCGGTGCAGTCCATCACCCAGTAAGTTCACAAATAAGACACTCGACATAATCGCAACGCCGGGCAAAATGACTGTCCACGGTGCCACATAAATCAATTCTAACGTATCGCCTAGCATAGCGCCCCATTCAGATGATGGGAGTTGCGCCCCTAAATCTAAAAAGCCTAATGCTGCAATATCCAAAATTGCAATGGAAAGGGCGCGGGTCAATTCAGTGACCAAAATAGGCGTGATGTTGGGCAGTACGGTGTACCACAAAATAAAAATGTTTGAGGCACCATCTAAACGTGCGGCCACAATATACTCTTTATCCAACTCATCATGCACGGCAACGTAGATGGTACGTACCATGCGAGGGATCAGTGCGAGGCAAATTGCAAGCATCGCATTGGTTAAACTGGCTCCCATAAATGCCACCACGATAATCGCCAGTAATAGAGAAGGAATCGATAGTAAGGTATCCAGAACGTGGTTAAACACAGCGGATTTTAGTCCACGAGTCATGCCCGCAAGACAACCTAATACTAAACCGATTATCGTCGCAATCGCAGTGACCAACAAGGCTGAGCCGAAAGTGGATTTAGTGCCAATCAAGAGACGGCTTAAAATATCACGTCCTAAATCATCAGTACCAAAAAAGAAAGCCACTTCACCATAGTGTGACCATGATGGAGGCGTAATTTGGTAACCCAAAAATTGTTGGTCGATGGCATAAGGTGCTAAATAAGGGCCTGCAAAACAGAGGAAGATTAAAAAAATCACACCAAAAAAGCCGATCATTGCCAGTATGTCGGAGGAGAAAATATTCCACACCACCCGTGTCGGAGATGGCATTTTCTGTTCACGATAAAAATTATCTGAGGACATACCAATCCTTATGTTTTAACGGATCCATCATCGCGCCTAAAATATCGGATAACACGTTCACGGTGATCACCAATGCGCCAATTAACATCACGCCTGCAGAAATTGCTGAGTAATCTCCTTGGCGTATTGCAGTGACCAACCAGCGACCTAATCCCGGCCAGTTAAACACTAATTCTGTCACCATGGTTAATGTTAGCATCGTGGAGAATTGTAGCCCCAATTTCGGGATGATTGGCGGTATTGCGTTATGAAAAATATGGCGGCGAATAATTTTAAAGCGAGAAAGCCCACGCGTGGCAGCGGCTTTAACATAGTTACTGCTAGCCACTTCATCCGTACTAATGCGAACTAAGCGAATGACTTCTGTGGTTGGTGCTAATGCGAGTGTGAGTACTGGCAGGATCATATGTTCTAATACATTGATGATCATATCTTTACGGTATGGCGAATCCGAAAGCCACGCATCCACAAGGGCAAAGCCTGTCACTGGCTTCAGGTTATAAAGCAGGTCGATTCGCCCAGAAACGGGGAGCCATCCTAAGTGAAGCGAGAAAAATAGAGTTAGCACTAACGCTAAAACGAATACAGGCACAGAAAAGCCCAGAAGGGCAAACGTGCTGATCGCGATATCAACGGGTTTGTTTCGCCAGAATGAGGCAATCATCCCTAACGGGATCCCAACAAATAACGCGAATAAAAAGGCGAGAATGCACAGTTCCATGGTGGCAGGGAATGTGTCTTTAAGTTGGTCCGTGATGGGCTCCCCGTTAATGCTAGAGACGCCGAAATCGAAATGCAGCAAGCCATCAAAATAGAAAATATACGCATCAATGAGTGATGCGCCGCTAAGAGGCGCATTTGGCGTGAAGTAGCTTAAGCTGAAACTGACCAGCGACAAAAAGAAGACCGTCACCAGCAATAGCAGAAATCGTCTCAGTGAGTAGATGATCATGGTTGCGGCTCCTGCTGCCGAGGCGGTGCTTTTTTCGGCTCCTGCATTTCGCGATAAACGCCAGCAAATGAGGTGTTGCCGAATGCGCTGATCACTAATCCTTTCATATCAAAACGATAAGCTTGTAAACGTAATGAATAAGCTAATGGTAATATAGGTAGTTCTTCTGCGAGAATTTGTTGTGCTTGATGATAGTAATCAATACGGTCTGCCAGCTCTTGCGTCAGTAAGGCTTTATGCAAAACGTCATCAAATTTAGAATCACACCAATGGCTTAAGTTGGTTTGTGAGCCAATAGCAGCACAACTGAGCAGTGGGCGGAAGAAACTATCTGGGTCATTACTGTCCGTTGTCCAGCCCGCTAATGTCATATCGTGGGAGCGATCCATTAATTGATTTTCTTGGAAGCGGCCTTCAACTGAGCGGATACTCATGACGATCCCCACTTGGGCGAGGTCAGCTTGGATTAATTCCGCCATTTTCAATGGGCTAGGATTATAAGATTGGGAAGCGACAGGAACCCATAATTCCAATTTTAACTTTTCTAATCCCATTTCTTGCAACATTTTTTTGGCAAGTTCAGGGTTGTAATCAGTTACTTTTGTCTGGTTATCAAACGCCCAAGATGCACGAGGTAGAATCGATGACGCCGTCTCAGCGGTACCATAATAAATGGACTGCATGAGTCGCTCATTATTAATTGCATAAGAAATGGCTTGGCGAACCTTGAGTTGGTCGAGAGGCGGCTTGCTGGTATTAAACGCAAGATACGCGATATTCATTCCCGAACGCATTGAAATACGTAGGCGAGGGTCATCACGTAGAACTTTTAACTGACTTGCGGCTGGGTAGGCGAGAACATCACACTCTCCGGTAAGCAGCTTAGAAATACGTCCTGTACCACCCGCACCCATATCCACCACTACTTCTTCCATGCGTGGTTCACCTTTCCAATAATCTTTATTACGCAATAAACGGACAAACTGCCCAGCTTGGTAATCATCAAAAGAGAATGGACCGGTACCTACAGGACGCCAATCAATCATTTCTTGGCGATTGCTAGCAGAAAGCTCATCTGCATATTCTGCAGATAAAACGGGCGCGTAGTGGGTCGCCAAATGCCATAAGAATGAAGCATCAGGGGATTTTAATCTAAATTCCACCGTGTAGTTATTCAGTTTTGTAATACTTTCGACGCTGCTCGCAAATTGCAAGCTGTCAAAATAGGGGTAGCGCCCGCCATTAATGAAATGGTAAGGATTGCTGGTTTCAAACATGCGAGAAAAACTGAATACCACATCATCCGCATTCATATTGCGTGTTGGTGTAAACCAAGGTGTGGTTTGAAACTTAACATCCTTTCTCAGATGTAACCGATAGGTCGCACCATTATCTAAAACTTCCCAACGGGAAGCCAACTCTGGGATTAGGCGATACGTAAAGGGGTCAACATCCAGTAAGCGGTCATACAGTTGTGCGCCTAGGGGATCAATAATTAACCCGCTACTGGCGAGTTGTGGGTTAAATGTGGTGACAATGCCATTGACGCAGTAAATAAAGCCATTTTGGCGAATATCCGCTGGGACATCATTGGCAATGGTGTCTTTGTAGCTTATGTCTGTTTGCTCTGCCAATGCAGAAAGAGAAACAGTAAATAAAAACCAAAGAGTTAAAAGGCGCATAGAGCTAATATCGTTGACCTGAATTGCCTTATTGTAGCGTAAAAATAGGGTAACAGGGTATAAGCAAAATTTGTGGTTGTATTTTGTTCATAGCGCTGAGGAAAGTGAAGGTTTTGAATTATAAATGAGAATCAAAAAGTTTCTATCTAATTGTAATAGTTAATATTATTTTTAATTTAATCTTAATGAGAAATAATCGCATTAAAATGCTTTACAAATGATACTAATAACTATTATCATTAACTCGGTCTCTTGAATGCTTAGCTTTAGCAGACAAGGCATGACATTGCTCACATTGCTTCCAGTGTTTTATTGCTTTCAGTGTTTTAGTTATATAGCCAGCTCGGGTGCTGGCTTTTTTTTGCGTAAAAATCAGCTTTCCAAGTTAATTTGATGTTTCTTTATTAATCCTCGAAATTGGTCATAGCTCAACGATAGGCATTGGGCGGCTTTGCGTTGATTAAAATTAGCTTGGCGTAGCGCCTCTTCCACATACTGTTTTTCTGATTCCAATTGCCATTGGCGTAAGTCAAAGGGAAAAACAGGGGTCAATTTAGGGTTTTCTGATGAGGCCGCTGGCATCTCATGAAGCTCTGCTAGCTTCTCACCAAAGGGATCTAAAATAATCGTATCCACCGGTAAGTCACTTTCGCTATGTCGATAAACTGAACGCTCGACGACATTTTTCAGTTCACGAATATTACCCGGCCAAGAATAGCGCATCAGTGTTTGCTGGGCTTTGTCAGAAAACCCGGTGAAATAAGCACGTTTTAGCTCGCGTACCATGCCAATGGCAAAGTGCTCAGCTAATAATAGGATGTCAGGAATACGTTCACGTAATGGCGGTATGCGGAGTACTTCAAAGGCAATCCTGTCGAGTAGGTCAGCGCGAAAAAGCCCTTGGCGAGCCAATTCAGGGAGATTGGCGTTAGTGGCACAGACCAAACGAACATCCACTTTTAATGACTGACTTCCACCCACACGTTCTAATTCACCATACTCAATGACACGCAAAAGTTTTTCTTGCACAGACATCGGTGCAGTTGCTAGTTCATCAAGGAACAACGTACCTTTATCTGCACGTTCAAAGCGACCTTGATGGCGCTTCTGAGCCCCTGTAAATGAGCCCGCTTCATGTCCAAATAATTCAGAATCCAGCAAGTTCTCATTGAGTCCGCTGCAATTTAAGGAGATAAAAGGCTCTTGCCAGCGGGGAGATAGATAGTGAAGGCGATCCGCGATTAACTCTTTACCTGTTCCTCGTTCACCAATAACAAGTACAGGTTTATTTAGCTTGGCAAGCTCGGAGGCACGTTCTAGGACATCGAGGAAATTACTCGATACACCAAGAATAGTATTATTAGTCTCTTTCATGGTTTTTTTTACCATATTTTGGTTAATTTCACCTGTTAGAAACTATAGTACAAATAGCCATTGATAGATATCGAAATAATATTTTTGTTATTTATTAATTGGTTATATTTTTTTAATAAAGTTGGCACGCCAATTGCTATCTTAGAGTTGTAAAAGATTTTGATTGAAATAATTATCGGTTTAATAATTTCAATTTTATATTCATGGAGCATCACGTATTGGTTGGACGCCAACATCGGGTTGAGGCTCTACAGAAAGATAACATCCATCAAGAGGATATAAATTATGGGTATTTTTTCACGTTTTGCCGACATCATTAATGCCAACATTGCTTCACTGCTTGATAAAGCTGAAGATCCGCAGAAAATGATCCGCCTGATGATTCAGGAAATGGAAGACATGTTAGTGGAAATCCGTTCCACCTCAGCACGTACCTTGGCTGAGAAAAAAAGTTTAGAGCGCCGCGTTGAAATGGGCGAAAAACAAATTGCAGAATGGCAAGAAAAAGCGGAACTGGCATTAATCAAAAATAAAGAAGATTTAGCTCGCGCTGCATTGATTGAAAAACAAAAAGTCAGTGCCATGGTCGATACGTTAAAACATGAACTGATTATTGTTGATGAAACGCTGACTCGCTTAAAAGGCGAAATCACGGAATTAGAAAATAAATTGCAAGAAACGCGTGCAAAACAGCAATCAATGACCGTGCGTTTAGAAGCTGCACAATCAAGCCGTAATGTTCGTCGCCAGTTAGACAGTGGTAAACTGGATGAAGCAATGGCGCGTTTTGAACAGTTCGAACGTCGCATTGACCATATGGAAGGCGAAGCGCAAAGTTACGGTATTGGTAAACAACGTTCTTTAGAACAGCAATTTGCTGAGTTAAAAGCGGATGATGAAATTAGTGCACAGTTAGCCGCGCTTAAAGCTAAAATCAATAAAGACGAATAATATTCAATAGGCAAGGCGCAGTGATTTCATTGCGCCAGTGCGCTAGGCTAAATAACCATAAATAAGGAAATGTGATGGGCTACGTTTTACTGTCTCTCGTATTAATCATTTTTATCATTTTTGTTCTGCCGATTTGGTTGTGGCTCCATTATGGTAAGAAAAACAATGGGCAGGGAAGTCAGCTTACTGAAAATGAAGTACAACGTTTGATGCAATTGGCAGAGCAGTCATCGCGTATGCAGCAACGTATCAAAACGCTGGAAGATATTTTAGATGCCGAGCACCCAAATTGGAGGCAAAAATAATGACTAATTTTCGCAACCGCAAGTTATATCGCTTAACGGATAAACGTGTTTTTGGTGGAGTTTGTTCTGGTCTCGCTGAATATTTAGAGCTACCGGTTGCTTTGGTCAGAGCATTGACTGTACTTGCCCTGTTTATGAGTTTTGGATTGACCTTGATTGTCTATGTGGTGATGTGTTTCTTTGTGGAAGCTGCGCCAAGCGGTTATCGAAGCGAGCAGGATATCGGACCAAAAGTGACAACACTATTAAACCAAATTGATGCTCAGCTACAAGCTGGGGAAATGAAGCTGCGCCAAATGGAGCGCTATGTCACCTCGGACACTTATACCGTTAACAGCAAGTTTCGTCATCTATAACAACTGATTTGCACCATCACATAAATGGGAATAGAGTTTAATAACTGTATTCCCTTTATATTTTTATTGGGAGCGCGAGAACTAGGAGCACTATGAAACGGCTACAAAATGAATTAACCGACTTAATGAACCGTAGCGTTGACCGCCATGTAAGGCTTGCTGTCACTGGATTAAGCCGCAGTGGCAAAACCGCATTCATCACTTCTCTCGTTAACCAACTTCTTAATTCCACCACGGGGGCGCGTCTACCGCTATTTTCGGCAGCAAGAGACAAACGAATTTTAGGGGTAAAACGCATTCCACAGCGCGATATGTCAATCCCACGTTTTGCTTATGATGAGGGAATTGCATCGCTTTATGGCGACCCGCCTCAATGGCCGACTCCTACCCGTGGTGTGAGCGAAATTCGCTTAAAAATTCATTACCGTTCGAATGACTCGTTTGTTCGACATTTTGTCGATAACTCCTCCCTGTACTTAGAAATTGTCGATTATCCGGGGGAATGGCTACTGGATTTGCCGATGCTAGATCTGAACTATTTAACATGGTCTGGCCAAATGAAAGTGCTACTTAAAGGTAAGCGTGGGGAGCTAGCTAATGAATGGCTACAGCTTTGCCAGAAATGTGACCCATTAGCCCCCGTTGATGAAAATTTATTGGCTGAAATTTCCAATGCATACACTACGTATCTGCTTGAATGTAAGCAACAAGGGCAGCATTTTATTCAGCCTGGTCGATTTGTTTTACCTGGAGAGTTAGCGGGAGCGCCAGCATTACAATTTTTTCCATGGCCAGATATCGAAAAGTATGGTGAAAAAAAGTTGGCGCAAGCGGATAAAAACACCAATATCGGCGCATTACAGCATCGCTATCAATACTACTGTAACCATGTAGTGAAAGGGTTTTATAAGGATCATTTCCAACGTTTTGACCGACAAATTGTGCTAGTGGACTGTTTGCAGCCTTTAAATAGCGGCGCAGATGCCTTTAATGATATGCGAATGGCGCTCACTCAGTTAATGCGTAGCTTTCATTATGGAAAACGCACATTGCTTAGACGCATGTTTTCTCCATGCGTTGATAAGCTACTCTTTGCCGCCAGTAAATCGGATCACGTAACGCCAGACCAACATGCAAATTTGGTCTCGTTATTGCAGCAATTAGTCCAAGATGCTTGGCAAAATGCAGCATTTGAAGGGATCAGCATGGACTGTGTGGGACTCGCTTCTATTCAAGCGACCGAAAGCGGCATAGTGGACTATAAGGGTGAAAAATTACCAGCTTTAAAAGGTGAGCGACTCAGCGATGGGCAACCTTTAACGTTCTACCCAGGTGATGTCCCAAGACGCTTGCCTAATGAACAGTTTTGGCAACAGCAAGGCTTTCAATTTGAAAATTTCCGCCCTCGGCCAACGCCGTTAGATCAACCGCTGCCACATATTCGCATGGACAGTGCTCTGGAATTTTTGTTAGGAGATAAACTGAAATGAGTGAACCTCTAAAACAGCGTGTGGATTTCGCCGATAAAGCCGATAAGCCGACCATGGAGCCATTAAAACAAGCACAAACCTTTGATGAAAAAGCGTTTGAAAAATTTGTACCGGTCGATATACAAGAAGAACAAGATAGCCAAGATGGCGAAGTCGAAAGTCTCATCAACGAAGCCTTAAAACCTAAACGCAGTTTCTGGCGCAAGCTAGTCGGTGCTGCGGCAGGCATTTTTGGGGTGAGCGTAGTCGCTCAGTTAGGCCTTTGGATCCATCAATCATGGATAACCCAAGACTGGACGGCGTTAGGTACCGCAGCTGCGGGGGGCTTAATTGTGGTCGCTGGTGTGGGTTCAGTCATCGGGGAATGGCGTCGCTTGTATCGGCTCAGAGAACGTGCAGAGGAGCGTGATTTTGCGCGTGAATTACTTCATAGCCACGGTATGGGGCAGGGTAAAGCATTCTGTGAAAAGCTCGCTAAACAGTCTGCATTACCGATGCAACACCCTGCAATTCAAAGCTGGCAAGCCACGGTTCACGACTCGCATAATGACCGCGAGGTTATTGAACTGTATAGCAAATTAGTACAACCGATCCTTGATGAGCAAGCGCGTAAAGAGATCAGCCGTTCATCGGCAGAATCTGCCTTGATGATAGCGGTCAGCCCATTGGCGATTGTCGACATGGCATTTATCGCGTGGCGCAATATTCGTCTAATCAACCGTATTGCAGCCATTTATGGTATTGAGCTGGGCTATTATAGTCGGATTCGATTATTCCGTATGGTGCTGATTAATATTGCTTTTGCCGGTGCTTCTGAGCTAATTCGTGAAGTCGGGATGGATTGGTTATCTCAGGATATTACCGCACGGTTATCAACACGCGCTGCGCAAGGAATTGGTGCTGGGCTGCTGACCGCTCGATTAGGCATTAAAGCGATGGAGCTGTGCCGTCCATTACCTTGGATAGAAGACAAACCGAAATTAGGTGATTTTCGCCGTCAATTAATTGGCCAACTGAAAAATGCTATTCCCTCAAAAAAAGAGAATCCATAAGCTGTAAATTTAGCTGGCAGGATGAGTTGACAGTTTTAATCATCCTGCTAGTTATGTCTAAAAGAACAATTCCTTGTCGAATTAATCAACAATCCTCGTGTTAAAGAAAAAAATGCTGCTGATATTTATTAGAAACTAGACGAGTGTCAACAATATGTGACACGGTTCTGTATTACTGGCCTGTTTAACGCTAAAATATCGGTAATTATGTTCTCTACAAAAGGTTTCATCATGCGCCTCGAAGTGACCTGCCAAGACCGTATCGGTTTAACGCGTGAATTACTTGATCTTTTAGTCCTACAAAACATTGACTTAAAAGGCATTGAAATTTCAGCTCAACGTCGAATTTACTTGAATTTTACACCTGTAGATTTTCAGGTTTTCAGTACGTTAATGGCAGAGATCCGCCGCATAAACGGAGTAATTGATGTTCGTCGCATCTACTTTATGCCATCCGAACGTGAGCATAAAGCGGTATGGGCTTTACTCAATTCCTTCCCTGAGCCCGTTTTATCCATTGATAATAAGCTGAATATTGAGCTGGTTAACCCAATGAGTTTGCAACTTTTTGGGGTTGATGAAACTAAAATCAAACAAAAATCCTTCTCCCAGTTAATCCCTAATCATGGTTTACACCGTTGGTTTGAACGTGAGTCACCAGAACTTTACACTGAACGAATTTCGGTCAAAGGCAGCGACTATTTAATGCAAGTCACGCCAATTATTCTCGCCGATGAAGATGGAAAATCTCACTGTACAGGTGCGGTGATCTTACTCAAGTCGGTGGCAATTCTTGAAAATCAACGTAAGCAAGTGGCTGAAGTTGATATTGAAAACCGTGGATTTAGCCAGATTGTAGCGGTCAGTCCTGCGATGATCCAAGTTGTTGAGCGGGCTAAGCGTGTTGCTATGCTGGATGAGCCGTTGTTACTCGTCGGGGAAACTGGAACAGGTAAAGATATTCTGGCAAAAGCTTGTCATTTGCACAGTGCTCGTGGCAATGCGCCATTTTTAGGGTTGAACTGTGCTTCTATGCCGGATGATGTCGTTGAAAGTGAATTATTTGGTTATGCAGCAGGGGCTTATCCAAATGCACTTGAAGGGAAAAAAGGCTTTTTTGAGCAAGCTAATGGCGGTACCGTCTTGCTGGATGAAATTGCTGAAATGTCCCCTCAAATGCAAATTAAACTATTACGTTTTCTGAACGATGGAACATTTCGACGTGTTGGCGAAGAGCATGAGGTCAAAGTCAATGTGCGCGTGATTTGTGCGACACAGAAAAATTTACCTGAGTTAGTGGAACAGAAAAAATTCCGTGAAGATCTCTATTACCGCTTGAATGTCATAACGCTCATGATCCCTCCATTAAGAGAGCGTAGCGAAGATATTAAACCGCTCACGAAAGTCTTTGTATCTAATTTTGCCAAAGAATTAAATATTGATGAGCCAAAAATCTCACCAGCATTAATTGAATCACTCAGCGCGTATTATTGGCCGGGGAATGTTAGACAATTACGTAATGCGTTATACCAGGGGTTGTCGCAATTTAATGGCGATATTTTGGATGTTAGTGACATCCAACTTCCTGATGCAGTTAACTCGCCTGCGATTGCTTTAGATACATTAAATGGGTCACTGGATGAAATAACTAAACGCTATGAAGCCTCGGTGTTGGCGAGATTATATCGTGATTATCCGAGTACGCGTAAATTGGCTAAACGTTTAGATATTTCTCATACCGCTATTGCCAACAAATTGCGAGAATACGGACTCAGTACTAAGAAAGAGCAAGATTAACATGATGAAAAAGCGGTTTAAATTAGGTCTACTTAGCATATTAATGAGTGTGAGTATTGGCGCTGTTGCACAAGAAAAGCCAAATAATAAGCTGATTGATAAACTCTGTAAAAATGCAGAGCAATCCATGGAAGAAGTGTATGAAAATGGCGCATTAACGCAGTGTCATTTCCCGAATAGCTCACTACTTAGTGCTTATCAAGAATATCGTAACCTGCTCGGTGATGATAAAAAGTTTTTAGAAGCCAAGTTAGAACCAAACAAAAACAAAGAAGTGATTTGCTCGGATAATAACTGTCAGTCGGTTATTTATCGATGGAGCGGGGATCAAAAATTAGAAATTGAGCAAAGTTTTCCGGGGGGAGAAACGTACCTCCAATTTATTCAAAACAATAAAGATACTTCGCTCGAAATAAGATATTTCCCTGACTAACGCCCATTCAGTCACTATCAATAAAACAGGCCACATAAATAAGCTCACTCATTCAAAATCAGTTAAAAGAATTGAGTGAGCTAACTCGATTACATTAAATTTACATATTTTCATCGTAAAACGACGTCTTGATCATTGCGGATTGTTTGTTTTTTCTGCTATAAAAATGGTGAGCAAAGTTTTAATTTCTAAATTAACGATAAAAAAATGCTTAAGTTGTGCATTGATTATTAAAACTAGCAACGCGGGTTTTATACCTTTAAGGAGTTGCAATGGAACAATTTACGATTAATTTTATTGTCAATTTCAAGCTACGTGAATATATGTCTAAATGTCACTATCAAGGTGATATGTTTGAATCCGCGAATACTGCCGCAGAACTTTATTTAATGAATAAGGCAGCTGCGAATTATTTAGCGAAAAAAAATCGTTTTACGTGGGATGCGTTAGTCAAAAATGGCGTTAAACCACGGGATTTGATTATTGATATTCTTACGTCTTGTTGCCCTGTGACCCAAGAGCAGGCTCAACGGGTATTAAGTACGTTGTCGCACTCTTTAGTGAGTATGATGAAAGAAAATATAATTTTTACGAATGTGGTCAACGCGAAAAATCACAAACCACTATTTTGGGCGTATGTTGATTAAAACATGATTGATATCCCTTCAATCCTTATCAAATGAAGCCACAATCACCGAAAGCATCGGCGATTGTGGTTCTTCATAATATAAGATTATTTCAGGCTATTTAGCGCATTGTCATAATCAGGTTCTTCAGTAATTTCAGGCACTAATTGGCTGTAAATTACGTTGTCGTTCTCATCTAATACAACGACAGAACGAGCCGTTAAACCTTTTAATGGACCAGTGGTCATTTCAACGCCGTAATCTTGGGCAAAATCACTACGGAATGAAGATAATGTCACCACATTGTCTAAACCTTCAGCACCACAAAAACGCGCTTGGGCAAAAGGTAAGTCAGCAGAGATACATAACACAACAGTGTTATCTAAACCGTTGGCTAATTGATTGAATTTACGCACAGAAGCGGCGCAAACACCCGTATCTACACTTGGGAAAATATTCAGAACTTTGCGCTTACCTTGGTAAGTTTCTAAGGTTGCTTCACTTAAATCTTTAGCGACTAAAGTGAAAGGTTTAGCGTGTGAGCCCGCTTGTAAAAAAGCACCTGCAAGTGAAATGCTATTGCCTTTGAGTTTTACTGTCTGTGACATTCGTTTTTCTCCCGTTTGTAGATTGAGTTACAGAAGATGAAAACATTAAATAATTTTTAAAATCAAATTATTACGTAATTTCACATTCCGAACTTTCTGTTTTTAAATCCTATTATTGACCGAATTGCATTGTTGCCTTCTCGGCGTGATAAGTAAGAAGGTTACGCTGCATTATACAAGTAATAAGCCCTATTAAGAGTTTATGTTTTTTATTATGTATCATCCTAAAATACCATATTCAACGCGATAAAAAGAGCGCTTTGTGCCGTGTTTTACTTGTTATATGATGAAGTGAAAGCTAATTTTAAACTGACAATCAAGTCAATGAGTTATTCGCCTATCACGGCTAATGTCTTGGCATGTCAAATATCAATTTAGCAGTTTGTAATGGGTTAATTCATCAAAGCTTAGCGAATAACGCTGAGCGATCCTCTTTTTGATTAATAGATAGAAATAATAATATGCATAAACGTTCATTGACCTCTTTAGCTGTATTCATTTCATCACTTTTCCTTTCTACACCGGTTATCAGCGCAACGGTTCCAGCTGGTGCTGTTTTAGCTGAAAATCAAGAAGTTGTACGTCATCTGAAAGATGAGCCCGCATCATTAGACCCGATAAAATCTGTTGGGCTGACTGAAGCTCAAGTGATGCGTGATTTGTTTGAAGGCTTAGTTAATCAAGATAATCATGGACAGCCGGTACCGGGTGTCGCACTAAATTGGCATACCGATGACAATCGTACTTGGATTTTTCAGTTACGCCCTGAAGCGGCATGGTCGAATGGTGAGCCTGTTACCGCTGACGATTTCGTTTACAGTTGGCGTCGTTTAGTCACGCCAGCTAACACTTCGCCATTTGCTTGGTTTGCCGCATTAGCGGGAATTAATAATGCACAGGATATTATCGATGGTAAGTTGCCACCAGAACAGTTAGGGGTGGAAGCGGTCGATAAACACACGCTGAAAATTGTGTTAAATAAGCCAGTTCCTTATTTCCCGTCATTAACCGCAAACTTCAGCTTATTTCCTGTTCATCGCGGAACCGTTGAGCAATATGGCGCAGACTGGATTAAAGTCGGTAATTTAGTTGGAAACGGTGCATTTGAACTTAATGACCGTGTTGTTAATGAGAAAATCGTATTAACACCAAATCCGCATTATTGGGATCATAAAAATACGGTGATCACCAAAGTGACTTTTGTTCCCATCAATCAAGAGTCTCATGCGACTAACCGCTATTTGGCAGGGGATTTAGATATTACGGAATCTTTTCCTAAGCAGCGTTATCAAAAATTATTACAAGATATTCCTAACGAAGTTTTTACGCCGGATCAACTCGGTACCTATTACTACGCATTTAATACCCAGCGCGCGCCGACCAATGATGTCAGGGTTCGTCAGGCATTATCAATGGCAATTGACCGCCAATTGATTGCTAGCAAAGTCTTAGGGACAGGGGAAAAGCCGGCTAATTATTTTACGCCTGATGTGACGGCAGGTTTTAAGCCGCAAAAAGGGCTGTATCAGACTCATAAACAAAAAGAGTTAGACCAACAAGCCAAAACGTTATTAAAGCAGGCTGGGTACAGTGAAGCGCATCCTTTGGAATTGACGTTGCTGTATAACAGCTCGGAAAACCATCAAAAAATTGCCATCGCGATTGCTTCTATGTGGAAGAAAAAACTCGGGGTACAAGTTAAATTAGTTAATCAAGAGTGGAAAACATATATAGATAGTCGTAATACCGGAAATTTTGATGTTATCCGTGCCTCTTGGATTGGTGATTTTAATGAGCCATCCACATTCTTATCACTGCTAACTTCTCAACATAGTGGCAATATTCCTAAGTTTAATAATCCGCAATATGACGCACTAATGACTTCAGCTAGCATTGAAACGAATGATGCTCAGCGTAATGTGTTTTACAACCAAGCTGAAGCCATGATTGCAAAAGAAGCGCCAATTGCACCAATCTATCAATATACGAATGCGCGCTTGATTAAACCATGGTTAAAAGGTTATCCGATTGAAAACCCAGAGGATGTGGCATACAGCCATAGCTTCTATATGATTAAGCATTAAGAATGATATTTAGCCAGTGCAGGTGTGCTGGCTAAATTTTGGGAGATCCAAAATAAAAAAACTCCTTCCACTGGAGAGTCGGAAGGAGGACCAAAAAGGAATAAACACTACAGGGCTAATAATAGGGAAAAACTTTGCGGTTTTATTGCTAATTTGTGTCAATCTAATGGGATCTCTTTAGCAAAAATTGAGAAATTTCATTGGGCTATAAATCTTGCATAACATCTTATTTTTATGCTTTTATTTTCCTTTGCTTAACACCTACTTAAACTTTGTATTTTGATTTTGTTATTGAAATCATTGCAATATTCCCTTTAATCAACTAAAAATACCTTACTTTTCAATTTAAGGAGATATTGCATGGCGTCGACCTATGGATCGCAATTCCAACACTCTAACCCCGTTCATGCCTTTCAGTTAGATGGAGTGGGCGGTGTTCTTCCTATCGATTTAAATGCCACTGCAACACAGCAATCTCCATTTTGGCTGCATTACGATTATAAAAATAAAGAGACGTCTAGCTGGATACAACAGACTGATTTGTTTAATGACCAAGTGAAGTCGTCATTGACAGGTAAAATGAATCGTATGCGGATGGTGCGTATTGGTGATGGCGTTCTGCTGACATTACAAACCCTGAATAACACCGCAGGGCAGCGCCCAGAGCAATTGGTCGCATTTCGTATTTTTATGAATAGCCGTTTAATTGTCTCATGCCGTCACCGGCGTGTTCACTCGTTGGATTCTGTTATTGATGATCTTAAAGAAGGCGTCGGCGCACAGAGTACTGGTGAATGGCTTGCCGATGTCACCGATGCGATGACCGATGAAATTAGTGATTTCACCGATTCTCTTCACGAACGTCTTATTGAAATGGAAGATGTGATATTACATGGCGAAATTCCTGAACGCGGGGAATTAGCGTTACTGCGTAAACAGATTATTGTCGTGCGCCGTTATATGGCACCGCAACGGGATATGTTTTCTCGATTAACTGCTGAAAAATTATTATGGCTAGATGACAACGACAGACGTCGTTTACAAGAGATTTCAGACAGATTAGGGCGCTGTATTGAAGATTTAGATGGTTTTATTGCTCGTACTGCCATTATGTCTGATGAAATTACGAATATGATGACGGAAATGATGAATCGCCGAATCTATACCATGTCATTAATGGCGATGATATTTTTACCAACCACATTTTTAACTGGTTTATTTGGTGTGAACTTGGGGGGTATCCCCGGTAATGAATTTAAGTTTGCCTTCAGTGCGTTCTGTTTATTACTCGCTTGCTTAATCGCTACGGTATTTTGGTGGTTAAAAAGAAGTCGATGGCTATAAGAACGGTGAATTGTTCTGGATAATGGGCGCTAGTTTGAGATAAATCAATAAAGGGTATAGGGTTTTAAGGCAATATTACTCCCGCAGGTGAATGCAACGTTGAGCGATGAACGTTGTGCTCCATAATTGTAGTTTTTCTCATATTGAGTTCTTATACAGAATAATTGACCACTGTAATGCCGATGTATTTTACATCGGCTTTTTTTTGCATAAAATCTGACGCCACCCTGAATTTCTCCAGAGGTAGCGGATCAATTTTTATTATCTTATTTAACTTCAATCACATCTAAGCGGTCAGCACTGTAGTCTGGCTGATCATCTTCATCAATCATTGGCTGAGCAGGTAATTCTTCGCGGTCAAAGGCCATATCGCCGCCATTGATCACTGCATCACCATGTGAAATACTTTTAAAATCAAATAGTTCAGTATCACATAAGTGAGACGATACAACGTTCTGAGTTGCACTAAACATGGTTTCAATGCGACCAGGGTAACGTTTATCCCAATCGCGCAGCATCTCTTTAATGACTTGGCGCTGTAAATTAGGCTGAGATCCACACAAGTTACAAGGAATGATAGGGAATCCTTTTGCTTCAGCAAAACGCTCGATATCTTTTTCGCGGCAATAGGCAAGAGGGCGAATAACAATGTGTTTGCCATCGTCACTCATCAATTTTGGTGGCATGCCTTTTAATTTACCGCCGTAGAACATGTTTAAAAACAAGGTCTGTAAAATATCGTCGCGGTGATGGCCGAGGGCAATTTTGGTCGCGCCTAACTCTGTCGCCGTGCGATATAAGATGCCGCGACGTAAGCGAGAGCACAGGGAACAGGTAGTTTTCCCTTCAGGAATTTTTTCTTTTACGATGCCATAGGTGTTTTCTTCGACAATTTTATACTCAACACCGAGTTCGTCTAAGTAAGCGGGCAAAATGTGTTCAGGGAAGCCTGGCTGTTTTTGGTCTAAGTTAACCGCGACCAAAGAGAATGAAATTGGGGCACTTTTTTGCAGGCTTTGCAAAATAGACAGCAGGGTATAACTATCTTTTCCCCCGGACAGGCAGACCATGATACGGTCGCCTTCTTCGATCATATTAAAATCGGCGATGGCTTGCCCAACATCACGGCGGATTCTTTTTTGCAGTTTGTTTAAGTTGTATTGTTCTTTTTGTGTATTCATTCTGTACTATTCTGTGTTGTCGCTGATTATTTAACTTTATAAAAAATAAAAGAAATTTTGTTTTTTCTGTTACTGTATTTCAGGCTAGAGTCTATAGAGACAAAGTCAAGATGCATAAAGGCATTTACGAAACAGATAAAAAACAGAAGCTCATTTATGGAGGTGAAGTTTTCAGGGGCACATGATAGCAGATGGATGAGGATTTTTGATACAGGTTAGTGAAAAAGGTTCTATCTTACGTTCATATTCTTCTCGATTTGAAAGTAAGTTAAGTCGGATGATAATAGGAAAATCTCCTGGTTTATCACTGAAACAGGCGTGAGATAAGCGGGGCCAGCTTAGGGCTATTTTGGCTTCAGGGCATGACCCAAAGCACGCAAAACTAGGTGAAGAAAACGCGGATGTCAAAATAACAATTAAGGATGCTATAGAGTACTTACCACATGTTGTTGAACAGTTGGTTGGATGAGTTGGATGAGTTGGATGAGTTGGAGAAGTTTGGGCTGAAATTAGATGTTATAAACTGACTTAACGATAACTTATTACCAATGGCAGCCCTGAGTTAATGGCTGCCTAATACCAAAAGCGGTAAGTGTTCTGTCAGTGCTATATAAGGTGTAAATCTAACTTAATCAGCGTTATTCTTTTTTTCATATCCATATAAATTAATCCTACCAGACAAATACTCACCTAAATACACTTCACTGATTTTACTGAAACCTTGTTTCAAGATATTGTCTTCTAACCACTCAATGTCTTTGTCGATGATTTCAAGTAGATCATGGTTAGCTAAGCCATCCACGATAATTGGATAACGTATATTTTCATCGCCACTTTGGATAATGGTTAATTGCCCATTTTGTTCGAGAACAACACGCTTTAGCTGCTCTATTTCGTAAATGCCATTTGATCTTAGTTTGAACATCAAATCATTAGCGGAAACACCATTTTTTAGACATTCTTTAACGTTAACGCTGCCATTATGTACCAATGTTATAGGTTTGCCGTCAATAATTCTTTTAATGAATGGATTGTTCTCTTTTAAAAATTTAAGGGCAAAAACAAGTAAAGTCCAGATGATTAACACAAGTATAAATTGCAGTACTGTTATTGATTCATTGTAAATGACACCACCAATAATACCGCCTAGAACATAGTTTTGAACTTGATCCATTGCGGATGAGGGGGCTAAATTCCCTTTGCCCATGAGGTTTATTTGAATAATCAGACATAAAATCCCCAATCCAAGCTTTATAATAATAGGTGTATAAATAATCATTTTATGCCTTATTTTTTTATGATTTTAATTTCGGGATTTGTTAACCAAACTTTTTCTAAGCTGTAAGTTTGTTGATCTACACTTAAGTGAATACGGTAATACCGGTCATCAATTTTAATTATGATGCCATCGGATAATTGTACCGAATTAGAAAATATAGAATTTATGTCTACACTTTTTTCTTTTGATAATAACCTAACGAAATTAACCATTTGGGATGATTTTGAGTGTATATTTTGGCTGTCGGTATAATCTTGATACTGAATACCTGAAATGAAAAGTAAGAATAGGAAGGCAATAATTGTTAAATCTCGATATTTAGTTTGTAAGCGATGACGCATATATAGGATGAAAAAAATGATTAAAGCAAATAAAGTTCCAAAAATGACAATGTATTTTAAATAATCATTTATATTAGACTGCGCTTGTAAATAGTCTATCCCATAAAAATTCATATAGAAATCATTCCTGATTGTTCACGATATTCATTTTTATTATAGTGACTTACTAAGCATTTAGCTTTGATAATAAAATCTAATTTTGAGTTGTTGGTCATTACTTGAGACCTGCCATTGATTTTTATGCCGAAGTTAAAAATTGTCGATGGTTTCAGTATTTATCAAGGGGAGTATTTCGAAAAAATGCTTGGATTGCATCAACTGTTTGATTGAACTCACAGGTTGGAGCGGCCAGTGGGAATCGAACCCACATCATCAGCTTGGAAGGCTGAGGTAATAGCCATTATACGATGGCCGCTAGGTAAAAACTGATTAATTAACGAGTTAACGTTATTAGGCTACGCCTCAAAACTAATTTTCGCAAGGGTAAAATAGGAGGCTAATTGACAGATGACATCTGTCTCCACAAATCTAATCTCAAAGGCATTTTCAAAACCCTCTCAGAAGTAGCAGAAACCAGTAAGCGATACCGAATCAAAATCACCGAATGGCGTGACCTCAGAACAATACCAATGAACAGAACATGGCACATGTGGATAGAAACCACAGGCGATTGGCTTCGTGCGCGTGGTGTTGTCATTGATACTAAAAATGGGGCTGGTGAAGTCGTTCTATCAAAGCCAATCACTAATGAAGAAACGCATGAATATTTTGTCGGTCACAGGTTAGGTCGCGATGAAAATGGAGAGCGTGAGAAAACTAGCAAGATGGATAAAGCACGGATGCTCTAGCGGTGTAATAGGTCGGATTGAGTTCACGTTACCTGATTGGTACCAGCAAGGGATCACTTATCAGATGGGGGATTGATGAAAGCTGAAATCACGACTATTCCAGAGTTGCTTATTAAGACATATGGAAATATGGCTGAGGTTTCTCGATACCTAGGATGTTATCGCGCGACAGTAAAAAAATATTCTACCGATGTTAAGGCTGAAAATCATGCTGTGATAAATGGGCGATTAATGACTATGTACAAGACAAGAGAAAGAGGCACTTCAAATCTCGCCAAAGAATCAGATAGTGCCATTTCTATAGCTAAACGTATTAACGCTGAATCCGACGGCAAAAGCTCGCAAATTCATACGAGGTAACGGATGCGTAATATTCAACAAGTACTAGAAATGTGGGGCGCATGGGCTGCGGATAACATCGAGTCAGTTCAATGGTATTCGACAGCGGCAGGATTTAGCCGCTTAATACCGAGTAAGGTGAAATCTCGACCTCAATGTTGTGAAGATGATGCAATGATTATCTCTAGCTGTATGGCTCAATTAAATATAAAGAATAGTGAGATGCATGACTTGCTTCTGGACTATTATTTATTTGGGAAAACATTCATGCATCTAGCTAGAGAACATAAATGCTCCGATACCCATATAGGGAAAAAACTTCAAAAAGCGGAGGGGGTCATTGACGGAATGTTGATGATGTTAGACATAAAATTAGAATTAGATAGGTATGTAGAGAAGATTTAATAAAATACTGTACGATCGTAAAATAGCTGATATTGTGATAAGAATGACTACAACGTCAGCAGCTTATGAGCCTCACTTCAGTGGGGCTTTGTTTTCTGCAAAATTTGAGTGAATTGTATGAGATTGAGTAGTTTATTCCCTGTATTTTTATTAATTTCCCCAACCGCATTTGCTATAGATACTTTGGATCCTAAGATTGAATATTATTCAGATGTGACTTTAGCTAATTTTAGTTCGGGACAAATAGAAGGGGGACGCTATTTTTGTGTGAAAGCAGTGAATCATGGTGGCGATGTTGTCGCTTGTGCCGTTTCTAATAAATCAGAATGGGCATCATCTTATGATCAGTTTTTTCAGCAAGCTTATTACTATTATACAACTGGAAATAAAGTAAGGTTGTATGTCCAGCCAAATGTATGGACTCACCCAAAATTTAGTCACACCTTCTCTAATAAAGCGATAGCTGGATTTGCTAGTTGTAGTAATGGGTTCTGTATGGGACCAACAAGATAACGTTATTCTAGCGTAACCACATTTTATTAATACAAGACTGCGTCTTACGTGGCTTTTATTAAATGGTATTTGATGTATGGGTTGTTAGAGCATTAAATAGTTATTTATCATTGGGTTATTTCTCTATTTTGTATTGAATATATCGTTAAATCCATATTGATTATTAAAATAATCGTAGTATCTATGAAAAAAACCTTGCTATACGTAAGGATGTATGAGTAAATGTATTCATCGGTTTGGAAGTACAGACCTATTTATGAAAGCAAGTTTTGAAAAGTTCCCCCGTCTAGTGTTATCCCATAGATATCCATTCGTAGTGAATTCCTTCTAATTAGTTCCATAAGTATCAAGAAAAATCAAACCTATATGCCATGTGGCAACAATTAAAAATTCAAAGGAATTCAATATGTCTAATACAATGACTGGTTTAGTAAAATGGTTTAACGAATCTAAAGGCTTTGGCTTTATTTCTCCTGAAGATGGAAGCAAAGATGTGTTTGTTCACTTTTCTGCAATCCAAAGTGATAGCTTCAAAACTCTTAATGAAGGCCAAAAAGTCAGCTTCTCAGTAGAAAATGGCGCAAAAGGTCCAGCTGCTGTAAATGTAGTGGCACTTTAAGATCGATATCTTTATGAGATGTCCTTGAGATAAAGGCACTCTATCATTTTGAAATAACCAAAAGTAACCCTTCCGGTGTTAAATGTACTTTTGCAAAAGTATTATGAAAGCTTAGACGTGTTAGTTACTTGATTGGTTATTATTAAAAACCTCGCTATGGCGGGGTTTTTTTATGCTTGCTTATATTTAATGTAAAGAATTGTAAGTGCTAGATTGAAATTTTCACTAGCGACACTATATAAGTTATGCACCAAGATAAAGAGTTAATTCATACGGCAATGGCTAATGGTGCTTATGTAATAGGTAGTTAGTTTGATATTGAAGGAGAAATTATGTCTAACATTAGATCTTTTTCATTATTTCCAGCATTATCTGATAACCTGCTTTCTAGCAGGTTTGACCAAATGGATCGTTTATTCAGCCAATTAACTGGTAACCGACCATTAACCTCAGAACATCCATATAATTTAAAACAAATAAATGAATCAAATTATCAATTAACTGTCAGTGTTCCTGGTTATAAAGAGGATGACTTGAGCGTATCCTTAAAAGGTGGGAAACTCTATGTACAAGGTGAGCAATCAACTGAATTAGTTAATGATTCAGAAAAATGGATCCATAAAGGGATAACACAAAATAAATTTTCTCTTGAATTTAATCTCGGTAAGAATGTAAAAATTGAAAGCGCAGAGTTATCAAGCGGTTTGTTAACATTAAATATTGAATATGAAATTCCAGAAGAAGAGAAACCTCAGATCATAGCTATTGAAAATAAAGATACAAAATAATTTTTCTGTATTTTCTAACCCGTCAGCAATGGCGGGTTTTTTTTCGCCTAATACTTGTTAGTGCAGGGAACATCAAAGCCAGCTGTAAAAAATCGAAATTGTTACTGCCACCGGCTTGGATGATACAATCACTGTCCGACCTACTGACTCCGTTATCCTAAATTATTGGCCACAGAGACAACGAATCGCGAAGTTCAAACAAATGATACTTGGTTTGCAAGATAACATTAGAACGGAGTGCTTACGTTAATACCAATCAGTGAACGCTCTTGCGAAAAAAATTAAATTTATGAAAACCAGAGTGCTTAACAAGTAGATAGAGAACTTTAAAAAAAGTGTCATTGTATCTGGTTGTTTTTTATCTTGAGTAATAATGAATAGGATGCAGGCAAGGACAGGGATAAATATGAGTAAGAGAGTAATGGGGTTAGTATACATATATATATTAATACAGCTCTCTTATGTAATGAAAATTTTATCCAATAGTAAAGTATATTTTTAACAGGAAAGCAATATAGGAAACTGAACAACAACGAATTTGACAATAAAGTGGTCAACAAATCCAATGACTTAAACATATTAACATGTTAACAATCAATATAAAAATCTCATCAATGCATGGATATCACCCCATAGCGGGTTGGATAATTTAACTTAAGGTGATAAACCTTGACTACAATCACAATAGTGGCAGCGAAACTTACAAATACCATTAACACAAATCAATTTGTGGTCGGTGAGCATTTGCTGGAAGATGATTGCGTCTTATTACGTTGGAAATGAGAAATGAAAGGGCTTTACAACAAGCCCTTTTTGGGTGGAATTATTTTTTTGTATAAATAATTTTTTGTGTTTCATTAGAACAGTTACCTACAACAGTACCTTGTTGTGAGGCTGCTTCTTCATTTGAAACTACGGTAATGGTAAAGCTCTCTACAGGCACACCATTGTTAATAATTTTTTGCGTAATTTGTTCAACAACGCTTTCACATGAAGCACTCGCAATGGTTGGAATAAATAATGTTATTAATGTAGCAATAATTATTCTTCTTTTCATATGCAATATTCCTTATAAGCTGGAATCAGTTAATAGAAATTCTTTTAAAAAAGCTTAATAATTATACTTAAATTAAATATTTAAAGCTATCCGTTGATAGTAGTAAAACACTAGAAGGTATCTTCATCTCTAATCCGCTAGTGTTTTATTAATCTGTTAAATGTAGGTTTTTACTGAGCTACTCTCTGTATTGCCTTACCTCCAGCCTCTATGTCTTCACCAACACCTTTAGTGGTATTACAGGCAGTTAATGTGAAAACAACAGCTAATGAGCAGATGAGGAAACTGATTTTTCTTAACATATTTTCTTCCTTTTAGGTGTGAAGTTATAAGTTACAAAAGATCATTTTTAATTATAGCAGAACAACTTGATTGAGATTTTCATTTGCATAGAGCTGTAATATTAACTTCTATCATTGATGTTGAATCATAGGGTCAGTGATATCTGACAAATGAAAATGAGCGGCTACATTTTTAGTATTAATACTTTAAGTGTTAACACTTATTTCGCTATTAATCAACACTAGCAATGAAGGGTACACTTTATGATATTAGAAGAGATATTTATCTGTATACTTAATGTTTTTCAATACTTATTAGTCGGTATTCTTTTAATATTATCATCAATCGTTTTACCACTCTGGTTAGGGTTATCTGAGTTAACGCGGCAATGACTTTATTTAAATACTAGGGTTCTATAGTTAAAAATACTAAATCACTATAGTCTTCCCGCTCTTTTTTATGCGAAAGGAAGCGATAGTGGATATCAGATGAAGCGCGAAATGTTGTCACCTGCGTACATGACAAATTTTGATGAATTGCCTGTAGCGATAGCTTGAAAAGATTATGCCTTGGGTCATGGCGTTTAACCCGACGAGGTTTTTTACTCATCATCTAAATGGAATTTGTGTAACATTCGATGCGCAATAGGCGCAAATATCAATCCTAGAGTGGTCATAAAAACCAGACTGGTGAATACACCATAAAAAGCGAAAAAAATCTTTCCTGAAATGTTTTGCGGAACAATGTATGGACCAATTCCATTAGCGATAAAGGCACTGTTGAATGTGGCATCATGCCAACTTATGCTCGAATCAAAAGCTATATGCCCAACAATGCCAATGAATAAAGTGGTAACGATAAGTACAAAAGCGTAACCAAAATGTAATAGCATTCGTTTTAAAAAAGAGCGGAAAGAAATTAATGGCATATTTTTAGATTCAAACATGATTTTTCCTAAAAAGTAATTTAATGAAGTAATTACATAATAAACCCATGTAAGATTACCTAAAATTTTTATTTTGACAATAGTGTCATAAGTTAGGCTAAATTTAGGCATTTTTTCGTTTGTTGCAATTTATATTCTCGCCAAGTTAGCATAACTGAAACTTATTAGTGGGATGGTGAGATGAACAAAAATGAACTTATGGAGTATATCCAGAGTCATTATGGTGCAGTTGCTGAGTACCCATGGGCTAAATTTCCTAGTTACATCATTTATAGGCATAAAAATAACGCAAAGTGGTTTGCTGCCATTCTGACGATTTCATCAAAGAGATTATATGAAAGCGAGTGTGATGAGATGGTAAATATTATAAACCTCAAATCTCCTCCTGAATTAGTGGGTTCGTTGAGGTTAAAGGAAGGGGTATATCCAGCATATCACATGAATAAAGAGCACTGGATTACTATAAAGTTGGACAGTGGATTTCCAGAAGATGAGCTTAAAGCGTTGATTGATGAAAGTTACAAATTGACTGCAAAGTAATTAATCTAGCCCGTCAGTGGGCTTCTGTTATTACTTTTCAGACTAAGACCTATAGGGACAAAGCCACGATGCATATAGGCATTTACGAAACAGCTAAAAAACAGAAGCTCATTTATGGAAGTGAAGCTTCATCAGTGATTGTACAACACTAAATCGATAGATGAGTTTTATGGAAACTGGTTATATATATTTCATTGCAATGTAACTTGGAGTGTATATGAACAGAGCATCATTATCTAAAAGTTCCCCTGATGCGTATAACAAATTGATTGAGATTAGCAATCATATTGATCAGCAAGCAGTATCATTAGAATTGGAAGAAGGATTTATTCATCTACTTAAATTGAGAATATCTCAGATTAATGGGTGTGCTTTCTGCGTGAGGCTTCATACCCAAGACGCTCAAAAATGCCATGTTAATATTGATAAAATCGCATTGGTCGCCGTGTGGGAAGAGGCTGATTATTTTTCAGAAAAAGAAAAGGCTGCGTTCTTGTTGGCTGAGTCAGTCAATATGGTTCATGCTGGGCATATACCTAATGATGTTTATGAAAAAGCCGCGGAGCACTGGAGTGATGAACAACTAGCATTAATAGAATGGGTATCTATCATCATTGGTTCTTTTAATCGCATCGCTATCGCGAGCCGCTATAAAGTGAAGCCGTAAGTCTCTAGTCGAATGACAGGTTAATATTAGTGATACTTGTCCTATATTTACAATAAGTAAAGTGACTTCATTTTCAATCTACGTGACACTGGATTGTGCGTATTAATCAGCTAATGGAGTAATGACTTATGTTCCCAGAGTATCGTGATTTAATCTCGCAGCTTCGCCAGTCAGATCCTGATTTTAGAGCCTTATTTAATCGGCATAATCAACTCGATCATGAAATAGCCAGACTGGAGCATCCAGATAGAAGCGGGTATGGCACTGATGTTATAGAGTTAAAAAAAGAAAAACTTCGCCTCAAAGAAGAGATTCATCAAATACTTAAAAACCCGCCAGAACTGAGTTAATTCGACAAATTACAACAATTCATAGCCTCGCCAAGTGTGGGGCTTTTTATTGATTTCATTAGAAGCAATTTGCACTTAATCCTATAGGCGGAACTACCTAGTTAAGATAGTGTGTCTAAAAAGGAGAATAAACATGCCTGCATTTAATCCAGTAGAAATGATCGCTGAAGCGATGATAAACACAATTAGTATGATTGCGACGCCTGTGGAACACTTGCTTTATAGTGGAAAAATAGCGGAAATATTTATGATGAGTGTATTTTATATTCAACACTAAGAAGTAAATTCATCAATAAACGATACTTAGCATAAAGTGAAAGCTAGGGACTTTATGCTAAGAGGATGACATAAAATATCATTGTTCTGGTTTTAAATAAGCGTCGATCAGTGTTCGAAGTTCAACATTTAATACTGAGCTTAATGCAATAAGATGCGCAGCATATATAGATGAGGAGCCATCTTCATATTGGGAGTATGTGCGCTCTGAAACTGAAATGGCTTTGGCTATCTCGGTGACGGTTATTCGACGAGCGAGACGTTGTTCTTTGATGAATTGACCTAAAGAGAGGTTGTTAAGTTTTCTTTCGTTCATCGGTACAGCCCTAAAATTAGTGGTGAACAATAAATAACATAGATATGTTAAACGTTAATAGGGAAGTATCTGTATTTTGGTGATGTTAGGATAATTTTATGATAATTATCCTAATGTATGGTAATTCGCTATTACTGGTTTTTTAGTGCGTATTTAACCGCACTTTGCGCATGAATTGCTGTGGTATCAAAGACGGGCACGGAAGTATCATCGTCATTTACCAGCAACGTAATTTCAGTACACCCAAGAATAATACCTTCAGCGCCTTGTTCGACGAGTAATTTCATAATGCGTTGATACTCGGTTCGTGAAGTCTCAGAGACAACGCCTAAACACAACTCATTATAGATAATATCGTGAACGATTTTTCTGTCTACTTCATTTGGAGTGACCACTCTTAAATTAAATTTATCAATCAGACGATCTTTATAAAAAGCTTGCTCCATGGTAAATGCAGTACCTAACAACCCAATAGTTTTAATGCCTGATTGTATTATTTGTTCACCTGTTGCATCCGCAATGTGAAGGAGAGGAAGATTGGATTTTTCTTCGATTTGAGGGGCAACTTTGTGCATCGTATTTGTACACAAAACTAAAAAGTCAGCGCCAGCAGCTTGTAAACTCATTCCTGCCTTTGCTAAATGGTCAGCAGCAAGATCCCATTGACCGTGAGATTGAAAATATTCAATTTCAGCAAAATCAACGCTGTATAAAACAATCTTAGCGGAATGTAACCCTCCAAGCTTCTGCTTAACACCTTCATTTATTTGCTGATAATAGAGTTGGGTGGATTCCCAGCTCATTCCCCCGATAAGTCCAACCGTCTTCATTTATAAGTACCTTATATGTATTTTTTTCTTACTATACTGAGCGTATTTATAGGGAGTCAATCCGTTAATACCAGTTTTTATCGATAATATAAATGAAGCTTAGCTTGTTTTTAACTGATATCTATCTTATTAGTTTTAATATTGAAATTATATTTCTGTAATTAATCGAATGTTAGAGATTTGTTTTTTAAAAATTGACTAGTAACGTGCTGAGACTGTTCAGTAAATCTTCATTAAATAATATTTAATTACTGCTATACTACTAAAGTTACTTATTTTATTTTTTAGGTAATTTGGAAATAAAATAAACCTAGTGACCTACACTGACTATTTTTTGATGTTCAGTTTATGAATTTAAATTTTTTAGTTAAGGAGTTTATGATGGTAAGTAATAACCAAGCCCGTCGTTTATTAGGGATGCCGTTCAAATTAAGTCGTTCTAAGCGTAATATTCAAGTTTCTGTGATTGCAAAGGAAAATGCTACGGCTTTACCTGAAAAACTGCAAGATAAACCATTCGTTGCGGTACAGAAAAATAAAGCCACAGAGAAGAAAACCTATCACTCTGTCAGCGTATTTTACCCAGAATATATCTAAATTAATTTCAGGGTGAGATGTGACCCTCTAGATTGACTAGAGGGTTAATGTGCTAAAATAATAAATTCCCTTCATATACCCATATCTTTTTTGAATTATCTGATGGTATTTTGTCATTGGAATGGTTCATGATCATTCAGCAATTTTTTGTGATCGCTACTAAGTTTCTATCTATTAAAGAAAATAAAATAGTGTGATAGTCATATTCTGTCGATAAAATCGAGAACGAGAATAATGATAAATACAACTAAAATGGATATGTGTAGATGAAATTATGCCAATGGATGCTATTTTTTTGTTTTTTATTTATAAATGGTTGTTCAACACAATTTAAAACTGACGATGAGTCAAATAAGCTGAAATTTAGTATCCAGCATGCTAACACGATCCCGATTAAGGATTCAGTTGAAACATTGACGGTGGCAGATATGTTGCCGGGAGATATCCTTTTGTCTTCAGCAACGGGGATGAACTCGTGGGGGATCCGCTTATTTAGCGTGAGTGGGGTGAGCCACGCTTCTATTTATTTAGGATTTGGTCAGGTGGCAGAATCGGTTGGGAGTGGAGTCAGAATTGTTCCACTCGACCAAGCAATCACAGATTCTAATAATATGGTTGTATTACGGCATAATTTATTGACGTCATTTCATGCAGAAAAACTGCGTGAGTTTTCTACTGCTAATGACGGGGGCAAATACAACATGAAAGGGATCATTATGATTGCGCCGTGGATGTTGACAAAACGCGTCTGCGAATTACCACTGATTGGGCAGAGTATCCGTAATTTTTGCCTTAAAACACTGGCTACAGTGCAATTAGGGGATGATATTGAACAAGCCAACGGTTTCTTTTGTTCGCAGTTTGTCCTAGATGCATATAAATATGCCGGTGTACCGCTATTTGAGGGGAGCTCATCATGGATTACGCCTGCTGATATTCTGCATATGCGTTCAGGGGATGTACCTACCTTTATGCCGACAGAGCGTTTAACCTATGTTGGGCATTTAAAAAATTGGAGCTTTGGGGGCGCTATCCTCAATAAGTGATGGGATATTGCCAGTGAAGTTTTGATGCAATGTTGTTTGCTATAAAATAAAAAAAAGGCCAACTCAAATGAGTTGGCCAGCTAAACTGGAAGCAATGTGAGCAATGTCGTTGTGAAAAGACCGAGTAATTTACTCAACTATTCACGAGATAAAAGATAACTATTCTCATTTAAGAAATCAACCCCTTTTTTCATATAACTATTAAAATTTTTTATCCCATAGAAAATCCAAAAAATGCTTAAAAAACAAATTGATTAATAGCTTTATTGGTTTGATTTATTACGTTCTCAGTTAATTCTGGCGAAAAATATTTAACATTTTTTGCTTTTTCTCTGAGTGATGAAGCGAATTTTAGTGCTGATAAAGAAATAATGTTGTGAATTTGTAGCCGGAGATCTCATTTATCTTTTGAGATAAGAGACATTTACGTACAGTTGATTATAATTTTACTGTTAATGTTTATTCGATAATTTATCAGGAGGGCTTATGTACAAAACGATTTTGGTCCCTATCGATCTCACTGAAGAAGAGTTGACCAGTAAAGCGGTTCGTCATGCGGTAAATTTAGCGAAACAATCTGGCGCAAAAATTCATCTGATCCACGTATTGCCTATCTCTTCGGCAATTATTAATGCGTATGCGTTGGGTTATATGGAAATTAAAGACCGAGCGACAGTGAAAGCAGAAGAAGACATGAAAATGCTGATGGATTCGATTGATCTTCCTCATGATGATGTTAGTTACACTATCACGTTTGGTTCACCTCGTGATGAAGTGATTAACACCGCAAAAGATATTAATGCCGATATTATTGTGATTGGCTCTCGCCGTCCAAATATTACGACTCACTTGTTAGGTTCTACTGCGGCAGGAATTGTTCGTTACGCGGAAACATCTGTACTGGTTGTTCGTTAATTTATTCTTTTTTAAAACCTATGCAATGAAGTTTCCATAATGTTGCATAGGTTTTTTTATGTCGTTTACAAGATCATTGTTGAATTGGCATATCGATATGGATTGAGTAGGATTTTTATGGAGAAATTCACTAAAGAATTAATGCGCATGGAACATTTTGTTTTGCGAGTTCTGCGTTTTTATTTTTTAGCGTTATTAGTGTTTTTTATTGGCTTACTGCCTGGAATTATTGGCTTTTATTTTATTGAAGGGCATTCGATAATGGAGTCTATGATAAACGCATTATCAATGCTGAGCGGCCAAGCAATTGAGCCCGCACCAATCACCCAAACAGGCCGCTTTTTTATCGCTATTTACGGCTTATTTTTACAAAGTGTATTCATTATTAGTATTGGCTTAATTGTCACGCCGTTTATTCATCGCATATTACATAAGTGGCACTTAGAAGAGGATTAGATTGAATAAGTTACCAAATGTTGTGGCTATTTTACTGAATTGATTTTCAGATTAGTAAACCAGTTCACGACATTTTCATTTTATTCGGGCTATACTTTTCTTGGCAAAACAATAACCATTAAACCGCTATCTCATCTATTCAAAAAACGAATAAATTGAATGAGAGATAGATCCTTGAGAGGGGCTTATATGAATAAAACTATTTTGGTTCCCGTTGATATTTCTGAAGATGCATTGACCGATAAAGCGTTAAAGCAAGCCATTCATTTAGCAAAAATGGATAACGCGAACATCCATCTATTTCACTCAGTGCCAGATGTTTCAAGATTTTCGATGAGTTATAGCTATCATTATGATTTGCTAGCTTCATTTACGAAAAAAGCCATTGAGCGCTCGGAAGAACAGCTGGTTGAACTGGTTAATCACATTGTGAAAGATATGGATTTCCCTGCTGATAGGATCTCTTATAAAGTGGAGTTTGGCTCACCAAGAGAAAAAGTATTAGATGAAGCGGAGAAAGTTCATGCCGACCTTATTGTGGTTGGCTCGCGCAACCCAAGTATTTCAACACACTTATTAGGTTCGAATGCTTCGGGGATCGTCTCTTATGCAAAAATATCCGTTTTAGTCGTAAGATAGTTTTATTATTTAATACATAAACTGGATGCATAAAAAAGACCTGAGTTATCAGGTCTTTTTCTTTGGCGCAATTAGGATTTATTGACTGTTTCTTTAGCATGCTCAATAGCTGTTAATGCTTGGCTACATGCTTGTTCCTGTGTATCTTCAGGATAACTTGCGAGGGTTTTTCTCGCGTCTTCTAATTGTGATTTCATTAATGCGATTTGTTCACTCGCATTAGGCTCATTCTTATATTGTTCTTCAGCTTGTTGAACTAGCGCATTCATTTCTTTGAAATATTTGTCACAAACTTGTCCTGCATTTGCATTCAATGCAGTCAGCGAAACAAATAGACCCAATGCAATTGGCAGAATATTTTTCATCATCTTTTCACTTTCAAAAGTCATATTTTGGCCAGCATAGCATCCCATTTTTTAAAAAGACATCGGCCAATGATGAATATTTCAGTGCGTTTTAATTTTTATCAAATTAATCATGCCAATATTAAAGGAAGTGGCTATAGCATAAATTGCAAATTATAAATGAGAATCATTCTTGACTGAGTGTAATGATAAAGTGTACATTCCAGTACACTTTATTGAGTTAACAACCCAACGTAAGGAATGATAATGAATAACAGTATTATGATTAATATTCAAAACTGGCCTGTCTGCACGATGAATACATTTCCAACATCAATGATGGAGACGCAGTCATGGTTATCGGAACTTGAGCAGCTATTAGCGAAAAAGACCCAATTTGTTTTAATTTATCCGCCAATGGAGCCGAAAGGGAAACCAACAGCAGAAGACATGGAATGTATGAAATTTGTGCGTCGTTGGTTGAAAGATGGAAGAGAGGGGATGACAGAATATTGTCGAGCTATGGTAATTACATTACAGCCAGATGGGGGGGATAAAGATGAAATGGAGCGCACAGCACCTGTTATTTCATCTCTGTATGGACCTGAAGTTTTTTTAGTGGAAAGCTCTCAAGCTGCGCAACAGCGAGCCACTGAAATTTTAAATGAGCTATGATTTACTGGAACTAATTTTACGAATATAGCTAGCGATGATATCCACGGAAAGCCCGATTTGTTGATGGATAAATTCATCGCTAGGTTTAAAGTTTTCGATACAGAAGGTTTTGATAAAAACATCTGCTTTTAGCATCTCAAGATAACGGGATGAAATACTTAATAGTGTGGCTTTATCGACTTTTACAGTCGGAATTTGTGCAAGCTTTTCGGCAAGGCGCTGATAGCTTTGCACGGGGCCTTGTTCGAAAAAGAGTTGGCTAATATCAGGGAAGCGGTTGTATTCCCCTAAAATTAGGCGATATAGCCCGATAGATTGGGGTTTAATCACATTGACTAAAAAACGCGAACCATAAAACGATAATACCGCTTCAATGTTGTCTAAAGGTGGCTCTTTATGGTCTGGCTCGGTGAAAATATCGTCTATCATGTGTGCCACGACTGCAGCAAATAAACCTTCTTTATCCCCAAAGTTTTTATACAGCGTCGAACGGGAGCCTCCCGCACGTTCGATGATCATATCTAATGTCGTGCCTTCAAAACCGTATTGCAGAAAAATATCTGCCGCAGCCATAATGAGCGCTTGATGGCGACGCTGTCCTTTTGGTGTTTTGGCTGAATTTGTCTGGTTCATGAAATCAATTTCCTAACAAAATGGCGCACGGGGCTAAATTATCTGAAAGAGGTCATAATTCAGTTTGTTATTTTCCTCTATGATGTATATGAATATTATCATGTTTAAATCAATATCTGAATTTTTGTCAAATCCTTGGGGGAGAGAATGAAGGATTGCATAGCTGATGAAAAAATGCAGGGAGAAGAAAAGGTTGTTGATATACAGAGAGAAATTACAAAACTGTGTATTGAATGCGGTTTGCTGCTATTACAGCATGGGGCTGAGAGTATGCTGGTTGAGCAGTTAACAACGCGTTTAGGCATCGCTTTGGGCGCTAGTCAGGTAGATAGTGCGATTTCATCTAACTCACTCGTATTAACCACAATCATCGATGGGCGCTGTTTAACATCGACTCGGCGGATTATTGACCGTGGCATTAATATGCATGTAGTGACTGAAGTTCAGCATGCAGTGATCCTCGTTGAACACCACTTACTTGACCGTAAACAATTACAAAAAAAATTAGCGGGTATCAAACCATTACGTTATCCCCGCTGGCTAATGGTGGTGATGGTGGCGCTTTCTTGTGCTTGCTTCAGTTCCCTTAACGGTGGTGGTTGGGAAAGTGCGTTGATCACCTTTATGGCAAGTGGTTGCGCGATGTATATCCGGCAAGTGCTAACATCTCACCAGATTAATCCATTGATTAACTTCTGTATTACAGCATTTGTCGCGACGTCAGTTTCGGGTTTATTACTCAAAGTACCCTATTTAAATGTAACTGAAACCATTGCCATGGCAGCAAGCGTGTTGTTGTTAGTCCCCGGATTTCCATTAATTAATGCGGTGGCGGATATGTTCAAAGGCCATGTGAATACAGGGATTGCTCGATGGATGATGGCCAGTTTATTAACGCTGGCAACCTGTATCGGCGTGGTATTGGCGATGATCATTTGGAATCTGAGGGAGTGGGCCTAATGTTTTTCATTGAGCTAATTGAGAAAATGGTCTTAGCGGCTGTCCCTGCTGTCGGTTTTGCAATGGTATTTAATGTGCCAGTGAGGGCATTGAAATATTGTGGATTATTAGGTGCCATTGGCTATGGTTCCCGAATGATTTTAATGTTACTGGGGTTGCAAATTGAATGGGCGAGTTTTCTTGCCGCGATTTTAATTGGCATGATTGGGATCCAGTGGTCGCGCTGGTGGCTGGCGCATCCGAAAGTTTTTACCGTTGCAGCGGTTATTCCTATGTTTCCGGGGATCAGCGCCTATATCGCAATGATTTCTGTGGTGAAAATTTCCCAATATGGCTATACCCCAGAGTTAATGGAAACTCTAGTTACTTATTTTTTAAGGGCATCTTTTATTGTCGGTGCGCTCTCTATCGGCATTTCGTTACCGGGATTGTGGCTATATCGCAAAAAGCCAAGTGTTTGATACTCAATAATGTTTTATTGCTAGAACCCATTAAGTAATAAACCACGGAATAGCAAAAGCGTTAATTGATAGTGATTAACGTTTTTTGTTAACAAAGCTTGTTATCTATTTTTTGTATATTATTGCACAAATTCCGATATTGCCTTTTATGTTATAAAATTGAGTATCAATTGATATCAAAAAGACTTATATTTCATCCAACTAGCGAGTATACATAGCGCATTCGGCAATTTTTGCATGAATAACTTACGTGTTGTATTTAATAAATTGCTTTTTTTCCTATCAATGGTGTTATTTTGAAACAGATTTTTTATTTTTCGCGCATGATCATTGCGTTAGTATGTTTTTCCTCGTTATCTATCTCTTCCGTTTATGCTGCACCGAACAATTTCACTGAAGCGAAGACGTCCAGTAAAAGCCTCGTTTATGGAGATCAAAATCATCAAGGACAAGGAACGCTATATTGTGGCTGTGAGTGGGAATGGACAGGTAAAAGTGGTGGACAAGTTGATTTAGCCTCCTGCGGCTACCAAGTGCGCAAGCAACAGAGTCGTGCAGAGCGAATTGAGTGGGAGCATATTGTTCCTGCTTGGGTATTTGGTCATCAAAGACAGTGCTGGCAGAGTGGTGGTCGTAAAAATTGCGTCTCAACTGACCCTGTGTTTTCTCGAATGGAGGCAGATCTGCATAACCTCGCACCTTCAATTGGGGAAGTGAACGGTGACCGCAGTAATTGGAGCTATGGTCAGTTACCTGCTAATGCGCCTTATTCTTACGGTGCATGTCGTAGCCGCATTGATTTTAAACAAAAAATCTTTGAACCGCGCGACGAAGTGAAAGGGCAGGTCGCTCGAGTCTATTTCTATATGCATGACCGCTATAATTTATCCATGTCACGCCAACAGCAGCAGTTATTTATGGCGTGGGATAAACAGTATCCTGTAGATGAATGGGAACAAAAACGTGACCAGCGCATTGCTAAATTGATGGGGCATCATAACCCATTTGTGACGGGTGAAAGAACATGGAGTTTAGGGCACAAAAATAGCGGCGATGGCTTAAATATGAGTGATAAGCCCAGCGAAATAGTCCCTCAGCCAGTACCTCAGTCTATCCCAAACAAGAAGGAAGGTGAGACGCAGGTAAAAGGTAACCGTAATTCAAAAAAATATCATTTATCCCACTGCTCTGGGTTTAAAACCTTGTCGGATAAAAATGCGGAATTCTTTGCTAATGAAGCGGACGCACAGGCAAAAGGTTATCAACTAGCGGGTAACTGTAAGCCTCGTTAATAGAATCGAACTGTAATAATTCAGTCAATTTAGCGAGTTATTACAGTTTTTCTATATGCAATTTTTCACAGATTATCTGATGGATGCGTGAATTTACACATTTTTTGTTAATTTAAAGTTGTCATTCAAAAAAAACTCGCGCTATATTTATTCTATGGAAACGTTGTAGGTTGATGATATTCGGGTCAATGCAATATTTTGTGGTGAGTTCGAGTATTTTTTATATTGTCATAATATTGTCACGCAGATTCTTTAGTTTACGAGTATCGCCTGTATAGGAGAAACGAATGAGAACTAGGTGTTTGTTAATCAATATGCGAAACCGGTTACCACCCCATCATGGAACTGACATGATGAGATTGCTAACCGGTTTTTTTATACCTGAATTATCAACCTAGGCAACACAAGAGCTTGAAGGGAGCTCCTCTCTGTTTTGAATAGTTCGTCATCTGAATTGACATCATCGATACCTGGAAGGGTTAATACTATGAGTAGACAGAAAGCTGCAACAAAAGCACGTCGTGAAATGAAACGTACATCACGCAAAGACCGTTCAGGGAGGGATATGAACAACGTTACCTCCTTCGCCGAATATACAGGCATAGAGCCGATAGGCATGGCGAAAGAACGTCGCGATGAAACTCCGATAACACCACGTAATGAAACCCAGAAGCTCTATATTAATTCCATCAAGCACAAGCAGTTGATTTTCGCTAACGGTGAGGCAGGATGCGGTAAAACCTATATCAGTACTGCATTAGCCGCGGATGCCTTGATTAACAAGGAAATTAGTAAAATCATTGTCACGAGACCCGTGTTACAAGCGGAGGAAGATCTTGGTTTCTTACCGGGAGATATGTCTGAAAAGTTCGCACCTTATTTCCGCCCTGTTTATGACGTATTAATGAAGCGATTAGGCGCTTCGTTCCTGCAGTATTGTTTACGCCCTGAGATTGCTAAAGTCGAAATAGCGCCGTTTGCTTATATGCGTGGTCGTACATTCGAAAATGCCATTGTGATCCTCGATGAAGCACAGAACGTCACGGTCACTCAAATGAAGATGTTTTTAACCCGTTTGGGTGAAAATGTAACGGTAATTGTGAACGGTGACGTGACCCAATGTGATTTATCAAGCGGCGTTCAGTCAGGTTTGGGGGATGCATTACAGCGTTTTAGTAGCGATGAAATGGTCTCAATGGTTAATTTCACAATTGATGATTGTGTGAGATCCCAGCTGTGTCACAAGGCACTGCTGGCTTACAATGACTAATATAATGAGTTTAACTCACTACACAGGCTAATTAATGCATGAAACTGCCCCAGTTTAGGGGCAGTTTTTTAGTTAGTCGTCGGGGTTGTCCATGACGGCATGACGTTCATGATGATAACCTTCCTCATCATATCCATATCGCCAGTAAGGAATTGCGTAGATATCATCGCGACCAAAACCTTTTTCACGTCGAATAAAACGGCGTAATTCACGGATGATTTGATCTTCACCTGCAATCCAAAAGCCCACGTCGGACTCTGGAATATCCCACGATTTGAATGTATTAATCAGATTGGTGGTTTGGCTAATATCTCCACAAGTCCAATCAATCTCGATGCCCGCTGGCTTGGCTAAATCGCGAATATCCACTTGGTGGTCAAGGCGTAAAACGACGCGTCCCACTGCTGTAGCAGGCATTTTTTCCAGTAACGCCGCAATCGCAGGTAAAGAACTTGAATCACCTGCCATAAAGTAATGTGCGCGGATAGGCAGTAGTGGATCAGGCCCACCTGGGTTTGTGATCCCCAGCCAATAACCTGGTTTTGCATCACGAGCAAACAGATAAGCAGGGCCTGTTACCCCTTCGTGCATGGCAAATTCAATATCGATTTCATTGAGTTCAGGGCGAATAGCGCGAACGGTGTAAGTGCGCACAAAAGGGCGCGGCTTATCTTCTGGCCAGCTACGTCCTTTTTCAGTGAGGAAAGGAAGCGCGGGTTGGCTTTGATGGTCAGGGGCAATAAAAATTTTGAGATGACCACCTTCACACTCCGTTGGGTAATTGGCTAATTTTTCACCCGTAAATGTGATGCTGCGAATAGAAGGGCTGATATCGACAATGGATTTAACTTGAATAAGCTGTGGGGGCGCTGGGCGGTAGATATTTTTTTCAACAGTCTGTTCACTAGCCACTAACCGTCTCCTTTCTTAATGATAATATTATTATATGTTAATTATTATCATTATCATATCATGAATGTTTATGGGAAAACTATTCAAAAGATGCAGGATTATTGAGCGTCTAATTATAAATATGCCGCAGCATGTTAACGCTGCGGCAAAGGGCTTACTTCACTTTCATGCCGGCGGCGGTCATCAACAATCTAAATAAGGAAGAGAATGCGAATAGTGCCAATACGCTTCCTAACCAAATTGCTGCCATCCAACCGAGTTTCTTCCACCAAGGTGAGCGGATAGTTGTATCAGTGATAGCCTTGATCTGGGGTAATTTTCCCTCTGAAGACATAGTAACTCCAATAGGTATAAACCAAAATAACAGGGATGATGAACAGAGCGCCAACCAACATAAAGCCTAAACTTTCTGAAGGGCCTGCCGCATCGCGGAAGGTAATTGCTGGCGGAATTAAACTAGGCCAAACGCTGATACCTAATCCTGTAAATCCTAAGAAAATCAGCATTAGTGCAGCGAGAAATGGCACGCTATCGTAACGTTGACGTTTGGCACTTTTAAAAATGATCCACACACAGCCGAGTACTAATAAAGGAACAGGTAGGAAGAAAAACAGGTTCGGTAAGCTAAACCAGCGCACATAAACCGCGTCATTTAACATTGGTGTCCACACGCTTATCACGCCTATCACCGCTAACATGGCCAGTGTTAATGGGGTTAACACGCGATACATGGTTTTGCGCAGGTGTCCCTCCGTTTTCATGATTAACCAGCCACATGCTAGTAAGGCGTAAGCGATGACTAAACCGAATCCACAGAACAAAGGGAAAGGTGCAAACCAGTCAAAATAGCCGCCCATATACATGCGGTTTTCAACGTGGAAGCCTTGAATAAACGCACCAATCACAATCCCCTGAGAGAATGTGGTAAGGATTGAGCCCCAAATAAAGGCGTGATCCCAGCGGCGGCGATGAGATTCATCGGCGCGGAAGCGAAACTCAAAGGCGACCCCACGAAAAATCAGTGCTAGCAACATAAAGGTCAGTGGGATAGATAGCGCATCTAAAACAATGGCATAGGCTAGCGGAAATGCCCCAAATAGCGCGGCACCACCTAGCACTAGCCACGTTTCGTTACCATCCCAAACAGGTGCCACACTGTTCATCATCAAATCTCGGTCTTGGCTCTCTTTTAGGGTTGGGTACAAAATACCAATACCTAAGTCAAAACCGTCCATCACGATATACATCAACATACTGAAAACGATGATGACAAACCAAATTAGTGGTAAATCAATGCCCATGAGTTGCCTCCTCGGAGATACCTTTACGAATTAATTTCATCATGTACATGTAGCCGATCCCAAATACGCCGCCGTACACCACAAAGAAGGCTAGTAAGCTCACGCTCATGTGCATTTCACCATGGGCGCTCACGGCATCTGCGGTACGCTGTAAACCGTAGACAACCCAAGGCTGACGCCCGATTTCTGTGGTAAACCAACCAGCTAAGATGGCGACTAAGCCTGATGGTGCCATGACGAACATAAAACGCAGGAATAATTTGGATTCATACAGCCTTTTACGTGAACGAAGCCATAACCCCCAAACACCAGCAGCAATCATCAACATGCCTAGGCCCACCATCACACGGAATGACCAGAACACCATAAACACATTGGGTCTATCTTCTGGTGGAAACTCTTTAAGGGCTGGAACCTGTTTGGTGGTGCTGTGCGTCAAAATCAGGCTCGCCATGTAAGGAATTTCAATGGCATATTCGGTTTTTTCTTTTTTCATATTCGGGATACCGAAGAGGATCAGCGGGGTGGCTTCGCCGGGTTTATTTTCCCAGTGACCTTCCATTGCCGCGACTTTAACCGGCTGATATTTTAGGGTGTTTAACCCGTGAGCATCGCCAATGAAAGCTTGAACTGGTGCTAAAATCAGGATCAACCACAAAGACATGGAGAACATTTTCTTCATGGCGGAGGATTTATTGCCTTTGAGTAAATGCCATGCACCGGATGCACCAATAAAAAAGGCTGCTGCTAAGAATGCCGCAGTGGTCATGTGGAGTAAGCGGTATGGGAATGATGGGTTAAAGATCACCGCTAACCAATCGACAGGGACAATTCGCCCATCGATAATTTCAAAACCTTGAGGTGTTTGCATAAAACTATTGGATGCAAGGATCCAGAAGGTTGAAATGATGGTGCCGAGTGCAACCATACACGTCGCAAAGTAGTGAAGTTTTTCGCCCACACGGTTCATACCAAATAGCATGACACCGAGGAACCCTGCTTCTAAGAAGAAAGCGGTGAGCACTTCATAGGTTAAGAGTGGGCCGGTGATGCTACCAGCAAAATCCGAGAAGAAACTCCAGTTAGTCCCAAATTGGTATGCCATCACCAATCCAGAAACGACACCCATACCGAAATTGACAGCAAATACTTTTGACCAAAAATGGAACAGTTTTATATAGTCAGTATCGCGGGTTTTTAGCCATAAACCTTCGAGAACGGCCAAAAAACTGGCAAGCCCGATGGTGATAGCAGGAAAGATAATATGGAACGATACCGTAAACGCGAATTGAATACGGGCAAGCTCCAGCGCAGTTAGTCCAAACATATTGACCCCTGAATGGAATTGATTTTGACACGCCACATTTCCAGCCATTGCGAAGCAATTATGGGCTGTTCCTTAGCAATAAGTAATTGATTTCGCTGGATTGTTAACACTCATAAATCCAACTAAAAATGTTTTGTGGTTATAGTTAAAAAAAGTCAGGTGAATGTGTGGATAAGTAGAACATGAGACGATAAACTATAATAGTAACAATTTTTGGCAAATCACCTATAACAGTGAGGCGGGAATGACGAGATATGAACAGCTAGCAGCACAAATTCGTCAACAGATTGAAGATAATATTTGGCAAGTGGGTGACAGGTTACCTTCACTTAGAGAGAGTGTTAAGCAATCAGGTTTAAGCTTAATGACGGTGGTACAAGCTTATCAGTTACTGGAAAGTCAGGGGTGGGTCGCTGCGCGTCCGCAATCTGGCTATTATGTTGCAAATCGCAATAATACATTTGCCGCCGCAAAAGGGGGAAAAGGACTACATTTAAATGAAAATGTGGAGATCAACGCCTCTATTTTCGGTGTACTGCAAGCGTGTAAAGACCCAGATATTATCCCATTCGGTTCAGCTTTCCCAGAGCCTGGCTTACTGGATGACCCTAAATTAGCCAAGTCTCTTGCCTCGGTAGCGCGTCGTTTATCGAAAACCAATACCACTACTAACTTACCACCGGGGAATGAACAGCTGCGCCGCAATATTGCCCAGCGCTATGCAACTCAAGGGATCCACGTCGCACCTGATGAAATCGTGATCACGGCAGGGGCGATGGAATCCTTGGTACTGAGTTTACAAGCGGTTACTCAACCCGGTGATTGGGTGGTGATTGAATCTCCAGCATTTTATGGTTCCTTGCAGGCGATAGAGCGCTTAAAACTTAAAGCGATAGCCATCAAAACTGACCCATTATTTGGAATTGATCTCGATGCGTTAGAGGACATTGCGGATAAATACCCGATCAAAGCTTGCTGGTTGATGACGCACTATCAAAACCCGTTAGGCGGCACGATGCCCCCAGCCAATAAAAAACGGCTGGTGAATATTTTGAATAAACACAAAATTGTGTTGATCGAAGATGATGTGTATGGCGAGCTTTACTTTGGTAATCAGCAACCTATCCCTGCAAAATCACTCGATTCACAAGGGAACTTTTTCCACTGTTCATCATTTTCGAAATGTTTAGCGCCAGGGTACCGTGTCGGATGGGTGGCTGCGGGTCATCATGCGAGCAAAATCCAGCATTTGCAAATGATGAGCACCGTTTCTGCTAGCGTGCCAACCCAATTGGCGATTGCGGAATACTTATCTCAAGGGGGATATGATAGCCATCTGCGCAAACTGCGCCAAACTATGGAACAGCGGCAACATATCATGCTGAGTGCCATCGCTAAATATATGCCGTCCACCGTTAAAGTGAACACCCCAAAAGGGGGTTATTTTTTATGGTTGGAATTTGAACCGCCATTTAACGCCATCCAACTGTATCAATTGGCGTTGAAGGAAGGCATTAGCATAGCGCCGGGGAGCATGTTCTCTACCAGCGATCAATTCAATCATGCATTTCGCTTAAATGCGTCATTTGCATGGAATGACCGGCTTGAACAGGCGATGCAAGTTTTAGGGCGTTTATGCTATCGATTAACGGGGCTTAAATAAGGAAAAATAGGGTGAGGGCGAAGGTTGCGTTCACCCTTGAGAGTTGATCAGCTACTTGCAAGTCCGATGGCTGCAAAGGTTAACATTCCACCGGCAACACCTTCTGTAATGCGCCGTTTTTTATCGCTATATTGTTGCCGATTATGCATTGATGCGAATATCATGCCGATGGTGCCGTAAATAATGATGCATGATGTGATAAAAGTCGCTGATAAGATTAAAGATTGTATTGCAACACTTTCAGAAACATGGATAAAATTAGGCAAAATTGCGAAATAAACTAGTAACCCCTTAGGGTTAAGGAAGCTAGTAAGAAACGCTTTGCCAATTACAGCTTGCGTGGACACGGTGTTAATCTGAAACTTTCTCGATTTCATGGCAGATAACAGCATACGGACAGCTAAGTAAGCAACATAGGCGACTCCCACCCATTTGATGGTTTGGAAGATAATCGGTGAAGTTGCAACAATAGCCGCGAGTCCAAGTGCCGCTAAAATGGCATGGGTGACATAGCCGAGGATAATACCCAAATTGGCCTTCCATGCAGCAGAGATACCGCCTGATAACCCTTGTGATGAGATAAATAAAATATCGGGACCTGGTGTGCAAATCAAAGGAATGACAGTTGCACTAAACAGCAATAACGTTTGTAGATCCACCCAAACACCTCTATTTATTATTATTTTCTTATGAAGAGAAAAAAGTTTGGTTATTATAGCTATTTCCCATTGAAATTTGGTTGTTTTGTTGCTTGTCATGAGTGTTTATTTGACATTTAATATCAAAAAATAAAAGCAAAAGAGGTTCGCATGCCAAAGACAACTGGCTCGCATTATGCAGAAAAGCATGAGCTGGAACACAGCAGTTCATCCGCTATCAAATTAGATGCGATTGATAAACATATTTTGCAGGTGCTGCAACGTGATGGAAAAATCCAAAATGTTGAACTGGCAAAAGAAGTCGGCTTATCCCCGTCACCTTGTTTAAGGCGCGTTAAGTTGCTGGAAGATGCTGGTGTAATCAAACGCTATGTTGCGGTGTTAGATGGTGCAAAGATTGGCGCGGGCTTGTCTTTGTTCGCACGTATTTGGTTTAAAGCGCAAGATGCGAAAACCATTAATCAGTTTGTGGCCGATATTCAGCAAATGCCAGAAGTGGTAGAGTGCCATTTAATGGCGGGGGAGTGTGACGCGCTGATCCGTATTGTGACGGAAGATATGGCATCTTATCGTCGTTTTCATGCTGACTATTTGACGCAAATAAGCAGTGTGCAGAGCATTAAAACGGAAGTGCCGATGGAGACAGTCAAAGTGACGTATGCACTTCCTTTATAAGTTTTATAAGCTGGCGAAATCCACTTATTTACCACTCTATTCTGCTCAATAATCTCCATGGATATTATTGAGTAGTTTGCTGGTTAATACATCTCATAGCGATGGTGTTAATCTTGATTAAAATCTCTCTGAAAATATTAATAAGGACGTTCAGGTAGATTGTAAATATGCTCGTTTATATTATCGACAATGGTGTTCGGTAAACAGTCGATCGAAGCAATCGATTTACCTTTATTGTCAACATAAACCCCACCCGCGCGTTTTGTTCCTAGATAGTCAGAGTGAACGGTATATACATATGTCCCATTTTTAAAATCTAGCTCCATAATTTGGGCGTGGCCTGTATCTGTATCAGCAGCTTGTGTTTTTATAAAATTTTGGGTTAGTTGTTGTGGTGAGCGAACAATTTCAATATCGGGAATATCATCTATTTTTCCAAAAGCATATCGATACTGACCATCAACGTATGTCACGCGAACTTGCTTGTTATTTTTGTTTACACACTGAAAAACAGTAACAGTATAGGCTTCAGCCAGTGCTGGAGCAGACATTAGTACCGGTAATACTAGAGCAAGCAGTGTACGACGAAGTTTCATGGGATCCCTACCAAAAAAGAGTTATTAATATTTATGTTATCGGCATCATATTCGGATGCTCAAGGGAGAGTTTAGCATTTAAAATTCAGCTAAATGTATTGATGACTAAAAAGCAGATTAATCCACCTTTCTGAGTTTGATATGATCTATTCTCAGGTTAACTTCGGTGTGTTATCAATATTAGACAAAATGCACAAATATGGCAGGTAAATGGAGAAACTTTCTCAGATTTTCGGCAAGGATTAGATTATTACTATGACGTTTGTTAAATTAGAGGGCGTAATTTTAAAGCACATGAGTGCTAATCGAATAATGATAATATAGGGTGAAATATGCGTGATGGAACTCTTGCTATGCAGGTAAAAAATCGTCATTTACCGAATTGGCAAACATTAAAATTAATATTGAGTTCTTTAATTGTCTTTAATTTTTATTTAAATATTAATCCAATTGTGAAATCCGATTATTCAATCTTAATTGAAGTATTTGATTGGGTATTAATCCCAATGTTTGTCTTTATCGCTGCCTATTTAAGCAAGGGGGTTTTATGGCAAGGTTGGCGTGCTCATTTAATACCACCTCTAATTATCTATTTCACGTTTCAAACGATAGATGCTATCCCGCTTTATTTTACAAATCGGCTAAGTATCGAAGAATATTTACTGTTCCCTCAAAACGGCGTTTGGTTTTTCTTAGCGGTACCGATATGGCAAGCCGTTTTTTTATTGCTGCCCTCATTTATAAAAAATAATGCAGGAGGCGTGTTTATCACCTTGCTGTTATCCATCATTATTGCGTTTTTTTCTAAGATATACTTATCGGATATCACTGGGTTTTCGGCGATTTTTCAGTATTTTCCATTCTTTGTTATGGCGTACTTTTGTGATGATAAAAAAATAGTTTGGCTCAGACAAAATGTATTTTTTATCGTATCAGCAGTAATAGCCTTGGTTGCGATTTATATTTATACCCCAGTAAATATTGAGTCCGTGTTAATAAAGGTTTTAGATGGAAACCAACTTGCTTATCATTTTTTTGTGCATACTTTTTCATTTCTAATGGGCGTGTTAATTTCAATTGCGATTATTTGTATTGCATTATCGACTGAACGATTTATGAAAATAGCAAATAACGCGCTAGGGGTGTATTTGATTCATCCGATCATCTGTTTCTTACTATTGACTGGGTTAAGTTCGTTCCATATCGAAGTGGGTTTACCACTCTTAATTTCGCTCACGCTTTTCACCATTACGTTAGCGTTATTTCTAGCCAAAAATTCGACCATCCATTGGTTTTTAAACCCGGAAATAAAGGCGAAAAAATAATAGAGAATAATAAAATTAGGATCGGAAAGGCTCTATAAAATAAGGCTTACCGAATAATATCGGTAAGCCTTTATTTAAGAGCAAAATAGCTTATTTACGCAGGGCTTTAATTTGCTCAGGGGTCACATCACCAGCTTGTCCACCCCATTGAACGCGCAGGAAGTTAACCAAATCCGCGATTTGTTGGTCATTAAGCTTGTCAGCGAAATCTGGCATACTTTGCATGCTTTGGTTATTTGGGAACGCTTGCTCTGGCAAACCATCTAATACGGCATTAATGAGATTGGTACTGTCTACATCACGCAGGGTCGAATTACCTTTCATCGCCACTGCCACATTGGGTTTACCGCTGCCATCATAGGAGTGGCAACCTGAGCAACTTTCCAGATAAACCTGCTTACCAGCCGCGTTACCATCACCCATTTTGAGCGGTAATGTGGCTGGTGGATTATCACCCATTAGGTAGGTGGCAATGGCTTTATTATCTTCCGGGGTTAAATGTTGCGTGCTGAGATAAATAACCGGATGCATATCGCTGTAGGCTGAACCTTGTGGTGCTAACCCTGTCATGAAGAACTGCTGGAGATCCTCTTTTGTCCAACCACGAGCAGCGAGGGCATCAGGGGTAATGTCAGGGGCAGTGAAACGGCCTAATGCGCCACCTTTCATATATTTATCTAACTCCATTTCGCCGAGTGCGCCTCTTGGTGTGTGGCATTCAGAGCAGTGTTCAAGCACATTGACTAAATATTTTCCTCGTTCCCATTCTGGAGAACTGCCTTGGGAGCTATTCGGCAATGGTTTGTCATTGAAAAATAATAGGTTCCAGCCAATCATCGCCATACGCTGGTTTAACGGGAAAGGCAGTGAGTTTTCTGGTGGTGCGACATCTACCGCTGGGCGGCTCATTAAATAGCTGTAGATAGCGTCAGAATCACTGCGAGTTATCCCTTTATAGGAGGTATATGGCATTGCAGGGTAGAGGTTTTTGCTTGGTGGCGAAACGCCCTCAGTTAATGCTTTATGGAACTCTTCTTTTGTCCAACGACCGATCCCATAATCAGCAGAAGGCGTTAAGTTACTGCTATAAATAGTGCCAAAAGGCGTATCGAGAGGAAAACCGCCCGCTAAAGGCGCTCCGTTTGCGCTGGTGTGACATGCTGCGCAGTCACCAGCAAGCGTTAAGTAACGACCACGCTCAATTTCCTCGGCGCTTGCGGTGACTTTTTGCACAGGACCGTCTGGTTTACGACTCTCATACCAATATAGAATCGCCCAGACGACGATAGCTATCGCTATCAACCATAAAATAATACGTTTGATCATTTTATCGTCTCCTTGATTAGCCCTGGAGTGCTCATCACCACATCACGCACCGCTTCATAATAACGAACATAACCCGTACAGCGGCAAATGTGATTATTTAAAGCCGTTTTGATGGCTTCTTCTAGCTCTTCCTCGGCGATCGGGTTGCGTTGCAATTCTTCAACGAAAATCGTCGCCGCATTGACAAAGCCTGGGGTGCAGTAACCACATTGGAAACTAAAGTGGTCGATAAACGCTTCTTGCACAGGGGATAATTTAACGTCACCATTTTCTTCTTTGGTAGCAGCCCCTTCGATGGTACGAATGCTTTTGTTGTTGAAAAAGTGTGCGCCTGTAATGCAGGTACGAACTTCTTCGCTTGTGCCTGATGGGTTATCTAAAATTACCACACAAGCGTGGCAAATACCTTGACCGCAGCCAAGTCGTGACCCCGTGAGGTCAACATACTCATGAAGAAAATCAATCATCATGAGACCTTCAGGAACATCCATCGGTCCATATTGTTGACCGTTAATGTTGATGGTGAGTGGTAGGAAATTTAGGCTCATGATAATACCTCTAGAATATCGTTAGGGCGAACAGGCAGACTCAAGAAATGGTGCCCTGTTGCATCAGCAATCGCATTGACGATGGAAGAAACGACAGGGATCATAACAACTTCAGCGACCCCTTTTGGTGGGTCGGTATCGGATAACCCCGGCAGGATTTCGCTAGTTTGTTTCCAAACCGCAACATCATTTGCGAGGGGTAAGTGGTAACGGTTAAAGTTCCACGTTCCATTTCCGGGTCCATCTTCGTAGAGAGGTAAATATTCATGGAGCGCATGACCAATACCCATCGCTAATCCACCTTGGATTTGTCCTGAAACCAATTGAGGAACAATTAAGTTTCCGCATTCAACCACGGTGTGGTGGTCGAGCAATTCAACATGACCAGTGGCCTTATCAATGGCAAGTTCGGATAAGGTAGCGACGGCGCTGTAATAGGTAACGCCAGCATTGTTTCTTTGAGTATCAGGGTAATACGCTTTTTGGCGATGCCACACTTGATAATCTTTGTTTGCAAATCGCAGGGAAAGACCATCAACAGGAAGGCGGCGGGTTTCATCATTAATTTTGAAATCAGCTTCTGCCCACTCCCAGCGGTTAAAGACATGGCAAACTGCGCCAGTTAAACCACCCATCTCAAATGTACGGTCGATTAAGCGTTGTAAGCTAAGCACTTCTAGCCCATCAGCGGTGAGTCCATTGGCGACCCAACGGGCATCTTCACGACGAACCACGAGCGGAGCTGCTTGCCCACCACCAATGCCTTCTTGCCAAATTGACATTGCCGCAGGCCACAGACCATATTCAAAGACCAATCGAGCAGCTTCTTCCGTACTATGGGTGAAATAATAAGCGGAGTTACTGGCGCTGGCTGGGGAGCAGTAATTCGGTGTCCAGAGCGGGTTAGTGGCGAGGCGTTCTTGCTCATCTTGCGCCATCGCAAATGGGTTTCCTGTCGAAATCATCGGCAGAACTGACCAATCTACAACCGAGAAATGGGCTTCTTCCGCTGGCTTACCTAACCACTTGGCGCAGACCACTGCTTGGGATGTAGACATCCCCGTACCAATCTCTGCACCACTATGATAAATGGCTATTTTCCCTTCAGGTGTGAGTTCAACGCGCGCAAAGGAGGATTCAGCACCTGTACCGAAGTCTTTTTGAACGCAAGAAATGCCGGTACCAAATAATTTGCCTGCATTTTTAGCTTCAAAGTCGGCTTTACGTTTCGCTCTTTCTTTCCACATTGGGTGCTCAGCGCAACGGGTTAGCACTTCATCCGCACGAATTGCGCCACCGGGGATAGCCCCTTGGGTATTTTTCATTCCTGACTTGATGATGTTATTCAGGCGAAACTCAATAGGGTCGGCCTTGAGTAATTTGGCGGCTTCTTCCATGATCATGTCAGTGGCAGCCATGGCCTGTAACGTACCATAACCACGGGCAGATCCCGCATCAACCGCGCGAGAAGCGATACCCACAGCCGATAAGTCACTACGAGGAATATAGTAGATGGCTTGGGCTCCAGTGGCAGCAACCATCACAACGGAAGGCGTAAAGTTACATCGACCGCCGCCATCCCCAATAAATGAGGCGGAAAGTGCTTCAATTTTATGGGTTTTCTTATTGACCGCGAGAGTGTAGTCCATGTCAAACGCATGGCGTTTGATGGTAGATTGGAACTGTTCATAACGGTCGTTGGCTAGGCGGATCGGAACGCCATCACCATACAGAGTTGCCATTGCACCATAATAAGGGAATGGAGTGTGATCTTTTGAGCCATAACCCACTGTAAAGCAAGGATGTAAGAATATTTGCTTTATCGGGAATTTGGATTTTGCGAGCATTTCAGGCAGTGATGCGGCAACTTCTTGCGGGGACTGTGTTGGGATCACTAAATGGAATGATTGTGTTTTGGCATCGTACCAGCCATTGGCGTTATCGGGTTCGAGCGCCGAGGTATCAATAGATTGCGAAAAATATTTACGCTTGATAACCAGCCAATCTTCCGGCGGATTTTCTAACTGTTTGGCGAGTTCATCCGCATAATACATGCCTTCTTGATCTAGCTTTCCACCTTCACGACCTTCAGGCCAGATTGGGAGATGCTTTTTCATACCAATCGGGGAGATAGGCATATCTTTCATGCTGGAGTATGTATCAGGCGAGAATGGTGTTTCTCCGCCGATACGAACCCCGCGATAAGTTCCCCAAGGATCTCGCTGTAATGGTCCCGTGTAAGCACCATATTGGATGACATCATCGTGGAATTTGAGTGTCTCTTTGGCGAAGCTAAACTTGGCAAAATCATGATAAATCAGTAATGCGACGGCTTGCCCTAAGTAAGCAGGGGTTTTTCCTGTTGGTAACAGTAAATCTTCACCATAGAATTCAGGGAAGGCGACGCCATCTTTTTCTAAATCACTGGCGGTGACAATACGGTCAGGCATCAAACCATCATTAAGTCGTTCGAGGTTAAAACCTTCGTAGATTTTATCGGCTTGGGTGACGCGTAGAAGAAAGGCATGCCCTTGTTGTTTGGGCCAATGAGGGATATCGCGGGCTCGAATATCTCTTGCAAAGACTTTTTCACCTTGCACTTTGGCATAGCCATCAATTCGGAATTTGATTTTTTTATCAACAGGGTTCCAATCGGGAGCCTGAAGAATTTTTTCCTCGAATAGCACATCAAAAGCTCGGCTATACAAAGGGGCGATATAACAAGAGATCCCCGCAACAACAGCACATTTTAGAAAGTGTCTGCGGGATAGTCCGACATGGTTATTGCTCATAATATACCCTTACACTTATTTTCATTGCTTCAATTATTATTTTTTATTTCATTGCTAATTTCGTAATATAAATATTTATATATCCAATAATTTTCTATCGAAATATGAGTAGAATTGGATGAATAATAAAAATTGTGACGATTAGCATAATCTGCATATTATTATTTATAATATAAACAATAAAATTAATTATGTATAATGTAAACCATGAATATAGGTATATTAATATTAGCTGCAGGGAAAAGTGAGCGTTTTCAACGTACTGGTGGTGAAGGAAGTAAATTAAATTATCGAATTGACCAACAAACTGTGTTCGAAAAAACGCTTATAAATTCAATGAATAGTGAATTACCTATTCATGTGATCACTCGTGCTGATAATGTGGGTGTCATTAACAATTGTTTACACTTTAATATTCCCTTTTCCGTATTAAATAGCCATGGGCTAGGGGAATCGATTGCGTTAGGCGTAAAAAATACCTCCAATTGGAGTGGCTGGTTAATTCAACTGGGGGATATGCCATATATTTCTCACGAAATATTTATTCGAGTTGCGAACGAATTAAAAAATTATTCATTAGTGCGGCCTGTATATAAAAACATACCGGGGCACCCTGTCGGAATATCAGAAAAACATCGACAAAATTTGCTTAATTTATCGGGCGATGATGGCGCAAAATCAATATTACGTCATCAATTGGTTTACGAAATGCAGATAAATGATGAGAATGTCATTAAAGATATTGATTATCTTCCGAATAAAAACTAAGAATAAAAATCAATAGGGACTGAATATGCTACGTGAAGATATTTCCGTGATTTCTCAAGCAATTAAGTGGGCAACGGATGAGCCAGTCTGGTTATGCACGGTGCTGAATACGTATGGTTCATCGCCGCGAAGCCCTGGCTCTTTATTGGTTGCTAAAGGGAATGGGATGTACGTAGGTTCTCTCTCTGGAGGCTGTATTGAAGAGGATTTTCTGCAACGAATTCAGCAAGGTCATTATTTAAAAGATAGCCAAGTTGTTCGCTATGGTCAGGGCGGGGTGGAAGCCAAAGTCAATTTACCTTGTGAAGGGAGTTTAGATGTTCTTATCGAATATTTACCCTGTAACCCACATTCTCATCAATACCTCTCACAGATCCAAACAGCACTGCTCGGTTATACCGCCATCATTAAAAAATTGACGTTACCTCAGCGAAGTGAAATCACGACGGTACCAAACTCACAACATCCCACCCATATTGAGCGCAATGGCGATGAGATCCAGTTTTATATCATGGCTCCACCCAAACTGATTATTGCGGGTATCTCCAATGTCGGCGTTTACTGCGCTAATTTTGCAGTTACATTAGGCTTTGAAGTGATTCTTTGTGAGCATCGCGATGACGAATTGTTGCGCTTTGCTAGGCAAATTACAGAGCAAGTTGAGATTAAAAAAATATTCCCTGCACGTTTTTTAGAAGAGAATCCAAGCGCATCCAATACCGCCATTGTGTCTTTGACTCACGACCCTCGCATTGATGATTTAACATTAATGGAAGCAGTGAACACATCTGCATTTTATATTGGCGCAATGGGGTCAACGCGAACGAGTGCTAAGCGCCGAGAGCGTTTGTTAAACTCAGGAGGATTAACGCTTGAAATGCTAGAGCAAATCCATGCGCCTATCGGTATTCCAATTGGCAGTAAAACGCCACCAGAGATTGCGTTAGCGATTATGGCAGACATAGTGGCGCATAAGAATGGGCGGGGTTAATACTGTTATGGGCGAGTTTTGCCCATTTCGAATCGGGAAAATAAATAGTGGGAAATGTATGGCTATTTTAAAACATGGAAGGATTCATAATGCGTTCTAAACTCATTCATCAATGGAAGTACAAAAGAAGAGCCAGACTGTCTTTCCTAGGTGTGGAAATTTTTTGGATAATCGTTCTGAGTATCATTCAGGTATTAGTCTATCAATGGTATTTGGATTCACATCCCGAAGATGCTGAATTAGTGTTTAAAAGTAACTTTTATTACCAATTTTCTTTTAGCTTGTTTGGACTAATGGAAGTAGTATCGGCGGTTGTTCAAATATATATTTTCTCTCTTATTCTTACGCAACGAATTCGGGATATTGGCATTAAATATCCATTGATCATTGCTCTTGCCTTTACGTGTTCATCATTGTTTATCACGCCACTAACGTTTATCAATCAGTCTAGTTTCTTGATGATTTTTATGGCTATTCAACTCATTTTTTCGTTGATTGTTTTATTTACGCCATCTGCGCGAGAAACGAAATCGAGTGTGAAAAATGATGTGATTTAGTGAAGCTAGTACAGGTGACTTATCTCATTTACTATCGAAAGGAGTTAAGAATTGAGTAAAGCTGGTATTCAGTCTAATAGGGGAGATGGATATCAAACGTTAGTAGCGTTTGACTGGGCTTTGACAGTGCTATCTGATCCTAACTATCAATGGGTAGAGACGGATTCAGTTAGGTGGCTAGTTGATGACGTTGTGATAGGACGGGCGGATGGTACAAAAATTTGTTGTCAGTGCAAAAAAAATCAAAAAACATTTCGGGCATGGTCATTCTCCGATCTCAATGATGAGCTAGATAAAGCCATTAAAACGCTTATACAAGATCCTTCTACGACAGTTAGATTCTACTCTCGTACCCCTTTTGGTGAGCTAGCTTTATTACAAGAGTTTAGTAATAATTTCCCTGATGCATATGCTTATCATGCTGCTTTAAAAGAGATAAAGGTACACAAGGCGACTGATAGAAAGCTTAGTGAACTAATTAAAAAAATATCTTCTGATTTTAATAGTTACGAGTTTTTATCTAGAACCCAATTTATTACTAGTGATATTCATGAGCGGATGAGAGAAGCTCTGGAAGAGCGCTTGCAATATTTGGTGAGTAATTCTATTTCTGCTTTTAATTCACTTTGGACTTGTCTTGATTATCAAGGAATGAGGGTTAATGATACACAAGATAATAAACTATCATCTAGCTCTCGTTTAACGAAAGCTGACCTTATAAACCTCCTTTCTCAGTCAGGTTGTATTATTTCTCCTCCGATAGATATTCAATCTACCTTTAATTCATTTAGAAAAACATCATCCATTGGTCGCTCATGGCAACGAGATATTGGTGGCCATCGTATTGATACACTTTTGGTTGGTGAATTAATTGAAGCTATCAAAAGTAAAAATCATTCCATATTAGTGACTGGGGGACCAGGGTCAGGGAAAACCTGTATTCTACTTGAATTGCAGGAGAAATTAGAACAATTGGTGCAATCTGATAGCGCTATGTTACCGCTATTCATTCAATCGCGAGAGTTTGCTGATTTAGAAACTGCACAGGAACGACAATCTCTAGGACTAGATGAGCAATGGATTGAAAAGATTGCGCGTGTAGCGGACAGCTATCATGTAATAGTCACAATTGATTCACTTGATGTACTTGCTATAGCTCGAGAACATACGGTGCTAACGTATTTTTTAGCGCAAATAGATCAGCTATTATTAATTCCAAATGTTACTGTTATTACGGCTTGTAGAGAGTTTGATAGACATTACGATAGACGTATATCTCAGCGTTCATGGAATAAAGAGTTTAAGTGCCAAGCATTAGATTGGGAAAGTGAAATCATGCCGTTGCTTGGAAAGCTCTCAATCGATTCATCAGCTATTGATAATACAACTCGACATTTAATTAGCAATCCACGTGAGTTAGCTCTATTTATAAATCTTGCCCAAAGAGGCGGCAGTTTTAATATAGTGACTAACCAAGCGCTAGCTCAACGCTATGTTGATTCAATTATGTTAACGAATCCATCGTTAGGTGATGAAGGGAAAATAGCACTTGAAAATATGGCTACAGAAATGTTAAGGCTTCGTAGCTTGTCGATACCAACCCAGCGATTTACAGCTTCAGATGACATTCGTAGAATACTGCTTAGTCATAATGTTTTACATGAAACTGAGGGTAATAAATTAACATTTGGGCATCAAACACTACTTGATGTACTAGTTATTAGTAGGGCAGTTCGTCATGGATTAACTTTAAATGATTTTATAAAGACTCTTCCTCCAGTACCGTTTGTCCGCCCATCTATTCGTAGCTTTATTGCACAGCTTGTTACAGAGGAAAGACAAGAGTTTAGAAAACAGCTACGGACAGTGCTTACTGGAACTTATGCTTTTCATCTACGTCGCCTAGTCGCTGAGTGTTTTGCTGAACAATTACCTCAAGATGATGATTGGCCAATGTTACGTGATTTACGTAATACGCATCGAGATGTTTTCCAAATTATTTATAGTAAAGCTTCACAAGTTGAATGGCATTATTTTTGGTTAAGAAACCTTGTGCCAGTTTTAAAAACTATGCGTGATGTTGATGGTATAGAAACCCACTCTTACCGTATTGCTCATTGGTTAAATTTAGATCCATCAGGTGTCGTTGATTTTTGGATGGAAACATTAAGATCAAATTGGATAGATAAGTCTCGTTTGATAAGTAAGATTACTGTTTTTATATCAGATATAAAGAGAGAACATGCATATTTAATGTCTCCTCTATTGCTGGAATTGTTTAAATTTCCACGGGAAGAATATAGTTTTTTAGGTAGAGCCCTTGCTCGATGTTTTACTGTAGGGGGGATAGATGATGTAGTTCTTTGGGATTACATCATTATTGATGTTAAAGATGAAGACATCCTATCCTACAGATTTGAAAATAAGCTTAATTGCCGACCACACGAGTTTGGTGCTAAGGATAGCAAATTTCTTTCAGATAGAATGATGAATTCTATTACTTTATTAGAGCTAGCTATATCAACAATTGAAAAATGGAGTGAAGTACGAAGCTCTAGATATGAAGGAAAACATAATTATCGGAGTGGTTTCCTAAGTGAAACATCTCATTCGGACGACCGAAGAATGAGTGACTTTGAGCATAAAGATAGTCAACGTGTCCTAATGGATGCATTAGAAGTTGCTATCATTCATCATGCTAAGATCAATTCAGAGTGGTGGCAAAACAACAGTGAACGTTTATGCTTTAATAGGGAAGGTTCACTTCGTTATTTTGCATTGTTAGCATGTATTAACTCTCCGCTAACTAATCTTGATATATCTTCTCGACTGTTATCGAAAGTGGATTTTTTAGAGTCCGAGCTTTCACATGAACTGGGCACTTTAGTGCAGAAAGTTTTTATTTATTTGAGTTCAGAGTTCCAAGATGCAATACAGACAATAATACTTTCTCTTTCTCTAAAATATGCTGATAGCCCTGAGTATAGGGAATATATGCTTATAGATCAGGCCAAGCTTATTATTTGTATTCCATGTCATTTACGTTCATCGTCATGCGTAAGTATTTTAGATGAATATAATCGTTCAAATTGGCCTCTTGAGCATAAACCAGATATTAATCGATGGAGCGGAATTGTAAGAGCTCCATTCTCATTTGAGGTTTTTAATGAGCTGAGTAATGAAGGTATTCGCAGTATTCTTGAACACTATAATGGATATGGACGAGATGTATTTAGCGACATGTTAATTGGTGGGGAGGAGCAAGTTGCTCGTCAATTAAGTGAGGCATCATCAAGAGACCCATTACGTTTTTTGAGTTTTTTGTCTTCTTACTGGCAGGATATAAATGAAGATTTTCGAAATCATATCATGCATGGGATTGCGAATTATTTGAATTATCGCTATGGAAATTTTCATCCAAGTAATGATTGGAAACCAATTAATGAGCCAAATATTGATATCTTAATTAACGATCTTTTGGATGAATTGGAGCGGCATTCTGTGTATTGGAGACAAAACTGCTCTGCTTCTGAAGTGTTACAGGGGTGTTCACATATAGTGAGAGATATAAATAACGCAAAACGAGTAACTTTTTTATCTATTCCCTATTTAACAGTGGAAGAAAGAGAGCCTATATCAGGAGATGGTGTCACTTATATTTCAATAGGTATTAATATGATTAAAGGTCATATTGCTGATACTCTTATGGTTATGATAATAAGGTTACATGAAGAACAGATCTCTTGGCCTGAGTTGTTATTACCTACATTACATCAATTTGCTACTAACGATCATCCGGCGGTGAGAGCTGTAGTATTACGCCGTTTACCTCATTTACAGCATATTTTGCCTGAAGTTGGTTGGATAGTATTTGAATTAATAATGCGGAAAGGTAGTGAAGGACTTTGGGATATTGCTGAGCGTTGTCTCTATTATTCTTATCATCATGAGTATGATAGGGTTTCTCCATGGTTAAGTGTGATTGTGTCTGAAGGCATTAAGGATGGATTTCAAGCATGGGGAAGAATATCTGCATTAGCTGTATTGTCAGGAAAAATAGAAAGTTGTGATTTTATAAAACAAATAAAAGAGTTAAATGATAGTGATGCATGGAAAGGAGCGATAGATGTTTGGACACATTGTGAAAATTTTAAACAACATTCTAATTTATGTCTTGCGGGTTTATCTGCGGCGTTAAGTGATGATAATCAATACCCCTCTATATTAGTAGAGTCGATGGGTAGTCTTTTTAGAGAAAAAGAATCTGTTGTTATTTTACCTATGCAAATGTTAGAGCGCTATTTTTCATTAATATCTACGAGTTCTGAAGCATCCAGAATTGGTTTATTCGATTTCGGTGCATGGTTAAATATTGTTTCATGTATAGATCCTTTGTATGCATTAAAAGCTACTGAGATTTATTTTGAATATATTCGTACAGTAAAAGCCTACTTACATGATTACAATAAGCATTTAGTGCAGTTATTGACTCGCTTATTTATACAAGCAGAAGAGCAGGAAGAATCAGATGATGGAGAAATGCTACATCGAGTAGTTGCTTTGCAAGATACGATGTTGATTTTAGGTGTTGATGAAGTGGATACATGGTTAAAAGCAGCTGAAAGACCATGATGATTACAGTTAGTTTTTTTACCCTAAAACTTGCAGTGGTCATGATGAAAAAAGCCTGTTTCAACTGAAAGTTGAAAAGACCAGCTAGATTAACGTAGCTTGAATTTTGGGAAAAGCTGAGACACAACCAAAAGAAAAATCCACTCAGTTGCATGGATTTCAAAAGGCTTTATTTCATATAGGGCATCGAACGATGCCCTATAATGAGCTAAAACAACTACACGTTAAACAGGAAGTTCAACACATCGCCATCTTTAACGATGTAATCTTTACCTTCTGCACGCATTTTGCCAGCTTCTTTCGCACCTTGTTCACCACGGAATTTGATGAAATCTTCGAATGCAATAGTTTGTGCGCGGATAAAGCCTTTTTCGAAGTCAGTGTGGATTTTACCTGCTGCTTGTGGAGCTGTTGCGCCAACAGGGATAGTCCATGCACGCACTTCTTTCACGCCAGCGGTGAAGTAAGTTTGCAGGTTTAATAATTCGTAACCTGCGCGGATCACACGGTTCAGACCTGGCTCTTCAATACCTAAATCAGCCATAAACTCATCACGCTCTTCATCGTCCAGCTCGGCGATGTCAGATTCGATAGCGGCGCAAACAGGCACAACAACAGAACCTTCGGCTTTAGCGATTTCGTAGACTTTGTCTAAGTATGGGTTATTTTCAAAACCATCTTCATTGACGTTAGCAATGTACATGGTTGGCTTCAGGGTTAAGAAGCTTAAATAACGGATAGCGGCTTTATCTTCTGCAGTTAAATCTAATGAACGCAGCATGCCAGCTTGTTCTAAGTGTGGCAGGCATTTTTCCAGCGCTTCTAATTCTGCTTTTGCGTCTTTATCGCCGCCTTTTGCGCGTTTTTGTACGCGGTGAATAGCACGCTCACAAGTATCTAAGTCAGATAGTGCTAATTCAGTGTTGATCACTTCGATATCTGCTTCTGGGTCAACTTGGCCAGCAACATGGATGATATTGTCATTTTCGAAACAACGAACAACGTGACCAATCGCTTCCGTTTCGCGGATGTTAGTCAGGAATTGGTTACCAAGACCTTCACCTTTCGATGCGCCTTTTACCAGACCCGCGATATCAACGAATTCCATCGTGGTTGGCAGGATGCGCTGAGGCTTCACAATTTCAGCTAATTGATCAAGACGTGGGTCTGGCATTGGTACAACACCCGTGTTTGGTTCAATTGTACAGAAAGGGAAGTTGGCTGCTTCGATGCCGGCTTTGGTCAATGCATTAAACAGAGTGGATTTACCCACGTTAGGCAGACCAACGATACCGCATTTAAAACCCATATGTTTCTCACCTTAATAGCGGGGGCAGGCGAGTGCTGCCCCTAATGTTTAGAAAATTGGCGCTGATTATACACAAAAACTCGTGTTTGATGAAATCAACTCTTAGGCTGTGGCTTTAAAACCGTGTAAGCGATTGATAGCTTTGTCCATTCCGTCGGATAACAGAATGTCTGTGCAGCGCACAGATTCATCAATCGCATCATCAATAAGCTTTTGTTCAGACAGGGGCGGCTTGCCTAAAACGAAACCAACAACTTTATTTTTATCGCCTGGATGCCCTATACCAATGCGTAAGCGGTAAAAGTTCGGGTTATTGGCAAATTTACTTTGAATGTCTTTTAAGCCGTTATGTCCGCCATTGCTGCCACCCAGTTTCATTTTGGCCACACCCGGCGGTAAATCGAGCTCATCATGGGCGACTAAAATTTCATCTGGGTTAATGCGATAAAAATTGGCCACTGCCGCGACGGATTTACCGCTTAAGTTCATAAAAGTGGTCGGAACCAGCAAGCGAATATCATTGCCATTAAGATTGATTCGAGCCGTGTAACCAAAAAATTTAGGTTCTTCTTTTAACGACTGATTATGGCGTTGTGCCAGTAAATCAACATACCACGCACCAGCGTTATGGCGGGTCTGCGCATATTCAGCGCCCGGATTGGCTAATCCAACAATTAATTTTATTTTACTCACGGGGACTTTTTCACTGTCAATGTATAGAAATTGGTGACTAGTTTACCTTGTGTCGGGGTGGATGTACAAAATTGTCATGGATAAGATTTCGCTAGTGATAATTAGCTTATGAATTATTCGTTAATACCATTATTAGTTGTTAAATTGATAAAAAGCACTTTTTGAGTAGATATCCTTAAACTCTTCTATACATGTGAAGCTTATCGCAAATAATTTTACTTAAAGAGCTATACTCTTTACATAAATATAAAGTTTTATCGAACTTTTCTTCAATGCTTGCGTATCAGTTTACTGATATTGGAGGTAGATATGAAACGGAAAATGGTTACTCTTATTGGTAATGGCTTGATGGGTTTGGGTATGGTCGTGATGGGAGGAAGCATCGGTTTAAACCTGTTCTCTCATATTGTTGACTTAGGGTTGTCCGATGACATCATCAATGGCTCACTGTTTGGGATCTTTATCGGTGCGTTGGTTTGGTTAGTGGGCGCAAGAATGGGCGGTAAAGAGAAAGTGGAAGACCGTTACTGTTTGGTGAAACGTCAATTTCATTCCCGTAACGATAACCACCGCTACCCATAATCAGTTAGGCTGAAATTCATCAATGAACGTTCTCAATGAACAGAAATGGGTCATTGAAAAATAGATAAAATCTAAATAAGAGTGAAATTCGATATCAACGATTTCACTCTTATTTTTTGCCTGAAACCACGCAAAGTGAAACTGCTTAAAAAATAAAGCCCCTACGGTTGATGAACAACAGTAGGGGCGCTACTTATAAATTTTGTATCGTGACCACAATGAATGTGGTGCAATGAAGCACATTTCTCGCCTCAATAATTTAATAAAAAACTATTGAAACCAGCATGTTAAAACGGGGTCATTAAGACCCCGCTTTAGAATTAGTGCTCGAACATCGCAGAAATTGACTCTTCATTGCTGATACGGCGAATAGCTTCGGCCAGCATGCCTGAAAGGGTTAGGGTGCGAACTTTGTTCAGCGCCTTGATTTCAGGAGAAAGAGGAATTGTGTCACAAACAATGACTTCATCGATCACAGAGTTTTTGATGTTGTCTACAGCATTACCTGAGAAGATTGGGTGAGTTGCGTAAGCGAATACACGCTTAGCACCACGTTCTTTCAGCGCTTCAGCTGCTTTACACAGTGTGCCACCAGTATCAATCATATCGTCAACTAAGATACAGTCACGACCAGAAACGTCACCGATGATGTGCATCACTTGAGAAACGTTTGCGCGTGGGCGACGTTTATCAATGATTGCCATATCAGTATCGTTCAGTAATTTCGCGATTGCTCTAGCACGAACGACGCCGCCGATGTCTGGAGAAACAACGATTGGGTTTTCTAAATTCTTCTGCAACATATCTTCCAGAAGGATTGGGCTACCAAATACGTTATCTACAGGAACATCAAAGAAGCCCTGAATCTGCTCTGCGTGTAAGTCAACAGTAAGAACACGGTCAACGCCCACACTGGACAGAAAATCGGCAACAACTTTAGCGGTGATTGGTACACGGGCAGAACGTACGCGACGATCCTGTCTTGCATAACCGAAGTAAGGGATAACAGCGGTAATACGACCAGCAGATGCACGGCGCAGGGCATCGACCATAACAACCAGTTCCATCAGGTTGTCATTGGTTGGTGCGCAAGTTGACTGGATGATAAAAATATCACCACCGCGAACATTTTCATTAATTTGAACACTGACTTCGCCGTCGCTAAAACGACCAACAGCCGCGTCTCCAAGATTAGTGTAAAGGCGGTTAGCAACACGTTGTGCTAGTTCCGGTGTAGCGTTACCAGCAAAAAGCTTCATATCGGGCACGAGAAAAACCTCAGGCTTGCGTCCAGAGAGATATTGTTGACCAACAGCAATGATGGATAAGTCATCACTATCGGTGCAATACACGGGTTATCCCAGCGCGGAATTTGTGCACAGGAGAAACATTCGCTCCTTGAGCGACGAATCCTTGCACCCACGATGGGGATTTATTTAACACCTTCAGGGCATCCGCTTGGGTTTCAAATTCAGAAAACACACAAGCGCCTGTTCCTGTTAGGCGAGACGGAGCATATTCTAACAGCCAAGAAACGAGCTGTTCAACCTCACGAAAACGTTTTCTTGCGATCGGTTCACAGTCATTTGCATACGGAGCCAGTAATAATGCGGCTAAAGAGCGTTTTGGAGAATTTCTATTTAATTCTGGATCTGTGAAGATCATCGGGGTTGAGATTTCAATTCCAGGGTGTGCGACTAAATACCAACGCTCTTTTGGCTCAGCGGGTGTTAAAATTTCGCCAATGCCTTCGGCAAAGGCGGCATGACCGCGAACAAAAACGGGGACATCGGCACCGAGGTGTTTACCCAATTCGGCTAAAATCTCATCAGAAACGTGAGTTCCCCAATGCTCGTTAAGCGCAATCAGTGTTGTAGCGGCATTTGATGATCCGCCACCAATACCACCGCCCATCGGCAGCACTTTATTGATGCAAACATCTGCACCTAACGCCCCTTGATGATTGAGGGTTTCACGACAATAGGTTTGCAAGCTTTTGGCTGCACGAATGATTAAGTTTTTTTCGACATCCACACCCGGCATCGGGGTGAGCAAATTAATCTGATCATCCGAACGAGTACTAAAGGTGATTTCATCACCATAATCTAAAAATTGAAACAGAGTCTGTAGCTCATGATAACCATCAGCTCGCTGCCCGGTAATGTACAAAAAAAGATTCAATTTTGCCGGTGATGGCCACGTTAACGTCATTTTTTCAGTGTCCAACTATCCATTTTTAGTTTGATGACTTTATCCCCTTGCTTGAGCTCCATGTGGTTCGGCAGCATTGGCGAGGTTTTGGTATCGTAAGAGAGATAATCCAATTTCCATGTTTCGCCATTGATTTTAAACGTCACGGATTTGAGCAGGTGGTTGCTATCGAGAGTGTATTCAGTGGCACGCCCCGGTGAACCGACTAACCAAGCGGTGAGGTCATCAATGGGGATATCCATACCTGTTAGCTGATAAATTAATTCACTTGGCACGTCACTCATGTGGGTTTGCCCATCTTTAGTGGTTAATTTGGTTAAATCAGGTTCCACACTAAGTTCTAGTTCACGCGTGCCTAATGGGTTAGTCAGCAATAAACGGTATTTTTCTGGGGTATATTGCTGCCAGAAAAACTTCGCGTAAGTTTTGGTTTCTGTTCCGGTACCTTGACCGCCAATGTACACAAAGGAGCCGCGAGTTTGATAATCACGCAGTTCAACCACTTGTGATTGGTGGGCTTTCCACTGCGCATCCGTTGAGGATGAAGTGCCTTTCGTGGTGTCTTGAGAGGTAGTCACACAGGCAGTCAGCAGCAAGCAGGAAAGGGGCATTAACCGCCAAAAGTTTCTGGCTGGGCGCATAAACGACAGAGCTGAAGAAAGTTGCATATCGGTTCTCAAAAGGTAATTTTCAGGAATATTGCGCTAATCTATAGTGGTTATCAATGAAAACATACTAAAAAATAGGGAATTTGCTTTCTGTGCCAAATGGCGGCATCCTTGATGCATCTTATTGATATTGATATCAGACAGTCCGATAATCAACGTAAATTTTGGTGTGCATCATCTTTCTGATTGTTGATGATAGGCTACCCGTAGAAACAGACGCGTTAATCATCTACAATATACGAATATAAATCGCAGCAATGAGCTAGGTTGCTAGTATCATGCTGACAAATAAATTAGCAATGTGAGCAATGTGAGCAAGTCGTAAGCACAATGACCCTATTAGCCTTAGGCATTAATCATAAAACAGCACCAGTGGCTTTGCGTGAGCAAGTCGCTTTTGGTCCTGAAAAAATCGACCACGCACTTGAGGAGTTACTGAAACAGCCCCAAGTGAGTGGCGGCGTTGTGCTGTCTACCTGTAACCGAACTGAACTGTATCTCAGCCTTGAGTCTCAAGAAAAAGCGCAGGAGCAGTTAACTAAATGGCTATGTGATTTTCACGGGATCACCGCCAAAGATCTACAACCTAGCCTCTATTGGCACCAAGATGCGCGTGCAGTCAGCCATCTTATGCGTGTGGCAAGTGGGTTAGATTCATTGGTTCTTGGTGAACCTCAAATTCTCGGTCAAGTGAAAAAGGCGTTTGCGCTTTCGCAAGATAATCATTCTCTATCTAGTGAATTAGAGCGCTTATTCCAAAAGTCGTTTTCTGTGGCTAAACGTGTGCGAACTGAAACTGATATCGGTGCGAATGCAGTTTCTGTCGCTTTTGCGGCTTGTACGCTAGCAAGGCAAATTTTCGAATCACTCAAACATTTGAATATTTTGTTAGTCGGTGCAGGGGAAACCATCGAGTTAGTCGCGCGCCATCTGCGTGAGCATGGCGTGCAAAAGATGATGATCGCTAACCGAACGCTAGAACGTGCAGAACTTCTCGCCAAAGAAGTGAACGCGCAAGTTATCTCATTAGCAGATATCGATAACCGTTTATCTGAAGCGGATATTGTGATTAGTTCAACGGCTAGCCCGCTGCCAATTATTGGTAAAGGGATGGTTGAACGTGCGATGAAAGCACGCCGCAGTAAACCTATGTTATTGATTGATATCGCAGTTCCCCGTGATATTGAGCAGGATGTAGAAAAACTCAGAGATGTTTATCTCTACACTGTTGATGATCTGGAATCCATCATTGCCCAGAACTTGGCACAACGTAAAGCCGCAGCGGTTGAAGCGGAATTTATTGTTGAGCAAGAAAGCAGCCATTTTATGGATTGGTTGCGCTCACAAGCCGGAGTCTCTACAATTCGCGAATACAGAGAGCAGGCGGAAGCAATTCGGGCAAGTATGACCGAAAAAGCACTTGCAGCCATTGCCCAAGGTGCCAACCCTGAGCAAGTGATTATGCAGCTATCACAACAGTTAACCAATCGCCTGATCCACGCTCCGACTAAATCTTTGCAGCAAGCTGCGGGAAATGGGGATGTTGAGCGTCTAAATCTACTTAGGGACAGCTTAGGGCTGGACCATCAATAACCACTTTTTAATCATAGGTCTGATATAACGAATGAAGCCTTCTATTGTCGCAAAACTAGAAGCATTACAAGAACGCTACGAAGAAATTGAAGCGCACCTTGCTGATGCGGGTGTGATTGCTGATCAAGACCGTTTTCGTGCTTTATCAAAAGAATATGCTCAATTAACGGATGTCGCGAAGTGTTTTACTGCGTGGCGCTCCGTTCAGGATGATATTGAAACAGCTCAAATGCTGTTAGATGATCCTGAAATGAAAGAGATGGCTCAAGAAGAGCTAAAAGAAGCCAAAGAGCGCAATGAAGAGCTAGAGCAACAATTGCAATTGTTGTTACTTCCAAAAGATCCTGATGATGAATATAACTGCTTTGTGGAAATCCGCGCGGGTGCGGGTGGCGATGAAGCGGCAATTTTTGCAGGTGATTTATTCCGTATGTACAGCCGTTATGCGGAAAGTAACCGCTGGCGCGTTGAGCTGATGAGCACCAGTGATGGTGAGCATGGTGGATACAAAGAAGTTATCGCAAAAATTTCGGGTGATAGCGTGTATGGTCGCTTGAAGTTTGAATCCGGCGGTCACCGCGTACAACGTGTTCCTGAGACGGAATCACAAGGTCGTATTCATACCTCCGCATGTACTATTGCTATCTTACCTGAGCTGCCAGAAGCAGAATTACCGGAAATTAGCCCAGCGGATTTACGAATCGATACTTTCCGTTCATCGGGGGCGGGGGGCCAGCACGTTAACACCACCGACTCCGCAATTCGTATCACTCACTTACCAACGGGGATTGTGGTTGAGTGTCAGGATGAACGTTCACAACACAAAAACAAAGCGAAAGCGATGTCTGTATTGGGTGCGCGTATTCGCCAAGCTGAGATGGATAAACGCCATGCAGCGGAAGCCTCCGAACGCCGTAACTTATTAGGCTCCGGTGACCGTTCAGACCGTATTCGTACTTATAATTTCCCACAAGGTCGAGTCACGGATCACCGTATCAACCTTACGCTGTACCGTTTGGATGAAGTGATGGAAGGAAAACTGGATACATTAATTCAGCCTATCATCAATGAATACCAGGCTGACCAGCTTTCTGCTTTATCTGAGCAGGACTAATGCGTTATAGCGAATGGTTACAGCAGGCAGTCGTCAGACTGTCTGCCAGTGATAGCGCTAAACGAGATGCGCAGATCCTGTTGCAGCACACCACAGGGCGCAGCCGTACCTATATCCTCGCTTTCGATGAAACCGAACTGACTCCCCATGAGCAGCAGCAATTAGAGGCGCTATTAGCCCGCCGTGAACAAGGGGAGCCGATTGCTTACATTGTGGGTGAACGTGAATTCTGGTCACTGCCGCTGTATGTATCACCCGCCACCTTGATCCCTCGTCCAGATACTGAATGCCTTGTTGAGCAAGCGTTAGCGCGACTGCCACAGGAAGTGTGCCGTATTTTGGATCTTGGCACAGGAACGGGGGCTATTGGGTTAGCTTTGGCGTCAGAGTTACCAAATAGTCGTGTAACGGGCGTGGATTTTAACCCCGATGCGGTAGCGTTAGCGCAACGAAATCAACAACGTTTAGCCATTTCAAATATTCAGTTCTCACAAAGTGATTGGTTTACTTCACTACCAAATGAACTATTTGATATGATTGTGAGTAATCCACCTTATATTGATAAGAGTGATATTCACTTGAGCCAAGGTGATGTGCGTTTTGAGCCATCAACGGCGTTGATTGCTGATAATCAGGGTTTTTCTGATTTAGCACACATTATTGCCACATCAAAACAATACCTAAAACAACAAGGGTGGCTGCTGCTTGAGCATGGTTGGCAGCAAGGTTTAGCAGTGCGAGAGCTGTTTAATGAAAATGGGTACACCAATGTCGGGACCTGTCTGGATTATGGTGGTAAAGAGCGAATTTCCCTTGGCCAATGGAATGGTTAAGCGGGCAATTGCAGTGGAATTGTAATGAAAACAATAGCAAATATTGAGTTTAATCAGTTACCGTTAAGCGAAGGCATTATGATGGTTTCACAAATCATTCGTGCTGATTTTCCGTTTATGCAGGTACAAACGCAATTAGATGATTTAGTCACTAAAGCGCGTGAAGCGATGGATTTGGCGGCAGATAACCAGTCAAAGATAGAGCAACTGATTGCACTATTTTATGGTGAGTGGAAATTTGGTGCTGCGGATGGCATTTATGCGCTATCTGATATGCTGTGGTTAGATAAAGTTTTAGCCTCTAAGCAAGGTACTCCAGTCTCTATTGGCTCAATTTTCTTATTTATTGCTGAGCAGTTTGATTTAGAGATTGAAGTGGCGATTTTCCCGACTCAATTACTCTTTGTCTCGACAAAACGCGATGGTTCTCAGTGGTTTATTAACCCTGTTAGCGGTGAAACATTATCGCAACACACATTAACTATGTGGCTAAAAGGCACCGTTGATCCATACTCCGAATTTATTTTTGATGAATTGGATGTGGCTGAACATAGCATTATTGTTCGCAAAATTTTCGACACATTAAAAGCGGCGCTGATGGAAGAGAAAAAAATGGAGATGGCATTAAAAGTCTGTGAGACATTGCTGATCCTCGATCCTGAAGACCCTTATGAAATTCGCGATCGAGGGCTTATCCTCGCGCATTTAGATTGTAACCATGTGGCGCTGAGTGACCTTAACTATTTTGTTGAGCACTGCCCAGAAGACCCTGTGTCGGAAATGATTAAAATTCAAATTTATTCACTGGATAATCTTCCAGTTGTACTGCATTGATTAACGTATAGACAGTTTTTGTCTTCCTATAAAGGGTAAGAGTATGCAACAGAAAGTAGTCAGTATCGGTGATATTAAGGTCGCAAACGATCTGCCATTTGTTCTGTTTGGCGGCATGAACGTACTTGAGTCTCGCGATATGGCGATGAAAGTGTGTGAGCATTATGTCACTGTGACACAAAAATTAGGCATTCCGTATGTATTTAAAGCCTCTTTTGATAAAGCTAACCGATCATCTATTCACTCTTATCGTGGACCAGGTCTGGACGAAGGGCTAAAAATCTTCCAAGAAATCAAACAGACCTTTGGTGTAAAAATCATTACCGATGTTCATACTCCAGAGCAAGCTCAGCCAGCCGCAGAAGTGGTTGATGTTATCCAACTGCCTGCATTCTTAGCACGCCAAACTGACTTAGTTGCGGCGATGGCGAAAACTGATGCGGTGATTAACATCAAAAAACCTCAGTTCATCAGCCCAGGCCAAATCGGCAACATCGTTGAGAAGTTTATCGAAGGTGGTAACGATAAAATTATCCTGTGTGACCGCGGCGCAAACTTCGGTTATGATAACTTAGTGGTTGATATGCTTGGTTTTAACGTCATGATGCAGGCTTCTAATGGTTGCCCTGTGATTTTTGACGTAACACATTCACTGCAATGCCGTGATCCATTTGGCGCTGCATCAGGTGGTCGTCGTGGTCAAGTTGCTGAACTGGCAAGAGCGGGAATGGCAGTAGGGTTAGCTGGCCTATTCCTTGAATCTCACCCAGACCCAGATAACGCGCGTTGTGATGGTCCTTCTGCATTACCATTAAATAAATTAGAGCCATTCTTACAACAAGTTAAAGCTATTGACGAAGTTGTAAAAAGCTTCCCTACGTTGGACACCAACAGCTAATCATCGTTTGAAATGCAATTAAATGATGTTGTTTCCATGTTCGGCGCTGATCTCCAGCGCCGATATGGTGAAAAAATTCATAAAGTCACCTTACATGGTGGCTTTAGCTGCCCAAACCGTGATGGCACGTTGGGACGAGGTGGCTGCACGTTTTGTAATGTGTCATCCTTCAGTGATGAGAAACAGTCTGAACAACCCATTACCCTTCAAATCCAGCAACAAATTTCCCGAATCTCTCGTGCCAATCGCTATTTGGCGTATTTCCAAGCCTATACCAGCACTTACGACGAAGTACATCGCTTAAAACAGCTGTATGAAGAGGCGCTACAACAGGCTGATATGGTTGGTTTATGTGTAGGCACTCGCCCTGATTGTGTGCCTGACGCAGTATTATCATTGCTGGCGGATTATCGCCAACAAGGCTATGAAATTTGGTTAGAACTCGGCTTACAAACCGCTCATGACAAAACATTGCACCGTATTAATCGCGGTCATGATTTTGCTGCTTATCAAGCGACAACGCAAAAAGCTCGAGCGCTGGGACTCAAGGTTTGTACCCATTTGATTTGCGGTCTACCAAACGAAGATGCAGCCATGAACATGCAAACATTAGAGGCGATTTTGGCGTGCGGTACTGATGGCATCAAACTGCATCCATTGCATATTGTTGAGGGCAGCATTATGGCAAAAAGCTGGCGAGCAGGCCGTTTAACAACACTATCTTTAGAGGAATATACCGCAACTGCAGGTGAGATGATCCGCCATACTCCCACCGATATTTTGTACCATCGTATCAGTGCCAGCGCGAGAAAACCGACACTATTAGCGCCACAATGGTGTGAAAACCGTTGGGTAGGCATGAACAGTTTGTATCAGTATTTGCTCACTAATGGTGGGCAAGGCTCTGCGTTATAGCGTCTCAAGAACCGTTTTAAAAGTATTGTTTACTCAGACGTATTAACTTTTATAAATAATAATAAGGCACCTATGTACCCAATCCTCTCCACTATTAAAAATACCAGCCGCCAATTTTGCTTAGGCGCGGTGGGCTTAATGTTCTCACTACATGCAATGGCGCAATACGATATTACGCCTGAAGATAAGAAAATATTTGAACAGACCAAAACGGCGGCTCAAAACAATGACGCTAAAGCACAATATGAATTAGCTGGAATGTATTTGTCGGGAATTGGTGTATTACAAAATCAAAACAATGCCAAGTTATGGGCAGAAAAATCAGCACAAGCAGGCAATGCAGATGCGTATTCACTATTGGCGGATATTACGTTAATTAGTGGGGATAGAACGTTTACTGAGGAGTTTGTCAAAGCCCGTGAATATGCGACTAAAGCCGTTGCTGGTGGGAGTATTCGAGGAAAGATAAGTTTAGCTGAAACGTTGATTACGCCTGAGTCGGGTGACGTTGATTACCCACGCGCCATTACGCTACTTGAGGAAGTGAGTGCATTAAATGACAAAGATTATTTTAATGCGCCTTTATGGCTAGGCATCATTTATTATGATGGAAATGGGGTGCCGCAAGATGAGAAAAAAGCCTTGGAGTGGTTTGCGAAAGCGGATGCATTAACCTTTGCTGGCTTTGCAGAAGGTATGGCTTCATTTCAATTTAATGATGGTAACAATGGTGCCGTCAGAGATGACGAACAGAAAGCGACAAAACTCCGTGGAATAGCTTGCGAATTAGGTAAAACCGAAGGTAACGAAATGTACTGCTACTGATCTTTAGCCTACATGATGGAATTGAAAATGCCGCCCTTGTTCAGCAAGTGCGGCATTTTTATTGTCAGCGTTAAGCTAATAACACGGTAGCGTTGTTATGACTTAAGCTGCTTTTTATTTTCCTGAATCTGATGAACTTCTTCTAATGCACTTTTCAGTGAATTTTGGAAGCTGAGCACGCCATCAATCGGACGAACATTGGCACGCGCTAATGTTTTCAGCGGCTGGAATGGAATATCACACACAATAATGTGGGTGTCTTTACGAACGATATCAATAAATTTATGGAAGGCTTCTAACCCACCAGCATCAAATACTGGCACGGCATCCCACTGCATCACAATTGTTTCATAGCCATGACTTTTCACCCGTAGTTCATCAAAAATGCGCTCTGCGGCAGCAAAGAACAGTGGCCCATTCACTCGCACAACCAGCAGGCTTTTATCTTCTTGAGTCTCTGGTAACTGAGTCACGCGTGTCATATTGGCAATTCGACGCATAAATAGTAGCGATGCGATAACAATCCCGACAGTGATGGCAATAACCATGTCAAACAGGACGGTCAATGACATACACAGCAGTAAAACAATAATGTCATCTTTTGGAGCGCGGCGGATCAACGTGAACACTTTGCCAGCGGCGCTCATATTCCAAGCCACAATAAGCAGTAGAGAAGACATTGCTGCTAGCGGTAAATAGGAGAGTAACGGCGCTAAAATAAGCAAGGTCAGCAACACTAAAATAGAGTGTACAATGGCGGAAATAGGGGATGTTGCACCTGCACGAACGTTTGCAGCTGAACGGGCAATCGCCGCGGTTGCGGTGATCCCACCAAAGAATGGGGCGGCAATATTTCCTAGCCCTTGACCAATAAGTTCACTATTGGAATGGTGCTTTTTCCCTGTCATGTTGTCGAGTACGACGGCACACAATAGGGACTCAATTGCACCAAGAACAGCCATCGACAATGCGGCAGGCATCAGTGCGGTGATCATCGACCAACTGATTGGTGCACTACCCGGTAACTCCCAAGGCAACATAAACTGCGGCAGAATAGGTGGAATACCGTTACCTTGAGTTCCATCAGGTAATAAATAGCTAAATTTAGAGCCGATAGTTTCCACCTGTATATCAAACAGGGTTAGCCCCCACATGATCAGGGTACCGACAATAATTGCAGGTAAGTGTCCCGGTAGGCGAACTTTGAGTTTAGGCCAGAAAATCAGCACCAATAAAGTCGCAAGCCCAATTAAGGTGTCACTGTATTGCAAGGTTGGAAATGCTTTAGTCAGCGCAATTACTTTATCCACATAGTTTTCAGGGACATGCTCCATATGCAGACCAAAAAAATCTTTGATTTGCATGGTCGCAATCGTAATCGCAATCCCCGATGTGAAGCCAAGCGTGACGGACACAGGAATATATTCGATAAACTTACCGAAGCGAGCAAAACCCATCGCCAGCAAGATAATCCCTGACATTAATGTCGCGACTAATAAGCCACTGAGACCATATTGTTGAGATACGGGGTATAAGATAACCACAAAGGCCGCAGTTGGCCCAGAAACGCTGTAACGGGAACCACCCGAAATCGCGATAACAATCCCCGCAATGGCGGCGGTGTAAAGACCATATTGAGGTGGAACACCACTGGCTATAGCGAGTGCCATAGCCAGTGGAATTGCAATAATCCCAACGGTAATACCCGCAATTAAATCCTTCATAAAGCGGGCTGCGGTGTATTTCTCTTTCCAACAGGAATCAATCAATGCGCTAAAAGGGCGCAATCTATTAATATTTTTTGTACTCATTAAAAAACCCTACCAAAATAACAGGGTGAAAAATAAACGAAATGAAGATATGAGGATACGCCTAACTGAATCAAAAAAATGTGTTATTTATCAATGAAACTACAATTATCATAACGCTTTCAGTATTAAAAGTAAAAAAACGTTATTTACTCCGTTAAATATCATTAAACGTATTTAAAATAATTATTAACTATCGATTTGCTATTTTAAACAGCGATTTAAAAGGCGTGATAATTAATTAATAGTAAATTTACCGTTTATTTAAATATCATCCAAAATGAACTAAAAAATAAGCGAAAATAATAACCATCCCCACAAGAGAACCACGCAATAACTGGCACGCTGAAATAATTTACGAGTACCATCCCAGCGACTTTCCATGCTTCGGCTTTCTGTTTTTTGAACCACAGAGGATTGAGGAAACAGGAGCCCGAGAGCATTATCAAATGCTTGGGTATCTCCTTGGCGATAAATTAGCGTGAAGAAATGGTGGTCAAGCCATAGGCGGAAAATAAAGTATTGACTGGCAAAAAACAGCCCGACACTCACCGCGAGGGCAAAATGTGATATCGAATCATGAAGCAGTAAAGCGAATTGCCCCAATAACGCGAGGATGGCCCCTACGGCAAAATAGCGCCAACTTGCGGTGAATACCACAATCACATCTCCTTGGTTTTTATCCATCAGTGAACTCATTGGTGTGTTCTCCGTACATGAAATTGCTGATACCAGTGATGTAACTGCTCAACAGTCGCTGAATTTAAAATCACCTGAGGGCGAACTTGTTCCACATGGGCGATTGCCTCATTGATATTTTTTGCCATGTTTTGATGCACCATCCAAGCCACAACCACCGTCGCACTACGGGAATAACCTAACTTGCAGTGAACATACACCGAGCCACTTTGGGCGAGTCTATCCATAGTCGTAACAGCTTTATCAATATCCTCGGGGCTTAGAGGTAACAAATCAATTTGTGGCTGGCTACAATAATTTTTACCTTGGCTGTAGTTATTGCGAGGCCACTCGCAAGTCATATCGAGAACGGCTTGAGTTTGCAGCGGATATAACGGGCGTCCTCCCAAAACAATTTTTTCGTTCACCATACTGGGTTGCTGACAGCGCTTGGCATAGTAATGATAGGTACCCCAAGCAATTAGGCGATAAGGAAGTAAAACTAATGTGGCAGAAGGAGAAACCTGTCCAGAGGCTGTTTTCTGGAATACCGAAGCACCAGCACCTAAATAGCCTAGTGTGACGAAAGTTAAGGCTATTGCAGGCCATAGGAGCCACCATGCTGCACCTTGCACGAAAAAGGCGAGAGCATAGCAGGTGATAGCGCCAAGCCCATAGTTTTTCGCTATTTTCAGGCTACGAGGGCTACCGGTATAGCGCCATTGCCAGCGAGTGTTAATGGGTAACAAGTAGCTGATGACGACACCAACGGCGAAGCCAGTGATCACGTCGATAAAATGGTGCTGCCATGTGGTAAGAACGGAGATCAAAATAAGGAGTGACCAACTGTGTAGTACCCAGCGCCATTGGGTTGGAGTATGCGCCCTAAAACGTAACCACAGTAACCACAGTAAAATAATATGCAGGGAAGGGGCTTGGTTATAGGGTAAGTCAAACAGCTCTAAGCTATCGAACATCCAGCCGAATGCTCCATTGGTTTCTGGGCGAGGAAAGCTGAATTTAAGTGGAAAAAGTAAAAAGCCAGCACAGGCGATGAGGGAGGCAGCAACTAAACGCAAACCATGGATACATTGCTCACGACGGGTGACACAGATAAACAAGGAAAGCCCATAGAACAGATCGATGCTCCAATAGGGAATGATGGTCCATGGCAAAAATGGAATGTGTGTTTCCCACCCATACACATAAGAGGGCACATTGAGCAGTGTCGCGGTGTAATTATTGACTTGCCCATAGGTTAAAAAGAAAAAAGGGGCTAAGAATAGCAACCAAAATAATCCATAGAGCCAAATCTGGCGTCGTGATGTCGGGCGCGTATCTTGGGCTAAATGGATCATGGGGTCGGTTCCTATCCTTATTAATCGCATCTCGATGCATTTAAAATGCACCAATAAGTCATTTGTAAGCCAAGTGAGATATTTTCAGGCCAAATGAATTTCGGAGAGATAAAAATACAGGTTATTGGTGATGATACCAATAACCTGTTGGTTAAAAAGATAAATTATTAGCGGCGTCTTGCAAGGGAAACGCTAAAAATGCCCCAGTTGTCGATGGATTGTGTGATTTTTTCGAAGCCAGCTTCTTCGACTAAAGCATCCATTTCGCCTTGGCTACGGCAGCGCATTACCCACGCTTGCCCACCTTGGTGACTTGGCAGAACTCGAGCGATCATCTCAACTTGTGGGTGCCATGGCTGGCAGGTATAGACGAGTAAGCCGCCGGATGGAATGGCACGGGAAAGCCCATCAAGGGAAGCGCGGATCAGCTCATTGCTTGGGAAGAGCTCATACAGACCACTGACAATCCCCAGCGTCGGCGCTGGAGAAACTGCTGCGAGATCGTCGGCATCAAATGCATTACCTTCTTCAAAGCGAACTTTATCCTCTAAGTAACGCTCTTTGATGTGTAAACGGCCTTGCTCAACGTTAATTGGGCTGTAGTCACGCAGTAGAACGGAATCGACTTTTCCGTAGTCATTAATGGCATCAAAGATGTAGCGGCCTTGGCCTGCGGCAATATCCATAATACGAACAGGCTTTCCGTTATTAGTCAGTTCACGAATAGCTTGGCGAATAATGTTTTCAATGTTGACTTTACGCTGGCGGATCCCTTGCCAGCCAATACTGTTGAGGTACTGCCTATCGATTATACGACCAAATAGACCGGAACCTTGCGCCTCATTGCGATAGACATAGTCGAGGGTAGAACCCGAGTCAAAGCCTTTATCGTAGCCAATACGCACGCCTTCAGATGCTTTACCCAATGTGCTCATGGCCTTGCTCATGATCTTATAAGCAAGATTTTTCGGGCAGTACTGTGGCAGCGGCACACTCAATGAGCGGAATTCGTCGGCACTGGTGCTCCAGGTATCTTCGAATTGGTAATCATGTTGATACAGTGGCAGAGCGAATAATTTATCAACAAATTGACGGATCATTTCGATAGGAATGTGGCGCTCTTTTTCACCTAATGTGTCGTGATAAAAACCGGGAAGAATATGCTTCTCTTTAATTGGGGTATTTAGGCGCTCATAAAATTGATGCTGTGGTTTATGGTGCACCACATGGTCACTACCAGAAATAAACAACTGGGTTGGCAAAGTGATGGCTGCAGCATCCGCGACCACACGGTCTGCAGTTGTATACAACTCCAGAAGAATGTTCACGGCAATTGGGCGCGTGATCAGTGGGTCATTGTCAAACGAATGAATGCGTTGCTCATCGTGGGTTAAAAACTTGGCTTTTACATAAGAATTAACGTAGAACAAACCGCGAATTTTTTGCATTAACCCTAAGCCTGTACGGGCAAATGGGACGTACAGTTTGACCTTAAATGCCGGGGAAGCTAGCACCATACCACGGATTTTAGGCGCATAATCATGCACCCATGTAGAGACCAAGACTGCCCCAACACTTTGACCAATAACAATAATATTTTCGAGTGGGATCTGATATTGCTCTGATACGTAATGGACAAATTCATCTACATCACGGATGGAAGTGCCTAGAGATGGGCTATAGCCACGAGGACCTTCATTACGACCGTGTCCACGAGCATCCCACGCAAACATAGCAAAATCAGGGAGGTTCAACTCATCCACTAAATGCGCAACACGACCAGAGTGCTCATGACCACGGTGAAACAGAATAATGGCTTTATCGGTGATTTGTTCAGTTGGCCAATAACGATAAAACAAATTGGTATGATCACTGGTGGTAAATTGAGATTCGACAATGGGACGTTGAGTCGAATAGTCAGTTTGAGCGTTCATAATTCTTCCTTAATTATTTTCCGATACTGCACTTAATTCAGTCAGTGCGCGGCGAATACGGTTATAGCAGGTATAGAACAACAGCAGTGCAAGGATGACGAACAGGATATTGATCCAACTTGCGGTCATCAGTTGCGGAAAAATACAGACAAACAACCCGAGCGCGCCAAAAACAAAAGCACGATCGCTTTTGCCTACGGGACCATCGTAACGACGAGATGCCCCAATCGCTTGAGCAATGACGCCGATAAATTCAGTCAAAACGCTGAGGAATAGGATCAGTAAAATCCACCAAAATGCGTGCGGGAAAATCAGCACGAAAGGCAGGTATAAGGCAACATCGGAAATGACGTCTCCTAGCTCATTTAGCATTGCGCCAAGGTGACTTTTTTGGTTATGTTCACGCGCTAGCATGCCATCAATAGCATTGAGCGCCATACGAATAAAAAGGACAAACGGCAGCAGGATAAACAAATAAGGGCTAGGGAAAATGGCTAATAGAGCGCCAACGATAATGGATAACCCTAATGCTGCGAGGGTGACTTGGTTGGCTGTAATTCCCGCTTCAAAGAGCTGACGAACGATAGGGCGTAACAGATTCTGAAACTTCGGCTTCAGATCATAAATGGTCATTCACTCATCCTTAAAATATACCGCATAGCGTGCAGTTTAGTGCTATATCAATACGCGATTATGTTTTAGCTGCAATAAGAGCTGTCCTAAGTTCATTGTTGCAACAATTTATCGTGACAACTATTCATCGTGACAGCAATTCATCGTTACAGTGATTCATAGTGACAACAAAAAGAGGCTCAATGGTAACTTCCTAAATGAGCAACTGAGAATTTAGAGGGAATGGATAGAAAAAAGTTCGCGTGTTTCAAAAAAGAAAAGACGCGCAGCCTTTAAAGAAAATGCGCGTTTTCTGAGGACTAAATAGAATAAGTCACATCCAATTCATGAGAGGCTTTATTATCACTGCACTTATGATTAATAGTAGAACGCATGCGTTTAAATTGGCTTGGGGTCATATTAGTGAGTTCTTTAAACTTACGGCAGAATGCGCTGTGATCGGCATAGGCACATTTAATGGAAATATCCGTAATCGAATAGTCCTCTTCTAATAATTCAATTGCGTGTTCAAGGCGTTTCTTCTGAATATATTGTTGAGGCGTAATATGAAAGACGGTTTTAAATTGACGATTGAGTTGTGACAATGACAACCCTGAAATTTCAGCCAGTGTCGTTATTTTAATGGCAGTATCAAAATGCTGGCTAATATAGTGTTCAACGCGCCCCAATTGACCATTTAATTTGGGACTCACTGATTTTTCATCCTGCAAATCCACCGAAATTCCCGCAACACCGATAACCTGATTTTTAGTATCAAAAATTGGCACCTTGGTTGTTAAACACCAGCCTAATAATCCTGCCTTATAGAGATGCAACTCCAATTTATTGATAACACTTATTTTTTTCTGCATAACCAAATAATCTTGAGAACTGTAACTCTGGCCTAAATCTGCATGGAAGATATCTTCTGCAGTTTTTCCTATTACGCCATTTGGTTGATCAACTTTGCACCGTTTAGCCAAGTTTTCATTGGCAAGTAAGTATTTGGCATTACGGTCTTTGACGAAGAAAGTCACATTAGGAAGCGTATTAATCAGTGGCATCACTAATCCAAGATGATTTAACAAATTATTAATATTATCTACGGGGAAAAGCATGTTTTCCTGACTAATCAACAACAGTTTATTTAAATCAATCATATTGCGCTCCAATGCATTCAACTAATTTTAATAGTTATCTGAAATGTTTTTAAATTGTGCAGAAATACGCATGGGTTGATTCGAAAGATATCAAGAGTTGTTTACATAAATCAAGCATTCTATTAACAAATGATATTAATAAGGATGAACTGATGCAGAGTAAATATAAGAAAATTGAAGTCATTGACTCTCATACCGCAGGGGAACCGACACGTTTAGTGATTGAGGGTTTTCCTGATTTAGGGAATTCAGACATGGCGTCGCGCCTACAAAAATTACGTACAGAATATGATCATTGGCGCTGCACGACAATTTTAGAACCGCGTGGAAATGACATTTTAGTGGGCGCATTACTTTGCAAACCAGTGAATCCGAAAGCTGCCGCGGGGGTGATTTTCTTTAATAACGAAGGCTACCTAGGCATGTGTGGTCACGGTACCATTGGTTTGGTCGCATCATTGCATTACTTAGGGCGCATAGGTTACGGGGAGCATTTAATTGAAACCCCTGTCGGGGATGTGACCGCTAAATTACATGAAGATGGTAGCGTGAGCATTCAAAACGTTTACGCATACCGTTATCGCAAAGCCGTTCAAGTCAACGTGCCGGAGGTTGGGCTAGTGACTGGGGATATAGCATGGGGCGGAAACTGGTTTTTCCTCGTCGAAAATTCACCACTCGCTATCTTGTATGGGAACGCGAAAGCACTGACTGAAGTTTGTTTGAAAATCAAACAAGCCCTCGTTGACCAAGACATTTTTGGTAAAGATAACCAAGAAATCGACCACATCGAACTGTTTGGCCATTGCGAAAACGCAGATAGCCAAAGTTTCATTTTATGTCCGGGCGGTGCCTATGACCGTTCTCCTTGTGGCACAGGGACGAGTGCAAAGCTGGCGTGTCTTGCGGCAGACAACAAACTCGCGGAAGGCAAAATTTGGCGTCAGGCAAGTGTCATCGGTAGTCAATTCCAAGCTAGCTATCAGCATGCAGATGCTAAAGGCATCATCCCGACTATTCGCGGAAATGCTTATATCAGTGGCGAAAATACCTTGTTGATCGATGAAAACGACCCGTTCCGTTTTGGGATCACGGTGGAGTGAGGTAAGCCATGGATAACAAATATTCTGTGATTGTGGTGGGTGGTGGCATTGTCGGACTTAGTATTGCGTTATCTGTCCAGAATCAAGGCACAGACGTTTTATTGGTCGACAAAAATCAAATTGGTTCTGGTGCCTCATTTGGTAATGCGGGGCATATCGCCACGGAGCAGGTATTTCCTGTGGCTGACCCTTCCGTTTTGAAATCAATTCCTAGCATGTTGCTCGATCCGTTAGGCGCACTGCGTATTGATTGGCGCTATATATTGCCGCTGACACCATGGTTACTGAAATTGTTGGGCAATATGCGCCACAAACCGTTTATGCATATTCACCACGTTCTCTCCATGCTCAATGGGGCGTCACTGGCTTCATGGCAGGCATTTTCTAAGCAGTGGCAGTTAGAGGATTTAGTCAAAATCCAAGGTTCTTTGCTGGTGGCTGAGAAACAGCCGACCCTCGAAAAACTGCGTCGCCACGGTGAGTATTTAAATAGCATAGGGGTGCATAACCAATTATTGGATCAGTCCCAATTGTTGGCGCAACAGTCTGAACTTGCCAATAACCAAATTGGTGGATTGTTCTATCCCGAGACTGGGCATGTGGTGGATCTCGCTTTAATGCATGAGCGCTTAACCCAAGCATTTATACAGTTAGGGGGGAAAGTACTAACTGAGTGTGAAGTCACGGCGATTGATTCGTCATCAGCGAGCCAAGCACGCTTGACTACATCACAAGGCGCATTTATCGCCGATAAAGTGGTGATTGCGGGTGGCGCATTTTCGAAATCGTTAGTGAAGATGGTGAGCCGCATTAATGTGCCGTTAGAAACGGAGCGCGGCTATCACTTGATGCTACCGAATGAAAAAGGGCGTTTATCAATCCCCATTTCCAGTATGGATCGTCGTTTTATTATGACGCCAATGAACGGTGGGTTACGTCTTGCAGGTACGGTGGAATATGCAGGGCTAAAACGCCCGCCGAATATGCAGCGCGCTCGTCACTTTTTACCGTTGGCTAACCCCATGCTAAAAACGCCATTGAATAGCCAGAATACCAGTGAATGGATGGGTTTTCGTCCCACTATCTCAGATTCCTTACCGGTCATAGACCAAAAAGGCCCGTATGTGTTTGCTTTCGGGCATCAACATTTAGGGCTAACACAAGCGGCAATTACCGCAGATATCGTCAATAACATGATCCACGGGCAACCGACACCGCTCGATTGCTCGCCTTTTTCGATTAAGCGCTTTCTTTAATTCAGGAGAATTATAATGAATTTCCATGGCATCCTTGTTCCGTTAGTGACTCCGTTTCATGATGATCTTTCATTGAATATCACTGCGTTAGCAGAGTTAACCGAAAAACTGATCGCCAGTGGTGTAACTGGGTTAGTTGTCTGCGGCACCACGGGTGAATATTACGCGTTAAATGAAGATGAACGTAAAACCGTATTAACTACGGTCAGTAAAATTGCAAAAGGGCGAGTGACACTGATCGCAGGGATTAATGACTTATCTACCGAGGGCGCAATTAAACGCGCAGCACAAGCGAAAGAATTGGGCTACGAAGGGCTAATGCTGTCGCCACCACCTTACAGCTTGCCGGATCAAAACGGCGTCTATGCTCACTACGAAAAAGTAGCTAAGTCCACCTCGTTACCGATCATTATGTACAACTTCCCAGCCCGTATTGGTATCGAAATTGAGTTAGATACCGTGGTGAAATTGGCTGAAATCGACAATATCGTCGCTATTAAAGAGAGCAGTGGCAGCTTTAGCCGTGCTCTGCATTTGTTACAAACGCCATTTAAAAACTTTGAAGTGATTTGCGGTTGTGATGACCAACCTGTGGATTTTTTCTTCTGGGGATCGAAAAGCTGGATTGCCGGTGCGGGTAACGTTTTCCCAGCAGAGCAAGTGGCGATTTTTAATGCCGCACAAAAAGGAGATTGGGCGAAGGCTAAGCAGATTATGCAAGAGATTTACCCAGCCATTTATTCTATGGAGTCAGGCAATTATAACCAAAAAGCCAAAGCGGGTTGCTTAAAAGGCACCTTTAACGTGGGGCCAGTTCGCTTGCCTCTGTCAAATATTAGCCAGCAAGAACGTCACGAGTTTCTTGCGCTGATCAAACCGTAGGGAGGTTGACTATGTTGGTCACCAAAGAGCAGATATTTGAGCGAGCAAAACAGAGCCAACTGTGGGCGGGGAATTTAATTGCGGGCTACCAAAGTGGCAGCGCCAAACTCAAAAATTATACGCCTATCGATAATAGCGCGATTGGCTATATTGCGGATGGCAGCGCGCAAGATGTTCATGCAGCCGTGAATATTGCTCGAGAAACCTTTGAAGAAGGATGCTGGAGTGGGTTATCTCCTCAAGAACGTAAGCAAGTGATGCTGCGCTGGGCGCAATTAATTGAAAAGCACAGTGAAGAGCTGGCGGCCTTAGACTGCGTGGATGCGGGGAAACCCATCACGGAATGTCTGAACACGGACTTACCTGCGACAGTGGAAACCTTCTATTGGTATGCGGAAGCCATCGATAAACTGTTCGGTAAAATTGCCCCAACGGGCCGCCAAGAAATGGGACTGATTGTTCATGAGCCGATTGGCGTTGTGGGCGCAGTTTTACCGTGGAACTTTCCTGCTCAAATGTTTGCGTGGAAAGTGGCACCGGCCTTGGCTGTCGGGAACTCGGTGATTGTCAAACCCGCGGAGTTAACTTCCTTGAGTGCCTATCGTATGGTGGAACTGGCTTATGAAGCTGGCGTACCTAAAGGTGCTCTGAGTCTAGTATGTGGACTGGGTGAAAAAGTCGGGGAAGCCTTAGGACGCCATCTTGATGTGGATGTGGTGTCATTTACCGGTTCAACAGAAGTGGGGCGTTTATTCCTGAAATACTCCGCGGAAAGCAACTTAAAAGAGATTGTCTTGGAATGTGGCGGAAAAAGTCCGCAAGTGGTGTTTGAGGATGCTGACTTAGATGCCGCTATTCCACATATTATGGCAGCCGCGTTCTGGAATATGAGCGAAAACTGTAGCTGTGGCTCCCGTTTAATTGTGCATGAAAATGTCAAAAAAGCCCTACTTGAAAAGTTAACCGCAGCGGCGTCAACATGGCAGGTGGGTGACCCTCGCGAGGCAAGGGTTTCTATTGGTCCAATGATTGAACAGGCGCATTTTGAAAAAGTGAAATCGTTTTTAGATACCACCGTTAAAGAGGGTGGGAAATTGGTGACAGGAGGAAAAATACGCAGTGATCTCGGCTCAGGATGGTACATCGAACCCACTATCTTTGATGCCATTACGCCAGAAATGTCTCTCTTTCGACATGAAGTTTTTGGTCCCATTTTAGCCGTCACATCGTTTAAAACCGATGACGAGGCGGTCAATTTAGCCAATGACACTCACTACGGATTGGCTGCATCGTTTTATAGCCAAAATATCCATCGAGTGATGAATATTGCACGTCGTATCAATGCGGGGACGGTGTCTGTCAACGGATTTAGCGAAGGCAATATCACCACGCCATTTGGTGGTTTCCGTCAGTCAGGTTTTGGTGGAAAAGACAACGGCTTAGAAGCCTTTGAGCAATACACCCAAACGAAAGTTATCTGGTTTATCAATCAGTAAAATGACATTGACCTGAACCTTGCGGGGTTCAGGTTTCGACCCTTGCAAATACACAAATACAATTACAATAGTCGAGGAGTACATATGGAAGCCATCGTTAATACCATCGTTGGTTACATCTGGGGTAATGCTCTCGTATTCTTATCTCTGGGTGTCGGTCTCTATTTCACATTAGCAACACGCGGTGTTCAGTTCCGTTACATCGTAAAAATGGTCTGTTTATTAAAAGAAAATAAAGCATCAAAAGACGGGATATCCTCATTCCAAGCCTTCTGCTTAGCATTATCGGGCCGTGTTGGGGTCGGTAACATTGCAGGGGTAGCAACGGCGATTGCAGCAGGTGGTCCCGGTGCAATTTTCTGGATGGTGGTTATGGGCTTACTCGGAGGTGCTAGCGCCTTTATTGAGTCTACACTGGCGCAGATTTATAAGCAGCGCTCTGATGATCAATATCGTGGTGGTTCGCCGTACTATATTGAAAAAGGATTGAAATTAAAGCCTTTTGCTATCTTTGTTGCGGCAGTGATCTGTTTATCTTACGGTGTGTTGGTACCGGGCATTCAAGCCAATACTATCGCTGATTCGTTCCAAACGGCATTTAATATTCCACCAATGGCAACAGGTGCATTAGTGACGGTATTAATGGCATGGTTGATTTTTGGTGGTGTGAAACGTATTGCTAGCGCAGCCGATAAAATCGTTCCTATCATGGCATTAGCCTACATCGTGATGATGGTGATTATTCTGAGTAGTCACTGGGATAGCGTACCAGGCATGTTCGGCTTAATTTTCCGTAGTGCGTTGGGAATGGATGCGGTATTTGGGGGGATCGTAGGTACAGCAGTTTCATGGGGTGTACGTCGTGCTGTATTCTCGAACGTGGCAGGGGCAGGTGAAGCGACATTTAGTTCTGCGGCAGCCGAAGTCAGTCATCCGGTAAAACAGGGGCTTATCCAAGCATTCTCTATCTATATTGATACCGTGGTGGTGTGTACGGCATCGGGCCTGATGATTTTAGTCACCAATATGTACAACGTGTTCCCGGATGGTTCGGCAATTGCGTTGGTGGAGCATGTGCCAGGCGTCGCCGCAGGAACAGCATGGACACAAATGGCAGTTTCTACGGTATTTACATCGGCGGGGGCTGGGTTTGTCTCTATCGCGGTGTTCTTGTTCGCATTCACAACGCTCATGGCTTACTACTATATTGCAGAAACTACCATTGTTTACCTTGATCGTAAGCTGAAATACCCAGTGCTTAAGCTGATTTTGAAATTCGTCTTCCTAGTGATTGTCTTTATGGGAAGCGTACAGTCAGTCAGTATTATGTGGGGGTTGGGTGATATCGGTTTCGGCAGTATGAGCTACTTAAACTTGATTGCGATTGTTTTCTTATCGAAACCCGCTTTAAGAGCGTTACGTGATTTTGAAAGACAAACTAAATTAGGGGTTGATCCGGTGTTTGATCCGAAAGCCGCGGGGGTAGAAAACGCAGAGCTATGGGAAGAAATCAGTCGTGAATATCATGCGAAAGGCGTTGGGATTGATAAAATCGATGGGTCTGGGAAGATAAACGAGAAATTACTTAAGGAAGAATAACTTAGATTAGAAATGGCGGTGAGGGAGGGATTCGAACCCTCGATACGTTGCCGTATACACACTTTCCAGGCGTGCTCCTTCAGCCTCTCGGACACCTCACCGTTTTTTCTATCTAAAACAACTGTAGAATTTGCGATACAAAACTTGTCCTACAACGGGGCGCTACTATAGGGAAAAGAGCGCCTTCCGTCAACTCCCAATTAAATAAAAATCCACTTTTTTCTATCGTTTAGCTAAATAAAAACCAATTTGGTTACTCTCTAATCTTGATCAATTATTATTGATTAGAAATTGATAATAAATTGTTTATTTAAACTTCAAGCAATTAATCCAGATTCCGTTAACTCCTTAACAAAATCCTCATCTTATGGAGATAAATATGTGGTATTGACTTGAAAATAAATACCATTACGCACACTCTGGTGGAAACCTATAAGGAGTTGCCATGAATATTTTATTTTACCATCCATTTTTTGATGCCAATCAGTGGATTGATGGCATGCGTGCTCGATTGCCTCAAGCCAATATTCGCCAATGGAAGCCGGGAGATACCCAACAGGCAGATTATGCCATGGTATGGCTTCCTCCTTATGAGTGCCTTGCGGGTCGTCAAGACTTAAAAGGAATTTTCGCATTAGGCGCAGGTGTAGATGCCATTCTAAAGCAAGAGCACGATAACCCGGGAACCTTACCAGCAGGTGTTCCGCTGATGCGTTTAGAAGACACGGGTATGGCTATCCAAATGGAAGAGTATGCCACTGCAAAAGTCTTGTATTACTTCCGTCGCATGGATGAGTACCGTCAGCTGCAATCCCAGCGTCAATGGAAACAACTGCCAGCCTACACCCATGACCAGTTTGTGGTGGGCGTGATGGGAGCAGGGGCGTTAGGTCAAGCAGTGGCCAAACGCTTAGCCAGTTTTGGTCTTAAAGTCAGAACGTGGAGTCGCTCAGAAAAGCAGATCCCAAATGTGAAAAGTTACTATGGACAAGACCAGTTAGCGGATTTCTTATCAGGAACCCGCGCGATTGTTAACTTGCTACCAAGCACACCAGAAACGGTGGGTATTTTGAATCACCAATTATTCAGCCAGCTGGAACAGAACGCCTATATTATTAACCTCGCCCGAGGTGCGCACTTAATCGAGCAAGACTTGCTGGAAGCGTTAGAAAAAGGGCAAGTTGCAGGGGCGTCTCTCGATGTTTTTGCCACTGAGCCACTGCCGCACATGCACCCATTCTGGACACATCCGCGCATCGCTATTACGCCACACGTTGCGGCGTTTACGTTGCCGAATGAAGCGATGGATATGATTGCGAGCAATATTCAGCGGATTGAAAAGGGTGAGCGTCCAGAAGGCGTGGTTAGTTTACAGCAAGGTTATTAGTTTCCCGCTCTAGCTTTAGCCGTCACGTTGTTGGCTGCGTCAGCACACCCTAGTCACATACTTGTGTATGCTCCTAGGGATGTGCTTTCTTGCCGCCTAGTGACAACAAAAACTCGTTAGGGAAATGTTCGCTATATTTATGCACCTCGCGAATTATTTTGAGGATGCTTTGGTTATCTGTTATCTGATTTTTTAAGAATTAGTCACTATTCATCATTGATGTCTTATCTCGATTGCTCAAAGCATGGGTTTTCTGTTTTTTCAGGTATACTGCATCGCATAATGATCACGAAATAGTGATTGCAGGAAAATCGTTAACAGGAAGAAACCCATGAATGAATTCTCAATCGTCTGCCGTATTTTAGGTACCTTATTTCAACGCTCTCCAGACGATGCGCTTGTGAAGCCTCTTATCGATATGATTGCTCAAGATAAGCTCAAAGCCTCATGGCCGTTGGAGCAAGATGAGCAGTGGGCAAAAATGGCGAAGGCAGTTGATCACAGGGCTATCACGGCGGATTATCAATCGATGTTTGGTAGTGAACCAACGGTTCCTCCTTTTGCTCACCGCTATGATGAAGAAATCACTGAAGCGGAAATTCGTGAATTCCTAGTGACCCGTGGAATGACCTTAACTGGTGCCCCAACGGATGCATTTGGTGCGCTATTGTTAGCCGCATCATGGTTAGAGGACCAAGCCGCTGAAGATGAAACTGCCGCGCAGGAAGAACTATTCGACAGCTATATTCTGAGCTGGTATGGCGCATTTCTGGGGAAAGTTGAGGCTCATGCGACAACACCGTTTTACCGTACATTAGCGCAAATTACCCGCGATGCCGTGATTGTACTGCGCGATGAGTTAGAATCTGACTCAGAAAGTGATGATAAGTAAGTGACGCTGTCACTTAAAAGCTAATGAGAGAGGACAGACACTGAACCGCCTTCTCTCATCATAGGTTAAAAGGATGGACACAATGACCTCGACAAAACTTCACGGCTTGATGTTGCTCTTTATTTCACCGTTAACACTGGCGCAAGTGGATAATGATTTGCCTAACTATGATAAACGCATGGTTAATTACAGCACGGAATTTCAATTTGACCCGCTTTACGGAAAAGTAAAAGAGTTAACGCAAATCATGAACGATGAAAAAGGGCTCAGCAAAAGAGTGACTGTGTCTTTTAATCTCCATGGCTGTCTCAATAATTTAAGTTATTACAATAGAGACAGTGGAACAGCATTTGTGATTTTCAGAAAGTTTAAGCAGCTTTATTACTTAATAGATAAACAAAAATTCAAAGGTTATGGCATCGATAAGATGTGTAATTTACAAACCGGAGAATTGCAAGATTGGAAATATTATTACCGTGATGGTCTTATTAATAAGATCACTCAAGGGAAGAAAGATATAGCGACATTTATTTATGGTGAAAATTTTTTACCAATAGAAACGACGTATTTCAATGAAAATGAAGTCATGAATACAAAAAACGAATACTTTTTCACTAATGGCTTAGTCACTAAAATTCTTTTTCATACAACGAAAAATCAGCAACCGTTTATCGAAATTACTCAAAAATGCACTCATTATGATGACCATAAAAACCCAACTGCCTGCACCAGTGAGGTAGCATACAGTGATGGGCGAGTAGAAAAATTCGATTATGAATACAAAACGAGTTATTACGAGTGACCATTTAGCATTAAAGACAAATGACGTTTCAATAAAAAAGCAACCTATCATAAAGGTTGCTTTTTTTCATTCTTCGATTATCAATTTATCAATCAAAAATATTTATGGTCAATTAATCAACCATTGGGATAACTAATTTACCCGGTTTGATTTCTAAACCTTTGGCAAGTTTTTTCGCAGTCGCTTCTGCGGCGCTGTTATCAGGGTTGAGCACATAAACCGGTTGAGTCGCGAAGAAGGTATCAAGGGAGCTGTTTAAATACGGGATCACCACGGAAATGGCGGTTTCCATATTTTCTGGTGTAATTTTATATTGGGTAATTTTCAGCTCTTTCAAATAGATAGAGCCTGTTTGCGCATCAAAAACAGGGCGTGCAGTTAAGGTCAGTGCAATATCGGCGGCCGCAGCACCAAGTAGTGAATTCATTGTAACAGTGGCTTCGCCTTTTAATGCAATAATGCCCGGCTCGCTACGACCAATTTCTGACTGCAAGTTATGCAAGGTGATATCTGCATCTGCAAACCCAGTAATGCCGATATTATTTTCGTATTTAACCTTGGTTGAAAGGTAACTGTTAATTTGTGATTCACTGATAGTAAATTCGGTTAATTTGTCACAACCCGTGAGAATAAATAGCAATCCAAAGATAGATGCCAAGAAAATGTTTTTCATAATCACTCCTTTATACAGTAATAACCCAAGTGTAACGTATTACTGCCCGCTCAACATGACTGTTTCAATTTTTTTACGGTTAAATTGGCGATGAAGCGCCCACAAGGTGATAAAACCAATAGTGCCGAGCAAGAACCAAGGAAGCTGAGGTATATTCCATTGGTGCCCAATATCGTACATCCAACCGCCACCGGTATAGCCAACCGCGCCACCTAGCGCAAGACCAAGCCTGCTAAAGCCCATATAACTACCACGAGCGCGAGGGTCTGCAAGGGATGCGCTCAGGGTTTCACGAGCAGGATCCGCGGTGATAGTGCCTAAATAGAAAATACCAATCAACACAAACAGTATATTGACCGACGTGGTCATACCAATAGGGAACATGCTCAGGCTCATTAAAAATAGCCCAGCCATCAAACGCTGTTCTAAGCGGAAATGTTTTTCGCTCCAGCGGGCAATTGGATAAAGCAGTGTCAGGGAAATTGCCGCTTCAATGGCGTACATCCATTTCACTGCCGTTGGAGTTCCTGCCAATTCGTTAACGGCGATAGGAAACATCAGCATCACTTGTACCGACAGCATAAAGTACCCAGAAAGCGTGATCACATAGGTCACAAAGCGGGTGTCTTTCAAAACGCGGCGCATCCCATCTCGAATAGGGGCTTTGATGGTGGAAATGCGATAAGCAGGAAGTAACCAAGCATTAAGTAGAGCCGCAATCACAAATACCGCCGCGCCAGCCCAGCAAACATAGTGGAAGTCATACTGCAAAAGCCAGCTACCAATTAATGCCCCAATCACCGCACCAGCGCTGTCCTGCATAAATAATAAGGAGTAAAAACGCCCACGCTCATAAGGGCGGGTCAATTTAATCACTAAAGCCGTGCGAGGAGGATCAAACAAGGTGCCGCCAAGGGCAGACAACACACAAGAAAGCCATAACACCCAAGGGTCATAAGCCAAAGCCATCAACACAAAACCCGCGGCACGCAACAGCATCCCGATAATAATTAACGGTTTTGCACCAAAGCGGTCGGCAATCGCGCCCCCAAAAATCCCAAATCCTTGCTGAACAAATTGACGTAATCCAAGGGCAAACCCAACCACCACAGCCGCCCAGCCAAGCTGCTCAACAAAGCGAATTGAAATTAAAGGGAAAACCACGAAAAAGCCAAGAACAACCAGCATATTATCGAGTAAAAGGAAATATTTGCCGAGGCTTCTTGCCCGTGATACCTGCGCCATGAAACACCATAAAAAAGTAGTAACGGAAGGAATGATTCTTATTAATAGTATCAGGAGTTTGGCGGGAATGATGGGGGGTTGTCCATGATATTTTTTTATCGATAAATCCGTCATATTTCAAGCCGTAGCTTCGTTAGCTGCGTTCTCTCGCCTTCGTCACATACTGGTGTGTGCTCCAAGGGACTCACTCATTTGCTGCCTACCTCTAATGTGAACTATTTAGGATTTAGGGTGGGTGGATATTTCCCATTATAGGGGGGCGCTCGCTAATGGGTCACTATATCACCAGAATGATAATGATACTCATTATGATCTTGATAATTATTATCACTAATGTATATTTCAAGGCTTGTTAATATTTGTAAGGGAAATGAGTACGTAACCAATAAATAAATAAGGTTTTTCGAACGAGTTGCATCTATGGCATTGCACTTAAATTTACTTTAAATGCATAAATTGAAAAGTATAAAAAATATACCTTAATATTTTTATACGCTATTTCCTCACGTCTATTTAATCATCATTAATTAATGAAGGCATTACTTAAATGATATTTCAAAATAAAAACATAATTAGTTTAATCATTATATGTTCTACAAACACAGCCTTAGCAAATCAAACCAATACCTCGACTCAAAAAGATAAACTTCTCGTCACAGCCAGCAAAATAAAGCCAAATAGCAAGCAAATAGACGCCAATGATATTTCTACCGTAAGAGGAACAACCAATTCAGATATATTTGCTAATAAAACTTCATTGCAAGTTAATAATGCACGAAATGAAGCGGGTGCATTAGATATTGGTATTCGCGGGTTACAAGGGAATGGACGAGTGCCAATTATCATTGATGGCAGTTTGCAATCAACCAATACATGGCGTGGTTACCAAGGAAGTACAGATAGAACTTATGTGGATATGGATTTAATCGATACAATTGAAATCGAAAAAGGGGCTTCTATGAGTAAATTCTCAGGAGGAGCCATCGGAGGTACGGTTAAATTAAAAACACTATCAGCAAACAGTATTATTCCTCAAGGTGACCAATTTGGTTTCTTATTTAAGGGGAATATTTACAATAATAACCGACGCCCAACTATCGCTTCAGATGAAAAGGGGGAGTCTGGGTATCGTGTTTCAAACGGCGTTAAAAATTCACATTTTAATAATGGCTCTATCACGACTGGGGTTGCATATCGAAATGATAAATTTGATATATTACTGGCACATAGTGATAGAAAACAAGGGAACTTCTTCGCCGGTAAAAATGGTTATCATAAATACGAAAATACAGATACTCCTATTAAACCAGGGCAAGAAGTGGTTAATACCAGTTATGAAAGCCAGTCAACATTATTAAAAACCAATATTTATCTTAACCCATACTCAAGTATTGAATTAAATTACCGCCATCATGAACAAAAGGCTGGTGAGGTTTTAGCGGCGTATTGGTATCAATACGATGGGAAAATGCCACAGTGGTCTTTAGGTACCGCAGATATTGATACTGCCTCTTTAAATTATTCTTATAAACCCGATTCATTATGGGTAGATATGAATTTAGGTCTATGGTGGACAAAAGGGAAATTTAAACAACGTAATGGCACAACGGATGATGTTACCGCTCACTATGGTAATCAATATCAGCACCGCTACACTGATGAGCGAGTGGGCTTTAATTTAGAAAATACGTCTGAGTTTGCAGATTATCCTATCGATATCACTTACGGTGTGGAATATATGCAACAAAAATCAAAGCCATTGACTAAAACCTATCAACCGATTTGGACTCCAGAGGGAACAATACCCGGTGAGGAGTTAGACCCTGTAACGCGTAATGCTAAAGGAACGAATAAATCGGTCTTTACCAATATGGCATACCAAGGGGAGTGGGTGAGTACTTTAGTCGGGTGGCGTATTCACGCTTTCGATGTTGATGACCATGTTTTAGGTAAAAGTATTAGCTACGGTCCGAAAAATGATTTAATGGGGGAGCTGCGTTTTCATGTGACTGACGAATTTGATATTTATACAAAATATTCTGATAGCTATAGAGAACCGAGTTTATTTGAAACCACTGTATCAGGACAAACCTATTCATATTCTCCAGATGTTCCATTAAAACCAGAGCATGCCAAATCATTTGAGGTTGGGATGAATGTAGAAAAAGAAAACCTTATATTTGATGAAGATAATACTAAATTACGTGTGGCTTATTTTAATAATGATATTAAAGGGTATCTTTCTCAAGGTGTAAACCCAACAGGGGTTTATTCTCCATATGTGGTGATGAAAAACTATGATAGTTTTAAACTCTCAGGTTATGAAATTGAACTGCAATACGATTCTAATTATACATTTGGCTCATTCGATGCAACTTTTTATAACAATTCTGAGTTATGTTCAAGAGATGAAATGGAGTTAGGTCGCCTCCCAACCGCATGTAATTCTGTTGGGTTTGCTTGGGGGTTATCACCTTCTCGGATCCCACCGAAAAAAGTTGTGACCGGAATTGTTGGGGTGAAAATGTTTGATCAAAAACTACAAACAGGTTTACGAGTTCGTTATAACTCAGGCAAAGATTACCCTCATGAGTGGCTAGCGGGAACTGCTGCTGCCCCAGTAACTAAGCTGTACTCAACCACTACATTTGATTTGTTAGGCCAATATCATGTTTCGAAAAATATTCATGTGAATTTTAATATTGATAACCTAACTAACCGCTATGCATTTGACCCAGGAACTGTGATTTATATGCCTATCCCAGGGAGAACGTTTAGGCTTGGTTTGGAAGCGAAATTTTAGTTAATATCGTGATTATTACCTTAGGTTTGTATTAGCCTAAGGTAATATAGAATTCTTTACCTGGTTTTAATGGATCGATTTTTATAATTTTTGTGATTATTCAATTGGACAAGTAAAACACGAAATAGGCGTGTTTAGGGTTTATCTGTAAACATCAATCGTGTGTTTTTACGTACGATATGAAATAAAACAAAACCAACCGCTCAAAAAATGACTTAATTATAGAGAGAATTGAATTAGTTAAGTGATAAATTTAAGTTATAATTCAAACATCGAAAGTAAGACTGGTAACACTACTAATTAAGGGCTAGCGATGTTTGGTTATCGTTCAAATGAACCCAAAGTACGTCTAATGACTGACAGAATGATTATCCGTTTAGCCTATGAACGCGATAATTATCGACTAGCAGACTATTACAGCTTAAACAAAGAGTTCCTGACGCCATGGGAACCCATCCGTGACAGCTCCCATTTTAACCCTTCAGGCTGGAACAATCGCCTACATGCCATGAGCGAAATGCATCGCCAAGGCAGCGCGTTTCATTTCCTTTTACTGGATAAAGATGAAAACGAAGTGATTGGTGTCGCGAATTTTAGCAACATTTTACGCGGCTCTTTCCATGCGTGCTATTTGGGTTATTCGTTGGGTGAAAAATGGCAGGGACAAGGGCTGATGTATGAATCTTTAACCCAAGTTATTCGTTACATGCAAAAACACCAAGGCATGCATCGTATCATGGCAAATTACATGCCCCATAATATGCGCAGCGGTAATTTGCTCACTCGCCTAGGTTTTGAACGTGAGGGTTATGCAAAGCAGTATCTCGAAATTAATGGGGAATGGCGCGATCACGTCTTAACGGCATTAACCGACAATGAATGGAAGTCGGCCAAAGCCTAAACATTTACTCTACAATCGTAGTCAGTCTTGTCATCCGCTGTTAAACTGCTGCGATTGTCTTCTTTTAGTCTAGCAATCATGAATTTATTAAAATCTTTAGCGGCAGTCAGCTCGATGACGATGATGTCACGGGTTTTAGGCTTCATTCGTGACGCCATTATTGCCCGTATATTTGGTGCTGGGGCGGCATCCGATGCCTTCTTTGTTGCCTTTAAACTCCCAAACTTATTACGTCGAATTTTTGCGGAAGGGGCGTTTTCTCAAGCGTTTGTTCCCATCCTTGCCGAATATAAAAACCAGCAAGGCGAAGAAGCCACGCGAACGTTTGTGGCCTATATTTCGGGGATGCTCACGTTAGCATTAGCGATTGTGACGGTTGTCGGCATGTTTGCTGCACCGTGGGTTATCTATGTTACGGCACCGGGTTTTACCACGGATGCAGATAAATTTGCGCTAACGACAGATTTATTGCGCGTGACGTTCCCTTATATTTTCTTGATCTCATTGGCATCATTAGCGGGGGCTATCCTTAATACCTGGAACCGCTTTTCGGTACCAGCGTTTGCACCGACATTATTAAACGTCAGTATGATTTTCTTTGCGGCGTTTGCTGCGCCGTATTTTGACCCGCCGATTATGTCTCTTGCTTGGGCAGTTCTTGTGGGTGGTGTGCTGCAATTGGGTTACCAATTACCGCATTTAAAGAAAATCGGTATGTTGGTGTTACCGCGTTTATCGTTCCACGATAGTGGCGTTTGGCGAGTGATGAAGATGATGGGACCGGCGATTATCGGGGTTTCTGTCGCGCAAATTTCATTGATTATCAACACGATTTTCGCCTCGTTCCTGCAATCCGGTTCGGTATCATGGATGTATTATGCAGACCGCTTAATGGAGTTACCTTCAGGGGTTCTTGGCGTTGCACTGGGTACCATCTTACTACCATCACTCTCTAAAAGTTTTACTAGCGGAAATCACCAAGAATATCGCCATTTAATGGATTGGGGATTACGTTTATGTTTATTATTGGCACTGCCGTGTGCGGTGGGGCTGGCGATGTTATCCGAAGCGTTAACGGTTTCACTTTTCCAATATGACAAATTTACCGCTCATGATTCTTTGATGACCCAGTATGCATTAATGGCCTATTGTGTGGGCTTAACGGGGATGATCTTAGTGAAGATTTTGGCACCAGGTTTCTATTCTCGCCAAAATATACGTACTCCGGTAAGAATTGCGATCGTCACACTAATTCTGACCCAGTTAATGAACTTAGCGTTTATTGGGCCTCTGCAACATGCAGGTCTAGCGCTGTCTATTGGGCTAGCGGCCTGTTTTAACGCAGGTGTTCTGTATTGGCAATTACGCAAGCAAGATATTTTCCAACCACTAGCAGGCTGGCGTGGTTTCTTGGTTAAGTTATTTGTTGCTTTGGCGGTGATGGTGGTGGTGCTATTTGGTGTGCTGCACTTTATGCCACCGTGGCAAGACGGCAATATGCTGATGCGTATGTTACGTTTGATGGGCGTGGTGATTGTTGGCGCAGGTAGCTACTTTGTGTCGCTGTATCTATTAGGCTTCCGCCCGCGTGATTTTATGAAACGTAGTATTGCGTAATTCTTAATCTCCACATGTATTAAACTTACATCGAACAAACTCCCCCCTCAATCGAGGGGGAGTAGACAATTTACGGATGATAAGCGCGCTCGCCATGGGTGGTAAGGTCCAGCCCATCGCACTCTTCTTCTGGGGAAACCCGCAGACCAACCAGTTTATCTGCCAGTTTAAAGGCGATAAATGCCACAACACCTGACCATGCAATGGTGACCACAATACTCTCAAGCTGAATAAAGACTTGGTGGGATAACGTGACGTTGTCACGATAGCCGAGTCCTCCAAACAGTGTTGATGTAAATACGCCTGTGAGTACGCAGCCAACAATACCGCAGGTGCCATGGATACCAAAAACATCGCACACATCATCGGCTTTTAACCAACGTTTTAAGACGACAACGCCCCAAAGCCCAATAATCCCCCCAACAATACCTATAATTAATGCGCCGATAGGGCCGACAGTACCAGCCGCTGGCGTGATAGCGACTAACCCAGAGATACAACCGGAGCAGCTTCCGAGCATGGAGGGTTTTCCTCGCAGTAACCATTCCGTGAATGTCCATGAAAGGATAGCACCCGCTGTTGCAATCACGGTGTTAATAAACGCCAGTGCGGCAATATTATTGGCACTACCAGCGGAACCTGCGTTAAAGCCAAACCACCCAATGTACAGCACGGCGGTACCCATAAAGACCATCGGTAAGTTATGGGGCTTTAGCACCACTTGGCTGTAGTCACTACGTTTACCCAGCAAATAGGCACCGACCAGTGCAGCGACAGCGGCATTAATGTGCACTACGGTTCCGCCTGCAAAATCGAGAGCGCCATCATCGAACAGCCATCCACCTTCAGCCCACACCATATGCGCGATAGGCACATAGGAGAAGGTGAACCAAATCACGGTAAAAATAAGAAGAGCAGAGAAACGTACGCGCTCACCGAGTGCTCCGACAATTAACGCGAGGGTAATAACCGCAAATGAACCTTGGAAGGCAACATGGATATACCGATTAATGGAGCCTGATAAATCATCGATGGACATCGCGTTTAGAAACGTTAAAGAGCCATCCCCAAAGATTTTATTTCCAGCGGTGAAGGCGAGGCTGTAACCAAATACAAACCAAAGAATAATTACCACACTAAAAATTAGCATCACTTGGGTGATCAGCGATAATACGTTTTTACTGCGTAATAATCCGCCATAAAACAGCGCAATACCGGGAATGGTCATAAAAAATACCAACGCTGTACAGATCAACATAAAGGCGTTATCGGCTTTATCAACTGCATTCACTTCCGAAGCATAGGCGGGAAGTGCGAAATAACTTAAAGCGAAGAGTGCGGCAGGTAACCATAATCGTCTCATCGTTTATCTCCCTTAGAGTGCGTCATCGCCGGATTCGCTGGTGCGAATGCGAACGGCCTGTAGAAGTTCAAAAACAAATAGCTTTCCATCCCCCACTTTCCCCGTGTCTGCGGTACGGATAATCGCATCGAGAGCGGGTTCCAGTAGGTCATCGCTGATAGCGATTTCTATTTTGGTTTTGGGTAGAAAACTCACTTCATATTCCGCACCACGGTAAAGCTCCGAGTGACCTTTCTGTCTGCCATATCCTTTGACTTCACAGATGGTCATTCCCTGTATTCCTAATTCAGTGAGTGCTTCACGAACATCTTCTAATTTGAACGGTTTAATAATTGCGATGATGTACTTCATAAATCCCCCTGTCTTTTTGAAAAGGCAAAAGAGATAAAGCAAGCATCGTGCCAAATGTTAAATTTTTGTTTTTAGGGGGTAATGGAGTGAAATGAGGGAAATAATGAGAGGTTGCTCACCAAATAAGTGCAAGTCATCTATCAGTTGCAACGAATTGCTCAAAAATAGTGCAGGCAAAAAGTAAAAACGGGGATTGAGAAGTGGCGAGTGAAAAGCAAAAAGCCCACCGAAGTGGGCTTTAAACGAAAGAATAAAGCTTACATTCTTTCGACGGTTTCGATACCTAACGTATCCAGACCTGTTTTTAACGTTTTTTGTGTTAATAAGGCCAGTTTTAAGCGGCTTTGACGCTGTGCTTCGGTGTCTGCGGACAAAATAGGGCAATGTTCGTAGAAACTAGAGAACAGACCCGCTAAGTCATACAGATAAGCACACATAACGTGCGGCGTACCTTCACGCGCAACAGTTAAGATTGTTTCTTCAAACTGCATTAAACGTGTTGCTAATGCCATTTCGTGTGGCGCTTCTAATACGATTGGCAGCGTTAAATCCGCTTCGGTAATGTCTGCTTTTTTGAAGATAGAGGCAACGCGAGTATAGGCATACTGCATATATGGCGCGGTGTTACCTTCAAAAGCTAACATATTGTCCCAATCGAAAATGTAGTCCGTGGTACGGTTTTTAGACAGGTCAGCATATTTAACCGCGCCAATACCCACGACATTAGCAATATTCAGTAACTCGTCTTCTGCCATATCCGGGTTTTTCTCACGGATCAGCGTTTGGGCACGTTCAACGGCTTCATCTAACAGGTCAGAAAGACGAACAGTACCGCCTGAACGGGTTTTGAATGGCTTACCATCTTTTCCTAGCATCATTCCGAACATATGGTGCTCAAGCGCCATGGATTCTGGAATATAGCCCGCTTTACGGACGATAGTCCAAGCTTGCATCAAATGTTGATGCTGGCGGGAGTCGATGTAATACAAGGAGCGATCCGCATGCAAGGTTTCATAACGGTATTTTGCACAGGCGATGTCGGTGGTGGTGTACAGGAAACCGCCATCTTTCTTCTGGACGATAACGCCCATCGGTTCGCCTTCTTTGTTTTTGAATTCATCAAGGAAAACCACCGTTGCACCTTCGCTTTCTACGGCTAAACCTTTGGCTTTTAGGTCGGCAACGATACCCGGTAACATGCTGTTATACAGGCTTTCACCCATTACATCATCTTCCGTCAAGGTGACGTTTAAACGGAGATAAGTTTCTTGGTTCTGCTGCATGGTGATGTCAACCAGTTTACGCCACATTTTACGGCAGTATTCATCACCAGATTGTAATTTCACCACGTAACTGCGGGCACGAACGGCAAAGTCTTCATCTTCGTCGTAATGTTTTTTCGCTTCGCGATAGAATTCTTCGAGGTCTGACAGTGCCATGTCGCTGGCATCTTCATTTTGCACTTTTTCTAAGTAAGCAATCAGCATCCCGAACTGTGTACCCCAGTCGCCTACGTGGTTAGCGCGGATCACTTTGTGACCGATAAATTCTTGGGTACGCGCCGCAGCATCACCAATAATCGTGGAGCGTAAATGACCAACGTGCATCTGTTTTGCAACGTTAGGCGCGGAGTAGTCAATAACGATGGTTTCGGCTTTAACAGGTGCTAGGCCTAAACGGTCACTTGTCAGCGCGTTTTCTGCGTGAGTCGCAATCCATGTTGGGTCGATAAAGACGTTGATGAAACCGGGACCGGCGATTTCAATTTTTGACGCGATACCTTCGAGATCTAATTGGCTGACAATTTGCTCGGCCAGTTGTCGGGGAGGCAGACCCATTTTTTTCGCAGCTCCCATCACGCCGTTAGCCTGATAGTCACCAAATTGCGCTTTAGCTGATTGACGAACAAGGGCGTCACAGCCTTCTGGAGCTCCCGCTGCTAGCATTGCAGCACTGATTTTATCTGAAAGAATAGCCTGAATATTCACCGGATTACCTTAAATAACGAACATAGTTACCGCATTGTGCCATTTCATGGGCGTAACTAAAAGGTGGAAGAGAAAAAACGGCAGGTTTTATACCATATTTTGGGGTAGTCGTGCTACAGTCTGACGTTTGTTTCACTTTTTATTATCTTTGTTTTTATCTATAGAGCTATGTGAATGTTAGATTTCGATAAAATCCCTCAGTTAAATGATCTATGGTGTGACTTGCCTCATTTTGAAAAAAACGTGACGGCAATGGCACATACACTTGGCTTGTCCCTGACAGATTATGTGATTGACCATATTTCCGTGCGTTGCCATCATCAGGAAACCGCAGAGCGTTGGCATGATGGGCTATTACAATGCGCCGAGTTACTTTCTGATAACCTAATTAACGGCCGCCCAATTCGTCTTTATGATCTGAAAAAGCCTATTCAAGTTGCTGGGCAGGATGTCTATATTATTGAACTGCCTTTTCCAAAAGATAAAATCTATCCTCAAGAGAGCTGGGAACACATTGAAATGGTCATTGAGGTCGCGCCAGGATTATTGGAAGAAACAGCACGTAGTTTATTACCGGACACGCTACCGGAAGGGTACTCCCATAAAGTGAGTCAACCTAAAGGTCAGCAAGAAAGACTGCCAAATCCGACTTTGGCCGTGACAAACGGCTTAATTACCCTCAAATATCACCCGTTTTCCCTTAGAAACATCGTTGAAAGCGAAAAATAAGTGATGCAATTAACGTTATTGATCATTATTCAGAGATAACTCTAAATGGTGTGATATCACGCAGATAACATTTAACAAAAAATGGCATAGTTAGTTGAATGCCTAATAAAAAGCACGTTTTAACCCTCAATTTTCAGCTCATATTCTACTGAGCTTATGACCATTTTGGAGATCTTCATGGCGAAACTGGAAATTTGCTGTTTTGGTATAGAATGCGCCCAAGTCGCGCAAGAATATGGTGCAGATCGCATTGAGCTCTGTTCGGGGGCTGCAGATGGGGGGCTAACACCAAGCTACGGTTATTTAAAACTGGCGAGAGAAAAACTTCACATTCCTGTTCATCCCATTATTCGTCCTCGTGGTGGCGATTTTTGCTATAACGTGAGTGAGTTTGATGTGATCCGTGAAGATTTACAGATGATCAAGGATATGGGGTTTCCCGGCGCAGTGGTGGGGATCTTAGATACAGAAGGGCGCATTGATATCGAACGGATGCAGACTCTAATGGAAATTGCGAATGGAATGGAGATTACTTTCCATCGTGCTTTTGATATGTGTATCAATCCATTACTGGGATTAGAGCAACTTAAAAACCTTGGGGTAGCACGTATTTTAACATCCGGTCAGCAACAAAGTGCTGAATTAGGTTTACTGCTACTGAAAGAGTTGCACGAAAAAAGCCGTGAAATTAATGGTCCAATCATTATGGCTGGTGCAGGGGTTCGGCTGGCGAATATAACTAAGTTTATGGAAATTGGTCTAACGGAAGTGCACAGCTCCGCAGGTAAAACCGTTCCTTCCGGTATGAATTACCGCAAAGCCGGTGTAACGATGGCATCGAACAGTGAAACCGATGAGTTTACGCACTACTGTGTGGATGGACCAACGGTGGAAGCGATGATGGACTTTATTTCTATTACGGAAAAAGTGCCTGCATAAATCATAAATTCGGAATAGGACTGACTGAATTTGTGATAGGGAGAGTTAAGATAGGGAGGCTAAATACCTCCCTTTGTTTTTAGATTTTTGAACTGAGTAAAAACTAAAAACAGCGGAATGAATTTTAAGGAAAAAATCATGCTGAAGAATATCGTATTAACCTCATCTCTTTTATTCATCACTACCTCCTCGTTTGCTTTTTCATTAGCGGAAAAAGAGAAGCATCAAAAGTATGAAACGGAAGTTTCCTCTCAAATCACGGCATTAAATAAAACCTGTGGGTCAGACATTAAAGCGAACTTTGATTGGACAACCTTTTCAAAAGAGCAACTCGAAACCATTGGTATCGATGGCTATAGCAAAGAGATGCTTAAGGGGATAGCCAATGTCTGTGAACACTCTGAACTCGCAAAACAGTCCGTCGGTGAAAAAATCAAAAACATTACCTATTCCTATACAAAGCCTAGAGCGATTGATTTAAAAGATGGCATGCTATCGTTAGGAATGGACTTTGATTCGGCGAATGATGCAAAAGCCGTTGAAGAGTATTTGATGAATAATTTGTAGTTGTTATTTTTGTGATACAAAAATGAAAACCCCCACGAGTTGTCGATGAACTTTTGGGGGTTTTATCATTGTATGGACGGTGAGGATTGGTGCCTTACAATATTACGGTTTTTTCGCCACTAAAATTGCGCGTAGAGGGGCTGGATACCCTTCGATGGTTTTGGTTTGATCATTAGGGTCTAAAAATTCCGCTAAAGACTCTGTTTTCATCCACTCAGTGCGGCGCTGTTCGTCTAACGAAGTCACGGCTTGGTCAACAATGCGTACGTCTACAAAGCCACATTTCTCTAACCACACTTTGAGCATTTTGGCGGAAGGAATAAAATAAACGTTGCGCATTTGGGCATAGCGGTCGCCGGGGATCAGGCATTGGAATTCATCACCTTCAACGACCAAGCTCTCTAATACTAATTCGCCTTCACTGACTAATTGATCTTTTAATTGATATAAATGGTCTAGTGGGGAGCGACGATGATACAGAACACCCATAGAGAATACGGTATCAAAGGCTTTTAATGCAGGAAGTTGTTCAATACCTAGCGGTAATAAATGTGCGCGTTGGTTATCACCTAACAGTTTTCTAACGGCTTCAAATTGGCATAAAAATAGTTCAGTAGGATCGATGCCGACGACGAAATCAGCTTCTTCGCCCAGCATACGCCACATGTGGTAACCACTTCCGCAGCCCACATCTAACACATGGCGGCCTTTTAATGGGGAAATATGTGGCAGAACGCGATCCCATTTCCAATCTGAACGCCATTCGGTATCGATATTAACGCCATACAGGGAAAATGGTCCTTTTCGCCATGGCTTCAACTGCCCCAAGATATTGTTTAAACGGCGAGTTTCACCTTCAGTTAATTCCGGGATGCGCGTTGCAGTGACGCTATTTTTAATATCTAACTGGGTCGGCGTCATGACAGGCAGGTTATCTAACATTTTCTCCCATGAAGAGAACCCACCGTGTAGGCCTTCTTTCTTCCATGCCGCCAGTTGAGCGGGCAGGGTTTCTAACCAATGGCTAAGAGGGCCAACGGCAATTTGTTGATAAAAACGACCGAAATCGATCATTACTGCCCCTCTTTTAATGCTAATAGTGAACCGAAGTTAAAACATTGGAACCAGACTTCACTGTGTGTGAAACCGACGCGTTTTAAGCGAGCTTTATGGGCTTCAACAGAGTCAGTGAGCATGACATTTTCGAGCATGCTGCGTTTTTGGCTGATTTCAAGTTCGCTATATCCATTGGCGCGTTTGAAATCATGGTGCATGTTGAATAGCAACTCACCAATTTGCTTATCTTCAAAATTGAATTTCTCAGATAACACTAAAATGCCACCGGGTAATAACCCTTGGTAAATTTTAGTGAGCAATTTTTCGCGGTCATCGGGATTTAAAAACTGCAATGTGAAGTTAAGGATAACCATTGACGCATTTTCAATATGAATATCGCGAATATCTCCTTCGATAACCTCGACAGGCGTTTGCGCTTTATACGCATCAATATGACGGCGGCAGCGTTCGACCATAGCGGGTGAATTATCGACAGAAATGATTTTGCAGTTTTCCACTGAAATATTTCGACGAACAGACAGGGTGGCGGCACCAAGGGAACAACCCAGATCATAGACTTGGCTATTTGGCGTCACAAAACGACCCGCCAGCATCCCAATCATGGTGATGATATTGGAGTAACCCGGTACGGAACGTTGGATCATATCGGGGAAAACTTCAGCCACTTTTTCATCAAACTTCCAGTCACCTAAATTGGCGATCGGTGCGGAGAAAAGGCTGTCTTTATGGTTTGGATCCTGACTTGACATAGACTTGTATTAATTAGCAGAACAAAAGTAGTGGCGGATTGTAGCAGAAAGCTATCTAACCTGAAAACAACATAACTTGAAAACAATAGAACCTGAAAGCCAATCCGCACAGAAGATAAGGAAATTAAAAGGAGAACGACACCATTTGTACCCAAGGTAGATAATAGGCATTGGCCATGACCATCAAGGCGAGTGCCAGATAAGTTCCCATCATTCCCATTCGACGTTGTGAATAGTCATGGTTTTTTAATCCATAAGAGTGGAGCATGCGGCTTGCAATCAGCAGAATGCCACAAACATGGATCATCCAAACTTTCGCGCCATTCATTTCCATTAACAGTAATAAAATTAATGAAATTGGAATGTATTCGATGGCATTGCCATGCACACGGATAGCGGTTTGCAATTCAGAAAACCCACCATCGCCAACAGACACACGGTACTGATTTCTTAGCTTTACGACATTGAGTGATAGTTTCAGTATCAGCAAGGCTCCTAGTACAGCGTATAAAGAACTGACCATTTTTTACTCTACCTCTATGGAGATAAATTAAATTTTCTAAATTTTAAAACCTAATCGGTAAATCTACAAATAGAAATATATCGCTATTGATAATTCATTTTTGAATTACTTAATGAGATTATCCGTTTTGAGTTGCGCCAAGACAGCAATCGCCGTGATAGAGCAGCGGTCTACATCATTGGAATCTAACCACATTAATTCAGCAATTTCAGCAGCAGGTTGAGGGATGCCGTGATAATCGGCTTGATAGCAACGAATACAAACCTGTGTACCATCCTGTTTGCCATCAGCTAACCCGGTGAATTCTCCGTAGAAACGGATGGATTCAGGGTGCAAGGTTAATGTGAGTTCTTCATCGATTTCACGAGAAAGCGCCTGTTGGTCGGTTTCACCTTGCTCACGTTTCCCGCCAGGAATATAAAATAGGGTTTTATTATGGGAACGTACCATGGCAACTTTGCCATTTTGAATGGTAATTAAACCTAATTTATCAATGGTTTTAGTGCTCATTTTTTTGCCTTAACCTGTTGTAGCTTGCGGTCAGTCATAGAAAAGAGCAGGTGGTTTTACACCTGCGTCGACATTATTTTTTCTCGATAACTTTGACTAACTCATAACGGATGCTTGGGGCATCAGCGGGTGGGTTAGGCACATCAAATTGTTGAACCTCTAGCACGTAGTTATAGCCCGGTTCATAGCTGAATCCTTGAATGGATGAGTAAAAATATTGCCAATCATCAGTTGGTTTTTCTTTGACTTTCATGCATTTCATAGGCGCAACGCCGACACAATCAGCCAGAGAGGAGTCGATATAAAAGATTTTATTGTTGCTGTTGGTGGGCTTCATCGTATTGGTATTATTTCCGTTTTGGCATCCTGCAAGCAGAACAAAAAGGGATGATGCGAGTAGAATTTTTTTCATAAAGGTTCCTCTAGTTTCAGGCAAAAGTGTCTGAATATGAGTAATTATAGCAAAATGAGACGGGTAATAATTCCCAAAAAAATTATGATCTAATAAACAATCAAATTTTAATCATCAATTAGGTGAACGATTTTTCTTAGATTAGTTAAGAACGTTTTGATAGATAAGAAGCATTTTTATTGATTGGAGATGGTTTTTTTGTATCAATTTCGCAGTTAAGCTATATAGCAAACTGTTTGTCTAACAGAATTTCCTATATAATGTCTGCCTTTTTTGACATTCTGAATTTTCAGCTCAGTGTTTCTAAGCGATCGGTTTTATAAGCGATTCGTATTATAAACAGTCGGCTTCATAAACAGTCGGTTTCGCAAACTATTGGTTTCGTAAACATGCCGTTTAGCAAATGGGTTCAGCAAAATGCCAAATTCCCGCAGCAAACCAAAGCACAGTATGCTGAGTAAATAAATTACGCTGGGTAAACAACAAGCTGAGTAAAAGGATAGAGTATGCGTACTAATTATTGTGGGCAATTAAACATCGCTCATGAAGGCCAGAAGGTCACTCTTTGTGGATGGGTAAACCGCCGTCGTGACTTAGGTGGTTTGATTTTTATCGATATGCGTGACCGTGAAGGCATCGTTCAAGTTTTCTTCGATCCAGAGCGTAAAGACATATTTGAGAAAGCGTCAGAACTGCGTAACGAGTTCTGCATCCAAATCACAGGTACGGTACGTGCGCGCCCAGATAGCCAGAAAAACGCAGACATGGCAACGGGTGAAATTGAAATCTTTGCTGAAGGTCTGGAAGTCTTTAACAAATCTGAACCTCTGCCGTTAGACAGCAACCAAACCAACACAGAAGAGCGTCGTTTAAAATACCGCTATTTAGATTTACGCCGCCCGGAGATGGCAAATCGTCTGCGTACTCGTGCGAAAATCACCAGTTTTGTTCGTAGCTTTATGGACAAAGAAGGCTTTATGGACGTTGAAACGCCAATGCTAACCAAAGCGACGCCAGAAGGGGCGCGTGACTACTTAGTACCAAGCCGAGTTCATAAAGGCAAATTCTATGCATTGCCACAATCCCCTCAACTGTTCAAACAGCTGCTGATGATGTCTGGCTTTGATCGTTACTATCAAATCGTAAAATGCTTCCGTGACGAAGATTTACGTGCTGACCGTCAACCTGAGTTTACCCAAATCGATGTGGAAACCTCGTTCATGAGCGCGGAACAAGTTCGCGAAGTGATGGAGCGTATGATTCGTAATTTGTGGCTTGACGTGAAAGGCGTTGATTTAGGCGATTTCCCAATCATGACCTTCGCAGAAGCGATGCGTCGTTACGGTTCAGATAAACCAGACCTGCGTAACCCAATGGAACTGGTTGATGTTGCTGATATCGTTAAAGATGTTGAATTTGCAGTGTTTGCAGGCCCAGCAAATGATCCGAAAGGTCGTGTTGCAGCACTGAAAGTGCCCGGTGGCGCAGCAATGACCCGTAAGCAAATTGACGAATACGGTAATTTCGTGGGTATCTATGGTGCGAAAGGCTTAGCGTGGATGAAAATCAATGAACGCGCGAAAGGCTTAGAAGGCATTCAAAGCCCAGTTGCGAAGTTCCTAAGCTTAGAAATTATCGAGCAAATTATTGAACGTACTGGCGCAGCCGATGGCGATATCATTCTGTTTGGTGCGGGTGCGAAAAATGTGGTGACTGACTCCATGGGCGCATTACGCCTGAAAGTGGGTCGTGACTTCGAACTGACCAACTTAAATAGCTGGCAGCCACTGTGGGTTATCGACTTCCCAATGTTTGAAGAAAATGGCGAAGGCGGCTTAACCGCAATGCACCACCCATTCACTTCACCAAAAGATTTCACACCGGAAGATCTGGCGAAAAACCCTGAAGATACCGTTGCGAATGCCTACGATATGGTTATCAATGGTTACGAAGTGGGTGGCGGTTCTGTCCGTATTCACCGTAGCGAAATGCAACAAACTGTGTTCGGTATTTTAGGTATCAATGAAGAAGAACAACGTGAGAAGTTCGGCTTCCTGTTAGATGCACTGAAATACGGTACTCCGCCACATGCAGGTTTAGCATTTGGTTTAGACCGCTTAGTGATGCTGTTAACGGGTACTGATAACATCCGTGATGTTATTGCATTCCCGAAAACCACCGCAGCGGCATGTTTAATGACCAATGCACCAAGTCATGCAAACCCTGATTCGCTGACTGAGTTAGCGATTGCAGTTGTGGCGAAAGAAGAAGAGTAATGAAAAGCTATAAGCGCCCAGAATCGGTATTAGTCATTATGGTGGCTGAAAACACGGGGCGGGTGCTTATGATGCGGCGTAAAGATGATCCCGACTTCTGGCAATCAGTGACCGGAAGTTTGGAACTTCATGAAACCAGTGCTACGGATGCAGCGCTTCGCGAAATCAAAGAAGAGACGGGGTTTAACCCGCAACCAAGTCAGTTACATGATTTGTCGAAAAGTATCATCTTTGAAATTTTCCCGCATTTCAGGCATCGTTATGCACCGGATGTAACCCACTGTAAAGAACATTGGTTTAAATTGGTGCTGAGTGATGAACAAACGCCATTACTGACTGAACACACTGAATTTTGTTGGCTTGAGCCCAAACAGGCGGCAGAGTTGACAAAATCGTGGAGCAACAGCCAGGCTATTTTAGAATTTGCTGTTTAATTATTTTATTGACGTTTTTGGAGATATTTCATGGCAGGTCATAGTAAATGGGCCAACACCAAACACCGTAAAGCGGCGCAAGACGCAAAACGCGGTAAGATTTTTACTAAAATTATTCGTGAGCTGGTCACTGCAGCGCGTTTAGGCGGCGGCGATGTCGCAACTAATCCACGCTTGCGTGCTGCTGTGGATAAAGCATTATCAAACAACATGACTCGCGACACATTAAACCGTGCGATTGCGCGTGGAGTGGGTAATGATGACAACGATAATATGGAAACCATCATTTATGAAGGCTACGGCCCTGGCGGCACAGCTGTTATGGTTGAATGTTTAAGTGACAACCGTAACCGTACCGTATCTGAAGTTCGCCACGCATTTACTAAAACGGGCGGTAACTTAGGGACTGATGGTTCTGTATCTTATTTGTTCACCAAACGTGGTGTGATCACTTACGCTCCGGGTGTGGATGAAGATGCGCTGATGGAAGCGGCACTTGAAGCGGGTGCTGACGACGTTGAAACGTATGATGATGGTGCAATAGATGTTTACACCACCTTTGAAACGTTTGGTGCTGTTAAAGACGCATTAGATGCTGCTGGTTTTACTAGCGAAGCCGCTGAAGTTTCTATGATCCCATCGATTACGGCAGAACTTGATGTTGAAACGGCACCAAAGTTAATGCGCCTGATCGACATGTTAGAAGATTCAGACGACGTCCAAGAAGTTTATCATAACGGTGATATCTCTGATGAGGTTGCTGAGCAACTGTAATTAAGACGATGTCTGCGTAGAGAAAGCGGGCTGTGTCCAGCCTGTTTTCTCTAACGCCTCTCCCATCTTCACCTTCTCTTTTATTTGCTATATTTATGATGGTAGGAATGCTATTTACACTGAGATTACGGTGGAAACGGTGATATTCCTTTGTTGCCATTGTGGCTGTCATTAGATGGGGATAAGATGATATGAAAATTAATAAAGGGCAACTATAGGTTTTATATGGCGATTATTCTGGGTATCGACCCTGGTTCACGGATCACAGGATACGGTGTTATTCGCCAACAAGGTCGGCAATTACTCTATCTCGGAAGTGGGTGTATTCGCACTCAAGTTGATGATTTACCAAGCCGTCTGCAGCGTATCTATGCGGGAGTCTCGGAAATTATCACCCAGTACCAACCGGATGTTTTATCCATTGAACAAGTCTTTATGGCGAAGAATGCAGACTCGGCTCTGAAACTCGGACAAGCGCGTGGCGTGGCAATTGTCGCCGCCGCTAACCAAAATATTCCAGTCTTTGAGTATGCAGCTCGTCAAGTCAAGCAAACCGTTGTGGGGACGGGAGCTGCAGAAAAAAGCCAAGTCCAACATATGGTGAAATCAATTCTAAAATTATCGGCTAGCCCCCAAGCGGATGCCGCGGATGCGCTGGCAATTGCCATCACGCATTGCCATTTTAATCAAAACCTGCTGAAAGTGGGAGATCCGCGTTTAGTGTTAACCCGCGGAAGATTAAGATGAAGACTGGATATGCATCCAGCATTTTTTGTGGTATAAACAGCAGAGTAAAAATTTAAGACGCTAATCAAATTTAAGGGGTTCAGTGTGATAGGTCGTTTACGTGGCATCGTATTAGAAAAGCAACCACCCATTGTGTTACTTGAGCTACAAGGTGTTGGCTATGAAGTTCATATGCCAATGACCTGTTTCTATGAATTACCTGAAATTGGTCAAGAAGCTATTGTTTTCACCCATTTTGTGGTGCGCGAAGATGCTCAATTACTGTATGGTTTCAATGACAAACAAGAGCGCGCACTATTTAAAGAGCTGATTAAAGTTAATGGTGTCGGCCCTAAACTGGCACTCGCGATTTTATCCGGTATGTCGGCTCAGCAATTTGTGTCTGCTATTGAGCAAGAAGCGATTTCTTCTCTGGTGAAATTGCCGGGTATTGGTAAGAAAACCGCCGAGCGTTTAGTGGTCGAAATGAAAGACCGCTTCAAAGGCCTGAATGGGGATCTTTTCAACCCAGCGAGCGATATTGATTTACCAAGCGTGAAGAGCAAAGGGCCAAGCCAAGCAGATATTGAAGCCGAAGCTGCTGCAGCCTTGATTGCGCTGGGATATAAACCGCAAGAAGCTAGCCGTATGGTGAGTAAGGTCGCGAAACCTGATAGCGATTCTGAAACCCTGATCCGTGATGCCTTACGCGCAGCACTTTAATTGAGAGATTAATACGATGATTGAAGCTGATCGCCTAATTACTGCTGAAGTGCTGCACTCTGAAGAAGAAGCCATTGATCGCGCGATCCGCCCTAAATTACTGGATGAGTATATTGGGCAACCGCAAGTTAAGCATCAAATGGAAATATTTATTCAGGCAGCCAAAATGCGGGGTGATGCGCTTGATCATCTGTTAATTTTTGGGCCTCCAGGGTTAGGAAAAACCACATTAGCGGGCATTGTCGCCAATGAACTTGGGGTGAATTTGCGGACAACGTCAGGGCCTGTGTTAGAAAAGGCCGGAGATTTGGCTGCAATGCTGACTAACCTTGAACCCCACGATGTCCTGTTTATTGATGAAATTCATCGCCTTTCACCCGTAGTCGAAGAGATTTTGTATCCTGCCATGGAAGACTATCAATTAGATATTATGATTGGTGAAGGCCCTGCGGCACGTTCCATTAAAATCGATTTACCGCCATTCACGCTGATCGGTGCCACTACGCGAGCTGGCTCCTTAACTTCGCCATTGCGTGATCGCTTTGGAATTGTACAACGGCTAGAGTTTTACCAAGTTGATGATTTGCAACATATCGTGAAGCGTAGCGCTCAGTATATGGGGCTGGATATCACGGAAGAAGGGGCTTTACAGGTGGCGATGCGCTCTCGGGGTACTCCACGGATTACTAACCGTTTATTACGGCGCGTGCGTGACTTTGCACAAGTGAAAGGTAATGGCAGTATTGATGAGTCTATTGCAAACCAAGCGCTTGATATGTTGAATGTGGATGCGGCCGGTTTTGATTATCTTGATCGTAAATTGCTGGTGGCCATCATTGATAAGTTTATGGGCGGGCCGGTGGGTGTTGATAACCTTGCAGCAGCAATTGGAGAGGAGCGCGAGACCATCGAAGATGTGCTTGAGCCTTATCTTATCCAGCAAGGGTTTATCCAGAGAACGCCAAGAGGGCGTATGGCAACAGCCCACGCTTATTCTCACTTTGGGTTAAAGCCGAAAGAAGTTTAGTTTTTAAACGCTTGATTGATATATAGATGCGTATGATTTAAATAATATCATACGTATTTCAAATGAAATGAACCCAGCAATTTAGCCACAATTACTGGGTTTTTTTGTATCTAGATTTCACTAAATTGAGAAATCATCATTATTTAGTCAGCAAAATGTTATTGAGAATATATGTAGTGAGTTTTAAAAACACAGACATTGAAAATGATTTTTATTATCATGCAGTGTTTCTTAGTATATTAGGATAGGTCACGTGAATAAATCTTCTTACACATTTGCGCTCACAGTACTCTTATTTGCGACTGTTGTTTCTGGTTGCGCAAAAAATACCAAAGCTCTTACCAATAAGGAAACCATTGAAAGTTGTTCTCGATATCTACCTGAGGGATCAACATATTGGGTGAGTATCGAGGGTGAAATTGACTTAAACAAGAAATTTCATGGGGACTTAAACGTGAATGTTCCAAAAGATAAGTTAAATGATCCAAAATATTCAGATGAAGGATTCAAAGTAAAAGTTAATCAATTTATGGATTGTGTTGGTAGATTTATAAATGATAGTGCCGGTGATGTAGAAACCCCCGTGAATAACGGTAAAAAGAGTACTGAATAATACGTATCATTGAATTTTATTGGAACCCGCATAAAGCGGGTTTTCTATTTGTTTTTTACCCAGATACGGTTTTATTCAGGCATTTTTTTATACAACTAGTTTTTCGTTTTTACGCACAAACTTAGAATAAATAAAATGGCAGAAGTTAGTACCACGGATGGACCTGCCGGAGTGTCGTAAAATGCCGATAGGGTTAATCCGCCGGTGACGGAAATCATGCCAATCCCAATGGCAGTAAGTGCCATTTGTTCTGGGGTTTTAGCAAAACGTCGAGCGGTGGCAGCAGGAATGATCAGTAAAGAGGTAATGATAAGCGCGCCCACGAATTTCATGGCAATCCCGATTGTTAATGCCGTGACCATCATCAACAATAAGCGAGAGCGCTGTAGGTTAATACCATCCACAAAAGCCAGCTCTGAGCTGACAGTCATCGATAAAAGCGCCCGCCATCGATAAAAAAGCAACCCGCAAACGACAACTACACCGATTAGAATCGTTATAATGTCTTCATATGTTACGGATAACAAATCACCAAATAGATAGGCCATCAGGTCGACGCGGACATTCGCCATTAGGCTGACGACGACAAGCCCTAAAGAGAGGGAGCTGTGAGCCATAATGCCGAGTAACGTATCGACGGCGAGTTGAGGTCGCTTTTCCAGCCAAACAAGAATAAAGGCTAATAGTAGCGTGACCGCAATAACGGCATAAAAAGGATTAATGTTCAGTAACAAACCGAATGCAACGCCTAATAAAGAGGCGTGGGCGAGCGTGTCACCAAAATAGGACATACGACGCCAAACCACGAATGATCCCAAGGGGCCGGCTGCTATAGCGAGTAACATACCTGCGATCCAACCAGGTAGTAGCAACTCAATCATGATGGCAATCCTTGCTGTGTTGGTGGGATGTAATCACATTACCTTCTAAATCATGTTGGTGATTATGTTGATGACGGTAAACCCCCAGTTGCTGTGCACCCCGATAGCCAAACATAGCGACGAATTCAGGGTGATTAGAGACAACGTCAGGGGTACCAGAGCAACAAATATGCCCGTTAATACATAAAACTTGGTCTGTTTTTGCCATGACTAAATGCAGGTCATGAGAGACCATGAGAACTGCGCAACCGAGTTCAGTTCTTAATTGATTAATTAAGTCATACAACGCAACTTGACCATTAATATCGACGCCTTGGGCCGGTTCATCGAGAACCAACAAATCAGGTTTATTAAGCAATGCACGCGCAAGCAGAACGCGCTGGGTTTCACCACCTGAGAGTTTCTGCATTGGCTGATCAATAAGATGCGTGGCTTTAACTCGTTCAAGGGCGGGTAATAAATGTTCCGTACGGACACCTTGCTTTAACATCATAAACCGCTTCACGGTTAGAGGTAGGGTGGTATCTAAATGCAGTTTTTGTGGAACATAACCAATAGAGAGTGATGAGGCTCTGCTGATCGTGCCTGATGTGGGAGCCAATAGCCCCAATACCACGCGAACAATTGTGGATTTGCCGGCACCATTAGGCCCCAATAACGTCACGATATCACCTTTGTTAAGTGCAAAAGTGACATCCTTTAATACGGGTTTATCGCCAAATGAGACTGAGATTTTATTTAAAGATAGTAGTGGTTGCATATGAAAACATCTTGCAGAAATCAAGTTGTGTTATATTATAACATTTCAATTTTAAGATCACGGAAAATGTTCATGATACACAAATCGAAACTTATTACCCGTAAATTCATCTGCAAAGCTACGTTAGCCTCAGTTTTAACAGCATCGATGTTGCCAATAGCCAACGCTGATGTCGTCACATCAATTCGACCTTTAGCCTTCATTGCTGCGGGGATCGCTGATGGTGTCACTGATACACAAGTTTTACTTCCTGATGGCGCTTCGCCACATGATTATGCACTGAAACCTTCGGATTTAAAAAAGATAAAACAGGCTGATTTGTTTGTTTGGGTTGGGCCTGAATTAGAAATGTTTTTAGAGAAGCCAATCAATGTGTTAGACCAGAATAAACGTCTAGCATTGGCTGAGCAGAAAAATATTCATAACTTATTAATGGCTGAAAACCATGAGGAGGAAGATAGCCATCAACATGCCGATGAACCTAACCATGATGCGGATCACGATCATCATCACCATGGTGAGTATAATATGCACATCTGGTTATCTCCAGATATTGCAAATTTGGCAGCCGATGACATTTACGCGCGTTTAGTAGAGATTTATCCTGCTCAGAAAGATAAGCTGGACGTAAACCTTCGTAAATTCAAAGAAAACATGGCGCAAAACAATAAGAAAATTGCTAGTATTTTAAAACCGGCTCAAAATAAAGGGTATTTTGTTTTTCACGATGCTTATGGCTACTTTGAAAAACACTATCAGCTCGCTCCATTAGGGCATTTTACGATAAACCCTGAGATTCAGCCCGGTGCCCAAAAATTGCATCAAATACGAACACAACTGGTTGAGCATAAAGCGCAATGTGTTTTTGCTGAGCCACAATTCAGACCTGCGGTTATTGAAAGCGTAGCGAAAAATACGGGAGTCAAAATGGGTACTCTCGACCCTCTTGGTAGTGGGCTGGCAATTGGACCAGATAGCTACATGAAGTTTCTGACTCAATTATCAGAACAATACGCAAGCTGCCTGAATTAAGCATAGAGGAATAGTTTAAAGTGCAGCAAATGGCAAGTGGTATTGTGCAGGCATTTAATGGCTTGTCCAAAACTCATAAAATTGTGTTGAGCACGCTTACTGTCGCCACCATGGCCGTCGCGATTTGGCGGCCTGTGCATATCCCTACCACACATGAAAGCGACAGTTCTCCTGATACCGTCATTCCTTTTTCTCAATCTGTGATTGAAGCAGAGGGCGATGATTTAATTCAAGATAGTAGCGAACAGTTACCCGATGAAGGCGTTGCAGACAGCGACACCGATGCATCAGATGCGGATGCTACACCGCTCGCACATGAATATGTTGTCTCCAGTGGCGATAACTTATCGTCTATCTTGACCCAGTTTGGTATTGAAGCTGGTGATGTTGCGACACTTTCAAATCAACATAAATCATTACGTAACTTAAAAATCGGTCAAACCCTTAGCTGGACATTGAATGCGGATGGCGAGTTAGAGTCCTTAACGTGGGATGTTTCTCGCCGTGAAACGCGCATCTTCAAACGTGTTGGGGTAACCAACAAATTTGAGGAAGTGAAAGAGATCCGTAAAGGAGATTGGACAAACAGCGTGATGACCGGTTCTATCGACGGAACGTTTGCTCAAAGCACGAAGAAAGCCGGGTTGACTCGTACAGAAGGCCGTGAAGTTACCAAAGCATTACAGTGGCAGGTGGACTTTAACAAGCTGAAAAAAGGCGATAAGTTTACCGTTTTAATGGGCCGCGAGATGCTCAACGGGACTCATGAACAGAGCCAACTAGTTGGTGTGCGTTTACAGTCTGGCGGTAAAAATTACTACGCTTTCCGTGCTGAAGACGGTCGCTATTATGACAGTGAAGGTAATGGTTTAGAACGCGGTTTCTTGCGTTTCCCAACGGTTAAACAGTTCAGAGTTTCATCGCACTTCAATCCACGTCGCGTTAACCCTGTAACGGGTCGTGTTGCACCACATAAAGGGGTCGATTTCTCAATGCCGGTGGGTACGCCTGTATTAGCTGTTGGTGATGGCGAAGTGATTGTGGCGAAATACAGCGGCGCAGCAGGAAACTTTATTGCTATTCGCCATGGTCGCCAATATACGACGCGTTATATGCATTTACGTCAATTGCTGGTGAAACCAGGACAAAAAGTGAAGCGTGGTGACCGTATTGCGTTATCGGGTAATACTGGACGTTCTACAGGCCCACATCTCCATTTCGAAATGTGGGTTAACCAGCAAGCCGTCAATCCACTAACTGCTAAATTACCAAGCTCAGGTGGTTTAACAGGTAAAGAGCGTAAAGAGTATTTAGAGCTGGTCAAAGAGACCAAATCTCAGCTTAAATTGAAATAACCATTTCAGTTTCTTCATCCAATAACTGGTAGATACTTGTGTCTGCCAGTTTTTTTTGTAATGCTCTTACTCATTCATTTTTGGTTATCAAAATAGCCGTGATTTCTTGGGTATAACATGAATAAAGAACAAGATACCGACAGCAAAAAGGGCTATGTGCCAACGTTTCATAAATCCTATTTATTACCTAAATATTGGGGCGTTTGGTTAGGTGCAGGACTCTTTGTTGCGCTTGCTTATATCCCCGTTAAAGTTCGAGATCCTATGCTTGCAAAAATAGGCAAATGGGTTGGACGATTAGCGAAGAGCGCTCGTCGTCGAGCGAAAATTAACTTACTCTATTGTTTTCCTAATATGGAAGAGCAACAAAGAGAAGAGTTGGTTGACCGGATGTTTGAAACCGCACCTCAGTCTTTTGTCATGTTGGCTGAATTGTGTGTACGTGGTGCTGAGCGTACATTAGCGCGTACCCACTGGCATAATAAACAGATCATTGACCAATTACAGGAACAGAAAAGCAATGTGATTTTTATGGTTCCTCACGGTTGGGCTGTAGATGCTCCTGCCATGCTATTAGCTGCGATGGGGCAGAATATGGCCGCTATGTTCCATCACCAGAAAAACCCCGTTGCAGATTATTTATGGAATAAGGCGCGTTACCATTTTGGTGGACGGCTTCATTCCCGCGAAGCAGGAATTAAACCTTTTATTGCATCGGTTAGGCAAGGTTACTGGGGCTTTTATCTACCCGATCAAGATCATGGGGAAGAGCATAGTGAGTTCGTTGATTTTTTTGGTACATACAAAGCGACTTTACCCGCAATTGGCCGATTGATGAAAGTGTGTAAGGCGAAAATTGTTCCTTTATTTCCGGTGTACGATCACGTTAATCATCAATTGCATATTTATGTTCGTGAACCAATGGATGATATTGATGGGCAAGATGATAACTATATTGCACGTCGAATGAATGAGGAGTTAGAGTTTTTAGTTGAACCTAATCCAGAGCAATATACGTGGATCCTTAAGCTCTTGAAAACGCGCAAGGAAGGCGAGATAGAACCCTATCAGCGAAAGGATTTATATCGCTAGATATCTTTTCTGCATTATAAAAAGCCACGGTAATAATTATCCGTGGCTTTTGTTTTTTATATAAATAATACTGAAAATGTAAAACGGAGACGCGAGGTTATAAATACATTGTTATATTCTTCGAGGAATAAAAATAGCGGATTCGATGGATTGGAAAAATATGGATAAAACAAGAACAACACTAGATCAATGGATTACATTACAAGCCGTAGTTGACTATGGTGGGTTTGCTCAAGCAGCAGAGGTATTACATAAAACACAGTCATCTATTAGCTATACCATTAGCAAACTAGAACAAGTTTTAGATATAGAAATTTTTGTAGTGGAAAAAAGGCGTGCAGTCTTGACATCTCAAGGAGAGGCATTATTAGCATTATCAAGAGAAGTGACGAATAAAGCCATTGCTTTAGAAATAGCCGCCAAACTCATAACAAAGAAAATAAATAATAAAATAAAAATAGTTATAGATTCATTGTATAACAGTGATGATTTATTAAATAAAATTGGGGTGTTAATAAAAAGCAGAAAGGATTATGATGTTGAATTAACTAAAAAATCATTTAATAGGGAGGAGATTTTTTCATTCAAGGAATTTGATTTGTTGATTTCTCATCATTATATAGGTTCATTAAATCCAATATTCATGGGGGAAGTGGATGCAATATTAGTCACAGAGCCTAATCATTATCTTCAAAGATGTACTCAAAATGAAATGGAAAGCAAGTTAAAAATAACACCGCATATTTTGCTATCTTCCATATTTCAAGAAAAGACAAAAAGCCATCAAATCGTTAAAGTTACAAATACTGAAATAGCCATTAAGTTGATAAGAAACTCAGTAGGGTACTCTTGGCTTCCTAAAAACATTGTTCATGAGTTGATGGATAGTAATGTATTGAAGGAGGTTAAAAATGATATATACAATACAAAATATCAATTTTACATGTATAAAAATAAAGGACCAGTAATAAATAATATAGTCATAAATTACCTATTTAATGATTAACAAACTAATTAATTTCAGTTTTAAATTCATCCTGTAAAGTTAATAAGTAATTTTGATTTTAATTTGAAAATTTCAATATAACCATTCATTAACTTAATTAAGTTGAAGTGTTATATTTCTGGCTAACGAGAAATATAAGTTACATTTCTTTTGTAAATTAAAATCAAAAAATATACATTTTATTTATAGGAAAAACCATGCGTATTTTAAATAAAAAATTTCATTTATTAGTCGTAAGCTTATCGATGGTCATAGTATCGACAGCATCTGCTTCAGGAGTCATTAACTTTACAGGGGAGATTACCGAGCAAGCTTGTACAGTTGATAGCAAATCACGTAATTTAAATGTTGATCTTGGTCGCGTATCAACGAAAAGTTTATCTTCACAGGGCGAGATTGCTGGGGTAACTAATTTCATTATTAAGTTAGTAGATTGCCCTGATGATTCCAAAGTCACGGTTAATTTTGCTGGAACTCGTGATGCAGTCGATCATAATATTCTTGCATTACATGAAGGCAATGGAATGGCAAAAAATATCGGTATTGCATTATATGAAAAAAATGCAGTTACCCCGATAAAACTGTATGAAGATGCTAAAGAGGTTGCTTTAGATGGAAAGTCAGCAGAGTTAGAGTATGTTGCAGCATTTAAAGCAACAGGTGCAGCAACGGCGGGGCAAGCGAATAGTAGCGCAGTTTATAGTATTCAATATCGATAATATGTTGGGTGACGTTTGTCACCCATACTTATTTTATGTTGGAATTTATATGAAAATAATTTACTCCATTGCTTTATTTCTTCTCTGCTTTGTTTCTTTGGCATCAGCCTCTGGGATCAGTGTAGGAGGAACCCGTTTTGTTTATATGGATAATAAGCGGGATATTTCAATTCCAATCTTTAATAGTAATGAAAAAAAACCTTTTTTAATCCAAAGTTGGGTGACAGGATTTAATGAAGATATTAAATCGCCATTTATTGCAACTCCTGCTTTATTCCGTGTTGAGCCGAAAAGTTACGGGGCGGCAAGAATTGCATATTTAGGTCAGCCTCTTTCACCTAATCAGGAAAAAATATTTCTATTAAATATAAAGTCAATACCTCCTAAAGATGAGAGTATTGAAAATGAATTACAAATTATTATTAATTCTCAATTTAAACTTTTTCTACGTTCAAAAGATATTGAACCATTGGATTTTAAAAATATAACATTAACAAAAAAGCATGATGGAATAAAAATTAACAATAAAACACCATATCATTTGTCAATTAAAAGTATTTTAATTGATGGAGAGTCCGTGAAAGGAATGAAAATGGTCTACCCATGGGTAGATGATTATATTTTAAAAGAAAAGATGGGTAAAGTGCATGCAGTTACTGTCGAATTTATTAATGACTATGGCGCTATTGTGGAAAAGAAAATAACAAAGAGCTAGTGTATGGAAACACACCATTTAATCAAGTTTTGGTTTTATAGTAAAAAAATTATTTTCATTAATATTGCGTTTTTTTCCTCAGTTGGGTTTTCATCAAGTCTCTGTGCGAGAGAAATATTTGACATCAATGCCATTAATACAGGAATTGAAAATCAGTTATCTGACCCTTTATTACTAAATTATCTCTCTAAAGCAGAAGGACAACCTCCTGGCCGTTATCAGGTCAATATTTATATTAATGGAAATAAAGTTGCAGATGAGTTGGTTGAATTTATTTACGATGATGAAGATCAAAAGCTAAAACCTAAGATAACAAAAGAACAGTTAATGAGTTGGGGAGTTAAACCTTCAATGTTATTACAAGAAAATGAAATCTCTTCAACCGACAAATTTTTAGATATAAAGCACTCAATTGATGGTAGTGACATTCACCATGATTTCTTTTCAAATCGATTGGATATTAGCATTCCTCAAATTGCTATGGAAATGGCGAGCCGAGGCTATATTGATATCGCTGAATGGGATGATGGGATCAACGGAATGTTTATTAACTATTCAGCACGGTTTAACCGAGCTTGGGGAAGCCCAAACAGCCAACAAAATACTTATGTAGGTTTACGAAATGGGATTAACTGGGGGGCTTGGCGGCTACGTAATCACAGTTATTACAATGACACGAATGAAAAAGCCATTTTGCATAGTTTGCAAACCTTCTTAGAACGGGATATTCGAGATTTTAAAAGTCATTTAATTATTGGAGAAACCGCGTCTGATAACGGGATTATGGATGCTTTTCAATATCGCGGTATCAAGCTAATGTCGGAAGAAAGCATGTTACCGCAAAGTCGCCGTGGATTTGCTCCTGTCGTTAATGGTGTTGCAAATACCAATGCGGTGGTCACTGTTCGTCAAAATGGTCAGATTATTTATCAAACATCGGTACCTGCTGGGGAATTCGTATTGAATGACCTTTATCCTACATCGTTCAGTGGGGATCTACAGGTTATGGTCACCGAAGCAAATGGGTCAACAAGAACATTTATCCAACCTTTTTCCAATGCTCCCATCATGCAAAGGAAAGGTTCATTAAAATACAGCATCGAACTTGGAAAATATCGGGAAGAGAAAGGGATAGAACAACCTTATTTTATCCAATTCTCTGGGATCTATGGTCTGCCAATCAATTTAGCGAATTATGGCAACGTGTCGTTATTAGGTGGCGCGTTTATCTCAGAAGATAAACAAGTTTATGTTTTAGGAGCAGGGGGGAGTTTAGGTTATTTAGGGGGTATTTCGCTGGATATGACATACTCACAAGCACAATGGCAGCAATATGCAAAGATGACGGATCAAACTTACCGTTTTCAATATACCAAATATATTCAAAATACAGCGACGGGACTGAATTTATCTGCTCAATACACGCTAGAGCCAGATGTAAATCATGCTTTTTTTCCAGTCATAAGCATTGACCGAATATCAAAGAAACAACGGTTACAGATTTCTTTGAGCCAAACTTTAGGGAAGTGGGGATCTCTAAACATTAATGGATATCAGCAAAAGTATTGGGGGCAGCTAGGCTCCGATAATACCCTTTCCGTCAGTTTTGGCTCTCAGTATCAATCTATTAATTACAGTTTTTCCTATTCCCATTTTGAGCAAAATAATCCCCATAGGGTGGATAGGTTGTTTTCCTTTAATTGCAGTATGCCATTTCGTTGGAAAGAAAATGCGTATTGGAGTGTTTATAACTACAACACGAGCGGCAATGCCGGGGGAATCAGTACATTTAGCCTGAATGGCTCAGCTTTCAATTCCAATCAATTACAATATGACATCACTCAACAATATCATCATAAAACTCAACAATTCAGCCATGGTATTCGTGGTAATTACTTAACCTCTTACGGTGAATTTGGCGCTGGCTGGGATTACTCCCCTGAATATCAAACTACCCATGCGGCGGCGACTGGGTCGCTGTTATTTCACCAAGATGGGGTGACTGCTTCACGTACTTTTTCAGATGCCATTGGATTGGTTAAAGCTCAAGATATTGGTCATTTGAAAGTGAATAACGTGCCTTCACTGCATACCAATGGGCAAGGGTATGCGGTGATCCCCATGTTAACGCGCTATGAGCGCAATAAAGTGAGTGTGGATACCTCGACGTTAAAGGGTAATGATGATGTGGAATTGAACTCAGCGGCCGTTGTTCCCACAAGCGGTGCAATTGTTTTGGTGGATCTCAAAGCGAAGCGTGGTGGGCGAGTCGTATTAAAACTGAAGAAAAATAACCAATTACTCGGGTTTGGTACCCAAGTTAATATTCTCTCACAGCAGAATATCGTTTCATCGGGTATTGTCGCGAATGATGGAGAAGTCTACTTGAGCGGTGTTCCTGCGCAAAGCGTTGTTCAAGTTAAGTGGGGAGAGGCGCATACGCAGCTGTGTCAATTGCCTCTTCAGGTTGATTTGAGCAATCCAAATATCCAATTTATTGAAGGGATTTGCCAATAAGGGGGCTTATGAAACAATTTGTTATCTCCGGTATCATCTACGCCATCATGTTGCTGTTTTCACCAAGACTTCTCGCAGACTACCGAGCAGAATTTTCATCTTACACGGTACCTATCTCTCAAGTGTTGTATGTTCCTAAAAGTGCGCCGGTTAACTCGCATATTGCGACGATAGAGTTGGGAACCTATACGCCATGGGTATGGTGGAATGAATCTGGGACAACGCGAGTGGGGATTAATTTACCCGGTATATTTGATGACCATTATCAGATTGCAGGGGTCGGCTCCATTAAGGAAATTGGCCTTTCAGGTATCGGCTTTGCATTACACGGTTCAGTTAATAGCCCATGTTCAGCGAGAGGATATGTAAATGGTAAAAATAACCGTGATGGAAACCCGGCGAATCGCTTGCTGTGCCCAAGTAGCGAATCAAGGGGCAATTACAGTGTTACCTTGAAAGCTGCATTCTATAAAATCCGCCCTCAAGTGAATAGTCAATTATTACAACCGACCAGTGCTGCGATGTTTATTGTATTTAATGACAAATTTATTACTCAGGATGCGTTTGGAAATTTTGAACCAAAAATTTGGTTGTCACCGATTAATGTGATTGCTAATGGATGCGAAATGAAAAATCGGGTAGTTAATGTCGCGTTTGGTCAGGTGGAGAAGTCAGGTGCAAATGGAGTGGGGGTGACGGTTGCGAATAGCCGTAAACGATTCAATATTGAGCTTGAATGTGATGAGTCTTCACCAATAAAAATCCATTTTATGGGAACAGCTGACGCGAGTGGGCTTGGTGGAACGATTGCACTCAATAATCCGAATCATCAAGAAACGGCGAAAGGCTTTGGTATTCAAATTAAATACAGAGGAAAGCCCATTAAACTGAATCAAATAGTGCAAGTTTCCCGCTTAAATCAAGCTCAACACTATGTCATTCCGTTAGAAGCGGCCTATATTCAAACCGCAGAGAAAACACGCGGGGGAAAGGCGGATGGAACGCTGCAATTTAATCTGCAATATCATTGAGATGACAAATTAAAAGGGAGCCTAAGCTCCCTCTAAAAATTGAATAACTAAACTATTATTCAACTACTAAGCTATCATTCAACCACTAAAATACGGCAGGTATTGGTGCTGCCGATGGTGCCCATTTGGTCACCTTGAGTCACGATAACGGTATCACCAACCATCAAGTAGCCATTATCACGTAAACGTGCGATGGCTTCACTTGCTGCCGCAATACCATCAGTATGCGTGCTGCAAAATACGGGGGTGACACCACGATACAGTGAACATTGATTCAATGTTTTTTCATGGCGAGACATCGCAAAAATTGGCAAGCCAGAGCTAATGCGCGACATGATACGTGCGGTACGACCTGATTCGGTCATCGCGATGATCGCTTTTACACCTTTGAGGTGGTTGGCGGCATACATGGTTGACATTGCAATCGCATCTTCGGAACTTTCGAATTCAGCGTCTAGACGGTGTTTCGAAATATTCAAACCTGGCATTTTTTCCGCGCCAAAACAGACTTGCGCCATGGCGGCGACTGTTTCTGCTGGGTATTGTCCTGCCGCGGTTTCCGCAGATAACATCACCGCATCGGTTCCGTCTAAGACGGCGTTTGCCACGTCCATCACTTCTGCACGGGTTGGCATTGGGTTGGTGATCATGGATTCCATCATTTGAGTTGCCGTGATCACCACGCGGTTCAATTGACGGGAACGACGAATTAATTTCTTCTGCACAGCAACCAGTTCAGGGTCACCAATCTCAACCCCTAAGTCACCACGGGCTACCATCACCACATCAGACGCAAGGATCACTTCGTCCATGATATCGTCAGTTGCGACTGCTTCAGCGCGTTCAACTTTAGCGACAATTTGGCATTCGCAGCCTGCATCACGCGCTAAACGGCGAGCATAATCCAGATCTTCCCCCGAACGAGGGAAAGAGACAGCTAAGAAATCCACATTGATTTTAGCAGCGGTAATAATGTCGGCTTTGTCTTTTTCTGTTAGCGCTTCTGCGGACAAGCCACCACCGAGTTTATTGATGCCTTTATTGTTGGAAAGTTGTCCACCGACAGTCACTTCGGTGAAGACTTGTAAACCTTGAACTTCACGAACCTTTAACTGCACGCGACCATCATCCAATAGGAGAATATCGCCCGGTACGACGTCAGCAGGCAGACCTTTATAGTCGATACCCACTTTATGTTGGTCGCCTTCACCTTTACCTAATGAGGCATCCAGTGTGAATTTATCACCAATATTGAGGAAAACTTTACCGTCTTTAAAAGTAGAAACACGAATTTTCGGACCTTGTAGATCCCCAAGAATAGCGACGTGACGCCCTAATCGAGCCGCAATCTCACGCACTTTATTTGCGCGAGCCATGTGGTCTTCAGGAGTTCCGTGAGAGAAGTTAAGGCGAACAACGTTAGCCCCAGCATTGATAATTTTTTCTAGATTATTATCACGATCGGTTGCTGGACCAAGGGTTGTAACAATTTTAGTTCTTCTAAGCCGTCTAGACATGTATTACTCCGTGACCTGTAATGGTACAAATATAAGTGAAACCATTTCACTCCATTTCGAAACCTATTTACTGCAAATAGGGGTGCTGACACGAGCACAGCTATTATATACAGCAAATTTCTTAAAGCCATCGGGAGAATAAAAACTCTTTGGGCCCGGTAGAATTAAGAAACCTCTTTTAACATTGTCATTTCCATCTTTCAGACATTATCAAACCGCGAATCGCGTAATGCTTCTTTGACCCGTTTCAAGTTATCTCTAAATTTTTCGCCTCGACGCAAAGTAAATCCAGTGGTTAATACATCAATGACGGCAAGCTGTGCCATTCTGGAGACCATTGGCATGTACATATCCGTATCTTCAGGGACATCAATAATAATCGATAAGCTGGCTTCTTTGGCGAGAGGAGAACCTTCTGAGGTAATAGCGATGACCGTCGCATCATTATGGCGAGCGAGTTGCGCCATATCGACTAAGGCTTTTGTGCGTCCTGTGTGAGAAATCAACACAATCACATCCCCCTCACTACTATTGATGCAGCTCATGCGTTGCATGACAATATCATCAAAGTATATGACTGGAATATTAAAACGGAAAAATTTATTCATCGCATCGTGGGCAACTGCCGCAGAAGCACCAAACCCAAAAAAGCTGATTTTTCGAGCTTGAGTGAGTAAATCAACAGCACGATTAATGGCATGAGTATCAAGGGTATGTTTGACATTGTCTAACCCTGCCATCGCGGACTCGAAAATCTTATGGGTATAAGTATTGACGGTGTCAGTCTCTTCAATATGGCGATTAACGTATGGCGTGCCATTGGCAAGATTTTGAGCCAGTTTTAATTTAAAGTCAGGAAACCCTTTGGTTTCCATTTTTCGACAAAATCGGTTGACGGTAGGCTCGCTAACGTCAGCCAGTTGGGCTAACGCCGCTATACTGAGATGAATAGCACTTTGGGGCATACCTAAAATGACTTCCGCCACTTTTTTTTCTGATTTACTCAAAAAATCGAGGCTAGTTTTCATTTGTTCTAAAATATTCATATAGCAAAAGTGCCTATTTCAGCAAAAGGAGAAATATTTCTGCCATCAGAGTATGGTGGCAGAAACATCCAGATATGACTGAAAATATACTACGTGTTGGCTGTAAGCTATCTATGCACTGAGCGTAACCAATGGCTTTTTTTACGAAAATATGACCCGTATCTAATTTTCAACTTAGTAAACTCACTACATAAACCGTGATTTTCCAACAAAGCTGGAAGCATTCAGTGATAAAAAATTTTATTGCTGTCTGGGTATGCTGTATTTTTCAGCATAAAAACTGTGACCAGCGTCATCAATATTTACTGAGCAGTAGCAAACGGGTACATTAGCAGGCAACCGATTGTATTTTTATAAAAACGATATTCAGAACCTATCTCATTAGAGTGAAGTACGCCCTTGTTTTTTCTGGGCTCTAATCAGATAGTTTCTAAATTCCGCAGATTGAGGAGAACCAACATGGCGGTACATAATGCTGCTCAAGCTTGTGACCTGATTATTTTCGGCACTAAAGGTGACCTAGCACGTCGCAAGTTACTTCCATCACTGTATCAATTGGAAAAAGCAGGTTATATCCATCCAGATACTCGTATTATCGGCGTTGGTCGTGCCCAATGGGAACGGAACGATTATGTAGAATTTGTGCAAAAAGCATTAAATGACTTTTTGAAAGAAGAGTTAGATCCGGCGCTGTGGGAACGTTTAAGCGCACGTTTAGATTTCTGCAATTTAGATGTCAGTGAAACCGATAACTTCGTCCGTTTAGCCGATATGCTTAAACAAGACACTCAACCAGCTATCCACTATTTCGCGATGCCACCAAGCACGTTTGGTGAAATGTGCCAGGGGCTGGGTCATGCAGGGCTGAACAAGCAACCTAACCGCGTGGTAATGGAAAAACCATTAGGAACAGACTTAGCTTCATCTCAGCAGATCAACAACGAAGTGGCTAAATATTTCGATGAAAGCCAAGTTTACCGAATTGACCACTACCTAGGCAAAGAAACGGTTTTAAACTTACTGGCACTGCGTTTTGCGAACTCACTGTTTATTAATAACTGGGATAATCGCACCATTGATCATGTGCAGATCACCGTTGCGGAAGAAGTCGGTATCGAAGGTCGTTGGGGTTACTTTGACCAAGCTGGTCAGATGCGTGATATGGTGCAAAACCATTTACTGCAGATCTTAACAATGATCGCTATGTCACCGCCGGCAGACTTAACCACTGACCGTATTCGTGATGAAAAAGTAAAAGTGTTGCGCTCTTTACGTCGTATTGACCACACAAACGTACGTGATAAAGCTGTACGCGGTCAATATACCGCGGGCTTTGTGCAAGGTAAGAAAGTACCGGGCTACTTAGAAGAAGAAGGCGCGAACAAGCAGAGCCAAACGGAGTCTTTTGTGGCTTTGCGTGTGGATATTGATGATTGGCGCTGGGCAGGCGTCCCATTCTACTTGCGCACCGGTAAGCGTTTACCTGCAAAATGTTCAGAAGTTGTGGTCTATTTTAAAAAGCCGGCACTGAATATTTTCTCTGAAAGTTATCAAGATTTACCACAAAACAAATTGACCATTCGTCTACAGCCAGATGAAGGGATCGATATTGAAATTATGAACAAGGCACCAGGATTGGATCATAAACACCGTTTACAGACCACTAAACTGGACTTGAGCTTCTCCGAAACCTTTAACCAAACGCATCTTGCGGATGCTTACGAGCGTTTATTATTAGAAGCTATGCGTGGTATTCAGGCATTGTTTGTACGCCGTGATGAAGTGGAAGAAGCGTGGAAGTGGGTAGATTCCATTATGGAAGCGTGGGCAATGGATAACGACGCGCCTAAGCCATATCAAGCAGGAACATGGGGCCCTATCGCTTCAGTGGCAATGATTGCCCGCGATGGTCGTTCGTGGAATGAGTTTGAGTAATATTTTATCTTTATAAAATAGAACCATGAAATGGCGGGGTGGCTGAATCCCCGCCATTTTTTTAGCTAATACTTTCTTCTTTATCTTTTTTTATTCTTTCCGCCATAGAAATTTCTGCTAACCATTTCACTTCACGTTGATTAAATACTAACGTTTTTCCGTCCTGTTTTAATTCAAATGAAAGTGATGAGTTTGTGATTTTAAGCATCGGATAACTATTTAATTCATTTATGATTTTTGGGTCGACCAATTTGATGCTTGAGTGGCGTATTGTTGGGTTATTTGGGGTTGTTTTTTGTTTTGAAAAACAGGAGGTCAATGGCATTTTAAATCCCTTCATTATGGTGTTATTGAATGAAGAGTCTGCCGTGGATCGTGACATGTTTCTTTAATAATGTGATGGTTATCGAGAAGAGTATTCATGATAACCACCTATTATTATTCAGACTAACGCATTTGTTTAATGATGTGCTGATTTAATAAAGCACCTTCTCAATTAAAGCACTAACTCACTGCGACCTGTAGCCGCCATATGAATGATGCCTTGTTCGATACGCAAACACGCCATTTTAGCTGCATCAGGAACCGATAAACCGGCTAATAATTGAGCGGTAAGCTCAGCGCCGAATAGGTCGCCAGTGCCTTTTGGCGTGACAGGGTAACGTTTGTGGCGAATAACGGCGACATCCTGTTTAGTCACGCAAACCACTTCAATGCTTTCCTCATCAGGTTGGAAAGCGCTTGTAATAATGACCCACTGAGTGTGACCTTTGAGCAACGAGCGAGCCGCCCGGGTGGCATCGTCTAGATTGTTGATTTCTTGCCCGCTGAGTGTGGACAGTTCAAATTTGTTCGGGATAATCCCCGTCGCGAGAGGGATGACTTCATGACGATAAACATCAGCAATCGCTGGAGGAATATAAAAGCCACTATCTTCATCACCCATGACAGGGTCGACAATGACAGGCATTTTAGGGTGTTGCTCACGTACTGAGACAAGCCAATTTGCAAGATCGTGAGCTTTATCTGGGGAACCTAAATAACCCGTTAAAATGGCTTTAACGCTGTTTAAGCTGCCGCGTTCGACGAAGCCTTGTAAATAACCGCGAAACCATTCACCGGGTAATTCCCCACCATAACAAGTGGCATAGTGAGGCGTGTTGCTTAGAATAACGGTGGGAACCGCAGCAACGCGTAATCCCTGTTTGGTCAATGCCGGCACAGCGATGCTATTACCCACACTGCCATACACAACTTGTGATTGAATGGAGACGACATCATAAGGAAGCGGGGTGGCATCGGCGGCGTTTTGAAAGCTATTTGACGTTAGCGTAAAGGTATCCATGACTCTCTCTTATTGGTGTTCATTATTGCTATTTTCTAACGGATAACACGATAAGAAGCGTGTTGGCGTTGATTGTCAATGGTAACTGAAAAAATTCATATTGAATGGGATGGTAACAGCATAAAAAAGGGCGATAAAAATTTTTTTGCTTAGATCTTCTAAAAATAAATGCGAAAAAAGTAACGGAATTATTCGCAAAATAGACGCTGCGACTGTGTTGCTTAGCATATTAATGAATATTTATGCATATATGTGATGAATTCAAAAAGTGTTTGCATTCATTGACTTAATAATTTTGGCATGGTAGAAATAGCTTGAAACTAACAATTATATGAGGGTTCGGAGTAACTTGGATGGATGTCCATCCGATGAAATGAATGAGATATCATGCTTAGCGTGACTAGCATAAAGATCAGTAAGTCCCAAAGAAGATCAACACACAAGCTTTTCCTTTCCGCTATTCTTTCCAGTGAGCATCACTGGTGTGGCGCATTATAGCGTCCTTCTAGATTATTCAATTCGCTGAATAAAATCAGCATTCTTTTGTTTTTATTTGAATTTTAAACAGCTTAAAGCTTAAGCACTAAGCTAATTGCCTTTCTATCTTGTTCAAAAAACAGGCTATGGCGAAGCTGTATCTAGAGGGATACTATAATGATTTATTGGATATTTTTAGCATTAGCTATCGTGACTGAGGTCATTGGTACGTTATCAATGAAACATGCCAGTGTAAGCGGTGATTTCACTGGTATGGCAGTGATGTATGTGATGATTGCGACTTCCTATATTTTACTGGCAGTCGCGGTAAAAAAAGTGGCATTGGGTGTTGCTTATGCCATGTGGGAAGGTGTTGGTGTTCTGTTAATTACGGCGTTCAGCGTATTGTGGTTTGGAGAATCGCTGTCACCGATGAAAGTCGGTGGATTAGTTTTTCTGATCACGGGTATTGCATTGATCAAATCAGGCACCAAAAAAGCGACTGTTAGCCAGTCAGCTCAGAAAGTAAAACAAGCAGCAAAAAACGCGGTTGATTCCGCCAAAGCCCGAGCTTTAGTGACAAATACCGCTAAATCGGAGGTGTAATATGGCCAATCAATTTGAATGGTGGCATGCGGCATTTCTGATCCTCGCAGTGGTACTGGAAATTCTTGCCAACGTATTTTTAAAAATGTCGGATGGTTTTAGACGTTATTGGTTAGGAATTTTGTCTCTCGTCGCTGTATTAGGGGCATTTAGTGCACTGGCACAGGCAGTAAAGGGAATAGAACTGTCAGTCGCTTATGCGTTATGGGGAGCATTCGGTTTAATTGCCACAGTCGCTGCCGGTTGGATCCTGTTTAATCAACGCCTAAACTATAAAGGCTGGGGTGGGCTAGTCTTCCTGCTTATCGGTATGGTGCTGATTAAAATGTCGTAACAGATAATTTGCTCAACAAAGGCATATTGTCAACGAAGTCATTAGGTTTTATTCAATTATATTAAACCTAATGACTTCACTTAATTTTCCTCTCTTGAATTTAATTCACTTAGTAACCGTGCATTTATGGAATATTACACTTTAAACAAACGTATAACGTTCCATTATCAATTCATTATTATATTTCAATTTTATATTTACATTGGATTTATACCGAAAATAATAAAATGTATATTTTACAGGAAATTCTTAAAATCAGAATGCATTTGAATTTAACTTATTTAATAATAAATTAGAGTTGAATTTAAAAATAAAAAAATCATTTAATTTCAATTGAATAATTTTGGTTGCTAAGATTTTTTCGTTGAGCAATTTATTGTTCTATTTACTTTTCAATTCTTGGTTTTGCCAATATATTTAATCCTTCTTAAGTGATATTCTTCTCTCCGCTTTTAAAAGGAATGGTTTCTATTGGATTTTACGTTGAGAATTGATAATTAATTTAAATTCTCATAATAACTAAATTATGCGAAAAAATATTATGAAGCTAAATAAACTAAGTCTGGCAGTGGCTGTTGGGATTTCATTATTAACGTCTCAAGGATATTCTGCGAATAATAAGCTCGAAATTGAGAAAAAAGTTGATATCGATCTTGGTTCTGGTGTTGATTCTGAAGATCTTTCGATTTCAGGTGATGGAAAGGTTATTGCGGGAAATGAAAGCTTGGATAATCGCGATTCGGGTGTATTTCGTTGGTCACAAGACAAAGGGATCATGCATTTAGGCACGCTGAAAGCAGATAACAGCGGTCGCGCGACAACCAATGGTATATCAAAGGATGGTTCAACGATTATCGGTCATTCGGATACAGATGATGGGCGAGGAAGTGCATATCGTTGGCGTCAAAACGGTGGCATGGTCCGTTTATCAAGTCTTCCTGATATCAATGGTACGTGGGCATCACAGGTCTCTGATGATGGAAAAGTTATCACGGGTGGTGGCACTAAAAACAATACGACAGTTGCTTTAGTTTGGAATGAGAAAAACGAAGTAACACAGCTTCATAGCTTAAGATCAGATAACTCCGGTCGAATAATGGCGCTGGCGTTATCTGGTGATGGGTCAACCGTTGTTGGTGATTCTGATTCAGATATTGGTTATAACAGAGCATTCCGTTGGAAAAAAGAGGTAGGAACGATTGATCTAGGGACTGTTAGAACGGATAACAAAGGCAGCTCTGCGGCGAATGCGGTATCCATGGATGGCTCTGTCATTGCAGGGTATTCAGATACGGATCATAATGAAAAAACAGCCTTTATTTGGACTGCTAGCAGTCAGAAAATGAAAGGATTGGGGACTCTCAGAGCGGATGGTTCCGGTAGTTCAGGAGCAGATTTTTTGTCAAAAGATGGCAAAGTGGTCGTTGGGGATTCGGACTCTGATTATGACAGGGATTCCACAATGGTTTTCCGCTGGACTGAAAAGGACGGCATGAAAGGCTTAGGGACATTAAAGTCGGACAATTCAGGTTATTCAGAAGCTTATGATCTCTCCAGTGATGGCTCAGTAATTGTTGGAGAATCGAACACTGATTCTAATCAATATATGCAGGCTTTCCGATGGACTGAAGCAACGGGTATGGTGAATTTGGGCACGTTGCAATCTGATAACCTTGGTAACGCAACGGCGTATTCGGTATCGGATGATGGTATGGTCGTGGCTGGAACTTCAATCACAGACAGTGGTGAGAGCCATGCTGTTTTGTGGAAAATTAAGGAAGCCTCAACTAAGCCAGTTGAACCAGTTAAACCGGTCGACCCAACGAAGCCAATCGACCCAACAAAACCAATCGACCCAACAAAACCAATCGACCCAACAAAACCAGTTGGTCCAGTAAAACCGATTGACCCAATGAAACCAGTCGACCCAACCAAACCGACGATTGTAACGGTGGATGCGACCAATAGCAGCCGCGCGATGTCTCGTACCGCGAGTCGTGGATTTGAAGTGCTCGATCTCTACCAAAATAGCTTAGAGACACTCAGTTCAAGCCGCTGCCAGTTAGGGCAGGACGACTACTGTGTCGGGCTATTTACTCAATATGACACCGTATCAAGTAATCACCGCGTGGCTACGGGGCTGAATGGAACACTGCGTTTACCAGCAGAAAACTGGACTGTTGGTGTGGCGATGAATTTTGCCAATAACACGACACTTACTAGCAATTATGATACTCGTGGTAGCAATCATCCTGGAGTGGGCGGTTATATTCGCTATCAAGAAAATCGTAATAATGAAGGTCTCTATGCAGACTTGTCGGCATCATACCTGAAACAAGGGGTAGTGATCACGCGTGATACCTTGCAAAATACGGAAGGAGGACAAGGCAACGCGACTATCAAAGGTTATCAAGCAAGCTTAAGTGCAGGTTACGGAATTTCCATTGCACCTCAGACTCAATTGCTACCTGAAGTGGCATTGACCTATAAAGATATTAATCGCAGTGGATATTCTGAAGCGCAAAATGCGGAATTTGCTGCGCAATATGGACGTATGGGCAACAAACGTACAAATATCGACCTTGGTATTCGAGTGGATCACCATATCAATGATGTAGTCACGTTAGATGGAAAAGTGGGTAGCGCATTTAAATTGAATAGCGACCGTGATGCGTTTACGGGGTACATACCGTACATCGGCGCTTATGCCTATGATAAAGGTTCAGAGAAAAGTGTTACTCCATACGTGGCTGCGGGGGTTAATGTGAATGTAACGAAAAACTCCACATTACGCGCCGATGCAGGATGGCAAAAAACGGATTATAACCATGATGGTGTTCAAGCAGGGTTAAGCTATTCGTACCATTGGTGATAATAGGCAAAAAATAAATAGGTACAAAATAAATGAGTAAGAAAGAGGGCGTTTAGCCCTCTTTCTTCAAGTCTTAATCAAACTTCAAATAGTTATCAAATAGTATCAATCAATCGCGGCAACGATTTTGATCTCAACTTTATATTCAGGCTTCATCAGAGCCGCTTGAACCGTGCAACGAACAGGTGCGCTACCCGCAACAACCCATGCATCCCACGCTTGGTTCATGCCAGCAAAATCCGCTTTATCTGCAAGAAAGATAGTCGCATCTAAAATTTTGCTTTTATCGGAACCCACACGGCCTAACATGACATCAATAGCGGCTAAGGTATCTGCGGTTTGAATAATAATATCGCCATCCAGTTTTTCTGGGACGCTAGTGTAATAGACCACGTTGTTATGGATAACAGCTTCAGACCAACGGGTATCTGGGTCAATGCGTTCAATAGTCATAATTGTTCCTTATTATCAATGCTGACCAAGGATATCAGTTTGCTACTATGATGAAAATCAGTTCATTGATGAAACGATAATTAGCTCAGCAGCCATCTTGAACTCATGGTAAAGTGTGCCCATCAACGGTAAGCAATATAGGTTCGTAGTGTCTAACGACTTTTCAGAAGATGGCTTTCTAGCAAAAACAATTCCCGGTTTCCAACCTCGAGCGGCGCAGGTCACCATGTCTGACGCAGTCACTCAATCCATTGAGCAGCAGCATGTGCTGGTGGCTGAAGCGGGGACAGGAACAGGGAAAACCTACGCTTACCTTGTCCCTGCATTACGTAGTGGCAAAAAAGTGATTGTCTCTACGGGGTCGAAAGCCTTGCAAGACCAACTTTATCACCGCGACCTACCAACGATTATCGATGCGATGAACTACACAGGTAAAACGGCGCTTCTAAAAGGTCGCTCAAATTATCTGTGTCTTGAAAGGTTAGATCAGCAATCCCTCGGTGGAGGTAGCCTAGAGCCGGAGATCCTCACAGCGGTTGTGAGATTACGCAGTTGGTCCATCGAATCAGAATTGGGGGATACCAGTACTTGCCATGATATTGCTGAAGATAGCCCCGTTTGGCCGTTAGTCACTAGCACCAACGATAACTGTTTAGGCAGTGATTGCCCCCGCTACCAAGAGTGCTTTGTACTCAAAGCTCGTCGTAAAGCCCTTGATGCCGATGTGGTAGTTGTTAACCATCATCTTTTTATGGCTGATAGAGTGGTGAAAGATACGGGTTTTGGGGAGTTGATCCCCCAAGCTGATGTAATGATCTTCGATGAAGCTCATCAAATTCCTGATATTGCAAGCCAATATTTTGGTCAGCAACTCAGTAGTCGGCAACTGTTAGATTTAGCGCGCGATATGATAATGACGTATCGTACAGAGCTAAAAGACCAAGCCCAATTGCAAAAAAGTGCCGATAGGCTGACGCAAAGCACACTGGATTTTCGTCTTAACTTAGGGGAAAACAGCTTTAGAGGGAATTTACGGGAATTACTGAAATTATCCGAAGTTCAGCGAGCGTTAACGCTGTTGGATGATGCACTGGAACTCTGTTATGAAGTCATCAAAACGTCATTAGGGCGTTCCCAAAGTTTGGATTCTATTTTTGAGCGCGTGACGATTTACCGCAACCGTCTTAACCGCTTAAAAGATGTCACCATACCGGGTTATAGTTACTGGTTTGAGAGCTACGGACGTCACTTTTTATTAGCTTTAACACCACTCACTGTCGCTGATAAATTCAGTGAAATGATTGCCAGTACGCCGGCTAGTTGGGTGTTCACATCAGCAACTCTTTCTGTTAACGAAAAACTGAGCCACTTTACTGACAGATTAGGACTCAATTGCGCGAAAACGTTATTGCTCGCAAGTCCGTTTGATTATGAAAGCCAAACTTTGCTGTGTGTGCCTCGCTTTTTACCGGAACCTAATCAACGGGGGAGCGCTCAAAAGCTCGCCAATATGTTACGCCCGTTAATTGAAAAAAACCGAGGTCGCTGCTTCTTTTTATGTACCTCTCATTTAATGATGAGGGAATTAGCTGAAGAATTTAAAGCGTCGCTGACATTGCCCGTGCTTATGCAGGGGGAAAGCAGTAAAAATAAATTGCTGGCACAGTTTATTGCGGCAGGAAATGCCGTTTTGGTGGCTACGAGTAGTTTCTGGGAAGGGGTTGATGTCCGAGGTGATGAACTGACCTGCGTGATCATCGATAAACTCCCGTTTACTGCACCGGATGACCCGTTATTACGCGCTCGGATTGAAGATTGTGAACTTCGAGGCGGAGACCCATTTGCCGATGTTCAACTGCCTGATGCTGTCATCACATTAAAGCAAGGGGTTGGACGCTTGATCCGCGACACAAAAGATTACGGCGTGATTGTGATTTGTGACAATCGACTCGTAACACGCCCCTACGGAGAGGTATTTTTGCGAAGTTTACCACCTTCGCCACGTACACGAGATCTGAATAAAGCGATTGAATTTTTGGCAACAAAGCGCGCGGAAGCGACTGAGAAACACTAATTTTATGCAATCCAGTGGGCAGTTTATGCTAAGATACCGCCCATCTTTCAGGTTGCCGTCATGAGGCGACAACAAAAAAACTAATATTTGCCGGAGTTTAGGCATGTCGAGTCGTATTCTAGCTGTTGATACAGCCACTGAAGCTTGTTCTGTCGCATTACTGTGCGACGGTGAAATTATTTCGCGTTTTGCAATCTCTCCTCGCGAACATACCCAAAAAGTATTACCGATGGTAGAAGAAGTACTGGCGCAAGCAGGCATTAAACTAAATCAATTAGATGCACTAGCATTTGGACGTGGACCGGGTAGCTTTACTGGGGTTCGAATTGGTGTGGGCATTGCTCAAGGCTTAGCGTTGGGTGCCGATTTACCCATGATCGGTGTTTCCTCGCTGATGACGTTGGCACAAGGGGTATATCGAACTACGGATAGCTCCCGTGTGTTGGTGGCGATTGATGCACGAATGTCCGAAATATATTGCGCTCAATACCAACGCGATGAGCAGGGATTTTGGTTAGGTGAAGAAACTGAAGCTGTGATGCTTCCTGCTGATTTCAAAGCAAAATTTACCAAAGTACAAGAGCAGTGGAGTTATGCTGGAACAGGCTGGGCTGCTTATCCTGAATTATTAGAAGGCTCATCATTAAGTGACAGCCTAATCACGCTACCTGCAGCTCAAGATATGCTACCTATTGCAGAGCAGCTGTGGCAGGCAGGAAAAGTGACTGCGGTCGAGAATGTCGAACCGACTTATTTGCGTAATGAAGTGACTTGGAAAAAATTACCAGGTCGGGAATAAATAGAATCGATATCATTTTTGTCGAATGAAAAATAGCTATCCGCATAAAGCCGATAGCTATTTTTTTTAATCTAAGACATAGAATCGGCGTCTAATTGAGCTATTATTTAATAAATAAGCATTAATAAAAATTGGATTGCACATATAATGTGATAAGGAATAGCAGCAGTTTTAATACGTACTATCTCACTTTATAATGACTACTAATTGGAGGTGGTAAATGAAAATTCAATTTAGCTACCGCTCAGTAATGAAAACTCTATTACTTGCGGGCATATTAGCGCTGGCAGGTTGTGTATCTATCCCTCAGTCTATTAAAGGGTCGGTACCTAATCCTGCAGATAATCTTAAGTCGGTGCAAAATGCGCCGGAGATGTATATTGGTCAAGAAGCGCGTTTCGGCGGTAAAGTGCTGTCTGTCTTTAATGAGCCGAAAAGAACGCGGATTGAAATAGCGGTCATGACGTTAAATAAATATGACGCTGCACCTGAATTAAACTCACCGTCTCTTGGTCGTATCTACGCTTATATCAACGGTTTTGTTGAGCCAAACGATTTTAAAAACCGCTATGTCACTGTTGTGGGTAACATAACTGGAGAACAAGCAGGGAAAATCGGAGAGGTACCTTACCAGTATGTGACAATGAATGTCACTGGCTTCCAACGTTGGAGTATTGCACAAAGCGTGATGATGCCACCGCCTGCGGGTCCATGGGGTTACGGGTATTATGGTTCCCCATATTACTATAATCATCCTTGGGGATGGGGCTATGGATACCCTGTGGGGCCAGCTCAAGTGCAGACGTATTTAACGGAAGATTAATCAATAGTATTATTTTACTAAAAATCCTAGTTAAGCTAGGATTTTTTTTATAAAAAATCTGAGTGGGCGCTGGCTATTCAAATGAAAAGAGTAAATATAGTTTCCTTATTACTTGCATCCATAATATCTATAACTGCTTGGGCTAATTCAAGTAACGAATCGATACCATTAAAGGTCACGGCCAAACACATGACAAGTGACTTGAATTCTGCTCCATTTGGATTTAAATGGGGTGATGATTTAAATGAAGTTAAAAGCAAGCTCACAGGGCAATATGAAATAATTGAAGATCCAGAGAGATGCCCATTTACAATCGTCAAAGCGAATAACCTAGATGAAGCGATAGAAGGTACTGGGGAATATGAACTACTTATCATGCAAAAATATGATGATGTTATTTTCAGTGGATTAATAGGGATCAGCTATAAAAGTAAGCCAGCTAATATAGGGGACTATTATAGGTTTCTTCGTAAAATAACTAATAATTTAAGGCGAGAATATGGCGAGCTACAACATGCGAGAAGTATGTCTACACTAGAGCGCTATTATTTTTTTGAAGGTGAAAACCTAACGATTAACCTCACTGCGGAACAATACAAAGACACTTTTTTTATTGATTTAGAATATGCCTTTACAGGATATAGGAAAAAACTAGAAACAGAGGAAGGTTATTCTCAATACTACCGCAGTTATTCTGCCGCAGTGGAAACGTGTAAAAAACAACGAAATCAGCATTAAAATTTTCAACACTCAGCCCGCTAATATGGCAGGTTTTTATACCCGCAGTTTGCTAGGTATTGCGTCATCATCAGGCTATCATTACGGTAAATCAATCTAATATTGAGATAATAAATGAAAGTTATAACACCTTGTTTATGTTTTCTTTTTCCATTTATGAGTATTTTTTCATCTCATGTTTTAGGTGATGATGAGATGAAAAATACAACACCTGATAAAATCAAAGAATTTAAACAAAAGCAAAGCAATGATTTTAGGGAATTAAAAGAGAAGATAATTGAGAATGAAAGTAAAGGATTACCACTTTTAATTGATAGCCATACGCTGGTGACTAACGTATCACAAGATGACGATTATATTGTCATGACATATGAAGTTAAAGGTATTCCACTTCAAGTGTTTGAGAGTGATATATCAGTCGAGAATGCAAAAAGAATTCTCACAGCGAATTACTGCCAGAATGAATCTAACATGAATTTATGGCGAGCGGTTTTCTCCTCAGGGATACAACACTTATATTATATTGACGGCAAAGAAGCGATGAAAGTGGAGATTAAACCAAGTGAGTGCAATCAAGGTGTTAAAAGGTGATAAACCATTAGACTCGTGGTTAGACTGATAAAAAATTGAGGGTAGGATGAAAAGGATATTATTGTATATATTTACATGAGACTGTAATTTAAATTGTGTATTTGCATCCCGTCACTCAGATGAGCAGCCAAATTTTATCCTTTTACGCCAAAGGGGATGACCACTCGTGAAATTATCGCTACGGCCAAGAAAATGTACGACGCAGATGTTTCACCGACCTTGATTTCAAAAGTCACCGCTATCTTGCAGGCTGGCTATACAGCGGCTTCTAGTGTGTTTATAATACTGCTAATTATGGTAATAAACAGACTAAAGTTCTGGTGAATTAATCACAAGTTGAATAGGGCGGCATTGACCGCCTTATTTTTATCTCGAAGGAATGAAATTTATTTAGTGATATAGCTCCCAACCTTAACATTGTCTAATTTTCAAACTGGTACAATGAGTTAATAATTTGTTAAGGGGTTGTGTAAAATAATAACTCACTAAATTCAGGAGTAACATTTTGGAAAAAATCTGGCTAAAAAACTATCCTGCTGATGTACCTGAAGAAATAAATCCTGATGATTTCGCGTCATTAGCAGAGTTACTTGAAAATGCGGTTTCTCAATATGCGGATCAGCCTGCGTTCATAAACATGGGCGCTGTCATGACCTACCGTAAACTTGAAGAGAGAAGCCGTGCATTTGCCGCCTACCTGCAAAATGGACTGGGTCTTAAAAAAGGCGACCGAGTTGCTTTAATGATGCCAAACTTGCTGCAGTATCCCATTGCGCTGTTTGGGGTCTTACGTGCGGGTATGGTTGCGGTTAATGTTAACCCACTGTATACCCCTCGAGAGTTAGAGCATCAGTTAAATGATAGCGGGGCGACAGCGATTGTCATCGTTTCTAACTTTGCTCATACGTTAGAGAAAATCGTTTTTAATACCAAAGTTAAACACGTTATTTTAACCCGCTTAGGGGATCAGCTACCGCGCCCGAAAGCCACAATTGTGGATTTTGTGGTGAAATATGTAAAACGGTTGGTTCCAAAATACAATTTACCGGATGCCATTTCGTTTCGTCGCGCCATGCATCAAGGTTATCGAATGCAATATATCAAGCCGAATATTATTGGCGAAGATTTAGCATTCTTACAATATACTGGTGGCACGACTGGGGTAGCCAAAGGCGCGATGTTAACGCATCGAAATATGCTCGCAAATATTGCCCAAGCTAAAGCTGCGTATGGTCCTGTTTTACATTTTGGTCATGAATATGTGGTAACGGCACTGCCTCTTTATCACGTCTTTGCGCTGACCGTAAACTGCTTATTGTTTATTAGTGTGGGTGGCGTGAATCTGCTTATCACCAACCCGCGAGATGTGCCAGATACAGTAAAACAATTATCCCGCTATCCATTTACATCGATCACGGGTGTTAACACACTCTTTAATGCATGGTTGCAAAACCCTGAGTTTCAGAAGCTTGATTTTTCCCGTTTAAGGCTGTCTGTTGGGGGCGGAATGCCGGTACATAAAGCGGTTGCTCAGAAGTGGCAAGCGCTAACTGGGCGGCATTTACTCGAAGGTTATGGCTTAACGGAATGTTCGCCATTAGTTTCTGGTAACCCATATAATTTAACAGCTTATAGTGGTAGTATCGGGATACCTGTTCCATCAACCGATGTGAAGTTTTTAGATGATGATGGGCATGAAGTTCCTCATGGTACTCCTGGGGAAATGTGGGTAAAAGGCCCGCAGGTGATGAAAGGGTATTGGAATCGCCCTGATGCGACCAGTGAAACTATCGTCGATGGTTGGTTAGCCACTGGCGATATCGCCGAAATAGATGACGAAGGCTATATTCGTATTGTTGACCGCAAAAAAGATATGATTATTGTCTCTGGTTTTAATGTCTACCCGAATGAAATCGAAGATGTGATTTCCATGCATCCTGATGTTATCGAATGTGCAGCAATTGGGGTGCCAAGCGAAAGTACTGGAGAGGCGGTGAAGGTTTTTGTGGTCACCAAAAATTCAGCGCTGACCGCAGCAGATCTAAAAACATTCTGCCGCCGTTCGCTAACAGCGTATAAAGTACCGAAAATTTTTGAGTTTCGTGATGAGCTGCCAAAATCTAACGTAGGAAAAATTCTACGAAAAGAATTACGAGCCGAAGAGCAGCAAGCACGAGAAAAATCACCGTCATAGCGAGTAAGCGATGAATAGCTAATTAGGCGATGAATTAACAAAAGCAATGTGTGTAACGCCGGTTTTTACCGGCGTTACTGTGTCAATTAGATACATTTAACCAAATTATAATAAAGAGAAACTTGTTTTGAATTACCGTTTAGTCACAACAGATAGCGAATTAGCCCAAGTCTGCCAAGAGGCCAGTGATGCGCCATGGTTAGCATTAGATACTGAGTTTGTTCGCACCCGAACCTATTACCCACAGCTGGGTTTATTGCAGTTGTATGATGGAAAACAGGTTTCATTGATTGATCCGCTATTAATGACTGACTTTAGCCCATTTAAGGCGCTGTTAACCAATCCAAACCAATTGAAATTTTTGCATGCAGGCAGCGAAGACTTAGAAGTGTTTATGCATGATTTTGGTTGTGTGCCAGAACCGATGATGGATACCCAAATCGTAGCGGCATTTTTGGGGTATCCAATTTCTTGTGGTTTTGCTACGTTAGTGGCGGAACATCTGGGGGTTGAGTTAGATAAAAGCGAATCTCGCACAGATTGGCTCGCGCGTCCTTTAAGTTTGAAGCAGTGTGATTATGCGACGGCCGATGTGCTTTATTTACTGCCACTGGCTAAAATTTTGATGGAAAAAGTGACGGAAGCTGGCTATTTGGCCGATGCCCAAGATGAGTGCCAACGTGTAGTTGCCCGTCGTCAGAAAACACTCAAACCGGAAAAAGCCTATTTAAACATCACCAATGCGTGGCAATTACGTGATGAACAACTCGCGTGTTTACAGCTGCTGGCGGCATGGCGGTTGGATCAAGCAAAAGCGCGGGATATGGCGATAAATTTCGTTGTTAAAGAAGAGAATCTATGGAAAGTTGCACGTTATTTACCGAGCTCTTTAGGTGAATTGGATGCCCTAGGTTTATCTGGACAAGAAATTCGCTGCCATGGTCGTCGTTTATTAAGTATTGTCGAAGATGCGAAGAAACTGGATGAAAGCCAATATCCAGCACCGGTTGCGAATATTACTGAGCAGAGCCAATACAAAAGCATTTTTAAAGAGATTAAAGGGGTGGTGAAAGAAATCGCCGAGAATGAAAAATTCAACCCAGAGTTATTAGCATCTCGTCGACAAATTAACCAGTTATTAGCGGTACATTGGGGGCTAAAAGAGACATCCTGTCAGCCTGAACTGCTTGCTGGTTGGCGAGGCCGGTTACTGGAAGCACCATTAACCCAATTACTTAGCCAAGCGTAATCATAATAAAGGCGCAAAATAGCGATAATTTTGTGCCTTTATATCATTTTCTAAGTGTTTTTTTCTTGGGTATTTTGTTACTCATTTCAATAAGTTTTATTCTCATCCCGCCAATACTCAATATTTATTCTTCTTTAAATAATAAAGATTATTATTTAGCACCAATCTAAAAATAACACCGATATTTAATCTTAATGTCATTGTTTAATGCATTTTAATTCTGTAATCACTCTTAAAAAATAGCCAATATAAGTAAAAATAGAACTTAAAATAACCCATTACAGCGATGATTAACATTTATAGGGGGAGGGTTATTTTATAGTTTATTGAAAAATAAAAAGAAAAAATATCATTCCAATACAATGATTTTTAATTGAATTATAATTTCTCTATTTGTAAATAAAACTCATTCTCATAAAATCATTTCCAGTTTGTGGGCCCGCAAATACGTCCAAGAGCACAGAGCAAAAAGCATCATCTCCTTTTAATTTTTTATTTTCAAAATAAGGAAATTGAATATGAATAAAAGCACTAAATTTACATTAATTGCTATGTTGGTGGGGGTTTCTACTTGTGCGAGTGCGGTAACGGAATCTGCACAAAGCCAAACGTATGAGTCAGAAAGATCGGATATTCGTGTTGATGGAACGGAAGTCGTGAGAGGTCCACATGGAGGTCAGGTAGGCGATCCTGGTATTGGTCATCGCAGTATTGCAGGAGGAAAAACAATCTCATTATTAGGTCTGACTAAGATGGGAACAAAAACAGACGAAGGTGTAACAATAGTTAATAGTGGCGGACCATCAAGTCATTCAGGTATGGGTAAATTTCAGTTTGCTAAAGTAGCGGATGCTGAAGTTTATTATGGAGATTGGTCACAAACTGGAATGGAAGACGATGCTAAGCATACGGCATTCTTCTCTGGTCTCGACGCTACAACAGCAGTCCCTACCGAAGGTAAAGCAACTTACACTATCGCTGGTATCAATCAATATGATGGAGAGAAACAACTCTCTGGTACATTTGAAGCCGACTTTGGTGATAAGGATTACACGGGTTCATTACAAGGTGAGGAGTTAAAAATTGCTCTCGAGGGGCAAATACAGGATGCAGGCTCATTCTCAGGTTCAGCAATTGCCAATGATACCGTAACGGGCATGAACTATGGTCGCTTCTTTGGTGAGAATGCAGAGCATGTGGCGGGGGTCGCAGTGTTTAACAGTGACCATCAATATGATACAGCATTTGCGGGTAGCCAAACCGCAGAGTAATCTTTTTATTTAACAGTCTTTGTTTAGCAATATTGTAGTTATCAGGTAGGCAAAAGTGATTTTGCCTACCTGTATTTTTATGGAAAAAGAACAAGGAAGAGAGATGAAAAAAATAATTAATAAGATTGAAGTATTAATTCTATTATTGTTTTCTGCAAATTCATTTTCTGAACAAAATTATGGGCATCAGCAATATGAACAGATAATTGAAGTTTTAACGGAAATAAATAACACAAGGAATAAACCACCCGTTATAATCCAACTTAAAATTAATAAAACTGTCGACGACCTTGGTTTTATTCTTTATGATTTAACCAATCGGCAGCGATTTGAACAAATCGATGAGTTATTACCTGATTATCTAAATGATAAAAATCACGATAAAGGTATGGTGGATTATATTTCTGCAGAAAGAGCTTACTTTAATGGGGATTACCCATTGTCACTTAAGTTTTATTTGAAAATAGTTAATGAAAACCCTAACTCTGTGTTTTCTGAAATGAAACTGGCTCATATCTATATAAAAAATAGCTATCACCGTGAAGCATTAAGTTTATATAAAAAAATAAAAAATAAATATCGAGTAAACCTATCTGAAGAGCGAATAAAACAGATAGATAATGAAATTACAGCATTAGAAAATCGCGCTCATTGGCAGGGAAATTTCAATGCTAATTTAAAATATGATACGAACTATACCGAGGCTCATGGTAATGGTGAGCAGCAATGTAGTGCAATGTGGTGTATGCAAGGTAGCGAAATTAAATCCGGTTTGGTGTATGGCTTTTCAGGAAATACCAATAAAGTCCTTTGGCAGAATCGAGGACATTCACTGTTGGCCAGCCTTGGTGGACATGTATGGGAATACCCACATCGCTCAGCAAAACGGCGTTTTTCAAGTTATTCATCAGTAAGCTATCAGTATCTTTATGGGAATAAAAAGGTCACTTTTTCACCGATTGTAGATATTAATTGGCGAGGGCATCTGTTTGATCATTACAGTGTCGGCGCGAGTATTACGGGGGCATATTCTCCCAATAATAAAATTTATTTGCTATCCAACCTAACGTATAAAAATCAAACTTTCTTCGGAAAACGAGCATCGCGTTCAGGTTACGATATTAATTACAGTATAACGGCAATTTATTCGGTTAATCCACAATGGAGCTTATTTTCAAATTTATATGGTGGTAAAAACATTGAGCAATATAAAAGTGACAGTTATCAAGTATCAGGGTTAACCGTGGGTTCAATCAATGTATTTGGCTCGAATAAATTAATCAATAAATTAACAAGCAGCAATCATTATTTTCTTGATTTTGACAGTGCACTTAATACAAAACGACACGATGAGTCATGGGCGTTAAATAGCCAAATAACCCTATTAGGACACAAGTTTTTATCATTAACACCAACACTCTATGTTAATTACAAATTCAATGATAGCAGTGCAAAAATAAGCTATTCCTATAATAAAAGCGAAGTGGGTTTAAATTTAAGTAAAACGTTTTAGTTCGTATTGAGATTTCAAATGAAAGTAACAGCAGTGGTGGCAATGCAAGTTGTCACAGGGTTAACTATGGGTGTCATTTCACTTTCGTCTTATGCCAGCTCAAGGGAACAGGTGGGCAATATACAAGTAAAAGATAGAACAGACACTATTAAGCAACGTGACCAAAAAGGTGCGGATGACCAATATGATAAAGATGAATCCAATATTTATATTAGTAAAGAGGTGGTAGAACGTTACAAAGGAACGAATCCCGCAGATGTTCTTAATCACGGTATTGGCGTGTATAGCGGGGATGCGCGTAATAGCGGCGCGTTAGACCCGAATGTTCGCGGTATTCAAGGACAAGGGCGTGTACCCGTCACGGTAGATGGTACAGAGCAAGCTATCACTGTGTGGCGTGGCTACAGTGGGGCTAATAACCGAAACTATGTAGACCCTAATATGATCAGCAGTATTACGGTAGTAAAAAGCCCGATGTTAGACCGTGATATTCGTACTTCAGTTGGTGGCGGCGTTGCGGTTAAGACTCTCAGTATTGATGATGTTGTGCCATTCGAAGAACGCTTCGCAATAGATCTTAAATTAGAAACACAGACTAACTCAACCAAACCAAGAATTAATGAATTTACCCTTGGTACAGATTATCGTGATGATTCCGCTATTGTGGATAGCTTCGCTAACAAAGAAAAATATCAAACTCAGATTTATTATCGAGATCCAAAAGCTTCAGTCGAGCCAGATCAACCAGGAAGTTCAAATTTTTTTAATTTAAAAGACAGTGCTGTGCGAGTTGCGCTAGGATTACGCCAAGAAAAATTTGATCTACTGTTTGCCTACAGTCACCGAAATCAAGGTAACTACTTTGCTGGCCGTCATGGTGCAGACTATTTCCGAGAACCTCTTATTACCCTCGACCTTGATGACTCCAAAAAAATGGTGGATCCCAATATTCCATTTGTTGCGAATGTGTACTTACCAACCAAAGAGGTGGGGAATACCTCGAGTAATAGCGAAACTTTTCTGCAAAAAATGAATTTACAACTTTCTGAATCACAAAAAATATCCCTTGGCTATGTGCATACAAAAAGCCATTACGGGGAAATTATGCCTTCACAAATTCGTTTTCATGATTTAGCGGGGGAAATTCCCCAGTGGCCCTTAGCTAATATAAGTCTAGGATCATTTTATGTTAACTATGATTTTAAATCTGAAAAGCAGCCGTGGGTTGATCTTCAAATGGGGTACTGGCTAACGAAAACGGATTTAAATTCGAATACTGCGGGTGGATTACCTAGGGAAGCGATGGAGTTAGATTGGTCAATTAATAGTTTAAGCAGAAAAAATCCCAATATAGATGGCACGCTAGTGGATGGAATTAAGCTGAATCAAATTAATAATAGGCAAGGGTTAGTTTTATCTAATAAATTACAGTTTACTCCGAACTTTGATATGACTCTAATAGGGAATTTTATTAGGGAAGAGATTAACACTAATGACGATATATATGCACCAGATGCAACAGTCGCTAAAAAAAATACATTTAGAGCTATTCCTCGTGAAGGTAAACGTCAAGAGTACAGCGGAGCAATTAAGCTGGATTGGCGCCCCACTGATTGGCTAAATGTAAATGCGGGTCTACAGTATCAAAACTATTGGTCACGAGATTTATTAAGGGAACGTCGATTAAAAGCAAAAGACCATAACTTCGCTGTTTATCAAATTCCGCAAGCCATAAATTTCGAATATTCTCGAGTGCTTACTGAAGAGGAAGCGCGCAAAGTGAGAGAGTACGTGGACAGCAAAGGGCGTACTTTTGATGGCTATGATAAGGTTGGCAATTGGCATGACCGTAGCATTGGTACTTCTAGAATTGAGTGGTTTGTTGCCGAAGCGTTATCACTCCCTAAACATTCCCTAAAAAAAGCCGAGCACTATTATACAATCAAAGAAGAATATGAAGGGTTTCGAATCACGGGCTTTGAGTATATTAAATGGCGAGTGGATGAAGATGGTAAGTTCACGACAGAGAATAACCCATTTTATAACGGGGAAATTGATATCACGGAAGAAGTGATTGACCCGATTAGCCAGAAAAAAGTAAAAGCAATCATAGCTTACCGTTCTGCGACTAAGAGATATGAATATATTTTAGTCAACGAGGACGAAAAGTATAAAAACCCTGGTAAACGTATTAATTCCGCATGGAGCCCATCGCTTGGTGGGTCAGTCTACCTATCCGAAAATGACCGTATTTTTGCTCGTTATGCCGAAACCGTCAGAATGCCCAGCATTTTTGAAGATACGATTGGGTTTTCGGGGGCTGGTGAGGGTTCCATAAGAACACGTCCATTTAAACCAGAACGCAGCCATACTTTTGAAATCGGTTATGTGCGTAATTTACAACGTTGGTTAAACGCTGAAAATGCCGCTGATTTTAGAATCAACTATTACCATAATATTATCGACAACGCGTTTGATCGTGATGGTAATTTGGTCTTTTCACAAATGGATCAGCACCGAACGGCCGGATTAGAAGTGTTAGCTCGTTATGATAATGGACGTTTCTTTGGGGATCTAGGAATCGATTACCGATTAAAAAATGAAGTTTGTGATAACGCCTCTATGGCTTGGCTAGATCCAATCAATAAATTCAACGCTTCAGTCTGTACGGAAGGCGGTTTTCCATTAGGCTACCTTCGCACTCAGTTGCAACCTAAGTACAGCATTCACACTAATTTGGGGATGCGCTTCTTTAATGAAAGCTTGGAAGTCGGTGGGCGTATACGCTACCACGCCAAAACAGAAAATAAAGATGAAGCTAGCATGATTCATCGATTTGGACCTTTATATGCACCTTTAAACAATAACCCTATGAGTTGGAATGCGGTATTTGTCACGGATGCCTATGTTACTTATCAAGTGAATAAGAACCTGTTAGTGGAATTGTTGGCCTCTAACATATTAAACGAATATTACATTGACCCGTTGACACGTAGCATGATGCCAGCGCCGGGAAGATCCCTTCGTTTAAGTGTGACCAGTCACTTCTAAGGCTCAGCCCCAGCAAAGCAATTTTTGCTGGGGCTGATTAGGAATATCACCATGAATTATTTTCGAATTTATTATGGGTTACCGCTTTCCGGCTTATTACACGGCGCGATCATTTATTTTTGTTTTTTTGCATTTAGTTCATTGTCATTCAAGATGACTGCGCCGTTAATTTCGCCAGTGGTGACCGTCGCTTTAAGCCAATTTTTAATTGAACAACAAGTGAGCATCCCTCAAGAAAGCCAATCGGCAGTTGGAGGTGAGCTAAATGCTATTGAGGAGTTTGAATACGCAAATATCAAAGTCAGTAAGCAGCGTAGTCATCAAAACAATGCAGCAAATACAGTCGCTGAAAAAACACTTAAAGAAGTGAAATCTGAAAAGCGTAATCCTGTAAAAAACAAAACTAAACCAGAAGAAAAAGCCAAGAAAGAAAGCTCTCGGGATGATTTACAGACCCAAAGAGCAAAAGATGGAGAAAGCAAAGTAAATTCCTTAGCTGCAGGGCAGCAAGGCGATCTCTCTCATTTTTCTGATGGTGAAAATAACACCAATGCCAAACAGCGCTATTTAGACCAGATCAAACGGGAAATTGATAGCCATAAACAGTACCCGCGACGAGCACGCAAAATGCGTATGCAAGGGGATATTCAAGTTCAGTTTGATGTCACAGAGAAAGGTGAGTTGATAAATGCGAAAGTGGTGGATTCAGAAAAAAGTCAATTTTTTGAACAAGCAATATTGGATGCGATTAAGCGTTGCAAGCCACTCGGTAAGCCACCTGAAAACATGAACAGAAAAATGATATTAAAAATTAACTTCAAGTTAGATTGATACTGAAATCGATAACAAAAATCAAGCCGCTATGGCGTTATATAAATATAGCGATATAGCGGCATTGTACAATATTACTGTTCTGCTGGTTTTGCTTCTTTAACGTCTTTACCTTCTTCTGCTTCAGGAAGAGTGACGTTTAATTCGAGAACAGAAATATCATCATCTTTTTGTTCAAATTGTACGGATAACATTTCTGGGTCAACTTGAACATACTTGCAAATAACTTGCAAAATATCTCGCTTCATATCAGCAAGATAAGCTGGCTCACTATCACCGCGGCGACGTTCAGCAACGATGATTTGTAGTCGCTCTTTTGCGATATTTGCTGTCGGCTTTTTTCTCGACAGAAAGAAATCCAATAAAGCCATTATTTATCCCCCAAATAGACGCTTTAAGAAGCCTTTTTTCTCTTCTTCAATGAAACGCATAGGGAGGTCTTCACCTAAAATACGTTCTACACAGTCTCTATATGCTTGTCCTGCTTCAGAATCAGAGTCCAGAATGACCGGTTCACCTTGGTTAGAAGAACGTAAAACAGATTGGTCTTCTGGGATCACACCAACTAATGGAATGCACAGAATTTCCAAAACGTCTTCCATACTCAGCATATCACCACGAGTCACTCGACCTGGGTTGTAGCGAGTTAACAATAAACGTTCTTTAATTGGGTCTTGGCCTTTTTCTGCTCGGCGTGATTTAGAGGATAAAATCCCTAAAATACGGTCTGAGTCACGAACAGAAGAGACTTCTGGGTTAGTTGTGATAATGGCTTCATCAGCAAAATAAAGCGCCATTAATGCACCACTTTCAATACCGGCAGGAGAGTCACAGATAATAAAATCAAACGCCATTTCGTTGCTGAGTTCATCAAGAATTTTTTCAACACCTTCACGAGTCAGCGCGTCTTTATCACGAGTTTGTGATGCAGGAAGAATATGAAGGTTCTCAGTACGTTTATCTTTGATTAACGCCTGGTTAAGAGTTGCATCACCTTGGATAACGTTAACGAAGTCATAGACTACTCGACGTTCACACCCCATGATTAGGTCAAGGTTACGCAGACCGATATCGAAATCGATAACTACGGTTTTCTTTCCTTTTTGAGCTAGGCCGGTAGCTATGGCCGCGCTTGAAGTGGTTTTACCAACGCCACCTTTACCTGAAGTAACAACAATTATGCGTGCCATGAATAATTCCTTGTAAATAAGGTCTAATTTAAGTATTCAATATTAAGTTTGTTATCAACTAAACAAAGTTTAGCTGCTTTGGCGAGAAATTCAGTAGGTATCTGATCACTCAACCAATACTCGCCTGCAATGGACACTAGCTCTGCTTGCAAATGAGTACAATAAATCTGGCTTTCCATATCACCAGAGGCACCAGCAAGGGCACGACCTCTCATAACGCCATAGATATGAATATTACCATCTGCTAATAATTCTGCACCTGCACTAACATTACTTGTGACGATGAGATCACTATTTGGCGCATAAATACGCTGACCTGAACGAACAGGAGTATTGATAATACGAGTTTTGCGATAAGCAGATTCGATAGGAGCAGGTTGCGGGGCAATATCAGATTTTGCAAAAGTAACGTCATCCGTTGATGGCTCTGGCGCTTTTTTACTTTTACCTTCAATAAGGACAGGTAAGCCCGCTTCATTGATCTTTTGTCTTAACAGTGGATCAGTACAACCGCTGACGCCCACAATTCTAAGACCAGCAGAAACAATCGCTTTGTGAATACTGTACATATCCGCATGGTGAGTTAATTCTGCAACATTAATAACAACTGGGGCATTTTTAAGAAAATCAGGAGCCTGATTGACCTTGTCTTGCAGCGCTTTTTTGATGAGTTTAGGCTCTTCACTGTGTAAGTGAATGACTGAAAGAGTAAAACTGCTGCCTTTAAGTTCTATTGGCGATTGTGGCATCTATCTAGACTCAGCAAATTAAAATTTCCGAAACAATCCTCGGGTGAAGATACTCAGTAAAACAATAGCATGTTATAGTTACTGCATACTTCAAGCAAGCTTACGAACCAAGAAAAAGAGTTAAATATAATGATTTGTGCAATTTATAGAAGCCCGAACCGTGATCAAACTTATTTATATGTCGAAAAGAAAGATGACTTTTCACGCGTTCCAGAAGAACTTCTTAAGCAATTTGGCAAACCACAGTTTTCAATGTTAATTTCATTAGATAAACGTGAAAAGCTAGCAAATGCCGATATTGAGCGAGTTCGAGCTGACCTTCAAGACGTTGGTTACTACTTGCAATTCCCACCTCCGGTTGAAAATTTACTTTCTGAATATCGCGAATTAAACGACTAAGATAATTTAGGATGATCCTTAAAAAGCCATTATCGTCAGGAGGATAAAAATGAAGCCAACGTTATTATATACCTTAGTCGCTGGTGTACTTTTAGCAAGTTGCAGTGCTCCACAGACCCAAAAATCTGCAACTCAAGCAAACGAAACTCGAATTCTGACAACGGCACAAGAAGCTGCGATCGAGAAAGAAGTTATTGCGCTAGATAAAGCTTTTCCAATTGAACAACGTGAACCTTCACAATTTCCAGCTTATGTGGAATTGCTGAAACAACATGCTGCGGCTCAAGGTATCAAACAATCTACGATTGATCGTGGCTTTGCTAACATTTATTTCCTTGAACGTGTCGTAAAAGCGGATAAAGGGCAACCTGAAAAACGCGCAACAGTGACGTTAGCCAGCTATTTAAAGAATGTCTTACCACAATCCCGCATTAATGCAGGTGTTGAAAAGTACTATGAAAACCAAGCGGTATTGAACGTAATTAGCCAAAAATATGGTGTACCGCCACAATACATTGTCTCTTTATGGGGACTTGAAAGTGGTTTTGGTCGTTCACAGGGTAAAGAAGATGTGATTTCAGCGCTTGCCACACTCTCTTTTGAAGGACGCCGTGAAGCACTGTTTAGTAAGCAATTATTAGCTGCACTGGAAATCATGGATAAAGGTTATATCCCTGAAGATCAGCAACTGAAAGGTTCATGGGCTGGTGCGATGGGGCAGAGCCAATTTATGCCAACGTCTTATTTATCCTATGCCGCAGATGGTGATGGTGACGGCAAAATGGACATTTGGAATAATAAAGCCGATGTCTTTGCTTCAGTTGCCAACTATTTATCCACTGAAGGATGGCAATCTGCATTACCATGGGGCTATCAAGTTTCTCTACCTGCAGATTTTAACCGTAGTTTAGAAGGTGTTAAAACTGAACAAGGGAAAACCGTTCAGGAGTGGGAAAAATTAGGGGTTAAATTACCTGCATTTTCTCGATTATCGCCAGATGTGAAAACATGGGTAGTTATTCCTGATGACCCTGAAGGTCGAACGTTCTTAGTGACCCAAAATTTCCGCACAATTATGCATTGGAATCGTTCATATTATTTCGCATTAAGTGTTTGTATGATGGCGGATGGCATTGCTGCAAAAATACAATAACGATAATAGGAGTAACCGACATGTATCAACATCGCGACTGGCAAGGTGCTTTATTAGATTTTCCTGCCAATAAAGTAGTTTGTGTGGGCAGTAACTATGCCAAACATATTAAAGAAATGGGCTCAGCATTACCTGAGGAGCCTGTCTTATTTATTAAACCGGAAACTGCACTGTGTGACGTAAATCAGCCAATTGTTATTCCTAAAGAGTTGGGTTCGGTTCACCACGAAGTTGAGATGGCGATTTTGATCGGTATGCCTCTTAAAAATGCGGATGAAGATAGGGTCGCTCGCGCAATCGCTGGTTATGCAGTAGCTCTTGATTTAACCCTAAGGGATTTACAGGCAAAATTTAAGAAAGCAGGGCAGCCATGGGAAAAAAGCAAAGCTTTTGATGGTTCATGTCCGATTTCTGGATTTATACCCGTCAGTGGTACCAGTGACCTGCAGAATATGTCACTGAGTTTAGAAATCAACGGCGAGGTTCGTCAGTCTGGCTCGACCCGTGATATGATCACGCCAGTTTTACCGCTAATTAGCTATATGTCCCGTTTCTTTACCCTACGTCCTGGGGACGTTATTTTAACCGGAACACCGGAAGGTGTGGGGCCATTGGCTTCTGGGGATATGTTAAAGCTAACGATTAATGATAATTCACTGACCACTAGAGTCATTTAAGTATAGGATTTTGCAGTATTATGTCTCAGTTTTTCTGGCAGGTTAAAACCTTAGATGAAATGACCGATGAAGAGTGGGAGTCCCTCTGTGATGGTTGTGGGCAATGCTGCTTACATAAATTAATGGATGAGGACACCGATGAGATTTATTTCACTAATGTGGCTTGCAACCAGTTAAATATTAAAACCTGTCAGTGCAGACATTATGCAGATCGTTTCAAATATGAAGCGGATTGCATAAAACTGACTCGGGATAATCTGGAAACATTTGCTTGGTTACCAAGTACCTGCGCATACCGCTTGTTAATGGAAGGAAAGCCGCTTCCTGCGTGGCATCCATTGAAAACCGGTTCAAAAGCTGCAATGCATAATGAAGGTATCTCAGTTCGCCATATCGCAGTACGAGAAATTGATGTGGTCGAGTGGGAAGATCATATTATGAACCGACCAAATGCCAGATAATGCATCATTAATGGACTCTTCTAAAAACCCGCTTACTTATACTGAGCGGTTTTTTTTATCCTGCGCCTGTAACTAAATTCAACGCTATCAATTCGATTAAAAACGACAAATCGAATAGAAAATAATCAGCCTTACCCGCCTGTCAAGATCCTTTGTTATAAATAAGAAATCGGCATTTTGAGGTTTCTATTGAAATAGATTACTCAAACACGAGAATAAATTTGTCATATACTTAGCAATATTCAAATGTTAAATATTCTTTAATAAAAAGTAGAGTGATATTTAAATAATATTTAATCAGCCTAATTCACACACGTGGTGATTTTAAGTGATATTTCATAGCATATTGAAATAATATACTTTTCCTGTCTTATTGTGCTCAAATATCATATTGTCATTCAAGAACTAATTTAATGAGTCAATGTTATCTAAATAGAACTATGATTAACGTTATTGTCACGTTAGTTCACTGAAAGATGAGTTGAATAGGTAGTGTTAAAATCGATTAGCACTTAGCTTTAAATGCTTTTTCACTCAAAATGAAGACATAAGGTAAATCCAAAACTCATAAAATGCATTTTTAGGAATATTCCTAATATGCATTTTTTAGGCAATTTTTATAAATTTGGTCGAATTGTTCTTCTTGAAAAATAACCTTATATATCAGCTTGTTGTGTAAATCTCTCAAATTTTGATGCAGATCAAACTTTTGTCTAAAAAGTACTACCTATTTAGTATTGCTAGATCAGAAATGATTATTTCCGCTTACATAGCCTCATACCTTGATACTCTTAATAAGATTAAATTGTCAAAATCTTATTATATGACAGGAGCATTATCTTGCGGTATTTATGATTTTTTATCATAAATATTTTCCCTGCCTCTTTATCGTGTTTTTTCTATTCCCTCTACGATAGCGTTAGTCACTAAAAAAATGCCGTTATATAACTTTTTACTTCACCCTAAGGCGCTATATAGTTATAGATAATTCTTTTACTCTCATTGGGAGTTAATTAGGTATTAGAATAATAATTCGATATTTAATTTTATTTATTGGCAAATGTTTCAATATGAACATCAAGTAATTATATAAGAATATTTTATTAATTACGTATTTTTAACACGTATGGAGTGAATTCATTTTGTAATCAAAAAACTAGAAAAAGTGTCTAAATGTAAATAAAAATGCAAAATTTAACTTATATCTCAAATTTAAAATATTCACAAAAATCTCTTATATCTTATAAAATCAAAATTAAATTTTATATATTTAAATTTATCATCTTGAATCATCTAACTCAGTCTCTAAATATGACTTATTAAGTGTAATTAATATATTGACCATTTCGATTAATAGATCATTTGCAATAGCCTGCGCCTATCAAAATGTTAATAAGCCAAGATAAAAACGATTTAATGACACATAAGTTTTTATGTATTCTTTGCTTCGAATTAGTGGTCATACAACTTGTTGGTCAAAAAACAGAATGCACTGAGCTACTTTTTATTTTTGCATTACGGGGATCCGTTAGAAGCTCTAAATATGCTGACTTCTGGCTGTATTTTAATACGGTCTAGCTCTGTTTTTGCTGTTACCCAAGAATGAATAAAAGACCTCTTAATAATTTGTATAAGTAATAAATAAAAAACTCATCTTAGGAATTGAAAATGAAAAAAGTTTTACTGACTGCTATCGCAGCAACAGTTCTTAGCTTCACAACAGCAAACGCAGCAACTTCAGTTGGCGGTGGCCAAGTTAACTTCAATGGTAAAGTTATGGATGTTTCTTGTAACGTTTCCGTTGATGGTCAAGGCAGCGATGCAACAGTGTATTTAGCACCTGTTTCTTTACAAGAAGTTAAAAACGGCGGCGCTAACACTATTTTAAAACCAAAAACTTTCGCTATCGAAATCAGTGACTGCGCACAAAGCGGCAAACCTGTTACTGATACCGCAGCTTTAGGTGTGCGTTGGACTGGTGGTAACTTAGCCGCTAATACTAACGGTAGCTTAGCTAACACTGTTGTTAATGGCGCTAAAAACATCCAACTAGCACTGTCTACTGACGGCGCAAAAACCACTAAAATTTTCCCGGGTCAAGCAAGCCAACCAAAAGCAGTTGGTGAGAAAAACGGTAGCAATACCCGTTTCACTTACTATGTTGGTTACTCTACAGCAACTCCTGACACTGTAAGCGCGGGTGAAATCCAAAGCTACGCGACTTACGAAATTACTTATAACTAATTTTTCAGTCAGTTTTTATCGGCATTTTCGATAAAAGCATGAGTTAGTAAGCGGTGGGTAAACTGCCGCTTTTTGCTTTGAGGCCCACATGAAAGCCATTCTATTTAGCCTTTGCTTACTGTCGAGTGTGACAGCATTTGCAAATAACATCATCGTTAACGGTACTCGTTTTGTTTATCCTAGCGATGAAAAAGAAATCACGATCCAATTAAATAATACGGCTGACCGTCCTGCTATGGCCCAGACATGGCTTGATACAGGTGATGCATCTGAAACACCTGATACCATTAAAACGCCATTTCAACTCACACCGCCGATTTCCCGAATTGAAGCAAAAGGTGGCCAAACTATCCGCATTAAGCTGATGGATAAATCCGCCTTACCGCAAGACAGAGAATCCTTATGGTGGCTGAATCTGTTAGATATTCCACCAATGGTCAAAAATAAAGCAGAAGAAAATCAAAATGTGCTGCAATTGGCTATTCGTTCTCGTTTTAAATTTTTCTATCGCCCATCAGGCTTAGGTAGTCGCGAGCTTGCGCCTGAGCAACTCGTTGTTAAAGCTGATGGCAGCAAACTTAATATCGGCAACCCGTCGCCATACTTTATTACTATTACAAAAATTTCTACTGATGGTTCTAACGGATTGAATAATGAAACAATTTTTTTAGAGCCTAAAAGCCAGTCGACAGTGACGCTCAAGCGAGTACTGACGTCAGGAACTAAGATTATTATTAACAATATCAATGATTACGGCTCAGATGTAGCGGTAAAAACTACCGTTAAATAGGATTTAGAATGAAGCAGAGAGAGTTCAAAAATAAATATACAAACTTACTCTCAGTGACAGTTTTAGTCACAGTCTGTGCTTTACCGTCGTTTTATGCTTGGAGTGAAGAAGAAGATACCACGTATGAATTTAACAGCGGTTTCATTATTGGTAGCCAAGAAAACGTTGATTTTGACAGATTTAATACAACAGGGATCAGCCCAGGAAAATATTCCGTTGATGTGTATACCAATGGGAGTTGGAAAGGGCGATATGACCTTGATTTCGTCGCAAAAGAAAATGGACAGTTAGGAACCTGCTACACCCCAACGCTGTTATCTGACTTGGGTATTAATGTCGAAAAATTTGCACCGACGGCAAAACTCGATAGCAAAGAGTGTCTTTTTTTAACTCAGTGGAATAGTGACCCTGATGTTACCGACACATTTCACTCATCAACATTACGAGTTGATATTTCTGTCCCTCAAATTTATGAGCAGAAATCATCTCGTGGCTATGTCTCTGAACAGTTCTGGGAAACTGGGATCCCTGCGTTGAACCTGGGCTATATGAGTAACTATTATGATAGTCACTCAAACGGCAACAACAATGCGAGTGCTTATCTCGGATTAAATGCAGGATTAAGCTATGACGGTTGGTTATTAAAGCATATTGGAAATTTAAATTGGCAACGTAAAGAGGGTGCAAATTGGCACAGTAACCAAACCTATTTACAGCGCCCTATTATTGGATTGAAATCTAAAGCAACCGCAGGGCAGTTTTATACTGACGGGGATATGTTCGACAGTATCAGTTTATTAGGGGCTAAAATTGCCACTGACGATACGATGTATCCTGATAGCATGAGTTCTTTTGTACCTGAAATTCGTGGTGTTGCACAAAGCAATGCCCTTGTTACCGTCAAACAAAATGATGTCGTTATTTATCAAACCTCAGTTTCTCCAGGACCATTTAACCTCAATGATGTGTACCCATCCGGTTATGGTAATGACCTTGTCGTGACTATCAAAGAGGCCGATGGAAGTGAGTCTTCCTTTAGTGTGCCTTACACGTCGATGGCTCAGTTACTACGTCCAGGTTATACCCGTTATCAACTTTCAGGTGGTAAATCGGACGCTAAAGGTATTAGTAACCGACCATTTATTATGCAAGGTACTTTGCAGCACGGTTTAAATAACACCTTTACACTGTATGGTGGTGTCACTGCATTTGATGATTATCAGGCTTATTTGTTAGGGGCGGGAGTGAATACGGTCATTGGTGCGGTTGCCGTGGATGTCACTCAATCAAGAACTGTATTCAATCAAAAAACGGATATGGGGCAAAGTTACCGGTTTACTTTTAACAAACTATTTTCTGATACTGACACAAACCTTGTATTAGCGGCATACCGTTATTCAACAGAAGATTATTACAGTCTTTCTAATGCGCTTTACACTATTGATGCGGATAAGAAAGGAATAGATAGCTCATTAGGGCGCGAGAAAAACGGTTTTAGCTACACAATTAACCAAAATTTACCGTATGACCTAGGAAGTTTTTATTTCACTGGACGTATTTCAAGTTATTGGAACCGCAGCGGTATCGAAAAACAGTATCAATTAAATTACAACAACCAATTTGAACGCTTTTCGTATGGCATCTCATTTATGCGAGTCTATTCAGATAATACGCAAAGAACGCAAGATGACCGTGTGAGTTTAAATGTGAATTTTCCTCTCTATTTCGGGGATCGCAATTACGCAGCTATTACCTCAAACACCATTTTTAATAATGATAAATTTGGTTCCTCACAAGTAGGGGTTAATGGATCATTTGATGCGGATAATAATTGGACTTATGGTTTAAATACGTCGTTTGAAGAACGTGGTAATAGTAATTTTGCACTGAACACGGGATACCAAACTTCAGTCGTGAATACGAATGCTAACTACAGCCAAGGTAATGGTTATCATCAATATGGTGCTTCCGCCAATGGCTCAATGGTGGTGCATGCTGGTGGAGTTACATTCTCGCCGAATACCTCTTCAACGATTGCATTAATAGAAGCGAAAGGTGCTGAAGGGGCTTCTGTCATGGGATCACAAAATACAAAAATTGATAGCCATGGGTATGCGTTAGCGCCTTATGTTCGTCCTTATCGTATTAATAATGTCGACATTGACCCGAAAGGTAGCCCAGAAGACATTGTGTTTAACAGCACCACAGCGCAAGTTGTACCGTATGAAGGTAGCGTAGTAAAAGTTGTTTTTGATACGAAAGTTGAGAAAAATGCGGTGTATAGCGTCGTTCGACCAAACAATAAAGCGCTGCCATTCGGTGCCAATGTTTTGGATCCGCAAGGGAGTTACATCGGGGTTGTAGGGCAAGGTGGTACAGTCTTTATCAGTAATAATGAATCTAAACTTGCGACAGTGAAGTGGGAAGGTGGAGAGTGCTCATTCCCATTAACGGCGGAAAACAGTCAGGAGAGTCTATGTCAATGATCAATAAATGGCGCTGGCTAATTGGCGCTGGTGTTCTCCTTGCTACTCAGTATGCATTAGCGTTCGGGTATGCAGATGTTTGTTATCGCAAGAATGTAAGACCCATAGATCTCAATATGTCTTTAGGCAATGTTGTTGTTGATCCAAACCTTCCTGTTGGAGGGGTTATTATGAGAAAACAATGGCCTATGCGTACTAATGGCTATCAATCGTATTTAACATGCTATGGAACGAATGCGTTGCAAGCTGAAGTGGTGATGGGCGGCCTGCGTCATTTAGGTGATGGTGTTTATCAGTCGAGCATCCCAGGGATAGGTATGAAATTTGAACGAGGTGGAAACCAAGTCAATATTCTCTATCCCGGTACTCATACGATTTATGGCGGACGAAATGGTGTAAACGTATACCTAGAAAACTCAACATTCACATTAACGTTGATAAAAACCGCACGAAAAACAGGTTCTGGCACAATTGCTAATGGGCAGTACACCGAATATGGTTACAAACATAATACGGATCCGCTAATTCGGACCTATCTACAAGGAAATGCAATCACGATTGTATCGCCATCTTGCTTAATCAATGGTGGGCGAGAACAGAATGTGACACTCGCGCCGATAAAGCGTAATCAGTTGACTGCTTATCAAGCACCTGTGGGAGAGATTGATTTTGATATTACCATGGAGTGTAACGGTGGAATTACCTCTTCAGGCTTAACTACATTTAATATTGATTTTCGTGGAAATGCTTCGGTTAGTGATGTTAATGGTGTATTAAGAAATGAAGAAGCTGGAACTAATGGTGCAAAGGGTGTTGGCATTCAAGTGATAGAGAGAAGTAGTAAAGCACCATTAAGTTTTACTCGTAGTTATAAAGTAGGTACCGTAGTGAATAATCAGGATGACTTGTTAATTTTTCCTTTAACAGCTCGATATTTTCCTTATGAAAGAGCAATTTCGGCAGGTGATGTTCGATCACACTTAGTTTTCAATGTCACTTACGATTAAAAATCATATTAAGTTTCTATAGAAAATCGCATATTTTTAATAAAAGATATGCGATTTTTTTATTTCTAAATGAATACTGGTCAGTGGTGTGAGGTCGGATGTTTTATTATATATATAATATGCAATTTTAATTTATTCTAAATAAATAAAAATACCCAGAAAGCTAATTTTAATCAATAAAGATTAATAACTACATTAGCTTTAACTGGGTACTTTTAGGTAATCAAAAAAAGATTGTTATGCGTGATGTTTAGATGGAATAATTACACTTTCTGCTGCGTATTGTAATTCTCTATTCGGAATATCGAATGAATGGTCATCGCTATTATTAATTTCACTTCTATAACCGTTAAAGAACCATTCAATGGGGCACATTAAAATTTCAGAAATATCAAGTAGATGGTCGATTGGGATCTTGTTGACACCATTTTCATACCGCGATATTTGCTGCTGACTTAAATGTAACTTATTTGCTAGATTTGCACCTGACAAGCCTAGTTCTTTTCTCCGGTTTTTTATTCTAAGACCAATGACACTATGAATGTCCATATGACATACTCAACTTATTATTAAGGTTATTATCAGTCGTTTTCACTGTATATTATATTAAATTACAAGCTGGTTTAAAAGCTAATAATTAAAATTAACGTCAAATTAAAGTATTTAACTTTCAATGATGGCCTTTCATTTAATGATAGTCATATTCGAAAGTTTGACGCTTGTTGCTGTAATGCCATTTTGAATATTCTGAATTAAAATGACAATAAGAATATCCCGCTAGAATTATGCGGTTAAACCTGTCTATTTAATAAATTAGATATTTTCTTGTTTGTGATTTAATTGTTTAATTCATTGATTAGTTTGGTTAAATTGTTCCATTTTGGAACTTTCTGGTTGAGTTGGGGATATTCTCTGTTTTTTTATCCCTCTGGAATTTATTTATTTTAAACATAAATTAAAATATAAATACATGAATGTAAAATACAAGAAAACACTTTTCTCATGAATTAAAATTTAATTAATTTTTTATTTTATTTAGGTTTTATAATTAGATATAACCAAATTCATTATATTAAATAATAAAAAAGAAATTCCTTTAGCGCTACACTAAGTATAAATATCAAGTATACTTGAGTTAACTTAATTCGCTTTATCACTGAGTGTGCGAGGGTAACATGAAACTGTATATCTATGATCATTGTCCATTTTGTGTTCGTGCCAGAATGATTTTTGGCTTAAAAAAGGTTGCGGTAGAAGAAGTTATTTTATTGGATAACGATATCGAAACCCCAACACGTATGATAGGGCGTAAAATGGTACCTATTCTAGAGAAAGAAGATGGTAGCTACTTACCTGAGAGTTTAGATATTGTGCATTACGTTGACCAATTAAGTGAGCCTCGTTTAGCCGCAGGGGAAATTAGCCCTGAAATTGATAGCTGGTATAAAGCGGTTTCTTCAACAGTATCTAAATTAGTGACACCACGTTTTACTGAATCTGAATTTCCTGAGATAGCGACGGAGGCGGCTAAAACTGCATATATCCAGCGTGTTAGCAAGTTCCATGGTGATGATTTATCGGTGCTTCGTAAAGAAACTCACACGCTGTTGATTGAGTTAGAGCCGCATATGGATCTACTAGATGTATGGCTAGAAAAGCGTAGCAAAGCACTTGTGGATATTAATGATTTTATTATCTTCCCTGTGTTGCGTAGCTTAAGTATCGTGAAAGAAATAGGTTTTAGCACCACAATTCATGACTATATGGACCGTATATCAAAAGCGACAGGAATTAATTTGTTATTCAGCCAAGCCAAATAGTGTTTAAGTAATACTAATAGAAAAAGATAAAAAAACCGCCAGATTAAAAATGGCGGTTTTTTATTTTGTAATAAGAGCAGAATCACTGCATATAATCACTTAAGGTATAAACAAGTTTATAATGTCCCTGTGTCAACGTTAAATGACCTTTGGTTAATGTTACTGTTGCACCATTTTTCAGCATACGGTTAATTAACGTATCCCATCGTGAAAGATCCTCATCTACGCACTCTAATTCTGTTTTACTTAATGTTTTAACTTTTAATGTTGCATTATTAATTGTGCCCATTCCGTTAAAGTCATTACACATAGAGGCAGAGACAAACATTTTTTCACCGAATGAAATAGATGGTACGGTCTGTTTTTTGGCAATGCGCTGACCATCCACTTCAGTTAAGACAAAATTATGATGCATCAGCTGTTGCTCAAGGGATTGCTGACGACTACCCGCCTTTACTTGATGGGTTTGGCAAGCGGCAAGTAACAAACCAAAGAGCGTTAGCGGGATCAATCTTTTCATAATACGAGATCCTGCTAAGGCTTCACGACATTTGGGCAGTTCTCGCCACGACTGATTTGTTGAATATTACTCAGTGTTGTTAAGCTAATACTTGTTAAAGCTTCTTCGGTTAAAAACGCCTGATGACCGGTAAATAAGACGTTATGACAAGAAGACAATCGGCGGAAGATATCATCTTGAATCACATCATTAGATTTATCTTCAAAGAATAGATCTCTTTCATTCTCATACACATCCATGCCCAATGCGCCAATCTTTTGGGATTTAAGTGCATTAATAGCAGCAGCAGAATCGACTAAAGCTCCACGGCTGGTATTGATGATCATCACGCCCGATTTCATGCGATTAAACGCATTTTCATCCAGTAAATGGTGGTTTTCCGGTGTTAAAGGGCAGTGCAGAGAAATAACATCGGATTCTCGATACAAGGTGTCTAAATCGACATACTCGGCACCCATATCAAGGACAGCTTGGTTAGGGTATGGGTCATGAGCCAGTAAGCGCATTCCAAATCCTTTTAAAATACGTAAAGTAGCTTGGCCAATTTTGCCCGTACCAATAATGCCTGCAGTACGGTTATGCATATTAAAGCCAGTTAAACCTTCGAGAGAAAAGTTAGCATCTCGCGTACGCTGATATGCGCGATGAATACGGCGATTCAAACATAGCATCATACCAACCGCATGTTCTGCAACAGCTTCAGGAGAGTAAGCGGGAACGCGAACGACTTGAATGCCCAACTCATTGGCGGCATCTAAATCAACATTATTAAAGCCGGCGCAGCGTAACGCGAGAATATGTACATCGAGAGCTGCGAGCTCTTCCAGCACAGCACGGTTCGCTTCATCATTAACAAAAATGCAGACTGCATCAGCACCGACGGCGTTTTTGGCTGTCTGAACCGTTAATGGAAAATCAAAGTATTCAATATTAAAATTAAACTCTGATTGTTGGTTGACCTGCTCCATATGTTTACGATCATACTGTTTGGTGCTATAGGAAACAATTTTCATCAGAGGAACTCCATAATTTATAGGAACCAATAAAATGACAAGCTGTAGGTAAAATAAACAAACCTACAAAAATATGCATTCAGAATAAGACAATTAGTGGCGTAAATCACCTCTAAATTAAGAAAATATCTAACTGTTTACGTTTGATTTTTGTTTACACACTATCTTTAACAAAGACGGTCATTTTTAGTGTTAAAATAATGCGATTGTTAAGCTTTGCTTTTTCTTCTTTAAAGAATAGATAACGTTAAGGGGTTGCGTGAAAATTTGCATTATTGGTATATCTGGGGCAGGGAAAACAACACTCGCTCAAAAGTTATCGAAAGAATTTAGTCTCCCCGCATATGGTTATGATGAAATTTATTGGGATAAAAGCCAGATGGAGTATGTCAAAAACCCTCAGGATAAAATTAAATCTCTGGTGGCTGATATCAAGTCTCAAGATAACTGGATAGTGGAAGGGGCTTATGATAAGCGCCTAGCGCCATTTTTTGCAGATAGCTCATTCATTATTAGATTGAAAATTCCATATCGAGTTTGCGCTTTTAGGGTCATTAAACGCTTTTTATTATCACAATTGGCAGGGGTGCGACCGAAAGAAACATTGATGAATACGTTAGAGCTACTACGTTTTGCTAAACAATTTGATCTGCGATTGGATGAATTTTTTGCAGCTAATCCGATATTTGCCGAAAAAGTGAAGGTTGTGCATGATATACAATCATGTTCTCGTGAAATTGCCAACCATGCAGCATCACACAATCACTAAGAACTGACTGAAAATAATGAAGTAATGGCGTGAACGATAGGGTTAGGTTGTTCATTTCGGCTTTAAAAGATTAGAATATATTCATCTAAATAGAGAAAGTTATTATGGAAATGACCTACATTGCAATGCAAGTCGTCGAGCTTCTCGTCCCAATGCATCCTTTCACTTTATTTTCATCCATCTCATCAATGATATTTATCGCTGCTTCATGAAGATGATGCTCAGAGAATATGTATGAAACGGGCAATAAAAATACTGCTCTTCTTATTAGGGGTGAGTGTTGTGCTCCTAATCATATTATGGTCAACATTAACCCGTTGGGCCCCCGTGGTTGCGAGTCATTTTTTACCGCCGCCAGTGACGCTGTCACTTTCTGAACCACAACTTGTTAATCATCAAATTAGATTCCCGAGTGTGGGATTAAGTGCAAATAATTGTTCTCTTGTCACAGTAACGGATGCCAGAATCTCTTTTTTCCCGATTAGAGCCAAAATTGATGGACTTGATGTTAATGCGGAATGTTTGGATAGCATTAAAACGAGTGAGGAATCACCAAGTTCTCCTGTAAACATCACGGAGATACTGGAAGAGATCCCGCAATTTTCACTCGTCATTGATAAAATCACACTGCATTCTTGGGAGCAATATCAAGGGAGTTTATGGTTACGCAGTACCGCTGATTCTCCACTTATGTTGGATTATCAAGGAGAAAATGTACGGGTTTCTTCTTTTGTTAATTCGCAAAATCAACTGATTGTGCAGCAGTTTTCGGCAACGTTACCTCAGAGCACATTAGCGTTAGAAGAGTTGCAAGCACTGGGTCAAAGTAAGCCACAAGAAGAGTCTCAACATATTGAATTAACTGCACAATTGGCTTTACCTCTGACGACGGCTCAACTGCCCGAAACGGGAGATATCGAAGCTCAATTTAAGCTTATTGAGTTAAATAAACGCTTAAATACAAAACTGCATTGGCAGCGTGACCAAGGCTTACTGACCGTTACGGATCTTGAGCAGCAACAAGAATTATTCCATCTTCCATGGCAGGTTTCATCATCACAAGTGATCGTAACGGATGGCCAATGGCGCTGGGATGACGCACAAATTCCACTTCATGGTGGAATTGCATTTCAAATAGATAACTGGAATCAAACCTTGAGTGAGTTTGTGGTTTCAGGTCGTTTGAACATGTTGACTGATGCGAAAAAAGGAAAAGCTAACTTAGTCCTTACGCTTGAACCTAGCCGTATCAATCTCCTCGATGCAAATATTGATTTTAGACTCAACGGTCAAGTGAAATACGATGACATGGTGCTGGATATCAATTTGCCAGCGAAAATTGCAGGTCAGTTGGTTTCACCTACCGTCGCATTTATGCCTGGTTCATTAATGAGAGCCTATGGGCGGGTTTCACCGACGATTCTGTTACGGGAAATACGCTTGCCTTTGGCGGGTACCCGTTTAAATGCCGAAGGTATTTCGGGGCGCTTACAAGCGATTTTAAAAGTAAAAGAACAGTATTGGGGTGACTTTGATATTCATCTCGATGGTAGCGCGAATAAGTTTAATATTGATAAAGGTAAATGGTTCTGGAATTACTGGGGAAATGCTCAGCTGCCTGCTTTAGCCGCTCGTTGGGATGTTAAAGGTAACGGCAGTTGGCAAGATACTCAATTAACGCTCAATAGCTTAAATACGGGGTTTGACCAAATTCAATATGGTTTACTCTCCATGTCCGCTCCGCGCCTTAAATTGACATCCCCGTTGGTTTGGCAGCGAGATCTAGCAAAAGCTGATTTTTATGGCGCATTGCAATTAACCAGTAACCGAATGTTATTTGGCGCAGACAGCTATTTGCCTAAAATTACGGCAAATGCAGAACTTAAAGGAACATCCCCAGCCAGTTTTCAGTTAAAAGGGGATTTAAGTACCCGGCAAGTAGGGCCTATCGTCATCTTTGGACGCTGGGACGGCGAACGTCTGCGTGGTGAAGCGCGTTGGCCAGAGCAGTCAGTTAAAGCATTTCAGACATTAATTCCGAAAGATCTAAATATTGAATTACGAGAGGGTAAACTATTTTCTCAAGCTGCTTTTTCCATGACGCCAGAAAATGGTTTCATTGCTGGTGGACACTGGCGAGTGCAAAATACGAGCTTATGGATGAAGGATGGTGAGCTTAGTGGCTTGGATTTTGTCTTACCGTGGAAATTACACAATAGTACGTGGACATTAGGTGAAAAATCACCCGTTGAATTACGAATAAAACATATCACGAATTTATTCGAATTCACTGATGTCAAAGCGGATTTATCGGGAACATATCCTCCGACGGAAACTCATCCAATCCAACTGAGTAATGTTGGATTTAAAATGTTAGGTGGTGAAATTAATCTCGATTTACTTCGCTGGCCACAAAATAAACCCGCTACGATTAGCGTCCATCAAGTGGAACTTAGCGAGCTATTCACAAAACTAAAAGTTTCACAATTTGCGGTTTCTGGTCGAGTAAATGGCGAGTTGCCATTTTACCTGAATAACCCTGATTGGATTATTAAAGGGGGATGGATGGAAAATAACGGGCCTTTGACATTACGCTTAGATACCAATTTTGTAGAGTCTATTGCCAAAGATAATATTTCAGCGGGATCGGCGATTGGATGGCTACAATACCTTGAAATTCAACGCAGTCGTACGGATGTGAATGTCACAAACTTGGGGTTGCTCACTATGTCGACTATTCTTGAAGGGTATAACACCAAAGAAGCTAAGAAGCGTGAAGTTCACTTAAATTATCACCATGAAGAGAATATTTTTCAGTTATGGCGTAGCTTACGGTTTGGTACTGGTTTAGAAGAATGGCTCGAGAAGAATATATAAAAGGGAAAAGAACTAACGTGAAAATATTAAAATTGATCATGATGATGGCAATGGCGTCGCTATTAACGGCATGTTTACGCGTAGAGGTCGCTACGCCAGATAAACCAATTAACATCAATATGAATGTTAAGATTGAGCATGAAATTCAAATTAAAGCTGACCGACAAGTGGAAGAGTTATTAAAAGAAAACAGCGATCTATTCGGTGAGGTACCTGCGAAATGATGAACTGGTTTAAAGTCGTCACGTTATGTTCCACATTAAGCATATTTTCTGCATTTGCTCTGACGGTGGAAGAAGGTAAAACTCACGGTATTGTGGGGGAGACCTTATCGGGGTATTTGGCGGTAATTGACCAAAGTAGTGCAGATGCAAAGCAATTGGTTGAACATATCAATGCCGAAAGAAAAAATCGATATACAGAAATTGCAGATAAAAATGGGCTTAAAACCAATGATGTCGCAAGAATGGCAGGGCAGAAATTGGTTGAACGCGCACCAGCAGGAGAATATGTACGCGGTATTAATGGACAATGGATGCAGAAAAAATAAAAATGCGCACTATTTTTAATTCTAGATGAAACAAGTGCGCATTATTTTCGATTTTAACTGCTAAGCAATCAGTGAATCAATATGGTTTCGCGCATGTGATTGCGCTTTCTCTGCGGATTCAGCGCCTAACGAGGTGCCTTCTGCGAAAATAAATTCAATGTCTTTAATGCCAATAAAATTCAAAAATAGGGTGATGTAAGGCACCATGATATCCGTTGGTGTATCTTTATAAATGCCGCCTCGGCTTGTCAGAATATATGCACGCTTATTGGTTAATAAACCCACAGCACCTTGTTCGGTATATTTAAAGGTATGGCCAGAGCGGGCGATAAAATCAAAGTAATGCTTCAGTTGAGATGGAACCGAAAAGTTGTACATCGGTGCGGTTATCACTAAAACATCATTATGTTTAATCTCATCAATGAGCTGATTTGATAGGTCTAAATGTGCTTGTTGCTGCGCGGTTATAGTGTCAGTAGGTGCAAAAGCTGCTAAAATTTCCCCATCAATCGCAGGGATTGGCTGGTGAACTAAATCTCGAACTGTAAATTCATCATCGGGATTTTTTTCTTGCCACTGTTGTACAAAATAATCAGCCATTTTATTGCTGTGTGAATAATCTGCCAAAATGCTTGATTTCAATAGTAGTACTTTACTCATTATTTTCCTCGAAACTCATGTGTCTATCTCATCAGATAATGATGATACTCGGTATGTGGCAGATTAATAGGAAGAAATTTAGAAGGCACACTTCAAAAAAACTGATGGTATTTGTATGAAATAACTAAAATCATAAAACAAACCAAAATATTATCTTTAGCCACCATAAGATTATAGGTCGATGAGTGGCGTTATAATGAATTGAAAAATAAGGATTTAAGAATGGATCCCATTCTATCAGCATTACATGCTGAAATTGAACAAATATCACTGCGTGATCAATGGCAACTGAAGAAACGCCTCCACGGTATCGCAAAAATACAAGATCAAAAATCTCGTATGGCAGTTATCGAGGTCATCAAAGGGGATATTGCAAAGGCAAGACAGAAGGTTGAGAAAAAAAGCCTGAATATGCCGAAAATTGTTTACCCCGAAAACTTACCGGTTAGCCAAAGAAAACAAGCTATTTTTGATGCGATTAATCAGCATCAAGTGGTGATCATTGCCGGTGAAACGGGATCAGGTAAAACCACGCAGATCCCTAAAATTTGCTTAGAGCTGGGCCGCGGCGTGAAGGGCTTTATTGGTCATACTCAGCCAAGAAGATTGGCGGCTCGCTCGGTGGCTTCGCGCCTTGCTCAAGAGTTAGAGTGTGAGCTAGGCACAAATGTCGGTTATAAAGTTCGCTTTAGTGACCAAGTGAGTGATACCACCCAAGTTAAATTAATGACAGATGGTATTTTGCTGGCGGAATTGCAGAATGATAAATTGCTGTTGCAATACGACACAATTATTATCGATGAAGCCCATGAGCGCAGTTTAAATATTGATTTTATTTTAGGTTATTTACGTCAATTATTGCCTAAGCGTCCTGATTTAAAAGTCATTATTACATCTGCAACGATTGATCCAGAACGATTCTCTCGACACTTTGGTCATGCGCCAATTGTGGAAGTTTCAGGGCGGACATACCCGGTTGAAGTACGTTATCGCCCAATTATGGGGGATGATAATGACAGCGAACGTGACCAAATTGACGGTATTGTCGATGCGGTTAATGAGCTCGGGCGTGAAAGTGCCGGTGATATTCTGATATTTATGAGTGGTGAGCGAGAAATTCGTGACACCGCAGATGCACTATCCAAGCTACAGCTACGCCATACGGAAGTCTTACCGCTATTTGCACGGTTATCTAACAGTGAGCAAAACCGTATTTTTCATCCTCATGGTGGTCGCCGAATTATTCTTGCCACTAACGTGGCAGAAACCTCACTGACGGTTCCGGGGATCAAATATGTGATTGATACGGGTTATGCGCGTATCAGTCGTTATAGTTATCGTACCAAGGTACAACGCTTACCTGTCGAAGCGATTTCGCAAGCGTCCGCCAATCAGCGTAAAGGGCGTTGTGGTCGTGTTTCGGACGGTATTTGCATCCGCTTGTATTCTGAAGAGGATTTCTTATCTCGACCAGAGTTTACCGATCCTGAAATCCTGAGAACTAACTTGGCGTCGGTCATTTTACAGATGACCTCAATCGGACTTGGGGATATTGCGGCATTTCCATTCGTTGAAGCGCCGGATAAGCGTAATATTCAAGATGGTGTCAAATTACTGGAAGAGCTTGGTGGGATCCAACCTCATAAAGATGCAGACAAAGGTTATCGATTAACTGATATCGGACGCCAGCTAGCACAATTACCCGTTGACCCGCGTTTAGCGCGAATGGTGATTGAAGCCAGAAAGTATGGAGCGGTACGCGAAACAATGGTGATTGTTTCAGCATTATCGATTCAAGATCCCCGCGAAAGACCGCTGGATAAGCAGCAAGCTTCTGATGAAAAACATCGACGTTTCCATGATAAGCAATCGGATTTTCTGGCATTTTTAAATCTGTGGGACTATTTAAAGCAGCAGCAAGAGGAATTATCTAACGCACAGTTTAGAAAAATGTGCCGTCAGGATTTCCTTAACTATTTGCGAATTCGCGAGTGGCAAGATCTCTACACTCAGTTACGCCAAGTCGTGAAAGAACAAGGATTTGCTATCAACAGCGCACCAGCAGATTTTCGCAGTATTCATGTCTCCCTATTGGCGGGGTTGCTCTCGCATATCGGTCAGAAAGACGCTGAAAAACACGAATTTACAGGGGCAAGGAATGCACGGTTTACTATCTTCCCAGGTTCAGGCTTATTCAAAAAACCACCGAAGTGGACGATGGTTGCTGAACTGGTTGAAACCTCAAAGCTGTGGGGACGGATTGCGGCTTCCATTGATCCTGAATGGATAGAACCACTCGCCGAGCATTTGGTGAAACACCACTATAGCGAACCCCATTGGTCAAAATCAGAAGGTGCTGTGACAGCATCGGAAAAAGTGACTTTATACGGATTGCCGATTGTTGCTTCACGCCAAGTTAATTATGGCTCGATTGATCCATTATTATGCCGCGAACTCTTTATCCGCCATGCGCTGGTGGAAGGTGACTGGAATACCCGTCACGCGTTCTTTAGAGCTAACCTAAAACTGTTATCAGAAGTGGAAGATTTGGAACACAAATCACGCCGCCGTGACATTTTAGTGGATGACGAAACACTATTTGCGTTTTATGACCAGCGTATCCCGAATGATGTGATTTCCTCTCGTCATTTTGATAACTGGTGGAAAACTGCATCAAAACAGCAACCTGATTTGCTCAGTTTTGAAAAAAACATGCTGATCAAAGAAGATGCTGGGAATGTGTCGGCGCTTGATTACCCAAATTATTGGTATCAAGGCGATCTCAAATTTCGTTTAAGTTACCAGTTTGAACCCGGCACTGATGCTGATGGCGTCACCGTTCATATCCCATTAGCTATTTTGAATCAGGTGCAAAATGTGGGCTTTGACTGGCAAGTACCGGGTCTGCGCCATGAACTAATCGTTGCACTAATCAAATCATTGCCTAAACCTATCCGTCGCAATTTTGTGCCCGCGCCAAATTATGCTTCTGCATTTTTGGAGCGAGTTCCGACCCCAGAAGGGAGCGTGTTAGATAAGCTAGAGCGCGAGCTGCGTCGAATGACGGGGGTAACGGTCGAGCGTGAGGCTTGGCAGTTAGACCAACTCCCAGTGCATTTAAAAATGACCTACCGAGTGGTGAATGACAAAAATAAAACCGTTGCGGAAGGGCAAGATCTGGATGCTTTAAAAGACAGCCTTAAGGAAAAAGTGCAAGAAACACTGTCCGAGGTTGTGGATGATGGTATTGAACAAAGTGGCTTGCATATTTGGAGTTTCGGCGAGTTACCACAACGCTATGAACAAAAACGCGGAGGATACTCAGTTAAAGCCTATCCTGCGTTAGTGGATGAAAAAAACAGTGTGGGGATCCGTGTTTTTGAAACCGAATTCGAGCAACAGCAAGCAATGTGGGGTGGAGTTCGCCGATTATTACTCTTAAATATTCCTTCACCAATCAAATATTTGCATGAAAAGCTACCGAATAAATCCAAATTGGGGCTCTATTTTAACCCTTATGGCAAAGTGCTTGAGCTCATTGATGATTGTATCGCGTGCGGTATCGATCAGTTAATTGCAACCTATGGTGGCGCGGTATGGACTGAAGAGCAGTTCGAATCATTAAAAGAGTACGCGAGAGCGGAATTGAACGATGTGGTGGTGAATATCGCCAAGCAAGTTGAACAGATCTTAACGGCGGTGTTTGCTATCAATAAACGGTTGAAAGGCCGCGTTGATTTTTCGATGGCGCTCGCATTGTCTGATCTCAAAGCTCAAATGTCAGGATTGGTATTTAAAGGGTTTGTGACGGAGCAGGGCTGGAAGCGCTTACCGGATATCTTACGCTACTTAAACGGTATTGAACGCCGATTGGAAAAGTTAGCCATCGATCCAAATCGTGACCGCGCGCAGATGAGCAAAGTTGAACATGTGCAAACCATGTGGCAGCAGTGGATGAGTAAACTAACGCCACTACAAAAGCAGCTACCAGAAGTACAGGAAGTTCGCTGGATGATTGAAGAGTTACGTGTGAGTTTATTCGCCCAACAGCTTGGAACGCCATATCCGATATCGGATAAACGGATCATTCAAACCATGGAAAGTTTAACGCAGCAACTATAGCTTGGGATTAATGATAGCTTTAGGCTGACGATAATTTATTCGTTAATAAGATAAAAATGCGCGACGTGGTAACTGTACCGTAACTGTACCATCCGCGCATTTTTATTGTGAAATAACCATAGAATTGATTACGAGTGAGTTTTACTACTCAACCTTTATTTAGTTACAACATACTAATGAGTTTCTACCATTTCTACATTAGCAACTGAGTTGTACGCAATATATTTATCTAGCTAGCGTTGTTTTGGGTTTATCGTTCAACAGTTCGTTCTATTTGCTGCTGAGTCGCTAATTTAAACTGAAAGCCTTCGACACGCTCTTGCGCTTTAATTTCAGGTAACTTTTGTTGAAAGGGGGTTGGTTGTTGAACAAGGGAAGGTTGGGTTACAGCGGCTATATTTTGTGTCATAGAATGTATCGCTTCTGACGATGAATGAATAAAAGCAGGGTGATCAGCAAATGTGACGGTACGTAGATTCGTTGGGGTTACGTGCATTTGAGTTTCCTTATTGGTGAATAGTAATTCAAAAACTACATCACAAAAAAGGATGATGATTGTAAAAAACGTGGAGGTTGGTTAGAGGGAAATGAAGATAATAAAAAGCGAGCTAAATTCAATGGGTTAAATTTAGCTCGTGAATAAAGAGTGGATTACGCTAACAGAGAATATAACGCTGGCACTGAGGCTATCGCAATTCCAAATGCTAAAATTTTCTCAATTAACTTCAGTGGTGCTTTTGCTGTTTGTTGTGAACGAGCATATAGAAAAATGATGATCCCCGGCGCATAGAGAACCACAGAGAGCATTAAGTTAATCAATCCTGACGCGTACAATAGCCATAATCCATAGACAGCGGCAACAAAACCAACCGCGAGCAGGGATTTGCTATGCCGTTGATAAGCAACTTTAACTAAGAATGCACCGACTAAAAAGTAAGGAACCAAAATCATCTCTGAAGCGATAGTCAGCAGAGTATTGTAGTTACTGCCACTTAACCAAATCAGCACTAATGATAGTTGAACAGCGCCGTTGGTTAACCATAAAGATGAAGATGGTGCATCATTCTTATTTAATTTATTGAAAATTTTAGGGAATGATTGGTATTGCGCGGCAATATACGGAACTTCAGCCGCCATAATTGTCCAGCTCAAATATGCACCACAAACAGAGATAATCAAACCTGCGGCAATAATAATATCACCGCTAGAGCCAATTAAAGAGACCATTAAAGTCGCCATCGACGGGTTTTTAATCTCAGCCAGATCGGCACGAGGCATGATCCCAAGTGATAAAAGCGTGACAAAAATATAGATGATTAATGCGGAGCTTACCGCAAAAATGGTGGCTAGGCCGACATCACGGCGGTTTTTCGCTCGTGCGGAGACGACGACCGCCCCTTCAATACCGATAAAGACCCATAAAGTAATCAGCATGGTGTCTTTAACTTGCTCCCAAACGGGGATACCGAGGTCAATACCGCTAAAATCGGCATCAAAAATATCGAGCTTGAAGGCAAAGAATGCGAGTACGATAAATAATCCAAGAGGGACTAATTTCGCCATCGTAGCGAGCTTGTTAATTCCCGCAGCAGTTTGTACACCGCGAAGAACTAAATAATGCACAACCCACAGTAATATAGATTCACCGATTAGAGCTTGCCAAGTATTACCATCGCCAAACACAATGTTATCCGGTGTGTCAGTAAAGAAACTGATAGCGGCAAAGACAATCACTAAATAAGAAACGTTGGCGACAACAGCACACAACCAATAGCCCCATGCAGAGCAAAAGCCAATAAATTCACCGAATCCTACTTTTGCATAAGTAAATATTCCACCATCCAAATCAGGACGAATTCTGGAAAGGAGTAAAAGAGAGAATGCAAGAAATAAGATCCCGACGCCCGTGATGGACCAGCCGATAATTAACGCCAATGGGCTCGCCACTTCAGCCATATTCTGTGGAAGGCTAAATACACCAGCACCAACCATTGAGCTAAGAACTAGCGCGGTGAGTGCAGTAAGGCTTAATGTATTTTTCAATGTATATCCTGGTTGTTGTGCAATCAAAAGTTAAAATCACGTTAAGATAGCAATGCTATAAATGGATTCACTGTCACGGCTTTTAAATCCAGTTGGATCACCTGCTAAATTAGAGTGTGGATTCTACGAATGAAATGCGCCAGATGCAATGGGAAAATATGCACAGAACAAGATGTTTTATTCACTTTCATTGTTTATGGTAAATAGGCGTGCATTTTATAAAGTGCTAACTCGAGCTGTTCAGGAATAGGTATCAGGAAGTAGGGCAATGCAAACAAAAAAAGCCAGCTTAATATTTAAGCTGGCTTTCATAATAGAATAAAGCTATCGATTATTTGAACAGGTCTGCACTGATGGTGACGCTGCCACCATTCGACTGCCATTCACGAGTGATATGGTAGTATTTTGCACCTTTAGCTTCTGCACGTTTGGCAATTTGATAACGAACTTCTGGGGTATTGGTGTAATAACCGGAGAAGGTAATGGAATCAAATGGAACCATCATAGCTGCTGCTGTTTTGTTCACTTCTTCAATGACATAACCACTTGGTAATGTCACGCTAGTACGACCCGGCTGGCTAGAGGAAGTTTCGAAGAAACGGCCAACAGCTTCGGTTGGTTCTTCAGAACTTGCAACGCCTGGGATCAGTACTTTATCTGCCGCTTCACCACCTTGCGCTAACAGCGCACGACCCGCGTCTGAATCAGCAGGAACAACCGCTTCTTCTTTTTGAATTTGGCGCTTAGGTGCATCTTTCTTATAGATATATGCGGTTGCTAAAGTGTTACCACCGTCATTCATGGCTACGTTACGAACTACATAAAATGAGGCCGCATCTTTTTCTTTGGCTTTTTTCGCGATAGCTTCGTATAAGTCAGGTTCAGATGGATAGAAACCACTTACAGTCACTGCATCAAAAGGTTGGTACACTTTTGCGTCCGCTTTAGACATTTCTTCAACACCACCGAAAACTCGGCGAGCAGATTCTTCACGTTTTGATGCATCTTTTGCGTACACATCAGCAACAACACGCATGTTGCCACTGTCACCTACATCATCAAGGCTTTGAATGTAAAAGGCATAAGCCCCCATTTTATCAGCCCTACGGGAAACTGCATCGGATGCTTCATAGATAGCATTAAAACGCCCAGTGACGGTTATACGCTCATAAGGTTGTAATTCAGTAGCCTGTTTTGGCGTTAATTCAACAGCCGCCTGTGTAGCGGTTATACTAGTTAATGATAGCACCGCGGCTGCGATGACCGTAGTTTTCAGCTTCATACAAAATCCTTCCGCCTTGCGCAATTTATTATAAACATGCTGAATAATAGTTGTAACACATGGCGGTGATTATTACACGTAACTGCCCATGTTGTCGCACTATTTTATTTTCATAAGATACAAATAATGATTGACTAGTCAAATTTACCAGTTTTTTTAAAGTATCCAGTATTTTATTGACCTAAAACTAAGATTTTCACGGTGAATTCCATTTACTGTCTTAGAATCGTGATCAATTATGGATCAATAAGGCTAATTTCAGTAGGTTATTAGAACATTTTACAGCTGTTCAACGACAAAATAGGACTTTTCCTTTTGATAAGGCAGTCATTTTTTTGGCGAATAACCTACAACATAGATTACTTCGAGCTTTAAAAAGGGAATATTATGCGAATTGGTATACCAAGAGAAAGACTTGCCAATGAAGCGCGTGTTGCCGCTACACCATCAACAGTTACCCAATTGTTAAACTTGGGTTTTTCGGTGTGTGTCGAGCAAAATGCGGGACATTTAGCAAGTTTCGATGATGCAGCTTATGAGCAAGCGGGTGCAGAAATTGTCTCTCGTGAGAGCGCGTTTTCTGCGGATATTGTATTTAAAGTGAATGCACCATTGTCGGACGAAATTCCTTTATTAAAAGAAGGGGCGACTTTAGTCAGCTTTATTTGGCCGGCGCAGAACCCTGAGTTAATGGAGGCATTAAAAGCCCGTAATATCAATGTAATGGCAATGGATGCCGTGCCGCGTATCTCTCGGGCACAATCACTCGATGCATTGAGTTCAATGGCAAATATCGCCGGTTACCGCGCGATTGTGGAAGCTGCACATGAATTCGGGCGTTTCTTCACCGGACAAATTACGGCTGCTGGTAAAGTACCGCCAGCAAAAGTGATGATCATCGGTGCGGGTGTGGCGGGTCTGGCTGCGATTGGTGCGGCAGGTAGCTTAGGCGCGATTGTTCGCGCATTTGATACTCGCCCAGAAGTGAAAGAGCAAGTTCAAAGTATGGGTGCCGAATTCCTCGAATTAGATTTTAAAGAGGATGCAGGTAGTGGTGATGGTTACGCGAAAGTGATGTCTGAAGCCTTTATTAAGGCAGAAATGGCGCTATTTGCTGCTCAAGCAAAAGACGTGGATATCATTGTAACGACGGCGCTTATTCCGGGTAGACCTGCACCGAAATTGATCACCAAAGAGATGGTTGAATCAATGAGGCCGGGCAGTGTGGTGGTTGACCTCGCTGCACAAACGGGTGGTAACTGTGAACTGACTCAAGCGGATAAATTAGTTGTCACTGATAATGGTGTCAAAATCATCGGTTACACAGATTTACCAAGCCGTTTACCAACGCAATCTTCTCAGCTATATGGTACCAACCTTGTTAACTTGATGAAGTTGCTGTGTAAAGAAAAAGATGGCGAAATCACGATTGATTTTGATGATTTAGTCATTCGCGGCGTTACGGTTATCAAGCAAGGTGAAATCACTTGGCCAGCACCACCAATTCAAGTTTCAGCTCAGCCACAAGCGAAGCCGAAAGCCGTTGAAAAGGTGAAAGCGCCAGAGAAAAAAATGTCACCGGTAACCAAAATGGCGCTGATGGCACTGGCTATCATCCTGTTTGGATGGTTCGCTAACTCAGCTCCAGCAGAGTTTTTATCGCACTTTACCGTCTTTGCGCTGGCTTGTGTGGTGGGATACTACGTGGTGTGGAACGTCACCCATGCGCTGCATACCCCGTTGATGTCGGTCACTAACGCCATCTCAGGGATTATTGTTGTTGGTGCATTGCTGCAAATTGGTAGTGGTGGCTGGGTAAGTTTCTTATCCTTTATTGCGATCTTGATCGCAAGCATCAATATTTTCGGTGGGTTCACAGTAACTCAACGCATGTTAAAAATGTTTCGTAAGGGATAAGGGGTAACTTATGTTGTCAAGTGGAGTTGTGACAGCAGCTTACATCGTTGCTGCTATCCTATTTATTTTCAGTCTTGCGGGGCTATCTCGCCATGAAAGTTCTCAACGCGGGAACACATACGGCATTATCGGTATGGGGATCGCGCTGATTGCGACGATCTTAGGTCCTCATAGTGCCAATGTGGGTTGGATGATAGTGGCAATGGTGATCGGTGCCGTGATTGGTATTCGTTTAGCCAAAAAAGTTGAAATGACCGAAATGCCAGAACTGGTTGCTATTTTACACAGTTTTGTGGGTTTGGCAGCGGTACTTGTGGGCTTCAACAGCTTTATTGCAAGTGAAGGTCACGCCAGCAGCGTGATGGAAAATATTCATTTAACGGAAGTTTTCTTGGGTATTTTCATCGGTGCTGTCACATTTACAGGCTCAATTGTGGCTTATGGCAAGCTGTCAGGAAAAATGTCATCGAAGCCGATGATGTTACCAAATCGCCATAAACTTAACCTTGCAGCCTTAGTCGTTTCATTTATTTTGCTGGTTATTTTCGTTAAAACTGACAGTGTTGGCTTGCAAGTGTTTGTTATGTTGATCATGACGGCGATTGCATTAGCCTTCGGTTGGCATTTAGTTGCCTCTATCGGTGGTGCAGATATGCCAGTGGTTGTATCGATGCTGAACTCATACTCAGGATGGGCAGCGGCAGCGGCAGGTTTCATGCTCAGTAATGACTTGCTGATCGTGACGGGAGCCTTAGTCGGTTCATCGGGAGCCATCCTTTCTTATATTATGTGTAAAGCGATGAACCGTTCGTTTATCAGTGTTATTGCCGGTGGGTTTGGTACTGATGGTTCATCAACAGGCTCTGAAGAAGAAATGGGCGAATACCGCGAAACCACGGCGGAAGAAGTCGCTGAAATGTTGAGAAACTCAACCTCAGTAATCATCACCCCGGGCTATGGTTTGGCGGTGGCACAAGCGCAATATCCGGTGCACGATATTACGGCAAAACTGCGTGAGCGTGGCATTAATGTTCGCTTCGGTATTCACCCTGTTGCAGGGCGATTACCGGGACACATGAACGTACTGTTAGCTGAAGCGAAAGTTCCTTATGACATCGTGTTAGAAATGGATGAAATCAATGATGATTTCGCCGAAACAGATACGGTGCTGGTTATCGGTGCGAATGATACCGTGAACCCAGCAGCGCAAGAAGATCCAAACAGCCCAATTGCGGGTATGCCAGTGTTAGAAGTTTGGAAAGCGAATAATGTCGTTGTGTTTAAGCGCTCAATGAATACAGGGTATGCAGGGGTACAAAACCCACTGTTCTTTAAAGAAAATACTCAAATGTTATTTGGTGATGCGAAAGCAAGCGTGGATGCAATTTTAAAAGCGTTGTAATTGCTTATCATTGACAGTATAGAATAAAACGCCCTGATTTCAGGGCGTTTTTATATTTGAACGTTTTATTGCTTATTATTAATCGAATTATGTGTAATTAAGAAGGAGCACTAAGAAGATAATAGTAAAAAGCGCACAAAAATGTCTATCTATGCGCTTTACAATTTGATTATTATCGCAAATTTAATTAATCATCCGTAGCCTTAATAGGGCATACAAAACCGTCAGGTTTAATCGCCAATAAGTCACATTTCAGTTTATCAATAACATGTTCGGCAGTATTACCTAAGAACGCGGCGGAAAGCCCTGTACGTCCTAAAATGCCGAGTACCACAACACCTGCGTGTAATTCTTCACACATATCGGGAATGATTTTTTCAGGTAATCCTTCACGAACATGCGTATTTTTTTCATCAATTGCGAACTTCTGCCGCAGGCTTTTCATGGCGATTAAATGTTGACCACGTAGGGCATTGTTATACAGGCTTGGGTCAAAATCAGGCAGTTCAATGGCAATGTTCATTGGCGCGATTGGGTAAGCGCTGACTAAATGAATTTCTTGCTCTTTAATAATTCTTTGTGCGAGATCTTGGGTTTTCTCAACCAACTTGATATTTAAGTCATCGTGGTAAGATTCTTCATTAGAAAGATTCACCGCAACCACCACAGAGCCGTGATCTGGCCAAACTTTATCTTTTACCATCCAAACAGGACACGGACATTTTCTTAATAAATGCCAGTCTAATGGGGTAAAAATGATGGATTCTAAGTTGTCAGTTTGGTGCGCCATTTTTAGTAGAAGGTCATGTTGACCGCTAATCACTTCCTGAATGATGGCTTCATAAGGCTTGTTGTGCCAAATGACTTTAATTTCTATCTCAATACCCGCTTCTAAATAAAAGTGGGCTTGTTGCTTGATCCACGCGGCTTTTTGGCTGATCACTCCTTTGCGCATTGCATTGCGCTCTTCAGGAGAAAGCAAGGTGGTCATGTCATAAGATAGGTCATAGATAGGCAGGAAGGCTTTTATCCGTCCGCCATTACGCTGCACGATATAAACTGCACGCCTTAATGCCGGTTGATCATCCTGATTTGGGTCGATTGCTACTAAAAGATTTTTATAGTTAGCCATGCTGACATCCTCTCAATAAACGGATAGTTCCATCTCTCTAAACTATGTTATTGGGGATAAATACGCAAGAAATGTGATTAAAAAGTAACAACGGATCACAAAGTTTGTGACCCGTTTATAGGAATATTAGCAAGAAACAGGGGATACTTTACCTGCGATATCAGTCAGTTTCGCCATATCGTCGATGGTAATATATTTACCTTTAACGCTGAGCATGCCGCTTTTTTGGAATCGACCTAACAGACGGCTAATTGTCTCAACGGTTAAGCCAAGGTAATTACCAATATCACCACGAGTCATGGTGAGTCTGAATTCTCTTGGTGAGAAGCCACGCTCTGCAAAGCGATGAGATAAGTTAAGAATAAATGCAGCTAAACGTTCTTCCGCATTTTTCTTAGATAATAAGAGGATCATTTCTTGGTCCCCTTTAATTTCACCGCTCATCAGACGCATAATTTGTTGGCGCAGGTTAGGCATTTTGCCAGATAAATCGTCCAGCGTTTCAAATGGAATTTCACAAACCATTGAAGTTTCTAGCGCTTGAGCAAAACTTGGGTGCTGCGTATGAATAATGGCATCAAAGCCAACGAGGTCGCCAGCTAAGTGGAAACCCGTGATTTGCTCATCGCCTTCTTCAGTAATGGTATAGCTTTTAATTGTGCCAGAGCGAATAGCGTATAAAGAACGTAATTCATCGCCTGCTTTAAATAAAGCTTGGCCTTTTTGAATAGGTTTTTTACGTTCGATAATATTATCGAGTTGATCCAGTTCGTGTTCATTCAGTGTAAAAGGAATGCATAGCTGACTAATACTGCAATCCTGGCAATGAATAGCACAACCACCAGACTGGATGCGACGAACAACTCTTTTTTCTGGGATCATATTAAATGCTCAATCAGGTTAAAATTATTGATATGAGTCAATTTTAGCATAAGATAATTGAACAGGTAAGGGCTATGTAAGACAGAAACGAGTTATTAAATAAAAAAGCAAAGAATGCTAAATTTACTAATCTAATAGATTCAGCAGATCATGCTAATTTACAGGATATTAGTAATTTCATGATTTGACATATATTAAATACATAAATTTAATATATAAAAAGAGAGATAAAAAACTTAATAAAAACATGTTTTATTTTACGTGATTTATTAGCATTAAATTAACACAAGAATAAACAGGAATATATCATTTTTTCCTATTAACCTATAAAAAGAGGTCATAATGAGTAACAATTTGATGTCGTTGCCCCCATTAATGACAGCTGTAGACATTATTGATCCAAGTGTTTCGGATGAACTGCAGCTAATAGAAATTCCTCTCCCTAAACTCCTTCCTGGTCATCTAATCGTTAAAGTGGAAGCCGCTGGTGTTAACCGTCCTGATATTTTCCAACGTAAAGGCTCATACCCGCCGCCTCCAGATGCTTCGCCAATCATGGGGCTTGAGGTCTCGGGTACGGTTGTGGCTAAAGCTGATGATGTGACAACGTGGGCGATAGGTGACCGAATTTGTGCACTTGTGGCAGGTGGTGGTTACGCAGAGTACTGCTTAGTGCATCAAGATATCGCTTTGCCGTTAGGAAATTTATCCTTTGAAGAAGGGGCGGCTATTCCAGAAAACTTTTTTACTGTTTGGGCGAATATGTTCCAGATTGGACAGTTGAAGCAAGGGGAAACGGTACTTATTCATGGTGGTACCTCAGGTATTGGTAGTGTTGCCATCCAGCTCGCAAAAGCATTTGGAGCCACGGTGATAACGACGGTTGGCTCAGAAGATAAAGCGATAGCGGCGAAATCACTTGGTGCGGATTGTGTGATTAATTACCGAACAGATGATTTTGTTAAAGTCACTCAGGAATATACAAATCATCATGGTGTGAATATGGTCATCGATATTATTGGTGGTGATTATGTCAGCAAAAATTACGTGGTAGCAGCAAAATTTGGGAGGATCATCCAAATTGGCATGATGAAAGGAAGCCCAACTCAGCTGAATATGATGCCAATGATGGTAAAACGTTTAACTCACACAGGATCAACAATGCGCTCTCGTAGTAATGAAGAGAAAGCGCAAATCGCAAAAGAGCTGCATCAGCAAGTTTGGGTAATGTTACAAAACGGTAAGATAAAGCCAATCATTAACAAAATATACACATTGTGTCAGGTGGAACGCGCACATCACCATATGGAGTCGGGGGATTTGATTGGTAAAATCATTTTAGTAAACAGTTAGCTACGGGTTAACTATTTTTTAATTTTTATATAATTAGATAATAATTACATAGGGTATTATTTTTTATTTATAACAAATAATTTACATTATCAAGTCTTTTAAGCGTAAATATCTCTTTACAGGTGATTAATTTTTGAATTTTTGTGCCTGTCCACAAATCCGAACAAAATTCAGATGAGTTTGTTAATGTTTTAATGAAGATGGATTATATCTATAGACAAGTTGGCTCATTAACGGCTTGTCTACTACTGAATATAGGTTAAGGATATAAGTCTAGTCATATCATTAACAAGTTGTCATTCGACACAGACATCCCCCCGTTATTGCACTTTCCAATGATAATAAGTTGAGTAACTTAATGCAGCTGGTGCCAGCCAGCTGTAGTTTGAAGGTGTAGTGATAATGAATAATTTTAAAAATAAAAATATGAACGTAGATGCATTGTTCCTCGGACCTAAATCTGAAAATGCGGTATTTTTCAGAGAAATGATGGAATACGCAGTGACTGAGCATATGCATTGGCGTTCTGGTTATCATCCCGAAGATCCAGATTTAATTACTACCGTTGATAAATATGCACCGGAATATCGGGATACGTTATATCGCACTGAAGGTATTCTTAATCAGCTTTCCTCGAAATTGAAAACTACGTCAGTGCCTTGGTTTTCACCGCGTTACATGGGACATATGAACGCGGATACACTGATGATCTCCAATCTCGCGTATGTCATGGCGATGATGTACAACCCTAATAACTGCGCACAAGAATCTTCACCAACGACGACGGTGTTAGAAATTGAAGCTGGGTTAGATTTATGCGGTATGTTTGGGTATGACGTGCAAAAATCTTGGGGACACATTACTTCTGGTGGCACAGTGGCTAACTACGAAGGGTTATGGGTCGCGAGAAATATCAAAACATTACCTTTAGCCATGGCATCCCATCCTCAAGCCAAACAACTTTTAACGGATGTTTCAGAAACCGCGTTACTGAATATGCGTACCAGTGATGTATTGGATCTGATTGATGAGTTGAAAAAGCAAGGGTTGTTTGAAGAGATCCGTAATCTGACCTGCCGAGGCACCGGTGTTGAACAAGGTAAACTTGGTAAATTATTAGTGCCGCAATCCAAGCATTATTCGTGGATGAAAGCGATGGATATCCTAGGGTTAGGGCAGCAAAATATTGTCCAACTTCCCGTTGATAAACGTTATCGCACGGATGTTTCGCAAATGCGTGACATCGTTTTCTCACTGATTGAAAAGGGCGAGCCTATTCTTGCAGTGGTGGCCGTTGTCGGGACCACTGAAACAGGCGCTATTGATAACGTCGCTGAAGTCATCAAATTACGCGAAGAATGTGAGCAGCGCTTTGGCGCTTCATTCTATGTGCATATTGATGCCGCGTATGCAGGCTATGCCTGTGCGATGTTCCGTGATGAAAACAACCAATTCCTTGAATATGATGCGCTTATTGAGCGTTACCATCGCGAAGGTGTTTTCCCGCCAGATATCGTTTGGCCAAAGCCTGATGTTTATCAAAGTTTCCGCGCTTTAAACCAAGCTGATTCCATCACCGTCGATCCGCATAAAGTCGGTTTTATCCCTTATGCCGCTGGAGCAATTTGTATGAAGGACAAACGCATTGTCGATTTGATTTCTTATCATGCGGCCTATGTGTTTGAAGAAGTAAAAGAAAGTAGTCGTAAAACCGATAAACAACAGAATGTATTACTGGGTTCATCGATTATGGAAGGCTCAAAAGCGGGTGCGACGGCAGCGGCGGTATGGGCTGCACATCGGTTAGTTCCGCTGAACTTATTGGGGTATGGCAAAGTCATCGCGGCTGGGGTAACAACCGCCAATTGGATGATCGAAAAAATCAATACCAGCGAACCGTTTATCATTGATGGGCGTGAGTTCACGTTGGCGGCGATGCCTGCACCGGATTTCCACATGATCAACTTTATGTTCAGAGAGACGGGAAATACCTCATTAGAGAAGCAAAACCAGTTAAATAAACGTTTGTATGAACTCTGCTCTTATGCGGCAGGACGTACTTATGCCAATGATTTTTTAACGTCGTCAACATCACTAACCCATGAAGAATACGGTGATAATCCTCAGAATTTGTGTCTAGAGGCGAACTTCAAGGAAGAGGAATGGCATAAAGTCCATTCAATTTATGTATTAAGGGCCGCAATTATGACCCATTGCCTGCGTGATAAACAGCACTTCGAAAACTACTGGAATGAATTAAGAAACATCTTTGAAGACAAACTACAACAGCTCATTGATGAAGAAAATAAACGTAATCATTCCATCCAAAAAGTTAGTGTTTAATTAATTTTGTTAGGATCTCAATATGAAAAATCGCACACTTGGTAGTGTTTTTATTGTTGCAGGTACTACGATTGGCGCTGGAATGTTGGCGATGCCAATTGCAGCAGGAAGTAATGGGTTTTCAGTCAGTTTAGTGATGTTATTTGGTCTGTGGGCGCTAATGTGCTACACCGCATTATTGCTGGTTGAAGTTTACCAGCATGAGTCCCATGAAACAGGGATAGGTAGCGTTGCTCAGCGCTATTTAGGCTCGAGTGGGAAGTTCATCACTGGTTTCAGTATGATGTTTTTAATGTATGCCTTAACCGCCGCGTATGTGACGGGAGCGGGGCAAATCATTACCTCCAATCTGAAAGGCAGCTTTGCCATTGAAATGGCTGATTGGATGGGCATTGTAGTCTTTACCATCATTGGTGGTGGGGTTGTTTGCTTTGGTACTTCATCCGTCGATTTTATTAACCGCATCTTGTTTACCGCGAAAATCGTCTTTTTAGTGATTATTCTGGCAATGATGTTCCCGCATGTGGAACAGTTAAATTTATTGTCAGCACCAACCGATAAAATCCTGATCCTCGCGGCTATTCCTGTCTTTTTTACCTCATTTGGTTTCCACGGAAGTGTGCCAAGTGTCGTGAAATATATGGGCGGTGATGTCAAAAAACTGCGAATTATCTTTATATTAGGAAGTGCTATTCCGCTAGTTGCTTACATTTTATGGCAAATCGCTACGCTGGGTAGTATTAGCACGAATACCTTTGTGGGAATTTTAGCTGAGAACTCTGGGTTAAATGGACTATTGGAAGCCATTAAAGCAGTTGCACAGTCAGGTAAAACTGAATTCGTCGCGCAAATGTTTATGAGCCTTGCATTAGCCACATCATTCCTTGGGGTTGCGCTAGGCTTGTTTGACTTCTTAGCTGATTTGTTTAAGCGCCAAGATAATGCTTCAGGGCGTATTCAAACTGGGCTAATTACCTTTTTACCACCGCTTGTTTTCGCATTGTTTTACCCAAAAGGTTTCGTGATGGCATTGGGTTATGCGGCAATCGCGCTGTCTATCTTAGCGTTATTACTGCCAAGTGCGATGGTTCTCAAATCTCGTGATGTTAACCCCCGCAAATATCAAGTACTCGGCGGTAAGCCAGCATTAGTGATTGTGTTCTTGTGTGGTATTGCAGTTATCGGTATCCAGCTCGGTATTGTCTTCAAAGTTCTGCCGGATATTGGCTAACACTAACGAGTTATTGTTTTGATTTAGAAAGCCAGTTCTCTCGCAGAACTGGCTTTTTTCATTTACTTGGATCACTAAAAACACTTTTTGTACTCTAAGACGCTAATTTTCTTGCTATCATAATGATAATAGTTATCATTAGCACGGATTGATAAAAACAGATATATCTAATTCTGGCATTATTCAGAAAACCGATTATGATATTAGATATATCGGTTTTTAATTTTTTGCACATTTACTGAGAGACCAAATGGACAATCCAAAAATCCTCGAGACATGTCTATGTGAGGGTAAAAGTGTTCGGCGCATGTTTAATCCAAAACAACTGCGTATTTATATTTTGCATTTACTCGTAGATGGCGCGAATTATGGTTATGAACTGATAAAAAAAATCAGTGAGAAGACAGCAGGATTTTATTGTCCGAGCCCTGGCGTGATTTATCCAACACTGACATTGTTGGAAGAGCTGGGTTTTATTTCAACCAGCAAAGAAACGGGCAAGGGACGAAAATGTTTTACAATCACGCCGGAAGGTCGCTGCTTTTTACTTTTAAAAGCTGACATTCTGGCTGAAGTTAAAATGAAGCTAAATTATGCACAAGAGCTGAAAGCAGGTAACCAATTTGCTAATGAAATTGAGTTAGCGGTAGATAAATTTAAATCATTACTCCGGCATAAAATTGTATTACAGCAACTATCAAAGCAAGAATCGGCTCAAGTGGTGGATATCATCAACCAAGCCGTAAAACGAATTGAGCAAGTGAATGAGGCACTATTAGTTTCTGAAAATAACGTAGTCTCGGAAAATAATGCCGTTTTAGAAAAGAATGCAGTAGAAGGAAAATAACATGGCAAAAACCCGTCATATTATCCAAGTTAAAGAGCAAATTCATATGAAAGAGACCATGCAGCCAGAACAAGTGATGCAGCCGGAAGAAAATAAGCAAATCGAGCCAAAAGATGAATCGGCAGATTCTGTGCCAAAGAGTAAGGTAAAATTTAAAGAGGTAGTTTGCCCTAGTGTGCCAATGTCATACTTTAAGCGAGCAAAAAAACAGAAATATTAAGTTGAGCTAGACGTAAAGCAGTGTGGCAAAACAGTTATTCATAAAATGAGAGTAAACAGGGTGATTAGCCTACATTTCACCGATAAGGATTTGCGTTACTTTATTAATAATTATTTTGTCACGGTATTATTTTGTCATTGAAGTAATGAAAAAGCCCCTAGTGCATGTCGGCATCTAGGGGCTTTATTATTTTAGATCTCTAGCAAAGTTTGAATTCGCTGAATTTCCTCAATCCACTGTTGCTGAAGAAGGGGCTTCTGATGCACAACTTTACGTTGTTTATCCGCTGCCAATTTTTCTTCTAGCGCCAACAGTTGCTCAAGAAGGTCATCTTCATGAGAATGAGTTATGGCCCTTTGAGTATTTTCAGAAATTAAACGGGTTTGGCTTTCTTCCAATTCGTTCTCTGAAAAGGCGGATTGTTTCTCTATTTTCTGGTAAATCTCTTCCAGATCTAGATACTCTTCCAAGTGATTATTGTGAATATACCAATAACGCTGGCAGCTATTCTCAATTAACCATTTATCATGACTAACGACTAACAGCGCCCCCTCGAATTGGGAAATTTGCTCGCTCAGCGCTTCCTTTCCTTCAAGATCAAGGTGGTTTGTCGGTTCATCCAGTAAAATTAGCGCGTATTGCGCCAAACTTAGCCCAATAAACAGCAAACGCGCTCGTTCACCACCACTTAACGTTGCCACTTTTTGTTGATGGCGAGAATAGACAAATCCTGCACTGATCAACGCCATTTTTCGCTGTTCATCGGTGAGAGGGGCAAAATGCCGCAATGCATCGATTAAACTATCATGATCATTCAGCTGTGCTAATTGTTGATCATAATAACCCACGGAAATCGTTGGATGAAACTTTAACTGTGTTTCATAACGTAGGTCAGCGAGGTATTGCTGCCAAATCAAACGTAATAGCGTGGATTTTCCGCAGCCATTGGCACCCATAATGGCAATACGATCACCACTTTTCACTTGCGAAAAGGGGACTGAAAACAGAAACTGACCATCCGGCGTGGTGACTTGCGTATTATCCAACTCAAGCACTCGATCCGCTGGAATCGCTTTTCCATTCAGCAACAGTTGCCATTGATAGCCTTCAGTGAGGTCTGTTTGATCCTCTTTTAAACGATCTATCTGCTTTTCCATCTGCTTAGCTTTTCGGGCAAGCCCTTCATTATCATAAACCTTACCCCAAATCGCTAACCGCTTAGCACTTGAAGCAATACGATCAATTTCCTTTTGCTCGGCGTTAAAGCGATGCTCATCGGCGCGGTCGGTTTCTGCTAATGCTTGGCGTGCTTGGCTGCATGGAAGCCGATAAAAATGCAGAGTTTTATCTCGCAAAATCCACGTACTGTTTGTCACCTTATCTAACAAAGATTGGTCATGAGAAACCAACACAAAGCTACCTTTCCAACTTTGCAGGAAATTTCCTAACCAAATAAGGGTAGGTAAATCTAGATGGTTACTCGGTTCATCTAACAGCAATAAATCAGGCTGGCTGATTAACGCACGTCCTAACAGTAAACGCGTATGTTGACCGCCACTAATGGCATTTGCTGATTGTTCCCACTGATGCGGTGCAAATCCCAATTCCGTTAATAACACTTCTGCTCGCCAACGTTCGGAAACATGTTCTTGTATAGGTAATTTTTGCAATAACGCATCTATCAAGGTTAATGGGGCGACATCCGCAGGAAGATGCTGCTCGATATATGCAGTCACACAATGATTAGCATAGGTAATTTGCCCGCTATTTGGCGATAACTGGGAGGTCAACAGCTTCAATAAGGTACTTTTACCGCTACCATTGTGGCCAATCAGACCAATACGGTCACCTTGCAGTAAAGTGAAGCTGATATCAGACAGTAATGAAGTGGTGGATGTATCGTAGTTTAATGATTTTACAGATAATAATGTGCTCATGGCTTACTCAAATTCTAGGCGTAAAAACGCCGGGTATCGTCGATACGACAACCCAGTAAGCTGAGAAAAGACTCTTTAGCTGCTTTGCTCAGGCAGGGTTATCGCAGTGTAACACTGTGAAAGCCTGAGCTCTGGCGATTACCAAAGAAGTGTGAGTATTCAATAAGATCACACAACAGCATAAGATTAACCTCCTTTTTTATTTTCAATATTTCGGTTGAAGAATGGGGGGATGATAGCAAATAGGGGGATTTTAGAGCAATAGCAAGCATTCATTCTGTTTATCTGTTGTTATGAGTCATTGGTTATAAATCATTCTTATAATGGCGGTGCTTTGATGAATAAAACTGTTGAGCGTTAGGGTTTAGCGCTATCGATGGTTAAAATTGAGCCTCAAACAACAAGAGAGATAATAATGGATATACAAATTAGAACGGCAACCCGTGAAGATGCCCCACTGATTTTAGAGATGATTATTGAGTTAGCCGTCTATGAAAAAGCGCGTCATGAAGTGAAAGCCAGTGTTACTGATATTGAGAGTTCACTGTTTGCACCAGATTCCAAAACTGAAGCGTTACTGTGTTACGTTGATGGCAAACCGGCGGGTTATGCTGTGTTTTTTACCAGTTATTCAACATGGTTAGGGAATAATGGGATTTATTTAGAAGATTTGTACGTTTCCCCCGAATACCGTGGTGCAGGCGCAGGGAAAAAGCTTCTCAAGCATATTGCGAAATTGGCTTTTGAGCGTCAATGCCAACGCTTAGAGTGGAGCGTATTAGATTGGAATCAGCCAGCCATTGATTTTTACCAAAGCATCGGGGCACAACCACAAGACGAATGGGTGCGATATCGTATGGATGCTGAAACAATTGCTAAGTTTGCCAATTAATTTATTTACAGATCGATATTAACTGCTAAAAAAGATTAACGCTTAAATAATATTTTCATTACCAAACCAAAGCCAGCAAATAACGTTGCTGGCTTTATTATTACTTTTTTATATTCCTATCTACACTTGAAATAATCCCTTTTTTCGAATGGGTGACTTTTTTGTGATACATAACGATTTAACCTAAGCTAAATTCTGATAAAGTTATAATAAATAATAAGATAGCCTCGTGAATGGCGGTTATATAGGCTTTTTCTGTTATGGAAATAATAAAACAATAAAATGTAGATGATATTTATTTCAAGAGAAAACAGTTTTGTGATGTGACTAATTAATTTAATTAACGACCAAAAACAACTGTGGCTCACTAATTTATTCAATGAATAGAGAAGGGATGGTATGAAAATAAATAAGCGCAAAGTATCGTTTTATCTTATTTTGGTTCTGGCAATTACGGCGGCCGGATATTATTACTGGAACCAAAATTCGAGTAGTCTTCCAGAGGGTTTTGCACAAAGTAATGGCAGAATTGAAGCCACCGAGATAGATATTGCGACTAAAACAGCGGGGCGAATTGATACCATCCTTGTCAAAGAAGGGGATTTTGTCCAACAAGGGCAAGAACTCGCCCGTATGGATACCCGCGCCCTACAGGAACAACTCCATGAAGTACAAGCGCAGTTACGCCAAGCCATTAGCGCGGTTGCCACGGCAGAATCAGGGTTAGTACAGCGAAAAAGTGAAAAACTGGCGGCTCAGGCAGTGGTTCGTCAACGTGAAGCGGAGTTAGATGCCGCGCAAAAACGATTGAATCGTTCTCGTGTTCTGGTGAAAACTAAAGCGGTCTCTCAACAACAAGTCGATGATGATACTGCACAAATGCAAGGCTCGAAGGCTGCGCTTGAAGCCTCAAAAGCTCAAGTAGCTGCATCCACCGCCGCCATTGACTCTGCACAAGCGGGGATTGTCCAAGCGAAAAGCCGCGTAGAAGCCGCAACAGCAACAGAAAGACGCATTACGGCTGATTTAGAAGATAGTATTCTAAAAGCACCACGTAATGGTCGTATTCAATATCGAGTGGCAGAGCCGGGTGAAGTTCTAGGTGCTGGTGGCCGAGTGCTGAATATGGTGGATTTAAGCGATGTGTATATGACCTTTTTCTTGCCAACGGAACAAGCTGGCAAGGTCGCTCTTGGGAGTGAAGTTCATATTATACTCGATGCCGCCCCGAATATTGTGATCCCCGCCAAAGCCACATTCGTTGCCAGTGTTGCGCAATTTACGCCTAAAACAGTGGAAACACAAAATGAACGTTTAAAACTTATGTTCCGCGTTCGTGCACGTATTTCCCCTGAATTGCTGGAAAAACACCTTGAATATGTCAAAACAGGTTTACCCGGAAAAGCATACGTTCGCTTAGATGCACAAGCCGCATGGCCAACTGATCTTGAGGTGAGATTACCGCAATGATCGATAACACCATGATCAATAAAACAAAGACCGATAAATTGATGGATGATGTGATTGTTGATTTACAGCATGTCAGCCAACATTACGGTGATAACTGTGCGTTGGATGACATCACTCTCGCCATTCCTGCTCGAAAAATGGTGGGGTTAATTGGCCCCGATGGCGTGGGCAAATCAAGCTTAATGTCACTGATTGCTGGCGCTCGAGTGATCCAACAGGGGCAAGTCAACGTGCTCAATGGGGATATGCATAACAGCGACCATCGTCGCAATGTCTGCCCAAAAATTGCCTACATGCCTCAAGGGTTAGGGAAAAACCTCTACCATACGCTTTCCGTATATGAAAACGTGGATTTTTTTGGCAGATTATTTGGGCAATCTAACGAAGAGCGAGCGTATCGCATTCAGGATCTTCTTGAAAGTACAGGGCTCGCTCCCTTTAAAGACCGACCCGCAGGGAAGTTATCGGGTGGGATGAAACAAAAACTAGGATTATGCTGCGCGCTAATTCATGACCCAGATTTATTAATTCTTGATGAACCGACAACGGGGGTTGACCCCTTATCTAGGGCGCAGTTTTGGGATCTTATCGACCGCATTCGAGAACGACAAACCAATATGAGCGTACTGGTGGCAACGGCTTATATGGAAGAAGCTGAGCGCTTTGACTGGTTAGTGGCGATGGATGACGGCAAGGTGATGGCAACTGGGCATGCTTCTGAATTAAAAGCCAAAACTGGTTGTGATGACCTCGAAGCGGCATTTATCGCGTTATTACCTGAAGAAAAACGTGCAGGTCACCAAAAAGTGGTTATTCCGCCTCGAGATACACGAGGAGATGACGTTATCGCTATCGAAGCGCAGGACTTAACCATGCGTTTCGGTAACTTTGTGGCGGTGGATCATGTGAATTTTAAAATTCCGAAAGGGGAGATTTTCGGTTTTTTAGGTTCCAATGGGTGTGGTAAATCCACCACCATGAAAATGTTAACAGGCTTATTGCAAGCCAGTGAAGGGCAAGCGTGGCTCTTCGGGCAAGAGATTGATCCAAAAGATATTGAAACTCGCAAGCGCGTCGGGTATATGTCCCAAGCCTTCTCCCTGTACAGCGAATTAAGTGTTCAGCAAAACCTTGAATTACATGCCAAACTATTCCACATTCCCGAAGATAAAATTAACCAACGCATCGATGAAATGTGCCAGCGTTTTGACTTGGACGATGTGCGTGAAACACTCCCTGATGACCTGCCGCTAGGGATACGCCAACGCCTCTCTTTGGCTGTGGCCGTTATCCACCAGCCGGAAATGCTGATCCTCGATGAACCAACTTCTGGGGTTGACCCTGTCGCTCGGGATATGTTCTGGAACTTAATGGTCGACCTTTCAAGACGTGACGGTGTCACTATTTTTATCTCCACCCACTTTATGAACGAAGCGGAACGCTGCGACCGTATCTCATTGATGCATGCGGGCAAAGTATTAGATTGCGATACACCAGAAAATCTGATCAAAAAGCGTGGGTTAGATACCTTAGAAGCCACGTTTATTGCCTATTTGCAGGATGCAGTTGGCGATAAAGATACGGGCAAAGAGACCGCCCCTGAATTTCATGTGGATGCAAAACTGAAAGAGCAAGCAGCAGAAGCACTCAAAAAACGCTTCAGTTTACGGCGCTTATTTAGCTATAGCATCCGAGAAGGCATGGAGTTACGGCGTGATCCTGTACGTTCCACATTAGCGTTATTAGGAACGGTGATCTTGATGTTCATTATGGGATACGGGATCAGTATGGACGTGGAAAACCTACGTTTTGCTGTACTCGACCGAGACCAAACGGGCTTAAGCCAAGGTTATACGCTGAACTTAGCGGGTTCTCGCTACTTTATTGAGCAGCCTCCATTGCAAGATTATGAACAGCTCGAATCGGGTATGCGCAGCGGAAAAATCACGGTGGCAATTGAGATACCACCTAACTTTGCTCGTGATATTGCCAAAGGAAATAACGTTAAACTGGGCGTGTGGATAGACGGCGCGATGCCAAATCGAGCGGAAACGGTGCGTGGCTATGTGCAAGCGATGCATTTAGCGTGGTTAAGCACGATGGCGGCGCGTCAACCAGCTGGTGTCGCAGGAATTCCGGCTATTGATATCGAAACACGCTATCGTTATAACCCGGATGTTCGTAGCTTACCGGCGATTGTTCCTGCCGTTATTCCGCTGTTATTGATGATGATCCCTGCAATGCTCAGTGCGCTCAGTGTGGTGCGTGAGAAAGAGTTAGGCTCAATTATTAACCTTTATGTCACCCCGATCACCAAATTAGAATTCCTGCTCGGTAAACAACTTCCTTATATTGTTTTAGGGATGTTCAACTTTGTTTTACTTTGCATTTTATCTGTCTATGTTTTTGGTGTGGAATTTAAAGGCAGTTTCTTGTCGCTGAGCTTAGCGGCATTTTTGTACATCACCATTGCAACCGGAATGGGGCTGTTGATTTCGTGTTTTATGAAAAGCCAAATTGCTGCCATTTTTGGGACCTCAATTATTACCTTGATCCCTGCGACACAATTCTCCGGCATGATAGATCCAGTTTCTTCCTTGGAAGGGATTGGTCGTTGGGTGGGGCAAATTTATCCGACATCCCACTTTTTAACCATTACACGGGGAACCTTCTCTAAAGGGCTTAATTTCTTTGATTTACAAGCCTCATTTATCCCGTTAGTCATCACGATCCCGATTGTGATTGGCTTGAGTGTTTATTTCCTGAAAAAGCAGGAGGCATAGGGATGTTTCGTAAAATACAGAATATTTTTAACTTGGGCGTGAAAGAATTACGAAGCTTAGGGCGCGATAAGGCAATGCTGGCCCTGATCGTATTTGCGTTCACTGTCTCGATTTATTCATCTGCAACGGTGACGCCGGGTTCGCTGCATAATGCCCCGATAGCCATTGCTGATCAGGATAAATCCCAGCTTTCAAGCCGTCTCATTAATAGCTTCTATGAACCGTATTTCTTACCGCCTGCGGATATTGTGCCGAATGAAATAGATGGTTTGCTGGATAGAGGTGCCTATACGTTTGCAATTGATATTCCCCCTAACTTTCAACGGGATGTACTGGCGGGGCGTCACCCTCAATTGCAAGTTAATATCGATGCAACGCGCATGAGTCAGGCTTTTTTAGGGAATAGCTACATCCAAAATATTACCCTAGGTGAGGTGAACGAGTTTTTAGCGAAATACCGTAGCCAAGGGCGTTTACCGGTTGATCTTGAAGTGCGTATGCGGTTCAACCCAAACTTAACGCAGTCTTGGTTTGGCTCGGTGATGGCTATCATTAATAACATCACAATGTTATCGATTGTTCTAACAGGTGCAGCGCTGATCCGGGAACGTGAGCATGGCACCGTCGAGCACTTAATGGTGATGCCGTTAACGCCTTTTGAAATCATGATGTCAAAGATTTGGTCGATGGGATTAGTGGTACTGATTGCCTCGGCAGTCTCGCTGTTGCTGGTGGTGAAAACCTTGCTGCAAGTACCGATTGAAGGGTCGATATTGCTGTTTATGTGTGGGGTTGCGCTCAGCCTGTTTGCCACCACATCGATTGGGATTTTTATGGGGACGATTGCGCGCTCAATGCCACAATTTGGTCTATTGATGATCTTAGTGTTATTACCATTAAACATGCTTTCTGGGGGGATGACTGCCCGGGAAAGTATGCCACAACTGGTGCAAGACATCATGCTAACCATGCCGACAACCCACTTTGTTAGCCTAGCACAAGCCATTTTATATCGTGGTGCGGGATTCCAAATTGTGTGGCCGCAGTTTGTTATTTTAGTGGTCATTGGTAGTGTATTTTTCAGCTTCGCATTAATGCGTTTTCGCAAAACTATTGCCACAATGGCATAGTTTTTATTGCATCAGCTCCCATTAAATTACTTCGAATTATTTCTCACAAAACGCTTGCAGATTTTATCGGCAAGCGTTCTAATGCCACTCTATAAAATGCCATGCCTATCAATTTTTAATTAATGATTAGATTTTGCCTATCAAATCGATAGCAACGACTGATTGGATTAAGTCTCTGCGAAACAGTAACTTAATAGTCAACCAAACAGGAGGACATCAAATGTCATTAATTAATACTCAAATCAAACCTTTTTCTAACCAAGCTTTTAAAGACGGCAAATTTATCGAAGTAACAGAGAAAGATGTTGCGGGTAAATGGAGCGTTTTCTTCTTCTATCCAGCGGACTTCACTTTCGTTTGCCCAACTGAATTAGGCGACATTGCTGACCATTACGCTGAATTTCAAAAAATGGGCGTAGATATCTACTCTGTATCGACTGACACCCACTTTACTCACAAAGCATGGCACGAAAGCTCTGAAACCATCGGTAAAATCAAATACGCGATGATCGGCGACCCAACTGGTGCTCTGACTCGTAACTTCGAAAACATGCGTGAAAACGAAGGTCTGGCTGACCGTGGTACATTCGTTGTTGACCCACAAGGTATCATCCAAGCTATCGAAATCACTGCAGAAGGCATTGGTCGTGACGCTTCAGACTTACTGCGTAAAGTTAAAGCTGCTCAATACGTTGCAAGCCACCCAGGTGAAGTTTGCCCAGCTAAATGGAAAGAAGGTGAAGCAACACTGTCTCCATCTTTAGATTTAGTCGGCAAAATCTAATCGATAACCCTCGATAAGAATATTGCAAAATAAGCCACGTTGCAGGCGCTAAACACAATTAAGTAAAAGCCTGCAACGGGCTATTCCGACGGGTATATGTACCCGATTTTATGACCAAGGGGATTACATGCTCGATAATAATTTACAGGCTCAATTAAAAGCCTATCTGGAAAGATTAACTAAACCCGTAGAGCTAGTTTCGAATTTAGATGACAGCGCAAAATCAATTGAAATAAAACAATTACTTGAACAAATTGCGTCGCTGTCTGACAAGGTGACTGTGCGTGAAGAGCACGATGCTGCACAAAGAACACCTTCATTTTTAATCACCAACCCAGGGACTAATATTGGCGTGCGTTTTGCGGGCTCACCATTAGGCCATGAATTTACCTCTTTAGTGCTGGCTCTCCTACAAGTGGGTGGTCATCCATCCAAAGAAGCACAAGAATTATTGGATCAAGTGAAAGGGCTGGAAGGCGACTTTAACTTCGAAACTTACTACTCATTATCTTGCCATAACTGCCCTGATGTTGTGCAGGCTCTGAACTTAATGGCGGTATTGAACCCGAACATCAGCCATACGGCGATTGATGGTGCGCTGTTCCAAAACGAAATTGACGAACGCAATATCATGGGTGTTCCTGCTGTTTTCTTAAATGGCAAAGAATTTGGTCAAGGCCGCATGACATTAAGCGAAATCGTGAGCAAGGTGGATACCAATGCTGACGCGCGTGCGGCAAAAGCGATTAGCGAACGTGATCCATTTGAAGTTCTGATCATCGGTAGTGGTCCTGCGGGCGCATCCGCTGCGGTTTATACTGCACGTAAAGGTATTCGTACAGGGGTTATCGGTGAGCGTTTCGGTGGGCAAGTCATGGATACCGTTGATATCGAAAACTATATTTCGGTATTAAAAACTGAAGGCGCAATTTTAGCTGGTGCCCTGAAAAATCATGTGGATAGCTACAATGTCGATGTAATTGATGGCCAATCAGTGACTAAGCTTATCCCTGCTGAAGAAATGGGTGGATATCACCAAATCGAAACCGCATCAGGCGGCGTGATGAAGGCGCGCAGTATTATTATCGCTACTGGCGCACGCTGGAGAAACATGGGTGTTCCGGGTGAACAAGAGTACCGTACAAAAGGGGTAACGTTCTGTCCTCACTGTGATGGCCCACTGTTTAAAGGCAAACGCGTCGCGGTAATCGGTGGTGGTAACTCTGGTATCGAAGCGGCTATCGATTTAGCGGGTATTGTTGAGCATGTGACGGTATTGGAATTCGCGTCAGAATTGAAAGCGGACTCCGTGTTACAAGCTAAAGCCCGTAGCATGAGCAATATCGATATTATTTTAAATGCTCAAACCCTTGAAGTTAAAGGCGATGGCAGCAAGATGACTAGCTTAGAGTACAAAGACCGCGCTGATGAAAGCGTGCACTCTTTGGAAGTGGCAGGTGCGTTTGTTCAAATCGGTTTATTACCAAATACCAATTGGTTAGGTGATACCGTTGCTCGTAACCGTATGGGCGAAATTGAAATTGATGCACGTAACGAAACTAGCGTGAAGGGTGTATTCGCGGCTGGTGACTGTACAACAGTGCCTTACAAACAAATTATCATTTCCGCCGGAGAGGGAGCAAAAGCCGCACTTAGCGCATTTGACTACCTAATCCGCACAAGTACCAGAACCGCTGAATAGCTCATAGTTTAGCGGGTTGTAGCCAAAAGGCACTCGGGGGCGAGTGCCTTTTTTTGTAAGTCTAAGAATCAAAATAAGAAAGGTAACTTCATTAATATAAGTACCAATCACTTCACCCACATATCCACAACCCTCGCAACCACTGGCAGTAACTGAGTCAATATCACACTGCCCACAAACCATAGAATGATTTTATTGGCGCTGGCGGCTAAAGCTTCTTTGGTGGAATAGTTGGATTTAATCACGGCGATATTGGTTTTGACTTCATGCAGATCATTTTTCATTTTATTGATCTCTTTTTCTAAGCTATTTAACTTTGAATCCATATTGTTTTCCCTATGAGATGCCCTTTGGTGATGCTGTTTAAATGAATCATCGCTGTAAGAGACGAATAACATTAAAGGGGCTTGTTTTTCTCGGAATTGATTCGCCATTGTGTTTCTCCTCAATCCTTTTACTGAATGCGCTCATCCATTAATTGCGTTTTTAACAAACGAATGGGCATAAAAATCGGTGTATGGTTAGGAGGGTATTTTGATGAGGGAATAGAGTCAAAAAATAGCGTGAAGATAGCGTTGAAGTTGTTCCTAAAATGTCGAGTTGCTAGATAAAGCCCTGTGGTATAGGGCTTTTGATTGATGGATGCAATGTTAATCAATCGGTTGCTAAAGTGAGAAATTAATGAATATCTTCGTGGCTACGGTACACCAAAGAAAGCTCTGAATGATGCCATAAGCTGGCCGGGGTGACGGTCGTGCGCTCCCAAGGAATGGAACCAATAAACCATAGTTTCCAGAATTTTAATTTGGCATTCGGATTTTTTGTTAATAATTCTTGGAAAGTTTCGATTTCACCAATGCGAATAGATAAGGCAGATTGGTAAATATCGAATACAAATTTTGAGCAAAACTGGCGTGATGAATCGTATTTAAACCCTGTGTGGTAAAACTTATTTAATCGTGGAAAAACTTGAGTCACTAACGCCTGTTTTTGTGCCTCGGTTAAATGTGTAGATAAGCGACGCACACTGTAACGAGACTCAGATGAGCGAGCAATAAAGCGGGATAATGTGGTGGTGGTCGATAAAGGAATGCGGCTTTCTGCTACTAAATAGTCGTTGCCATCATGGCCAATGATCATGCCTACATGATTACTCCAACATTTTGATGCAGAAGCGATTTGGCGAAAAACTTCAGTTCCAATACTGGTGAAAACAATGTCGCCAATTTCCAGTTCATAAGGGTAATTTATTTTTGTCATAGTACACCTCAATATGGTGAAAAATTACATTGAGGTCATCTTATAAGTTGCCCAATATCGGCGGCAATCGGAATTGCGGCGAATATCACTCCCGTTTAACTCGGGTATATTTTCGCCAATGCCTCACTTAATAACTGAATGTTTTGGATGATCACTTGTTCAGTGTGGGCGGCATAACCAAACAAGATAGCATCATTATTTTGGCTGTGAATACAATAACGAGATAACGGCTGCGCACCAAAACCAAGGTGACGACACTGCTCTAGGATAATCTCTAAGTTATAGCCTTTTTTTACCCAACAGACGGTATGGATCCCTGAATCATTCATTTGTGCATCAAAAATGTGCGGGAGATATTGATTGATGGATTGGCAAAAAACAGTTTGGCGTTCATAGCAAATTTTGCGGATCTTACGAATATGTCTCGCGTAATGACCTTCTTGAATAAACTGCGCTAAAGCGGCTTGTTCTAAATAGCTACAATGACTGTCACTGTAGTATTTAATCATAGTAAAAGCTTCACTCAGAATTTCTGGCACAATTAAAAATCCAAGGCGAAAACCGGGATACATCATTTTAGAAAATGTACCGGCATAAATAACACGTTGATGATTATCAAGGCCTTGTAAGGCTTGAATCGGTTTGGATAAAAAACGAAACTCGCTGTTGTAATCATCCTCAAATATCCAAGCATTATTTTGTTGTGCCCAATCTAATAATGCGAGGCGGCGGGGTAAACTTAAGGTTGTCCCAAGCGGAAACTGATGAGATGGCGTGGTGTAAATCAGTTTGGCATTACTATGATGCGCGGCCGCATATTCAATATTCATTCCTTCATTATCGGAAGGGATTGGTGAGATATTGGCACCAGCGGCAGTTAAAATAGCACGAGCACTGTCATAACCTGGGTCATCGAGCCAAACAGTATCATTTTGTTTTAATAATACTTTAGCGACCAAATTTATTGCCTGTTGGGTTCCGTTGACGATAATAATTTGCTTGTCATTGCAATGAACGCCTCGGGTTGAACGCACATAATCAGCCAATAATTTTTTGAGCGGTATATAGCCATCAGGGTGATTATAGTGCGTGATATCATGCTTGGATTTTCGCCAAACTCGCCCTAATAATCGCCCCCAAAGGTCATGGGGAAACTGATCGACACAACCAACGCCAATATTAAATATTGAGCGCTTATTGGTAATTGGGCGAGACTGTTCCCAGAGTGGCTGAAGGTTATTCAATATGGGGTTCAGATAAAGTGCAGGATTTTCTTGTTGGAAAGCCGCTTGTTTGGTGCTAATTGGACGAACTAATTCATCAGGAATTTGTGCAGAAACATATGTTCCAGAGCCTTGCTTTGAATATAAATAACCTTCATCGATTAAGCGTTCAAACCCTGCAATTACCGAGTTACGAGAGATTGACATCATCTCAGCTAGCGCCCGAGTCGAAGGTAATTTTAGGCCAGCAGCAATTCGTCCATCCAATATTGCATTGCGGATCGTATGGTAAACCCCTTCATTAATTCGACCCTGTTCAATCAATAACAGTGGAAACTGAGCTTGCTGCTTTCTTCTCATAAGTGGATCCTAAATAAATAACAAAAGTGTATCTTATACAGTACCAGATAGCTCTGTACTATAACCTCATTCAGTTATATGTCTACAAATGGAAGGGTTATTATGAATAATGCAGAACTACCAGTATCTATTGAGTTTGTTTCCCCTGAGCACTACCCAGAATGGTTAGTATATTGGTTGGAGTATCAAAAATTTTATCAAGTGGATTTAAGCGAAGAAATCACATTAACAGCATGGGCGCGTTTCTTTGATGAAAAAGAACCGATGCACTGTGCTGTCGCGTTAGAAGGGAACAAAGTGGTTGGTTTTGTGAACTATCTTTACCACCGTTCCACTTGGGCAGAAAATGATTTTTGTTATTTAGAAGATCTCTATGTTACCCCTGAAGTTCGTGGTCGCCATGTGGGGAAACAATTAATTGAGTTTGTTCAGCAACAAGCGCAGCAGAAACAATGTGGACGTTTATATTGGCATACTCAGGAAACCAATTTACGCGGACAAAAGCTATATAATTGGGTCGCAGAAAAACCAGGCGTTATTGAATACAGAATGCCACTATAAGAATATTTAAAGTGAAGTCCCGCTGTTTGATAACAGCGGGATATTTGTGCTGAAAATCTTAATTGGCTAATTGTGTCCGTACTTCCATTAATGCAAAGCCCAATAAATTTAAGCCTTTCCACGTGAGAGGGTTTTCAATATTCTCCGCATCTTCAGCTAAGCCAATTCCCCATATTTTATCGACAGGGCTAGCTTCCACTAGGACGCGCTCATTGGTTGCCAACAAGAACTGCTTTAGTGCGTCATTTTGAGAAAACTTGGCTAAATTAGCTTTTACAACAATATCAAATCGGTTTGCATCCCAGATATCTTGTTTAAAACCACGAACTTCTCGTCCAAAGGCTTTTGCAGCCCCAGGATTCGGAGCATGGATAATTTTTTGCAGAATTTCACTATCGCCAAATAAACGCGCTTTTTCTGCCATCATGAAATGTTCGGCACTGGCGAAACGGTTACCATCAACGATAAAAGGAGCAGGGTACCATTGGCTAAAACAGCTTTTCGTGACTTGCTGTTGTTTGGATTGATGCCCCCAGAAAAAGACATACTTATATTTTTTACCCGTTCGGTAGAGCTTACAAAGGTTTTTTATATCCATAGGACTAACTTGAAAAATAATAATTAGATTTAGTGAGAGTAACGATAAATAAATGTGTTGGCTATCGGAATAACCTGCACTGTATTTTTGAATGAAGCTCACACTCTAGAAGGGTATCTGCCTGCATCGCTTTTTTTAACTAACATCTCATTGATTTTAACGATATAGTCACAATTATCAATTCATAATGGTTTGAAAAAAAAGAATTTCTTAATCATGGAAAAGATCTTACTCGTGTTGTGGCCGTTGTTTGCTCTTATCGCAATGGGTTTTGTTTTACGTAGAACAGCACTATTTTCTGCCGATTTTTGGCCTAGCGCAGAAAAACTCAATTACTTTATTTTATTCCCTGCATTATTAATAAACAGTTTGGCGAACGCGCCACTCAATAATCCCAAATTACCTTATCTTGCCTGCGCCATTTTTTTCATCCTTGCTGTAAGTTCACTGCTTGTCGTGGTAAATAAATATTTATTTAAAATACCCATTCCACGATTTGGGGCTCACATTCAAGGGATTATTCGTTTTAATACTTATTTAGGGTTGGCGATTGTTGCTGACCTTTTTGGATCGGAAGGGATTGCGATTTCAGCGGTGATAATGGCGATTTTGGTTCCCAGCTGTAATGTCATTGCGGTACTGTCGTTGAGTGCAGGGAAGAAAGTGTCATTAAAGCAACTGGTCATGCCTATTGCTAAAAATCCATTAATTATTTCTTGTGTTATCGGAATATTATTAAATTTATTACCGATAGGTTTACCATTTGGGTCTGACCAATTTTTAAAATTATTGGCTGCAGCTAGTTTGCCATTAGGGTTAATTTGTATTGGTGGGGCACTACAAACGGCAACGCTCAGGAAAGAGTTTAAACCCATTATGGTTTCAACATTATTTCGCTTGCTTGCTATGCCAGTTCTAGCCTCATTTACGGCTTATTTATTTGAATTACCAACATTGGAAAGCGTGCTTTTAGTCATCTTTTTCTCTATACCTACCGCACCAACGTCCTATATTTTAACTAAGCAGCTTAATGGAGATAGTCAATTAATGGCAGGGATCATTACTTTCCAAACTATTCTTGCTGTTATTACATTACCACTAGTTTTAACATTAATTACCCAATAAGATTATTTTTATATAAAAAAGCAGCATCGTAATAATTATGAGGCTGCTTTCTACGGCTAAGTGAAGTTAGAGATGCAATTATTTAACCAGTTTACAATCACGACCTTTATCGTCTGAAACACGGTTATTAACAGCATCATCTTCAGAAATAGTGGCTAAGTTTAAGCCTGCCTTGCTGCTCCATAGTTGGAAGTTTTCACCAACATAGCGAGCGCCACTCGCGGCTTCTTTGCTTTTCAGTAAAATCAGTTCATCGCTGTAAAGCATCACTGCTGTATCTTGATTAGGAAAAGAAACTTTAATTTTTTGTCCATCACAGTTATAGGTTTGTGTTTTAGCTGCGAATGCAGATGAAGATGCAGCTAAAATTGATAACGCAGCGATAGAAGAAACTAAGAGAGTTTTTTTCATTGGATTTCCTTAATACCTTTTAAGTATTTATACCAGCGTTCATAAACATTGAAACTATAGGTTACAGCGACATAATATTACTTTTAAATATACATTGCATAAACATTTAATCACTATTTGATGAAATTTAATAATATTCTTAATTTTGATTTTATCTCTTTCATAAATAACGATATAAACATTTTAGGTTTTTTATATTGTTAATATAGAAGTTAAAAACTTAACCAAGGTTTTAAATAATCCATAAGCGTTATCTTAAAAATAATTCAAATATATATTCTTTATATTAAATTAGGTTCGGACTTAGAAATAGGTGAAAATAAAAAATAGAATTAACTAAGATTTTAACTTATTAAATTTTCAAGGATTAAATGCAATTTCTTGTGAGTGTTCGATGAATAACATACACTGAAGGCGTAAATTTTGCGTCATTTGATAAGGAGTTAAGCGTGTCTTTGGAACAATGCCGAAAATATGAAAATCTTTCTATAGAAGAGACAATCGAAACACTCTCATTACTCTATTCAAATGCCATTGAAGCCTTGAGAAATGCCATTGCAACCTATGTCGATAAAGGGATGTTACCCGATACTAACGCTCGAGAAAATGGGTTGTTTGCCTACCCTGAGTTGTGTGTAACTTGGGAAGGAAAGGTTGACCATTGTGAAAAAACGCGAGCTTATGCCCGTTTTGTGAAACGGGGAGATTACAGCATTACTGTAACCCAACCAGACCTGTTTCGAGCTTACCTCGTTGAGCAATTAACCATTTTTCAACAAGACTATGACGTATCTTTTGCAGTTCGTCCGTCTAAGACTGAAATTCCATATCCATTTGTGATTGATGGCTCAGATTTAATTCTTGATAGAAGTATGAGTAGCAGCTTAGCCGCTCATTTTCCTATTACAGATCTCTCTCATATCAGTGACGATATTACGGATGGCTTATATCATGTAACGGATGATATGCCATTATCCCACTTTGATGCACTCCGCGTAGATTTCTCTTTAGCGCGATTAAAACATTATACGGGTACACCACCTGAGCATGTTCAGCCTTATATTTTGTTTACCAACTATAACCGTTATGTTGATGAGTTTGTGAATTGGGCCTGTGAGCAAATTCGTGATCCAGAAAGCCGTTATATCGCGTTATCTTGTGTAGGGCATAACTATTTAACCGCTGAAAATGCAGATCCGCAATTTGCTACATCCGATTTAACGTGGAAAAAATTCCAAATGCCTGCATATCATCTGATTGCTCGTGATGGCGGAGGAATTACCTTAGTGAATATTGGCGTTGGTCCAGCAAACGCAAAAAATATTTGTGACCATTTAGCGGTGTTACGTCCTCACGCGTGGCTAATGATTGGTCACTGTGGTGGGCTGCGTGAAAGCCAAAAAATTGGTGACTATGTCCTAGCACATGCCTATTTACGTGATGACCATATTTTAGATGATGTATTACCACCAGATATTCCTATTCCAAGTATTGCTGAAGTTCAGCGGGCACTATATGACGCAACTAAACAGGTAAGTAATATGCCTGGTGAGCTAGTTAAACAGCGTTTGCGTACGGGAACGGTGGTCACAACGGATGATCGTAACTGGGAGTTAAGATTTTTTGCAACTGCACGCAGATTTAGCCTTAGTCGAGCCGTCGCTGTGGATATGGAAAGTGCCACAATTGCTGCACAAGGTTATCGTTTCCGTGTCCCATATGGCACATTACTTTGCGTGTCAGACAAGCCGATTCACGGTGAAATCAAACTGCCGGGGCAAGCAAATAGTTTTTATGAAGGCGCAATATCGGAGCATCTACAAATTGGGATCCGTGCTATCGACCTGCTACGACAAGAAGGTGATAAGCTACACTCCCGAAAACTAAGAACATTCGACGAGCCGCCATTTAGATAATCTAGAGGAGGGGAAATACGTGATCCCTAAACTTGAAACAGATAGATTAATTTTAGCAAAACATGAGGTTAGTGATTTTTCAGCGCTTTCTCAGTTATGGGGACAACGCTCAATGGTTCAACATATTGGCGGTGTTCCTTCAACGGAGCGTGAATCCTGGATGCGAATGCTTGCATATGGCGGGCTTTGGCCTCTACTCGGGTTTGGTTATTGGGCTGTGAGAGAAAAAGCGACAGGAAATTATGTGGGGGACCTTGGGTTTGCCGATTTTCATCGTATTGTAGAACCTCACGTTAAAGGAATTCCTGAAGCGGGATGGGTAATTGCGCCTGAATATCAAGGCAAAGGTTACGCTACAGAGGCGATGCAAGCTGCATTGTCTTGGTTGATTGCGGAGCAAAAACACCAAGAAAGTATCTGCTTTATAGGGCCTCAAAATATACCCTCATTGCGTGTCGCTGAAAAGTTAGGGTATATACAAGATAAAGAAGTGTTCATGAACGGTAGTATCTCGGTATTGTTACGTAAAAATCTTATTTAGTTGTAATTATCCCATTTTTGATAACTATCAATCCTATTCTTATTTATAGAATAGGATTGATCCTCTCAGTAGACTCTTAAAATTACTTGGTCGATTTTAAGGTCACTATGTCTAACCACTTTCTTGCATTCGAAAAACCCATTATTGAGCTTCATGAAAAAATTGAAGCATTGAATGCCTTTAAGCAAAAGGGTCATCCATCAGAAATAAGGCTTGATGAAGAGATCCAATTATTAGAGAAAAAATGCCAATCACTTACTGAGAATATTTTCTCTTCTTTAGGTGCATGGGAAATTGTGCAATTAGCTCGTCATCCAATGCGCCCTTACACATTGGATTATATCCCTCTCATATTTACTGAGTTTCAGGAATTAGCGGGGGATAGATCATTTGCAGATGACAAAGCGTTAGTCGGTGGATTAGCGCGTTTAGACGGTCATCCAGTTATGGTAATGGGACAACAAAAAGGGCGGGATACGAAGGAAAAAGTAAAACGTAATTTTGGAATGCCATCCCCTGAAGGATATCGAAAAGCGCTTCGATTAATGAAAATGGCGGAGCGATTTAAATTGCCAGTTATTACGTTCATTGATTCTGCTGGGGCTTACCCTGGTGTTGGCGCTGAAGAGCGTGGGCAAGCAGAAGCGATTGCGCGCAATATTCAGGAAATGTCTTGCCTCAAAACGCCGATTATTTGTGTGATCACTGGAGAAGGTTGTTCCGGTGGCGCACTTGGGATTGGAGTGGGGGACAGAATTAATATGTTGGAATACAGCACATACGCTGCAATCTCTCCAGAAGGTTGTGCCTCTATTTTATGGAAAGATTCCCAAAAAGCGCAAGTTGCGGCTGAGGTGATGGGAATGACCGCGCCGAGACTAAAAGCGCTAGGAATTATCGACACGATTATTCCTGAACCGTTAGGCGGAGCGCATCGAAATTATGTATTAGCTGCACAATATCTGAAGCAGCAACTTATCCACGATTTAAACCAACTTAGTGCATTAGATCAGGATACGTTATTGGATCTACGCTACCAAAAAATAATGGAAATTGGCTACTGCTAATGTTATTAGTGGGGTATTAATGAAGACTAAAATTAGGCTGTATTATGTTTGTTGATCTTAATTTATTGAAGGTATTTGTTGCGGTAGCCACTCAGGGAAGCTTTGCTAATGCCGCAAAACATCTTTCGATGCCAACATCAAATGTGAGTCGGCAAATTAAGCAGCTTGAAACTCAACTTAATTGCCGATTGATTGAACGAACTACACGGCAAATGCGCTTAACTGAGCAAGGTACTTTATTATTAAATAAGAGCCAAAAACTGTATTTAGAATTAGATGAAACCTTACAACAAATTAGCGCCTCAGAAACATTAAGTGGTACTTTGCGGCTAACGATTCCAAGTGAATCTGGCAGTGTATTATTTGCAGATTTACTGGCTCGATTTGCACTTGCTCATCCTGAGCTTGCTATCCATTGTGATACGCAGCTAGCACCTCTAGATGTTATTGGTGATGAAGTGGATTTATTACTGACTTTTCATCGTGGAGCGTTGATGGATAGTAGCTACCACTCAAAATTGGTTAAATCATGGGACAGTGTTGTTGTTGCAGCTCCGAAGTTAATTGAAAAACAAGGGCTACCCAACACTGTGGATGAACTCAGTATGATGCCCTGTATCACGAGTTTCAGTGCGTTGCAGGGACAGCCATGGGTTTTTAGCACACATCATGGTCAGTTAAAAAAAGTCAGTATTAACAGTCAGTACCGTGTGAACAGCGGTATTCTTGCCAGTGCGGCTGCACTCAATGGATTGGGATTTGCTATTTTATCAAAAGAGGGATGCCAAAGCGCAATTCAAGCGGGAACGTTGGTGGAAGTTAGTTTTGATAATATGTATCCAGCGCCGATTGAGTTGCGCGCAGTTTATGCCTCAAAACGTTCACTTTCGCCGAAAGTTGATATCTTTTTGAGTTACTTGCTGAAAAATATCTAGGCTGATATTGCTATCAGCCTAATGCCATAATCTTCGTGAAGATTATGGTGATCTGAATTATTTATTTCCGCGTAGGCGTAACGTTAAGCCTTTTAATAGGTAGCGTAATAGTTGGTCGCCACATTCACGATAATTTTTATGTTCTGGGTTACGGAAAATAGCACTTAATTCTGGTTTTGAAACTCGGAAATCAACAGACTGGTAGATTTCCAGTAAATCAACGTCTTTCAGTTCAAAGGCAACACGTAATTTCTTGAAAATAATATTGTTGCTGATTCTCTCTTCAACTTCTGGTGCTGGGCGACTTTCATCTTTACCACGGCGATGATATATCAATCCATTAAGAAAGTGACCGAGCACAAGGTCGCTACATTCAACGTAGTCTGGATCGGTATCTTTCTTTAGCCAAAGGCTCATTTCTTCTTTTGTGACTGAAAAGTCTGCAAGTTTTACGATTTCAACCATCTGAGCATCGCTCAAATCCAACATATAACGAACACTTCGTAAAACGTAATTATTTAGCATGGGGTTAATTATCCAACGGATCGATTAAAAAACAGGCTTTTATTAGCCATGAAACGTTATTATAAAGCAAAGGCGGCTACCGATGCTTTATAAATTATTGGTTAGCCCATAAAGTAAATAAGTCCATAGAAAAAGACTAAAGTTAATCCGACGGTTACTAACATATTTTTCAGTAAGGATGCTGCTACAACGCAAAATAGCGCTCCCCAGAGATATGGATTGTCGGGGAAACTACGTAATTCATGATTTTCTAATAAGATTACAGGAGCACAAATTGCGGTAAGCAAACAGGGTGCAGAATAACTGAGCGCTTGGCGTACAATTAATGGTAATCGTATTGGTAATTGGGGGATCAGAAAAATATAACGGAGAGAGAAAACAACAGCCGTTAAACTGATAATTAAAATCCAGATCATTTTTCTTCCCTTAATAAACGAGAGACACCAACAGAAACAAACATTCCACCAACGCCGGCAATCACAATTGCACTACTGATAGAATACATTGATAGGGTAATCGCAGTAATTAATGAAAATAAAACACCGCAGGCGGTACTTATTTTTTTAGTGAGCGGAACGACAATGGCTAATAGTGTCGCGACGACTGAGAAATCTAAATGTAATTTACTTAAATCACCTACCAAATTTGCCATCACAATGCCGCATAGGCTGGTGACTAACCACACAAGATAAAAACTAAATCCTGCGCCAAATAAATAGGAAAAACTGAGGGCTTGACGCTTGGCTGCACTAATGGCGAATAGCTCATCAGTTAATAGAAAGCCAATGCTTAAACGTTGTGGTGTCGTGAAATCCTTTACGTGAGGGCGCATGGTTAGCCCATATAAAAGATGTTGTGATGTAATAAAGAAAACAGAAATCACAATTGTAATGTAGCCAGCGCCAGAATTGAGTAAACCTAGAGTGACTAACTGAGCTGCACCTGCAAAAACCATTGCAGACATTGCGATGCTTTGCCAAAAAGAAAGCCCTGTTTCAATGGCCATGGAACCAGCAAGAACCCCCCACGGAATAACTGCAAGATTTAAGGGTAATGTGTGGACTGCTCCATCCATCATTGCGCGTTGCCATGGCTTTGGTTGTTGAGACGACATCGATGTGCACCTGTATGTTGAAATGTCATTCATTGAATAAAAGTCTAAACAAAGACAATGTTGATTTAACTACAGGTATTTAGAGTAAAAATTATTATTCGATACGCTGTAGGCATCCATTGTTATATCGTGAAATGTGGAACAAATCACTATCTCTACCTACAGGCCTTAAATGGCATTAACAACTAATTTTTTATTGATTTATGAAGTTTTGTATCGATTAAAAAATATTTTTAGCTTGCTGCTGATTAAGTGTTTTTGATTGGAGTTTAACTTCAATTTTGGTTGCCTATACCTATATGAATGACTAGTTAAATGATAAATTATCAGTTTAATATTTCATATATAAATCTATTTTTGGTGATATCTTTTATTAAAAATAAAAGCTGTGTATCATAGTATCTATTAAGCCAAAATGTGAATTAATTGTTATAACTTTTATTGAGTTAGCGGGTTTATTATGCTTGAAAACTTAGGTATTACAAACTTATGGACTTATCTTATCGGTGTGATTTTTATTACATTGGTACCAGGCCCTAATTCTCTATTTGTTTTAACGAGTAGCGCAAAATATGGTGTAAAAAATGGTTATAAAGCAGCTCTTGGTGTATTTACAGGGGATGCCTTGCTCATTTTTTTATCATTCTTAGGTGTCGCGTCTTTAGTCAAAACGTCGCCTATATTTTTTAGCGTGATCAAATATGCGGGTGCTGCCTATCTATTTTACTTAGGTATTAAAACGTTATATTCAGTATTGCATAAAAAAGAATCTGCAACAGATGTCGATGGGATCATATTAGAAGCAAAAGGGACGTATAAGAAAGCCGTCTTTTTAAGTTTGCTAAATCCAAAAATGATCATTTTTTATGTTTCGTTTTTCATTCAATTTATTGACCCTGCATATCCAAATGCAGGTGTGCCGTTCTTTGTACTTGGAGTGATATTAGAAGTATGCAGCATGTTTTATTTATCAATGCTGATATTTGGTGCAGTTGCAGTGACCAACATGGTAAAACACAATAAAAAATTATCTAAATTTTCAAATAGCTGTATTGGTGCCGTCTTTTTAATGTTCGGTGCGAAATTAGCATTAACAGCCTAATTTATTGATGTATAAAATTTTATGAAAGGGTAGCTGGCGAATATGCCAGCTATTTTTTTGTTTTTAATTTAGCTTTTCAGGTTTTTTCCTGTTTGCCTTCAGAGTGATGCCTGTCATCATGGTGCAAATTTAGTCACGACTAAGTAAGCCGCTGTACAAGGAAGTATGAGTACGGCCATATACAAAACCATCGAATTGATATTGATTGAGGTTGTTATGCACATTCTGGGATTATTAATCTATTTTATTCCTGCAATTTATTTCGCTGTCCATTCAATAAAGAGTAATCAAAACTCCTATTGGTTGTTTATTTTATTTGTTTTCCCAATATTGGGTTCGGTTGTTTATGCGTTAGTCATTTGGATGCCGGCAATGCGTTATTCCCGTCATGGGTATAAGTTAGAAAGAGCGATAAAAAAACAATTAGCCCCCAATAAAAGTATTAATCAAGCTTTGAAAGAGTATGAATTAAACCCGACCACGAATAGTTGTGTGACATTGGCTGACGCCTATACGGATAAAGGGGATTATCAAAATGCGATTAAACACTATCAGGAATCACTGCAAGGAATTAATCAGTATTCACCGGATATTATGTTGAAATATGCAGATGTACTGTATGAAGTGGGGGAATACGCGCGTTGTAAAGAGACGCTAGACTTATTGTGTGAAAAAAATCCAACGTTCAACTCGAACTCGGGACATTTTTTATATGCTCGCTCTTTAGCGCGTCTAGGGTTGGTTACAGAAGCTGATAATGAATTTCGTGCCTTATTAAACCATCGTGACCATATTGAGTACAAGGTCGCTTACGCTGAGTTTTTATTTGAACAAAAACGAGTAATTGAAGCGATGCCATTAATTGATGAAGTGATTAAAACCTATTCACTTTTACCCAAAGCGGCACAGAATTATAATAAGCACTGGTATCAAACGGCTGTAAAACTAAAAAATAGTAAGTTAATAGAGTAAGTTAGATTTTTAAAAACAATCATTAAAAACATCTCGTTATTGGCTCTCCATCGTTGGTATGAAGAGCCAAATTATTGTAATTATTCCTACCAGCGTTTTATATCTCTATCGGATTGAGTGACAGATGTACATTTCGCTAATAGTGGTATGATTTTCTTTTTCAAATCATCCATCAAGCTATAAATAACGGGAACAAACAGTAAGCTGAGCACCGTAGAGCTCATTAATCCCCCGATAACCGCAACTGCCATTGGAGCTCTAAATCCTGCATCAGCTCCCGTTGTGAGTACGAGGGGGATCATTCCGGCAATCATGGCAAAGGTAGTCATAACAATAGGACGAATTCGTTCTTGACCCGCTTCGATAATAGCTTGTTGTCGATTTAAACCAGCTCGTTCTTTTTCAAGAATAAACTCCACCAAAAGTATCGAGTTTTTGGTGACTATTCCCATCAACATTAAAATACCGATAATGACAGGAAGATCTATCATCGCACCATATAACACTAAGGCGATAATGGCTCCCCCGATAGAGAATGGTAGTGCCACTAAAATCGTTATAGGTTGCATAAAATCTTTAAACAAAATAATGAGTATGGCGAATACTAAAAGTACACTGAAAAGCATTGTCGTACTAAAACGTTCAAACATATCGAGCATGAATTCCATATCGCCGTACTCTAATGGCTCAATGCTTTTTGGCAATGATTGATATTCAGGAAGTTCGACAACACGTTCCAATGCTTCCCCAAGTGATAACCTATCTAAATTACCTTCAATAGACATTTTTCTTGCGCGGTTTATGCGGTCAATCTGTGATGGTCCATCGCTAAAATTAATGCTAGCAACGGATTTAAGTGGCACAGTTAAGTCATTACCGCTACGAATATAGAGATTACGTAACGTGCTTACATCATTTTTCTGATTGTCAGGTAAAATAACCTGTAACGTTAATTGCCTACCCGGTAAATTAAATTTAGCACTTCGAGAGTTTGATTCTCCCATCGTTGCCACTCTTAATGTATTGGCAATTTCTTCTACATTAACTGCAGTTCTTCCTAAATCTTGCAGGTCAGGGGAGATAATCAGCTCTTTACGTAAAAGCGGTTTCACAACACGGACGTTATTAATTCCATTTACGTTGGCAACTGCATCGCGAAGCTTATGCATTTGAATTTCTAGCTCTTTGGGATCAGCACCTGTAAAGGTCAATGCAAATTCTTTATTTCCTTCGCTATTACTGAAGGTATAGCGAGCATCTGGCGTTTGTTGTAACAGGTGTGAAATTGAGTTTTCAAACTGTTTCTGTGACATTTCACGTTCACTTGGTTTTGTTAATGTCAGTATTATTTGGCCTTTATGCTGAGCTATTCCATCAGCGTCATCACTGATCCCCGCAATGGTATAGATTGACTCTATTTCAGTGCGTGCTTTCAATTTTTCAGCCATATTCCTAACTGCTTTTTGAGTTTCTTCGACAGGGGTTCCCGGCGGTAACTCCACTTCAATCTGGCTAACACTAATATCGCCTTCAGGCATAAAACCAATAGGCAAATAAGCAACACTAGAAATGGAACCAATAAGAAATATAAATGCAAATGAAAGGGCGAGTTTTCGATGTTTCAATGTCATCATTAACAATTGAGAATATCGATTGATCCAGTTAGGTACAGAATGTTCGGTCACTTTCTTTTTTGCAGGTAATAAAACATAGGCGGCCATTAATGGCGTGACTAATCGGGCTACTAGTAATGAAGATAAAACAGCTGCGGAAACGGTAATACCAAAAGGAACAAAATATTTGCCTACAAAACCGCCAATAAAACTGACGGGTAAGAATACCGCAACAATAGTGAGTGTAATGGCAACAATGGCAAAACCTATTGCGTCCGAGGCTTTTAAGGCGGCTAAATAAGGGCGTTCGCCTCGCTCTATGTATTTTTGGATATTTTCAATTTCGACAATAGCATCATCGACCAAAATACCAATGACTAATGTCAATGCAAGTAGTGTCATGCTATTAAGTGAATAGCCAAATATTGCCAATACCAAAAAAGTAGGAAGAATAGATAAAGGCAATGCAACCGCCGCGACCAAGGTGGCTCGCCAACTTTTCAAAAAGAAGAAAACAATAATAACGGTTAAAAATGCACCCTCTAATAAAGTTTGGATTGTTAAATGGTAGCTTGATTCTGTATATTTCACGGTTGATGAAACAAGCTGAATAGAGATATCAGGGTGTTTCAGTTTTAATTGTGCAAGCTCATGTTCAACATTATTTGCTACCTCGGTATCACTGGAGCCTTTTGCGCGAAATACGGCAAAACCAACCATATCTTTACCATTTAATTGCGAAATGGTTTTGGCTGTTTTTTGACCTTGATAAATTGCAGCAATATCCCCGAGCTTAATCCACTGCTGGTTACCAATAGGTAATTGGATATCTTTAATTTCATCAACGCTCTTTTTTTCACCTAAAATTCGAATGGTATGTTGTAGTTCATTATATTTAGACAAGCCACCAGCGGAATTTTGATGCACGCTTCTGAGTAATTCATTAATGCTCAGGATAGACAATTGTAATGCTGCAAGTTTATCGGCGTCAGGCTCAATGCGAATAATGCTATCTGCACCACCAAGGCGACTAACTTTTTGTACTCCATGAGCCGTAATTAACTGCTTACTGACTGCATCATCAATAAACCAAGATAAATCGGCAATGGATTGGCTATCTGATGAAACGGCGTAACGTAATATTGCACCGCCTTCGATATCAATACGGTTAATTAATGGTTCATCAATCGTTTGTGGCAAATCACTGCGAACTTGTGCGATTTGTTCACGAATATCATTGGTTGCAATATAGGCATCCACGGTTAAATCAAATTCAATGGTGGTGGTGGAAATGCCTTCTGTGATGGTTGAGGTAATATGACGGATCCCAGGAATGCCGGAAACCGCCCGTTCAACGGGTTTCGTGATGGCATTTTCCATTTCCGTTGGGGATGAGCCATCTTGCGTAATGGTTACTGTGACTATTGGAAAATTAACTACCGGGTTCGCAGTAACAGGCAATTGATTAAAAGAAAATATACCTGCAATCGTGAGCGCTAAGAACATAACGATAGTAGGAATAGGGCGCGTGATTGCCCATGAAGATAGTTGGAGTTTCATTGACTATCCTTGACTGGGGTCACAGTATCATTTTCAGTTAAAAAGGCTTGGGCATTGGTGACAACAACGGTATCACTCGAAATAGGGGATAAAATCTCAATACGGCCATCATGAATTTTTCCGGTCGTTATTTTTTGCTGCTTCACTTTATTATCAACGACAGTAAAAATAACTCGTTCACCATTATCTAATGTTCGAATGGCACTGTATGGGAGCGTAGTTTGCAGTTTTTCTGGATTGGAAATAATCGCGGTGCCTGATTCTCCGGTTTGCAGATTGTTTTTATTTTCAGCGAGGGAAATACGAATTTTTCCTTGCTGTGAAATAGGATCAACTTTCGGTGCGAAGTAACGTAATTTTCCTGCTATTTGATGATTATTAGGCGCTTTTAATTGAATAGACGTCAGATTTGATAAACGTTTTAATTCTGAAATATGCGCTAAAGCATCAAATTCAATTTCACCATCTTCAATGATTTTAAACAGTAATTGATTATCCGTTAACATTCCGCGAATAGCATGACGCTCACTGATCACGCCTGAAATAGGCGCAATGATCCGTGACTTATCTTGTTGGCTTTTTTCTTTCGCGAGCTGAGCTTGTAATTGACGCAGTTCTGCTTTATTAGCATCTAATAGTGCATTAGCCGCTAAAGATTCTGATTTTGCTTTTTCAAAGTCGTTGGCAGAAATAACCCCAGTTTTAGCCAGCGGAGCTAGACGAGAAAGTTCTTTTTGCGCTTGTTCTGCTACCGCTTTTTGCTGCTTAATATAAGCTGTAGCTTTCTCAGTTTCAGCTTGTAGCTGACTTACAGATGCATTTTGGAGTGGCGATTCTAATATGGCCAGTAGTTGGTTTTTCTCAATCCATTGACCTTCTTCAACCAGAACATCAATCACCATTTGTTGTTGCAAAGGTGAGCCAATCGCAATCTCGTTTTTTGCAACAAATGTTCCCGGTAAGACCAGGGTTTCCGTATAGGGTGCTTGCTTAGGCGAAGTCACATTTAATCGAATGGTTTCAGAAAATGAGACTGGCGATATAAATAGCATGCAAAATAGTAGTGAGGTAATACTAAAACGTTTCATAAACCCATAAATCCTAATCGTGATATTGAGGGTAAATTAATGAAATTGCCTCAGCATTACCATAAACCAAAGTTAAACCTTAATTTTCCGTTAAGGTTAGTTATTTCAATGTTTAACGTGAGAAACGTTTTGAACCTACGACACTCAGAATGACGCCAAGCGTAGACATTATCATAACGCTATTAATTGTTTCATTAAGTAGCCAAGCGGAAAGCACTAAACCAATAAACGGTTGTAATAATTGCAATTGACTGACGCCTGAAATTCCGCCTTCAGCCAGCCCTCGGTACCAAAAAAAGAAACCAATTAGCATACTAAATATAGAGACATAACCTAGGCCCATCCATGCTTCAAATGGAACAGTAGAAAACGTGGGTGGTAAGCGCAACATACTGAATATCAGCATGACAGGTAACGCTAAAACTAACGCCCAGCAAATCACCTGCCAACTCCCTAATGATTTTGAAAGTACAGCGCCTTCTGCGTAGCCCAATCCACAGACAATCACGGCAATGACCATATATAAGTCACCTTGCCATGCGTGAGTAGCTCCTTGAAGAATTGCGAAGCCGATTACAAATAAACTTCCCATGACTGAAAACAACCAAAACAATTTGTGAGGGCGCTCGCCTGCTCGTAAAACGCCGAATAAAGCGGTAGACAAAGGAAGCAGTCCTAAATATACAATGGAGTGAGATGAGCTAATGTACTGTAATGCAACCGCAGTTAAGAATGGAAAGCCGAGCACCACACCAAATGTCACGATAAGAAGAGGAATCAACTTTTGTCTTGCTGGAATTTTTTGGCGTAAAACTATCAAAACAATCAGAGCCAAAATCCCAGCGATGGTAGCCCGTAGAATGGTCAAATAATCGGGCGAAAACCCACTGATAGCCAGTTTGGTTGCGGGAAGTGAGCCACTAAAAATAGCAACGCCAATAAAGCCACTGATCCAACCGCGAGTAGTATGAGAGGGATCCGTTATGGAAATGCTGCTCGATGCTAATGATTTACTTTGATTCATAATTGACCGTTATTATTTGTAATTGAGTTTTGCTAAGCTAATCGACATAATCATGACAATCAAAAAATTGTCATAGGTACAATTTCATGACACAGAATCGTTATAAGCAGTATGTTGACTTGCTTTCAGCGCAAATCATGAGTGGTGAATTGAAAGCGGGAGCTCGTTTACCTACACATCGCCATTTTGCGGAAAAATCAGGCATTTCATTAGTCACAGCTTCGCGGGTATACCGAGAGCTTATTGAGCGGGGCTTGATAATCGGGGAAACTGGACGAGGCACCTTTGTTCGAGACATCAATCTATTGCCTAAGTTAAGTATTGAGCAAGATGTCGCTAAAAATACATTAGATCTGAATTTCAGTTATCCGATTGCGAAAGAACAAACCAAATTATTACGGGAATCGTTACGGGAAATAGCAGTTGGCGGTGATTTAGAAGGAATTCTTTATTATCAACAACATACAGGGCGAGAGCATGAAAGACAGACGGTCGCTAAATACTTAAAACAGCGAGGATTAACGCATGCAACGGCAGATACCGTAGCTTTAGTCAGTGGTGGGCAACATGGTTTAGCAACCATCATTTTAGGTATGTTCAGCCCTGGGGATATTATTGCCGTCGATGCATTAACTTACCCGGGGTTTAAGGCTCTTGCAAAAATTTACCATTTAGAACTGATATCTGTGCCTACGGCAGAAAATGGTCCAAACTTACAAGCGTTGGATAAGCTATGCCAACAGAGAAAAATTCGAGCCTACTATGCGATGCCGACACTGCATAATCCGCTAGGCTGGGTGATGAGCTTATCGGAACGTAAAAAGCTGGTGGGGCTAGCCAAACGGCACCAATTTTTCTTAATTGAAGACGGTTCTTATGCCTTTTTACAGCGGCCAGCGGTTGTGCCATTAGCAACGCTGGCACCTGAAATTACATTTTATACAACAGGTTTTTCGAAGAATATTGCAACGGGATTACGTGTTGGTGCGGTACTGGCACCACAACAATATATTGAGAATATCGAGCGTATTATCCGAATTACAACATGGAATACACCGGCAATAACCACTGCTATCCTCTGTGATTGGATTGAAAAAGGTGAGGTCGATAGCATTGAAAGAGATAAGCGACGGGATGCAAAAATACGGCAAGCAATAGTCCAGAAAATTTTTACGGATATACCCTATATTGCGCATCCTGCAAGCTACTTTGTTTGGTTACCATTACCTGATGGCGTACGCGCAGATGCAGTAGTCCGTGAATTAAAAAAGCAAAATATAGCAATTAGTAGCGCAGAGTCTTACAGCACATCAAACTCAGTACCGCAGGCGTTAAGAATAGCAATTAGTACCTTATCCCATGAAGAACTGGCGGTGGCAATAGAAGCGATTAGGCGCGTTGTATTGTATTTAATTGATTTATAAAGATGATAAGTATAAAGGAATAAAAACAGTGGAACATATCAAACACTTTACAGCGACAGCGATGATCTGTAATACCCGTGGGGAATTTCTATTACATGAGCACCCTAAGCTAGGTATCTGGCTACCGCCTGGTGGCCATATTGATCCGAATGAAGAACCGCAAGATACCGTTGTTCGTGAAGTGTTTGAAGAAACAGGCTTACAGTGCCGAGTGATTGATTGTCGCTATCCGTTACACTCAAAGGTCAATGATTCAAAAAATACTCTCTCTTTACCAATTCCTTTAGCTATTTTAAAAGAATTCATTGCAGATAAACGCCAAGGAGATCATTGGCATATCGATATGGTTTATCTTTGTGAGCTAATAGACGAAGAAACCCAATGCAATGCGGATTTTCATTGGGTTTCTCTGAATAAAATGAATGAGTTAAACCTTCCTAAAGATGTGTATGAACTCGCTATTATGGTGAATGAATATTTTCAAAATGGTTCGGCTCATTCGAAATGCATTCAGTCATGACGAAATATTAAAGAAGAGCAAAGAGATGCCTAGAATAATTAATAAAGCACCGATAACTCTATCCATAGTGAATTGATATTTTAAGATTTTATTTCTAATCAACGGTGCCGCAAAAAATAGAGCAATTAAACTAAACCAAACCCAATGTGCAAAAGAAATAAATAATCCATAGCTGAAGTTGAGCCATTGAGAATTACCAGCTTGGATCACTTGGGTGTAGACCGAAACAACGAAAAACATCGTTTTAGGATTAAGTGCATTGGTTAAAAAACCCATTTTAAATGCAGAAAATGAAGAGGGAGTTGATGCCGGATTAAGGTTATCACTGGCGTTAATTGCTGTTTTATTTGTTAAGGATTTAAAACCGATATACACCAAGTAAGCGACGCCAAGGAGTTTAACTGCCATAAATAATGTGGGAGAGCTCATAATGATTAGAGTCACACCAAAAATGGTATACAGCACATGCACTTGTACTCCAGCAGCAATACCAAGAGCGCTGAGTAGACCCGTTTTGGTGCCATAAGAGTAGCTATTTCTGGTAACCATAGCGAAATCGGGACCGGGGCTAATAACCGCCAAAATAGTAATGGTGGCAACAGCGATAATTTCATTCATAGTAAGATCCTAATGGTAATAAAAACTGACTTAATTTCTGGGTGATAAATAGATTTAATTAATTTGAGATGTTGATTATCAATAGATTGCAGATAGAGAAAAAGCGATTTATTCTCAATAAAATCTGTCAGTTTTTGTTACCTATTTAATTGTGAAGGTACTCATTTTACAAGCCCCTTAATTTTATGAAGACATTAATTCTATGAAACTGCCACCATTAACATCGTTACGTTTTTTTGATGTTACTGCGCGCTATGAAAGCATTATTAAAGCCGCGCAAGAGCTGCATGTAACGCACAGTGCCATTAGTCGCCAGATAAAACTACTGGAAGAGCATCTCGGTGTTCTACTGTTTGAACGGCGTAATCGAGCTATTTTTTTGACAGAAGAAGGTAAATTGTTATTTCAAACGACAACGTACTTATTCCAACAACTGTCTGATACGGTTGAAAAAATTACGCAGCGGCCCCATAACCAAGTAGTTAGCTTGTCATGTGAACCGACCATTGCAATGAAGTGGCTGATCCCGCGTTTAACCGATTTTTACCAGCAATACCCTGAAATTACGGTGCATTTGATCGCCGCAGGTGGTCCCATTGATTTTAATAAGGCGGGGGTCGATCTTGCTCTTCGACGTAATGATTTCACTTGGGATGACAATGTTTATGCGAAGAAAATATGTGCAGAATGGATGGGCATTATCAAGAAAAATGATAGCCAACCCTATCATGAGATGAACTTGCTTGTTCCAGCCTCGCGACCAAATGTTTGGCGTACATGGCAAGCCCGCAGTGGCATCAATTTACAACATAATAAACAAATTAATTTCGAACATTTCTACCTATGTTTGCAGGCCGCATTAGCTGGACAGGGCGTCGCTATCGCATCTTTCCTAATGGTTGCTGATGAAATTAAAACACAACAATTAATGGCCCCAGAAGGGTTTATTGAAGATGGCTCGGCATACTATTTACTTTCACCTAAAGAAATAAAAACGGATACTCCCGCGGCCATTTTTATGGAGTGGTTAGAAACAATCGTGAATCAAAGCCTGTTGTTAACTCAGCAATCGGCATAAAATGTGTATAATTTTAAGGGTTTGGTCATTTAATCACCGAACCTACTTGCATAGTGAAGTTTTTATGCCCTAACTATTTCGCTGCGTGCTATATTTCCCACAATCGTTTTTGATGTCTTTATGTTGGAGTAAATAATGAGCAAAATTCGGGTTGGTGTCATTTTTGGTGGTAAATCCACTGAGCATGAAGTTTCGTTGCAATCAGCTAAAAATATTATTAATGGATTAGATCGTAGTAAGTTTGATGTTTGCCTTATTGGTATCAATAAAGAAGGGCAATGGCATGAATATGATGAAGCGAACTTCCTGTTACATGGCGATGATCCCGCTCATATCGCGTTAAATACTCCAAAGCGTAGCATTGCAGTTGTTCCGGGCAAACAAAGTGAACAATTCATTTCTCTAGAAGATGCGAAACCTCTTCCACAAATTGATGTCATTTTCCCAATTGTCCACGGTAACTTAGGTGAAGATGGTTCTTTACAAGGTTTACTGCGTATGGCGAACCTACCGTTTGTTGGACCGGGTGTTCTAGGCTCATCTGCTTGCATGGATAAAGATGTCACCAAACGCCTTTTAAGGGATGCAGGGTTGCATATTGCGCCATTTATTACACTATTGAAAAGCGGTCGTGACGAAATCAGCTACACTGCAACGGTTGAGAAACTGGGCTTACCATTATTTATTAAACCAGCTAACCAAGGCTCATCGGTTGGAATTAGTAAAGTTAATAATGAAAGCGAGTTTGACGCGGCATTAGATTTTGCATTCTTATTTGACGTAAAAGTGCTGATTGAAAGCGCAGTCAAAGGGCGTGAAATCGAGTGCGCAGTGCTTGGAAATGAACATCCACTAGCTAGCCCATGTGGTGAAATCGTGCTGCATGATAGTTTCTATGCTTACCACACTAAGTATATTGATGAAAATGGCGCGTCTGTTGTTGCTCCGGCGGATTTAGCGCAAGATGTGAGTGAAAAGATCCGTGCAATTGCACTTGAAGCTTATCAAGCCTTAAACTGCAGCGGTATGTCTCGCGTTGATGTGTTCTTAACAGAATCGAATGATGTTGTGATTAATGAAATCAATACATTACCAGGTTTCACTAATATCAGTATGTATCCGAAACTATGGCAACAAGGCGGTATGACTTATCAAGAATTGATCAGTCGTTTAATTGAACTTGGGATTGAAAAATTCCAGCAAACAGCCGCATTAAAAACAGCCTGTGATGAAATTTAATCTCTGATATTTTCCTCAAGCTTTGCCGATAGCAGTTTGCTATCGGCAATATCACTATAAAGTTAGCTCATTAATTCACTGCGTTTTTGTTGCACCAAACATAATTGATGTAACGGAATAACGGCTCAAATCCAAATTTTTTATATAAATCAAATCCTGCTTCTGATGCATCTAAGAAGCAATGTTCGACTCGTTGTTGACGACAGAATGCGAGAGCATAATCAATAAGCTGAGAAGCATAGCCTTTACCCTGAAACTTAGGCTCAGTACCGATATCGTCGAAACGTGCCAATTCGCCTTCAATGGTGATCGTCATAGATGTTGCTGGCTCTCCATTGACCAATAAGACGAAATGGAATTGTGGTGCACCTTGTTGCAGGGCATCTTCGTGGTAGCGAACATACTCTTGGATCACCGTATCGTGCTCTTCAGAAAGATAGAATGCAGAAACCAATGGTTTAGCCCAAAGGGATAAATCATGGTTTGCGAGCACGATATCTACCTGATTATCAGGCAAATCGACTTCTTTTTGTTGTGACAATGTTAGCGCCATTGCTGTCGTGACGCTGTCACGTTTATAGTTAAGTGCTTCAATATCTTTGACGACTTTTGGCAACATCTCTTCAGGGATCACCAAAGTGTGATTCTTTTTCTGCGATACGAACAGGTTGTATGCTTGCATAAAAGCATGATGAGTAGAGTCGGGTTGCAGATAAATAAAATTGAACGCCGGGGAGTTTAATGGCGTTAAATAACAAATTGTATGTTGTGCAATATGGATACTGTGCTCACAAATCGAAGTCCAAAACGTCTTTTCGATCGATTGGTAATGTCGTAAATAGTAGAGCGGTATATTCATTAGTCAGTTACCTGATACAAAATGTGTTAGTCAAAATGGAGCAAATAGCAAATCTGACCCCATGTAAAATTCTGTTAACCTATTGGTAGTAAAGCTTTTGTGATCTATCTATTGATAATAACTAAACCTTTAAAATCAGCAACCGTTGCTGCAGTTGTCATCCTATCTTTGGCTTTAGATCTCACTTTTTTGCAACGCTTTCAGTGTTATTAATCAATATCTATAAAGTAAATTTGAAGATGAATTAAGGCGTTTCGTGCGATATGCAGATAGATTGTTATTTAATGCTATCTTACATTGCTCATTTACTCTATAAAATGTCATGTGAATTTATAAAAAGCTTTGTAACTCAAAGGGATTATCTTACTAATTTCTCCATTATGATAGTAGAAATAAAGAGATCGTACCTGCATAATTATGCTAAATAGCGTGACGTAAATAAGATAAATAGAGTTGTAAACGTTATATTCTTCAATATGTTTTTTTTGAAAAATAAAAGATGGCTGAGGTTACGTTAAGGTAATGCAAAAATTTATATTAGTTACTCTGTGTTTAGTGGGTTATTCCGTGTTTGCAGAATCAGCTGAAAACCCTTTTGATAGGCAAACACTAAAATACGATGATAAAGAGATCCATTATTACCTGCTTAAAAGTGACTCTAATCCCTCTAAAGAATTATTGGTATTAATCCAAGGCTCTGACTGCAAAAGTGTCATTAATAACCAAAATATGATTAAGAATTTTAGTGGTGTATTACCTAATAGTGATGTGCTTCTAGTCGAAAAAACAGGCTTAACACCTGATATAGGGCTAGATGATCCAAATGCCTTAGAAGAGAACTGCCCTGTAGAATATATGAAGAGCGACTCTTATTTTGAGAGAGTGGATAACTATATTGCTGTGCTGAACCAGTTGAAAAATCAGTATCAGCATATTGTTGTATTAGGTGGCAGTGAAGGGGCGATAGTGACGAATATTATTGCGTCTAAAGTTGATTTTATTGATGCTGCTATTTCGCTAAATGGTGGCGGACAATTTTTTATTAATGATGTGACTTACAGCATTAATAAAAGTTTACCTGCTGAAGAAGCGAAAGGTGCAATAGAAGGGTTTAACCAGTTTGCAGATGCGGTTTTGCATGATCATTTAGATGATGACCAATTTCCCAGTCATCACGGGCAAAATTGGTGGTATGAAGCTTTAACGATAGATAATAAAAAACTGCTTCAAGGTGTTCGTAAACCCCATTTAGTGATCCAAACTCTCACCGATATTAACGTGGATGTGGAAGGTTCACAAAAAATGATGAGTGAGATTAATAACCCTAATATCACGTATAAAACATATTCCTCATTGGACCATTATTTTAAAGATAGTCAGGACGCTAATCAGACGGCTGTGGTTATCGCTGATATTCAGGATTGGTATACAAAATTAAATATCAAAAAATAGATTGAATAGATGCCCAACTAAGAATTTTTAGTTGGGCATCTGGGGATTTTATTCTGAAATGTAACTGTGATATTTAAAAATCGATTTAAAACCTAGTTTTTGATAAACCGACAAACCATCGCTAGACGCCTCCAAATAGCACTGCTTGATTTTATGTTGATGACAAATCTGTAAAACATGTTTAATCAATGCAGTGGCAAATCCTTGCCTCTGGAATTCAATATCTGTACCAATATCATCTAAGCGTGCAATGTCATTATGTAACGTGAGTGTCAGTGATGAAACAGGGGCCTGTTGATTAAACAAGACAAAATGCATGATATTTATTTTCTTGTCTAACGCACGCTGATGATAGCGAATATATTCATCAATGATGGATTCGTCATTATCGTTATCAAGTTCATTGACTACGGGAAATGCAGTGATAAGCGGTTTTGACCAGTCAGAGAGATTATGATTGCTAAGCTTTATATGGTAGCCGTCTGGTAACCGATTTTCCGTTTTGGATTCATTCTCCGTAAGTTCAAATACCATCGCTGTTGATTCACCATCATCAATAAGATCATATTGTTGTATACAGTTTGAAAACTTAGGTAATTCATCGGTGTGAACAACTAAAATATAGGGCTTTGACTGTTGTTGAAACAATGTATTTGCCGCTTCAAAGCCCGTAGTAGTTGCCCCTGAACGCAAGTAGATATAATTAAAAGCGGGAGTTTTTAGCTCAGTAAAATAGGCAAGTGTATTTGGCTCTACATGATGCGTCTTTAGGCAAATAGCAGACCAAAAAATATCTTCTAATGAGTAAAAACACACTTCGTTGTGAGTCATTTTATGGTGTCCTAATAAATTAACTGAAAGTTCCTAGTCTATTGGGAAAATTGAGATTGCTGTCACTATGGTACATGGGATAGCATTTGTTGAATTAAGAGAAGATTAAGGAATATCTGTGAATAATATCCCCGAAACCATCACGTTCTTTGAGCGTTTATTACCACTGGTTGTTTCTGGTGAAAAAGTGATCACCATTCGTGATGAAAGTGAGAGTCATTATGTACCAGGCTCGATTGTCAAAGTCTATGCTTTAGAAACTGACGAGTACTACACCGATATTGAAATACTTTCTGTTGAGCCGCTAAACTACGATGATATTTCAGAGTATCACGCGACTCAAGAAGCGATGACATTAGAAACGTTGAAAGCTTTAATTCGTGAAATTTATCCAACAGAAAATTGCCTGTATGTTATTCATTATCGATTAACAACTACAAATGCTTAAATCACAATAACGGTTTTTTATTAGCTTAATAAATGCTTTTGTGGCTGGAGACGCATCACTGTAATTATTAACAGCAAAGGCAATATCCCGAGTCACGCGGGGAATTAATGGTTTGACGATAATGTTGTTAATATTTTCAGGGATTGCGAGTTGAGCCACAATCGATACGGCTTCATTTCGTGCAACCAATGAAAAAGTGCTAAGAAGTTGGCGAGTTCTAAATTGAATTTTAGGTGTCAGCTTTTGTGCAGAAAATAATCCCATCACAATTTTTCCTGAGCCGGCTTGGGTTAGGTTAAACGGGTATTCACATAACTGTTTTAATGTAACTCCATCGTAGTGAGTCAAGGGATGGCCTAGTGGTAAAATAGCCACATATTGGTCATGCTTCACAAGGAAAGTATCAAAGCGTTCATCGGGTAAGACGACCACACCAATATCTATGCGCTTTTCTAACAACCATTGAGCTACGCTCTCATCGTCTCCCTCATCAACAATAATTTCAATACTTGGGTATTGCTGACGAAAGGCCTTTAATAATGGGGGCAGAATACCCGTTGAAGATCCGGGACCAAAAGATCCTATTCGTAAAACGCCTTTCTTTAACCCATTCGTTGCTAAAGCTTCTTGCCGCATTGTTTCTTGAAGGCTCAGTATGTGTTGGGCTCGATTTAACAGCGTATTACCAATTTCTGTTAGGGTGACTTGGTTTTGCTCCCGCGTAAATAAACTGACATTGAAATCTTTTTCGAGAGATTTAATGGCATGTGAAACCGCAGATTGGGAAATATTCAAAGACATAGCCGCCAAAGTGAAACTTTTTAGCTCAGCAACACGGGTAAATATTTCCAGTTGGCTTAGTGTCATGAGTAAATGCTCATTTGATTATGATCTTGGATAACCAATAACTTATCCGTATCGAGTGATTGAGTCAATAAAATGCACAATATCTGATCTGAATGGGGCAATATAGCGATGGAATTAAAAATAACAAAAAGACAAGTTCAGCAAAAATCAGTCAATATTGTTGTTCTGAAAATGATCTGTGTCTCGATATTATGGGGAGGAACGTTCATTGCTGGTAGGGTACTACAACCCGATATATCGCCATTACTTTCCGCGACGATGCGCTTTATTTTTGCGAGCATTTCATTGGTTATTTTGTTGAGTTGTACTCGTATTGGCTGGGTAAGAGTGAATCCGCGTCAGTTTTTTCAAATTCTAATATTGGGATGCAGTGGTGTATTTGTGTATCAGGTATTTTTCTTCTATGGATTACAGATTATTCCTGCATCAAGAGCGGCATTATTAGTCGCGATTAACCCCGCAATGATTGCGTTAATTTCCTATTTATTATGGCGAGAAAAAATCACAAAAATTAAAGGGGCGGGTATTGGTTGCTGTGTATTAGGGGCAACAATATTGTTATCAGCAAAAACGTCTGATGTGAGTGGCTTTTTAACAAACCAAGGCGATCTTGCCATATTAGGCTGTGTAGTGAGTTGGGGAATTTATACTGTTGCAGGTAAAAATGTGATCCGTGAAATTGGAGCCATACATACGGTCGCTTATGCTGTGTTATTAGGAACGGCATTATTAGTTATCGCGTCAAGTATCATGGGGCAATTAACATTTGGCACAATTGCACATTTAACAAATACCGATGTTATGAGCCTGTTGTACCTTGGTATATTAGGTTCAGCACTGGCTTATATTTGGTATTACCAAGGTGTTGATCAATTAGGTGCAGCGGGTGCAGGGTCATTTATTGCACTTAATCCGTTGACTGCAGTAATAATAGGAACGCTATTTTTAAATGAGGAAATTACATTCTCTGCATTATTAGGTGGGATAGTGATTATCTTTGGGTTATGGATAACGAATAAATCTCGAGTATAAAATAGGCGCTCTATGGAAATAACTGACTCCATAGAGCGATATTTATTATTTAATGGTTTTGTTGATTTCTGAATAGGCGAAAAGGGCTTGAGCGCCGCCAGTATGCACAAATAATACCGGTGTTTTTTCAGTGGAGTTGTCTAAATAATCAATTAAACCTGCCATCGCTTTTCCCGTATAAACGGGGTCAAGAAGGATCCCTTCTTTTTGAGCTAACAGCGCTATAGCATCTAAACCACCGCGATTTGGCATGCCATACATTGGCGCGAAGAAATCATCCCAAAGTGTAATTTCAGGTATTTCTTTAATTTGCAGTAATTCTGCTAACTCATTTTGCAGTTTTTCAACTTTTGGTGCCTGATCTTGCTGTTTACGGGAAACGGTGACACCAATGAGCTGTGAAGCGGGGAGTAATTCTTGTAAGCCAATCGCTAAACCTGCATGAGTTCCCGCACTACCAGAAGCCACAATCACTTTATCAAATTCAATATTAGCAGGCTTTTGTTGGGCAATTTCAATCGCGCATTGAACATAACCTAGCGCGCCCAGACCGTTGGAGCCGCCAACAGGGACGATATAAGCATCGTGCAAGTCTAACGATTTAATTAACTCTGCCATTTGTGCTTGTGGATCGGTTAATTCATCACACATGACGCATTGAGTGCCAAATAAGTCGGTGAGTAGTTTATTACCATTATGCAGGAAATTGCTGTCTTCACTTTGAATAGGATTCTCTAATAAAGCGACACATTTTAGCCCATACATTGCTGCTACGGCAGCAGTTTGACGAACATGGTTAGATTGAATAGCTCCCGCGGTCACAATAATCTTTGCATTTTGGACTAATGCATCCGCCATTAAAAACTCAAGTTTACGCAGCTTATTTCCGCCCATTGCTAACGGCGTCATATCATCGCGTTTAATGTAGATTTCTCGACCATATAAACGCGATAAATTATCGAGTCGATTCAATGGGGTCGATGCTTTAAGCAAGTCAACTTTTGCGAATTGAGTTAATTTTTGTTGAAGAGACATCTAAATTCCCCTGTATTAATTGGTAAAGCCTAAATAGAGATAAATGGCAAGTACGAAGCTTGCTGTTACTAATGCATAAGGCATTTGAGTGCGAATATGTTCAATATGGTCACAATCAGTGGCCATGGAGGCCACAATGGCATCCGCAGAAATAGGTGAGGTCATGTCACCGAAAATAGATCCTGAAATGGCAGCTCCAATCATATATTCAATTGGCATACCGACGGATAACCCTAATTGGACACCAATCGGGATCATAATGGCAAAGGTTCCCCATGAGGTACCCGTAGCTAGCGACATAATGGCACTAATGATAAAGATAAAGCCGATAGAAAAACCAGGTGCCATAATGCCTTGGGTGACTTCAGCAATATAAGCACCAGTATTCAGTTCAGAAGACACATTTCCCATTAGGAAGGCTAAAATCATAATAGAGCTGATCTTTAACATGCTGGCATAGCCAATAAATAACTCTTTAAAGAAGTTATCGATATTTAATAGCCTTCTTCCAATAAACCAGCAAAAAGAAACTGCGGTACCGAACATAACACCCCAATAAACGGACGTTGAACCGCTCCCTTTGCTGAAATCCCCATCACCTGTGATATATAAGGCAACTGGAACCATTAAGACAGTCGAAAGAATAGGGATGAAAAAGTTTAAGGCTGAATGGGCATTTTGATGATCAATAATCTCTTCATCTTCATTTTTAAGTGAAGATTCGCTTAATTTCCCTGCCATGAAATTTTCGTGATATTTCATTTCGGCTTTTTTCATTGGTCCCCACGAAACATTGGTGAACACATAGAATAAAATGGTGGCTAATGATAGCCATGCCATTAAGTTGTAGCCGATAGATTTAATCAAAATATCGAAAGGTTCACCTGAAATAAGGCCTTGGGAAATTTGTACACCAATCAGTCCCATAATCACCGCACCCCAACCATTTATAATGGCGGATGAACAAACAGAAACGCAGGCGGTTTGAATAAGATAGGACATTTTTTCTGGGGCAACGCCATATTGTCTGGCTAAATTCTTAGTAGATGCACCTGCGACTAATTGGTTAATGGAACTTTCAATAAAAATTAAGGCAGTGATGACAATGGCGAGTAATTGCGTCGCTGTTCTATTCTTAATTAATTTTGTTTTATTTGTCAGTAACTGAACTAATGCACGAACGCCACCTGTGACGACCACTAGGCGCATTATCCCACCAATCATGACCATAAAGACGATGGTGCGAGTATTGCCAGCGGAAGAAAATGTATCGATGATGCCATCAACAGTGCCGCGAATGCCGAGTAATATATTGTGGTCATTAATGACGGTAAAACCGACTAAAATACCGAGCATTAATGAAAGCATCACCTGACGAGTGAGAATCGCCAAAAGGATAGTGACAATTGGCGTAATAATTGTCCAAATACCATAGTCGTGCATGTGTTTACCTTGAAGATTTTTATTGTATGACGTGTAGTTTGTAAGTATCAGGAAATCATAGCATTGATGGAAGTGGGCTGTCGGATATTTTCATTGTATCGCAGTAGATTGTTACAAAATCCATGCTGAAAGTCAGATAAACTGCAAGATTATGGCATTGAAGGGTACGCTATCTTTTTGAGATAGCGTACTAAGGATAATTAAACTTGTGACTGCCATTGGGTTTGAGATTGCCACTGCTGATAAGTGATACGACTAATTTCTTCTGTCTTTGTCTCGCCAATAAGCTCAATAAATTGTGGGGCTAATGTTGCGTAATATTGGAAACCGCATTTTTCTTGAGCAATTTTAGATTGTTGATTACCTTGAAAATAACCGCACCATAAATTATCCAGTTTGAGATTTTTAAATCCATGCCGCATGATTTCTCGGATAGCTTCAGGAATGAATCCTTTTCCCCAAAATGGTACACCTATCCAATAACTCACTTCCGCATCATTAGCTCCAATTGGAAAATTACTCTCTTTTCCGATAGATAAACCAATCAAGCCAATGGCTTTATTGTCCTCTTTTAATGCTACAGCAAACACGCCATCACGCATGAAAATGGATTGGATAATTTCCGCACTTTCTTCGACGCTTTGGTGAGGTGGCCAGCCTGCAATAGGGCCGATGCGCTCATCTTTTGCATAATGATAAAGGTCTGCCGCGTCAGTAATATGCCAAGGACGTAAAATTAGCCTTTGTGTATATAAAATCATGTTATTTTCTCTTCATTGCATTGATAGTTACATTGCCTATTTTAGGTATTTATTTGCTTATTATAATGGTCAAATCTCGGCAATTTGGGTACTTATGAAAACTGATATTTTGAAACAAACAGCGTAGAATAGGTCAATAAAGCTAATGGCGTGGGCGAAATGTGAGTGTGTTAAACATGAAAGAGCTGCAGGAGCATCAATCTGTATGGGAAGGAGTAGTCAGCATTGGTTCGGCGACACTGGAAGAATTGCAAAATACAGTGCTATCTCCAGATTATGTGACGCTATATATTTGTAGGCAAGGGGTTGGAATTTTCAATATTAATTTTAAGCGCTATGCCTTACGCAGAAATGAGCTCTTTGTGTTGTATGACGACACTTTTGTTATGCTACAGAAGCGTTCTCGGAATTTTATTATTGATTACATCCATATTGATAAGACGTTTGCCACAGATATTGCATTTGTTTTACCTAATTCATTGTTTGCCTATTTTAATTTTCAACCTCACTTATCGATGTCACCGGCACAATCCATACTATTTTCACATTGGTATCAGCTATTTTTATATTACCAACAAGAACGCGCGGAGTATGGGAAATTACAACTACGCCAACATTTACAAAATCTATTTTTAGAAATTGCTAATCAGGTCAATCATGCTCAATCCCATTTTTCAGATGAACGTAGCCGTAAATCACAATTATGTTGGCAATTTTGGGCATTAATAACCCAGCATTGCAAACAGCAAAGAGAGGTTAAGTTCTATGCAAATCAACTTTCGATTACACCGTTTTATTTATCGCAAATTGTGAAGGATTTCTTCAACGATCCGCCTAAGGCACTGATCGATAGGCAAGTGGTTTTAGAAATTAAAGTCTTGTTAGAGAGAGGAACGTTCACCATTCAGGGTATTGCTGATGAATTAAATTTTGAAGATACCTCGTATTTATGCCGCTATTTTAAGCGGCATACGGGTACGACATTAAGTGAATTTAGAAAACGAGTGAATAAGAATTAACTCAGATCGATTTTTGTCGAATGTTTTTTAATAAAATCAATAAAGCAGCGTAGTCTTGGTGAAACGGCTTGGTTACGATAATAAACAGCATTAATCGGCTGTTTCATTGTTACCGTTTTTTGTTCTAGCACCTTCACGAGCCCGCCATTAGCAAAAGCATCTAAGCTTACAAAATCGGCAGAAGAGAGAATGCCGGTTCCTTGCAGCGCTAAATGATGGAGTACTTCACCACTGGCGCAGGCGATATGGGGGGTAATTTTGAGTAAGCTGCCATCGGCGTTTTCGAGTGGCCAGTAATTTAATGACTCTGGCGTAGTGAAACCCAGCAAACAATGTTTGTTGAGATCCTCTATCGTTTCTGGCATTCCATATTTTTCTAAGTAAGCGGGGCTAGCAACCAACCTTTTTTGGGTATAACCCAATAGTGTTGCACTGAGTGATGAATCTTTTAACGTGCCAATTCTAAACGCGACATCTGTCTTTTTCTCTAATAGGTTTGTCACGCCTTCATAGTTATTTATTTCTAACTCAACTTGGGGATAGCGTTCATAAAATAATGGGATTAGCGGAGCGATAACATGGGTTAAAAATGGGGTAGAGGCATCAATGCGTAGCTTACCTGATGGAATCGATTGGCGAGCGGACAGCAAATCTTCAGCTTCTTGAGCTAGTCGGACTATTTCTCGCGCTTTTTGCAAAAATGCAGCACCTTCATCACTGAGTTTGATGGCGCGAGTGGTTCGGTAAAGTAGCGTGGTTTTGACTTTCTCTTCTAAACGCAATAATGCACGACTGACGGTGGATATCGTCATGCAATGCTGATCGGCTGCCGCTGTAATAGAGCCGTAATCGACCACGCTGATAAATGTTTGGAGCTCTTCTAATGTAATTTTCATTATTGCATTTCCCGCAAAAGTTATTCTCACCATAATGGGTTTTTCACCCGCTTTCAATATGGAAGAATTGCCGCCGGTCAATTGAGATTGGTTTATAAGGCATAAAAATGAGAATAAACACAGCATTGCTCGCGTTATCCGTTGGCGCATTCGCCATTGGTATTACCGAATTTTCTCCGATGGGAATGCTTCCCTATATCGCTGAAAATCTTAATGAAAGCATTCCTTCTGTCGGTGCGATTGTGGTGATTTATGCGCTGGGAGTGATGATTGGAGCACCGATCATGACGCTATTATTAGTGAGTAAGCGCCCAAAGGTTGCGTTGGTTTTTTTAATGGCGATTTTCACGGTAGGAAATTTATTATCGGGTTTAGCACCTAACTTAGTGACGCTGTCACTTTCAAGGTTGATTACTAGCCTAAATCACGGGGCATTTTTTGGTCTAGGTGCCATTGTGGCGGCCAGTGTAGTGCCTGCGGGCAAACAAGCGAGTGCAATTGCAGCGATGTTTATGGGGCTGACCATTGCAGGTATTGGTGGCGTTCCATTAGTCACCAAAATAACGCAATTAATCGGTTGGCGTGAGGCATTCTACTTAATTTCTGGTATTGGCTTGCTCACGATCGCCAGTTTAATTTTTGCTATTCCTGCGCGTTTACAAGGTAGTCAGGTTAACGTTAAAAATGAATTGCGTATTTTAAGACGCCCATTAGTGATGTTAGGTATGTTATCAACGGTACTCGGAGCAAGTGCAATGTTTACCTTGTATACGTTTATAACGCCAATGTTGATGAATTTCATTCAGGCATCAGACCAGACAATTACAATGATGTTAATGGTCATTGGGGTTGGTTTTAGTATCGGCAATTATCTTGGTGGTTATTTTGCAGATAAAAACTTATATCCAACCTTATTAACCTTGTTTGTATTATCGGCAATAAGCATGGTGATATTCCCAATCATTGCGACAAATATCGCCGGCGCGACTATTGGCTTATTATTCTGGAGTATTGTTAGCTTTGCACTCGTTCCACCCATTCAAATTTTAGTGATGAATGCGGCGGTTGGCGCACAAGCGCTAGCATCTTCGGTAAATATTGGTGCATTTAATTTGGGAAATGCCATTGGAGCGGCTGTCGGTGCGGCGATTTTATCCCATGGCTACAGCTACACGATGATGAGTTTTATGGGCGCATTATTGGCGATAGTCGGGTTTATGGTGATTCTGCTGATCGTGCGTCGAAAAAACAATGAAACACAACCTCAGAACGTGATGTGTCGTGCGAATTAAAAAGCAAGGTTTGGAGTGTTCGACATATAATAACCAGAGATACTGATCACGGTGAAATCAGTAAAGGGTAAAATATATGTCGACGAAAAATCAATGGGTCACAGATGAGCAGCGCTGGAATGCGTTGAAACTACGCGATAAAACCGCAGATGGTTATTTTGTATATGGTGTGAAAACATCGAAACTTTATAACCATCCATCCGCTGCGGGACGATTACCGAAGAGAGATAATGTGCTGTTTTTTGATAATGAGCAGCAAGCGATAGCCCAGGGGTTTCATTCGGGAAAACGTCGTCGTCATGAAATGTCACAGCAAGCCCAGTTTTATCAAGAGAAAATTGAGCTTGCTTGTCGGTATATTGAGCAAAATACCCAGAAATATACATTGGCTGAGTTAGCTGATTATGTTGGAATAAGCCCGTTTCATTTTCATCGATTATTTAAATTACAAACTGGGTTAACACCTAAAGCCTATCGCGATGCTTATCTTCATCAGAAAGTACAAACACAATTACAGGAAAATGAGCGGATCACTGATGCTATTTATGATGCGGGTTTCCATTCGAATAGCCGTTTCTATGAAACAGCTAATTCGAGATTGGGCATGACACCGACAGCGTGGAAATCAGGTGGTGAAGGGAGCCAAATCTATTTTGCTCTGGCTGTTTGCTCGCTAGGAAATGTACTCGTTGCACAAAGTCCGATAGGCATTTGTGCAATTTTATTCGGAGATGACCCTGAGCAATTGCTAAATAACTTACAAGATAAATTTCCCTATGCTCAGTTGATTGGTGGAAATAAAGCATTCGACCAAGTGGTTTCTAAAGTTATTGGGTTTATTGAAGCCCCAGAAATAGGTTTTGATCTTCCTTTGGATATTCGAGGAACCGCATTTCAGCAACGAGTGTGGCAAGTGTTAAGAAACATCCCTGTTGGAAAAACGGTGAGCTATCGTGAAATCGCAGAAAAGATGGGTGCACCTAAATCGTTTAGGGCAGTGGCGAATGCATGTGGTGCGAACATGCTAGCGGTAGCGATTCCATGCCATCGAGTAGTAAGAACGGATGGTGGATTATCAGGATATCGCTGGGGGATCGATCGCAAGCGGGCATTATTACTAAAAGAATCTGCAAAAAAATAATAAGGTCTATTTTGAAAAAGAATAAAGCTGCGCCAATATCGCTATTGTCGCAGCAATTTTTAATATAGAAACCATATATATTCTCTAATTAGATAGTTAGTTTGGAAGTTAAAATTATCTTTTCTATTTATTATAGTGAGCGGTTTCTGTTTTATATCCTTCAAAAATTAATTTAATTAAAAATTTCTTTGTTTTTTTAAATAAAAAATTATATTTTTTGGTTTTTATATTTTTCATGTTTTTTCCTTATAAATAATGAGATTACCAACCGAAAGATGAATATGATTGGTTGAGCTAATATAAATTTAGGGTATGGTTTGCCCTTTATGTTTTTTTCATATTCCATAAATAAAATCCTATTGCTGTATTTTGTTTATTTAGCTTCGCATGAGGCATTGACTTAAAAAAGTGACAGATCTGTTTTTTTGCAAAATACAGATCATCTCAACGAAATCTGTATTACATTACAGATACGGGATTCGATTTAAGGAAATGAGTGCGATGCTTTATAAACAAATAGCCCAAATGCTGCAGAGCAAAATCCATCGAGGGGAGTTTCTTGGTGGGGAGAAAATGCCGTCAGTACGAGATATTAGTCGCTGCCATGATGTGAGCATTACCACGGCTCAACTAGCTTATCGTGAATTGGAACGGTGTCAGCTCATTTATGCAGTACCGAAATCGGGTTATTTTGTGATCCCTGAAAAGGCCACGGCGCAATTGCCTAAAGTGGCTAACTATATTCAAAAGCCTGTGCATATTGATAAATGGAATCCGACGATGGACTTCCTGCGTGTTGAAGAGCGTGCAGGGGTCACATCATTATCGTGTGCAGTACCTAATATTGCAGATAAAACCTTAGAACCATTATGGCAAGAAATGAATATGGTGGCGCGTCGCCGTAATCCGCTAACACTTGAGTATGATAGCTTACAAGGGTTAGCCGCACTCAGGGAGCAGATCTATCATGTGTCCGATTATCGCCAGTCATTTACCCCTGATGATATCGTGACAACCACCAGCGCCCATCAATCAATTTCTATTGCAATTCAAGCATGTACCCAAGCTAATGATGTGGTTGCTGTTGAATCACCGACGTTTCCCGGATTACTGCAAACGCTTTATGGGCTGGGTCGTAAAATCATCGAAATTCCCGTTGATCCCCAAACAGGAATTAACTTGGATAGGTTAGAAGAAGCTTTCCAATGTTGGCAGGTCAAAGCGGTAGTGGTCACGCCGACATGCAATAACCCGATGGGCAGTATTATGCCGGAAAAGAATAAGCAAAGGTTGCTCGAGATGACTAATCAATATCAAGGTACGGTTATTGAGAATGATTGTTTAGCGCCTCTTGCATATGCCTATCCGCGTCCTTCAACGATCCAATCTCTGGATGCGGAAGGTCATGTGATTCTGTGCAGTTCATTTTCTAAAACCGTTGCACCGGGAACGCGGACGGGGTGGATAATTCCCGGTAAATACAAAGAGAAAGTTATGCACTTAAAATACTTATCGCATTGTTCTGGCGAAGTTTTTATGCAGCAAGTGATGAGTAATTTCTTAAAGGAAGGGCACTATTTTTTGCATTTACGCCGAATGCGTCAGCAATATCGAGAATTACAGTGCCAATATCGGGAATTAGTTGAAACGCATTTTCCTGCCAATACTCGAATTTCAAGGCCTCAAGGTGGATTTTCATTATGGGTCGAGCATCCGGCAGCAGATACTGCGAAATTGATGGATATTTTACATCGCAATAAAGTGACGGTATTGACGGGAGCCCACTTTGCTACAGGCGATTGCTACCCAAACCACCTGCGTATTAACTATGCATTAGAGTTGATCCCAAGACGGCGCAATGCGATAAAAATTCTCGGAGAAACCTTAAAAATGAGTATGTTGAAATAGGGTGTTGAAATAGAAAAAAGAAACCCGCTAATATAGCTATTAGCGGGTAATTAAACATAAGGAACATTATTTATACAGCAGACTACGTTTACTGCGGTTTATATTGTCAATGCGAGAGTTTGTTTATTTTTAATTCGCATGCCGTTAAGCATACTTAACCATGCCAGTACTGTCATCACCATTAAGATAATAAAGATAAAATACGGAGGAAGTTCAGTTAGAACGAAGCCCGTCATCATTGGGTTAAAGGCCCCGCCAAGTAATCCCAAAGCCTGAGCAGAAAAATAGCTGGATTTCATGCCTTCAGGGGCAATGCTGTCAATTAACATATATTCCCCCGGTGCGTAAATCAGTTCTCCTAACGTAAAAATAAATGAGCCTAACGCCCATAAATAGAGGTTATCTCCAGAGCCCATAAAGACCGCTAACCCCCCTAAAAAGAATACGCTACCAATGGTCATTAAGCGTCTTAAGTTATCCTGCGTAATGCGTTTGCCCACCGTATATTGTAGTGTCACAACGACGACGGCATTGACAGGTAAGATCACGCCAATCACCGCTTGTGCAAAGTCACTGTTAGCAACGGTGATCACATATTGGGAGATCCACGTGGTAAAAGAACCAAAAACGAGTGAGCCGAGAAAAGTGGAGAGAATAAACCAAGCTAATGCACGGTCGTGGAACATCGCTTTGGGGTTCCATACCCGAGGTTGGCCATCAACATGGCTAGCAGGTTTGGTGCTTTGAACAAACCGATGAATGAAAAAGATTGGGGCGGCGGCGGATACGGCTGCCAGCCAAAAAGGTAAATTAATGCTGTACATTAATAACCATGTGCCCATTGGTGGTCCTACTGTCCAGCCGATATTAATAAAGGTGTAGTTGAGCGAAAACACTTTGGTTTTTAAGGATAATGACAAGGTATCCGCAAAATAACCTTTTAAAACAGTTGAAAAAACAGAATAAGAGCAGTTAATCAGTGAGAAAAATATAATCACCAATAGTGCATTGTTCATGAGCGGAATTGCGATAAATCCACAAATAAACGCTACCACGGCAATAAGCATGCAGCGTTTTTTGTCGACTTTATCCGCCAGCATGCCAAACCCCATGCTGAATAATACGCCCATGGTTAAGGCGATGGTCATGGCAACACCAACGATATCGATCGCCATATGGTATTGTCGAGTCAGATATATCGCCATAAATGGTAATGTGGCACCGCGCCCGATGGTTAAGAGCAGCGAAGACGCGAGCAGGGCAGAATTAGAGATATTGGATTTAGAAAACATGGCTCACGACCTAAGAGGGCTATATTTTTATAAAAACGACTGTTATAAAAACGATTGTTATAAAAATGTTTTATGTAATTTTGTTATATAAAATACATAAAATTACAGCGCCAAGAAACGGGTTATTAGGGTGGGAAATTAAAACAATATTTTGATCATGCTATTGTGCCATTACCAATCAATTATCTGGCTAAAGATAATCGGGGCATAGATAGTAGAGTTATCTGCTATCAGCTTAACTGCATAAAAAATCAATTAATTATTTACTCATCATCCGATTTAATCGGCATATAAACCAACAGTCGATTACCTTTCTCAATATCAAAAGTCAGTGAGGTGTAATCATATTGCTGAGAGCGACCTTGATAAATAATATCTCGGATTCCAGTACACGGCTGGTAAATCTCATGGCGGTGCCATAAATCATAGAATATCGATGATTCTGAGCTTAACGTATCAATGAGTTTTTTAATATTTGGATCGTTTTTTGTGCGTGCATAATCTCGGCGAAAACTGGCTAATAGTTGCTGCGCAACCTGTGACCAGTTTGCAAATCGCTCTTGATAGCGAGGATCCATAAACAATAAATACAAAAAGTTACGGTAGTAAGGTTCAGTTTGCGAAAAATGAAAATACTCGTCTGCTTGTGAGTTATAGGCCAATACATCCCAGTGCAGATTGAGCACATAGCATAAATAGTGATTAGGAAAATCTGCGATTAATCGTGAAATTGCAGGAGGAACTGTATGCTCAGTATTAGCGGAGGCGCTAGGTTCACGGTTTTGAGTGAGCAGATATAAATGTTGGCGTTCTGCGCTATTTAAACGTAATGCCTGAGAAAGACTGTCTAAAAATTGATTAGATACGCCAATTTCACGCCCTTGTTCTAGCCATGTATACCAAGTAAGCCCGACTCCAGCTAATGCGGCAACTTCCTCTCGGCGTAGCCCTGGAGTACGGCGGCGTGTGGAGCAGGGTAATCCTACCAGTTCTGGCGATACGCTTTCTCGTTTGTTTTTTAGAAAATTGGCAAGTTCAGGGCGAGTTCGTTGTCTATTTTTCATAGCCTAATACTTTTAGTGATAGTATAAGTTGTTAAATTGTAACAGGATAATAGGTTGATTATAGTCCTCATTTATTCATCTGTCTTGGTTAATGAGTGTAATATGAATCAACAGCAAAAAGCGGCATTGGGTGTTTTACTATTGGCCGGTTTTGTCACTATCTTCGATCTGTTTGTGGTGAATGTGGCAATCGTGAGTATCGAAAAATCGTTAAATGCTAATTTGACAGAATTAACGTTAATTATTGTCGGTTATGAGCTAGCTTTCGGTTTACTGCTGATTACGGGGGGACGACTGGGGGATATTTTTGGTAAGCGAACGCTATATCGGGTAGGGATGTTTTGGTTTGTATTTTCATCATTATTATGTGCGATTGCGCCGACTGCTTTATTACTCGTCGCAGCACGTCTTATTCAAGGATTATCTTCCGCGCTACTTTTCCCGCAGGTGTATTCCAGCATTCGGATTAACTTTACAGAAAACCAAGCCAAAAAAGCATTTGGTTATTTGGGTATGACATTAGGTTTAGCAGCAATTGCGGGTCAGGCATTGGGCGGTTGGTTAATTACGCTTGATGTTTGGGGGATGGGATGGCGAACTATTTTTCTGGTTAATTTACCGATTGGTATTATTGCATTATGGCTTTCAGGTTATTTACTCGAAGGGGATAAACTGCAAGTTAATCTCGATTGGTTAGGCGTGATGCTATCGAGTGCTGGTATTGGTTGTAGCTTGTTGCCGTTTTTAATGCTGCCAGTATGGGGTTGGAATATGCTGAGCAGCGGGTTATTCGTAGTGGGTTGTTTGATTTTAGGCGGGTTTGCTTATTACGAAATTCAGCGAGAAAAACGCCAATTAACACCTTTATTCAGTATGCGAATTTTGCTCAATATGCCTTTTGTTATTGGGCTAATGGTCGTCATGAGCGTGTACGCAACATCATCGGCATTTCCTTTGTTACTCTCTATTGTGCTACAAAATGGATTTGGATTAACACCGCTTAGTGCAGGGCTGGTGTTTGTTCCTTCCAGTATTGGATTTGTTGTATCGTCATTTTTGACGCCAAAATGGGTTTATCGTTGGGGAGATAAAACCCTGTTATGGGGAGCTATTCTGTATGGGGCAAGCTATCTTTTGTTGATTGTGGCGTTAAGTGGTGGTCAATTTGGTGCCGGAATTTGGGCGTTATCACCCATTTTATGTGTGATTGGCTTTACTCAAGGCATGATCATGACGCCAATGCTTAATTTAGTCCTTTCCAAAGTGTCTCAGCGAGAAACGGGAATGGCATCAGGTTTGACAGCGACACTCCAGCAAATAGGTGCAGCTGTTGGTGCGACGGTTGCTTCGGTGATCTTACAGTATGGATTGATTCATTTCGACGATGGAAACTCTCTAGAAACTTTACGTCAAGCAACATGTTTAAGCTTGAGTTTCAATGTGTTAATGGCGGTATGTGCGGCGTTTTTGCTGAAGTGGTTGGTCGCGGAAGTGAACTACAAACCCTGTTCGAGTCATTAAAAAAGAGCGCAAGGGAATGCGCTCTTTTGAACTTTCAACTTTTCAATAAAATACGGTCATTATAATGAAGCGAGATAAATTCGGCGGCTCACTTCAGGGGTAATATCACGATGCTCTCCGAGTGTCACCATGCTATGCGCCACGAGACTCTCAACTAAAGGCTCCACGATATCTTGGTTAAGCTGATAATCTTTAAAGCGTGTTTTCACGTGCATTGCTTCGAAAAAGCCTCTTGTTAATTCAATGGCTTTGAGTGCTTTTTCTTTTTCGCTGCCTTCACGGATATCCCAAACACGTTCTGCATACTGCGCCATTTTTGCTTGTTTCTGAGGCAGTTTTTCTTCCATTAAGGAAGGTAGGATGATGGCTAAGGTTTGGGCATGATCTAAACCGTAGAGAACGGTGATTTCATGACCTAACATGTGGGTTGCCCAGTCTTGCGGTACGCCAACACCAATTAAACCATTTAACGCTAATGTTGCTGTCCACATTAAATTGGCTCGAACATCGTAGTTGGTTGGATTTGCTAAGGCTTTCGGACCAATATCGATCAAAGTTCTCAGTAGACCTTCAGCAAATGCATCTTGAACATTGGCATTTACAGGGTAGGTAAGGTACTGCTCGATAACATGTACAAACGCATCCACAACCCCATTACTGATTTGGCGAGGCGGTAGTGTGTAGGTTTTAACGGGGTCTAAAATAGAAAATTGCGGGAAAACTTTGTCACTCATAAAGGCTAATTTTGCATGTAACTCTTCACGGGTAATCACAGAGCCTTTGTTCATTTCAGAACCAGTGGCAGGGAGGGTCAACACCGTACCAAAAGGTAATGCGTGTGCAATAGTGGCACCGCCACTGGTTACCACTTCCCATTTATCCCCTGCGTAATTGACTGCCGCAGCGATAAATTTAGTACCATCAATGACGGATCCACCGCCAACGGCCAGTAAAAAATCATAACCTTCGTGTTCAATTTGTGCGACAGCTTTGATTAACGTTTCATAGCGAGGGTTAGCTTCAATCCCCCCAAAATAGCCAATCTGGCGATTTTTCAATGCGCTAGCAACTTCATCGAGGGTACCACTCTTGCGAGCACTTTCACCGCCAAATAGCACAAGGACTTTTGCATTCGCGGGAACCAATCGGTCCAATTCACTTATTTTACCTTCACCAAAAACAATGCGCGTTGGGTTGTAAAACTCAAAATTATTCATATACAAACCTTTGGTTAGGAATGGTCGGGGATGTCAGTTGGCATCGGTCAGGGTTAAAAATGTTGATATTACTCTAGTATACACTCGAAACTATTCAAGGGATGATCAAAAAGTTTGATTGGAGTTTGGTTTATTTATCGCTGTATTTTCAATTCGCTATCAGTTTTTTGGGCAAGTAATTTCCAAGCGATAGCACTTAATGCTTATGATTAATTTGACTTCAGTATCATTGCGATCAATATTTAATTCATTCGAATGAATTAAATATAATATAAACGAGGAAATTATGATGAATTCAATGATACCCACTGCATTTACCTTTAAAGAGCGCGATAGACGATGGAATTTGGCTCGCCAAATTATGAAAGAGCATGATCTCGAGGTTTTGATGGTGTATGGCGATAGGGAATCGGCTGCGCCCGCGCCATTTTGTATCGACCATTATTTTACTAATGACAGACTTGGCTCTGTGGTGCTATTCCACCAAGATAAAGCACCGATAGTGGTGACATTTGCGCCGATGATGGTGGCCGACCATATGCAAGCTTTTTTGCGTAATGATATGCAATGGATTTCACCGGAGCAGATTATGGTGGGAAAAACAGGGCGTAATATCGGCAATATTTTGATTCAGTTAGGGGTATCGTCGAATGCTCAGATAGGCGTAATTGGTCTTGAGCCATATCCGCCGTTCTATTTCGATGGTGCGATGCCGTTTAACACGTTATCCGGTATTAAAGAGCAGTTACCGAATGTGAGTTTTGTGCCTGTTTATAAAACCTTTTTCCAATTAGCTTCGGTCAAAAGTGATGAAGAAATCGCGCATATCAAACATGCAGCCATGATTGGTGAAGCAATGAGTGAAGCGATGCGCAAAACAGCTATCCCCGGAAATACCGAAGCGGATATTGCTGCTGCAGTGACCTCAACGTGTTTATCAATGGGGGGATTTACAGCGGAAATTTTGATGGGGTCAGGCCCTGAATATATTGGTTGGGGACAACCAGCATGGCAGTACCGCTCACAAAAACCACGGGAAATACAATATGGAGATATTGTATTAACTGAAATTTTTGCACTTTATGGGATGTATGAAACCCAGCATCAAGCTGCGGTGGCTGTCGGGAAAATACACCCTAATATTGAGCGAGCCGCACAAGTTTCGAGAGAATGTTATGAAATAGGTGTAGAGAATCTCAAAGAAGGCATTACCTTTGGGGAGTTGGTGGACAAAATGGAACAACCATTATTAAAGGCAAAAGGTTGGCACGTTCATCCGCTTATTCATAGCATTAATCCTTATGGTCCAATTGGTTTTGGCACGGCTCCTGGAATTGAAGTATTACCATTAGCTCAAAAATATGGACATATAAGCCGACTGCCTAACCCTGGGCGTGAATTAGTCTTAAAAGCAGGTATGACATTTGCGTTTGAACCTAATTGTGCCTTTGATTATCATTTATGTAATTTAGGCGGTACCGTGATTGTGGGAAAAGACAAGGGGATAGAATTAAATAATAATTCGACGCATTTAATGCGTGCCGACGTATAATATTACTCATTTAATGTAATTAAGGTTTCAGCTGCATATGACAGAAATAAATAAAAACACACTCTCTTCGGAGCTGACGAAAGAAAAATTAATCAATGAAGGCATCAAACAGTTTGCTCTTTATGGCATTAATGGCGTGAGAACTCGTCAACTGGCTGAGAGTGCAGGAGTTAACCAATCTGCCATCCCTTATCATATGGGCGGAAAGATGGGTGTCTATGCAGCTGTTATCCATAAAATTGCGGCAGATCTTGCCAAAATGAGCAATGTGAGCGTATTTGATGTGCAGTTTGAGCAATTAAAAGCACAGGCAAGCCATGAGGTGGTAGAGGCTGAATCATTACTCCGGTTATTAATAAAAGGGCTGGGGTTGGCGTTACTGTCACCGGAACATGAATATTATTCCATATTAATCCTAAGAGAGCAGTTGGAGCCTACTGAAAACGCCGAGATTATTTTTAAAGAATTTATTGAGCCTTTTCATTCTCGCTTAACTTCACTTGTTCAATTTATTACGGATGAAGATCGGGCGACGGCGATTATTTCAGCACATGCTTTAATTGGGCAAGTTTTGGGATTTGTGATCGCGAAAAAATCACTATTAAAGCGCTTGAATCAAGAACATATTTCGGATGATTTTTTGGACAAAATCCTAGAGCAAGTGAGTGTATTGGCATGTAATGCCATCATATCGCGTTAATTTTTAATTTATGTCATGTTAATTTTAAACCGTTGCATTAAGATGATAGAAAGCTATTAAGCTTAATTATCAAAGGTAGACATCAAAGGTAAACGAATAGATTATGCGGCGGTTCATTCAATTAGATCTTCCTCCAGAACCTGTGATTAATGAAAAGTGTGTCCATAAGCGCTTAAAAAATAGTGTTTGTGACAACTGTGCGAGCAGTTGTCCAGTGGGCGCGATTTCTTTTGGTTTTATGGACGCGAAAATTGATAATGAGCTGTGTTACCAATGCGGTAACTGCCTGTTTACTTGTCCAGTCGATGCCATTGAAAATATACAACCTCATGAACGAACCTACCAAAATGGTTTTTTGGTTATCAGCCATGATGAACCACTCGCCAGCCCTGAAGAATTGATTGTTTGGCATCGCCAATATGCCATTCGAGGTATGCAAATTCCTGAACCGCTGGTGGACAAATGGTTACCCACTTTAGCCGCATTAAATCTAAAATTGGAAGCATTACAAGAGCCTATTTGGAGTTTGACCATCACCAAACCTGCGGAAGTGGACAGTGGGCGTCGTAGAATGCTTTTTCGTCAAAAATTAGACAGCCAGCCATTAGATAGTGGCAAGGTCAAAACGGGATTGAATGCCAGAAAACAGTTTTATCCCGAGGATAGCTGGTTCCATATTGCATTAGATACGGCGAGCTGTATTTTATGTGGCGCGTGCGCGAAAGTGTGCGATGAACAGGCGATTGAGCTCGAAGATCATCAATTTAGTTTAGATGATAAGCGTTGTACAGGCTGTATGAGTTGCCAAGTGGTCTGTTTCCCAAAATCAATTCAAGTTCATCCTCATGTGGCAAAAAATAGCGAATCACAGCATTTTCATTACTTCGATGGGACGTGCCAAAAGTGCCAATTGCCTTTTTCGGCATGGACTGCGAAGGAATCTCTGTGCCCAATTTGCGCACAACATAAACGGCAAGGCTGGTTATAGATACACGATTTAATGTATAAAATAAGCGCCTTTATTCAGGCGCTTATTTACAAACTTAACGTTATTAATTCACTTCATTCTCTCGCATATTCTCAATAATCATTTCAGCAATTTGAGGGTTTAATGCAGCTGGCGTATCGTGCCCCATACCTTCAATCACTTCTAATTTTGCCGTTTCAATATTATCAAAAATATCCTGACCTGAAGTTACAGGGAATAATGGGTCAATAGAACCGTGGATCACCAGCGTTGGGGCGGTGATGGCGCTGAGGAGAGGCCTCAAATCGCCCGTTACCGCAACGGCGGCTAACTGACGTTTAGTGCCTTCAGGAGAGTAATTACGTTGGAATGCTTGTGCAATATAGTCACGGCAATTTTCTTCATCGAACGGTACGCATGTTGAGCCAATGCGGCGGTAAAATGCGAGTTGCCCAGCAACGTAGCCTTCAAAATCCTGTTTAGGATCCACGCCAGAAGACATTAGCATTTTCATGACGTCCGGCTCGCTTTGCGGCAATTGTGGGTTGCCAGTTGATGACATAATTGGGCAGAGTGAAAGAATACGGTTCGGAACTTTTGATGCAACCACTTGCGCTATCATTCCTCCCATCGAACGCCCTACAATATGAGCTTTTTCAATGGATAAGCTATCTAGCAAGGCGATAATATCATTTGCCATTTCAAATAGAGTGTAGGGAACATCGACATGTTCGCCGTTTTGTAAGCGCTCAGCTAATTCTTGGATGTTCAGTGGCGGGTAATTATCTAAATGTGGCGATAAGCCAGCATCACGGTTATCGGGACGGATAATATAAAAGCCTGCATTGGCAATTTGTTGGCAAAACTCTGATGTCCAACTGATGTTATGTCCACCTAACCCTGCAATAAGTACGACAGCAGGGTGTTCAGGCTGACCAAAGGTATCGTAATACAGTGTTAATGGTGCTGTTTTTGTCATTTTATTTCCCTATTTTTGGTGATAGCTATTTATGCAATAACTCGGCAAGAAAGGCTAGCGCTAAAAAAAGCAATCGTTACTAATTTAAACGCCATTTACTTTAGTTATTAATAAGAAATCGACTTTGTTAGAGAACTTAGCGAGCTTTTTTCTGGTAATCATTGATCCCTAACAGAGCAAGCGCAGTAACAAATGAAAATACCGCGATATGTAAATTGCCAATTAATCCATACAGTGATACGAAAATACCACCAAGGGCAGAGCCTAAGGCGATTCCGCCATTAAAAAAAGCAATATACAGGGAGCTTGTGGCTTCAATATTGTGGGCGCTATAGCGCATTATCCAAGTCATTAATGTGACGGATACGCCACCGTAAGCGACTCCCCAAAGCACCACAGTGGACAATGCCATCGATACGCTCAGCGGAAAGAATATATATGCGCCTAAACTTAAGATCAGACCACTGGCTATCATCACGACTGCAAAATTTAGGTATTTGTTGGCGGTGAGTCCAAACAGAAAGTTGCCTACGATACCAGCCAACCCGTAAATTAGTAATAACCCTCCTAAAAGATTGAATGAAATCAAACCATTACTGGATAGCAGCGCACGAATATAGGTAAACGCCATAAAATGCCCGGATACAATAAGCAGCGTTATCAGCAGCCCATTCATAATGATGGGACGCTTAATTTCGGTGATAAAGGTTTTGAATGTGGGAGATGTTGTCGCGGGAAGTGAGGGTAATTGCATGAGCAAAGAGAAGAAAAGTAGTAATGAAATAAAGGACATTGCTGCAAATGCTGCACGCCAGCCTAACCATTCGCCGATTAAAACGCCGAAAGGCACGCCCAGTACAGATGCTGCTGCCACGCCACCAAAAACTAACGAAGTCGCCAGCGCAACAGATGATGTTGCCACTAAGCGAGGAACTAATCCACCTGCTAATGCCCAAATAATGCCAATACAAACACCAACAAATAGGCGACTGGTTAAGAGTAACCAATAATACGGTGTTAAAGCCGCAACTAAGTTACAAAAGGTCAGTAAAAGTGCCCCAACCAATAATAGTGTTTTTCGGTCAATAGAACGTGTAAATAACACAATCAGTGACGAGCTAATTGCGGCTGTGATGGCAGGAAGTGTCATTAAGAAACCGGTGGTTGCTAAGGAAATAGAAAAATTCGCCGCAATCGGCGTTAAAAGCCCTACGGGGATCATCTCGGTTGTCACCACACTGAAGGTTGCCAGCATGAGCGTCAGGATGGCTCCCCATCGTTGTTGAAAAGTTGCATTAGCTTCAATCGTTATTGTGTTCATCATATAAAATTCCAAATAATTTCAAGCGTGAATTGATCTTATCTGGGACATTATTGATAATAAATATCACTATTGTAGCTTCATTGAGGACAAATCGTGTCTAATTCGGCATCATTACTGATGGATAACTTGTTCGACTTGAAAGTCTTCGTGGATGTGGTTGAAACGGGAAGCTTCACGCATTCAGCGGAAAGACTGGGTATTTCGCGTTCAGCCGTTGGGAAATGTGTCGCGCGATTAGAAAACCGATTACAAATTCGCTTATTGCATCGCACAACGCGAAGTCTTCGCTTAAGTGACGAAGGGCAAACGGTGTATGAAGGAGCGCTCAAAATTTTACGCGAAGTCGCCAATATTGAAAACGAATTGAGTCAGGGACAACAGCAACCAAAAGGGTTATTGCGTATTACGGTTCCGGTCATATTTGGACGCTTGTACATCATGCCTATTGTCAAAGAATATGCACAGCGCTGGCCTGATGTAGAGGTAGATGTTCATTTCTCGGATGACTATAGCGATATTGTAGGGGAAGGGTTTGATCTTGCCATTCGTATTGGTGGAAATGATGATAACCGGCTGATCCGCAAAGTCTTAGCACCACATCGACTTGTCACTTGTGCATCTCCCGCCTATTTACAACAATATGGCACCCCGCAGAGTATTCCAGCGTTAGCGATGCACCAAAAACTGGTGTTTAAACATCGAGGAAGTGTGGTTCCATGGCAATTTCATACTCCGCAAGGAAAGCAATTATTGCCTGTATCAGGGCGTCTAACGTTGAATGACACCCAAGCAATTCTAGATACCAGTATTGAAGGCGAGGGTATTTGCCAGTTAGGGGCTTTCTTAATGGGAACAGCTATCCAACAAGGACGACTGATCCCGATATTGAGTGAATTTTCTCGCCAAGAATCATCGATTTGCGCTTTATATCCCACAAAACGTTATTTACCGCTTAAAGTCAGCTACTTCCTAACGTTGATCGATGAATGCTGGCAAGGAAAAGCGATTTGGGATTTTTAGCTGTCTTTCTTGGCATATAAATAGACAGAGGCTCGGGAAACCCCAAGGTGCTGCGCAATGGTATCCATGGATTTTTTAATATCAAGAAGACCTTCTTTGCGTAACATTTCGATTAAGGCAACGCGGTCATCCGCTTTCAAAGTACGGGGAGTGGCGGCAATGGAAGCGGCATATTGATCGATGCGAGTACGAATAGCTTCGCTGCCATTGGGTTCTAGATGCTCTTTGATGGGGCTGCATCCTACTTCCGTAAATTGTGACAGCATGCTTTGCATGCTGCGAAATTGGGTCATATCTAAGTTGAGGCACAATGCGGCAACGTATTGCCCAGTTTCATCTTTGATGCCGATTGATGTGCTCTTGGCTGGGCGTCCATCTGGAAATTGATTAGCATAATTGGCGATGATATTGGGGAAATCGGCGGATTCAATACGGGCTAGACCCAACTCGGTTGTCGGTTGGCCTTCTTTGCGCCCAGAGAGGTTGTTATGAATCGAAATAATCGAATGTTCTGGTTTTTTTAGATCATGGACAACCACTTCACAGAAAGGGGCAAAGGTTTCACTTAGCCCTTGTGCTATGGCTTCAATTTGTGCCAATAAACTGTTTTCTTGTGGTTTCGCCATAACTCTACCCCTTCATCTATTTTGGATATCTCTTTAAATATTAAACTATTTTTTTAAATTCTAATAGAGAAGGGGCATAAATTGCTTAAGCTAACATTAATTCTGCGAAGCGTTTAATGTCCACATTTCCGCCGCTGATAATAATCCCAATGCGTTTGCCGCGCAGCTGTTCTTTCATTTTTAAGGCGGCGGCGAAAGAGAGGCAACCTGTCGGCTCCACAATCATTTTCATACGTTCAGCGTAGAACTTCATGCGATCGACTAATTGTGCATCTGTCACGGTTAAAATGTCATCCACATTTTGTGTGATCAGCTCAAATGTGTAGTTCCCCACATGTTGAGTTTGTGCGCCATCCGCGATAGTTTTTGGTGTATCAATGTGCACAATTTTTCCACTACGGAAAGATTGCTGCGCATCATTGCCAGCTTCAGGTTCAACGCCATACACTTTGCAATTTGGCGATAATGCCCGTGCTGCGAGTGCGCATCCAGAGAGCAATCCACCACCGCCTAAGCAAACAAAGAGGGCATCGAGCTCACCAACTTCTTCAAACAGCTCTTTGGCCGCAGTACCTTGACCCGCAATAATATCCACATGGTCGTAAGGTGGGATGATGGTTAATCCCTCTTTTTCAGCAAGGTTGCGACAAAGTTGCTCTCTGTCTTGGGTATAGCGGTCAAATCTAATCACTTTAGCGCCATAGCCTTGAGTGGCGGCAACTTTGACTTCTGGGGAATCAATTGGCATCAAAATGGTGGCTGGAATATTCAAAATTTGAGCCGCCAGCGCGATACCTTGAGCATGGTTTCCTGAAGAAAATGCGATAACCCCCGCTTGCTTTTGCTCAGGCGTGAGTTGTGAAAGGGCGTTTAAAGCTCCGCGAAATTTAAATGCCCCCATACGTTGGAAATTTTCACATTTAAAGAATAACTCAGCGCCAAACTCATTATTGACCGTCGTGGACGTCATCACTGGGGTTTTGTGAGCAATACCTGCAATGCGTTGTGCTGCGGCTTCGATATCTTGATAAGTCGGTAACGTTAATTCAGACATGATATACCCCATTATTAAATGACTTATTGGTAATAACTTGATTTTTATAACAACGAGTTTGCCACTACAGCAGTCGCTTCAATTTCGATCCCCGCACCAAAATGCAGTTCACTAACACCTGCAACAGCGCGTGCAGGACGAAACTCGCCAATCCAATTAGCATAAATTTGATTGAAAACCGGCCAATTGTCCATGTCAGCGATATACACCCGAACCTGAACCAACTGCTGCCGACCGACACCACTGGCAGATAAGCAAGCCTCTATATTTGCTAATACCCGTTCTGCTTGCTCGGCAAAGGGAGCGTCCGCATGGACATTTCCTTGGCTATCCGTGGGTAATTGCCCTGATACAAACACGAATCCATTCGCCGTGACTGTGTGTGAATAGTGCCCTCTTGGTGGAACCAATTGGGGAGCATTGGTGTAAATAATATTGCTGTAAACGATATTGGTAGAAACGGTATTTTGGTTCATTGACTTTCCTCATTCGGAAATTTAATTTATACAATTAGTCTAATATTGGATTATATGTTTAGTCAATGGCTTTTTTGCTGTTTAAATGAACTAAAAATTTTCGTCAAATTGCCGATGATATCTGAGCAGATCAGTCTAAAAATGGGAAAATTTGTTATAGACGGCATTTTGCTCACGACTTCATACATTGCTGGCCAATCTTCCATAATAGGCAGGATTTGACGCAAGAATTGGGAAAATAGCGGGGGAATATTTAAATTATTGGTATTTAATTCCAGATGAATAATTAAGCAGTAAAGTTAAATAATCAGGAATAAGAATAATCAAATTGAGATGAATAACTAAAAATGATAAGAAGTTGTTATATAACTACATTTAGGAAATTAACATGGCTAAAATTACCTTTGACCTTCTGGCTATTTATGGCGAAAAAGGGGAAACCGCAGGATTACAATATTTACAAGAATCTCTACTTCCTTTCGCCACATTTGAAGAAAGCTTACCCAAATCGCTCTTTGAATATGTGATGGAGGGTAAATCCCCTGAAATCCTTATGAAACTGGGGCAGTTGGACAAAGAAAAAGCCACAATCTTATTAGACAAACCGGGAACGGTGGATTGGTGGTGGGGAAGCCACAGTTTTGATGCCGGCTCATATAGCAAAGTGATCCGCCAAGGTAAAAATGCTCGCCATAAACTGTATTCCAAAGTGGGTGATGATATTACGCCCGCGCAGATCGCGCGTTTTGCCAAAGTGGTCGCTGCTGCCTGCCAAGAGGTGAATATCAAAATTCTGACGCCAGAATTGCCTTCTTGGATGCTGTATTTACTGTGTGATGTGTTTGTAACCACCTTTGAAAATTCACGTAATGCTAAATATGAACACCGCAAACATTGGAGCTTCGAGCTACTAAGTCAGTTAGTGGAAAATGAAGCCGAACAACCGGGTAACACTTTGTTATACGGTATTTTTGATAGACAAAACCTGTCTGATTATCACTACGAAAATATGGTGTTATTGTTCGCTATTCCGGGTTTGAAAGAATACTTAATTACTGAGCAAGATTTTATTCGCCAAAGCCTGCTGAGCAATTTATCCGCCAGTGGTCAGACTCAATTGATTGACACATTGAAAAAAGACGAAACACTGTATAGCGTGTTTGCCGATGTTCTCGTGTTACTGGCAACCAGTTCACTGAAAACTGTGCGCTCAGCGGCTGAACCGGTGATGTCTATCCTGCCGGAAGAGGCGGTTAAAACCCATTTAACCAAAGTGTTGCTTGAAGGAACGCCAAAACAGCGTACGCAAGCGGCGGATCTGTTCGCTCGTATTGGTAAAGATAGAGATATTCTTGAAGCGGCATTGAAAGTGGAAACCAACAAAACTGTCCTCAAGAGCATTGAGAGTGCGATTTCTCGTTTTGATGTGATGGATTGTGCGAGTGAAGTGGAAGCGGTAGAAATTCCAGAGATTATCCCGATGGATGATATGCCATTGCCCGCAAGTGCAGTCGATATTTTGGTGTCTAACTTTCGTGAGATGCTGCAAAAAGCGAAAGAAAATGCTGAGCGTGAACTGGAAGAAAACAAACAAGAAAAGCATAAATACACATGGTCACAACGCTATTACAAAGAGTTCAGTCAGCACAGTGAAGATGAAAGTACAGGTATATTAGCTAAACTCAATACGGGTGTTGGGGTGATCACCGATCATGAATATAACATCCTCAAATATAAAGACCGTATTAATAATCTACCTGAATTCACGCTATTCCATGCGTTGCGTTTGTTGAGCCATAACCGTTCTGATGTTGAACATTTTTCTCACTATCAGCTCACTCGTGAAGTACCTGTTCGTATCCTGTCGCAGCTCGATTTACGTCAATTAGAAAAAGGGCTCGAGCAGTGCCATTTTAAAAATGCGAGTCGCTTAATTGCTGACTTATGCCTGCGTTCATACAGTGATGTATTAGGGTTATTTAGAGCGCCGGAACAAATTTGGCCGTTCTTTATGCAGTACCCGGATTTCTTAAGTGAAGCTTTTGGTCTTATCCCGCAGCACCAAGGGCATCGTTCTTACCAAGAATATGATGCGTCCAATGCGGTAGCGATTTTAGGTAAATACCCGACCATTCCTGCACGATTTATTCCTCGTATTATGGAGCTGGCATTGGGTGAAAACAAAACTCACCGCTTACGCGCTCAAAAACTACTGGAAACCTTACCGAATATTCATGTGAATGCGGCAGAAGGCCTTGATTCGGGCAAACAAGAGATCCGCGTCACGGCCATCGAATGGTTAGCTCGCTTGAAGCACCCAGATTCACTAAAACCGCTGTACGCGTTGCTGAAAAAAGAGAAGCGCGAAGTGGTAAGAGCTGCATTATTAACAGCATTAGAGCAATTTGGCGAAGATATTTCCGGTTACTTAGCACCGAAAGTTCTGCTGGCAGAAGCGCAAAAAGGCCTAAAAGCCAAAGCACCCGCGAGCATGGCATGGTTTGATCTGGATTCTCTTCCAGCCATGACTTGGCAAGATAATAAAACGGTGGATGCGGACATCATCCGCTGGTGGATCATTCTGGCAGTGAAGTTAAAAATGCCAGCAGGTAATGGATTATTACAGCGCTATATCAGCTTATTATCATTAGACAGCCAGCGTAAGTTAGGCAGCTTTATTCTCAACAGTTTTATTAGCCAAGATGTGGCGGGACCGTCACTGGAAGCGGCGATGGCGGAAGCACAAAGGGATGCGCCATCACGCTTGAAAAACTACCAAGATTGGCTAAAACGCTGGCCGGAATACTATGCCAAGTATGAAAACTTCACTCTTGAGCAGACCATCAACGAGATCAAAAACGAAGTATTAGGTCGTTATTTAGGCTCGGCTATCAGTGAAAAAGGGATGCTCGCGCTGATTTGTGGCGTAGAGGGGCATATTGCCGTCACCATGCTGCGTAACTATATGCGTGATCATTACCAGCGCCGCGCTCAAATTGAAGCGATGATTGATGCGATTGCTGTCAGCAACGATCCGCTGATCATCCAGCTATTATTATCGTTATCACGCCGTTATCGCACCGCATCGGTTCAAGAAAAAGCCCGCGGATTGGTGGCTGATATCGCGCAACGCAACGGTTGGAGCGCGGATGAATTGGCAGACAGAACCATTCCAACTGCGGGTATGGATGAATCAGGCACTTTAGTACTGGAATATGGCGATCGCACGTTTACGGCCAAGCTCGATGCCCAACAAAAATTGGTGCTGTTTAACCCAGAAGGCAAAGAGATCAAAGCACTACCAGCGGCACGTAAAACTGATAACGAAGAGCTAATTAAAGAGTCGAAAAAACTCCTGACATCCAGCAAAAAAGAGCTTAAGCAAGTTATTGAATTACAGACTGCGCGTTTGTATGAAGCGATGTGTGCAGAGCGTCTGTGGAGCACGGCAGATTGGCAGGAATACATTCAAAATCACCCAGTGATGCGTGGATTGATTGAACAACTGGTTTGGTTAGAAGTGAAAGATGACCAAGTGATCAACCAATTTCGCCCATCCGATGATGGTTGCTTATTGAATCTTGATGACGATGAAGTTGAATTAAGTGCTGATTCCAGCATCAAGCTCGCTCATGCGGCATTATTATCAGAAGCTGACCGTAAAGCGTGGATTGCCCACTTTAAAGATTACAAAGTCAAATTCCTCTTCTCGCAGATGGATCATGCCATTCCAGATCTGGCGTTAACGTTAAGCGAAATTGAAGATAGAAAAGGCTGGCTAACGGATACCTTCACCTTACGCGGCGTGTTAACCAAAATGGGTTATCAGCGCGGTCAAGCCGAAGACGGCGGAAGCTTCTGTCATTACTTCAAATATTTCTCCAGCCTAGATTGCTATGTGTATATGGAATTCAGTGGTAGCTATGTCCCGGAAGAGAATATCCCTGCGGTACTGTACTCCTTGAGTTTCGACCAAGCACAAAAAAGCTCGTGGGATAGAGGCTATGTGGAACTGAAAAACGTACCGCCGATCCTATTAGCAGAAAGCTATGCTGACTACCTGAAAGTCGCGGATGCCTGTAGCGGTTTTGACCCTGAATGGGAAAAGAAAACCCCTTGGTAATCATTGATTAATCGACGCATAAATTTAGGAAATTGACATGGCTAAGGCGAAAAAAGTAACAGAAGGCGTTCTGCGTGAAAGCGCAGAAGTGCGCTTTGCGGATGAATTAGAACGATTAACCCAAGCGGATAAAGACAACCCAAAACCTCAGGGATGGCTACGTTCCCCGCGGTCAGTGCGCCAATTTATTCTTGGGGATGAAGCGCTGCAAATTACCCCTAAATTTTTTGGTGACGATGCGTTGGTTGATCGCGCCATTGTCACCTTACTGGGTAAACAAGGGTTAATGCTGGTGGGGGAGCCGGGTACGGCGAAATCCATGCTGTCCGAGTTATTAGCGGCGGCAATTAGCGGCGACTCCGGTTTAACCATTCAAGGCACGGCGGGTACCACGGAAGATCATATTAAATATTCGTGGAACTACGCGTTGCTGCTGGCGGAAGGTCCAACCGAAAAAGCCTTAGTGAGTTCACCGCTCTACCAAGGAATGCAACAAGGCAAAATTGTGCGTTTTGAAGAGATCACTCGCTGCCCACCTGAAATTCAGGACGTATTGGTCAGCATGATGTCAGAAAAGCAAATGATGATCCCTGAGATGAAAGATAATGCGCGGATCAGCGCCAAATCAGGCTTTAACTTGATTGGTACTGCCAACTTACGTGACCGCGGTGTGCATGAAATGTCATCGGCACTTAAGCGTCGATTTAATTTCGAAACCGTCAAACCCATCCAAGATCCGGCGTTTGAAATTGAGCTAATCAACAAACAATTGACCGTTGAACTTGGCGAGCTAGACGGCAAAGTGACCGTCCCAACGGACGTGATCGAATTATTAGTCACGACGTTCCAAGAGTTACGTTCGGGTAATACCAAAGATGGCGGGAGTATCAAAACCCCTGATGCGGTGATGTCTACGGCGGAAGCGGTTAACATCGCCTATGCCTGTGCATTGGAAGCCCACTATTTGGGGGATGGCACGCTGAGCGCAGGGGCTGTCGCACGCCAGATGATTGGCGTGGTGCTCAAAGATAATGCGGATGATATCAAACGGATGCGTTATTACATTGATAACGTTGCCCGCGAACGTGCGAAACAGAGCGAAGCATGGAAAGCCTTTTTCGATGCATCCCGTGAATTCTGGCAATAATATCCGTCGTCGCAATAATATTCTTTGTCATAGTGTGGTGGTGAATGCATCACCACACTGTCCCTATGAGAGACATCATCGGTGAGTTTATCAAACATCACATTGCCAGAACGGCTACAGCAGGCGCTTGAACGGTGGAAAACACTCGGGGAGCAACAGCTCTATTTCGCACCTGTTCGCCATCATAGTCCCGCTTGTGCATACAGCGTATTGAGCTTAATTGAGCAGGTTAAGCCTGACTATGTACTGATAGAAGGCCCTGACAGTTTTAACCCATTAATCGCGGGTTTATTGGATGGTGATACACGACCGCCAGTAGCGATTATGGGGCAAACAACTCTGAAAAATGCCACTGCTGAGCAAGATGAAAGTGACGCTGTCACGCGGTCAGCGTATTTCCCATTTTGTGAATATTCCCCTGAGTGGCAAGCATTGCACGTCGGGCAACGGCATAAAGCTCAGCTGCGCTTTATCGATTTGCCATGGACAGCGCAGGTGGAAATTGACCAGGAAGGCGAAAACCAGCATCAAAGCCTGCAACGGGAACGCTACCTTGCTCATAGCTTATTCATTGCTCAGCTAGCGAAAAAGTGTGGGTGCCGTGACCACGATGAACTGTGGGAACATTTGTTTGAGTTGCGCCCATTAACATCGGTTGCCAATTGGACAGATTTCTTCCGCGATAGCTTTATTTGGTGTGCCTTGGCTCGTTTGGATTACGAGCCAGAAGTACTGGCTTCAGAAGGTTCAATCCAGCGTGAAGCCCATATGCAAGCGCACATTCAAACCATTAAAGCGGCGGAGCCAAACGCGAAAATTGTGGTCGTGACTGGCGGGTTTCATACCTTGGCGCTGATTGAAGGGCTTGGAGAAACGACGGCACAGCAATTTAAACTCTCTTCAGAACAACAAAAGCAATTTACCGCTCAGCAAAAGTTGGCAGAACGCGACAGCGCTTGGCTTATCCGTTATAGCTTTGACCGACTCGATGCGTTGAATGGTTACGCCTCCGGTATGCCATCCCCCGCATTTTATCAAAAAGTATGGGAAGGGCTGCTGGCGCAACGCACCGATCAAGCTCAACAAAAAGTGGCTGCCACGGCGGCTTATCGAAATCAGCTCGGTATTCAGTTTTTGGCTTATGTCGCTCAAGTGCTGCGTGAAAAGCAATTTGATGCAGCACCAGGTTTTTTATCCGTCAAACTTGCCGCAGAACAAAGTCTGAGACTTGCCGCATTTCGTGGGCACACGGGCGCGGGTCGCTATGATTTATTGGATGGGTTGCAAAGTGCATTTATCAAGGGCAGCTTAGATGAAAGCCAAGATGCGCTGTGGCAACAAATAAAAACCTGTTTTTCTGGCTTTACCTTGGGGCAGATCCCCAAAGGCACCATCACACCGCCATTGGTTTCTGAAACCTATTCGCTGGCCAAAGGCTTTCGCTTCAAATTGGATGACACGTTAGCCAAAGTCAGTCGCTTAGATGTGTACCGTAACAAACAACATCGCTTGCGCAGTCGCTTTCTGCATCTTTTAAGTTTCTTAGAGATCCATTTTGCCAAACCGCTTTCTGGCCCTAATTTCTTGTCGGGCAACCAGATGGATTTACTGTTTGAAGAGTGGCAATACGCGTGGACGCCAAATGTGGAAGGGGAGCTGATCGCGCTTTCTGAAAAAGGCACGCAATTAAAAGCCATTGCACTGAATAAAATTTTGGCGATGGAAAAGCAACTTGAAGAGCAAGGTGTCAGCCGTTCAAGTCAAAGTGCGGTGACATTGCTGATGCAGGCGGCGTTGATTGGGCTTCATCAGCGCATTCCAACGTTATTTACGTTATTGGATAGCTATATTCAGCAAGATAGCCAGTTTGAATCGTTAGTGGCCTGTGGCCATAAGCTGGTACACCTATGGCGAGGGCGTAGCTTCTTTGATCTTGAAGAAGAAACGGGGATCAAACAGCGCATTGATAAAGTGCTTTTGCAGGCCTTTTTCTGCTTAGGTCAGGTGGCTCAAGGGGATGAACAGCAGCAAGAACACTATTTTAATGCGTTACTGTCTTGCCGTGAATTAATTACCTTTATGCCGGAAATTAGCCGCGATACGGATTATTCCGCAGAATTTTATGCACAATTGAGTCGGTTGGATGGGAGGCTTAATCATGCCCCCCTAATTAAAGGGGCGGTGGATGCTATTCGTTATCTTGGCGGTCAAATTGATGAATCGGTACTTACCCAGGAAATTCAGCGAACGTTCAGTTTAGGTAGCGACCCGGAACTGGCTATCGGCTATTTCATTGGCATTATGCGTACCGCACCGGAATTGGTTGTGCGCTTACCCCTATTAATTGAGCTACTCAACGAACTGCTGGGGGAATGGGATGATGGGCGTTTCTTGCAAGTGTTACCGGATCTACGCTTTGCATTTAGCCAATTAACCCCGAAGCAAAATGCGCAAATGGCGCGGGTGGTCGCGCAAAAATTATCGATGGATACCCAGGATTTAACGCTCCATCAGACACAATTTAATCAGCAACAATTACTCCAAGCCATGGAATTAGAACAAAAAATTCAGCTTCAGCTTGAAAACCAAGGGTTAACGGAGTGGTTTGCACTGCAAAATGAGGGGCTATCGCATGGATAAGCAGCCAGAAGACGCGCAGTTAACCGAAGAGCTGCTTCAATTAGCGAAACGCTGGCGTCTTATCTTAGGTCAATATGCGGATGGTGCACTGGGGCAAGCCGCGCTAAATGGTGATGAGCTCAAAATCGAGCGGTCATTGGATTTTTTATATCGCCGTGAATATCAACGTCGCGGTTTACGCCAAGAAGGCGGACGCCATGGCTCGCTAGATGCGTCCCAATTGACGGCGGTTAACTGGCTGAATCAAGCCCGTAAATTGTTCCCGAACAGCACGTTTGAGCGAATGCAGTCGCAGGCATTAGAGCGTTATGAAATCAGCAGTTTATTAAAAAGCCCACAAGCCTTGAATGCAATGGAGCCTACCAAAGCCTTAGCCAAATCGTTATTAAGTTTGCGCGGTAAAATGAGTGAAGAGATGCGGGATGCGGTGAAGAATATTATTCGTAAAGTGGTGGATGATATTTTAAGCCAGATGCGAAACCAGTTTCGCCAAGCGCTAACAGGGCGTCGTAACCGTTTTAAGCGATCGTTGCTCCCCAATAGCCGTAATTTTGATTGGCGAGCTACGATTGCTGCGAATTTAAAGAATTATGATCAACAAAATCAGCGCTTAGTGATTAAAACCCCGTATTTTAACTCCCGCCAGCAACAGCATTTGCCGTGGGATGTAATTTTGTGCGTCGACCAAAGTGGCTCGATGGCAAGTTCGATTATGTATGCTGCGGTGTGTGCCAGTATTTTAGCGGCATTACCGACGGTACGTGTCTCTTTGGTGGTGTTTGATACCCAAGTGGTGGATCTCAGCCATTTGGCCCACGATCCGGTGGAAGTGTTGATGACAGTGCAGCTCGGCGGGGGAACCGATATCGCGAAAGCGATGCATTATTGCGAGAGCTTGATCCGCAACCCGAAACGCACGGTGATTTCGTTGATCAGCGACTTTGAAGAAGGTGGGGCATTGAATAACTTGCTCAATTGCACAGAGCGCTTGAATAGCCAGCAAGTGAAATTGTTGGGACTCGCCGCTTTGGATGATGATGCATTGCCGGTTTATGATACGGAGATTGCCCAGAAGCTGGCAGATCGCGGTATGAGTGTGGCAGCGTTAACCCCCGAGCATTTTGCTCACTGGTTGGCTGAGGTGATGCAATGAGTTGGAAAACCGTTTATTTACATTATGATGACGACGCATTAGCGGTGTTTGCCAACGTCGGATTGCTGCGCCGCGCCCGTAAGGATCTGGAAAGTGGTAAAGTTTCTCCGGTTTGTTTAGCGGATGGAACTTTTACCAGTGATGGTCAGAACGTCACGTTAGATCCTCAAGGGGTACAAAAAGCGAGCTGCGACTGTTCAGCCTCGGGTTGCTGCAAACATATTCTGGCTGCGGTACTTTGGGTACAAACAAACAGCGATGAACAATCGATTGATTCTACAGAAGATAGTTCGGAGTCTGTCGATATTGAACCGCTATTACCTGAGTTGTTGGCATTCGATGTTCCCACATTAATCAAGCAAAACAGTAAGCCAGATTGTCGCTTGGCAGTGAAGATCTTACAGGATTGGCAAGATCATGCAGTGATCTTGGACGACCAATCGAATCAGTTGAAAATAACTATCCCTCATTATGATGAGCCAATTATCTATATTCGGGGGAATGGCTTTCAAGGCATGCTGTCTTCATTACCGGAGAAGCAGCAAAAAGCCCTACATTTGGCGGCGATTGCTAAGGTATTTCTTCAGCATAACCAGCCGTGGAATTGGCCTGACGATCTGATGCCTAACCGCGAGGTTACGTTAGCATTGAGCGACGATGAGCAAGCGGTGATTGCGACTATCCAGCGTTTTATTCACGATATGCTGCGTCATGGGCTTTCCCATATAAGTCAAAGCAGCGCCGCGCAATTGCATTTATTGAATATGTCGGCGCGTGCGGAAGGTTTGCCTCGCTTGGCAAACTATTTAAAGCGTTTAAACTATCAAGTGAAATTATTAGCTCAGCGCCATTTCACGATGGATGAAGGGCAAGTTTTGCGGTTTATCGCGCAAATTAGTGGTTATCTTTACCAATTAACTCACGCCAGCGACGATAAAATTGCGCAATTACGTGCTTTTGGTCGTCGTCAATATGACAGTAAAACGGACATTCTCTCTTTGATCCCGATTAATGCAGAATGGTGGAAAACCCAAAGTGGTGCCATTGGGGGAACATTTAGTTTTTGGGATAACCAAGAGAAAAAAGTGGTGCAGTGTAGCCAAGCTCGAGCCAATACCCTCGACCCGAATTTCACCCGTCACAGTGTCTGGCAAACGTTAGCCATTTGGAAACAAACGGCAGATAACCTGATGCGCAGTGGTTTTGAGTTGCACAATCCACGCTTATCCGATGAGGGCAAACTTGCGGCTAGCGGCGATAGTTATGTCGTCAGTAGCAGTGCAGTTAGCCAAGCGCCGCACATTTCATTCGATGATTACCAAGCATTGAAGAGTGAGCTGGGGTTTGAGGATTGGAAAGCAGCAACGGCCTATTTTAATGCGCTCAACGATGATGCCCAGTTTGAGCCTGTTGTACTGCATATCGATAGCTACGAACCGCTACATTGGAATGAAATCGAGCAGTGCGTCAGTTGGGCGGTGCTGGATGGAAACCAGAATCGGGCATTTTTGCGATTAAATTGGCAAGGTACTGAAAATCACAAAATTGAAGAGCTGCGTTTTATCACTCAGAAAGGTTGGGAAATTAGCACGGTATCCGTTCAAGTAAGCGTTTCTCAGCAACAATTACAACTCACGCCGAAAACACTTTGGTTGAAAAAAGAGCAGGGTATTGAGCTATTTTACCTCGATTTTGAATCGGTACCTCGTAAAAAACAGTCTTCCAAGTTTATGACGTCGATTGCTGAATATATGGCGAAAAAGCAGCAAGACAGCACGGCATTTGCGCCAGTGCCAACACTGGCACAGCAGATTACCCGTCCAATCTTGGCGGTATTGGAAACACAAAGCTGTACAGGGCGCGCACAGTTATCGGCAAGTCAAATTGACGAGTTAAACTTTGTGGTCAGGACATTGCAGGATTTGGGGATGTTGTGGTTTGCTAAGCAACTGGCGCATTATTTGAAATGGGAAAGTGTAAAAAGGGAAAATCAAACCGCCGAAAACTTACTGCGCTTGGTGTATCTTTGCGACCAATTTGAACGTTCGCAAAAATTGATGCCTTTTGAATTGAATAGCTAGTTTGGCGCTTAAAAATAGAGAGAGGAAAAGGAATTCCTCTCTAAAAGTTTCATGATTCTAAATGACTTAGAAACGTTCGTAGTAGCTGATTCAGCGCCTGTTGCTCTTCATTCGACAATGACGCCACCAAACGGGATTGATTTTCGGTATGGGCGGTGACCACTTGGTTAATTAAATCCAATCCTTCCTCTGTCAAACTGACTAAAAAGCCACGCCCATCATCAGGATTGACATGACGCGCGACATAACCGGCTTTCTCGAGCTGATCGATGCGGTTGGTCATGGTGCCGGATGTCACCATCAAGGTGGCGAGCATATCGCTGGGTGACAGTGTGTAAGGGGAACCCGCACGACGCAAAGTGGCGAGTACGTCAAAACTTGATCTATTTAGACCAAATTGGGCAAATACCTTCTCCATTTCACGGGTCAGGTGATGGGCAACGTTGCCTAAGCGCCCAATCAGCCCCATGGCGCTGATATCAAGGTCCGGGCGTTCACGTTGCCACTGTTGAGTGATTTTATCTATTCTATCCATCGGCAAATCATACAATAATCTATCTTGACGTCAAGATAGTTTGAATTTATCTTGACCTCAAGATAAATCATTGTGAGTGTGATCATGAATAGATACTGGGTTCTGTTTTTAACGGCATTAGCACCGATTGTATGGGGAAGTACCTACTTGGTGACAACAGAAATGCTGCCAGCGGGGATGCCTCTGACGTTAGCCATGCTCCGCGCCTTGCCGGCGGGCTTGCTGCTGTTGCTATTTTTACGCAAATTACCTCAGGGGATTTGGTGGGGGCGCGTGCTGGTTCTCGGCATCTTAAATTTCTCACTGTTTTGGTGGTTATTGTTTATCTCCGCATACCGTTTACCCGGTGGCGTGGCAGCAACGGTGGGGGCGATACAGCCGCTGATTGTGTTATTTCTTAGCCGTTGGTTATTAAGTAGCCCGTTATCGAGTACTTCGATATTTGCCGCACTGAGTGGGATTTTCGGGGTGGCTATTTTATTATTGACGCCAAGTGCCGCGTTAGATTTAACCGGGATTATTGCCGGGCTAGCTGGAGCATTCTCTATGGCAGCAGGAACGGTATTAAGCCGTCGCTGGCAGCCGCCCGTTTCAGCATTAACCTTTACCTCGTGGCAATTAACCGCAGGCGGGTTAGTCTTACTGCCTTTCGCGCTGTTACTTGAACCTGCATTACCTTCGCTGAACTTGTTAAATATCGTAGGGCTGAGTTATTTAACCTTGATTGGCGGCGCACTGACATATGCATTATGGTTCAGAGGCCTCGCTATCTTAGGGCCAAGTTCGGTAGCATCGCTGGGATTCTTAAGCCCGATGAGCGCCGTTATCCTTGGGTGGCTGTGGCTTGACCAACAACTCAGCCCATTACAGTTACTCGGCATGTTGGTGATTTTACTCAGTGTCTGGGGTAGCCAAAAAGCAGAGCGTAAATTGGCATTGAAAAGGCAGCAACAAGCAGTTTAAATATCAAGGGTACTTTCTAGGTACCCGTTTCTAATGTGTGGTGACAATGTTATTTCCTGATGAAGAGAATACGATTGAGATTGCGCCAGACGCTTATCTCCTTAAAGGCTTTTTGCTTGGGCAAGGGGAGCCGCTATTGGCTGCATTGTTTGAGGTGATTGTTCAAGCACCTTTGCGTCATATGGAAACGCCAAGTGGATACGCCATGTCTGTGGCGATGACCAATTGCGGTGATTGGGGCTGGGTTACGGATAATAAAGGCTACCGATATTCCTCTGTCGACCCGATAACTCAGCAGCCATGGCCCATGATGCCCGCATTATTTAAACAGTTGGCGATTCATGCCGCTGAAAAAGTGGGTTTCTCTTATTTTGCTCCAGATGCCTGTCTAGTTAATCGCTATGGTGTGGGGGCTAAAATGTCGCTGCATCAAGATAAGGATGAAGCGGATTTTTCCCAGCCGATCGTCTCTTTTTCGTTAGGGTTGCCCACTATCTTTGATTTTGGTGGTGAAACGCGAGAGTCATCTCGTCAAGCTATCCTATTAGAGCATGGGGATGTTTTGGTGTGGGGCGGACGTTCGCGGCTCCATTACCACGGTGTACGACAAATCAAATCAGGCGTTCATCCTCAACTTGGGGCTTATCGTTTTAATCTGACCTTCAGGCGTTCGCAATCAGTAACATAACGCCAAGGTAATCGCTTAAAAAATATCGTTGAACATTGAATGATATGCGCATATAACTGTTGGCTTGTTTTTAACACAACATGAGCTAACGGTAGGTCACCAATGTACAGCTTTATTAATGATTATAATGAAATAGCGCACCCAGCAGTGATGGAAGAACTCAATAGCTTAGCGGGTAAGCGTTTTGAAGGGTATGGTACCGATACGTTATGTGCCAGTGTGATTGAGTTAGTAAAACAGCGCATTGGACGCCCAGATGCAGATATTCATTTTTTTAATGGTGGCACGATCACCAATTTAACCGCTATCTCTCATGTATTAAGGCCTCACCAGGCGGCTATCGCGGTAGATTCAGGGCATATCGCGGTACATGAGACAGGGGCGATTGAAGCCACTGGGCATAAAGTTTTCACCGTTCCTTGCGCATCGGGGAAGTTAACGCCCGCGCTGATTGAGCAAGTTTTGGCGCATCATACCGATGAGCACTGTGTACAGCCAAAATTGGTGTATATCAGTAACTCGACAGAAATTGGTACTGTCTACCGTAAAGATGAGCTGGTTGCGCTGCGTAAAGTGTGTGATGAGCATGGCTTATGGCTGTTTATGGATGGCGCGCGTTTAGCCTCCGGCTTAATGTCCCATGCGAGCGACGTAACGATTGAAGATATCGCTCAGTTGACGGATATTTTTTATATCGGTGGTACTAAGATTGGTGCACTGACGGGTGAAGTTCTAGTGATTTTAAACCCAAGCTTGAAATCTGATTTCCGCTTTAGCATCAAGCAAAAAGGGGGATTGCAGGCAAAAGGTTGGTTATTAGCGGCACAATTTAACGCGCTGTTTAAAGATGACCTTTATTTCAAATTGGGTAAGCATCTCAATGATATGGCGATGCATTTAGCCGCATTCTTTACTCAGCAAGGTTTTGAGTTCTTAGCGCCGGTTGAATCAAACCAAGTGTTTGTGGTGCTACCGGATGATTTAGCAAAGAAATTGCTGGAACATTATGTTTTAAGCAGTATGCCAGCGCCACAAGCGGGTAAAACCTGTGTGCGTTTGTGTACTTCATGGTCCACAAGCGAACAAGATGTTGAAAAATTTATAAGTGTATTTAAGTCGCTGCGTTAATTGCGTCATGAGTAAGCCCACGATATGGGCTTACTTTTATCCGCGTTTAGCAGGGGCTTTTAGTCCATTCAGTAGCACATCAATGCTGGCAATGCTCTGTTTTAGCCGCGTTTCACTCTTATCCTGCGCTATCCAGTACGCCGCTTCGGATAACCCTCCATTGAGTAATGCTGCGAGGGCGCGAGGCTCTACGTTGGCAATAACATTATCTTCTACCAGCTTGGCGATTATTTTTTCAATGGCATCCGCACACTGTAAGTTAGATTTTGCGATGGCTTCCCCTAATACCGCTTTAGCATCTCGTAAAATCACTTGTTGGTATTCAGGTTCAAGCGCCATTTCTAAATAGGCGTGACAGCGTTGTTGAAAGCTTGACCACAGATCATCGCTGTTGTCCGTAATTGTCTGTAAACGTTGGTTCATTTCAGCATCTATTTGTTCGACAACCGCCAAGAATAATCCCTGTTTGTCCCCAAAATGGTGATATAGCGCGCCGCGAGTCAGTTCAACACTAGCAGTTAAATCATCCATTGATGTTTCTGCATAGCCTAAACGGCAGAAGAAATCCCGTGCCGTCGCCAGTAATAGGGCGCGAGTTTGTTCCATTTGGGCTTGTGTTCGTCTTGCCATAAAACCTCTTACATACATTGCGTATGATTATTTACATTCATCTCGTATCAATATATCATTTTTATACATACACACCGTATATATATTAAATTTTTATTATGGAGATACTGCATGCTGAGCCGATACCAACAACTTTTTCATGCTTCAGGAAGCATCCAATTTGCTTTGGCAGGGCTTTTGGCTCGCTTAGCGTTACCCATGATGGGGATTGGGATTATTACTATGCTATCGATGTTGCAAGGAAGCTATGCACTGGCAGGTGGTGTTTCAGCCACTTTTGTGCTGACTTATGCCTTATTATCGCCGCAAATTTCTCGCCAAGTGGATAGCCATGGTCAGTTTCGTGTGTTGCCGTTAGTGACTTTGATTAGTGTTCTGGGCATGGGGTTGATAGTGGCGTCTACGTGGTTAGGGCTTTCTTATATTTGGTTATTTTTAGGGGCATTTCTGTCCGGCTTTATGCCGAGTATGTCGGCGATGATCCGCGCGAGATGGTCGCAGATCTACAAAGGGGATCCACTGCTACAAACTGCGTATTCATTGGAAACTGTCTTCGATGATTTGACGTTTATTGCGGGGCCTCCGCTATCTGTTGGGCTGACTGTGGCTCTGTTCCCACAAGCGGGAATTATGATTGCAGGTATTTTATTGCTGGTGGGAGTCTTGCTCTTAGTTTCTCAGCGTAAAACAGAACCTACCCTAGTCAGTAAGCAGCAGATGATGAGCGCAAAGGCGTCTATTTTGCGTCTACCCAGATTGCAGTTGCTGATTATTCTCATGATTTCGTTGGGCGTGATTGTGGGAACTGTGGATATTTTGAGTGTGACGCTGGCACAGATACAAGGACAGCCGGCGATGGCGAGTTTAGTGTTATCGCTGTATGCCATTGGTTCTTGTGTGATGGGGGTGGTATTTGGAGGAATGCGTATATCAATGCCTTTGCCGCGTATGTTGCTAATCAGTGGAGTTCTGACATTACTATCTATTATTCCTTTACTTTGGGTGACGGGTATTTGGTCGCTGGCGATTGTGATGTTCATTTCAGGATTATTTTTTGCACCAACGATGATTATTGGTATGTCGCTGGTGGAGAATATTGTTCCCGATCACCGTTTAACGGAAGGGATGACATGGCTGCTGGCGGGATTGAATATTGGAGTGGCACTTGGCGCGATGCTTTCAGGTAAAATAGTGGATGAGCTCGGAATTTATGCAGGGTATTGGGTTGCTATTGTTGGCGGTATATTGGTGGTGCTGTGCTCACTCGTGAGTTACGGGTTATTGACGCGACAAGAAACGGCAGTTTGTTCCTCCTAAGGGATGGATGACATGTTATGATGTGCAGCAATTCATTCCTAGCAATAAAATCGATAGGTTAACGTTAATATGGTGATTTGGGTGGATGCGGATGCGTGTCCGAAAGTGATTAAAGAAGTGTTATATCGCGCGGCTGATAGAGAAAAAGTGCAAATTACATTTGTGGCGAATCAGCGTTTGTCTGTTCCTCCTTCAATTTTTTTAAAAACACTGCAAGTTCCGGCAGGGTTTGATGTTGCAGATAATGAAATTGTTTTACGTGCTCAAGCCGGTGATTTAATTATTACTGCTGATATTCCGCTGGCGGCGGAAGTGATGGAAAAGGGCGCAGTGGCGTTGAACCCTCGAGGTGAGCGTTACAGTGAAGCTACGATCCGTGAACGTCTGACCATTAGAGACTTTATGGATACGATGCGAGCTAGCGGCGTGCAAACCGGTGGGCCTGCTAGCTTAAACCAACGAGATCGCCAGCAATTTGCTAATGAGTTAGATAAGTGGTTGCTGCACCGTCGAAAATCGTTGGGATAGTTTTTTAGTTCGTTCACATACGGTGGATTTTCAATAACCTGACGTAGGTTGCACCACGAAGGGTTATCCCTGTCTATAATAAAAAAATCCTCCGCTAATGTGAGACACCATGATGGATCCACTACACAGCATTCTGATTACCTTGTTTTTGTTTGTTTTGACCTTTTTTAACCCTGGTGCCAACTTGTTTACGGTGGTTCAGACAACGCTAAGTTCAGGTAAAAAAGCCGGATTAACTTGTGGTTATGGGGTTGTTCTGGGGGATGCGATTTATTCAGGGTTAGGGCTCTTTGGGCTGGTGGCATTAATGACCCAGTTTGAATCGCTATTTTCCCTGATTAAGATTCTGGGTGGATTATATTTATTGTATTACGCGATCAGTGTATTTCGAAATAAAACGCAACTGTCTCTTGCCACCGAAAAAAATACAGAAAATTTTCCAACGGGCGTTTATTTTCGTCGAGGGTTAATTGCTGACTTATCTAACCCTCAAACCGTTCTATTTTTTATGAGTATTTTCTCTACTACGATTTCACCTTCAACACCATTGTGGACCAAGCTTGTGATTTGGCTAGGAATTGTAGTGGCATCCTTAATTTGGCGTATTATCTTATGCCAGACATTCTCACTATCTTCTGTAAGACGAACGTATTCCCGTATCCATAAAGTGATAGGCAAAGTGGTCGGATTGATTTTAGGCGGATTAGCTTCTAAATTGATTTACCAAGGTATTACTGAGCTTGCCTTTAAAAAATAAGGATCATAAATGGGAATTACTGCATTGTATTTGGCGGCTATTCTGACATGGATAGCTGCACTATTGCATTTTGCATGTTTGGTTTGGGGTGCTGGTGGGTTTAAGTGGCTGGGTGCAGGGGAACAGATCGTTAAGCAAGCTCAAGAAGGGCATTGGTACCCCAAATTTACGGCGATTTTGGTCGGGACAATATTAACCATTTGGGGATTATACGCATTCAGTGCGGCTCAAGGTTCTTTTTCTTTACCCTTTACTCAACCAATCCTAATTGCTATCGCCACTGTATTTTTAATGAGAGCGGCTATATTTCCACTGATCAAAAGCCGCTTTAAAGGTAATAGCGACCTATTTTGGTATGTCAGTTCCGGGTGCTGTTTGATATTAGGCACATTATTTTTAGTCGGTGCACTATTACGCTAAACAGGAAGTACGTTAAACAGGCTTGGAAATGGTTAATAAGGTGACAGTGTCACCTTATTAAATATTGAAGGATACGCGTAGCATTATTGAGCGGTGGATTTTACCCACTCAGTGACTTCCTCAAATGTCCCTTTGAAAACAATTCGGTCCTGTTTTTTGCTCAACTGATAGCGGTACATCGGATCATAATATTCATGAAGAAGTGGTGTAAGCCATGAGAAATGAACGTCTGTTTTTTCCGTTTTACGTTGAGCAATCAATGCATCATCCAGTAGTTTAGTCAGTTCAATCGCTCGCTGAGAACCTAAACGTTTACGGATAGCGTGCAGACCATGGTGTAAATATTCGCTATAGGCATTCCAACCTTGCTCTTCACCAAATGCGGCAAGAAAATCATGGGTCATTCGGTCAAAATATTCCTCTTTTAACCTTTCCATACGGCGTTCAATTGGGTCTTCAACTACCGCAATTGTTGCTGTTTCCATAGCTTGGCGTAGTGAATCGGGAAGGCTGTTCACACCAATTGCACGTCCTTCATCTTCAAGCACCCATCGGTTGTGATTGGGGGCTTTTTTTAACATAGAAACCGCTAAATGGTTTTCAAACGTAGCTTGTGAGAATTGGGCCTCCAAGGTACGACCAAAGGAAGAGCCTCGATGATGGGCAATACCTTCGAGATCAATACTATCTTCAAGGCTTTGAACTAATAGTGTTTTGCCATTTCCGGTGCAACCACCAATTAATATTACTGGGCGCTGAGCTAATTCGTCGATAGCATCAATAGTCGTTTGGCGTAAGTTTTTATAGCCACCATTGATAAGTGGGTACTCAATACCTGCTTCTTTTAACCATTGCTGCGCAATATGGGAGCGCATTCCGCCACGCGCGCAGCAGAGATAACCTTCAGGGTGTTGTTGGCAGGCAATTTTCCACGCATTAATTCGATTTTCACGTAATTCACCAGAGACTAATTGATGCCCAAGCTCGACGGCTTTATCAGAACCTTTTTGTTTATAACAGATCCCGACGGCGGTGCGTTCATCGTTATTCATTAAGGGTAAATTGAGTGCGGATGGCATGGCTCCTTGTTGAAATTCAACGGGGGAGCGAACATCGATGATTGGGGTGTCAGAAGCAAGGATCTGGCGAATTTCAGGTGTGGAGAGCGCTAATTCCATAATAAATAAAATGATTCATATCAATTCGGATTTCGATAAAGGCTACTATACTCCTAAATAGGGATGATGGCACCTTATCTGGGACGAAAAGAGAACGGAGTGCTATATTGGACGTCGTCTTTCAACTTTCGAAGGAGTAATGACATGAAAACCCTAACACTGCAAGAGATGACTGAAACGCAAAGAATGCGGGTGAGACAACGACTGGCTCAAGAACGTAAAAGTTTAGGGCGCGAGTTGACCAATTCAGAAGAAAACAAAGTCAAAAAACTGATCATTACCGAAATCTCGGCTGAAGTTGAAAAAGAAGCCAAAGCTTTAAGAACCCAGAAGAAAAAAGAGCGCGTAACAGGAAGCAATGCGACCTACAACTGGTCATCTAATAACCATACTCGGGGTCATCGCTAACGAAATTTTCGTATTAAATTCAACATCAACACCATAAAGCATCTATTAAGTAGGTGCTTTTTTTATGCCATGAAAAAACGAAGTGTTTTGATTATGACAGGCGTATACTGATTATTAGCATCCTTATAATTGCAATATTAAATAATATCAGTGAGCTGTAATAGGAACCTAATCATGACAGAAGAACACGAACCGTTTGGCACTTTACTTGGCTACGCCCCCGGTGGTGTTGCAATTTACTCTTCCAATTACAGCTCAATACCCAATCTTGATGAGCACGACGATATCTCGTTTCGCAGTTATATCAATAATGAATACATGGGATATAAATGGCAATGTGTTGAATTTGCTCGTCGTTTTCTCTATCTCAATTATGGTGTGGTATTCACCGATGTTGGCATGGCGTATGAGATTTTTGCATTACGTTTCTTGCGTCATGTAGTGGATGACGGCATTTTGCCATTACGCGCGTATCAAAATGGCAGTCAAATGAAACCCACAGCAGGAAGTTTACTGATTTGGGAAGAAGGAGGGGAATTTGAGCATACTGGGCATGTTGCGATTATTACCCAAGTTCTTGATAACAAAGTTCGAGTTGTTGAGCAAAATGTTTTACATCATAAACTTCCAGCAGGACAGCAATGGACTCGAGAACTCCCTCTATGCGTCGATAATGGATGCTATACAGTGTTCGATACATTCACCGATACAACGATCCTCGGTTGGATGATACAAACGGATAATGACCAGTATGCCTATAAAGAACCTGAAATTAATCCGCAATTGATGGAACTGCACGCGGCTCAGTTAGATAGCCAGATTAATTTCAATCAAAATTGGTTAGATGAATCTAACTCGATTGAATTAGCCTATGTTAAGGCTAAGCATGGGCATAGATTGAATGCGAACCCTCACGAGTATTTCACGATTTCAAGCACGGCCGAAAATCAGTTAATGCAGGCAACTAATGAAGTGCATTTGATGTATTTGCATGCTACTGAAAAAGTCCTCAAAGATGACAACTTACTGAAACTTTTCAATATCCCTGAAATTCTCTGGCCACGTTTGCGTTTATCATGGCAAAACCGCCGTCACGATATGGTAACGGGTCGCCTTGATTTTTGTATGGACCATCGTGGGTTGAAAGTTTATGAATACAATGCGGATTCAGCATCTTGCCACACTGAAACAGGACTAATTGTTGATAAGTGGGCAAAAATAGGGGGGCTCAGCACAGGCTGGAATCCAGGTGAGCGTCTGCAAGAATTACTTACGGATACATGGAAACACACTACCGCAAAACCGTTTATTCATATTATGCAGGATAGAGATAGCGAAGAGAATTATCACGCGCTATTTATGGCTCAATCTATCATGGCAGCAGGTTTTGAATGTAAAATCATCCATGGTTTGGATGAGTTAGTTTGGAATGAAACGGGCCAAGTGGTGGATGGTGAAGGGCGAGTGCTTCAATGTGTATGGAAAACATGGGCATGGGAAACCGCTCTGGAGCAGCTACGCCAAGAGAGCGAAAATGACCTTTCTGGCTTACCTATTCGAACTGGACACCCACATCATAATGATGTCCGGCTGATTGATGTGCTGTTGCGTCCAGAGATTCGCGTTTTTGAACCGTTATGGACAGTGATCCCCGGTAATAAATCAATCCTGCCGATTCTATGGTCATTGTTCCCGCATCATCCATATCTATTGGATACGGATTTTGAAATTAACGATGAGCTACGCCAAACGGGTTATGCCGTGAAGCCTATCGCAGGGCGCTGTGGTGATAATATTGGATTGGTTGATCATCAAGATGAAATTCTGGATGAAACTTGTGGGCAATTTTCGTATCAAGAAAATGTTTATCAGCAATTATGGTGTTTACCGAAAGTGGCAGAGCGTTATATTCAGGTCTGTACATTCACTGTGGGTGGGCATTATGGTGGTGCGTGTTTACGTTCCGATCCTTCTTTAGTCATTAAGAAAGACAGTGATATAGAACCTCTTTGGGTGCTTGAGGATGATGACTATATGAAGCAATGTCAGTAAAAATAAGCATAAAAACAAAGAAATGGCGCTATCTTTAATACCGAAGATAGCGCCACTCTCGAGAAATAGGTTAGAACTGGTACACTAAGCCCAAACCTAAAACATTATCAGTATTGATGTTGTGCTCACGAGTAAACTCATTTTTATTCAATAAGTTAATTTTGTAATCAACGACAGCGGACATGTTGTTGTTGAACTCATAAGCAGCACCAACAGCCAGGTATTTCACTAAATCTTTGCTGCCATATTCGCCGAGATCTTTCCCTTTAGATTGGTTATAACCGATTGAAGGGGTTAAGCCGAAATCTAAGGTATAAGTCGCAACAACTTCTAAATTTTCTGTTTTATTGGCAACGGCTTCGGCATCATCTTCTCCGTAGCGAGTTGCATTCAGTGCTTGACCATACATAGCTGCAATGTAAAGGTCTTCCCACTCAAATTTACCCCCGACGTTCCACACTTGCGCGCGTTCGCCTTTTGCACCAATAGCGCCATCACGCTGGCTTGGTGTACGACTTGAGTTTGCATAGCTGCCGCCTAACGTGACACCGTAACCCAATTCATAAGCGGTTGATAGACCATAACCATCACCGTTATTTTTCAGCGCATCTTCACCAGAGGATTTGTTTTGATCGCCATTTTTCCCTTGGTATTGCAGGGCGAAGCTTAAGCCATCAACATAACCGAACATATTATTGTTACGATAAGTCAATAAATTACGGTTACGTCCCATCATGAAGTTATCTTCTTGATCCATGGTGTCTGCGCCCCAAAGTGGAAGAACGTCAGTCCATGCATGGATGTCGTAGTTCACGCCGTAATTGCGTCCGTAATCCAATGAACCAAAATCAGCGAATTTTAAACCGGCATAAGCTAAACGGTTTTGGTTTTCATGATCACTTTCTGATTTATTGGTTGGAGTTTCCCATTCAAAACGGCCATAGCCTGTGAGTTGATCGTTGATTTGAGTATCACCGCGGAATCCTAAGCGAACGCGTGAATCATCACCATCTTCACCGCTTTTTGAATCGGCAATATAGTGGCGAACATCAATTTGTCCATAGACATCAAGTTTGTTGCCGTCTTTGTTATAAACTTCTGCCGCGTTAGCTGCGCTTGCGACTGCCAGAGTTGTGATAAGTGTTGCTAATTTATTGTATTTCATATAAAAACCCTTTAAACCACATATAAATAAGTTGATTTTGTGTATGCATGGGAAATAAACCGCATATATTATCCATGGAATAGGATAATTTAGGCAATAAATAATTAAATGAGAATCATTCAATGAGTTGATTCCACTGAACTAAATATAATTACTCGCAAATTATTTCGTAAAACCGCTATTTGGGGAGTACAGATGGGGGAAGGAGATTTCAGGATTATCGTATAGTGAATTGGAGCGGCAACATTTAGAATACGAAGCTATGCCAGATGATTATAGAAGGATATAGCTTATGCCATGGACGTTTTCACATCCAGCCGTTGTTTTTCCCATTAAGCATTCGTTTTTGGGGCAATGGCTAAGTTTACCTGCGATGATCCTTGGCAGTTTGAGTCCAGATTTATTATATTCGTTTGGCTTATATCGATTAGCATCAGAAGCCCACCACATTGTGGGATGGTTATCTATTGGGTTACCTCTTTGCTTTATTATTTATGCCATTATTCTGAAGCTGGCTTCGCCATTATCAACCGTAATACCTTTTGTGATTAAAAAAACGCAGGGTTGGTCTATCCTCAGTATTTGTATTCTCGCTATATCTTTCTTTATTGGCGCATTAACGCACATTGTTTGGGATTCTTTTACTCATGATACAGGCACAATGGTGCGGTCATGGTCATTTTTGCAATTCAATTTATCCATGACGGATAAACAAGAAATTGCTATCTATAAAATTTTGCAACATTCAGGTTCATTATTAGGCTTGTTCTATTTAAGTTATCAATATTGGCGATATTATCGAAAGCAGACAAAAATACAGCAAAACATTGATAACCAAAAACTCAAAAAGATAATAGGAATTGGGACTGCTTCCTTGTTATTCGCACTGCCTATTGCCTATTACCTCACACCAAAATTACCCAATTTTCACTTTAACCGCTTCGTTTATTTAGAACTTACCATGACAGTGCCATTTTTCTTTGGCGGCTTGGTTAGTTATGGGATATGGGTAAATTTCCATCAGCGCGGTAAACAGTCTTAAATATCATTATTTACCAATACTTATCTGAAATTAACTATCGATTTGTACCATAATAGAGGCGAATGAAAACTCAACTAAAGGAATATAAGGGTGAAGATTAAAAATATTATATTTACGGTTTTTTTAGTGATTGGGATCTTGTTTCTGATTGGCACTGTATTCTCGCTCTACTCCAGCATGAATATGACAAAAAATGGAGTGGAAACAACAGGGATTGTGACTGATCTGGATGTCAGTGTTTCAGAGGATAAATCAAAAAGCTATTTCCCGATTATTGAATTTACGACGCAAGATAATCAAAAAATTGAATTTCGCTCTTCGATGGGCAGCAGTAGCTATCGTGGCAGCATAGGGCAATCTATTGATGTGTTATATGACCCGAATAACCCCCATGACGCAGTGATTAATTCGTTCTTTGGTATTTATGCGCTAAGTATTTTTTGTGGTATTTTCGGCGTTGTATTTACATTAATTGGCGGTATTCCGTTTGCTTTTGGTATGGTGGGTAAAAAGAAAAGCACGCGCTTATTACGTGAAGGCACGCCAATCCAAGTAAAAATTACTGGGGTTGAAGAAAATACGATGATCCAGATAAACAAGCAGTCGCCATACCAAATTTTGGCGGATGTTCATGATAAAAGCTCGAATACTATCAAACGTTATAAGAGTGAAAATATTTATTTTGACCCATCACCGTATATTGATAGAGAAACTGTCACGATTTACCTCGATAAGAATAATGCTAATAAATATTATATGGATATAAGCTTCCTGCCAAAAATGAAATAGTGAAGGTAGGCTGCCTCGATGAATTAAGGTTCGAGGCAGTTTATTTTTACACTAAGATTTAGCCAATTCGGATGTTTTATCCATACTACGACGAAGTAATAGCATCACAGAAAAAATAGCCACGCCAACAATAAGTCCAATCATATTGGTCACTTGCCAACCAACAAAATAAAAGGCGACACCTGCTAATAGGCTACCAATAGCACCAAAACCAAAGATAAGGAAATCGGTCATTCCCTGTATTTTAGCTCGTTCATGATCGCGGTATGTTCTTGGTAATAAGTGTGTGGTACCAATTAAAATACAGTTCCAGGCAAGACCGACCAGCGTCATGGATATTAAAAAATGTGTATAACTGGCACCGGTTAAATTTAATAAATTAGCCGCCATCAGGCAGACTATTCCTAGCCATAAAAAAGGTTTTACGCCAAAGCGACTGATTAAATGCCCTGTAAAAAAGGAAGGTGCAAACATACCTAAAATATGGCATTGGAAAACAAAGGCGATGGAAGTGAATGTAAATTCCTGAGCTTTCATTGCCAATGGAAATGCGCCGACCATATAAACGACCAACGCATAGCTTATTGCACTAACGAAAGCGATTAAAATAAGTAATGGTTGAGAGTAGAGTTTTGAATATGAACGTACCTTCGGAATATCAGCAGAAAATACCGTTTTATGCTGCGTGGTTAACGGGATCATTAATAAAAGTATAAATGCCAAAATATAAATGATCGTCAATGCTGCGAAGGTGCCCATAAATGGATATTGAGCAATGAGTGTGCGTGTTGACATCGCTAATGTAGGACCCACTAATACCGCGACAATACCACCACTCATCACCAATCCGACGGCTTTTGCACGCAGTGCAATTGGCGCTTCTTCTAAAGCAGCGAAACGATATTGCTGAGCCGTACCAATCGCGATACCCGTAAAAAAAGTTCCCAGAGAAAATAGCCAAAAACTTTGAGTGTAAATGCCTGAAATCGCGAAAATTGCACCCGTTAATCCACCAATATTTCCCAACATAAAACCAGCTCGGCGGCCAAATCGCATCATAAAATGCGCCATGGGAATGGAGGCTAAAATCAAGCCAATATATTGTGACAATAGGGGGATGGTTGCATAGGCTGGGTCATCCGCTAATTGTGAACCAATCAGCACAGCAACAGAAAGAACGAGGGCATTACCGGTTGTAAATAATGCGAGAGCAGCGGCGAGCCAAAAAACTGAACGAGGCATAATCATTCCTTACTGTTTATAAAAATCAACAATAGTAGAGGGAGAAAACGAATATGCCGGATGATACAACTTCAAGTTGACTTTAAGTCAAGCGATGTTTTTGGTCAGTTTTGCGATATTTTGTTTTAAGCTTACAGATAAAATTTTCTGAAATTTAGGGCACTGCAAGTGATTTTCCGACGGACATTGTTCAATATGTTGTAACCCTTGCTTAAGTTTCTGCAATTCTTGGATTTTTTGGTCAATTTCATCTATTTTTTCTCGCAAAATAGGGCGTTCAATCCCTTTTTCTGGCAAGTGATTTAACATTTTTGCTATTTCATCCAGTGAAAATTGAGCCTGTTTAGCAAGAATAATCAGCGAAAGATGAGTAAGAACTTCAGGTGCATACAACCGAGTTAAACCTTTTCGGCCAATAGGTTGAATCAAATCTTTGCTTTCATAGAAACGAATAGTTGCAGAGGTAAGGCCCGTAAGTTCAGATACTTGGCTGATAGAGAGTGTTTTCATAGTAATTTTGCGCTTTATATAAATAACGTTTATCCGCTAACTTACCACCTAACTATGCTGAATTGAATTATGGTTGATGACTTATTTATATCAAGAATGGTTAACTCAGCTCATTTCAAGAAAAATTGTGTTTTTTAGCCATAAGAAATAGTAAAAATGAAGGGAATATATGATTAATGATGGGCTAAAGATTATTATCACTGGCGGTCCCGGTGCAGGTAAAAGTGCAATTATTGAAAATTTAATGGCAAAAAAATACACTTGTTTACCGGAATCGGGTAGAGCCATTATTCAAGATCAAGTCTGTATTGGTGGTAACGCATTGCCATGGCTGGATAAGCAAGCATTTGCTGAGATGATGCTTTGCTGGGAATTACGCTCATGGCATTTGGCCGATTATCATAATGAAATCTGTTTTTTTGACTGTGGGCTACCCGATATTGAGGGCTATTTGAATTTATGTTCAATTCCAATTCCTAAGCATATAGAACAAGCAATAAATACGTTTCAGTATAAAAAAAGCGTATTTATCGCACCGCCATGGAAAGAAATATATGTGCAAGATACGGAAAGAAAACAAACATTTGACGAAGCTGTGATGACCTACCATGCGATGGTGGCGACATATAAAAAATACAATTATGAATTAATCGATATCCCTTGTTTACCGGTTGATGATCGAGTTAGTTTCATTCTTTCTTATGTGAATCAATGATATGAATAAAAAAATTCTTGTTAGCGCTTGTTTAATGGGGCATAACGTTCGTTACAATGGAACAGCAAAGGCGCATCTACAAACGGTTTTAGCCCGTTTGCACGAAGAACAACGGTTAGTTATTTTTTGTCCTGAGCTAGCAGCAGGGCTGCCAACACCGCGTTTGCCCGTAGAGATTATTTCAGCGACAGGTTATGAGGTCATGCAAGGCAAGGCCAAAATGGTTGAAAAAACTGGAAATGATGTTACGCAACAATATCAATTGGCGGCATGGCTTGCTTTACAAAGAGCTGAAGAAGAAGGGTGTGTTGCTGCATTATTAACGGATGGCAGCCCTACATGTGGTGTAAATCAGATTTATGATGGCACATTTAGTGGTAAAACCATTCAAGGAATGGGGGTTGCCACTACGTTATTATCTCAGTCAGGGGTCTCGGTATTTTCTCACACCCAGATCGATGAATTAGTGCAGTGGCTAGATAGCTCAGAAAGATGACAAGACCAGAAATAGCTGCTAAATTATCTATTCATGCATCTATTCATTTATTTATTCACTGAGCGGTTAATACCATGAATAATCGATCTGAGATGATACGTCAATTACTCCGTAATGGCCCAACAACAGCAAGGCAACTGACTGATATTATGAATATTAGTCAGCCAACTTTGTCTCGAACGCTAAAAGTATTAGGTGACGATATTGTTCGGATTGGGGCTGCATCCTCTATTCAATATGCATTGCGTGATACGTTTCGAGGGTTTGATTCTGCTCCTATTTATCGGATCACCGAAGAGGGAACATTACGAGCTCTAGGTCAGTTGATTCCGGTTTATCCAGATGGATTTGTTATGGAGCAGGTTGACGGAGTATGTCTTCATAGTGATGGCTTACCATGGTGGCTATTTGATATGCGCCCACAAGGATACCTTGGTCGAGCTTATGCATCCGCCTATTCAACGCAACTTGGAATATCACCAAATCCCGATCGCTGGTCAGACTCCGATATTATAAGAGCCTTGCTCGCTCATGGGCATGATGCTGTAGGAAACTTATTAATTGGGGAGCAGGCAAGAAACCAATTTCTGGAAATGCAGGCTCCAACTCCCGTTGATCGAGCCACGGTGTATCCAACATTAGCGCGAGCGGTTAGCTCTGGAGAGGTTCCTGGATCATCCGCAGGCGGTGAGCAACCAAAGTTTTGTACCTACACTGAACGAGGCCATGTCATCGTAAAATTTACGGCTCTCGATGATAATCCTGTAAGTGAACGTTGGCGTGATCTGCTACAAGCTGAGCATCTAGCATTAAAAGTGCTGGGAGTTGAAACCGAAGTGTTTGATTTTGAAGGACAACGTTTCCTTGAAATTCCTCGATTCGATCGCATTGGTTTACTCGGCCGTCGAGGGCTTTTTTCTTTACAAGCTCTGGATGCAGAATTTGTAGGGCGGGCAAGGGAACCTTGGCCTGTATTGGTCAATGAATTAGTTAAGCAAAAACATGTACATCTAGATGCTATCACCAGTACAGCACGACTTTGGGCATTTGGTATGCTCATCGGTAATACCGATATGCATCATGGTAATTTATCGTTTATTAGTAGTCATGGCCGCCCATACCATCTTGCACCGGCTTACGATATCTTACCGATGGGGTTTGCGCCTAAGTCGGGTGGTGAAATCGTCAATACGCTTAGGCCAGTAACTTTACTTGAGGGGATCAGTGGAGAAACTTGGCGGGAAGCGTTGGAGTTAGCTGAGACGTTTTTGATTTTAGCCAATGATTGCCACGGTTTTTCTGAAAACTTTGCTCAATGCTTAAATGCGTTACGTTGTCACATCGATGAGGCCAATTCCCGGATATCACGCCTTGCTGATGAGTTTTGATGCTAAAACCTATTCTAAGTATGGGTTATACACATTTTCGGAGCGATTATGCGTTTTGATATGGTTGATTTACGTTTATTTGTAAATATCCACAAAGCTGGGAGTATTACAGCGGGGGCGAATCTATCTAATTTAAGTTTGCAATCAGCCAGTGAACGTATTCGGGGCATGGAAAGTGAGCTTGGTGTTTTATTATTGACACGCTCTTCATCGGGAATAAAACTGACAAATGCAGGCTTGGCATTATTGAATCACGCGAATCAGGTGCTATTGCAAATCGACCATATGCGCAGTGAATTGCGTCAATACAGCCAAGGTTTACGGGGGTATATTGACCTGTTATGCAACTCTTCGGCACAGGCCGGTTTTCTTCCCAAAAAATTAGCGGACTATCTGCAAAAACACCCAAATATTAGCGTTGGGATCCGTGAAATGCCAAGTGAAAAAATCATCAATAGCCTTAATAACCAAATGGCAAATTTAGGCATTGTGGCAAATCCGTCGTCATTGAATGACTTAGAATTTAAATTTTTATGTGATGACCATTTAGTTATTTTCGCACCACCATCCAATGATTTGAATAATCACAGCATCTCTTCATTAAACCAAATTGGAAACCATGATTTTATTGGACTTTCTCAAGGCAATGCATTGCAGGATTATATTGACCATCATGCACTGAGCGAAGGAGTTTCATTTAATTACCGAATGCGTTTAGCAACGATGGACGCGGTGATGCAGTTAGTGAGTGAAGGGCTTGGCTATGCCATTTTACCGCAACAAGTCATATCACGCTTTATCGGAATATATCCAGGAAATATCATTCCTTTATCTGGTGAATGGGCAAAGCGCAAATTATACATTTGCACCCGAAGATTTGATGAATTACCGAGTTATATGGATGAGTTTGTTAAGTTTTTACTTGAATAACATGTAAATACCTAAAACTATTAATCCTAAGAAAAAACAGCGCCTAAATATTTTTTCACTGATTAAATTTCTACAATATTGCCCCACATACATGCCAATAATCGCAGGAATAAGTGCTATTGACGATATGTAATAATCTATAGTCTCTCTGTTATTCTCTCTGAATAATAATATGGCCAATGCAATTGTTGACGCGGTAAACGCGAGGCCTAGTGTTTGTATTAATTCATTTTTATTAAGATTCAGCGATTGTAAATAAGGAACAGCAGGGATCACAAAAACCCCCGTGGCTGCGGTAATAACTCCAGTCATATAACCAATTAGTGGGGATAACCATCGTTCATTTTTACCCGATGTTGACGATTTAGGGAGGAATATGGCCACTAATCCATAAATGATTAATATCAGACCCAGTGCAGGAAATACCCACTCTGATGCTGAACTCAATTTTGGTAATGGGCTATAAACAGTGCCAATAAAAATAGCGATAATAAATAAGTAAAATCGTCGAATTAAGTTTAAAAATTTACCACCGATCATAAGCTGCCATATATTGGTGACGAAAGATGGAATAATTAGAATGCTTGCTGCTACAGCAGGCTCCATGACCGTTGTTAATAAGCCCATCGATAATGTTGGCAAGCCTAGTCCAATAACTCCTTTAACAAATCCCGCCAAAAAGAAGATCAATAAAATTAACGCCATATTGGATTTACCTTTGAGTTGATAAGTATTGCTTAAAGGGTAATCAATTAAATAAAAACAACCTATACGGATTATTTTTAGGGGGGCTTCGGAAAATACAGAGTAAGGTTTTCAGCAAGTTACAGCTACTATTGTCATCAATGTTGGTCATTTCGATAGTTATCGAAGTGACATGAATACGAGATTGATAACCTATTTAGCGGTTAACAAGGAGACATGAAATGATCGCAGTGATATTTGAAGCACGTATTGCACCAAATAAACAGGAACGCTATTTATCTTTAGCGGAAAAGTTAAAGCCATTATTGAGCGATATTGAAGGGTTTATTTCAATCGAGCGTTTTCAAAGTTTATCGCACGAAGGCAAATTATTGTCACTGTCATGGTGGGAAAGTGAGTCCGCTGTTTTGCAATGGAAACAGAATATTTTGCACATGAAGGCTCAGCAAGAAGGTCGAGAAACGATTTTTGATTTTTACAAAATCAGTATTGTTAATATGGTTCGAGAATATTCATTTGAAAAGGATAAGCAATAATGTTTGATATTCATGTGGTTTTAGATGGTAAACCAGGGCAATTAGCGCTGTTAGGAAAAACATTAGGTAATAACAATGTAGGCTTGGAAGGTGGTGGGGTATTTACCGTCGATGGAAAAAGCCACGCTCATTTTCTTGTCGAGGATGGGAACAAAGCGAAAACTGTTTTAGAATCTATGGGATTATCTGTTGAAATTAACAAGCCGATTATCCGTAAATTAAGACAGGAAAAACCCGGAGAGTTAGGGGAAATAGCGCAAATATTAGCGGATCATGATGTAAATATTTTAGTGCAATACAGCGATCATGCTAATCAACTGATACTGATTACAGATAAAACGGATATTGCAGAATTAGTCACAAGCCCTTGGGCCGTAGAGAATTTTTTGAATGACCATAAAAATGAAGGATAAACCCACATTAGAATCCTCGATAGCCGCGATTGGAGCGGCTATTTCTGATAGTTCGAGGGTTAAAATTCTTTGTGCTTTAATGGATGGAAGGGCGTGGACAGCAATGGAACTGGGCGTTGTCGCGGAAATTTCCGCATCAACAACGAGTAGCCACTTAACAAAGTTATTGGATAACCAACTGATTACGGTTATTTCACAAGGCAAATATCGCTATTTTCAAATTGCGAATGAAGGCGTTGCCAATATCATTGAAAGTATTATGGGACTATCTGCAAGCAATGTATCCCAAGCCAAAATAACGACACCGCCTAACTTAAGAAAATCTCGAACTTGTTATAACCATTTAGCCGGTGAAGTGGCTGTTCATATTTTTGATGCACTTAATCAGAAAGAATGGATAACTGAGAATGGATCTGAGATTACGTTATTGGGTATTGAGAGCTTTAGAACAATGGGGCTTAATTTTAATTTCAAGAATTCAACAAAGGTTTGTTGTCCATGTTTAGATTGGAGTGAACGACGTTTTCATTTAGGCGGACAAGTTGGTACCGCTTTTCTTGCGCATGCTGAAAAACAAGAGTGGCTGTTTCGACATGCTGGTTATAGAGAAATCACCATCAGTGAAAAAGGGCATAGGGCGTTTGCTAAATACTTTGGTATCAATTAACTGGCCAACATAGTCTAATTGCAAAATAAATAGGGATCTTGTCTTAACGAATATGTATTCCAATCATTTAAATCAATCCATAAGTTTTTCTATTAGCTACTAAAAATTATCATCATTTGTGAACCCTACAAAAGAAAATATAATCATGAGTAAAAATAAGGCCCTACATAAATTAAATTTCAACTTATGCTGAAATAAACTCATTATATAAATATTGACCATCAAAGGTTTACTATGAATTTACGATTTAAAACATTTGCCGCATTGGTTTTAACCATGCCTATTGTATCCTCTGCTTTTGCTTTAACTTTACAGGATCAAGTTAAACAATACGAAAAAGAGGGTTGGAAGGTTGGATTGTCAATTCTATTTTCAGATGATAAAACGATTTCTATAAATGGAAACCAACGCTTTCCTTTGGATAGCACAGTTAAATCAATTGCTTGCGCTAATGTTCTGGCAAAGGTTGATGCAAAGAAACTTTCATTAAGCCATTCTATGATAGTAACTGAAAAAAATATTGTGACATATTCGCCAGTTGCTAAAGATTATATGAATAAGCCGTTTACGCTTGAACAAGCTTGTAAAGCTGCTAATGAATACAGTGATAATACAGCCGCTAATTTTGCTATTTTTTCGGGTGGGGGACCAGAGGCTCTGACGGCATTTATGAGAGCTATAGGAGATACGGTTACTCGTTCTGACCGATATGAGCCAGAATTGACAGTCAATCCCGAGGGTGATTTGCGAGACACAACGACTCCCGATGCAATGAGCAAGAGTATCAAGAAAATTTTGACTGGCGAAGTTCTCAGTAATTCATCAAAAGAACAATTGAAAGAATGGATGGTCAATAATAAAGTCGCTGATAATATGCTTAGAGCGTCTCTTCCTAAAGAATGGAAAATCGCCGATAGATCAGGTGCAAGTGAATATGGCGTCAGAGGGATAACGTCGATGGTATGGTCAAATAATCATGATCCTGTATTTATCAGCATCTATGTAAGAAAAGCGGATACTTCTTTGGATGAACGCTCAGAAGTGATTCGTATTTTAGGTTCTCATCTATTTGACGAATACCTTAGTCACTAAAATTATATTGGAATCATTTGTTGTTTAGAGTAGTAAAAGGTTGGGGTTCTATGGAGGAACCCCGAAGTAGCAGTGAGATAGATATAAGACTGTTATCTGCACATTAATTCTATTTAACATAATATGCATTATGCGAACCCAAGTATGGAATGAAGAAATACAGCGTTTTGGCTGGTTAATCGTGTTGGTTCGTTTATCGTTGAAACTGCCTTTTCTATGACCAATTAAGCTTTTAGTCGTTGCTTCATGTCCACTAGTTAAAGTTCCATGATACTTAAAAAAGCTCGTCTACTTTATCGGCGAACGAGCTTCAGTTTTCTATGAGGCTTTGGAGAGCCTCCTTACATGTCATACGGCATAAATCCTATCTCACCCTTAATTATTACCGTATTTTTTTGTGAATGATAAATATCAGCGCAAGAACAATAGCAAAACCATAGTATGCAAATTCCATTGAGCTATTATGATCTGACAGTAATTGCGCAGCAAAATTAGTCCACCTTGCTTTTGAGGTATCACCTATTCCAATAATTCTTATTTCAGTTGAAAAATTTAAATTAAAAATTAAATCGAAAAAAAATAAGCCTACGTAATATATAACTATTAATAAGCAAGTAAGACCCCATCTAATAAATGATTATACGTTGCTGATCCCGCCAAGTATCTTGTAAGTGCCAGAGTGTTTCCCACACGTGACCATGTCACCTTCACGAGCAGCAGACACGCCGTAAAACAAAAACGTATTGTCGCCCGTTAAGATTTGACCGCCGCAGGTTGTTCGGTCTCCGACCCGTAAAAAATAGCCTATCGCCATTATGCCATCCTTGTTTTCATTGATTTAATCAGAATTGAGATAATAATCTAACCTAAGTGAAATGTAATGAAAACCCTGTCGGCTATGATGATAAATTAGGAAGGGTCTTGATCTCACCTCAACGTGAGTCCGTCCTCGATTTTTTAACATAGAGATGTGTCTATTTATTCGAACCTAATTATGAAATAAAGAAATCCGGCATTCTGATCCCCTCAAAAGTTATCGACCTGCACTTGACGCCAAACAAAAATATGCCACCGTATTACTTCTATAATGACTAGCTTATTTACTCATATAGATGTGGTCACATGGTTAACAAACTGAATCTTAACTGGCCTGAATTTTTAGAAAAATACTGGCAGAAAAAACCCGTTGTATTGAAAAATGCATTTCCTGATTTTGTCGACCCTATCACTCCAGATGAACTGGCCGGCTTGGCGATGGAACCGGAAGTTGACAGCCGCCTAGTCAGCTTTATTGATAGCAAATGGGAAGCGAGCCATGGCCCGTTTGAGGACTACAGCGAATTAGGTGAAAAAGGATGGTCGCTGTTAGTGCAAGCCGTGAACCATTGGCATATGCCTGCCGCTGAACTGGTGAAACCGTTCCGCGTACTGCCTGAATGGCGTCTTGATGACTTGATGATCTCCTATTCGGTGCCTGGCGGTGGTGTCGGACCACATATTGATAACTATGATGTTTTTATCATCCAAGGAATGGGCCGCCGCCGCTGGCGAGTGGGCGACGCCCTTCCCATGCGGCAATTTTGCGCACACCCGGCACTATTGCATGTCGATCCATTTGAGCCGATTATTGATGTAGAAATGGCTCCGGGAGATATTCTGTATATTCCGCCGGGATTCCCTCACGATGGTTTCACCTTCGAAGATACCATGAACTATTCTGTCGGCTTTCGTGGCCCAACCGGGCGCGATTTGCTGAGCAGTTTTGCAGACTATGCACTGGAACAGGATTTGGGCGGAATAAATTATGGCGATCCTGACCTGAAAGTCAGTAAAAATTCAGGAACCATGGAACCTCATGAGGTTGAACGCCTACGAGCCATGATGATTGAAATGGTCAACAAGCCCGGTGATTTTGAACAGTGGCTAGGCCGTTTTGCAACCACCCCTCGCCATGAGCTGGATATTGCCCTTGCGGAACCGCCGTATCAGCCGGAAGAAGTACTGAGCGCTCTAAATGCCGGTGAAAAATTGATACGACTAAGCGGGCTGCGAGTCATGCGTATCGGCGATCGTTTCTTTGTTAATTCAGATGGTTGGAATACCACAGAAATAAAGGGTGCCGACGCATTGTGCCAGCTTACGGAAGCCGGAATAAATGAACTCGGTGAAGCACTAGAAAACCCAATTTTTGTCGCTGAGTTGACCGAATTTATCAATCAGGGATATTGGTATTTCGAAGAGTAAGTCACTTTAGCCTAACAAGATAAAACACCTGCTGACGGGTGTTTTATCTCAACATCCCCTTCGCACCTCAAGCTATCTTCGATTTATCGCCAAACTACTGAAATATTCAATCGATTGCAACAATCATAGTCCCGACAAAATAAATGAGGTCGCAGTCTACGGAGCTCCTCTAATTTAAGCTTATTCTGTTATCTCAACTGATTAAATTCTAATATGATTAAAAACTATCAATAAAACTAATCCATCCAGCTAATGGAGTATCAATATGTTTGTCACTCGCAAATTCACCAAAGGAATTTTATTTGTATCGGCGTTAGCGTCATGGCAAGCATTTGCTGAATCAGCGCCGCTCTCACAGCCTCTTAAGCTCAATCAAGCCACGATTTTTTTACGTGGTGCCGAGTTAACAAATAGCGCTACTGTCAATTTACCGCAAGGCGAAAGTAAGCTGATTTTCACCAATGTTGCTGACCACCTTGATCAAAAAAGCCTTTCAATTAGCTTAGATAATGAAGATATTCTGATCCGCTCAATTGACGTGCAAACCGTGGCAGTGGAACCTGTCTATACGGGTGAAGTGGCAAATTTAAAATCGCAGATAGACGCGATAACCAAACAAATTTCAGAGCTTAATATCAAAATAAAAGTGGGTGATGACCAACTCGCTTTACTGAAAGATCAGCGTTTTTTTGGTGAAACAACGACATTATCCCTTGAGCAGTCCGCATCCAAATTGGAATTTATTCGCAAGCAAATGTCTGCGATATTGAGTGAAAACTTAGCGTATCAGCAGCAGATTGATGAATTGACAGAGAAACAAGCATTATTGCAGGCAAAATTTGACGGTATTCTTCCCGATAATATTGGAGAGCAGACACAAATTGTGTTGACGGTTGATACTCCCAAAAGTTTGAGTGCCAACATGCAAATCTCATATGTTACTCCCGATGCGGGTTGGTCTCCAAGTTATGATATTCGTGCTAAAGATATTGATAAACCAGTCAATATTACCTATAAAGCTGACGTTATTCAAAATACCGGCATGGACTGGGACAAAGTTAAACTCACCCTTTCCTCTGCCAACCCAACACGCAATATCACCCCGCCATTTTTAACACCATGGTTATTGTCGGTTTATGACCAATATAATCAAGGCTATATGAGCGGAAAAATGTCCGCAGCCATGGATATGGAGGTGGCAGCACCTGCGCCAGTAGCGGAAATTTCAGCATCCAAAAAACGCAGCCCGGGCATGGCAAACTATGTGTCGACCAACACCAACGGCGTGAATCTCAGTTACAGCATCGAATTGCCTTTTAGCTTAGCCTCTACCCCTAAAGCAAAATCTATTACCATTAAACAAGCAGATGTTGATGCAAAATATCGTTATACATCAACGCCAAAAATGGCTGAGGAAGTCTATTTGCAAGCTCAAATTGATGACTGGGATGCACTGAACTTACTGAATGGCCCTGCTAATATTTACTTTATGAACAGCTACGTGGGTGATTTTTATGTGAATTCAGGGCAATTGACTGAAACTCTCGATATCCCATTTGGTGTGGATGATAACATTCAAATTTCTCGTGTAAATAATGCGGGAATGCGTAAAAAACCAACCTTTATGGGTTCCACCGTTGAGCAAAAAGAAAGCTTCTTAATTAAGGTACGTAATACGCGGAAAAATGATATTAAACTGTCAGTCTATGACCAACTCCCGACGAGTAAAGATACCGATATTAAAGTGCTTAACCCCGAATATAAAGGCGGAAAACTGGATGAAACAGAGAATAAAATTGAATGGGATTTAACGCTGAAACCTCAAGAAACTGTCGAATTGCCTTTAAGTTATACGCTGAAATACCCTAAAAATAAGCAGATTAATGGATTATAACTGACTAAATAAGTTAATTATTTTATCGGTGTAAAAGAACTAAATAAGGGGCTTGGATGCCCCTTAATAATAAGGTTAGAATGATTCAAAACAAACAACGATAACAACCTGAGGTACCTAATGATTATTCTAGTAACCGGCGCAACATCAGGATTTGGTGAAGCTATTGCTCGCAAATTTATTCAGCATAATTTCACTGTGATTGGGACGGGACGCAGAACTGAAAGATTAAATACATTACATCAAGAATTGGGTGATAAATTTTATCCATTAACTCTGGATGTACAAGACCGAAAAGCCATTCAGCACGCTGTAGCCAATTTGCCCTCCCACTTAAAAAATATCGACCTTTTAGTGAATAATGCGGGGCTTGCTTTAGGATTAGAGCCCGCATTTAATGCAAATCCAGACGACTGGGAAACCATGATCAACACAAATACCAAAGGCTTAGTCAATATGACGTATGAAGTGCTGCAAGGTATGGTGGAAAAAAATCACGGGCACATTATTAATATCGGCTCTACCGCCGCATCTTGGCCATATAAAGGCGGCAACGTTTACGGTGCAACTAAGGCGTTTGTAAAACAATTTTCTTTAGGATTACGTGCAGATTTAGTGGGCAAAAAAATTCGTGTGACCGATATTGAGCCAGGGTTAGTCGGTGGAACTGAGTTTTCAAATGTCCGTTTTAAAGGTGATGATGAAAAAGTCACAAATACCTATAAAGGCGCGGATGCTCTTACTGCTGAAGATATTGCGGAAACAGTTTACTGGGTGGCAACCCTTCCGGCTCATATGAATGTTAATACACTGGAATTAATGCCGGTGTGCCAAACCTTCGCTGGTTTAACCGTACATAAACAATAATAAATTTTCGTACTATTCTATAAAGACGGCATTATTGTTTATTCGCTATACTATGGTTATAGCACGCGTATTGAAACCAAAGGAAATTACATGAGCACGTCACAAAAATTTATCAAAAATGGTCTGGCTGCAATCTGCTTCTGCCTCCCTTTGATGTGGGTTAATGCGGCGCAAGCAGCTAATACATCATGCGCTGCGGGTAGCACTTGTGTTTCTGTCGGTAATGGTAGTAATGACCCGTTGAATAAGGAACAGGCGCGACAAGATAAAGAACAGTGGGATGAGACTAAAATGCTCCGTTCTAAAGTTAACCGTCGCACCGAAAAAGAGTTTGATAAGATTGACTCTGCATTTGATGCTAAAGATAAATGTGAGAAAAGTTTGAATCTTAATGCGTATTGGGAGCCAAATACTCAACGTTGTCTTGATGTTAACTCAGGCCGTCCAATTATTAATCCATAATTTATAATAGAATATATCGATAAAACAAAGGGCGCTATTTGCGCCCTTTTGCTTAGATAATAAATTAAAATCTATATAAAGATCAAAATGCAGGAATCGAAACAAACTCTTGCAGTTTTTCACCATCTAAATAATGTCCCAACTCTTTTTCTTCAGGACGCAATAAATAAGGAATTTCACCCAATAATGGTGCATTAATATGTTGCTGCATACGCTGAATAATTTGAGCGTAATGTGCCAAGCCTGGGTTGATTCTATTTGCTAACCAGCCGACTAATGGCAAACCATCAGCTCGAATAGCTTCAGCTGTCAATAGTGCATGATTGACACACCCATGCTGAATTCCGACGACTAAGATCACGCCAACAGATTGTTTTTTCAGCCAATCGGCATAAAAAGTATTATCATCAAGAAGATAACGCCATCCGCCATTGCCTTCGATAACGACGATGTCGCTTTGTTCATGAAGGTGATCTAACCCTTTGTTGATTTTATTAAAATCAATACTGTTTTCATGGCTGTAATTATCGCCAAGTCTGACAGGGTTAACTTCATCATACGAGACAAGATCTTGCGAAACACGGTGAATAAGAAGTGCATCCTTATTGCGCTTCCCTTCAGGTGTATCGATACATTGATCTGCAATAGGTTTGTACCCTACTGCTTTAATACCTTGATTATTAAGTGCTTGTAATATTGCTAGTGTCGATACCGTCTTCCCGACATCTGTATCTGTCCCGGTAATAAATAGATTGTTCATGGTTGTTCTATCCTGAAGTGACAGACTAAGGTCAGCAAAATGCTATAAAAATGATATGAATTCAGTTTATGGGAATGGGGAAATGATAAGTTTGCGTTAGCTCAATTTTGTGTAAGATAATGAGAAGTTTATCAAATTGTATTAGCCTTGCAGTAATTGCAACAACAGTGAACCATCATAAAGTGCATTTTGAATTAATGCTGTTTCACTTTCCTTAATTGAAATTATTGATTTATCAAGTATTAACTTATTACAGTAAAGTGGATTCCCATGTAATGAGATAAAATATTGTAGGCGAGTAAGCCAGTAATTTTGCTCATTAGTTAAAGGCGAATTAACTAAAATCAATTCTGTTCCAAATAAATTAATCATCATTGCTAATGGATAAGCAAGTCGTTTAGCTGTTGTATCGAGTAATAAAACACATAGTGGGTCATTTTCTATTGCACCTCGACTAATTGCGTTAATATCGACACTTCCTTTATGCAAAATAGATTCAGGATAACCTGCAAGTAATTCTCTTGCTTGCTGAACAATCGCAGGAATGGATATTTTAGTTTCTAAGCAGCCCTTTCCTCCACAATAACAAGATTGTGGTCTTTCTGAATCAGTTTGAGTATGTGCAAATAATATAGGCTGACGTGTTATTGAATCCAAAGAATAGCCGTGATTCAGCACCGCGATATTAACCACATCTTGAATTTGTAGATAAATAATATTTTTTTGTGGTCGAGACTCTGAATATTTGAGGTGGTCGCCGATAGCCAGAGCATTAACAGGCGGATGAAGATAGACGGGCAGACCTGTTTTTTCTGTCAGCATCTCGCCGATAGCCAGTTGGTGAACATGGTAGTCAGGCAACCTATAAATAACCCCAGAATAAGAGTCTAAGAGGCCATCTAATAAGATACTGATCGCCGTGACTCTTTCTAAGTGAGCTCCGTTCTCTTCGAAAAACAGGCCAATCAGTTCCGATAAACGATCACTAAATTGTTGATTACCTTTGACATCAAAAGGATATCGTTGTTCTGTGAGGGGTTTAGCATTAATTTCTTTTAACGAAATAACAGCATGTTGCTGTTCAATTCGAATGGCTAAAAATTGCCAGCCTTCACTTTCAATGACTAACCCAACAGCTGGGCGTCCCCTTAACCCTAATACTGGAAATTCACGTTCCTGTATCAAGTGAGCATCCATCAATTCACGGGTAATTTTGGTGATACTCGCAGGGGCCAATTGAGACTGTTTTGATAACGCAATACGGGAAATAGGACCATGCTGTGCAATAATTCGGTACACAAGCCCAGTATTTAATTGCTTTATTTGGTCGGTATTTCCCGTTTGGTTTATCATCTTAACACTCAGAAATCGTTGTAAATTATGATTGATTATGCCTGATATAAATGAAAACTCGGCTACATTTACATATAAAACGTGATGAAAATCTCGTTAATCATTTCAAATTCTACGCCTTATACGCCCACAATACCTATATACCCACAATATTATGCAGCAGTAACTCAGTCAGTTTTTTAGCCGCAGCAGGTGGCGTTCGTCGCGTATTGTAGACCAACCAGACTTCTGAAGTAGCTTGAATATTCGCGAGTTTTAGATACCTCACGCCGTCAATCTTCATTCGTGTAAAGGATTCGGTGATGATAGAAATTCCCATTCCAGCAGAAACTAAGCCTAGAATGGTCATAGCTTCGCCTGCTTCTTGGGAAATCGTAGGAACCACCCCTTTGGAGGCTAATAATTGATTGATCTCATCATATAGTGCCGTTCCCACTTCTCGCTCAAAGAAAACTAACGGATAAGCCGCAAGCTGCTTAATATCGATGCCACTTTCTTCGAAAGCCAGTAAAGGATGCCCTTCATAAACCGCAACCATGAAAGGCTCTCTAAATAATAATTGATAGTCCAATTGTTCAGGTAATATTGTATTGCGCATGATGCCAATGTCTATGCGCCCGGTCACTAAAGGCGGGATTTGCTGCTTCGTATTCATTTGATGCATATGAATAGAAACATCGGGGTACGCTTCTCGGTATTGGCGCAGGCTCATGGTGACTTTGTGCATAAATGGCGTTGTTGACGTAAAACCAATAGACAGTTCACCAAGTTCCCCTTTTTCCATCCGAGCCGCCTTGGTCGCTGCAGCGTCGACCTGCCCTAAAATTTGGTAAGCTTCTTTTAGAAACATGGTACCAGCTGGGGTTAAGGCGACATTGCGGTTATTGCGTTCTAATAATTTAGCATTAACCATTTCTTCAAGAGCTTGAATTTGCAGGCTTAATGGCGGTTGAGACATGTGCAAGCGCTCAGCCGCACGCCCAAAATGTAACTCTTCGGCAACAGCAATAAAATAACGTAGGTGGCGTAATTCTATATTCATGACCCAATGCCCACTGAATTGATATATTTAAAGTATCATTATCTATAATTAATATATTAGACAAAAAAATAGAAAGTTTCTATTCTTTGATCGAAATCAAGTCCGTTTAGTCGTCAAGGAATTTACATGGAACAGCAGTCAAATAGCCTCTCAACGAGCCAATCTCTACAAGGAAAACAAACCAAAACCTTGACCAATACAGATCCGAAAAAACATTATATTCAACGGGACGATGCACTGTATTTGCGTGTAACTCTGTCATTCTTTACTGTGGGTTTTGCAACATTTGCGTTGCTGTACTTTGTACAACCTATTTTGCCAATGTTGTCAGCGGACTTTAATATTTCTCCGGCGACTGCCAGTTTATCACTCTCTTTAAGTACGGGATTGATGGCATTGGGGCTACTGATCACCGGCCCTATTTCCGATGCAATTGGTCGTAAAAATGTGATGGTCATTTCCCTGACTTGTGCTGCACTTTTTACATTAATGAGCTCAATAATGGAAAGTTGGCAAGGGATTTTGATCGCCCGTGCATTAGTGGGGTTATCTCTTAGCGGTGTAGCGGCCGTCGCCATGACCTATTTGAGCGAAGAAATTCATCCGAGCTATGTTGCTCTGTCAATGGGCTTATATATCAGTGGTAACTCTATTGGGGGAATGAGCGGACGTTTAATGACCGGGGTAATTGCCGACTTTTATTCATGGCGAGTTGCGGTTGTTATTTTAGGTTCATTGGCATTGTTGGCGGCGATTGGATTTTGGCGTTTATTACCACCGTCCCAACACTTTCGTGCAAGCTCTCTTAAACCTAAAAACCTTTGGGTTAACTTACATTTACACCTACGTGATACGGGGTTGCCCTGGTTATTTGTTGAGGGTTTCATCTTGATGGGCGGTTTCGTCACCATGTATAACTACATTGGATACCGCTTACTTGAATCGCCTTATAATTTTAGTCAGTCTATAGTGGGATTTTTATCTGTTATTTATTTAACAGGAACTTACAGTGCGACTAAAACAGGGAGCTTAACCCAGAAACATGGCTTTGGGCGAATTTTAATTGCTGCCATTGCGATGATGTTAATCGGCGTCATTTTGACGTTACACAGCAATATTTGGGTCATTTTACTAGGCATGACAGTATTGACCGCAGGATTCTTCGCCGGTCATTCCGTTGCAAGTAGCTGGGTCGGACGCCGCGCTAAAAGGGCAAGAGGACAAGCATCTTCACTCTATTTGTTTAGCTACTATGCGGGTTCCAGTATTGCCGGTACATTGGGCGGCTTTTTCTGGTCGGCATATGGTTGGAATGGCGTGGCGTTATTTATTGCGGCTCTTCTACTGGCAGGTGTAGGTATCGCTTATAAGTTAAAAACAAAATGTTAGTAGCTTATAAATTACCAAGTAATCCAATAAGTTAACTGGTACTAAAGATTAGAATTCACATCCTCATCATGGTTAATAGAAAATATACAAATTAATCAATGATGAGGATCTTCAATGAAAAGAATATTATCTTTATTACTCTGCTATAGCGTCTTTGCCCTGCCTCATGGCTATATCGAGTATCCCGCAAGCCGAGCCTACCTGTGTCAAGTACAAACCAATAAAAACTGTGGTGCTATTCAGTATGAACCTCAATCTGTAGAAGGGTTGAAAGGCTTCCCGCAAAAAGGCCCTGAGGACGGTAAAATTGCCAGTGCAGGTATTGCGGCTTTTTCGCCTATCGATGTTCAGCTGCCATTTCGTTGGACTCGAGTGTTAATAGAAAAACCTAATTTTGATTTGTTCTGGCGTTTAACAAAAATCCATAAAACAACTAAATGGGAATATTTTATTACACGAAAAGATTGGAACCCAAGTGAACCACTAACCCGATCGCAATTTGAATTAACACCATTTTGCAAATACGAAAAAGTAGAGACGCCGGCGAGTTTAGTACAACACAATTGCAGGCTCCCCCAAAATTATCAAGGCTACCATGTTGTTTTAGGTGTTTGGACCATAGATGATACGGCCAATGCATTTTATCAAGTTATTGATATAGAAGTAGATTATAAGAAATAACAGCAAGAAAAATCCATGAAGGGATAGTATAATAACCTACCTCGCTATCCCTTAATTTCCTGATTAAGCTAGTTGATAAACACGGATGTTAATGTTAGTTTTGTTTTATAAACAACAGAATGTTGTAACTAAATATGGGATTGAATAAATCAAATGTCCAAACAACAGTTAATTAGCTCATTCAATCTATTAGAGTCGAATATTAATCTGCTATGCCAATTGCTTCAGGCGCAAAAAGACGTCAATGCAGCTGTATTTAGTTTACCGGAAACCCTTAAAGGGGACGAAAACAATGAAGTCAATTCTATCTTTGTGGATAAACATACGGGACACGACGCAATCACCCAAACAATAGAGCTATTTAAGCTTTTGTTTATTCATAAAAAATCAGAATTGGTTAGCAATAAAACCGCGATACGTTTACCTGGAGCTATTTGTTTAGCCCCCTCTTATGCTGAATATAAACAATTTCAGCAGTTAATCTCCGATATCAACCGATTAAAAATAGACATTAAGCAGATAGTGACCAATGTTGATGAGGCTCATCGTTTTGAATTCATAAGAGAAAGTTTGCATGGGTTACTTACTCTGAATACCTATCGAACTCTCACCTCTGTTGTCGACCCTGATACCATTCGCTTTGGTTGGGCAAATAAGAAAGTGATCAACAAAGTGACTCAAGAAGAGATGCTCAACCGTTTACAAGCTAGTTTAGAAAGCGGAAGAACACCGGCTCATTTACAGCGCGAACACTGGCAATTGCAGTTAGAAACTGAGATCCAGTTAATTCGCTCCCTCCCCCATGATTGCATTCTAAAAACACAGCGACCGGTAAAAGTTCAACCAATCGCTCGAGTTTGGGACAAAGAAACACAGAAACAGACTCAATATCCTTGCGCAACGCCAATATTGGTTTTTGCTGTCGATAAAGCATTGAGTGATATAAAACTGGGAGAGTTGGCGGATTATCATCAAGATAATATCGCACTGCGTAATCGCCCAAAAGCAAAGCCAGTTGAATTACTGATACCGCGCTTAAATCTGTATATAGAGCGATAAAAAAAGCCCCTGCTCTATTTCTAGTACAGGGGCTGAAAACCTTATCTTAGATAAAGATAATTACGATTTCATGCTGCCAACCATATCTTCTGGACGAACCCATTCATCAAATTGAGCTTCAGTTAAGTAGTTCAATTTCAGAGCAGATTCTTTCAGAGTCAGGCCTTCTTTGTGCGCTTTTTTCGCAATTTCAGCTGATTTGTCGTAGCCGATATGGGTATTTAGCGCAGTTACCAGCATCAGAGATTCGTGCAGTAATTTCTCAATACGCTCACGGTTTGGTTCGATACCTTCCGCACAGTGTTCGTTGAAGCTACGCATACCATCAGCTAATAAGCGGATAGATTGTAAGAAATTATCGATAACCATTGGACGGAATACGTTCAATTCAAAGTTACCCGAAGCACCACCAATGTTCACCGCCACATCGTTACCCATCACTTGAGCGCACAGCATGGTTAACGCTTCACACTGAGTTGGGTTAACTTTACCGGGCATGATTGAGCTGCCTGGTTCGTTTTCAGGAATCGAGATTTCGCCGATACCACAACGAGGACCTGATGCTAACCACCTAACATCGTTAGCAATCTTCATTAAAGAAGCTGCTAAGCCTTTTAATGCACCGTGTGCGTGAACTAATGCGTCACACGTTGCTAATGCTTCAAATTTATTCGGTGAAGTCACAAACGGTTGACCCGTTAACTCTGCAATTTTCTTCGCAACACGAACCGCATATTCAGGGTGAGTATTTAACCCTGTACCGACAGCAGTACCACCTAATGCAAGCTCGCAAACATGCGGTACTGCATTTTCAATATGTTTTTCATTGTGGGCTAACATCGCGGCCCAGCCTGAAATTTCCTGGCCCAATGTTAATGGCGTTGCATCTTGTAAATGCGTACGACCGATCTTAACAATGTCTTTGAATTCTTTTGCTTTCGCATCGAGGGTTTTATGCAGAACTTTCAGTTCTGGCAGCAAATGTTCACGCATCGCGACAACGGCCGCTACGTGCATTGCTGTTGGGAAGACGTCATTAGAGCTTTGGCTCTTGTTAACATCGTCATTTGGGTGGATCAGACGGTCGTTACCGCGCTGTCCGCCGAGGATTTCGCTACCACGGTTAGCAAGTACCTCATTCATGTTCATGTTACTTTGAGTACCAGAACCAGTTTGCCAGATAGCGAGAGGGAATTCTGTTGGATGCTTGCCAGCAAGGACTTCGTCTGCCGCAGCGATAATCGCATCACCGCGATCTTTTGGCAGTAAACCTAAATCCATGTTCACGCTTGCAGCTGCTTTTTTAGTGACGGCTAATGCGTGGATCAGAGCAACAGGCATTTTCTCTACAGAGATACGGAAATGTTCTAAAGAACGCTGCGTTTGCGCGCCCCACAAGTGGTCAGCAGGTACTTCAATTGGTCCCATTGAGTCTTTTTCAATGCGAGTGGCTGCCATTACTAGCTCCTTAGGTACATATTCAGAATAATTAATTTTAGAATCATCTGCTTGCAGGTAAGCAAATAACCGAGCAGTATAATGCCACAAATTGAATTTCAATTATGAGACTTGGTCGAGCTTATTGTGCTGTAGTAAAAAGGAAATTAGTTGATTTTTGCAAAAAGAGAGTTTTGATATGCTAAAAATGATAAACCAAATCCAACACTATGATTGGGGAAGTAAAACTGCCCTCAATGAACTGTATGGTTATCCTAATCCAGATAATTTACCTATGGCTGAACTTTGGATGGGCGCTCACCCCAAAGCCAGTTCTGAGGTCATATCCCCCTTAACACATCAGAAAATCTCGTTAAACGCATTCATTAAAGAAAATCCAGAGAAAATACTGAGTAAACATATTGCCGAGCGCTTTGGCCGCCTGCCTTATTTATTTAAAGTGTTGTGTGCAGCTCAGCCTCTATCTGTTCAGGTTCATCCAAATAAACATGACGCAGAAATAGGATTTGCTAAAGAAAATGCGCAAGGGATCCCTGTAGATTCTCCTATACGTAATTATAAAGATGATAATCATAAACCAGAGCTGATTTATGCATTAACCCCTTTTAAAGCAATGAATGCATTTCGTCCTATAGATGAAATTGTCGAATTATTTAGCTTTATTGCAGCAGCTCATCCTGAAATTCAACTTTTCGTTCAAACACCAAGCGAAGAACGACTTAAAAAATTATTTGCACAGATTCTTAATCTGACAGGCGATCAAAAAGATCTAGCTATAGGGGTATTAAAAGCCGCATTAAATAGCAAACAAGGTGAGCCTTGGAATTCAATTAAACAAATGGTGAACTTATATCCAGATGATAATGGTTTATTTACACCTTTAATGCTAAATATCGTTGAATTACAACCAGGTGATGCCATGTTTTTAGCCGCTAGAACGCCTCATGCCTATTTAGAAGGTGTTGGGTTAGAAGTGATGGCTAATTCAGATAACGTCTTACGAGCGGGATTGACTAGTAAACATATCGATGTTCAAGAACTGGTTGATAATATTGATTTTAAATCAATTAAAGCTGAGGATTTGTTCAATATCCCCGAAAAATCTGGAAATGTCTGGAAATATAAGATCCCAGTAGAAGATTTTTCATTTAATATATATTCTATTGACTGCTCGGGGTTATCTCTAACTAACCATGTTGCTTCAATTTTGTTTTGTATTGAAGGTAAGTTAGTATTGCGATCAGGTAATCAAGAAATAAACATGAATTCTGGTGAATCTGTTTTCTTACCTGCTTATGAGGATAACATTTCTATTAAAGGAAATGGTCAATTAGCCCGAGTATTTAATTTTTAGGTCGTATTCTGTATTTAGCCGTTGGTACACACAGCCAAACGGGTAATAAAAACTTATATTATTTTTACATAAGTACGTTTTGTACGTACTGAAAGGATGGATGTTGATAATGAAAAAGTCATTAGTTGCGGTAGGTGTTATCGTTGCTCTGGGCGCAGTATGGACTGGCGCATCATGGTACACAGGTTCAAAAGTTGAAGCTGAACTGAATAAAGTGATTACGAATTCCAATGCGTTTGTCACCGCTAACAATCCAAGTGCTGATGTTGTCTTTAAATTAGAGAACTACAAACGTGGCGTTTTCTCTTCTCAAGCTGACATTGTCATTACTTCAACCACTTCTGCTGACGAAAACATCGTCTTTAAAGCGGATATCTCACACGGTCCACTGCCATTATCTCAAGTGGCTAAATTCAACCTGATGCCAAAATTGGGCGCAGTGAATGTTGAATTAGCGAATACTAAAGTGACTAAAGAGCTGTTTGAAGCAACTAAAGGCAAGCCATTCATGCATGGTTCTGCGGTTATCGGCTACAGCAAAAACGTGGATTCTAGCATTGAGCTGATCCCACTTGAGTACACAAAAGATGACGGTAAGTTCTCTTTCAGTGGCGCTAAATTTGATATCGCAACAGGTTCTGATTTAAGCACTGTTGATGCAACTTTAGTGACTGATAGCTTAGTCATTAGCAGCACCAAGGAAGAAGGCTCTATCACCATGAAAGGCCTGAAGCTGGTTTCTAATGTAACGAAATCTCAGCACGGCTTCTATACTGGTACTCAATCTTTCGTGATCGCAGATACCGATGTTAGCATCCCTGAAACTAAGTTCTCGTTCAAAAACCTAGACGTATCAAGTGATACTTCTATCAACGGTGATGATGTTAAAGGTAACATTTCTTACAAAATCAACGATGTAAAAGCGTTAGAGCAAAACTTAGGTTCTGGTGAACTGACTGTTGCTATCGAAAAATTAGATGCAAAAGCATTAGGCAAGTTTGTTGAGCAATACAACCAAGCACTGGCTGATGGCTTAGCAACAGGCAACCCAGGTGAAGTTAGCGAAAAAATCGCAATGCAGATGATGACCACCACTCTGCCTGAGCTGATGAAAAGCAAACCTGTATTCACTATGAGTCCGTTCTACTGGAAAAACGATGCGGGTCAAAGTTCTATCGACCTGAGCATCACATTCAACAAGTGGAATCAAGACGAAATCACTGCGTTAGCAATGCAAAACAAAGTGGATGAAGCGTTCAAACAACTGATCACTTCTTTTGACTTCAGCATGAAACTGAACAAGCCAATGATCATTGAGTCAATGACTCAAGCGATGATCTTAGATGGCGGCGTAGCAGTATCAGCAGAAGACAAGAAAGCGGTTCAAGAACAAGTATCTGAAGAGTTCGCAGGCGTTCAACAAATGCTGACTGCAGATATGTTCTCTAACCCGTTCGAAGAAATGTTCATGACTGATGAACAACGTGCAGAAAAAGCGAAAGAGAAAAAACATCCTTGGATGATCGACAGCGAAAACGATTTAACCATGACTGTTAAATTCTCTGGTAACGACCTGACCTTTAACGACGACAAATATACCTTAGCTGAATTCTTAACTAAGATGAAAATGATGCCGGGCGCAGAAGATGAGATGGGTTACGAAGAAGAAGCTCAACCTGCTGATGGTGCAGAAGTTGCAGAACCTGCAATTGAAGCAGAACAACCAGCAGAAGCGCCAGCTGCACAGTAATTGATTCTTATGGTAATTTATCCTTAAGATAAATCAAGTAAACGCCAGTCACACAGACTGGCGTTTTTCTTTTTATCCCCCTCTTTTTCATTGATTTTTACTCAATTACAGACAAAATGGAGGCAATATATCTATAAGGATCATTTATTGTGATAAACAAACAACTCCCACTCACGGATTTACATCGCCACCTTGATGGTAATATTCGCCCTGAAACCATCCTTTCCCTTGCACAACAACATCATATTCAGCTCCCCGCAAATGAAATTGAAGCATTACGCCCCCACGTTCAAATTATGGGACAAGAAGCCGATTTAGTGGGCTTTCTGACTAAACTGGATTGGGGTGTTGCTGTCCTTGCGGATTTAGATGCTTGTAAGCGCGTCGCATTTGAAAACGTGGAAGATGCGTTCAACGCAGGCATCGATTATGCAGAGTTGCGTTTCTCCCCCTACTATATGGCCATGAAGCACCAGCTTCCTGTTGAAGGTGTTGTTGGTGCAGTTATTGATGGTATTGCCGCTGGCTGCCGTCAATATGATATCCAAGTCAATTTGATTGGTATTTTAAGCCGTACATTTGGACAGCAAGCTTGCGCCATAGAATTAAACGGTCTTCTCGCTCATCGAGATAAACTATGCGCCCTTGATTTAGCGGGTGATGAGTTAGGATTCCCTGGCGCTCTATTTGAAGAACATTTTACCAAAGCTCGTAATGCTGGGCTCAATATCACTGTTCATGCTGGTGAAGCCGCTGGCGCAGCCAGTATTTGGCATGCGATCAAGCATTTAGGCGCTCAGCGTATTGGTCATGGTGTAAAAGCCATTGAGGATCCTGAACTGATTGAGTTTTTAGCAAAGAATAATATTGGTATTGAAAGCTGTTTAACTTCAAACATTCAAACCAGCACGGTCCCTTCACTGGCTCATCATCCATTGAAAACGTTTTTATCACACGGTGTATTAGCATCGATTAATACCGATGACCCTGCTGTTCAAGGTATCGAGCTACCCTACGAATATAATGTTGCTGCACCGCAAGCTGGCCTAACACCGGCTGAAATTGAGCAAGCCCAACGTAATGGTTTAACCATGGCATTCCTCTCAGAGAGCGAAAAAGCCGCATTAACACGTAAAGCGGTTAATCGATAACTCCCGTTATAAACCTACCTTTGGGCAGAGTACCTTTCTGCCCTATTTAACCCTTCTATATTTCAAATTATCTCTGTTGCTAATTTATTTATAGTATTAGACCCATTAGTATGTTGTAACTAAACTGACGTATCAATAAAGGCAGCCATCGCTGCCTCATCGTGTTAATTAATGTTTTTCTAATCGTTTGGCATATTTCTGGGCTATCACTGCACACACCATTAATTGAATTTGATGGAAAATCATTAATGGCAGTAAAATAATTCCCACTGTTGCCGCAGGGAATAAAACGTTCGCCATCGGCACGCCGTTTGCTAAACTCTTTTTCGAACCACAGAACAGGATGGTAATTTCATCTTCTTTGCTGAATCCAAGAAGGCGTGCTGACATCACGTTAATCACCATTACCACCACTAACACAACGCAAGAAACTAATGTAATGATAAACAATGAATAAGCATCGATAGTTTGCCAGATGCCCTCCACAACCGCTTCACTGAACGCCACGTAAACCACCAGAAGAATCGATGAGCGGTCAGTGGTATTAACCAATCGTTTATGGCGATTAATCCAGTTAGCAATTAACGGACGACACAAATGCCCAACAATAAACGGTACCATTAATTGCAGCATAATTGAGCCAATCGCGTTTAAAGTGTCCATGGCTTGGCTACCATCGGTATCCATGAGCACCCCTACCAAAACAGGTGAAAGGAAAACCCCTAAAATACTGGATGCCGAAGCGCTGCAAATCGCAGCGGCAACGTTGCCTCCTGCAACCGAGGTAAATGCAATCGCTGACTGCACGGTTGCCGGCAATGCACATAAATAGAGAAAACCCATATACACCGTCGGTGACATCCAATGAGGCACCATGAAACGTAACGCAATACCAATAATGGGAAAGAGAATAAACGTACTGGCAAATACCAGTAAATGAAGCCGCCAGTGCCCCATCCCTGCGACAATAGATTCTCTGGATAACTTAGCGCCATGCATAAAAAACAGTAGCGCGATTGCCGCTGTAGTTAGGTGCTGAAAAACGGTTTTGACTTCCCCTTCACACGGAAAAATACTGGCGATGACAACCACGCCAATCATGATCAACAAAAAAGAGTCTATTTTAAGTTTTGCTAATAAATTCATTCGATTTTCCACAAATAAAAAGCCAGTGTGAACTGGCAATATGTTGCTGACAAAGAGGGATAAAAGCGTGGTTTTTCCCTCTTTGTGTTATCAGGCGAAAATCAATGAATTGATTTTCCTCGTTGATTATTGCAACTAAAAATAGCCATTCTCAAACCAATTAGGTTTGAAAATCGTCTAAAGCCAAGTTTCACACTGGCTTTATCTTCAACGTTGAACCTTAGAAAATATTTTCGATGGTACGTTTTTCTTTCGCTGATTCGATACCGGCTTCAATCAGTTTCATAATATCGATGGCTTCACTTGGCGTCACTGGATTTGGCTTACCGAGGCGGATAGCGCCATAAATGGCTTCATAGTAGCCACCATAGTTGCCTTTTTCATTGTTCCACGGCTTCGTCACCATTTCATCACCTTGTGACAGGGTCACAACACCATGATTAGGATCTTCCCCCCAATGCTCTCCTTGCGGAATCGCGCCACTTTTTAACGCATCTTCTTGAGTATCCAAACCATATTTCACGTAACTGCCTTTCATTCCATGAATGGTATAGATTGGCATTGGCGCAGCGGCAAGCGTCGTTGAGTGTAGAACCACTTTTTTATCTGCGTAATCCAGCATTGCATGGAAATAATCCACCGCTTCCGCACCCGGACGAATAATACCAAGATCCACCGTAATCGCTTTTGGCTTGCCAAAATATTGCAGGACTTGGTCAATAACATGCGGGCCTAAATCGTACCAAATCCCTGCTCCTGGAATATTGGCTTCACGCCAGCGTTGTCTAACCACGGGACGAAAACGGTCAAAATGAGACTCATAATATTTAATCTCACCTAAACAGCCATCTTGCAGGATTTTTTTTACGGTACGATAGCCAGAATCCCAGCGGCGATTATGATAAACCGATAGCAATTTACCTGCATTTTCAGCGCGGTGTTGCAAATCTTCGGCTTCTTTAACATCGAGCGTAAAAGGTTTATCGACCACCACATGCTTACCTGCTGCTAGCGCTTTACAGGCTAATGGGTAGTGAGTGTCATTCGGGGTTGGGATCACCACCAGTTCAATTTCAGCATCCGCGAAAAGCTCTTCAGGTGTCCCCACCACCTTAACATTAGGATGGTCGGCATGGACTTTGCTCGCATCGCTACTGGAGATTGTGGTTAGTTCAAACTCCTCTAACATGGCTAAAAATGGGGCATGGAAAGTTTTGCTGGCATAACCGTACCCGACAATCCCAACTTTAATTGGCTTGGACATGTTGACCTCACATTAGTGACATATTTTGCTATTTTAAAAAAGTACCATCAGAATGAATCAATTAGCAAATAAATCTATGATAGGATTATTATTTATCTGTATTATTTTATGATAAGGGATCCCTTATTTATGACTTCTGTTTATAACGCGGACCGTATTACTGGCTGGCTATTAGTCCCCGCTAGCTATTTACTGCTGACATTATTTGCTGCTTGCAGCATGACCGTGATGTACTGCATTAAGTTTTATGAAATTGTGACCACCGTTGAAAGCTGGAGTAGTTTCATTACTCCTCAGTGGTATTTATCATTCGCTATTAGCCTCGCTATGTCACTTTTTAGCGTGCATATGGCGCAATTGATGTTTAAACGTTCTCGCCATTTCCCCCGTCGTTTTACTATCTGGTTATTAGCATTAATGTTAATCGGGCTAAAAACCTTCGCCTTTTCCCCGATTGATGACCAGACAGCCTTACAAATCCTTGCGTGGCCACTCTTAGGGGCTGCTTTTTTCGTCCCATATATGAAAGTTTCTAAACGTGTGAAAATGACTTTCACACAAGATCGATAAGCATCACAAAAATAGCTTTGATATCATAGCCTCCGTTAAACTGACTGCGGTCAGTTTTTGGGCTTTTTTCTCTCTTCAGGCTATGACATGACCGACTATCTTCTACTTTTTATTGGGACAGTGTTAGTCAACAACTTTGTCCTCGTTAAATTCTTGGGATTATGCCCATTTATGGGTGTATCAAAAAAACTAGAAACTGCCATTGGGATGGGGTTTGCGACGACGTTCGTTATGACTCTCGCCTCTATTTGTTCGTGGCTAATCGATACGTTGATCTTAATCCCACTGGATCTAGTCTATCTGCGCACACTGAGCTTTATCCTTGTGATTGCTGTCGTTGTGCAATTTACCGAAATGGTTGTGAGAAAAACTAGCCCAACGTTATACCGCTTATTGGGGATCTTTTTACCACTGATCACCACTAACTGCGCGGTTCTTGGGGTGGCTTTATTAAATATCAACCAATCCCATAATTTCTTGCAATCTGCGGTTTATGGCTTTAGTGCCGCCGTCGGATTCTCTTTTGTGATGGTGCTTTTCGCTGCGATCCGCGAGCGTTTGGCTGTCGCAAATGTCCCAGCGCCTTTTAAAGGTTCGTCAATTGGCCTGATCACGGCAGGGTTAATGTCCCTTGCATTTATGGGCTTTAGTGGTTTGGTGAAATTCTAATGATGTCTTTGTGGATTGCGATTGGCATATTAGCCGTTTTCGGGCTGATATTTGGGCTGATCTTAGGCTATGCCTCATTACGTTTTAAAGTTGAAGAAGACCCAATTGTTGAAAAACTGGATGCGATTTTACCGCAAAGCCAGTGTGGTCAATGCAGTTACCCAGGATGTCGTCCCTACGCAGAAGCCGTCGCCAATAACGGTGAGATGATTAATAAATGCGCTCCTGGCGGCGAGCAAGTGATGCTCAAAATAGCTGAATTGATGAACGTGGACCCTCAGCCTATTGATGGCGATGAAGAGGCACAAAACCCCGTTCGTAAAGTGGCGGTCATCGATGAAGAAAACTGTATTGGTTGCACCAAATGTATTCAAGCTTGCCCAGTGGATGCCATTGTCGGTGCCACTCGCGCTATGCATACCGTGATTGAAGATTTGTGTACAGGCTGTGATCTGTGTGTAGCCCCTTGCCCTACGGATTGTATTGAAATGGTACCGGTTAAAACCACAACCGCTAACTGGAAATGGGATTTAAACACCATCCCCGTTAAAAACATCACAGAAGCACCTCTTTCTTCAGTTAAAGAGGGTTCCCATGTTTAATTTATTTAAGTGGTTGAAAAAAGATAATATCTGGGACTTCGATGGCGGCATTCACCCGCCAGAGATGAAACTACAATCCAGCCAAACGCCTATGCGAGTCGCCTCAGTCCCTAACGAGTTAATTATTCCGCTGCAACAGCATTTAGGACCAGAAGGCGAATTGATTGTTAAGGTTGGTGACACAGTCCTTAAAGGGCAGCCGCTCACCAAAGGTACTGGCCGCACAGTACCCGTACACGCCTCAACGTCAGGAACCATTGTTGCTATTGAGCCTATGGTTACTGCCCACCCATCAGGGTTAAAAGAGCTGTGCGTCAAAATTAAATCTGATGGTTTAGATACTTGGGCACCTTTACAGCCCGAGCCTAACTTCCAGCAACTTTCACGCGCCGATTTGCTCAATAAGATTGAGCAATCAGGGATCGCAGGTTTAGGGGGCGCAGGTTTCCCAACGGCCTCTAAACTGGCGGGCGGTAAAGACGCCATTAAAACGTTGATTATCAATGCTGCTGAATGCGAGCCATACATCACCGCAGATGACCGCTTAATGCAAGAGCACGCTCAAGAAGTCATCGAAGGTTGCCGCGTTTTACAACATTTACTCAATCCTGACCAAGTGTTGATTGGTATTGAAGATAATAAACCCGAAGCGATCAATGCATTAAAGCGGGCTCTTACACCAATGGATCCACAGATTTTTGTGCGCGTGATCCCAACCAAATACCCATCGGGTGGCGCGAAACAGCTCACAAAAATCTTAACTGGAAAAGAAGTTCCTTCTGGCGCACGTTCTTCCCAAATTGGCGTGTTAATGCAGAACGTCGGTACCGTCGTTGCCATTAAACGTGCGGTGATTGATGGTCAACCACTGATTGAACGTGTCGTGACAGTGACGGGTGAAGCTATTAAGCAGCCTGGTAATTTCTGGGCTCGTTTAGGCACTCCAGTTAAGCACCTGCTTCAACAATCCGGTTTTGAGCCTGAAACTGAGCAAATGGTGATTATGGGAGGCCCATTAATGGGCTTTACGCTACCGGATCTGAATGTGCCGGTGGTGAAAATCTGTAACTGTTTATTGGTCCCTACCCAAGAAGAAATGGGTGAAAAACCCGTCGAAGAAGCCTGCATTCGTTGCGGTTTATGTGTTGATGCCTGCCCTGCGGGATTACTGCCCCAGCAATTATATTGGTTCAGCAAAGGCAACGAACACGAAAAAGCGCACAAACATAACCTCTTCGACTGCATTGAGTGTGGCGCTTGCGCTTATGTTTGCCCAAGTAATATTCCGCTAGTGCAATATTATCGCCAAGAAAAAGCCGAAATTCGTGAAATAGACCAAGAAGAACGTCGTTCTGCAGAAGCAAAACTGCGCTTTGAAGCCAAACAGCAGCGCATGGAACGCGAAAAACTTGCCCGTGAAGAACGCCATAAAAAAGCGGCTGTTCAAGTGGATACCGCAGATAAAGATGCGGTTAATGCGGCGCTGGCTCGTGTTAAAGCGAAGAAAGCATCAACCGCTGAGCCAATAAAAATCATTTCGGGTGAATTGCCGGATAATAGTGCCGTTATTGCAGCAAGAGAAGCGCGTAAAGCCCAAGCTCGTGCGAAGCAAGCGCAAAAAGTCGCAGAGCAAACCCAATCTGACAACTCAGTGATTGCAGCAGATGGTGCTGAGGGTGATGACCCACGCAAAGCTGCCGTCGCTGCTGCGATTGCTCGTGCAAAAGCGAAAAAAGCTGCTGCACAGCCAACTTCAGAGCCTGTTGTTGAAGCGCCAGTTGAAGCCTCTGAGGAAGTCGATCCACGCAAAGCTGCTGTTGCTGCTGCGATTGCTCGTGCGAAAGCCAAGAAAGCTGCTACACAGCAGACTTCAGAGCCTGTTGTTGAAGCGCCAGTTGAAGCCGCTGAGGAAGTCGACCCGCGTAAAGCCGCCGTTGCTGCTGCGATTGCTCGTGCGAAAGCCAAGAAAGCTGCTGCACAGCAAACTTCAGAGCCTGTTGTTGAAGCCCCTGTTGAAGCCGCAGAGGAAGTCGATCCGCGCAAAGCCGCCGTTGCTGCTGCGATTGCTCGTGCGAAAGCCAAGAAAGCTGCTGCACAGCAAGCGACAGAACAACAATCTGCTGAGCCTATTGTTGAAGCCCCAGTTCAAGCCACTGAAGAAGTCGATCCGCGTAAAGCCGCTGTTGCTGCGGCCATTGCTCGTGCGAAAGCCAAGAAAGCTGCTGCACAGCAAACTTCAGAGCCTGTTGTTGAAGCCCCAGCTCAAGCTGCCGAAGAAGCCGATCCGCGCAAAGCCGCCGTTGCTGCCGCTATTGCTCGAGTTAAGGCAAAGAAAGCCGCGGAACAACAATCAAACGAACAAACCACCACAGAGTAAGTGATAAACAGATGAAATTTAGACCGCTTGATAGCAAAGCACGCCGTTTAAAAATTGCTAGCGCCCCATTTACTCATGATAACCAAAGCACCAGTCAGGTCATGTTTTGGGTTCTGCTTGCCGCTATCCCCGGCATTGCAGTGCAAACCTATTTTTTTGGCGTTGGAACCTTATACCAAATCGCCATTGCGATGGTTACGGCCGCAGTAACGGAAGCCGTCTCCATCCGCTTACGCCATCAGCCTGTGCTGCCTGTTTTGAAAGATAATTCCGCAATTGTGACGGCATTATTACTCGGCGTAAGTTTACCACCACTATCACCTTGGTGGCTGATTGTGTTGGGCACTGTATTTGCCATTATTATTGCTAAGCAATGCTACGGAGGCTTGGGACAGAATCCATTTAACCCTGCCATGGTCGGTTATGTGGTGTTGCTGATTTCATTCCCTGTACAAATGACCAACTGGTTGCCACCTCAAGAATTGCAACAGCTGCATATTTCAGGTTTTGATAGCTTGATGGTGATTTTTAGCGGGCATACCTCAACGGGAATAACGCTGGATCAATTACGTACCGGCATTGATGGTATGAGCCAAGCGACACCGTTGGATAGCTTTAAAACGGGCTTATTAACTCACTCCATTTCCGATGTGCTACAGCAACCCGTTTTACAAGGCTCTTTAGCCGGTATCGGCTGGCAGTGGGTGAACCTTGCCTATTTGGCAGGCGGACTAATTATGCTAAGCCGTCGCATTATTAGCTGGCATATTCCCGTGGCATTTATTGGTACTTTAGCCCTACTCGCGGTGGTTAGCTGGTTAATTGACGATAGCCGCTATTCTCCGCCATTAATCCAATTATTGTCAGGTGCGACTATGTTGGGTGCATTCTTTATTGCTACCGACCCAGTCACCGCATCGACCACACCAAAAGGACGGATTATTTTTGGTGTATTAATTGGCTTTTTAGTGTGGGTGATCCGCGTTTATGGTGGATATCCTGATGCCGTCGCCTTCGCTGTCTTACTTGCCAATATCACTGTACCATTAATCGACCACTATACGCAGCCTCGCGCGTATGGGCATAAGTAAGGAGCCAGCATGTTCAATACAATGCGCCGTCATGGCACAATCTTGGCTCTGTTCGCGGCGGGAACGACAGCCCTAAGCGCTGCTGTATATACGCTGACGAAAGATACCATTGCGGAACAAGCCGCCATTGTGCAGAAGAAATTGCTCGACCAAGTGGTGCCTGAATCTTTATATGATAATGAACTCGCCAAAGAGTGCTATCTGGTCACCAATGAAGCTATACTGGGAAATAAACTCCCTCGACATCTGTATATTGCCCGCAAGGATGGTCAGCCTGTTGCTGCGGCTTTAGAAAGCACCGCTCCTGATGGTTATTCCGGCGCGATCAACTTGTTAGTCGGTGCAGATTTTAAAGGCAATGTTTTGGGTGTTCGAGTCACAGAACACCATGAAACACCGGGACTTGGGGACAAAATTGAAACCCGTATTTCCGATTGGATCACCCATTTTACGGGCAAAAAAATCGAATCTGCGCAGGACCCTCATTGGGCAGTGAAAAAAGATGGTGGTGATTTTGACCAATTTACGGGGGCAACCATTACCCCTCGTGCTGTTGTCAATGCCACAAAACGTACCGCCTCATTTATTCAAACGGTACCTGAAGAATTAGCGAACTACCCAATTTGTGGGGATGAATAATGAGTAGCGAAACCAAAGAATTATTTGCTCAAGGGTTATGGAAGAATAACTCAGCATTAGTACAATTACTGGGTTTATGCCCATTATTAGCGGTATCATCTACAGCGACTAACGCATTAGGTCTGGGGCTAGCAACAACCCTCGTTCTTGTCTGCACTAACGTAGCGGTATCCGCTTTTCGTCGCTGGGTTCCCGCTGAAATTCGTATTCCTATTTACGTGATGATTATTGCCTCTGTTGTGAGCGCTGTACAAATGCTGATCAACGCCTATGCATTTGGTTTGTATGAATCGCTGGGGATCTTTATTCCACTGATTGTCACAAACTGTATCGTGATTGGCCGCGCTGAAGCTTATGCTTCTCGCAATCCCGTTCCTTTATCTGCCGTCGATGGTTTGGCAATGGGATTGGGAGCAACAGCCGCACTGTTTGTACTGGGTGCTATGCGTGAAATTCTCGGCAACGGCACCTTGTTCGATGGCGCTGACCTTCTGTTAGGTTCATGGGCAAAATCGTTACGTGTGGAAGTCTTACACCTTGACTCACCTTTTTTACTCGCTATGCTGCCCCCGGGCGCATTTATTGGCTTAGCCTTGATGCTAGCAGGTAAATACCTTATTGATGAAAAGATGAAAAAGCGCGCGGCGCTAAAATCAGGTCAACAACCTGCTCGTGAATACCAAAAAGAACAAGGTTGTGGCACTCATATTTCTTAAATTTGAAGCTTTGTGAGCAATGAATAAAACTAAACGAATCGAAATTCTCACTCGCCTGCGCGATAACAATCCTCATCCTACAACGGAGCTAGAATTTAGCTCCCCTTTTGAGTTACTGATTTCGGTGCTGCTGTCTGCACAAGCCACCGATGTCAGCGTCAACAAAGCGACGGCAAAACTTTATCCCGTCGCCAATACACCGGAGCAGATGGTCGCCCTAGGCGTTGATGGCATCAAAGAGTATATTAAAACCATTGGATTATTTAATACCAAAGCTGAAAGCGTCTATAAAACCTGTCAGATTCTGATTGAAAAGCATCATAGCCAAGTCCCTGAAAACCGCGAGGCATTAGAAGCCTTGCCGGGTGTTGGGCGTAAAACGGCAAACGTTGTGCTCAATACCGCCTTTGGCTGGCCAACCATTGCCGTCGATACCCATATTTTTCGCGTGTGTAATCGCACCAAGTTTGCTCCTGGCAAAGATGTTGTGGAAGTCGAGGAAAAGTTATTGAAAGTGGTTCCTGCTGAATTTAAAGTCGATTGCCACCACTGGTTCATTCTCCATGGTCGTTATACATGCATCGCCCGAAAACCGCGCTGTGGATCTTGCATCATTGAAGATCTTTGCGAGTTTAAAGATAAAATTTACCCTGAAAATTAATCAACTTAGCCCAAGATGCGAATTTCCACACAGTTATAAAGTCATTCGCATTTTTTTCTTGCTCTAAGACTTTGTCTTACGCAACAATAGAGCCAAACTCAACATCAAATAAACGGTAAGTATGTTTCAAGACAACCCATTATTAGCGCAACTCAAACAAACGTTGCATGCCAAAACACCTCGTGTCGAAGGTCTGGTGAAAAGCACTGAAAAAGGCTTTGGCTTTTTAGAAGTCGATGGACAAAAAAGCTATTTCATTCCACCTCCGCAAATGAAAAAAGTGATGCACGGGGATAGAATTTCTGCCGCCGTTCATACGGATAAAGACCGTGAGTTTGCCGAGCCTGAAGAGCTTATCGAGCCATTCCTTAACCGTTTTGTTGGTAAAATTCAGAAGAAAGATAACGACAATCGCCTGTTTGTTATTCCAGATCACCCACTGCTAAAAGATGCCATTTCTTGTCGACCAATCAATGGTATCACTCATGAATTTAAGCAAGGTGACTGGGTTGTCGCAGAAATGCGTCGCCACCCATTAAAAGGCGACAAAGGTTTCTACGCCGAAATTACAGAATATATTACCTTCGGTGATGACCATTTCGCGCCGTGGTGGGTAACGTTACGCCGTCACCAATTAGATCGCGCTGAACCTGTAATGGTTGAGAGTGAGCGTGATGATGAAGGTTTAGAACGTCTTGATTTAACTGACCTTCACTTTGTCACCATCGACAGTGCAAGTACTGAAGATATGGATGATGCGCTGTATATCGAGAAAACGGCTGAAGGCAATCTGAAGCTGTATATCGCGATTGCCGATCCAACCAGTTATATCAAAGAAGGCAGCGAATTGGATAAACTGGCATTAGCCCGTTCATTCACCAATTACCTGCCAGGCTTTAACATTCCAATGTTGCCTCGCCAACTGTCTGATGATTTATGTTCTTTGCGTCCAAATGCCCGCCGCCCTGCACTGGTTTGCATTACGCAGATCCTGCAAGATGGCTTGATTGATAGCAATATTGAGTTTTTCAGTGCGTGGGTTGAATCTAAAACTAAATTAGTTTACGACGAAGTTTCTGATTGGCTAGAAGAATCGGGCTCTTGGAAACCACAATCTGACGCTGACACTCAGCAAATTCTGCTATTAAAAGAGATGGCGGACAAGCGCTTACAGTGGCGTCATGATAATGCCTTAGTCTTCAAAGATAGACCGGATTACCGTTTTGTTTTAGACGAAAATGGCAACGTGGTGGATATCGTCTCAGAAAGCCGTCGTACTGCAAATCGTATTGTTGAAGAAGCGATGATCACCGCCAACTTATGTGCAGCTAACGTACTGAAAAACAAATTAGGTTTCGGTGTGTTTAACGTCCATATGGGCTTTGAACCTCTGCAAATCGAGCAAGTGGTTCAGACCTTGAAAGATAATGGCATCGAAGCTAAAGGTGAAGAACTATTAACCCTTGAAGGTTTCCGTCAATTACGCCGCCTCTTGGATTCACAGCCGACTCAATTCTTAGACAGCCGTATTCGTCGCTTCCAAACCTTTGCGGAAGTGAAAGCGGATCCAGGCCCTCACTTTGGTCTGGGCTTTGACGCGTATGCAACATGGACATCGCCAATTCGTAAATACACCGATATCGTCAACCACCGGTTGCTGAAATCGATTATTGCAGGTGCTCCAACACCAGAAAAACCAAGTGAAGCGTTATCCCTTAAGCTGGCAGAACGTCGCCGTGCTAACCGTATGGCTGAGCGTGATGTGGGTGATTGGTTATATTCCCGCTATCTGAAACCATTTGAAGGCACCGATACCAAGTTCCCTGCAGAAATTATCGATATTACTCGCGGCGGTGTGCGTGTGCGTTTAGTGGATAACGGTGCCGTTGCCTTTATTCCTGCACCATTCCTGCACAGTGTTCGTGATGAAATTCAATGCAGCCAAGAGACTGGTAGCGTGCTGATCAAAGGCGAAAAAGCCTATCAACTAAACGATATTATTGATGTCAACATCGCTGAAGTGCGTATGGAAACCCGTAATATCGTGGCTCGCCCAGCTGCGTAGTCATTCGCTATTTCGTACCAAAAAAGCCATTACTTAAGAGTAATGGCTTTTTTTATATGGTCAAAATACATTCAATATGAATGAGTTAGCATTTAATGTTAAACATCTAACATTTCTTGACATTTTTTTCTGATTATTCCGATCCGCCTATTCTTTTTTCATGATATTTTATTTTGGCTATATGCTGATACGTAATTATCATTATAAAAAATAAGTTGGAGTAAACATCATGAAACGCATCCTCTCTTTTGTCATTATCGCAACGGTGGCGCTGGGTCTCAGTGCTTGTTCAAATATGTCAAAACAGAATAAAAACACAGCGATTGGAGCGACTGTCGGTGCTGTTGGAGGCGCAATATTAACGGATGGAAGCGCTCTGGGCACAGTAGGCGGCGCGGCTATCGGCGGGATTATTGGACATCAAGTGAAGAAGTAAATTTTACACACACATTATAATGACAAATGGGGGAGCAATTTCCCCCATTTTATTAGGATGGTTATTTCTTAAAGATTGCTAATCAGCCACCGGCCAATTTAACTTGGTAATCTTTAGCTTCAAGTAATTGTTTCAGCAAGTCACGCTTATCACCTTGGATCTCGATATCACCGTCTTTCACAGCTCCGCCGCAACCGCATTTTTTCTTTAATTCAGCAGCCAGTTTCGTCAGTTGTGCATCATCTAAGTCCAACCCCGTCACAACGCAAACGCCCTTCCCCTTACGACCGGATGTTTCACGGCGAATACGCACGATACCATCGCCTTTCGGACGCTCGGCTTTCGGTTTCTCTTCCTCAATGCGTCCAATATCCGTGCTATAGACGAGACGGCTGTTAGCGTCACTCATGCGATATCCTTAATGGACTGGTTAATTTGTTGTAAGGTCAGCGCTGGGTCTTCACTACGGGTGATCGGACGCCCAATTACCATATAATCGACACCCGCTTCAATCGCTTGCTGTGGGGTCATAATACGGCGTTGGTCACCTACTTCACTGCCTACAGGGCGAATACCAGGAGTCACTAACTTAAACGCTTGCCCACATACCGCTTTTAGCGCTTTTGCCTCATGTGCGGAGCACACGACACCATCAAGACCACACTGTTTAGTTAACAGCGCTAAACGTTCAGCATGCTCGGCTGGCGTTAGATTAATACCAACACCCGCTAAATCCGAAGCATCCATACTGGTTAATACGGTGACAGCCGTTAATAAAGGTGCGTCTTTTCCGTAACTTTCAAGAGCTTGACGTGCCGCTTCCATCATTCGTGCACCGCCGCTAGCGTGGACGTTGACCATCCAAACGCCCATTTCTGCGGCTGCGGAAACAGCACGAGCAACCGTATTCGGAATATCATGGAATTTGAGATCCAGAAAAACATCAAAACCACGATCATGGAGTGACTTTACAAATTGAGGACCATTAAATGTGAACATCTCTTTGCCCACTTTTAAGCGACAATCGCGCGGGTCAATCCTATCAACAAATGCCAGTGCGGCATCCGCAGTTTCATAGTCTAGAGCCACAATGATAGGCGAGTCAGTGTTTACGCGAACGAGGTTCTCAGTTGAGGAGATCATTTCATAGCCTTTATTGAGTATTGTCAGAAATTAAAAGTGACGCTGTCACTGGCCATCCAGCCCGCGAATTGGCTTGATGGTGTCCCAAGAGCGGCAAGATGGACAGTGCCAATAGAGCGAACGGGAGGTAAAACCACATTTGTGGCAACGGTAATCCGGTTTAGTACGAATTTGCTCACCCACCATTTTACGCAGCAAAATCAAGCTCTCTTTGGCTCGGCCTTCTTCTGCTTCTGCCAAATGATAATCCATCAAACGGTAGAATAAACGCATGGTTGGATGACGCTGAATTTGGTCATTGATGTAGCTAGCAGCCGCTTCGTGATTCTGCTTTTCAACGATAATATCAGCGAGATAAAGCTCGGCAATTGCGCCTGTATTTCCATCAACACATTGACGTAAATAGGTTTCCCAGCCTTCTGCCAGCCCAGTGTGTCGATAGCATTCGTACAGCATTGGCAGCGTTTCAGAAACCAGTTCTCTATCTTGATGATAAACCTGCACTAAGGCAGAAATCGCTTTATCATAATTGCCTTGCTCGATAAAAATACGCCCTTTCATAATCGAAACGCGTGCGCAGTTTTTATCCGCTTGCTCACCTTTGTTTAATAGGCTTAAAGCTTCGTCGATATCATCACTCGCCAATTCTTGAGTCGCTAACTCACAATAGAAATGGGCGATCTGTTCCCGTAACTCTTCAGAGCCTAGTTTCACCAGCTTGGTTGCCGTTTCTATGGCTTTGCCCCAGTCACTGGTTAATTGATAAATCGATAACAAAGATTGCAGCGCACTGTGTTTAAAATCCACTTCATCGGTTAATTGCTGGAACATGTTTTCAGCACGGTCATACACACCCGCTGTCATATAATCACGACCGAGTTGTTGAGTGGCTAATAAACGTTGTTCAAAAGAAAGTGCGGCACTTTCCACCAGCGACTGGTGAATTCGAATCGCACGTTCAACTTCGCCACGAGAACGGAATAAGTTACCTAGCGTTAGGTGAGCTTCAAAGGCGGAGCTGTCTTCCGTTTTGAGCATTTCGAGGAATAAATCAACGGCTTTATCTTGTTGATTAGATAATAGGAAGTTCACGCCTGTCACGTAGTCACGGGACAAGCGATTTGCATGCTGCTGCTTATCTTGCTGAGCACTTCTGCGCCCCATGTACCAGCCGTATGCAGCGGCAATAGGTAGCAACAGAAAAAGCAACTCGAACATTGAGGATTATTCCTTGTTCTGAGCTGTCACTAATTCGGTTGAGTTAGAAATAGTTTTCTCTCCAGCACCCAATTGTGATTCTAAACGTCTAATTTTACGACGTGCATTCTTAAGGCTAACAATGGTACGCAAATAGAACACTGCACACACCAGCCACCCCAGCACAAAACCGACACCAAATAAGGTTGCAAGTAAGGAAGATAAAGAAAAATCTCCTTTTGCAATCAGGTAGTTAAATGTAATAACCTGATCATTGCTTGAACCTAGCGTAATCGACACAATAAAAACAGCGACCGCTAGTAATAAAATCAGAAAGTATTTCACATTTTTTCCCGTTATCAGTTCTTATCGTTCCAAAACATATCGCTGATAAGGTAGCATTTTCAGCGCATTCAGACAAAGTAAATTATTCGCCTGCCAAGTGTATTCGCACTAAAAACCGCCCTTTTTCATCATAATAATCCGATTGGCGTTAAATTCATTTCTCTAAGAATCGAGATTGATATATCCAGTAACCTAACAGTGCGAAAAGCGCACTAATTAACGTGGAGGCAATAATATCAATTGGCCAATGCATACCCAGCAGCATGCGACTTAAGCCAATTCCCTGTGCCCAGCATAATATGACGAGACTCAATGCATATTGACGTTGTTGCCAAAACAGCACCATCAACAGTAATGCCCATCCCGCCGCAAATAACATATGACCTGAAGGAAATGAGTAGCCTGTTTCTGACTGCCAATGTTTACGCTGCCATTTAGGAATAAGCGAATCCGACTTCACGGTGTTTTTAATCAAATCCGCCCGCTCTCCGCGTTTTAAATCATAAAATTCCTGATGGGGAATTTGATACGTTTTCTCCAACCAAACCACATAGGGACGCGGTTCTTGGAAGGTGCTTTTCATTAAGGACTTCACCCCTTGTGCACCGAGAATACATAACGCGATAACCACCAGCAGCTTCAGCCATTGGTTTCGCTTATGACGAAAAACAATTAACGTTAAGAGAGTTAAAAATACAGACGTCACATAGCTATAGGGCAATCCTGCGCTATCCGTCAGCCAAAGTAACCATTTCATTGATGGCTGATGCTCAGGAGACCATTGCCAGCCTGTGGCTATCATAACTATCGGCGGTAATAGCAAAAAAATGACACTTATTGCGATAAGGTAGGCACTCTTTCTCATCTAGAATATTCCTTACGTTTTAATTATTTCCTAATTAACAATTTTTACATAGCTTGCAAATATCTCTGTTATAGTAGTATAGCGTCGGCTGTGTGCAAAGAATGCCGGACTCTATATGCAAACGTCATATAGCATCGATATATTTAACTTTAGTAACTATATCGATTTACGTGTTTAATTCAGCAAGAGTTACTTTAACTAATGAAAGAAAATATGCAGCTAAAACGTATTGCCGAAGCCAAACTACCAACCCCTTTCGGTGAATTCCTAATGGTAGGATTTGAAGAAATCGCAACAGGTCGAGACCATGTCGCACTGATTTTTGGTGATATTACAGGCGCAACGCCAGTACTCAGTCGTATTCATTCCGAATGCTTAACCGGCGATGCATTATTTAGTTTACGTTGTGACTGTGGTTTTCAATTAGAATCTGCGCTCAAGCAAATTAGTGAAGAAGGCCGTGGAGTACTGCTGTATCACCGCCAAGAAGGTCGTAACATTGGGTTACTGAACAAAATCCGTGCTTATGCATTACAAGACCAAGGATTAGATACCGTTGAAGCTAACCTAAAATTAGGATTTAAAGCCGACGAACGTGATTTTACCCTGTGCTCTGATATGTATAAATTATTAGGTATCAATGAAGTTCGCTTACTGACTAATAACCCGAAAAAAATTGATATTATGCGTGAAGCGGGTATCAACGTCGTTGAACGTGTGCCACTAATTGTTGGACGAAATCCTAGCAATGAACATTATTTAGATGTGAAAGCACAAAAAATGGGTCATATGTTATTTAAGCACCAATAATTACTCCTCTCAATTAGGAAGGGTGTCCCTTGCCCTTCCTATTATTCTTGCCTAAATTCCCATTTTCATCATAACAATCGAATCCCTAACATTTGACGAGTGCTATATTCACATTCTTTTTATAAGGTTTATACTGTTCGCAACTTAATACCATTCATAATTAAATACATCGAAAAATAAGAGTGGAACATTCCCACATAATAATCCGAATGGGAAATGTCTATTTTTCGTCTACCAAGGAGATAGTGTGAATAACCTGCATTCCATCCAGCGCATGAGAAGACTGCGTAAAAGTGAACAATTCCGCGACCTATTCCAAGAAACCCACCTCTCCATCAATGACTTGTGCTTGCCAATTTTCGTAGAAGAAGGCTTAGACGATTACGCACCGATAGCGAGTATGCCTGGCGTTGTGCGTATTCCAGAAAAACGCTTAGCCTATGAAATTGAACGTATTGCAAAAGCGGGCATTAAGTCTGTTATGACCTTCGGTGTGTCTCATCACTTAGATGAAAATGGTAGCGATGCATGGCAAGACAATGGTCTGGTTGCACGTATGTCTCGTATCTGTAAAGAGACCGTCCCAGAAATGATTGTGATGTCAGACACTTGTTTCTGCGAATACACGTCTCACGGTCACTGCGGTGTGATGCACGGTGATGTGGTTGATAACGACCAAACTATCCATAATTTAGGTTTGCAGGCCGTTGCAGCTGCGCGTGCGGGTGCTGATTTTATCGCCCCTTCAGCTGCGATGGATGGACAAGTTTCCGCAATTCGCCATGCGCTTGATGAAGCTGGATTTACCGATACCGCGATTATGTCTTACTCCACGAAGTTCGCTTCCGCTCTGTATGGCCCTTTCCGTGATGCCGCAGGTTCATGTTTGAAAGGTGATCGTAAAACTTACCAAATGAACCCAATGAACCGCCGTGAAGCACTGCACGAGTCGCTGATTGATATGCAAGAAGGCGCAGATGCGCTGATGGTAAAACCAGCAGGGGCTTATTTAGATATTATCCGTGACCTGCGTGAGTGTACCCAATTGCCTATTGGTGCTTATCAAGTCAGTGGTGAATACGCCATGATCAAATTTGCTGCGCAAGCAGGTGCGATTGATGAAACTCGCGTCACGTTAGAAAGCTTAGGGTCGATTAAACGTGCTGGAGCTGATTTAATCTTTACTTATTTCGCACTGCAATTAGCTGAAAATAAGATCCTGTAATCTCTATTTAGGATAACAAAACGCCGATACTGGATATAAATACAGTATCGGCGTTTTTGTTCATTTCCGCTTATTTATTCAACAATATGAGCATTAACTTGCCTTTTTTTGTTGAAATTCTAGCTGCTCGGATAGACGGTCTGCATACATTTGGGCGGTTTCTGGGGTCAGTAATCCTGCAATTAGAAGATCTTTTTTACCATTTGCAAGGTCAGCAACGACGCCCCACGTTTCGATATCCATTGCTTCACAATCAAGTTCGTGATCGGTAACAGGCAAAATATCAAAGAAATCTTTTAGTGGTGCAATAGAAATTGCGGTGTACCCGGCATTTAAGCCTAATGGGAACTCTTTATCTGCATATAATCTTAAATCATGGACTTCTGTCTCTGGGGTTCTCATTACAACTGAATAGAGGTTCGGAATATGTTCTAAAATGTCACGAACTTCGTCATTCGCACCCGCACAATGTGAAGTGCTTAATAGAATGTCTGCCGCCCATAATGCACCCTTGAAAAAATCAGTTTCATTGATATTTGCCATATTGATTTCCTTTACGCTATTTTCGATAAATGCGGTCACTTCATTCCATCAAACTACTGAGCTTTTTCTGAATACTGACTATCACAATAACTGAGAAACTGGCTAAAAAACTTGAGAAATAACAATATTAAGCGTTAATAAAGAAAAAACGCCCACAAGAAATCTTGTAGGCGCAATAAACGGATATTAACTGAGCATTTGTCGGATCACATAATGCAAGATCCCACCATGTCGGTAATATTCCATTTCCGTGGCAGTATCAATGCGGCAACAAGTATTCACCTCTTTCACTTTGCCATCACTATAGGTAATTTTTACGGTGATATTTTGGCTTGGAGTCAGAGACTGTAAACCGGTAACATCAATACGCTCATCACCTTTTAAACCAAGGGTTTTACGGGTTTCGCCACCTGTAAATTCTAATGGAATAACGCCCATCCCAATTAAGTTAGAGCGGTGGATACGTTCATAGGATTCGGCTATCACCACACGAACACCCAGTAAATTAGTTCCTTTTGCTGCCCAGTCACGGCTAGAGCCTGAACCATATTCTTTACCCGCTATAATAGCTAACGGACGTTTTTGTTGTTGATACAGCATCGCTGCATCAAAGATAGCCATCTGTTTACCTGTTGGAATATGTAAGGTATAGCCGCCTTCTACTCCCGGTACCATTTCATTACGGATACGAATATTGGCAAACGTACCGCGCATCATGACTTCATGGTTACCACGACGAGAACCGTAAGAGTTAAAATCCGCGACTGCCACACCGTGTTCTTGGAGATAACGCCCCGCTGGACTTTCCTTCTTAATATTCCCCGCCGGAGATATATGGTCAGTTGTTACCGAATCCCCGAGAATAGCGAGAATATTTGCCCCGTGAACATCAGCGACGGGTTTAGGTTGCACTGGCATATTTTCAAAGAATGGTGGATGGCGAATATAAGTTGAATCCCCTTGCCAATGATAGGTTGACGAGCTTTCAACATTCAGTGCACGCCAAGCTTCATCCCCTTCAAAGACCGAGTTATATTCCTTATGGAACATATCGGTTTTGACTTTCTCAACCGCACTGGCAATTTCCGCACTGGATGGCCAGATATCTTTCAAATAGACAGGCTGCCCCTGTTTATCCACACCTAATGGGTCGGTTTTCAAATTAACGTGCATATTGCCCGCCAGTGCATAGGCAACGACGAGCGGTGGTGATGCCAGCCAGTTGGTTTTTACCAACGGATGAATGCGCCCTTCGAAGTTACGGTTACCTGAAAGCACCGCTCCAACAGTCAGATCAGATTGCTTAATGGCCTCCTCAATCGGTGCAGGTAGCGGACCGGAGTTACCAATACAGGTAGTACAACCATACCCTACAAGGTTAAAGCCCAGTTGATCAAGATAAGGGGTTAATCCCGCTAATGCGAGGTAATCAGTCACAACCTTAGAGCCCGGCGCGAGAGAGGATTTAACCCACGGCTGACGAGAAAGCCCTTTTTCTATCGCTTTTTTCGCCAGTAACCCTGCCGCCATTAATACACTAGGGTTAGAGGTATTGGTACAGGATGTGATAGCAGCGATCACCACCGCACCATCGGTGAGGTCAAATTCCTGTCCTTGAAAATTCACACGAGGATGTGCGTGTTTATCTTGCTTATTCAGCTCTAAATCCACTGCGCCTTGGAATGCTTTCGGAACTTGGCTCAGTTCAACGCGGTCTTGTGGACGTTTAGGTCCCGCAAGGCTAGACTCGACCGTGCCCATATCCAGCGCTAAGGTACTGGTGAAAATCGGCTCATCACCTTGGTGACGCCATAAGCCTTGCTGCTTGCTGTACGCTTCCACCAGCGCGATTTCATCGTCTTCACGCCCTGTCAGTTTCATATACGCAAGGGTAATTTCGTCTATCGGGAAGAAGCCGCAGGTTGCCCCATATTCTGGTGACATATTGGCAATGGTCGCGCGATCGGCTAATGGCAGGTCGGCTAAGCCATCCCCATAGAATTCAACAAATTTACCCACCACACCATGTTTACGTAGCATCTGAGTGACGGTTAAGACCAAGTCTGTTGCCGTTATCCCTTCTGCTAATTTACCGGTTAGCTTGAAACCCACCACATCGGGGATCAGCATGGAAACAGGTTGCCCCAGCATCGCGGCTTCCGCCTCAATTCCGCCAACGCCCCAGCCTAATACCCCCAGGCCGTTGATCATGGTGGTGTGGGAGTCAGTTCCAACCAAAGTATCGGGGTAGGCAACTAACTTGCCATCAACCTCTTCATGCCAAATCGCTTTACCGAGGTATTCAAGGTTAACTTGGTGGCAAATCCCCGTTCCCGGCGGTACTACCCTAAAGCGGTTAAACGCTTTTTGTCCCCAACGTAAAAATAGGTAGCGTTCGTGGTTACGCTTCATTTCGATTTCGACGTTGTCATCAAACGCTTGGGAATTACCAAACTCATCGACCATTACTGAGTGGTCAATAACTAAGTCGACGGGAGATAATGGGTTAACTTGGTTGACGTTACCACCAAGGGATTTGACGGCTTCACGCATAGCGGCGAGGTCAACAACCGCAGGAACACCGGTAAAGTCTTGCATCAGCACCCGCGCGGGGCGATACGCAATTTCTCTGTCGGCATGAGCGTTTTTTTGCCAATCGATGATGGCTTGAAGATCGGCATCTACGACGGATTTACCGTCGATATGACGCAGTAGGTTTTCGAGTAGAACTTTGAGGGATTTAGGAAGTCTCGCCCCGCTGCCTAATTGTTTCTCTGCAAGGGCAAGACTGAAGTAATTATACTGTTTGTTACCGACATTCAGTGTTGCTGCACTGCTTGTTTTTAAACTCAACGACATAACTCCTCCTTGGCGTTTTTATCACCTTATTTTTTTACGCAGTATTATTAATCATAGTCCTCATAATCATTTCCTCTATAGATTTTGTGCCAATTAAAGAATAGGAAGCTCAATTTCTTTAAAAAATTCTTCGATATCTTCGTTGTTACGCAAGGCAATGGCTTTATCCACCACATCACGCGTAAGATGTGGGGCAAAACGCCAAATAAAATCATACATATAGCTGCGCAGGAAACTGGTGCGTTTAAAACCGATTTTCGTGGTGCTGTAACTAAACTTATCGCGCATATCAATAACCACGAGGTCTTTATCCACCTCAGGATCCACCGCCATGCTGGCGATAATGCCAATCCCTAAACCAAGCTTCACATAGGTCTTGATCACATCCGCATCTGTGGCAGTGAAAATAATTTTGGGTTCTAAGCCCACTTTTTGGAATGCGACGTCCAGTTCTGAACGCCCAGTAAACCCGTGGGTGTAGGTCACAATTTGGTATTCTGCAATATCTTCAATCGTAACGTTCTTTTTCTCGGTCAGCGGGTGCCCTTTAGGGACTACCACACAACGGTTCCAGTGGTAGCACGGCAACATAATAAGATCGCTGTACAGATGGAGCGCTTCTGTTGCGATAGCAAAATCACTATTTCCTTTGCAAACTTCTTCTGCGATTTGGGTTGGCGAGCCTTGCTGCATATGTAAGGAAACATGAGGATAACGCTCAATAAAGGTTTTAATCACCGGCGGTAAGGCATAGCGAGCTTGGGTATGCGTCGTGGCGATTTTTAAGCTACCGCGATCAGGAATGGTATGCTCACCAGCAACAGAGCGGATAGCCTCAATTTTGGATAGCACTTCACGGGAAATGCGCACAACTTCCTCACCAGCTGGGGTCACGTGAGTCAAATGCTTACCACTACGCGCAAAAATTTGAATGCCTAGCTCATCTTCCAACATTCTGACTTGTTTACTGATCCCCGGTTGGGAAGTAAATAACCCTTCGGCTGTCGATGAAACATTCAGGTCGTGATTAACCACTTCAACAATATATCGCAGTTGCTGTAACTTCATACTCGCTCCACTTCTGACAGGAAATCATTTTTGCTATAGCTAAAAAACATTACATATAACAAAAAGTAATATTGTTTAATTTATATATAACCAATATAACATCAAACTAATGAGAATAAACAGTATGATGATATTATTTCATCTTGCTGTGAAAAAAAGACGGCACCCAAGTAAGGTATTGCAAAGTCAGATTATTTTTTTCTTCGACTATGCTTGAATAATTAGCATGCGAATTTTATTTCCATTTTTGCGGTGTGCATCCTATTTAGACTACAGAGAGGTTATCTAGATGCGTATAAAAGTTTTAGCCATGATGGTCGGTTTATCAACCCTATCCTTTGCGCCTCACTTATTAGCGAAAGAGCTATCTTACGGTCAGCAAAAAATCGTGTTATCCGACACCATCGTACCCGGCAATGATTTTTACCAGTACGTTAACCATGATTGGATTAATAAAGCGAAAATTCCAACGGGTATGCCACGAATTAACTCTTTTGTGGATTTGTATTTAAGTACCGAAAAACAGACTCAATCTATTATCGATGAATTAAAGCAAGCCCCTGAGAGCAGCTTAGATCATAATCAGAAAAATATTCGTAACTTATATTTGAGCTATTTAGATGAAGCCAGCATTGAAAAAGCGGGTTTAACGCCAATCAAATCAAACTTAGCGGCTATCACTAAAGCCAAAGATCATAATGATATTAGCCGTCTGATGACGCTGCCAGGTTATACTTCCCTACTCTCTTATTGGGTAGATTTAGACGCCAAAGCCCCAGATACTTATATTCTGTATCTTGGTCAAGGTGGACTTGGGTTGCCTAATCGTAATTACTACCTTGACGACACCCCGCAAATGAAAGAGATCCGCAAAAACTACATTGCGTATATTGCGACTATTTTAAAATTAGCCGGCGAAAAAGACGTTAAGAAAAAAGCGCAACAGATCTTCGACCTTGAAAAATCCATTGCTGAAGTGCATTGGAGCCCAGAAGCTCGCCGTGACACCATCAAAAACTATCATCCTATGACCCTCGCTGAAATGAAGAAATTTACCGATGGTTTTGCGTGGGATAGTTTTATTCAGCACTGGAAATTAACGGATCAGCAACTGGCGAAAGTAGTGGTTGAGAATGACACTGCGGTAGAAAAAACGGCACAGATTTTTGCTAATACCCCTGTTTCAGTCTTGAAAGATTACCTCACATTCCAGTACGTGAACGACCATGCGAGTTATCTGAACAAAACCTTATCTGATGCACGCTTTGATTTTTACTCGAAAAAACTCAATGGCGTCGAAAAACAGCGGACTCGTCAAGAACGCGCTCTTCAAACGGTCAATTCACTGCAAGGTGAGCCTCTCGGACAAATTTATGTGGAGAAATACTTCAATCCACAATCTAAAGAGAAAATCCAAGATTTAGTCAGCTATGTGCGCGGTACCTTTAATGCTCGCCTGAAAGATAATGATTGGATGGATGAATCAACCCGCCAAGAAGCGCTGAAAAAGTTAGAGCAGTTTACGGTCAAAGTCGGCTATCCTGATAAATGGAATGATTTTAGTAGCGTTAATTTAAAGCCAAATACATTGATGGATAACTATAAGCAAATGGAGGCGTGGTCATATAACGATGCTATGAGCAAAATTGGTCAGCCCGTTCGCAAATGGGAATGGGGCATGACGCCACAAACCATCAATGCGTATTTCAATCCCGTACAAAATGAAATTGTATTCCCTGCTGCTATTTTGCAAGCACCATTCTTCGACCCAAATGTGGATCCTGCTTATAACTACGGTGCCATCGGGGCAGTAATCGGTCATGAAATGGGTCACGGTTTTGATGACCAAGGCAGCTTATATGATGGCACCGGCCAGCTACGTAATTGGTGGAGCGATAGTGCCAAAGCGCATTTTAAAGAGAAAACTGCCAAGTTGGTGGATCAATATAATGGCTTTGCCGTCGATGGCCAGAAAGTGAATGGTGAGTTAACTCTCGGCGAGAATATTGGTGATTTAGGCGGTTTAAATATCGCGTTAAGCGCCTATAAACAATTTGCTAAAGAGAACTACCCAAATGGCGAGCCTCCGATTATTGATGGCATGACTGGCTTGCAGCGCTTCTTTATTTCATGGGCCAGAACTTGGCAAGAGTTGTCAAATAAGGAATCCGAGCGCAATAAGATCCTCACCGATCCACACAGTCCAAATCAGTTCCGCGCTAATGGTGTCGTCCGTAATATTGATGATTGGTATACCACCTTCGGCGTCGATAAGGATAATGCCCTATACCTCGAGCCGGAGAAGCGGATTAAGATTTGGTGATTGGGTTAAATCAGTAAGATTAAGATAACGTTGAAAAGCCTCTTTTATAAGAGGCTTTTATTTTTAAAGTGACCCGTCCTAAATAAGATTAAAAATACTTCATAAGATGGAGTTTAGCTCAACCAATAATAGATTTTTCTGGTTATGTTAAAAATTCAATTCAATCGTTATACTTCATTTAATTTGTTTATGCTAATCTATGTCACACAAAATTAAGAGTGAAAAGCATTCAAGTTTAGTTATGAAACAGAAAATAAAAAATACATTTTTAAGCAAAATGATGCTTAAGTTTATTTCCGTCTTTATTCTTTTTTCAATATTACATGAGGTAATGGGCTATCCATTTAAGCCTCTTTACGTCTTGTGCCTAAGCATCGCATTACTTTATTTAAACAATGGGTTATATCGATTTTTTGTTTTATTTTTCACCATACTAGCGAGTTCATATTTGCCCATTGGTTTAATTTATGGCCCTCCAACATATAATACGGTGGCTTCCTTTTATTATACTGACATACAAGAATCACGAGAATTCATATCAAATATAGATTATAAGTATTATATTTATTCTATCATTACACTAGTTTTTGGAGTCTTAGTTAGCTTTATTAAAGCCGATAAAATAAATTATCTCAAAAAGATAATGCTAAGTATCGTGATGATTGTTTTCCTTTTCACTCCATCAAAATATGCGTTAAGTGGTAAATATGAGAAAGCGGCTAATTCGGGAGCTCCAGAAACGCGCTTTTTTACAGAACTAATTTACTCAATTCATTCATTAATCGATGAGATTGATTTGTATACAAGTGATGACACTTTTAAAATTGCAGGGATTAATAACCAATATGATACTTATGTTATTGTTATTGGAGAAAGTGTCCGAAAAGATTTTATGCAGGAATATGGGTTTAAAATACAGAACACTCCATTTATGAGCTCCGTCAATGGGATTTTCTTTACTAACTACATTTCGGCTGCTAGTTCGACACAGCCATCTTTAACACATAGTTTATCTTTATACCCTAGAATTGGGAATAATATCATGACACTAGCTAATAAAGCAGGTTTTGATACTTATTGGTTATCTAATCAAGGATTTGTTGGTGAGTATGATGGCTCAGTTGCCGCTATTGGACGCAGAGCAAATAATAGCTTCTTTATTAAAAGAGGAAGCTCAGATGATAAGTTAATCTCTCCAGATGAAGCATTATTACCAGAATTTAAGCTGGCTTTAAAATCAAAAGGCTCCAAAAAACTCATTGTTGTTCATCTTATGGGTAGCCATACGCCATTTTGTACTAGAACAGAGGGACAATATGACTATTTTTATCAGAACCAAAAATTCTCTTGCTATGTGCAAAGCATAAAAAATACAGATAAATTGCTGTCAGAAATTTATTCTGATTTAAGTGAAACTCAATCTAAGTGGTCCATGATGTATTTTTCCGACCATGCGTTGTCTTTAACGTATGACAGAAATGAGTTGGCACATAGTGATAAATACAAACAAAATTATGAAGTGCCATTTTTTATTACATCTTATAATTCCAATCAAAAAGAAACGATAAATAACCGCCGCAGTGGTCTAAACTTTATGTCTTTGTTTTCTCAATGGTTAGGAATAAATGAAGGTAGCATTGAAGGCAATTGCGATATGCTATCTAAAAACGATTGTGCCAATCAGAATTTCATCATCGATTTCAATAAAAACCGTCGGATTTATGATGATTTACCTGATGATTATTCTAAGTAATAACAAGTCTGCGTGCTATGTAATAAACGCAATTATTAACGTTTAAACAAGACAGCTAGCGCGAATATCTCGGGGAGCATACAAAAGTATGTGACCCGAATAGCCAAGTGGCGTCAACGCAGTTATCACAAAAATCATGCCTCTGAAACACCCTTCTAAATAACTCGTGCTGTAGCAAGGCGGCAAAGGAGCTAATCCCTAGAAGCATACACTAGTATGTGACTAGGGTTAGCGAGTGTAGCCAACGCCGCTACGGTGCGAATTATGCCCAGAAACTTCCTTCTAAATAATTCGTGCTGTAGCAAGGCGGCAAATGAGCTAATTCCTAGGAGCATACACAAGTATGTGACTAGGGTTAGCGAGTGTAGCCAACACAGCTACGGTGCGAATTATGACGAAGGAATGTTGCCGCAGGCCATCCTAGCCCCACCACCGCCCAACGCTTCTGGATGGTCTGAATAATTATCCCCACCCGCATGCACCATCAGCGCGCGGTTTTGGACATCTTTCAGGGATTTTAATTTTGGTGCTAGCACGCTGTAGGTGGCATTACCTTGGCTATCAACCACTAAGCCCGGTAAGTCTCCGAGGTGACCTGTTTTGTCATAAGGCCCTTTATGAACCCCTGTTTTGGCTGGATCTAAATGCCCACCCGCTTTTAATGCAGGAACAGTTTTACCGTCTTTTTCACCCGGTTCGCAACTTGGGTTTTCATGTACATGGAAACCATGCACGCCACCCGCTTGCAGACCAGATAATTTAGGTGTGAAGAGTAATCCGTATTCAGTTTCAGAAATCACCACTTCGCCAATAGCTTTACCCTCACCTTTGGCTGTTGCTTCTTTCAGCTCTACCGTGGTTTGTGCCGCATATGCTGCGCTAGTTGTGAATAGTGCCGCTAACAAACATAATTTGAACTTCATACTGCCTCCAGTCATTCACTGTGATTATTATCCTTAAGCTAAACGTTAGCATAATAAATGAATGAAAATGGGCGATTGCTGCTTTTGTTATGTGAGAGCTATCGAATTATGAACAAAAAAAAGAGCCCTGAGGGCTCTTCTATATGATTGCGGCTTTGGCTTTGAATAACTCCAAAGCTGTTATTCTAAATAGTTCGCGTTAGAACAAGGCGGCTAGCACCAGAGTCATCCTGAATATAATCAATAGATTTATTCTAAAAGGCGGCTAGCGCGGATATCTCGGGGAGCATACATGAGTATGTGACCCGAGTAGCCAAGTGACGCCAACGCCGTTATCACGCGAAATATGACGAATAACTATTCTTTGGCTTTCCAGACACCATCAACATAAAAAGCACTCCAACCCGTCGCCTTACCATCTTTCTCGGACGAAACATATTGCTGTTTTGTCTTGCGGCTAAAACGAACCACTGTAGGGTTGCCTTCTTCGTCTTGTGCTGGTGCTTCCGCTAAGTACGCCAGTTTTTCTGGTAATCTGTCTTTAAATCGTTGCAGTTCTGCGACTAATGGCGCACGAGTTTCTCTTGATTTCGGGAAGGTATTTGCGGCGAGGAATACGCCAGCTGCACCATCACGTAACACAAAATAGGCATCCGATTTTTCACACGGTAATTCTGGTAACGGCACTGGGTCTTCTTTCGGTGGTGCAATTTCACCACTTTTTAAGATCTTGCGGGTATTTTTACACTCTTCATTGGTGCAACCCATGTATTTCCCAAAACGCCCCATTTTCAGGTGCATTTCAGAACCACATTTATCACACTCAATCACCGGACCATCGTAACCTTTGATGCGGAACTCGCCTGCTTCGATTTCATAGCCTTCACATGCTGGGTTGTTACCACATACATGTAATTTACGACCATTATCAATCAGGTAGCTGTCCATCGCAGTGCCACATTTTGGACAACGACGTTTTGCTCTTAATGCGTTAGTTTCTGCATCGTCACCTTCGAGGATGTTTAATACTTCATCTTCAGGGATCAGATTAATGGTTTTCTTACAGCGCTCTTTTGGTGGCAGTGCATAGCCCGAGCAGCCTAAGAATACCCCTGTGGATGCGGTACGAATTCCCATATGACGTTCACAGTCAGGACAGATAATCGAGGTGATCACCATTGGGTTGGTCCGCATGCCGCCTTCTTCTGGATCTTTCTCTGCAACATCTAGCTGCTTACTGAAATCAGAGAAAAATTCATCCAACACCGCTTTCCACTCTGCTTCATGATTCGCAACGTGGTCCAGCTGGTTTTCCATGCGAGCAGTGAAGTCGTAGTTCATCAGGTCGTTGAAGTTTTCTTCTAAACGGTCTGTAACGATTTCACCCATTTTTTCCGCGTAGAAACGACGGTTTTCCACTTTTACGTAGCCACGATCTTGGATCGTTGAAATGATTGCCGCATACGTTGATGGGCGACCAATACCACGTTTTTCTAATTCTTTAACCAAAGAGGCTTCACTAAAGCGCGCTGGTGGTTTAGTAAAGTGCTGGCTTGGTAGTAATTCCAGCAGTGATAATTCAGTACCCACTTGAATCGCAGGTAATGTCTTATCTTCGTCATTTTTACGCAGTGCTGGCATGACTCTTGTCCAACCATCAAAACGTAACGTACGACCTTTGGCTTTTAATTCGAAATCTCCCGCTTTCACCGTTAATGTGGTGGAGTCATATTTCGCAGGGGTCATTTGACACGCAACAAATTGATTCCAAATTAACTGGTAGAGGCGCTTAGCGTCGTTTTCCATGTCTTTCAGTGAATCAGGTAATACATCAACACTGGATGGGCGAATAGCTTCGTGCGCTTCTTGGGAATTATCTTTACTGGTGTAAACGTTGGCGTCTTTTGGTAGATACTGTGCGCCAAAGTTATCGGAAATATAACCACGTACCATGCTCACTGCATCTTGGCTCAAGTTCGTTGAGTCCGTACGCATATAAGTGATGTAACCCGCTTCATATAAGCGCTGAGCCATCATCATGGTTTTCTTCACACCAAAACTTAGACGTGTACTTGCCGCCTGCTGGAGTGTCGACGTGATAAAAGGTGCGCTTGGTTTACTGGACGTTGGCTTATCTTCACGATCAATCACTTGATAGCGTGCTTTTTCCAGTAATTTAACTGCAGCTTCTGTTTGGACTTTATTAACAGGTTTAAAAGCTTTCCCCGCTTGGGAGGTCACTTCTAAACGTAAGTTAGTCGCGTTTTTATCTGCTAAATCTGCATGGAGTTCCCAATATTCTTCAGGAACAAACGCTTTAATTTCACGTTCACGCTCAACGATAAGTCTTACTGCTACAGACTGTACACGTCCGGCAGATAACCCGCGAGCCACTTTTTTCCACAATAATGGAGAGACCATATAACCAACGACACGGTCCATAAAGCGACGAGCTTGCTGAGCATTAACACGGTCGATATTCAATTCGCCCGGGCTTTCAAATGCTTGAGTAATTGCATTTTTGGTGATTTCGTTAAACACCACTCGGCTAAAACGAGAATCATCACCACCGATCACTTCACGTAAATGCCATGCAATGGCTTCCCCTTCGCGGTCAAGGTCCGTCGCGAGGTAGACGTGGTCAGCATCTTCGGCTAACGCTTTTAATTCAGAAACCACTTTTTCCTTACCCGGCAAAATTTGATAATTCGCCTTCCAACCATGATAAGGGTCGATCCCCATGCGTTTGACTAACGCTTCTTGCGGATCCTTTTTAACTTTCTTTGTTTTGTCGGTCTTTGCTTTATCGGTAGATGAGCCTGTACTCTTTGGTGAGCCGGATTGTGAACCAGAGCCGCTTTTCGGCAGATCACGAATGTGGCCAACGCTGCTTTTTACAACGTAGCCACTGCCAAGATATTTATTGATCGTTTTGGCTTTTGCCGGGGACTCCACTATAACAAGAGCTTTACCCATATTTACCTTTACCTACTATCAACGAAGGCGCATTTTTCTATTCAAATGCGCAAAATGAGAATCTCTTTTTTATATTGCGACAGAATCACAATATATCAATATTTTTTCGCACAATAATTTGTAACGAAACGAATTTTATCCATCAGTCACATTATTTTGTAAAGCATACAAATTGCTCTAGTTGACTGATTTTAACCACATAATGCAGTTTAGCCGCATTGAAAAACACACACTGTACCTGATAAAATGCTAGAAGCAACCAATTATTTTTTCAAGAGAGGCATTCTATGAATAATGAGATTCAAACTATTTCAAAGCAAGAACTGCTTGAAAAAGCCAACGAAATCATCAAAAAACACGATGAGTACCTTGATGGCATGTTCGTGGATAATGTCGAGCAACATCGTGATGTTTTAGTTTTCAAAGGCGAGTTTTTCCTTGATGAAAACGGGATCCCTTCCCTAAAAAGTCCAGCTGCTTTTAATATGTATAAGCATTTGGCACACCTATTTTCTGATAAGTACCGACTACAAGAATCAGAATAGTCATAAAAAAATACCGGCTTTTATAGCCGGTATTTTTAAGGGTAGTTCAACATAAATATTGTGTCATGAATATTCAGTGAACATTATGGTTTTTTTATAAAAGAGGCTTTTGTCCACGCTGCCACCAGCGTAATAATAGCTTATCCGCACTCTCTGCCGCACTACTGGTAAAGCGCTCTACCATTTTCTTGCTCATCACAAAACGGATGCTGATAATCTCTTTAGTTTCGATTGCGTTAATGATCAAATCATCACTAACACCAATTTGGTCAACTAGACCTTTCTCTAGAGCTTGCGTTCCATACCAATACTCACCAGTTGCCACCGCTCCAATATCAAGGGATGGGCGATTTTGATGGACAAAATCTTTAAACAGTTCGTGAGTTGAATTCAGATCTTCAACAAATTTCTTACGCCCCTGCTCTGTATTTTCGCCGAGCATTGTCAGAGTACGTTTATATTCCCCGGCCGTGTGCAGTTCCACATCCACATCGTGCTTTTTCAATAAGCGGTGAATATTCGGAACCTGAGCGACAACGCCAATAGAACCTATAATAGAAAACGGTGCCGCAACAATTTTATTCGCGATACACGCCATCATATAGCCGCCACTTGCTGCGACTTTATCAACTGCAATTGTTAACGGAATATTTTTCTCTTTCAATCGCATTAACTGAGAAGCCGCTAAGCCATAGCCATGGACTAAACCACCTGGGCTTTCTAAACGTAATAAAACTTCATCTTGCTGATCTGCAACTGCAAGAATTGCACTGATTTCTTCGCGTAAAGAGCTGACTTCACGGGCATCCATGCTGCCTTTAAAGTCTAAGACATATAAGCAAGGCTTTTTGACGGCAGTTTGCCCCATTTTCGCCCCTGCTTTTTCATTTTTAGACTTCGCTTTTTCCTGCTTTTTAAACGCCTTTGACCACGCTTTTTGCTCAGAGTCATTCATTTTGATCTGCTGCATTTGACGTTGGCGTTCACGGTAACTTTCACCTAAATCAGTAATTTTTAACGCGCCTTTACTTCCTTGACGTCTCATACCTACGCCAAATACAAATACTGCAATCACAGCAATGGCTACCACAATGGTGACCACTTTTGCTAAAAACAGTCCGTACAAAGAGAAATACTCCACAAGTTGATCCTTCTAATATTTAACGCTAATAAAAAAATGATCGCATGATTGTTCGCAAACAACCAGTAAAAAAACTGTTATCAATAACCACAGACATGAAACAAATGTGGTAAATTGCCCTCCCGTGCAATCTACGCGATGATAACCCTCAACGCGACTTATGACGATAGGAAAAATTATGCTTCATTATCAGCCTAGACAAGATCTTTTAAAGGGTAAAACTATCTTAATTACCGGTGCTACCGACGGGATTGGTCAAGAAGCAGCATTAACGTATGCACGCTTTGGCGCATCCGTCATTTTATTAGGTCGTAACCTGCAAAAATTAGATACAGTTAAACAGCAAATTATTGATTCTACCAGTGCATCCGTAGAAACCTATGTAATTGATTTGCTGACTGCGACAGAGGAAACTTGCCAAGCTATCGCCGACGATATTGCAAAACAACATCCTTATTTAGATGGTGTATTACATAGCGCTGGCTTGCTAGGAAATATCGCACCAATCAGTGAGCAACCCACTCAACTCTGGCATGACGTCATGCAAGTTAACGTGAATGCGGGCTTTATGCTCACACAAGCATTACTCCCTTTATTAGAAAAAGCGCCTCGGGCATCGCTGATTTTCACCAGTTCAAGCGTAGGTAAACAAGGACGCGCTAATTGGGGCGTTTATGCCGTTTCAAAATTTGCGACTGAAGGTTTAATGCAAGTCTTAGCCGATGAATATCAAGGCACTGGATTACGCATTAACTGCATTAACCCGGGACGCACTCGTACCGCTATGCGTGCAGGCGCAGCACCTGGTGAAGATCCAATGACACTAAAAACACCTGCCGATATCATGCCGACTTATCTATACTTAATGGGTGATGATAGCGCCGAGCAAACAGGAACCAGCGTAGACGCTCAGCCCAATTTAAAACCGATTAAAGCTTAAAATCGACTGAAACGGAGCGAACCATGAGCCAAGACCGACACGAAGAACGTCAACAACGTTTAAAGCAAAAAGTGGATGAGCGAATTGAAGCAGCCCAGCTGGAGCGCGGGATCCTGATTGTCTTCACTGGCAATGGAAAAGGAAAAACGACGGCAGCATTTGGCACCGCTTGTCGCGCTGTCGGTCATGGCAAAAAAGTAGCGGTTGTCCAGTTTATTAAAGGCGGTTGGAATAATGGCGAGCGCAATCTTTTAGAGCCTCACGGCGTCCCCTTTTATGTAATGTCCACTGGATTTACTTGGGAAACGCAAAACAAGCAGACTGACACACAAGCTTGCCTTGAAACTTGGCAACATGCAGTGGAATTATTGCAAGACCCTCAATACGACTTGGTGATCCTCGACGAGCTGACCTACATGGTCAGTTACCATTATCTTCCTCTTGCTGAAGTAATGAATGCATTAAGTTGCCGCCCTGAAAATCAATCAGTCATTATTACGGGTCGAGGATGCCACCGTGATCTGTTGGAGTTTGCCGATACGGTGACAGAAATGCGCCCTGTTAAACATGCCTTTGATGCGGGGATCAAAGCGCAAGAAGGGATTGATTGGTAGCCTTTGGCAACATGCTATTTCGGTGCCACATCCAGTTTTAAAACTCCAGCACTAAAAATGGCGGCGGTTTGCGACAAGAATTGCAAATATTTTTGTCGCTCCTCAAGACAATTATCCCCAGTATCCCATTGGCTATAGAGCTCCGCCATATTCGATACGGCTACATGGTATTGATTATAAAAGTTCTGTTTTTTTTCTGGATCAGCGGATCCTCGATAAGCTTGGATCAGAGCGTTTACTTTCATCGCGTACTGTTGGATTTGCTGATCTTCAAAAACAGGGAGTGTGACAGGATAGTCAAATGTTAAACTCACCGTATTGTTTTGTACTGGCTTATTTTGATGCACAACCAGTTGCATTATTTGCTTATCATCCGAAGAAATCTCCGTAATGAGTTCAGAATAAGAAAAACATTTTGTTTTTATTTTACTAACGGTCGTTAGTGAATTTAATTCATCAGGGATCCGTGTTCCGACCGGGTAATCACAGTTGAATACGTTATTATCAATAATGATATCATCACTACTCTCAACTCTCCCTTTTACTCGATAATCACCAACAGTTAATTCCTGTATGGCTTGATTATGAATAGAAGGAATTCCATTATTACCGTATACAAAACTGTAGGAATAATAAAGATGCTCTTGGGGATTTAATATCCCACCTTTATTGCCTGGGTAAACCATAAAATAAATGATTTTCCCTTCTTCGGTTGTCATGGAATGTAAGCCTTGCTTTAAATATAGGCTACCCACTGACGCTTTCGGGATCACCGTCAGTTTGTTATCAATAAAAAAAGAATAATTTTCCGACGAGTCATTACTAAAAAAGAAACGCCCACTTTCAGAAGTATGTGGTTGATAAACATCACAACTTGTTATGCCAAAACTCAATAGTGCTGCATATTTTGCCGACTTTGCACATAACATAAACATTAAAGCCTTTTATTGTTTCATTATGATAAAAATAGATCAGATGGACGAGTTGTACAATATAAAAGCCACATAATGTGACAGACACCTTATAAACTCTTGATTAGCGTATTTTAAGTTTTAAATATCGAAATAACAAAAAAATAAAAGTAATCAGTGGTACAACCCAACCTATTTTACTTTATCTTTTTCTAGTCAAAAAAAGATGCTCAATAAATAATAATTTAAGATTAGGTTAATTTATTTATATTATCCAAGTGAGTTTTTTCTGAATTAAGTCAAATTAACTATAATAAATCGATTGTTAAATGAGTGAAAATTGAATGAGTTAATAATTAAAATATTCAAAAAGAATGGCTGATTATTTCGCTAATCTATTTAACTGAAATAAAAAAGGCTATGGAAAATACCATAACCTTTATTTTGAAGCATTCAAATAACGTTATACGATTAGATTCGAGTACGACGTTTAGAGGTTGGGCGTGAAGTTTGGCGCTTCGCAGCTGGGCGAGAGGCTACTTGAGTGTGACGTTTCACCGCGCGGCGAATTTGGTTAGCTTTGAGTCGACGTTGATCACGCTCAACTGCAACTTTACTTTCAGTTTCAACAGACAAACCAACTAACTCTCTTAAATAGTTAGTTTGCTCTAAACCTAGTTCAGTCCAACCACCTCGTGGTAAACCTTTTGGTAAATCAATATCTCCGTAGCGAACACGGATAAGGCGGCTCACTTGCACACCAACAGCTTCCCATAGGCGACGAACTTCGCGGTTACGTCCCTCAGTTAATGTCACGTTATACCATTGGTTCATTCCCTCACCACCACGGAATGAAACCGTTTTAAATGAGGCTGGACCATCTTCTAATTGGACGCCCATGGTTAACTGGCGAATTTTTGCATCCGTGATTTCACCGAATACGCGTACTGCATATTCACGCTCAACTTCACGGCTTGGATGCATTAAACGGTTGGCTAATTCACCATCCGTCGTGAATAATAGTAATCCGCTGGTATTCACATCCAAACGCCCCACAGCAATCCAACGTGCTCCGGTTAATTTTGGTAAACGTGTAAACACGGTTGGACGACCTTCCGGGTCATGGCGTGTACACAATTCCCCTTCAGGTTTGTAATATGCCATCACGCGGCAAATTTCTTTTTCTGGCTCTTTTATCGCTAAAATACGACCATCAAGACGAATTTTAGTTGATGATGTAACTTCAACACGATCACCCAATGTGGCCATTTTACCATCAACACTAATGCGGCCTTCTTTCAATAAGCCTTCGATTTCTCGGCGGGAGCCATGCCCTGAACGGGCAAGAATTTTTTGTAACTTTTCAGTTTGTTGCGGTTTAGAACTCATGAGATCCTCAGCTGTCGCCTTCACAGGCGTCAAATAGCTTTTTGCGCTATAAAAACAAGTCTCGCTCAATTAACAAGTCTTGCGTAATCGGCAAAAAGTGATGAATTTGAAAACCTGCGCATTATACACAGGTTTATTGTGATCCCCTATGACTAATCTTCTTCCCAGAAAGAATGAATCTTCCAGGAAAATGGGCTTATTCAAATGGGGTTGGGTCGCCAGTTCCGACACGGGCGACTACGGGTGTGTCATCAGTAAAATCAATTACCGTGGTTGGTTTTTGCCCGATGTAACCACCGTGGATCACTAAGTCCACTTGTTTATCCAGTAAATCGCGGATCTCTTCTGGGTCTGATTGGGTAAAATCATCTCCCGGTAAAATTAAACTGGTGGACATGAGTGGCTCACCCACAGCTTCCAGTAAATCGCGAGCAATTGGGTTTGATGGCACGCGTAACCCAATGGTTTTACGCTTTTCGTTCATCAAACGACGGGGCACTTCTTTGGTGGCTTTTAAAATAAATGTGTAGTTACCCGGTGTATTATTTTTGATTAAACGAAAAACAGTGTTATCCACATGGGCATAATTAGACAGTTCGGATAGATCACGGCACATCAAGGTAAAATTATGGTTCGCATCCAATTTACGGATACGGCAAATACGTTCTAGGGCATTTTTATCTTCTAAGCGACAACCAATGGCATAACCTGAATCGGTCGGGTAGACGACAACCCCGCCTTTATTCAGGATTTCAACGCTTTGGCTAATTAGCCTTGCCTGAGGGTTGTCCGGATGGATATAAAAAAACTGGCTCATAGTGACCTCTATAGTTGAGTATCGACAGCATCATCCGGTGAACGACCTAAAAATGGCACTATCTATCTATTCTTACAAAACACAACGGCCACAATAATACCTTTATCAAATAATATTGTGACTCAATAAAATAATTTATATACAGGCTATTTTACACCCAAACCGTGATCCATCAACGAATTAGGTCATATTCTTACAAACTAGGGGGTTATTCGCCCCTCAATTCACTTTATCCCACAGGGTCCAAACGGCTCGATCATCATCAGGGAGCCATAAATTACGCCCTAACTCAATCCACGAACAAGGGCGATGGAAGTCTGACCCAACAGAAGTTTTCAAATCGGCCTCTTGCGCCAACTCCCCTAAAAATCGCTTCTCATTTGCCGGTTGCTGGCAATGAGAAATTTCCATCGCATCCCCTTCGCAGGCTTTAAAGTGATCGATCAGGCGTCTTAGCCATTTATTCGATAATTGATATTTTGATGGATGTGCTAGAACCGCTACACCGCCAGATTGATGAATGGCATCCACAGCTTCTTGGATGCTGCACCACTGCGCTGGCACATAGCCGGTTTTTCCTTTCGCCAGATAGCGCTTAAACACATTATTGATGGTTTTCTCTTTGCCAATTTTGACAATATACTGCGCAAAATGGGCGCGAGTAACCTGTCCACCGCCCGACATCGCTTGAGCATTTTCCCACGCATCCTCAATCCCCGCCTTTTGCAAGCGACGACCTATCTCAATTCCGCGTTCTAAACGGCGTTGTGACTGCTGAGTGAGTAACGTTTCCATCGCAGGATGGCTAGGTGAAAAATTCAGCCCAACAATATGAATTTCAATGTTTTCCCACAGGGTAGAAATTTCAACCCCGTTCACTAATGTTAATGGCCGTGGATTATCAGTAAGATACGCTTTGGCGGCAATTAAGCCATCACAAGTATCATGATCCGTAATTGATAAAATATTCACACCCATTGCTATCGCACGTTCGACTAACTCAGCGGGAGGCAATTCTCCATCTGATGCATTCGTATGGCTATGTAAGTCATAGCGAGTCATTATTGGCGTCGAATCTTGCGACATAGTGTTACCTTCTCCCTTTCGACTTAACGAAAATTAAAAATAAATACAAACTGCTATTGACATAAATCACGCGATCCAGTTTACTAGTACGCAAGATTGATTGTATTCAAAAGAATTTAGTATTCAAAAGCATTTAAAACTTAATTTGTTTATCCAGTGAGGCATGTATGACTGTTTTCAATTTATCAAATCGTTGGTGGCGCGACTTCCCAAATTGGGCGGAAGCCGCACGCGCATAAATTGTTAATGCCTCAGTGCCGAACCCGCCCTCAACCAGCGGGTTTTTTTACGTCTAAAATTAGCTTAAGGCAGCAAAATGAACAAACAAAACACCACATTAGCACATTTTAATCATCTGGATAGCCCAATTAACTATCAACCGGATCCTACGTTGTTATTTAATCACCTGTGCCAGAATAAAGCCGCTACCATGCTGTTAGAATCGGCTGAAGTCAACAACAAAGCCAATTTACAAAGCCTATTAATCATCGACAGCGCATTACGTATCCGTGCCTTTGGTCAACGGGTTGAAATTGAAGCGTTAACTGAAAATGGCCAAGCCCTATTACCTTTAATTAATGCGCAATTAGCAGAGAAAGCGATTTCTCGCGATTTAACCACAAACCATCTGACCGTCATCTTTGCACAACCAGAAAGCCAATTAGATGAAGATAGCCGTTTAAAAAGCGCATCTTGTTTAGATGTATTACGCGCATTGCCAGCACTTGCACAAGCCCACTTCCCGAGACCCGAAATCCTGTTTATGGGCGGTTTATTTGCCTATGACTTAGTGGCAAATTTTGAAGCATTACCGGAAGTGACTGCCACAAACCAATGCCCTGATTTCTGTTTTTTTGTCGCAGAACACTATTTAGTGATCGATCATCAGAACCAAGCCGCACGCTTAAAAAGCCTGTTATTTACCGCAGATACCCACATCGTTGCACAAGTACAGCAGCATCATAGCGAAATTATCGTCGCGTGCCGTCCTTACTTACCGGCATTACCTCTGGGTGAACAAGGCAACTTCAGCGTTACTATCAATAAAAACGATGAAGAATATGGCCATGTCGTCAATACCTTAAAAGAAGCCATCTACCGCGGTGATATTTTCCAAGTCGTCCCGTCACGCAAATTCAGTATGCCATGTGCTCAACCGCTGATTGCCTATCAAAAACTTAAGGCGCAAAACCCAAGCCCGTACATGTTCTATATGCAAGACAACGATTTCACCCTGTTTGGCGCTTCGCCTGAAAGCGCATTGAAATACAACAAACAAACTCGTGTGGTTGAAATCTACCCAATTGCAGGTACTCGTCCTCGTGGACGCAATGCGCAAGGAAATATCGACTTAGATTTAGATAGCCGCATTGAATTAGCCATGCGTACCGATGAAAAAGAGCTGGCAGAACACATTATGTTGGTGGACTTAGCCCGTAATGATTTAGCGCGAATTTGTGAAGCTGGTAGCCGCTATGTTGCCAATCTGACCAAAGTTGACCGTTACTCTTTTGTGATGCACTTAGTTTCCCACGTTGTTGGCACTTTACGCAGCGACTTAGATGTTTTCCATGCTTATCAAGCGTGTATGAATATGGGGACATTAACAGGCGCGCCAAAAGTCAAAGCGATGCAACTGATCGCGGAATGCGAAAAAGAACGCAGAGGCTCCTACGGCGGCGCAGTGGGTTACTTTAATGGTAAAGGGGATTTTGATACCTGCATCGTTATTCGTTCCGCGTATGTCGAAAACGGCATTGCCACCGTTCAAGCTGGCGGCGGCGTTGTCCTCGACTCTTCTCCACAAGGTGAAGCCGACGAAACTCGTAATAAAGCCCGCGCAGTGATCCGCGCCATTGCCCAAGCCCACCAAGTTGAGGAGTTATTTTAATGGCTAATATCTTACTACTCGATAACGTCGACTCCTTCACTTACAACCTGGTCGACCAATTACGCGCCAGCGGTCATCATGTGGTGATCTACCGCAACACCGTTACTGCGGCACATGTTTTATCCGTATTGAATCAGCTCGATGATGCAATTTTAGTCCTTTCACCGGGTCCAGGAAAACCCAGTGATGCGGGCTGTATGCCGGAAGTACTTAAATCGGTAATAGGCACCATTCCAGTGATTGGTATCTGCTTAGGGCATCAAGCCATTGTTGAAGCTTATGGCGGAACAGTTTCCCCTGCGGGTGAAATTTTACACGGTAAAGCATCAATGGCGACCCACGATGAGCAAGCCATGTTTGCAGGCTTAGAAAACCCTATATCAGTGGCTCGCTATCACTCTTTAGTGGGTAGCCAAATCCCTGAATCATTAACCATTTGCGCACAATCCAATGGCATGGTCATGGCGGTACGCAATGATGAACAGCGAGTGTGTGGATTCCAGTTTCACCCCGAATCCATCTTAACCACCCAAGGAAAATTGTTGTTAGAAAATACGGTGGCATGGGCGCTTTCTTCCCCCAACAAAACAACATCACATTCGCACTAATGGGACACAGAGAGCCAATCATGCAAAACATTTACGATAAATTATTTAAGGCGCAAGCGTTAACTCAGCAAGAGAGCCAATATTTATTTAACGCCATTATTCAAGGTGAACTCACAGAGCCCCAACTAGCCGCCGTCTTAATCAGCATGAAAATGCGTGGCGAACAACCACAAGAAATTGCAGGTGCTGCACTAGCATGCTTAGAAAATGCCCAACCTTTCCCACGCCCTGACTATCAATTCAGTGATATTGTCGGCACAGGAGGAGACGGTGCGAACAGTATTAATATTTCGACCGCCAGCGCGTTTGTCGCGGCAGAATGCGGGATCAAAGTCGCGAAACACGGCAATCGCAGCGTTTCCAGTCGCTCAGGTTCATCGGATCTGCTCGCCGCCTTTGGCATTGCCTTAGATTTAAGCGCTCAAAGTGCCCGTGATGCATTAGACGAATTAGGCTTATGTTTCTTATTTGCCCCGCAATATCACAGTGGATTCCGCCATGCCGCGCCTGTACGTAGCCAATTAAAAACCCGTACTTTATTTAATGTACTGGGCCCATTAATTAACCCAGCGCGCCCACCGTTAGCCTTAGTGGGCGTGTATCAAGATTCATTGGTTGAACCGGTCGCAAAAACCATGCAAATGCTTGGGTTTACCCGCGCGGCTGTGGTACATAGTGGAGGGATGGATGAAGTTTCACTTCATGCACCAACCCATGTTGCCGAATTAAAAAATGGGGAAGTTCAACAATATACTCTAACGGCTGAAGATTTTGGCTTAGCACCTTATCAACTGAAAGATTTGGAAGGCGGTACCCCAGATGAAAACCGTTTTCTACTGACACAATTATTACAAGGTCATGGTCAAGCGGCTCATGAGGCGGCTGTCGCCGCAAATGTCGCCATGTTATTACGCATTAATGGTTACGAAGATTTAAAAGAAAACAGCGAGCACGCACTCAGTATTATTCGTAGCGGCAAAGCATTTGGCCGCGTTCTGGCACTAGCTGCAAGGGAGCACTAAGATGAAAGGCACTGTATTACAAAAGATTGTGGATGATAAATTTGCCTATTTAGTGGAGCGCAAACAGCGTCAACCACTGGCAAGTTTTCAATCAAAAGTGCAACCTGCGCAACGAAATTTCTACTCAGCTCTACAAGCTAAGCGCCCAGTGTTTATTTTAGAGTGCAAAAAAGCCTCTCCATCGAAGGGGCTTATCCGTGAAGATTTCGATCCTGCGGTGATTGCAGGCTTGTATGCCCCTTATGCTTCTGCGATTTCAGTTTTGACTGATGAAAAATATTTCCAAGGCAAAATGGATTATCTGACCATCGTCAGCAACACCGTGAAACAGCCTGTTCTGTGCAAAGATTTTATCGTTGACCCTTATCAGATTTACCTTGCTCGCTATTACCAAGCGGATGCCATTTTACTCATGCTGTCCGTATTAAATGATGAACAATATCTTACCCTTGCCGATGTTGCACACCAACTGAACATGGGCGTACTCACTGAGGTGAGCAACGACGAAGAGCTGGAACGTGCCATAACATTGAAAGCCAAAGTGGTTGGGATCAACAACCGCGACCTGCGTGATATGTCCATCGATTTAAATCGTACGCGTCAGCTTGCTCCGCGTTTACCGGCAGGAACCGTGGTCATCAGCGAGTCAGGCATTCTTCAACATCAACATATTCAAAGCCTTGCGGATGTAGCTAACGGCTTCTTAATTGGTAGCGCCCTGATGGAGCAAGCGGACTTACCTCAAGCACTGCGTAACCTGCTGATTGGTGAGCATAAAGTGTGTGGATTAACCCGTGAGCACGATGCTAAAGCCGCATTTACCGCAGGAGCCAATTTTGGTGGACTGATTTTTGCTGAAAAATCTCCTCGTAAAGTGACACTGTCACAGGCAAGGCAAATTATTCATGCTGCGCCGCTTAAATTTGTGGGAGTTTTCCGTAATCAATCCGTAGATTTTGTAGCGCATATTGCCCAACAATTGGCGTTGCATGCGGTTCAGCTACACGGTGATGAAGATAATACTTACATGGCACAATTACGTGAAATGTTGCCAGCACACTGCCATATTTGGAAAGCGCTGAATATGGCTGATAGCCAAATCGCCGATTATGACCCTGCGTTAATTGATTTGCTGCTATTAGATAACGGTGCTGGCGGTACAGGAAAAACCTTTGATTGGTCATCAATACCAACAAATAGTGGCCACAAACTGATGGTGGCTGGCGGACTTAGCCCTGAAAACTGCCAACAAGCCGCCCAACTCGTCTGCAATGGGCTTGATTTTAACTCTGGCATTGAAGTCGAACCGGGTATTAAATCCGAACAAAAATTAAACCAAGTCTTTGATGCATTGAAATCAGCCCGTATGGCGATTTAGCACAAAGCCATATCAATCATACTGAACATATAAACTTAAAATGGATAATAAATAATGAGCAAATTAGACCCCTATTTCGGTGAGTTTGGTGGGCAATATGTCCCAGAAATTTTGATCCCAGCATTGAACCAGCTAGAAGATGCCTTTATTGACGCACAAAATGATCCGGCGTTCCTAACGGAATTCCATGACCTACTTAAAAACTATGCGGGGCGTCCAACTGCATTAACCCTGTGCCGCAACCTGACGGCGGGTACTAAAACTAAGCTTTATTTAAAGCGCGAAGATTTACTCCACGGTGGCGCACACAAAACCAACCAGGTGTTGGGGCAAGCATTGCTCGCCAAACGGATGGGTAAAAATGAAATTATCGCTGAAACCGGAGCGGGTCAGCACGGTGTTGCTACTGCCCTAGCTTGCGCCTTATTAAATATGAAGTGCCGCATCTACATGGGTGCAAAAGACGTTGAGCGTCAATCGCCAAACGTGTTTCGTATGAAGCTAATGGGCGCAGAAGTGATCCCTGTACATAGCGGCTCTGCAACCTTAAAAGATGCTTGTAACGAAGCACTAAGAGACTGGTCTGGCAGTTATGAAACCGCGCACTATTTATTAGGGACTGCGGCGGGCCCTCACCCATATCCGACTATTGTGCGTGAATTTCAACGCATGATCGGCGATGAAGCAAAACAGCAAATCTTAGAAAGAGAGGGTCGTTTACCTGATGCGGTGATCGCCTGCATCGGTGGCGGTTCCAATGCTATCGGTATGTTCGCTTCATTTATTCCTGAAGAAAGCGTCGGGTTAATTGGTGTTGAGCCTGCAGGTCTCGGTATTGAGTCTGGGCAACACGGAGCACCGTTAAAACATGGCCGTGTTGGAATTTATTTCGGCATGAAATCCCCAATGATGCAAACCTCTGAAGGGCAGATTGAAGAGTCTTACTCCATTTCCGCAGGGTTAGATTTCCCCTCTGTGGGACCTCAACATGCACACTTAAACAGTATTGGTCGTGCTGAATATGTTTCGATTACCGATGATGAGGCGCTAAACGTCTTTAAATTGCTATCACGCAAAGAAGGGATTATTCCTGCATTAGAGTCATCTCATGCATTGGCTTACGCTCTCAAAATGGCAGAGCAAAATCCAAATAAAGAGCAGTTGTTAATTGTCAATTTATCCGGTCGTGGTGATAAAGACATTTTTACAGTACATGATATTTTGACTAGCAAAGGGGAAATCTAATGACGCGTTATACTCAACTTTTTCAGCGTTTAAACCAACAAAACCAAGGTGCTTTTGTTCCCTTTGTCACGTTAGGTGACCCTGATGCTGAGCTTTCTTTAAAAATTGTCGATGCATTAATTGCAGGTGGTGCGGATGCCTTAGAGATTGGCATCCCCTTCTCTGACCCTTTAGCGGATGGTCCGACAATTCAAAATGCCAATTTGCGTGCCTTTAAAAGCGATATTACACCGACGTTATGCTTCGAGTTATTAGCGCGTATTCGAGCCAAACACCCTGATATGCCGATAGGCTTATTGGTGTACGCTAACTTAGTTTTCACCAATGGGATCGACCATTTTTATCAGCGTTGCCAACAGGCTGGCGTAGATTCCGTTTTAGTTGCCGATGTGCCAATGCGTGAATCAAAGCCATTTCGTGAATCAGCCATCGCCCACGGTATCGCCCCTATCTTTATTTGCCCACCTAATGGGGATGACGCACTGCTAAAAGAGATTGGAGAACATAGCCAAGGTTATACTTATTTACTCTCTCGAGCGGGTGTCACTGGCACAGAGCAGCGAGCGCAAATGCCATTAACCCATTTAGTGAGCAAATTAACCCAATATGGCGCAGCACCTGCACTTCAAGGATTTGGTATTTCAGAGCCAGCTCAAGTGACTGAAGCAATTCGTAATGGTGCTGCGGGGGCAATATCGGGTTCCGCTGTGGTAAAAATCATTGAAAATAATCTGCAACGTCCACAAGAGATGCTCAGTAAATTAACGGAGTTTGTAGCAAATATGAAAGCCGCCACACAAAAATAGTTACCTTAATTTATTTTCTTCATTGTGTCAGAAAGCCATCCATATTTTGATGGCTTTTTTATTTCAAATAGCCATTAACGTATTCAATTGTTTCTGTCAAATTTCCACTTCACGGATAATATTTAAAATATATTAGGTAACGTCATTCAGACTAATTTAGTTTAAATATCTATCTTGGTATTTAATTATAGAATTAAATTTTCACTCTAATTATTGGTCTTTTTTGAAATTGTAAACTCAATGTTAAATAAAATATACATAATTTAACATTGAGTTCTCTGCTCATTATATTCTTTATTCTCTAAAAACGAAAAATCCGGGAATATATTCCCGGATTTCTTTACTGCTTTCTAATCCATTAGCTAGCAAGAATAAACTTGCTTAAGTCCTTAAAAAATTAGAAGCGGTAACCCACGCCAAACATAAATACAAATGGGTCTAAACGAGTATCAACTTTAACACGGTCTTCACCAGCTTTGAATTTAACGTCAGTGTCAATATTCATCCACCAAACAGAGGCGTTTAACATCCAGTTTTCATCAAGCATGTAGTCCATACCTGCTTGCGCTGCAAAGCCCCAAGAGCTTGACAGGTCTAGGTCAGACAGACCTGCTTCTTTACCAGTGCTATTAAATTTCTCATCAAAGAAGAAGGTATAGTTCAGACCTGCACCTAAATAAGGACGCAGTTTATCTTCTTTGCCACCGAAGTAATATTGAGCCATCAGAGTTGGTGGTAAGTGTTTAACTGTTGCGATATTTCCTGTTGGGCCTGTACCAACTTTATGCTCAAAAGGAGTCGCTGCTAATAATTCCACACCAATATTATCGGTGATCATATAACCGAAAGTTAAACCTAATTGGGTATTATTATTTGCATCAAAATGACCTAAATTTGCATCGCCTAATTTAACGTCATCGCCACCAACATTTGGTCTTACCGTTGCCGTACCTGCACGGAATAAAAAGTCGCCAGCTTCATGAGCAAATGAAGCCGCTGGAGCTAAAGTTGCAGCAGCCAATACAAGCGCAGTGAGTTTTTTCATTGTCAATCCCATTCCTATGTTTATTATTTAGCAAAATATAGCCTATTCTTAAATTTAATATTCAAATCAAGATCACATCTTTTGCTAATTTATATATTTCGTAATAAAGCTGAGTTTATTATTCCATTACTAATTTTTTCTATTTTGATTTGAATCAATTTTGATGAAATAACTATTAAAATAAGAAATGATTTTATATTAATGGCTAATTAAACCACCATTTAAATATATATTTAAAATACACCTTTAAGATTATTCTTTATTAATAGTGATACACTCATTTATTGAGTAGCACACCTATTTAGGCTAACTCCCAGACTTTTCTTATCTTTCTCTACCTATACGTCCGATACTCAGTTACAATCACCGTCAAATTTTTATTCCGTTTGTAGATAGGAGCAGTTACATGTCCATTTCGGCCAACTCACTCTTTCGTGATAGCATCAACTTTTTTAAAAACCAGTTGAATGGCCTCTTCACCATTGTGTTAATCGCCACCGCAATCAGCGTGATTGTCTACGCAATGTTAATTCCTAATGAACGGATGATTGGCGTGTTACTTGAAGCGCAGAACCAGCTACTTGAAGCGGGTAATGCCGGGTTACAGAATTGGGTACTGAACTTACCTGAAGACGAGAAAAACAGCATTCTGCGTGTGTCTGTGGGCTTGATTTTATCCGTAGCATTGGGAAGTTTGGTGCTGATGTGCGGTGTGCTCTCTTATATCGCCAACTTATCTCGCGGTGAAGCCGTGAACGGGACTCAAGCATTGGTTTCATCATTACCTAAAGCCCCTGCGATGTTCCTGTTGCTGATTATCTGTTCGTTATTAATTCAGCTGGGTATCACCCTGATGGTACTTCCTGGCCTGATTTTGGCGATTGGCTTTTCTCTTGCCCCTGCTATTTTAATGAATGAAAAAGTAAATCCATTTAATGCCATGGGCAGAAGCTGGAAGCTGGCGTTTGCCAATTGGCGTATCGCGGCTCCAATGATTTTAATTTGGATGGCAACGCAAATGTTAGTGAGTATGCTGTTAAGTAGCCTGCAACTGAATCATATTGTGGTCAATGGGATTTCATTCCTGATCAACAACATGATTGCCGCTTTTGCCTTAATTTACTTTTTCCGTTTGTACATGCTGAGCAGCAAAAACGCATAAATATAAACAAGTTTTGTCATCAAAAAGGGCGTCCATATTTTGAAGTATGAAGTGACGCCCTTTTGTTTTTCATCCTATCGATACCATTACTCTGACAACTTACTATCAACGGTTCCTTCCTCGCTCTCCTTGCGTTCTTCAACACTTTTTTGCTGAATATGCTGCTTACTCTGGATCAAGCGGATGGCGAAATAGATATCTGGCACCACCAATAAATCATCATCAGAACGACTAATTTTATTTTGTGATAACCAACGGTTTAGGGATGTTCGTCGCCCTGCTAGCACCAGCGTTACCCCTTTCGCTTTTAATGACGTCACGAGTTCGTTAAGTGCAGAGAATACGCTTACGTCGTTATGGGTAAAGCTGACCGCCGCATCGACAATGACCCACGCCGGACGTTTACGCTGGCTATCTATGTGCTTATTTAAACGATCTTTAAAATAATTCACATTGAAATAGGTCAGTGGTGAGTTAAAACGATAAATCAGCACGCCTTCAACCGCCTGAATATCATTATCCGGGTTCATTGAGTGCAACATGCCCTGTTCGTCAACGCCCAATAACTGATCTGTTGGGCGGAATATCACCCGCAAAAATTGCAGCAGACCTAACAACACGGCAAAACCCACGCCGCTGATCAAGCCAACCACCAACACCGCGCATAAAGTAAAAACGCATAAGAAAAAGGCTTGTCGATTACGTTTACGCATGGCATAAATGCTACGAAAACTAATCAGTGAGAACGTCGAGACCACCAGCACCATACCTAATGCAGGCATCGGAATATAACCCAGCAAATCCATTGAAAACAGCAATACCACCAAAATAGTGAGCGCAGCAATAACCGATACCATCTGCGTTTTACCGCCCATCATGTCGTTTACAGCAGTTCGGCTACTGGCCGCACTCACCGCAAATCCTTGAGACAACGCAGATGCGATATTCGCCATGCCTAAGGCCCGTAGCTCTTGGTCAGCATCCACGGTATACCCATTTTTACTGGCAAAGCTTCGCGCTGTCATCATAAAGCTCACAAAGCTGATTACTGCCAAGTTTAAGGATGGCGTCACCAAATCCCGCAATAAGCCAGGGTTGAAATCTGGAGCCGCTATCGAGGGTAATCCATTACCAAGATTACCGACGGTGCTAATGCCATATTGCTCAAGATTGAAAACAATGCTGGCGCTGGTTGCCAAGACCATCGCAATTAACAGTGATGGCCACTTACTGCGTACCCGTTTGATAACCATCGTCACGGTGAGCGTTAATACTGCCACCGTTAATGTAGGTATATGAGTTTCAGTTAGCGCAAGAGGTAATGCCACTAAACGCTCGATAAACCCTGAAGGAAGTGAATCAATACCAAAAATTTTACCTAGCTGACTAACAATAATGGTCAGTGCGACCCCATTTAGTAACCCTTGTAAAATCGGCCCTGATAAAAAATCCGCAAACATCCCCAGACGAAAGCGCGCCGCAATCAGGCACCATATTCCCGTCATTAAGCTCATCACAATAATTAATTGCCAACGGGTGTTTTCATCTCCCATCGCCAAGGGCGCAACGGCAGCGGCGATCACCGCACAGGTTGCCGCATCCGGTCCAATGATTAATTGTTTAGAGGTGCCAAACAATGCATACATCAGCATCGGTAAAATACAGGCATATAGCCCGACAATGGCATTGATCCCCATGAGTTCAGCATAAGCAATAGCCACAGGCAGCGCCACGGCGGCTACCGACAGCCCCGCTTTCACATCCGGTCCCAAGTTCGCCAATTGATATTGGCTAAAGGTTTGTAAACCGGGCATCAAATTAAATAATCGCGCCTTTATCATGGAAAAAATCTCTAAAAATTAATCAGTTAATTTCTTATGTAGACTATTTATATCCGAACTATTAAAGTTTATCTAGGACTAAGTCAAATAAGGGTAAAATAGTGCAAATTTGATTGTTTTACAGGCTTAATTCTTGGTAAAAGAGAGCAAACTTTTAACAATCTGCGCAAAATCAGTTAAACTACGCCACTCTGTTTAAGTTGACTCTGTTTGAATTGACTATATTTAAGCTGACTATGTTCACGTTAAGGATCTGAATCCACTGTTATGAAACAACTTATTGATTTTATTCCTTTGGTTATCTTTTTTCTCTTTTATAAGCAATACGACATTTATGTTGCTAGCCAATCATTACTGATAACTACCCCAATTTCCTTATTGGTCACTTACTTTATTTATAAAAAAGTGGAAAGAGTGGCAAAAATTACCTGCGCAATTGTGATGGTATTTGCAGGGTTAACGGTGTTATTCCACAGCGCTGACTTTATCAAATGGAAAGTCACCATTATTTATGCTCTTTTTGGTATTGCTCTGTTTGCGAGCCAATGGTTTACAGAAAAACCACTCATTCAAAGAATGCTGGGTAGTAACCAAGAAATTAAATTAGCGGATAGCTACTGGTTAAAATTAAATACCGCTTGGGGTATTTTCTTTATTGCTTGTGCTGTTATTAATATTTACGTGGCTTATTGGATGGCTGAAAGTGTTTGGGTCAACTTTAAAGTATTCGGATTGACGGCTGGCACCTTAATTTTTACGATCCTTAGTGTGGTGTATATTTTCAAACACATGACTAAAGAACCTCAGGCAGAAAAGCCAGAAGAGTAATTTATTTCTTCGAAATATTATGATGATAAATAAGCTGCGCACTTTCGCAGCTTTTTTATGCCTATCACAGTGATTTGTTACAATTATCTGTGACTGGATGTACTCTAGCAGTTTACTATACTTATGTTTGTTTGCTATAAATGAGCAACAAAATCATAGTGTTTAATTCCTTTTAATAAAGAGTTTGATATGCAATTACCTAACGGTGAACTCGTTTTACGTACTTTGGCAATGCCTTCAGATACCAACGCGAATGGCGATATTTTTGGTGGCTGGCTAATGTCTCAAATGGATATTGGCGGCGCGATCTTAGCAAAAGAAATTGCTCTGGGTCGCGTAGTAACAGTGGCAGTCAATGGCATTAAATTTCAAAAACCAGTTGCTGTTGGTGATGTTGTTTGTTGTTATGCACGCTGCTTAAAAACAGGGAAAAGTTCCGTCACTATCAATATTGAAGTGTGGGTGAAAAAAGTGGCAACCCACCCTGTAGGTCAGCGTTATCAAGCTACTGACGCAGTATTTACTTATGTGGCGGTCAATGATGACAATACGCCTCGCGCATTACCTGAAGATAAGCAACACTTCGAATTAGAAAGTTCACAGCCTCAAGCTTAATCATTCAGATACAGTAAGGGCGCTTCATAAGCGCCCTTTTTTGATCTCGATATTTCCTAGCATTTAAGCTTGGCTTACTGTGCCATCCACTTTGAAGTAAATTTCAGTGGTATAGCCTTTCGCTGGCAGCTTTTCATATTTCCAACGGTTCATTGCACGCTTCACATCACGCTCAAACATCCCTTTAGGTGAAGCTTCAACAAACTCAATGTTCTGCACTCGCCCATCTTCATCGATGTCATAGCGTACTTTCACATAACCATTTTTTCCTAGGCGACGAGCGCGGTCTGGGTATTCAGGCGATTGTTTACTTAATGCTTTTGGACCACGTTGACCGGTGGATTGGTTAGATGCTGTTGCATTATTTTTGACGTTAGTATCAGTTCCGCGCGTGTTTGTGACTTCTTTTGGCGTAGTCTCTGTATTTGTGGATGGCGTTTTGTTCATCGCCAGTTGTTTTTCAACAGGTTTAACTGGTTCTTGAACTTTTTTCGGCTCTTTTTTAGGTTCTTTCTTCGGTTCTGGTTTCTTTTTTACTTCTGGTTTTTTCTGCGGTAAGACTATCGCCGGTTCGACAATAGGCTCGGGTTCAATGATAGGTTCAGGCTCAACCACAGGCTCTGGCTCTGCCTGTGTTTCAGCCGGTGGAGTGGCTGCTGGTTCAGCAAAAGAAAGCATTGCTATCGAGATTGGCTCCTCAGGTTGAGGAAATTTCGGTTGATTAAAAATCCATGCCATTGCCAAGCCCGCATGAATTGATAATGAAACAGCAATGATCACTAACAGTCTGATACCACGCATATGCAATTTTTACCCTACACCGTTTTACTTATTGAATATGGCTAATAGTTTAAATGCAAATAGCAATCATATTCAATAAGGTTTAGCGAACAAAGTTAAAAATGTGAGTATAAACGTGAATACCCTTACTCAATCCACTGTGTAAATAGCAGGGAGTGACGACGTTTATAGATATCCATTTTGCGGAGCGAATAAATGTGCATATTGCGGCGAGAGTGTCGTTCTAACCAACGGCGACGGCGGCGAACGACTTGTCTTAGCATTCTCCAGCGACCCACTTCTTGCCTACTGCGTCTCATTTTTTTAATCCTTATCAGGTGTATGTTCGTAACAGCGAAATATTATATGCCTTTGCTGGTGAGAACCAAGAAGAAGTTATCAAGGAAAAAACAAAATCATCACGCAAAAAATGAGATTGAACCAATTAATTTATCATTAATTGCACTTTTATCTATTTAACTCAGTTTTTATTCAGAACTTTTACTAAATTCTGGTATGTTTATTCTTAGTCTATATTTAATAAGACATATTTTCTTTTTTCGACTCTTTTTCTCTTTGTCAGTGAGGCTTGTTATCCATTATGGCAACCGTCTACACCTTAATGAGTTGGTTACTGTTTTTCCTATATTGGTTAATTGTGGCTGGGGTTACTGTTCGTATCCTCGTCACACGTCGCCCCGTCACCTCAGCAATGACATGGTTACTGATCATTTATATCCTGCCTCTGGTAGGGATCATCGCGTATGCCGCATTTGGTGAACTCCATTTAGGTCGACGTCGTATCGATAAAGCCCATCAAATGTGGCCATCGGTTGCCACTTGGCTGGAAAATCTACGCCTCTCCAAACACATTTTTGCTAATGATAACAGCCCCGTTGCGGAGCCATTATTCCAACTGTGTGAGAAACGCCAAGGTATTGCAGGCGTCAAAGGCAACCGTATTCAATTACTGACCACCAGCGAAGACTCACTAAAAGCCATTGCCAATGATATTAATAATGCCAAGAACTCTATCGAAATGGTGTTCTATATTTGGCAGCCAGGTGGGCTTGTCGATGAGGTCACCGAAGCCCTTCTCAATGCGGCAAAACGTGGTGTTAAATGCCGCATTATGGTGGACTCCGCGGGAAGCTGGCATTTTTTCCGCAGTGATTATCCCGATAAAATGCGTGCCGCAGGGATTGAGTTTGTCGAATCCCTTAAAGTCAACCTTATGCGTTTTTTCCTGCGCCGTATGGATTTACGTCAGCATCGTAAAATCGTTGTCATTGATAACTATATCTCCTACACCGGCAGTATGAACATGGTGGATCCTCGCTACTTTAAACAAGATGCGGGTGTCGGTGAATGGGTAGATATTTTAGTCCGTATGGAAGGCCCAGTGAGCACCACATTAGGGATTGTTTACGCCTTTGACTGGGAGATGGAAACAGGCCAGCGTATTTTACCGCCACCACCAGATAGCAATATCATGCCGTTCGAGCAAGATAATGGACACACCACCCAAATGATTGCCTCAGGCCCTGGTTTCCCTGAAGAACTTATCCAGCAATCATTGATGACGGCGATGTTCTCTGCCCGTAAGCAGCTGATCATGACCACACCGTACTTTGTACCCAGTGATGATTTACTGCATGCAATTTGTACCGCAGCGATGCGCGGTGTTGATGTCAGTATCATCATGCCACGCCATAATGACTCGTTCTTGGTTCGTTGGGCAAGCCGCTCTTTTTACACGGAATTACTGGAAGCTGGCGTGAAAATCTATCAGTTTGAAGATGGGTTGCTGCACACCAAGAGTGTCTGTGTTGATGGGGAATTAAGCTTAGTCGGTTCAGTGAACTTAGATATGCGCAGTTTATGGCTAAACTTTGAAATCACAGTCGTGATTGACGATAAAAGTTTTGGTAGCGATCTAACGCTGGTTCAGTATGATTATATGGCTCGCTCCACACGCTTAGATATTGAAGAATGGGAACAACGCCCGTTCTGGAACCGTGTGATTGAGCGTCTGTGCTATTTCTTTAGCCCATTACTTTGATCATAATAGCTGTGATCAAATAACTATAATCACCATTGCTTAACTGTTAGGAAACGTCATGAGCCAGAACCCAAGTATTAACCTAATCGATGAAGATGAAATCATTGAAATTGCCTATGACCTTTTCCTTGAAGGCGCGATGGAGAACTTAGAGCCTGCCGACCAAGTTATTTTCGCGTTACAGTTCGAAGAGTGTGGCGCGGCTGAAATCGTGCCTTTCAGCCAAGATTGGCATATTCTCGCCACCCAAGGATTACCTTTAGCGCAAATGAGCGAAGTGGTGATCGGGCTTGCTAAAAGCCCAGAGGATGAGATTGACGATATCTTTGCACGAATTCTTATCAGCCGTAACCCTAAGCACCCTTTCCAACATATCGAATGGAAGCAGTAAGCAGAAATAAAGGCTGGGGGAAATATTCCCCCATGCGGTTGATGACAAAGAGGGATAAAAGCGTGGTTTTTCCCTCTTTGTGTTATCAGGCGAAAATCAATAAATTGATTTTCCTCGTTAATTTTACAACCCAAACGAGCCATATTCAAACCTGATGGGTTTAGATATGGTCTGATGGGGAAAATATTCTCCCAGCTTTTATTAAAGGTTATTCTGCTAAATCCAACTGTAAATGATGCTTCTTAATATAGTGACGCAGATTATTGCGAATATAGTCACTCTTATCTAATGGGTATTTTTCCCACGCCGCCACAATATACGGTTCCACCCCGTCAGCAAGCTCAGATGAACGCGCAACAGCTTGGATCGAGGTTAATGCAACTTCACTCTTATCCGCAATCATATATTCAAAGTAATTAACGACTTTTTGGCTAAAATTCACATCATGGGAAGCCGCATACAGCGCACTGACAGCAATCTGACTATCAGCATGACTAAATAAGTGTTGGAAATCTTCCACATTAACCGCTTGCAACTCCTTGAGGATATACCCCGCAAAGCTCACCGTATCTGCATGTTCGCACTGTGCTAATTTAGCTAAAATAGCCGATTGATACTTCGCTAAATCGGATTTTTGATACCAATAAATCAGCTGCAATCCACGATTGATTTGCGCAGGATCTTGGCTCCCAAGCGCTTGGGCTAAATAGTTAGATGACGCAGCAGCTGAATATTTAGCTAATACTTCCAACGCCTTCACATGGTAAACGGCGAGTGCTTCGTTATCTAATATACGAGTGAGTTGCTCAATGCCCTTTTCCGATAATGACGGTAACTTTTTCAGTCCTTCTAGCGCCGCCAGCTTCGTTTTTTCATTATCGTTATGATGAAATAGGTTGAATAACGAGGTTTCATCACCGCCCATTCGATGCCCAAACCAGCCTGTATCGTATTGATGAATAATTTCATCCAGCCAGCGCTCATACCAATCCAAAAAGTGGCCTTCATAAGCAAACTGATACGGTGTTGGTGAGTCACACCATTCATGGGTATAAACCAGTCGCCCGGCATGTTTGCCCGTCACCACCAGCAGGATGTCATATGTACAGCCGCAAGTACCAAGGTAAAACAGTCCTTGATGAAGCAAGCTTTCCCGTGAGTCGTACTCTTCATCAGTGCAATCTTCTGCTAAGTGGCTGAGTGTTTGCCACTCTTCATCGCTCATGGTTGGGCTAAGCACGCAAGATAATGTGACGGCATCATAGCGATTTTCACTGTCTTCAAAACGCTCTATACCGTAATAAGGGCCTGCGCCACCATTGCCCAATTGCGTCATAAACTGCACATATTCTTGGGGTAGCTGTGCACCAGTACGTCGCTGCCATTGTTCTATCTGCGCCATATCCAAAGGCGGATTGAGCTGATAATGGTGGCTGTCCGCTCCGAACAACTCTTCATCGTTATCCATTTGCTTAGCAAGGGGGAGTTTTTGTTGAATACGTTGGATTTGGTCATCAGCATAACGCTGGTTGATGGCTTGCCATGTTTGATGTATTTGATGGATCTGCTGCAAGTGGTCACTCATTAACGGTTACTGTCCTATCAAGTTTTAATTATTTATTTTTAATATCATCACTTTTAATATCGCTGCCTTTAATATCATAGCTAACTGATTATTTTAAGTCGCAATTAGGTTTGAATTCTCTGAAAATTGTTTCGCATAAAAAAGGCTCCGCTTTATGAATGATAAAGGGAGCCTTAATACAACAATAAAACGCAAATCTTACCGATTACAGTGGATCAATTTTCAAACAAGACACTGCATGCTTGAAACTTCCTTCGAGTAATGGACGGGTTTTGGCACATTCCGTGTCAGCGCTTGGGCAGCGTGTTCTAAATACACACCCAGAAGGCGGATTAATTGGCGATGGCAACTCCCCTTCAAGCAGCTCAATTTGCTTATTTTTTTCCTTATCTGGATCAGGCACAGGCACTGCAGACATCAATGCGCGTGTATAAGGATGCAGCGGGTTGTTATACACTTCATCATAAGTCCCCAGCTCTACTGCATGTCCTAAATACATCACTAATACGCGGTCAGAAATGTGTTTTACCACCGCAAGGTCGTGAGCAATAAAGATTAAGGAGAGCTTCATTTCCCGCTGAAGTTCTTGCAGTAAATTCACCACTTGTGCTTGAATCGAGACGTCCAGCGCAGACACTGGCTCATCACAAATCACCAATTTCGGCTCTAAAATCAGCGCCCGCGCAATCCCAATACGCTGACATTGACCACCAGAGAATTCATGAGGATAGCGGTTGATCAGGTTGGGTAGTAACCCGACTCGCATCATCATTTTCTTCACTTTTTCAGTGATTTCTTTTTGTGGCATCTTCGGATGATAAGTTTTCAGTGGCTCCGCGATAATATCTCCAATCGTCATCCGTGGGTTTAAGGATGCTAGTGGATCTTGGAAAATCATTTGGATATCGCTACGTACATTACGCCACTGTTTATCGTTCATGGTAAGTAAGTTTTGTCCTAACCATGTCACCGTGCCGCTGGTGGATTTTACTAAGCCAATTAATGCTCGCGCAAATGTGGATTTACCACAGCCAGATTCCCCCACCACACCCAAGGTTTCCCCTTCGTATAAACGCAGTGTTACCCCATCGACGGCTTTTAAGCTTTTATCCGGCTGCCAGAACCACTGTTGTTTATCTCTGATGGAAAAATGCACTTTTAAGTCATTCACTTCCAGCAGCACCTGCCTATTTTCTTGGCTCATACTAATTCCTCCACAGGCTTAAAGCAGGCACGTAAACGTGATTGTGCAAAACTGGATAATTGGGGCTCTTGTTCTACGCAGTGCTGGTTTGCATATTGGCAACGCGGCGAGAATGGACACCCTTTTGGTAAGCGCAATAAGTTTGGCGGGTTGCCTGGAATGGTGGCTAAGTTATCGTCATCACCATCTAAGCGCGGCACTGCCGCTAATAAACCCAGCGAATATGGATGAGATGGCTGATAGAAAATATCTCGTGCGCTGCCATACTCCATCGTGCGCCCCGCATACATCACAAGCACCTTGTCACACACACCGGCGACAACCCCTAAGTCATGGGTTATTAAGATGATCGCGGTATCAAATTCTTGCTTCAGTTCATTCAGCAAGGTCATGATCTGCGCTTGTACCGTGACGTCCAATGCGGTTGTCGGTTCATCGGCGATCAGTAGCTTGGGCTGGCACAATAGCGCCATCGCAATCATCACTCGCTGGCGCATACCGCCTGAAAACTCATGCGGGTACATATTCATCCGTTTACGGGCTTCCGGCATTTTTACTGCATCCAGCATACGCACAGATTCTTCAAAAGCCTCTTTCTTACTCATCCCTTTGTGCAGCATCAACACTTCAGATAACTGCGTACCGATTTTCAGGTATGGGTTGAGGGAGGTCATAGGGTCTTGGAAAATCATGGAGATCTCTTCCGCGCGCATGCGGTTAAGCTCTTTCTCCTTGAGATTTAAAATCTCACGCCCATTAAATATGGCAGAGCCACCTACTCGACCATTTTTTGCCAGCAACCCCATCAAAGCAAAGGCGGTTTGGGATTTACCCGAACCGGACTCACCCACAATTCCCAGAGTTTCCCCCGCACTCAATTCAAAATTGAGTTTATTCACCGCCGTCACATCCCCATCTTGGGTAGCAAATGTGACGTTTAAATCCTGCACCGATAATAAAGGGCTTTTGCGTGTTGAATGTTCCATAAATTAGCCCCTTAGCGATCTTTCGGGTCGAGGGCATCACGTAAGCCATCGCCGATAAAGTTAAAACAGAACAGCGTGATAACTAAGAACCCAGCGGGGATCAACAGTAACCACGGCGTGACTTCCATAGAGTTAGCGCCATCACTAAGTAAAGCACCCCAGCTACTGAGCGGCTCTTGAGTTCCTAAGCCAAGGAAGCTTAAGAATGATTCAAACAAAATCATACTTGGGACTAATAATGATGCGTAAACCACCACCACACCCAGGACATTCGGTACGATATGACGCAAGATAATATGACGAGTGCTGACACCACAAACTAATGCCGCTTCAATAAACTCTTTGCGTTTTAGCCCCAGAGTTTGCCCACGTACAATACGCGCCATATCTAGCCATGACACCATCCCAATGGCGACAAAAATCAGTAGGATATTGGTGCCGAATAACGTCACTAACAAAATAACGAAGAACATGAACGGGAAGGAGTTTAAAATCTCCAGTAAGCGCATCATGATGGAGTCGACTTTACCGCCCACATAACCTGCCAGTGAGCCATATAAGGTGCCGACCACCACCGCGACTAATGCCGCTGCAACGCCAACCATTAATGAAATTCGTCCACCAATTGCCACACGCACAAGTAAGTCGCGCCCTGATGCATCCGTCCCGAAATAGTGTCCTGTCGCCCAATCAGGTGGCGTTGACATCATTTCCCAGTCGGTATCGTCATATAAAAATGGCGATAACATCGGGGCAAAAATCACAAACATCGTGATACAAAACAGCACACACAGGCTGACAATTGCCGCACGGTTATGCATAAAGCGTCGTCTTGCATCTTGCCAAAGGCTGCGCCCTTCAATATCTAATTGCTCAGAAAAGTTTTCCAGAGCTTCACTATTTTTGTTGTTTAATAACATAGTGTTTCTCCGGTCTTAGTAACGAATTTTCGGGTCGATGACGGCATACAGCACATCGACGATGGCATTAAAGGCAATGGTCAATATCCCAACTAAAATCGTTAAGCTGAGCACTAATGAGTAATCTCGGTTTAATGCACCATTGACGAACAACTGTCCAATTCCCGGTAAGCCGAAAATGGTTTCAATCACCATAGAACCTGTGATGATCCCAACGAACGCAGGTCCCATATAAGAGAGCACTGGCAGTAATGCTGGTTTTAACGCATGGCGGAAAATAATGGTACGCAGCGGTAATCCTTTTGCGCGCGCAGTACGAATAAAGTTTGAGTGCATGATCTCAATCATCGAACCACGGGTAATACGCGAAATGCTGGCGATATACGCCAAAGAGAGCGCCACCATCGGTAAAATCATGTGTGTGACGTTACCACCATCCCAACCTCCACCGGGGAGCCATTTTAAGTGAATGGCAAAAATCAGCACCAAAAGTGGTGCCACAACAAAGCTTGGGATGACAACCCCCGTCATGGCGAATCCCATGACTGTAAAGTCCCATTTGGTATTTTGATTTAATGCGGCAATCACCCCCGCAGTAACACCAAATAACACGGCGACCACAAAGGCTGTGGCACCTAATTTTGCAGACACGGGAAAGGCTTTCGCAACTAAGTCGTTGACGCTGTAGTCTTTATATTTGAAAGAGGGACCGAAATCCCCTTGAGAAAGTTGGAATAAGTAGCTGAAATACTGCTTATACATTGGGTCATTAAGGTGATATTTCGCCTCAATGTTGGCCATCACTTCAGGTGGAAGTTTACGCTCGCCAGTAAACGGGCTGCCCGGCGCGAGTCTCATCATGAAGAATGAGATGGTAATAAGAATAAATAAAGTCGGAATTGCTTCAAGCAAACGACGCAAAATAAATTTAAACATTGCCCTTTCCTACTTCTATTGCCATTTAGGCTAATGGCTGGCTCTCAAGGAGCCAGCCTGTTGTGATTAGTGCTTGATGATATACAGATCTTTAGTATGTAAGTTATCTAATGGATCTTTCCCCGTATATCCACCCACGTATGGCTTCACTAAGCGGGTGTTCACATAGTAGTAGATAGGCACAATTGCAGAGTCTTTATCTAAGAGTTTTTCGGCTTGTTGATACAGTTCAGCACGCTCTTCATCCGTTTTCACCTGAAGTGTTTTCTTCATGATGGCATCGAAATCTTTGTTTTTATAATGCACGGTATTGTTACTGCTATAAGAAAGCAGCATGTTTAAGAAAGATGAAGGTTCGTTATAATCCGCACACCAGCCCGCACGCGCTACGTCATAGTTACCTTGGTGGCGACTATCTAAGAAGGTTTTCCACTCTTGGTTTTCCAGTTTCACATCCGCGCCAATATTTTTCTTCCACATAGAGGAAGCCGCAATCGCGAGACGCTTATGCAAGTCCGACGTGTTATACAGTAAGTTAAATTTCAATGGGTTGGATTTGTTGTAACCCGCTTCTTCCAGCAGCTGTTTGGCTTTTTCATTACGCTGCTCTTGGGTCATATTGGCATACCAATCCGGTTTTTCTGTTTTCATGCCGCTTGTAAATGGTGGGGTAAATCCATAAGCCGGAATATCGCCCATTGCTTTGATTTTCGTGGCAATCACATCTCTGTCCATCGACAGTTTTAGTGCTTCACGAACACGAGGATCATTAAATGGTGGTTTTTCATTATTAATTTCATAGTAGTAGATACACATGTATGGGCTTACACGCAGATCTTTTGGCATGGTTTGCTGGATATTTTTGAACTGCTCAATCGGTAAGTTGGTGTGCGTCATGTCAATTTCACCGCTGCGATAGCGGTTCACATCCGTCACTTCTGAGGATATTGGCAGGAAAGTGACTTGGTCAATAACCGTGTGAGCATTATCCCAATAGGTTGGGCTTCGCTCTAAAATAATACGTTCGTTAACCGTCCAATCTTTTAACTTATAGGCCCCATTTCCAACGAAATTTGCTGGTTGTGTCCATTTAGTACCAAATTTTTCAACCACTTTTTTATTCACTGGCGACATCGATGGATGCGCTAATAACTTAGGAATATAAGGGACAGCTTCACTTAAGGTCAGAACTAAGGTCTTATCATCCAGCGCTTTGATACCTAATTCTTCTGGCTTTTTCTTACCCGCAATTACATCATCAACATTTTTCACATGGGCATACTGTAAATAGCTCGCGTATGGGGATGCGGTATCAGGATCGGCCAGTCTACGCCAGCTATACACGAAATCTTCCGCCGTGACAGGGTCACCATTTGACCATTTGGCATCGTCACGAATTTTAAATGTCCATTCGGTAAAATCTTTGTTTTCCCAACTGGTCGCAGAGCCAGGTAAAATCTCCCCAGCAGGACCCACGATGGTGATCCCTTCAAACAGATCTCTTGAAAGATGGGATTCTGGCACCCCTTCAATTTTATGAGGATCAAGGGATTGCGGCTCTGTTCCGTTATTACGAACGATATTTTGTTTTTCAGCCAGCTCGACACCCGCAGGAACCACTGCACCATAACTTGTCGCCATCGTTCCTGCCATTAACCCAGCAGCAACGCTTAAAGCAACAAATGTCTTATTCAGTAATTTGCTCATTATTTTGGTTACTCCCATACTATTGTTTTGGTTGTGTTGTTGATGCATCTGCTTACTTAGTCAGTAAGCAATTATTTTGTTTATTACAAAATTATTAATTAGTAGAATTAATATATAACCGCTTAATATCCATGTGATCAAGAGGGTCTTCACCTTTAAATCCTCCGATTGTGGGCTTGATCATCCTTGCACTCACACGGTAATACACGGGAACCAGCGCAGAGTCCTTATCCAGCAAGGTTTCTGCCTGTTGGTAAATCTGTTGACGTGCTTGGTCATTCGGTGCCGTTAAAGCCTCTAATAGCAGTTGGTCATAGGCTTTATTTTTATAGGCCGCCGTATTGTTGCTGTTTTCTGATAGTAATGAATTCAAGAAGGCAGAAGGCTCATTGTAATCAGCGCACCACGTCGCTCTCGCAACCTGATAATTCCCTTCATGGCGATTTTGCAGTGTGGTTTTCCACTCTTGGTTTTGCAAAGTCACCTCTGCGCCAATATTTTTCTGCCACATGGATGCGGCCACAATCGCCTGCTGTTTATTTTGGTCTGAGGTGTTATATAGCAATGTGAATTTGAGGGGATTTTTGGCGCTATATCCGGCTTGTGCTAGCAACTCTTTCGCACGTTGATAACGCTGTTCTGGCGTGAGCTTTGCCCATTCTGGCACTGCAAAATTACCATTATGGATAAACGTTGGCGTAAAACCGTAAGCCACAGTCTGCCCTTGACCGATAATTTTATTGGTGATGGTTTCTCTGTCTAAACCTAACTTAATGGCTTCGCGTACCCGAGGGTCAGTGAATGGGGCTTTTTGGTTATTAATTTCATAATAAAACGTACACAGATACGGGCGAACATACAGCTCGTTCGGCTTCTCCGTTTTCATCTTTTTAAACAGTGTTGGTGGAATAGCCGAATTACTAATATCAATTTCCCCACTGCGATAACGGTTGTTATCACTGACTTCAGAGGTAATGGCTAAGAATGTTGCTTGATCAACCTGCGTTTTTGCGTCATTCCAATATAACGGATTACGCTTAATGATAATTCGCTCGTTTACCGTCCACTCATCCAAAACATAGGCACCATTGCCCACAAAGGAACCCGGTTGAGTCCACTTATCGCCATACTTTTCAATGGCTTTACGGTTAACTGGTTTCATTGAAGTGTGGGAAAGCATGTCAATAAAATACGGGACAGGATGGCTTAGTGTGACTTGCAAGTGTTTGTCATCTAACGCTTTGATACCCAATGACTCTTTGGGTTTTTGACCTTTTAAAATAGCGTCTGCATTTTCGATATAAGCATTTTGTAAATAACTGGAATAAGGCGAACCGGTTTTGGGATCCGCTAAACGCTGCCAACTATATACAAAATCCTCTGCAACAACGGGAGTGCCATCACTCCACTTGGCATCATCGCGTAGGGTAAATGTCCATACAGTGTAATTTTCATTTTTCCAATGGGTTGCCATGCCAGGGACCGCCACTCCATTAATATCGTCGTAAACCAGCCCTTCCAATAAATTTAAAATAATATTGCCTTCAGGCACTCCTTCGACTTTATGAGGATCGAGTGAAGTCACTTCTGAACCGTTATTGACCACTATTTTATTTATGGATGATTTATTTAATGAGGATTTATCGGGGATTGATGAGGCTTGAGCAGAAATTGCTAATGAGAAAATGAGACAGGAAAGTAAACTGTGCTTGGTAGTAAGTTTCATCGTTACGCCTTCTCCATTTCATGGTTATGGTTTTACAGTTAACGTTTCAACGTATGTTGAACGACGTTTGGCACGCCTCCACATTGTTGATTTACTGCTGCTTTAGTCACTGTTTCCTATGCTGTTTTCTAATTTAACCACCAAAAGCTTTCCTTAGAGATGCAATTTTGCTCAGAAAGCTTATAAAAAAAAGTTATAAGAAATTACATTTATTTAACATCTAAAGTTAAAAAACCTATTCAAAAAGAGTGGCACACTTTCAAAACCTTTAAATACTCAAACAAAAACAAATAGATAATAAAAAACCTTAAGTCACTCTTAAAATCTTCACCGACAATAATCCAAACATATCATTAACAATCTCTAATGAGAATAGTGAATAAATTTACGCAGCTCACATTTCCTTACTTTTTATGCCTGATTTTGCAAAAAGTGCGACACATAATCACATTTCAAATTTATCGCACAGAGGAACTATTTTGATTGTAAAGGACAGTTTGGTTGCACAGAACAAGCCAAGATAATTGAGTAAAAATTTTGAACTCGAAAGGAATAATGGAATGATGGGAAAGGCGGATGTGAATAGCCGTCTCGTAAGACGGCTAAATAATGCTCACTATAAAAGTCCTGGAAATATGGCTTTAACACCAGTTACAGCGATTTCGATACCTAATGACATAAGTAACAGGCCCATGATACGGGTGACAACGTTGATCCCCGTTTGCCCTAAGTAACGAACCAATAAAGATGCAGAGCGGAACAACAGCCAGCAGCAAAAAGCGAACAAAATACTGGTTAACGCTAAACCAATAAAGTTCTGCCAGCCCGTCCATCGCGATGACCAGACAATGCACGAACTGATTGCACCGGGGCCAGCCATTAATGGAAGCGCTAACGGTACTACGCCAATACTATCGCGCACTGCAGTTTCTGTTTTTTCTTGTTTGTTCTGCTTGTCCTCACCAATTTTACCGCTGATCATCGATAACGCGATGGTGACAATCAGAATTCCCCCCGCGATACGGAATGAGTCAATTGAAATACCAAACAGCTGTAATATCGAATCCCCCACCAGCAACGATATACAAAGAATAATTGCGACTGATGAGTTGGCTATCGTATTGGTTCTATTGCGGCTCGCAACGGTCTGATAGTTTGTCATACTAATAAACACAGGCAGGATACCAACCGGGTTTACCAACGCAAATAGACCAATAAAAAATTTAATATAGCCTGATAAATCAAGTAATGTTGCGCTCACCCATTAATACCCTCATAAAATTCTTAAACAAGAAACGATTACCTGAACTAATTTTATCACTGAAATCGCTAAAATCCTTAGTTAAAGAACAATTTTGTGCATCTTAGTAGAATTATTTATTGCAGCTTATCTTAATGACCAAAAAAGGGGGATTTATTCGCCTCTTTTTAGCGATAAATTAATCATTTTTTTGCAAATCAATGAGCCCTGTAAAAACGGCATGCTGAATGGAGTCAGCTTGCATGTTTTGTGATTTAGATCACTTTATTAAATTCCCTTTTTGTTAATCTATTCTCAACTAATGAATGCGGTGATTAATCAGTTAATTTTTACTTTTTGAGCTATTTTTCTGAGATTTATAAGCCAATTAGCATGAGCGAAAAGCATTATTATTAAGTTTATCTATACTGTTGTTTTGGTTGCTTGTTTGGAATGGTCGTTTTGGATGTTCTAGTTACAACAGCTTTTTTTAGATACTTTGCTCATTGGCTTAAAAATTTTAACTTTATCAGGAGTAATCTATATGTCCGTAACAAACGTTACTGAACTCAATGAACTTGTTGCTCGTGTCAAAAAAGCTCAACGTGAATTTGCCAGCTTCTCTCAAGAGAAAGTGGATCGTATTTTCCGTGCCGCTGCCCTTGCTGCGGCTGATGCACGAATTCCATTAGCAAAACTCGCAGTTGAAGAATCAGGCATGGGGATTGTTGAAGATAAAGTGATTAAAAACCACTTCGCTTCTGAGTATATCTACAACGCATATAAAGATGAAAAAACCTGTGGTGTTCTGTCTGAGGACCCAACTTTTGGTACCATCACCATTGCTGAACCGATTGGTATTATCTGTGGTATCGTTCCAACCACTAACCCTACCTCGACTGCAATTTTTAAATCATTAATTAGCTTAAAAACTCGTAACGCAATTATTTTCTCTCCACATCCTCGCGCTAAAATTGCGACCAACCGTGCTGCTGAGATTGTATTGAATGCGGCCATTGAAGCTGGTGCACCAAAAGATATTATTGGTTGGATTGACTCCCCTTCTGTTGAGTTGTCCAATGCACTGATGCATCACCCTGACATTAACCTGATCTTAGCAACAGGTGGCCCAGGCATGGTGAAAGCGGCTTACAGTTCCGGTAAACCTGCGATTGGTGTTGGTGCGGGTAACACGCCAGTTGTTATCGATGAAACCGCAGATATCAAACGAGCCGTTGCCTCTATCTTAATGTCGAAAACATTTGATAACGGCGTGATTTGCGCATCTGAGCAATCTGTTGTGGTCGTTGATGCAGTTTATGATCAAGTCCGTGAGCGTTTCTCTACCCATGGTGGCTACCTGCTGCAAGGCAAAGAGCTCAAAGCGGTACAAAATATCATTTTGAAAGATGGCAACTTAAATGCGGCTATCGTGGGTCAACCTGCATTTAAAATTGCAGAAATGGCCGGTGTTGTCGTTCCTGAAACGACTAAGATCTTAATTGGTGAAGTCAAACTTGTTGATGAGTCAGAGCCATTCGCCCATGAAAAACTGTCCCCACTCTTAGCAATGTATCGCGCTAAAAACTTTGAAGATGCGGTAGAGAAAGCTGAGCAATTAGTGGAAATGGGCGGTATCGGTCACACATCTTGTCTCTATACTGACCAAGATAACCAGCATGACCGTGTCAGCTATTTTGGCGAAAAAATGAAAACGGCGCGTATTTTGATTAATACCCCTGCTTCTCAAGGCGGTATCGGTGACCTGTATAACTTTAAACTGGCACCATCTTTAACCTTGGGTTGTGGTTCTTGGGGTGGTAACTCCATCTCTGAAAACGTAGGACCAAAACATTTAATCAATAAGAAAACCGTGGCAAAAAGAGCTGAAAATATGTTGTGGCATAAACTTCCTAGTTCAATCTATTTCCGCCGTGGATGTCTTCCAATTGCTTTAGAAGAGATAGCCACTGATGGTGCAAAACGCGTCTTTATCGTGACCGATAGCTACTTATTTAATAATGGCTATGTTGATGAAATCGTCGATGTTCTGAAAAAGCACCATATTGAAACCGATGTTTTCTTTGAAGTCGAAGCTGACCCAACATTATCCGTTGTGCGTAAAGGTGCAGCGCAAATGCAAGCCTTCCAACCGGATGTGATCATTGCCTTAGGTGGTGGTTCCCCAATGGATGCCGCGAAAATCATGTGGGTGATGTACGAACATCCAGAAACACACTTTGAAGAATTAGCATTGCGCTTTATGGATATCCGTAAACGTATTCACAAGTTCCCGAAAATGGGTGTTAAAGCAAAACTAGTCGCTATCACTACCACCTCAGGTACAGGTTCAGAAGTGACACCATTTGCTGTTGTGACCGATGATAAAACGGGTCAAAAATACCCATTAGCGGACTACGCATTAACACCAAATATGGCGATTGTTGATGCTAACCTCGTGATGAATATGCCTAAATCCTTAACCGCATTTGGTGGTCTGGATGCAGTCACTCACGCATTAGAATCTTATGTTTCTGTTCTGGCAAATGAGTTCTCTGATGGCCAAGCCCTCAAGGCACTGACCCTGTTAAAAGATTATCTGCCAGCAAGCTACCATGAAGGGGCAAAAAACCCAGTAGCAAGAGAGCGAGTTCATAATGCGGCAACATTAGCAGGTATTGCTTTTGCTAACGCCTTCTTAGGGGTTTGTCACTCAATGGCGCATAAACTGGGATCTGAATTCCATATTCCACACGGTTTAGCAAACGCCCTATTGATTTGTAACGTAATTCGTTTCAACGCAAATGATAACCCAACTAAGCAAACAGCATTCAGCCAATACGACCGCCCTCAAGCACGTCGCCAATATGCTGAAATTGCAGACCACTTAGGCTTAACCAAAGCAGGTGACCGGACTGGTGCGAAAATTGAACGCTTACTGGCTTGGTTAGAAGAGATGAAAGCTGATTTAGGCATTCCTAAGTCTATCCGTGAAGCCGGTGTTGCCGAAGCGGACTTCTTAGCTCACTTAGATAAACTGTCTGAGGATGCATTTGATGACCAATGTACTGGTGCTAACCCACGTTACCCGCTGATTTCTGAAATTAAACAGCTGTTACTGGATTCTTACTACGGCCGTGAATTTACTGAACAAAGTGCAGAGCCAGCGGCCCCAAAAGCTGAAAAGAAAAGCAGCAAAAAATAGTTAACCCGCTGATGGCTTAGCCATTAATACATAAAAAAGGCTTCAAAAGATTTAGGGTCTCCCTAACGCTTTTGGAGCCTTTCTCGTTATTCAGTCATCACAATGTACCAACTGACTGAGAAAGCGCCTTTTTATTTCAGCTGGGAGCCATTACATCAACAAAACCACAGCACAATGAGCTGATGCAATTTACTGTGACACGTTCACTGTTATTAAAAATTTATTGCTGCTGTGAAAAATAGCCGCCCTATTTATATGGCTTTTAATATTCTTTCAAGCAACAGTATTTCTGTAGGTAGAAACGGCGCTAGAGGGAGACTTGGTCTAATCTAGATATTACAACGACTGTCCCCCACCAATAGCATGCTGGGGGTTTCAGACCGTTTTAGCCGTATTTGAATAATACTGAAACAGTGAAATGCTAAATTTTATTTAGCCTACTGTTTCGAGCGGATTTGCATTTTTGATTATAAATAATGTGCCAAAGTGTGAAATTAAACTGATATAAAAGGAAAGCCCCATGTTAAAAACATGAGGCTCATCAAATTTTATTCAATCCGTTTTTATTCTATGAACGCTGAAATTTTATCTGTGATGCATCCCTTTTTAGAACTAACGAAATGAGTATTTTATTAATTTATTTACTTTATTTGATAAAAACATCTTAATAATCTGATATTCCTATTTGTAAACTATATGACGCATTAATCTTAATTAATGCTTATTTGAAGTTAAACGGTATTTTTTCAATTGCACCACTATTCATTAATTGAGCTTGTTTGATGGCGTCTGAGTAATGCTTTCGGCAAACTGAGATATACTTTTCATTCCCACCGATATCCACTTGAGCCCCTTCATATACAGGGATGCCATCACCACCAATCCGTAAAACTTTATTTGCCTTACGTCCACAGTAACAGACGGTTTTTAACTCAACGAGTTTATCTGCCCATGCTAATAAATACTGGCTTCCTGCAAACAATTCTCCAGAAAAATCCGTTCGCAAGCCATAACAAAGTACTGGAATGTCTAAATTATCGACAACATCACATAATTGCTCTACTTGCTGTTTTGTTAGAAATTGGCATTCATCAATAAGTACGCAATGTACTTTTTGAGCATCATTCTCATTTTTGATAATTTCTGCCATATCCGTTATAGGCGAAAATAATAACGCATCCGCAGATAAACCTATCCGCGAAGATACCTTACCCTGACTGAAGCGGTTATCGATTTCAGCAGTAAAAATCAACGTACGCATTCCACGTTCGTGATAGTTATAAGAAGATTGTAATAATGAAGTCGATTTACCCGCGTTCATCGCAGAATAATAGAAATATAGCTGTGCCATTGGGCGGTTCCCTAAAAAATAATATTCGCGAATACTTTAGCATAAAGGTTTTTTAAGATTAACTTAAACCTATGTAGATAAGTAAGTGTATGAATTTTCATCCATCACTATGTTAAATTAGTTCCTTTAGATCACACATCATCTGTGTTACAGACAATTAATCTCAAACTGATATTAACTTTATCTGGTATAGCCATTGGCACATATTGCTAAATTGGTTCTATCAAAAAAAGAAAATTTCCGTTAAAAACATCCATTGATACATCGCAAACAAAAGGTAATGGTTATCACTAGGCTATTTATATAAAATTTAGTGACACTTTCTAATTACCTTTTTTCATTAGTACCGTTATTGATAATAGAGCAATTTATAGCAATGAAAATTTTTATAATTCTTTTGTAAAAAAATTGCATTCGTTAAAGATAACTTTTAAACTACCAAAGTAATTTAGCTATTGCAGAATTTAAAATAGCACTCTATTATTACTGTACACATGCCAACATATAAAATTGAGACCAGGAAAATGAGCGAATCATTAAAAGCATTAAATAACATCCGTACGCTTCGTGCTCAAGCACGAGAAGTCACTTTAGAATCTTTAGAAGAAATGCTGGAAAAATTAACTGTCGTTGTTGACGAACGTCGTGAAGAAGAAAGCCAAGCTCGCGCTGAAGTTGAAGAACGTAATCGCAAACTGGAAAAAGTTCGCGAAATGATTTTAGAACAAGGCGTAGATTTAAATGACCTTCTGCAAACTATGGATTCTGGTAAAAGCACCAGCACTCGCGCTAAACGTGCTGCTCGCCCAGCAAAATATAAATATGTTGATGAGAACGGCGAAACTAAAACTTGGACAGGCCAAGGTCGTACTCCAGCAGTAATTAAAGTTGCAATCGAAGAACAAGGCAAATCTTTAGACGATTTCTTAATCTAATATTGATAACCCTTCAAATTCTAAACACCCTTTTTATAAGGGTGTTTTTATTTATAGCCCCTTATTATCATCCCCTCAGCCCCGCCACCTTCATCTATTTCAAATCAAAAAGAATGCTACAAAATAAAATATACGTTAAAGTAAAGTTACGTAATTTAATCAAATGATATTCTTTAAGTTCCCTCTAGACACTCTACACTAATTATTTTACGCGCCGTACGGGTTATATCTATTTATATTATATGACTGACATTTAATGACACTTAAAATCTGAGTACTCCTTTTTACATATTCCCATAAACAATACCCATAAAAAAAGCCAGCCATAAAGGCTAGCTTTTATCTGTACAACAAAGATTAGTATTTTAATTAGATTTCGATGCTGAATCTAAATTAGCAGCTAACTCTTTAATCCACGCGGAAAAATCATTTCCTAGTGTATCGTGTTGCATGCCATATTCTACAAAGGCTTTCATGTAACCTAATTTATTTCCACAGTCATGGCTTTTACCACATAAGTGGTACGCTTCAACCGGTTCCTTATTTTCCATCATTAAAGCGATAGCATCCGTTAATTGGATTTCATCGCCAGCACCCGGTGCTGTTTTCGCTAATGCATCCCAAATCTTTTCGGATAATACATAACGTCCTACGATAGATAAATTGGATGGTGCTTCATCACGCTTTGGTTTCTCAACCATACGGGAAATGGGTTTACTATCGCCTGGATGTAAAGTCACACCGTTGCAATCCACAATTCCGTAGTTAGAAACATCGTCTTCCGGTACTGGCTCAACTAAAATTTGGCTAGCCCCAGTAGTTTCATAGTGTTCTAACATCTCTTTAAGGTTGAATTTCGTTAAATCGGTGCTGTAACGGTCTAAAATAACATCAGGAAGGATCACGGCAAAAGGCTCATCACCAACTAGTGGCTTAGCACACAGAATGGCATGACCTAAACCTTTTGCAATGCCTTGACGTGTTTGCATGATAGTCACATGACTTGGGCAAATGGATTTAACTTCATCCAATAATTGACGCTTAACTCGCGCTTCTAAAATAGCTTCAAGTTCAAAGCTAGTATCAAAATGGTTTTCAATAGAATTTTTAGATGAATGTGTCACTAGTACAATTTCATTAATCCCTGCGGCAATACACTCATTAACCACATACTGGATTAAAGGCTTATCAACAACTGGTAGCATCTCTTTAGGAATGGCTTTCGTCGCTGGAAGCATACGTGTTCCTAAACCTGCTACTGGGATTACCGCTTTACGCACCTTGCGTTTGATCATCTCGAGAACTCCAAAAATTTAATAAGCACCGTTTATATCTTAAATAAACTATACTGGCGCGTTTTTAGTGCGCGCCAGTATATCAGGATTCATTATTGAATAAATAGAGATAGGCTCGTTTAAGATAAATAGAACCTAGATTCATTAAGTAAATGTATTATTTCTGAGCATCGGAATTAAACATTAACTTAATTTTCTGATTAGAATTATGAATAAGACACTTCCAATTCTCACCTTGAAAATCTAATCGATTTGAATGATATGTTTTTAGCGTCCCTAATGGGACATTGCGCGCGAGATGGTAATGATGATGCTCCGTCGTAATATTGGCTTCCAGCCCTGCACTCGCCAAAATCACATTTTTAGATTTAGTATTAAAGTAACCCAGTAGCAATGGAAACTGACCAGAAAAGCCAGAATCTTCCAGTAAGTGATTTATTTGATTAATAATATTATCAATTTGAGGTAACTTTTTATCTCGGTTGTTCACCGCACTCTTCAACAAATCATTAAACACAACACGAATTAAAAAAGCCGCCATCACACCTTCTTGCGGTGAGCGTTCAATATCAATGCAATAAAATCCAATTTGCTCTTCAGATATTGCGGCGATGTCCAACAGCAGGCCAAAACGATTCGCTTCATTTAATTGCCTATAGTTTATCTTATAGCCATTTATAACCTGCGCCACGGGAGGCTGTAATTGTTTCAAAATGGCTAACATATCCAACTTGTCATTACTCAAAATACTCGAAATATTTTGGATTTCATTTTCAATGAGTGTTTCAGAGTCATATTGTTCAGGATACAGTGCTGCATGAATTGTCATTTTCACTTCATCAAGATTTTTTATTGGCTTTAATAATGCATCTTTCGCACCAAGACGAAACATTCTATCTAATTGCGTGAAGTCTGTGGTTGCCGAAATAACAATCACAGGGACATTAATATTGCGATCCACCAGCTCTGCCATAAATGATTCACCATTCATGACGGGCATATTGAGGTCACAAAGAATGACATCGGGAATCACCTTTTTTTGTGTGATAAGGTCAAGTGCAAGCGCACCGTTGTCCGCGATGTAGACTTCTGTTTCTAAACTTTCGAGGTATTCACGAAGAATAGTACAAAAAATTTTTTCATCTTCAACTATGAGTATTTTTCTATTTTTCATATCATACCTACCACGACAACCCTGGTTTCATAAGTAATATATTCTGACGACATAGTCATATTGTAAAATCATTAACGACTATATTTTTTAAGTATAGTTATTTTATCGAGAAAAGAATGAGCCAATCTTTAAAAAATAATTGTAGCTGCGGTCATCCTCTGCCGTTTGACCAATGCTGCTCTCCGCTGTTACTTGGGCAGGCTATTGCTGAAACCCCAGAGCAATTAATGCGTTCACGATACAGCGCTTATGTCCATCACAATGCAGATTACCTCATCAAAACATGGCATCCAGATTGCCAAGCACAAGAGTGGCGTGAAGCTATCTTAGATAGCTTTGAACAAACTGAATGGCTGGGACTGCGTGTCATTAGTTCTTCTCATGCTAAAAATTCTGATGAAGCTTATGTCGAATTTTCGGCTTGCTTTATTGATGAAAAAGCTGATCATAAACAGCTTATTCACGAACGTTCCCGTTTTCTACGCATTGATACACAGTGGTATTACATTGACGGAATAACACCAAAAGTTGGGCGCAATGATGATTGCCCATGCGGCTCAGGAAAAAAATTTAAGAAGTGCTGCGATAGTTATTAATTCTCTGTTTATCAATTCGTATATTCATTGCACAAATTACGATGAGCCTAAATTATTGGGCTTTAGTCAGTTAAGGATTAGACAGTTCCATGCAACACAAAAATGTACAGAAAAAAATTCTCAGAACCATTTGTCCTGATGCAAAAGGATTGATCGCTAAAATCACCAATATTTGCTACAAACACCAACTGAACATTATCCAAAACAATGAGTTTGTTGATCACCGTACTGGTCGTTTCTTCATGAGAACGGAACTGGAAGGGATTTTTAACGATGAAACCTTACTGGCAGATTTAGATGATGCATTACCGGAAGGATCTAAGCGCGAATTAAACTCTGCTGGACGTCGCCGCATTGTTATTATGGTCACAAAAGAAGCGCACTGCCTTGGTGACCTTCTGATGAAAAGCGCTTACGATGGGTTAGATGTCGATATTGCAGCTGTTATAGGCAATCACGATACGTTGAAAAATCTTGTCGAGCAATTTGGTATTCCATTCCACCATATTAGCCATGAAGGGTTAACGCGCGAACAGCACGATGAGAAACTCACTGCACAGATTGATCAATATCAGCCTGATTACGTTGTCCTTGCAAAATATATGCGAGTGCTAACCCCTGCTTTCGTTCAGCACTACCCTAATCAAATTATTAATATTCACCATTCATTCTTACCAGCATTCATCGGCGCACGTCCTTATCACCAAGCCTATGAGCGTGGCGTTAAGATCATTGGAGCAACCGCTCACTTTGTGAATGATAGTTTAGATGAAGGCCCAATCATTACGCAAAACGTTATCAATGTGGACCACACATTTACTGCAGATGATATGATGCGTGCCGGTCGAGACGTTGAAAAGAACGTACTGAGCCACGCTTTATATTGGGTATTAGCACAGCGCGTCTTTGTTTATGGAAATCGAACAATTATTTTATAACAGAGCACATCAGTTATTAATTGTAGTAATTTGTTGATTTATCATGCGTTAAGATTAAAAAATCAGCATTCAGACATTTTTTTTCAATTAATACTTTACAGGGGCGCGTCATTTGATATGATGCCGCCCGCTGTGAACGATTACAGCAATTCAAAATCTGGTGGGATACCCAAGCGGCCAAAGGGAGCAGACTGTAAATCTGCCGTCACAGACTTCGAAGGTTCGAATCCTTCTCCCACCACCATCTAAGCAGTCTCTTTTCCAAGTTTATCAACGACTCCAATAAATCGATTTAACACACTTGAATGTGATTTTGATTTATAAATATAGCAATCACTTTTATCCAAAATTCCATTTAATGAGATATAGATCAGCGACCTATCAATCAGTTCGTCCTCAGGGTAGTGATCAATAATCCCGATAAAATCACCATCTTGAATGAAACTTTGACAACATCCAATATTGTCCATCTGTCGTATACTGGATTTACTCTCTACGGTTTCAACTTTAGCGAGCAAGTCACTCATTAGTGAGCTTTTATAAAATGAAGGGTCACATAGCCAAGTACTTTGCTGTAGCAATACGACAACATCATGATTAAATTTCTCATATAACTCTTTTCTGCAATAAATACCTAAAGGGGCATTCTCTATTTTTTTTTGTAATGAAAACCTTTCACTGACGACTAATTCAGAACTTAAAATTAAAGTATTTCCATCATAATCGACAATTTCATCTACCTCATCATAGTTAAATCTTAATATATTAACCTGTACATTATTTTTGTGTGCTGCTTGATATAAATTAATTAAATGATTTTCCTTTCCCCAGTCATAATAAATATTGGCTTCATTGACGATATAACCAGAGAAATGTTTTTTTGTTATTTCTTTCTCCTGCAAGTAAAGATCTCTAAGATCGTTATAAAGTTCTTGGCCATCCTTAGTTAATGTCATTCCAAATTTTTCTCGTTTAAAAAGCCGTTTACCCAAACTCGTTTCAAAGTCTTTTATGGATTTTGCGATGGGGGGTGTCGTGCGGTTCATCACCCTTGCAGCCTTGCTTAGCGAGCCATTCTCAACAACTGCCATAAACGCCTCTAATTTTCTTGAAAAGAACATATCTATGACCCCATTCTATTTATTGAAATGTAAACCAACATGATTATTTTAAATAACAGCATATTGATTAACCCATAATCTTCCACATCAAATAAAATTCTAATAAATTTTTTCATTTGATGGTTAACAATATTTCATAAAAGTATTTTTATAATTTCCAACATAGCAAAGCAATATATTATATTGTTTCATTTGATTATTTTTTATTGCCCCACCATTAAATCACATTAAAATATAAATAACCAACTGACTTTAAATGAAGTTTTTAGTAGTTAATTATAAAACTAACAAACATTTTTTAATTAACAGTCATAGATATATTATTATTAAGAATTAAAGTTCCCTAATAAATTATGGGCAATTATATAAACAAAAAATATTTAATAGTTACACTATTGTTAGCTTCTGATAGAATCCCTTCAGTCATGTTCAAAGCAATGGGTGATAAGTAACCATGAAATTTATTTCGTTCAACATTAATGGTCTAAGAGCACGTCCTCATCAACTGGAAGCAATTATTGAGAAACACCAACCTGAAGTCATTGGGTTACAAGAAACAAAAGTCCACGATGATATGTTCCCTTACGAGGAAGTCAGTAAATTAGGCTACCATGTTTATTTTCACGGTCAAAAAGCCCACTATGGTGTAGCATTACTCCTGAAAAATGAACCTCTTGCCGTTAGAAAAGGGTTTCCAACGGATGATGATGAAGCTCAGCGTCGTATCATCATGGCTGATATTCAAACCAGCGAAGGGGTCCTGACAGTCATCAATGGTTACTTCCCTCAAGGGGAAAGCCGTGACCACCCAACCAAATTCCCAGCAAAAGAAAAATTCTATCGTGATCTGCAAGATTACGTAACATCAACGCAAACCGCAGATTCACAATTGCTGATTATGGGCGATATGAACATCAGCCATACGGATTTAGACATTGGCATTGGTGAAGTTAACCGTAAACGTTGGTTGAAAACAGGAAAATGCTCATTCTTACCTGAAGAGCGTGAATGGCTGGATAAACTACTGAGCTGGGGGCTTGTAGATACCTATCGTGAGCAGCATCCAGATACCACTGATTGCTATTCATGGTTTGATTACCGCTCCAAAGGCTTTGACGATAATCGAGGTCTGCGTATTGACCTTCTGCTGGCCTCTAAGAAACTCGCCAGCCGTTGTAGCGCAACAGGTATTGATTACGACATCCGTGGCATGGAAAAACCGTCTGACCACGCACCTGTTTGGGCTGAGTTCGATCTGACTAAGTAATCCTTAGCCTCTCTTTATAGGATCTTTATAGGGCATAATCATATGCCCTATACTTTATCTCCCTATCCCCCCTTCCTACATCCGCCCTTGGCGCACACTAAACTCAATCAGTGAATTGAATAACGGCTGTTGGCCTGTAGGTAATACAGATTGTAGCGTCGCGTCTCTTTTTTGTTTATCAAACAGCGATTCAATTAACCATCCCACCAAATACAGTGCCGATAAACAACCGCCTGCCGTTGCGACACGGCCATCACACACTAAAGGTTGATTTACCGGCTCCACTGATAATGTTTTCAGCGCAGCCATCGCTTCAGGATGCGTGGATGCTTGACGTTTAGGTAGCAGGCCTAACGCATTGAGAATAAATGCCCCAGCACAAATAGAGCCGATATATTGACGAGATGGGTCTAAATTAATAGACGATAAAAAACTCGGTTCAGCCAAAGCTAAAGGAACGCCCTCTTTACCGCTACAAAACAAAACCGCATCCGCTTGGCTCGCCTCAGTCAGAGACCCCTGTGGGGTAATCTCTAATCCATGGGCAGAGCGTAATGTTGGTGCATTTCCCAAAATACGTACACGCCAATCCCGCCGATTGCGCCCCAAAATATCCCACATCAGAAACAGATCAATATCCGTAAACTGGTCAAATGCAATAATGGCGATTTCTTTCATGATTTATACCTTTATTATTCCCCAAAAAATAATTAGGCTTTAAAGATAACAATTACCCTACCACCATACACAGCCTGTATTGAGCAAGAAAATAGAATGAAGAAATTAACCCGTGAAAGCTGGATCAAGATGGGATTTGACGTACTAGACAGTGAAGGGTACACGCAATTTTCTATCGAGCGTATTGCCCGCAAATTGAATGTCACACGCGGCTCTTTTTACCACCATTTTAAAGGGCGAGAAGCGTTTATCCGCGCCCTACTAACCTGCTGGGAAACTGAATATACCGAGAATATGCTCAACTATGCCAGTAAAGGCGAAAGTCTTGATGATATTTTGAGTCACTATCTAGATATCGCCGCCAATAAGAAACCCGACCGGGAAATTGCTATCCGCGCATGGGCACTCAACGATAAAATCGTGGCAGAATATCAGCAACGCATAGATGATACACGCTTGGCTTTTGTGGTAAACAAGCTAAAAAGTCGTTTTATTCCTGATGGTTATGCCCAAACACTCGGAAATCTCATCCACTTATGTTTGATTGGCGGACAAATGAGCGGTCAGCGTCATCAACCTCAAGAATTCAACCAATTACTGCTTAGTGTTCTCAAGTTTAGAAATCCACTTCGCTTATTCTGACGATGATGATTTTTTCCCTTTACCCGCACTCGCTTTTTTCGCGCCCTTCTTTGCCCCTTTGTTACTGGCAACGGGTGGCAATTCACGAAACGCGCGCAAGTTTGTATATTGACGAGCTTGCTGAATTAAGTTGATTAATGTCTGGCTCAACGGCTGCATAAAATCATCGTAGCGCGTCTGTTTTTCGCTGATCTGTGTTAGCTTTGATTCCCACTGCGCCGTCATGTCGGGTAACGTCGCCATATCCGGTAAAACGTGGATCAGTGCACGTCCTGCTGGTGAGGCGTGAATATAGCGCCCTTTTTTAAACAGAAATTGACGCTTAAACAATAGGTCAATGATCCCCGCTCGCGTCGCTTCTGTGCCTAAACCATCCGTTTCACGCAATACTTTTTTTAATGCTTTATCCTGCACAAAACGGGCAATTCCCGTCATCGCAGACAGCAGCGTTGCATCGGTAAATGGGCGAGGAGGTTGAGTTTGCCGTTCGACCACTTCCCCTTTTTCACATAAAAGCTCATCGCCTTTTTTCACGATAGGCAATGGCATACCGTCGTTTTCTGCGTCACGCTCTTTCCCGCCTAACACGACTCGCCATCCCGCTTCCGCTAGAAAACGCGCTTTGGCATTAAATTTACCGTTTTCAATGTCTAAATCGATGGTGCATTTGCGGTAAACCGCATCAGCCATAAATTGAATAATGTATTGACGAGCAATTAACTGGTACACATTGCTTTCATTTTCAGTTAAACGCACGGCGGCTGTTTTAGCGGTCGGAATGATGGCATGGTGGGCATCCACTTTTTTATCATCCCAACACCGGTTCTTCTTATCCAGTTCAGGTAATTCAAATTCTGTTAATGCAGGTTGGTGTACCGAAATCGCATTTAATACTGCATGACGCCCTGCAAAGTGCTCATCCGGCAGGTAACGACTATCCGAACGCGGGTAAGTGATAAGCTTATGGGTTTCATACAGTTTCTGGCAAATATCCAGCACCTCTTGGGCACTTAAAGCGTATTTTTTGGCGGCTTCAATCTGCAAGGCGGATAATGAAAATGGCAATGGCGCAATTTCAGTTTCCTGCTTGTCTTGATATTGTGTGACAATCGCAGGCTTCCCTTCAATACGGGCGAGCACATGTTCCGCTAATGGGCGATGGATTAAACGTCCTTCTTCATCTTGAAAATCAATGCAAGATTCACTTGGCTGCCAAATTGCCACAAAGCGCTCATCTTTTGGCGTGACAATATGCGCTTTAACTTCAAAAAAGTCTTTTGGTACAAAGTGTTCTATCTCTTCATCGCGCCTAACCACCAATCCCAATACAGGAGTTTGTACGCGCCCAACAGAGAGAACCCCTTGGTAACCGCCCCGTTGCCCTAATAAGGTATAGGCGCGGGTCATATTGATGCCATACAGCCAATCTGCACGAGCGCGGGCTAATGCAGAAACACATAACGGAATAAATTCACGGTTTTCACGTAAACGGTCAATCGCTCGCTCAACAGCTTGGGGATTCAAATCGTTGATTAAACAGCGCTTCACGCTTTTGCGTTTTTCGGGATCAAGCTTGAAGTAATCCAGCACCTCATCCACCAGCAATTGCCCCTCTCTATCTGGGTCTCCTGCGTGGACGACGACGCTGGCTTGCTTAAGGAGTGTGTCGATTGTATTTAATTGTTTGGTTACTGAGGAACGAGGCTTCAATAGCCATTTTTCAGGAATGATTGGCAAATCTTGCAAATTCCAACGGGCATAACGCGGATCATAAGAATCCGGTTCAGCCTGTTCTAAAAGATGCCCAATGCACCACGTAACCATCTGGTCATCGCCACATTGAATAAAACCATCCCCTTTACGATGAGGTTTTGGCAGTACATCCGCAATGGCCCGTGCAAGACTGGGCTTTTCCGCAATAAACAAACGCATAGATTAATCGATCACTTCAATTAAAGGCACATTGTCTTGTGCTGGTAATAAGGTACCGACAGACTGTAACAAAACACCTTGCTGCTGTGCAATCTCTTTAATTTTAACCACTTCCGATGGTTTAATCGCGATTAAAAGCCCGCCTGAAGTTTGTGGATCACACAATAATTTGCGCTGCAGGTCGCTCATTGGTCCAATTAAGTGACCGTAGCTATCGAAGTTGCGTTGAGTTCCACCTGGTACGCAACCCGCTTCAATGTATTTTTCGACATCAGCAAGCTTTGGTACCTTACTAAAGGAAATCTGAGCACGAACACCAGAGCCTTCGCAGATCTCACTTAAATGTCCCAGAAGGCCAAAGCCCGTTACGTCCGTCATTGCCGTTACGCCTTCTAAAGGCGCAACAACCGCGCCGAACTTGTTCATTTGACACATAGTTTCCGCAGCAAGATGCGCATGTTCTGGTGCTAATACGCCTTTTTTCTCCGCCGTGGTCAACACGCCAATACCCAGAGGTTTGGTTAGAAACAGTTCGCAATCTGCGCTCGCAGCACTGTTTTTCTTCACATAATCCGTGTTCACGACACCAGTCACCGCTAAACCAAAGATAGGCTCCGGTGAATCGATAGAGTGACCACCTGCCAGTGAGATTCCTGCATCCGCACAAGCAGCGCGTCCACCTTCAATCACTTCGCGAGCCACTTCTGGTGGCAATTTAGCAATCGGCCAGCCGAGGATTGCAATCGCCATAATTGGCTTACCGCCCATCGCAAAAATATCGCTGATGGCGTTTGTTGCAGCAATACGCCCGAATTCAAATGGGTTATCCACGATAGGCATAAAGAAGTCCGTGGTACTGATAATACCGATGCCATTGCCTAAATCATAAACTGCGGCATCATCTTTGGTTTCATTGCCCACTAATAAATGAGGATCATTAAATTTAGCTTGTTCAGTATGTAAAATTTGCTCTAACACTTTTGGTGCGATTTTGCATCCGCAGCCAGCACCGTGGCTATATTGGGTCAATCTAATTTTCTCTGTCATTGTCTGTCTCTTTAGAAATTTGCTATCTATTTAGAAATAGGACACAAAGCCTGTCATATCAGGTTGTTGAGCTTTTGCAGGTGCTTTTAATTCTGGGGTACCTAAATAAAGGAAACCAACGATATGGTCATTTTCTTCACAACCTAAACCGTCACGCACGATAGCGTCTTCCGTCCATGAACCTGAACGCCAAATACCGCCAAAACCTTGTGCTAAAGCGGCCATTTGCATCGCTTGTACGGTACAGCTTGCGGCAACAATTTGTTCCCACTGTGGCACTTTGGGATGATCTTTCACTTTCGCAATCACAGTAATGATGAGCGGCGCACGAAATGGTGCATTACGCGCTTTTTCTTCAACTTCTGCACCTAACTTGCCTTCTACCGCTGCTTTTTCAAGTAGTTGGCTAAAGCGAGCGATGCCATCTCCTTGCATGACAACAAAGTGCCATGGCTTCAATGCTCCGTGGTCTGGCGCTCTCATTCCTGCTGTAAGAATATTGTCGAGTTGTTCGCCTTGCGGCGCTGGAGTGGTTAAGCGTGAAGCTGAACGACGGTTCAACAAAAGGGTTAATGCATCCATATTGATCTCCGATTAAGAGTAAGCTGATGTAGTGCTCAGCAAAATAGAAATACCATCGGGCTATTGTACAACGCTCACAATGGTTTTGTTATGAATAATCCTGTATTACATTATTTGGTATCTGTCATCGTTTGATACTGTATAGGATTAAATCTATTGATTAATCTATCTATTAATCATCTGTCAAATAGATGATATTCTAAATCATTCGCGCGTCATCTTATGCCGCCAACCTGATTGATATCCTCACACTGGAGAAAAAATGCGACAACTCTGGGATATTTTCGCCACCGTTTTTAAGTTTAGCTGGCGAGTCATTAATTTCATTCGACAATTTGTTTTCAATGCAATTTTCTTCGTGTTGCTATTTTTAGTGATCGGTTCTTATTCTCTCTTGCAATCTGACAGCAAGCCAGAAAAAAACTATTTTGGTGCACTGGTTGTTGATCTACAAGGTATTGTTGTTGACCAAGTCTCTTCCCCGGATCCTTTCGGACGCATGAGCCGCGAATTGCTGGGTACCTCCAATAACTTAATGCAGGAAAACTCGCTATTCGATATCGTCGATACCATTCGTACCGCCGCTGACGATGACCGCATTACAGGTCTAATACTACGTTTAGATAATCTGGTTGGTGCAGATCAACCCTCCATGGCATACATTGGTAAAGCAATTGAAGAGTTTAAAGCCTCTGGGAAATCAGTCTATGCAATGGGCGATAGCTATACACAAGCGCAATATTATTTAGCTAGCTTTGCGGATGAAATTTATCTCGCACCACATGGTGCCGTCGGGATTTACGGTTTCTCAACGGATACCCTGTATTACAAATCTTTATTAGAAAAACTCAAGGTAAGCACCCATATTTTCCGCGTTGGTACCTACAAATCTGCGGTTGAACCAATGATGCGCGATAATATGTCACCTGAAGCCCGTGAAGCTAACCTGCTTTGGTTAAATACCTTATGGGATAATTATTTAGGATCTATCGCGGAAAATCGCCAATCTAAAGCTGAGCAAATCTTCCCGGGAGCGGATAAGCTCATTACACAACTTCGCGTAGTCAAAGGTGATACGGCACAATATGCTTTACAGCAAAAATTAGTGGATAAGATTTATACCCGCGAACAAGCCGAAAATGTGTTCTCTAATCAGTTTGGTTGGAATAAAGAAGACAAAACATTCAATGGCATTAGCATCTATGACTACTCCACTAACATTGCCGATACAAGCAACAGCGACGGTAATATTGCGGTTATCGTAGTGCAAGGTGCCATCATGGATGGCCCTCAAACTCCCGGTATTGCAGGTGGCGAAACCCTCGCAGCTCAAATCCGTGATGCGCGTTTAAATGAAAACATTAAAGCCATCGTATTACGTGTTAATAGCCCTGGGGGAAGTGTCAGCGCTTCTGACCTGATCCGCAGTGAATTAGCCGCAGCCCGCGCCGCGAAGAAACCTGTCGTCGTATCAATGGGGGGCATGGCCGCATCAGGCGGTTACTGGATCTCAACGCCAGCCGACTACATCATTGCGAGTCCAAGCACCTTAACCGGCTCTATCGGTATTTTCGGTGTGATCAATACCTTTGAAAGCTCATTAGAATCCATCGGCGTTTATACTGACGGTGTTTCGACTTCCCCATTAGCGGGCGTTTCTGTCACTAAAGGGATCAGCCCACAATTTTCCGATATGATGCAAATCACCATCGAAAATGGCTACCAAACCTTTATTGGTTTAGTCGCTCAATCTCGCCATAAAACACCGGAAGAAATCGATAAGATTGCTCAAGGTCGTGTTTGGATTGGTAAGGATGCCATGAAGATTGGTTTAGTCGATGAACTCGGTGATTTCGATGATGCAGTTGCAAAAGCCGCCGAATTAGCGAAAGTAAAATCTGTCGAGCTGGATTGGATGCAACCGGAACTGTCCTTTATGGATCAGTTGATCCTTGAACTGACAAGTAACGTTCAAGTCATGATGCCTGATGCATTGCAAACATTCCTACCACCAGCGGTCGCTACTGATATTCGCCGCCAAGCTCAGTTTTTCTTAAAAATGAACGATCCACAAAATCGTTACGCATTTTGCTTAAACTGCGCGGAAATTAACTAATTATTCATTTCCACCCATGGCTCCCCTCTCAAGGCAACCTTAGAGGGGCTGCCATTCGCGGTCAATGACGCTGGCGTAAACTGAAGTTGCCATCACAACAATCTGCAATATCTTGTTTTATCCATAGATTATCTCCAGTAAATAAGCCAAAATCCTTATAATCCAAATTATTCACACACAGAATTTCTTATTCATACAGAACTTCATCTGTCATCGTTAGGTAACAAAATGCAGAAGAAATCGATTTATGTCGTTTATACGGGTGGCACCATCGGCATGCGCCATTCTCCTCAAGGCTATATTCCTGTTTCTGGTCACCTACAGGCACAATTAGCCCAAATGCCTGAGTTTCATCGCCCTGAAATGCCAACATTTACGATTCGTGAACATCAGCCGTTAATCGACTCTTCGGACATTACACCAGAAGATTGGCAAAATATTGCCGATGACATCAGTGAAAATTACGATAAATATGATGGTTTTGTGATCCTTCATGGCACTGACACCATGGCATTTACCGCTTCTGCTCTCTCCTTTATGTTTGAAAACTTGAAGAAGCCGATTATTGTGACAGGGTCACAGATTCCACTGGAAGCGCTACGCTCCGATGGGCAAACCAACCTGCTTAATGCCCTCTATTTAGCGGCAAACTATCCAGTCAACGAAGTGGGTTTATTCTTCAATAACAAACTGTACCGCGGTAACCGCACAGTGAAAGCCCATGCCGATGGTTTTGAAGCTTTCACCTCGCCAAACTGTTCCCCATTGATGGAAGCCGGTATTCATATCCGTGCTTTCAATGCCTGCCCTGCACCGATTGGTGTTGGCGAATTAAAAACCCATCGCATTACTCCGCAGCCCATTGGAGTTGTCACGCTCTACCCGGGGTTATCGATAGAAATCGTACGAAATATTCTTCAGCAACCGGTTAAAGCGCTAATCTTGCGCTCTTACGGTGTTGGTAATGCCCCTCAGCAACCGGAGCTTCTGCGTATTCTTCGTGAAGCGACTTCTCGCGGCATTATTGTCGTAAACCTCACCCAATGTATTTCTGGGCGGGTAAATATGGAAGGTTACGCCACAGGACATGCATTAGCAGAATCTGGAGTGATCAGTGGTTTTGATATGACTTTTGAAGCGGCATTGAGTAAATTACATTACTTACTAAGCCAAGATTATACCTCTGAGCTTATTCGAGAATTAATGCAGAATAACTTGCGTGGTGAATTAAGCTACGCCGATGAATAAGCCCTAACTTACTGAGAAAAAAGATGAAATCAGCGTTACTGTTAGTCGACTTACAAAATGATTTTTGTACTGGCGGAGCTCTCGCTGTAAAACAAAGCGAACAGGTTATTGAAACCGCTAACCAAGTTATTGAACAATGCCAAAAACAGGGTATCACGGTGATCGCCAGCCAAGATTGGCATCCAGAAAACCATCTCAGTTTTGCCGCGAACTCTGGCCAACCTGTTGGCACCCTTGGTGAGCTTAATGGATTACCACAGGTCTGGTGGCCAATTCACTGCGTACAAGGCTCCCATGGCGCTGATTTTCATCCAGAGCTTAATCGCCAAGCTATTCAAAAGGTATTTACTAAAGGTGAAAATCCGCAGGTAGATAGCTACAGCGCCTTTTTTGATAATGATCGAATCAGCCAAACTGAACTTCATTCATGGCTTCAGCTGCAACAAATCAGCCATTTAATGATTATGGGCATTGCGACCGACTATTGTGTGAAGTTTACTGTACTGGACGCGCTGAGACTGGGATACCGCGTTGATGTGCTAACGGATGGGTGCCGTGGTGTTAATCTAGCCCCTGAGGATAGCCAGAAGGCGTTAGCAGAAATGCAGAGTGCGGGTGCTAAGTTAGTGATATTGCCACTCTAGCGTTTCCATCACCCTACTAATGGGTTTCAAATTTTGGCCCTGCTAATTTGCAGGGCTAAATATTTTATTCGTCGCTTTCTTGCGGTTTCAATGTCGCTAACCGATCCCCTTGAAAAAGCGCTTTTAATTCTTGTTTGCTCTTCATGGTAATTTGACCGTCAGTACCGACCGTCATATGCTCCGCATCATGATTATGGCGAGACTGCCATAACATCACCATCTGCAACGTATTTTCTTTCTGCTCTGGCGTTAATGCTACACCATCTGGCCATTTGCCCAACTCCACTGCAGTCACTAAACGCTGGTAAATTTCAGGGGTCATGACAGACAGTAATTGTTCTATTTGTTGTGCATCCATTTCTACGCTCACGTTACGCCTCATCACATCAATTTAGTAGCAATCAATATAATTATTTTTTATTGTCTTTTGAATAATCAGCTGAATCGTTATTGCTGAATATATTTTCACACTTCAGCAAGCTTCAGCTCCTTATCCGGCGGTCTTTTCACCCGTTTGGTCATCCGTAAAACTTAGCGATGCTGAATTTATGCAGTAACGCTGTCCGGTTGGTTGTGGGCCATCAGGAAATACATGTCCAAGGTGCGAATTGCAATTGCCACAGCGCACTTCAATACGATGCATTCCATGAGAAAAATCTTCGATAAATTTTATCAAACTTTCATCAATTGGTTGAAAGAAACTCGGCCATCCGCAGCCTGCATCAAATTTGGTCTCAGAAAGGAATAAAGGGGTTCCACAACAGAGACATTCATACACGCCATCTTTACGGTTATGCAATAATTGACCACTAAATGGGGGCTCTGTGCCAGCTTGTTGTGTGACATACAGTTGGACTTGGTTAAGCTTTGATAAATCAACAACTTGCTTATCTTTATTCGACATCGATTACCTACTCTTTTTCAAAAAGATGCGCATTAAAGCCATTTCGCATCCATTTCAAGCAACAAAAACTTAACAACGCTCAGTGGAAAACTATTCTAGACTATTAAGGTTAGAACTTTACGGTTTGATTTGTGATGAGCCTCACATATATCACTGATGGATGGTTTCATTATGCTGAACAATCCCGATAATACGTGCGGCTGTATTTGCTGCTGAAGTGACTGACAAATATGCAGATAGTGGTATCAGAATTGATTTTTTTCAATAATTGACACGATTCCGCTTGACGGCTGGCAAGGTTTTGGTAACTTTAAGTACATCTTAATTCACGAAATAAAATAGCTGGTGGAAATACTATGACTATCAAAGTAGGTATTAATGGTTTTGGTCGTATCGGCCGTATCGTTTTCCGTGCTGCACAAGAGCGTTCTGACATCGAAATCGTTGCTATCAACGACCTGCTCGATGCAGAGTACATGGCATACATGTTGAAATACGACTCAACTCACGGTCGTTTCAACGGTACTGTTGAAGTTAAAGATGGTCACTTAGTTGTTAACGGTAAAAAAATCCGTGTTACAGCAGAGAAAGATCCTGCAAACCTGAAATGGAACGAAGTCGGTGTTGATGTTGTTGCTGAAGCAACTGGTATCTTCCTGACTGACGAGACTGCTCGTAAACACATCCAAGCAGGCGCGAAGAAAGTTGTGTTAACTGGTCCTTCTAAAGATGACACTCCAATGTTCGTTATGGGCGTTAACCACAAAGCTTACGCAGGTCAAGAAATCGTTTCTAACGCATCTTGCACAACTAACTGCTTAGCTCCACTGGCTAAAGTTATCAACGACAAATTTGGTATCGTTGAAGGTCTGATGACCACTGTTCACGCAACCACAGCAACTCAAAAAACTGTTGATGGCCCTTCTCACAAAGACTGGCGTGGTGGTCGTGGTGCTTCTCAGAACATCATCCCATCTTCAACTGGTGCTGCTAAAGCTGTAGGTAAAGTTATTCCTGAGCTGAACGGTAAACTGACTGGTATGTCTTTCCGTGTTCCAACTCCTAACGTTTCTGTTGTTGACCTGACTGCACGTCTGGCAAAACCAGCAACTTACGCACAAATCTGTGACGCTATCAAAGAAGCGGCAGAAGGCGAACTGAAAGGCGTTCTGGGTTACACTGAAGACGACGTTGTATCTACCGATTTCAACGGCGAAAAACTGACTTCAGTATTCGATGCTAAAGCTGGTATCGCTCTGAACGACAACTTTGTGAAACTGGTTTCTTGGTATGACAACGAAACTGGTTACTCTAACAAAGTTCTAGACCTGATCGCTCACATCTCTAAATAAGAGCTGTTTAGCTATTAGTCTGACTGAGCCGCCTCTTGGCGGCTCTTTTGTATCTGCGTGTATTACAAAAAGCCACATCCCAGCTCAATATACTCCAAGCTGTGTCCCCCGCGTCATTCAATGCCACTTGCAGTATCGTGAGTTTGTTATATTGTTATTTCTAGTTACAGCCCTATTTATAGGCGCAGTTCAATTTATAGTCGCTGATTTAGGTCGTGATGATGGACCAACAACCACAGGCGCAAGACAATGCATGATAAAATTTTTGCTTTACCTGTTATCAAACAAATTTCCCCTTACATTACCCAACGTCAACTTGGGGATTTACCACTGATCGTCATTTCGCACCCAAAAGTACGTGGTGCCGTGAGCCTACAAGGTGCCCACTTAATTGACTGGCAACCCGCGGGCCAAAAACCCTGTCTTTGGTTAAGTCCCGAAAGTGCGTTTAAAGAAGGAGTTGCCATTCGTGGCGGCATTCCTATTTGCTGGCCATGGTTTGGTCCTGTAAATAGCCCTAGTCACGGATTTGCCCGTATTTTACCTTGGCAATTTACAGCACATAATGAACATGATTGTGGGGTCATTCTCACTTTTACCCTGACGGACAACGAATACACCCGCAAACTATGGCCTCATGAATTCACGCTGATCTTACGAATGAAGCTCGGGGAAACCTGCGAGCTTGAATTAGAAAGCTACGGTGATTTTGAGGCTACCGCCGCATTACACAGCTATTTCAATATCAGTGATATCCAAAAAACCACCGTTTATGGTCTTGGCGGGCATTACATCGATAAAGTCGCAGATAGAGAAGCCTATATTTCAGAGCCATTGAAATTTAATAAGCACACTGACCGCATATACACCGAGCCAGAAGAATATAGCCTATTACGTGATGATGGCTGGAATCGCACCATTGAGTTACATCATTATCATCACAGTGATGTGGTGTGCTGGAACCCTTGGGCGGAATTATCGTGCAGCATGCAGGATATGCCGAATAATGGTTACAAACAGATGGTTTGTGTGGAAACGGCTCGCATTCATGTGCCAATGAAATCCGAAGCGCAAAGCCCTTCTCGCCTTTCTCTCGTGATGGTATGCCGCGAAAATAAACCGCAGCCACAGCAAGAACAATAAATATCAAACCACGCGTAGAATAAGCGTAAGAATAAATGCAAAAATAAAACCCCAAAATAGCCTAGCCATTTTGGGGTTTTTCATTCTATTCCAGCGTATGAATTAGAAGGTGTAAGTCACACCGCTCCACATAATCGCTGAATAGGATTTATTTACCATTGGGCTGTCTTTCACTTCACTAGACAGTTTATCAACACGACCCAGCGCAAACAGTGACCAGCTGTCTGTCATACGGTAATTAGCTGACAACTCCATATACGGTGTCCAGCTTGAACTTGGTTCATAACGTTTTAACCCGCTATTTGCAGATTCTTTGGATGTCACACCGAACTCATAACGGTTCAGTTTCGCGCTATCCCACTTGATACCTAAACCTGGCGTTAACGACCAGTTATCACCTTTAAATGCATACAGGTAAGCTGCTTCCGCACGCATCCCTTCGCTTTCCCATAACATGTCGAGAGAGCCATTGAAACGCAATGTACCCCAGTCTGCATTATGACGGTAAGTAAAGCCGCCCATCACAGTATCACGACGGCGATCCAGCTTACGCATGTCGGCATTATCATTATCTTTTGGCTTAAAGAAATGTGGGTAGTAATAAGCATCCAAAGACAACTGATCAACTTTATCATTCCATAGGTAGTAACCTACAGCCAATGTGCGGAAGTAAAAATTTTCACTTTCATAATTTACAACAGGAACTGGCGTAATATAGTCGCTAGTTTTGATGCCTTTATAAGGTGTTGATTGCGCTAATACAGAGCCACCAACAGACCAAGTTCCAGCAAATGCAGCAGTTGAAGCCGCACTTAACGCAATGGCAAGTGTGGTCATTTTGATTGTTTTAGACATTTTAAATTAAACCCAAATTATTCAGATGAAGTTAACAATAAACAATGAATAACGTGGGAAATTTCACCCACGTTAATGAGATGGTTCACATTTAAAGCTAAATTACTTTGATTGTCTATCTTTCTCAATCAAGAATATAAGCCAGGCGAATGAATGAGGTGCTTTTTTATTAAAAATCAATAGGTACGCGACGTGCTAACGCACATAATAATTCGTAACCGATTGTGCCCGCCGACTGTGCCACATCATCAACAGGTAAGTTTTCACCCCACAGTTCCACTTGAGAGCCAATAGCAGCTTCAGGACAGTCACTAATATCAATCGTTAGCATATCCATGGAAACCGCACCTAACAACGCGCAACGCTGCCCCTGACACCAAACTGGCGTTCCGGTTGGTGCATGGCGAGGGTAGCCATCGGCATAACCACAAGCGACCGTTGCGATTCGCATCGGTTTTTCTGACGTAAATTTACTACCGTAACCAATGGATTGACCTGCTTCAATATCATGTACAGCGATAATTTCCGATTGCAGCGTCATCGCCGCTTTTAAACCATATTCAGCAATATCGCTCCATTTACCACTTGGAGACGCACCATACAGCACAATTCCAGCCCGAACCCAATCATAATGAGTATTTTTATGCCATAAAACTGCCCCCGAATTCGCAATGCTGGTCGGTAGTGATAGCGGAGCAAATTGTTGCATTTTCTCTAACGGCGCTTGTGTTCCCTCAACCAAATCTGAATTTGCAAAATGGCTCATTAGCGTCACATCAGCAACATTTTCCATTTGGCTCAGTTGAGACACAATATCCGTATACTCATCTACCGAGAAACCTAGGCGATTCATCCCGCTATTGAGCTTAATGTACACAGAAATGGGTTTGCTCAGTGATGCTTGTTCAATGGCGGCTAACTGCCAGCGACTGTGTACGCTGGTTGTTAACTGATACTGGTCAATAACAGTCAGATCACCCGTTTGGAAAAAACCTTCCAATAATAGAATTGGCCCCTTCCAACCTTCATTTCGCAATAAAATGGCTTCGTGGAGATCTAAAACGGCAAAACCATCAGAATCTTTTAGTCCTCGCCAAATTCGTTTAATGCCATGGCCATAACCATCCGCTTTCATGACTGACCAGATCTTCGCTTGACCGATTTTCTGACGGACCACCGCTAAGTTATGTTCTAAATTATGTTGATGAATGACAGCACGGATTGGGCGTGGCATTGCGATTCCTTTTATTATTGATATTTTCGTCGCTCAATTAACGCGCAGGCGATAAGTGACCAGTGCTGACTAATTTCGTATTAAAACCATCGGTATATCTGAATACCGATAAATCATCCGCAGCGATGTCTGGCGTATTCCCTGAAATTAAGTCAGCCAATAATTTGCCAGAGCCGCAAGCCATTGTCCAACCTAAGGTTCCATGCCCCGTATTCAAATACAAATTGCTAAATTCTGTCGGCCCAACAATCGGGGTTCCGTCCGGTGTCATTGGACGTAATCCTGTCCAAAACTGGGCTTGGCTAATATCTCCGCCACCTTGATACAAATCTTGTACCACCATTTTCAGGGTTTCACAGCGTTTTTTCAGTACATCAAGATTAAAACCAACCACTTCCGCCATTCCCCCGACGCGAATACGCTGATCAAACCGTGTCACTGCAATTTTATAGGTTTCATCCAGCACGGTAGAAACGGGGGCGCGTGATTCATCGATGATTGGCATCGTCAATGAGTAACCTTTCAGAGGGTAAACAGGAATTTTCACCAATTGCTGCAATATCTGAGTGGAATATGAGCCCATGGCAACGACATATTGATCCGCCAGCAAAATGTCCCCATCAACCTTAATACCACTGATGCGTTTGCCATCCGTCAAAATTTGTTCCACATGACAACCAAAACGGAATGTAACCCCGGCTTGCTCCGCCATTTTTGCCAGTTTTTTAGTAAATTGCTGGCAATCACCCGTTTCATCGTTTGGTAAGCGTAGACCCCCTGTCAGCTTATCTTTTACAAAAGCCAATGCAGGCTCAGCTGTAATGAGCTGTTCTGAGGTCAGTAATTCGTATGGCACACCTTCTTGCTGTAAAACCGCAATATCATTGGCAGCATTATCAAACTGTTTTGCAGTTCTAAACAACTGTAACGTACCGCCTTGGCGACCTTCATAGCCAATACCGGTATCGGCTCTAAGTTGGCGAATGCAATCACGACTATATTCTGCGATCCGCACCATACGGCTTTTATTCATGGTGTAGTGCTGCATGTCGCAGTTTTTTAGCATTTGCCACATCCAGCGTAATTGGAACAGGCTACCGTCGGGTCTGATCGCTAAAGGGGCATGTTTTTCAAACATCCATTTTACGGCTTTAAGAGGGATCCCCGGAGCACCCCACGGGGTTGCATATCCTGGAGAAATTTGTCCAGCATTACCTGCACTGGTTTCTTCAGCCACATCAAGCTGTCTATCAATGACACAAACTTCATGCCCTTCTTGTGCTAGATACCACGCAGTAGTAACACCAATAACGCCAGCACCTAAAACGAGAACTTTCATAGAACCCCTCAAGAGAACAAAATGGAATTACTGTTAGCATAATATTCTAGTTTTTATTTTCCAATACAGTTGATTAACATTTTTAACAAAAAAGTCAAATCCTCTATCAAATTTAGGTTCTCTTAAATTCAGTGAAATTTTATTCTATAATCCAAAAATAGAATTAACCATTTTAAATCTTATTAATCAATTAATTAAATTTAAATCATAGGAATAAACCCTAACTAAATACTGAGCTAAACAGAATTTTATATTCATTGATCAAAAGATTATTCCATTTCAATATTTAGAAGCTAAATATCGAATAACTCACTACGCCAGATAATCGCATGGTTAAACTCCAATTTAATAGATGATTACGCTAATCAGTGGTCAAAAACAAAAAAAGCCAGTGCAAGGCACTGGCTTTTTGTTCGAAAATGGCGAGTTAAATATTACTGGCGAGATCAGATGGCATATTACTTTGCATGTTATGCCAAATAATTCCGCTGTCTTTACCGTAGTTTCTGACGCAATCCATAATGCGGTCATAGGCTTGCTCACGGCATAAATTGCTCAGCTGTTGGTAAAAACTTAACGCTAAACGACGTGCTTCAGGGTTAGAAAAATAATAACGCCCAACTCGTGTGTATAACCCTCTTAATCCATTAATAATCAGACCATAGATAGGATTACCTGACGCAAAGGCCAGTCCACGGAAAATGTTGTAATCCAAATCACTAAATGCATCTGAATTGTCTTCAACTTTATCTTTACCCGATAACACTTCTAATGAGGCTTCTGGATCATTACGAAATGCGGTACGAATAAAAATAGCAGCGATATTAGTACGTACTGCCAATAAGTTATCAATTAACTGAGGCACACGGTCATGATCGAGTTTCGCCAGCGTCTCCAGAATGTTTAATCCTGAAGTTTCCCAGTAGTTATTGACCTTGGTTGGTTTACCATGTTGAATAGTTAACCACCCGTCACGGGCTAAACGCTGTAAAACTTCACGCAATGTAGTACGGGTTACGCCGATTAATTCAGATAGCTCACGCTCCGCGGGTAAGATAGATCCTGGAGGAAAACGATTGTTCCAAATACTCTCAATAATGTACTCTTCCGCAAAACCTGCCGGACTTTGAGCTTTAATAACCATATTTTTATTATTCCAAACATTTTTAGACGGACTACGCGAAAGCATACCAGATTGTCACAATCTGAGATAGTTAGCTTTCTAATAAACCGCAGGTGAATCGTAAAAACCCCATATAATTAATGGATTATCTATTAGCAAATAAGCTTAAATTCTATAAAAGATAAGAGTAGTATGTAACGCGCTGTCACACAACACCAGTTAAAGAGGATTAAAAATCATAATGGATTTTAGTTTAAGAAGAGCATTCTTGAAGAATTTTTTGGGAAATTCTCCAGATTGGTACAAACTTGCTATCATTTTGTTCTTAATAATAAACCCAATTGTTTTCTACTTTGTTGACCCATTTATCGCCGGTTGGTTACTCGTCATTGAATTCATTTTCACCTTGGCGATGGCACTAAAATGCTACCCATTACAACCTGGCGGGCTATTAGCCATTGAAGCCGTGCTAATTGGCATGACCTCCCCAGCGCAGATTTCTCATGAAATCAGTAATAACCTTGAAGTAGTTCTGTTACTGATCTTTATGGTGGCTGGCATCTACTTTATGAAGCAACTTCTGTTATTTGTGTTTACTAAGCTGTTAATAAACGTCCGTTCTAAACGAATTTTAGCGTTGTCATTTTGCTTAGCAAGTGCGTTTTTATCCGCTTTTTTAGATGCTTTAACCGTCATTGCTGTGGTCATTAGTGTTTCCATTGGCTTCTACTCTATTTACCACCAATATGCCTCTAGCCAGCCGAGCAATACGGATCTACAAAACGATTCTTTCATTGATACGGTTGAGAAAAAGCAGACATTGGAACAGTTCCGTGCGTTCTTACGTAGCTTAATGATGCATGCGGGTATCGGTACTGCCCTTGGCGGCGTAATGACTATGGTGGGTGAACCACAAAACCTGATCATCGCAAAACATGTTGAGTGGGACTTTATTACCTTCTATCTGCGTATGGCTCCAGTCACTATCCCCGTTTTCTTATGCGGGCTAGTGGTCTGTTTCCTCGTTGAGAAGTTCAAAGTATTTGGCTATGGAGCTGAGTTACCCGATACCGTGCGCCAAGTATTAACCGAACATGACAAAAAAATGAGTGCTAAGCGCAGTAAGAAAGAGCAAGCGCAACTTATCGTCCAAGGCCTTATCGGTATTTGGTTAATTGTCGCGCTGGCGCTTCACCTTGCCGAAGTGGGTCTGATTGGTCTGTCTGTTATCATTCTCGCCACGACATTCTGTGGGATCACTGAAGAGCACTCCCTCGGAAAAGCCTTTGAAGAAGCCTTACCGTTTACTGCCCTACTGACTGTCTTTTTCAGTATTGTCGCCGTGATCATTGACCAACAGCTATTTACACCATTTATTCAGTATGTCCTGCAATCCTCTGAATCATCGCAGCTATCCCTGTTCTATCTGTTTAACGGGTTGCTCTCTGCGGTATCAGATAACGTGTTTGTTGGCACCGTGTACATTACTGAAGCATTGAAAGCCGCGAATGCGGGCTTAATTTCAGCCGAGCAGTACCAGCACTTAGCTGTCGCAATTAACACCGGAACAAACTTGCCATCTGTTGCTACACCTAATGGGCAAGCCGCCTTCCTGTTCCTATTAACATCTGCGCTGTCTCCACTGATTCGTCTGTCTTACGGCAGAATGGTTTGGATGGCATTACCCTTTACGGTTGTGATGACAATCGTTGGTCTGTTAGGTGTTGAGTACTGGCTTATCCCATTAACTGATTGGATGGAAAGCTTAGGGTTAATTTCTATTCCACGTTAATCAATATTGATTGGTCAGATTCTAGATTTAAAGCTGCATATTTATGCGGCTGAGGTTGATGACAAAGAGGGATAAAAACGTGGTTTTTCCCTCTTTGTGTTATCAGGCGAAAATCAATAAATTGATTTTCCTCGTCAATATTACAACCCAAAGGAGCCATTTCCAAACCTGATGGGCGTGGAAATGATCTGAGCCGCATATTTATGCGGCTTTTTTTGTAATAAAACGTAAAAACTAAGCTAATCTTATTCTAATCTGATTTTGTTGCTTTTTTTATCACCCAGATAAAGGCAAAATAAGCCGATTATTAATGAAGGGAATTTATTATGTTCAGATTTTTTAATTACTGTTCTCAAGGACGGTCAGCTTGGCTGCTTATGGCATTCACTGCTTTTATGCTTGAATGTGCTGCTCTGTATTTCCAACATATTATGAAACTGCAACCTTGTGTAATGTGTATCTATGAGCGCGTTGCATTGATGGGAATTATTGCGGCAGGTTTAATCGGGGCGATTGCGCCGAAAAGCACCGTTGTTAAAGTGATTGCGATTGTGGTTTGGCTGTATGCAGGTTGGCGTGGATTAGACCTTTCATGGGAACATACCATGCTGCAACTTTACCCGTCTCCGTTTGCATCGTGTGATTTCTTTGTTAATTTCCCAGACTGGTTACCACTTCAAGAATGGGTACCTTCTGTGTTTGAAGCGACAGGTGATTGTGCCGTTAGACAGTGGGCATTCTTAGGGTTAGACATGCCTCAGTGGTTAGTCGGTATTTTTGCAGCTTACATCTTAGTCGGCATTATCGTTACGATTAGCCTCTTCTTCCCAAGCAAAAAATAACCTTTCCTTTTCGCCCATCAACGATGCTTGATGGGCAATCAAATCATTAGCTCATCAAAACACTTAGATACAGGCCCCACTGCGGATTGCTGAAACGGCACAACGACGCCCATTTGCAAACTGGCAAACAGGCGTTTTTTCACCATTAAGTTCTAAATTCAGTGAAGGCAATCCACCCGCTGAAGTACATGCCTCTTGAGCACCCGGACCTAAATTCACCACTTGCTGAGCATATTGAGAACCGGACGTTTCTGCCCTTGTCATTTTACTGTTGTCAGGGCTACTGCACGCTGAAAGTAAAATGGATAACACGGTAGCTGAACCCATTGCCACGACTGTTTTTAACAGCGCCTGACTTTTCCTTTTCATTCTCTTTCTCCGATAGTATCAGCGCTGTTTCGAGTCCCATTATGTTTTGAATCTCATTAATGGGTGCCACTTTTAGAAAACAGGTTGATGACCAATACACCAATAATAATTAATAGCATACCAATAATTGCGGGTAAATCGAGTTTTTGGTTATAAATATAGATAGCCGCCACAGAAACCAGCACAATTCCCAATCCTGACCAAATGGCATACGCAATCCCCAGTGGCATCACCTTCACGACTTGGGAAAGCCCCCAGAAAGAGACTGCATAGCCAATGATAACCACTAAAGAGGGCCAAAAACGGCTAAAACCATCCGACGCTTTTAACGTTGTGGTCGCAATCACTTCCGCAATTATGGACATTAATAAGAAGCCCAATCCTTTCATCGTTCACCTTTCTCTATTTTTTAGCCTAAAATTTGGCAGAAATTTAACACACAAAAAAGCACCGTACTAACCTTTAATTAGCACAGTGCCAAATGAATAAATCTAGCTTAATGATTCGCAGCGGTTGGCTGTTTTTCTGCAAAAGCTGAGCGATAACGGGTATAGATAAACACGCACCAAGCAAGTGCTAAAAAGCTGATAATCGCCCCCACATAACCAATATTGGTCATCCCCATATGGGTAATCACTTGGTTCCCTAATAATGCCCCAGCCCCAATGCCAATATTAAATAACCCAGAGAAAATGGACATCGCAACATCGGTTGCGTCTGGTGCCAAGTCCAGAACCTTCACTTGGATCCCGAGGCTAATACACATAATCGCCATACCCCAGAATATACAGGTACCAACCAGCGTCCAAACATCGCCACTTAAGGGCATAAATAACACTAAACAAAGTGTCAGTATGAACATCGATACAGGTAAAAATGTCAATGTAAAGCGGCTACTGTAGCGGCTAAACAAGATACTACCAAAAATGCCTGCTCCGCCAAAAATCAATAATAAGAGTGTGGCAAAATTCTGGCTCTGTAAGGCAATATCACGCACAAACGGTTCAATATAGCTATACGCGGTAAAATGAGCCGTAATAACGACGGTGATTAACACAAAAACACCCATCAATGCGGGGCGTTTAAAAAGAATCGGCAGGCTTTTTAATGAACCTGAATGTTCGCTCGGTAAACGTGGTAAAAACCGCAATAATGCAATCAGGGTTAATAACGCAAGCACGCCGATACACAAAAATGTCACTCGCCAGCCCATCCATTGCCCAATCACTCGCCCTAACGGTAATCCCAATACGGTCGCAAGTGCCGTTCCCGTTGCTAGCAAGCCCAATGCTTGCGCTTTTTTACCTGCAGGTGCGACGCGGATAGCCAATGATGCCGTAATCGACCAGAAAACCGCGTGGGATAACGCGATACCGATACGCGCGATAATTAGCACTTCAAAACTCCACGCAAACCCACATAAAATATGGCTGAGAATAAAAATAACAAATAAAATCCCCAGTAATTTTCGCCGCTCAAATTTACCCGTCATTAGCATTAATGGCAGAGACATCACCGCGACAACCCACGCATAGATGGTGATCATCAGCCCCGTATGGGCAACGGTCATATCAAAACTTTCGGCAATATCACTCAATAATGCGACGGGAACAAATTCAGTGGTATTAAAGACAAAAGCTGCAACGGAAAGCGCTAATACACGGATCCACGCAGTGCTTCGAGAAACCTGGGTCATGGTTTACGACACCCTGTTGATGATAATTAAGACTAATAATAGTCTTCAGTATATTTTTGTGAATAATATCACATTCACTATTCATCTTTAAAGGATTGAAAATTATCATGTTCACCCTATTTTTTCATAGAGCAACAGTCACTCCCCTTTAATTTTCATGTCAGTTTGAAAAGCGACAGAATCATTTCTTCTATGCTACAATCTGCAAATTACTTTTTATTCTTACAGGAATTCCTAAATGAAAACCCATTTTCCAACTGAGCCAGACGTAAACGCATTAGCAGACGAAGTAACTTGTTTAAAAAATCTTGTTACTCATATGCTTAAAGCTATCGGTCAGGCTGATGCGGGTAAAATCCTGATCAAAATGCAACGCGAAGTCGCTTCAATGGAAGATGAGAAGCAAGCTGAGACTTACAAAAATATTTTAGAACAAATCAAGTCTGGTTATCGTCAATAAGAGCTTTAGCGATAAATGCGATTCTAAGCGCTAACTCAAAACAGCGAACTAAAGTGCACAAAAACCTAAGTTTCGTTCACTAGGATCCTTTATCTTTGATCTCGAATTAAACCATTCTTTATTCATTTAGCTCCCCCTTCAGATCCCTATGAAGGGGGCTTTTTTTTGCCTCTAATTCACTGTTTTATAAATGGATTTATAAGACAACATCCACATATCATCCACGATGTAACCCACCTTTAATCTTAGCCTCTCTCAATGAGAGGCTTCATTGTAGTCTAATAGGCACTAGCATTTAGAGAGATTCATATCTGTAATATCTTCTTGAGATTACTACCTTTTTTATATAGTAATAATTAATACTACATATAGTATGTAATGCGTATTCATCTATTGCTTTGATTTATTTGCCCCGTTTGCTGGGGCATTTTTATTATTTAATTTACAGCCCAACACTGAATGCTTGCACTTCTGATTTGTTTGGCTTAACAATAAATCGTGAAACTGATTCATGGCTGATGAATGTTGCACTGCAATTAACATTCTGGCACTGATTGTGGTTTTCTTTGGTTTCGTTAGTGATATAACGTGAAGTGCGAATACGGGCAAGCTCGCCGCAAAGAGGACATTTCATCATGATTCGGTTACCTTTTTCATGATGTTGATATTACGTATATTGTACTGACACTTTATACAGTAGTCATTACTTTTTCTTTATTTTTCATTCACTCATTTCAAGACTTGATACTTTGACCTCAAGCTCAAGTGAGGATGTATACCCACTGTCATTTAATGAATGAGAAACTCGCGTTAATATCCACTCTGCGCCATCGATTTCAGGCTTAAAGCCCTGCACCTTAACTGGCATTTCTGGGTAGATATCAGCCCTCCCTTTTGCAAGCTGTATTGAAAATGAAGCAACTCCACGCTGCATCTTTTCCCATGCTGCCTTTGCGGCCCGTTCCGCATTGCTCTTGTTCGCGTAGGTATGCGAAAGCGTTAATGTGTTCCCCTCTTCGCCGACAAGATAATCCCCTTGCGGCTCATCCACCTTAGTTTTAGCCGGCTCATCCTTTTTTGCCGACTCTTTCTTTTTAGTTTTTCGCTTACGCTTTACTTTGACTTCATCTTTTTGTTTTGGCTTCCGTGTATTTAGCCAACTTGCGACTACGCCGGTATATGCCCCGCGATCAGCGAGTGTAAACCGGTAACTATCCCCAATCTCTCGCGTTAACAGCAAAGGTGGGATAGGCTTTCCGCTGGCCGTTTTACCACTTCCTTGCGGCATAAATAATAACTGACCATTTTTAATGGCAGCGATAGCCCCCTCTTGCTGCCCTAATCTAGCCAAGAATGAACCGTCAGACTCATTGGTTTGGTCTATGTGCTTAAGTGTTACTTGAGCTAACCTGCTCTCAATGACTGGCTCAACATTGTTACGTGCTGCGATTGTTTTGATAATGTCACCCAATGTTTTATCGTGATATGACATTTCACGCTTAACATTGAGCGTCGATCTAAAATCCGCACTGCGGCCACGAATAGCAATTTTATCCGGCGCGCCGCTGTATTCAATTTCATCAACCGTGAATTTCCCTTTAAAAATTAACGGCTCATTTTTCCAACCCAGATGAATTGATAATTCTTCACCTCGTTTAGGTAGCATCATTTTTCCGTCGGCATCGTCGATTTCGATATCAAGTTGGTCGGCTTCAAATCCCTGATTATCAGTCAGGTTCAGCGAAATTAATCGCCCTTGTAATCGCTCGTTGATATTCACCGTTCCTGCTGTAATGACATATTGTGGTACCGACTCAAAACCAGTTAGAAAAAAATCACTCACACTAACATTCCCCCAATCCCATTACTGACTGCATCCATGACAGAGTTTAACTGCTCATTAAGATTACCGAACATCTCAGAGAGTGACTCATCCACGCGTTTTATTGTTAGCGTAAACTCGATTTTTCTGGCTGCACTATCTTCAAAAAAATCGCTTTTATTCTCGCTTAAGCTTTCAATGACATACATCCCGTAAATAGTGCCATCACCACCAATAAACGACCATGCCTTGCCCGTCTCAGCCATAATCTGTAAGGCTAACAACGAAAACTTCCCGCCAGTTAATTCAGGGTATAACGTACCTGACAAAGTAATCGGATCATTCGATGGCCCCAAAAACTGATAGCTTGGGCGCTTACCGATACGATTGTGATAACCAAATCGGAATTGGTGCTCTCGCTGCATTCCTTGAAATGGGGTTGTTCTCAACTCAAAGACGAACAACCCTAACGCTGCCATTGCCATAATTAATAACCCTCGCTATCACGGTATTGGCTACGCTGTGCCGCTTTTTGCTTCCGATAATACGCGTCAATTTGTCGTGCAACTTCCTGCCCGATATCCTGCGCAGATTGGTTCGGTTGTGGGTAAATATTAATGATTGGCGCTGGAATTGGCTGACTTGGCTGCACCGCCGTTTTAGCGCCTGAATTCACTGCATACGGATGGATAGGCTTTGCACTCACCGGCTCAGCTAATGATCCTAGCGTCATTGCTGCAGCCATTGCCATGGCTGCCGTATTTCGCCGGCTGGTCACGCGAGCAGGGCCCTCGACAATTTCTGCGCCCCGTTCACCGACAATGCCAAATTGACCACGCGGAATAACGCCGCCACTATCAAACATACCTGCACTTTTCATCCCCGCCTGTAAGACAGTGACTTGATTCATCGCGCGTAAATTTTTAGTTTCATCCGACAGCATCCAATCCGGTAAGAGGTCAGTGGCCATTTTTTTAATTTCAGCAAATTGGGCTTTCAGTGACTCCCACTTTTCTAAAATGCCGTTTTTAAGACTATCAATAATCTGCCCACCGATTTGCTGGAAATATGCCGGTAAATTAGTGACGTCATTAATAATTTCATTCCATTTATCTGAAATGGTCTTTTTAATCAGCGCCCACATGTTAACCGTTGTCGTAACAATGCTATTCCAGTGTTGATAAACCAGCCCAACGATTGTCCAATTGAGAATATAAGATTTTAAACCCTCCCAGAATGCGCTAAACACTTTGGTCACACTTTCCCATAAAGACTGGCTATAGCTTACAATTCCGTTCCATACTTTAATGATGGGATCAATCGTCCATTTCATAATAAATGACTGTATCCAATTCCATGCGTCAGAAAAAATCTGAGAAACTAACGCCCACAACCCTTTAAAGAATGGAGCAATATCATCCCAATATTTGTAAATGAGATATGCTGCGGCCGCAATCGCTGTAATGATTAAGATAATCGGATTTGCTAATAACGCTTTTCCCAGCATCATGAATGCCGCACCCACTAACTTAATCGGCTTAATTAACAATGATAAGAAGCCGCTGCCCTTAATCCCCAATACAGACAGACTAAACTTCGCCATTGCGAGCGGCCCAATCATTGCCGCAATCATGAGCGAAATACCACCACCCACAGCGAGCAAGGCACCTAGCCCCAAAGTAATCATGGTGATTTGTTTTACTAACTCAGGGTTTTTCTTTGCCCATTCACCGAATTGGCCAATTAACCCTGTGACTTGCTGCGCAATGCTTCTTAATGGGCTGTCTGCACCGCCAAACACCTGAATACCGACATCTTCATATGCGGATGTTAAGTTTTTCAAATCACCGTCAAGGTTATCGGTCATGGTTTTAGCCACTTTTTCGGCTTCACCTTTTGCGGCTTTGATTTCTGCAATCATGGATTGCAACTGCCCTGAACCCGCTTGATCGGCAAGGACAGACAGCGCCGAGAACGCCTCCTCTCCCGCAATATGTTTGAACAGCCCTGCACGTTGCGCGGTTCCCATTTTCTTGGTTTTCTTATTTAATTCTTCAAGAATGGCGGGAAACTCGCGTAAGTTTCCTTTTGCATCGCGGGTTTTGATACCCAACTTAGTGAGTGCTTCTGCAGCTTGCTTTGGCGGCTCAGCTAAACGGCCTAGAATAGATCGTAAACTGGTACCTGCCATTGAGCCTTGAATACCTGCATCACCTAACTTACCGGCTGCAACGGCTGCCGTTTCCAAATCAACCCCTAACCCTGACGCCACCGGTGCAACATATTTCATGGTATCGCCGAGCATGTTTAAGTTGACGTTAGAGCGTGTAAATGTGGCGACTAGCGTGTCACTCACGCGGTTCATTTCACCAGAATCAAGTTTAAAGCCAGTTAAAATGTTAGAGCCGATATCTGCCGTCGTTGCCAAATCAATATCACCGGCTAGCGACATTGACAGCGTACCTTTCATGGCATTTTTAATTTGTTCTGGCTTGAAGCCTGCCATTGCATAGAACGCTTGCCCTTGCGCCACCTCATTTGCTGTAAATGCCGTGGTCGCACCCAAGTCACGCGCTTGGGTTCTGAGCATCTTATAATCAGCCGAATCTTTATCTAAGCGCGTCAATGCCTGTACTTTTGACATGCCGATTTCAAAGTCATAGCCTGGTGCTAGCACTTTTTTAGCGGCATATCCCATGCCGATACCGGTGGCAGTCATTGCCGCCCCCGACCCCGCAATTTTATTCCGCGTGTCCATTGCAGATTGATAGCTATTTCTGGCACTCGACATACGCTGCTCTTGCTCAGCGCTGCGCTTTAATTGCTGCTCTTGCCGCTGTAATTGCTGAGTTGTCCGAGCAATATCGCTGTTTAATCGACGTTGCGCCTGCCCGAGTTGATTCGTTGAAATACCACTCGCTTGCAGCTCGCTCCGCTGCCGTTGGACAGATTGCTGTAACTCACCATATTTATTTTTTAATTGTGAGGCTTCTCGCTGCGCTTTTCTTAACGCATCGGCTTGCTTTCGAGTGGGGTTTTCTGTGGCGCTCAGCTCACGGGCCAACGCTGACGCGCGTTGGGTGGCAGCCTGGTAAGCCTGCTGAGTTTCATTGAGTTGTTGTTTGACTTTACGAAAGCCCTCAATTTGACCGGCTTGTTGATTGAGGGTTTTTAATGCATCACGAGACTGGCGGATAGCCCCCGCCAGTTTTTTGTTAGACTCTTGCGCGCTACGAAATGGCTTTGTCAATTTATCGACAGCATTTAGCACGACTTGTAAACGTAGGTTTTTACTCATCACCGTGTCCGCTTCGTTTGTAAGCGCGATAACGCCATTCTAATAATTCGATGAGGCTCATTTCGGCGGTTGCCGACGGTTGCCAATGAAAAATGGTGGCAATATCTGCCACCAAATCATCAACGGTTAATCGTTCTGGTAGTCCGTGCGCATCGAGTTCGGTAGCAAAAAATTAACCACCTCAATCGAAAGCAGCACCAGATCAGCGGGGTTCATTGCCATGATTTCAGGCTTAGTCAGCGAAGGGGAAGTGATACGCGGCAACACTTCTGACATAGATAATACGTCCATATCCATCAGCGCCTGTAAACGCACACCACGTAATGCACCGGTGTTTGGTTTACGCACGACAACTTCGGTAAGTTCTGTTTCTCCGCGTTTAATTGGCTCATCCAGTTTTACAGTGGCTTGATTTTTTTTCATTTCATCAGTCATTTTATTTTCCATTACAGCCCAATAGCCGCACGTTGTTCAGCAAGACGATCAACACCGTCCACAATTTCAACCATGTTGATAATGTCAATTTCGATAATCGACTCACTACCCCATATCAGCTTGTAGTACGTCGATTTAAAGCTGAATTTAACTTGGGTGTTATCACCCTGTTTTGCCGTTCCTGCATCAATCTCAGAAAGAAAGCCGCGTAATTCGACTTCACAGGCAGTCACTTCTCCAGTATCTTCTCGTTGGTAAGCACCGGCAAAACGTAACGTCACTCCATCAATTTCAGTGATACCCCACTGTTTATAGATTTGCGCTTCCATACCACCTAGCGTGATTTCGCTATCGAGAGCGCCATCATCTAACCCCATGCGGATATTAACGGCGCCATTCATTCCGCCGCCGCGATAGGTTTCTAACTTTCGGGTGATTTTCGGTAATGTCATTTCTTCGACAATGCCGACCCAATTTTGCCCCTCATTAAAGAGGTTCATACTTTTCAATTTACGTGGTAAAGCCATGATTACCCCTTAATCTTTGATGATAAGTCCATCAAATATTTATCAGTGATACGCTGACGTAATGTGATGTTTTCCGCAGGTGGTACCGGTGTGTAGTCATAATCAATCACTAACTTACCGTCTTTTAATTCGTCCTTATCATTAGCATCAGGATCAAACCAACACTCACCACCTAAGAGATAACCATTGCGAGTTAGTGAACGCATTTTCGCGTTAATGCCTGAAATGATGAATTTCACCAGCGTTGGTGTCATTGGTTTATCAACTGCCCACATGTGCGCTTCCGCCATCGTGTCAGCAATGATTTGTGCAGTTCGCGTGTAGTTCTCGAATGCAAATAGCGGATCATCGGAGCAAGTGCGAGAACCCCAAAAGCGAAAACCATCCTCACGAATCAGAGTGGTAATATCGTTTTCGTTGAGTAAGCCGGCATCAGTGGCAGGGTTTTGCAAATCCCACGAAATATCGGCTGAAATACCTGTTACACCGTTAACACCTACGTTAGATAGCGTCTTATGCCAGCCAGTTTCCTGATCGATTTTTGCACGCAGCCCTAATGCTCGCGCCGTGGCAAAGGCGATAGATTCACCGTTGGCAACTTTGTCCCATGATAAAAAATCAGGGTGGATGATCATTAATTCGCGCTGATTAAAGTTTTTGCGGTAGTCCAATACCTCTGACACCGTTTTACAGCCGTAGGCACTAACATAAGCAAAGGCGCGCAGCTCTTGGGCAACTGCCGCTAATTTGGTCGCAACTGCCTGCGTATCATGACCCGGCACACCGAGAATACGAGGCTTTACGCCGGTATGGTTTTTGGCAGTAAGCAATGCCTGTAAACCTGTTTTTTGTCCTGTATCGGTAGTGCCACCAATAATATTGGTTGTGGTCTCGGCTTCGGTTTCCCCTTGCTCTACGCGCACAACGACAGTAATCGGAGACGTTTGGTCGCCAATCGCTTCTAACGCATGGGAAAGCGTTCCGGTTTTACCGGCCTTGCCTAATGCACTTTGAATATTAGTAATAAGCACAGGCTTATTAAGTGGAAATGCGGTTGCATCAGCATCATCAGCGGTACACACCATGCCGACAATTGCGGTGCTAATAGTTCGAATAGGGCGTGTTCCGTCGTTGACTTCAACAGTACGGACGCCGTGATGGTAATCTTGTGCCATAAAAGAAGCTCCTTTTTGTGGTAGCTTCTATGGTGTTATTGATATTTCGCGTTGTCGTGCGGCAAGTGTTGTATCGTTGAGTTATACAATAAAGAACAATATGTAACTCTGAAAGGAGTTAAAGCAGGTTAATCAATACAATGCATCATAAATCGTCATTTCATTGTCACCACCTAAGTTATTTTTCCATAACTAAAACCTAAAAAACATCCATTATATTTTTAAATGCAATTCAAATAACTAACACTATAATGTCACCCAATTAATAACTACTCTAAGCTTTTGGTGACAAAATAAATGAAAGAAAGAAATTTTACTATTGATATCATGAGGTCGTTAGGAATACTACTTATCATCCTTGCTCACATGAACCCAACCCCTTCTGACCCACTATTTCAGATAAGAACATTCGATGTTCCTATGATGGTTTTTATTTCAGGGGCTTCATTTTTCTTGGCAGGAAAAACATCTGTAAATTATTTTTCGTATGTTTGGTCAAGAGTCAAAAGACTCGTCTTTCCTGTATGGGTTTTCTTGGCGTTTTTTTATCTAATAACTTTTTTATTTAATATAGAGATCACCCGCTGGACTTTGAATTACAACACAATAACAACCTCATTCAAGTTAGAAAGTGGTTTCGGCTATGTTTGGATAATTAAGGTTTTTTTAATCGTAGCTTTGCTTTCCCCTCTTTATGTTCTAATGATAAATAAGATTGGAGGAATGAAAACCATAATTTTATTTACTCTAATGTGTGTAGTCATTACTTTTGTATACTTTAACTACTCGCCAAAAACAAATAGATTAGTAAAATTTTTATTGGGTGATAATTTCATTTATTCCGTTTCCTATGGATTAATGTTCGTAGTCGGATATTTAATGTCATCATTAAGTAGACAAAAACTTTCAATTGTTTTCGCACTACATGCCGCACTGCTTGTGATTTTTTGTGTATTTTACTTCAATAGCTTTAGAGTCAATGATTACAAATATCCACCTACCATCGTTTATATTTCTTATGCTATTGTCATGTCTATAATCATTTACTCAATTTTAAAGTATTTTAATTTAAAAAATAAAACGTTTATTTTAATTGTTAATTACATAGCTCCAAACACAATATGGATATACTTATGGCATATTCCAATGATATTTTTCACTAAAAACTACTTTAGTGGCTATCATTATATTCTTAGCCTTGCCATAACTTCAGTTTTCTCCATTGTCATGGCTGTGTATCAACGTAAACTTGTCAACTGGCTCACACTAAAAATCAAAAAACAGTGGTTATCTAAGTTCATTAATCAAGTTTTTACCGGTTAAAAAATAGCCCCGACACGTCGGGGCTTTCTTTTATCTTGGTTGTTGAGCCCATTCAATATTTGGCGCAAGTGAAGTGTCAGTATCCGCAACTCTAATACTATAAATTTCCCACTCAGTGAGTCTATTAAGATCGCTTTCTGTCGCCATTCCCAGCTTAACCTTTCGCTCTAATATCGTGATATGACTTTCAGCCTCAATTAAACGTTGTTGCTTTTCATTTTCAGCCTGTTCTATCAGCTCTTCTTTAGAAGGTGCCGGTTGATTCGCCCATTTTGGAAATCCATTATTTCCAGCCACTCTTATCTTACCTTCAATAGATTGTGAAAATTCTAGAAAAACATCATCATCAACCAATACCGAATCGTCAGGAAACGTACCTGCTTCGACGTAATCCTCTTTTAACTCAGATGGGTAAAATGAATTAAAACTAGCACTATAATAATAAGTCATTGTTAATACCCCACAGCAATATAACTATAAGCTTTGGATTCTTGGCTATATCGAATATTAAAACCAGATGTATTACGCCCTGTAACGCCAACTGCGTTTGAGCCGTTATCATCACTTATATTTAACGCAATACATGCACTCGGAAAGGCTATTGGGAATTGAATTAAATCACCCGTTTTTGAACTTGAACCCGATGCAAATTGATAAATAAGTCCAGTATTGGCACATTTCCACCAACCACTATTAGAAGATTTACTCGCGGTATTTTTTGGTGCCGTTTTACTTGTATATATATCAATTCGTTCGCGCCATGTACCATTTCGTCCATACAAATAAGCATGCCCCTCCGCAGTAAACCCTAAAACAGCGGCGGCGTTATCGTTCCACCTGACATATATAAAATGGTTATAATTGTTAGGAATTGGAGCATTACGCTCTCCACCAAATGAATAAAAACCCGTTTTCAAGCTATCAAACATTGATGGAGTAAAATCACCATTTGGATATAAATTAGCTAAGCTACGCGCATTGCCACCTAATCCAAAATCACCAAATTGCATAAAACAATCTTTTGCTCCCCACTGGCTCATAACTTTTGTTTTGTCATCACCTGCTGTATGAGCAATATTATCTGTAATAACAACAGTTTTCTTGTTTCCCTTTTCTTTTAAGAAACCTTGGCTATCTTTTTCTGTGTTAGCTTCTGTGTATGAGAATGACCATTTTTCTTCCCATACACCATCTTTTTGGCTTCTTGTTGCAATATTTCCCTGCCAAAAACCAAGTTGAGTTGCTCTACCTGTATCACGTTGCAGATGAAGTATTGAACCCCACGCAATATCACTAGGAGGGGTACCACTAACGCCTGAACCTTTTAAAACACTGGTTTGCGTTATTCCATCGTAGCCTGTTGACGCAGGAACATTTATAGCATTGCCACCAAATCCAAAATCTCCGAATTGCATGAATGCTTTCGTAGACGCTTCTTGACTCATTACTTGGACTTTTGACTGCCCTGTACTTTGAACAACATCAGTTTTAAGTAATCTATTATTAGCATTTTCATTTGCGCTACTTGCAGCACTGGCTGCTGAATTAGCTGTATTCTGCGCATCCGTTCCTGCTTTCTTTGCATCCGCTATCGCAGTAGTCGCCGCCTTTTGACTCATGACTTGAGTGGCTGACTGCCCTGTACTTTGAACAACATCAGTTTTAGGCAGACGGTCATTAGCATTGCTATTTGCACTACTCGCCGCACTTGCCGCTGAACTTGCTGCACTTGCAGCTGAATTAGCCGTAGCCTGCGCATCTGTTCCGGCTTTCTTCGCATCTGCTATTGCTATAGTCGACGCCTTTTGACTCATTACCTGACTAACCGACTGCCCTGTATTCTGGACAACATCGCTTGTTGGTACCGCACCAACATCCTTCGCTGTTAACGAACCGATACGCTTGTCTAAAACTTCAATTGCATCATCAACATATTTTCTTGTAGCCAATACGACTGCCGGATCAATTTTCAGCGTGACTGATTCCGTGTGGCTGACAATAAGAACCACACGAATTGTTTGAGTACGTCCTGACCCCTCAACCAATAACGGCTTATAAGTTTCTGGGCAGTTTGCGATAGCAACCAATGTACCTGATTTATCAAACAAACCAATCTCGCGTATCCACCAACCGCCCTCATTCTCAGGAATAACCTGTTCTGCAATGATTTGATTCTGGTTTAATGGATCAATGAACAAGGTATTAATCGCCGCCTTTCGACGTTCATTAATGAGTTTCGTTTGCTTAGTGTCCGGTGCCGGCAATGAGCCGCCACCATCACCAACAGACATGTGTGTCAATTCAATCTTTGTGCCGAGAGCTGTCGCCTCTGCAAGCACTTTCTCACCATAGGTGGTGAGCAATGCAAAATATTTCATTGGAGAGTAACCCTCATTTCATCAATAACATGGACTGCCGCACCAGTGGAGATAGCACCACCAACACTGATCACATCCGGCGTGTATGGATAAACCGTCAGCTCATCCCCGCCATAGCTCGCAGCCGCACAAAAAATATTGCCTTTGGTTTCAAGTTGAATGGTTAGCCCGACGAGGTGCCGGCTTGCTGGCTTTGCATCGAAAATAAGCGCTTCTAGCTCTCGATACATTTCTTCTGTGATACCGGTTTCCAACACGCCGATATCTAAGCGAAAAGTGCCGGCGGTTTCGTTGGTTTTCCACCACTCAATAACGCGGATTAAATAACCCAATGGCTCAACTACTCGGCGCAGCGCCCCGATTGTGCCCTTGTGTTTATGGATAAACATCGCCGATTTAATGGCGTCACGTTTAGCTTTTTCTGTCCAGTTTTTATCCCACCGGTCAACACTAAATGCCCATGCAAGATACGGCAGTAAATGCACCGGACATTTATCAGGATTCCATAGAATACGAATAGGGATCGGCACTCGTTCTATTTGTGCCAACGCATTGGCGGCGGCGAGTTCTAATGCTGATGAGCCAGTAGGAAGTAAACGATCACTCATCAGAACCACCCAATGACACATTAATACCGGTGCAAAAGCTGGCTTGTGTTTTATCTAACTTGATATCTGCAATGGGCTTTTTCAGCTCAACACGCTGGACGCCCTGCACATGTAACGCGGCATAAATGGCACTCAGCACAATGTCACGCCCTAACCGGTGTTGCTGGGTTGTGTAACGCGCTAGCTGCTCTTCTGCTGCCGCAGTAATAGGCTCGTATTCAGGGGAGGGATAACAGTAAATAACCGCATCGATGTCATAATTAACAATCGTTGCTGACTGCACCGTTACACGGTCAGCAACAGGGCGCACATCTTCATCGTTTAAAGCCAGCTCTACTTTGTCAATTAAATCAGCCGGCGCGGTACCGTTCCCCTCTCTCGATAAAACCGTCACCGTCACGCAGGCGGGTGATGGGCTGATCACTGAGGCATCAGCAACGCGCCCATCGGCACTACGCGCATGATGCTCATAACTGCCAACTGGCCCCGCCACACTCAGCCCCTCAAATGCACTGGGAATGCGTAATCTTAAATCAGCATCAGACTCATACACTGGCGGGATCGGCGGCACTGCATTAGCATCCCCCTCAGATAACATCAGTCGCTTAACATTATTGTTAGCCGCAAGCTGATCTAAATCAGCCCCCACAGCAAAAGCGACCATGCTCGCGCGAGCCGCTTCATTAATACGTTGACGTAATAAAAGCTCTCGATAGCAATTCTCTTGCAATAACTTGGTTAACGGCTCAGATTCAAGTGCCAATGCTCTGGCTATTGCAGGGCGTAATTCACTTGGCATCGCGTCAATCATTGCATTTTTACGCTCAATGAAAATCAACTCAAATTCCAAACTTTCAACCACATCCGGCGGCGGAAGTAAGCTTAAATCAATGGTCGCCATGATCACCTCACAGGAACAGAGAAACTGAACGCTTGTTCAGTTCCTGAAAAAACACCGCTCAACTCAATCACAATGCTGGCTGGCGTAGGTGTAGAAATGATTAGTTGCTGAATTTCAATGCGAGGCTCCCACAGCAAAAGCGCGGTGTAACACGCCGCCATCAGTCGCAGCCTTAACGCTTTATTGTCGGGTTGGTCTATCAACCTAAACAACAATGAGCCATAGGAACGCCGAGCAATGCGGCTCCCAATGGGAGTGACTAAAATATCGCGAACAGACTGGCGAACATGGTCAATGTCGGTAATGCTTTGACCGGTAGCAGCGCTTAAACCGAGAAATCTCATTGAGGCTCTCCCGTTGTCTCACCACCTGAACGCACACCGCCATGCTGGTGCGAATGCAATGTAATACCATTGGATTTAATCGCGCCGCCGTTGTGAGTAAAGTTGCCTGTCATTTCACCGCCCTCAGTCACATTTAATGTGGCGCACGTTAAGTTATTCGAACAAATCACCGTTGGCGTGTTTAGCTTGATTTGTTTACTGGCATTCACAATGACGACCTTGGTTGTCGCACTGATTTGCTCACTGGCTTCAATCGTTGCCGTCTTAATGCCCGTTGCTTTTAGCGCACCGGTTGCAGGCTCATATTCAATGACAGCACCATCGGAGTAGGTCACATGATTGGCAGTCAATGAATCGGTAGGCTCGCTGTATTCATCAGAAAAAAGCCCAACTAACACAAGGCCCGTAGTCAACTCGCCACCTATCGACAAGATCACAACCTGCTCACCCACTGATGGCGCCCAAATTTGACGCGCACTACCCGCACGCTGAGTTACCCACGGCAGCCAATCTGTTTGTAAGTCTCCGGTTTGTACTCGACACCCACGACGAATATCGACATCAATAATGACGCCGGTGCGGATCATGTTTCGGATGATGCGGAGCAGCTCCGCGTTATTGGCATTTGCATTCATGGCGATAGCCTGCCAGACAAAATGGCTGGAATGCATGGCTTCGCTGTTGTAATGCGGCGAATTACAACATCACGAGGCGAAATGATTAATGATTAGGTTTTCAATGTGGCGGATGTCATCAACCGTAAAACCCAACAATTGACGCACAGGATATTGAATATCAAGGTTACGCAGTTTTTCTTTCATCCCATATTGGTGAATAGCGGCAATGGCGGCGGCTGACGGCGCAAAGAAAATAGCGGCTTCATTGTCGCCGGCAAATGCTCTCATATAGCGTGCTGTTGCTAACTTTTTAAACATTCGCGCTTGTTTACTCTTACCTTTTATTTTAACTCGGTCTTTTTTTACAGAGATAAATCGCTGGATATCCCCTTTTCTAAATGAACGCTGCGCCCCTTTGTCCACATCAAATCCGGTAATGGTTTGCCTGCCTTGGCGCCAGTTTTTAAGATTACGTTGCTGGCCTCGCCAGATAAAACGCATCTCGCGCTGAACAGTAATAAACTGGGCTTTTCGCTGAGTAAATGGGCTACCATCAGGGTTTTTCTGCTCTCGAATACGTTTGATTTGTCGCTTTCGTAAATCGCGAACTAATACCCGAGAGAGTTTTTTCCTCTCTGCTGTTGAGGCTCTCGCTAAAAGCCCCCCAATTTCACTGTTTAACTCAGTCAGCGCATCATCCATACAACGAATTCCAGTCATGAGTTGGATCGGCTGGCTCGTTGACAGCTTCAACGTGATACTTACCCTCTTTCATCGCGACAATAACACGCTCTGTCAGCTTTAAATCAATACTGATATTGGCACTTTGGCTATTGAGAATATCCGCTTCAAAGCGAATGCCGGTATCTCGTTTATCAGGATTCGCGAGAATGTCGGGTTGATGTTCTTTTAGCCACTCCATTACCACAGCAAAGATAATATTTTGGTCATCAGGGAATGCCTCAATAATAATATTCAAGCTGTAGCTATACTCGTAAGATAGCGAGGGTTCATAGGTGGCAATAATTCGGCCATCATCAACAAACAGATAGAGCTTTTCAGGGTTATCTTTTAGGTAGGGAATTTTTTGGCACAGCCGGTCTTTAATGCTGTTGAGCTTTTTCATTCTTGCGTGCTTCCTCCGCCTGCTCTATCGCCATCAGTTGGGTATTGGCCTGTTCGATATCGGTCAGTAACGCATCCACCCATACGGGTAAATCACAATAGGTTAGCGCCCTTCCGGCAGTGATGGCGGGATCGGCTGGGTCAGCGTTTTGGGTATCGGTACGCATTGCGATTCCACGTAATCGATACGTGTTGTTGAGCAGCCGGTCAGCAATGCCACGAGGCACAGGCAGATCACAGGTGGGGTCTTTTTGAATAATCGCTTTATATTCAATTTTTCTTTCCTCTGATGCAGCTCGTTGATGTAATCCGTTTGAAGATGCACTTGATGCGATTTGATTAAAGCGCTGAAATTGAAATGATCTATCAATAATCATTTTGTTTTGCAGCGCAATAGTGTGTTGTTTCTGCTCGTTATCAGCTTCCAGCCGCTTACGTAAAGCATCACTTTTATCCAAAGCAAAAGTGAGACAGCCAATAATCACTATGCTGACAACAGCTAATATAAGCGGCGTTTTACTCATAATAAGCTGTACGCTTTTTCAAACATGGCGTCATTGTATGGCTGTACCCCATTCTCATGCTGAATAATCGCCTTTGCTAACTTAATCGCTATCGATTTATCACGAGGATCAATCACTTCATTCGTGGTGACGCCCAACATTTTTGCTACCCCATTGATATAGTTTTGCGTGACGTTCTCATTAGGCGGCGCCCACCGGCTGATCATCTTACTGACCGTGTTAAATCCTTTTTTATGGTAGGTGCTCAATAATTTCATTAATGCACGGATGCCATACTCTGGGCTTTCGAAGCGGCAAAAACGCGGCTCGATAACTTTATCCATTGGCAATTGCCCTTGCCATTTATTCGCAGGGTTATAATCAATATTTCCTGGGTTATTATTTCGAATTCCGCGTGTCACTTATTTATCTCCTAACCGCTTATTAATCATTCGGTGTGCAATCTCACGAATTTTTTCCACACCTAAAAAGCCAATTGCGCCGCCAATCATGCCGGATGCGCCATTCGGAATGCCAAGAAACTCAGCGCCACCAATAATTGCCCATGACAACGCTCCGCATAACAGGCATTCAGCCCATTTATTTTTTCGCGTGTCACCGTCATAAATTAGGCAGGCATAACGAATAAAGATTGCCAATGCCACACCCGACAATTGCGGTAATGCGTTTTTAACTGTCTCGAAAATTTCTGCAAAGTGTTCTTTCATCGTTTTCATACCATCCCCCTATTGAGGGTGTTGTTAATCCCAAAGTTGGATCATGGCTTTTTTGGGCTGCTCGGTGATATCGGGTAATTCAACTGTCACCCCATGCGTTAATATTGGGCCCATATCAGCAAGGTTTGGGTTAAGCTCTAAAGCTTGCTCAACTACACCGGCTGTCTGCCCCAACACCCTAAAACACAGGGCATCCAATGTTTCGCCTTGCAACGCCATCACTTTCATATCAATTCAACAATATTGTGTGATTCACCCTTGATGCGCTGAATTGCCCACTGCACATCACGCCATAATTCATCAATTGTGGTACCTAAACCCTCGGCTTTTTTCTCACCACTGTTAGTGGTATCTACATCGCGGTAACGTTCAGTCAAATTGGCTTTCGTTTGGCTGTAGACGGCGCGTCGATATAGCAACACCAATTCACTCTCTGTATTCACAAATTCAGCCGGAATTTTATCCATTGACGCATAGCCCTTTTCAATCTGGCTTTGGCGCCAAGCGGATAACTCCCGATTGATTTCAATGATGGCGTTAGTGATGGCATGCTTGAGGCGTTCCGGCGTCAGTTTTCCGTCGGTCAGCATGGATTTTTGATAATCCAGTGCGTGAATATCAGGAAAGAAATCACCACTGTGAAAGACTTCATCAGTGAGGTTCTGTGATTGTGAGGAAGTAAAATCCATACAATGCCTCTAAATAGGTGGGCGGTGGACAAAGGGAGTTAAATCACATTATTCCCTTGTGCCGCCCTAGCGCGGTGGCTCGTTCTGTTGTTCCGTGGCGGTCTCTTGCTGCTTTTCTAGGTACTTCTCAAGTTGCTGCAAGTCTTTCTTCACACCAACACGGTCATTTAATTCCAATGCTCTCAACCATGAGCAGGTTGCGGGTTGAGGTTGATTATTGTCTCGCTGGGCATAGCCTAACCACTTATAAAGATTTGCACGGACTTGGTCTGGCATATCTTCATCAATCGTTAGCGTCATGGTTCGAGTAAGGACGTCCAACGGCATCGGGGTTTTAGCGGCGTATTGCTTTTCAGCCTGATCAGCAATCTCTTCCGCAATAGCACAGCCCGTTGTGCGGGTGTGCTTATCGGGCATATTGAGGTTATAACGCAAAGCGTAGTCGGCAATATCTAATGCCCCGTGATAATCACCGGCATCAATACGCCACAACATTACCCGCATAGTGACATCATCCTGCTGTCCTTTACCGCTCGCCAAAATACCAGCGACCCAAGGCGCATAATTAGGCAGCATTTCCCGTTTTACGCTGGCTTTACGCTCAAAAGACTGAATGCGCTTTAACCGGCGACGGTCAGCATTCATCATCAATGTCATTTGCGTGTAAGCCGTCCCTGTTTGCATAATCGGATCGCGCTGCTGCGCGTCCTTTTCTGCGCCCATACGGATAACGTGACGACGGAAAATACTGCTACTCATTACTCGCCGCCCTCGCCTTTATCAGCTTCAGGTGCTGTCACTGGCACGAGTAGCATTTCGATATTTTCAATCAGCGCAACACCGCGATAATCTTCAACCACATAGGCTTCATTGACTGATTCGTAGTTTTCGATTTGGTCACGCTTTGGATTATCCAAAATATGACGGCGACGAGTTTCGTTCTGCCAGTAAATAGACAGGTTATCAAGACGGGTGATCAGAAGGGCGTTATCAGGGAAATATGGAGCGCGAACGGCTTGCAAGCCGCCGATGCGTTTTTGGCTGATGATCATATCTGCCGCGAGTTTTTCGCTGTTTTCCTGCTCTTTATTGACCAGCGGAAAATACTTATCGCTAAGTAACTTACGACCGCAAATCACCACAATATCAGTATCATCTTGATATTCTTCATCAATCAGATCGTCAACAGCGCTCATCACCAAGGCATCAAGGTTATGGAAATCACCACCCGCCCCAACGCGAATTGTCGCAGAAATCACTTTCCCATCAGCATCTTTAACATCACTAACCACATGCTCTGGCGCGTCATTTCGCACTTTTTGCAGCCAGCCGATATTGACGTCTTGCAGTAACTTATTCACTTCACGATTAGAGTCTTTCGCGCGGCTGGTACCGTTAAAACCAATCATGATACGGTCAAGCGCTTGACGACGAATAATCGCGTTACGAATACGTAACTGAAAGTCTTTAAACTTCGCCCATAAATCCAATTTTTGATACTTAATAGCCGTGTCAAAGTTGGTTTGCTCACATTTATAGGTCACTTCATTCAGTTCGCTTGGATCTGTTGGCTGACGGTCTTTTTTCGAGGTGTCCGTTGTACCAGCTACGGTTGAACCTACGCCAAGCCCAATGACAGAGCCTGATTGCTCATCAACAGGAACCACGTTTACCATGGTTAAAAATGCCGCGCTTTGCTGAATGTTATCTTCTAGCGTTTGGGCAATAGACGGATTCACTTCAACTTTGCTGGATAACGCCTCCACTTCAACATCAAACAGCGACGCTAATTGAGTGAGAAAGGCATTAAATTGAAATCGGGTATGTTTTTTCATGTTTGCTCTCAAATTTGTAAGGCTAATTAGCAATCCGTCAGGAATTCAGGGGCAGTCGCGCCGTTATCACCCAACGACTGTGGTCGATTGACATTGCTTCCATCCGTTTGTTTGAGCGTGGCTTTTAGCTCATTCAGCTCATTACGTAGCTCACTGACTTCATGCATTTCGCTTTCGTAAGCGCTTAATTTTGTTTTGGCTTCATTTAACTCTAAACGCACGGCATCAATCGTTTGAGCGCACAGCTCAACGCTTTTATCGACATCAGAAAAACGAGCATCGTCTTTTTTATTTTTGCCGCTTAACATTTCGGCTACGCGGGAAAATAATGACGGGGTTTCAGGCTTTTCTTCATCGAATTCAAACAGGGTTTCTTCTGCAAGCGTGAACACGTTCTCTTGAGATTGCTTACGACCAGATAGCGGGTTAACACTGTTGTTTGCGCTAAATTGCAGCATTTCAGTGCCAAGGCTGGCAGGGTTATCGGTTACAGCTAAACCAACAAGGTAGGCTTCGCCGGTATCCGCAAATTTCGGGTTAATTTCCACTGAGGTATACACTTTCTGACGCTTTTTATTCATTTCGATCAAGTCGTCAGTTGGCAGTAACGTGGCATACAAGCCCAGCTTGCCTTTTAGCGCACCCTCTTTAATTTCTTCGGTATAAACAGACTCCACATCACCAAAACGCGGCATCCATTCATACTTTAAGTGTTCAGAGTTAATGCGTGCACCATACACACTGGGATCGTAGTTTTTTTCGATATCAGTTAGCCAAGAACGCTGCACCGTGCGCCCATCAGTCGTGGCACCCTCAACACAAATTCGCACTGGCTTCGTTTTTTTCGTCATGCAAATGACTCCATCAGTAACAAAACGGGATTGTCAGAATATTTTTCAAAAATAAGTGGCTTATAGGTTTCAGTGTTTACATCAAGGAGACAACGGATCGCTGTTGTATGAAAGGCGGGTACAACACAACGCCAGCGCGCGCGAGGATTGCGCTCAGTAATCTGGCTGCATGAATACATTACATGATTTTGAACCCCGCAAACGCGCGATGCACCTTTATTTCAGTGGGCACCGTATTGCGCGTATTGCCGAAATTTTAAAAGAAAAGGCATCCACGATTCATAGCTGGAAACGGCGCGACAAGTGGGATGAGATCACGCCGATTGAACGTGTCGAAATGACGCTTGAAATGCGGCTTTGCACACTCCTTGAGAAAGACAATAAAGAGGGAAAAGACTTCAAAGAAATCGACTTACTTTACCGCCAAGTTGAGCGACACGCCAAAATCCACAAATACCAGAACGGCGGCAATGAAGTTGATTTAAATCCGAAGTTGGCCAACCGCAATGCTGGTGAACGCCGCCCACCCGATAAAAATGTATTTAGCGAAGAACAAATTGAGCGATTAGAGGAAATCTTTCGTGAAAACATGTTCGGCTATCAAAAGGTTTGGTATGGCGCCGGCAATCAATATCGAATTCGTGACATTCTAAAATCCCGACAAATCGGAGCAACGTATTTTTTTGCACGAGAAGCCTTCATTGATGCGCTGACTACCGGACGAAATCAAATCTTTCTATCAGCAAGTAAGGCACAAGCCCACGTTTTTAAAGGCTACATCATTGAAATGGCGCGTGAAGCGGACGTAGACTTAAAAGGCGATCCCATTGTTTTATCAAACGGGGCAACCCTCTATTTTCTCGGTACCAACGCAAAAACGGCCCAGAGTTATCACGGCAATTTATACCTTGATGAATTCTTTTGGATACCCAAATTTCAAGAATTGCGGAAAGTTGCCAGCGGCATGGCACTCCACAAAAAATGGCGTCAAACCTATTTCTCCACTCCATCAAGTCTGACGCACAGTGCTTATCCGTTCTGGTCTGGAAAATTATTCAACCGAGGGCGAGCTAAAGCTGATCGTATCGATATAGATGTCAGTCATGCAGCACTCGCCGCAGGCAGGTTATGTGAAGACGGGCAATGGCGTCAAATCGTCACTGTTGAGGATGCTATCAAGGGGGGATGTGATTTATTTGATATCAACCAATTGAGGCTGGAATACAGCCCCGATGAATATCAAAACTTGCTGATGTGTGAGTTTGTCGATGATATCGCGTCGATTTTCTCACTGGAACTGATGCAACGTTGTCTTGTTGATAGTTGGGAAGTTTGGGAAGACTTTCAGCCTGAAATGTATCGCCCTTATGGTTATCGTTCGGTTTGGATTGGGTACGATCCCGCCAAAGGTACCGAAAATGGGGATAGTGCTGGTTGCGTTGTGATTGCTCCGCCATCCATGATGGGTGGGGCCTTTCGTATATTAGAGCGCCATCAATGGCGCGGCATGGACTTCCGCGCCCAAGCCGAAGCCATTAAACAACTGACTGAACGCTATAACGTCGAATATATCGGCATTGACTCAACCGGTATTGGCCACGGTGTTTATCAATCCGTTTTAGAGTTTTTCCCGCAAGCCCGTGAGTTTGTCTATAACCCCGCAATGAAAAACGCCTTAGTGCTTAAAGCATGGGATGTGATCAACAGCGGCCGCTTAGAGTTCGATGCTGGTGACACCGACATTATTCAGTCTTTTATGGCCATTCGACGGTCAACCACCGCCAGTGGCAACCGCCCAACTTATGAAGCCAGCCGCAGTGAAGATGCCAGCCATGCTGACTTAGCATGGGCAGCAATGCATGCCTTATTCAATGAACCGATCACCGGTGACAGCACCCAACATCATAATATCGTGGAGCTATACTAATGAGCCGTAAAAACCGCAACAATCGCAATAAAACTCAAAATACCGGTGGCGTTGAAGCGTTCACGTTTGGTGAACCGGTTTCCGTTCTCGATAGTCGTGAAATTTATGATTATCTGGAATGTGTCAGAATGGAGCATTGGTATGAACCACCAATGAATTTCAATGGACTATCGAAGGCGTTCCGTGCGGCGCCACATCATAGCAGCGCGATTTTTGTTAAGCGCAATATTCTTACCAGCACTTTTAAGCCACATACATTACTTAATCGACAAGCCTTTGATAGCTTTGCGCTCGACTTCTTAATGTTTGGCAATGCCTATTTGGAAGAGCGAAAAAATCTATTAGGTGGCTTGTTACGATTTAAACATATTCCGGCAAAATATACCCGTCGAGGCATTGAAGAGAATCAATATTGGTTTGCTAAATATGGTTATGAAAGTGAGCCTTACGCATTCCAACAAGGCGGTGTGTTTCACTTGATTGAGCCTGATATCAACCAAGAGCTATATGGCTTACCTGAATATCTTGCCGCCCTACCCTCAACCTTATTAAATGAATCTGCTACGTTATTTCGTCGACGATATTATCTCAATGGGAGTCATGCTGGTTACATCATGTATATCAGTGATTCGTCTCAGTCTCCGACCGACATTGAAAATATTCGTAATGCAGTAAGAAGCAGTCGTGGCCCCGGCAATTTCCGCAACTTATTTTTGTATGCTCCGAACGGAAAGAAAGACGGCATTCAAGTTATGCCCCTAAGTGAAGTCGCTGCGAAAGATGAATTTCTAAATATTAAAAATGTCAGCCGTGATGATATGCTCGCTGCACATCGGGTACCGCCACAAATGATGGGGATCATTCCACAGAATACCGGTGGCTTTGGTGATGTTGAGAAAGCGGCTAAGGTATTTGTTCGCAATGAACTTATTCCGCTGCAAGCCAAGATGAAACAGTTAAATGATTGGTGTGGTGAAGAGATTATTCAGTTTGAGCCGTACCGGCTGGATGATGATAACGAATAGATTATCTCAACATTAAACATGGTACCGCCTCAATGGCGGTATTTTTTCGCCATTAGGCAGGTGATCTCGATGGTTTAAATAATAATAAGACCCCACACTATTATATCAAAACCACCACACCAAGACGAATCATCCTAATTACACTCCCGCCAAATCGATGCCTAGCCGCTCTGTAATCCATTCTGAGACGACATAAATTAATTGCTATCTAGCTATAGAAATTTGAATTTAACGCCGCTATGGCGCGGAAATTTTGCAGACGGATTATTAACAATAAACATGTCGCCGCGCAATCGTAGCCCCGCCACGCCTGCCCACTAAATAGATCGGTTTTCATGCCGGTGCTAGAGATCGTTAGAGCCTCACCAATAGCCGTGCTTCACCAGATTAACACTCCTTTGGTGATCATGCAGATTGATGCAAAAAATTGCAGAAATATATTCAATTATAATTATGTGACGGAGATCTATTGATTAAATTTATAAACGGATGATTATATGTGAAATTTTTTATTATCTGGTGAAATATGAGCTTTTTAAAACTAAAGAATGTAGCGAGTTATACTGATGAAGTTAATATTGATTTATCAAAACCTATAAACATATTTTATGGGCAAAATGGAAGTGGTAAATCAACAATTTCTAATTATTTTTACGATGAAAACAATCAAAGATATATAGATAGTACCTGTCAATTAGATAAGGGGTACAAAAAAATAGTATATAATCAAATGTTTATAGATGATTACTTCTATGAAAAAGATGTTCAAGATGGAATTTTTACTCTAAGTAAAGAAAATAAAGAAATTGAGATTAAAATTAAGGATATCGAAAGAGACATAGAAGACTTAAAGAAAGAAAGAGAAATAGCTAATAGTACTATATCTCAAAAATTATTAGAAAAAAACAAATTATCAACAAATATTAAGGACAATATTTTTAATAAATACTCAACTTTAAGAAATGGAGAACTAAGACCTTTATTAAAACACCGAAAAGAAAATTTTTTTGATGAAGTATATAATAATTTGTTTGATGAATCAGAGGAGCGAAAAAGTTTAGATAAATTAGAGTCTGAATATAGTGATTTAATTAAAAATAAAGGTGTTAGCAAAGATAAATTATCTGAGTTAATAAAGTATACTTTATCTGAAGATGATTATTTATTATTAAATGAGCCTTTGATTCCACTTGGCGATAATTATTTATCTACCCTAATAAAAACATATAATAATTACGATTGGGTTAAACATGGACTTGATAATTACATCAAAACTGAGAGTTGTCCTTTTTGTCAATCAAAAACAATTACAGGTGATTTTATTGAGGCTCTTAGTGGTATTTTTGATAAAACGTATGAAAAAACCATTTCTGACATTAGAAAATTAAGAGATGTATATTCTAATTATTATGATTACATTAATATCAATGTAATTGAAATTAATAATCTTATAAGTGATGATAAAAAGGAGTTATTTGAAGCCCTTCATCGTGAATTAAGTAATCTAATAATAGAGAATATAAAAAAGATTGATGAAAAAATATCGTCGCCATCTAAAAAAATACAGCTAAGTGAGTTGATAATATTGAATGAACTAAATGAAATTATCAACTATGAAAATGATAAAATTGAGATTTTAAACCATATGGTGAAAAATTTCAGGCAAAGTGAAAATAAAATTAGAAGTATATTATGGAATGAGATTAGGTATGAATGTGCTGATCTTATTTCCGTTTACAATCAGCAAGCAAGTGAAATATTAGAAGAAAAAAAGAAATTAGAAGTAACTGAAAATGAGTTATCTTCTAAAATAGACGAAAAGAAAAATGAATTGAAGTTATTAAGGGAAAGTACTTCTACAATTCATGATACAATAGAAAATATAAATAAAAATTTAAAATTATTAGGTTTGCAAGGGTTTGAAATAGATAAATATGAACAAAGCAATTACTATGTAATTAAAAGAAATAGAGGTAATAATAATGAAAAAATCTTCAACACGTTAAGTGAAGGTGAAAAAACTTTAATATCATTTTTATACTTTATTGAGTTATGCAAGGGAAGGAGAGAAAGTGAAATCTCGAATAATAACGACCTTTTAATTGTAATTGATGACCCTATTTCTAGTTTATCTCAAAATTATATTTATGATATTGCATCCATCATCAACTACCAATTAATAAAAGAGAATACTTCTGGGAAAATAATTATTTTAACACACAATCTTTATTTTTTTCATGAATTAATTAAACTTGCGCCAAAGAATGAAAAAAGTTTCAACAACAAATATAAATTGTATCGAGTATATAAAAATGAAAACTCTCAAATAGAGCCTATTGGGAGGTATGATATTAAAAATGAATATCATTCTTTATGGTCAATTATAAAAGATGCTAAAAATAATAAAGCTCCTATTACTATTCTACCAAATGTAATGAGAAACATTCTTGAATATTATTTTTCCTTTGTTCACAAGTACGATAATCTAAACGAAAAAATAGAGGAACTTGTTATAAAAACAGACAATCAAAATTATAGAGCTTTCTATCGTTATATTAATAGAGGATCACATTTAGATTCAGTTAATATTTCTAATTTTATAAATATTGATACTAGCAATTATTTGACTTTATTTAAGGGGATATTTTCAGAGATGGGAGATGAAAATCACTATAATAATATGATGGAGGATTAAGGGTTACCGTTGAGGTTGATTTTAGCTTCTTGGCCATGAGCGTCTGTGTCTACACACAGACTCCCAACGGCCGAATCTAAAACGCATGTATTGTCTTACAACTACTGGTTTTAGCATTGCCTTACTCCCTTAAAGATATTAGTTTGTCACTAATAGACCTTTATACACATCATATAAAGCAATATTCAGTGTTAGGTAGCAAGTCATCCTCAACGGTAACAATAGTATACTAATACATAAATATTTATTTTCAATAAAATTATCCTAGAAATTAATTATTGATATATTGCCCCCTTTCGGAAACCGGTTACATCGGTTACACCCCACCAAAACCACATCTAACCCACAGATTACAAACAACTCTGTTGTAACTTTTTACTGGTTACAACGAGTTACAAAACAGGGGCTAAAAAGTTACATCCTTATAAAACAATGAGTTATATTTTTAATTTGTAACCTCTCAAAACGGTTACACGTAACCGCAAAGTAACCCATTTGTAACCTTTTTTATTTTCTATATTTCTACATATAATCAATAAGATATAAAACTATTTTAATTTTGTAACCATTGTAACCGCTTTCCGAACCCCTCCCACAAATTCTCTATTTATATAAAAGACACTTAATAATGCTTATTTATTACACAACATCTTATTCTTTCTCTTGTTTCTCATTCTGAGTATTTATGATATTTGCTGGATATCTTTCTACAGATAAAAGAAAGGCTGCACATTGGCAGCCTATAGATGAATGGATGAGAAACTAACTCTCACTGTTTTCCTGAAACACCCAGCACTTAATCACTTCGGGCTTCTTAAGTTGACTCCCTGCTGCAAGCGAACTATTAAACTGGCTGTTCACCACACTTCGTACTGTCTTGACGCCCACAAATTTACGCATACGCCCTGACTTCAATAAGTTCTTAATTTCAGTATTCAATTGCATAGATTGGCGGTGTTCACTCGCTACTTGCGCGATATGGTTAAAGTTCACCGCATAAACGCCCTGCTCAATGCTGTGATTCACACCAAACGCCTCATTATCTTGCAGGTAGTCAAACATATCCCAAAACTCCATCACTGGCGGCTGGTCAAGTTGGATAGCCTGAACACGTTGTTTAGCCAACTCAATAATAAAGTCACGAGTCTGACGAATATGTGCCGCTTTTACGGGTAAAACTAACGCTAACGTTTCCAACAATGCAATTAACTGTGCGTGGTTTTTAGCGATCCGTTCATGGTTAATCGCTTTATCTGCAAATAACTGCGCCTGTAAGCCATCTACGCTCTCATTGTATTGCTTTAATATCGCAGCTTCTTTCATTAGTACCGTAGGCAGAAAACCAGATAATTTTTCAATGGGATAACGTTCAAGGGCAATCGCTGCATAACGGGTTTCAACGCTCTGCTCGGCTTTATCGGTATACAGATGAATAATCCGTTCTAAAACCGCACGAGACGCGTTTATCTCCGCATTCTGCGCAATCACAATACTACCTTTAAATAATGGCTCATAAGTCTCATTCCCACTATTTTTAACGCCTAATGAACGTGTAGCACGCCCGTTATACAGTGACTTTAACTCTTCCCAATCAAATGCTTTCAGTTTTGCATTATCTTGCATTCGATCACTTTCAATTAAACACACAGGTAAATTACTAATCTGCGAAAAATTTCGTCCTCGAGCTGCGGCACTGGATTTTGACGCATCGAATCCCTCGTAATCGGCACGACCACATAAGCGCCATAAAAATTCAATTAAGGTACTTTTACCCGAACCGGGCTCACCGCAAATTTCTAAAAATGGATAGCTTTTATGAGTTTTGCGTATCTGCTCCGCAAAGAACGAACCCAACCAGAACGCCAGCACTACATAACCTTTAGCACCGAATGCCTCCCAAAGCGATTCTAACCAGCCAGTATCAAACTCATTCAGATCCGTATTGATTGCTAATGACGGGCTAAGGCTTAACGTCTTGATATCCAATTTATTTAGAGAGAAATAATCCTCCTCATTTAGCGTAAAACACTTACCATCCTGCACCGCAACATCATTAAATACATACACACCATACTCTTTGTTATAACCCACATAATTTTGCGTGATCACCTCTTTAATATCAGGCAAGGCTTGCTTGCAAATACGGTCCAATTGCAAGGTTGTGCCGGTATAAACCGCCCCTTTGGCGACATGCAATAAACGCTTTTTGAATTCACTAGCACTGGTTAACTGCGAAGCAGTAAACGTGGCTTTAACTTGAGGCTGGCGAGGAAAATCTACACGCATGTAATACCATGATTCATCGGTTTCTACAGATTTTTGGAAATATAACGGAGTGGGATAACAATTGGCGATTTCAACTACCGTTCCGGACTCTTTCACCGCTTTTTGTCTGGCTTCATCTTCATCTAAATCAGGTTCGGCATCATGAATACGCTCAATGGTTTTCATCATTTTATCGATATCTAACTTAAACCAATACAACCGGTTATCGTGTTGAAAATCGAACTCTGAGCGCTCTGTCCAATTGAACATCAAACGGGCTTTTTCAAACGCGGTTGAAGCTAACAGTAACTTGCCATAATAGCGATAACGAGCGATATCACGTTCAGACAACTTGCCTTTCATATGCAAGTCATTCCAATCATTGCCAGTATCGATTTCAGCCGGTCTGGCTGCTGTAGATCTCCACCCATCCTCTTGGCTGCGATCAACAAATTTTTTCATGGCTCGCTCGCCGGCTACGCCATTATCCAGCGCCCAAACTAAAAGCGGTTTTTTATTGTTACCTATCGCAGTTTTCAACGCATTTAAAGCAGCTTCAGGGTAATTATGGCAAGTCATTAGCGATACAGCCGTAATACCATTTTGAATCAAGCTAAGGGCATCAAAAATACCTTCCGTCAGCCAAATCTCTTTGACTTGGGTTAAATCCTGTTGTGGCAATGTCCACCAATGCCCTTTATAGGAACCAAAAAAGTTAGCTTTACGATCAAATCGTGACGGTCTATCAATAATCCGTTCCCAATAAGCCCCCTCCGGCAACGCAAACTTAATCGTTGCCGCTCCTAACCCATTGGCATGATAACTCGACTCGGAATAAAGCCCCTTTAACGCTGCAACATCTAGCCCTCGTGCGTGCTGCAAATAAGCATCTGCGGCGGCATTCGGCGCTTGCTGTGTTTTAGGATAGTGCGCTGACCAGTCATCAAATATCTCGGGGTAGATTTCTTTAACAATTAACTCAGCACCACATTTATTTTCACGCCCACAACGCAGCACAAACGGCATTTCAATGGAGGTAAATAGCTCTTTTTTCTTGCAACTTGGACATACACCTTGGCGCAAATAACCGTTTTGCTCTTTGAATTGAAAGTCGTGTACGAGGCGAGGTAATAATGACTGAATATGATATGATTTCATGTGATAACCTTAGAGCACACAATCACCGCCTACCCGCGGGTTGTGTGCTTTTTATTTGCTTGCAGAGAATGATTTCTCATACGCTGTGGTAATGTTTTTCTTTCAGTTCATACAGTGTTTGGCAGTCAATACACAAAGTGCAGCCAATAACCGCTTGGCGGCGGGCTTCTGGTATCGTGTGATCGCAATTCTCACACTCAAACGCAGATACCCTATTCGTTGGTTTCCTTGCTGCTTCAATCTGTTGCTCCAGTACTAATGCGGCATGGTCATTGGCGCGGTCGATAACATCAGACATAATTAAGATCTCCCGCCTGTGACTCGAATTTATCCGCTTCATCAACCAATAATTGATGAGCTTGCGCGTAATCTAATTTCTCTGTTAATACTTTGTCGGCTAATTGACGTTGGCGATCAGCAAAACGATTCATTAATGATTTACGCTCATCTTCCCGATTGGCTTTTATATTTTCAGCAACGGGAGTAAATATTGGTTCTGGAATATTTCTCATTTTAAAGCCTCATTTTTAGGTAATAAAAAGCCCTGACCGATAAAGGTCATTATTTAATGATTTGATTACCATCTGATTTTGATTATTTTTATATTAATAATCACCTTACGATATTTGACCCGATTTTTTTAACCATGATCGGCAACATGGTGTGTGGTATATTTGCTACGCCTGCTATTTTTTGACAGGAATCAGGCATAACGACCAACTAAAAAGGAGTTATTAATGAATATCGAAAAATTGGAAGAATTTACTCAGAATAATAAATCAGAGTTACAAGACTTCTTCCAACAAGCCCGTAAATCTCGTGAAGTTCATAATATAGAAGATAGAATTCTCGCTTTAGAAATGATGACTTGCGCAATTGCAGCATCACTTGAAGGAAAAAGTAGAGAGAATTTTTTAACCATGATGAACTCTCACTCTCATGTAAACAACCCGATGAAAAACTCATCATTTAAGGCTGTTGCCGATTTAAATGTTCTAAGCGCTAATTTTATTTCTGAGTTTGAAGCACTTAAAAATAAATAACTTATTTTGATACTTGAAAGACAATGTTTCCAACATGAACATTGTCTTTATACAACTTACACTCCCCAGAGATAATTAAGTTAGGCACAATAATATTTTGAAAGCTATTAGTTATTTCACTGCTAATAATTAAATTATTTATTGTCGATGTCATTAAACTAGGTTTATGGTTTAATTTTTTCATTTCTAATTCCCCATAGTTCATCAATATATTTTTTAGCCTCAGTCATCGAATCAAATAACCCAAACGAATTATCATCACGTTGAACGTGAAAGCGGGTTACGGGATTCATGGCTTTAGCCGGTAACTTAATAATTTGAAAGTTACGATACTTAAAGCTATGCGTTGAAACCTGCTCAATACCAGCAGTCATTTCGTCACCTACCCTTTCAAAGCTTCTTCGACAGATTTGAGCTCATCTGGAACAGCACCCAAATCGCTAATCAGTTTATTTACTCGCTTAAACCAACTCGCTTTCCATCCCATCCGTTCAGTTGATGGAATTTGACCAGTAGCCTCGTAAACCATTTCAAGCCACTCATTCCACATGATCATTAAGCGCATATCGCTAAAACTTTCACCATGCAATTGGCGTTCGGTGCGGATAGGTAAACGACGGCGATCAGTGAGTTTTCTAACACTACTTTCTGACTTACCTGTACGGCGGGAAAACTCCGAAACAGTGATCGGATCAGGAATCTTGAACAGCAAATGTAACAATTTCTCATTCATGTGATAATCTCTCCGTTTGGGGTATTTCTGCAATGAATTACCCCAATGTGTTTAATTTAAATCAATTCTGCCCTAAATAGTTGAGAACTGCAATATGAAAATCAGTATTGGAGAGAGACTGCTTTTGATACGCGAAAGCGAAAGACTCTCAAGTCGACCGGAAGTTGCTGAAATGCTTGGTATTCCTACTAACGCATTATGGCGTTATGAAAATGGTAAAACTATGCCAGATGTGGATGTTGTCACAAAAATTTTAAATCACCCACGCTTTGAAAAGTATGCACTGTGGTTTATTACGGGGAAAACAGCCCCTGAATCAGGTCAAATAGCTCCAGCACTTTACGACCCTAAAAACTATGAAGTTGATGAGGACAAACAAGCATGACATTAAATGAAAAACTTAAAGAAGCATTATCCGTTGAACACTTAGATATACCGATTGCTAGTAACATCAATTGGCTATGCTTTGAGAATATTTTAAAACATCGGCGGCTTAGTAAATATTCTCTATGGCTAACAACCGGTAAAATTATTCCATCTGCCGGTCAAATTTCACCGGCTATCGCACACAATGGGCTTATGAAAATAATCTAGCTGCTTTTAATAACAAAAGCTGGCTAAATATTTATCAACAGTATGTTTTTACTAACAATTTAGAATCACCTCGTTTAACCGGAGGGCGCAACAATGACTATTAAGGCGCTTGAAGGTGGACGTTACAAAGTGGATATCAGACCGCAGGGGCGAGAAGGAAAACGAGTCCAGCGGGTATTTAAAAAGAAAGCAGATGCCTTAGCATTCGAAAGAAGTGTAATGCTTACTGCAAATAGCGATGAGTGGAATAGTGAGTCACGAGACTACCGATCTCTGTCTGAGATTTTTCAGATATGGTGGATATATAAAGGGCGTAACAATAAATATTCGACTAATCGCAAAAGAACAGTAACAAAGATAATCAATGATATGGGTAACCCTTCCGTATATCAGATAACGCCTAAGCTTTTAGGTCAATATCGGTCAGATAGGCTGCAAAGTGGAGTGAAAGCTTCAACAGTCAATAGAGAGCTGAATTTGTTAATGGGCATTTTCACATCGTTGGCAGAGATTGGTGAATGTTCTAAAACCAACCCAATCAAAGGGCTTAGTAAGCTAAAAGAAGAAAAGCCCGAAATGTCTTATTTGACGAAAAGTGATATTGAAAAATTACTGAATGCTGTTGAAGGTGATTATTGGCGCATTACAGTTTTATGTTTAAGTACCGGTGCCAGATGGGGTGAAGCAACCCAATTAAGAGCCGAGAATTTATTACATGGGCGAGTTACTTTTATGAAGACGAAGAACGGCAGGCATCGCACCGTTCCAATATCTGATGAAGTAATGAAGGCAGTAAAAATTAAAGAGTCTGGTTTACTGTTCAACGCTGACTATGAAACTTATAGAGCGATACTAAAAAACGTAAAACCTGATTTACCACATGGTCAAGCTGTACATGCTTTACGTCATACATTCGCGGCTCATTTTATGATGAACGGAGGGAATATCTTAACACTCCAAAAAATCATGGGTCATGCAACAATTCAGCAAACAATGACGTATGCACACTTTGCGCCAGATTACTTAAATGAGGCTATATCATGTAACCCACTACGCGAAAGCATCCACATTCCATCCACATAAACGGGCTATTGTGGTGCTTTATAGTATGACAGTCATGTGATATCTCATTGATTTATATAGCCAGACCTGTATTGACAAGGCTGGCTATGCCTTATGAAGGGGGCTTTTTTTGCCTCTAATTTACTGTTTTATACATGAATTTATAAGACAACATCCACATCACATCCACTATGTAGCCTACCTTGCCGGCAAATAGACCAGTATCCATGTATCTACAATATAGCCTCTGAAACGTGCCAGTAATGGTATTTTACTCGTGCAACAATTCTTTTTTGTTCTTGCTGATTGATGTACTGAATTACAAATTTCATGCTTTTTAGTTTCTAAACGAAATTTTCACATTGAGAAACCATCCGCATTGAATAAAAGAAATCTATTACTTGACCTGCATTATTAAAATTTAATATATTTGACATAATTTAATATGCAAGGAATAAAAAAATGGCACTGAACGAAATTATAGTTACTAGTTTAGTAAACGCCGCTGCTAAATTATCAACTGATAAATTATTTGAAAAAATAAAAAATATAAAATGGAAATATGGTACTGATGAAGGACGGAGGCTATATGACTCTATATTCTCAAATAATAACTCATATCTTAAATATATAGAGGTTTGCATAGAAAAAAATCTATTCACGTATACTTTACTGGATCCTGAAAATAAAATCAGCGTTAGTGAGAGTTATTACCCTATAAAAATAAAAAAGAAGAAAGGTGATGGTAATTCTGAAATAATTATAGATAATAACTTTTATTTTACAGGCGACAATATTTCAAATATATCAGGAGTTGCAGGACAAGGAAAAAGCACGATTCTTAGGGAAATGTTAATAAATCAAATTGAATTTGGTGATAAGCTCCCATTCTTCATAAATCTTCATTCAATGAAAAAAGATTCAATCATTGATGAAATAATGAATTTAATATTTGAAACCAATACTAAATGCACAGAAACCTCTTTAAAATCTCTATTATCATCTGGTAGAGTCGTTATATTTCTTGATGGTTTTGATGAAGTCCAAAATAACAAAAGAGATGCATTATTAAAACAAATAGTAGATATAAATGAAAACTTGAAAACTTGAAAACTTGAAAACTCAAGTGATAACTACATCTAGACCAGATACTATAATTTGTGATACTCCAGGTATAAAACAATATACAGTTGTTGACTTGGAGTTTGATGATGTTATAGGAATAATAAAAAGAGCCAATGTTAATTTAGACGTTAACTCTTTAGAGTTATCGTTAAGAAAAAATATAAAATTCACATCCTCATTGAAGACACCAATACTAGTTGTTTTGTTACTAAAATGTTTTCCATACATGAAAATAATACCAAATGAGACCACGCAATTTTATGAGAGTATATTTGATGTCATGTATGAAACGCATGATAAAATTAAAAAATTCAGAAATAGACATAAGATAGAAAATACGTTTGATAGAGAAAGCAGCTATAGTTTTTTTTGTGCATTTTGTTTTGTAACACTACTTGATGAAATAACATCAATGGACATAAAAAAAATGGAAGAAAAAGCTTTCGAAGCAATGGAATTAATTGATATAAACACAAAAAATGATGCTAAATATAAAAAAATATCAAAGAACATCATTCTTGACATAAAGGACATAACATCTTTAATAATAAAGGACTCTGAAGAAAACTATACATTTCCCCATAAGTCAATACAAGAGTATCATGCGGCCTCATTTGTCAAAATGAGGCCATCTAGTAATGGTGAAAAAGAAGAGTATTGCTCATTTATAAGTAAAACAATGAATGAAACCTCACACATTCACAACTTTTTAGAGTTTTTTAAAAGAATAGATCCAATTGACTCAATTAATTATGTATTAAAACCATATATTTTATCATTAGGTGCGAAACCTATTAATGGTAAAATTGAGATTACCGACAATGATGCATTGAAGATAATCAATTATTGGTTTAAAAAATCATTTATTGTTTTTATACCTAGAGGAACTAAAGACATTAAATATGATGATGCATTTATAAAAACATCTGGAAAACATAATAAAAAGCAAGGTAGAGCTATAATTGGACCTACGCATGAAATATTGGGTATTGTACACGCATTTTTCCCTGAGATGGATTCAAGTTACTCACAAGAAATAATAAATGAAATTGCAGTTTCAGATTATACACTTGAATGTTTACTAAAGAGAAAAAAAGTGGATAAAGTACCTTTACGTGAATTTTTAGACTCTGCTCCTACTGATTTAATCAATGAAATGATTGCAATCCTGAAAAATAAGCTTAATGTAATTTATTATGACTACTATCTAAAGCTAAATATTTCCCCAATTGAAAGGAAGGTTTCATTTATAGAGAGATTTAGAGCAAAAAAAATGTAACAACCTGAATGATATAGGATTTATAATGCAATACTCTGAAACAGAGTATTGCATTGGAGTTTCCCTACGCTTACACCTTATTTAGACAATTAACACTCATATTTATTTCAAGCATCTATTCAATCATTATAATATTTAATATAGTCAACTAACGTTGACTTGAATCATATCTTAATATATAAAATCCGTTTTACACCCTATTTCCATTGAAAATTTTAGAGCAAATAGCCCAATTCAATTCTTAACACTTATATGAATAAGAAAATCGAATATTTTTATATGGTGTTATTTACCTTAAATAGTTTAGTTGAAATTTTATATTCGATTAGATCATCAGAGTAGTAATATCTTTCTTCATGAACAATTTCTAAAAACTGAATCTCCATATCGGATAATTTTCAAAAAATCAACGTAAAAGTTAAAATATCTATTCTTGTTATATTTTTTAACCCTACACTTCGAACAGAACAAAACTAGTTCGCAAAAAAACGCCACTCTTTCGAGTAGCGCTTTGATAAATACCCTGTCTGTCTAAATAACGTGATGGGCGAACTTAAATTGGGCCTAAATTCGTCATGACTGCGTAAACAATCGAGATAATCGAAATAATGACCCAAGTTAAGACCAACGGCCAGATAAACTTCAACCACTTGGTATATGGGATTTTCGATGTCGCTAATACCGCCATCAAAATACCCGATGTTGGGTTAATACAGTTCACGACACCCTCGCCCATTAATACCGTTTGAACGGTAGTTTGGCGGGTGATTTCTAACAGATCGCCCATTGGGGTGAAAATAGGCACTAAAACTGCCGCTTCACCAGAACCTGAAGAAATAAAGAAGTGCATAATAGCAGCGGTACCGAACATAGAAAGCGCAGATAATGTTTTCGGTAATCCATCCATTAGTGAAATAATTGAATTCACAATAGTGTCTAAGATCATGCCATCCGCTAACACAATCGCAATCGCTCGCGCCATTCCAACGATAAATGCCCCACCAACCATGCCAGCACAGCCTTTCAGGAAGCCGGTTGCAATATCATTCGGTGACATTCTGTTCAGTACGCCCACACCCACGCCTAAGATGATAAACATGGCCATCATCTCTTTTTCGCCCCAGCTCCATTCAATGGCACCGAAAATAAAGCCAATTAAGCAGAATGCGGCATAGGATAATGTTATGACGTGGCGTAAAGAGATTTTTGAGGTCTCAAATTGGCTGTCATCAATCTGTACTTCTGGGCGCACCATCCCTTGGCGACGGCTTTTCTTCGCGTACAGAGTTAAGAAGATAATCCCTGCAATCACAAAGCTAATATAAACCACAGTACGGAAGCCAAATGCCGATAGCAGCGGAACGTCGGCTAAACCTTGAGATAACCCGACGGTCATCGGTGCCATTACCGAGGCGTTAAAGCCTGAATAAGCCGCAACATAGACAATCGCTGCGCCAAACTTGTCATCCATTCCGACTGACTTCGCCACCAATAAACCTATTGGCACGAATGCAATTATCGAGTTCACCACAATCCCTGTGGTACCCAAAATTGAGAACACCACAAAGAAGATAGTGATCAACAAAAAGTCATTGAGCTTTTTACTGCGTGAAATATTACTCAGAACTTTGTTGATTGCGCCCGTCGTTTCAAGCAGATGTAACGCGCCCCCAGTAAAGATAATCAGGAAAATGATCGGCGCAGCTTTCACTAAGCCGTCAGCAATCGACGTGAAAACTTGCCCAGGTAAAACGCCATGTTGTTCAGGTAAACGCTCATAACTTCCCGGAATGGTATAGGAGCTCTTAACTTGGGTTTCCACACCATCTTTGATAGTCGTGATAACTTTCGTTTCTGAGGCATATTGCCCCGCCGGAACAATCCAAGTAGCAACCGCTGCCGCGACAAGGATGAAAAAAAGCAATACATACGGGTTTATCCCATCAGAACGCTTTTTTTGTGGTGGTGTTGTTGATGTTATTGCCATAGATTTATCCTGTTGGATTATTATTTGTTTTGTTAGTCATAATTACTGCGTAATGCGTTTTAACACATTGAAAAATAGCTGAGCGCGCTCAGTTAAAGAGGGAATTTCGAGGTACTCTTTGTCACTATGTTGATAGCCGCCAATTGGACCTAAACCGTCTACCGTTGGTGTACCCACACCTGCGGTAAATGAGGCATCAGAGCCACCGCCTGTAGAGACGTCATCCAGTGTAATTGCTAGTTTGTCGGCTTCTTGTTTGATGATGTCGATAAGTTCAGCGCTTTGTGCCGTTTTTGCCATTGGTGGGCGGTTGATGCCACCGGTCAATGAAAGCTGAATGCCTTCTAAAACAGGCTGGCTACACACTTCACGTACTTTCTTGTCGATTTCAAGACCTTGCTGTTCAGAGGAGATCCTCACATCAATTTCTGCACGCGCATTTGGCGCGACGGTGTTGACTGATGTTCCGCCCGTGATCAGACCCACGTTCACCGACAGTCCTTTATTGTGCTGAGAAAGTGCATGTAAACTTTGGATTTTGAATGCAAGTTCTTGAATAGCACTGATCCCTGCCTCAGGGGCAATACCGGAATGAGACGCTTTGCCTTGAATGGTCAGAACATAGGTACCCACACCGCGACGGGCACTGACAATAGCGCCATTAGCACGCGCAGGCTCCATCACTAAGGCATAGCGCTTGCCTTTTGCACATTCCTCGATGACTGAACGTGACGAAATAGAACCAATCTCTTCGTCGCAGTTCAACAGCACTTCAATTTTCTTGTAACGCTCATCGTTGGAGGCATAAAGCTGTTTGATCACCTGATGCACCATGACATGACTGCCTTTCATATCAATAACGCCGGGGCCATAGGCTCTGTCACCCTCAATGCTAAATGGTCTTTCTGCTACGGTGCCTTTTGGAAATACAGTATCAAGATGCAGTAAAATCAAAATTTCAGGCGTGGTAGATGAGTGATAAATGCGATAGTTATTACCCAATTTTTCATTTGGGATTATCTCAACTTCAAAGCCCATTGATTGGTAGCGTTCACACCAAAATGCCGCGTGATTATCAACCCCCTCTTTATCGTATGAACCGGATTCTGTATTAACCACTTGCTTTAATAAGTCCAGCATCTCTGCTTCGTGTACTAAAAATTCATTGTGCATGTTGAATTCCTATTATTTATTATTTTATGGCGAAGTATATCAATGAGGAAATTGGTTCCCGCGCGATAAAATTTTTATTTTAAACAAAATGAAATGTTTATTAGCATAGGCGATAACATTGTCAAAAATTCCATTTAACGCGCAAAAATTCAGCACTATCTATGCGCTTTTAATGCATATACAACAATGACGTGTAACGAGGGATTTAACTCAATGATAAGCAACCCAATGATAATAAAACATTTACCTTGATTAAAAAGGATGATTCTGCACCATAACATAAGAGATAAATAAATTACAAATAATTATTAATGCATAATTATGCAATTGATTTTGAATCTTTCAAAAAATAATAGTTACAGCAATGAATTATAAAAATATATAAAATAAATATATTAATTATGGTATATAATCTTCAGTAACTAATAGCATGCTATTAATTTTAGATAACCATAAATATGTAGCGTTACACAGGATATTTATTTTTTTCATTCACGTCATTTAACACAAATAAAGCGTATTTGTTTTTTAACTTTATTTAAATTAAAATAACCACAAAGAAGTATTTAGTCTATTTATTCAACATTTAATTGATAAATAAACATCAACACCTAAAAAATAGACGTATTTTTTAAACTGAGGGTTTAATACCATTCAATCTGAGTGCAATTTTCTTTCAGTATATTTATTTAACTCTCTTCAGCATAAAATACCCGTCACCTTTCTTTTACTAGCACACTACTTTACTGGCACTATTCGCTGAAATAGTTAGATAAAATGATAAATCGAATACGGTGGGGATAAAGGTAGGATGAGCAAATAAAAAAGGGAAACATGACGTTTCCCTTTCATTTTATCGCATTAACACCGTAGGCTATTTCAGATACTGGCCTGAACGTAATGCTTCAATACGTTTATCTAATGGAGGGTGAGATAAAAACAGTTCGCTAAATGCTTTACCACGGCCATTGATACAAAATGCCATCAAGCGTCCTTCTTCTTGTGGCTCATAGCTTGTTTTCAGGCGTTGCAGTGCAGCGATCATTTTCTCTCTACCGACTAATTTTGCAGAGCCTGCATCCGCATGGAACTCACGGTGACGAGAGAACCACATCGTAATGATGCTCGCTAAAATACCAAACACGATTTCTAGTACCATCGAAACGGCAAAATAAACCATTGGGTTACCATTGCTGCTTTCACTTTCATTGTCATTGTTGTTTGACATAAAGCCAGCTGCAACTTGCGCCAAAATACGTGAAATGAAGATAACGAAGGTATTCACAACGCCTTGTAATAAGGTCATGGTAACCATATCACCATTAGCGACATGACTGATTTCATGAGCAATAACTGCTTCGGCTTCATCGCGGCTCATGTTTTCCAATAGACCCGTACTTACCGCAACTAAAGAAGCATCACGTCGTGCGCCCGTTGCAAATGCGTTGATATCTGGAGCATGGTAAATTGCCACTTGTGGCATTTGGATGCCCACTTGTTGGGATTGGCGGCTAACAGTGTTAACTAACCACTGTTCCATCTCATTACGTGGATGTTCGATAACTTCACCACCAACAGACTTCAGTGCCATCCATTTGGACATAAGTAGTGACACAAATGCACCACCAAACCCAAACAGTGCCGCCATGATCAGCAACCCCTGAGCACTACTTCCACGTATCCCGGTTAAACTTAAAATAATCCCGAACACAAACATAACAGCTAAGTTTGTGAGCAAGAATAAAGCAATTCTCATCATTTTTTATAGGTTCCTTGGTAAAAACAAACATCACGACAAATTTACTTTATAAATAAGGTTTTTTCACACCATTTCAAGCCCATTAACAGGAAAAAGTCATAAAATAACATATCTTTACACACAGCAATAAAAAATGCCGTTTTAATAAACGGCATTGAATGATAACCATAAAGCACTAAGAGAAAATGATCAGCTCACTTTACCTTTGCTTGGTTTGCCTTTAGATACTTTTGCGGTTGTTTTCGCTGCAGCTTTAGCTTTGTCAGCTTTCGCTTTGTCTGCTTTATCTTTTGCTGCTTTGGTTTTGTCTTTCTCTACCGCTTTAGCTTTGTCGGCTTTTTCCTTCACTGCTTTAGAGGTTTCCTTCTCTTTAGCCTTGGCTTTATCTGCTTTTTCTTTCACTGCTTTTGCAGATTCTTTGTCGGCAGCTTTAGCTTTGTCTGCTTTCTCTTTTACAGCTTTAGAGGTTTCTTTGTCAGCAGCTTTGGCTTTATCCGCTTTCTCTTTTACAGCTTTAGAGGTCTCTTTCTCTGTTGCTTTTGCCTTATCTTTCACCGCTTTCGATGTTTCTTTCTCAGCAGCTTTTGCCTTATCAGTTGCTTTTGATGCTTTATCTTTTGCAGTTTTACTCATGTTGTCACCTGTCTCTTTGATAGAATCTACCGCAGATGGTTTGCTCGATTGCTTCACCACACCCGCCCCAATACCTGCACCAATACCTGCACTTTTATTGATTGAGTTTTTTAGCTCATTTGTACAGACTTGCTCTGAACGACTGGTCGTTCCGTCATTACAGATAAATTGCCCGCCATCACAACGAGCAATTCCGCCTTTAGCGCCTGAACAAGGGTAGTTACTTGCATTCGCAGAACCCATTGACGACATCATGACCGCCATGACAGTTAATAAACCTACAGATAATTTACGCATTGTTTTGCCTCATTAATAAGGGATATTACTAACTGAAGTGTAGGATACTTTTGAAAAAGCGAAAGAAAACCCAATAATTTTTTAAATAAAAATTTAAGTTTAGTTGAAATTAAGGCTATAGATAAAACACCAAATAAAATTAAATGCTTTAAAATCAATTACTTAATGTATTTTTAGATATAAAAAAGCCAGCTTACGCTGGCTCTAGAAAATACTCTTTATTTTTACTGTTTGGCACCAGAAAGCATCTTAGTGTTTTGATTCGAAAGATCTATTGCCATTTTCACCGTTTCATCTAAATACGGATCTGGCGCTTCGTAATCTTTCGGTAAATCATCAATCGACTTCAATAATGGCTTGCCAAGTTTTGTATTACGCTCATTAATGCGTTTCAGTTTGGTCGCATCAATTTCATTATCTTCTTTCTGACGTTGAGCATAGTTCAGAGAAATCAGATTCTTAGTCGCTTTCAATGACTTGTAACGCGCAATATCTTCATCGATGTATTTGAATTCAGGGTCAACACTGATACGGGCTAAATGTTTGGTTTTAATCGGAGATAGATCAGCATTAATGTCCCCAGATTTAGTGTAATTCGCAGCTGGGATGCTATCCCAAGGCAAAGCGTTATCTTCAAAACTTTCACCTGTTTCTGCTGGATCTTGCCCTGTTGGCATTACTACATCTGGCGTCACACCTTCACGCTGGGTACTTCCACCATTTACACGATAGAACTTCTGGATAGTGTATTGCACTGAACCTAATGATGGCCATTCTGGTTTAAGCATTTGGTCATAAACGCGGCTTAAACTTCTGTGCTGCTGTACCGTTCCTTTACCAAAAGTCGGTTCACCCACAATTAAAGCGCGGCCATAATCTTGCATTGCTGCGGCAAAAATCTCTGAGGCGGAAGCACTAAAGCGATCAACCAGAACAACTAATGGACCTTTATAATAGATAACATCATCGTCATCCGCATCTTGGCGAACTTGACCATTGTTATCACGAACTTGAACAACCGGTCCTTTGTTAATAAATAGCCCAGATAATGCGACCGCTTCTGTTAATGCCCCACCACCATTACCGCGCAGGTCAATAACAAGAGCCGAAACATTCTCTTTCGCCATTTTTTGCAGTTCAGTTTTGACATCATTGGTCAAACCAACATAGAAACCTGGAATATCTAATACACCAACTTTCTCTTTACCTTGCTGTTTGATAGACAGTTTTACAGCTCTATCTTCCAATCGGATCTGTTCGCGAACAATAGTGATGATACGTGGCTTAGCACCTTTTGTATCTGAAACAACTTCTAAACGAACTTGGCTACCTTTTGGCCCTTTGATTAACGCGACGACGTCATCTAGACGCCAACCCACGACATCAACAATAGGTTTACCAACTTGACCAACACCAATGATTTTGTCGCCGACTTTTAGCTCTTTGCTTTTAGCCGCAGGACCACCCGCGACTAAAGAATTAATTGTCGTATTATCATCATCTTGTTGTAATACAGCACCAATCCCCTCAAGGGATAAACTCATTTCTGAGTTAAATTGCTCTGTGCTACGAGGTGATAAATAACTGGTATGTGGGTCAATTTCGCGAGCAAACGCATTCATGATTAATTGGAATACATCTTCGCTTTGTGCCTGAGATAAGCGTTTCAATGCAAAATTGTAACGCTTAGTCAGTTTGTCTTTGATCTCTTTGTCATCTTTGCCAGTTAATTTCAAACTTAACCAATCATAGCGGACTTTTTGGTCCCATAAACGGTCTAGTTCTTCTTTATCTTTCGGCCAAGGTGCTTTAGTACGATCAACCTCAATAGAATCCGTCGCGTTTAAATCAATCGGTTGATCTAAACGCGCGAGTGCATATTTGAAACGTTCAAAGCGACGTTGCTGAGAAAGGTTATACAGGTCATAGAACTTATCTAACTTGCCATCTTCAAGCCATTCACCCGTTTTTGCTTTATCTTTTGCATACTGGTCAACATCGGATTGAAGTAAAACATTATGTCCGTAATCAATCATATTGAGATAACGGTCAAATATTTTCCCAGAAAACTCTTTGTCTAAATCGAATTGGCGATAGTGAGAACGCGTAAAACGGGATGTCACACGCTCACTCACGGTACCGTGCTGTGTATTCTGTTTTAAAAGAGGTAACTGAGCAGCAGTGACCGGAGTCACTGCCTGAGTATTAGCTATTGCGGTGCCGAAAGTCGCGAGACTCACAACAAATGCAACTTTGAGTAATTTGTTCATGACCTGAGTGACCTCCGTATCAGAACTTTAAATGTTCCGCGCGCACAATCATTGCCAGACCAGATGGCAATTGAACCCTAACACCATCTTTGGCAATTTCCAGCACAGAGGCATCCATCATACTGCTACCGACTTTCACTTTCAGAGTCTGACCGACTTTCAGTGTGTTGATATCAGTAACTGATTTCAAATTCTCTTCAGCTGGGTTGCTACGAGGGTTTTTCGGAGCTGTATTTTGTGGACGTTCTTTTTTGTCTGATGGACGGCGACGAGATGCGCTCTCTTTGTTCGCATCATTTTGACGAGGAGCTTTGTCGCTAGGCTTTTTCGCAGCAGGACGCTTTTGCGTTTTTTGTTGCTCTGCGCGTTGCGCTTGGACTCTCGCTTTCGCTTCAGCTAATTGTTGACGCGCATGGGCAATGTGCTCTGCATCTAATTCACCGCAGTCATCTCCATTTAAGTCAACACGTTTTGCGCCTTCTTTAACACCGTAAAGATAACGCCAGCTAGAGGTATACATGCGCAGCGCAGAACGTAATTGCGTTTTGCTAATACCATCCTCTTCGGTCAAGTTCCCTACGATATCTTGAAAAATTCCGACTTTAAGCGGACGTGCTTCGCCTTCAGCGATAAAACAGCGTGGAAAACGCTCTGCCAAAAATGCGATAACTTCTTTACTACTATTCAACTTAGGTTGATTTTCCATGAAATTTCCTGATAACAACGATTTTGCCAACCTCACGGGCATGAACAAGCGGACATTATAATCGTGTTGCTGACAATTGCCACGTTCCTATTGATTTTACATACCAATATTTAATAATATTTTGGTATAGAACACATCGCCAAGTGCTGGCATAGCTGGTCTGTAAGGTATTGAAGCCCTATTTCATCTTCTTCATCGAATTGGCCAATATTTGGGCTGTCGATGTCTAAAACCCCAATTATCTTGCCATTTACACTCAGAGGGAAGACGATTTCCGAGTTACTTGCCGCATCACATGCGATGTGACCTGAAAAAGTATGCACATCTTCCACACGCTGAACACGCGCTTCGGAAAATGAGGTACCACAGACGCCTTTATTGAACGGGATCCGTACACAAGCGACTTTACCTTGGAATGGGCCGAGAACCAGTTCCTTTCCATCACTCAAGTAAAAACCAACCCAGTTGATACCGGATAAACGTTCAAATAATAACGCACTGCTATTTGCCAAACTGGCAATTAAATCATACTCTCCAGCGAGAAGTGCAGATAAACTATCTAAAAGTTCGAGATAATACTTCTTTTTATCCATATTTATTTTCAGTTATACGTAAACAAGTAAAAAATATTAGTAAGCGTAGACCGTAGGTTAGCAAGTTGTCACTTTTACGTAAATTTTTTTACACTAGATTACAAGCAAATTAATTCATACAATGAATATATATGACCCACATTAATCATACTTCCATGAATTTGCAACGTTGTTGCCATTGTAACAAAAAAATAGTGACTCCGCCTTTTCAACCACGGCAAGTCATTGTTTGTCCAAGATGTTCTAGTCAATTAAATGATGGGCGCTCATGGTCACTCCGTCGTCTTGCTCTATTATCTGTCACTTTATTGCTTCTTGCTCCCATCGCTTTTTGGCAGCCATTGATTTCTATTTATCTATTTGGCACCCAAATCAACGCCAACGTGCTTGATGGCGTCCGATTAATTAGCGAGCAAGGTGACCCTTTTACCGCGAGTATTGTGGCTTTTTGTGCGATAGCTGCACCGCTACTTTTACCTATTTCGATTTTATCTTTGGTATTAGCGCGCTATCTGGCCATCAACATGCGTCCCATTTTATTGATGATGAAGCATCTCAAAGAATGGGTCATGCTGGATGTCTATCTTGTCGGTTTGGGTATCGCAGCAATTAAAATGCAAGATTATGCGACGGTTTATGTCGGACATGGGTTGATTGCATTTAGCACTATGTCTGTGATTAGTATTATTATTTTAATCCACATTAATCTCGATGAACTGTGGCGGCGGCTTTATCCTTTGGAGGAAAATGCAGAGGCTCCTCATGCAGAAACCTGCCTAGCCTGCCATTTTACTGGAGAACCCAATAAGAAAGGTAAATGTCAGCGCTGCCACCGCCCACTTCACCATCGTGAACCCTTAAGCTTACAAAAAACATGGGCCGCACTGATTGCCGCCATGGTGTTGCTAATCCCTGCTAACCTACTGCCCATTTCGACGTTTTATTTAAATGGGCGACGTTTAGAGGACACAATCTACTCCGGTGTCGTTTCCTTAATTGACTCTGGAAACTGGCCGATTGCCATTATCGTTTTTATTGCCAGTATTTTGGTGCCCTTCGTGAAGATTATCATCATGATACTGTTATTATTTTCAATTCAACTTAAAAGCCATACAGACCCTGTGTTACGGATGAAATTACTGAAATTCGTTTCATGGATTGGGCGCTGGTCGATGTTAGATTTATTCGTCATCGCCTTGATGATGACCTTAGTGAACCGCGATATGCTGATGTCATTTACTATGGGGCCTGCGGCTTTATATTTTGGTACCGCTGTTATTTTAACTATCCTTGCTGTTGAGTGGTTGGACAGTCGATTAATTTGGGATTCTTATGGAAAATCAAAACCATCAAAGTGAAACTTCGGATGAAGTTTCGGAGGCTATCCGCCGTAAAAGGACAACAATTTCGCCCTTTTGGCTGCTTCCCATCATCGCGATCATGATCGCAGGCTGGCTACTATTCCAACAATGGGTGGAACGTGGCACACAAATTACCATTCAATTTTCATCCGCCTCTGGCGTTGTTGCGGGTCGAACGCCAATTCGCTACCAAGGTGTGGATGTTGGCATGGTACAAACCGTCTCTATCAGTGACGATATGAAAAGTGTGATTGTTACCGCCAACGTGAATAAAGATATGCGCTCGGCACTCACTTCAGGAACTCGCTTTTGGCTGGTGACACCTAAAGCTTCTTTAGCTGGCGTGTCGGGCTTAGATGCTCTGGTAGGAGGGAACTATATTGGCATGCAGCCAAGCACTGGTTCGCCAAAATCCCAATTTGTGGCGCTCGATACACCACCACAGCGAAACTTAAACGAAGGCGAATTACTCATTTACCTCACCGCGAAAGATTTAGGTGCATTAAACGAAAACTCCCCCGTTTATTACCGTAAAGTTCCGGTCGGTTATATTTCTGATTATTCCTTGTTACCTGAAAATAAAGGCGTATCCATCGCGGTTATTATTAAAAAACGCTATGTTAATCTCGTCCGGTCAGATAGCCAATTTTGGAATATTTCCGGTATAGAAGGTGGATTCGACCTGAATACTGGTGCCAGTATCAAAATGGAAAGCCTCTCGGCGGTGATCAATGGCGCAGTGGCATTTGATTCCCCAGAAAACAGCCTGCCAGCGCAAACAGGGCAACAATATGAATTGCAGCCGAGTAAAGAGGATGTCAAACCGCTTGATCAGCAAGGCAATATAGACTTGCAACTTACCCTCACCGCGATGGATACCTTTGGGGTGAATGTGGGGCAACCTGTTATCTATCGTGGAATAAAAATCGGCGAAGTGTTACAGCGTCACTTAACGGATGATAATGTTCAGTTCCAAATTGCCGTGTTTAATGAATTTAAACATTTGGTTAAACAAGACAGTAAATTTGTCGCCAATAGCCGTGTCGATGTGCAGTTAGGGATGAGCGGATTACAATTCCAAGGTGCTACACCTCAAGAATGGCTGGAAGGCGGCTTACATATCATTCCAGGAAAAGGGAAAGATACATTACCAGAATCATTCCCGTTATATCGTACTGATGAGAATGCCAAAGCGGGTATTTTAGGCTCCGCGCCACCGACCACCATTACGCTAAACACCAATACCCTTCCCGACATTCAACAAGGCTCAGTGGTACTATATCGCCAATTTGAAGTCGGTAACATTGTGTCGATTAAACCAAACAATGACGGCTTTGCAGTGAATGTGTATATCTCAGGTCAATACCGTAACTTATTGACGCCACAAAGCGTTTTCTGGGCTGAAGGTGGTGCCAAAGTGCAGTTAAATGCTGGCGGTTTAACGGTTCAAGCTTCCCCGCTCAGCCGTGCGTTTAGTGGTGCGATTAGCTTTGACAATATTCAAACTGGCTCATTAGACACTTCACGTCAACATACACTTTACCCATCAGAAACAGCGGCAAAAGCGATTGGTAGTGCGGTAACGTTGACGACCTTTGATGCATCTAAGCTATCCGAAGGCATGCCTATTCGTTATTTAGGTATTAACATCGGACAAATCGAATCGCTGAAACTGTCCGCGGATAACCGCGAAGTGAAAGCGAAAGCGATTCTGTATCCTGAATATGTGGAAAACTTCACCAAAATTGGTAGCCGTTTCGCCATTGTGACCCCTGAACTTTCGCCATCGGGGGTTAACAACCTCGATACGCTGATCCAACCGTATATCAGTGCAGAGCCGGGGCGCAGTAATAAGAGCCGTTTCCAATTTGAACTGCAAACTGCCAACATTACAGATTCTCGCTATCTCGATGGTCTAACCATTATCCTTGATGCGAGTGAGGCAGGTTCTATCCAGGTAGGAACGCCAATTCTGTTTAGAGGATTAGAGATAGGAACCGTCACTGGACTTTATTTGGGAGAGCTTTCCGATCGCGTTTATGTTGCAACACGTATAGGCAAAGAATACCAATATCTGATCCGTGATAATACCCAGTTCTGGTTATCTTCCGGTTACAACCTCGCCTTTGGCTTAACAGGTGGCGTGGTGAAAAGCGGTACATTCAAGCAATTTGTTCGTGGTGGAATTTCGCTGGCAACCCCGCCAACAGTACCATTAGCACCTAAAGCCAAACCTGATCAGCATTTCATTCTGAAATTAGAGCCCCCTGCGGACTGGTTAGACTGGGGAACCCCTATCCCCAAAAAATAATCCCTAACAAGGCGTCATGTTTCCCAGCATGACGCCTTTTTTATCCTCGATTACCGAAAATATATTTTGGAAATGAATTCCATTTATACTATGCTTAATTTCGTTGAGCTGATTTTTTATTGTAAAAATAAAGAGTAAAGAGGAAACGTTATGAGCATAGTTAAATTGAAAATATCTTCCTATGAAATCAATGATGCTGTCATGGCTGATAAGCGTAGTGATACTGTAAGTATTCCTTGCGATTCCGATTCTGAATTTTGTATGCAATTGGATGGTTGGGATGAACATACGAGTATCCCTGCGACACTGGATGAAAAACCGGTTCTGCTCTATCGCCAGCGTTATGATAAAGAAAATCATCATTGGCTAATGAGAATTGCTTGATGAATATGGTGGTATTAAATAGAACAGTTAGATGGGAAATAACACAAAAAAAAGAGGCCTGGTAGATTCCGATTACCGGGCCTTGGGAAATGGCTCTGGCAGAGCCGTGCGCTAAAATTGCCATTGAGACGTAACAAAGTACTCTCTAATACTAGCGTTCAGCTTACGTTCTTACCACTTAAATTAGCAATTAATTTACATATTTTTAACACAATTTATTGCTTAATTTTCTAAGATTGAGCTATTTGCATGATAAGTTAAACCTATCTAAGCAATCAGCAAAACCTTTCAGATTCCATCTCCTTGATATTTATAGCTAAAGGCTAATCAGACCTTATTTATTCTCACACAGTTTCTCTGCCGCTTGCTTCAGTGGCAATACTCGCTCTTCAACCGATTTAGTGGTTTCGATAGGGGCTAATAGCACATCAATCGGTTGTGCTTGGATCTCTTTCTTTTCCATTTGTGCCGTTGCAATATCATTCAATGGATGCTGCATTAACGTAGACGGGTTGATAGCTACCAATGCACCATTAGCACGACACTCTAACATCACTTCTTCACGCTTTAGCGGCCAATCACCGCCAAACTGCTTTTTACTGACGCTCGCCAATGGTGCAGCCATCGCCGTACTGAATGTTCCACCCAGTACTAACGCACAAATTATGAATTTGAATTTCATTTAAAATGACCTTGTCAAACGGGGTTATACAAAGATAAATGCCATTATACAGGTTGATAAGTGGCAAAAACAGCCACTGCAAGAATAGCAATAGTACCGAGCAGCAGTTCAGCCCAACTATTTATAATCAAATAATTGATCCTTCCTTGCTGTTGAAGACGTGGTACCACCCAATAACGATTAGTTAATGCTAATAGTACCATCAACCCAACCAACGCAATTTTTAGCCATAACCAAGATTGGTATTCAGATAGTGTTGCGAGGAATGGCCAGCCTGGCAATAAAATCAGGCTATTAATAATTCCCGTTATCAGTACACAAATCACGGCAATATGCCCTAGCTGCGAGTAACGCTTCATTGATACGACAACTTGCGTCTCTAGCCCTGCTTTTAATTTATCTTTACTGCGTAAGAATTGAATGCAAATAAGGAAAGGCCACAAGCCCCCAAACCAATACGCGCAACTAATTAGATGAATGAACTGATTGGTTTGATGAGCAACTCCCAGCCACCCTTCATGCATCGCTGCATGCCCAATAAATGCATGCAGCCCCAAAATAATGACGGAGAAAACAAGAATGAGGTAAAGTTTTAGGGTGATCGGGCGTATAAATAGAACGGCAAGCAAACCGACAGCACTGAGGATTTCCCAACGCCAAATTTGGCCAAAAGTAGTGCCAAGCACGCCTTTCCAAATATCCATATTCAACGCATCTTCCCAACCATCGCCCATCAAACCAGATTGTGCAATCATCCAGCAAAATGTGGTGATAATCGTGATAACTGCGCTAAAGATAATGCTTTTTTTCAGTGCATCTTGGAGTAGTACGCGAAATTGCCCATGGGAGACTATCACCGCAAACATTGACATTCCACACATCAACATTGCGGCGATAAAATGAACAAATCGCGTTAAGGTATAAAATGCTTCCAGTGACATATTATTTCACAGTGAAGCTATAGTTCCCTTTGGTTTTGTGTCCATCAACAGAGACAACGCTCCATTGAACATCGTACTTACCTGCTGCTAATTTGCTTTCAACAGGAATAATGACTTTGGTGTTGTTGCTAGGATCTAACGCGGCTTTACCCGTTTTGATAATTTGCTTGTTCTCATCCGTTACATTCACTTTAGTGAAGTTAACTTCAATCCCTTCAGAAAAGTTTAACGTGATAGCTTCTGGTGCCTGCTCTAATGCAGCACCCTCCGCAGGTAATTGATCTTTAAGATGCGCATGAGCAAAAGCTTGTTGAAATGACATACCTAAGAACAGTACAGCGACCGCGCTTAATTTACGCCAAGAAGATTTTATTTGGTTGATTGGCATAGTAACCTCTTAATTTGCAGGTGAATTTAGATATATAGCCAATCATTATACGGAAAATAATACGATACGCAGCGATAAAATCAGATTTTATCATTCAGCTTGTGAGGCTTGGCACAAAATGCGAATAAAACTCACTCGCAAAAATAAAACAAGCGCCATTCATCTCTGAATTGGCGCTTGATAAACAACACGAAAATCGAGTTATTAAAAAGAATGATTAAACGTGTGCAGCTGCCGCTAAACCTTTCAGATCTTTATCCAGCAGGAATAATGATTTACCAGACTCACCCACCATGCCCAATTTATCCAGTACAGATTTGAACAGTTTCTCTTCTTCATGCTGCTCTGCAACATACCATTGCAAGAAGTTGAATGTTGAGTAATCATGGGTTGTCATTGCTAAATGTGCGAGTTTATTGATTTCTGAAGTAATTAATTGTTCATGTTCGTACGTTTTATTGAACACATCAGCGATAGAGTCAAAATTTTCTGGTGGTGCAGCAATCGCGCCTAAGCGTGGTAATGCGCCAGTATCGCTAAGGTAATTAAATAAACGCTGCATATGCTCCATTTCTTCTTGTGAGTGTGCTTTCAAAAATGCCGCTGCACCTTCAAAACCTTTATCACTACACCAAGCGCTCATTTGCAAATACAGATTAGCGGAGAAAAACTCAAGATTCAGTTGTTTATTTAACGCTTCAATCATGTCAGCTTTTAACATATCTTTACCTTAATGATGATGATTTTATGAAGTTATATCCCACAGTAACATAATAAATGCATTCAGAAAACATTCTTCCCATAAAAATTAATTTATTGATTAACAATGGTTTTTTGTAAAAATAACACGAATCAATCGCATTAGCTTTTATTTCTCATAATAATCCTAATTGCTTACTATTATCATGTTTAAATTTAATTTTATTCGCTAACCATCTCACTATTTCATCAAGATTTTCTGAACTTCAATTGCTACAATTCATGCTGATGTTGTTAACCGTTAGGATTTAAAATGAGCCGTAATCTTGCCACCCTCCCAAAAGAAGAGATGGACAAAATTAACGTTGACCTGCTGGCTTCCGGTGTTGCTTTCAAGGAACGTTATAATATCCCCATTATTCCTGAGGCCGTCGAACGTGAGCAGCCTGAACATTTGCGGGATTATTTTCGTGAAAGGCTGGTCTACTATCGTCAGTTATCGATGAATTTTGCTCGTATGCCCTACGAGCCAAGAAATCGCTAAGAATAGAATTTTAGATACAAAAAAGGAGAGTTATATACTCTCCTTTTTCATTCTATAAACCCGCAGATTATTTGCTGGTGTTATAGGTGATGGTATTGTTTTTACAATTCACTGCAACACGGTAATGCAGATCGGATTTCGACCCTCTAACCACTAAAGGCAGCGAGTAGCCATCTTCAGTCTTCGTTACTTCACTGTCGTTGATCCATGCAACCGCTTTTTTACCCACGGCCGCTTTTTCATCAGCCCAACGTGGTAACCGGTTATTCATAAAATCATTTTTAACCTGTGCCGCAATTTGTGGCTCAGTAAGATTACCACAACTCACAAATGCAGCTGCTTTACCTTCTTCCTTGTTAGCACTGAATGCAAACGAACTTAATACAAGCGCACAACTGCCTAAAACCACTGCCATTTTTTTATTAACATTCATACCATCCTCCGGCATCTACGAAATGTAGATGAAATTGAGATCCATTTTACTCACCAAAACTGCAGCACCATTAACAACGCACGCATAGGTTACCGTTGTCTATTTAGTGTAGTTGTAAAAATAAAACCTATGAGCAAAATGACTTAACTGATATGAATTTATCAGAAATACATTTAAATGTTAATAGGATGTTTATTAATTATTAATTTTCGTCATCAAATCGAGCAACAATTTGCTCTTTACCTTGATGGTTTTCCCTAATTTCTTGAGCAACCAGCGCAATAGCTTCTCCGCTGCTCATGCCTTCTGCCATCAGTTGGTGAATGCGTTCAACCGCTTCTTGTTGCTCTGCGTGGGAAAGTGCTGGCATACCTGAAAACATAATCAACCTCTTTAAATTGCAGACTTATTTAATACGTTAAGATTTTCAGCAAATTTTAACAGCTCTTGCCTTAATAAGGTAAGATTATATGGTAATCTGGCATTATTCATTTGTGGAACCTGACTTTAATTGATTGATATGGCTATTAATAAAATACAACTCCCATACAGCCCCAATGCGGCATTAGATTATTTTGCACCTTTATCGCACCAACCATGGGCTATGCTGCTTCATTCTGGTCAAGCTGAACATTCACATAACCGTTACGATATGATTGTTGCCGACCCTGCGGTAACCCTATTAACTCGCGGTTTGCAAACTGAAATTCAAACGCAAAATCAGCCTGCTCAATTGTCAGAAAATGACCCTTTCGCCCTTTTACAGCAATACATAGATCAATACCAAGTTAGCGAATTTTCTGATGAAGCACTGCCATTCCAAGGTGGAGCAATGGGAATTTGGAGCTATGACTTAGGTCGCCGTATCGAAAAGCTACCCGAACTTGCCACTTCTGAGCTACAATTTCCAGATATGGCGGTAGGCATCTATTTATGGGCTCTTATTGTTGACCATCATGAACAGCGCGTGACTTTATTCAGTCACCAAGATGCCGAACAGCGACTCACTTGGTTACAGGCACAAAAAAAATCTCGTAAAAGTGCTTTCTCATTGACGTCCCCATGGCACGCCAACATGACCGAAGCGCAATACCATGAAAACATTGCCCGTATTCATCAATATCTACGTGAGGGGGATTGCTACCAAATCAACCTTGCACAACGCTTTAAAGCCAAATATAAAGGTAATGAATGGGATGCATTTTTAACATTGAATGAAAGTAATCGCGCCCCATTCTCCTCGTTTATTCGCTTACCGGATAACGCGGTTATCAGTGTTTCTCCTGAACGCTTTATTTTATTAGAGAACGGTGAAATTCAAACTCGCCCAATCAAAGGCACGCTCCCTCGCTTAGACTCACCAGAGGAAGATCAACTTCAAGCAGAAAAATTAGCCAATTCACCCAAAGATCGTGCTGAAAACTTGATGATTGTGGATTTACTGCGCAATGATATTGGACGCGTTGCTAAACCGGGCACCGTACGCGTTCCTGAGCTTTTCAAAGTGGAGCCTTTTCCTGCGGTTCATCACCTTGTTAGCACCATCACCGCCACATTAGACAACCAATACCAAGCTACCGACTTACTGCGTGCCTGTTTCCCTGGCGGTTCCATTACGGGCGCACCTAAAATTCGTGCAATGCAGATTATTGAAGAATTAGAACCCAATCGTCGACATGGATATTGTGGCGCAATCGGCTATATTAGTTTCTGTGGCAATATGGATACGAACATCACAATCCGCACCCTGATAACTGACAAAAAACAGATTTATTGCTGGGCAGGCGGTGGTATTGTTGCCGATAGCCAAGCCGATAAAGAGTACCAAGAGACCTTTGACAAATTACGCCTGATTTTGCCAAAACTAGGAAAACTCGATAGCGATGACTGAGCTGAATAGCTTTATTAACCGTTTTCAATTTACACTCCCGCTTTCTCGTCAACCCGCCACATCGGCGGGTAAAGCGGCGGCCGTGCTATTGCCAATTATCAATAAATCCAATCCGACATTATTGCTCACGCAACGGTCACCGCTATTACGTTCTCATGCCGGTCAAGTGGCATTCCCGGGCGGCTCTCGCGATCCTGAAGATACAAACTTAATTGCGACCGCATTGCGAGAAGCTTACGAAGAAGTTGCCATTCCACCAGAGAAAGTTCAGGTCTTAGGGCAACTTGCACCTATCTCCAGTATTGGCGGTTATCAAGTCACCCCTATTGTGGGCCTTGTGCCCGATAATATTCGCTATCAGGCGAATCCAAGCGAAGTTTCCTCTATTTTTGAAATACCCCTGTTTGATGCGTTATCCTTGCAAAAACATAAATATGTGGATATCAATCGCTCTGGTCGCGAAAAACGAGTCTTTTTCTACTGGTATAACAATTACTTAGTGTGGGGCCTCACTGCCTCCATCCTGCATCAACTCGCCCTACAACTGGATTAGTCCTCACAGTCAATAATCCTTTTATTCAATCATTTTTCCACTATCCAAAATACAATTAGTGCTATTTATAACCAATCCACCTTATGTAACTACCTTATTTCAAAAAATACTTTAAACTTACTGGTTAACACTACGAAATAACAGTAAAGTAGCGCCCTTTAAAATAAATCACTATATCTTCATCTTTTGTTTAAGGAGTCCTGCGTGATAAGCGTTTTCGACATGTTTAAAGTGGGCATTGGCCCTTCAAGCTCTCATACCGTCGGTCCGATGAAAGCTGGGAAAGAATTTGTCGATGATTTGGTCAATAAGCAATTATTACCATCCGTCACCCGTGTCGCAGTAGACGTTTATGGCTCTTTATCCCTAACAGGTAAAGGTCACCATACCGATATCGCCATTATTATGGGTTTAGCAGGTAACCTCCCTGCTACCGTTGACATTGAATCAATCCCATCCTTTATCAAGAATGTGGAAGAAACAGAAAAGCTGCTATTAGCTAATGGCGCTCATACTGTTGATTTCCCTCGTGAGGGTGGCATGAATTTCCGTCAAGATAACTTACCGTTACATGAAAATGGTATGACTATCCACGCCTTCGCTGGCGACAAGGAAATTTACACTAAAACTTATTATTCTATCGGCGGTGGTTTCATTGTTGATGAAGAACATTTTGGTCAAACATCTTCAGACAGCAAACCTGTCTCTTATCCGTTTAATTCAGCGGGTGAGTTACTCTTAAAATGTAAAGAATCAGGCTTATCCATTTCTAGCCTGATGATGAAAAACGAGCTGGATTTACACCCTAGCGAAGAGATTGACGCTTACTTTGCAGATGTATGGAAAACCATGCAAGCCTGTATTGAACGCGGTCTTAACACTGAGGGTGTTCTTCCAGGTCCATTACGCGTTCCTCGTCGTGCGCCAGCATTGAACCGCTTAGTTACCTCTGCGAGTAAACTGTCTAATGACCCGATGAACGTGATTGATTTAATCAACATGTATGCATTGGCCGTTAACGAAGAAAACGCAGCGGGTGGTCGTGTTGTTACTGCACCAACCAACGGTGCCTGTGGCATCGTTCCGGCTGTTTTGGCGTATTACAACCATTGCGTTGAACCCGTTACCCCAGAACTTTACTTACGCTATTTCTTAGCGTCTGGAGCCGTTGGCATTCTGTACAAAATGAATGCGTCTATTTCTGGCGCAGAAGTGGGTTGCCAAGGCGAAGTCGGTGTTGCCTGCTCAATGGCGGCGGCAGGTTTAGCTGAGTTGTTTGGTGCAAGCCCTGAGCAAGTCTGCATTGCAGCTGAAATTGGTATGGAGCACAACTTAGGTCTAACCTGCGATCCTGTTGCGGGACAAGTTCAAGTACCTTGTATTGAACGTAACGCAATCGCCTCGGTTAAAGCTATCAATGCCGCACGCATGGCTTTACGCAGAACCAGCGAGCCTCGCGTTTCTCTAGATAAAGTTATCGAAACCATGTACGAAACTGGTAAAGATATGAATGCCAAATACCGCGAAACATCTCGTGGTGGCTTAGCTATCAAAGTCCAGTGTGATTAATCAGTAATATAACTTCCCTCTTCATTACACATTTACGTGGTGAAGGGGGCGTTTTATCCTCACTCTTTCTACGCTTATTTAATTTTTTTAATTAAGTCTATTGAGCGTCAATGCTCCCATCAAACAACACTTTCCCTCTTTTTGCTTTTCTCGTTTCAGCTTTCGATTTTTATCGTCTATGATCGTTTTATTTCTTCAATTTTCTCACCCTGCTTTCTATTTTTGAATTGTTATTTTTATTCTGTTATTCCTTTAAATTCTATTGCCCACGCCTGTTTTTGCTCACTTTTTGCTCTTCCTGACAAATTTCTTATCAAATAAACCCATTTATTGTTACCGATAACAGAGTATCAATCCAAAACAAGCCAATTAAATAAAATTACATGCTATTCAAATCAATTAATTTAGAGTTATAGGTTTATTTATCAGTAATATTTGGATCTGTTTTTATTTTTCTGACGCGAAACAAGTTTTTTAGATTAATCCTAGTGATATGATCAGGCTGACCATTCAGCTAATAATTGCACTTAACTAATTATTAGCTAGCCACTTAGTTTGAATTTATTCAGCTACTATTTAAGGTGCAGGGGAAACACATAGAGAAGAAGTCCAGTTTCTAGCTTCTATTCTATCGTCGATGATGTTTCGATTTATCTGTTAAGAGGGAAAAATAGTGAGTATAGCTATTATGATTGGTACCCACGGAGTTGCTGCCGAACAGCTACTCCGAACCACCGAGATGTTAATAGGCGAGCAAGAAAACGTCTCGTTTATTGACTTTGTCCCTGGGGAAAATGCTGACACCCTATTTGAAAAATACACACAAAAGCTGACCACTCTAGATACCTCAGCTGGTGTGCTATTTCTTGTTGATACGTGGGGAGGTAGTCCATTTAATGCTGCTACACGCATTGCCAATGAGTATGACAATTACGAAATCATTACAGGCGTAAATGTCCCAATGCTCGTTGAGACCTTTATGTGCCGCGATGACAACCCATCCATGGATGAGCTGATCACTGTCGCACTCGAAACAGGTCGCGGTGGCATTCGTCCATTCAAATATAAAGAAGTTGTTGCAGAAACTCCTGCGCCCGCAGCGGTCAGTGCACCTGCTCCACAACCTGTTATTGCAGGCCCGGGTGAACACATGATTATTGCTTTGGCGCGTGTTGATGACCGATTGATCCATGGTCAAGTGGCGACTCGCTGGACAAAAGAGATGCGCGTTAAACGCATTATCGTTGTCAGCGATGAAGTGTCCAAAGACACCGTTCGCTCTACCTTACTGAAGCAAGTTGCTCCTCCAGGTGTTACCGCCCACGTTGTTGACGTAGACAAATGTGTCCGTGTTTACAACAACCCGAAATATTCTGGCGAGCGCGTGATGCTGTTATTCACTAACCCAACAGATGTACAACGCATTGTTGAGCAAGGCGTTGAGATTGACTCGGTCAATATTGGTGGAATGGCCTATACCGAAGGTAAAACCATGGTCACCAATGCCGTATCAATTAACCAAAAAGATATCGATGCATTCAATTATCTGAATGACAAAAATATTGAGTTAGAAGTTCGTAAAGTCGCTTCAGACAGTAAAGTCCACATGATGGATTTAATTAATAAACTCAAAAAATAATGTTTTAGAAATTAGTTCTTATTGAACCGTTACTCAAAAACAGTCTTAGAAACTTGTTGGTTACAGGAGATTAAACAATGGAACTTACCGTTGTTCAAATAGTAATGGTCTTCGTTGTGGCTTGTATCGCCGGTATGGGATCGATCCTCGATGAATTCCAGTTCCACCGCCCTCTCATTGCCTGTACGCTTATTGGTATTGTTCTGGGTGATATGAAAACCGGTATTATTATCGGTGGTACGCTGGAAATGATCGCGTTAGGTTGGATGAACATCGGTGCGGCAGTTGCCCCTGATGCTGCATTGGCCTCCATTATTTCAACCATTCTGGTTATTGCAGGTGGTCAAAGTATTGGTGCTGGTATTGCAATCGCAATCCCACTAGCGGCTGCAGGTCAAGTCCTTACCATTATTGTACGTACTGTTACTGTTGCATTCCAACATGCTGCAGACCGTGCCGCACTCAATGGTAACTTATCCGCTATTGGTTTTATCCATATTTCTGCATTATTACTTCAAGCAATGCGTATCGCTATTCCAGCACTCATTGTGGCAGTCTCAGTCGGTACATCCGAAGTACAACAAATGCTGGATTCCATCCCTCAAGTTGTTACTGATGGTCTGAATATCGCTGGCGGAATGATTGTTGTAGTTGGTTATGCAATGGTTATTAATATGATGCGTGCTGGCTACCTAATGCCTTTCTTCTATTTAGGTTTCGTCACTGCTGCGTTCACTGACTTTAACCTTGTTGCTCTTGGTGTGATTGGTACTGTGATGGCTATCCTCTATATCCAACTCAGCCCTAAATACAACAAATCACAAACTGTTGTAGTACAAAACAGCAATAACAACCTCGACAACGAGCTGGACTAGGAGGAATGCAATAATGGTCGATATGACAAAACCAACCGAGAAGCGATTAACTCAAAGCGATATTCGCGGCGTGTTTCTTCGCTCTAACCTATTACAAGGCTCATGGAACTTTGAACGTATGCAAGCCCTAGGCTTCTGTTACTCAATGGTTCCTGTTATTCGTCGTCTATATCCAGACAACAATGATGATCGCAAGCAAGCCATCAAACGTCACCTAGAGTTCTTTAATACTCATCCTTACGTTGCTGCACCAATTCTTGGTGTCACGATGGCAATGGAAGAGGAACGTGCCAATGGTGCCGATATTGATGACGGTGCAATTAACGGTATTAAAGTCGGGCTAATGGGTCCATTAGCTGGTGTGGGTGACCCAATTTTCTGGGGTACCGTACGTCCTGTTTTTGCTGCACTAGGTGCGGGTATTGCAATGACGGGTAGCTTACTGGGTCCACTGCTATTTTTCGTTCTTTTTAACTTAGTCCGCTTGTTAACACTTTACTATGGTGTTTCCTACGGCTATAAAAAAGGGATTGATATTGTTCAAGATATTGGCGGTGGATTCCTGCAAAAACTGACTGAAGGGGCTTCCATTCTTGGTCTGTTTGTTATGGGGGCGTTGGTCAATAAATGGACTCACGTCAACATCCCACTCGAAGTTTCGCGGATCAAAAACCAAACTACGGGTGTGGAAGACATCACTACCGTTCAGATGATCCTCGACCAGTTAATGCCAGGCATCGTTCCTCTACTACTGACCTTTGGCTGTATGTGGCTGTTACGCCGTAAAGTGAATGCTTTATGGATCATTATCGGCTTCTTCGGCTTAGGTATTCTTGGTGCTTGGTTGAATTTCTTAGCACCATAATTCCTATTAAATATCAAAAAAGGGAGGTTGCAGCCTCCCTTTTTTACTTTTAAGCTTAGTAACTCGTCCACTTAGTCATGGGTACTCAAATGACCTTAAATGATGTCGTTTTAGCCATTATCATTTTGATCATGCTTATATACGCAATCTATGATGAATTTATTCAAGGAACACTGAAAGGCAAAACTCTATTAAAAGTTAACTTAAAACGTAAACATCGAGTAGATGCCATCATTTTCATTGTTCTCATTTGTATAGTCATTTATACAAATATTGTTCGACATGGTAATTTATTAACCACTTATTTATTAATGATTACTATTTTTATGGCTATTTATTTAGCTTTTATTCGTCGACCAAAAGTATTTTTTAAACAAACCGGCTTTTATTTCGCCAATGCTTTTATTTTATATGAGCGAATTAAAACAATGAATTTATCTGAAGATGGTATTTTAATGATTGGATTAGAACAAAAGAAAATCCATATCCAAGTTAATCATCTTGATGATTTACAAAAGATTTATGATTTTTTCATTAATCATAAATAACTACTTTATATATTGGTATAAAAGTTAAGGTTAATTAAATGTTTAATTAACCTTAACTTTGCCAATATCGAAAATGAAAATTATTATCATTTGAGGTGATATCTTTATTAATAATTAATATTTTGCCTTTATTAAAATCTATGATATCTTTCGTCCCACGTCATTGGGGAGTAGCCTGTTCTGGAATATATTTTTTCCAGAAAATCCGTGTCAACATACTCGTTTGTTTTTAAACGTGGTGCGGATGCCATTTATTGGTTGGCAAGACCATAGACACATAAATACGCCTTTTGGTTGGGGGTAATTTATGTGTATATGGAAACACCCAACCGAGATTATTGTTATGAGCTTTTACGCAACTCTCATCCTCGCCTTCGCACTCTCTATGGATGCTTTCGCTGTCGCCATTTGTAAAGGCGCAGTACTCCATAAACCCCGTTTTCGTGAAATTCTCCGTACAGGTTTTATCTTTGGTTTTATTGAAGCGATCACGCCAATTATTGGCTGGGGTATTGGTATTTTGGCCAGTCAGTATGTTATCCGTTGGGATCACTGGATTGCGTTTGCCCTGCTGTTCATTCTTGGCGGACGTATGATCTGGCAAAGTCTGACTACCAAAGAAGAAGATTGCTGTGCCAAACCATCAAGTCACAGTGTAGGAAATTTAGTATTATCTGCCATTGCCACCAGCCTTGACGCTATGGCAATTGGTTTAGGCCTGGCTTTCCTACAAGTGGATATCGTCCACACAGCCATGACTATTGGCTTAACCACAATGATAATGGCGACAATTGGCATGATGATTGGCCGTTACGTAGGCCCATTATTAGGAAAAAAAGCAGAGATTTTAGGCGGGCTGGTACTTATTGCAATTGGATTTAATATTCTCTTTGAGCATCTCGAATTATTTATGTACGCACCGTAATCTTCTCGTTCCCCCTGACCTATTCAGGGGGAATAGCTTGAGATTTGATACTGATTTTATACTTGATATTGATAAACTCGGATCAGAAAATCAGCGGTATAACCTTTCACGTCTTCCTGCTTTAATTGCTGCTTCACTTCTTCAGAAGCACGCCATGCGAACGGCGTCATCTCTAACAATGCAAATGCCTCTTCTCCTTCGAGAGCCATCGCATAATTCAAGCGAGTCTCATCAATCAATTTAAATCCCGGAAGGTCTTCGTCTTTTGCAGGGTGTAATTTCACTTCATCATAAATCAAGGCTTTTAATTCTTGCAGATGTTCTGCTGCCGGCGTTACCGTAATTAAAATTCCCATTGGTGCTAATACTCGGCTTAATTCTTGCGCTTTACAGGGGGCATAAATACGAATAATGCCACTCACACTCGAATCCGAAAATGGTAAACGATGGCTTGAAGCAACGCAGAAATTAACGGATTTATAGCGCTTCGCAGCAAAACGGATCGCCACTTTCGACACATCCAGCCCATACACAGCAACGGATTTAGATGCAGCCTTTAATGACTGAGAAAAATGGTCAGTGTAATACCCTTCCCCACACCCGATATCGAGTATATTTTCGCTGTTCTCAGGTAGATATTGAGCAAGCTTTTCAGCGACCTTATCGCGCATTAGCTGATAATGCCCAGCATCTAAAAACTGACGACGGGAGGTCATCATTTCTAGGCTATCACCCGGATCTTTAGAGCGCTTGTGTTGTACTGGAAGTAAATTAACATAACCCTCTTTGGCACAATCAAACTGGTGGTTGGCTTCACAACGATAACTACTGTTAATTAAATTGAGGGGTTTAAAACACAGGGGGCATTGATAATTCATATGGTTACACTGATTTAAAAATAATGCGCAGTATACCATATAAGCTGTCAAGCAGCGCCATGGAATTATACCCCATGGCACCGTGACGTAATCTAGAGGAGTATAGCGAACTTATTTACTTGCTTTAGCCGCTTCAGGTGCTTTTGCTTCACCTGATTGTTTCACTTCACTCTTTTTAACTTCTTTTTTACCATGTTCTGCTTTGGCAACTTCGTGAGTTTTCACACCATGGTTTGCATGTTCAGTTTTCGCAGTGGTATTTGCTAATGCAGCACCAGAAACAGCTAATGACAGAACAGTCGCGATTGCTAATAATTTTTTCATTTTGAATGCCTTATTTAAATTCAAACTAACGATTAATTGGTATAAAACTTATATTTTGGTGTAGCTAAAAATTTAAATGGCTTTTTCGGCACTTTTATCTTTAGTTGCACTCACTTTTTTCTCAGTTTTCACTTTTGCGTGATGAGCTTTCGCTGAGTGATGAGCAGCAGCAATTGGCGCTACTGGCTCTGTTTTGGTTGTTGTATTTGCTAATGCAGCACCAGAAACAGCTAATGACAATACAGTTGCGATTGCTAATAACTTTTTCATACTAAGTACCTTAAGATTAATTTATTAAGCAAGGATGTTCTTGCCACACTAATAAATCATATCTGCAGATCATTTCGCAATAGGAGAATATTAAAGATTCTTAAATTTTTTATAGGTTATTTTAATGAATAAATATTTTAATTTTGTTGATATTTCATTTACTTTCTCGGGTTAATTTTTAATCTTTTTTTGACTCAAGGTTAATTTAATTTATTCATATATATCATCATGATAAATTAAAATTCATCTTGATGTTAATTTTTTTATTTTAAAGATTATATCCATTCCAATTTATTTGATATCTGTTTTTTACTCATTTTTCCTTTAAAAATTCAATTTTTATCTTGCCAATTTAATAAAATTTATTTTTTTGAAGATTAACTAACTTTCATTCTGTTCAAAAAAAACCTTTCTGTTTACTTCAAGTAAAAAAGCCATTCAACTTTGAATGGCTTTTTAATTTACTATCTTCGCTTTAAAAATTAGAAATGAGCAAACTCAGGAATAGGTTTACGCCCATGAGCCTCTAAAAAGTCTAAAACACGGCGTGGCGTGGTATTCAAAATTCGGGATTCTGGAAAATCGATGGATTTCAACATCTCAACCACTTCATCAAAACGCCCCAAATAACTAACATGATGTGAATCTGAGCCTAATGCAACCCAACCACCCGCTTCTTTCACCGCTTTCGCTATTTCTATGCAGTTCTTCTTACTACCAGCTCTAGAATGCAAGAAAGAGGAGTTATTCATCTCTAGTGCCACGTTGCACTCTTTGGCCGCTTGAGCAACAGCTTTAATATCAATTGGATATTTAGGGTTGCCAGGGTGAGTAATAATTTGCACTTTTCCGCTACGAATAGTAGCAATCATCGCTTCTGTATTGTCTTCTAAACTTTGTGGTTCTAAAACCGGCTCATGGAATCCTGCTAGAATAATATCTAGATGACGAGCAATCTTTTCATTGCAGTCTGTCTCACCCTGCTTATTTTTAATGTTTGCTTCGATTCCATATAACAAACCAACGCCATTAACAATGCGCGGCAATATCGGCATATTGCCAAAATGCCATTCATGTGGGGCATCTTGCATTTCAGGGCCATGGTCGGTAATGGCAAATAGTTTCATTCCTCGAGCGGCAGCTTCCGCAAAGTATTCATTAACAGTGCTAAATGCATGGGTGCTGGCAATGGTGTGTGCATGTAAATCAACTTGATACATAAAATATCCTTCTAATTCTTCTATTTGCCTTCTGACATTATTCAGATTGAAAAGGTTATCCCAAGCTAACATATCGCCACCAAGGATTCGATAACAATTCTGTTAAACCGCACTTATCGGATCTCTATTGTAAATTGCAGTTTATCTGCCCCATTGCAGCAATAAAAAACCCGCTTCACATTGAGCGGGCTCCTATTAAAATAATATGCTTTAGTTCACTAAAATACGCTTATTGGTCGCACCCCATAATATGGACATTTCAGTAAACAACGCACCGCTAATATCTTCAACTTCCTCAGCGGTTATTTCCTCTTTTCCTTGTTTACCAAAAAAGACAACCTCATCCCCTGGTTGCACATTTTTAATATCTGTGACATCGACCATTACTGTGTTCATTGACGTTTTTCCAAGAACAGGTACGCGCTGCCCATTGATTAAAACATGCCCTGCATTACTGAATACGCGGCGGTAGCCATCCGCATAACCGACAGGAATATTCGCTAATACAGAATCACGCTTCAGCGTATACGTTCTGTCATAACCGACGGTATTCCCTTTCGGATAGTGATTCACCGCCGCAATATTTGACTTAAACGTCATCACGCGTTTGTAATCTTTAGTGGCAACCGTATCTCCATAAAAAATGCCGCCCACACGTACCATATCCAACCATGATTCTGGGACCGTCAATGTTGCATAAGTATTCGCAACATGCAGAGTGACATCTTCACGTTTCAATCCTGTCACATTCAGAACTTGTTGAGATTCTTTTTTAAACTTCGCTAAATCTTTTCGGATTTGAGCTTCATCCTCTTCAGGATAATGGGACATAATGCCGACGATCTTTAAATTGGGTAATTGTGAGATTAGCTTAGCTTGCTCTAATCCCTCTGCATTGCTGACTTCCAAGCCATTTCGTGACATTCCTGCCGAGTTCAATGCAAGATGAATCGGAATAACTTTGCCTTGCTTCGCCGCAATCGCATTTAAGCGTTGCGCCATTTCTAAGTTGCCAATCAGTTCTTCTACAGTAAATTCAGTGGCTTGAGCCATCTCTTTTTCCGTGGCATTACGCACACGCATTAAACGACCTTTAAAGCCTAAATCACGAACTTGCTTCAATTCTGTATTGCTAGTTAGCCCAATACACTGAACATTATTTTCAATCATTACAGGGGTAACTAACGTCAAGTCATGCCCATACGCATCCCCTTTTAAAACGGCGCACATTCCTGCTTTATCACCCAATAATGCTTGTACTTTCTTAATGTTGTAATCCAGCGCACGGTGAGAAATTTCTATCCATGCATTGTTAACGAGCGCAGGTTGAATTTGTGCGGATGGGGTCTCTATGATGTTGGTTTTCGCAGGTTGCTGACATGCAGTCGCCACCAGCAAGGGAAGAAGAGCAAGATATTTCAGACGAAATGCCACATTTTTATCCTTAGCCATGGATCAGTGAGTTTCCCCTCACCTTTATTATTATGATTACGGGGAGTGAACATATACTTCGATGTATATAGGCTACTGATAATATCAATATGAATTAATTGAACAAGTAATAACTACTCGATTTTGAATGAAAAATCATTTTTAGTGAATTTATAAACAATATTTAACCTAGCTCTTCCTTTCTCATATCTTGTTTACCGCAATACAAGTACCTCTAAACTGTCCCAACAATGTTTTTTACGAGGCTGCTCTCATAATCATTTTTTCTGCTTTAAATTACCTTGTTCGGGGTATGTTTTTATTTTTGGAAATTATTATTCTGGGTGCGTTTGTGCTTGAGTGCTTGCGGCTTGACCCCTTTGTTTTAGTAATCACGCCTTGTTAGCTATTTAATGGTTATGTTTTTAAAGACTGCGCTTTTAACAAAAAGTAAGGAAAACTATGAATTGGATAATTCAAAAGATAATGAATCCTCTTACAGGAGGAGTTGGTTCAGCCCTAGCACTCAATGGTGCTATATCGCTTATCGTTCCATCACTGATTTTAACGACCACTAATATTTATATTCTAGCGGCTATACTCAGCGTTATTTTTATCTATATCTCGATAAAATATGATTGAGTTTTTCCATCCACAAACAACACAAGCACTCAGCATATTTTACTTTACGCTTATTCTTGCTTATTTAGTTATTCACCTTATTTGGGAGCATTTTGATAAGTTTGCTGAGGATTTTTCGTTAACTCGTTTACCTCAAAAGGTGGCAGTTATCTACACCGCTGCTACCTTCGCGAGTAATTTATTTTTAATCGTGATTATGTTTAATCTAGATAACCCACTCAAAAATGATAGCGTCATGATTTTGCCGTTAAGCCTCGCAGGGCTAACCGGTCTATGCTATTCGTTAGGGGCGATTGTTCCTAGGAACAAAATTTATCACACTTAAAGTCCACTAATATGGACTTTAAGTGTGAGCCATTACATTAATGTCCTTAATTACGGACTTAGTATATGTTGATTTGACTATTAATATATAAAGTCCTATATTTGGTACATTATTATGTATTTTTGCATATTATGTCCATTACGGAGGACATTATGAGCGAGAAAAAATCACCATCAGCCTATGCAGGGCAAATCGGTGATCGGCTAAAACAAGCAAGACTTAATCAAAATTTAACCCAAGCAGAATTAGCCCAATTTGTGGGTGTTTCGCGCAAAACTATCATGGCCGCTGAAAAAGGTCATACTCAGCTAGAAATGTTTATTGCCATTATGATGGCGTTAAACCTAACTGAGCAATTGGATCTATTTTTACCTCCACAACCAATATCCCCTATTCAACTGATGAAATTACAAGGAAAGAAACGGCAACGTGCATCTGGACAACGCACCGACCACACTGGTACTGAAGAGGAAGAATTAGAATGGTAATGGAAGTTATCGAAGTATGTTACAAAAGTGAAAGCATTGGAGCATTAAGTTTTGACTCTTCTACAGGCCTTGCTGCCTTTGAATATTCCACTGCGTTTATTAAAAAAGGTATACAGCTTTCTCCGTTGAAGATGCCACTATCAAAACATATTTATCGCTTTCCTGAACTCAACTATCAAACATTTAAAGGTTTACCTGGACTAATTGCCGATTCTTTACCTGATGATTTTGGTAATGCCGTCATGAATGCATGGGTCGCAAGCCAAGGTAAATCAATTGACAGCATTACGCCTTTACAGCGCCTGCAATACACTGGAAAACGAGGAATGGGAGCATTAGAATACATCCCTGCAACCAAACTTCATAACAGCAATATAAGAAACGATATCCAAATTGAGTCTCTTGTGGCTATTGCACAGGAAGTTCTCGATTTGCGTAGCAATTTTAGTGTGGAATTAAGTCGCAACCATCAAGAAGATTCAGCTTCAATGATGGAGTTACTATCTGTAGGAATGAGTGCCGGTGGAGCAAGACCTAAAGCGGTTCTCGCCTTTAACCACGATTTTACCCAAGTCCGTTCTGGTCAATCCGATATACCCAGTAATTTCACCCACTATTTAATGAAATTTGATGGTGTAAGCGAGCACAATACAAACCAAGAAACGTTTGGAGACCCACTCGGTTATGGTGCCATGGAATATGTCTATCACTTGATGGCGACACAGTGCGGAGTCGATATGATGCCATGCCATTTACTGGATGAAGGTGCCAGACGGCATTTCATTACTCAGCGTTTTGATCGTATCGGTAACCAAAAAGTTCACGTACAGACCTTAAATGGTTTAGCGCATGTGGATTATAAAAACCCCGGTTCATTTTCCTACGCTGAACTATTTGGTATCGCCCGTGACTTACGTTTACCTGCAGATGATGCATTTCAGCTATTAAAACGAATGGCTTTTAACATTATCGCTCGCAATCATGATGACCATTCCAAAAATTTTGCATTTATGCTGAAAAATAATAAATGGGTTTTAGCTCCCGCTTACGACTTAGCTTATAGTTACAAACCCGGTAGTAAATGGGTAAACAGTCATTGGATGAGCTTAAGTGGGAAAAGAGATGATTTTACTCGTGAGGATTTTTATTCTTTAATAAAACTCAGTCCTGCATTTAACAAACAAAAAATCGATAATATTATAGATGAGACTCTAGATGCAGTTTCCCAATGGGGAAAACTTGCCAAAGAGTGGGACGTTCCTGCTGAATTAGCCGATGAAATAAATAAAAATTTGAGATTAAAAATCTAATTCTTAGTTAATAAATCAGTCATCTATAAACTAAAATCTCGTATTTTTAATCCGTCAACTCATTCACAATCGTAAGCACACAACACAAGGAAGAATGATGACAAAACGATGGATAAAAGCCATTCTGTTCATCAAATTAGTATTATTATGGATGCTTTCATGGGTTCCTTTTCCTGGCGGCGGCGGCGTTCTTAATAATGCTATCGATCGCGCATATAAACGCGCACGCAATGATTTTCGTAATAGAAAAATTGATGAAAAGAATGCTGAAATGCGGAAAAATGGCGTTAACCTCAAAAATCTAAATAAAAAGCTTTAAATTATTGCTTATCTCATCATCAACATACCAAATCTTTCGGTTCATCATTAATCCTAAAAGTACCGAGCAATCTCAGTCATTCCCCAATAAACAAAAAGGCACCAGTAAATAACTGATGCCTTTAGTATTAATGATTTCTAAAAATCGCTATCGATTATCGCTAAATCATTCCCACTCAATGGTCGCTGGTGGCTTGCCGCTAATGTCATAAACTACGCGGGAAATGCCATTCACTTCATTGATAATGCGATTAGACACGCGGCCTAAGAAGTCATATGGCAAGTGAGCCCAATGAGCAGTCATAAAGTCGATGGTTTCAACTGCACGCAGCGAAACCACCCAGTCATACTTACGACCATCGCCCATTACACCAACAGAACGAACGGGTAAGAATACAGTGAATGCTTGGCTAACTTTATTGTACAGATCTGCTTTGTGCAGCTCTTCGATAAAGATAGCATCTGCGCGGCGCAGCAAGTCACAATACTCTTTCTTCACTTCGCCCAGAACACGAACGCCTAAGCCTGGACCTGGGAATGGATGACGATACAGCATATCGTATGGTAGACCTAACTCCAGACCAATCTTACGCACTTCGTCTTTAAACAGCTCTTTCAGCGGTTCAACCAGACCCAGCTTCATATCTTCCGGCAATCCACCCACGTTATGGTGAGATTTGATTACGTGTGCTTTGCCCGTTGCTGATGCCGCAGACTCGATAATATCTGGATAAATAGTCCCTTGTGCTAACCACTTAATTTTAGGTAGCTTAGAGGATTCTTCATCAAACACTTCGATAAATACGTGACCAATTTTCTTACGCTTAGCTTCTGGATCAGAAATGCCTGCCAGTGCGCTCATAAAGCGGTCTTGTGCTTTCGCGTGGATAATGTTCAGGTCAAATTTACCTTGGAACATTTCCATCACTTGGTCAGCTTCATTTAAACGCAATAAGCCGTTATCAACGAATACGCAAGTCAGGCGCTTACCAATCGCGCGGTTTAATAATAGCGCAGTGACAGAAGAATCCACGCCGCCAGACAGTGCTAACAGAACATGGTCATCACCGATTTGTTCTTTCAGGCGAGCAACGGTATCTTCGATAATCGCGGCTGACGTCCACAACGCTTCACATTGGCACAAATCCAACACGAAACGTTTTAAAATATTTAAACCTTGATGAGTGTGAGTCACTTCTGGGTGGAACTGAACACCGTAGAAACGCTTCTCGACATCCGCCATAATTGCATATGGGCAGCTTGGCGTGCTTGCAATCGTTTTGAAGCTAGATGGGATGGCGGTCACTTTGTCACCATGGCTCATCCAAACATCTAAAACTGGCTTACCATCTTCGTTCAGTGCATCTTGGATACCGCGGAACAGGTCGCAATCTTCCAGAATTTCAACGTTAGCATACCCAAATTCACGTTCGCCAGACACTTCAACAGCGCCACCTAATTGCATAGACATGGTTTGCATGCCGTAGCAGATACCTAAAACAGGCACCCCTGCATTAAATACATACTCTGGTGCTCGTGGGCTATCAGTTTCTGTCGTACTTTCTGGACCACCAGACAAGATAATCCCGTTAGGATTAAACTCTCTGATTTGCTCTTCAGTCACATCCCACGCCCACAGTTCACAGTAGACGCCAATTTCACGGATACGACGTGCAATCAGCTGAGTATACTGAGAGCCGAAATCAAGAATAAGAATGCGATGCTTATGGATATTTGTAGTCATTTGAGGAGAATTCCAGCAATTCAAGTCAAAATAAAAGGTGGTGACGCAATCAATATGTGCGCCACCCTGAAACTGTTCGATTACTGTTTTAAAGGATAATAGCACCCCGAAATGGCGTTATTATCCTAAACAATAATTACTGCCCTAAGCGATAGTTAGGAGACTCTTTAGTGATAGTCACATCATGAACGTGGCTTTCTTGAATACCCGCACCACTGATGCGCACAAATTCAGCTTTGGTTCGCAGCATATCGATAGTACCGCAGCCTGTCAGACCCATACATGAGCGTAAGCCACCCATTTGTTGGTGAATGATCTCTTTTAAGCGACCTTTATAAGCCACGCGACCTTCGATACCTTCAGGCACCAGTTTGTCTGCGGCGTTATCAGATTGGAAATAACGGTCTGAAGAACCTTTAGACATTGCACCCAGAGAACCCATGCCGCGGTACGCTTTATAGGTACGACCTTGGAACAGGATAGTTTCACCCGGAGATTCTTCGGTACCTGCAAACATGGAACCAACCATCACACACGCAGCGCCAGCCGCGATAGCTTTAGAAATATCACCAGAGAAACGAATACCGCCATCTGCAATAACAGGAATGCCAGTGCCTTCTAATGCGCCAGCCGCTTCAGCGATTGCTGTGATTTGGGGTACACCCACGCCAGTCACGATACGAGTCGTACAAATTGAACCAGGGCCGATACCCACTTTCACTGCGCTAACACCTGCATCTGCCAACGCTTTCGCGCCTTCAGCTGTTGCGACGTTACCACCGATGATTTGTAAATCAGGGTATTTTTGACGAGTTTCACGAATACGTTGTAAAACCCCTTCAGAATGACCGTGTGAAGAGTCGATTAACAGAACGTCAACGCCCGCAGCAACCAGTGCATCGACACGCTCTTCATTTCCTGGGCCAGCGCCTACCGCTGCGCCCACACGCAGACGGCCTTGCTCGTCTTTACATGCGTTTGGTTTACGTTCTGCTTTTTGGAAATCTTTAACGGTGATCATGCCTAACAGATGGAAGTTATCATCAATAACTAAGGCTTTCTCAACACGATGCTCATGCATTTTTTGTAATACAACTTCGCGAGCTTCGCCTTCTTTCACGGTCACTAAACGCTCTTTTGGCGTCATCACCGCAGTTACTGGCTGGTCTAAATCCGTCACGAAACGTACGTCACGACCTGTAATGATACCCACTAAAGAATTATCTTTAGAAACCACAGGATAACCCGCGAAACCATTGCGTTCAGCCATTTCTTGCACTTCACGAATTGTAGTTTCAGGGGTAACAGTGACAGGATCAGTCACCACACCGCTTTCATGTTTTTTCACACGACGGACTTCTTCAGCTTGACGCTCAATGGACATGTTTTTATGGATAAATCCAATACCACCTTCTTGAGCCAGTGCGATAGCTAAAAAAGATTCGGTGACAGTATCCATCGCTGCAGAGAGCATAGGAATGTTCAGGCGGATTTTTGCGGTCAGTTGAGTGGACAGATCTGCCGTGTTTGGCAGTACAGTTGAGTGTGCAGGAACGAGTAAAACATCGTCGAAAGTTAGTGCTTCTTTTTTAATGCGTAACATAGGCAATATCCACCAGGCAGCGTTATGAAAGGTATAAAATATTGCCGCGGAATTATACACACCGTAATCGGTTGCTTCCAGTACTTTTTTCAAAAAAAACTTGATAAGTCCGTCGGCTACGTTAGTATCAGTCCATTAAGTCATTGTTTTAAAATTTGATCTGGCTCACATGTCGACTCAACAAAATAGCGCAATTTACTCAGTCAGCAAGCTCAACCAAACGGTAAGAGAACTTCTTGATACCCAAATGGGACGAATTTGGTTAACTGCCGAAATTTCCAATTTTTCGCAACCAAGTTCGGGACATTGGTACCTGACACTCAAAGATGACCGTGCCCAAGTTCGCGCGGCAATGTTTCGCGGGCAAAATACTCGCGTCACCTTTCGTCCCCAGAATGGCCAACAAGTTTTAGTTCGAGCTACAGTCACGCTGTATGAGCCTAGGGGCGATTATCAGCTAATCATTGAGAGTATGCAGCCTACCGGTGAAGGATTGCTACAGCAGCGTTTTGAGCAGCTTAAACAAGCATTGAATACCCAAGGGCTATTTGATGTCATTCATAAACAAGCTTTACCCTCTCCGGCTAAATGTGTTGGTGTAATAACCTCAGCAACAGGCGCAGCTCTGCATGATATTTTAAATATCTTACATCGACGTGACCCGTCACTCCCTGTGATTATTTACCCTACTGCCGTTCAGGGTGAATTAGCCCCTGCACAAATCGCTCGTGCCATTGAACTCGCTAATTTACGCAATGAATGCGACGTGCTCATTGTGGGGCGTGGAGGCGGTTCACTGGAAGATTTATGGGCATTTAACGAAGAGATCGTGGCTCGCGCTATTTTTGCTAGCCGATTACCAATCATTAGCGCCGTTGGGCATGAAACAGACGTAACCATCGCCGATTATGTTGCCGACGTACGCGCACCTACGCCATCCGCAGCAGCAGAACTGGTCAGTCGCAATCAAACTGAGATGCTGCGCCAATTGAAATCAGGACAACAGCATCTAGAGATGGCGATGGATTATTATTTGGCGGCGCAGCAGCAACGTTTTGCACGTCTGCAGCATCGTTTACAGCAGCAACACCCGCAATTACGCCTTGCTCGGCAACAAAATCAGCTTTCAGCCTTACGCCAAAAACTGACCAATGCGATCAACCGCCAGCTACAATCGGCCACCTTTACATTCGATAAAAACCAACGCCGTTTGATGCAAAATGACCTGCGTCCTCAATTGCAACGCCAACAGCGTCAATTGCAGCAAACTCAGTATCATTTACAAAATATGCTGACCCAGTTGGTGAATAACTATCGCCAGCGTTTTGCCGTGGCCTGCTCGAAAATGGAGGCGGTCAGCCCTCTTGCGACCCTCGCCCGAGGTTTCAGTATCAGTGAGACCGCTGAAGGTGCTGTATTGAAAAAGACCAGCCAAGTGAAATTAGGTCAACAGCTCAAAACTCGCTTAAATGATGGTTGGGTTGAAAGCCAAGTTACCAGCATTCAGAAGGTTCGAGCGAAAAAATCATCCAAATAGTCGTTTTTTAAAATATTCTGCGCCATCTCGAATGGCGTTATCCGCCGTTGGCATAATACGCGAATAATGTAAAAAGGCATGCAGCGTTCCTAGATACACTTTATATTCGCAAGGTATTTTATGTGATTGAAACGTTTGAAATAATGTCACGCTATCATCAATTAGCGGGTCATATTCCGCACTCGCAATAAAACAAGGCGGAACATCTCGCGTAAGGTCATTATTAAACAAGCAATAGTACGGCTCTTCACGGCTTCCTTGTTCGCCTAAATAAGCGTTGTCGTACTCTTGGAGCTCCTCTCGTCTTAACCCATCCCATTCACCACCATATAAACGGCGGCTACCGGAGTCTTGTAAACCATATAATCCATACCACAGTAAAACTGCACTGATATCACCACAGTAAATTTGTTTATCTCGTAACCATAATACGATAGCAAGGGACAACATCGCCCCAGCAGAATCCCCAGCGAACCCAATATGGTGCATATTCAGCGCATATTTTTCAGCGTGCTGGAAATAAAACTGACATACCCCAACAGCTTCTTCAATCGCTTGAGGATAACGAGCATCAGGGGAAAGCGAGTAATCAATGCCGATGACCGTACAACCAGAATACAACGCTAATAAACGCATAATTCGGTCATGGGTATCGAGGTTACCGAGGATAAAGCCTCCACCGTGCAGATAAAACAGTGTGGCAGGTGTATGTTCTATAGGATGATAAATTCTAGTGACAACGTCACCTTTGGCGGTTTTAACCGTCATATTTTCAACACGAAAGAGTTCCGGTGCGTTGGCGTTCCAATAACGGCGATCTTCATTATAAGCAAGGCGCATCGCTTCATAACTTCCATCGGTTGGCTCAGCTGGTGTCTGTTGTGCATAATATTGAATAACTTTTTGCATCTCTGGCGAAATTAAATCAAGCACATTGATTTTATTGGTGGTTTTCATTGCAATCTCCATACTTTTATTCGTTGATTGTAATGAATCCAAAGGGATAAACTGAGAGTAGAGTATCCAATATTGAAAAGCGTTTAGATAATAAGCCTATCAATCTTCCTTAGTGAGTAAGACTAAAAATACTAAACGCTTTCCGTTAACTATCTCTTGATTAGAAGCGCACCTGACCGCCAATCATATAACTGCGCCCTCTTCCCGTTTCATTATTTCTACCGCGTTCTTCCATCACTGCACCCGAATTCGCACGGTTTAGCGCGTCCGTGTAGTTTTCATTCGTGAGGTTATTAATCGCCATCATGAGTTTGAAGTGTTTATTGATTTCATAGTCTGCATACAGGTCAACAATCGTTGGCTGTTTCTCATACTTTTCTGTCATCGCATCCCCGTTCATGTCACCGTCAGGAACTGGGCTGATACGTTTAGATGGCCCCGTCCATGTAATGGCTGAGCCGAGGGTCAGTTTTTCATCAAACAGGCGAACCCCCGAATCTAAAGTAACGTAATATTCAGGTAATTGGGTAAAATCTCCTGCACTAAATACCGAGGTACTGTTAATTGACACTGGTTGTTTGCCAGACTCTTGGGTGTAAGAAACCATGGAATAAAATACCCCAGCATCGTAGTTCGCTTGTAACTCATAACCGCGCAAATTAACATCTCGTGGGTCGTTCACATAGATATCCGCACGCTGATAAAAATGAGGATTTTCTTTATCCCAAACATCGTCATTAATTAAGCACCAATCAAATTCATCCTGTGGATTTGAGCGACACAAATTGAAGGCTTTGCTCGTAATGTAGTCTTTAATCTGTGTATGGAACCACAAAGCTTTTAGGTTAAATTGGTCTCCTTCCACCACTAAATCCGGTTTGAAGCTATTAAACCCAATTTGCCAAGTTTTTGATTTTTCCCCTTTAAGGAACGGATTCATACTCTGACCGCCATTTGATGAGAAAAAGGCTTCTTGGGCGTTAGGGGCACGCATCGAATGCGCGTAACTCACAAATGGCTGAAATTCAGGGATAACTTGAGCAGAGATTAATATTCCCGGGTTAATACCACTTTCTCGTAGATTTAATGTACTGGCTTCTTGAGGGAAGCACTTTTCCGTCTCATCACAAGATGGTTTATAGCCCTGTACACGATAATTCAGATAGTTGAGGTCAAACGTTGCGGTGTAAATATCATAGCTCGCTTCAAACTGGGTATACAGGCTGGCAATATCTTGTGTGCCGCTCGGTGAAAATGGGTTATTGATAATAGTATTTGGATCTTCCACTGGCTGCGTGATTTTTTGGTATTTGGTCTTCATTAATTTCGAACCAACCTGCCACTTAAAATCAGTGTCACCATAAGAAAAATGGCTGGTATTGGAAATATTAATACTGTCAGATTTGTTCTCTGACTCAGCATCTTTTAATGCCCCGCCAATTGGCTCACCTTGGAATTTTTGGGTATTAAATCCATGGCTCGCTAACACTTCCACATCAATCAATTCATTGATTGGCGTGTATTTATATTTAAGGTAATAATCTTCGCTATTAATCTTACGGCTGGTTAATTTATTTTGTAAAAATCGACCACTGAATTCGACTTCATGGCTATCATTCGGTTTATATTTTAATTTAGTTAATTGAGACTGTGGTTTTTGTTTGAATGTCGGGTCCGTTGCGAATTCATCCGTATCAAAGCCATCGCCATTTTTATAACTGCCCGGGATATTGTGCCCACTCACCGCAATTAAGCCGCCAAAATAACCATCGCCGTCATTTAATAACGTTTTTCCCGCCACAGAAACCATGCCGTTATAACCAAGTCCATTATCTCCCCAGCTCCCTTTGCTACGGACTCCCCACAAATTATCTTTAAAAATCACATCATCGATAGATAAGGTACGAAAGTTTGCGCTTCCCGCTAAGGCGTTAACACTGTTGCTACCATTCAATTGCCCCTTTTCTACTTCAACCGCCACAATAAAGTTAGGATCAATAAGTGAACCAAAGTCATTACTCGGCTGCATACCGTGAGTAAATTTACTCGGCGATATTCCGTAATAGCTTTGAGTGACACCATCCACCATCATGTTTACGCGTCCAAAGCCACTCAGCCCGCGAATATTCACGTTGATGGTTCCTTGGCTCGCATCCATTTGGGTATAGGTTCCAGGCATCGAGCGGATAATCTTATCCATGGATTGTAATTTATTCTCGGTGCCGACCGCGCTATAAGCCCCCGGTTTTTCCAATGCTTTGACCAACGGCGTTTGTTTTTGCGCACCCGACACTTTTAATTGGCTAAAATTAACCACATCATCTTTCTGCTTATTTGTCTGCTGTGTGTTTTCAGACAAAGCGAAGCCGTGGAAGCCAGCGGAAATAGTCCCAGCTACCATGATTATTATTTTATTATTCATTAAACCATTCCTGTAAACGTACTGATAAAACAGCCGCTCACATTGCAAACGCAGAATAAAAATAATGTCTGCGAATAGGATCAGCTGCCGTGTTAATAAACCGTACAGCTGATCCTTAATAGCCTTATTTTTGGCTAATTATTATGGGTAACACTATTTAAAATTTGGGAAATATTTCGCTTTATTTTCTAACATCAGAATAAAGCTATATTCTCTCGCAATATCATCTAAGGCATTAAAACGGCCGGATTTTCCACCGTGTCCGGCATTCATATTGGTTTCTAATAACAATAAAGAATTGCCTTGTTTCAGATCACGCAGTTTTGCCACCCATTTTGCAGGCTCCCAGTATTGTACTTGGGAATCATGCAGCCCAGTGGTGACCAAAATATGTGGATAATGTTGAGATTTGATATTGTCATACGGGCTATAGGCTTTAATTCGCCAGTAATCTTCCTCATTCTCTGGATTGCCCCACTCGTCATATTCCCCCGTAGTCAGTGGAATTGATGGGTCAAGCATGGTCGTCACCACATCAACAAACGGCACCGCAGAGACCACGCCTTCATACAGATCAGGTGCCATATTGACGACAGCCCCCATCAGTAAGCCACCAGCACTACCGCCCATGGCATAGACATGGCCTTTTTCCCCATAGCCTTGTGCTAATAACGCGTTAGTCACATCAATGAAGTCCGTAAAGGTGTTCATTTTATGGACTGTTTTGCCCTGAATATACCAATTTTTACCCAGATCCCCACCGCCACGAATATGGGCAATGGCATACACAAATCCACGATCAAGCAGAGATAAGCGAGAAGAACTAAATGACGGGTCGATACCATATCCATATGCACCGTAACCGTAAACCAGAAGTGGATTTTTACCTTGTTTGAAACTATCTTTGCGATAAACCAATGAAACCGGCACTTTCATCCCATCTTGGGCAGTGATCCAAATACGTTCGCTTTGATAATTCGCTTTATTGAAATCCTTCACTTCCTCTTGTTTTAATAGCTGTTTCTCTTGGGTCAGCATATTAATTTCATACACCGAGGATGGTGTTGTCATGGAGGAGTAGCCGTAGCGTAATTTATCGGTATCTGGCTCTGGGTTATTGCCAATCCACGCCATATAAGCTGGGTCATCAAAGCGCACAGAATGTTCTTTGTGAGTTAACCAACTAATTTGACGAATATTCACTAAGCCGTTTTGACGCTCTTCAATCACCAACCAGTTATTAAATAATGCAAAATCTTCAAGGTCGACATCATCACGAGGTGCGATAAAACTCACCCATGGTGCCGTTGCATTATCCGCAATATACAATCCAAATAATGGATGCTGATGATTAGAACGAATATAGAATTTGCCGTTAAAATGATCAGGGTAATATTCCACACCCGTTTTGCGCGGTTGTAGCACTATCGCATCACGTTCAGGTTGGTTAGCATCCAAAAGACGATACTCTGACGTTTCGGTACTGGTGATCCCAATCAGAATATAATCTTTGGAGGTGGATTTCGCTAAACTGACATAGTAAGTATCATCTTTCTCTTCATACACCAATTTATCGGCGGATTGTGCTGTTCCATATTGGTGCTTAACCACTTGATAAGGCAGCAGGGTTTGTTTGTCTTTATTAACATAAAATAGTGTGCGGTTGTCATTTGCCCACACAATATTGCCTGAAGTGTTTGTCAGGATATTTTCTTGCCACTTAGCCTCATCAACCTTACGGAACGAAACCGCATAATCATTACGACCTTGACGGTCTTCAGCAATCGCGATCGTGGTGTTATCTGGGGAAATGGCTAGCGCCCCCATCCGGTAATATTCAGTCCCTTCCGCACGTTGGTTACCATCAACTAACACTGTCCATTCGCCATCACTATTAATTGGGCGTCTTTCATAAATGGAATAGTTTTTACCGGCGACAACGCGAGAACGGTATGTATAGCCATTGTAATTGTATGGCACCGATTCATCATCTTGCTTTACGCGAGATAATAATTCGTCGTAAATTTCCTGTTTTAATGGCTCGCCCAATTCAAGCTGCTGCGTGGCATACGTATTTTCTTGATTCAGATATTCAAGAATTTCCGGTGCTTCACGGTTATCGTCTCTTAACCAATAATAGTTATCAACGCGCTGATCCCCGTGGATAGTCATGGTATGGGGCTGTTTTTTCGCTATTGGTGCTAGCATTTTGTCCTCCGCAGCACTGCTGGCTGCATATAACCCAAGTAGTGTGATCACACAATAAGTAGTGATTCTATTACGCATAGTGAGTCCAATCTATTTATCATTAAGAGTAAAATCAATAGGTAACCTGACTGTTATCCGTCCATTCTTGAGAATTTCTGCAGGTGGTACGGGTAACGGTGCCGCGCGAGATAACACCTGCTGCGCTTCTTTATCTAAAGAGCGTGTGCCTGATGAGTTCACTAAACTGCTATCAAGTAAAAAACCTTGGCTATCTACCGTAAACATCACCACCGGTTTACCTATGCGGTTACGCCTTCCCGCATCTTCAGGGTAACGTTTATATTTATTTAATTTTCCAAGCACCATCGCTTCCCACTGTTTTTGTAGGCTATCAAGGGCTTCTGACTGACTATTGAGTTGTGCAGCAATTTGCTGGCTTTGAACAAGTGCAGCTGCATCGCTGGTCACTGGCGCATCGCTGGCTTTCGAATCTGTAGTTTGCACCTTCTTCACTTGCTGCTGCTCTTGTTTCTGTTTTTTCAACTCAGGCTTTGGTTTTTTCGCCGTTGTTTTCGTAAGTTGCACTTCCGCTTGCTCATTAACAGGCAATGGGGGAATAATGGCTTCCTCTGCTTGCGCTTTATGGGATTCACTCGCCACAGCCAGCTCTTGGGTTTGACCAATATTCACTTCCGTTAATTGTTTGGCTTGTGCTTCGATAGATAATTCCATCACCACCGAGGGGGGCGGCAATGACTCTTCCCATCGCGCATTGTGTGTTATCCAGATAAAAAACCCCACAATGGCAACATGCAGTGCCACGGCTAAAACCAGCCACCCGCCCATTTTCGAGGTTTTACTCACATACCCACTTTCAAACGTTATTGTGCTCATATTCATCTTACGTGCTTTTACAGAGTTGCAAATGATAATTAATAACGAATGCAAATGGAAATTATTTGTAAATAAATGTGATGATTACTTCACAAAATTAACGATTTTAAATCATCATATTGCTCGCACTTGTTGATTATTTCGGCGTGTACCAAACATAATCCGCATGCAAGTTATCGATTTCCTCGCCTTGCTCCGAAATAATCAATACTTTCAATGGCTCATCCGGCGCTAAATCGAGCACATGTAGCGGCACGCCAATTGCCCGCGTTGCATGATATCCACCTGCAAATAGTAATGCAGGTGCCGGAGCATCTAATAAGCCCTGCGCCATCGCCCTATCTCTTAACTGCTGGATCACCATCATCTTTATCGCTTGTTTATCATCCAACTCACCATTGTGTGAGCGCTTAATGGTTTCGCTGATCAATTCCTGAATAACAAGCTGAGTTGAATGTGCTCCCGTTAGTGTCGGTGGGTTGTCATAAGCCTTCAGCACAGCATCTCGATTAATATTTGCCGCTAAAACTGGGGATGGCTGAGCCAGTAAAGACTTCACTAATTCCCCATATTGCGCCCACGGCCAACCATTATTCCAATGCAAAACCTCTTGCAGTTTTTCATCTCGAATATACGGATTCCCTTGCATCTGTTTTTGAACATTGTTAACTCGACTTTGTTGATCAGGAGTGAGCATTTCCAGTAACACCGCACCTTGAGGGCGTATTTGCTGCATTTCTTGGGCTACCCATTGCTCAATTTGATGATGGTAAATATTGTCGTGTTTCTCCCCGACAATTACGCGAGGTGAGGCAGCAAGCTCTTGAATTAACTGCTGTGGAGTGATGGATTTCCCCGAATCTAAATCAATGATTTTGCCAGCTTGTGTGAGTTGAGGATCCAGTTGCAGAGCGGTTTTTGGTGTTTGCGAGGTACATCCTAACTGTGTGAAACTCAAAACGAAAAGCATCCCTAAACTCAACAGTGATGGCTTTTTCGTTAAATAATTCAAAGAACGTGCTGATATCATTATCTTTTCCATATAGTGACTTTGAAGCCATTCAAAATACAGATAATGATAATCATTTTCAAATAAAAAAGACTCCCATTAACCACAATGGAAGCCTTTATGCGGAACTCGATGATTAATCAATCATTCGAGAAACTATTATAATGAAACTAATTACAGTGGGTTCGTTTGAGCTTCCACTGCGGCTAGCGCCACCATGTTGACAATACGACGAACAGATGCGATTGGCGTTAAGACGTGGACAGGTTTCGCTACCCCCATCAGCACAGGACCCACAGTAACACCATCAGAACTTGTCACGCGCAGCAAGTTATAGCTAATACGCGCCGCTTCCATATTTGGCATAATCAGTAAGTTTGCTGAGCCTTTCAGTGGGCTATCTGGCATCACATCTTTACGGATAGACTCAATCAACGCCGCATCCGCATGCATTTCACCGTCAATTTCCAAGTTTGGTTCACGCGCTTTCACTAATGCCAATGTATCGCGCATTTTTTGTGCTGAGCCACAATCTGAAGAACCAAAGCTTGAGCGCGATAACAGCGCCACTTTTGGTTCAATACCAAATCGACGAACCGTATCCGCTGCCATTAACGTAATTTCCGCTAACTCTTCTGGCGTTGGATCTTCATTCACATAAGTATCGGCAATAAAGGTATTACCGGTTGGTAATAACAAGGCATTCATTGCCCCTGCAGTATGCGCACCTTCCCGGAAACCGAACAGGTCTTTGACGACTTGATAGTGTTCACTGTAGCTACCGATTGAGCCACAGATCATCCCATCAGCTTCACCACGCAGAACCATGATACCGCCGATAATCGTTGGGTTAGCAACTAATGCTCGACGCGCCATTTCTTGAGAAACACCACGGCGTTTCATGATTTGATAATATTCTTGCCAGTACTCTTTAAAGCGTGGGTCATTCTCATTGTTGACCACCTCAAAGTCTTTGCCTAGCTCAATATGCAGACCCAGTTTTTGGATGCGCATTTCAATCACACTAGGGCGTCCCACCAGAATAGGGAATGCTAAACCAAGGGAAACCAGCTCTTGAGTTGCGTGTAATACGCGCTCTTCTTCCCCTTCCGCTAATACGATGCGTTTTAGCTCTTTTTTCGCTTGAGAGAAAATTGGCTTCATAAATAAGTTTGTTTTATGGACAAACTGATTCAGTTTTTCAACATACGCATCCATATCCGCGATTGGACGTGTCGCGACACCTGATTCCATTGCTGCTTTTGCCACTGCTGGCGCAATCTTCACGATAAGGCGCGGGTCGAATGGTTTTGGAATGATATATTCAGGACCAAAGAATAAATCTTGGTTACCGTACGCTGAAGCAACTTCTTCACTTTGTTCCGCCAGCGCTAAGTCAGCGATAGCGTAAACACAAGCCAGTTTCATCTCTTCATTGATTGTTGTTGCGCCGACATCCAGCGCACCACGGAAGATGAATGGGAAGCACAGAACGTTGTTAACTTGGTTCGGGTAGTCAGAACGCCCTGTACAAATAATGGCATCTGGGCGAACTTCTTTCGCTAATGGTGGCAGGATTTCCGGCTCAGGGTTAGCTAATGCTAAGATCAGCGGATCCTTCGCCATGGTTTTCACCATTTCAGGTGTTAATAAGCGAGGGCCTGAACAACCTAAGAAAATGTCAGCATCAGGGATAGCATCCGCTAATGTACGCTGACCATTATCGTCAATGGCATACGCAGCTTTAGTCGCATCCATTCGCTCATCACGACCTTTATAAATCACCCCTTTTGAATCGCAAACGGTGATATTTTCGCGCTTTAATCCTAACGCCACTAATAAGTTCATACAGGCAATCGATGCGGCACCCGCACCGGATACGACTAAACGAACATCGCCAATTTCTTTTTTAACGATGCGCAGACCGTTAATCACCGCCGCGGTACAAATAATTGCGGTTCCGTGTTGGTCGTCATGGAACACAGGAATATTCATGCGTTCACGTAATTTTTGTTCAATATAGAAGCACTCTGGTGCTTTAATATCTTCGAGGTTGATACCGCCGAATGTTGGTTCCAGCGACGCGATGATATCAATCAGCTTATCAGGATCGGTTTCATCGACTTCAATATCGAAAACATCAATACCCGAGAATTTCTTAAATAGCACCCCTTTCCCTTCCATGACAGGCTTACCTGCCAATGCGCCGATGTTCCCTAACCCTAGTACCGCAGTACCGTTAGAGATAACACCCACAAGGTTACCTTTTGCTGTATAACGATACGCTTTTAGTGGTTCTTCTGCGATTTCTAGGCAAGGCACCGCAACACCTGGAGAATAGGCTAAGGCTAAGTCACGTTGAGTGGTTAACGGTTTGGTTGGTGTTACAGTAATTTTCCCAGGATGAGGAAACTCATGAAAATCGAGAGCACTTTGTTTTAATTTATCATCCATCATCAAGTCCTTTCAAAATTTGGTAAGGTAAGAGCCATCACAGTATAAACACATCTTGTTAGCAAATCATGATCACGCCTATGATTTCCAGAAAAATCTTTCAATTACAAGGAATTTACACGGATTTGCCATAAAAATACAATGGTGAATATCTAGACATACACAATATTGTTATTCATATCATTTTTTAAATTACTTTAATTTTTTCAATCTTAGTTATTATTTTTATGAAATTAATGTATTATTCTAAAGTTCGTTTTTTAGTCTTAAATATATCCAGCTCCATAATTTTCGCTCCCATTATTCAGGCTTTTATATAGCTAATTAATTCATCAATTAAGAATAATGAATTCATGCAATCTTAAATAGATTATATTTTAACTATATCAACTCTAGTTAATCTAATAAGTTATCAGACATAAAAAAGGAACCCACTATGTCTAATCACACGGTTATGATTATCGATGAACATCCTATTTTTCGTTTTGGATTATCCCATTTATTAAAGTCAAAAGCTGACTTTGACGTCACGGCGGAGGTTTCAAATAGTAAAGAAGCGTTGAATATCGCCACCAGTAAACAACCTAATATGATACTAATAGATACTATTCTTCATGGTAATAAAACATTTGAAACGATTCGATTACTACGTAAACATTGCGCTAACAGTTATTTACTGGTTCTTTCACTTTCGACGATGAAAACCGATATCTACGCCGCTATCGATGCCGGCGCTCAAGGTTATCTATTAAAAAATAGCGAACTCGATATGCTGCTTAATAGCATGAAAAAAGCAATGGAGGGGCACCATGTATTTAGCGAAAAAGTTTATCAGCATTTGATTACTCGACATCAATCTAAAGATCCACTTTCCACATTAACTCGCCGTGAATGCGAAATATTACACGAAATGGCAGCCGGATTAAAAAACAGAGAAATCTCTCAGTTATTATTTATTTCTGAAGAAACCGTTAAAGTTCACATTCGAAATATCTTAAAAAAATTACGAGTCCGATCTCGTTTAGAAGCCAGCTTAATATACATGCGTTCAAAATAATTCTATTTGATTTAATTTAATTAACGTAATTTGTATAAATTGATTATTTTATTGTTTATATATAATGTTATGAATATTAACTCTTCATTAGTTATTATTAAATCGCTTGTTAGATTAATAAATCTTTTCGATTCAAAGGGGTAGACCATAATTGTATTTTCCCTCATTATGTATGGCATACATTGTTCGCCATCAGAGGAAAATTATATGTCCAACACCCCTGCATCCCCTTATATCATGTACGGAATTAAAAACTGCGATACCATTAAGAAAGCTCGCCGTTACTTAGACGATAACGCAGTCGGCTACCAATTCCATGATTACCGCGTTGATGGCATCACTGATGAACTCCTCTCTACATTTTTGCAACACATCGATTGGGAAACCTTGGTGAATAAACGAGGTACAACTTGGCGCAAACTCAGCGATGAAGAGAAAAATGCAGTTGTCGATGCTGATAGCGCGAAAAAAGTCTTACTGGCTGAACCTGCAATGATCAAACGCCCTGTTCTTGTTTCTGCTAATGGTCATTACCTTGTCGGGTTTAACGCCGACGATTACCAAAAATTCACAAAATAAAAGGTGACTCAATGAACTGCCCTGTCATTGAACTTGCAAAACAACTTATCGTCCGTCCCTCTATCAGTCCAGATGACCAAGGTTGCCAAGATTTACTCATCAATCGTTTGAATAAAATCGGCTTTACGGTGGAAAAAATGCCTTTTGGGGACACCCTCAATTTTTGGGCTCATCGTGGCGGCACTGGAAAAACCCTCGCCTTTGCCGGTCATACTGATGTCGTCCCTGCTGGCGATCACAGTAAATGGCAAACTCCGCCATTTACTCCAACAATTATCAATCAACATTTATATGGTCGTGGTGCTGCCGACATGAAAGGCTCTATTGCCGCCATGATCGTTGCAGCTGAGCGCTTTGTAGAAAAACATCCAACTCATACTGGCCGCCTCGCGTTTTTAATTACCTCCGATGAGGAAGCTAAAGCGACTCACGGCACCGTAAAAGTGGTCGAGACGTTACAATCCCGTAATGAGCCTGTCGATTACTGCTTAGTGGGGGAACCGTCCAGCCAGTCTGCGCTTGGTGACATCATTAAGAATGGCCGTCGCGGCTCTATTACTGCTCACTTAACTATTTTGGGTACCCAAGGACACGTTGCCTATCCACATCTTGCTGATAACCCAGTACACCGAGCAACAGGCTTTCTGCAAGAATTAGTCTCGACTAAATGGGATGATGGTAACCAATATTTCCCAGCCACCAGCATGCAAATCGCCAATATCAATGCTGGTACAGGTGCCGATAACGTCATTCCTGGTGAACTAAAAGTACAATTTAATTTCCGTTTTAGCACCGAACTAACAGATACCATAATCCGCGAACGCGTGGCTGACATGTTAGAGCGTCACGGACTGAAATATCATTTAGATTGGTTCTTATCAGGTCAGCCATTCTTGACGGGCGACAGCGAATTAGTGAGTGCAACGGTGCAAGCCATCCAAGAAGTCACGGGGCGCTCAACCACCTTATCAACCAGCGGCGGCACCTCTGACGGACGTTTCATCGCCCAAATGGGTACTCATGTTATCGAGCTAGGTCCATTGAATGCAACAATCCATAAAGTGGATGAGTGTGTTAGCGTCGATGATTTACAACAGCTCGCTGTAATCTATGAACGTATCATGGAGCTTTTATTACTATGACTCTCTCCATCGAGATGTTAACTGGGCGCTCCACCGACCATTTAGTGACTTTGGGCGGTAATCACCGCCTACAGTTTAATACCACTAAAGCGTTTCTTGCCATGCAGCAAGCGGCGGCACGCGCCGGGTTTAAACTACAATCCGCCAGTGCTTTTCGTGATTTTTCTCGCCAGCAGATCATTTGGAATGAAAAATTTGCAGGTAAACGCCCTGTCCTTGATACCCATAGTCAACCGTTAGATATTTCAACATTATCTGAAGGGGAATTATGTGAAGCGATTTTGCATTGGTCTGCGCTACCAGGGGCGAGCCGTCACCACTGGGGTACTGAGATTGATGTTTACGATCCTCTTCGCATTCCTGCTGGGCAAACCTTGCAATTAGAACCTTGGGAATATCAAGAAGGGGGTTATTTTGCTGAGCTTAATCATTGGTTAACTGACAATATGGCGACTTTTGATTTCTACCGCCCGTTCACCGCTACCAATGCAGGTGTTGCACAAGAACCTTGGCATATTAGTTATTGGCCGTTGTCCCATGAAGCTGAGCTGCTATTGACGCCAGAAATTGTTAGGCAGGTGCTAACCGAAGAAGATATTAGTGGAAAAACCTGGTTATTAGATAACCTTGAGTATGTTTTTAACCACTATATTAGAGTGCCTGAATGATTTATCTGTCACTCAGTCTCTTGCTGAGTGACTCCTTTCCCCATCACGTCATCATAAATCTGGGTTATTCTGATCCGAATTTGACATATCGACGACAGGTAAGCGGTACATAAAAATCAGTAACCAACACATCCCTAAAAATAACCCAATTTTTAGCCAGCCATAACTAACCACCCAAATCGAAAAGGCAAACGTAATAACGATTAACGTCATGGCTTTCGGTTTTACACCTTTTGGTAGCGCACGATGCGCTTGCCAGTGACGTAAATACCCGCCAAACCATGAGCGATATAACAACCAATTATGGAAGCGTGGAGAAGAACGCGAAAAGCACCATGCCGCCAATAATAAGAAGCAGGTCGTTGGCATGACCGGTAAAATAGCCCCAAGAAAAGCTAAGCCAACAGCAATCCATCCTACTGTAATGAATATGATTTTCTTTATATTCATTCAGGCTCTCCCGTTACAACAAAAAACATGGTTAAATGACCCCACTAAAGCCAGCCAACTGCGTCATGTGGGCAGGCCTACACATTATTATGATTAAAATAAGAAGGCAAATATGCATTGGTTAGCCGATTACTGGTGGGTCATTCTACTGTTATTAGTCGGGGTCATTTGGAACTCAGTAAAAGAAATGATGCGTCTCGACCCCAAAAAGTATTTAGATGACAAACCTGAAATTCCGCCTCACAAAGATAATAATCACCTCTGGGATGATGAAGACGACGACTGGCCTAAAGACAAAAAGCGCTAATTTGTTGCCTTAAACTTTTCACCTCTTCAGGGTAATAGTCATTCAGCCACTGTGCGATTTCGGCTCTTGCCCGTTTTAACCACTGTTTTTGCCCTGTTAACCCGAGTTGCATGGCAATACGTTCAACAGATAGTCCTTGATAAAAATAAGCCCCAAGGGCAGAGCCTGTTATTTCAGCCGAATGTTGTCGCTGTAAAATCGCTAAAAAACGCTGTAATGACGCCTCACTTGCGGCTAACGAACGGTGGTAGTCGCTAAAGCCAACTAATTCTAGCCAATCTCCATCATCCAGTAGCTGCTCAGATGTGCTTTTCAGACAAAATTCATTCAGGTCATTTCGCCAAAATAGATCCCGCTGCAATCTCTGTTGCCCTAAATGGCAAATTGACTGAGCTTCTGCGGATAATGGCAATATCGCCATCGCCGTAAAACAACCACTACTCGCCTCAACATGCCGCCCAATTCGTACGATTTGGAACCCTGATGATTGCCAAAAAGCCAATAATTCAGGGGTTAAACCAAAGCTGACCGATAGGAAATCTAAACCTTCCTGAATGCCTTGCTCAATTTGCGATTCTAATAACCGGTAACCCATTTTTTGGCGACGATATCCAGCATTTACAGCGATACGCATCACTCGTCGAGAATCTAATCTCGGCGCTTGAGGGAAATAGCAATGCGCTGCGAGGGATTGAGCAACCAGATTTCCCCGTGGGCGTCGTTGTCCTGCCCAAATTTGCCAGCTCAATTTTTCATCTAACCCCCCTTCATCCACCATCCACACAGCGCCGATAACGTCCTGATTATGATGGCTTGCGACGGCAAAATACTGGTGTTGCGCATCCAATAATCGGCGTAAATCTAACGGCGAAGTCCGATAATGTGCCGCGGTCAATAAACCATAAAATGCGTGGAGTTGTTTGGGATCATGAGCCAGCTGCTGCTGGGTAAGCGACTTGAGAATAATCGGTTCTGACACGACATTCGTCGAAGCAGAGCTTTCCAATAATAAACTTTGGTTAATCACCCTTTCGAGCGGGTCATGTTCTGCAAAGCGGATCGGCTGAGTGAGCGACAGCGAGGTAAAATTTTCGAGGCTATCGCAAAATTTCATTATAAAACCACGCCCCGTACCTTCATAACCTTCCACCGTCGTGGTCATAAGTACCCGTGGGAAAAAGGCGATAATCTGCCGCAGAATATGGGAAGGAATGGCGGCAGCTTCATCAATGATTAGCCAATCAGCCTCAATTTTCTGCCCTGATTGGCAATAGTGCAAAAGCGCATCAGGTGCCCAAAATTTGAGTTCATGCTGAGCATATTCGGCAATCACGCCGGTGGTCACTTTCGCTGGCGCACAACACCAACATACTCCGTTCCACGCCTTGATCAGCATCCCTGCAACAGTGGACTTGCCTCGTCCGCGAGGGGCGATTAAGCCCCATACTCCGTTTTTTGCAGACAGCAATTGTCCGAGCGCATCTTGTTGCTGCTCTGTCGGCTGACCCGAGGGGGCTATCCATTTGGGGTGATCGGGTAACAAATTCAGTAAGCGAGGTTGGTTTCGTTCCTCAAGCTGTTGATCAATAAACAGCACATCAGGGCAATTTCGAAAAATGCGTTGCAAATGATGCACAAAATTCGGTGTGGGGATTTCACCAAATTGCTCATTCCATCTCACACTATCCGCATCATGTTGCTGCGCCCATAAGGATTGGGGCGGTGTACAAAGCACCAATAAGCTTCCTGCTTTTAGAGTCCCCGCTAAGATAGCCAGCGCTTCGCTGTGTAACCCTTTACGCGCATCAAAAATACCATGAACAAATTCGCGTCCAAGCAGGAGTTGGGCTTTTTCTGGTGGAATACTATTGGGTAATTCAGGAGAAAGACAGAGCCAATCACCCGATAAGAAGCTTTGAAATTGCTGAAGCACAGATGTAACCCACTCATGCTCCCCAGATAAAACCAGCAGGCGGCGGAAACCGAGATGATGTAGCTGTTCAACAATCGCTTGTAATGAATTTTTCATCGCCAAGGTTACGATTTACCAATAAGTAACGACAGAATCCCGGCGGCGATCAATGGCCCAACAGGAACACCTCGGAATAAAGCAACACCAATCACAGTACCCACCAATAACCCCGCCACCGTCGAAGGCTGACTTCCCATCAGTGCTACCCCCCGACTACCTAGCCAAGAAACCAATATACCAATCACTATTGCCAATAATGATTTCCAATTCAAAAAGGAGCTTAATACATCATTCGCTGAGATTTTTCCGCTCGCAATAGGTGCCATGACACCTATCGTCAAAATTAAAATCCCGATGGTTAGCCCATATTTTTCGACCCAAGGGAAGAAATTATTCAGCGGCGTGATCCGCACCACCAGCAAAAATAGCATGGCTAACGTCACTGTCATGTTGTGGCTGATAATGCCTAATCCTGCCAATACCAGCAAAATGATCAGTGTAGGATCCACTTGGCTCATAATTTTTCCCCTGTAAAATAAGTGTATTGCAGCAATACAGCGTCACCGCGTCAATTGAGTTAGTATGTTATTGATCTCGCGTTGAAGAGGCAAATCATCCTTCACCTTTAAACGCTATTTTCTGTAGTCTATCTGAAAAAAGTTTATCTTAGAAAATAGGATTCCCTTCATTCATGGAACCCTAATAAAACTTAAGTTAAATAATTAGAATATTCGATACTCCATATTGTTTTTTCACCCACTATTCCGACCTTCTTGATCAATATTTTTTAAGATACAGAGTGTTTCACTAAAAAAAACCAAAAAAAATCTCTTTCCCAGACAGCAAGTTATCTATTCGTATAATAGATTGCCGTAATCTATAAACACGATTCACTAGGATCTCGGCTATGTCTCACGATTTAACCACTTATTCAAACGCTCGCTTTATCGCACTGCGTCTACGCCCAGGGGAAGATGTCATTCTTACCTTACAAGAACAGGTCAAACATCATCAGTTGCAAGCCGCATTTATTGCTGGCTGCGTGGGAAGCTTGACCGATGTCGCCTTACGTTTTGCTGGGCAAGAAAACACCCATCTTACCTCTGGTAAGTTTGAAATTGTTTCACTGATAGGCACCCTTGATGCTCAGGGTGAACATCTGCATTTGGCGATTTCCGATGAAAACGGACAAATGAGTGGTGGGCATATGATGCCGGGTTGTACCGTCAGAACCACCCTCGAATTGATTATTGGCGAACTGGAAAATAAAACCTTTACCCGCGAGCCTTGCGCGCTCTCAGGATATGAGGAATTGGTCGTCACCTCTCGTTAACTTTCGTTTTATTTTGATTTTCATTCTGGCTTTAATTTACAACTTATTAGGGATATTTAATTCATGGCAAACTCGTCAATAATCTCCAGCAGAACATTGGCTTTAATTGTTTTTTCCATTGCAATCAATATGGTGGTTGGGCAACTAAGTTCCATGTTAAAACTGCCTATCTTCCTTGATTCTATTGGCACTATCATCTGCGCACTGCTCGCAGGCCCTTGGGCTGCTATCTTCAGTGGCTTAGCGACTAACTTGCTTTGGGGGCTTTTAACTGGGCCTATCGCGGCAGCATTTGCCCCAGTGGCGATGATGATCGGCTTAAGTGCTGGTTTGCTGGCGCGTGCTGGCGGTTTTCGTACCCTACCACGCGTTATTTTATCAGGTGTGGTGATCACTATCGCACTGATGATTGTCGCCGTGCCTATTCGTACCTACTTATTTGCAGGTACCACCGGTAGCGGAGCAGACTTTTTTGTGGCTTATTTCCATGCTGTTGGTGAAAACTTATTAGAGTCTGTGGCTATCACCGTTTTAGGCGCTAATATTGCAGATAAGATAATTTCAGCTATTGTGGCTTGGTTGCTTGTCCGTCGTTTACCTGAGCGCGTTCAACGGACTTTCCCGAATATGGCTAAAGTGCGCTAGGGGTTAGAATGCACCCTTTTACCTCGCTAACCTTATGGGGGTGGCTTAGCGCCACTACCCTTTTTTTACCTTTTGGGCTACCCCTAATCATCGTCGCTTGCAGTATTTTTTTGGCGGTTATTTTATGGCCAGCCGCCCGCTATCGCTGGAAATTTATTGTCTGGTTTATGGTACCGATGGCCGCAGGGCTTTGGTTGGTGCATGGTGGCTGGTTAAGCCAATTACTTTCTGGTACCCATCCTTCTGATATTCAGCAGCAAAAAGCCCTCGCATTATGGTTTAGGTTGCTAGCGATTATTAGTGCCTCTCAATTATGGCTACAATATGTGCCCACTGAGCGATTTATCCGGGCGCTATTTGCCAGTCGTCTCCCTGCCAGTTTTGCCTACGTGCTCGCCGGCCCTCTTTTACTTGTTGAACAACTTCGTCAGCAGCTTGCCACGATCCGTGAAGCTCAGCTTGCCCGAGGCGTGCCCTTAGACGGCCACTTTTGGCAACGATTAACCACGTTACCCGCCTTATTATTTCCCCTTGCGAGCCAAGCACTCAGTGAGCTAACCGTCCGCAGTGCTGCCCTAGATATGCGCGGTTTTCGTTACACTCGCCATCGCACCACATTGAATAAACCTACGGATAGCCGCCTTCAATATGCATTGCGTCTTGGCTTATTAGTGTTAATCGTGATTGAAGGAGTATTCACGCTATGTTGGTAAACATGACGGAAAATAGGGTGGTAAATCTACAGCAAATGACGTTTACACCTCAGGACAGCGAGAAACCTATCCTGTCAGGGATTAACCTAGCCCTATCACACGGAAATTGGCATTGTGTGTTAGGCGGAAATGGCAGCGGAAAAACCACATTAGCCCAACTGTTAGCGGGTTGGTTGCCTGATCAGTTAACTGGAAATATCACGGGTAATGGCATGATCCTTGCCCAACCATTAGGGGAGCAATCTTTAGTTGAACTCTCTATTGAGCGTCAACTCGTGCAACAATCTCCGCAGTTGCAACTCTCTGGCTGTACGTTTACCGTTGAGCAAGAAGTGGCTTTTGGCCCCGAAAATTTAGGGCTTCCACCCGAAGAAATCACTCAACGGATTGAACAAGCTCTTGAGTTAACGTTCAGCCAAAATTTACGCATTCGTCACCCGGCAACACTCTCTGGCGGGGAAGCTCAGCGCGTTGTATTGGCGAGTGCGCTTGCTATGCAACCACGATTATTACTATTGGATGAAGCCTTTAGCCGATTAACTCCCGCAGCCACACATCGATTACTCGCTCAGTTAAAAAATTACAGTGAACAAACCGGCTGTTGTGTGATCCTGTTCGAACGGCATTTACTGCCAGCGCTGCATTTTTGCGATGATTTTTCGTTACTTGAACAAGGTATTATTACTGCTCAAGGGGATATTAACGCCATATTTTTACCTGCGCAGCAGACAATCAATATGCCCGATGCGTGGCGTGTTGTCGGGAAATTAATGGAACGTGGCAGTTGGCACTCCCCAGTGCCTCGCAATGAACAACAACTGATTCAAGGTATTGAGGCGAGTTATGCTGCAAATTAATCAATTAAGCTTTCAATACACCCCTAAAACAGCACATGCCATTGAAGATCTCACACTGACACTGCACGCAGGAGAATGGGTGGCATTGGTGGGTGATAATGGCGCGGGAAAATCCACCTTATTGCGTTTAATGACCGGTTTATTGCCGCCTTCGCATGGGGAAGTCAATTTTAATCAACAACCTATCAGTGAATTGAAAGCAGCAAAACGTGCCCAACAGATTGGGATTTTATTCCAAGAGGCTGAAAAACAGATTTTTCACAGCACGGTGAAAGATGAGATTATGTTTGGATTACGCCGCCAAAAATTTTCCTCATCAGATATCGCTGAAAAATTAGAGCGAGCTTTAACACTTTGCCATTTAACTGATGTTGCAGATAAACATCCGCTTGATTTACATTCAGCCCAGCGGCGAATGGTCGCTGTGGCCTGTTTAACCGCTGTTCAGCCTAAATTACTGCTGTTAGATGAGCCAAGCCGAGATTTCGATACACTGTGGTTAGGGTATTTTGAGCAATGGCTCGATTATCAAAAACAATTGGGTACTACGGTTGTCACGATCAGCCATGATTTGGATTTTGCGGCTCGGCATTTTGCTCGCGCGCTACATTTATCTCAAGGTCGCTTAGTGGCTGATGGTAATATTGAGACGGTATTACGCCACCCTGAGTTACAGCCTGATTCTGTTTTGCCATCCCCTACTTTGCATTCACTTAGCCATCAATTGAACCTTCCTATCGAAAACCAAGCTGAGCGTTGGGTTCAGCAATTTTTGGTACAGTCATGATTTGAAGACAAAAAAATAGCCTGCGGTTGGCAGGCTATCATTCTTCATATTAGTGAAGTTTTAGAAACTTAATCGAGTTTAACGCCGATACGACGAGCGACTTCTTCGTAAGCTTCAATCAAGCCACCAAGGCTTTGACGAAAACGGTCTTTGTCCATTTTGTTCAGGGTTTCTTTATCCCACAAACGGCTACCGTCTGGAGAGAATTCATCACCCAGCACAACTTCACCGTTGAATAAACCGAACTCCAATTTAAAGTCGACTAAGATCAAACCTGCATCCGCAAAAATCTTGCTTAAAACATCGTTCGCTTTGTAGCTCAGTTCGCGCATTTTCGCTAAGTTTTCTTTGCTCACCCAACCAAACGTTTCGCAGTAAGACTCGTTCACCATTGGGTCATGTTTAGCGTCATCTTTCAGGAATAAGTCGAACAGAGGCGGGTTTAAAATCATCCCTTCTTCAACCCCAAGGCGCTTAACCAGAGAGCCTGCCGCACGGTTACGGATAACGCATTCAACCGGCACCATATCCAGTTTTTTAACCAATGCTTCAGTGTCAGATAATAAGGCTTCCATCTGTGTAGGAATGCCTGCTTCTTGCAACTTAGTCATGATGAAATGGTTAAATTTGTTATTAACCATTCCCTTACGGTCAAACTGTTCGATACGCTCGCCATCGAGTGCTGATGTATCATTACGGAACTCCAGAACTAATAAATCTGGATCCTCTGTGGTATAGACCGTTTTTGCCTTGCCACGATACAACTCAGCTTTCTTTTGCATCTTAAACACTCCAGGGATGTGATTACACTCAATAGAAATCAACCTGCACAGCAGATTCAGATAAGTAACAGTAGAATAGATCGCTAAAAATAGCGGGTTCATTGTTAATTTTCTGCTCTGATTCAGTCAGTTACCCCAAAAACATTGATACAGCGCTAACTAACTGATATTCAATATTTTATGATTAACTGCTAATTATGATAATAAAATTCTCTCGCATACGCAAACGATTACTTAGCTGCAAATACTGATTTTTTGTCCATTTGTTTCACTGAGAATTTTATGATGGATAGGTGCGCAGGTGGGTAGTTAAATTAATGGATGTTTGCTGATAACAATCAGTTTGTGGGTATATACGTCGATATCTCTACCCCAAAGTTGATTAATCCACTGGCTAAAGAATTCAGACTCAGTATGGATTTGTGTTAGTGGTCTGTCTTCGTGCGTGCCATCGGAAGCATAAATATAATAGCCTTGATAAAATGCCCAAGAAATCATGATTTCCCAGAAGCGTTGCCCATCACGAGTATGCTCTTCATCCGTTACCATGATGCTATGGTTGTCGAGCAAATGAATGAAAAATATTCGAGGTAAATCTCCAATATTATTCCGGTGTAGATGGGATATAGTGCGCCAAACTTTAATTTGTGTACCCGTAGTTTCACCAAAGATAATATCCGTACGGAATCTCAGCTCCAGCAAGTAAACTGTTTCTGGTATTCCCTCCATCGCTAATAATCGATATTGTTCTTTTTTGAGTGATTTAACTAACCGGTATCCTTTGGGGATAACATAGCCGGGTAAATCAAAGTCCACAATTCCGTCTCGAATAAAGCTTTCCGTATGGCTCTGGTTATTTGCGGTACTGCGTAATTTATAATTAAATTCAGCCCCTGATATTTGTCTTGGCATCGAAGTACTATCACTCTTGGTCGTTGGTTTAGATGCGTTATTATCCACGACTTTTCCCTCACTGTTAGCCTTCATTGACTGAAGTATATCCGAAAAATAGCCTCTAATACATTCACCGTTAGAGTGACTATTAAGCGGTTTTATTACGTTTACATCACGTTTTTACCTGAAAAAAACGCCATCCCATAGGACGGCGTTTTCACTTGATAGAACAAATAAGTTAGCTAACTAAACTTATTTTTTAGTCGGTGCTTTACTGAAAGCGGCTTTCAGTGCGGCGACCATTTCATCATTCTGTTTCTGAGTTAATGGTACGCCTTTGGTGTTGATAAACTGTAGGCTACTACGGTTATTCAAATCACCCACTTGGACTTTATAGTCATCTTCAGGTACCGATGGGTCATCAATACCCAGCGCTTGCCACTCAGAGCTGCTCAAGCCTTTGTAAGTCACCATGACGGAACCTGCTGAACGGCTACGATCACCCACTTTCATGCCAACGCTTTCTAATGCGTGAGGTAAACGCTCCCAAACCGCATCGTACGGCGCACGAACGATAACCACTGGTAAGCCAGTGTCATTGCTGCCTGTTTGAACATCAATGATGCCATAGGCGCTTTGCAGGCTATTTTTGCTTGAAGTATCACGCAGGGTGTACAGAGCATCGGTTAAATCGTTTAATAACAGTTTGTTATAACGTTGGATTTCCGCTGCATCTGTCACTGTTTCATCACCTTGGCGTAAGCCTAAGTTAGTCACTGTTAACGCAATCATGCCATTTTCTGGCTGAACCGTGACTTTATGACGGCTCTCTAATGGGACGTTTTCGTCTGCACGATCCCATTTAATCCAGTCAGTTTCGATAGAGCGAGAACCATCGTTCTTCGTAGAGACTGGGATACCACGCTGTTCTAAAATCATGGTTACTTGCGACCATAACGCATTATTTTCAGGAGTATTATCTAGCAACAAACGGCTGGCTTCTGCGCTGTTTTCAGTGCGTGAACCCGCTAATTGTGAAATCGTCAGTACTGGTGGGCGAATATCTAACGCTTTCCCAACCGCCCCTGTTGAGGTGGTTTTAGGAATATCATATTCACCATTAGTTGCTGGTAAAGTGATCCCCTGCGGCGCGCTTAGCACTTTCAATGGCGCAGCATTAAGATATTCCTCATCACCACTGACCTGACGTTTATAGCGCTGATCGCTGGAGCAGGCTGCCAGTAACACGACAAGTGACAGGCCAGCAACCTTCATAACCTTCGATTTTTGCAATAATGTTGCCATTAAAATTCCCTAAATTTTACAGTAAACCCGCGAGTTTCAAGGCATCTTCAACCTTTTGCTGTCCAGATACAGTTAACGGTGTCATTGGTAACCGTAATGTATCATCCGCAATAAGACCTAAACGATGACAAGCCCATTTCGCAGGGATTGGATTCGGCTCAACAAATAACTGATGATGAAGTCCCATCAGCTGTTTATTCAATTCACGGGCCTCAGTATATTTGCCCGCAAGCGCTAAGTCACACATTTTTACCATCTGCGCAGCCGCGACGTTGGACGTGACCGAAATGACGCCCTTTCCACCGAGTTGCATGAAATCAAGTGCAGTCGCATCATCGCCAGAAAGCAGAACAAAATGGTCATCAACCAACTCTTTGATTTGATGAACCCGTGCTAAGTTCCCTGTGGCTTCTTTAATTGCCACAATATTCGCCAATTTCGCCAAGCGGCCCACAGTTTCAGGTAATAAATCACATCCAGTGCGCGATGGTACATTATAGAGAACTTGTGGCAAGCTGGTGTTTTCTGAGATTGCTTTAAAATGCTGATATAAGCCTTCTTGTGACGGTCTATTATAATAAGGCGTTACTGTTAGGCACGCAACTACACCACTGTTTTCAAACTCATTTGTTAGTGAAATCGCTTCTGCGGTCGCATTTGCACCTGTTCCCGCAATAATTGGGATACGTCCATCTGCTAGCTCAAGCGTCGCTTTCACTACATCAACATGCTCTTTATGGTTTAATGTTGCTGATTCCCCCGTTGTTCCCACTGACACAATCGCAGAGGTTTTATTTGCGACATGGTAATCCACCAGCTGTTTCAAGCTTTTTCTATCAACGTTACCCGCTGAATCCATTGGTGTGATCACAGCAACAATACTGCCTTGTAAAAAGTCTTTGTAGTTTACGTTTTGATTAGCCATCGCAATGCCCCCTAAATAGTGAGTTTCCATGTTACGTTTTCATTTCACAGAAGAAAACCACCCAAACGCAAGATTTTAATGAATTTTGTTAATGCCGATGACATTAACTTAAATAGAAGTAATAATTCAGCCATATTTGTCGCAAGAGTGAATCGCCCCACTTGGCAGATTCACAATTTTATGGTTTCCTTACCACCATCCTGAGTCAATATCATTGACCTAAATTTAGTCAAAATAAGGAAGATACTTTGCCTAAGACTGAACCGCAATTTCTTGTTATTACTGCGCTGGGAACAGATCGTCCGGGCATTGTGAATACAATGACACGCCTTGTCAGTGAATGTGATTGTAATATTGAGGATAGTCGACTCGCTATGTTTGGCGAGGAATTTACTTTTATAATGATGTTATCCGGCAGTTGGAATGCTATCACGCTTCTAGAGGCGATTTTACCGACTAAAGGGGCAGAGTTAGATTTGCTGATTGTGATGAAACGCACGCATAGCGTACAAAAAACCTACTATCCGTCTACTGTAACCGTGAATGTGATGGTGGACGATGCGCCGCGTATTATTGAACAATTTACCAATTTGTTTACCACTCAACAGTGCAACATCGCAGAATTGATTTCTAAAACACAGCCTGCAAATGATACACAACCGGCCCAATTGGAAATTCAAATTACAGCCCATGACCCACTGGATGATAATGGCATAATTATAAAGAATAAATTTCAACAACTATGTACAATGCTAAATGCCAAAGGCAACATCAGTATTGTTAACAACCCCAAAATGCAGAGTTAACGGAGATATATGTAATGAACCCATTGAAAGCCGGTGATAAGGCACCTCAATTTAGCCTTCCTGACCAAGATGGTGAAATCATCAATCTTTCTGATTTCCAGGGTCAACGCGTATTAGTTTACTTTTATCCTAAAGCGATGACACCAGGCTGTACAGTTCAAGCATGTGGACTGCGTGATGAGATGGATACACTAAAAGCAAAAGGTGTCGAAGTTTTAGGTATTAGTACAGACAAACCAGAAAAATTGGCTCGTTTCGCTGAAAAAGAGTTATTAAACTTCACACTGTTATCCGATGAAGATCATCAAATTTGTGAACAATTTGGTGTGTGGGGTGAAAAACAATTTATGGGTAAAACTTATGACGGTATCCACCGCATTAGTTTCCTTGTCGATGCAAATGGCACCATCGAGCACGTATTTGACGATTTTAAAACCAGTAACCACCACGAAATCGTATTAGCATATATCAACGCTCACGCCTAATTACTCAAAAGGGTTGCTAATTTAGCAACCCTTTTTCTTCATGACTCTATTTTCTAACCTTCTGTTTTTTCTGTTGTCTCACTATCACTCAAATCTTGTGGCCATGCGTTAATCACCGCTTTGATTAAGGTTGCTAGCGGGATCGCAAAAAACACGCCCCAGAATCCCCATAACCCGCCAAAAATCACCACAGACAAGATAATCACGAGTGGGTGTAAGTTCACGGCTTCTGAGTACAACAGCGGCACGACGATGTTACTGTCTAGCCCTTGGATCACCAGATAAACAATAAACAGTGACCAGAACTCAGTACCTACGCCCCATTGAAATAATGCGACTAAGACCACCGGAATGGTGGCTGCCACTGCACCGATATATGGGATCAAAACAGAAACGCCAACCAATACGGATAACAGCACTGAGTAACGCAGATCAAAATAGGCAAAACCAATATAGGTACAGACACCAACAATCACCATTTCCGTGACTTTACCACGCAAATAGTTGGTAATTTGCTGATTCATCTCCAGCCAAACTTTACTGACCAAAAGACGATTTTTCGGTAACAGTTTTAAGAAACTTTTGGTGATCTTTTCTTTATCTTTTAATAAGAAAAACATCATCAACGGCACTAAAACCAGATAGATTGCTAATGTAAAAATACCAATTAATGAAGCAACTGACGCTTTTACCACAGACTCCGCAACAACTGACAACCTACTGCGCACATTATCTGCCATCATATCAATGATGCCAGCATCAACCAGTGCAGGATATTGCTCCGGTAATCGGCGAGCAAACTCGCTAAAGCGATTGACCATGTTAGGTAAATCCGCCACGAGATTGATCCCTTGCTGCCATGCTGTTGGTGCAATAATTAAGATCACCATGGCACTTATTCCAGCAAACAAGGTCAAAATGATGCTAACCGCTAAAACGCGGGATAAACCAAGTCGTTGGAGTAAATGTGTTGGCCATTCCAGTAAATACGCTAAGACAATTGCGACTAATAATGGAGCCAGTATACTGCTGAAGAAAAAGATGACCAGAAAGCCAATAACCAGCAAACTAAACAATGCAACTGCTTGCGGGTCAGCAAAGCGCCGACGGTACCATTGTAAAAACATTTCTAACATTCATTGGCTCCTGGGAATGTAAAACAAAGACAGTTCCTAAATTAAAGAAAATTATACCGAATAACAGATTTTACGATAGCTTTTGCTATCATATCTCCCAATTAATTCGTATTTTCTGTAGGTAATAAGTGAAGATATGCACTATGAATAAAAAATTGAAATATCCACTGCTCGCTATCCTGATGTCCGCACTTATCCATGGTGCTGTATTACCTGCCTATAGTGCTGTTGAAGATACCCTACCCGATATCGGTACAACCGCAGGAGGAACTCTCAGCATTAACCAAGAAATCATTATGGGTGATGCCATCACTCGTCAAATTCGAGGAAGTACCCCCCTCATTTATGACCCCTTACTAACCCAGTACGTGAATAAGCTTGGGCAACGTTTAGTGACGAATGCAGATTCCGTCAAAACGCCATTTAAATTTTACCTTGTCAATAACCCGAATATTAACGCTTACGCCTATTTTGGCGGTAACGTGGTTCTTCACTCGGCACTGTTTCGTTATAGCCAAAATGAGAGCCAGCTTGCTTCCGTTATGGCGCACGAAATCTCTCACGTCACCCAGCGCCATCTGGCGCGAATGATGGAAGACCAAAAGGCCACAACACCGTTAGCTATCGCGGGGACTATCGGTTCTCTATTATTGGTAATGGCGAACCCGCAAGCTGGTTTTGCTGCATTAACGGGAACATTCGCGGGAATGCAGCAAGGGATGATCAGCTTTACACAAGCCAATGAGCAAGAAGCCGACCGAATTGGCCTACAAACATTACGTCGCTCAGGGTTTGACCCTCATGCCATGGCTGATTTTATGCAAACCATGTCTGACCAAACCCGCTATATGTCTAAACCGCCAGAAATTTTGCTGACTCACCCCTTACCTGACAGCCGTTTAGCCGATGCTCGTAACCGTTCAAACCAATATCCCAAAGTCCATGCCCCATCCTCATTAGACTTTATGTTGGCACGCGTTCGAATTTTGTCGATGTACAGCCCTGCGGATCAACGCAATGCGCTGGATCAAATCATCGAAAATTACAGTAAAGGCAATGCTCAAGAGCAAATGGCGGCGAAGTACGGCAAAGCATTATTGTTATCTCAAGATAAAAAATACAGCGAAGCGGGCGTTATTATTTCTGAATTGTTAGCCAAGCAGCCGGATAACCCGTGGTTTATCGACTCCATGACCGATATCGATATTGAGCAAAAACAAGTCGGTAAAGCAGTTGCTCGTCTACAAGATGCATTGAAGAAATCGCCGAAAAATACGGTATTTATTGTTAACCTTGCGAACGCATATGTCAGTAATGGGCAGTATAAAGACGCCACTAATTTATTAAATAAATACACGTTTGATTACCCAGACGACCCAATTGGCTGGGATCTGCTTGCCGAAGCCTCAGCAAAACTGGGGGATCGTAATGCAGAATTGGCGGCATATGCCGAAGGTATGGCACTGCGTGGCAACTACGACACTGCCATCAATTATTTAAGCGAAGCGAGCCGTAAAAGCCGCTTAGGCAGTTATGAACAACAACGTTTTGATGCGCGAATCGATGAACTCACTCGATTAAAAGAGCGCGATAGCAACGCAAAACCGTAAGGAATAAAGATAATGACGGATTCAATTAAAATTTATCACAACCCTCGCTGCTCCAAGAGCCGTGAAACACTGGCTTTATTGCAAGAAAAAGGCATCACGCCAACGGTGGTTGAATATCTAACGACGCCACCTTCAGTGGCTGACATTGAGAAATTGCTAAAGATGCTTGGATTTACCGATGCGCGCCAGTTAATGCGCACCAAAGAAGATATCTATAAAGAGTTGAAATTAGCGGATAATAACGTCACTCAAGCGCAGCTTATTCAAGCCATGCATGATAATCCAAAGTTAATTGAGCGCCCGATTGTGGTAAAAGGTAAAAAAGCCAAGTTAGGTCGGCCACCAGAGCAAGTGCTGGAAATTTTATAAGTAGGCTATTTGGCAGACAATAGATTGGCAGTCAATAGGCTGCCAATTTTTTATAATTTGAGAATGTCTTTAACGAAAGGAATGGTCATTTTACGTTGAGCAACAATCGAAGCATGATCAAGCTTATTTAAGATATCAAATAAGGTACCCATCTTTCTGTCTAACCGTTTTAATACAAACCGGCAAACATCTTCAGGCAATTCAAATCCACGAATACTGGCACGTAATTGCAGCGCACAAATTTTGTCTTCATCACTTAAAGGGTGCAGTTTATAAATTTGCCCCCAATCGAGGCGAGAGGCTAAATCCGGCAGTTTCAAATCAATCTGGCGCGGCGGGCGATCCCCGGTGATCAGTAAGCACGTTCGACCAATTTCTAAAATGCGGTTATACAGATTGAAGATGGCCATTTCCCACTCTTCATCTCCCGCGATGCATTGAATATTATCAATACAGACCAGAGAAAGATGTTCCATACCTTCTAGCACATCTGGCACAAAGTAAGCGCGTTTATCCAGCGGCACATAACCCACAGCAACACCTTGCTCAGATAACTCAGCACATGCCGCATGCAGTAAATGACTCTTACCGCCCCCTTCTCTTGACCAGTAATAAATATAACTACCGTGAGGCTGATTAATCGCCGTTTTTAGCGCAGAGAGTAATCCCTCATTTTCCCCTGCATAGAAACTGGCAAAGGTTTCATCATCTGGAAGAGAAAGTGGTAATGAGAGTTGAGATGGTGTATTCAGAAGCGCCTCTGATTGTGCAGTTCAATTAACGCCATTGAGTTTATCATAAATAACAAGAAGAGATGAACAGCCTGACGGTTAATTGCCGGAGCTTTAGCCACTCCGGCAATCTATTTCACTTAATCGTGACTTATTTTTTATTTTCGTCTAAGACTTTCACTTCAGAAGTCACAAACTGTTTTTCTGGGCGAACAAAGGTAATAAAGCGGAATAACAGCGCCATCAGAATACCGACGATTGTCGCCAACGCCATACCTTTCAGTTCAGCTTGACCAATGTGGATCACTGCGCCACTCACACCGATGATTAAAATCACTGAAGTTAAAATCAGGTTTTGTGGTTTGTTATAATCCACTTTCGAATCAATCAGAACACGAATTCCCGATGCACCGATTACGCCGTACAGTAACAGTGAAACACCCCCCATAACAGGTACTGGCACTAATTGAATCGCTGCCGCTAATTTGCCCACGCAAGAGAGTAAGATAGCGATAATGGCCGCGCCACCGATGACCCACGTACTGTAAACCTTAGTAATCGCCATCACGCCGATATTTTCACCGTAAGTGGTATTTGGCGTCGAACCAAAGAAACCCGACAACACGGTAGAGAAACCGTTTGCGAACATGGAACGATGTAAGCCTGGGTTTTTCATTAAGTCACGCTCAACGATATTCGCCGTCACCACTAAGTGCCCAACGTGTTCTGCAATCACCACTAACGCCGCAGGTAAAATGGTTAAAATCGCAAACCACTCAAAGCGCGGTGTATAGAATGTTGGAACTGCAAACCATGGAGCCTCGATAACTGGCGTGAAATCCACTATCCCCATGAAATAAGAGAGTGCATAGCCCGTTAAGAAGCCAATTAAGATTGGGATAATCGATAGGAATCCACGGAAAACCACGGCACACAAAATAGTGACTGACAATGTGGTGATTGAGATAATTAAGGTACTTGAATCAACCGCCGCACCTTCTTTTGGTAACAGCCCAGCCATACTAGCTGCTACTTGCGCTAATTCTAGACCGATAACTGCGACAATCGCCCCCATCGCTGCAGGTGGGAACATCACGTTGATCCAGCCACGCCCTGCCACTTTGACAATCAATGCCACGATACAAAATAGCACCCCGCAGATAATAAACCCGCCAAGCGCTAGCTCATACCCAAGAGGAAGTAAAATTAATACCGGAGAAATAAAGGCGAAACTCGACCCTAAATAAGCAGGAATTTTACCCTTACAGATAAATAAATACAGCAGCGTACCGATCCCGTTGAATAATAAAATTGTTGCCGGGTTCACGCCAAATAAAATAGGAACAATAACCGTTGCCCCAAACATGGCAAACAAATGTTGAAAGCTTAATGGAATGGTTTGTAGTAATGGTGGTCTTTCTTCAACACTTATCGTGCGGCGTGTCATGCTCGTCATCCTCTTATGCGTCGTGAATATTATTTTTTTATCAAAAAAAAGCCGACTCTTCAGTCGGCTTCATTATTATTTAGTACCAAATATCTTATCGCCCGCGTCTCCGAGACCTGGAACGATGTAACCATCTTTATTTAAATATTGATCAATCGAAGCGGTATACAGTTCAACATCAGGGTGAGCAGCTTCTAATGCAGCAATCCCTTCCGGTGCAGCAACAAGAACTAATATTTTAATTGAATTACAACCAGATTTTTTCAGAAGGTCGATAGTTGCAATCATCGAGCCACCGGTTGCTAACATGGGGTCAACAACCAAAGCCATACGCTCATCGATGTTTGAAACTAGCTTTTGGAAATATGGGACAGGTTGTAACGTTTCTTCATCACGGTAAATACCTACTACGCTGATACGTGCACTTGGAACGCTTTCCAGAACGCCGTTCATCATGCCAATACCGGCACGCAGGATAGGAACTACAGTGATTTTTTTACCTTTAATTTGCTCAATTTCTACAGGACCACACCAACCATCAATTGTTACTTTTTCAGTTTCTAGGTCAGCGGTCGCTTCATAAGTCAGTAGGCTACCAACCTCTGAGGCCAGTTCACGAAAGCGCTTAGTGCTTATGTCATGATCTCGCATCAGGCCGAGTTTATGTTTAACGAGAGGGTGTTTTACCTCAACGATCTTCATGGGTTTCTCCTACTTTTTTAAAACGTTACCGGACAAAAAAATCGCGGGATTATACCGCTTTTTTCCCTCAATGCCACTAGTATCATCTTGATTCAGGTCAAACAATCATCAATCTGGCGTTATTTGCTGAATTAGTATACACATAATATTTTTTATGGTGTAGGCAGTGAATAAAATCATGCGCTTTGCGTCACGACATCACAATTTATTGCAGCAAATATTTCAGTCAGAAAGCTATCGCAAACGTTTGCGGAGCCTGATAGAATATCGGCAAATGAAGTTATCTTTTCCAAAATGCAATTGCCTTGGGGGCCGTAGTGACTGATAAAACCTCTCTCAGCTATAAAGATGCCGGTGTTGATATTGATGCAGGTAACGCATTGGTTGAACGTATCAAAGGTGTGGTGAAAGAGACTCGCCGTCCAGAAGTGATGGGAGGATTGGGAGGGTTCGGCGCACTGTGTGCCCTGCCACAAAAATACCGCGAGCCTGTTTTAGTCTCAGGCACTGACGGTGTGGGAACTAAACTACGCCTCGCCATGGACTTAAAACGTCATGAGTCCATCGGTATCGATTTAGTCGCTATGTGCGTCAACGACCTAATTGTCCAAGGTGCTGAGCCACTGTTTTTCTTAGACTATTATGCAACTGGCAAACTGGATGTAGATACCGCCGCGAGCGTTATCACGGGGATCGCGGAAGGCTGTAAGCAGTCTGGCTGTGCATTAGTCGGTGGTGAAACCGCTGAAATGCCGGGCATGTACCACGGCGAGGATTATGATGTTGCTGGCTTCTGTGTGGGTGTTGTTGAGCGCTCTGAAATTATTGATGGCACAAAAGTCAGTGCGGGCGACGCGCTGATCGCGTTAGCCTCAAGCGGCCCTCACTCTAACGGTTATTCATTAGTGCGTAAAATTCTGGAAGTCAGCAAAACCAATCCAGAAACCACGCAATTAGCGGGCAAACCTCTCGCTGATCACCTGTTAGAACCAACCCGTATCTATGTTAAAAATGTCTTAGAATTAATTGCTAAAAACGATATTCATGCCATTGCACACATTACGGGCGGCGGCTTCTGGGAAAATATTCCTCGCGTTTTACCTGACAACACCCAAGCCATCATTGACGGCAACAGCTGGGAATGGCCTGCGGTATTCGAATGGCTGCAACAAGCGGGTGATGTCACCACCCACGAAATGTATCGTACATTTAACTGCGGCGTCGGTATTATCATTGCTCTGCCACAAACCGAAGTTGAATCTGCATTAAAACTGCTGAGCGCATTGGGCGAAAATGCTTGGCAGATCGGGACAATTGGCGAATTACCTGCGGGTGAAGAGCAGGTTGTTATCCGCTAATGAAAAACATCGTTGTTTTGATTTCAGGCAGTGGCAGTAATTTGCAGTCGATTATTGATGCCTGCCAACGCCATGAAATCGATGGGCAAATCGTCGCGGTGATCAGTAATAAAAGTGATGCTTACGGTTTGGTTCGCGCACAAGAGGCTGGCATTCCAGCCCTTTGTGTTAGCTCGAAAGCATTCACTGAACGCCAAGCCTACGATGCTGCACTGTTAGACGCTATCGAGCAGTATCAACCGGATTTAGTGGCATTAGCTGGGTTTATGCGCATTTTAACCCCTGATTTTGTGAAACATTTCACAGGGAAAATGCTGAATATCCACCCTTCTTTATTGCCTAAATATCCGGGGCTGCATACCCATCGACGCGCACTTGAAAATGGTGATAAAGAACACGGTACTTCCGTACATTTTGTCACTGAAGAGCTCGATGGTGGTCCGATTATTTTGCAAGGATATGTGCCGGTGTTACCGCAAGATACTGAAGACGATTTGGTTGAACGCGTTAAACTGCAAGAGCACCTGATTTATCCTCAAGTTATTGCGTGGTTTGTTTCCTGTCGCCTCGTAATGCAAGACGGTAAAGCCCTGCTCGATGGCCAGCCGCTATCAGCGACAGGTTATCACGCAAATTAATGCGCAATTCAGTAGATTTAAATACATTCGCTCAGATTTGGTTGGCAGGTCTGAGCGAATAACTCAAGTTCAGCCATCCGCAAGAAACGCTTTATTTCCCACCCGCCAAATCGATAAAACTTCCCGTGACGTAAGATGCCTCACCAGACAACAACCACGCGATAGCCTGAGCGACTTCTTCTGGCTGGCCTCCACGTTTCATCGGTAAACTCTCTTTAACCCGATCAACCCGTGCAGCTTCACCACCATCGGCATGCATATCTGTATAGATAAAACCGGGGCGGACGGCATTGACTCGAATACCCTCCCCAGCGACTTCGAGAGATAAACCAATCGTCATTGTATCGATGGCACCTTTGGATGCGGCATAGTCCACATACTCATGTGGGGAGCCAAGGCGAGATGCCGCAGAAGAAACATTAACAATCGCGCCACCTTGCCCACCATGACGAAACGCCATACGTTTGACCGCTTCACGCGCACAGAGAAAGCTACCGCTGACATTCGTTGCAAATAATTGAGCTAATCGCTGTGCATCTAACTGCTCTATTGAGGCTTGAGGCATGATTATTCCTGCGTTGTTAACCAGCCCAGAAATGGGGCCTAATTCTTTATCGATCTGCTGAAACAACGAAACAATTTGTTCTTCCTGAGAAATATCGGCCTGCACCGCAATGGCGGTACCACCTGCATGGCGAATTATGTCTAAAACTTCCTGCGCGCAGTCTTGACGAGTGTGGTAGCCAATACAAACTTTATGACCTTTATGTGCCAAATTGATTGCTGTCGCTCGACCGATACCGCGATCGCCACCCGTTATCAACGTAATATTGTTTTTCATGTTTTATGCGCCCAGTTTTAATTTTATTTTTTCTTATTGACCAATATTAAGACTGAAATGTACAGGTAAAATACTGGCATGACGAAAAATACACGTTTTCCTGACAATTTAGTGATAAGCCACCAACAAACGCGCTTACTAAGAGTGAGGCTCCTAAATAAGCACTTCGATAGCGTTCTGGAGCCAGATGATTAACCGGAAAGGCAGCGCTGAGCGAGAAACAGACATCTCTCTAAAGATTGCGAATAAATAACAAGTTGGAAAAAGCGGTTAAGTATAAAATTTAACTTTCTCCACTTTGTTTTATTTCAATAATCTAAGTGAATCACTCTTCTAAACAGTTTTTTCGTTCATGCTCAATAAGCCATTCTTTACGCGCTATACCACCACCATAACCTGTCATTGCACCATCTTTACCAATAATTCTGTGGCACGGTATGATGATAGCTATTCGGTTCGCACCATTGGCTGCCGCCACTGCGCGTACTGCTTTGATATTCCCAATCTGCTCAGATAGTGCTTGGTAGTGAGATATTTGCCCATAGCTAACACCACGTACCCCTAGCCAGACAGAACGTTGGAAATCACTACCTGGGGTAACTAGGCGTAGATCAAATTTCTGACGTGTTCCAGAAAAATACTCGGTAATCTCTTTTTCAGCCTGACGTGTATGAACGTTTTCCCCTGAAATTATTCGCGCTTTAAGCAACTTTTGAAGATAGCGAAATTCGGCTTCCAACATTCTTCGGTCAGTAAACTCCAGCAGACAAACACCGTGTTCTGTGGCACAGACAAACATGGGCCCAAGTGGTGTAGTAAAACGGTGAATCATAATCATCTGACTCTGCTGAGTCGGGGCAGCACCTGTTATGTTCTTATAGGTATAACCAAAACCGCTCAATGATTCATAACCATTATCCAAAGCAACATCCGTGGCAGTTCGACCACTTTTAAGCTCTTGAACCGCTATATTAACCCGCTGCATTCGTTGAAATGTCTGGAAGGTAATTCCATGATTTTGTAGAAACCAACGACGTACTCTTTCTGGGCTGATACCATGCATCCGTAATTCAGAATCTTTTATTTTTGCTTTAGGGTATGCACGTACAAGCCCCAGCGCTTGCTCAATGAAAAGCGGTGCACTATATGCATTTTCTGTAGGACGACACACTTTACAGGGGCGAAACCCTGCATCCAAAGCCGACTTAAAATCTCGATAAAAATCAACATTTTTACGTTTTGGTTTACGTGCCCGACACACTGAAATACAAAATACGCCAGTAGTTTTGACACCAACAAAAAAAACGCCTGTATATTCTGCATTGCGTTCAAGTAATGCCTGATACCAGATATTACACTGATTATTATCGAGAACTTTCATCCACAAAAACTCCTGCAAATGTCTGCTGTGATTGGATAGTTAACATCAAGTCTCTAAGCTTTGTTTGAAGAGCAGAATGAATAAAATTCCCCATTGAAATACGTTTTACGCCCAGTATACTTAATCTCTCAAATTTAGGCAGATTAGGCATACACATTACATTTAATGGCAAGCTAATTGATTTGGAAATAATCTCTATATCATTTTCTAATGTTAGGCATGGGACAAAAAGCCCATCAGCACCCGCTGCTTTATAAAGCCGCCCGCGGAACAAGGTTTCCTCCAATGATTGTTCATGATTTAGGAGGTATGTATCGGTACGAATATTTAAAAATAATGGGCTATCTTCTAAGATTAATGCCGCTCTTATCTCTTTTAATGCCTCGGAAAATATTGTTGCATCACCAAGTTGTCTGACACCATTAATCACTCTGCTGTCTTCAAGGTTTATACCAACAACCCCTAACTGAATAAGGCGTTTGAGATTAATAGCAATCTCCTCAGAGGTATCACCAAATCCAGCTTCTACATCAACGCTTAATGGTAGATTACTAACAGATTTGATGCGACTGACAATGTAAAATAGCTCATCAAAAGAAATGGATTCCCCATCTTCGTAACCTAATGTAGCGGCAATCGCTGCACTTGAAGTCCCTAGTGCCTGATAGCCTGCTTGCTGCGCAGCAATCGCACTTCCTGCATCCCAAACATTCGCAATAAGTAGCGGTTTATTTTGATTATGAAGCTCAATGAAATTCATGTTTATCTCCTTTTTGAATGAAGATAAACCTAAAATATTCAATGCTCCCTAACAACCGAAAATTGGACGACCATTTTTGTATGTTATCTATATCAACCAAGGAAAAATCTTCTCTACTTTGTTGTTCAACACGCTCTAGTTCTTATAACGTCCGCTCTTGGCACAAGGCTGTCCGCTATTTTAGATTTACATCACCGCCATCCCGACTCAGTTCTGTACGAGTACAATCTTTAGATGGATACAATTTCCGCCCTTTTCTATTTCTAGCCACGTATTTTCAGATATTACGTTCACTCTTGTGGTCTAAACCCACCATCAACCACATGCCAACCACTCCCCCTTAAACCAACTAATCTTCGACAAACTCTCCCTCACCCTGCTTTCTGTCATTATTTTATTGCAAATAAGTGGTATCCTTATAACAGCGCTAAGTAATTAATTTTCTAGTTGATACTTTCGCCATAAATAGTTTTATAATTAATAACAATCGAGGTGTTTTATGACGACCGGGCAAGCTCATCTGTTTAAGTTGCGCCCACTTGAGCGTGAAGACTTAGCTTTCATCCACCAGCTGGACAATAACGCCAATATTATGCGTTATTGGTTCGAAGAGCCTTATGAGGCATTCGTTGAGCTCAGTGATCTTTACGATAAGCATATTCACGACCAATCCGAACGCCGCTTTATTGTCGAATCAGACAGTGAAAAAGTCGGTTTAGTCGAGCTGGTTGAAATTGATTATGTTCACCGTCGTTCTGAATTCCAGATTATCATTGCACCCCGCTATCAAGGGAAAGGGTATGCAAGCCGCGCTGCAAAACTGGCCATGGACTACGCCTTTTCAGTGCTCAATTTGTACAAACTTTATCTGATAGTCGATAAAGAAAATGTCAAAGCTATCCATATTTATAATAAACTCGACTTCCACACAGAAGGCGAGCTAATTGATGAGTTTTTTGTTAATGGTCGCTACCACACCGCAATCCGTATGTGTGTGTTCCAGCACCAATATTTTGCAATGAAACAGCAGTCTTAAAACGCTTAATATTTCCAAGAATAGCGCGATAGAAGTCAAAGGTGATAATCGGTTTTTATCAGTATTAACCAGTCGAATACGGAGCAACAATGTCCCAAGAACGCCTCTATCATGAAAAAGAGCTCAGCTGGCTCTCTTTTAACGAACGAGTTCTCCAAGAAGCCGCGGATAAGCGGAACCCTCTTATAGAACGAATGCGTTTTTTGGGCATTTACTCCAATAACTTAGATGAATTCTATAAAGTCCGTTTTGCGGATGTAAAACGTCGCATCTTAATCAATGAAGAACGCGGCTCTGCCAGTGGTGCTCGTCATCTGCTCAAACGCATTCAATCTAAAGTGGCCAAACAAGAGCAAGAGTTCGACGTTCTCTACAACGACCTGCTCCTTGAAATGGCACGTAACCAAATATTCTTAATTAATGAGCGTCAAATTTCACCGCGCCAGCAAATTTGGTTACGCCAATACTTTCGTCAAAATCTACGCCAACATATCACGCCGATTTTAATCAATCGTGATACTAACTTAGTGGAATTTCTGAAAGATGATTACACCTACCTCGCCGTTGAAATTATTAATGGTGCTGAAGTGCAATACGCCTTATTAGAGATCCCATCGGATAAAGTTCCACGTTTTGTTAATCTCCCGCCAGAGATGCCAAAGCGTCGCAAATCAATGATTTTAATTGACAATATCCTTCGCTATACCCTCGATGAAATTTTTAAAGGCTTCTTTGACTACGACAAGCTCAATGCCTATTCCATGAAAATGACCCGTGATGCGGAATATGATATCGCCACGGAGATGGAGTCTAGCCTGCTAGAAATTATGTCATCCACGTTAAAACAGCGGTTAACGGCGGAGCCAGTTCGCTTTGTTTATCAACGTGATATGCCCGATGAAATGGTCGCGCTACTACGAGAAAAACTGGGGTTATCGAATGATGACTCGGTGATTGCAGGAGGGCGTTACCATAACTTTAAAGATTTTATTAACTTCCCGAATGAAGGGAATAAAAACTTACTCAACAAACCATTACCGCGCTTACGCCACCGCTGGTTTGATAACTTCCGTAACGGATTTGACGCCATTCGCGAACGCGATGTGTTGCTCTACTACCCTTATTACACGTTCGAGCACACGTTAGAATTGCTGCGCCAAGCGTCGTTTGACCCGAATGTGCTATCCATCAAAATCAATATTTACCGTGTGGCAAAAGACTCTCGCATCATCGACTCGGTGATCCACGCTGCCCACAACGGTAAAAAAGTGACCGTGGTCGTGGAACTGCAAGCGCGTTTTGATGAAGCCGCTAATATTCACTGGGCAAAACGCCTGACTGAAGCGGGCGTCCACGTTATCTTCTCCGCGCCGGGGCTTAAAATTCACGCCAAGTTGTTTATTATCTCCCGTATGGAAGAAGGCCAAATTGTTCGCTATGCCCATATCGGTACGGGTAACTTTAACGAAAAAACCGCTCGCCTCTACACCGATTACTCATTACTCACCTGTAACGAGCAAATCACTAACGAAGTGCGCCGAGTATTTAGCTTTATTGAAAACCCGTATCGCCCTGTGACATTCGATAATTTGATGGTGTCTCCGCAAAATACACGCACCAAAATCACTGAGTTAATTGACCAAGAAATTGCGAATGCGCAAGCTGGGTTACCGAGCGGCATCACGCTGAAAATTAATAACTTAGTCGATAAAGAACTGACCGATAAGCTTTATGATGCCTCCAATGCAGGCGTTAAAATTCGCTTGTTAGTGCGTGGTATGTGTTCACTTGTCTCAGGGCAACAAGGCTATAGCGAAAATATCCAAGTCACCAGTGTGGTCGACCGATTCTTAGAGCATGACCGTGTTTACGTCTTCACCAATGCCGGTGATGAAAAAGTCTTTATCTCTTCGGCCGATTGGATGACCCGCAACATCGACTACCGTATCGAAGTCGCCGTTCGTTTGCTGGATCCGCGACTTAAACAGATGGTTTTAGATATCCTCGAATTACAGTTCAGTGATACCGTCAAAGCCCGCTTTGTTGACAAAGAACTCAGTAATCATTATGTTCCCCGCGGCAATAAGCGCAAAATTCGCGCTCAATTAGCTGTTTATGAATTTTTAAAAGCACTCGAAATGCCTGACACAAGAGCTTGATACTATGCCAATTGCCAGTTCATCTACCCCAAGACCACAAGAAATTGCGGCGATTGACTTGGGTTCAAACAGTTTTCATATGGTTATTGCGCGTATTGTCAATGGAGCACTACAAGTTCTAACCCGTTTAAAAAAACGTGTTCATCTTGCTGATGGGCTGAGTGATACCAATGAACTCAGTGAAGAAGCCATGGAACGTGGCTTGGCGTGTTTATCGCTATTTGCTGAGCGTCTACAAGGCTTCACGCCCGATAACGTCTGTATCGTTGGTACCCATTCATTACGAGTCGCCACCAACGTCGAAGAATTCCTGCGCCGTGCCAAGGCCATTATTCCCTACCCGATTGAGATCATTTCAGGGCAAGAAGAGGCTCGCTTGATTTTTATGGGTGTTGAGCACACTCAGCCGGAAAAAGGACGCAAACTGGTTATCGATATTGGCGGCGGATCCACGGAGCTGGTGATCGGTGAAAAATTTGAACCGATTTTAATTGAAAGCCGCCGTATGGGCTGTGTTAGCTTTGCGCGTCACTATTTTCCTAACGAAACCATTTCCCCAGAGAATTTTAATCGCGCCTATTTAGCCGCCTGCTTAAAATTGGAAAGCACCGCTACCCTGTTTAAAAAACAAGTCTGGGACGTGGCCATGGGGGCCTCCGGCACCATTAAAGCGGCACATGCGGTGATTGTAGAGATGGGCGACCGTGATGGCATTATTACCCGCGAGCGTCTCGAAAAAATCAAACAGCTAGCACTGAAGCATAAAACATTTCGTTCATTAGAAATTCCAGGGCTTTCTGCTGATCGCAAACAAGTTTTTGTACCCGGTTTAGCTATCTTAATTGCGGTGTTTGATTCCCTCGAAATCAAAGAATTACGACTCTCAGACGGAGCCTTACGTGAAGGTGTTCTCTATGAAATGGAAGGTCGCTTTCGCCACCAAGATATTCGTCAACGTACCGCGTTAAGCCTTGCCGAGCACTATAATATCGACCGCGAACAAGCTAAACGGGTTTTGAAAACCATGGAAGAGCTGTATTATCAGTGGCGTCAGCAGAACCCTAAACAGGCCAACCCACAATTAGAATCCATTTTAATTTGGGCGGTTATGCTGCACGAAGTGGGATTGAGCATTAACCATAGTGGCATGCACCGTCACTCCGCCTATATCTTACAAAACACTAACTTACCGGGATTTAGCCAAGAGCAACAATTGCTGTTATCCACGTTGGTTCGTCATCATCGTCGCGCCATTAAATACGATGAAATACCTAAGTTTAACTTGTTTAAACGCAAGCAATTTATGCCGTTGATTCAGATTTTGCGCTTATCTATCTTATTGAATAATCAGCGCCAATCGACAACGACGCCTTCGTCTATGCGCATTGAAACCGACGAAGGTCATTGGACACTTTTCTTACCTGAGCAGTATCTCGCCCACAATGCGTTAATGCTGCTCGACCTTGAAAAAGAGAGTGCATACTGGGAAGAAGTTCCTGGCTGGAAACTCACTATTTGCGCAGAAAATGAGCCATAGGCTGATATGACTCAAAAATGGGTGTGATTTAGAAAACAGAAACAAAAAATAATGATTTGCGGTCAGTGTTGTTTTGTTCTTCTTATTCGAAATATGAACAGATTTGATATTTTTTTGGGATCAGCGACAATACTGGGTAGAAGTTTCGTCACCTCGCAGGCGAATTAATTTAAAGCGCTTCGGCGTCGAATGGTTTAAGGATTAACATGTCACAAACTGCTTTTTCAACTGATGCGGCACCAATAATCAATCCGCATTCACAAAGACTGGCGTACATCCGCCAGCAAATACTGACGTTATTCATGGAAGACGAAGAGTTTGTTCACGCTCTTGTCGAGAAAGACCAACACGTCAGTATGGATGATAAAGCATTTAGTGAAAAAATTAGCACGGTTAAAGAACTGCTTATTGACCTCCACACCGCGGATATCGCCGATATCCTTGAGATGCTGCCGTACGACGAGCGTCTCGCTCTTTGGCGTTTAGTCGATAACAACGAACGCGGTGAAGTATTGGTTGAGGCCTCCGTATCAGTGTGGGACAGCCTGATTAAAGATATGTCAGACCGAGAACTGCTGCGAGCAGTTGCTGGCTTACATGTGGACGAACAAGCATATATCGCCGAACACTTGCCCCGCGATACCATGCGCCGACTCCTCACTTACTTAGACCCAAGCTTACGCAGCCGTATTCGTGAAGTCCTCCAATACGCCAAAGACAGCGTTGGACAGATGATGGATTTCGAATTCGTCACCGTGCGTTCAAATGTCACCCTAAAAACAGTGCAACGCTATCTACGCCAACGGGGAAAAATTCCTGAAGCAACGGATAAAATTTTCGTTGTCGATAAAGATAATTATCTGCAAGGTGAATTACCCCTGACCACCATTTTAATCCAAGCGCCAGAACGTATTGTTGCCGACGTGATGAAAACGGATACCGTCACCTTCTTACCCGATGAAAAAGGTGAAGATGCGGCGAGCGCGTTCGAACGTTACGACTTAATTTCTGCCGCCGTTGTGGACAGTAATGGTTTGCTGATGGGACGTCTAACCGTTGAAGACATCGTTGATAATATCAGCGAAGAAAATGACAACAGCATCCGTCGTATGGGGGGCTTAAGCCCTGAAGAGGACGTATTTGCCCCAGTTGGTCAAGCCGTTAAAACCCGTTGGACATGGCTTGCCATTAACCTGTGTACCGCATTCGTCGCTTCCCGCGTTATTGGTGTATTCGAAGATACAATTTCACAGCTAGTTGCTCTCGCAACATTAATGCCAATCGTGGCCGGTATCGGTGGTAATACCGGTAACCAGACTATTACCATGATTGTCCGTGCCATCGCGTTACACCAAATTCAGAACGGTAGCTTCTCCTTCCTGATGGTCAGAGAGCTTGGGGTCGCCTTTATTAACGGGGTAGTTTGGGGTGGTATTATGGGGGTCGTCACCTATCTCCTGTATGGGGATCTCGCTATGGGCGCTGTAATGACCCTTGCAATGGTACTCAACCTCTTGATGGCTGCCATCATGGGTGTCCTGATCCCATTAATTATGATTAAAATGGGTAAAGACCCTGCTATCGGCTCTAGCGTGATGATCACTGCCATTACAGATACTGGCGGCTTCTTTATCTTCTTAGGGTTAGCTACCCTGTTCTTAGTTTAACGGCCTACCCGCATACTTTCTGAACATAGACCATAGTCTTTAGTGAACAGAAAGCATGCGGGTTTATAAAAACCTGCCATTTCCTGCAAAACCTCCTAATCATACTGAAACAGAAATAACTGACAGATCATATCCGCGAGTATTATTTATTTAAATAGCCTTATCACCTGCAAATTAATTATATTATTTTATCTATACCTGTTATTTACTCTATTTAGTTTCACACTTAATAAATGAGTACCATTATATTTATTGCCTTTTTTGCCATTATTTTACATCTCAAAATATACAATCGTCTGTAATTACTCGTTTATTAATATCATATCGTGGCATTCAATTATCATTTAGAGTAGTCATTTGACCTTTTTTAACTAAATAGAATCTTATGCTTGTTTTCAAGGTGGCAGTTTACAGAATATGAAACTTTCTGCTATAAATGAAGGCACGTTAGAGATACAGAGTATTACCTTGGTTTATTTTCCCTCGTTTTATCTCTCATATCCTTTGCCAAATAATATTAATTACTTCGCTATTTAACGTACCTATTATTACAAATAACCTCATCGCGCTAATATTGAAATGTTGTGTATTTAGAAGGACAGAATTATGACATCGCAAACAACCAGCCAACCTGCGGCTAGACCGTTAGGCAAAGAAGATTATAAAACGTTGGGCTTATCCTCTTTGGGTGGCACATTAGAATTTTATGATTTCGTTATTTTCGTTTTTTACGCGAAAATTATCTCTCAACTGTTTTTCCCGGGAGATAATGAATTTCTCGCATTAATGGCGACGCTGGGTCTGTTTGCTGCGGGTTATCTTGCTCGCCCATTGGGCGGCATTATCATGGCTCATTTTGGCGATAAAATTGGCCGTAAGAAAATGTTTACCTTAAGTATTTTCTTGATGGCATTCCCAACCTTTATTATTGGTTTCTTACCTACATTTGAGACCATTGGTGCCGCTGCACCACTGTTACTGTTATTAATGCGTATCATGCAAGGTGCTGCTATCGGCGGTGAAATGCCAGGTGCATGGGTGTTTATTGCCGAACATACACCGAAACAGCGTTATGGTTTAGGCGTGGGAACATTAACCTCAGGGATCACTGGCGGGATTTTATTAGGCTCTATCGTCGCTATTATCATTGAGCGTTCTTATACCACCCAAGAAGTGCATGATTTTGCGTGGCGTATTCCGTTTATCTTAGGGGGTATCTTTGGTTTTATCTCTGTCTATCTGCGTCGCTTCTTGCAAGAGACCCCGATTTTCAAAGAGATGGCAGCTAAAAAAGCGTTAACCAAAGAATTGCCTGTAAAAACCGTGGTTAAATCCCATAAACAAGCTTGCATGATCACCGCTGCACTGACGTGGTCGCTGTCTACTGCCATCGTTGTCACCATTTTGATGACGCCTGACGTGGTATTAAAAGGTATTTATGGCATCGATCGTAATATTGCTTTGCAAGCCAACTGCGCGGCAACCTTGACCTTAACCTTAGGATGTATTTTCTGGGGCTGGTTAGGGGATAGAACCGGAACGCGTACTTCTATGACATTGTCTTGGGGCGGATTAGCTGTCACAGCTATCTATTTCTATTCATCATTGTCATCTGATATTTCTGCGAATACCTTAACGTTTAATTACGCATTAATGGGCTTCTTCGTGGGGGCGATTGCGACAACGCCAATTATTAGTACTCGCGCGTTTCCACCAGAAATTCGTTTCTCTGGATTATCCTTTGCGTATAACTTGGCATATGCCGTATTTGGTGGATTAACCCCAATCTTGACAGGGGCATGGTTACAGCAATCCCATATGGCACCAGCATATTATGTGGCAGGAGTATCCTTGTTAGCCGTTGCCGTGGCGTTTATCCCTCTGTCATACAAAGGTTGGACTCGTACTGCAGAAGAGGAACGTAACCCTGCGGCAGTACTAAAAACCAGCATAACTCAATAAAACGAATTAGAACAATGACTCGCCTGTGGCTGTAAAGTCACAGGCTTTTTTATTTTCTTACGAAAAAACGTGCTTTTATCTATAGTTCTTTTCCATTTTTTCATATTTCCTCCATTTTCTTTTGTTCCCCTCAAGCTAAACTATTAAAATACGCAACTGATTAATTTTTAATATATACCTTATTATATTCAGTTAAATTTATTGGAATGGTTCCTAACTGATTTTACTCAACCTTGAGTTAAGCGAATTACCCACCATGACGACACAGAAACGCCGTACAATTTTGACTCGCTCTGCCCTGTTTGTTGCTCTGCTAGCTGCGGCTGGCGCAACGTGGTATGTCTACCATAAAAATAACCAAAATGAAGTACCAACCACAGCCAGTGCAACTCAAGGCGGACAAACGAAAAAAGCAGGCGGGAGACCATCACGCCCGCTTGCGCCCGTGCAATTTGCCACTGCGCAAGAAAAAGTCGTGCCACGTTTCCTATCCGGTTTAGGTACCGTGCAGGCCGCTAACATGGTGACAGTCACTAGCCGTGTTGAAGGTCAATTAATGAATATCTACTTTACCGAAGGACAATCCGTCAAAGCAGGTGATTTACTCGCGCAAATTGACCCTCGCCCTTTTGAAGTGCAACTTGCCCAAGCGGAAGGTCAATTAGCCAAAGATAAAGCCACTTTAGCTAATGCTCGATTAGACCTGAGCCGCTACCAAAAACTGGCAGGAACCAAAGTCATCTCTCAACAAGAGCTGGATAACCAGCGAGCTACCGTATTACAAGCCGAGGGTAGCATCAAAGTTGACCAAGCTGCCGTTGATAATGCCAAGCTGCAACTGACCTACAGTAAAATTACAGCCCCCATTTCTGGACGCATCGGTTTAAAACAAGTGGATGTGGGTAACTTTATCTCCTCAGGGACTTCCACGCCGATTGTGGTGATCACCCAAACGCAACCTGCTGACGTGCTATTTGCCTTACCTGAAGGCGACATTCCTGCCATCCAACAAGCGCAAGCGGCGGGAAATAAAGTCCTGATTGAAGCGTGGGATCGTAACAATATTGCCATGATTGCACGCGGTGAGTTATTGAGTACTGATAACCAAATTGACCCAGCAACGGGCACACTAAAAATCAAAGCACGCTTTACTAACGAAGAACAAAAACTGTTCCCGAACCAATTTGTGAACGTCAAAATGCAAGTGGAAACGTTGCAAAATGCCGTCGTGATCCCAACCGCAGCTCTGCAAATGGGTAATGAAGGTCACTATGTTTGGGTATTGAGCGACGATGATACGGTGGCAAAACACCTCGTCACCGTCGGTATTCAAGATAGCCAACAAGTGGTGATTGAAAGCGGTTTATCCGCTAACACCAAAGTCATCACCGATGGCGTCGATAAGCTAACTGATGGCGCGAAAGTTGAAGTGGTCAACGCATCAACCCTCGAAAAGAAACCCGCTTCTACAGAGAGAAAGCCTCGCAATAGTGCGGAGAAAGCCTAATGCAGCCGGAAACACATAAAGGCGGTGGCCCATCCCGCCTCTTCATTCTGCGCCCTGTTGCAACCACCTTATTTATGGTGGCGATTTTGCTGGCGGGGATCATCGGTTATCGGTTTTTACCTGTATCAGCATTGCCGGAAGTGGACTACCCAACCATTCAAGTGGTGACCTTATATCCGGGTGCCAGCCCTGATGTAATGACGTCGGCTATCACTGCGCCGTTAGAAACGCAATTTGGTCAAATGTCCGGTTTGCAACAGATGTCATCACGCAGCTCCGGCGGCGCATCGGTGATCACCTTAATGTTTCAGCTCTCTTTGCCTCTCGATGTGGCAGAGCAAGAGGTCCAAGCGGCAATTAACTCCGCCACCAGCTTGCTGCCTTCAGATTTACCGTATCCACCAATTTACAACAAAGTAAACCCTGCGGATCCACCCGTTTTAACGCTCGCTGTCACCTCCGATGCAATGCCGTTAACGCAGGTACAAGATATTATTGAAACCCGCGTTGCGCAGAAAATTTCCCAAGTGACTGGGGTCGGCTTAGTCACCTTAGCGGGGGGACAACGCCCTGCCGTGCGTGTCAATCTTAATCCTCAAGCCATGGCGGCAAAAGGGTTAGACAGCGAAACCATCCGCACCGCTATCAATAATGCCAACGTCAACTCCGCAAAAGGGAGTTTTGATGGCCCAACCCGCTCTGTGACGTTATCTGCCAATGACCAGATGAAATCCCTTGAGGATTACCGCAAATTAATTGTCGCCTTCCAAAATGGTGCCCCTGTACGTTTGGGAGATATTGCCACCATTGAGCAAGGTGCTGAGAACGCCTATCTCGGTGCATGGGCTAATAGCCAACAAGCGATTGTGATTAACGTTCAGCGCCAGCCGGGCGCTAACGTGATTAGCACCACGGATACTATCCGTGCGTTATTGCCTGAATTGATTGAAAGCTTACCGGCGTCTGTTAACGTCGATATTTTGACCGACCGCACCAGCACCATTCGCGCTTCCGTCAATGATGTTCAATTCGAATTAATGCTCGCTATCGCCCTCGTGGTGATGGTGATTTACCTATTCCTGCGTAATGGGATTGCGACGCTGATCCCCGGCATCGCCGTGCCATTATCGTTAGTCGGCACCTTTGCCGTGATGTATTTTTGCGGCTTTTCCGTCAATAACCTTACATTGATGGCGCTAACCATCGCCACGGGATTCGTGGTAGATGATGCCATCGTGGTGATTGAAAATATCTCTCGCTATCTCGAACAAGGGGATAAACCGGTTGTTGCCGCATTAAAAGGCGCAGGAGAAATCGGTTTTACCATTATCTCCCTGACCTTCTCTTTGGTTGCAGTACTGATCCCGCTGCTGTTTATGGGAGATATTGTCGGGCGTTTATTCCGTGAGTTTGCGATTACGTTGGCGGTAGCGATTTTGATCTCCGCCGTGGTGTCGCTCACCCTCACCCCAATGATGTGCGCCCGTTTACTCAAACCGGAATCTCAGCATAAACATAACCGCTTTGAAATCGCCTGTGAGCGTTTCTTTGAGTGGATGATTGCAGGTTATGGTGTTTGGCTAAAACGAATTCTTAACCACCAATGGTTAACTCTGTGTGTCGCATTAGGAACCTTGGTACTGACCGTGCTGCTGTATATGTGGATCCCAAAAGGGTTCTTCCCACTGCAAGATAGCGGCATTATTCAAGGTACGATTGAAAGTCGCCAGTCCATTTCGTTTGCCGCGATGTCGAAGAAGCAGCTAGAGGTGGCGGGCATTATTTTGGCAGATCCAGCAGTTGAGAACGTCACCACTTATGTAGGTATCGACGGTAACAATGCCACACTGAATAACGCTCGAATTCAAATCACGTTGAAGCCCCTTGATGAGCGTGATGACCGAGTTCCAACGATTATTCCTCGCTTACAGCAAGCCACCAGCGGCATTGCAGGGGTCAATCTCTACTTGCAACCGTCACAGGATTTAACCATTGATACCCAGGTTTCCCGCACCCCGTATCAATTCACGCTACAAGCTGGCTCACTAGATGAACTCAGCACTTGGGTGCCAAAATTGCAGGAAGCCTTAAATCAGCAACCTGCACTCATCGACGTCAGCAGCGACTGGCAAGATAAAGGTTTAGTGGCATATGTGAATGTGGATCGTGATACTGCGAGCCGTTTTGGTATTACTATGTCGAATATCGATAATGCGCTGTATAACGCCTTTGGCCAGCGTATGATCTCCACCATTTACACCCAAGCTAACCAATATCGCGTGATTTTAGAGCACAATACCCAAACTCGGGATGGGATGGATGCGCTCAATGATATTCGCTTAAAAGGCACTGATGGCGCGATTGTTCCGCTTAATACCCTCGTCAATATTCAAGAAGGCTATGGGCCTTTAGCGATTAACCACCTCGACCAATTCCCATCAGTGACGTTCTCTTTTGATGTAGCGGGAGATTCCTCATTGGAGGAAGCGGTCAATGCGGTGAAACTCGCCGAAAAACAGATTGCGATGCCAAAATCGATTACCACCCAGTTCCAAGGGGCAACCCTCGCCTTTGAAGCCGCACTGAGCAGCACCGTTTGGCTGATTTTTGCCGCGATCATCGCAATGTATATCGTGCTCGGTATTCTGTACGAAAGCTTTATTCATCCCATCACTATTTTGTCCACTTTGCCGACCGCTGGGGTGGGTGCTTTACTCGCGCTAATGATGGCGGGAAATGAGCTCGATGTCATTGCCATTATCGGGATTATCTTGCTGATAGGGATCGTGAAAAAGAACGCCATTATGATGATTGACTTTGCTCTCGCCGCAGAGCGTGAACAAGGTTTATCCCCATATGATGCGATTTATCAGGCCTGTTTACTGCGTTTTCGCCCGATCCTGATGACCACCATGGCCGCGTTGCTTGGTGCATTACCGCTGATGCTCAGTACCGGTGTTGGCGCAGAACTACGTCAGCCTCTGGGGGTTTGTATGGTGGGCGGGCTGATCATGAGTCAGATTTTAACGCTGTTCACCACGCCTGTGATCTACCTGATGTTTGACCGCTTAGCCCATCGCTTCAATCGCCGTGGGCACAAGGTACAGGAGTCTTAATGAAACGCTTCTTTGCTTTGTTTGTTAGCCGTCCGGTAGCGACCACGTTAATCAGTGTCGCCATTACCCTGTGCGGTGCATTGAGCTTTCTGTTTTTACCTGTGGCACCATTGCCACAGGTGGACTATCCCGTGATAAGAGTGACGGCGTCACTTCCAGGTGCATCCCCTGAAACTATGGCATCCTCCATCGCGACACCGCTTGAGCGCTCATTAGGCAGCATTGCTGGTTTAAATGAGATGACCTCTAGCAGTTCGTTAGGGCGAACCACCATTACCTTAGAGTTTGATTTAACCAAAGATATCAATAATGCCGCGCGGGAAGTACAAGCCGCCTTGAATGCTGCACAAAATTTATTACCTAGCGGTATGCCAAGCCGACCGCGTTACTATAAATCAAATCCATCTGACGCTCCGATCATGATTTTAACCCTCACATCAAAAACCCTCAGTACCGGGGAAATGTATGATGTGGCGTCCACTCGCTTAGCTCAGCGTATCGCGCAAATCGAAGGGGTCAGTGAAGTTGCCGTCGGTGGCGGTTCTCTTCCTGCGGTGCGTGTGGAACTCAACCCAACCGCCTTATTTAATCAAGGGGTTTCCCTTGATGCTGTACGCTCTGCTATCAGTAGTGCCAACGTGCGCCAACCGCAAGGCTATATCAATAATGACGATAATCGCTACCAAGTTCAAACTAACGACGAACTGAAAAAAGCCGCCGATTACCGTCCGATTATTGTGCATTACAGTAATGGCAATGCCGTCAAACTCAGTGATGTGGCGGTCGTAAAAGATTCTGTCCAAGATGTCCGAGCCGCAGGGATGTCCAGTGGTGAACCGGCAATTTTGATCATTATTCGCCGCGAAGCGGGTGCCAATATCATTGAGACGGTCAAACGTATTCGCGAGGAACTCCCTGAATTTAAAGATCTGATCCCTGCCGCTATTGATTTACAGGTCGCCCAAGATAGAACACCGACCATCAAAGCATCGTTGGCAGAAGTTGAACGGGCGTTAATGATTGCAATTGCGCTGGTGATCCTCGTCGTATTGCTATTTTTACGTTCAGGTCGTGCCACTTTAATTCCCGCTATTGCAGTGCCTGTCTCATTAATTGGTACCTTTACCGCCATGTATTTATGCGGTTTTAGCCTCAATAACTTATCTTTGATGGCCTTAACCGTCGCCACCGGATTTGTGGTGGATGATGCCATTGTGGTGTTAGAGAATATTTCTCGGCATATTGAAAATGGTCGAAAACCGTTTATCGCCGCGGTTAAAGGGGTCTCTGAGGTTGGCTTTACTGTCGTTTCTATGAGTATTTCTTTAGTGGCGGTGTTTATTCCACTGTTACTGATGGATGGATTAGTCGGGCGATTATTCCGTGAGTTTGCCATTACGCTCTCTACTGCCATCGGAATTTCACTGATTATCTCGCTGACGTTAACCCCGATGATGTGCGCGCATTTACTGAAAAAACGTGGCGCGGCTAATACCAAGCAACGGGGATTTGGACGCGTTCTTATTCGGTTACAAGAAAGTTACGGCGTCACGTTGAATTGGGTGTTATCTCATCGTCGCAGTGTACTGGCGGTGCTGATTGCGGCAATTGGCTTGAATGTTTATCTGTATATTTCGATCCCTAAAGCCTTTTTCCCTGAGCAAGATACAGGGCGTTTATTGGGATTCGTTCGAGCAGACCAAAGCATCTCATTCCAGTCAATGAAGCAAAAAATGACCCGCTTTATGCAGCAAGTGAAAGCGGATCCTGCCGTGGATAGCGTCACTGGATTTACGGGCGGCAGCCGCGTCAACAGCGGTTCTATGTTTATCTCCTTAAAACCACTGGATGAGCGCAAAGAGAGTGCCAACAGCGTGATTAACCGCTTGCGCATGAAACTGGCGAACGAGCCGGGTGCCAACTTATTTATGATGCCCGTGCAAGATATTCGCGTGGGAGGACGCCAATCCGAAGCTAGCTATCAATTTACCCTGTTAGCCGACGAGCTGGATGCGTTACGTTCATGGGAACCCGCTATTCGTCGAGCGCTGGGGGATTTACCGCAATTAACCGATGTGAACTCCGATAAAGAAGATAAAGGCGCGGAGATGGCATTAACCTATGACCGCGATTTGATGGCGCAATTGGGTATCGATGTGCGTGATGCTAACAACCTGCTCAACAACGCCTTTGGTCAACGTCAAATTTCTACCATTTATGAAGCCATGAACCAATATAAAGTGGTGATGGAAGTGGCACCTGAATACACTCAAGACGTCAGCTCACTGGATAAAATGTTTGTGGTGAATAAGCAAGGAGAAGCGATTCCCCTCTCCTATTTTGCCCGCTGGCAGCCCGCCAATGCACCGTTAAGTGTTAACCACCAAGGGTTATCAGCCGCGTCCACCATTTCCTTTAACGTGGCAGACGGCTATACCTTGGATGATGCCATCGTGGCGGTGGAAAAAACAATGACCGCTTTAGGGGTGCCATCGACGGTACGCGGCACTTTCGCAGGGACAGCACAAGTTTTCCAAGATACCTTAAAATCTCAGTTATTTTTAATCTTAGCGGCGATTGTCACGGTCTATTTGGTGTTGGGTATTTTGTATGAGAGCTATATTCACCCGCTCACCATTTTATCGACATTGCCATCCGCAGGTGTCGGCGCGTTATTAGCCTTGGAATTATTTGATACGCCATTTAGCCTAATTGCCTTAATCGGCATTATGTTGCTTATTGGTATTGTGATGAAAAACGCCATTATCATGGTGGATTTTGCCCTTCAAGCCCAACGTAATGCGAACTTATCGGCGAAGGACGCTATTTTACGCGCGAGCCTGCTGCGTTTTAGACCGATTTTAATGACTACCCTTGCCGCGATTTTTGGGGCGCTCCCCTTGATGCTAGGTACAGGTGATGGCGCAGAGTTACGCCAACCGCTGGGGATCGCGATTGTCGGTGGTTTAGTCATGAGCCAGTTGCTGACGCTATTTACCACACCGGTGGTGTATCTCAGTTTTGATAGCCTGAGGCAGCGTTTTTCACGCAAAGCGCCTTCAATGCAGGAGAAATCCCATGAAGCTTAAACTCACCAGCCTCAGCACTCGGTTATTTATCGCTATCTTTGCCACCTGTTTGCTGCTGGTTGCTATCATGCATCAAGGCGTCAGAATGGGCTTCCAGCATGGTTTTATTGACTATATTAAAGAGAATGACCAACAACGTGCTGAATTGCTCGCGTTAGCACTTGCCGAGCAATATGAAGAGCAAGAGAGTTGGCGTTTTTTGGCGGTTGATGAGCGCATGTTTTTCCGCATTTTACGTAACGTCGATAATCAGCACCAAGGGCAAGGTCATGGCGGTGGTCATAAGCGAATGCGTGGTATGTTTTGGCTTTATGACGCCAAAGACAACCTGATTTGGGGGCGGGACCTCCCCCCTCCAGATCAAGTGATTCGCGTGCCAGTCAAAACGAGCCGAGGAGCAACCGTCGGCTGGCTAGTCGCCAGTTATGAAAGCGGTATCAGCAACCAATTAGACCAACGTTTTGATACCCAGCAGATGCACATTAGCTGGGTAATTGCTGGGTTATCGCTGTTCGTGGCGCTGTTAGTGACCCTATTTTTAGCTCGTGGCTTTTTAAAACCCATCACCCGATTATTGGAAGGCACTCAGCAGCTCGCAAAAGGCAATTTCAGCGCGCGGGTATCTGAGGTTGGCCAAGATGAGTTGGGACAACTGGCGAAAGACTTTAACCATCTCGCCTCAACTTTGGAAAAAAATGAGCAAATGCGCCGCGATTATATGGCGGATATTTCCCACGAATTACGCACCCCGCTCTCCGTTTTACGCGGAGAGCTTGAAGCTGTGCAGGACGGCGTGCGCCAAGCGACTCCTGAAACTATTAATTCCCTACTCAATGAAACTCAAACACTGATAAAATTGGTCAATGACCTACATCAGCTTTCTTTATCCGATAGAGGCTCCTTGGTTTACCGTATGGAATCTATCGATATTATCCCGATCATTGAGATGAATTTAGGGCAAGCCAAATGGCGCTTGGAAGATAGGCAGCTGACGTTAGAAACTCAATTTTCCGCCCATTCCCATCTATTCGCTGACCCTGATCGCATCAACCAATTGTTTTATAATTTGATGGAAAATAGCCTGCGCTATACGGATCCTCACGGTAAAATTGCCGTTAGCGTGAGCCAACACGAACAACAATTAGTGATTACGTGGGAAGATAGCGCACCGGGATTAAGTGTTGAACAGTGTCAGCGTCTATTTGAGCGATTTTACCGTGTGGAAGTTTCTCGTAACCGTGCGAGTGGCGGCTCAGGTTTGGGGCTAGCGATTTGCTATAATATTGTCGAAGCCCATAACGGGACTATTTCTGCGGCACCCTCTCCACTCGGTGGCGTGAAGATAACCATTCAACTTCCCATTGCGACGCAGGAGGAGCAATAGTGTCTTTGCCTGAATCCCCTTTATTGGGAGCTAATAGCGCCCATGTTCTAATTGTTGAAGATGAACCCAAACTTGGACAGTTACTGTTTGATTATCTGCAAGCGGCTGGTTATGTACCAGCCTTGCTGATGCGCGGTGATGAAGTCATCCCCTATGTACAAAAGCACTTTCCTGACCTGATTTTATTAGATTTGATGTTGCCGGGGCTCGATGGCATTTCAGTCTGTCGTGAATTGCGTAAATTCAGCGACGTTCCTGTGATTATGGTGACGGCTAAAACGGAAGAAATTGACCGTTTATTAGGGTTGGAAATTGGGGCCGATGACTACGTTTGTAAGCCTTTTAGTCCTCGAGAAGTGGTAGCCCGCGTGAAAACGATTTTGCGCCGTTGCCAAAAAGCCCCTTCTTCTACAGGAAACCAAGAAACTCAACTGGTTATCGATGAAAATGCTTTCCAAGTACGTTATGGCGATAAATTACTGGAATTGACCCCCGCAGAATTTCGTCTGTTAAAGTTTTTGTCTGATAACGCGGGTACCGTGTTTTCTCGAGATCAATTACTGGATATTTTGTACGACGACCATCGCGTGGTCACCGATAGAACCATTGATAGCCACGTCAAAAATTTACGCCGTAAGCTTGAATTTCTGGATGACGAAAAAACCTTTATCCGCTCTATCTATGGTTTAGGCTATCGTTGGGACGATATCTAATCGCCGCCGGCGTTTCTGTAACAAAATTATAACCCTGTTTTTTACATGGGAAATTTGGCATTCCCATCATTTAGCGTTAAAATCCCCACCCTCGAATTTTTACACCAAGCCATCCGGCTTGGTGCTGACCTGACATCAGACTGAGAACTAACATGTTTACACCAGAATTATTATCCCCAGCAGGTTCCTTGAAGAACATGCGCTATGCATTTGCTTATGGAGCCGATGCGGTTTACGCCGGTCAACCACGTTATAGCTTACGCGTGCGCAATAACGAATTTAACCATGAGAATCTCGCAAAAGGGATCAACGAAGCCCACGAGCTGGGTAAAAAATTCTATGTGGTCGTCAATATCGCGCCACATAACGCCAAGTTGAAAACCTTTATTCGTGACCTGACTCCCGTGATTGAAATGGGTCCCGATGCACTGATTATGTCCGACCCCGGTCTAATTATGATGGTGCGTGAAGCCTTCCCGGAGATGGATATTCACTTATCGGTTCAGGCTAACGCCGTCAACTGGGCTTCCGTGAAATTCTGGAAACAAATGGGATTAACCCGCGTGATTTTATCCCGCGAATTATCTCTGGAAGAAATAGCTGAAATTCGCCAGCAAGTGCCTGAAATTGAGCTGGAAGTTTTTGTACACGGTGCGCTATGTATGGCGTATTCCGGTCGCTGCCTGCTGTCTGGTTATATTAATAAACGTGACCCGAACCAAGGCACCTGTACTAACGCGTGTCGTTGGGAATATAAAGTTCAGGAAGGCAAAGAAGACGATGTGGGTAACATCGTGCATGTCCATGAGCCAATCCCAGTTAAAAACGTGACGACAACACTCGGTGAAGGTGCTCCAACCGATAAAGTTTACATGATTGAAGAAGCGATGCGTCCGGGCGAATATATGACCGCCTTTGAAGACGAACACGGTACTTACATCATGAATTCAAAAGATTTACGCGCCATCGAACACGTTGAAACGCTGACAAAAATGGGCGTTCACTCACTGAAAATCGAAGGTCGTACCAAATCATTCTATTATTGCGCTCGTACTGCCCAAGTCTATCGCCGCGCCATTGATGATGCGGTGGCGGGTAAACCATTTGACCCAACCCTGCTTTCTACCCTCGAAGGGTTAGCGCACCGCGGTTATACCGAAGGTTTCTTGCGTCGTCATACCCATGATGCCTACCAAACCTATGAGTATGGCTATTCCGTTTCGGATACCCAGCAATTTGTTGGTGAATTCACAGGTAACCGTGTGAATGGCTTAGCGGAAGTTGATGTGAAAAACAAATTTAGCGTCGGCGATAGCCTAGAGTTAATGACACCATCAGGCAATATTGTCTTCACTCTGGATGCATTAACTAACCGCAAAGGCGAATCCATTAATGTCGCACCGGGTAATGGGCATGTGGTTTATCTGCCGATCCCTGAAGATGTGGACGTGAATTTTGGTCTGTTGATCCGTAACCTTGCGGGAACGACGACTCGAGATCCTCATCAAGCCCAAGTAGAAAAGGCGTAAAAGCAAAAAAGCGTAAACTGGCTAAGCATTCCATCGCTTATTGCTAAACACGTTTTGCTGAATAGAAGCCCATGGTCGATGACTATGGGCTTTTTCTTAGGCATTCGTGTAAAAAATGGTCATTTTATGCTTTATTTTAGTTGAGAATCATTCTCGTTATTGACAGCCTCGTTAAAAAGTGCACTCAATATCCAAATTTATGCAACAGATCACATCAATTGGTTATTCTATATCGTATAGTCACTGTCGAAAACGAAGAACTAGAAAGTCATAAATTAAGACTAGGAACCACCTCCTTGGCTAGCTCAATCTCCCTTGAGCTAGCCATTTCTTTTTTCTAGCCCCTCAAAATTCTTACCACCAGCGATGAAAATGGTGTACAGGTCCAAAGCCACTGCCGACCTCTAAACTATCTGCTTGCTCCAGTGCCCCTTGCAAATAGGCTTTTGCTTCCACAACCGTTTGTTGCCAATCTGCAAGACGTGGTCTCAGTGCGGCTAGTGCTGCTGACAATGTGCATCCTGTACCATGGGTATTTTTGGTATCGATACGTACCGATGTAAAGCGCCACTCACCTTCTGGGGTAATCAACCAATCAGGGCTTTGAGAATCGATTAAGTGCCCGCCTTTCATCAAGACACTTTGGCAACCCAATTGCAGTAAACGTTGCCCTTGCTCACGCATTTGTTCTTCGGTTTGCGCCACCGGCTCATCAAGTAATACTGCCGCTTCGGGTAAATTTGGTGTGATCAGAGAAACCATGGGTAAAAGCTCACGTCTTAGCGTCTCCACGGCATCAGGTAATAATAGTGGGTCTCCGCTTTTGGCTAACATCACAGTATCGAGCACCACATAAGGTACGGGTGTTTTTTTCAACGCATTGGCGACAACTTGAACATTGTCGCGATTAGATAACATTCCGATTTTCGCGGCATCAATACGGACATCACTTAAAACAGAGTTCAATTGCGCTGCAACAAAGTCTGAAGGGATATTATGGATGGCTTGAACACCTTGCGTATTTTGTGCCACCAGTGCAGTTATTACACTGGTTCCATACGCACCGAGTGCGGAAAATGTTTTCAGGTCTGCTTGAATACCAGCTCCGCCTGATGGATCTGTTCCCGCAATCGTTAATGCATTCACTCTCATTAATGCCCTCTCCATTGTCTTCAGAAAAATAATGGTCTTCAGAAAAATAATTGCCTTCAGAAAGATAATTGACCTTAGTCATATTGCGTTTATGATGCCTTTTTAACTTAAAAAAAATCATTAAGTTAATGAAACAACGACCTTAAATGGATTGTCTCATACAAAACATTAATTACTAGCAGATTATCCATTGACCCCAATAATTAGATGCGATTAATTTCCATCTAGAGTAATTCAATATTTTACATAAAATAATCATATGGTTATGAATCATAAATTCATTCTAATACCCATAATTGATATAAACATTGAATTGATTCCTTACAACAAATTACGATCCTAATAAGTCATTATCCTAATTTAACCATTTATTGCTGTCCTATTTAGCTTATCTTTATTAAAATAATTCCCACTACAATTATTACAATTGCGATAATGATGTTGTCAATGTCTATCATGACTCATCTATCAGATAAAACTAGATTGGATCCACAATGAGAGTTAATAAAAACATACAGTTGGTTGTAGGCGCATCGGCAATTCTGAGCGCTTCAATCTGCATGTCATCACCTGCGTTGGCTGAAGAGCAGCCTGTCGGTTTATGGGATAAATTCACCAATAACGTCAGCACCACTTGGGATTCTGACAAATATGAGCTGTATATCCCGTTCTTCACTTGGCATAACCGTTTTATGTACGATAAAGAAAAAACGGATACCTACAATGAAGAACCATGGGGCTTTGGTATCGGTAAATATCGTTATGATGAAGATAATGACTGGCATGCACTCTATGCAATGGCATTTATGGATTCCCATAATAAAGTCGAGCCAATCGTTGGTTATGGTTTCCAAAAAATGTGGATCCCAGGCGACCTTGATGGTTTCCGTATGGGTGCGGGTTTTACGTTAGGTATCACCGCGCGTGAAGAATATAGCTATATCCCAATCCCAGTTCCGCTGCCTTTAGTCTCTGTCGAATATGATAAATTTTCTGTTCAAGCCACCTATATTCCAGGCACCTACAATAACGGTAACGTGCTGTTTGCTTGGTTACGTTGGCAGTGGTAAGCGCTTGAGCTTACGCTCATATCGCTAGAGGCCGATTTAACAGAAAATAAGTACAAAAAAACCGGTAGATTAAAAATCTTACCGGTTTTTATTTATATAGCCTTTTATTTATCAATACGCTTACTTATTGATAAGGCTATAACGCATTGCCCTCTACACCTTGTTTTTTGGTGCCCGAGAATTGATAACCAACCCACAGAACCGCGACCCAAACAGGCATAATCAGGACAGAAACGCGTAAGCCATCCATTGTTAGAATAATAATCAAGATCAGCGACAAGAACGCTAAACACAGATAGTTACCAAATGGATACCAAATACTCTTAAACTTCGTTTCAATACCTTGTTTATTCATTGCTGCTCTAAACTTCAAGTTAGAGACACAGATCATAATCCAGTTTAAAACTAACGTGGTGACCACTAAGGACATCAGTAATTCAAATGCCTTACCTTCCATCACAAAGTTAATCAAGATCCCGCCAGAAGTCGCGATACCTGAAACAAGCAATGCCATCACAGGCACGCCGCCTTTATTCACTTTTGCCATAAAGCGTGGTGCGTTACCTTGTTGTGCTAAGCCATACAGCATGCGGCTAGTACAGTAAGCTCCACTGTTATAAACCGACAGAGCAGCAATCAAAATCACCACGTTCAACGCGTTGGCAACAAGTAAGTCACCCAGCTCATGGAAAATCAATACGAATGGGCTAGTTTTACCATCCAGTTGTACCCATGGATACAGCGCCAATAATACCGCCAGTGAGCCGATATAAAAAATTAAGATACGGTAAACCACTTGGTTGATGGCTTTAGGAATGCTTTTATCGGGATCTTCCGCTTCTGCCGCGGTGATCCCTACTAACTCCAATCCACCAAATGAGAACATAATAATTGCCAGCGCGACCAATAGCCCATTATAGCCTTTGGCAAAAAAGCCGCCGTATTCCCATAAGTTACTCACTTTAGCTTGAGGGCCACCATGACCACTAAACAGCAAGTAACAACCAAATAAAATCATCGCGATAACCGCAACAACTTTGATCAGAGCAAACCAGAATTCAGTCTCTCCATAGGAGCGAACGTTAATCAGGTTAATCGCATTAACCGCAATAAAAAACACCAGCGCCGAAACCCAAATAGGTAACTCAGGCCACCAGTGTTGCATATATTTACCCGCAGCGGTCAGTTCAGTCATCCCAACGAGGATAAACATGACCCAGTAGTTCCAACCCGAGAGGAACCCGGCAAAACCGCCCCAATATTTGAATGCGAAATGGCTAAATGACCCTGCAACAGGCTCTTGAACAATCATTTCACCTAACTGACGCATGATCAGAAAAGCGATAAATCCACACAATGCATACCCGAGTAGTACCGAAGGCCCTGCCATTTGAATAGTGGTTGCTATCCCTAAAAATAGCCCTGTACCGACAGCGCCCCCTAAGGCAATTAACTGAATATGCCTGTTTTTCAATCCGCGCTTTAACGTCTGTTGCGCCATATCTTTACCCTTCGTCCTCTAGCTTTTTGTTATCGTCCACAGTTGTGATAATCACGCAAGTTTATTTGAATTTTTGCATGAACTCCACTCGCAATTACACCACTGTAAAGCTGGCTTTCTGCCTGTCTTCTAATGTTTCCAAATAATGACAAACTAATATCCAGTAAGACGTTGCAAAATGCAAACTCAAAATGGTAACAAACCCGTCACGCGGCAGACGCCAAGTTGAAAGTCATCCCCGCCCTGATCGCAGAGATTATTCATTGCTAAGAGGTATAAAAAAGCACAAACAATTATAATGCTTATGATTAATAGCATATTTCGCATAGATAATGGGATTCATAATAGTCACATCATCTGGCAATATTAATCGATATTATCGTCTTTAGTTGCGTAAAATGGGCTATTCATCGTTTTCAAGAAAACAATTGTTTATTTTTGCAGCTCTTGGTAAATAACTGGCTATTGTTGTGTGATTTTTATACATAAATCTGCAATACCGCACAACCAACCTTTGTCATGGTGAAATGAAGTTGTGTATACTTCAGTTACCGTAAAATAAGAATGAATTTGAGATGGCACAAGATAACCACGTAGCACTTGTTAACGCTCTAAGTAAATGGATCGAAGAGCATTTAGGTCGAGTCATCCACTTGGAAGAACTCGCTGCCTATTCTGGGTATTCCCTTTGGCATATGCAAAAAATCTTTAAGGAAGTCACAGGAATTTCCTTAGGAAAATATATCCGTCAGCGTCGACTGGCTGGAGCCGTAAATTTATTAAGAAACAGCAGCCAAAGCATTTTTGATATTGCGTTAGATTTTGGCTTCGGCTCGCAATCTCACTTTACCTATATGTTCCGCAAAGAATATGGCATTACGCCGTTTGATTTTCGTCAAAATGACCAAATTCATTTGGATGTAAAAGAGCCATTACACCTAACCCCGGATGATGAGTGAATTTGTTTTACGCGCATTGACCTGAATTTTTTCAGATTTAATGCGATAAAACATGGGCATTCTCATCCTTTTTACTGAGCAACTTATTCGTTGCCTTCTTAGATAATTTACATTCTCGATAATCAGAGTAAGGTACCTGTAGAAGTTCTATTTTAGGAGGCATTGATGTCAATCAAACTGGTCGCCATTGATTTAGATGGCACGTTACTCAATTCGCAGCACCAAATTTCCCCCGCAGTGAAAGAAGCCATTACCCGCGCGCACAAACAAGGTGTGCGAATTGTCCTTGCCTCAGGCCGCCCCTATTCTGGTATTTTACCCTACCTTCAAGAACTTGGATTAGATACCGCCAGTAACTACTGCATCAGTAATAATGGCAGCGTGATCCATCAAGCCAATGATGGCAGTCACCTGTATGAAAACCTGTTAGATTTTGAAGATTATCAATATTTTGCTGATCTGGCTAACAACGTGGGGGTTCATATGCACGCCCTTGCGGATAACACTATGTTCACCGCTAATCGCCATATTAGCCGCTATACCATTCATGATGCCTATTTCACCAATACCCCTCTGGTGTATTGCCCCGTTAACGAAATGGATAGCTCGCTCAGTTTTACCAAAATCATGATTATTGATCATCCTGAGAAACTGGATGTGGGTATCAGCTATATTCCTGAAAATACCTTTGAAAACTATTCGCTGATCAAAACCAGTCCTTATTTCCTCGAAGTTTCGAATAAAGATGCCAGTAAGGGCTCTGCGCTGAAAGTATTATGTGAAAAGTTATCCCTCACACCAGACAAAATCATGAGCATCGGTGACCAAAATAATGATGTCGCCATGCTACAGTATTCGAGTGTTTCGGTTGCAATGGGAAATGCTGCACCACATATCCGTGAAATAGTGAAATTTGTCACCACCACCAACGATTGTGATGGCGTTGCTGTCGCAATAAACAAATTTATTATCTAGTGAGCCGTTAATTTAGAGTTCAAATCTCTAGACAAAAATACAATTTAACTGGATATGCCTAGGCATTCCCATTCTGGCATATCCATCTCCTGCACTTCTCTTAGAGCTATTTTATCCTTTACCTTACTTACTCTTCCAAATTTGATACTATCTGCCTCCTTTAAAAATTGTCATTCATCTATAAGTACAATAAAACCCACATCACTAACAGGTAGTAAAATGTTTTCGACTAAAGATATGTTAATTCTGGGGATGATGGTATTCGCCTTATTTCTAGGCGCGGGAAATATCATCTTTCCACCGATGGCAGGCTATCAATCAGGGACTGACTGGTTTGATACCTCATTAGGCTTTCTGATCACCGGTGTTCTGCTACCCTTCTTAACCTTGGTTACGGTTGCAGTAAAAGGGCGTGGTGAAAAGCTTTCTGTTGATTTACCCAAATGGGTTGCGGTCATTTTCTGGGTTGCACTCTACTTAATCGTCGGCTCTACATTTGCGATGCCAAGGGTGACCAATACCGCGTTTGAAATGGGCTTCTTACCATTAGGCTTTGTTCAAAAAAGCACATTTTCGCATCTCACTTTCGCACTCATTTTTAACTTTACCTCGATGTTCTTCATGTTAAAGCAAGGTACCATGATCAGCGCGATTGGTAAGTTTATGACTCCAGCATTACTTGTTTTATTAGTGGTAGTGGGAATTGCCGTGGTCATTAACCCGCTTTCTGATATGAATCCCCCTGTTAAACAGTATGCAGAATTTGCCTTCTTTGGCGGCGTAATTGATGGCTACCAAACCATGGATGTCCTCTCTGCGATGGCGTTTGGTGGGATTGTGGCGCGTGCATTGGCGTCAAAACAGATCACTGAACCACGCCAAGTCGCGACCATCACGATTAAAGCAGGTTTAATTTCAGTAAGCTTACTCGCGGCGCTGTATATCTGCCTGTTCTATTTAGGCGCGACCAGTGAACAAGTGGCGAATACAGCAACCAACGGCGGACAGATCTTCTCTCGTTACGTCGATGTCCTATTTGGTGCAGTAGGTACGTGGATCATGTGCGGGATTGTATTACTCGCAAGCATGACCACGTTAGTGGGTGTAACTAGCGCATGTGCGGATTACTTTGCCACGTTCCATCACCGTTTAGGCTATCGCTTCTGGGTAGTTTTCTTCACGATGCTAACCACTGTCGTGTCCACGTTTGGTCTCGATACCTTATTGCGCGTCACCATTCCGGCTCTGCTGATGATTTACCCTTCATCAGTTACTATCGTGTTCCTGCAATTTGCACGCAAATTAATGGCGGCACCTCGGGTCACTTATGGGATCACCATTGGCGTAGTTGTGCTGATGAGCCTGTTCGATACGCTAAATAACATGGAATTATTGAGTGCAACGGTAAAAGCAAACCTGATCACCTACTTACCGCTGTTTGAGCAAGGTATGGGTTGGTTAATTCCAGGAATTATCGCGTTTATTATCTCGATGTTTATTGGCAAATTTACCAAGAAAAGCGAGCCTGTTGCTGAGCAAAACTTAGCTTAATCTTGATATTTAAAAGCCGAATGTTGGCATATCGCTGACATTCGGCTTTTTATTTTTTAGGATTAGTACGCTACGCCCCAAACTTAACTCATCGCCTTGTGGCAATAAAACAGGTGATTGACCCTATGGTTACCATCAAGACACCTTGCCAGAAGCCCAATGTTAATGCGGTACTCAATAACATTGAAGAGAATGCCGTAGAGATCACCGGAGTGAAATAGGACAACGTCCCAAGAAAAGCCACATTGCCTTTGATAATTGCCACCGTCCAAAGCGCATTTGCCCCGCCAGTTGCAATGGCAGTGACAAATAACAAAATGACACTATTCACATTGATATTAAATGGCGCTGGCGTCGAGAAGATAAATAAGATCCACAAACCAACCGATGTCATGATAAAAAACAGCACCATACCATTGCAGCCATTCGACATTCGTTTCGTAATATTGCTATAAAAAGCCCACAGTAATGCGCCAACAAAGGCTAAGCCGTAGCTAAGTGGGTTACTTTGAATATTTGAAAGGATCGCGTTCAAGGACAAAGGTTGATCGCCGGAGATAACCCACAATAAACCCGCAAACGCTAAAATAAGCCCGATAATCAGTAATAGGCTAAAACGCTGTCGATTAAACAGAACCGCTAACGCAATTGTGAAGCTCGGCCATAAGTAATTCACCATGCCCAGTTCAATGGCTTGCTGGCGGTTATTGGCAAGCCCTAAGGCTAAAATAAAGCAGATTTCATAGCTGACAAATAAAAATGCCCCCCAGAACAAGTAACGTCTAGGGAAAAGATGAATTTTTGGTAATCCCATTACAACAACCAAAACCAGGCTGCCTATCGAATAGATAAGTGCCGCACCACCAATAGGACCAAAGTTTTCGCTCGTACTGCGAACAAGCCCTACCATTGTACTCCACAATAAAATGGACACTACCCCATAAAATGTTGCTGCATATCGTCCGAGTTTCATCTTCCTGATCAACACCTTATTTCATATTTATCTGATTATCATTTTCCTCCAAAACCTTACGCTCTAAGGGCAATAAAGCAAGTTTTTTATATTTATTAGCCAGAAAATAAAGAATAAAAAAAGGCGTGTAGAAATAAATCTAGACGCCTTCCATTTATATTTCTGTTAACTTTCAACTGCGGTCAACTGCAACCAGCTAGCGTAAAATTAATGGGCTTCGTTCTTAACCCACTGCTCAACCGACTCTTTTTCCCAAATTCCTTCATTGAGCTGTTTTTTCAACTCTGGGTGATCATTAATATCAAATGTTGGAATTTTTCCCGCGCCTAACTGCTGGTTGTAATCTTTCGCGAGTTTGAATGCCACGCCGGACAATAAGAGGATGGCAATCAAGTTTGTAATTGCCATTAAGCCCATTGAGACATCCGCAAGTTTCCAAATCAGTGGCATTTCACCGAGCGCCCCAAACATCACCATCCCCAATGTCGCTAAGCGAAAAATAAACAGCCCTGCGGTATGATTATTTTCCAAGAAAATCATATTGCTTTCTGCATAAGCATAGTTGGCAATGATTGATGTAAAGGCAAAGAAGAAAATCGCAATCGCAACGAAGATACTTCCCCAACTGCCCACCGCAGAAGATAAGGCTAGCTGAGTCAGCTCAATACCATTGATTTTATCCACCGGACCATCTAACACACCAGAAGCCAAAATAATAATGGCCGTAGCGCTACAGATCACGATGGTATCCATGAATACACCCAACATTTGCACGTAGCCTTGGGAAGCAGGATGCGGAGGATAAGGTGACGCAGACGCCGCTGCATTTGGCGCAGAGCCCATTCCGGCCTCATTCGAGAATAACCCGCGCTGAATGCCTTGCGTCATCGCTTGAGCAATACCATAACCAATTGCGCCGCCTGCGGCTTCTTGTAAACCAAAGGCGCTACGGAATATCAGCATAAAGACATCAGGTAAACGCTCAATATTTTGACCTACTACCCAGAAAGCCAGCACTAAATAAGCGATAGCCATGATTGGCACAACAAATTCGGCAACTTTAGCAATTGATCTTAATCCACCAAAAATAATGGTGCCACTGAGGATCACTAAGGCGATTCCAACATAGAGTGGGTTAAAATCAAATGCCACGGCAGTTGCTTGTGCAATGGAGTTTGCTTGGACTGCATTAAAAACCAAGCCAAATGCAATGATTAAGAAGATAGAGAACAGTACACCCATCCAGCGTTGTTTTAAGCCTTTCTCCATATAGTATGAAGGCCCGCCGCGATAGTTGCCTTGGTCATCTTTCGTTTTATAAAGCTGCGCTAATGTGCATTCAACAAATGACGTTGCCATTCCTAATAATGCAACGACCCACATCCAGAATATAGCGCCGGGGCCGCCTGCCGTAATCGCGATAGCAACACCTGTTAGATTTCCAGTACCGACTCGAGCTGCTAGGCTGGTACATAGTGCTTGGAATGAAGAAATACCCGAACTGTCTGATTGAGTACTATTTTTCAGTACTCCAAACATGTGACCAAAATGCCTGAACTGAATGAATTTAGATCGTATTGTAAAATATAAACCGGCTCCCAGTAATAAATAAATTAATAACGAGCCCCAAATAAGATTGCTGATTGAGTTTATAAATTCTATCAAATTATGCTCCTTTTATTATATCCACTAATAGAGGTATTAGTTGGTGAGTTATTTAGCTCCATATTATTTAAGTAATTAAACAAATAAAAATATAAACCATGATGGTTCATCATGAATAATCAATGTTATTAAACAAGACCCATGAATTATATTTTTTTTACTTTCGCTGTAAATTTTTTTCTGACTAGAATCCTATTTAATACTTAACACAGCGAGACATCATGCAAATTAGAATAAAAAAACAAAACAAAACAATAGTTAAAACAAAACGATACAACCAAGTTGATTACTTTAAGAACAGTTTCAATCAATTGATTGAAAACATGGCAATTTTTAATCAGAATTTACAGTTATAAGTAAAAAAACATTAAATTTAATTAACTGAATACGTATTTAATTAAATAATCTTTCAGCGTTTTTTAAATTGAATAACTAATTGATGAACTTTAATTATTACTCTTTTGAATAATCATTGAAGATAAATATTAAATATAGTTTGATACGTCTTTATTGAATTATATTTCACTTGTTTTAAATCTACCACTTAATCCTATTTCAGCATCAAACAATCACTTTTCAATCATCACAATAAGATGATTGCTAATGTTTTATGATACCAATACACTTATTGCTAATTTGCTTTCCACATCAAAGGGTAATATATGGAAATCCACATCAAAGTTTCTGACGATTTAGTCTCAACACTCTCTGAAAAATCCTACGACGCGTTCACTACTGAATTGCACGCCAGAGTTTTAGAAGTATACCCAGGTAGTAACCTTTTCATTACACATGACAGTGGTGCAACCACCTTCAATACCAAAGGCTTCCATGATGATAAAGAAGCGCATATTGTTCTCCATGAACTGGTTGAAGATGTTTTCCATCATGGTCACTGGTTAAAAGCATAAAACTTGCTAGCCCTATTTTCCAGCCTCCAGCAATAATAGCTAGGCTGGAACTCCTCGCTCTCGTCCTTCTCCCTATTTCAAACCCTGATCAAGATCATAGTTAATGATGATGTTAGTCTACTTTGTATAAAAGTCCTTTTCTTTTAAGCGTTATATGATAATGTATATAACGAATTTTCATTTACATTGCTTTTGCTAATTTATAGCAGCCAGTATTTATTACTGGCTTTTTTTATGGGAAAAATTTAGGCGAACGCCTGAATTGAATACTCAGATATGCCGTCAATCTCGAAGAGAAAACTATTGCGATTTTTCACACAATGACACTATGGCAGTACGTAGTTCAGGCGTATCACTGGTGATCATTTGATGATGCTCAGAGAATTTCCCACCTTGAACACTTACGCTAACAACAAACGGTAATTTCTCACCTTGCTCACTGGTTTGATAAAAACCACAGACTCGATAACTTTCACCCTCTTTAAATTCACTTTTCAGAACAATTTTGACATCATCAAAAGTCAAAGGGCTTCCTGAACTTAACTTATTCTCAATAAGCTTTTCAGCTTGCTTGGTGACATCGTTATCACCGATTGTTGTATAAAACTGATAAGCAAATACGCCTAACGCCAATAAAATCACTATCAGTAGCTTGCTTTTTATACGTTTCAATCTCAAATCCTTCTTATACTACACTTATGGGCTTATCGATTATGTTAACACCTTTACCCCGTCAATAATAAGTATCTAGATATTCATGCCGCACAAAAAGTTCCATTTAATTGAAAGAATAAAAATCGATTTATTTTACATTTAAAATTTTATGGTTTATATAATATTGACTCTCAGCTTTTAGAACACGAACAAAATTTATTTAACAAATATTTATCAGTGTGAAGAAATAATGAATAATTGTGTTCTAAATATGAAACCATCCTATATTTAAGTAAATCAGATTGAAATAAAAAACCACAGTGGCAAGCTGATAATAAATAAAGAGGAGAATCAAAATGAAAAATTTAAAATCACTTATTTTAGTCAGCAGTTTATTAGCAGTGAGTTTCTCTACATTTGCTTATCATGGTAATGGTTATCACCGAAATGGTAATGGACCTAGTCAAGCTCAATATGATAGACCATGCGATGGTAATTACCGTGGGCAACATATGGGACGCCACCAAGGAATGATGCAATACTCTACGGCCGTACAAACCACTCAGCCAGAAGAGGCATTAAAGAAAATTACAGCAGAAGTGCCAAAGGGTGAGAGTAACAAGAAATATATGGTGAAAGTGGCAGTGGTTGAAATCTCTCCTAGCTTAGTGACACAAGAAGCTCAATAAATTTCACTCTGAATAATAATAGCCAGTAATATCTTTAATAATGCTGGCTATTACGTATTAACCAAAAGTTAGCTATTTATACCTATAGGTAAATATCCTTGCCATAATGGTTGATATTTATTTCCATTCTCATTTTTATTTAAGTGAATATAATATTCACCAACTTTCTTTAGTAATAAACAATCATCAACATCTTTTAAATTATCTTTATGCTGTTGCTGGCTATTCACTAAGAGCTGGCTAATTGCTTTTTGTTTAGCTTCTTGGACATTTTTTGCCACAAAGAGATCAAACTCATGCAGCTCCGCAAGTGTTGATGAAATATATCCACCTACATTAATAAAATAGAGCTTATATTCACTTTCTGATGGTTCTTTGCTCAAACTGATGTCGAACCCATCTGCCCAATTGATATCTGCATACCCATCCACATGGATTTTATCTTTATCCCCAAACCAAGCATCTCGCAATAATGGCCAAGCTTCTTCTGGTGTGTTGACTGCAGCAAACTGCACATCATGTACTTCAATATTGGATTTTCCGGCATTACCACCAACATAAAACATAAATAGCTTCATTATTATCTCTCTGTGATTAGTTATCGTTATATATATTAATATACAACCATATCAATTCAATGTGCAATAATTAACACCATTGCAAAAAATAAAAACTAAGAAAAATTACCATTTTAAATCAATTAATTAAATCAAATGAAAAATTAACCCCGTCTAAAACCACTCCTTACAAGCATAACAAAATGAATAAAAAATCACTTTAACTATATATTTATTTACAACTGAATTATTTCGAGTAATCTAATCACACAAGATAAATATATTTCAGGGACTCATTATGGATCGTCGTTCATTTCTAAAATCAAGCTCACTTGTTGCAGGTGGTTTAGCACTAAATTCAGTTTTAAATCAAGCAAGTGCAAATACTAGCGCACTTGTTAAGCCGAATGCTCAACATCCTTTATTACTCAATTTCAATGAAAACTCATTGGGAATGTCACCTAGTGCACAAAAAGCGGTCATTGAAGCTTTACCCGGTTCATTCCGTTACCCTGATGACGCACGCTCCGAGCTTATCGGCAATATTGGCACACTGCATAATCTAGACAGCAAGAATGTGACCCTAGGAAATGGTTCATCAGAAACCATTCAAGCGGCTGTCGCCATGCTCGCAAATAAGGCAAGAAAAGAAGGCATAAAAATTCAACTTGTTACCCCAGATCCTACATTTAACTATGCTGAACTTTATGCACTCCCACTCGGTGTAGAAATTACTAAAGTTCCATTAAAATCAGATTTGAGTTTTGACCTGAAAAAGATGGAGCAAATCGCCAATGATTTCGACGGTTTATCCATTATCTATATCTGTAATCCAAATAACCCAACGGCGATGATAACGCCGCATAGCCCACTCGATAGCTGGATGAAAAAAGTTTCAGATAAACAATTTTTTATTGTTGATGAAGCCTACGCTGAGTTTGTTGAAGATCCGCAATTTGTGAGTGCAATTGAATTAGTCAAAGCAGGGCAAAAAAACCTAATAGTGACACGGACTTTCTCGAAGATTTACGCATTAGCAGGCTTGCGAGTGGGATACGGTATTGCAATCCCTGAAATCATTGAAGCAGTCGATGAGTTTATCTCGATTGATAACACCAATACTGCGGGTGCTGTCGCTGCCATTGCTTCATTGAAAGATAAGAAATTCCTGGAATATAGCCTTAAATCTAACAATCTTTCACGTAAAATCGTTGAAGCTGCACTCAATGAATTAGGCTTAGAATATGCACCATCACAAGCTAACTTTATTTTCCACAAAGTAAAAGGTGATGTGAAAACCTATAAACAGCGCATGAAAGAGGCCAATATTATGGTTGGCAGAGAGTTTCCACCTGTTATGGGTTGGAACCGTTTAACGTTAGGTACCCCACAAGAAATGGAGCAGTTTGTTGCAGTACTTAAAGAGTTTCGTCAAAAAGGTTGGGTGTAAGTAAAATCCCCCTTCTTTACCAAGCATCTTCTACCCAACCACTCTCTATATAGTAGAAGATGCTGTTCACTAAAAAGGACCTTTAAAAATAAAAAATGCACCTGCAAAAATAAGAATAAAGCCAATAATATGGTTTATTGTAAAACTCTCGCCCAGATAAAGCACAGAGAACCCAGCGAATACGCATAACGTAATCACTTCTTGCATCGTCTTCAATTCAGCAGCGCTGTAATATTGATGCCCTAAGCGATTTGCAGGTACCGCGAAACAGTATTCTACAAATGCAATCAACCAACTAAAGAATATGACTATATATAATGGCTTATTCGTAAATTTTAAATGTCCATACCAAGCGAACATCATAAATACATTGGAAATAACCAACAAGATGACAGGGTAAAGTTTTGCTAGCATGATAAGCCAATGGCGAGTTCAAATATGCATATATTATGCGAATAACTCCCCTTAACTTCAATCATCTTCCAATACTTGTTCATTATTACTGTCACTTATAGCCAACCAAATAGCTTGCATTTTTTCCCGAAAGAAAAACAAACCGTACTTATTGGTATATTTTGTTATTTACTTTAATCTCACCGCGATTACAATGACCTCAATTAATGTATTTGTAGGTACACTTTATGATGGATTTTATTACTGCAAATCAGAAGGCATGGGATAAACAAGCAGCATCTCAACAACCTTGGTCTACTCCCGTTGATAGTCAAACAATTGAAGAAGCAAAAAAAGGAAATTGGAAAATCTATCTAACGCCAACGCCATTAAATAAAGCTTGGCTTGGTGACGTAAAAGGGAAGAAAATTCTCTGTTTAGCTTCTGCGGGTGGACAGCAAGCACCAATCCTCGCTGCTGCGGGCGCTATCGTGACAGTATTTGATTTGTCAGAAAAGCAGTTAGAGCAAGATAATATGGTGGCTAAGCGGGATAATTTAGCACTGACGACAGTTCAAGGTGATATGCGTCATCTCCCTATGTTTGAAGACAATTCATTTGATATTATTTTTCACCCAATTTCAAACTTATATATTCCCGATGTTAATCCTGTATGGCAAGAATGCTTTCGGGTACTTAAACCGCAAGGTCGATTGCTCTCAAGTTTTTTTAACCCTATCGTGTTTGTTGATGATAGAGAAAAAAGTCCTGTTGAAAATACAATTATTCGACCTCGATATACCATGCCGTTTTCAGAATTAGATAATTTATCTCAAGAACAAGTGGCGTCAAAACAAGCGAAGCAAGAAGCGTTTGTCTTTGGTCATTCTCTGACTGACTTAATTGGTGGGCAAATACAAGCAGGCTTTAATATTGCAGGTTTTCAAGAAGATTGGCAGCCAAATCCTCGTTTTGTTATCGACAATTTCTTACCAACATTCCTAGCGACACTGGCAATAAAACCATAAGGCAGTATTGATAATACAAAGATCAATCTGCCTTTCAATTATTATGATTTATGACTATCGATTGCAATAACGTTCCCAGATCGGGTCAAATTGTTCAACTGGGACGATATCATCAACTTTTTCAACCAGTGGAATAGAAACCACTGTTTTACCTTCTTTGTTTTTATGTAAACGAACAATAAATCGTTTATACCCGGAAGGCAAGCCATCTTCAAACCCAAAAACCTCACCACAATAGTAGCCAGTCTCATCCCCCTCTTCATTCTGATTCAGGACATGATATTTCACATTTTTGTATGTTGCGGCTGATGGATATATCAGAAAATCTTCAACGGCGCTTTTGATTTTACTCTCTGCATCCATCTTAGTATCTGAAGAAACTTCTGTCATCACACCTGCTATGTAGGAACAGCCCGCAACTAATAATAATACAAGGACTCTTAGTAACATTTTTCTCTATAGAATGGCGAATTAGAACACACTAAGTATTATTATAAATCGTCTAAAAAATAATTCGAGTGCAAATCTAACACATAATTGTTGTGTGTTAATTTAAATGCAAAAAATTGCACTTTTTATTTGGTTTACGCTACGAAGGCGCTAAATTGATAAATTCACTGCGTAAGCTGCCAGAAATATACTAAAACAGCTGCAGTGACTATCCAAATCAACGTTGCTAGACTTAAACAAATCCACGGTGTTAACTTGGTTGCAAAGACATAAACAGTGATTAAATACATTGCATAAGGGATTAATGACCATAAGCCAAATAATGCTGTTTTTCTTAACGCCTCCGCACCTTGCTCCTGAACCACTATCACATGGGCAATTAATGCAAAGGTGGGAAACAAAGGAACTAATCCTGCAATATAATAAACTTTGCTACGCGAGAGAATCGCGATAACTAAAACAGCGAGTGCGCCAAACAGACATTTTACCAATAAAGAAATCATAGCAAACTTAATAGGGTTAAGAGTATTTGTACTGATTATCACTCTAAACCACTCACATTGGCTAGTTAGCTTTCATAAACAATCCTTTCTCCATCACATATTTAAGCATGTGATTTTTTACACCTATATGTTTATCGATGGTTGAATATTTTTTGCCATTATTCTGATATAACCTCTTTGTATAATGAAACAACCAAAGAGATAAAAATGACAATAAAAATTTCTGTACTCGTTGATAACAACACCCTCATTGACAGCTATTTTTGTGGTGAACCCGCGGTTTGCTACCACATTGAAGCTGACGGTAAAAAAATACTATTTGATACTGGCTATTCCGATGTTTTCATTAACAATGCCAATATCCTCAATATCGACCTTGCTCAAATTACTGACCTCGTTTTATCCCATGGTCATAATGATCACACATGGGGAATTAATCACCTTATTCAATATTTAGATCGCCGAAATGTTGAATCCCAGCAAACAAAAAAATTGATTTATCACCCGGATGCTTTGCAACCTAAAAGTTATCACTCAAAAGTTATTGGCGCGAATACCCCAAAAAATGTTTTAACTGCCTACTTTGATACAGTTGAAACCAAAGGTGCTTACTCTGTTTCTGAGAATGTAATTTTCTTAGGTGAGATCCCAAGAAATAACACATTTGAAGGGAAAGAACCGGTAGGTAAAACTATCGATGAGCATAACAATAGCGTTGACGATTATGTACTTGACGATAGCGCCCTCGCGATTAAAACCTCCGAAGGGCTGATTGTTATTACGGGGTGCTCACACTCAGGGATCTGTAATATTGTCGAGCATGCAAAGCGAGTCACCAAAATAGACAAAATTGTGACTGTCATCGGTGGATTCCATTTACAAAAAGCGTCCGATGAGCTGTTAAACCAAACCAGTGATTATTTTAAAAAACAAAATTTATTGTAGATCCACCCATGCCATTGCACTGACTTGGCAGCCAAAATTCATTTAGCAAAACACGCCCCCGTTCAAGAAGTTGGAACTGGTATGCAACTCACTTATCCTGCATAAAATAACACTTAATCATGTAGCTAATTGAATAATCCCGATATTAGCTACATAGCTTCATACTGATTGCCTTTATAAGTATAAGTATATCTATGTTCTTGAACCCAAATCATTATCGTGTTTTGAGCCTGATAACATTCGTGTCAGCTCTTCACATCGAATAATTTTTCCATTCATCAAATGGAAGCAAGCAAACACCTCAAATTCACTCACTGTGCCCTCTTTCTTTACTGCCTTCGCAATATGTTGTGTATGAACACAATTTTCACCTTCCGCAATCGACTTAATGTCGATCGTGATGCTCTCGGTGGCTTCTTTTAATACCTTCATATGCGTGCAGAACTCGGCAAAATCAATCAGCTTTCCATCAACTACCTGCACATAATCCGATGAGAAAAATTGCTTAATTACTGCTAACTCTCCAATTTGTTTACCAAGAACTGCTGTCAATGCTGTTCCACAAATACCATCTTATTCATGCCTATTCCTCTGTATAATATTATTTTTACATTTCTTAATATTATATTCGGCCAACTCACGCGGCTTTCAATCACCCAGCCCTTTATTAGATAAAAATAATTCTTATTTACATTACGTAAATCTATTCATCTAATTCTTATCATCAAAACAAACTTATTGAATTTCATAAATAGAAAGACTACAACGTAGAGTACTCGAGAAAAAATTCTTTTAAGGAATAATATGAAGCTGTTTAAATCTATTTGGCAGTTTTTTGGTACTTATCAAACACCCGTAATTCGCTTAACTCATTGTATGATATTTTTATTGGTTATTGGGCAAATTATCATCAGTAATTGGATGTCTATCAGTAAAAGTGGTGTGCTCCCAGTAAGCGGGCCTGCATATTATTTTACTTGGCTACACATTATTATCGGGTTCTGTTTATTATTTTTGGCGGCTATTCTCATTTTTATCTGTCTCTCAAATCGAGGATTTCGATATTTCTATCCTTATTTATGGGCAGATCTCTCTCAGATAAAAAACGATGTCAAAAGCCTATTTAATTTAACGCTTCCCGACAGCTCACCTAAAGGCTTAGCAACCAGTGTCCAAGGGCTTGGATTAGGTGCATTGGCGCTAGTTGTCCTTTCTGGTGTGACTTGGTTTATTTTATGGTGGCAAAACTCATCATTAGCCCCTGAAGCGAGAAATATTCATAAAACACTCACAGGGCTAATCGAAGTTTATATTGTGGGGCATGGTCTTATGGGATTATTGCATTTTATCCTATGGAGAAAAGCACCCCATTAACCTACGGCTAATAGAATGAAGCATCCGTCGTACTGTATTTATTCAGCTTAAGTTGCTTTCCATCCGAAATAAGTGTCAAAATAAATTGACACTTAGATGTCACACCCTGTTGGTTATATTCACATTGAGAATCAGCAATCAGTGCTGATTGATTAAGTACTTTAACCTCTAAAATAATATCATAAGGCTTAGCTGGGTCATTTTTGTACTCTACAGCAGTCTCCGAAAATAACTTATTGTCATTGTAATATGATATAGCGTATAAGCGTCCATTCTTATCATAATGAAATTCACTGAGCTTTGTTTTTGGCTCCGCAATCCATGAACTCTTAATAAAGCCATCCTCGCCATATTGATACAATAATTTACCATCTGAGTCTTTCTTAGATAAAATCAAACAATTATTTCCAACTTCCATTTCAACTGGCCCGTTAGAGTCATGACCAATCAACTTATTTTTATTACGCTTAACCGAAAGCTCATTATGTTCACTATTAATATACTCATCTTTTGTACGCTTCATGCTGAAGCTTTCAATACAACCATCCTTTGCCACTTTCAAATCTGACTCATAGTTTATAGAGCCATCTTCATTATAAACAACTGAATTGACTTCCTTCACATTCCCTTTCACTGGGTTAAAGTCATACATATGCGCCATGTTGAAAACGACTGGACTGTACTTTTGTTCTGATAACGCAATCGCTTGAAAAGGTAAAGAACATGTAGCGATATATGTTGTTAATAGTAAAAAGCTAGACTTCATCTTTACCTCTAATTTTTATCTTATTTTGATGAATCATGTCTGATTCAACATATCTGCTAGCTTTGAGAACTCAGAGAATTTATTCGAGAATAACTATACTCCACATAACTTACCTCTAATTCTACTGTGCCATTAGCCAAAACTAAAGCAGATATCCCCGCCTCTTCGTTTAGCTACTTCATACTCTGAATATTTTAGCAAAGCATTAGATGATTCAGTTTTTTATTAATTAACAAGAATCAGCATAATCTTTTAATAAAGTTAAAAAAGCTGCTAGAATTAATGTAAAGTTTCGCAAGTATACCTATTTTTAACAGATTATCTCATGGCTGATGGATTGTTTTATTGAGAGTTATCTTGCTGTTACATTCAAATATACAGATAATGCTGATTTACACAAATTTAAGCTCTTTCTATACTCACCACTCAATTTTTCGTTAAGGAATAAACATGAATTGGTATTTAGAAGTCATCAAAAATAACTATGCTAATTTCGAAGGTCGTGCTAGACGTAAAGAGTATTGGATGTTTACTCTTGTTAACATGATCATCATTATGGTTCTATATGCATTGATCATTTCATCTGTTGATTACACAACAGGCGGAATGGGTATGCTAGGTGTTATTGCAGGAATTTTATTGGGGATCTATGCATTAGCCACTATCGTCCCTTCTATTGCAGTATCCGTACGTCGCTTACATGATACTGAGAAATCAGGTTGGTGGTATTTAATCGCATTCATCCCATTTGGCGGGATCGTATTGCTCGTCTTCATGTGCTTAGAAGGTACTAAAGGCGACAATCGTTTTGGCGCAGATCCAAAAGCATAAAAAAATTGCCCCTTATTCAGTAAGGGGCTTATTTACTACCATCTTAAACCCTCTTCAAAATAACTTTAATCTATTTACTTCAATTTCTTACCAGCTAGTAAAATACGGTTTCCGTAATGCTTCTTTTCGGTAATTTTATTGTTTTTCCATTTGATACGATTGTCAGTATAAAATTGCATTTATGTGCAATATTTTGCTTGTCATAGTCACACTTAGAGTCAACAACTAATATAGGCAAACCAAGTGCCTTAATCTCCATTTGAAGATCAAATGGCTTTGTTAGGTCTTTACCGTAACTAATGATACTTTCAGAGAACACAATATTATCTTTATAATATTTTATCGTCTCAGGAAGGTTATTCTCGTTATACGTATTTTCGCTATATTGAACTTTCGGCTCTGCAGTCATTGAGCCTAAAATTATTCCGTCATTATTGTACTGATATATTAACTTTCCATTACTATCAGTTCTAGAAATAATCAAACAATTCTCCGCCACTTCCATTTCAACAGGCCCATTTGCATCTGAACCTACTAATTTATTTTTTTCTCGTTTGATTGAAAGCCAGTTATCAATGCTATTTAAATACTCATCTTTTTTTTGTTTCATTATAAAACTATCAACACAACCATCACGACCAACCTTTAATTCAGATTGATAATTGATGGTATCATCCTCATTATAAACAAAGGTATTCAGTTCTTTGATATTGCCTTTAACTGGGTTAAAATCATAGAGTTGGGCAAAATTAAAAACGATCGGGTTATACTCATCATTTTGAAATGCAGCAGATTGGAAAGAGACGGTAAATAATGCCAATTGAACAATTGAAGCTAAGCATTTGTTATTCATATAATTCTACACCTCGAAATTGCTAATTTGCTGTGTTCTAAATTTTATAACTGTTCTTTTCTAGTTTTTATTTACATCGTTAATTTCACTACAAATAATCCTTTTCATATTAACATTTATCAAACTAACTTCCAGCCTCATTTTTTATAAAAAAAATAAAAATACGTATAAATACTTATTTATTGGATTTCTTTACGTCTAATTAAGATAATCTTTAGACTATAAAATTTACACGTATTTATACCTATTTAATTGTTTATAATTAATAAAAAACCGCTCTAAGCGGTTATTGGTTCAAAACGAAACGGTATTAATTAATATTACTTTCAACAGGTTTTAGCTATAAAATAGCGCTTATTTTGTAGCCGGTTTTGCAGAATAGTTTTGCAGAAGAATTTTTCTAGACAAAATAAAACGGGAGTTTTTAGGCTCCCGTTATTAATAACACTACGTAATAAATTACATGTGTTTAATGATTGCGTCGCCGAATTCGCTACATTTCAGTAATTTAGCGCCTTCTAATTGACGTTCGAAATCGTAAGTTACAGTCTTAGCCGCGATTGCGCCTTCCATACCTTTAACGATTAAGTCTGCCGCTTCAACCCAACCCATGTGGCGCAGCATCATCTCTGCGGACAGAATAATAGAGCCTGGGTTTACTTTATCTTGGCCTGCATATTTCGGTGCAGTCCCGTGAGTTGCTTCGAACAGTGCACATTCAGAACCAATGTTTGCGCCCGGTGCAATACCGATACCACCAACTTGGGCAGCTAATGCGTCAGAAATATAGTCACCGTTCAGGTTCATACACGCGATAACATCATACTCTGCTGGACGCAGCAGGATTTGTTGTAAGAATGCATCCGCGATAACGTCTTTAACAATGATATCTTTGCCCGTTTTTGGATTCTTAATTTTAACCCATGGACCACCATCGATTAATTCACCGCCGAACTCATCTTGTGCTAATTGGTAGCCCCAATCTTTAAATGCACCTTCAGTGAATTTCATAATGTTGCCTTTATGAACTAAAGTCACTGAATCACGGTTATTATCGATTGCATATTCAATTGCTGCACGAACTAAACGTTTTGTGCCTTCTTCAGAGCATGGTTTGATACCAATACCGCAATCTTGTGGGAAACGAATTTTCGTTACGCCCATCTCGTTTTGCAGGAATTTGATCACTTTGTCTGCTTCTGCGCTACCCGCTTTCCACTCAATACCTGCATAGATATCTTCTGAGTTTTCACGGAAGATCACCATATCAGTGAGTTCAGGTTGTTTAACTGGGCTTGGTGTGCCTTTGTAGTAACGAACTGGACGTAGGCAGATGTATAGATCAAGCTGTTGACGAAGTGCAACGTTGAGGGAACGAATGCCGCCACCAACTGGAGTGGTTAATGGACCTTTAATAGAAACGCGGTAATCGCGGATTAAATCGAGGGTTTCTTGCGGTAACCAAACATCTTTGCCATATAACTGAGTGGATTTTTCGCCAGTATAAATTTCCATCCAAGAAATTTTACGCTCACCGTTATAGGCTTTTTTAACTGCGGCATCAACAACTTTTAACATTGCCGGAGTGACATCAACCCCAATACCGTCACCTTCAATGAAAGGGATAATTGGGTTGTTCGGAACGTGTAATTTGCCTTTTGCATCAATGGTAATTTTAGCGCCTTCTGCCGGAACTACTACTTTGCTATCCATTAACCTCTCCTTCACTTGCGTATTTTACTTGTTAATTTTTTGTAAGAGACCTGTCAATACTACTGCAATCTGCGTCGAACGCCAATGATTACTAAGCTAAGCTTTTATACAGATCGCATTTAACGCATTATTTTCGTGTCTAAACACTCAGAAAAACCAAGATAAATATATTTAAATCATAATCTTAGATAAAAAACCAACACTCTAAAAAGTTAAGATCTAAGCTAAATCAAGACCTAAATACTGAATGACCTTATTCCATAGCTTATCTAAAATGCCCTATCTAAACATTCGTACTGCTCACAGAAATTAATATATTGTCATATTATCTTTATGATTTAATAGATTTAATTAAATTATTAGCACTTAATGGTTTTAATGTGCGAAAAAACAAAACCCTATTGATTTTAAATCAATTTATATTATCCCGCGCGTAATTGAATTCTATTCAAACAAATAATGAAATACCACAATAGATTAAGAAAAATACATTTTTATTTATTAAAAATATAATTACTAATTCAAGATAAATATAAAGGTGAATATATGGAAAAATTATCTAACTTAATCAATTTAAAACAAGAAACCTTCTCGCAGCATCCATTTTTTCTGGGCTCCATTGACTCATCTTTACCCGTCAAAGAATCACTGGCATTTTTACCCAAACTTGCGTTTTTTATTTTGGCATTTGGCGATATTAACAAATATATTTTGCCCTTTGAAAATCCTAAAAATGATTTAGAAGCCGCCGTAAATGACCACGCTTTAGAAGATTCTGACCATTGGTATTGGTATATTGATGATCTCCGCACATTACGTATGAATGAACCACAACTTTTGACGGATACCTTAGTATGGTTGTGGTCCCCACAAATGGAAGATAACCGTAAGCTCATCTATGAATTAATCAGCGCTATCGCCAATCAACCGGCTAAAATTCGCTTAGCCGTCATTGAATGCATGGAAGCAACCGGGCGTACATTCTTCACTTACGTCAATCAAATCGCTAAATTATCGCCTGTACCACTTAAATATTGCGGAGCTCTTCATTTAGCTCACGAATCCGGTCATACGATGGGTAGTGACGCTGAATTAATTGATACTATTAATTATACGGATGAAGAGCACGTTCTTTGTGTGCATTTGATTGAGCGAATATTTACTGCTTTTACTCGTTTTATCGATGAAATAAATCAGTAACCATAAATCAAGGGGAAGCGGCTCACTGTTTGAGCATTCTTTCCCCTTGATGATCAAACAAAACGTCCTTACTTTATCGTCAAAATATCGCTATTCTATTGCGTATTACATGAATCACTCTCAGTAAATTATTATGAATGCACCTAATCGCAACCGCACCAAGTACACGTCCTCACCGTCAAAACCACGTCGTACATTGGCAACGAATTCATCTTCTCGCGGAACTCGCCCAACCCAACCACGCAAAGTGATTATTTTCAATAAACCATTTGATGTACTACCGCAATTTACGGATGAGCAAGGACGGGAAACGTTAAAAAACTATATTCCCATCTCTGATGTTTATGCCGCGGGGCGTTTGGATAGAGACAGTGAAGGTCTGTTAGTCCTCACCAATGATGGTCAATTGCAAGCCACGCTAACCCAGCCGCAGAAAAAAACAGGAAAAATCTACTATGCTCAAGTAGAAGGCATTCCCGATGAAAGCGCCCTCGCAAAATTTCGCAAGGGATTGCCCCTAAATGATGGACCCACTCTACCCGCGGGTATTGAGTTAGTCAGTGAGCCCGAGTGGTTATGGGCACGAGTTCCGCCAATCCGTGAGCGTAAGAACATTCCTACTTCTTGGTTGAAGATCACGCTTTATGAAGGAAGAAATCGACAAGTTCGTCGGATGACTGCCAATATTGGTTTTCCTACATTGCGATTAATACGCTATGCCATGGGAAATTTCACACTCGATAACTTATCTTCCGGCGAATGGAAGGAGGTCACTGTTGTTTAAACCCAATGTTACCGTTGCTACCATTGTCCATGCCCAAGGGCGTTTTTTAGTGGTTGAAGAGTGGGTGAATAATAAACCCACATGGAATCAACCTGCAGGACACCTTGAAGCCAATGAAACATTAGTACAAGCTGCCGTTCGCGAACTTTATGAAGAGACTGGCATTATTGGTGAGCCTCAAGCATTGGTTAAAATCCACCAGTGGATAGCCCCCGATGACACCCAATTTATTCGCGTCTTATTTTCCCTTGAACTGGATGCCCCCTGCGAAACCCATCCCCACGACGATGATATCAGCGCTTGTTATTGGGTTAGCGCAGAAGAAATTCTGACTAGCCAATGCCTTCGCTCCCCTTTAGTGGCTCAAAGTATCTGCTGTTACCTAGAAGGTACTCGCTATCCTTTAAGCGTTTTAGCCGCCTTCGGTGACCATTACGAGTAACATTATTATCCTAACGCTGGTGCAACAAGGGGGCAACGTGCTAAAGTATGGGGCTTGATTTTTCCGCATTGAGACTATTTCCCATGTCAAATAACAGTACCAAATCAGATAACAGCCAAATTAAGGTCATCGTCGGTATGTCCGGTGGTGTTGATTCATCCGTTTCCGCTTACCTGCTCAAACAGCAAGGGTATCAGGTGGTCGGTCTGTTTATGAAGAACTGGGAAGAAGACGATAACGAAGAATACTGCACCGCAGCGACTGACCTTGCTGATGCGCAAGCAGTATGCGACAAACTCGGTATCGAGCTGCGCACCATCAACTTTGCCGCTGAATATTGGGACAATGTATTCGAACACTTTTTAGAAGAATACAAAGCGGGTCGTACCCCAAACCCAGATATTCTGTGTAACAAAGAGATCAAATTTAAAGCTTTCTTAGAATTTGCCGCCGAAGATCTGGGCGCAGATTATATTGCAACGGGTCACTATGTTCGTCGCCGTGATGTTGATGGTAAAAGCCAGCTATTACGCGGCTTAGACAACAACAAAGACCAAAGCTACTTCCTGTATACCCTCAGCCATGAACAAGTGGCAAAAAGCTTATTCCCTGTAGGTGAATTAGAAAAACCTGAAGTCCGTCGCATCGCCGAAGAAATTGGTTTAGTGACTGCAAAGAAAAAAGATTCTACCGGGATCTGCTTTATTGGTGAGCGTAAATTCCGCGATTTCCTCGGTCGCTACCTCCCTGCTCAACCAGGCCCAATCGTCACCGTTGACGGTGAAACCATTGGCCAGCACGAAGGGCTGATGTACCACACATTAGGCCAACGTAAAGGATTAGGTATTGGCGGCACCAAAGACGGTTCTGAAGAGCCATGGTATGTGGTCGATAAAGACGTTGAAAACAATCAATTGATTGTGGCGCAAGGTCATGAGCATCCACGTTTAATGTCTACAGGCTTAATTGCTCAGCAATTAGATTGGGTTGATAGACAAACATTAACTGAGCCATTGCGCTGCGTTGTTAAAACCCGTTACCGTCAAGCGGATATCCCTTGTACAATTACCCCATTGAGCGCCGAGAGAATCCAAGTCACTTTCGATTATCCGGTTGCGGCTGTTACTCCGGGACAATCTGCGGTATTTTATATCGACGAAGTCTGCCTCGGTGGCGGCGTTATTGAAGCCCGTATTCAGGAGTAAATGTGGCGAAAAACTATTACGATATCACGCTAGCCTTAGCGGGTATCTGCCAAGCAAGTCTGATGGTACAAAAGCTCGCTCATGAAGGTACCTTTAATGAGCAAGATGGTAAAACCATGGTCGATAGCCTGACCAACATGAATCCATCCACCACGCTGGATGTATTCGGTAATGACGAAGCGAATTTAAAAACCGGTTTAACTGCCCTGCTGGGTATGTTGACCGGGGGTAATAGCGGGATTTCTGCAGAGATGACCCGCTATATGCTTAGCATCATGGCGCTAGAGCGCCGCTTAAGCAAAGATGACAATGCAATGAACCAACTCGGTCAGCGAATTGAGCAACTTGAGCGTCAAGCCAGCTATTTCGAACCGATGTCTGAAGGTGTTTTTAATGCACTCGCCGGAATTTATGTGGATGTAGTTAGCCCAGCAGGTCCCCGTATTCAAGTGACCGGCTCCCCTGATATTCTGAAAAACACCGTTGTTCAAGCCAAAGTTAGAGCCACATTGCTCGCAGGTATTCGCTGCGCCGTTCTCTGGCAGCAAGTTGGTGGAAGTCGCCTCCAACTGATGTTTTCTCGAAGCCGTCTGTCTAATCAGGCGAAACAAATTTTGTCTCACCTATAAATCTGGAGTTGCTACCAATGGAATTATCCTCACTGACCGCTGTATCCCCGATTGACGGCCGTTACGGTGATAAAGTCAGCGCTTTACGCACTATTTTTAGTGAGTTTGGCTTACTGAAATTTCGTGTGCAAGTTGAAGTTCGCTGGCTGCAAAAACTGGCTGCAACCGCTCAAATCAAAGAAGTTCCTTCATTTGATGCTGACGCAATCGCTTACTTAGATGAAATCGTCACAAACTTCTGCGAAAAAGATGCAATGCGTATCAAAGAAATTGAGCGCACAACTAACCACGATGTTAAAGCAGTAGAGTATTTCCTAAAAGAAAAAGTGGCGCATATTCCTGCTCTGCATGCGGTCTCTGAATTTATTCACTTTGCTTGTACGTCTGAAGATATCAATAACCTGTCCCATGCATTAATGCTGAAAACCGCTCGTGAAGAGGTTTTACTGCCACAATGGCGTCAAATCATCGATAAAGTTAAGGCGATGGCGCACGAATACCGTACTTTACCTTTACTGTCACGTACTCATGGGCAACCAGCAACACCATCCACTATCGGTAAAGAATTTGCTAACGTTGCGTACCGTTTAGAGCGCCAATTCCGCCAGTTAGAGCAAGTGGAAATTTTAGGTAAAATCAATGGTGCGGTCGGTAACTATAACGCCCACATTGCCGCTTACCCAGAAGTTAACTGGCACGAATTCAGTGAAACATTTGTGACTTCACTGGGTATTCAATGGAACCCGTTCACCACGCAAATCGAACCGCACGACTATATCGCAGAACTGTTTGATTGTGTTGCACGTTTCAACACTATCGTGTTGGACTTTGACCGTGATATATGGGGTTATGTTGCTTTAAATCACTTTAAGCAAAAAACCATTGCAGGTGAAATTGGCTCATCCACCATGCCACACAAAGTTAACCCTATCGACTTCGAAAACTCAGAAGGTAACTTAGGTTTAGCAAACGCGGTATTAGGTCATTTAGCAAGCAAATTGCCAGTTTCTCGCTGGCAGCGTGACCTGACTGACTCAACCGTTCTGCGTAACTTAGGTGTCGGTTTGGGTTATGCCCTGATTGCTTACCAGTCCACAATGAAGGGCTTGAACAAGTTAGAAGTTAACGAGCAGCACTTATTGGATGAATTAGATCAAAACTGGGAAGTGTTAGCCGAGCCAATCCAGACTGTAATGCGTCGTTATGGCATCGAAAAACCGTATGAAAAACTGAAAGAATTAACGCGAGGTAAACGCGTTACCGCTGAAGGCATGAAACAGTTTATCGATGGTTTAGAGCTTCCAGAAAGCGAAAAAGAGCGCCTGAAAGCAATGACGCCAGCCAACTACATTGGCTATGCCATTAATTTTATTGATGAAATCAAGTAATCAATAATTATTAAAACAGGCGGCATTCGCGTCGCCTGTTTTTCTTCTTTTCCAATTTTTCCAATAAATCTCAGATTCGACTATTTTTCCGATCTGTTTGACTTATATTTAGTTAAGATCTTGTTCCCTATCCCATCTCTTTCTACCATACTCATTATAATATTATCATTTGCATGCTTTCTTTATGTGAGGTTCTCAGATGCGCATTCTTATCGTCGAAGATAACGCCCTACTTCGTCACCATTTAACGGTTCAACTCAAAGAATTAGGTCATCAAGTGGATTCTGCTGAAGATGCAAAAGAAGCTGACTATTTTCTGAATGAAAGCCATCCCGATATTGCGGTAGTGGATTTAGGTCTTCCTGATGAAGACGGGCTTTCCATGATCAAACGCTGGCGCAGCAACCATGTAATCATTCCGCTTCTCGTCTTAACTGCACGAGAAAGCTGGCAAGAAAAGGTTCAAGCTCTCAATAGTGGCGCAGATGACTATGTCACCAAACCCTTTCAATTAGAAGAGTTGGTCGCGCGTATGCAAGCATTGATGCGCCGTAACAGCGGATTAGCCTCCCAAGTGCTTGAACTTGAAAACTTTGTGATTGACCTTTCCCGTAAAGAATTTACGGTCAACGGTGAGTCGGTCAAACTTACTGCATTCGAATATACAATTATTGAAACCTTGCTACGCAATAATGGAAAAGTGGTCAGTAAAGACTCCCTTATGCGCCAGCTTTATCCAGATGCAGAATTACGTGAAAGCCATACCATCGATGTGCTTATGGGGCGTTTACGTAAAAAAATCCAACAGTTCCATTCCCAAGAGGTAATTGTGACTGTTCGCGGCCAAGGCTACCGTTTCGATGTGAACAACTGATATGAAACTGAGTAAATTTAGGTTCAAACCCCTTTCTTTACAGGCGCGTTTTATTTGTGCGACGTCAGCTGTGATCCTTGCGCTAACCCTCGCCTATGGGATTGTGGCTGTTGTGGGTTATTTAGTCAGTTTTGATCGAACGACCTACACTTTGCTACGTAGCCAAAGTAACCTAATTTACAGCCTTGCTCAGTGGCAAGATAATAAAATTGATATTCGCGTTCCGCCAAACTTTACGTTGAACAATCCCTCGTTGATCATTATTTATGATAGAAATGGGCAAACCGTCTGGCGACAACGTGAAGTCCCCAGCGTCGAGCGCCTTATTCAACTCGACTGGTTAAAAAAGAATGGGTTATACGAAATTGATACCGATTTCGATGAAACGCGCCAATTGATGAACAATAACCCAGACTACAGCCATCGACTCAATGATATTGATAATATCGATGAACCATTAACTCACTCCGTTTCAGTTAACCAGTATTTAGAAACTGAAACCATGCCAGCACTAACGATTGTCGTCGTCGATACGTTACCTCAAGACCTACAAAGCACTGGCGTTGTCTGGGACTGGTTTGGTTACGTGTTACTCGCCAACTTTATACTGGTGATCCCGCTGTTATGGCTCGCGGCCTATTGGAGTGTGCGCCCCATTAAGTCACTGATTTCGCAAATTAGTAGTCTTGAAAAAGGGGAACGAGAAACGCTGGATGAAAACCCGCCAGCAGAGTTGCGAGGCTTAGTGCGGAATTTGAATATTTTGCTGAGCAACGAACGCAAACGCTATAGCAAATATCGCACTACATTGTCCGATTTAACCCACAGTCTAAAAACGCCTTTAGCAGTGTTACAGTCCACATTGCGGCTTCTACGTTCAGGTAAGCAAATGACCATCGAACAAGCTGAGCCTATCATGTTAGAACAGATAGGACGTATTTCTCAGCAAGTTGGCTACTATTTGCATCGCGCCTCAAACCAAGGGGATGAAAACCTGATGCTGCGAGAAATCGCATCGGTACCTTCTATCTTAGATAGCCTCTCTAGCGCACTGCATAAAGTGTATCTCAACAAAGGTGTCTCCATCACCGTCGATATCTCCCCTGAAATCACATGGCTAGGTCAGCCCAATGATTTTATGGAAGTGATGGGCAATATTATGGAAAACGCCTGTAAATATTGCCTTGAGTTTGTGGAAGTCACCGCCCTTGCCGATCATGATAGTCTAACGATTTTTGTGGATGATGATGGCCCTGGCGTTCCTGAAAGTAAACGCAGCATGATATTTATGCGCGGGCAACGCGCTGATACCCTGCGACCGGGGCAAGGTTTGGGGCTATCGATTGCGGTAGATATCATTGACCAATATGATGGTGAAATTACCATTTCGGATAGTCCACTTGGTGGTGCTCGCGTCGCCGTCACCTTTAGGCAGCAAGCGGTGATTGAAGATAGCTAGGTCATTGATGAAGATAATTAGGTTGTGAATGAAAATAATTCGTTCATCCGTGTATGAAGATGGCTAATCTGTGAACTGACGCCCTCTAAGCCCTGTTTTACGATCCATTTCCGGTATACTATTTAGGAAGTTTTGTCATAACTAGGGAACAATAAGATGGATTATAAACTGAATCTTGACTGGCAGAGTTTTCTGGACAGTCATTGGCAGAAACGACCTCTGCTTATCAAACAGGGTTTTACGCGTTTTATTGATCCTATCTCGCCTGATGAACTCGCGGGATTAGCGATGGAAGATGAGGTTGATAGCCGTTTAGTCAGCCATCAAAATGGGCTCTGGCAAGTCGCCCACGGTCCATTCGAGAGCTACGACCATTTAGGTGAAGAAAACTGGTCAATCTTGGTTCAAGCGGTTGACCACTGGCACCACCCAAGTGCCCAACTGATGAAACCTTTCCGAGTCCTTTCTGACTGGCGTATGGACGATTTAATGATCTCCTACTCTGTTCCGGGTGGTGGTGTAGGGCCTCATCTCGACCAATATGATGTATTCATTATTCAAGGCGAAGGTCGTCGCCACTGGCGTGTTGGGGAAAAAATCCCAATGAAACAGCACTCCCCACATCCTGACTTACTGCAAGTACAGCCTTTTGATGCCATCATCGATGAAGAGATGGAACCCGGTGATATCCTGTATATTCCACCTGGATTCCCCCACGAAGGTTATGCCATTGAGCCATCACTGAATTATTCTGTCGGTTTCCGTGCACCCAATGCCCGTGAATTAATGAGCAGCTTTGCTGACCATTTAATTTCCAATGATTTAGGCAGCTACCGTTACAGCGACCCTGACCTTTCTTTCCGTGATAATCCGGCAGAAATTTTGCAAGGCGAACAAATTAAGCTGCGTGAAATGATGGAATCACTGATTCATGATCCAGAACTATTCCGTAAATGGTTAGGTGAATTTATTTCTCAATCACGTCACGAGCTGGATTTAGCACCGCCAGAGCCACCTTATGAACAAGATGAGATTTATAATTTATTAAAAGACCAGCAAGAAACCCTATATAAACTCAATGGGTTGCGCGCTCTTCGTGTTGGCGATCAGTTCTTTGTTAACGGTGAGTCTTTAGAGACTAAATGCTATGAAGCCGCAGATAGCCTGTGCCGTTTCGATGCGGTCAACCATGCAAATCTCAGTGATGCGTTAGACGATGTCAATTTTATCGCCTTAATTACTGCGCTGATTAATAGCGGATATTGGTATTTTGACGATTAATTATTCCTATAATTAACAGCCAAAGACAGCAAATGCCCCGAATATCATTACTTCACATCGGGGCATTTTTATTACCATTTTTTATATTAAAAACGCATCAAAACTATTTATTCGTATTACGTTTTGCATGGATAGCCGTTAATTCCGCAATTCGCATGATTACGCTTACCGCCTGCTCCATTCCTTCTTGAGTAATAAACTCATGTTTACTATGGAAGTTATAGCCGCCAGTGAAAATATTCGGGCATGGTAAGCCTCGGTATGATAGCTGCGCGCCGTCCGTTCCCCCACGAATAGGCTTGATAACAGGTTCAATCTCGCAGTCCAGCATCGCTTGTTTAGCTAATTCCACAACATGCGGATACTTCATCACTTCTTTATGCATATTGTAGTAGCTATCATCCAATGTCAGCTCGATATAGCAGCTCGGGTGCAGCCCTTCCCCCACCTTTTCTGCGATACGAATAATATTTTTCTTTCTCGCTTCAAAATTGGCTAAGTCAAAATCACGGATAATGTAGTTCATTTCCGCTTTTTCCACGTTCCCCTTAATGGACGTTAGGTGATAAAAACCTTCGTAGCCTTCCGTATTTTCAGGCGTTTCATCCGGCGGTAACATAGAATGAATTCGCGTTGCTAAACCCAACGCATTGACCATCACACCTTTGGCGCTACCAGGATGGGTATTGTTACCCACAATTTTGATAGAGACGTTGGCAGCGTTAAAGTTTTCGAATTCGAGTTCACCGACGCCACCACCATCAACGGTATAAGCCCAGCGAGCATCAAACTCTTTAAAATCGATATGTTGTGCACCACGACCAATTTCTTCATCTGGCGTAAAGGCAATACAAATTTTTCCGTGTGGAACATTTTGCCCTTCTAAACGCACAATCGCGGTAATAATTTCTGCGATACCCGCTTTATCATCCGCCCCTAATAAGGTTTTGCCGTCTGTCATAATTAGCGTTTTGCCAATCATTTCGTGCAATACAGGGAACATAACGGGGGATAAAACTTCATCACCAATGCCCAGAGCAATATCGCCACCACGATAGTTCTCAAGTACTTGCGGGCACACATTTTTGCCCGAATAATCTGGGGCGGTATCTAAATGCGAAATGAAGCCTATCGCAGGCACATCCCAATCGACATTGGATGGCATGATAGCCGTTAAACAGCCATGTTCCGACAGCGTCACTTTTTCAAAGCCAAGGATATTCAATTCTTTGGCTAACGCGCGGGCAAATTTTAGCTGGCCAGTGCTACTAGGTACTGTTTTTGCATTCAGTTTTGATTGTGTATCAAACGCAGTGTATTCAAAAAACCGCTCCAAGAGTTTGTCCATACTTCCTCCCCCTAAATATCAATGGGGATATTATGGGAAAGATCACAGAAACAATTATTGTTTCAAATCAGATTTGCAGCTAAAGAGTGAGGAAGATAACTAATTAGTTTAATTTATTGTTCATTTTGGGCTGCACTTTTGGATAACACGACGCGTTAGGTACCATGTTATATAATGACTATCTTATATAACTAAATGCGCTATAGCATGATCCCTAAGGTGGGAATACGATGGCAAAAACATTTTTAATTTACGGTGTTAGTAAAGGGTTAGGTAAAGCATTAGTTGAAGGAGTGCCTGAGCAAATCGATACTGTGTATGGTGTTTCTCGCTCTAAACCCCCTTTTAGCGATGCGCAATTTCACTGGATATCAGCTGACCTTAGTGATCCACAATCGGCTTCAACCATCAAAAAGCATTTAGGTGAACACCCCATTGATGCCCTAATTTATAATGTCGGCATTTGGGAAAAGCTCGCCTTTACTGAAGAATATGATTTCGAGTCCACCAGCGATATTGAATTACTCACCATGATCCAAACCAATATCAGTGCCTGCCTGTTGAATTTGAAAGCATTACTCAGCAACTTGCGTTTAGGCACCAATAGTAAAATTATTTTAATTGGCTCTACGTGGGGGTTGGATAATCATAATGGCAAAGAGGTCACCTTTAGCGCGACCAAGTATGCCCTACGCGGGATTGTGCAATCACTGAGAGAAACCTTGCGCCAAGATAATATCGGTATTTCTATTTTGAACTTAGGTTATCTCGCTACGGAATATCCGTTATCCATGCCCGTTGATGAGGTAATTGCAAAAAGTGAAGGGGCGTTAATTCCGCTGCAAGATGTGGTGAATGCCGTGCGCTTTATTCTTAGCACCAGCAGCGCCACCTGTGTAAAAGAAATTACTATGCCTGCCATGTTGGATGAAAACGTGTGATATCAGCCTAATTTACTCAGTGCATAAAATACGGGAGCTAAAAAGCTCCCTTTTATCTTTATTCTTCGTTAGTTAACTTTGCCAACAAATCATCCACATATTCACTGACCACTTTACTCGCCAGCCCATAATGGCGCTCTTCAAATTCGCTTTCCACTTGGCTTGGTTCTAAATTCAATTGCACGGTGTGAGCGCCTTGTAAACGCGCTTCATGCACAAACCCTGCCGCAGGATAAACATGCCCCGATGTCCCGATGGAAATAAACAGTGTAGCTTCCCCAAGTGCTTGGTAGATTCTATCCATTTCAAACGGCATCTCACCAAACCACACAATATGCGGGCGTAACGGCTGTGGGAACTGGCAGCAGTGGCAACGCTCTTCTACGGATAAATCCCCTTTCCATTCGAGGACTTGGTTTGACCAATTACAACGTACTTTTAATAATTCACCGTGCATATGCACGACGCGCTTGCTACCCGCTCGCTCATGTAAATTATCAATATTTTGGGTCACTAGTAGGAATCTATCCCCGAGCGCTTGTTCTAATTTTGCTAATGCGTAGTGCGCTGAATTCGGTTGAATATTCTCTTGTTGCAACTGGCGACGACGTTCATTGTAAAAACGCTGAACTAATTGTGGATCACGGGCAAAGCCTTCGGGCGTTGCCACATCTTCCACGCGATGCTCTTCCCATAAACCATCAGCCGAACGGAAGGTTTGGATCCCTGACTCTGCAGAAATACCCGCACCGGTTAATACAACCACGTTAATGTTTTGCATACTGAGCAGTCTATTATCAATGTAGTAAGAACGATTGCGAAGTCGCTGACGGCGTTTACATTTATTTTTACTTATTTTTTTCAATCTACGGCGAAATCGCAACATCGGAAATTTCCTTTCATCCTTGCAGTGAATTTGTCGGTGTAAAAAGTGAAAGTATAAACATGGTAAATTATGTTATTTATACATAATTTGGATAGTAACATACTAAAACCCATCATCTCCTGCAAAGTAAAACAAATATCTCAATAACCTCGATTTAATAACTTTTTTATCATCAAAAAGACATTTTTTTCACTTTCAGATGACAAAAAACTTTATCCCCATCACACCTAACGGCTAAAATAGCCGCCATCTCACTATTTTGATTTCTCTTATTTGAAGGATTTGCATGGAAAAGTTTTTTGAAAGAATGATGTACGCTTCACGTTGGATCCTTGCGCCCATTTACTTGGGGCTATCACTGACATTGCTGGCGTTAACCATCAAATTTTTCCAAGAAGTATTTCATATTCTGCCAAACATCTTTAGCATTCCAGAATCTGATTTGATCCTCACTCTGCTATCTCTCATTGATATGGCGCTGGTGGGTGGGTTACTGGTGATGGTGATGTTCTCAGGTTACGAAAACTTCGTCTCCCAATTAAATTTGTCTGATCACCATGAAAAGCTGAATTGGATTGGTACCATGGATGCGACGTCGCTGAAAAATAAAGTGGCCGCCTCCATTGTCGCTATCTCATCCATCCACTTATTAAAGATTTTCATGAACCTCAAAAACGTCGAAAACGATAAGTTAATGTGGTACGTGATCCTTCATTTAACCTTCGTGCTGTCAGCGTTTGTGATGGGTTATTTGGATAAAATGACCAAAAAAGATAAGTATTAATCTCTCTCAATACATGCGGTTTCGCATAAAATAAGGGAAGCTCACTGACGCTTCCCTTTTTGTTTCAAATATTATTTTTTCAAAAACGGTAAAATATGGCTCATTAACTGCTCAGGGCACTCTTCCGTCACGAAATGACCACACTCCCCAAGTATCGCTCCTTGTAATTGGGTTGCTCGTCCCTGTAATGTCAATTGCGGTGCATCTCGGGTTGCCTGATCCGCCCCTATCGCCAATACCGGCATGGTGAGCTTTTTCTGCGCTCGCTGTTTATTTTGCTCAATCGTCTGTGGAATAGCGCGATAATAGGCAAACCCAGCTCGCAGTCCACCCGGTGAAGCATACGCATCAATATACGTCTGCGCGGCAACGCGATCACGGCGATAGGCCCAATTATCAAAAATAAAATTAAGATACTCGCGCTCTTTACCTGCCGTCAGCGTTTCCGGTAAATCACGCACTTGGTTAAACATAAAATGCCAGAGGAAAATATTCTCTTCAGGATCCACAAAAATACTCGGTGCTGGCGCTAACCCTGGAATAACCGCTTCTGTTAAGGCTATCTTTTTCACGTCGTCGGGATAATCACTTGCCAGCGCATACCCCACCCACATGCCAATATCATGCCCTATCACCGAATAGTGAGTATGGCCAAGTTGCTTCATCATTTCGTGCAATGTGGTTGCGGCAGCCCCCGTATCATAGCCACTGTCTGGCTTATCCGAATACCCTGTTCCTAGTGGATCGACTGCAATAGCGGTATAACCATTAGCAGCAAGCTCCGTCATCACATAACGCCATGTATACCAGGTCTGTGGCCAGCCGGGGATCAATAGGACAGGCTCCCCTTCCCCTGCGGTCACATAGTGAAGGCGCTGCCCGTTCACTTTCACATAATGATGTTTAAAGTTGGCTTCGTTCGCTTCAATGGTTGGAAGCGTAGCACTTACAACTGATTGAGTTAGGTTTCCTGCTGCTAACGTAGTAGTTGCCTGCAAAGAGAACGTCATCAGGGAAACGAGCAACACCTTTTTCAATACCGAATTCATATTTATTCCTACGCTTTTATGTGAGTAAAAAAGCCACTCATTCACGAGTTGCATTAATTGTTTGTCGATCAATAATGAATAGATTAAAGGCTATTTTAATTCTTTGTCAATCGATAAATAATATTATTTGTCATTCGACAAAGAAGTGATACTATGAGTGCATTATCATTCAGAGGAGCATTTGTTATGGCGGGAAGACCGAGAGAATTCGACCGAGACGCAGCATTGAATAAAGCTAAGCTTGTCTTTTGGCAGCGCGGTTATGAAGGCACGTCGATATCAGATTTAGTTTCTGCTCTGGGCATCGCTTCTGCTCGCATTTATGCGGCATTTGGCTCGAAAGAAAACCTATTTCGCGAAGCTATCGCCCTGTATTTGAGCCAAGAAGGGGCTTTTGCTGAAACTGCGTTACAAGAGCCCAATACGCGTCTAGCGATAGCGCAGTTACTAACCCAAGCTGTCGAAACTTACACCCAGCAAACGCATCCACAGGGATGCATGGTGGTTTTATCACTGACTAACTATGCCAGTGAAAATGAAAACATTATGTCTTGGCTGGCGAGTTACCGGAAAACCCGTACTACCGCCATCATAAAACGTTTAAATGAGGGAGTAACTCAAGGGGATTTACCCAAAGAAACGGACACGCAAGCACTTGGCGATTATATCTCAACACTCTTTCACGGCATTTCGATTCAAGCTCGCGACGGGGTGAGTAAAGCTCAGTTGCTCGCGATGGTTAACGTTGCGATGACAGGGTTTGATTCCTTTATCTCAACATCAACTGCCCACTGATTATAAATTTCAATTTTAGGAAAAAATCGCTATGTCCTCATTCGGTTCATCTCTCAGTCATACATGGGTTTGCACATGGCTTTCAACATCTCAACCCACCACCGGTGAGGCACTTCCGTTTCCGTTGGAGATCCCAACCTTATTGAATAACCAAACCCTACAACAAACACTGCGAATCACATTAGGCGGACAACAATTACGCCTGGTGTTTTCCAATCGTTATGGCACCCAACCCTTAGTGCTGGGTGAGAATGCCATTGCTGTAAAATCGCTATCTGGTAAGTCATGGAATGCGCCTGTTCTGTTTAATGGGCAATCTCGTGTTTCTATCCCTGTAGGGCAAGTGTTGTACAGTGATGAAATTATCCATCCCATTGACGATTTGTCTGAAATCACACTGCGAACCTATCTACCGGATCCTACGCTTGTAGAGACCTTTCATTGGGATGCACGACATTATTCTCAATTAACATCGGGTAACAGCGTTCATTCCAAAACGACAAAAGAAAGCCTACCAATTAGTTCACGTTTATTATTAGAGGCTGTTGAAATTCAGAATCAGGCACCAAGCCAAGCGATTGTTGTCATTGGCGATTCCATGGTGGATGGCAATGGTGTCGAAATGGGAGCTTATCACCGTTGGGTGGATTTTTTTGCTGAGCGTGCCGTTTCTCAACACACTTCGGTGATCAATGCGGGGCAATCGGGCTCCCGTTTACTCAAAGATGGAATTGGGATCAGTACATTATCTCGCTTTACTCGGGATGTTATTGAGCAAGCTGGCGTAACCACATGCATTGTACAAGTGGGTCTCAATGATATTGGGCTTGCACAAACCGCCCTAGCGCCTGCGGATATGACACCTTCTGCTAGCCAACTGATTGAAGGTTATCGTCAATTACTTGATATAGCGCATCAGCATAATATTCGCGTCGTCGGTGTCACGCTTGTTCCGCTACGTTGTACAGCCGAATATGGATTAGAGAACTTCTATACCCCTGAGAAAGAAGTTATTCGCCAAGAAGTGAACGAATGGGTACGCACCAGCAATGAATTTGACGCATTGATTGACAGTGAACAACTTGTGCGCGACTCACAAAATCCTCAACAATTAGCATTAATCTATGATTCTGGGGATCATCTCCACCTTAACCACGCAGGGCATCTGTTGGTTGCGGATTCAATTTCCTTTGATGCTGTTGTTGGGGTTTAAAACAGCCACTAGAGTTTAAAACCACAGGCACGAGAATAGCTTTTCGTGCCTAATTATTCCTCTATTCTTTGATACGGCTTAACATTATCTTCCGCCACGCCATCATTCCCTATGTTACTATTCACCTACCTAATCCATCATCTAAAATAGCCTTGGATAACCGAATGAGTGACCATTTTATCGGGAAATTTGAAGCCGAAATTAAGTTTAAATTACCCAATTCTGACACTTTTCTTAAGCAGCTTATCAATGACAATGCTGAAGCATTTACCGTCAATAATCATGAAGTTGATGACTTTTTTGACTATCCCGATGGGCAGTTAGCCGCGCAAAATATCAGTATGTCCGTGCGGGAGATGATACCGTCTGGGATCAAACTTTGGATAGTCAAAGGACCAAGCAGCTCAGAGTGTAAAGCGATTGATATTGCAGACTGCCAACATGTCAAAAATATGCTGACTACCTTGGGATATCAATGTTACCTAACGATTGCGAAACAGCGCAGCATCTATTTTCTGGATGATATTCATATCACCATTGATTACTTAGAAGGTATTGGTTGGTTTGCTGAATTTGCGATTATGACGGACGATGAGAGCGAGCTAGACAACTTATACACAAAGTTACTGTCTACCGCGCAACACTATGGTTTTACGGAAGCATTAATTGAAACCCGCAGCTACAAGCAGATGTACCTAGAGAGTTTGGTGAAATAATATTGCGTTAACTATTATTAGAAGAAATGAGGCGCGACTGTTGCTACTCGCGCCTTGTTGATTACTGACCGCTTAGAATTCGCGCCGGATCTAACTTACTTGCGCGTCTTGCTGGATACCAGCTGGCTAATAAGCTCAGAACAACCGTGGTGAACAGCACGTAAATCACGTCCATCACATGCAGTTCGGAAGGTAGGAAATCAATAAAGTAGACATCCCCTGATAAGATAGGATGACCGATAATCACTTCAAGTCCCTTAATCATCGTGGTTAAATTTAAGGAGATTAATACCCCCAGCACCACGCCGATAAGCGAACCAACCAGCCCTCCGATTAACCCATACCACAGGAAGATAGCGCGGATCTGTCTATCTTTTGCCCCTAATGTCCGCAGAACCGCAATATCGCTGCTTTTATCTTTGACGGCCATCACGAGCGTGGAGACGATATTAAAACAAGCGACCCCGATGACTAAAATCATCGCCAAATACATGACACTGCGAACCACTTGAATGTCGTTATACATATAGCCGTAATCGCCTATCCAGCTTTTCACCACCACATGATGCATGGTTTTCAGCCCTGCGTCATACACCACTTTATCGGCTTCGAAAGGATCTTTAGCTTTAATTTCAAAGCCGCTAATGCCGTTTCCATAGCCAAGATATTCCTGTGCGTCCGCCAGCGGAACTAAGGCAAGCTGATGGTCGAGTAGTCCACTTAAGCGGAAAATCCCCGTCACTTGGACACGAATACGCTTAGGCTGCTGAATTTTCATGCTGTCATCGGTATTTGGGATCATAATCGTCACCCAATCCCCGACTTTCACATTCAGCGAATTCGCCACCCCTTGCCCTAAAATGATAGACTGCTTACCCGCTTCAAAATGTTGCCACGCATCATTTAAGATAAACTCAGGCAAGGCACTGACTTGGGATTCTGTTTCATGAGAAACACCCATAATCTGGATGGCTTTCAGGTTCGCGCCGCGCTCAAGTAGTCCCGTGAAATTCACATAGGGGCTAACCCCTTGAACACCCGGCGTTTTGCGGATCACATTTTGCGCGAACTCCCAATCCTGATAAGGGGCTTCAACGGCGTAAATTTGCCCGTGAGGCACCACGGAAAGGACTCGGTTATTTAATTCTCGCTCAAAGCCATTCATGGCACTTAAGCCGATAATTAATACCGCAACACCTAAAACAATCCCAAGGGTCGAGACAATCGACACCAAAGACACCATGCCTGTCCTACGGCGTCCTCGGCTAAATCGCAATGCCGCTAGTAGCGTCAGAGGCATTTTAATCATTACATTGCCCCCAACGTAATTTCCTGTTGAAGATGACCATCACGCATTTCTAAACGACGGGATAGACGACTCGCCAGTTTCATATCATGGGTGACCACTAAAAATGCCGTTTTTTGCTTACGGTTTAACTCACCCAATAATTCAAAAATAGCATCCGCATTACGCAAATCGAGGTTACCTGTTGGTTCATCTGCCAGCACTAACGCAGGGTCATTCACCAATGCACGAGCAATAGCGACACGTTGACGCTCACCACCAGATAATTCAGATGGACGGTGATTGGCTCGGTGCTCTAACCCTACCGCTTTTAACATTTCGGTGGCTTTCGCAAACGCCGTTGCTTTCGCCACACCGCCAATTAACAGCGGCATCGCCACATTTTCCAGTGCCGTAAAATCAGGCAATAAATGGTGGAATTGATAAATAAAACCGAGGTCTTTATTACGAATTGCCGCACGGGCGTCGGAAGAAAGCTGGTTAATCTGCTGCCCACGAAAAATAACATTTCCTTGAGATGGCGTATCTAACCCGCCAAGTAAGTGTAATAAGGTACTTTTACCGGAACCTGAGCTACCCACGATAGCCATGGTTTCGCCTTCATTCATCGTGAAGCTGACATTCTTTAACACTTCTGTGGAGAGTGTGCCTTCTTGATAAATTTTGCTTAAATGTTCACAGACCAGAAGTGGTTGGTTATTCATATCGTAAAGCCTCAGCAGGTTGTACCGCTGCCGCACGCCAAGAAGGATAAAGCGTCGCCAGCAAAGAAATCAGCATTGCGCACAGCGCAATAATTAAAATACCCGGATAGTCGAGTACAATCGGGAGTGCCACTCCCCGCGGTAATAAGCCAATTAACGGCATAATCACATTTAATTGGCTCGACAGCAGCGTCCCCAGAACCGTACCAATTAATGTCCCGATAATGCCAGCACCCGCCCCTTGGATCATAAAGATAGTCAAAATTTTGCTACGTTTGAGTCCCAAGGTTTTCAATATCGCCACTTCACCTTGTTTTTCCATGACTAATAAGGATAACGACGTAATGATGTTAAATGCCGCCACTGCGATAATCAGGCTCAGCAGCAGGCCCATCATGTTTTTTTCCATTCTTACTGCTTGGAAAAATTCGCCTTTACGTTCACGCCAATCTGTCCAAACTAACCCTTCCGGCAATGTCTGTTTGCTCGCCACATCCACTTGCAGAGGTTCGTCCAGATATAAACGCCACCCAGTAATATTTCCGGTTGGGTAACGTAGCATTCGCGCTGCATCAGGCTGAGCAACAATCAATTCGCTCGTATCCGCTTCACCATTAGTTTGAAAAATACCCGCAACCGTAAATAAACGCTGACTAGGTATACGCCCCATAGGGGTTAATTGACTCACCCCTGGAATAATCAAACGCACTTGATCGCCGCGTTTCACGCCAAGAGTTTCCGCCAGCCGATTACCAAGAAAAACGTTGTATTCCCCATCGATTAAATCATGGCGATCACCGCTTATCAGCTTATCGAGTAATAAGGAGGATTCATCGGAACGGATCCCCCCCATCATGCCCACCCCCACGTTAGACCGGCTTTGTAAAACCACTTCCGACTGAACAATCGGTTCGATTTTCTTAACGCCTTTGAGGTTTTTTAATTCCGTGACGGGGTGTTGATTGGGGTCGATATTTCCAGTATTTGAGGTCAATATGGCCTGTGGCATATAGGCAAGTATGCTATCTTGTAACGAACGTTCAAAACCATTCATTACAGACGTCACGGTAATCAATGCCGCAACACCAAGAGTTATGCCTATCGCCGACAAACTGGATACAAAACGTCCAAATTTATCGACCGCGCGCCCACGCATATAGCGCAGACCTATAAAGAGTGAGACAGATTGATGCATGAAAACGTAATGTCCCTGTTGCCAAAGCGAAGTGTTCAGGGATAATAAAGGGTACGATTGATGAATGGAACCACCCAACCGCGCTTTTGTGGTTTTTTTTATTATAAATACTATTTGTTTAGATCACTTTCAGACTACTCAATGAGTTCTGTGGGTTGTTTAATTAATTTTTAATTGCCTAACTAATCATTAATTAACTAGTTAGCTATGAGAAGCTGAATATTTCTATGTCGTCAAATTATCGTTATGAACTGCCCAGTCGTGCTGGAGATGTCCGCCATTTAGGCTGCTTAATTGGTGCTGCAGGCCCCTTAGAATGCGCAGAAATGATTGAACGCCATCAAGGTCCTGTGGTGATTGTCACACGTGATATGCAAAACGCATTACGCGTTCGTGATGAACTTCAACAATTCACCCAACATCCTATAGAGACACTATCGGATTGGGAAACGTTACCCTACGATAATTTTTCGCCACATCAAGAAATCATCTCTCACCGTTTGTCCACTCTATACCGCTTGCCAACGCTGCAAAAAGGGGCACTGATCCTCCCCGTTAATACCTTAATGCAGAAAGTGTGCCCTGCTGATTTTCTAACGGGACATGCCTTAGTGATGGCTAAAGGCGATAAGCTCTCGCGCGATAGCCTGCGAGACGAACTGGATAAAGCCGGATACCGCCATGTTGAGCAAGTGCTTGAGCATGGTGAATATGCCATTCGCGGAGCATTACTCGACTTATTCCCAATGGGTAGCGACCTGCCATTTCGTATCGACTTTTTTGATGATGAAATTGACAGCTTACGCACCTTTGACGTCGATACCCAACGCACCTTAGAAGAAGTCAGCGCAATAAACTTATTGCCTGCTCATGAATTTCCGACCGATAAAGACGCTATCGAGCGTTTTCGTAGCCAATGGCGTGAACGTTTTGAAGTCCGCCGTGACCCGGAACATATATACCAGCAGGTGAGTAAAAATACTCTGCCAAGTGGGATTGAGTATTGGCAGCCACTGTTTTTCGCTGAGCCGTTGCCTTCTTTATTTGAATATTTACCCGCGAACACTCTGTTTGTTTCGCAAAATCTACAAGAACCCGCAGAGCGTTTCCAGCAAGATACTCAGCAGCGTTATGAAAGCCGTGGTGTTGACCCAATGCGCCCATTGCTTCCTCCTGCCGAGTTATGGTTAACCGTCGAACAACTGAATCAGAACTTAAAAAATTGGCCTCGGGTACAGTTGTCTACGGAAAAATTACCGAAGAAAGCGGCCAATACCAATTTAGACTATCAGCCACTTCCAGATATTAGTACCCAAGGACAAAGTAAAAACCCACTGGAAAAACTGCGTCAGTTCACCGAACAGTTTGATGGCACCATAGTGTTCTCCGTGGAAAGTGAAGGACGCCGTGAAACGGTGAGCGAATTACTCGCACGCCTAAAAATTCGCCCTGAAATTATCAATAATTATTTTGGTCAAACCCAAGACCGCTTTGCTATTACGATTGGCGCGGCTGAACATGGATTTATTCAACCAGAAAGCCATCGCGCCTTAATTTGCGAAAGTGATTTACTGGGTGAGCGAGTGGTACGCCGCCGCAGTGACCAACGCCGAACCATCAATACCGATATTCTTATTCGTAACCTTGCCGAGTTACGCCCAGGTCAACCCGTGGTTCATATTGAGCATGGTGTCGGTCGCTATCAAGGCTTAATCACCTTAGAAGCAGGTGGTATTCCTGCCGAGTATTTGATCCTCACCTACGCAGGCGAAGATAAACTGTATGTCCCTGTCTCTTCATTACATTTAATTAGCCGTTATGCTGGTGGTGCTGATGACAATGCGCCGCTGCATAAATTAGGTAGTGATAGCTGGGGACGAGCTCGCCAAAAAGCGGCGGAAAAAGTGCGGGATGTGGCGGCTGAACTTCTGGATATTTATGCTCAACGCGCAGCTAAAGCAGGCTTCGCCTTCAAGCATGATAAAGAACAGTATCAGGAATTTTGCCAAGGTTTCCCATTCGAAACCACTACCGATCAAGAGATGGCGATTAACGCAGTATTGAGTGATATGTGCCAGCCGCTGGCAATGGATCGCTTAGTCTGTGGCGATGTGGGCTTTGGTAAAACTGAAGTCGCCATGCGCGCCGCATTTTTAGCCATCAACAATGATAAGCAAGTGGCGGTACTGGTTCCTACCACGCTATTAGCCCAGCAACATTATGATAATTTCCGCGACCGCTTTGCGAATTGGCCGGTACGTATCGAAATGCTATCGCGCTTTAAAACGGCCAAAGAGCAGCAACAAATTATTAGCGATACCGCAGAAGGCAAAGTGGATATTTTGATTGGTACCCATAAATTGCTACAAAGCGATATTCAATGGAAAGATCTGGGTTTGCTGGTGGTAGATGAAGAGCACCGCTTCGGGGTTCGTCACAAAGAACGCATTAAAGCGATGCGCGCTGACGTGGATATTCTGACCTTAACTGCGACGCCAATTCCACGTACCCTGAATATGGCAATGAGTGGTATGCGAGATTTATCGATTATCGCAACCCCACCTGCTCGCCGCTTAGCCGTAAAAACCTTTGTTCGCCAATATGATGATTTAGTGGTGCGAGAAGCGATTCTGCGAGAAACGTTACGCGGCGGTCAGGTTTATTATCTTTATAATGATGTGGAAAATATCGAGAAAGCCAAAGCACGCCTTGAAGCCTTAGTGCCCGAAGCGCGATTTGTTGTGGGTCACGGACAGATGCGTGAGCGCGAACTTGAGAGGGTCATGACGGACTTCCACCATCAACGGTTTAATGTCCTGATCTGCACCACGATTATTGAAACAGGTATTGATATCCCAACAGCAAATACCATTATTATTGAACGTGCTGACCACTTTGGTTTAGCTCAATTACATCAGCTACGCGGTCGTGTGGGTCGTTCCCATCACCAAGCTTATGCTTACCTGCTGACACCGCATCCAAAAGCCATGACCACCGATGCACAAAAACGCCTTGAAGCAATTTCATCCCTTGAAGATTTAGGGGCTGGGTTTGCGCTGGCGACCCATGACCTTGAAATTCGAGGTGCTGGCGAGCTATTGGGTGAAGACCAAAGCGGGCAGATGACCACCATCGGTTTCACCTTATATATGGAGTTACTCGAAAGTGCGGTGGATGCACTGAAAGAAGGACGCGAACCATCTCTTGAGGATCTCACCAGTCAACAAACTGAAGTGGAACTGCGTATGCCAGTGCTACTGCCTGATGAGTATATCCACGATGTGAATATCCGACTGTCTTTCTATAAACGTATTGCCAGCGCTAAAGATCAGGCAGAACTGGATGAGCTGCGTATCGAGCTTATTGACCGCTTTGGTACTTTACCTGATGCGGGTAAATTCTTGCTGTCGACAGCAGGCATTCGTTTACAAGCGCAAAAACTGGGCATGAAACGGATTGAAGCTCATGAGAAAGGCGGATTTATTGAGTTCAATGAACGCAACAAAGTCGACCCGATGTTCTTAATCAGCTTACTGCAAAATCAGCCGAAAACGTTCCGCATGGAAGGCCCAGTCCGTTTGAAATTCTTCCACGATTTAGCCGATAGAGCGACGCGTTTAGACTTTATCAAGCAGCTAGTCGCTGATTTTGATGAGCATCAGCTAGTGTCGTAGGGGCAGTCACTCTCAACAAAAAAGCCATCGATTCATTATGCTTCGATGGCTTTCTTTTATATGGTTTTAACCAATAAATAACTACTTTTTATTATCTATCAAATGACCTATCGCTTCTAAGTGCCCCAGCGCGTCACTATTGCCCTGCGCCGCAGATTTTTGGAACCATTCTAAGGATTGGTGAGAGTCATCAGATAAACGCTCACTGGTTTCATACATTATTCCCATCATATATTGCGCTTGAGCATGCCCTTGGCTAGCCGCTTTTAGATACCACTCAATGGCTTTTTCTTCATTTTCTTCAACTCCTTCCCCCACATCATACAGGGTACCAACTTCGTACTGTGCATCGAGGTCGCCACTTTTGGCTTTCAACATGAGTTCATTAAATGAGGGAATATTGCGCGACGTGAAACCTAAAAATTCCAGTAATTTTTTAAGCATGGTTTCTCTTTCTACTCAAATATTCCAAAGGTATTTTTGCCCGTTTTGACTTCCAGTATGGTAGACGGTTGGTAAGCTTTTGGTAGGTCATCTGGCTTCATACAGTAAAATGGCAAAATGCTTTTTGCCCCTTCACGCAAGGTTTCACATGCCGCTTTACTGGACATGGTTAAATCTAGCTGCCCATTTTCATTTAGAGGAATAAACACCGTTGGCTCATACGGCATTCTCACTTTACCAATCGTATCGCCAATACGGTAAATAACATCATACCCTACAATAATCTGCTCTAAACTCTTGGTGATCACGCAAGTTCTCGGTTCATTGTTGGAAAATGGTGGTAGCGACCTTCCTTGTAAGGACTGGATCATCAAAATAGTTCTGCACTCGCGTTGCGCAGGGTGCCAACGAGATAAAGACTCTTGCGTGAATGAGCCTAAAATACCCGTAACCGAACAGTTTTCATGTTCCACCATACGCGTTGCTCTAATGGGTTCGGTAGATAAAACAGTGGCAATTTTCACTTCGTCACTACGTACAAAAGAGAAATAAACAGCAGCAATTAGGCAAACAACAACGAATGCGGCTAACAACAACTTAATTTTTAGCTTCATCGTTTGCCCTTTTATTAAATAGTGAGTGTGTTAGCTATTGTAGCTTATCTAGTATCAACTACATTAATTACATACAAGAAATATGGTTTTTTAGATTAGTCTGAATATGAGACATACATCTTATTTACTTACGCGTAATAAGTTTACCGCGAATAGTCGTAAATAATTAACTAAATCAATTTCAATATATTGCACCACATTAGAATATTCTCTATTTCTTTGTTTTTTAACAAAAAAACGAAGCCTACCAATTAATGTGTATTATGAGTGATTTAAATTTATAATATATCGCCTTTTTGTATTAAATCACACTTAACCCAAACTCATTAGGATAATTAGCTGATTTTATGGCGTCTATTTAATGAATAAGTATTTAAAATATATGCGCCGTTTTAACTGGATATTATTATTTATTTTAAATACATCTTTATTCTGATTGGAGGATACACACGATTATTCGCTGATAACCGTGTGTATCCTTACGATTGCAGTACCAAAAAAACAATCACTATCGATTAATGTAATTTCAGTTTAGGTCGAATAATACGGTTAATGCTGCCAACTAGCATCATTAAACCCGTTTTTATATAGCCGTGTAATGCAATTTGGTGCATGCGATATAGGGAAATATAGACGAAACGAGCTATGCGTCCTTCTACCATCATATCTCCACGCATTAAGTTACCCATCAAGCTACCTACGGTACTAAAGCGAGATAACGAAACTAATGAACCATGATCTTTGTAAATGTAGTTTTTCAGTGGCTTATCTTTCATTAATGCCACGATATTGTCATAGCATAAGCTCGCCATTTGATGAGCGGATTGTGCTCTTGGTGGGACAAAGCCACCTTCCGGTTTTGCACAAGATGCGCAGTCACCAATGGCGAATATCCCATCATCCAACGTGGTTTGTAATGTCGGCTTAACCACCAATTGATTGATGCGATTGGTTTCTAAACCTGCAATATCTTTCATAAAATCAGGTGCTTTGATCCCCGCAGCCCACACCATTAAGTCAGCATAAATTTTACCGTCTTCTTTGGTATTTAAGCCATCGGTATCCGCGCTTGTTACCATGGTTTTGGTTAACACTTTCACGCCCAATTTATTCAGTTCTTGGTGTGCTGCGCTTGAAATACGTGGAGGTAATGCAGGTAAAATACGCTCACCCGCTTCCACTAACGTCACATTTAACGCATCTGTGTCTAACCCTTTAAAACCATAGCTCGTTAACTGCTCAACCGCATTATACAGTTCTGCAGAAAGCTCAACCCCCGTTGCCCCACCGCCGACAATAGCGATATTCACTTTTTCTTCCGCATTATCACGTACTGAATAACGCAAGAATAAATTCAGCATTTCATCGTGAAAACGGTGAGCTTGTGCAGGACTATCAAGGAAAATACAGTTTTCTTTTACGCCTGGGGTGCCAAAATCATTCGAGGCACTTCCCAACGCCATGACTAAAATATCGTAATCAATTTCACGCAATGGTACTAACAGCTCACCGTCTTTGTCACGTAATTCACCGAGAACCACTTTTTTGTTTTCTCGGTCGATATTTGTGAGGGAGCCTAATTGGAAGTGAAATGCATTGTGACGAGCATGGGCTAAATAACTGATAGCATCAACACCATCATCCAGTGAACCCGTCGCCACTTCATGAAGTAATGGTTTCCATAAATGACTTGGGTTACGGTCAATCAGCGTGATATCCGCACGTTTTTTACGCCCTAATTTACGTCCTAAACGTGTTGCCAGTTCTAAACCACCAGCACCACCGCCTACAACAACGATTTTAGGTTGAGTTAAGGTCATACGCCCCTCATATAAAATATATTAATGTTATTTAAGATTTCTAATAACAAAAAACTTAAATAACACTAATTCACCGTCTTTTATTTTGTTCGGGTTTGAAGAATATCATGTCTGGTCATTTGGTCATACCAAATGTTGATGCAAATCAACTTAGTTGATTATTATGACAACGATCACGCTCGTCAAATCATTTTTTGAAAAAAAAGAAACGAGTCAGCTTTATTTAACTTAGAGACAAAAAAGCCCGAGAATGGCGTTATTCTCGGGCTTGGAAACCTAGCATTTTGTGAGGGTATTTTACTTCACTTTCTTAATACGCTCGTCCGTCGGTAACTGAATTGGCGAGTTATCTTTGAAGTATTTCATCAACGCTTCGTTATCCGGCAGGCTATAAATACGGTCTTTACCTTGTTTAAAGGTAGAGAAACGGCTACCACCCGTTGCCAGAAACTCATTGGCAGCGACACGATAGCTTTTCTTCATATCGATTGGCTTGCCATTTAATTTCATGGAGCCTGTAATCACTTTATCGCCTACCGCACGACTGTCATCCCATTCATAATAAAAACCGTGGGAAACTGGCATGACTTGCGGGCGTTCACGATCCCACTGTTGCTCTAACGCTTGTTTAATTTGCGCCCCAGTTAATGATTGTGTAACGACCACATTCGAGAATGGCTGCACCGTAAAGATATCACCGTAGGTCAGCTCCCCTGCTTTGAGATCAGCACGAATGCCACCGCTGTTCATAAAGGCAATTTGAGCACCGCCAGCATCTGGTGTCGCTGCAGCATACAGCTGAGCATCAGCGATAATTTTACCTAATGTTGAATCACCACCCGACGCTAATTTTTTATCCGCAGGTGCACTCAAAATCCCCATGACTTGTTCAGCAATCGGTTTGGAGATGCGTTCATAGTTTTGGATAAAGCGGCTTAATTGAGGATCTTTCTCATAACGGCTTGTTTCAACCGGGATATTTTTCGCATTAATGCTGATGATATCGTTGGTTTTTCTATCAATTTCAATATTCAATTGAGACAGTAATGTCCCGTTAGATTGTGCTGAAATGACTTTCTTACCATTAATATCACAGTTATACGCTTGATGTGTATGCCCGCTCACCACAAAGTCCACATCGGCATCGAGCTGCTTAACAATCTCGACAATAGGCCCTTTGATATTGTCGCAACGGTTAATATCTTTAACCTTGGTATCCACTTGCTGAGTTGCTCCTTCGTGGATCAACACACCGATACTGCGAATACCTTGCGCCTTAAGCAATTTCACCTGTTGGTTAATGGTTTCGGCTTCATTTTTAAACTCTAAGCCTGCGGTACCACTTGGCGTAACGATGGCAGGCGTTCCTTCCAGCGTTAAACCAATAAATGCCATTGGCACGCCATCAAATTTCTTAACATAATAAGATGGGAATAGCGTTTCACCGGTCTCTTTGACAATCACGTTCGCGGCTAAATAGTTAAAGTCAGCACCAGCAAAAGACTCTTTACCCACACAGCCTGCGGTTGGGTGGCATCCGCCATTTTGCTTTCTCAGTAACTCGACTTTACCTTTATCGAACTCATGGTTGCCGACTGCACTGGTCTCAAGACCAATTGCGCTAAGCGCTTCAATGGTTGGCTCATCGTAGAACATCGATGACAGTAATGGACTCGCACCCACTAAATCCCCTGCGCCCACAATGATGGTGTTGTCGTTTTCCGCTTTTAATTGCTTGACCAGTGTCGCAATGGATTCGATTCCACCGAGTTTACCATCCCCCGGCGCTTGTAATGCACCGTGGAAATCGTTAATACCAATGACTTGAACTTTTACGGTATCGCTCTGTTTCGTGGCACAGCCTGCTAATAAAGCACCTGATACCAGCAATGTCACTAAACTGATTTTATGATTCATCTATTCATTGCCCCCAATTACATTTTAAAGCGATAAGTGGTTGTCATCGAACCGGATAACGAATGTGCGCGACGCGACTCACCATCATACAGTTTTGGTGTGGAGTTATCAGACTCTTGCTGATGATGCCAGCCCATACCGCCACTTAATGAAACGGAAAGGTTCTCAGTTGGTTTCCAGTAGGTAAATAAGCCAACCTGACCTTGTTTTAAACGCTCACCTGAGTAAGAGAATTCACTGTAGTTACTGTTAGCCCCGACAGACCAAGTTGGGTTAACTTGATATTCGGCTTTTAACGCCAGCATGGTTTCACCATCACGAACATAGTCGATATCGGCGTAGGCTGGTGAATTAAAACGTCCACGAGTATTACCAATTGGGTTACGCGCAAATTGCCCTACACCATTGGTTTTATGTGCGGTGGTATGCGTGATGCCCGTCATTAAAGTCCATGGCGTTTCTGGAACGCGCCACTCAATTTCACCCGCATAGTGCCAAGCACGCTTATCAAAGTTTTGTTTGCCACGTTTGGTATCTGTCGATGTACGCTTACCATCGCTACCGTATTCATGACCATAAATTTGAGAAGATAAGGTGATATCGGAGTTAAGTTTATATTTGATCTCTAAGCCTTGTTGACGGAAAACATCATCCGCCTGACCAATAAAATAAGAGGCTTTCAATGGTTTGGTGTTGTAGTTAATGCCACCTGTAACCACATGGTTGATATCGTGATTGACACCATTTCCGTCACGGAAATACATTCTGTCAATATTCGGGCTATCTCGACGCATCACTTTGCCATCAAGATAAAGTAAATCTAAGTTCCAATCGCTAATTGCGGTGTTGGTATAATAACCATTATAGGTGTTTAAAGATAAACGCTGGGAGTTGGTAAAAATACCTGTATTTTTCAACGTGAACCAACCCGCTTTACCTTTGAAATTAACGGGTTCAAAGTCTAATTTAAATTTAGCGTAACGCTGACCAATTTTGTTATAGCCTTTCGCTTCACCATCATCGTTATATAAAATCGCTCGGGAGGCGAAGTCTTTACTTGCTGCCAGTTTGATCGCGCCATAATAAGAGGCATCAAACCCGATAAAATCAGCAAAATATCCTGATTGGTAATCTAACTGAATATTCTGCCCCCAAGCTTGGGCAACTTGTTTTCTGTAACGTTGCTCATTGGCATCGTAACGGTTTTCTGACTTCAAGTATTTCCACATATTTCGTGTAGAAAGCTCTAATTCAGAGTCTGCAACAAATGAGTTTTCCTTGATGGCATTTTCCCAATCGCCAGCATTAGCCCCAAATGCAACGAAACAAGATGGAAACAATATTAACACTATTTTTTTGACTTTCATTTAAATTAAACCTAGTCGTGATTATTAGAATATAACTACCCGCACCCAATTTTTATTGGGCGTTATGACACCTTGCTATCTTTCAATAAGTAACAATTTCATTTAGCTTTAATTACTGCAATAGTCTTTAATGATTATTTAATTTAAGTTTCACCCTCTATTCTTTAAGCGCAATTTATTTTTTGGCATTAAGAATAAAATTTTAATTATTTTACAAGTCGAAATAATTAATCTAAACATATTGATTTGATTTAAGTTAACTCCATAATTTTAGACTTGTTTGGGCGATATTCAACCGCACTCTTAAGGAGCGTTTTGAGTTGATATTCATAATGAAAAGCATGCTAACGTAATTTTGTGTCAATTAACACGATCAGCGTCACAACAAACTAGATACATTGCAAATCACACATCATTCGATGTGATGTTAATCACTTTATAGGCTATTACATCTATTAATTGAACTCCATATTTAAACAATAACTTTGCTATTTTAATCATCTATATTTTAATGAAATGTTATTTACTAAAGTTAAATAACATTTTTATTTAAACCAATAACATTAATCCATAACCTAGATCTTCAATTTAAATAAATCTCTAAGTCAATCATTCTGTTTTTAAGCGATATACTGGTTTGAACAGTTGAAATGAAGAATATTTATCGTACATAAAGAGATTATTTAACGCCAGTCTATAATTATAACTAGGAATTATTCCTAGTTCATTCCATACATTAGCTAATATTGATGCACATTTTTTACACATATATTGAATATAGATACAGTATTACTAATCAAATATGACAATCAAATTCCTTTTTCATACTCAATTTATACCAATAAAGTTACCCGTAACTTATTCAGTGAGTTTAAGATAAAAAAAAACCGATGGGTCATTATCCCATCGGTTCATTTTCAACGCGATTTAATTAGCGATTACGGTGTTCTTGCCATTTTTCATGTAGTTCGACTAACTGACGGTGACTTTGCTTCCAACGATCCACAGATTGCAGCTCATTCAATGAATATTGACGGCCACTGTGATACAGCTTAGAAGCGCGGCTATCACTTTGTTTCGGTAAATTATCCAGAACACTCACCGCACCTTCACGATTATTACAAACAAGGATCATGTCACAGCCCGCGTTCAATGATGCTTTCGCTCTCTCAGGATAACTTCCCATAATCGCAGCACCTTCCATCGATAAGTCATCAGAGAAGATAACGCCATCGAAGCCAAGCTGCTCACGTAATACTGATTTTAACCAGAATGGTGAACCACTCGCAGGGCGATCATCAGCTTGAGTATAAACCACATGGGCAGGCATAATCGCATCAAGCAATTCACGCTGAATAAAATCTTTAAAAATAGACATATCCTTGCCGCGAATTTGCTCTAATGGGCGATCATCTCGTGGCGTTTCTTTATGGGAATCGGCTTTGACGGCCCCATGCCCTGGGAAGTGTTTACCTGTGGTTTTCATTCCTGCACTGTGCATACCGCGAATAAAACGCTCTGCCATCACCATCGCAATTTCAGGATCTGCGTGGAATGAACGCTCACCAATGGCGATGCTTTCGTGCCCTAAATCTAATACCGGTGCAAAGCTAATATCGATATCCATAGCAATCATTTCTGCCGCCATTAACCAGCCTGCTTCTTGTGCTAATTTAGCACCGTCCATCTGATTGTTCAGTGCAGCAAAAGCTTGCGCGGAAGGTAATGCGGTAAATCCATCACGAAAACGCTGTACACGGCCACCTTCTTGATCCACAGCAATCAATAAACGGTGCCTTGATGCATCACGGATTTGTCGCACTAACTCACGCAACTGTGCCGCATCATGGAAGTTACGGGTAAATAAAATCAACCCGCCTACCAGTGGATGAGCTAAAATTTCACGCTCTTCGTTGTCCAGTTCATAGCCCTGAACATCCAGCATTATCGGACCCATAACATGCCTCACTTGATTAATTTTCACAAATTCTCGTATATTCACGGAGATTTTATATTGCCCAATCAAAGACCAAAATAGTCTCGTAATGGGGAAGAATCATTTAAAAACTGCGCTTCTTGACGCTGGCACCACTGAACTTCATACCACATTAACGTCATGTATTTGACCCACGGCTCCCATTGCAAACAGTGCTCTGCCAAACGGTGTTTATCTTTATAGGCACCATAGGTGGGGCAATATTGCGTCAAGAAATAATCTCGTTGTTCTACCGTCAGGCTATTGAATTGAAAATAGGTTTCTAGGGACAACCCAATATCGGTATTTGCTGCATATTCCCAATCCACTAGCATTTTTGGCACCCCTTGCTCACACAGCACATTACCCGGATGAATATCCATATGGGCGGGTGCGAGCTTTAATACCTTTGGCATTGGCGTGCGTAGGAAACGATGATGTACCCGCTTCCAGCGTGCTGAGACTCTTTTATTATCAATTAAATAGCCGTAATGAGCAATCTCATTACGTAACGGTAATCGGTAATTTAATACGTCATGATTATGGAGCTTGGCAACGATCCCTGCCAATTTTTTTTGAAATTCAAAAGAAAGAAATTGTTCGCCACTAGGATGATCGCCATCAACCCATTCCAATAATAACCAATGGGTATTACGCCCAAGGACTTGGGGGGAATAAGGAAAATCTTTCAGTTGCTTAAGAATATGCGCTTCTTTGCGGCGATTAACATACAACGCATTTTGCGCTTGCCCATCTGAGCGGGCGATTAATTTAATGGGGGGAACAGTATCTTGAGTTTGAGTAGAGTATCGATATTCAACTAAATAGCTGCCTCCCGATAACCCCGCTAATGGAGAGACTTCCCAGCATGATGCTAAAACTGCTGGGAAGCATTCAGAAAGTAATGCAAACAGTGATGATTGATTACTCAATACTCTGTTTTCCAGACCACACAATTTCACCGGTTTGCACGTCCATTAACTGCATTTCAATGCTGCGATCTTTGGTGGAACCTGACATAACACTATAAATCACATACTGGGCTTGAACATAACGCCCTAAACCAATCGCTTTACTGCGAGTGACCAGACTATCATCCTGTGACAATCCCAATGTTTTGCGGGCTGCACTGACGACACCTTGAGGAACCACTTTAAACTTATTGGTTTTCATGACTTCATTGGTTAATGCTGCCGTTACTGCCTGTGAAGGCAAGCTTCCGCTGGTATTATTTTTGACAGAATCGACCAGCAAAACTTTGCCACTTTCAACGCCATCGTCCGCCACCATTTTATTGACTAACGGCTGTAATGCCCCGGCCCAATCAACGGTTTGCTGCTTTGGTGGCATCGGTACTGTGTCCGTTGGTGGTGGAGGCGTTAATTCCGGCTGCTTTTCAGGCTGTTTCGGTGTTACACCAGGTTCAACAGGAACAATTGGGGGTTTAGGCCCTTGAGGGACTGACGGACAACCTGCCAAAATAAATGCTGCTGCTGCGACCAATAAGATCCGTTTCATTGTGACTCTCCAGCCGTTGAAGGTAAGAAAACATAGATACGCGCATTACGTGCAAGCGGGGATGTTGTGACCTCTTTTAGCATCACTGATGAATTAGCCGGGATGACTTGAGGCTGACTCTTTGTTGAATCCACTCTCAATCCTTGCTCGTCATACCAAAAGATACGATACAGCACAGTGACCGGTTTCTTTTCAATATTGCTCATGTTGATAGTTGCGGTTGCCGTTACGCTACCAACCTTGATCACCGGTTTTTCTACAATCACACCTGCTGCTAGCACGGAAGGCTCCATCACGATGCGCTGCTGATCATTAAATGATAACCCTGTTTTTTTGTTCCAAACACAACCACTGAGAAACAGCGTAAGTAAGCCCAGTGTGGCGACGTATTTTAAGGTTGATGCAGCGCGTTTCATGATGAATTACTTAGCCAATAATGGGCCTAATGGACGTCCACCCACTAAGTGCATATGAATGTGGAAGACTTCTTGTCCTGAATGTTTGTTGCAGTTCATAATCAGGCGATAACCATCTTCTGCAATCCCTTCTTCTTTCGCAATTTTCGCCGCCACGGTAAATAAGCGCCCTAATGCCAGCTCATCATCAACCGTCACATCATTCACGGTTGGGATTAATTTATTCGGAATGATCAAAATATGCGTCGGCGCTTGTGCCGCGATATCACGAAATGCAGTGACCAGCTCGTCTTGATATACGATCTCGGAAGGGATTTCACGTCGAATAATTTTACTGAAAATAGTCTCTTCTGCCATGACAAATTCCTTAATAATTTAATAGTTATCTATTTATTGCCCAGCGCGTAAATGGAATAAACGGTTGAAGTTCTCAGTGGTGATTTGTGCCATTTCTTCAACACTCACCCCTTTCAATACAGCCATATACTCCACCACATCACGTACATACGCAGGTTGGTTCTCTTTGCCACGATGCGGTACTGGGGCTAAGTAAGGTGAATCTGTTTCCACTAAAATTCTATCTAATGGCACAACTCGCGCAGCTTCTCGGATCTGTTCAGCATTACGGAACGTGACAATACCGGAAAAAGAGATGTACATCCCTAAATCCAGTAAATCGATAGCCGTTTGTTGGTCTTCCGTAAAGCAGTGCAACACACCGCCACACTCGTCAACTTTCTCTTCCCGTAAAATAGACAGTGTATCTTCTCGCGCGGAACGAGTATGCACAATCACGGGCTTATTCACTTGACGACCAATGCGAATATGCTGACGAAATGACTCTTGCTGCAGTGCCGCATTCTCTTGCTGATAATAGTAATCTAAGCCCGTTTCACCAAGCGCGACCACTTCACTACCCGCTGCTAATTGCGCCAATTTTTCAAAATCATAACCTTCATCCAAGTTTAATGGATGAATACCACAAGAAAACGCAACATTGTCGCGCTTTCCAATTAACTGTTTCATGCTTTCAAAACCTGGCAAGGTGGTTGCCACGGCCAACATAAAGCCGACATCTCGTGCAGATGCCTTTGCGATAACATCATCGACGTTAGTGTGTAATTTTTCATAATCTAAACAGTCGAGATGGCAGTGTGAATCAACAACAAACATAGTCTACTCTTTTTATCTTGAAGGCGAAGCGAATAACGCTTCCCAGTGTAATAACTGATTGGTCAGGAGTAACTCCTGATTTAGCGCAGGTACGGTTAGTAATTGGTAACGACACGCTTGCCACTGGCTATACACATCCAATAGCTGCGAACTGCTCATGGATGTTGCCAACAAAGTGACGCATGCCATTTTATCTTGGTTGACAACATACTGCCCTGCTTTTTGCTGCAATTTTATGCCATCGGCAATTAACCCGAGTAGCCAATTAATGCATTCAGGTCCATTATCAGTATTTAATGCTGGCAGAAGTTTTAAAAAATCTTTCTGACGTAAGCTCTGCTCTAACTCGTTGCATAATCGCTGACGTCGTTGCCACTGCTCAGGCTCAAGCAACTGCAATGCGGCAACAGGTGCGCCTTGGCACAATGTTAACGCAGTAACAGCATCCTCTACGGATAAACCCGCCTGCTGTTTTTGCAGCCAATATAACGCAACTTGCTGATCAGGCGCAGGTAGAAAGTGAGTTAAACAACGACTTCTTAATGTGGCCAGCAAGCTATCTAATTTTTCACAACCTAATAAAAAGTAGGTTTGCCCTGTGGGTTCTTCTAAGGTTTTGAGCAACGCGTTAGCCGCGGCATCCGTCAGTGCCTGTGCATCGGGAATGGAAACAATTTTTGCACCACTTTGTTGCGCATGACCACTTAATGTTTCAGTTAGCTTACGAACCGAATCAACACTGATGGTCGTTTTCCCTTTTTCAGGCTCTAGAACATGATAATCAGGATGTGTGCCAGCCAACATTAAACGGCAACTATGGCATTCTCCACAGCTTTTTAAACCATCTTTATTTTGGCAAATCAACCAACGGCTCACGCCATAGCTTAATGCTTCAGCCCCATTGCCCGCTATTGAATGAATCAACAATGCGTGGTGACCACGCCCTGCTTGATAAGCGCTTATTAATTGACGATAAGTTTCATTAAGCCATGGATACCAATTCATCATTCGAGCCTTATTTTGCCAGCCATGTCAGTAAGGTACTGCGAATATCGGCTTGCACTTGTTCAATGTTTTGGCTCGCATCGATGGTTAAAATAGTATCATCTGCCGCAGCCAGTTCTAAATAGCGCGCTCGAGTACGTTCAAAGAAAGCCAGCGATTCTTTCTCAATACGGTCTAATTCACCGCGAGAACGTGCGCGTTGTAAACCCAGTTCTGGCGGTAAATCTAAATAAAGAGTCAGAGCCGGTTTAAACTCACCAAGAACTAAGTCTCGTAATGACGCCATTAAGTGGCGATCGATTTCACGGCCACCGCCTTGGTATGCTTGGGAGGATAAATCGTGTCTATCACCAATGACCCATTTTCCTGCTGCAAGTGCGGGCTTGATGACCGTATCAACTAACTGAACACGCGCCGCATACAACATTAATAGCTCTGCTTTGTCGGTGACTCTATCACCTTCAATGCCTTGTTTTATCAATTCACGCAGTTGTTCAGCCAGTGGTGTACCACCCGGTTCACGGGTAAACACCATATCGTGAATGCCCGCTTGGTTTAATGTGTCAACAACGGTGTTGATTGCCGTCGTTTTACCCGCACCTTCTAATCCTTCAATAACAATAAATTGGTTTTTCATTTCGTTTATCAATTCTTTTGCTCAATTTGTCGGTAAACCTTAACAGCGCGGTTATGGTCATTAAGATTGCGACTAAAAGTATGTCCGCCTGTACCATCGGCGACAAAGTATAAATAATCTGTTTTTGCTGGGTGAGCCGCCGCTTTTATCGAGGCAAGACTCGGCATAGCAATTGGCGTTGGTGGTAAACCATCGATTTTATACGTGTTATACGCGGTGTAGTTATCTAAGTCACTGCGATAAATTTTACCACGATAATTTTCCCCTAACCCGTAGATAACTGTAGGATCTGTTTGTAAGCGCATGTTTTTCTTCAAGCGATTCACAAACACCGAAGCAACCTGAGCGCGTTCGTTATCCACGCCAGTCTCTTTTTCGACAATCGATGCCATGATCAACATTTCATAGGCATTCTTATAGGGTAGATCTTTATCGCGACCTTTCCACTCTTCTTCCACAGCGGCTTGCATGCGTTTATAAGCACGCTTGAGTATCTCAACGTCACTGGTACCCGCTGTGTATAAATAGGTATCAGGGTATAACCAACCTTCGAGATTATCACCCTCTTTAAAATCCAGCATGGCATAAAGCTCAGTTGGCGTTGCATCTTGAGTTTTATGTTGCATATAGGGCGCATCACGCAAAATATTGCTCCAATCAGCCAATTTGTTACCTTCAATAAAGCGAATACTAAATTGCGCTTCTTTACCACTGGTGATCAGCGCTAATAATTGATCCACAGTCATATTTGGCTGTAAGCGATAAGTGCCTGCTTTGAACTGAGCTAATTCGGGGCGCGCTTTTAGAAGAAGCTGGAAATTATGCCCTTCTTCGATAAATTTTTCTTTGATAAGCAACCCTTCTAAGGCCACTCGCCCTGTCCCTGCTGGCACAGTAAAGATAGTTTCTTGGACAATGTTGATAGGCTTCTTCGCATAATCAAGAACTTGACGATATTGTAGATACGCTACAATCGCGCCAATAACCACAAGGACAAAGACAATCAGTGTTATTTTTTTCGCTAATTTCATTATGGGTCACTTAAATGCATTGTTTGTCGATGAATGATAAGAATTAAATCGTTATCGGGTTTAAATTTGTCGCTGTAATAGTAAATACTCAAACAGTTCTCTTGATTGATAACTGATTGTTTTATCTTCTGAAAACCGAATGCTTTTCACTGGTAAAACAGGCATTAATGCATTGCAAATAATGACTTCATCACATTGAGTCAAAATGGCGGGAAAGCGCTCAACTTCTGCCAGATGGTACTGGCTATTATTGAGCTGTGCTATGATCTTTTGTCTCATTAACCCATTGACACCAGAGTGACTAAGAATGGGTGTGTAAACATCACGCCCTATACGCCAAAAAATATTGGCGCTACAGCATTCAACGATGGCACCATTCGTATCTAACACCACGGCCTCATCCAGTTGAGCATCGTCAATCTCTTGGCGGATCAACACTTGCTCTAATCGATTTAAGTGCTTCATACCTGCTAAGAGTGGATTGCGGCTTAATGGAGTTTGGCTGAGCAACAATGATACCCCTTGGCACTGCAATGCTACGTAATGCTTTGGGAAAGGAGAAGCCATCACAATGATTGTCGGATATTCAAATCCTTGCGAGCTATAACCTCGACCGCCCTTACCACGACTTAACACAACCTTCAGCACAAACTCTTCATCAGTTTGTTGTTCACAAACCTTTTCAATATGTCGCGTCAGTTGTGACCAATCTATCGCAGGTAATTTGAGGCGAGCAGAATCTTGCTGTAAGCGTAAAATATGCTTATCTAACATCTTCGCCTGCTGATTTACGCCATGAATAGTCGTAAAGCACCCATCACCAAAGGCGATAGCGCGATCAGTAATATCAATTTGTTGACAAGAAACCCCGTTAACCCAATAAGTCATGACCATTTCTTATAATAAAAGCTGATAAATCAGGCAGTAACATAGTGTGTAATATCATAAACTAAAGCAAAGAGTACTGCAAAAAGAAGGCAAAAATAAAGCCCCAGTATCAAAGACACTGGAGCTTAGAAATGCACAGTATTATTGATTATTCAGCGTTATAGCGACGGAAAATCAATGAGCCGTTAGTACCACCGAAGCCGAATGAGTTACACAGAGCATACTCCATGTTTTCAACTTTACGCGCTTCACCCGGAACAAAATCAAGCTTACAACCTTCATCTGGGTTATCTAAGTTGATTGTTGGTGGAACGATTTGGTCGCATAGAGACAGAATCGTAAAGATAGATTCAACTGCACCCGCAGCACCTAATAGGTGACCAGTCATAGATTTTGTTGAACTAACTAACACATTTGTATCTTCGCCAAATACAGAGATAACCGCTTGTGCTTCCGCTAAGTCACCTGCTGGTGTTGATGTACCGTGAGCATTGATATAGCCAATATCACTTGGCTTAATACCTGCATCATTTAGCGCATTTTTCATCGCTAATGCAGCGCCTTCACCATTTTCTGGTGGTGACGTCATATGGTAAGCATCACTGCTCATACCAAAGCCTGCGATTTCTGCGTAAATTTTCGCGCCGCGTGCTTTAGCGTGTTCGTATTCTTCGAGAATAATGATACCTGCACCATCACCCAGAACAAAACCATCACGGTCTTTATCCCAAGGACGACTTGCTGCTTGTGGGTTATCATTACGTGTCGATAGTGCGCGCGCTGCACCAAAGCCAGCTACACCTAATGGTGTCGTTGCTTTCTCAGTGCCACCCGCAAGCATAACATCAGCATCACCATAGGCTATCATCCGTGCAGCATGTCCAATATTATGAACGCCTGATGTACAAGCTGTTGCAATTGAAATGCTTGGACCACGGAGGCCATACATGATGCTTAAGTGACCAGCAGCCATGTTGATGATTGTCGATGGTACGAAGAATGGGCTAACTTTACGAGGACCACCGTGCATCATAGATTCACAGTTATCTTGAATTAACCCTAACCCGCCAATACCAGAACCAATAGCTAAACCGATACGAGTAGCATTGGCTTCTGTTACTTCCAATCCAGAATCTTTGATGGCTTGATAACCAGCTGCAATGCCATACTGAATGAATGGGTCCATCTTCTTCGCATCTTTGCGAGAGATGTCAAAATCTTCGTAATTGAAATCTTTTACTAAGCCTGCAAATTTAGTTGCGTGGTTAGTAGTATCAAAATGATCAATTAGGCTGATACCACTCTGTCCGCCACAAACAGCTTTCCATGATGAATCAACTGTATTGCCGACAGGAGATAACATGCCAAGTCCGGTTACAACTACACGACGCTTAGACACGTATGTCCTCCAAGGAGGGAATTAGTTACAAAAGAAACATAGGCGATCGAATGATCGCCTAGATAAGTTTTACTGCTATTACTCAGATGCTTTGACGTAGTCAATTGCAGCCTGTACTGTAGTGATCTTTTCAGCTTCTTCGTCAGGGATTTCGCAATCGAACTCTTCTTCCAGAGCCATAACCAGTTCTACTGTGTCAAGAGAATCAGCGCCCAAGTCATCAACAAATGAAGCTGTATTCACAACTTCTTCCTCTTTAACACCCAGTTGTTCAACGATGATTTTCTTAACGCGTTCTTCGATAGTGCTCATACTATTAAAATTCCTATCAAAACTCGCTTTCGCGATGGTTTTCGTAGTTTATGAAATACAGGAAAAGATACAACCCAATCCCGGCTGTGGAAACCATTATTTTGCATAATTTTGCATTAGGCAACACAAAAATATGCAAATGGTTCCCTCATTTCTTTAGATCATGTACATGCCACCATTGACATGCAATGTTTCACCTGTGATGTAAGCAGCTTCGTCAGAAGCTAAAAATGCTACAGCACTGGCAATTTCTTGTGCATCACCCAGTCTATTCGCAGGAACCTGAGATAAAATGCCTGCACGTTGTTCGTCTGTCAATGCCTTAGTCATATCAGTTTCGATAAAACCAGGCGCTACAACGTTAACAGTGATACCACGAGAAGCGACTTCACGAGCTAATGATTTACTAAAACCAATCAGCCCAGCTTTCGCTGCCGCGTAGTTTGTTTGTCCCGCATTCCCCATGACACCCACAACAGATGCAATGGAAATAATTCGCCCACAACGCTTTTTCATCATGGCACGCAAAACGGATTTAGACAAACGGTAAACGGATGAAAGATTCGTGTCAATAATATCTTGCCACTCATCATCCTTCATACGCATCAATAAGTTATCACGCGTAATACCAGCATTATTAACTAAAATATCAATTTCGCCAAATTCCGCACGGATCTGGGTCAATGTTTCTTCAATTGATGCTGGATCTGTCACGTTTAACGCTAAGCCTTTACCTTTCCCATCTAAATAGGCAGTAATCGCTTCCGCGCCTTTTTCGCTTGTTGCAGTACCAATAACGGTCGCACCGCGTGCAGTCAAGGTTAAAGCAATCGCTTTACCGATTCCACGGCTAGCACCAGTTACCAGTGCAATTTTTCCTTCAAAGCTCATTGTCGTCCTCAGATAGTTTCTAAAGCCGAGTCTAATGATACAGGATCATTGACTGCAACGGCAGTTAAATTAGAGACAATTCGCTTGGTTAGACCAGTCAGGACTTTGCCTGGGCCCATTTCAACCAATTGCTCAATACCTTGTTCTGCCATGAATTCGACTGTTTCAGTCCAGCGCACCGGATTATATAACTGGCGCACTAATGCATCACGGATATTTTTCGCAGACGTTTCCATTTTAACATCAACATTATTGATAACAGGATAGGTCGGCTCACAAAATTCAATTTTTTCTAATGCATCAGCTAATTTATCTGCTGCTGGCTTCATTAATGCACAGTGTGAAGGCACGCTAACAGACAGTGGCAATGCTCGTTTTGCGCCCGCTTCTTTACACGCAGCACCTGCACGCTCAACCGCAGCTTTCTCGCCCGCAATAACAACTTGACCTGGTGAGTTAAAGTTCACAGGTGAAACCACCTGACCTTGTGCTGCTTCTTGGCATGCTTTTTCGATAGATTCGTTATCTAAACCGATGATTGCATACATTGCGCCAGTACCTTCAGGAACCGCTTCTTGCATCAGTTTGCCGCGCAGTTCTACCAATTTAATGGCTTGTTTGAAGTCGATAACACCCGCACAAACTAACGCTGAATATTCGCCAAGGCTGTGACCTGCCATCAACGTAGGAATTTTACCATTTTTTGCTTGCCAAACACGGAAGATAGCCACAGACGCGGCTAATAATGCAGGTTGAGTCTGCCATGTTTTATTTAATTCTTCTTCTGGTCCATTTTGAACTAATGCCCAGAGATCGTAACCCAATGCTTCAGACGCTTCAGCGAATGTTTCTTTAACCAGCTGATTTTTTTCTGCTAAATCAGCTAACATTCCTAAAGACTGGGAACCTTGTCCCGGAAATACCATAGCAAATTGTGTCATGTTTGTTTTCTCAGTAAATTAAAAACGAACCAGTGCGGAGCCCCAAGTAAAGCCGCCACCAAATGCTTCTAATAACACTAATTGGCCGCGCTGAATGCGACCATCGCGCACTGCTTCATCGAGTGCTGTTGGGACTGATGCCGCAGAAGTATTTCCATGACGATCCAGCGTTACAACCACTTTATCCATGGTCATATCCAATTTTTTTGCGGTCGCGGAAATAATTCGTAAATTTGCTTGATGTGGTACTAACCAATCAAGTTCTTCTTTTGCAATGTCGTTTTGCGCCAATGTCTCATCGACAATATGGGCTAATTCACGCACAGCAACTTTGAATACTTCGTTACCTGTCATGGATAAATAAGCTTGGTCATCTGAGCAGCGAGCACGGTTTGGTAAGGAGAGTAAGTCCCCATAACGCCCGTCGGCATGCAGATGTGTAGAAATAATACCTGGTTCTTCAGAAGCGCCGATCACCACTGCACCCGCAGCATCACCAAATAGAATAATGGTTCCGCGATCATTCGGGTCTAAAGTTTTAGATAACGCATCCGCACCAATCACCAGTGCTTTCTTAGTCATGCCCGTTTTAACGAACTGATCAGCGATACTGATAGCATAAGTAAAACCAGCACAAGCTGCTGCCACATCAAATGCGGCACAATCATTAATTTCCAGCATTTGCTGAATTTGACACGCTGCGCTTGGGAATGCGTGAGTTGCGGAGGTTGTCGCGACAATAATTAAACCAATTTCACTGCTGTCGACCTGTGCCATTTCCAGCGCATTTTTTGCTGCTTGGAAACCCATTGTGGACACGTTTTCATCGGCAGCTGAAATTCGTCTCTCTTTAATACCCGTACGCGTTACAATCCATTCATCAGAAGTATCAACCATTTTTTCCAGATCAGCATTGGTACGAACTTGCGATGGCAAATAGCTGCCTGTTCCTAATATTTTACTGTGCATAGGTTATTGATCACTCCTGGGTAAAACAATATTAAGTCGAGCTGTTATTCTTTCGGGAACTTGTCGTTCAACAGCCTGTACCGCACGTTCAATTGCGGCTTTAAACGCATTTTCATTCGCTGCGCCATGGCTTTTGATGACAATCCCTTTTAATCCTAACAGAGTCGCGCCGTTATACTGGTCGGGGTTCATATCCCCAAAACGCTTCATTAGCCGTTTTTTCAACCATTTCTTAGCGAGTTGCATAAACCAACCGCTTTTTTTGTTCTCTTCACCGGCTGATCTTAACAATGAAAGAATGACACGAATCACACCTTCCATTGTTTTTAGTGAGACATTACCTGCGAAGCCGTCACACACTAATACATCTGTTTTACCTGTCAGCAACTCGTTGCCTTCAACATAACCAATGTAATTAATTGACGCCGTTTCTTTCAACATAGCGGCGGCTTCGCGGATATTGTCCAGCCCTTTACTCTCTTCTTCACCAATATTGAGTAAAGCGACTTTAGGTTGATTGATGTTGGCAACCTCTTCCGCCATCACTGAACCCATCACAGCAAATTGCACGAGCATTTCACTGCTACAATTTACGTTAGCCCCTAAATCGAGGACAACGGTTTTTCCTTTTTTCTGATTTGGCAAAATGGTCATTAACGCTGGGCGTTCAATGCCTTCAATTGATTTTAACATCAATTTTGCCAAGCCCATCAATGCACCTGTATTACCCGCACTCACGCACGCTTGCGCTTGACCTGTCTTGACTAACTCTAACGCCACTCGCATTGACGTCCCTTTGCTTTGGCGAATTGCGTGGGATGGCTTAGCATCGTTAGCAATGACGTTTTCTGCAGGGATAATTTCGATACGCGAAATTTGCTCCGCACTTTGTTGTGCAAGCAAAGGATGAATGGCTTCGGGTTGACCGACAAGCAGTAATTTTAATGCTGGATTAGATGCCAGTGCCTGCAATGCAGCAGGCACCGTGACGCGGGGACCAACATCCCCGCCCATGGCATCTAACGCGATGGTTAGACTAGCCAAAGTATCAACAATTACTTGCTGATAACCTTACGGCCACGGTAGTAACCATCTGCAGTCACATGGTGACGCAGGTGAGTTTCACCGGAAGTTTTATCTACAGAAACTAGGGTAGCAGTCAGTGCATCATGTGAACGACGCATACCGCGTTTTGAACGAGTTGGTTTATTCTGTTGTACGGCCATTGACCTTACTCCTTAAGTACTTTTCTTTAAACTGGCTAATGCGGCAAATGGATTTGGCTTTTCTACCTCAGGAGGTAGTTGGCCATACACCATGTCCGCCTCGGACACTTCACAGTGTTCAGAATCATGAACCGGAACCACTGGTAAGGATAGAATTATTTCATCTTCTAACATTCCCAGCAAATTTATTTCACCAAATTCATCTACATAAACTGGTTCATATTCTTCCGGTAATGCTTCGGCCTTTTCGTCACTGACGACAGGACTAAAACAATACGATACGTAGACATGATGTTTAAAATCTTTTCTGCAACGTTGGCATTGTAGAGTGACATCTAATTCAGAATGCCCTTCTATCACTGTCAAACGTCGCTTATCAATTTTAAATGATAATTCGGATTTAACATCACTGTCTACACTGACTACTGATTCGGCAATTCGTGTAACTTGCTCAGGTGTGTAACTCCCGACATAGTCGAGGTTTTTCTGAGCTGCACGCTGCGCATCGATAGTCAGGGGTAATTTTACCTTTTGCATAAGGCGCGCATATTAACTTTGTAATGAACTATAGTCAAAGAAAAAGGCGGGATAAACTCGCCTTTTCACCAAAAAATCGCCGGTTAAGCGGATATAGTTTAAAATGAGTTAACCCTTTTGGCTATGAGTTTCGAGAAAAATCATGAAATCAATTATTTTGGCGTCAACCTCTGAATACCGACAAGCCTTACTAAAGAAGCTGGGCATCCCATTTCTCGCCGCTGCGCCGAACGTTGATGAAACGCCTGTACTGCAGGAATCGGCTCAAGCTTTAGTGATGCGCTTATCCCACGAAAAAGCTAAAGCACTGGCTCAACAATACCCTCAACATCTAATCATCGGCTCTGACCAAGTTTGCGTCATTGACGATAAAATAGTCGGAAAGCCACACAATTTTGATAATGCCTTTAAACAACTCAAGGCAGCGTCAGGTCATCGGGTGACTTTTTATACTGGGCTTTGCTTGTTAGATAGTGCGACAGGTAAATTCAATCTTCAGTGCGAACCCTTCGATGTCTATTTTAGACAGCTCACTGATGAAGAAATCACACAATACCTGAATAAAGACGAACCTTATCAATGCGCTGGCAGTTTTAAATCGGAAGGATTAGGCATTAGCCTGTTTGATAAGCTTTCAGGGCGAGATCCAAACACTCTGATTGGTTTGCCGACTATTTTATTGCTGGAGATGTTACGTCAGCATGGAGTCAACCCACTCTTAGACTAAATAATTAAGGTTAGCTAGCCTGCGGGTAGTCGCTAACCTTTATTATCATTATTACTGCATTACTGCGCTTTTTTCGCTCGTAATACTTTCAAGCACTGATTCAAATCGTTATGTAGCGGCGCAACAACTCGCATTTCCTCACCCGTTTTCGGATGAGTGAATTTCAGTGAATACGCGTGCAAGAACAAACGCTTCAGTCCTGTATCTGCTAACTGGCTATCAAATTGCTTATCACCATAACGGTCATCAAACGCAATTGGGTGACCTGCGTGTAAAGTATGTACGCGGATTTGGTGAGTACGTCCCGTTACTGGGCTCGCCTTAACTAACGTTGCATTTTCAAAACGTTCTTCGACTTTAAAACGTGTTTCAGAAGGCTTTCCTTCACTATTGACTCGAACAATACGTTCACCGCTTTGCAAAATATTTTTCAATAACGGAGCTTGCACAACTTTAGTATGTGACTGCCAATTGCCGCGCACTAACGCTAAATAATCTTTTTGCATCTGTTTTAAACGTAACTGCTCGTGAAGCGCACGTAACGCCGAACGTTTTTTAGCGACTAATAAGATACCAGAAGTATCTCTGTCTAAACGATGCACCAGTTCTAAAAAACGGGCCTCTGGACGTAAGGCGCGTAGCCCTTCAATTACGCCGAAACTTAACCCACTGCCACCATGAACCGCGGTACCTGATGGCTTATTGATGACTAAAATGGATTCGTCTTCAAATAGAATGCAATCCGTTAATGCTGCCACCTTATCCAATTTTGCTGAAACAGGTGCAGTTTCACGCTCAGCGACACGCACTGGCGGCACGCGAACTTGATCCCCTTCGAGTAGTTTGTATTCAGGCTTAATTCGCCCTTTGTTGACGCGCACTTCACCTTTACGGATGATGCGATAAATCATGCTCTTAGGAACACCTTTTAACTTGCTCAGCAAGAAATTATCAATGCGTTGCCCTGCTTCGTCATCGCTAATATCAATAAATTGAACTTGGTTTTCTGTTTTCATTCGGGAATGCGTTAACTCTGATTGATGAATAAATAGTCTCACTTACATCGGTATATCATACCGACTCCACGAATTTTTTTATGTTTTTTTTTAAATTGGTCAATTTCTGCATGATTGGCTCAATTTCTTAATAAAATTTCCATATAACTTACGTTGCACTTGCTATAATGCACTTGGCAATGGAATAATAAGCGGTGCCAAGATGTTTAAAAACGAAAATTGGCTTTGCTATGTTAGCTTTAGGTGTTTTCGCACTTTCGGCTATAATTATTTTTAGCTAGTAGAATACAAGTTAGACGTAATACTGTAGGAATTTATTATTTGATGGCGTAACGATGCTGCAATGGCGTAAGACATCTAACTAAATCAAATAAATTAGCGAGCAACGAATTTTAGCTTATTGGGTTGGGAGTCTCCGTTTTCTAAGAAATCTACGGCATCCTGATTAAGAACGCTGAATTTTTAATCTAAAAATCAGGTTCACCGAATACTGCGCGTCTCTATACGAACGACTGCCGAGAGGTAGACGGCTTTGTAAAAATCATGAGGCCATCGGTTTACAGTAGCTCCTTCTTTCGCTGCTCTATTATTTAAAAAATAATGAGTAAGTAATAACATGAAAAGAATGCTAATCAACGCAACTCAACAGGAAGAGTTGCGTGTTGCCCTTGTTGACGGGCAACGACTCTACGACTTGGATATTGAAAGCCCAGGTCATGAGCAAAAAAAAGCCAACATTTATAAAGGTAAAATTACCCGTATTGAACCAAGCCTCGAAGCTGCTTTTGTTGATTATGGCGCTGAAAGACATGGTTTCCTGCCTATCAAAGAAATCGCTCGCGAATACTTTCCTAGCAATTATCACTCCCAAGGTCGTCCTAACATCAAAGATGTGCTGAAAGAAGGCCAAGAGGTTATTGTTCAAGTTGATAAAGAAGAGCGTGGTAACAAAGGTGCAGCCTTAACCACATTCATCAGCTTAGCGGGTAGTTATTTAGTTCTGATGCCAAACAACCCACGTGCCGGTGGTATTTCTCGCCGCATCGAAGGTGAAGACCGTACAGAATTAAAAGAAGCGTTATCTTGCTTAGAAATTCCAGATGGTATGGGGCTAATCGTCCGTACTGCGGGTGTCGGTAAATCAGCAGAATCCCTGCAACAAGATTTACTGTATCGCTTACGCCACTGGGAAGCGATTCAAAAAGCAGCTGAAAACCGCCCTGCGCCGTTCTTAATCCACCAAGAAAGTAATGTGATTGTCCGTGCTTTCCGTGATTATTTACGTCCTGACATCGGCGAAATCCTGATCGATAACCCGAAAGTGGTTGAGATGGCACGTAACCATATCGAAGCGATTGGTCGTGGTGATTTTGCTAGCAAAATTAAACATTATAGTGGCGATGTTCCTCTGTTTAGTCACTATCAAATCGAATCTCAAATCGAATCTGCGTTCCAGCGTGAAGTACGTTTACCTTCTGGCGGTGCGTTAGTTATCGATACAACCGAAGCATTAACGGCTATTGATATCAACTCCTCACGCTCAACCCGTGGTGGTGATATCGAAGAGACTGCATTCAATACTAACCTTGAAGCGGCTGACGAAATTGCACGTCAATTACGTTTACGTGACTTAGGTGGGCTGATTGTTATCGACTTTATCGATATGACCCCAGTTCGCCACCAACGTGAAGTTGAAAACCGCCTACGTGAAGCTGTTCGCCAAGACCGAGCTCGTATTCAAATCGCGCGCATTTCACGCTTTGGTCTGTTGGAAATGTCTCGTCAGCGTCTTAGCCCATCTCTGGGTGAGTCGAGTCATCACGTCTGCCCACGCTGTACAGGTACGGGGACTATCCGTGATAACGAATCGCTGTCACTGTCAGTATTACGTTTAATCGAAGAAGAAGCACTGAAAGAAAATACCCATGAAGTGCATGCGATTGTCCCTGTGCAAATCGCATCTTATCTATTAAATGAAAAACGCCAAGCCGTCACGGAAATTGAGCAACGTCAGCGTAACGTGCGCGTTGTGATTGTTCCAAATGACCAGATGCAAACGCCTCACTTCCACGTCATCCGCATCCGTAAAGGTGAAGAAGTTCAAACCCTGAGCTACAACTTAGCCCAGTATCATGAAGCTGAAACTTTAAACCACGGTGAAGAAACGACAACTGAGCGTAAAATACCTGAGCAACCTGCTATTTCAGCATTTGCACTGCAAGAGCCCGTTGAAGCTCCTGCACTGAAACCAAAAGAAGCCCCGGCTAAAGCGCCTGTTCGCGAAAAAGTGGATGAGCAACCTAAAGCTGGTTTATTTAGCAAAATTGCTGCTTTCTTTAAAGGTCTCTTTGCTGAAGAAGAAAAAGCAGTTGAAAAGCCGGCACAGAAACCACGTCAGAATAACAATGACCGTCGCCGTAATAATGATCGTCGTCGCAATAATAACGACCGCCGTAATAACAATCGTCGCGATCGCGATGATAATTACGAAAATCGTGATAACCGCGACAATCGTGATAACCGCGACAATCGTGACAATCGTAATAATCGCAATGCACAATCTGAAGATGCTGCAAACCGCAACAAGGGACGTAATAACAAGAATACGACCCCAGTTGAAGAGCAAACAACGGACAGTGCAAACCACGAAAATCAGCAGCAACGTCGTGATCAACGTGCAGAGCGTCGCCGTCGTCAAGATGAAAAACGTCAACAACAAACTGCAAAAACGCAGCAAGATAACCAGCAAACCGCTGTTGATAATGCTGCTGTAGAAAAAGATGAAGAAGAACAACGTCCTGTTGCTCCTCGTCGTCAACGCCGTCAATTAACACAAAAAATTCGTGTGACTGACAATGACCAAGCAGCAGAAACGTCAATAGTTACTGATACCGCTGTTGTTGCAGAAAACTCTACAGCACCGATTGCAGCATTACCTGCAGCAGTGAATGTTGAGAAAAAACAGTCTCATGTTTCTCTGGACGAAGATGATAACTTAGCGACTAACACTGAACAATTGGATGATGATGAAAAACAAGATACCATCATTCCACGCCGTTCTCGTCGTTCACCACGTCATCTGAGAGTGAGTGGTCAGCGTCGTCGCCGTTACCGTGATGAGCGTCATTTGAATAAATCACCAATGCCTTTAGCGGCGGCAGTAGCCTCCCCTGAATTAGCCTCTGGTAAAGTATTTATTCGCTACCCAGTCGTTCAGCCTCAACAAGAAAGCATGGCTATCATGACCAATGAAGAGATGCTGGAACAACAAAATACGGTTCAAGCACCTGTAGTTGCTGCACCGATTGAACATGTTGAAGTAAAAGCGGAACACATTGACGTACCCGTAGTTACTGACGCTATCGTTGAGACGCCAAAAGCAGAAACTGAAACTAGCGTTGTTGTTGAAAATACGACGGTTGAAGCCGCAACAGTGGAAAGCGATGTTGTTGAAAATGATGTTGTTCAAAATGTAGCAGCAGACATTATCGAAGAGACAAAATCAGAAGTCACTGAAACGCTGGTTGAAGCTCCTATCGTTGAAGAGGTCAAAACTGTTGTTGAACCTGTCGTTGCAGATATGGTGATTGAAACTGCAGTTACCGCAGCAGTAGTTGTTGAAACTGCCGTGATTGAACCTGCTCCAACAGCAAATGCGGTTAACTTACATAAGCGCCATGCATACTCACCAATGACGAAAGCCCCAGCACCTGCTGTAATGGCTTCTGACTTTGAAATTAAAGAGTATCAACGTGAGCCATCAACCTTTGAACCTAAAGGTGCAGGTGGTCATGTAGCCGCCAATGTTGCGACATCAGAAATGGCAAAACCCGCTAGTTTCTAATACGCTACAACATTAAGTATCAAAGCCTTGCTAGGAAACTAGCAAGGCTTTTTTATCACTACAATTCGTATATAGTAATAATTTAAAACCAAGGTGCCTGAATCATCACCGAGCCATAAAACAGTGCGCGGCCTGCGAGTTCACCACTAAATATACCCAGCATCGCCAATGCAATAAAAATAGCTGATGGCTGTTTTCCCTTATACCCTCTCATCGCAACAATGCAAGGCAATAGCATGCTCATCACCACCTGCCACCAAAGCAAATAACTTCCCCCTTGGCTTGCAGGTAATTGTAAGCGAGTAATTTGAGCCCCTAATACTAATGCAATCCCTACCAGCACACCCATTTTGATAACTGATGGAACGGGTTTTCCTTGTCCAATGATTAATACAGTAATGAGACTAAAACCCAGGACTATTGCACTACCAATGAACGCGATTTGTGTCGCAGGGGTATGCCATAATGGATGCGCAACCATTTGGTAATATACTTGCGCCGTCACAAAAATAGCCGCAACGCCACCAATAGCACTTAACCAGCCGAGTAACTGATTACGCACATTGACTTGAGGGGATAGCCAACATGACAGCGCCCAAAGAGTCACGACACCGTTTAATAATACAAATGTCACCGCTTCACGGCTCAGCCACGAATGACTTAGTCCAAGAACAGAACGATAGGCTTCAAAAGGTACCCCTAAATGCCCCATTGACATCGATGAGCCAATCGCTTCAATCAACCAAATCAATATGACCACACGGCGTAGCATAGCCCCTGAGAGTAGATTCTGTTTACTTGCTTTCATTTGGTAAATAGTTAATGCGAGGACTGCACCAATTCCCCACTGACTCATCACTGTAAAAAACACCAGCGGGAGCTCCATATGTTTAATATCCATGATTAGTCCTCCATACCAATGATGACAATATTCGGGTTGCTTATCGTGTGGTCAGGCATGTTGTAACTCTGTTCCAATACACTCCAGTTAGTGGTGTGTTTCTTGCGTAATTCATTAATATCACCAAATTCGATAGCACCTGTAGGGCAAGATTCCACACATCTTGGTAGCAAGCCCTCATCAAGTCGTTCTGCACACATGTTGCACTTGCTGGTTTTGCCTTCAGCTGGGTCAAAAACAGGAGCATGATATGGGCATGCCATGATACACATCTGGCATCCAATACACTTTTCATGATCTTGAACGACGATACCATCGGCACGCTTAGTGTACGTATTCGCAGGGCAGACTTTTAAGCATTGAGGATCATCACAGTGATTACATGACATCGTGATAAATGCTTGTGTATTGGGCGAGTCACCGTTGAATTCTCGAACTCGACGCCACAACACGCCTGGAGGGGTTACATTTTCGGATTTACATGCCATGGAGCAAGTTCGGCAGCCATAACAATCCTTCGTATTAATTAAAAAACCATATTGCTTTACCATGACTATGCCTCCCTTCTCACATCAACCAACGTACTATTACAACAATGCCCAGTACCTAAATGCTCAACTTGGTCATTGGTCACGTGGCTGCTGCTTCCCCCTTGCTGTTCCCACCAACCATTATCTAAAGAAATGACTCCCTTTTTGATATGCATTGTCACAACTGCAATAGCTCGATGCTCACCGCGGTCATTGAACGCAATAGCCCATTCCCCATCTTTGATATCTCGCACTTTCGCATCTTCTGGGTGAATCAATACGTTAGGTTGGTTGCGGTGTATTTCTAGAATCCATTCATTCATGCCATGGCTAGAGTGGACGCTCCGAGCCAACTTTCTTTGCACGGCCATTAATGGGTATTTTTTAGCCAGCTCAGGGGAGCCTTGGACCGATTCCGTCACCTGATAGTAAGAAACGACGGGAGAAAACGTTTTCTTTTGCCACTCTTCAATAAAAAAATGGGCTTTTTTGGTAGATGTCCTAAATACGCCATCTTTGAATGGGATCCAGTCACCCTCAACTGGGCGAACAGGGCCTTTGGCCAACATTTGGCGAGTAATGCCAGAACCTTCTAAACATGTGTCAATGTAGTGTTCAATGGGTTTATTAAATACATCGCCAAAGCCAAAACGCTCCGCTAATTGCGCGAAGATCCAATAATCAGGTTTAGCTTCACCGACTGGTTCGACAGCTTTCTCCATCAATTGTACATACTGACTACGTACCCCAGCCATCAAGCTAGTATCTTCAAAAATTGTCGTTACGGGTAAAACTAAATCCGCATACAATGCCGTTGAGCTCATTAAGTTATCCGCAACAACCACAAATGGAACTTTTTTGAGCGCTTCACGGACTTTGTTTGTATTGGGGAGCTGGGTCATAACCCCCATTGTCATGATCCACCAAAAATTAATTGGATGCGGCTGCTCATTAACAATGTACTCGCCGACCTTAGATACAGGGATTGGTGGAATATTTTTAGCATTGGGAGCAGGCGGAACGATTGGGCTGAATTTTGCCATCTGCCGAGCGCCACCTGCATCACAGACACCGGCACCACGTTTACCAATATTTCCGGTTAACAGTGCGAGATAGAACTGGCTAGCAGCAACGTAAGTACCATACTCAGTTCGTTGCGCTCCAGACATATTTTGTACAATCATCGATGGCGTTAACGATGAATAGTCCCGAGCAAGACGCACTATAGTTTCAGCTGGCACATCGGTTTCTTTGGAAACACGTTGAACATCCCACCCTTTTGCTTGTTGATAGATCTGTTCAAAAACAGTGGTGAATCCAAAATCTTGAGGTAATTCATGCTGGTGAAGTGCAGGTTTAATGCCAGCAAGGTCATGACGAACTGGCTTTTGACTTATTAAATCAAAGACCAGATAACTGTCCTTATCATTGTTATCTTCCCTAATTTGTTGTTGATGCGAATCAACAAGATAGACAGCCCCAGTATGTACCCGTAGAAAATCCTCATCAATTCGATTCTCTTCAATAATGATTTTAATCATACCTAAGGCGAGCGCAGTATCTGTCCCAGGAATGATTGGTATCCATTCATCGGCTTTTGCCGCCGTTTCATTAAAACGAGGATCAATAACAACCAGTCTCGCGCCATTTTTCCGCGCCTGATTATAATTTTTAAAATAGGCTTGCATCGTCACGGCGGGGTTATTTCCCCAACACAGAATATAGCGGCTATCCGCAATCGTATCGCGAGTGTCTGCATAACGTAAACCAAGCATTGGGATCATCGCTGCGGTAACTGCCGAACAACATAACGATCCCGCTTGTTTAGTAGAACCGCCTAAATAATCAAAAAATGCCTTACCCATATCATTTTTAATCGAATCCATGTTCCCTGCATGGGTTGATATGAATAATCCTTCATTACCATATTTATCAATGGTTTCTCGGATATTTTTTTCAATAAGATCCAACGCTTGATCCCATGAGATAGGCTTAAACTCAGCTTTCCCTTTCTCACCAACTCTGAGTAATGGTGTGGTGATCCGTTCTGCATGGTATACCCATTTAGTTCTGCTCATTCCTCGCAAGCAGCACTTCACGTTAAAACCTTCCGTCGCTTGTATTTTCATCAACTTACCTTGATAGGTATAAGCGGTCAGGTTGCAGTGCAAACACTCCATCGCACAAGTTGAACGAAATGTTTTGTAGTCGGAGAGCCTTAAACGAACTCGAGGTAAAGGCCGATTATTGTTGGCTTGCACAAATGCGCTCGGCGCTATCGTCGCCAAGCCCACGACACCAATTCCCTTGAGTAAAGTTCGGCGATTTAATCGCAATTCATCGTAAATTTTCATTATGGTAAACCTCAACATTGCTTTTAATTTAGTTCACCATATGTATACAGCATTCACAATTAGTGAACTTGCTTCATGTCAAAGTTACTCTTACTTGATCCGAAATTTACCCATGATCGTTATCGTGCTTTCCCCTATATAGGTTATTAGTTCCTACTCCTAACTCATGGTAAAATCAGCGGTCTAGATAAAACGAGGTTATGTATGACTACACTGCAAGGTGTTAATTCTGTTGATATCGCTGTAAATATTCTTAATTTCATCGCACAAAATGGTGGCATTGCGCGTGCGGCTGATATTTCCAAAGGCTGCGATATATCGAAAAGTCGCTTACATAAATATTTAGTTTCGTTATGTCGGACTCAAATGCTTTATCAAGATGTACAAACCAGCCGTTATGGTTTGGGGCCAAATTTGTCATTCTTAGCCAGTTTTGTTGCAACAGAAGGGTCAATTGTTGAGGTAATAAACCAAAGTTTGGTCCATTTTCGTGATACACAGAATGTTTCCACGGGACTCGCTATTCGTATTGGTAAAACATTATCCTTGGTAAAATACAATCGTAGCTTTAAAAATGTCGAAATTGATTTTCTCCCCAATACCCCTTTACCCATTGATAAAAGTGCAGCAGGTTTAATTTATTGTGCATTTGATAAACAATTTACAACACATCCATTTTCTGATGACGAGCTGAATCATATTATTCAACAAGGCTATGCGATTCGTTATTTACCCACAGAAGGTATCCCAGGAGCACAATCTATTGCTTGCCCGATATTCAATCAACAAGGCGAATTAGTCGCCGCAGCGATTACCATGGGCTTTATTGAAAAAGATGAAATGAGCAGATTAGCAAGCTTATTAATCAAACAAATTCGTACTATAACGTTATGATTTAAATAAAAAAGCTGAGACATGCTCAGCTTCTTTAACATCAAATTAGGTGATAATTACTTAGTTTCAGGTCGCGCCAGTTCACCCATCTCTTTAAGCTTTTTAGAGATCTCACGACGCTCTTTGGACAACTCAGCATTCTTAATGATGTAATCATCGATACGATCATCATAGTCGCTACGCATGTTTGCAATGATGCCATGGATATCATCAATGGACATGCCTGGTTTGATATACTCACTCAGGTTATCTAACAGCAGAACACGCTTTTGGTTATCACGAATTTTCTTTTCGTTATCCGTGATTTCGCGACGAATTTTATTTTTACGGCGAAACATACGCACAAATTCCAGTACATTTTGGAAAGTTGGTTTGTTAGCGTTGTCCATGTTTAAAATCCCCTATTCAATAGTCAAAATGTATTGTCTATTAACACAATACCTTCTTCTAGGGTCACCTTACAAGATGCATTCACTATTTTATTGATTTGAATTTAATGATTTGCATTGCAAATGCATCTTTAGACCTTAATTTGCGAGCGTGCTCGTAAGCTATTTATATACAGACAAACTTCCTCCATTAAATTCCGCCTGTTTTATTAATCAATGTTAGTAATAACGTTCTTCACTGAAACAAAACACTTGAACATTGTAGCCTATAAGATACCATGAGGACATATGCGTATAATCTGGCATTATTTAACCACGGATGGTAAAGATCCATGCTCAAATTTCATCGATAAAATCAAAGACCCAATTGCTCGAATTAAAGTGGTCTTGCGTCTTAACCAACTCGCTAAGGGAAATTTAGGGAAACATAAATATTGTCGAAATGGAGTATGGGAGTTAAAAATTGACCAAGGACCAGGATATCGAGTCTATTACAGCTTAGTTAGAGACGAGATTATTTTACTGCTTTTAGCGGGTACGAAAAAAACACAGCAAGCAAATATTGGTATCGCAATTCAGAATCTAACCGACTATTTAAGGTAGGAACAAATATGGCTAAATCTCGATTACATGACGATGCAGTGGTTGAAATGCTACGCAAAGATCCAACTCTCATCCCAATTTACCTACAGCAAGCCTTTGTACAGATTGATGAAGATGGCGGGCAAGCCGCATTTTTATTAGCTTTACGCCATATTATTGAAGCTCGAGGAGGGATGGCAGATATAGCCGAACAGTCCGGCTTATCCCGAGAAACTCTCTATCGAACATTATCCCCGACAGGAAACCCCACATTAAAAACACTACGCAGTATCATTAATGCAACTGGAATACCATTTTCTTCACTCGCGACGCTATCCTCCACATAAGTTTAGATTTTCTGCTAGATGGTTTACCATAGCCTCAAGCCGTTATACGTTTGCATTACTCACCTAAATCGACGATGGATCTCATTTTGAAAAATAAGCATAATCAGCCGACCTTCTTTATTCATGACTATGAAACATTTGGTAAGCATCCGGCACTGGATCGTCCTGCGCAATTTGCGGGTGTGCGGACAGACTTAGATTTCAATATCATCGATGAACCTGAAGTATTTTACTGCAAACCTACGGATGATTATCTTCCTCAGCCAGAAGCGGTAATGATAACCGGCATTACCCCGCAAATCGCGATGGCCAACGGCGTGAATGAAGCGGAATTTGCGAAACGCATTCATAACGCATTCAGCGTACCTAACACCTGCATTATGGGTTACAACAATATCCGCTTTGATGATGAAGTGACGCGAAATATTTTCTATCGTAACTTTTATGACCCTTATGCCTATAGCTGGCAGCAAGGTAATTCTCGCTGGGATTTATTGGATGCATTACGCGCTTGCTTTGCATTACGCCCTGAAGGGATCAACTGGCCAGAAAATGATGACGGGCTACCTAGCTTGCGCCTTGAACATCTAACCAAAGCTAACGGCGTTGTCCATGAAAATGCCCATGATGCGATGTCTGACGTTTTAGCGACCATTAATATGGCTAAGTTACTGAAACAGGCGCAGCCCCGTATGTTTGATTACTTCTATCAGCTGCGAAATAAAAACAAAGTTAATCAGCTAATCGACATCGTAGATATGACCCCGTTAGTTCATGTATCGGGGATGTTTGGTGCGGTACGCTCTTATGTTAGCTTAGTTGCCCCTCTCGCCTGGCACCCTGAGAATAAAAACGCGGTGATTATGTGCGACCTGTCTGCCGACATGTCGCCGCTTCTAACGTTAAATGCGGATGAACTGCGTGAGCGCTTATACACACCGAAAGCCGAATTAGGTGACGAGCTACCCGTCCCAGTTAAACTGGTACATATAAATAAATGCCCAATCCTTGCCCCTGAGAAGACCTTGCGAACAGTGGATGCTGAACGTACAGGCATTGACCGTGACCTGTGCATGCGTAATTTAGAATTATTGCGTAAGAATCCTGATGTGCGGAATAAATTGATTGAGCTGTTCAGCGTTGCCCAACAATTTCAAGAGTCAAATGACGTGGATAGTCAAATCTATAATGGCTTTTTCAGCCCATCTGATCGCTCTACGATGGACATTATTCGCGAAACGCCACCCCAAAATTTACCGGCATTAGATCTTAGCTTCGAAGATAAGCGAATGAAGGCGCTATTTTTCCGTTATAAGGCACGCAATTTCCCTGCGACACTCTCTTATGATGAGCAACAGCGTTGGTTACAGCATCGCCGCGATTATTTTACTGAAAGCCGTTTAACGGATTATCTACAGCAAATTAAATTACTCATGGAAGTTCATCATGAAGATGAAAAACGCTGTCAGCAATTAAAAGCCTTAGTGAACTATGCCGCAGAATTAGCAAGTTGATAGTCAGTGATAGAAATTCAAATGGGCAGAAACCTGCCCATATTTATTATCTTTTAGTGGTCACAACCACAATCCCCTTCCCAATGTTTCCGTTTAGTGGTCTTTCCAAGACCTGGATTCATGGTGTTTGTTGGGTCGGACTCTTTATAAAATGATTTCAATTGTTCCGGCGCTTTATACAAATGCCCAACGTTATGCTCTGCTGGGTACTGAGCACCTCGCGCATCCAGTAATTCCAACATTTTTTGCTTCAGCTCTTTCGGGTCTACGCCTTTTTTCAAGACATAATCTTGATGCATTACGTGGCACATAAAATGTCCACAATATAATTTATGCACAATCAGATTTTCAATTTCTGGTGGTAGTTTTTCAAACCAATCGCGGTCATTACGTCTTAGAGCGATATCTAATGGTAAAACATCCTCCACATCATTACTGTGCACAGCATGATAGCGAACCGCTGAACCTGCGGCGGCAAAGCGATGTAGGAATGCTTTTGCCCCTTCTTCTGGTGTGCATTCAAAATAGCCGCCATCGGCTTTGGCGAAGAAAGATTTCAACCAGACTTTGGCTTCATCAATACCGTCTCCCGCCATTTTAAGCATTAAATGGTGCTCATACTGGTCACGGAACTGTTTCATACGAGGAGGTAGATGAGAAGGCCACAGTTTGCTTAACAACTGCATGGTGCGGTCAATTAAGTTTGATGGCAGCAGTGGCACTTTATTCAATACCGCATCCATTCGCCCTTTAATGGTAAAGAATGTTGGCATTTTGTCGGTACCAAATTTATCTATCATTAAGAACGTATCTTTGCCATAAATCTCTGCAATATCAAAACAGCCACGGTGCATATACTCACCCGCAACAGGTAAGTTTTCAAATTCGCTCAAGATATGCCGACGAATGTCTTCTAGGACATCTGGATTGTTCGACCCAATATAGAAAACTTGTGTGGCTTTGTCCGCAGGGAAAGTGTCTAAGCGAACAGCGAAAACAGCCAGCTTACCGGCACAGCCTGAAGCTTCAAATAACCGACGCTCGTCCGCATTAAAGCGCGATGGTGTGTCTGCGTCGACATCACGCACACGTTCTGCGTAATCATGATCCGATGCCAATTTTTCGCTATTTTCGATATCTTCGCTGCTATAGCGGCGATTTTGTAAGTTGGTTAAGACTTCTTCTGGGGTTTTCCCCAATTCGATACCTAAATGGTTTACCAGCTCAACTTTGCCATCTTCATTGATGCGTCCATATAAGGCCAACTCAGTATAAGCAGGACCACGACGTACAAGGGATCCACCAGAACTATTACAAATTCCCCCCACAACGGAAGCACCAATGCATGAGGAGCCAATTAAGGAGTGCGGTTCACGCCCCAGAGGTTTGAGAATTTTTTCGAGGTCATAAAGCGTGCTGCCCGGCATCGCGACCACTTGGTTGAATTCAGGTAACACTTGAATTTGGTTTAGGCGTAGCGTGCTGATAATGACGATATCGCGATCATAATCATAACCGCTTGGGGTTGAGCCTTCGGTGAGCCCCGTGTTTGCCGCTTGCATGATCACAATTTTGTCAGCTTCGACACAGGCTTTAAATACATACCACTGTTCGAGTAACGTGGTTGGGAATACAACAGCAATGGCATCACCCACTCCTGAGCGGAAGCCTTTGCGATAACGTTCAGTTTTATGGGGTTCGGTAAGGATATTTTTTTTGCCAACAATGTTCCTGAGTGTGAGTAATAATCGTTGGTTCTCAGGATTTTTCACATCATTCATCTCATGCCTTCCTGTCAGGGTCTTGTCATTAAACCCATCCACAATATCACATAAGATTAATATGTTAAGAAATTATTAATACCCTTTAGAAACAAAAACAGCACCCAAAGGCGCTGTGTTTATTAGTCTTCAATTTCAGTTCGCAGTTCGCAGTTCGCAGTTCGCAGTTTAACTATTTCGATGCCAACCTATATTTGAAGTTATATTTAGGCAGATATGCTGACATATATTCAAAATAATTCGTGTTGTAGCTAGGCGGCAAGCAAGCTAGACCCTAGGAGCATACATAAGTATGTGACTAGGGCTAGCGCGTGCAGCCAACAACGCTACGACGCGAAGAATGAAGAATATATCTATACGTCGCTCATCTGCGGCATAGGCCTACGGAACATACGAGTCAGCACAGCCATATACACCAGACCAACCGCCGTCCAAATCAAACCATAAACCATTGAATCTTCTTCGATATTCAGCCACAGCACACAGACTGTTAGCGTACCGATGATCGGTAATATCAAATAGTTCATGATGTTTTTGAAGCCTTTAATACGGCGTTCACGGATAAAGAACTGGCTAATTACCGAGATATTCACAAATGTAAATGCAATCAGAGCACCGAAGTTAATTAATGCTGTTGCAAAATCCATCTCAAACCAGATAGCGCCGAGGGCTAAGAAGCCAACTAATAAGACGTTATAAGCTGGTGTGCGCCATGTTGGGCTAACGTAGCCGAATATTTTTTCTGGGAATACGCCATCACGACCCATTACATACATTAGACGCGCACTACCCGCATGAGCCGCCATACCAGATGCTAATACCGTGACACAGGAGAACACTAGGATAATGGCTTGGAAGAAGGATCCCGCCACAAATCGCATAATGTCAGGCTGTGTTTCGTTAATATTCGCAAAGCGTGAAACGTCTGGGAAAAATTGCTGTAAGAAGAACGAAACGGTAATAAAGATCACGCCACCAATCAGTGCAGTTAAGAAAATTGCACGAGGAATGACTTTACCTGCGTTTGGCGTCTCTTCTGACAGTGAACTTAACCCATCAAAACCTAAGAATGAGAAACAGAGTATGGTTGCCCCAGCTATCAGCGGGATCATCTCAGTTTTTTCATTCGCAAATGGATTGAATGTCCAGATCTCCCCAGTCCCTTCACCATTTGAAACTCCGTGGATCACTAAACCTGTAAACACCGCCATTACCCCCATTTGGATAATCGCAATTACAGTACTTAAGTTTGCAATCACGTTGATGCCTCGTAAGTTAGCGGCAGTCATTAAAATGACCAAGCCGATGACAAAATACGCAGGTTCAACATTCGGGAAAATATCTTGTAAATAAATTTTCGCCAATAAAATATTGATCATTGGCATGAAAATGTAGGACAGCAATGATGTCCAACCCACAAGGAAACCAATATGTGGACTCATTGATTTCTGGGCATAAGTATAGGCAGAACCCGCTGATGGGAAGCGTTTAACCAGCTTACCGTAGCTCAGTGCAGTGAACAGTATCGCAGCAAGGGCAATAATGTATGAAGTTGGGACGTGACCACCAGTCTTATCTGATACCATTCCGAAAGTATCAAAGATAGTCATTGGCTGAATATACGCAATACCGATCATGACAACTTGTACAAGCGTTAATGTCTTCGCAAGTTGAACTCGGTTATTCGCGCCAGTTTGGTTGTGGCCGATATCTAAAGGTACGGAATTATTTTGCATGATAAAGCCCCCCCATAACTTTCGATTGCGTACTTCGACTCAATCGACAGTTACTGGGAAGACTTTGCATCTGCCTATAAGCAGAGAAGAAAGAAGAGAAGTGGAAAAGCGTCTGTGCGAAGCCGGTGTTTGCTCCGTAGTCATCAATGCGGCAACGACGGCCGCTTGGCCCTGCTGCCAGTGCGAAAAAGTAAGCCATAAAAGCATTCCTCAAAGCTGTAGCATGAAATATTAGCTACACGTAAATATTTATTTATCTATCCGGCCTAATATCCGGCCCCGTTAAAATGAAAGAACCCTAAAAAGCAAAAAAACCGATGCCGGTTTTTATCAGGCATCAGTCATTTTTTAGTCCGCGCATTTTGCACGTCATACCTGTAAATAGCAAGCCAATTTGTTAACAAAACGCCCCCTTTTCAATGAGAAATTCTGATAATTTTGGACTTTCCGTTCTGATAGCTAATATGACACGTTTTTAAGATGATAAATGGCACTAAAGCTGATTGATTATCCTTAATAAAATGCTAAACCGGTCGATCTAATTTCGCAGCACTTTTTTCCAATAACATATCTAAACTTGAGTGCAATAATTTACTTTTTACGGCTTTGGTTTCCGACTGCAATGGATGACCAACTTTATTATCCATAGTATAGACAGTCACTTTTCCCTCCTGATGGTTATAAATCAATAAACCATCCACACCATAATCATATTGGTCTTTAAAATTACCCAGTACCGATTGCATACTGTTTCTCGCCTCAACATCACCATTGACGGCTTTGCGCAGTGCTTCGATAGATAGCCCCACAGGAATCGAGTGGACATACAACACTTCCACATCAGAATCACCATCATCACTGCCATTACACATAAAGCAGGCATCCCTTTGAACCGATGAAAGCCGTTCCATTTTGCGCAATTCGATTAATAATTTTTGACCATCTTGATACGGCGATTGCGAAATATCGAGAAAAACTAATCGGTAAGGCCCCGGATCACCCGCAAGGGCATGGGAAATACCGCCTACAAATAGTAAAAAACTCAGACAACTAGCTCTAAAATAACGGTTAAATTTGGGCATAGTCTATTCCTGCTCGGCTCCATATCGCGGTGAGGAAGATTGACGCAGTTAGAGATAAATAACTATATCTTTATATCTGAATTACTTTTTTTCTTTTTGACGACCTATTTTCTTTTTAAATAATAGTACAAAAAAGCCCTTTGGTGATTAACCAAAGGGCTTAGATAAACAAAAATTAATGATTTAATTAGAAGTTGTAGTTGATGCCGATATTATAACGACGACCTTCTAATTCAGCACCATAGGTTCCTTTATCTACACGGCGGTCTAATACGTTATAAACACCACCAACAATGTTGGCATTTTTACTTAGTTTATAACTCGTACCTAGGTCAAACAGTGCGTAGGATGGTGTACCTTTACTCATTTGCTGACCACGGCCTTGGTAGTTTGACGTTTCGCTACGGAAATTCATACGACCCCATGTTTGTAAATCTTCCGTTGTCTCCCAAGTCAAGGTGGTATTTACCATGTGCTTAGGCTGCTTACTCAACGGCTTACCTTTATTCACGCCACTTTTTTGTTCTGTGTGTGTGAAAGTATAGTTCGCTGCGAATTCGAGGTTATCAAGAATACCCCAGTTAAAGGTTACTTCGACACCTTGCATTCTTGCTTTATCGACGTTGGCTTTATCGCTAACAAAACGGTACGGTTTGCCTGGAGAATCACCCTCGCCATCGGCCAAAGTACAGTCTCTGATTGTGTCAATGCTATTATCACAACGTCTAATTTCCGTGATTTTATCTTTGAAATCAGTATTATAGATTGTAACCCCAGCGGTTAGGTTATCTTGATTATTCCAAATAACACCAATCTCTTCAGTGATACTTTTTTCTGGTTTCAGATCTGGGTTACCGTAAATGATTGCATTTCCTTTACCACCGCCCGTTGCTTGTCCCCAGTTTGCAGATGACTCACGTAAACTTGGTGCTTTATAGCCTGTAGATACACCACCTTTAATGGTCCATTGCTCATCCGCATGCCAAACACCATATAAACGCGGAGTCCAATGAGCGCCGTAGTTTTCATCATTATCCATTCGCAGACCACCCGTTAATGCAAAGTCATTTGTCATTAACCATTCATCTTCTGCAAATAATGCCCAGCTGTATCTGTCTAACTCGCTATTTCCCGGCAGCTTGTTGCTTTGATCTTTTAGCTTTTCCTTACGGTACTGACCACCAATACTGACACTGTGATCACCCAGTAAGAAAACACTTTGGTTACGGACGACTAAATCTTCTGCCGTCATTTTACGACCTGGGTTTTTCGCTTCATCGTACTGAACATAAGTGTCTGTCGATGCAAGATCATAAGTACCTGTATGTGTTAAAGCCACATGGGTCATGTCATACTTGCTAAATCCGCTACCATCACCATAAGCAGAGGTGTAACCCTCACGATAGTCACGATGCTGATTATCTTTTTTAAAGTCTAAATCAAAGGCGTTTTGCTCATTTGGAGTCAGTGATAATGTCCCACCACCACTGGTCATAATTTGGCGACCAAATCCATCGATAATTTTATCTTCACTTCGATGTGAATATTGACCTTGTAACTTCATTCCCAATAAACCATCAACTAATGGTCCCGATGTATAGAAGCTACCCTGCCCTGTATTACCCGAATTTTTGCGTTCTGTAATGGTAGTATCTGCGCGTAAACTCGTTGTCCACTCTTGTTGAACACGACGAGTAATAATATTGATAACCCCACCCATCGCATCAGAGCCGTAAAGAGAAGACATAGGACCACGTACCACTTCGATACGCTCGATGGCAGGTAATGGCGGTAACCAGCCTTGCTCGATACCTGCGCCATCACTATTTGGTCGAATGCTACGTGTATCCACACGTTTCCCATCGATAAGGATCATGGTGTATTTTGCATCCATCCCTCGGATACTAATATCAGAGCTGCTACCGCCACCAGTAACAAGAACACCTGGAACATCCTTCAGAGCATCCGTCACATCGCGATACGCTTTAGTTTCTAGCTGTTCACGCGTCACAACGGAGATTGATGCAGGCGCATCTTCAATTTTTTGCTGATAGCCTGATGCAGTCGTTACAAAAATTTTATCGCTGTTGCTATCCGCAAAAGCAGGTACCGCAGTGATAGCCGCAATAATGCTAACTGCTATTTTTCTTTTAGTAAAAACAACCATTCCCAATTCTCCAAGAGATTTCTTTATCTTAACAATGAATTTTCAATGCTCAGCATGGGTCGCCTAACGCCCCAAAGGTTTATTATTTTTTGACATGATACTTTCTGAGGTTTACCACTTTTGAAGTTAAATCAATTAAGTAATTAACTCTCATTCGCAGGCGGTAACAATAATGTAAATGGTAATACTTATCAATACCATTATTGATTGATTCATGACTTTCCGTGATGAATTGTGTGACTTAAGTCAAAGGTTAAATCTTTTGAATCAAGATCTGCGGCGGATTATTCATCAGTCGTAGATCCTATTAAAAACGAAGAAAGGTGAGCGCTTGTCTGAAGGGAACCTACATGCAAGCGCAAAAAGAGGGTTATACGGAAGATTATTGACTAATATTCTGGCTAAATTGTGCGTAACCACGTTTTGCCGCAGCGTGATATTGTTGATTGAGTGGTGCGGTCATCTGCTGTGCTATTGCCGTCATTTCAGGGCCTGCTAGTTTAGGTGAACCGGTACGAAACGGTGGTCGAGGATCATACTCAATTGCCAATTCGACAAGGGAGGCAACCTCTTCCCCACGCAAGGCTTTGAGCACCAACAGTGAGGCGTCAAATGAACCGGTTGCCGGTCCAGAGGTATAAATCGAACCATCGATGACGACATCACTGCCCCCTACCGCGATTGCCCCTACGTCTGATAGCATCGGAACAACATTACTATTACTGGTTGCCCGCTTACCCCGCAATAACCCTGCTGTGCCTAGCATTAACGAGCCATAACAAGTCCCAATCACTGCTTTTGCTGTATGCCCAACCCGTACAAAAAATTGAATCACTTCTGGATCTTCAATGACCTCTGGAGGCACCATACCCGTGACTAAAACATCTAAATTATCAGGGCATTCATCGAATGTCATTGTTGGCATGGTTGGCCATCCTGTGTAGCCCTCAAGCAGCTCTTTACGCTTCCAGATAAAATAAATTTCAGCGCCCACAATAGTAAAAACGGATTGTGCTCCATTAATGTCCATTGGCATAAATCCTGGGCAGACAAAAATTCCCACTTTGAGTAAAGACGATTGTTGCGCCCTCCCCCCTGCAATCAACGCCTGAATCGACGGTGTCGTCAACCCCGCATCCGTATTGATGGCATAATTATGCTTATTCATTCTATTACCTTTGGTTATTTAATCATCATTATTATACTGATCGGTAAGGTAATATATGATATACAATGATGTAAACTATTTTTGTACTGAATGGTAATAAAATGGCACAAAAAGGTAGACCACGAAATTATGATAGCCATGAAGCGCTGAATAACATCATGGCGTTATTCTGGCGCAAGGGGTATTCCGCCACTACACTTGAAGATTTGGTTGACGTCACGGCAATGAAAAAACCGAGTCTCTACGCCGCTTTTGGAAACAAAGCACGGCTGTATGAGTTAGCAATGGCACGGTTTGGTGAAATTGCACAAGAACACTACGCAGCGGCACTGACTGAACAATCCCCAAATGAGCCGTTATTCGCGCGGCTTAGCCGTTGGCTTCGTGCCACAGTCTCCTTGTATAACGGAGTGGACGGTAAGACTGGCTGCATGGTGCTTTGCACTGCCGTAGCAGAAACCGATGACCCACAGATACAAGCCTTCCTAAAAGACGTTATCCTTGCGCAGGAGACGATGCTTATCACTTGTATCGAAAAGGAAAAATCGACCTTACGTGAACCAGAAAATGTACTATTACTGGTAAAAACGCTTATCGCATTACTGCATTCAGTATCGTTACGGGCGAGAGCGGGCGAAACAGAAGAGGAATTGTCCACGCTCATTGATGCGGGAGAGATGGTACTACGTGCAATGCTGGTTATACCGGCAAATACCCAATCAAAATAATCCCCTTAGAAAATAAAAAATGGGTAATGTCGTCAGCAAACTAACTGACTAACATTACCCATTAACATCTTAATTTTAAGAGAATATTATTTCTCTAAATTCTCTTTATATGACGGGAAGCTCATCTCTTTATAACGGACAATCGAGGTTTTCTTCGCGATTTTATATCCGAACCAGATAGCTAAGAATAGAGGAATACCGATATAGGTTGCAGTGACTCCCACCCAGTCAATTTTGTCTTCTAAGAAAGCTTGGTAGTTTTGACCCAATGTGATCACTAAGCATAGGATAAAGGCGAAAATTGGCCCGATTGGGAAGAAACCTGAGCGATATGGCAAGTCATTAAGATCTCTACCTTGCGCAATATAGCCTCTTCTGAAGCGGTAATGGCTGATGGCAATCCCTAACCATGCGATAAACCCAGTCATACCTGACGTATTTAATAACCACAGATACACAGTTTGGTTACCAAACATTGAGCTTAAGAAGCACAGCCCCGCCACAACCGTGGTTGCCAGCAATGCATAACGTGGTACGCCACCTTTTGACAGGCGAGCAAAGATTCTCGGTGCTTTACCTTCACGAGCCAAGGTATATAACATACGCGTTGATGCATACATGCCTGAGTTACCCGCAGAGAGAACTGCCGTTAATATAACCGCGTTCATCATCGCTGCTGCTGATAATAACCCTGCATTTTCAAATACTAACGTAAACGGACTCACGCTAATATCTTTAACATCGTTACGCAGTAAACTTGGGTCAGTATATGGAATAATTAAGCTGATGATTAAAATTGCGAAGATATAGAACAGCAAAATACGCCAGAATACTTTACGCACCGCACGCGGAATATTTTTCGCGGGATCTTTTGATTCACCTGCCGCAATACCGATTAATTCAGTCCCTTGGAATGAGAACCCTACAATCATCGCCACACCAATCATGGCGGAGAAACCACCTGCAAATGGTGCGTCACCAATTTCCCAGTTATGCCAACCTGCGTTTTCTGCGCCACTCATAATGCCGAAAATCATCAGCACACCGACAATGATAAAAATAATCACCGTGGTCACTTTAATCAGCGAGAACCAGTATTCAGCTTCACCAAATCCTTTAACAGAAATGTAGTTCAGTAAGAAAATGATCGCTAAGAAGATAGCACTCCAGATCCAACCGGGGGTATCTGGGAACCAATAGGTCATCACTAATTGTGCAGCCACAAGGTCAACTGCGATAGTGACCGCCCAGTTGTACCAGTAGTTCCAACCTAATGCGAAACCAAAACCTTCATCGACATATTTTGCGCCATACGTCGCAAAGGAGCCGGAGACTGGCATATACGCTGCTAATTCGCCTAAGCTGGTCATTAAGAAGTACACCATTAAACCAATAATGGCGTATGAAAGAAGCGCTCCACCCGGCCCAGCTTGTGCTACCGTGGCACCGGATGCCACAAATAACCCAGTTCCGATGGAGCCGCCAATTGCGATCATCGCGAGGTGGCGAGCTTTTAGTTCTCGACGTAATCTTGGTCCGCCGCTCATCGATGTCGTTGTATGTTGTTCTGCCATCTGTTCCCTGTATTTTATTTTCAGTCAATAACGCGGGGATTCTAACAAACTCAAACGGCAGAACTAAGCAACTCTTTGCTGTTATAAGATACCTTCATAATCCAGCGATAATTATTAGCAAAACACGTTATGCTGAATAAAACGTCAATTACAATAATCCAGCAGATTCGTTATCGCGTTAGAAAGATGCTTCTGACGGTGATAAATTAGGTATAACGTACGCTCGAGTTGTAGCTCTTCCACTTCAAGCTCCACCAGCGTGCCATTATCTAACTGCTCCGCAATCACGCGTCGAGATAAACAGCTGATGCCCATCCCAAAGCGTACCGCATGTTTAATCGCTTCAGAATTGCCTAACTCCATTAAAATATGGAAGCCTGGAAGGTGTGCAAATAGTAGTTGGTCTAGTACATCGCGCGTACCAGAACCTCTTTCACGCAAGATCCATGGCGCATCTTTTAACTCTTTTAAGGTGACTTTTTTCTTCGCTAATGGGTTACTTGGTGCAGCAAACACCACTAACTCATCTTTTAACCACGGTTTTGAAATGAGTTCAGGGCTATGACAAACCCCTTCAATCAGCCCTACATCCGCCCGAAACTCCATCACGCCTTTAATGACTTCTTCGGTATTTCCGATAAATAATTCCAGTGGAATTTCAGGATTATCATGACGGTACCCGGCTAGAATCTCAGGCAACATATAGTTACCGATTGTGGTACTTGCCGCCAAACGAACTGCACCCATCTCTTTTTTGAACAGTTGCTCGACTTCAAATGCTTGTTCTAATAACGCTAATGCCTTTGGGTAAAGTAGGCGGCCATGTTCGTTAGTGACAAGTCGTTTACCTACACGGTCAAAGAGTTGTACGCCTAACTGCCCTTCCAAGTCAGTCAGTGAAGCACTCACTGCGGACTGCGATAACGCTAATAATTGCGATGCCTGTGTCGTGGAGCCACTTTTCAATACTTCCGTGAAAACTTCAAGCTGCCTCAGTGTAATACGCATACAGAAAGCTCCAAGATGATTATGTAGTTGTAATAATATTGTTAATATTAATCATTTATTAGCAATATACCAGAAGAAACTCCTAATCTATTTTTTAGATAAATAATACAAAAACAATCAATTTAGATTATTGAATTTTTTGTTATATGCTTATTCCAACTTAATCTAAGTCGTCATAAAGAGTGTAGTCATGGATAAAACTGGAACCAAAGCAATAACACAAAATCGTTCGTTCCCTATTCTAAAACTTGTTCCGGGGATCATTTTAGCGGGAATTTTAACAGCCATAGCCATATACCTTGGTGAACAGTCATGGTTTATGGATATCGGCCTGGGCGCGCTCACCCTGGCTATTCTTCTTGGTATTTGTGTAGGAAATACCGTTTACCCTGTGGTTAGTACAAGTAGTGATGCAGGGATCAAATTTGCTAAGCACTATTTTTTACGTGCCGGTATTATTTTGTATGGCTTTCGCCTGACTTTTCAGCAAATTACCGATGTAGGAGCCACAGGGCTGATTATTGATGCGCTGACATTAACCTCCACTTTTTTATTAGCTTATTGGCTTGGTAAAAAAGTGTTCAAACTGGATGATGAAACCACCATGCTAATTGGTGCTGGTAGCAGTATTTGTGGAGCCGCAGCCGTAATGGCAACCGAGCCAGTGGTTAAAGCGTCTGCAAGTAAGGTCGCTGTTGCCGTTTCAACCGTGGTTATCTTCGGTACCATCGGTATTTTCGTTTACCCATGGTTATATCAGTTAAATGCGCATTTCGGATGGATCCCTGCAACTCAGGAAACGTTCGGGATTTATATCGGTTCAACTGTTCATGAAGTCGCCCAAGTCGTTGCCGCAGGTCATACTATCGGTCCAGATGCAGAAAATGCCTCAGTGATAGCGAAAATGTTGCGAGTGATGATGCTAGCTCCGTTTTTAATTATTTTATCTGCATTTATTAGCCGTAAAAATGCTGCTAGCACGCAAGAAGACGCCCAAAAAAGTAAAATTACGATCCCTTGGTTTGCCGTAATTTTTATTTTGGTCGCCGCATTTAACTCATTCAACTTATTACCTGAGCAACTGGTTAAACAAATTATTACGTTAGATACCATCTTATTAGCAATGGCAATGGTGGCATTAGGGTTAACAACGCATGTCAGCGCGATTCGACAAGCGGGGATCAAACCTTTACTGATGGCGGCTATCTTATTTGCTTGGTTAATTTTCGGCGGTATCGTGATTAACGTTGTTATTCAGTCGGTGTTTTAACCCTCATTTTCTACTTGCTAAGTTTGTCTCCTTTTTTGAGCACCTCCGATTGCCGCTTTTTATAAGCGGCATTTTTTTATTGGTTTCATTTCTTTAGTTATTAATGGCATACTCCTGAAAAAAGGAGTCAATCATGAAATATGTTGGAGCACATGTCAGCGCCTCTGGCGGCGTTGACCAAGCAGTGATTCGCGCCCATGAAATTGGAGCCACCGCATTCGCCTTATTCACCAAGAATCAGCGTCAATGGAAAGCCGCCCCCCTTAGCGACGAATTAATTAAAAGTTTCAAACAAAACTGCGCTAAATACGGTTATGGGAAACACCAAATTTTACCCCACGACAGTTATCTCATTAATTTGGGGCACCCTGAATTTGAAGCATTAGAGAAATCTCGTGTCGCTTTTATTGATGAAATGCAACGCTGTATGCAATTGGGTATCGACCTGCTGAACTTCCATCCCGGCAGCCACCTTAAGCAAATTGAAGTTGATGATTGCCTAGCGCGCATTGCAGAATCAATCAATATCGCCTTAGAAGAAACTGAAGGCGTTATCGCCGTTATTGAAAATACCGCAGGACAAGGAACAAACCTTGGCTTTGATTTTACTCATCTAGCTAAAATCATCGAACGAGTGAAAGATCAAAGCCGTGTAGGTGTTTGTATTGATACTTGCCATGCCTTTGCTGCAGGTTATGACCTGCGCACAGCGGAAGATTGCGAAAAAACATTCCAACAGTTTTCTGATATTGTGGGCTTTGAATTCTTAAAAGGTATGCATCTTAATGATGCGAAAAGTGAATTTGCCAGTCGCGTTGACCGTCATCATAGCTTAGGTGAAGGTAATATAGGCTATGCGCCATTTAGCTATATTATGAAAGACCCGCGTTTTGATGGTATTCCGCTGATTTTAGAGACCATCAATCCCGATATTTGGCCACAAGAAATTACATGGTTAAAATCTCAACAAACTCGCTAAAACCGCCAATAAACTAGAATCATCGCAAATAAAAAGGCGGCCTTCTATAAGCCGCCTTCTCAATGAAATAATCGTAAAATAATTACAGCGATTTCATCTCAATTTTTGCCATCATATCTGCCAGTTTATTACGGTTTTTCAAGCCAACATCTGGCTGTGAAACCGATAAGGCAGAAATTGCGGTCGCCATACGGAGTGTATGTTCGCTAGTCTCACCATTTAATAAACCGTAAGCTAACCCTGCAACCATTGAATCGCCAGCCCCTACCGTACTGACAACCTCACATTGAGGGGGCTTCGCTAGCCAAGACCCTGAAGCATTTACCCAAAGAGCGCCTTCTTCACCAAGAGAAATGACCACGTGAGAAATGCCTTTATCGCGCAATTCATGAGCCGCCGCAATGACATCTTTTAGATCCGGTAATTTGCGCCCTACCCATGTTTCTAACTCTTGACGATTAGGTTTAACTAACCATGGAGATGCTTTCAGGCCCGCTTTTAATGCTTCGCGGCTGCTATCAAAGATAATACAAGGGCATAACTGACGCAGGCGAGTCATCCAACGTGTGAATTCTTCAGGTTCAATTCCGTTAGGTAAACTTCCGCTTACCACCACCATATCAAAATGACCAAGCCAATTAAGGGATTCCGTGGAAAAACGGTTCCAATCTTCTTTGCTGACATCAAAACCAGAGAAATTAAAGTCTGTCGACTCACCGTTATTTTCTGTGAGCTTAACATTAATGCGTGTACGACCTGGCACCATGCTAAAACGGTTTGCCATGCCATTTTCACTAAAGAAGTGTTGGAACTCTTCTTGGTTGTCCTTACCCATAAAGCCGCTAACAGTGATATCAATACCGAGGTCACGCAGGACTTTCCCCACATTGACCCCTTTACCTCCAGCATTGAGACTAGCAGTCTTAACTAAATTGACTTCACCGACTTCGATGGAAGGGCATAGCCCCACAAGGTCATAAGCAGGATTTAATGTAATTGTAGCAACCCGGCGAGTCATAACCACTTATCTCCCTTATCATTATTGTCTTTGTGTAGACAGTCTTATCACAAGATTTTCAGGGCATAGTTATAACATTAATAACTGTTGGTTTCAGTGATATTTGTATTTTTTCCTGATTGTAATTTGAAAGTAACGTGGCAAAATTCTTTCCTTTATAAAAATAAGAAGAAGGAAAAATTATGTCGGTTCCTCAATATGTTGTTGCTGGCGTCGGTGTACTGATTACGAACGCCCAAGAGCAAATTCTACTGGGAAAACGTAGCAGCCAACATGCACCTTACTGGTCTATTTTCGGAGGGCATGTTGACCCTGGCGAATCTTTCGAAGCCTGCGCTATCCGTGAAATAAAAGAAGAGATTGGCATTGATATCGATACTCCAACTGTATTTGGTATCAGCAATAATATCGAAACGTTCCAACAAGAAGGCAAACATACCGTTTCTATCTGTATGCATGTGGAATATAACGGGAAAGTTGCCCCGCAGATCATGGAAGCGGATAAATGTGAAAGCCTGTTGTGGATCTCCCCGACTGACCCATTACCTGAGCCTCATTTTGAAGCTAGCCGTAATGCGATCGAATTATGGTTTAGTAAACGTTTCTATCAGCCGCACATCTAAACCCACTATGCACAAACATCACCCTGCTTGTGCATATAATAACCACTCTTAGCTATTTTTTATTTTATTATCTTTTAGATGTTTACATTATTTTAGACCTAATGTATCGTTCAGCTAGTACAGTGAAACAATCATTCAGGAGTCATCATGGAAACCAATGTTACAAAACCACCAAAGCGCCCCTCTATTTTAGGAGGTTCAATGATCATAGCCGGTACTGCAGTTGGTGCTGGTATGTTTTCTATTCCGATGGTGACTTCAGGTGTTTGGTTTTCCGGTTCAGTTGTCTTACTGATCTACACATTTATCTGTATGTTATTATCAGGATTAATGATTTTAGAAGCCAATATGAATTACCCGGCAGGTGCTAGTTTTCATACTATGGTGAAAGATTTATTAGGTTCTGGCTGGAATACCATTAATACCCTTTCCATCACGTTTGTATTGTATATTTTGACCTATGCCTATATTTCGGCCGGTAGCTCAATCATTACAGAGAACATTTCAAAATATGTTCAAGTTCCGCAAGCACTTTCTGGCTTTGTTTTTGCGGTCGTTATCGCGTTTTTTGTTTGGTTATCTACCCGTGCAGTTGATAGGTTAAGTACGATTCTAATTGGCGGGATGGTGATCACGTTCGTCATGTCCATTGGTGGCATGGTGACAACCGCTTCACCTTTAGTTCTCTTCGACCAATATGAAAATAGTCAAAGTGAATATTTACCTTATGCATTAGCCGCTTTGCCTTATTTACTTACCTCTTTTGGTTATCACGGTAACGTACCGGGATTAGTGAAGTACTACAATAAAGACAGCCGTAGTGTCATGTTGAGCTTAGTGTACGGTGCAGGAATTACTGTCACTATTTACATCTTATGGCAGTATGCTATCCAAGGTAATATTCCTCGTTCATCCTTTATTGCAATCAGAGAAAATGGTAACAATATTGGCGCGTTACTGAATCAAATGAATATTTCCGCACAAAGTAGCTTTATTTCACAATTTTTAACACTGTTCTCTTACATGGCATTAGCAAGTTCGTTTTTAGGCGTATCCCTCGGCTTATTTGATTTTATCGCTGACTTCTTTAAATTAAACGATAGCCATCAGGGGCGTTTTAAATCGGTCATTATTACATTCTTACCGCCAACGATTTTAGGTTTAGCGTTCCCTGACGGCTTTATTTATGCCATCGGTTTTGCAGGGCTCGCAGCAACTATTTGGGCGGTTATTGTCCCTGCGATGATGGCAAGAGCAAGCCGTAAGCGTTTTCCTAATAATAGCTATCGAACACCCGGCGGAAGCTTTGTTATTGGGTTCGTGATCTTATTTGGTTTGATTAACGCAACAGCACATATTTTGTCTCTGTTAGGTTTATTACCTATCTATTAAGTTATTCAAAGACAATCATTGGTTAAAAAGAGATCCCTAGCGTGAAAACTAGGGATTTTTTGATGTTAACATCTTGCCTAATTCCTTATCTGCGAGTAATTTTGTCGAACTCTTTTTGACAATAACAAAGAAGGTTATTTATGGCCAAGGCCAACGAAATCAAACGTGGTTTTGCAATAAACTACAACGGGAAATTACTGCTGGTTAAAGACATTGATATCCAATCCCCAAGCGCTCGTGGCGCAAGTACACTGTATAAAATGCGCTTTACCGATGTCAAAACTGGCCAAAAAGTTGAAGAGCGCTTCAAAGGCGATGATATTTTAGACACTATTTCACTCACTCGCCGTGCGGTAAGCTTCTCTTATATTGATGGTGATGAGTATGTGTTCATGGACAATGAAGACTATACTCCATATATCTTTAAAAAATCTGATATTGAAGATGAACTGTTATTTATTCCTGAAGAAGGTTTACCAGGAATGCAGGTTTTAACAATGGATGGGCAAGTTCTAGCACTTGAATTGCCACAAACTGTCGATATGGTGATTGCTGAAACAACACCGGGTATTAAAGGCGCTTCTGCGAGTGCTCGTACTAAACCTGCAACAATGCCGACAGGCTTAACTGTTCAAGTTCCTGAATATATAACTACCGGTGAAAAAATCCGTATTCATATTCCTGAACGCCGTTATATGGGCCGTTGTGATTAATTATTTCGCCCTGTTTTCTCAATGAGAAAATAAGCTTACATTACCTATGGGCATTCAGCCCATAGGCGTCATTATAAATAAACATTACTAATTCATCCTAGAATCGCATTCCACTTAATATTCAAATATTAATATAAATATGATAATTTAGTTATTAGTCATAAATAACTGTATAAACCCCTATTTTGTTTTCCTTGTTAATCCATTTGAATGTCTGAGTTCCTTTTTGATTTGGAAGTACAGTCCCTTTTTCACTTAATTTATTAAACTTTACTGACGTCGTTTTAACCACACCATCATCATTCCAACATTTTGTATCAATGCTCTGCTCAATACTCGTGATAACACAAGGTGATGCGACAATCGCGCCAACAAAGTGGATGGTACCTGATGAAACGGGTTTTGCTTCGCTGTGCGTAGAAGCTTTAGCGTGCATACCAAATGTTAGTGCCATTAAAGAAAACACTGCTAATGTTATTTTTTTTACTGAGTGATCCACAAGAATTTCTCCGCTTAAAATTAAGTTATCGTCAATTACTGAAATTTATTTACATCTAATTGATGCGTTATTTAATAAATTTCGGGCATAAGCTTAATTTGTGGAGAGATAGGGTTATTCCACTTATGGTCGTTATTTTTTATTTTTAAAAAATTCCAAAGAAAAGATTCGATCTTTAGCATTTAAATTTAACTTAGATACAATAAATTTCATTGGAATTGATTTCATTTATACAACAAATCACTTTCTACTTTATTAAAATCAGTCATTCTCTCCATCAATCACATTTGATATTTATAAATTCGAACCGCTATCAACAACTCTCTATATCAATTCATTTTATTAGTAAAAATTTAATTTATTTAATTCCTTTCATTTATTAAAATCGTGAAATTTCATAGTATTTAATAATGAACATAACTGTTTAGCCCTCTTCATTTAAAGATTAATGCATAAAAAACACACAATATGTAGTAAGAATATCTGCAACATATACCTATCGAATACAGGCAATTTGTTTTTACATTTAAGTGACAAACAATATAAATTTAAACTTCTTTACAAATTAGATTGAAATTTAAAAAATACTCACTGTTTTTATAAAGATATTAGATAATAAACGTGACTATGATCATGTTTTCTTTGAAAACGATTTCTGTAAGAGTGCAAAAATACTGGATTATTCGCATTCTGAAGGCAAGTTAATGATGGATCTCTCGTTTTATATAATGTTTTGTAAATTATGCCCCTATTAACTCGCCATTTCAGCTTTGTTTATGTATATTCTTTATGTTTGGTTAAAGAACTCAATATTCATCAGCCAAATATATAAAATAAGTACGATTTTTAGCAGCTTCTGATTATCTTTACTATAATCAACAGGTGTTAGAGCACAAGATAGCTGCTAATTTTGAGCGTAATTTGTTCGATACATAAACACTTTCTGCGAAAAATACACTCAGTCGTTAAAATGCGTTTTTCACAGGGATCGGTTTAAGTGTGTTGTGTAGTTTCCACACAGCAATAAATAAAATGGCAAGGGATATTCTATTAATGTTAACTTCTGAAAAATTTAAGCGCTATGTCTGGCGCATTGTTCCGGCAGTCGCAATTGCCGTAACGCTTTCAGCATGTACAGCACCGAAAACATCAAAGAATGGTCAAACTACTGCAAGATCTTCAGATGTTCGCATGTTAAATGCAACATCGAATGACTCACTCGCAATGGCATCTCAAGATGAATTCGAAGATTTAGTCAGAAGTGTTGATACAAAATCCAAAATCATGGATCAATATGCAAGCTGGAAAGGCGTGAGCTACCGTTTAGGTGGAACCACTAAAAGTGGTATTGACTGTTCTAGCTTTGTACAACGTACTTTCCTCGAGCAATTTGGCGTACAATTACCGCGCACTACCTCTGAACAAGAATCTTCAGGTAAAAGTGTAAAACGCAATAATTTAAGAGCGGGTGACTTAGTTCTGTTTAAAACAGGTCGCACGATGAAGCATGTAGGGATTTATATCGGGGACAATAAATTTGTTCACGCCTCTACAAGCAATGGCGTTATCGTTTCTGAAATGACTAACGATTATTGGAGCAAGCGTTATTACGCAAGCCGCCGTGTAGTTAATGGTTCCTAAAATCCAGAAACATTAATGCAGTAACATATAGATACCTTGCCAATAAAAAAGCTTCCAGGCTCTAAACCGGAAGCTTTTTTATTGGGCCGAATATCATAAATACGGCCTTAATATTAAATAGTTTCAATGCCGTTAGGCACAATAGAAGCCAGAAGCCATTTCTGCGATAGCAACACCCGATGCTTTTAAACGGCACATTGCGGTTAGCTCATCACTCGCTCGGATAAATAAACACATCTCTTTTTGCCATTCTAAAATGGCGTTGTCGATCTGCATTTCCGATAACGATTCAGATAAATGCTTCATTGCAATACAGTCTGTTGCACAGTCGTGGCTCAACAATTTTAGCCCCACTAGCTTATCGCTATTGATATCATTCATAGGTACAACCTCAACATCTGTACCTATTTTTCCCGATAACCAGCGGTAGCTTTGCGGCAGCCTGTGCACCACCGAAAGACCTAATTTTTCCACAAAAATTTCCTATTAAAACATGTCATCATTTTGCCAAGTAAATTGACTAGCCAAATCGCCATTTAATTTACATTTCACTCAATGAATATCGATTCTTTTAGATACTGAAACTCCCCCAAGAGACAACGTCCCTCTTTCTTGTACCTCTCTCTATATTAGAGAGTGAATAGAGCTACATATGTCTTAAAGAAATCCTCGTTCAAACCGAACTTTTAACCCAATCAAAAAGTAACATGAATGTTAAAAGCAAGAACTTAAATATAACATTAAAAAAGTAGTATGTCGTTAAATTTTTGTGACAGACATCATTGCATACGAATTTTTTTGACAAAAAAGTTAATTATTAAACAAATTTTGAGAACAATACTCAAAATAGATCATAATAAATCCATTTATTTTTTACATTATTACTCAAATAGAGTAACAATTATCCATTTTTTAAGCTCACGTAGCCTTATTTCGGTTCGTCAGAAAATTGACACCACATTGCTATGAAAACAGAAATTTAACAAATATTCCTCTTAAGATAATTGATATGGATCATTTTTTGATAAGTAATTTAATTACAGATTAAAATTAATCGGTTTTACCGATTTATTATACAGGCTAATCTATAGGTATTATGAATAGTTTGTTCGTGAGATAAATCAGAATGATATAAGTAATTGAGGGAAAATAATGAATTTATCAGTTTCATCCTTGAAACTGATTCAATAAGAAGTGTTATTTTGCTCGTTTCGCCAAAAGCACAAATAACATCGAGAGTGCTACACAACCTACCATCGAGCCTACCATCGGCCATGCATTTTTAGCAGGGATCATCGATAACAATGTCCCTACCAATGCGCCAATAGAAAAACGGATTGTACCTGCAAGTGAAGAGACTGTTCCTGCAATATGGGGGTAATTATCAAGGATCACCGCCATCGAGTTTGAGGTGATCATGGCAATCCCGCTCACATAAATCGCGACGCCAATCACTAATGTCCAGAAATCCATACCCAATGCAGTCGTCGTTAATAACCATATTCCCATGACGAACTGAACAATAATCCCGAAATATAACATTCTCTCAGCGCCAAATTGTCTTACGAATTTGCCGTTAATCGTCGTCATAATAAATAAGAAGACAATATTAATCCCAAAGTAATAGCCAAAATGTTGAGGCGATACTCCGTTAAGGTCGATATAGACAAATGATCCTGCATTCAAGAAAGAAAACATACCGGAAAACGAGAATGAGCTGGCCAAAATATAGAACAACACTTGGCGGGCTCTGAATAACGTCGCAAATTGGCGTAGTGTGGTTCCAATATGGAATTTTTGTCGTCTTTCAACCGGTAGTGTTTCTCGAATAAATAAACTGACCAGCACCACAGCGATAACAGCAGCAATTGCAATGCTCCAGAAAATGGCATGCCATGAGAACCAGCGCATCATTTCACCGCCCATGATAGGTGCCATCAACGGCGCTATCGTCATCACCAACACGACGAAAGACATGCTTCTGGAGAATTCATCTTTAGTAAACATGTCGCGCATCAATGCGTTGATCACTACACTGGCTGCGGCTGCCGCAAATCCATGAAGGAAACGCAACCAGATAAATGTATCGATAGATTCCGCAACTGCACAAGCCGCAGAAGCTAATGCAAAGACAATAACTCCACCTAAAATTACAGGTTTGCGTCCTAAACTATCCGCCATCGGACCATAAAAAAGCTGACCAATTGCAAAACCAAAAATGTAGCTGTTTAGGGTCATCTGAATGCGCCCTTCATCTACATTAAAGTAACCTGTCATTGCAGGGAAACTCGGTAAATACATATCAATCGCTAATGGCATTAGCATTGATAGCAAACCTAAAATTAAAATCAGCCCCAAATAGGATGAACGCTGTTGTTGCACTTATTAACTCCTGCTTATGACATCATTAACGGGGAACCGTAATACTCTCAATCTCTGCTTCAGTCAGTGGGCGATATTCTCCCGGCTCTAACTGCTCATCTAAACGAATTTCCCCTATTCGCTCACGATGCAAACCACATACATGATTTCCGACTGCCGCAAACATCCGTTTAACTTGATGATAGCGCCCTTCACTGATTGTCAGTCGGACATCACGTGGAGAAATAATCGTCAATTTCGCAGGTTTCGTTAGTGATTTTTCACCATTTAGCATGACACCCTGTTCAAACTGTACCGCGACATCATCAGCGATGTCTTCACTCAGTTGAACTCGGTAGGTTTTCTCACAATGATGTTTTGGCGAGGTAATGCGATGAGACCATTGCCCATCATCCGTTAATAACACTAACCCTGTCGTATCAATATCTAAACGACCTGCAGCATGGAGTTTCTGGGCGATTGGCTCATCAATAAAATAAATAATTGTAGGGTGCGTTGGGTCATCGGTAGAGCAAACATAGCCTTCTGGCTTATTGAGCATAAAATAACGAGGCCCCGTGACTTGCACTAACACATTGCCATCATAGGCAACTTCATTATCAAGACCCACTTGCATCGAACCTGATTTTACTACTTCATCGTCAACCATGACATTACCGGCACGCAGCTCACGCGCCACCAAACTCCGGCTTATCCCAAGTTGCTGGGACAGAAATTTATCCAGTCGCATAGATTCTCTTAACTTGATGGAATGTCAGCGAGAGGTACAATAGCACCGCGCTGTCATAAGATAGAAAGATGGATTGCTGTGATTACTATCACATAATTTATTATACCAATAACCTGTTACAAGTGATAGCACAGCAAGGGATACGCTTAAATTTAGACCTAGCCACGGATTTAACTTAAATTTAACATTAATAATCTAACTTTTTTGAAAAAACTAACTCATATGCCTGCAGCCTCATCCAGTTTTACTTTACGCCCTTACCAACAAGAAGCCGTTGACGCGACGATCCAGTACTTCCGACGTCATACTACGCCCGCGGTGATTGTGCTCCCGACAGGGGCAGGAAAAAGCTTAGTGATCGCAGAATTAGCGAGACTGGCTCGTGGCCGCGTATTAGTTTTAGCGCATGTCAAAGAGTTAGTTGAGCAAAACCACGCCAAGTATCTAACTTATGGCCAAGAGGCAGATATCTTCGCAGCAGGTCTCAATCGCAAAGAATTCCACAGTAAAGTGGTCTTTGGAAGTGTGCAATCGGTAGCACGTAATCTTGAACACTTTGATGACAAATTTTCCTTAGTGATCATCGATGAATGTCATCGCATCAGCTTAAACGAAAAAAGCCAGTATCAGCAAATTATCCTAAGTTTACAAAAACATAATCCAGCGCTGCGTATTTTGGGTTTGACCGCTACCCCATATCGCCTAGGCCATGGATGGATTTACCAATACCACTACCACGGAATGGTTAAAGGTGATGAACACTGTTTTTTCCGTGATTGTATCTATGAATTACCGCTGCATTACATGATCAAAAACCAATTTTTGGTTCCCCCTGAACGCTTAGACATGCCTGTATTACAATATGATTTCAGTCAAGTTTCTGTGAATCAATCGGGCATTTTTAGCGAGCAAGAACTCAATTTATCCCTCAAAAAACAGCAGCGTATTACACCGAAAATTGTGGCGCAGATTGTTGAATATGCAACACCATTACAAGGATGCATGATTTTTGCCGCTACGGTTGAACATGCTAAAGAGATCCTAAGTTATTTACCTCAAGATACTGCGGCTTTAGTCACCGCAGAGACACCATCCCTTGAGCGCCAAAACATCATTCAACAATTTAAAAACAAACAATTACATTATCTTGTCAACGTTTCGGTACTGACAACAGGTTTTGATGCACCGCACGTAGACTTAATTGCCATCTTACGCCCAACAGAGTCCGTCAGCTTATATCAGCAAATTGTTGGACGTGGCTTACGCTTGAGTGAAGGGAAAAAACAGTGCCTAATTCTGGACTATGCCGGAAACCCTCACGACCTCTTTCGCCCCGAAGTTGGTAGCAGCAAACCCAACTCCACTAGCGTTCCAGTCCAAGTTTTCTGTCCACTGTGTCAGTTTGCCAATGTTTTTTGGGGGAAATGCACTGCTGATGGTCAAATTGTCGAGCACTATGGGCGTCGTTGCCAAGGGTGGGAAGAGGATGAGCATGGGCGAAAACAACAATGTGAGTTCCGCTTTCGATTTAAACAGTGCCCCCATTGTGGTGCGGAAAATGACATTGCCGCACGACGTTGCCATAAATGCCAAGAGGTGCTTACTGACCCCGATGATATGCTCAAAGCCGCATTACGACTCAAAGACGCTCTAATCTTACGCTGCGGAGGAATGGAACTCACGTCAGGCTCGGATGCAAAAGGCGAATGGTTGAAAATCACCTACTACGATGAAGATGGCACGTCGGTATCTGAGCGTTTTCGTCTCACCACTCCAGCTCAAAAACGCGCGTTTGAATTCCGATTTCTACGAGAGCATCATCGTGCCCCAGGCGTTCCTTTCCATTGGAATAATGCGAACGACATTATTTCACAACAAGCTTTATTACGTTATCCACAATTTATTGTTGCACGGAAAAAAGAAAGTTACTGGGAGATTAGAGAGAAAATCTTTGATTATCAGGGGCGTTTCCGTCTTGCAGCATCATTAAGATAATCAGAAAAAACACGATTACTGACGAATAAATCATGCCAACTCAGAAAGATAATGATCTTAATGATTGCCCGCTAGCCGTTTTTTCGTTAAAATGCCGCCCGCCTTTGTATGTCTCGCTTAGCGAAATGATGTTACGGGGCCAAATCTCGAACCTGCTGCTGGGTCGCCTGTAGCAGGATTTTTATTTTTTCTTTTATAGAGAAATTGTAATGTTAACTATCAATGCAATTGAACGTAAAGAGCAGGGTAAGGGTGCGAGCCGCCGCCTGCGCAGAGCTAACCAACTGCCAGCTATCGTTTACGGTGGCAACCAAGAAGCTATCTCTGTTACTCTGAACCACGATGAAATCATTAACCAAGAAAGCAAAGCAGGATTTTACGAAGTTCTGGCTCTGGTTATCGATGGTAAAGAAATTAAAGTAAAAGTTCAGGCTGTTCAACGTCACCCATTTAAGCCAAAAGTGACGCACATTGACTTCCTGCGCGCTTAATTAAGCCCATAGCCGAGCTTTAAAGTTTTTTCGGGACGCCGAGTAAATAACGCCGCAATTGCGGCGTTATTTATTTCTAACGTAAAATTTCTAATATAAAAACTTCGATAGACAATCCATCGTTCACTATTTATTACCGCGACGTTGCAACTGGTCACGCAGATTCGGCGGTGTACCACGGATAGTCAATGTGTCTGTCACGGGATCCCAAAAAATACGTTCTCCCATTAACATCGCATCAAAGCTAATCGTAATCCCCCCACCGCTGCCTGAAAATTTCGTTAATTGTTTCAACGTACCGCGGTCAGCAGGAAAACTCTCTTCCAATTGATAATCATTTTGGCGAGTAAAATCTTCAAAGCTTTGCTCTTCCACCATCGGTAACTCTTTTGAGAGTTCCTTCAGCTCAATTTCTTCGCCTGATTGCAATTGCTCACTGCAATAGCTATGAACTTGTTGGCGATAGGCTTGGCGAGTGTTTTTATCCATTTGCGCATTATCACAAAAGTCATCCAATGCTTGGACTAATCCTTTATTCTGTACCTTCGCATTCAAACCTTCAGATGCCGCTAAAAAGTCCATAAAGAAATCAGACACTTTACGCCCTACTCGCCCTTTAAGGAAAGTCAGATAACGCTTCGACTCTGGATTAGTTTCCCATTCAGTCAAATCAATACGCGCCACAATATCCGCATGAGGAATATCTAAGTAGTGAGTCGTACCCAAATCGAGGGATTCAGTCACAAACATGCTATCGCAACTATTCAGAACAGCAATCAGGAGATATTCCACTGCCAAGTAACGATATTGGCAAAAGAGAACAATACCACCTTCAGCAAACGGGTATTTTGCCAGCTCATCTTTTAAACGCACAGTCATTGCACGGCTAAAGCCTAAAAACTCTTCTTCACCCTTACGCAGTAACGTTAACGCTTCAGCAAGTTCACTCTCTTCGTTGAACTCACCAAATGCCTTACTTTTTGCACTGTATACACGATGTAATTCTGCCATCATGTCTTGCACAACATTGTCTGTCGTCAATAACGAATCACGCAACATGACTTCTAAGGTCTGTTCATCTCGTTTAATCAACTGGTGTAACGCTATCTGGGTAATTTCCAGACTCATTGTTGGCTCCTTTCGCTAGCAGAAATAATGTCGCGTATTCAAACACTGTTAGTATTTGTCTGCAACTGAAACTGTTAACAGCCATTTTTTTATTACTTTTATGGCGAACTATTATCCACTTCGGTGATCTAAATAAACATTATTATCAATTAAACGAAAATTTGTTTAAAGAATGAAGAAAAGTCACCCACAATGGGCTATCATATGGAGCTTTCATTAATTTAGGATGTCATAATTTATGCCACAATCATCTCGCTATAGTGATGAAAAAGTTGAAGGTTTACTGTCTGACCTTGTTAGTGTGTTAGAAAAAAACCATACTCCCGTTGATCTATCATTAATGGTACTCGGTAACATGGTTACCAATCTGCTCAATACGTCTGTTGCCCCTGCTCAGCGTAAAATGATTGCAGAGTCCTTTGCCAATGCATTAATTTCTTCTGTAAAAGAAGATAAATCACACTAATTTGGTTGATAAATAAACAGCATGGTCACCCATCAGCGCTACCGTGATAAAGTCTCCAACATGATTGGTTGGGGGCACTGGTTTGCACTTTTTAATATACTACTTTGCCTTTTGCTAAGTAGCAGCTATCTGTTTATTTTTGACTGGCCAGATACCTTCGCTGGTCGCGCTTATGCCTTCGTCAGTTGGTTGGGTCATTTCAGTTTCGTGGTGTTCGCCACTTACTTGCTAATCATCTTTCCGCTGACCTTTATCGTTATGTCCCAACGATTGTTGAGGGTTATCTGTGTAGCGCTAGCCACCGCGGGACTCACCTTATTACTCTTTGATATTCGCGTCTTTAGCCAATTTGGTCTCCATCTTACCCCACAGGTATGGGATTTAGTCATTAACCCCGCCAAGGGTGAAATGGCCCGCGAATGGCAACTGATGTTCATCAGTATCCCCATTATCTTTCTTGTTGAGATGCTATTTGCAACTTGGAGCTGGCAAAAATTACGCAGCCTAAGCCGTCAAACATTTGGACGCCCACTTGCTGGCCTATTCATTGCAACATTTGTGATGTCTCATTTAATGTATGCATGGGCGGATGCCAATTTTTATCGCCCCATCACTATGCAACGCTATAACTACCCGCTGTCTCAGCCAATGACCGCACGTAAACTGCTTGATAAATATGGTCTACTCGACCTAACTGCACATCAAAATCGTGTATTCCAGCAAGGTAGCCCAACAGCACTGAAACTTCAGTACCCATTGAAACCACTTAGTTACCAAGACCAAGGTACGGGTTACAATTTACTTTTATTGGTTGTTGATGATTTAGGTAATGTTTCTCAGCAAAACCAAATGAACTCATTGAAAGAGTTCAAGAATATCAGCTCCCAATTTACCAATCACTATACTTCTGGATTACGTAATGATACCGCCTTATTTGGGCTGTTCTACGGTATCTCATCAAGTTATATTGATAACATTCTCAATGGTCGCCACCCTTCTGTCTTGGTTGAAGCTTTACAGCACCAAGGCTACCAGTTTGGTTTATTCTCCACTGATGGGTTTAGCTCACCATTATTCCGACAAGCGATTTTGTCTGACTACTCCTTGCCAACAAAAGCGTCGGACAGTGACAAACAAACTATTGCACAGTGGAATTTGTGGCTGGACAACGTGAAACATGGCTCGCCTTGGTTCTCATTCTTAAACATCAAGGGAGCACCTGGAAGTAATCAAACGGATAACCAAATCCGTCAAGTCATTGATACACTGAAGGGCCAAAACAAGCTAAACAATACCATTGTAGTGATCACAGCAAATTATAACAGTAACGGTTCGCAAGATACTGACTGGGTGAATAAGAAACACTTTAACCGTGACAGCATGCAAGTCCCGTTATTTATCTACTGGCCAAATACTCCAGCGCAACAAATTGACAAACTGACTAGTCATCAAGATGTCATGACTACCATCATGCAGCGTGTATTACATGTCAACAACCCGCCTGATGATTACAGTCAAGGTGAAGATCTCTTCAGTGCGCAGCGCACTTATCCGTGGGTGATCACCGGAGATAAAAGCGATGTCGTCATTACCACCAACAGCGCTACCATGTATATGGATCATAACGGCCAATTTAATATCTATGACCCACAAGGCAACGAGCAAACTGACGACAAACCAGACCTTGCTGAACTACTGAAAATCTTTACAGAACTTAAACGTTTCAATGAAAATTAGCGCTTAAATTTCAAGCAACCATCTGGGCTTACTCTTGATTTTGCCAACGTTTTGAGTAGTATGTTTTTTGTCTAAAGCCCTTGTTGTAAAGGCATGTATTCATTAATCGGCACGTAGCGCAGCTTGGTAGCGCACGGTCATGGGGTGTCCGGGGTCGGAGGTTCAAATCCTCTCGTGCCGACCAAATTCTCACTCAAGCCAGTCTTTTCGGTTGGCATTTTGCTATTCAATACTTCCCTTTCTTTGATCATTATCTGATATCCAAATTGCATGGTTATCAGAATAATAACCACCATTCTTTTAATCTTTTATTAAAGGTACGGCATGTGCCTATATTTTTCCAAAACGAACGTTTAATTCACACGAAAATTATTTGAGTTTCGTGCAATATTTCACTCAATAAAATCATTTTTTGAACAGTTTAGAATAAATTTTATTATTCCAAACTAATTTAGCATAATCATCCATTATGCTTTATTTTAAATTTTTCGCGTAATTTATATCCATTACACATTTTCTTACACTTTATTTTTAGCTTTAATTAACGATTTATATTAAAAATTAGAAATAACTCAATAAATAGTATTTAGTCTATATTATCTCCCGATATCACCCTCTTAATGTGTAAAATTATTTATATATTCTAATTCCCTTAAGAATATTCTCTATTTTCACTATCAAAACCCCCTGTAAATTATCCACTCACATTTATTAAAAACGCAAATTCACATTGATTTTAAATGATTTTTAATTAATTAAATAGGCATTGATACGTAAAAATACGTTGCGCCTTGCTCAAATATAAAATCAAATTCATTAGAAACCTTGATCTATCCTCCTTAAAATTATATAAAATAGCAAACTGATTTAAGCTAAATTAAAGTTTAAGAATATATTTCATTTACCAATAATTCATATTTAAAGCGAGTAATACCACTAAAGGACTCCTAAAATGTCAGATAGCTTCCAAAATGAAGTACCGAAGGCTCGGGTTAATATCAAATTAGACTTGCACACGGGTGGTGCGCAGAAAAAAGTGGAATTACCACTTAAATTATTAGCTGTTGGTGATTACAGCAATGGACAAGATAGTCGAGCATTATCTGAGCGAGAAAAAGTCAATATCAATAAAAATAACTTTAATAGTGTACTCACTGAATTTGCGCCGACCATTAACCTCACTGTGAAAAATACCCTTGCAGCTGATGGAAGTGAAGAAAGCATCAACCTCTCTTTCAAAAACATGAAAGATTTTGAGCCTGAGCAAGTTGCCCGTCAAATTCCACAACTGCGCGCAATGTTAGCCATGCGCAATCTGCTGCGTGACCTGAAATCTAATCTCCTCGATAACGCAACGTTCCGCCGTGAACTGGAAAATATCCTTAAGGATCCAGAACTCAGTGATGAACTTCGTGAAGAACTAGCACAGCTAGCGCCGAAGAAAGATTAATTTGGATTATTAAAGGATTATGCTGATGTCTGTAAAAACTGAATCAACTCAAGGCGCAACAACTGTGCTGGATGACACCTCAAACCAAGGTGTTTACGCTTCGTTGTTCGAAAAAATCAATTTAACGCCAGTCGCATCAATCAGTGATATTAACGCATTCCAAGACAATGCTGCCTTGGCAGATGCAACGGCTGATGAGCGTGTCACTGTCGCCGTTCAAGTTTTCCTCGACCGTTTAAAATCATCAGGTCAAAAAGTCGAGCGTTTAGATAGAAACCTACTCGACCATCATATCGCTGAACTTGATAAGCAAATCAGCCAACAATTGGATGAAGTCATGCACCACCAAGACTTCCAAAAAGTTGAATCCACTTGGCGTGGCTTGAAATTCCTCGTTGACCGCACTGATTTTCGTCAAAACGTCAAAATTGAACTGCTCGATATTGCGAAAGACGATTTACGTCAAGATTTCGAAGATAGCCCTGAAGTCATTCAAAGCGGCCTTTATCACCATACTTACATTGCTGAATATGACACCCCAGGTGGCGAACCTATCGCTGCAATGATTTCTAACTATGAGTTTGACCGTAGCCCGCAAGATATCGCCTTACTGCGTAGCATCTCAAAAGTCTCAGCATCCGCACATATGCCATTTATTGGTTCTGTGGGACCAAAATTCTTCGGCAAAGAGACGATGGAAGAAGTCGCAGCAATCAAAGATATTGGCAACTATTTTGACCGCGCTGAGTACATCAAGTGGAAATCATTCCGTGACTCTGATGATGCTCGATATATCGGCTTAACCATGCCTCGTGTGCTTGGTCGTCTACCATATGGCCCAGATACCGTACCGGTTCGTAGCTTCAACTACGTTGAAGAAGTTAAAGGCCCTGACCACGAGAAATACCTGTGGACCAACGCCACCTTTGCTTTTGCTGCTAACATGGTGAAAAGCTTTATCAACAACGGCTGGTGCGTACAAATTCGTGGCCCTCAAGCTGGTGGTGCTGTTAAAGATCTCCCGATCCACCTGTTTGATTTAGGCACGGGCAGTCAGGTAAAAATTCCATCCGAAGTGATGATCCCAGAGACTCGTGAATTTGAATTTGCAAATCTTGGCTTCATCCCGCTGTCTTACTACAAAAACCGTGATTACTCCTGCTTCTTCTCTGCTAACTCTGCGCAGAAGCCCGCGTTATACGATACCGCGGATGCCACCGCGAACAGCCGTATCAACGCCCGTTTACCGTACATTTTCTTACTGTCCCGTATCGCTCATTACTTGAAGCTTATTCAACGCGAAAACATTGGTACCACCAAAGACAGACGCTTACTTGAATTAGAACTCAATAACTGGGTTCGTGGCTTAGTCACTGAAATGACCGACCCAGGTGATGATTTACAAGCTTCTCACCCGCTACGTGATGCAAAAGTGGTTGTTGAAGATATCGAAGATAACCCGGGCTTCTTCCGTGTGAAACTGTATGCGGTTCCACACTTCCAAGTAGAAGGTATGGATGTTGATTTATCGCTAGTTTCTCAAATGCCTAAAGCTAAAGCCTAACGGTTATTAAAGGTCATTCAAGATGAAAATCTACCGTCCCCTATGGACAGACGGGGCCTTTTTGGCCCCTCAGCAATTTCAACAGCAAGCCCGTTGGGACGGTCATGTTGCTGAAGTCGTCGCACAAATGGGTATCGCCTCCACGTGGGGCGTCATTAGTACCGAGTTTGATATCAGTGCATTAACGCTCTCTCGCGTAAGCGCCCAAAAAATAGTGGTGCGCTTTCACGACGGCACACTGATTGACACAACCTTAGCTGATGCCCTGCCTCCGGTATTGTCCCTCAATGATTATGCGGATCGCCATTCATTGGATATCGTTCTGGCATTGCCTTTAATGTTAGCCAATGGCGGAAACTTAGTTCCCGAAACAGGCACCGATCGCCCACGCCGATTTAGCCAAGAATGGGTTAAAGTCCAAGACTTATTAGGGCATGAACAAACAGACATTGCCGTGTTACGTCACGTAGCAACACTGCGTTTTGCTCATGATGAGAATGAAGCCTATATGACCTGCCCTGTTGCACGCCTTATTCGCAACGCTCAAGGGATGTGGGAATTTGATAGCCACTTCATTCCCCCCTTACTTTCCTGCCAAGGAAGCTCTGAATTACAAACATTGCTTTCTGAGTTTATGCACCGCTTAGTGGCTAAGCGCCGTCGTTTAATGGCGCTACGTCGTGAAAGTAATGAAAAAATGGCCGACTTTGTGGTCGCTGATGTTTCACTGTTTTGGTTATTGAATTCACTCAATAGCGCCGAGCCTGTTCTCAATGAACTCAGTAGCGCATTACATCGTCATCCTGAATTGCTCTATCGGGAGCTAGCTCGTTTAGCAGGCAGCTTATTAACTTTTTCCTTAGAGAGTAAGTTGGAAGACATCCCGCTGTACAAGCATGAGCAGCCAGAGCTCGTTTTCCCACCTCTTTTTGCCTTATTAAATACACTGCTTGAAGCCAGTTTGCCTTCTCGTGTTATTAGCATTGAACTGGCAAAAGAAGGTCCATTCTGGAAAGGTCAACTCCATGACGGTCGATTACGGGAAGAAGCCGATTTTTACTTATCGGTTCGCTCATCCTTGCCTGCTCACTTACTGATCGCTCAATTTCCACTCCTTTGCAAAGCGGGCAGTAGTGATGATGTGGCTGACGTCGTTAATGTGGCACTCAATGGTATTCCATTGAAACCGCTCAGTCATGTTCCAACGGCGGTTCCTCTTCGCTTAGAAAATCAATATTTTGCGCTAGATATTGAAACGCCAGCGGGTCAAGCCATGCTCTCTTCAGGGCAATGTGCTTTCTATGTGCCAAGCACGTTAGGTGACATTCAATTAGAGCTGTTTGCGGTACTTCGCTCATGAACAATACAACATCGCACCATACTATCGACATGATCTTCGCTCAAACTTGGCTGATGGTTTGTCAATTACATCAAGGCACCGCCATCACTCAAGGGGATAGTTTTTATCGTCGCGTTTGCCAACTCATTGATGAAACTCGTCAAAAACTGCTCGAACATGGCTACTCAGAATCCGCCATTGAGCACATGCAATATGCTCAGTGTGCCCTGATTGATGAATCTGTGATGAATCGCCAGCACCAAGATGATGGCTACAACACATGGATCCAGTCTCCTTTGCAAGCTCGCTACTTCAATACATTAGAAGCGGGAGACAAACTTTGGGATCGTCTACGCAGCATTTTAAATGAAACCGCCCCAAATACTGACGTCTTACTCTGTTTTCATCGTGTGCTTACCCTCGGGTTTGTTGGTAAATTTCGCCAAAAAGAGGCTCCTGAACGTGAGCGCATCGTCGCTCAACTGAATGTTCAACTTCCAGACTATCTGATCGCTTCAGAATTACCTCTTGTCGTAAAACCTAAATTACGGTTTAGCCGTCGCAGGCTTTACTGGTTTGGTTGGATAGGCGGCATCCTAATACTCGCTGCCATGTGGTGGGGGTTCAGTGCTTCGTTAGAACATTTACTACAACAGTGGATGACACAAGGATAGGCATGCAAAATCCAATCAAACAGTGTCTGACGCTTTTTGCTACGGGGCTTTTCTTGTGGTTACTCTGGGGATTTTGGTCTCTAGGGCAAAGTGTCACCATTTTTGTTTCCGTCTTCGTCTTAGTCCTGACGGGTGGAATGCTGTTTTGGCAATATAAACAAAGACGCCAAGTGTTATCCACTGAACATGATTATACGGGTGCATTTCCTACTGATAATTATCAGGGCCCTGTCATTTTAGTCTGTGGTCAATCTCAAGCACTATTTCTGGATGACCAATTACACCGAGAAACAAATCAAGGTTGGTATATTCGTGTATCCGCGCCCACTGAGCTCGTTAAACTGATTGCCGCCTTGGTGGAATATGCCCCTTCGCTATCGGGGCACTTATCCTTACTTTACGTTGTATTACCTGAGCAACTTACCCAGCAAGAAACCCTGACACAAGCGCTACTCAACTGGCGTCGAGCTATCGGGGAGAGCCGTCAAAAAATAGGCGCTAAATTGCCATTTTGGGTCACGGTATACCTTTCTAAACCTCATCATGCTGATACCGCTATGCATGTTGATGATGAACATACACCTTGGATGACGTTACTCAGTCATCAAGCTGAGTTTCAAGTGGAGCAAGAGGGTGCGATGTCAGTCCCTTACTCCGTGTGGCTACCTGCGCATTTCGGACAGTCAGAACAAAGCCTGCAATTTTCTCTATGGCTAGATACCTTACAAAGTTGGCTAAACCAAGTTTTAGTGCCTCAATTCACCCTACCTCAAGCTGGAGCGCCGAAGCAAATCCCTTCCGCATGGGCCATTCAGTGGATAGATATCACTAGCCAACCGAACAATTTATGGCAGCAATTCATCCAAGAAAAAACCACATTGCCATTGCATTCCTCAGTACAAACAACGGATTTACTCCCTTTGCCGGATGTCATGCTACGCCGTTTACATCATGATATTAGCTTAAGCCGAACTGAAAAAAGCCTCGGTGCTATTGGCGTCATTTTTGGGGTTTTCTTAGTGGGCGCGTTAGTCGGTAGCTACCACCATAACCAGCAACTCATTCGCCATATTGGTGAAGATATTGCTCGTTTCTCTCAACTTTCAGAAGTTCCACTAGCTCCTAAATTAACCGCTTATCAGCAGCTACAAGATGATGCCGCTGAGCTTGCACGCTGGGAGCGCGAAGGGATCCCAAGCGCTTACTCTTTAGCGTTATATCAAGGTAATCGAATATTGCCTTACTTACATACCCTGCTAGGAAGTTGGGCCCCTTCTCAACCTGAAATCGCCCCTGAAGCGCCAACCGCACCATCTCAAATCGTCACTTTAGATAGTTTGTCCTTATTCGATGTTGGGCAATACACACTCAAAACGGGCGCGACCAAAGTGTTAGTTGATGCGTTACTCAATATTAAAGCCAAACCCGGCTGGTTAATTATGGTTTCTGGCTATACCGATAACACCGGGAATCCAGAACAAAATCAAAAACTGTCTTTAAAACGCGCAGAGTCTGTCCGTGATTGGATGATCCAAACCAGCGATATCTCGCCAACCTGCTTTGCTGTGCAGGGATATGGGCAAAATAACCCCGTTGCCGACAACAACACCGCTGACGGACGAGCTCGCAATCGCCGCGTAGAAATTCGCCTGATACCGCAAGCTGAGGCTTGTCAGATATTGGGCGTCAACACCGTACCATCGATGGATGGTGGTACACATTCCACACGAAAGGAGAAGTAGTTATGGCTATTCCAGTTTATTTATGGCTGAAAGATGATGGCGGTGCTGAAATTAAAGGTTCTGTCGACGTACAAGACCGTGAAGGCAGCATCGAAGTGGTTGCTCAAGATCACAAACTGTACATCCCAACGGATAACAATACCGGTAAATTAACCGGTACTCGCATCCATACGCCATTCATTTTCGTTAAAGAAATTGATGCTTCAAGCCCTTATCTTTACAAGGCTGTGACCACGGGTCAAACCTTGAAAGAAGCGGAATTCAAATGGTATCGCATTGATGACGCAGGACAAGAAGTCGAATATTTCAACACCAAACTTGAAAACGTCAAAGTCGTGAAAGTTGCGCCTAAAATGCACGACATCAAAGATCCAGGCAAAGAGAAGCACAACCATCTCGAAGAGATTGAGCTGCGCTATGAAAAAATCACTTGGACATACAAAGACGGCAACATCATCCATTCCGATTCTTGGAATGAGCGTGCTACCGCTTAATTAAGACAAGCAGGCGTTTCGGCGTCTGCTTTTTTCTTGCGCCCCTTGCGCAACATCACTCACACACAACACATTTTGCCATTAAACAAGCTATACGCGCTTTCAACCGCGCATTCCCATCGCGAATATCACCTTATGAACCTCGGTTAACGGTTAGGGGCGGTAGCGTGCCTAAACACATTGATATCCACCAGATTATCTAGGGAGAGAACATGGAAAATTCTTCAGTTATGTTATTGCGTCGCCTAAACCCTTTCTGTGCAAATGCACTAGAGGCAGCAGCTTCCTTGTGCCAAACACGCGCCCATGCTGAGGTCACCATCGAACATTGGTTACTCAAGTTACTGGAAATGGGTGAAAGCGATATCACGGTATTAGCGCGCCGCTATGAATGGGATATTTCTGCACTTTGGCAAAGCCTGTTAACAGAAATCAACAGCCTACCCCGCTCTATCCATAGCCGCCCCTCCCTCTCAAAATCACTCCTAAACTTAATTCAAAACGCATGGGTGATAGCCTCATTGGATGAAGATATCGAGCACATTCGCAGCGTCCATATTCTTGCGGCGATGGTGAAGCAACCCTCTTTAGTTCCGAACGATGCCCTTTGGCCATTAATGACCTTGAGCCTCACGCAATTACAACGCTTAAGACCGATGCTGGATGCGCAATCCGATGAGCGCCCTGAAGTCCAGCAACTTGCAGCGCATAATCAATCTTTATCGACGGAAGCACCACTTACCGCTCAATCCGCTAACGAAGCTCCTGCACCGAATGTCATCGGTAATACACTGAATGATGCCTTACTAGCAGTGCTGAATAAATTTACGGTGGATGTCACCGAAAAAGCGCGTGAAGGCGCGATTGACCCTGTCTTTGGACGTGATGACGAAATCCGTCAAATGGTCGATATTCTGTCTCGCCGTCGCAAAAATAACCCCATTCTCGTGGGGGAACCAGGTGTCGGGAAAACAGCGTTAGTCGAAGGTTTAGCCCTGCGTATTGTTGAAGGTAACGTTCCTGTCAGCCTGCAAACCACATCACTACGCACATTAGATTTAGGGCTACTGCAAGCGGGGGCTGGCGTCAAAGGCGAATTTGAACAGCGCTTAAAAAACGTGATTGAAGCTGTACAACAATCTCCTACGCCGATTTTACTGTTTATTGATGAAGCCCATACCATCATTGGCGCAGGCAACCAAGCCGGTGGCGCTGATGCCGCTAACTTACTCAAACCCGCCCTTGCCCGTGGTGAATTACGCACGATTGCCGCCACCACTTGGTCCGAATATAAGCAATATTTCGAGCGTGACGCCGCTTTAGAACGCCGCTTCCAAGTCGTCAAAGTCGATGAACCGGATGATGAAAAAGCCTGTTTAATGCTGCGTGGATTAAAACCGCGCTACGCAAAATATCATGGTGTTCACATTACCGATGATGCGGTTAAAGCCGCCGTCACCTTATCTCGCCGTTACTTAACCGGTCGTCAACTCCCCGATAAAGCCGTGGATTTGCTCGATACCGCCAGTGCCCGTATCCGCATGAGCCTCGATACGCTCCCTGAAGCACTGACCCGTTTAAAAGCCAAGCGCAATGCATTAGAACTTGAACAGCAAGCGATCCTTGATGACTTAGCCATTGGCAACATCACCAACCAATCCCTACTGAGCGAATTAGTCACTCAAGATGCGCAAATCGCCATACAACTGGCTGAGTTAGAACAGCGTTTTGAGCAAGAAAAAAAACTTATCAGCGAGCTCTTAGAACAGCGCCGTCAATCCCAAGATGTCAGCGATATCCAATCACAGCTAGAACTCGTTCAACAAAATGAGCCGCTGATCACCCCTGATGTAGATGTCAGAACGGTGGCCACAGTTATCGCCGACTGGACAGGCGTGCCATTATCCAGCCTCTTAAAAGACGAACAAACCGAACTGCTGGAGTTAGAAGACTCGCTAGGTAAACGCGTTGTGGGTCAAGAAAGTCCATTACTGGGGCTTGGACAACGACTGCGTGCAGCTCGCACGGGGCTCGCCTCAGAAAATGGCCCTCAAGGCGTATTTTTATTAGTCGGTCCAAGCGGAATTGGTAAAACTGAAACCGCCCTCGCCTTGGCTGATGTCCTGTTTGGTGGCGAAAAATCCTTAATCACCATAAACATGTCCGAATATCAAGAAGCCCACACTGTCAGCCAATTAAAAGGCTCGCCTCCAGGTTATGTGGGTTACGGTCAAGGCGGGATTTTAACGGAAGCCGTCCGCAAGCGCCCTTACAGTGTCGTGTTACTCGATGAAGTGGAAAAAGCCCACCGCGATGTGCTCAATCTGTTTTATCAAGTTTTCGACCGTGGATTTATGCGCGATGGCGAAGGTCGAGAAATTGATTTTCGCAATACCGTGATCTTAATGACAGCCAACTTGGGCAGTGACTTGCTTATGCAGCAACTCGAAGAGTTCCCTGAGTCTACCGACGGCGAACTGCAAGAACTGCTGCGCCCAACCTTGCGCGATCACTTCCAACCCGCCTTACTCGCACGCTTCCAAACCTTAATTTATCGCCCATTAGGCCCTGTCGCTCTGCGCCAAATTGTTGAAATGAAACTGGCCAGCGTCATTAAGCGTCTTTACACCCACTACAAGCTTGAAGGCATTATCGAAGAAGCGCTGTATGACACGCTCGTGAGCGCCTGTTTATTACCAGATACTGGCGCTCGTAATATAGACAGCCTGCTTAACCAACAAATTTTACCGGTACTAAGCCAACAATTACTCATGCGCCAAGCTAACCACCAGCAAGCGCAAAGCCTGACGTTAGGTTATAGCGAAGAAGACGGGATCACCCTGAGTTTCAGTGATATTGAGGAGATAAATCCATGAGCCTACTCGATACAGCCAAAAACCTGTTACAAGGCCAAAACCGTTATCGCCTAGAAGTACAAGGATGCTCAGATTTACTGGACGTTGAACATTTTACGGGCCGTGAGGCCGCTAGCGATACCTATCGCTACCAAATTACGTTTACCTGTTCCGCCCAAGATCTTTCTGCTCAGCAATTATTGCGCCGTAATGCCAGCCTGACCTTTTCTGCGCCAATAAGTAACGTAATGGGACTCGCCACTCAGCCGAGTGTTGCCAAGCGCGTTCATGGCGTAGTGACGGATTTCCGCCGTCTCTCTGGCTCTGTGGATGAAGCTCGCTACCAGTTAGTTATCGAGCCTTTTTTTGCGCTACTGCGCCATCAAATTCGCAGCCACCGTTTCTTTATCAACCAATCCATTCCTGATGTGGTTGAACAGATCCTGCGCGAACATAATTTCAAAGGCTGGGAGTTCGAATTTCATCTCGAAAAAGAGTACCCAAAACGCGAACAAATCAACCAGATCAACGAAAGTGACCGCCAATTTATTGAACGCTTACTCAGTGAAGTAGGTATTTTTTATCGCTTTGGTTTACAAGATGATACCCAAACCGAGGTACTCCACTTTACAGATAGCCAGCGCGGCTATGTGTATGACAAAACACTGCCATTAAATAGCCCATCTGGGCTGAGCGATAACCATGTCGACAGTGTTTGGGGATTATCTTTACGTCATCAAGTGGTTGAAAACACTGTTTTTGCCAAAGACTATAACCACCGACTGGCGGAAGATACGTTGATTTCCGCTGTCGCGGACATGACACGCGGTGACGGCGAAAAAATCAACTACGGCGATGTTTATCACTATAAAGGCCGCCACCTAACCCGTGGGGATAAAATTCGCCCTGAAACTGAAACCGCTAACTTCTGGGCAAGACTCGACCACGAGCGCTTTTTAGCTCGCCAGACTTTACTACGCGGAGAAAGCAGCGCAGCAGACCTGACGCCATTATTAGTGCTAAGTATTCAAGATAATCCGCTCAGTTCGACGTTACCCAGCGTATTCAAATCGCCCATTTTAATTACTCGCCTACGCTTTACCGCCAGCCGAGATAAAGCGCTAACTGTTCGCTTTAACGCCGTGCCATACACTGAATCACTGTGCTGGCGCCCTGCTCTAAAACCACGCCCGGTGATTGCCGGAACACTAATGGCGCGCGTCACCAGCGCAAAAGACCACGACATTTATGCCCACCAAAATGAACATGGATTTTATTGGGTCAAATTCGACGCGGATCGCGATGATAAAACCAAGGGCTATGAAAGTATGCCCGTACGTTTGGCTAAACCTTACGCCGGTGATACTTATGGGATGCATTTCCCGCTGATTCAAGGGACTGAAGTCGCTATCGCCTTCCATGAGGGTGACCCAGACCGCCCATATATCGCTCACGCACTGCATGATTCCCGCCACCCCGACCACGTTACGGATAAAAATAACACCCGTAATGTGATCCGCACGCCTGCGAATAACAAACTGCGTATGGAGGATAAACGCGGGCAAGAGCATATTAAGCTCAGCACCGAGTATGGCGGAAAAACCCAGTTAAACTTGGGGCATTTGGTGAACGCAGAACGCGAACAACGCGGTGACGGTTTTGAGTTACGTACTGACAGCTGGGGCGCGATTCGTGCGGGCAAAGGGTTGTTTATTACCACCGATAAGCAGGATAAAGCCGGTGGTGATGTGTTGGCGATGGAATCAACAATTACACAGTTGAGTAATGCATTAGAACTTGCACAGTCCATTATGAACTTAGCTAGGCATTCAAATGTAGAAACATCTGATCATGAACGGCATACAAGCCAAATAGACAATAATTTTCATCAACTCTCTCAAGCTTCATTAGTAGCATCATCTCCAGATGGAATCGCTTTAAGTTCTATGGGATATATGCAACAAAGCTCAAGCAATGACTTCGTAATTACATCTTCAGAAAATGCATCAATGACTGCATTTAGGCGACTAACATTAGCCGCTAAAAAAGGAATTTCAATATTTACTCATGAATTAGGGGCAAAATTAACATCTGCTTTTGGAAAAATCGAGATAGAAGCTCAAGATGATGAAATTGCCTTGACCGCTCAAAAAGGGATCAGTATCACCAGTAATGAGGATGAAATAACGCTTACTGCCAACAAAAAGGTCACCGTGCAATGTAATGGCTCATCGATCATATTGGAAAACGGTAAAATAACGTTTGTTACCTCTGGGGACATTGATTTCAAATCTGCTAACGTCAATATGCTATCACCTGAAAACATAACTATTCCTTTCGAAGGATTTACGCTTTGCGAAGCCAAAACACTCAGTGATACATTTAATAACGAAGCTATAGTTAAAATGGACTAAATATGGACGTTACAAAACACTTTCAGGATGCGTATCCAATCCACTTTCATTCCCACGTGATTATTGACAGAGTCATTTATCCCAACCTACCCATAACATGGAATGCAAGCCCGATTATTACAGAAATGATAGCGCCTCAGGCCCATTTATATCCTTTTCTTGTTGATTTACGCCATCTAGATTCTGAACAAATACCAACACTCCAAAAAATGATAATTGATTCAAAAAAAAATGGAGGAATAATTTTAATCAAAAGTCATTACGACCATAATACGCTCATCTATCTCCTTGCTAATGCTTTAATCTATGCACCCAAAACAGGTGGAAATTATTTATTACGTTATTATGACCATAATGTTATGTTGCAATTAATAAGAATAATTCCACACAATCATTTCTTTAATAAAATAAAATCTCTCGGTATCGATTTTTTTACATTCCATAGTCGATTCGGTCATATAACTTATCTTCCTGAACTTGTAGAAACAGCATTTAATGATAATAAGAATAATACGTTAGCCCTCCTTTCAAATATCGGAATAATAAATAAGGCCATTAAAAAATTAAATAATGAAATGGACATAGCTACATATTTAAAAGTTAGCCAACGACTTGATGATAAAATTACTATTGCCCATCATGAGTTTTACCTAACAGATGCTAATGACATCATGTCTTTTATTACACAATGCATACTCGTTCATGATTTTTATTACCAATCACCTCAGATAATTAATCTTTTAAAAGAAACGAGTCAATATCCTGGTTACTTTCATGAAAGCCTTTCATTATTGAGCATCGACGATTGGAATAACATCCTCGCGTATTGTGAAAACACATTATAATTAAGGAATATTATGTCTTGTAATTTTTGCGAAAGAAGAGGCGTAGCAATCCTCCCAGTCCGTTCTGCAATCACCCTTGATAACTCAGGGGCACCAGCATTACCGCCTAAATTTACCACCAGTGTTAGTGAACGCGGTAAAATAAAATATACATCTCGTCTTCTTCGAAAAGGTTATTTACATGTTTATGATGAAAAAAGACAAACATGGACTGATTATATTGTCACTGACGATGCCTATTATTGGAAAGTGACGGACGATGCCCCCTCAATCATTCCTAAATTAGGTCAAAAACCCTGTGCAACTAAGTTAGATGAAGTCGCTCGAGCTTCCTTTATATCCTTACCTTTAGCCATAAATCCTAATGATAATGGTCGTTTTTGGCTTAGTTGGTCACAATACGCATGGACTGATGCTATTCGTGAAATGCACCACCAAATAGAATTTCGTGAAAAACACATGCAATGTTTTGACCTAAAATTATGGCTATTAGATAAAAAAGCAGATCAAACGGTTCCATTAACTCAACTTCGTCAAACTGTTGCTGAATATTGTGACGCAAAAATCCCAGCATCTTCTTTTGATTTTTATTCTTCTCCTTGGTTAACAAAAACAAAATCAGATGGTGATTTTTTATTAAATACCGCCACTAACTTGGCCTCTATCCCATTAAACCCCGATCCATCTCGTGCAGCAATTATTCATCTTCAAGATCCCATTGCCATTTCGGAAGATCTATCACAATTAATTCTACAGTCACACGATAACTTTCTTACTGTTTGTAGAAAAAATTCCAAATTAAGTGATTTTGATAGAAAACTCACTGCTTTTTCAAATATCTCTTTAGCTGAATATAATGTTAAGGAAAATAACAAGCTTCAGCAATTTTTAGCCGCGGAAGAACTCGAAAATAAAGCCTATTTTGGTGATGGTGAAACCTTTATATGGCCAAGTATTGCGGAAAAAAATGCAAAAAAAATTCGAGATTATACGAATGAAAATTACGAATCATGGGCTGATAATGAATGGGAACGCTATTTGGCACATGCAAATGAAAATAATATTGATGAATTCAAAAATGATTACAATACACAAAAAAATGAGTACGAATCTAATTACGAAATCCCTTTGTTTGATATGTACCTTGCGATGCTAAAACACTCTCTTTTTATAAATTATTTTATTTATAATTTTGATTCGAATAATAAAATAAGTGGAGAAAATTATACAAATACCTTGAGTTCTTGTTTAATTGGCAGTCAGGTCAGTGCTGAATGTGCAGATTATATTGAAACACAATTAAACGGTGATTTTCTTGACAAAAAAAATATTTTTATGCGAGCCTATATCTTTAATCAAAATGATGCAGCTCAATTTTATAAAGAACATATCCCTCAATCTACCGATAATTTACAATTACATTCATTGCCATGGGGAAATTTATTATCCTTCCACAGCCAATTTTTACAAGATCTCACCCAAAAGACTCACTTTAATGATAAAATTAACACATTGAATTATGTATTAGCGGGTCCCATTATCCGAGTGTTAAAAAGTGCATCTCTTTATAAGACATCAAGGCTTCCTGTACTACTTGCTATTAATGAGAATAGCCCATTAATAAGCATGTCAGAGAAAGGTGCACGAAAAACAGTATCCAAAATGCTGACAGAAGCTATCGTTCGAGAAACTTTTAGTGCTCAGAAAATGAGTCCTGTGGAAAAACTCAAGGCTAAAAACATTTTTCGTAATGCCATTGAAAATCAAATCAATCAAAAAGGCATTGCAGATACGGTGCTCAAAGAAATGGGAATAAAGAGTGCCCAAGGGGGAGATTTAACAGGGGATGGCATTCTACGTAGCAATGTATTATTAACCGAAAATATGCACCCCGAATTTAAAGGAAAAACACCTCAAGAAATCGTAAAAATAGCCCAACGTATTACTAGCGACATATCAACCTCTGAACAAGCTCATAACCTTTACCTAAAACAAAAGCTCTCCGTGACCGCAAGCACGGGAAATATTGCATCGATTCTTTTTCAACTTGCAGGAATTGCCAGCATGATAGAACAAGAAAGTGCTTGGTATGGCGGTGTTAAAACGCGAGCTGGGCAACGGCTAATCGCCAGTTGGATTGGAGTAACTGGCGCAATATTAGAGTTTTCATTTGCGACGCTCAATTCAGCATGGGCCAAAGGGGCATTAACAGAAGTCCTCTGGTTTAGAATACTTTCGAGAATTGCTCAAGGTGTATCTATAGTAGGTATTGCAATACTTGCTTATTTAGATTACTTAGATTATGAAAAAGAAGAAAAAAAAGGTAATATTTTGTTGTCAAATTTATATTATTTTTCTAGTTTTCTAGGCCTTTTACTAATCATTTGTATTTTAGGTCGAATTCCCATTGCTGGCGTTATCATATCGATTATATTTATCATCGTTGCATTTGTTATCGAGAATTACAAACCAAATGATTTAATGTTATGGATTAACAAATGCATGTATTTCGGAAAAAATAATGAAGGATTATTTTCATTAGCTAAAGATGAAGATGAAGCTTTTGCCAAACTATGGGAACAATAATTCAGGACATTAAACCTATCATGAAAAAAATTAAAGAAACATTAGTTCGCTTTTCGATTAATCGTTTTTTAGACAGTGATGACTTGGCAAACCATTTACGTCAAGGTCAGCATATCGAACACATTACACAACAGGATTTAACAAGTGACTTATCTCTCATCAAATTAAACTCCACTTTTTTAGAAGTGACTGATGTTCACTATAAAGATAGGGGATTTGTTTCTTTTGTTGTTTTGATTTATCTTGCCTTAGCGACTTATTTCACCGTTAATGCTATTTTTTTTCCTCTGAATTTAGATTGGTTTAAGATTTCAATTTCTGTTCCATTCATATTAATTGCGCTTTATGTACTCAAAATTGAATGGTTTATTTATACACACTACCCTATCCGTTTTAATCGTAAAAAACAGCTTGTTCACCTTTTTCGCACTAATGGCGCGGTGCAAACTATCCCTTGGCAAAATATCTATTTTACCTTACGACAAGAAAAACCCAATGGTCTCAGCCCTAAAATGTGGTACCTGTGTGGTCACATCCTCGATGATGAAAAGTTACGGGTGGTTGATACATTTACCGTCAGTATGTGCTCTCTCTATAAAGAGGAAGTGCTGCGCTTTTGGGAGTTTGTTCGCCGTTATATGGAAGATAAGAAAGGGGTGAAAGAGGTCGCTGAGATTTCTCATTGGTTTTTACCCAGCAACGAGCAAAAAGAGTCGTTAGGGCTTGGTTTCCGCATGCTCAATATGCGAGTAGGTCGTATTGGGTCGATTCTGCTTTTTCCTCTGCATATACTGCAAGCCCCTGCCCGCTGGCTTTCATTTCAAACCAGTAAAATTCCCCAATGGACACCAGAGGTCGAAGCCGACTGTCAGATTGAAGACAATGACCCATACCAATTTGATTGCCACAGTGTTGATATGAAATGGCATTGGCGGTACCTGCTTTTTTGGCGCTACGCAGAAAGTACTGCGGTCGCAAAAAATCGATTGAAACGGTAAGGCTATCCTAATTAACATCTACATGTAACCAAGAGAAAATATTTATGAAAGGAATCATTCGACTCGGTGATAGAACGTCATCTGATGGTCGCGTTTTATCCGCTTCAAGTAGAATACACATACACGGCAAGGGTGTGGCGCGAGTTGGAGATACAGCCTCATGTCCCAAACACGGCACTAATCAGATCGCCGAAGGAAGTGACAAAATCAATGACCAGGGGCAAGCAATTGCTTTTCATGGACACAGACTTTCATGCGGATGTTTATTGATTACTTCTTTACCAAATATTTCAATTGGATAAAACATGATACAGCCAGATGCAACCCTTCCCCCATTAATGTCAACTCCAAATAAGTTCAATTTATTTCATGCTATCATTATTTCTTTATCTATCGGATTAATTGTATGCATTGTTTTATTTTATTTTTCTATCTTTGAAAGTAGTAATAGATTGATTTTTATTTTCTCCATATCTCTTGCTTCCTCTATTAGTATTTTTTTATTTTCTTACTTAATACATATTCAAAAAATTAGTTACATTAATCGATGGAATTTAGAACGCGATAATGTAATGAAAGAAAAAATAAAACTAAAAAGAAGGGTTATTAATGGACATTTGGTTTTTACAATGACGGCTCTAGGAAATCAGGGGAATAGTCTTTTTGCGTTAACTGATAAAAATCTTTTAAAACAAACAGAAAAAGAAGACAAATCCATAACAAAAAACGCTAACATCCCCATATTAACGTCAAAAAATAGCACAGAAAGATTCACTGGAATTCTTGACCATTTTTTATTAAGTAATACCGAATCAATATCAAAGATAGCGTCAAACAAACAAACTAGATTTGTAATTTTAGATAATATCAATGAATCATCAAAAAAATATTTAATTGAAAAAACAAATGAAACCTCAAGTAAAAACATCTCAAATCAAATTCAATTTTTACCTCCAAATAAATTAAGTACCTTTATGAATGAACAAGCCAACTTCCTAGCTCACCCCCCTATATTTTTATTAGGAATGCAAATTAATACAGAAACAAGCTACTACTCAGAAGCTGTTGTCTTACTTGAATTGTTATCTAACTCAAAAAATCATGGCGTTAATATTCACCAATCTCCCGAAAACATTCTAGATTGCTGTATAGAGAACGTTTTATCTTTCGGTGGGAATATACCTTATGCAATAGAGAACATTTGGTATAGCAATATAGATGGTTTTGAACTTAGTCAAATATTAGAAAAATTAAGCACTCTAGGTATATCACCTCAACCAAAATTGATTAATGCTAATGCCGTATTCGGTGAAACCAGTGAGTTATCAGAATTACTTTTAATCAGCTTAGCATTAGAGCAAGCTCAAAAAAGCGACTTACCACAATTAATTCTAAATACAGAAAACATGCATAAAGCCAGAATCATTTCCAATAAAAACCATTAATTAGCAATTTAAAATATAGAGACCCCTAGAATGTTATTTTACATAACCATTATCTTTGCACTTGTGTCTTTATTATTTACTTGGTTTTGGAGCGGAAGTTACGCTATAGAACCAAGCAACAAAGCCAATGCGTCATTATATATTATTTCATTATCCATATTATTTATTGGGATAGTTAAATTAATTAAAAAAATTAGAAATAAAGTTATCAAGTTTAGGATAAAAAAAGATACTTATGACTTAAATGAGGGACAACTCGGAGAAAACCTATCCGGAAAATATCAAACAGAGTTACTATCTTTACCTATAAAACAAACCCTAAAATCCCAATACGGCACTTTCTGGCATTCCAAAGTCTCCATTCAACTCCTCCTTGGCTCCCACTCCGCCGTCGAAAAACTTGCCCCTAGCCTGACCCAAGAAATCTGGCAAGAGTGTGATGGTACCCTGCTTATCTACGGTGGCGATATCGGCAGTTCTATAGACTCTGAGCGGCTAGCAACCCTCAAACACCTACGCCGACGTCGTCCGCTTGATGGTGTGATTTGGGTGACTGAAAACAGTATTTCATCCCAGCTTTTAGACAACAACGTCACGTTCACTAACCTCAATACCGCAACAGCCCACAATGCAGGGCGTGCAATCCAAAACCTCTTCCAAGAATTAGGTTGGCGTGCACCGGTTTGGGTATGGAGTGTCAGTGACCAACAATCCCTCAGCGCTGTTGAAACGCCCTCTATTCTCTGCATGACAGAGCAAAATATGCCAGCCGAGGCGCTATCGCCTAGCTTATTAAGCCTGATCCCCGCGCTCGTTATCAACGGAACCCAAGCGTTATTGCGTGAACAGAAACACACCTATCTGCTTGCTTTAGCCCAATTTCTACAAAACGGTGGCAGCCAACAGCTCGCTACCGCATTAGCCCCACTCAATACCCAATTACGTACGCTGCCTTTTTCCGGCATCGCATTTAGCCCTTCTATCAATCCGTTAAATCAGCAACGTTTACCAAATAGTTGGCACCCTGATACCCGCTGGAAAAGCTGGTTGAATGTGCAATCTGAACTGGAATCCGGTTTACAGCCTGCCTCTTTAGGCTTTGACAAAAAACGTCTCGTTCAATACGGTGCCGCTACCGCCATGACTTTGTGGGGCGCAGGTATGATTGTCTCTTACTTCGCCAATCGCCAGCTTATTGAAGAGAGCTACCAAAGCGCGAGCGTCGCCGCTAACAGCCAATTACCGGAAACTGAGCGCCTCAAAGCTCAGTATGATTTTCAGCAAACCCTAGGCTTACTCAATCACCGAGAACAAACTTCGGTGCCTTTCTGGCTCCATTTTGGGCTAAACAGTAATCAGCCACTATTAGCCCATTTATGGCCACTGTACCAACAAACGGTATTACCGCCTTTGCGTGATACCATCGCTCAACAATTGGCTCAACAATTACAGGCGTATGCTCAGCTATCCCCTAACAGTGATGACCGCCGTCAAGCCACCCAAGGGGCGTATCAAAGCCTAAAAACCTATTTAATGATGACCGTGCCAGAGCGTATGGAGCCCACCTTCTTTACTGACAGCGTGCTCACGACCCTCCCCGTTCCGCAAGGAATGAACGAAGGCGAATGGCAAACCCTCGGTAAAGAATTACTCATGTTCTATGCCCAGCAGCTACCGAAGCACCCTGAATGGCAATTAACTACCAACAATAACCTGATTAATCAAAGCCGTACTTTACTCATTCGACAAATTGGTCAACGTAGCGAAAGTGCCACGCTGTATCAAGAAGTGTTACTACAAGCGCAGCATCAGTTCCCGGATATGACATTAGATGATATGACTGGCGATACCGATGCCAGCTTTTTATTCACCACCGATGAGTTTGTCTCTGGGATTTTTACCCGCAAAGCGTGGGAAGAATCTATTCAACCCGCCATCAAAAAAGTCGTTGAATCCCGCCGTAATGAAATTGATTGGGTATTGAGTGATAGCCAGCATGATCTTAGCCAAGATATTTCGCCTGATGCGCTCAAGCAGCAGCTCACCGAACGCTATTTTGCTGACTTTTCTGATAGCTGGTTAAACTTCCTCAATAGCCTGCAATGGCGTCATACTGAAAGTTTGTCCGATACTATCGACCAGTTATCCTTGATGAGTGATGTGCGCCAGTCACCCGTCATTGCGTTGATGAATACCGTGGCTTACCAAGGGAAAACCGGACGTCAGCAAGAAAAGCTCGCCGACTCCTTTATGAACTCCGCGAAAGACCTGCTCAATAAAGAACAGAAACCCGTTATTAGCCAGAAAGCCGACTTTACGGGCCCACTTGAAGATACCTTCGCCCCTGTTCTGAATTTCGTGGATCCGCAAGCCACCACGCAAGCAAGCGATAACCTCAGCCTGCAAGCCTATCTTACCCGCATAACCCGCGTGCGATTAAAACTTCAGCAAGTAGTTAATGCGCCAGATCCGCAAGCAATGTCTCAATCCTTCGCACAAAGTATTTTAGAAGGTAAAAATGTCGATTTCGCCGAAGCGCGGGATATGGGCAGCTTGATTGCTGCCAGTTTTGGGCAAGAATGGCAACGCTTTGGAGATGCGTTGTTAGTGGAGCCGATGACCCAAGCGTGGCAACAATTACTCACGCCAACAGCACAAGGCATTAATAGCGAATGGCAAAATGCCATTGTCAGTGAGTGGAATAACGCTTTCGGTGGACGCTATCCTCTGAAAAATACCCAAAGTGATATCTCCTTACCGTTGATGGCGCAATATCTGCGCCCCGATAATGGCCGCATTCAGCGCTTCTTAGATACTCGCCTACAGGGTGTTCTACGCAAAGAAGGCAACCGCTGGGTACCCAATAGTACTAATGCCCAAGGCTTACGCTTTAACCCCGCCTTTTTAACCGCGCTAAATACCCTGACAGAATTAGGCGATGTGGCTTTTGCGAACGGAGAAGCACGCCTCTATTTTGAAATGCGTCCGGGCACCAGTAAAAACGTGATGCAAACTATATTGGTGATCGATAAACAAAATCTCACTTACGATAACCAATTCCCCGAATGGCAACGTTTTGTTTGGCCTGCCGATACCATCGCGTCTGGCGCATCATTAACCTGGATGACCACGTCTTCAGGTACCCGACTCTATGGCGATTATCGTGGTGTTTGGGGTCTCATCCGTTTACTCGAAACTGCCAACGTCGCGCCTTATGCGGGTAGCACCAGCAGCTATACCGTTTCGTGGGTAACACCGGATGGCATATCGCTGAATTACCAACTGCGCACCGAAATGGGTCAAGGCCCGCTGGCGCTATTAAAACTGCGCAATTTCGTTCTACCTGAAAAAATCTTTTTGGATTAAAACAAAGGACATGTTTAATATGAAATATCTAAGCGTTACACTGTGGTTTGGGCTTTTTTTGAACGTCTTATTCGTTCTTTTTATCTGGCAATTTTCTGCTCTTTTTCCTACTCATAGTGATATGTATGGCACGGGGCTTTCTTATGCAGAACGTGAAACTATAAGTATTCTTAGTGCATTACTACAACCATTCAGTATCGCTATTATTGTTCAAGTCTTCAGTGTATTAATCTTATTTAAATTTCCCAAACTAGGTTTAACACTCTCAATATTAAGTGCCATTATCATGCTTCCATTGAGCTTTGTTTTTATTGTGGGTTATCTATATAGCTATGAAAACAGGGTCAATCGAGCACTTACGCTATATAACAACACCCAAGACCCAGATATTCGTATTTTATTTAGAACCAATCAAATAAAAGCAACGTCTGTTTTCATGATTGTCGCAGGCATCATTTGCCTATTCATTGGTTTTAATTTGGGTGGGTTACTTTTAATCGTAGGAATTGTACGCTTATGTAACGCCATTAGGTTAAATAACAAGTTTATTATCGGGTTATACAACGATAATTTAATTCTTACCCCAAATGCTTACGCAAATACTTACCTTATTCCGCTGAGTGCCGTATCTGTTATTGAAAATGGCTTTAGCACGCTTGAGTTATCGGTTTCACTACCTGAATTAAATAAAAAATTCACCATAAAAAAAGATTTATTAGCGGGCGAGGATTTCTCTGAAGTTCTCGAAAAAATAGTCGCGAATATTCCGAATAGTAATGTAGAAAAGCGTCCAGTAGCCATTGAATGACTTTTATTTATTTATTTCATTAAAAATCACGAAACTATTAAAGCTTTACAATTTCGTTCTACCTGAAAAAATCTTTTTGGATTAACTAAATGGACTTATTAATGAAAAAATTTAACGCTGTTATTTATATTGGACTGCTCATTAACTGCTTAGTTATCGCATCGGTTTGGTATATTGTTGATTTAATGAATTCACAGTGGCATCTCTCCTACGATGAGCGCCAGCTTCTAGATGTCCTTAATTGGGTTCATTATCCATTTATGGCAGCGATTGCTGCCCAAATTGCCAGCTTATTTATTTTAGATTCACATCCTAAAATTGGATTAACCATCGCCATTATCAGTGCCATCGTGATGGTTCCGCTGAGCTTAATTTTCTTAACGGGTTATTTATATGCCTATGAAAATCGAATTAACCGAAGTTTAACGGAATTCACAGGTTCACAAGCCAATCTGTACATTTTCTTTAAAAAAACTCAATTAGAAACGCTCGCTATTTTATACCTGTTTATAGGGGGGATTGTTGCATTTCTAGGCTTAGGGATCGGTTGGGTTTTATGTGTGGTAGGCATCATTACATTATGCAATTTAAGACGATTAAAAAACCGTATTCTGATTGGTGTTGACCAAGATAATCTGATTCTCACACCCAATTTATATTCTAAAACCTATTTAGTACCGCTCAATTGCGTCACTGTTTTTAAAGATAATGATAACTCATTTAAATTGCACATTATTACTTCTGAAGTCAATCGCAAAATCACCCATCGTAAAACAGTGTTAATGGGTAACGATAGCACCACCATTCTTAACCATATTCTGGCTCAAATCCCTAAAAAAGAGAGTCTGCTTTCCAACTCGACCTCTCACTAGTTACGCATTTACATCGATAGGACATCACCTATGCCTTTATTAACTGCCTTGCGCACCGCTTGCTTTACTGGAAATCCGCTTGCCGCTAACCAGATTGTTGAGCAACAAGTAGCACTATGGGAGCGCTGGCTACTGCCCATTACCGCCGAAAATCCAATGGGGGATGACCCCGGTTATGATGATGACTTCGAACGCATGAAAGAAGAAGTCAACAAACTCTCGGGGTCAGACACTGAGTTGATTTACGCTCTTGCCGAAAACCTACTGACCAACGTCTGCAAAGATGCGCGAGTTATCACTTACTATATTTGGGCGCGTTTGCATCGTGAAGGGGAAACAGGATTCGCCGATGGGCTTGGCCTACTCGCAGGGTTACTGCATCGCTACCATGACAGCCTATTGCCTACGCGTCCAAATAGCCGAAAATCCGCCATCGAATGGCTCGCGGGTCAACGTGTCATCGACAGTTTATCCCTCTACCCTGAGGTGGATAGCAACGAATTCTCCCGCATTGTGGCGCTACTTAGCGCGATCGTGGATGAGTTTCATACGTGGGATGAAGCCAGCCGCCCTAACCTTGCCCCCCTCTTACGTGCTTTAGAGAACCGGCTCGCCCAATCCGGTGGGGCGGATAGCGTCGTTCCGCAAAATATCAAAGCGTCTGAAAACGTCGCGACAAAGCAAACAGTCTCAGGTATCAGCCCTATCGCCCCCATCCAATCGGGTCGTGAGCTGCTCGACCAAGCCAAAGTGCTTGCCAATTATCTACGTAATCAACCCAACGGCTGGCTGTCGGGTCATCGACTGATGACATCCGTCCGTTGGGATACCCTGCACCAATCGCCACCGCAAAATCAGCAGGGTTGCACACGTTTAGCCCCACCGCGCTCGGATGCGAAAGCCCAGTTAAAACGTTTATATCTGCAACAAAATTGGTTAGAACTCACAGAACAAGCCGACCGCCTATTCGCCGAAGGGGTTAACCATCTTTGGTTAGATGTTCAATGGTACTTACACCAAGCTCTCAGTAAATCTCCTGCGCCTTGGGACGGTTGGGCGGACGTTATTGCCTCTGATTTAAAACAATTTTTACTGCGTCTACCGGGGTTAGAAAATCTCGCATGGGAAGATGGCACTCCCTTTGCTGATGAAGTGACCCTTGCGTGGATCAAACAACAGATTCTGGAAGATAACATTCAGTCTCTGCACCATATGCCAGTTCAAGGCACGGATGACGATGACAACAGCTCGATATTCGCCTTAGAGCAAGAAGCATTAACGCAAGCCGATACTGAAGGTATCGAGGCCGCATTAGCCTGGTTAATGTCTCGTCCGAATATTCAGACCACCCGCCAAAAATGGCTATTGCAGTTGGTGATGGCAAGAGTGGCAGAGCAGTTCGCCCGTCATGATTTGGCGCTGAACTTATTGCGCGAATTAGATAATCGCGCTGAGCACATGCAGCTGGCTGATTGGGAACCGCATTCCCTGTTTGAAGTCAAAGCCCGCCAATTACAACTTCTGCGCAGCAAAGCGCAACGTAACACACCGGATAAGGCCGAGTTACATCACCAAATGTCTGAATTATTGGCTCAATTGACTCGCTTAGATCCTGTCCGAGCGCTAGTACTCTACCCTTAAATTAATCAGTGAGAGTGATACGAATGGATGATTTAACCCTTCGCTATTATGATGCAGAAATGCGCTATCTGCGCGAAGCTGCGAAAGAGTTCGCCCAAGCTCACCCCGACCGGGCAGCACTATTAGATTTAGATAAAGCAGGCATTCCCGACCCTTTTGTTGAGCGACTATTTGAAGGTTTTGCCTTTTCGATGGGTCAACTGCGCCAAAAAATTGATGATGATTTACCTGAATTAACAGAAGGATTGGTCAGCCTACTTTGGCCTCATTACTTACAAACCATCCCTTCCCTGTCCGTGGTTGAACTCGCACCAGATATTCACGATATGAAATTATCGTCGGTGATCCCAGCCAATTTTGAAGTGCTTTCACGCCCGATTGGCGAGAAGAAAACCGTTTGTCGTTACCGTACCACACGGGATTTAACCTTAAACCCCATTGCGCTATCCACAGTGAATTTAACCACTGAGCCTGACGGACGTTCCGTGATCCGATTACGCTTCGATTGTGCAAAACTGGTCGATTGGAAACAGAGCCCTCTTGGTGCTATTTCCTTCTATTTAGCGGGTGACGTCCCGACCACTTACGCCCTGCATCTAGCACTCACCAAACACGTCGCGGTAACCTATATTCGCTTACCATCGTCCCCTGACCGCGTTCGTTTACCGCTGTGGTTTTCTCCCGGCGGATTTGCTGAAGAAGATCAACTGTGGCCTAAAGGCGATAGCACTTTTAGTGGCTACCAGTTATTGCTGGAGTATTTTTCTTTTCGCGAAAAGTTTTTCTTCGTCAACTTAAACGGGCTTGAAGAGATTCAATTACCCGAAGGACTAAGTCACTTTGAGCTGGAAATTGTGCTCGATACCCTGTGGGATAGCGACATTCCATTAAGTCGCGATAACCTAAAACTGCACAGCGTGCCGGTGATCAACTTATTCAATATTGAAGCTGACCCGCTCACCGTTAACGGGTTAGAAAGTGAATATTTACTGCGTCCCCGCCGCCTGCAAGATGGGCACACTGAAATTTACGCTGTTGATACGGTTCATGGCACAAGGCGAGGTGAACACATTCACTATGTTCCATTCAGTAGCTTTCGCCATCGAGGCGGTATGTTGCGCCGCAATGCACCAGAACACTACTACCACACTCGCGTTAAACGTGGTGTCAGTGGCTTGCATGATACATGGCTGATTTTAGGGGGAGAACGCGAACAGCCAACCGCCGCTCTGGAAAGTGAAACCTTATCTTTGCAATTAACCGGCACTAACGGGCAGCTTCCGCGCAAAGCGCTGCAAAGTACATTGCTCGACAGAACCGAAGAAACAAAACAAATCCCGTTGCAGGTCCGCAATTTATGTAAGCCAACCCTGCCATGCTATCCCCCAGCTGAAGACCGATTCCATTGGCGCGTTCTCAGCCACCTTGGCGCTAGCTTTCTTAATATGATGGACAACGTGGAAGTGTTACGCGGCACATTGGCGCTCTATGACTGGCGAGAAGATGATTTAAACAGTCGCAAGCTCGATGCCATGATCCACGTTGAGCAGCACCTTATCGAGCGCTTCGAAAAAGGCTTTTTACAGCGCGGTATTGCCATCGATGTTACCCTTGATAGCAACGGATTTAACGGTGAAGGTGATATTCATCTCTTTGGTGAAATGCTCAACCGCTTTTTTGCACTTTATACCGATGTGCATCTATTTAACCAATTGACTCTCCATATTTTACCAACAGGAAATAGCCTCACATGGACAGAGAACCATCCTCAGTAAATCAACTTTTTGATGCGCTAGGGGAGCGTCTACCACGGGTTAACTTCTATCGGTTTTGCCAGCTACTAGAACAGAGTAATAAACAGCGCCCACCGCTGGGTAGCACCCAAGACCCAAAAACGGATGTTATCCGGTTTCGTCCCCATCGAGGGATGGGTTTCCCTGTTACCGAAATTAAAGGCATCGATATTGAAGACCGCTACCGAGATAGCAATACGCCCAGTATTCGAACCACCTTTTTAGGGTTATATGGCGTCACATCACCATTACCCACCGCCTACCTCGATGACATCGCACAACAACGGGAAGGAACCGAATCGCTCACGGATTTTCTGGATATTTTTAACCATCGGCTCACGACGCAGTTTTACCGTATTTGGCGAAAATACTCCTATCCAGCGACCTTTTCCGCAGGTGGCGAAGATGAAACTTCCCAGTATTTGTATGGACTGATTGGCTTAGGGATCCCCGGCACTGCCCAACATGTACAAGCGCCTTTATCCCGCTTTCTAGCCTTACTGGGTACATTGCGTTTTCCAACGCGCACCGCAGAAGGAGTTGCATCTCTTGTTAAATTACTCGCACCTGATACTCACGTAAAAATCAAACCCCATGATCCGCGGCGTATCGAACAAATAACTCAAACTGGGCTATCGTGCAGAACACCAATGACCTTAACCAACAAACCCGTTTTAGGTCAGTATTCTACCGATGTAAACAGCCAAATTTTGATTACCTTACAGACAGATAACTTTGATGAAGCCCGCAATTGGCTGCCTGACGGACAACTGTATCAAGATTTAATGGCACTGTTGCATGTTTACCTAGGGTCAAGAGTCAATGCCCGTCTTTGTCTCAAATTACCCAGAAAGTTGCTCCCGAACGCAACGTTAAGCACCCAATCTCACCAAGGTGTTCAATTGGGACGTACCGCCGCGATGGGCGCATTACCCCCTAATGCCCCTCACCAAGAACACATTATTACCTTAAATTTAGGGCGCTATCAGCGATTATCGGCAACATCACACTCTACGCCGCCCTCACATTACGCTAATTATCGATTCTAATTCTGGGACTCCCCTATGAAACACATCCCTTTATTGCCATTTTGCGGCAAAACATTGGTGCTTCTGACTGCTTTAAACCTCGCTGGATGCGGACTCACTCAAATGGTCAGCGATGGCACTCGCAATGCAGCAAACGCGATATTTTATAAGCAAGTGAAAGTCGTCCATCTTGATTTTGTAGCGCGTGAAGCGCTCAATACCGATGACACAGGCGCATCGCTGTCCACCATCATTCGTGTATATCAATTAAAAGATACGGAAAGCTTTGATGAGAGTGATTACGCGTCGTTATTTGCCAAAGATAGCCAAGTACTAAAATCTTCTCTCGTGGAACAAAAAGATTTACGCATTCGCCCAGGTGAATCGATTTCCCTCGATATGCCCCTTAAAGAAGGCGCTGAATTTGTTGCCGTTGCGGTGATGTTCCATCACCCTGACCTTATCACCGATGACTGGCGCGTCGTGATCCCAATAAAACGGTTACTACCGGATGACCCACGTTTACTCACCCTCGCGGATAACGCCATGACCTTAAAACCACTTGGAGAAAAATAGCATGTCCCAGCCTTCATTATATGAAATGTTGACGGGGTATTTTGCGGGTGGATTGGATATTGATGCGATTCCAGAACATGACCAAGTGATGGTGTCTGTGATGGACAATATTCGCCGCATTCTCAACGCCAGAGCGGGCAGTATCGAGCACCTTCCCGACTACGGGCTACCTGATATGAGTAAAATGATCCAAGGTCTCCCCGGCACCGCTCACAATATGATGACCATTTTATCGGCAACGTTACTCAAGTATGAGCCTCGCATCAAATCACTCTCTTTAGTGTTATTACCGCAAAACAGCTTTGGGGCACTCCATTACGCCCTTGAGGTTGAATTACATGAGCAAGGTTTGATCCGCTATGGCACTGAGTTTATGCCTGATGGGCGCATTCTCGTCCATCATCTAAAAAAACAATTCGATACGATTTAAACCGACGACAGCGTGAGAAGACTATGAACCCAGATTTAAACACATTGCGCCTTGGTGGCGACCCGCGCACGCTGGCTGATTTTGCCGCGCTCAAAGAAGAATTAAATAAACGCTTTCACCCTGCCCGCCCTGATGTAGATTGGGCGCGTGCCCACGGACTTTGTTTGTCCTTATTCAACCAAAACGGCGCTGATTTACAAACTTGCGCATGGTTTACCCTGATCCGCCAGCATCAAAATGGCATCGCGGGATTAAACGAAGGCTTATCGTTACTCCAACATTTACTGAGCCGCCACTGGCAAGGATTATGGCCACAACAGACCCATGCCCGGGTTGAAATTCTCGCGACGCTGAGCCAACAATTGATGACGGGGCTACGCGCCCATGCGCCTGTTTATGCAGACCTGCCAGCACTGTATCAAACTGAAGCGACGCTCAACCAAATCGGACAGTTACTGCAAACATTAGAGCTCAAACACCTTACTCAGCTGGAACGACTGCAAAACTTGCTCACCACCCAAGCCAAGCAGCTCGAAAATACCGATGTTCCTGATAGTGGTTTTATTCCACCAACGCCGCTGCAATTGCCAAAAACCTCGCCATCGTCATTTCATGCCCGTACCGCCGCAACGCCAATTTCCATCAAAGCCAATGCCACCATCAGCGCACCGACACCAACCCAGCCTTCTTACCGCAAAGGCATTTGTGTGGGTCTGGCTTTCGGTATTGTGCTCACAGGCGCGCTGTGTGCAGGCACCTTGTATGTCTTACACCCACAAATCAATAACCACGTTTTAGCGCAAGCTCTCCCACAGCTCCCTGACTTTACGCCGAATATTGCTTCAATACTTGAGCAACAATTACAGCCTAATGCCGCGCAACCCAATAGTTTTTCTCCAGAAAAACTCAAGATAATCGATAACTACCTCGTGGAATTAGAGTCCGTCTCCCCTATTTGGTCTCAGCAGTATGGATTAAATATGGTCAGTTACCTCACGAAGCAATATGGTGAACGGCAAGAAGTCAGCACATTTAATGATAAATGGCAGCAAAATATGCAAATTAATGCGTTATCTAGCGATAAATTACAACAATGGTCTGAGGGGATGACGGAGTTAAACAATCTCAGTACACGCTTAGATAGCCTTGATGGTAAACCGCGCAGCTATATCACGGGGTCTGAATTAAAAACCGTGATTTTCAATGCCCGCCAGCACTTTAATCAAAGCGTTCCGTTAGAAGAAGAATTACGCCGCCTTGAGCAACTTCAAACCCAAGGCTCCGTCCCTGAGTCTGAATACCAACGGATTGATAACCATTTTAAACAGCTACTCAATCGCTATGCGTTGATAAGACAAGATAAGTCTTAATGCAATTTCTGCTCTGAATTCTACATTTGAATGAGGAGTTTCCCCTAGCTCTTCCTCAAAATTGATTACTATCAATTGAATGGAACTGCACTTTTTATGAGTGTCAATTTTCTATGAATAGCGATTCTCTACAAATAACAAAGGATGTTTTTTAATGAAATGGAATTTAACTCGAACGCAATATATGGCTGATTTTATTGTTGTTCCTATTTACGTGATTGTGGCATTTACTGTGGCACTTTTTCGTGAAAGTGCTCAATTATCTTGGTTGCTCTATTTTATGTTGGGATGGTGTATTTGGACGCTGATGGAATATATTATTCATCGCCATGGCTTCCATTTTTACTATAAAAGAGATCACGCAAGACACCATGTAAAACCGAAAGCATGGATAGGAACAACCCCTTTAGTCAGCACCTCGCTCCTCGCCATTATTTGGGGCTTATGTGCTATTATCAGTAATAATATCGGGTTAGGTAGCATTATTTTTATTGGTTTTTGCTTTGGTTATTATAGTTATATTGGTATTCATTATTTAATTCATCATTCTAAGCTGGCAATTATTAACACCCTTCGCCACCATCATGAATTACACCATCGTAACCCTCGCATCAATTATGGTGTTTCCGTCAGATTTTGGGATTATATATTTAGAACGAAAGCGTAATATTAATCTATTTTCCCCTTGATAACGCGTTACTCAGATACGTTACTTCTATTTATTGAATACATGTCAACCTGACAAGAGATTATGCTCAGAAGCAGTACAAACAAGCCATAAAGAGGAGCCTGCCGAATGCCCGAAATAAATCACTTTCGTTCATTTGTCCTACACGGAACGATTACCACCATTCTATATGCGCTGGTTTTAATACTATCGGGTTGCTCTCTCGCTGATCGCAAAAACCAGCCCATGGCAGCGGGTTTAAGTGGCTTTAACCATACACAAGGCAGTATTACTTCATTTTCGGTGAATGGCTCAAGTGCCAGCGTCGGTGGCGTTCAATGCTGCGTTCTACTCCCCGCTAAATGGGCTCCCGGTCTTCACGCCAGAATAAAATGGGAAAGTTTGGATAAAAGTAAACTGTCGCCAATGCCTAAATTTAGTCAAGTAGAAGCCTATAAGCGGTGGGAGGCGGAACTAGAACGCTACAGTACCCAACATGAAGTCAGTGTGCCGATCCCAGAATATGACAGTAAAACGGCCTGCGGCTTAGCTGTACATTTTTTGCCTTGCAACCAAGTTAAAGTGACCACATCTTGTAAAAGCTATGGTTCTGATGATTACCCCATTAACGAACCGGTTGATATGAAGGAGCCTGCCGTATGTCCGAAATAACCAACGCCAAAATGCCGACGTAGGCACTGCATTTCCCGAAATTGGCGAATGTCGCATTAACAACAAATCTCTGTCATTTAAATTGTGCTTATTTTCCCTTACCCTCATACCGATATTTCTTGCAAATATTCCCTTTCTTATCGGTCGCTATTTATGCCATCAAAATCAACTTCTCCCGTGATTTTATCGATATCAAAATACGCAATAACTGGGGTGGTCAGGGGATCTCCTGCGCCTCGACACCCTACAGATTGGTGATCTTCACGCACTAGCAATCTCATGAAATCCGCGCTATTAATTCCCTCATAAAACAGGCATCTATCTTCTGTACTCAACCATAATGAAATCACTCGGGTTGCTAAGTCTAATTCAGAAGGATTCACATCATTGCGATAACTATCCCCATGATGCAGTTGCCATAGCTGGTCTTTTCTCAGCCATCCCCTAACTATATCACCCGATACCGTATAGTAATTGACAAGAACAAACTCCCCTTCTACTTCCATTTGACCAGACACTTGGTCGCCAGCAATCACGAAAACATCCTCGACTAAACATGTGTCATTCGGTGCAGAATAAAAATACGCTTTTCCATCGCCAACGACTTGATAATGGTTATTCTTAGCCGGAAGCGTCAGCGGATAGCCTCCCTTTTTAATCTCCAAACACTCATTCGTTGCCGTGACTTTATTTTCTATAGGTACAAATGATTTTGCAGGCACCCAACCTGTAACAAATTGATTATTCTTGTCTCGATAACGAATATAGAAATATTGCTCACCATTTAATTCATTGATTTCTCGAAATACCTCAACTTTATCACCCGGAATAATAAACGTGGATAGCTGGCACTGTTTATCCGGTGCAGAATAAAAATAGGCTTTATCCTTAACTATCGCGGAACTAAAGTGAAAACCTGCTTCAGCGGTAGAAAAGTCAGCGGCCTCTTCACACCGTTCATTTGAATATAACGGGTCATTTGCATATAACGGCGCTGAAAAACACAGCAGCAAACATAAATAAAACTGTTTCATTTCATTCCTTGAAACGCAGTAATTAGTGCATCCTTTTTACCAGTGATATACTCAATTTACTTTAGGAAAAACACCCGATTATTAAATTCAAGGAATACCCCATGCTTCGCTGTGCTGCTCGCATCACCCACCAGCTACGTCATGCATTTCATTCTCGGCCGCGTTTTTTGGTCTCGCTTATTGTTGCTTTCATCACTTTCTTCGCTTTATTTAAAACACAAAGTCTGATTATTAACTTAATTATCAGTTGGAACGCATTTGCGTGGTGCTATTTACTGTTTCTGTTCCAGAGAATTATTAGCCACAATGTGAAAGACATTCGCAAGCTGACGAAAATCGAAGATGAAAGCGCAAGCATGGTAATATTTTTCTTAATGTCAGGCTGCTGCGTCAGTTTATTAGTCTTATTTTTTGCCTTGGGTGGGCACAGTGATATCCCGAAAGCCGATAAAATTTACTCCTATATTTTAACAGCCTCGACATTGATATCCTCTTGGCTGCTCTTACCCACGGGCTTTACCATGCACTATGCCCATCTCTATTACGGCAATAGTGAAAATGAAAAACCGTGGTTAATTTTCCCCGATAAAATCACCCAGCCGAGCTATTCGGATTTTATGTATTTCTCATTCACCATTGCTGTCGCCTCACAAACAGCAGATGTGGAAGTTGCCTCAACCCCTATGCGTCGCGCGGTATTGCTTCAATCCGTTATTTCGTTTGTCTTTAATATGGCAATTTTAGGGTTGTGCATTAATATCTCTGCCAGCTTCTTTTAAAGGGTAAACACCCTTTATCGGAATAACTTGCCGAAATAAAAAGAGTTAGCCGACTGACACAATAAAAAAATATTCAATGCGGGATATTGACAATATCCCCATATAGATCTAAAAATACTGTATATTAATACAGTCTTTAGTAGAGGCTATTATGTTACGCATCGAAGTGTTATTTGATAAGAATTCACCGCAAAAACCAAGTAGCTTGGTTTTACAAGCTTTAGAGTCTGAGATTTTACGCAAGCTACAGTCACAGTACCCTGATATGGTCACTCGAGTAGGCTTTAGCTCTCAGCAGGCGATTAATATTTCAGGAACGAAGATTGCGGGTGACAAATTACGCATTGAAGAGATCTTAGAAGAAATTTGGATGGATGACGGCTGGCTACCTGAAGCAAATACCGATGACTAAATAACTAGATGATTAGCAGAGAAATGGAAGGTAATATCCATCTTCCATTTCTTAATTCGTTATTCTTTGAAGTTAATCTGAATCACTTCCAATGTGTTCCTGCCTATCGCTTATACGCTTCTGCGTATAAAAGCCGATAGCGCCACAATTCACTATTCCGCCACTTACGAAAGAATATTAATAAAGTCTCTGACGAAGATACGATTTAAACTCATTCACCGGATTACGTTTCGTTTTGCTCACTTCAAGTACCCGAGCCTCTATTAAGCAAGTTTTCGCATCAGTGCATCGCTGAACTTCATTTAATTTCGTCGTATTCAACGTCAATTGTGGCTTATTGAAACTCTCCCCCATAAATAGCATGGCAATAAAAATGATCCCGATAAATAGAGGCACTTCAATATACGCTTGTTTCATGATGAATGCTCTTGTTATGGTTGTTGAGGGTATATTAGTGCTTTTGCATTTTCGTACCTTAATATTTGGTTAAACCAACCTTAAGGGATGCTTAAGGGAATAAATATCCTAGTTGCTGGGTGAGCTGAGTCTGCTTATACTCCGCAGCAGAGGGAATAAATATGAATATTTTATTGGTAGAAGACGATCTTCAGCTTGGCAAAGCGTTATGTCGTGGACTGGAATTAGCCGGATTTAATCCTTGCTGGGTTAGATTATTATCGGATGCTAAGCAGCAATTACAGACACACAATTTTGATGTCATGCTTTTAGACTTGGGATTACCTGATGGTGATGGTCAAGATGAATTAATTTCATGGCGTCAATCTGGAGAATCGATACCGATTATTATTCTTACCGCCCGCAATAAAATGGATAATTTAGTGGCGAGTTTAGATTCTGGTGCTGATGACTTCTTAACAAAACCCTTTGAGATGCCAGAGTTAATTTCTCGTGTAAAGGCTATTAGCCGCCGTATGGCCGGGTTTTCATCTGAAATTTGGCAATTGGATAATCTGCAATTAAATCCGTTAAACCACCAAGTCACCTTGGATGGTCAATTATTATTACTCTCCGGTAAAGAATATCTGTTGCTATACGAGTTAATTAAAAATGCCGACAATGTCGTGCGAAAAACAGATTTAGAGCAACGTTTATTTGGCTTGGATGATGTGGAAAGTAACTCCCTTGAAGTCCACATTCATAATTTACGCCGCAAAATTGGTAAAGACAGAATTATTACTATCCGTGGCATCGGTTATTTACTAAAAAAAGAAGCGCAATCTGGTGAAGATTAAATCCTTTCTTGTCTACACATTTGGTATTCAGATTGGCGCAGTCATCTTTTTATGGCTGCTGCTAGTGGGTTGGCTGCAATTTTTTTATCTACCTGATTTGGTCGATGATGATGAATTTAACCAACAACAGCAGATTGTCACACAGGGTATTGCTCGTACGCTAGGGACCGTTTCAGGCACCCCAGAATATTTCGATAAACTCGCCGTTATCCTACAAAAAATGTATACCGATGCCATGGAAAACGGCATCGAAACTAGCTATAAGCCTTATATGGTGGTGCGGGATAATCGGGGGCATGTGTTATATCGCAATAGTGAAAAAATTTCGGACCCATCACTAAAATCTGTCGAGAAGCTAACTGCCCAACATAAAGATTGGCATTTCACTTCGGCATGGGATGATGACCATACCCTCGAAGTTGTGATTGCAGAATCGTATCTTGAACGACGAAAGTTAATCGGTAACCCAGCGGAAGGCACTGCCATTCCTCTCGCCTTTATCTTGGGTATAATGTTAATCGCTATTTTGATCACTGCCTATTTTAGTATTCGTCCAATTAAGCAAGTCGCTAAAGTTATTTCATCGCGTCAGCCGGGAAATTTAACGCCGATTGATACCAAAGATATGTATAAAGAAACTCGCCCCATTATTTCTGCCATTAACCAATTAATGGCGCGAGTTGATGCCGCGAATTTGCGAGAAAAACGTTTTATGGCAGATGCGGCTCATGAATTGCGGACTCCGATTGCAGCGGTGACCGCACAATTACATTTGTTAATGCATATCGATAATCCAAAAGAAAAAGCCGAGATTATTAATGATATGAAAGAGACACTAACGCGAGCCGCCTCTTTATCTCATCAATTAATTGATCTCGCACGTTTGGAAGCGGAAGATTTTGCCATTCGTAAAGAGCAAATTGATTTACCGATGTTAATCGGTAATCTCATTTCATCCCATATTCCTTATGCTCTCAATAAACATATTGATGTGGAATTATCCAGCCCAGATTCTTTTTATGTCGAAACCGATAAGCTGGCGCTGAGTAATGTGTTCACTAATTTAATCGAAAATGCGATTAAATATTCTCCAGAAAAAGCCAAAATAAAAGTGACACTGACAGATCTCACCCCTTTTGGGGCCACCATTACAATTCAAGATAATGGACGCGGTATTCCAGAAGAGAGTCGTACACATCTATTTTCTCGTTTTTATCGTGTGCCCGGAACATTAGAAACAGGAAGCGGTTTAGGATTATCTATTGCCCATAATCTGGCATCAAAAATAGGTGCAACATTAAAAGTCACTGATGGATTAGAAAATAAAGGTATTGGATTTATTATTGATTTGCCTTAATTGAGGGGGCAGTCGAGAATAATACCATTATTTAAAATAATGTTATTCAGTTAACATCCCTAGTGCTCAATAAGCATTACAATCCCCTATTACGTTAAATTACTTAGCCATAAGAAGGGGCAATAATGTCACAGGCGCTAATCATCATTGATCTTATTAACGATATTGTGGGTAAAAATGGTTTATCCAATAGCAGTTATTCCCAAGCCAATTCCCGAAATATTATTGAAAAGGCGAATCAAGCCGCTAATTACGCTAGAAGTCAGCGAATTCCTGTTATTTGGGTCAAAGTTGGCTTTAGCGATAATTATCAAGACATCCCCGCTGGCTCTCCACTTTTTTCACAAGCTAAACAGAAAGGCGCATTCAAATTAAGCGGCTATGGCTGCCATTGGGTGGAAGATTTGGAAGTTCATATGCAAGACAGAGTTATCATTAAGAAAGGTGTTTCGGCATTTGCAGGCAATAAACTCCACCAATGGCTCAACGATAATAATATTACTCAGCTCTATTTCGGTGGAGTAAGTTCCGTGATGGCAATCCAAAGTAGTGTGAGGCAAGCCCATGATTTAGGCTATTTTTGCCATGTCCTCGAAGATGTGTGTGCCGCTGCAACCATTGAACTACACGAACAAAGTATGCAGGCACTGGCAGGTCTAGCCACGATTTCATCCAGCAAAACCTTTATGCAAGGCAAATAACCGTCATGACGAGTATGTTGTAAACAATAATTTACAATCCTCAACTTAAAAATTAGTTTAATATTTAAAATATCTTTTGGTTGATTATTGACTTTGATCAATAAAAAACTAGAATGCTCCTACGTGATCAAGATCACACATTAACATTCGGAGCGAACATGAAAAGCATCAAAGAATTTTTTGTTAACCTGCAAGAAGTTGTTGAATTACTGTCCAAGCGTTTTATGTAATTTGCTTTAAACTTTAGTTAGTTAAACCATAGTCAATCAAACCTTTCATTTACCTCATTCAAGTATTTGCAATTTTTGCTAGCGGCCTTTTTTAAGGCCGTTTTTTTATTCAAATACGTTCTCAATAATTTCCGCCACTATCGCCGTTTTAATCGCAACTAACAGTAAATCTTTTCCGCTCATTCGCCACTCATACCCTGAGTAAGTTGGCAAACAGGCTCTAAACGAGGCGGGTAACGCTTTTTTAGCAATTCCCGGCGGCAACGGCTTACCTCGACGGATCTGTTTTTCAATTCCAGGTGGAAGCCCTTGATAACCCACTAGCCCATAATTGATGGCAACGGGACGAACATCGCCGAAATTGATATTAATACTAATCAAAGAGTTATCATAATGACTTGAGTATTTCTTCACATCACAGTCATATTTTTTGCCCTTATGTTTATGCTTTTTATTGTGCTTATGATGATGATCATCATGATCATAATAATAATAGTCACCCTTATGCTTACCATTTCCTTCATCACCTTGATGGTTAGAAGCCTGAGCAAATAGCGGCATGCAAATGAGTGCCGGAAGTAAGATAAATTGCAAAATAAATGGTTTTTTAGCTTTACTCTCGATGTGCATTTTATTGTGAATTCCTAACCATACCGGGTCGTAAAACATTATGCCCTACGTAAAAATACAGCAATAAGAAATGCCTCATTCACAGTAATGTTATGTAAATGTTAGTAATTTCAGCCAAACTTAAGTCCTATTTGCTTATACTGGATCGTCATTTATGGATAACGCAATAAAGGAGAATTTATGCAGCAGCAACTGCTCGACTGGGCTCGCCAGTTTAATCAAGACTATGCCACCCTCGCCTCTCTCTTAATGGTTCTTGGGCTGATACTGATTGTCGCCCTGATTTTGCACCTTTTTCTGCACAAAATACTGCTTCCCACGATTGAGAAAAGAGGATTAAAAGCAGGTTCCGGTTGGCAACATCAACTCACGCAATATAATCTATTCAATCGAATTGCCTTTATTATTCAAGGTATTGTTGTCAATATTCAATCCGCCTTATGGTTATCTTCGGGCTCAACGACACAAATGGTATTGAATGTCGCTTCCCAAGCATGGTGCTTACTGTTTGGTTTGCTGACTATTTATTCCATTTTGGATATCACACTGGGCGTATTACAACGAGCCGCAAAAACGGCGCATCTCCCGCTACGAGGTATTTTCCAAAGCATTAAGCTTATCGCCACTGTTTTGATTTCGATTATGATCATCGCGCTACTGATTGGTAAATCTCCGTTGATTATCCTCAGTGGTTTAGGGGCGATGACCGCCGTCATGATGCTGGTGTTTAAAGATCCGATTATGGGTTTAGTCGCCGGCATTCAGCTCTCTGCGAATAATATGGTCAACATTGGTGATTGGCTTGAAATGCCGAAATACGGTGCTGATGGTGCAGTAATTGATATTGGGTTGACCACAGTTAAAGTTCGAAATTGGGATAATACCGTCACCACTATTCCAACTTATGCACTGATTTCAGATTCATTTAAAAACTGGAAAGGAATGACTGAATCAGGCGGACGCCGCATCAAGCGCAGCCTACGTATCGATGCCAATAGTATTCATTTCTTGAAACCTGAAGAAGTTAGCAACTTTGAAAAAGCCAACTTATTAGAGCCTTACATCGGGAAAAAAGTCTCTGAAATTCAGGTCTACAACTCTGCGTTACCAGAGGATAAAGCGACGCCACTCAACCAGCGACGCCTCACAAATATCGGGACATTTCGCGCCTATATTGAAGCATATCTGCGTGCTCACCCGCAGATCCATAAAAATATGACCATAATGGTTCGCCAACTGGAGTCAGACTCAAACGGTATCCCAATTGAGATTTACGCGTTTACCAACACGACGGTTTGGTTAGAGTATGAACGTATCCAATCGGATATTTTTGACCATATTTTTTCCATTTTGCCGCAGTTCAATTTATCCGTACATCAATCACCTACCGGTAATGATGTTCGATTCTTAGGTCATTCAACAAATAAATAACTCATCATAGGTAACTTATAAATACTACTTAATGATTAGCGAACATGACCTTCCTACCTAGAGGGGGAAACCCCTCTTATATCCACAGATCTCACTCCACCATTATATAATTTTTAATATAACGATTGATAACAAAAACAGAACAAAACTGGCAGCTACGATAAGAAAACTCCTTATAAATTAAATAAATAAAAACATTTCTCTTGGTTTTATCAAAGATATTGTTGATACATATCATGTTAGTGAGTGGGTATTTTTTCTAACATATTGAACATACCTAATACGTTATTTACATATAGGCAATGTCAATGCATAAAAATAAAACAAATACTCATTTCGCAGAACTGAGCAGGAGGGAGTTTCTTCAAACCTCCGCAACCGTAGCGGGTGCAGCCGCCGTTGCAGGCTCAATCACTCTGCCTTTTGCTGCTCAAGCAAAAACACCAACCATCATGCCCGACGAAGTCAGTGAAAAAATCAGCTACAGCGCTTGTTTAGTCAACTGCGGTAGTCGCTGCCCTCTTAAAGTTCATGTGAAAGATGGCGTTATCAGCCGTATTTCCAATGAAACCATGTATGACGATTCAACACTGGGAGAACATCAGATTCGCCCTTGTCTGCGTGGTCGTTCAGTTCGCTGGAAAACCTATAATCCAGACCGTTTAAAATACCCAATGGTACGTGTGGGTAAACGTGGAGAAGGTAAGTTCAAAAAAATTAGCTGGGATGAAGCTACCACTATCATTGCTGAAAAACTGAAATATACCATCGATAAATACGGCAGCGATGCCATTTATTACCAATATGGTTCCGGTTCAACGGGTGCCAACTTACACGGTCGTGCTGCCTGTAAACGTCTTTTAAGTTTAACGGGTGGATTTTTAGGTGACTACGGGACTTATTCCTACGCGCAGTTAATGGAGATCACTCCCTATGTTTACGGCAGTGTGGAAGAGTCTTATTTAACTGAAATCCAAAACTCCGATCTCGTGGTCATGTTTGGCCATAACTTGGCTGAAACCCGCATGTCCGGTGGTGGTCAGTTCTATGAAACACTAAATGCGCTCGATAAGAGCAAAGCAAAAGTGATTATTATCGACCCACGCCGTACCGATAGCGTAACAACGTTAGGCGCTGAGTGGATCCCAATCTATCCGGGTACTGACGCCGCGTTAGTAGCAGCCCTGGGTTATGTGATGATCCAAGAAGGCTTAACCGACGAAGAATTCCTGAAAAATTACTGTGTGGGCTGGGATGAATCAACCCTGCCAGCATCAGCGCCACGTAATGCCTCTTACAAAGACTACATCATGGGCAATGGCCCTGATGGTATTGCTAAAACCCCTGAGTGGGCGAGCAAGTTAACGGGGATTTCGGTTTCACGTATTATTCAGTTAGCCCGTGAAATTGGTAACGCTCAACGTGCTTGGATCTCACAAGGCTGGGGCTTACAACGTACCGAGAATGGTGAGCAAGCGTGTCGCTCTATCATGATGCTGCCTATTATGTCTGGCAATATCGGTCGTTCAGGGACTAACACCGGTTTATGGGGTAACAGTTTTGCCTATCCAGTGGCTGGATTTGGCTTACCAAACCCAGTAAAAGCGCAGATCCCTACCTACATGTGGTCAGAAGCCATTGTACGTGGTAAAGAGTTAACCGCAGAAAACGGTGGGATCAAAGGCGTTGATAAGCTGAATAATGACATCAAATTTATGTGGTGTTATTCCAGTAATGTCATCGGAAACCAGCATGGTGATTTGAATAAGACCCATGAAATTCTGTCTGATGGGTCAAAATGTGAGTTTATCCTTGTTTGGGATAACCACGATACCCCATCGGCAAAATATGCAGACTTACTGCTGCCAGATGTAACTACCGTCGAAACAAACGACCTGATCAATAACTCCTATGCAAGTGGGGCTTATCACTATCTGGTGCGTCTACAAAATGCCATTGAACCACTGTGGGAAAACCGTCCAAACTACGATGTGTTAGTCGAGGTAGCAGAGAAAATGGGCGTGAAAGATCAATTCACCGAAGGTCGTACCTACGCAGAATGGATTGAGTTTTGCTACAACAAAACCCGTGAAAAAATGCCTCATTTGCCAGAATTTAGTGAGACCGATGGTGCGGGGATCATCGACCGTAAGTTCCTCAATAGTGCTGAAAATGTGGCACTGAAAAGCTTCCGTGATGACCCAGTGAATAATCCACTGAAAACGCCATCCGGCAAAATTGAAATTTACTCCGAAAAACTGGCTGAACGCGTGAAAAACTGGGAACTTCCAGAAGGTCAGCGTATTCCAGCTATTCCTGAATATTGTGTGAATAAAGAAGGTGTTGAAGCACAAGCAGCACAGAAAAAACACTCTTTATTAATGACGGGCTTCCACGATAAGGGTCATGTTCACTCAACCTATTACAACGTGGCTATGCTGCGTGAGGCTATTCCTCATCAATTCTGGTTAAACCCAATTGATGCACAAGAACGTGGTTTGAAGAACGGCGACTTAGCTGAAATCTTCAATGATCGCGGGCGTATTCAGATTAAAGTCAAAGTGACTGAGCGCGTCTTACCCGGTGTGATTGCGGTTCCTCAAGGTGCATGGCGCACATTGAATACCGAAGGTTTAGATGTTGGTGGTTGTATCAACACCCTAACCTCCCATGTCCCTTCTCCACTGGCGAAAGGCACACCACAACATACTAACCTTGTTGAAGTCAAACGCGCTTAAGGAGTTAATTGATGAAACAGTATGGCTTTTATTTTGACTCCACAAAATGCACTGGCTGTAAAACCTGTCAGGTAAGTTGTAAGGACGAAAAAGACTTAGATTTAGGTCCTAAATTCCGCCGAGTGTATGAATTTGGTGGCGGTAGCTGGCAGAAGCAAGACGGTATTTGGCAACAAAATGTCTATAGCTACTACCTGTCTATTTCGTGTAACCATTGCTCGAACCCAACTTGCGTAGAAGGTTGCCCAACTGGCGCAATGCACAAACGCAGCGAAGATGGTTTAGTGGTTGTGGATCAGTCTATCTGTGTAGGCTGTCGTTACTGTGAACTGCGCTGCCCATACGGTGCGCCACAGTTTGACGAAAAGAAAAAACTGATGAGCAAATGCGATGGCTGTTATGAGCGTGTCGCAAAAGGAATGAAGCCGGTTTGTGTAGAGTCTTGCCCGCAGCGCGCTTTAGATTTCGATGACATTACCGTTTTACGTGAGTTACACGGTACGGAGTGCGGCATTGCACCAATGCCAGACCCAAGCCTGACTAACCCGAATATCGTCATCAAGCCACACAAAGATGCTAAGCCATCGGGTGATAAAAGTGGCGAATTGAAAAACCCTGCGGAGGTCTAATATGCATGAGTTACCACTGGTTTTCTTTACTGTCTTAGGGCAATCCGCGGCGGGTTTATTTCTGTTAGCTTATATTGCGAAAAAAATGGGCTCAATCGACGATAACCAGCTGAAAACAGCCAATATTATCGGGTTTATCATTGTGATAATTGGCTTAGGTATTGGCGCACTGCACGTCGGCCAACCACTGCGTTTCTTCAATATGTTGTTGGGCGTGGGTCGCTCACCAATGAGTAATGAAGCGTTCTTGAGTGGCGTGTTTGTGGGTTGTGCCGCCGCTACACTGTTTTTCACTCACTTTGTTAAACAAACGGCTCTGCGTGAACTGTCTAACATTGCGACGGTGATTTCAGGGTTAGCGTTCGTTTGGTCAATCCCACAGGTGTATAACATTGCGACAATTGCTAACTGGGATACCCAATTCACTACACTGCAAATGTGGACAACCCTGTTTGTGGGCGGTGGCGCACTCGCGATGGCAATCGGCGCTCGTGGTTTAGGATTAATGGCATTTTTAGCGGGTACCTTTGCGATTTTTGCCAGCCGTGCCAGCTATCAAGCATTTTTAAGCGAAACTGCACCCGCATTAAGCGCAGAACAAACCGGCTTTTGGGGTTTCCAAGTGATTGTATTAGCGATCGCCTTAGCGGCATTCGTTGGGTTCGCTATCAAGCAGCGTTCACCAAAAATCCCATTACTAACCTGTGCAGCAGCCGTATTACTCGCAGAACTGTCTGGTCGTATTGCCTTTTATAACCTGTGGCAAATCACCATGTAAGGTGCTATAACCTCAGATTATGATTAGCAATATAAAATAATTAATAGTATAAGAGCCTGAATTCAGGCTCTTTCTTTTAAGTTAATTTAAGCTTTATAGGTAATATCATGCAAACTCTCGATACTACTCTTTTTCGTATTTTAGGGGGAATGTTTTACTACTCTCCTGAAACACCCACGTTTCAAACGTTGCAACCTGTACTGCGTGAGATCCCATCCCTGTATGATTGGCAAGAACCCACTCAGCTGATTGCCGACTGTGAGGCATTAAGTGATTACCCAGCAGACACGCTTACCTATGATTTTTCGATTCTTTTTGAAGGTCAAGGTGCAATGCCAGCACCACCGTGGGGCTCGGTGTATCTGTCTCACGACAACACCGTTATGGGGGATTCCACCAGCGCCTATCGCCAGTTTTTGATGTCCCATGGATTAGTTACTGATACGGGATTACGGGAGCCAGAAGACCAATTTGGTTTAATGTTAATGGCCATTTCAGCACTGGCAGAGCAAGGTCAAGACGATGCCATTGTGGAATTACTCGAGCAGCATTTATTACCTTGGGCGGAACGTTACTTAACGTTGGTTCAGCAAACGTCAACTGAACATGGGTTTTACCCTACCCTTGCCAAAATCACTCAGACCTATTTGGCTGGTGTGCAAAAACAGCTAGGTTTACAGCCTGCCACGGCCGAACTTTTCCGTTAATAAACCTTGAAAGAAAATGAGTTTGCTAGCACGTAAGCAAACTCATTTTTATGTAGACGAACTAGAATGACGAGTTAGGCTGCTGTAAAAAGGCAATTTCTTCTCGAGTTGACGGTCGGCCGAGGATCTCGTTGCGGTGCGGGTAGCGCCCAAACTTATCGATAATGGCCTTATGGCGCATTTCATAATCCAACGTACTATCATCCCCCAACATACGGAATAGCTCCACCGCTTGCAGGTGGATAAAGCTCGATTCTGAATGCATAAATGGCATTAACATAAATTTGCGCTGAGATAGCGTAAGCAAATGATAATCCGGCTGCTTAATGGCTTCTTGCGCTAATGCTAGCGCCATCGCATCTTGTGCGAACGCTTTTGGGGTATCTCGCCATAAGTTACGGGAAAACTGGTCAAGAATAATAATTTCCGCTAAACGGCCACGAATAGAGACTCGCCAATAAGCCAGTTCCCCTTTTGCCGCCTGTTCACTGAGCGCAGTAAAACGCTTTGCGATGGTTAAGTCGAATTTTTCGCTTTTTTCAAACCACTGTTTTGGGGTCGATTCTTCAAACCAAAATGAAAGCACTTCTTCCATGGCATTCATAAGTTACCTATTTATATTATTATTGCGATTATTATTACGATATCGAGTTCATCGTAGATAAAAATAGTTCAAATTGACAGGATGGAGATCTGAAAACACAAATTTGCAGATAAAAATTTTGTTATTTGCGAGCTAGACCTAAAATAATCGCGATAACACTCAGTAACTTCCTACTGTTTTTATTACATCACGTTTTTATTGCATCAAGATAAGTATTCTTTTTTTGATAATGATAAATGCTCGATCACACATTCTTATTTGCTGTTTAATGTGAATTTAAATTTATCTATCGTATGAATACATACATTTATTTAATCCAATGTTAGAATTTGACTTATATTTTATAGACAAATAACGCGCCCTTATATATTGAGCGTATTGATTTGACATCTTGGGTGTACTTCATTAGCAGTGAGTGGGAAGGCAAGATAAATGGCAGGACATATGGTACTTATCGGTTGGGCGTTGTGGGTCAGTCCTTGTGGCACCGATTCATGCGATGCATTACCCGTGACCGAAACCATTTTTACCCAAGAACAATGCATGAGCCGAAAATCCTATTTAGAGGCAAAACGCCCTAATTTGTTTTTCTTATGTGGTGAGGTTTATCGTGATAGCGATGAAATCGCTAAAGAGGAAAAAAGTGTCGTTCCTGCACCTAACCCGCCACTCCCCGTACGTAACTTACCGGAACGTAAATCACGTTGAGTTACGATTAAATGGGTAAGGCGGTGGCCGTTCGCCACCCCCTATTAACGATTAATAACCATTAGCGATTAGATAATCTCCGCAATTTTATTATCTGCATTGATAAAATCCCCTTGTTTAGCCGTATATTTCAGCTCCCCTGAACGGTGGGCGATGACTTGAACTTCCATTTTCATTGCCTCCATCACACCAATTATGTCCCCTTCTGTCACCTTATTTCCCTGAGGAACCAACCAGTTGAATAGCACGCCAGAAATGGGTGCGTTCACGCTGTTAGGGTTATTTTCCATCCCTTGAGGCGCTGAGGTAGCCGTCGTAGGGTTCATTGCCATTCCAGCAAACAGTTGCGCGGGCAACCCCAGTTCACAACGTTTCCCATCAATTTCAATAAATGACCGTGTTAACGCTTGTTCAGCTTGCGGTAACTGACGTTTCGCTGGGGGAATTTCAACACTAAATTCCGTTTCAATCCAACGGGTATGTACCTTAAAGTTTTCACAAAAATCGGCTTGCTCCATCACCGCTCGATGAAAAGGCAATACGGATGCAACCCCTTCAATCTTAAATTCAGCTAATGCGCGACGAGCACGCACAATCGCCTGCTCGCGGGTTTGCCCAACCACAATCAATTTCGCCATTAGCGAGTCAAAGGTACCGGGAATGGCTTTACCTGTTTCAACGCCGCTATCAACACGGACGCCAGGGCCTGATGGGGCATCAAAACATAAAATGGTTCCCGGAGTCGGTAAGAAGCCATTCCCGGCATCTTCCGCATTGATACGAAATTCAAAAGCATGCCCACGAGGCTTAGGCGTTTCTTGAATACTCAGAGGCAAGCCTTCAGCAATACGTAGCTGCTCAACCACCAAATCTATTCCGGCCGTTTCTTCTGTGACTGGGTGCTCAACCTGCAAACGGGTGTTCACTTCTAAGAAGGATAAGGTGCCTTCTTGGCTTAATAAGAATTCGACCGTTCCCGCTCCCACATACCCTGCTTTACGGCAAATATCTGTGGAAGCGCGAATAATTTGTTGTTCCAGTTCAGGAGTTAAAAATGGAGCGGGTGACTCTTCCACCAGCTTTTGATTTCGGCGTTGCAACGAACAATCTCGCGTTCCCACGACAACAACGTTCTCGTGGGTATCGGCGATGACCTGCGCTTCAATATGGCGCGGGTTATGCAAAAATTGTTCAATAAAGCATTCCCCGCGACCGAATGCCGCTGTCGCTTCACGCACCGCCGAGTGGTATAACTCTTCCACTTCATGCATCTGCCATGCCACTTTTAAACCACGACCACCGCCGCCAAATGCCGCTTTAATTGCGATGGGTAGCCCATGTTGATGGGCAAACTGCACCACTTCTTGGGCGGTTTCAACGGGATCTTTAGTTCCCACGACAAGTGGCGCACCCACTTGTAAAGCGATATGTCGGGCTTGGACTTTGTCCCCCAAAATATCAATACTTTCTGGGCTTGGACCAATCCAAATCAAGCCAGCTTGCTGCACTGCGCGCGCGAATTCAGCGCGTTCAGAAAGAAAACCGTAGCCCGGATGCACCATGGTTGCACCGGATTTTTTCGCTATCTCAATCAGTTTCTCAATGTTTAAGTAGCTCTGTGCTGGGGTATTTCCACCTAGCCCATAAGCTTCGTCCGCCATGTTGACATGTAATGCGTCAATATCGCTATCGGCATACACTGCCACAGACGCAAAACCATAATCGCGGCAAGCACGAATAATACGTACGGCTATCTCACCGCGGTTGGCAATCAATACCTTATGCTGTGCATTTTTATTATTGGTATTCATAAGCTTCATGACTCCCTTCAAGTTGATAAAATTCACGTAATGGATTAAAGCGGATTTTGCCGTTCACGGGGATTTGCCCTGCGAGATCCAAATGATAGTTACACACTGCCCCTATCACCGGATACCCTCCCGTTAATGGGTGATCATTTAAAAATAACACCGGCTGCCCATTCGCTGGAACTTGGATAGCGCCAATACAAGTGCCTTCACTCGGTAATTCTTGCAACCGTTCACGGCTTAGCGGTACTTCACCCGCAAGGCGTAACCCGATACGGTTTGAGGCGGCAGTTACCTGCCAAACTTGCTGGCGCAGTAATTCGGCGGCTTGTTCAGTAAACCAATCTGTTCTAGGCCCCATCACCACATCCAGTACCACCACATCATCTATTGTCGGGTAATCAAAAGCTGGCGATTCGGTGAGCGAAATAGCGCGATGACTCATTTTTTGATGAATCGATAAAGATTGCCCGACCATTAATGGCGCGGGGCCAACCTGAGCTAAAGTATCGAATGAACAACTTTCAAGAATCGGTGCCACAGAAAAGCCCCCGCGTACTGCAAAATAGCTACGTACACCTTTAGTCGGGCGTCCTAATTGAATGACATCCCCTTTTGCGAGGTGAATCGGTTGGTAAGTTGCTGAGGTGTATATCTGCCCGTCTTCCGTGGTGATGGTAACAGGACACTCTGCGCCTGTAATACCGACCAGCACATCTCGATTAGCGCGGACCTTTAAGCCACCTTGCGTCACTTCCAATACAGTAGATTGCGTACAGTTACCGACCAAACGATTTGCACTGTATAGCGCCGATTTGTCCATCGCGCCTGATTCGGAGATCCCTAACGCTGACTGCCCAATACGTCCTCTATCCTGGAATAAAGTTTGTAGCCCTGTCGCCAGTACCGTGAGATCGTAAGTTTGGTTTTTATCGATAGGTTTAATGTCAGTTTGGCTTGGTAAACTATAGCTCACGCGGCTCTTGCTTTGGTCAACAAATTGCACCCGATAACCTGCTTGTAAAAGTGCGGGCTCTGGGCGATTAATATCCCACACAGCTAAATCAGTCTGACCAATCAGTTGCCAACCACCGGGGCTGGCTTGTGGATACACACTGCTAAATTCTCCCGCCAGTGCCACTGACCCCGCAGGAATTCGCACGCGAGGGGACTGGCGGCGCGGTACCTGTAATTGTGCTTGTTTCGATACCATATAACCAAATCCGGGCGCGAAACCACTAAATGCCACCAGATATTCATTTTCAGTATGACGGCGAATCACCTCTTCGATAGAGACCCCTAAATACTCCGCCACTTCCGATAAGTCTTCCCCGGTATAGTGCACTGGAATAGTGACAGATTTTCCCGTTTTAGCTTCACCACCTTCAATATTGCGCAGAGAAATTTGCTGCACAATCGCATTAACATGCTCAATCGCTGGGTTATAACGCACTAATACCGTTCGTGCCGCTGGGGTTATCTCTTCAATGCCTTTAATAGGACGATGCGTTAATGAGTCTGTGAGTGCCATCGTCTGTTCGAGACTCGGCAGTTCAACCATAAACGCGCTTAAATTGACAGGTAAGAAACGCATAAGCCCCCCTATACGTGGTAAGCGGCGTCAGGAACATCCGTGATAAACATATATCCCGGAGCATGACTTAACGCAAAAGGAACACCCGATCTCATCACCGCTGCTTGAGGCGTCACACCACAAGCCCAAAATACGGGAATTTCACCGTCTTCAATGCGGACTGCGTCCCCAAAATCAGGGCGCATAATATCGCGGATCCCCAGTAATTCGGGCGCGCCAATATGTACGGGAGAGCCATGTACCGCGGGAAAACGCCCCGAAATCATGACGGCATCGGCAACACGATCTGCAGGGATTGGACGCATTGATACTACAAGCTCGCCTTCTAAACGCCCCGCAGGACGACACAATTTGTTAGTTTTATACATCGGCACATTGGAACCATCGGTAATGTGGCGAACATCAATACCCGCCTCTATCATCGGTGTTTCAAAGGTAAAACTGCAACCAATCAAGAAAGTGACTAAGTCAGGATGTTGCTGATAAATGGCCGTCGCATCCGTAATTTCATCCACCAGCGTGCCCTGTTCCCAAACACGATAACGAGGAATATCGGTACGCAGATCGGCACCTTCGGCTAATACGGTTTGCCAACTCCCTGATTCGCACACATCCAAGACAGGGCAACTTTTGGGGTTCCGCTGAGCATAAAGTAGGAAATCAAACGCCCAATCCCTCGGTAACGCAATCATATTGGCTTGGGTCATTCCCGGTGCCATGCCTGCAGTGGGTTTATCATAACCATGACGAATCGCTTCTCTCGCCGCTTTCGCGGCTTGAATTGCCTCCTTTGAGGCTTTCATTAATGCATTCATGCTTGACCTCTCTTTCCTGCAAAGGCACAGATACCGATCCCTTGCAGCTCAAAGAGTTCACGTACTTTTTTCGCCATCTCTAACGCACCGGGGCTATCTCCATGTACACAAATGGATCCCGCTTCAATGGGGGTAAATTTCCCATCAATAGCGACTACACCGCCTTCATTCACTAACTGCAACATGCGCTTAGCCACTAATTCTGGGTCATGCAAGACAGAGCCTGCTAGCTTGCGAGACACCAGCGTACCATCGCTGTTGTAAGCTCTATCAGCAAAGGCTTCTGCAACCACCTTCAACCCACTCTCTTTTGCCCAACCAATCAATGAGGATCCTGCCAATGCCACCAGCGTTAACTGGTTATCAATTCCCAAGATCCCATCAATCACTGCCATCGCTTGGCGTTTGTCATGGGCGATGGTGTTATATAGCGCGCCGTGTGGTTTGACATATTCCACTTGAGTACCTGCCGCCGTCGCAAGCCCCTTTAATGCGCCAATTTGATAAATCACGTCTGCGGTTAATTCGTTAGACGCAATGTCCATATTTCGACGGCCAAATCCGACTAAGTCAGGGTATCCCACATGCGCTCCGACCGTTACGCCTTGTTTTTGCGCGGCAATGAGTGTTTGAAGGATCCCTTCGGGAGAGCCCGCATGGAACCCACAAGCAATGTTGGCGCTACTGACAATACTCAGCATTGCCTCATCATTGCCCATTTTCCATTGACCAAAACTTTCACCAAGGTCGCTATTTAGGTCGATTTGCTTATTCATTATTGTTCCTCAATCCTTGATAACGACTTATTTTAAGTAGTTGAAAATTGCACTCACGGACATGGCACCCATGTACCACGTTAACGCACAGGTCACGACACCCGACCACAGTAACCAACGTGGGTAATGATAGCCTTCCATTAAATCTGCACGTTTCCAGCCAATATAGACAAACAGAGTCAGGCCAATCGGTAAAATCAAGCCGTTAAAGCCACCCGCGAAGACTAATAACGCTGCTGGCGCAGTTCCCATTGACAGGTAAACAGCCAATGAAACGGCAATGAACAGGATAGTGGCAATATTACGTTGTCTTTCCGTAATGGAAGACTTGAACGCTTTTAAGAAGCTCATTGAGGTGTACGCTGCACCGATAACGCTAGTCAGTGCTGCCGCCCATAAAATTAAACCAAAAATACGTAAACCGAAGTTACCCGCTGCGGCTTGGAATGCTTGCGATGCAGGGTTCGCCGCTTTACCTGAAATATCAATCGTCACGCCGCTAGCAACCACACCTAAGATGGCTAAAAACAGGACATAGCGCATTATGCCAACGACGATGATCCCTTTAGTCGCCGCACTAGAAACCGCTTTAATGTTTTCAACGCCAACTTCGCCTTTATCCAGTAAACGATGCGCCCCTGCGTAGCAGATATAACCACCAACCGTTCCGCCAACAATCGTCGTGATCATCGCAAAATCAACAGTGTCAGGGAGTACGCTTTGACGTAATGCTTCACCAATTGGCGGGTTAGATGCAATCATCACAAAGAGTGTTAAGGCGATCATGACCAAACCTAATGCAATAATTAATCTATCAATAAAGCTACTGGCTTTGCGGGATGAGAATATATAAATCGCTAAGAGCGCACTGAGTAAACCACCCCATTTAGGGTCGAGACCGACGAGTGCGTTCAGACCTAAACCTGCCCCGGCAATGTTACCGATATTAAATATCAATCCCCCAAAGATGACTAACACAGCCAGTAAATAGCCACTTCCGGGAATTGTCGCATTGGCGATATCCGATGAATGCATTTTGGTCAGCGTAACCACTCGCCAAATATTTTGCTGTACCACGAAGTCAATGATGATGGAGGCTAAAATACCAAACGCAAACGCGGCACCTAAAGTGACGGTAAATGTCGCAGTTTGGGTGATAAATCCGGGACCAATCGCCGATGTTGCCATTAAAAAAATAGCGCCAATCAGCGAGGAACGACGTTTCTTCACATATTCTGCTGTCGAGATATTTTCATGAGCTGCCATATGCATACTCCTCTGTAGTTTTTGTTGTTATCTGTATTTTGATGTTGTGCAAGTTTTTTAATACTGAACTCGTTTGTAGAGGCAATTTTCGTGCCATTGTTCTATCAATGGTATGGATTGTTAATTTATTGAATATAGATTGTTGAACAATTAATACGGAGCGATGAATAATTAAGCAATCAAAATCGTTTCTGATGAGTTGAAAATCAAATCTTGATCACTTTTTTAACAATTAATGTTTCTCCATAACATTGAGAATGAGAGGTGTAATGCGTCAAAGCACCAATTTAGTGCTCTAAAATGAAAATGCCCTGAATGAGTGCATAAAAGGAGTCTTGCTGCCCTACGGCGAATATGTGAAGATAGCGCTCAAATACCTGTTTTAATGAACTGTTCTCCCTACTTTTCTTCAACTAGGCTCGCCTTTTTATGAAAAAACAGCCCGTCGCACAAACCCTGTCAGTCACTATCGCAGAAACTATCCGCCATAAAATTACGATTGGTGAGTTAACGCCGGGACAACGTTTATCAGAAGCCGCATTGAGTGAAGAGCTAGAGATTTCCCGTAATACCTTAAGGGAAGTCTTTCGCGTATTAACCCAAGAAGGTCTACTCACCTACGCCCCCAATAAAGGGGTGTATGTTTCCGTCCCAGATATGGCGGCGATTATTGATATTTACCAAGTACGTCGATTAATTGAATGTGATTCATTGACTCATGCTTATGCCCTGCATCCTGCCGTTCAAAAAATGAAACTTGCTGTTGCTGAGGCTCGGGAGCATGAAAAAACGGAAAATTGGGTGGGTGTCGGTACCGCCAATATGAAATTTCATACCGCGATTGTGGAATTATCGGACAGTGAAAGATTAATTAAGCTTTATCATAATATTGCCGCGGAGCTTCGTTTAGCTTTTGGTCATTTAAACGATGCCAAACTGCTCTACGCACCTTATATCGATAAAAACCAAGCTATTTTGGAATTACTTGATGTTGGCCGAAACCAAGATGCGGCCGCTACGCTTTTACACTACCTCGATTTATCTGAACGAACATTACTCGCCGCCTATAAACGCAGCCAATCACTGCTATAAAATCATCAGCATTTCAGATTGCTCGTTTTATTCCATGTCTTTTGTTCCCCCTCTATTTTTTTAAATTAAATATCTATGCAAATAACCTTGCATAGATATTGCAGAATTAAACACTCCATAAAAATCTCAACTCACAAAAGTTGTATTTAACAATTTTTATAGATTAGATTAATCACTTTTTGTTATCGATTTGGCAACACATTAAGATACAAATAGAAATATAAATTAACAAAACATTCCATTTCAGAAACTTAATTTACAATTTGTTATAAGTAACCATTGTAAATAACTCTACTTTCTCGAATAAATGATTGTGGTTTTTCCGAATATTAGTTATAAAACTGAGCATAATAAAAATACAATGTTAAATATTATTAATATAAACGAGAATTATTTATGACATTAAACAACATCGTTCCAAAAAAACCGTTTAAATTTGGTTTAGGGTGGCAGATTCTAGTTGCGCTTATTTTAGGTGTTATCGTTGGTGCTTTATTGCATGAAAGCGTGGAATACAAAGATTGGTTAATACTGAATGTTCTCTCTCCCGCAGGTAAGATTTTTATTCAGTTAATCAAAATGATTGTTGTACCTATCGTCATTTCGACCTTGATTGTGGGGATCGCTGGTGTCGGGAATACAAAACAATTAGGTACGCTGGGTTTCAAAACGATCCTTTACTTTGAAGTCATTACTACCATTGCCATCATTGTGGGTATTTCGTTTGCCAATATCTTCCAACCAGGTGTGGGCATTGATATGTCTCAGCTCACTCAAGTGGATATTTCTCAGTACCAAAAAACGACGCAGGAGGTTGCTAGCCATCCTTCAGGGATCGTAAATACTTTATTATCTTTGGTACCGAGCAATATTTTTGCTGCTATGGCGAGTGGCGATATGCTTCCTGTGATCTTCTTCGCGGTTTTATTTGGTTTAGGGTTATCCTCTTTACCAGTAGCAAAGAAACAGCCACTATTAGATGTTCTGCAAACTTTTTCTGAAACCATGTTCCGCGTGACCAACATGATCATGATGTATGCACCAATCGGGGTGTTTGCATTAATTTCTGTCACCGTCGCAAACTTTGGATTTACTTCACTGGTTCCACTGCTGAAGTTAGTTATTTTGGTTCACTGTGCGATTATTTTCTTCGCCGTTGTGGTGCTCGGAATTGTTGCACGCTATTGCAAAATTAATATTTTCACTCTGATGAGAATATTGAAAGATGAGTTACTGCTTGCATATTCAACAGCCAGCTCTGAAACTGTACTTCCACGTATTATGGATAAAATGGAGAAGTATGGTGCACCAAAATCTGTCACCAGTTTCGTTATCCCAATTGGTTATTCATTTAACTTAGATGGCTCCACTTTATATCAAAGTATCGCCGCCATTTTTATTGCTCAGCTATATGGTATTGAGCTGTCATTAGGGCAAGAGCTTATTTTAGTCTTTACCTTAATGATCACTTCAAAAGGTATTGCAGGGGTTCCGGGAGTTTCATTTGTCGTCTTGCTGGCAACGTTAGGTTCTGTGGGGATCCCATTAGAAGGTTTAGCCTTTATTGCCGGTGTTGACCGTATTCTCGATATGGCAAGGACTGCACTTAATGTGGTTGGTAACGCTTTGGCCGCCTTGGTTATCGCCAAATGGGAACACAATTATGATGCAAAAAAAGCTCGAGAGTATGAGGAAAGTTTTTGATTAAGGATTAAATATCCAGGTTCCTCTTATTTATAACTAAAGCCATCTTTAAAATATTAAAGATGGCTTTGAATATAGACCGCCCATACGTCTAGTTATTTATACTTAATCTCAATTTTAATTTTGTACTTATCTGATATTTTCTCGCAAGATTTTATTTCATTGCTACGCTAAATATACACTTTAATTTAAGTCACTCTTTATTTGGATTAGCAGCAATGAATCAGGTCAGACGCTTTCTTTTATTCTTAAAAGTTTTACAGCACCTAATGATCATCTTTGTATTTACGCTGTCATATTTTATGGTTCAGAATTGGCTATAATTCGATAAAGTTAACGTAAACCCAAAGCCCCCTTTTTTAGTAAAATAATATACCGACTATTTAGGGGGGAACTTCTGAGAGGTTATTTGGATAAATTTTACATAAGATATTGAAATGTACTACTCAGTATTAAAACGCCGCCCCCATCAAGATAAATTTAGGTTCCGCTCTTTGATAGTGGTTGATCATCGGTACTAATCGTTGGAAGTGTTCAGACGCACAATGTGAATCTAATGCGGCACGATTGGGCCACTCTTCAATAAAAACAAAATGCCCAGGATCCTTTTCATCAATATAAAGGTCATAGGCGATACATAGCGGTTCTTTCTTTGTGGCTTCAACAAGTGCCTTATAGAGCGGCAACACAATTTCTACCGCTTCTGGCTTGATAAAATCCTCAGCAATGACTTTTAGCATTGTAATCCTCTTTATTTAGCTTGTTAAAATTCAAATCAATCCCTTCCAGCTAAGCGGGTTGCAGAAATTATTACTGATTCAGCTTATCACCCACATTTTTAATTATCTGCGCTAATTTTGCTTTATCTTCATCAGAGAGATAATCATGGTATTTTTCAACAAAGCGCTGGATTCGCCCTGCCCCAGCAATGATTTTCTCAGCCGCTTTGTTGATGTCATCTTGATTGGTATTCATGTTGAGCCTCATTAACCTCATCCATGACAAAGAAGGTACCATGCATTTAATAAATGAACATCAAACTAACCTTTGCATGATATATGTTAATTACTGAAAACTGACTCAGCAACATAGGGTATTGAAAGTAGAAGGAAGAAATTAGGAAATGGGTAAATGACTGACAAAGAAAAAACCCGCTATATCTTTCGATATAGCGGGTTCTTATTTGGTGCCGGCTACCGGAGTCGAACTGGTGACCTACTGATTACAAGTCAGTTGCTCTACCAACTGAGCTAAGCCGGCTAATTTGGCGGAGAGATAGAGATTCGAACTCTAGGATGGTCGCCCATCGGCGGTTTTCAAGACCGCTGCCTTCAGCCGCTCGGCCATCTCTCCATGGGGCGCGATTATGGAGGAATCATGGGGGCTTGTCTACCCCTGACAGTAAAATAATTGCATTTTTTTGTTCGTTTGACTAATCTTCACTCAATTGTTCTCTATTGCCCTAAAAAAATGCTAATATCTGTGCAAAATCGGTGTCTATAGCATACCTAGGCGTATGATTTTTAATCTGATTAATCTAATTTGCCAGTGTGACAGCGTGGGACTGTATGTACAAACAATCATTATTAAAACCGAATGTTCTTTCTCGCATTTTTATTACCTTTATTGTGCTGCTTGTCACAATGCTTTCGTTATCTCTCTATAATTATTATCACGCATGGATGTTAGCGCACCAAACGGCTATCAACACCCTTGCTAATCGGCTCGCTTATCAAATTGAAGATTATCGCTATCAGGCGGGCCATATCTATAAGCTTGCGAATGATAAAACCACACCTGACTCTATTAATGACATTTCCGTGACAGAAATGCGCCACGATGTTTATTGGCTAAGCAGTAATAATCAGACCATTGATTCCATTGTGTTTGGTCTCAATAAACCAAGCAGTAAAGTCTTAGCAACAAAGCTCGCAAACTATATGGAGATTGTATGGGGGGCACGGAATGAATTTAACTCCATGTACTACCTTAATGGCCAAGACAACTCCTTAGTGCTGGTAACAACCCATTCCATTCTAAAACCAGAGCTACGCTATAAAGAAAGCTATTTAACACTAACCGCGGAAGATAAACGCTCTGATATGATCACTCAATCGACGTTATTAGATCGTCGTGAAGTTATCTCTAATATGCAAAAAAACGCACAGGATAATGTTTACTTCTATACCTATCGTTTAGTCTTTAACTCGCCTGGGCGCTTAAGTAGTGTGATCTCTTTTGATATTTCTATCAATTCTATCCTCCCTTTTACATTACAGGGCGATGATATTTCGATTTCACAACGACCAAACAATCAAGAAAATAGCCAAGCGGCCAGCGAACTCGTTGGCACCAGCCTGATGCTATCCCAACCCATTGAAGGCACAAATTACCAGATTAGCTATACCCTTTCGCTGAAAAGTATTATTTTCGGGGTGCTAAGTTACAATTTTTGGCTAATTACCTGCATGATTGCGGTCAGTGTTTTAGCACTGATAACCACAATGTTTATCCGCAAGCGAATTATTTCACCCAATGCTTCAATGCTGGATGAGCTTCAGTTTAAAGATGCCCTCAATAATGACATTCTGAATCATATTTCTTATGGCATCTTAGTCTTTGATTTTAATAGCAATAAAAAGTTATTAAGCAACAGTATCGCGAACCACTTATTACCGTCTATGGATCTGATACATATCAAAGAGATGGCAACCGATCATAATGATGTCATTCAAGTTTCCATAGAAAACAATATCTATGAAATCATTTTGGTGAAGAGCTTAATTAAAGAAAACACCATTTTGTTTATCATCATAGATAAAGATAAAGAAGTTCTGACGCAAAAACGCCAAGAAATGGCCACGCGTGAGCACCAAAGAAATATTCAACTTAGAAAAGTAGTTTTCGAGAATATTTGTCAGGAAGTTCTGCCAGCCATTAACCAAATTGATGCCAAATTTAATCAATTGAGCACATGGCTCGACGAACCTAAAAACCCATTATTATCTGAAATTCAAAACCAACTGTTTTATATCAATAATTGGTTTAGAAATATCGAGCTTATTAGCCAGTTAGAAACTCAACAGATTGAGTTTAAAACAGAAAAATTTGCTATTGGCCAGGTGATTAACCAATATCTTAAACAGAATTTAGCCCATTTAAATCGTAAAGGACTTTCATTCTATTTTTATAACAACATTAATCCAGACTCATTAATTGAAAATAACCCGGATTATTTACAGATTTTATTCCAATCAATTTGGGAATATTCAATAGAAACTACAGCCTTTGGTAAAATTGCCATTTCAATTGACTACATTATGGAAAAAAATGAGGTTTCTATTGATATAAAAGACAGCGGAATTGGATTAACTCAGATTGAATTGAATAACTTGCAAAGCCCATTCACAGGGAAAGCGCAAAGTTCAAATCAATTTAAGCGTTCCGGCATGACCTTTTATCTCTGCAAATTATTAACAAAAAAAATGCAGGGGACATTTAGTATCAAGTCAAGTGATGCCATCGGTAGCCACTATCAAATCAGGCTTCCAGCGCAACCTCAAATACAAATCCATGAATACCCTGCTCTGCTTGAAGATATTTATATTCGCTTGAATATTCAGAATGTTGATACGCGTAAAATTGTTAAACAGACCTTATCGCATTATGGTGCAGAATTTCTTGATATCGATGAAAGCTCACCACACAGTAATTGGGATCTCTTGATCACCGACAATGATGACATTTCCTTTAATAACATAATTAAAGTTAAGGGCAATCTATCTTCAATAAATTGTATTAACCAAAATTACATTGAAGTTAACTACAATTTTACGGATGAACTTATTGATGCTATCTCATTATTGATAGAACAAGCGGATGAGACAGAAGATAATAATGAATCCAACCTACCTTCGTCACTCATTCTACGAGAAACTAACTCTCAGTCGAATAATTCTGTTGATAATATTCTTTCAGGCTATCATTTAATTCTGTCGAAGAGCGATTATAAAGATTTGTTTATCTCAACAGTACCGATAGATATTAATAAACTGTATAATAGTGAAAGTGTTGCGAATTTAACCGAATTAAAAGACACTGCACATCGTTTAAAAGGAGTTTTTGCTATGCTTGAATTCCATTATCTTCATAAACTTTGTGAAGATTTGGAGCATTACATAGCAGATGAAAACGGATTTGAAATAAAAAATTGCATTAGAGAACTGGATGTCTCAGTGAAAAGACTAATGCCAGAAGGTAACCAATAATATGAATAACCTAAATGTCATTGTTGCCGATGATCATCCTATTGTTCTTTTCGGTATCAGAAAGTCGCTTGAACAGATTGAATGGGTAAACATCGTCGGTGAATTTGAAGATTCTACTTCTTTAATTAATAACTTAGCGCGCCTGAATGCAGACGTTCTGGTTACTGATTTGTCTATGCCTGGCGATAAATACGGCGATGGTATTACCTTAATTAAATACATTAAGCGCCACTACCCTGACTTATCGATTATTGTCCTCACAATGAACAATAATCCGGCTATTTTGAGCGCTATTCTAGAGCTTGATATTGAAGGTATCGTACTAAAACAAGGTGCGCCTGCTGACTTACCAAAAGCATTAGCAGCCTTACAA